>NZ_BAAFZG010000001.1:0-57394 GCF_054687035.1 Geovibrio sp. ADMFC3
CAGCGCCTTTTTTTATTGCTATAAAATGCTGCTGTAAGCAAATTGACATCAAGCATAAACTGAAATCAAAGATCATTTTCAGTTTTCATCCTTCCGATTTTCCCATTTCGAATAACACATTTTGAAAATTTATGTTACCCTATAAGCGCATTTGCTCAAAACATAACTAAAGGGTAAAGATGGCTGACAGACAACGAGTAACAAACATTCTGAAATTCTGGCGAGCTGTAGAGATATTTGATATTCCTTCGTTACAAAAAGATGACGATGAAAGAACTTTTGCATATAGTTCATATAACAAAAACTTAGGAAAGCCCTTCCCGTGGCAGAAGTCCATTAGCGATAAGGTTTATTTTCAGGTTTATTTAGGATTTACTTCCAAGCAACATATTATCAGGCATATTTTAAGCCTTATTCCTGATTCTCCTGAAATGAGTATCGGTGAAAAAGAAAGGATTGATGAAAGCAGCGGTTGTTTCGCTGTTTTCTGTGTTGACGGAAAAGGGAAACCTGTTGAAAAAAGCTACGCCCTAGCAAGCTTTATTATAGGTATTGAAAAACTAAGCATTCCCGAAAGTTTAGAAAGTATTAATGACGAGCTTCAAAACTACTCCCTTGCCTTTGACGGCAGAATATCAAGTAAAATCTCTGTAAACGATGACAAAAAGCAAGTTGATTGGGATTTTATCCATGATGAAATCGATCTGATTACCAAAATTATCCGCTACCCTCTGGAAGAAGAAAATATTGAAGTTTTTGTAAGATGTTTTGGTTTAAAAAACAATTCTGAAATAAGTACGGATTCTGACCTGATTAACTCCTTTTTCCTTTCAGATCTTGATACACTCGTGAATAACTCAGGGCAGGTATTTGGGCAAGCTCTTGAGACATACCTATCTACTACAGATTCAGAAGACAGAAGAGATATTCTCGCTAACGAAACATACTTGAAGCAGTGCCTGAGAGCGGAGCTATTACCGCAGGGCAGATGGGCTACCAATCCCGAACATTCCCTTATGCTTGCTCAACAAGCAGCAGTATTCAAAATACTGGACTCTTCAGAGCCACATTCAAAACTTATCTCCGTTAATGGTCCGCCAGGAACAGGTAAGACAACACTGCTTCAGGACGTAGTCGCCGATGTGATAATCAAAAGAGCCGAGAAAATATCTGATCTGCGTTACCCGAAAGACTTGTTTAAGGGTGAATTTTCATCAGAAAATATAAAGGTTTACAGTCTTGACTGTAACATAATGCAGAACACACAGATAGTCGTTGCCAGCAGTAATAATAATGCCGTCAAAAATATATCAGCAGAAATACCGACAAAAATTGATTCTGAAGCTTTTCTTGATACAAATTATATAAAAGAAGTTGCCCTGAATAAATTTGGTGAAAACGCATGGGGATTAGTGGCTGCACCTCTAGGCAATGCCGTTAATAAACATGAATTTATCAGTAAGGTTTATGATCCTTTTGAGGGGAGGGATACTGAACTCTTAAAGAATATCGTAATAAAAAACGAAACGAATCAGTCTGATATTGAAAATCTCTTTGGTGAACCAGACAGCAAAGCAAATGATATATGGATATTTAAAAAAGTTAAAAAAAGACCTGATAGTGCTGAATATATATCGGTATCCGATTATTTTCAGAATCCGTCAACAAGTGAAATTGAAATAAAATTCAGCAGTTGTATTGTCCAGTCTCAGCATGTGAAAAAGATTTTTGTTCATGGTATGCCATGCACGATGAAGCTTTATTTGGAACATTGGAAAAGTAATTATAAAGAGGCTGCAAAAAACTGGAAAGCTGCAAAAGATAATTTTCAGAAAAAGCTTAAAATATTTAATTCTTACAAAGAACATATTATCAGTCTGCAACCGTTTATTGAAGAAATATATGAACTAGAAGAAGCACTAATTGATGTTGAAAGTAAGCTTGCCGAGGAAAATAAAAAGAGTGAGCAGATTCGTATTCATATAAATGAACTTGTCTCTCAAAAAGAAGCATTAGGGTCAGAAAAGAAATCTCTGGAACGGCAGCAAGAGAATGAAAAGATTAGGCTCGGACAGCATGAGCGTCGTAAACCGTGGATTTTAGCGGTTTGGTTTAAGTTCCAATCATATAAGCTTTGGCTGGAAGGGTACGAGAAGCTTGAACAGGGCTATATCGTTGTGAATGACAAGATTATTCTCATTGATAAAGAGTTTAAATGTATTGATGATAAAATTGATTCTTTATCGAAACTCAATAAATCTGTAATAGACGAGCTACATGAACAGAAGAAAGCTATTCTCTTAGAACTTGAAAAATTACAGTCTTTATTTAACCCTCTACAAACTAAAGGTATAAATTTTCCTGATAAGAAATTCTTTGCCCAGGAGAAACAAAAAATACATCTCAAAAGCTTATGGACTACAAAAGAAGTTGAAGTATTGCGCTCGGAATTATTCTTAGCAGCTTTGAAGCTTCATGAGTGGACAATGTGCGCTACGGCTGGCAAGTGGGACGCAAACATGAAGGCTGTAAAGGGGTTGTTGAATAGCAAGGGTGGGGTTATATCCGCTGATGAATTACTCTCAATATGGAATATGCTCTTTTTCATAACTCCTGTGGTTTCAACGACATTTGCGTCATTTTCAAGGCTTTTCAAAGGATTGGGCAAAGAAACGCTAGGCTGGCTGCTTGTTGACGAAGCAGGGCAATCAACTCCGCAGATGGCGGCAGGGGCGATCTGGCGTTCCCGAAGAGCTGTTATCATCGGTGACCCTATGCAGATTGAGCCTGTAATGACTGTTCCGAATATCATCGTTGATAAGATGAAACGGCACTACAAGATTGATGAATGTTTATGCCCGCTTACAGCTTCTGTTCAGACGTTAGCCGATCGTACCATGGAGTACGGCTCATATGTTGGGGATACGTGGGTAGGGTTACCGTTAAGAGGGCACAGACGGTGCATTGAACCGATGTTTTCGGTCTCCAACGAAATTGCATACGGCAATCAGATGGTTCAGGCGAACAAAAAGCCTGAACAAATTTCTTGTGTGCTTGGAAATAGCTGCTGGCTTGACGTACAAGGTTTTTCGCAGGGGCAGGTTGTTCAGGAAGAGATTGAATTTTTATCTGAAACTTTGCAAAGACTGAAAGAAGACTATCCTATCGTCGGTAACGGAAAAGAAGCAGTCATTTATGTTATTGCTCCCTTTAGAAAGGTTGCCTACGCAGCGCAGAAAGCGGTTCGTAAGCTAGGTTTATCAGGGAAGGTTCAATGTGGCACAGTGCATACATTTCAGGGGAAAGAAGCGGATATTGTGTTTATTGTTCTTGGCTCTGCAACTGGGAAAGTTGGAGCAGGCAGCCGTAACTGGGTATGCAGCAAGCCTAACCTCTTGAATGTGGCTCTTACCCGTGCAAAATTGAGAGTTTATATAATTGGACACTATGCTGATTGGAGTGAATTATCGTATTTTAATGTTCTGTGTAGGAGCTTGAAGGTTCAGAAGATATAAAAAAAGCCGGAGTTTTTAGCTCCGGCTGGGGTAATTAGTCTTTGTGATAAATATTACCGCTCATTCGGCTGTATTTAGGGTCATGAATATAGTCTGGAAAAAGGAGTTCATTTTTAAATTTATCATGGCTACTATTTATCCTTTCATGGTTATCAGAATTCGTATTTTTCAAAAATTTATCTGCTGGCAAGAATACCAGAAGAGCAACAAAAGCAACCATAACAATCACTGCAACCACAATTCCCATGATACATCTCCTATACTTTAATTATAGCCTGTCTGAGCATATTCTCAAGTTTTAATTCTCCTTTTGTCAATTATTTTTCCGTCTTAAATCCGCCCTTAGAAGCTTCAAAGGCTTTTGCAAATGCGGTATCGTTAATATCGTTGTTATCCCGCATTAAAGGGTTGTCTCCGTTGGCATAATCAGGGATATATCTGTCATTCTGGATGCCTGTTGCATTTCCGACAAGCTCCTTACTGACATCTGTTACCCTGCTGGCGATGTAATCATCCACATCGGCTTTGTCTATTTTACCGCTTTCAACAAGCTTATCAGCATCCATACGGGCGTTATAAATTGTTGTGCCATAAAGGTAGGTAAGTGCATCTTTATCTTGAGACGTACTTTCGCTGGATTCTTTGATTCTTTGAACTGACATACCTGCATTAACCCCTCCGTTGGCTGAAGCTGAGTTGTTTCCTTGACTGAAACCAACACCCCCTGATGCTTGACCTGATACTCCACCGGATAAAGTATTTTGGTATCGTTCACTGCTGCCCATGCTAAATCTCACACTCTCCGGTATATTCTTCGCAATGCTCTGAGCAACCTGTATTGAGGCTTCAGCAATGTTTTCTTTGGATTCTGCGCTAGCAACACGGCCGAACATATTCGGGTTAGGATTGATGATTGCTGCAAGGCCATCTACATTGACAGAATCTCCATAGCTTTCCGTGGTTGCACGGACGAATTTGTTTTCAACGGTATCTTCCGTTCTCTGGATCTTTTCATCCACTTCGCTTTCTCTGGTAAGTTTGTCTTTGGTGTCTGTTTTCTCCAGTCTGGAAACTGAGGCAAGACCGTTGAGGACATGACCGTCACCATGGGCGGCACGTAGAACGTTTCCTTTGCCCTCGATGTTTGCCATGAAGCCGTCTGAGGTTTGTCCCTTCAGGCGGATCATTGAGTTATCGCCCGGCATACCTGTTCCGGATGCTTCGACTGTTCCGACCAGACTGACATCCTTGCCGTCTGTTGTCCTAACCTGAACATCCTTATACTGAGCCGTCCATGAGACTTCACTACCGGGAGAGATGGAAATCATCTTGTTTTCAGCGTCATAGTCGGAAATATCTCCTTTGAAGGTGAAGTTCTTGCCGTCACGCCTGGCTGTGATGAGTCCTGTTGCAGTATCAAAGCTTATGTCAGTGTAGCGGTCACCTTTGCCGTCACCATCAGTGTCAATGAAGCCGCTGAACATTGTTCCCCGCATAGATTCTTCTTTGGACTGAACAAATCTGGAAGTTGCCGAGAAGTCGATGCCGTCATCACTCATGCTGCCGAGCCCGGAGATTGAGTAAGCGTTACCGTGTTCGTCTGTTCCGTTCACAGTGAGCTGACCGCCTCGCTGTGAAGCTTCTCCGGAGAGCGTGAGTTCCTTGCCGTCCACATTGACTTTCTGGTTGAAGAAAGAGTGTGAGCCGGTTTCACCGGAGCGCAGATCACTGCTGACAACCGCGCCGTCAGGTGCTTTTCCATAGTGGAGTATGCCGTCATCAGTTGCGATAGTCCTTATATTGGATTCTTTCTGGTATTCAGCCAGAAGGCTTTCTCCGGATTCATTGGCTTCGTTTTCCCGGAATTTTGCGTCAGTGAAATACTTCAGGTTCCTGCCGACTCCGCCGGTTGCAAGAAGTTCTCCATCATTAAGCCCGTTTTCTTTTTCAACGGCTCTGGAACCTTCCGCCGCTCCGGTGTTGCCCATAGTGTTGTAGGTTTCCCCGGAAGCAACACGTTCAGCATCATAACCTGCTCCCTCAAGCATGGATGTGGCGTGGCCGCTTTTGATTTGATTGTAAGCTGCGCCGCTGCCGATCATTCTTCCGAGATCCATTGCATTACCTCCAAAGTTTTTAGCGGCTTCTTCTGCCAGACTTTCGCCTTGACCTATAGTCTGCCCTATTTCAGATGATCTCATTGTTGATGCAGACTGATACCACTGCCTTGAATTGATTGCTCCCATAGTCGTTGCGGGAACCATAGAAAGGTCATCCAGTCCTTTCTTATACTGCGCCGCTTCTCCGCCGGGTGCGCCTATCTGTGCGCCCTGACTTGCTGCCTGACCGGAATAGCTTGCGCCGAGTGCCCCTGCGAAGCTTGCAAATGCCGCACCGCCGCCGAACTTGAATATACCGTAAGTCATCATCGAGGCTATTGTCATGCTCATCCATCTCGCCTTACCGTACCAGCCGAGAACCTGTGCTGACCTGTCGCCTATGCTGAAGAATGTAGTCAGGCTCAGACCTGTTTCCCGTATCTCCCGGAATACCTCATAAGCATAGTTCTGAACCTGAATATTGATCACCACGTCCACCAGAACCCATGTGAGAAACCAGATCCATAAACCGAAATAAAATTTGAAGGCATCCATTGGCGCAACATACATGAGCAGTGCCACGATAACGAATAGAGAAATCAGAATGGTAGATACCATACCCTGAATCATCGGCATAAAGTCCGCTGCCATTGCACCTGAAACAGCATCACTCGCTGTTGCCATGCTGCGGGCTATCTCCTTGGCCCGCTCAGATCCGGCGTTTATGCCGTCAATCAGATATATCTGTGCGACCACGGCTGATGCGAAGATATTTGTTTCATTATATCCGACCGTGTTTGTTGTGCCGAAAGCATTATACACTCCTCTGAACTTCTGACGGCACATAAGATATTCCTGAGTATCGGACGGATCATAATTCATCCTGCTGCAAAAAACAGCGAACGCCTTATTAACTCTTTCCGGTTTTCTCAGTTCTAAATTTATATAGCCGGACGCTTCAGCACAATATACGCTTTCCTGACCTGTATCACTGTAGATTATAGTGTTAAACATCCTGTAATCGGTGGTGATGTTTTCAAGAAGATCTTTGCCGTTACCGTTCCACATACCATCGACATCCAGATCCCCATGAACCTGCATCTGATCAACGCAGTTATTGAAGTAATCTTTCAAAGTGTTTGCCAGATTCATATCCTGAGCAACACCGATTGAACCCAGAGCTGATATAGCAGACAACATTTCATAGCCGTGCCCGAAGCCTATGTCATCAATGTGCATGATGGGGCTTCCGGCAGTCTCTATCAGTTCAGTATTCTCTCTTGTGAAGCCGTTTGTCAGACCTCCTACTAGCCCCACACCGGCGGGGACTCCGCCGACTGCTTCATACTTGTTTTTGACACGGTCATAGACATGCATAGTAACAGTAGGAACCATGAATATGCTGTAAAGAACTGTTCCTATCATTACCCGTTTAATCCAGATAGCATCAGAAGCCTTCGCACCGAATATTCTCTCCGCTGCTGCCTGAAAAGCAAATGCCGCAATTGTGAGCAGCATCACTACGGTGAACCAGCTCTGATAAGTGTGATTACTGAACAGGTTCGCTATCATGTGAAATGCGTTTACTGCTGAACGGAAATCTCCGTAAACGTAATATTCAAACTGCATGAGTCACCGCCTATTCAGGAAGAGAGAGACGGTTGTCTTTAACTATCTTGGTGATAGTCTGCCGGAGGTTTTCATAAGTCTGGATTTTTGTTTCCAGACTATTCATCTCCTTGAGCTTGACCTCATACTTGCTCTTTGCCTCAATCTGCTTTTCTTTGACTTTTGCAAGCAATTTCTCAGTGGCTGTAACCGTTGATATAGTCAAATCAGGATCTCCGCTTTTTATCCATGTGAGATAGTCTTCGATGGTGTCTTTAAGGTTTTCTGTCATGTTTGTGAATATTGCATATGCAAAGCCATATGCAGAAGGAGTCCGCAGATCATCTTTAACAATCAGAACCTGATTCTTGCCGTATCTTTTTGCTATATTCAGGAAATGTTTTGCCGGGATAGGGTTGATTGCTATAAAGCCGATTTCCTTTTCACTGGGTGCATCAGAAGGTGAGTTCATAAGCTTGTCAGCAAGAGAGTCGAGTATTTTGCCGGTTCTCTCGTTCAGATTATCACCGGCAGAATCAAAGCATGTACCTGAAACTGTCTTTGAAAGGGGTTTGCCTGTCACTAAGTTTTCATAAGTTGCATTATCGCATCCGGGTTCATAAGAAAAGCTGAGTTTATCTGTAAAAACAATCTCTACATCTCCAATTAGGGCACGAAGCTGGTTGATTTCATTTGTTGTGAGTCCGAACTTTCCGCCTGCATTGGCAAGCAGACTGCCGCCTTTTTTCAGTTCAGCTTTTAATGCTGCCGGCATCGAAGATGAATCTATTGCTTGCTTTAAGGCTTTTCCCGGCTTTTCTTTTGTATCTTTGAGAGCTGTGTCCCAGAAATTATCCCAGCCGGTTGAGATATTTTGAGATATTGTGCTTGTTGCTTGAGTTGGACCCGACTTCACCATGTCTACTGTGTACGTTGCAACTGCCTTCGCTGCCTGGCACTCATCAAGCTGAAGAGCATTGAGTGTGTTCATCACCTGCTCCATGCCTTCAACCTTTTCGGATATCGTCGAAGACAGCTCATTCAGCGCAACTTGGAACGCCAGAGCAGGAGCCATGCGAATGATACGCTCAAATTTGTCTACGATGTAATCAGCATTGAGAAAGCTGAAACCGCCCATGAAAATATCAATCCCGCCGCAGCCGATATTAAGGCGGGGAGGGGAGATAGTCATGAGGTTGTCGGTTTTTACTCTCATGCGTGCCTGAAAGCCGCCTGCCGTGGCGAAGCCCCGTTCCTGCCCTTGGTACGAGCTGGGGCTTGTTGTGTTCATGGTGTCAAACCAGTCCTCCACCCAGTTGGCATGGGCAGAACCTGAAATGAGAAGTAAGAGAAATGCTGAAAGAGTTTTTTGAAACATATTGAACCTCCTTACCATGTAAATGGCTAAGGAGGTTCGGGTTTGAGAATCAGCGCAGAAACTTTGCGTAGCTGTTTGAACGGAATCTCCGGAGAATCGGGCTTGAGTGCAGTTCGGATATGAGATCCAACACATCTTTTGCAGTTGTGAGATCCATCTTCCCGCCGGTTTTCAGATTATTTATCTGAATAACCGGTGTGTATCTTTCTGTTCTCCAGCCGACTCCCTCTTTGATGTCGGTTCTCCGTAAGAATAGACGGGGCAGGATTTTTGACTTACCGTCCGGAAAATACAGACCTTTTGTATTCAGGAGTTTCCGTAAATATCTGTGAGATTCTGCCATTGAAAAATCAATAAGATAGTCAGTAAGGTCAATCCCTTTGAAGTTGTACTTTCCGGCTCTGAACAGCATTGCCTTGGCCACTGCTGTTCTGTAATGGCATCCATCAGATACGATAGTGTGCTGACCGACTCTTTTATATGCAATGTCCTTCTTCATTGATGTGAAATAGTAGTCAGGGTTATTCATGGCTTCGAGCATCACATTTCTTGTCCTGTCATTCTTTGATGTCAGAAGCTCCAGCCATGATTTATCAGCAAATTGTGGTGCATCCGTTGCATTGACTTCAAATATATTTACTGCTGCTTCTGATTTATATGATATTTCCCGTGCATAACGGCACAGGCTGTTATAAATGGTGCTGCAATCAGCAATCTTTGCCGTTATGAACTCCGGTTGTTCTTCCTGAAGCTTTTCAAGCAGATTATACATATCTGTCCTCCATTAATCTCCGCTGCAAATCATGTCCTTAACCGCATCACTGACAATGCCGAAGCCGGCAATGACCTGATTGAATGCGTTTGTGCATGTGCAGTCTTTGATAATTGATTCCGTGAGCTGGTCATACGGGCATGTGCGTTCAGCAGTGTTCCTGTCAACACCGCAGGGGCGTTCCTCGGTAACTATGTCCGTTGTTGTCCGGCGTGTCTCCTGATCCGGGAATACTTCCGTGTCCTGATTTCCTGTCTGGACAACGCATGAATATGTGCATGAGTCATACCCGTCTGTGTCTATTTTCACATTGCCGGAGTTTGTCTGCCCGTCTACTAGATAATTGAAATCACCCGTATCCCGGTTAATTGTGCTGCCGATCATGTCGCCCTGGGCTTTCGCTCCGGAGAAGTCAAATTCCGTGTCCGTTTCGCATGTGTATGTGCGCTTAATCTCAAAGTATTCCATGCCGTCAGCCTTGCTTGAAATGGTATATACAGACGGATCAGCGTACCTCTGAACCCCATCTGCTGTGATGAAGCTCTTCGATGCCCCTGTGACATCAAACCTGTCTCCGTAGTCGCATACGATATATTTGCCGGAGTTGCCTGAAACTTCCGTGCATTTGCTCTGGAACATCATGCCTGTTGCTATATAGTTTGATACGGTGTCTGTGCCGTTAATTTCCTCTTCATACAAACGGCAGTCGGGATCCTCGGCATAAGCTGTACATGTATCATTCCTTGAGACTGTCAGGATCTCTTCCCTCATTGAAGAGAGTGTGGTAGTTGTGAGAGCGTTGTTACCAGAGCCATAACGCCCAACATATGCCCAATGCTTCAACTGGCAGAGCGATTCAGAGCATGTCACGTTATAGAGCAACTGTGCAGTATCCACCCCGCCGTCAGAACCCCAACGGACGCTTACCCGTGCCCCGGAACTCCGATCACCGCCCGGATATGAATTGAGTGATACTGACTGCCAGCCGGTTGATGTTGAGTTATCGCATCTGCTGTAGCCTTCTCCTTGGTTTGCACAATCAAGCTTATAGCGCATTGTTTCACCACGTCCGTCACCGTCTTCATCAACGCACTGATAGTGCTGAGTGAACTGCCTGTCGCTGTATGAACCGCTTCTATTTACAGTTCTTGTTGTGATACTGCCCGGAGTACACCAGAACTCGTCAATTTCTCCCGTATTTACCATGGGAGTATTTCTGATAGCGCATTCATGGTTACTGATGTTGTTAGTCCACGGCTCCATGACCGTGTTGTATTTGCTGTCAGGATCCGCCATCTGATTAAGCAGTTCTTCACTTGCGTCAGGCTTTTCTCCGAGCTGATAAGAACGCTTCAGCCCCTCCACATTCTCTTCAGCTCCGGCGCAGGACGTGGCGGATGCACCAAGATATTTTACAGACAGCGTGGTGACATCAATCTTAGTGTCGGAGATGACTATTCCAAGTTCATTCATCAGATGTGCGCTGATTCCGCCGCCGAAGTAACCGAGTGACTGTTGAAACGTTGCATTGAATGAGCTTCCGCACGATGCGTTGGCGCAGTAGCAGCCTCCGGCATGCCTCATTTCTGTGACAGGTCTCTGTGTTGCAGTGACTTTGTTGTCCGCAGGGGTGCAGACTCCGCCGCATGATGTGCTGCACTCACGGTAAGTGTCATATGTTGCGCCGCTGTTCTCACATTTATGCTTAACGCCTAATTCAAAGTATTTGCAGTTGTTCCATGTGCCGGGTGTGCAGCTCACATAGCCGTTTGTGCAGAAGCCTGATATGTTTGATGTTGTGAATGTCTGATCCTTTGTGCCGTCAAGGTCTGTGTCAAATGCAACCTGAAGCTGAACTTCTCCGCCTGTTCCGAAACCTGCGGGCATTATTGAAAGTGCCTCTTCCTCGCTGGAGCATTGAATCATAGCGTCAAACTCATTCTTAACGCATGTTGATGAACATTCTGAAGCACATTCAGAAGATGAAGAGAACACCTTCTCTGTGTCCGGGCATTTATATGAAGCGGACATGGTGCTCATCTTTGTGGAGCTGATCACAGGGTTCATCAGCTTATTCTTTGCATCCTTCGGGTCAGAATAGCTGTCCTGCATCTGCTTTCCGATTGTGTTAGCCCGGCTCTTGCCTTCATTTGCATCAGCGTAAGAGAGAGATGTAAGGAGAAGGATTATTATAAAGAAGCTACATCCCCTCATAGAAGCCTCCGGATTTGAGCTGCTTCCGCATAGTCTTTGCCGCCGCCACTCCCTCGCCCTCAAAGCGGAAGAGGGCGTGATCGATTGAAACATCACCTGAGAACTTGATGAAACCGCCGGTAACATTGTCTCCCATGGTGACTTTCTGCATCAGCTCATTGTACGGCACTTCGGAATAGACAAATGCAGGAACTGCCTGAACATCAAATGCACGGAAGAGGAAAGGGTTAATATCCGTCCTTGCCATCTGGCACTTAGTATCTTCTTTCTTGAGTTCGTTGACTGTTTTTCCGCAGGACATCTTTGTGAGCAGGTCTATTGTCGGCATGATGTTGTTGATTCCGCCCACTGTGCCGTTCATTACCATGATTGCGCCTGGGAGCTTCTGCATATCTTTGGCATATGTCTTCAAAGTCTCTTCGGGAATGCTGCTTGAAATGAATACATACAGGTGCAGGTCGTTCAGATCCGCACGGTCATCCCAGCAGGATGAATTGTCATCGATGCCCACCGTGTCCTTTGCTATCTGCTTTCTGTAAACGTCCACCTGTTTCATCAGCTCAGGTATGTCCTCGGCCGCAACCTTCTCGGCTCTTGCTTTCATTGCCGGATTATCCGGCAGTTTAAGCTTCGGATTATTTTCAACTTTCGGCTTCTGAAGATTCTCTTCCGATTTTGTCTTGTTGTCTCCCTTCAGCTCACTGATTCTGTCGAGCAGTCCATCCGAAAATTTCGGAGAGGCAAAGGCTATGATGCTAAAACAAAGGATGAACAACGCCGATAATATCTTCTTCATTGATAAGCCCCCATAATCTTGAATCGTATGAGCGGGGATGATCCCCCGCCGCAAAGAACATCCCTTCAGGGATTATGCCTTCATAAAAGAAGGTCATATTGTCCGGGTCTGTGCGTTCTGAAATGAGCTTGCCGTCACACTTAAAACCTTCTTCGTCCACCTGAATAAACATCCCGCCGGAGCAGGCTATGCGCTTCACCAGCGGCACGCCCTCAGGGATTATTCCTTTTGGGTCACGCTGGCTTTTAAACATCACATAATCCCCGTATTCCGGCGTTTCAAAGCGGTTGAAGAAGAACCACTTGAAAGGAACACTTTCAGAAATATTCCTACCCGCATGTGCGGCAATGAGGTTGAGAACGAAGAGAACCGTGAACACAGGTATGAAATAACGCTTCTTCATCACTGCACCACCGGAACAGGAATGTTCTCAAAGGCATTTCTGATGTTCTCGTTGATATTCTGCTGCATTTCAGGTTCAACGTAGTGTTCAAACCATTCCGAGAAGTCAATCTTGTCGAAATCCAACTTCTGGAACTCCTCCGGAGTGAAGCCTCTGCATTCAGGGCTCTTCGGCGTACCCCAGCCTATGCCTAGCTGCTGCCGCCCCTGTTCGCCGATGATGCGGGCGAGGGCAGAACCGAAGCAGCAGTATGTCTTTTTCTTTTGAACGCACACACTGAGCCACTTTTCGGAGCAGTATTCACCGACTTGATGGCATTGACCGTCCACCTCTCCCCAGTCCCTCAGAGTTGCTAACGCCTGTTCTGCGGGCTTACATTCACTTAAACCTAACCAACTGTCCTTATCCTTGCAGCAGTCTGTGAAGCCTGTCTGTACACCGGGCTTTCTGCACCTGCGGTCTCCGCCGTTGAATATGTATATAGTGCCGAGACACTGACCGGCTTCGTCAACTTCGCCGTCTGCCTTCTTGTCATTCGCTCCTTCATCAGTATCTTCGTTGTTGTAGTTGCCCTGGTCTGTGGAGCTGTAACAGCCGTAAGCGGAGCATTTCCATGAACCGCCCACATTGACGCAGGGATTGCCGGAAGAAGGGCATGTCGCACCGGCAAAGCATTTATTAAGTGTGGAGTCGTATGAACCGGACTGGCATGACGGGGCAGCCTGACATATTGTGCCGGATTGGATTGTTCCGGTTGGGCACGCCTTGGCAGCATCGGCAACGCACTTATCAACTGTGACAGAATAACTCCCTTGGGTGCAGGAAGGAGTATTCAGGCATTTATTCTGCGCCGAATCATATGAATAGCTTGACGGACAAAGAGTTGATACGCTTATCTTGCATATATCAAGAGCCGCATCATACACACCCTGAGAGCAGACGGCAGAGGCAACGCATTTGCCGGCAGCAGAGTTGTATGTCATACCCGCAGGGCATGATGTAGAAACCGTCAGTTCGCATTTGTTTGTGGATGAATTGAGTACACCGCCGTTGTTGCAGGAAGGAGCTTTAACGCACATACTGAGAGCTGAGTCGTAAGTGAAACCGGAAGAGCAGGAAGGTCCCGGCTTCGGTACGGTTTCAGTGACTGTGCAGATATTGTAAGAAGCTGTTCCACCATCAGGACATATATATGTATTATTTTCTATACAATTATGTCCATCAGTCGGAGCCCATTTTGATCCATTACAATACCACGACTGGTTTGTTCCGGATTTTCTGCACTTATATGGACATTCGGGATCCAGTCCGTATGATGCACCATATGTAGTCGTCTTAACGCACTGATTGCCCTGTTCCGTATATCCCGCCGGACAGCTTCCTATGGTTGCACTGATAACACACTTCTTCGCAGTCGAGTTATATGTTCCTGACGAGCAAACAGGGTTGGTCTGACAAATTGAACCGTTTTTAGTATATCCTGTAGGGCAAGATGTTGTTACCGCTGTTTCGCAACGGTCGGTAGATGCGTTATATGTCGCTCCTGTCGGGCATATTACAGAGGCTTTGCATATGTCCAGTGCAGAATCGAAGGTGTATCCTGAAGGGCAGTTGCCGGATGTAATGACTGTCTCGCACTTGTCGGATACTGCATTAAGGATTCCGCCTCCGGAGCAGACGGCAGGAGCAACGCACCTGTCCAGACCGCTGTCATATGTCATTCCGGAAGGGCATACATCAACAAGCGGCGGAGCCTGACAGATATTCAGAGATGAATTATAACTCATTCCTGAAGGGCATGTATTTGATACCATCAGTTCGCATTTATTTGTGCTGCTGTTGAATACACCGCCGCTGCTGCATGTTGGTGCAGTTACGCACTGACCTGAAGAAGAGTCGTAAGAGCCGGAAGAGCAGGACGGTTCAGGCATCGGAATGGTATCTGTTATGACGCATTGTGTGCCGTCTAGCACTCCACCATTGGGGCAAGAGTACAAACCTGTCAAAATAGTCCCGGAAAGAGATATAGTTACACCGCCACAACCATAAGTTCCTGTGACTTCAGATGTAATTGCAGTACAAGTTGAGTTAGGGGTTATTTTTGCACGGCAAATATGTTGAATATTATTCCCGTAAATCACTGTTAAACTAAAAATCTCAGTCCCAGATACAGCGAGAGAACCACTGTAATGTCCTGAATTATAGTATTCTTGGTCTGACATAGAAATGTTAGTTGTCAGATAACAGCTATCATATATTCCGGAATATGTAGTAGTTTTAACACACTGACCGCTTGATTCCGTATATCCAGTAGGGCAGGTCGCCGGAATTGCTGCGGTTGTGCATTTCTTCAGAGACGAATTGTATGTTCCAGTGGAGCAAACAGGATCTGCCTGGCATTTATTCAGGCCACTGTTATATGTATAACCGCTGGGGCAGGTTTTTGTGACTGCGCTCTCACACTTGTTTGTAGCAGGGTTATATGTGCCGTTGGCGCATATTGTTGTTCCGGTAGTCTCGCACTTATCAGTTACAGGGTTTAGCACTGTTCCTGCGGGGCATCCGGCTTCAGCGTAATTTATATTGCACTCCTGCTGCCCCTGTGGGCAGAGATACCCGCCTTCTCCCTGTGCGCACTGGTAGATGTCCATGTTATCGGTGCAGAGATAACAGTTACTGCTGCCGTCACAATAAGCATTTTCCATTTCTCCGGGTTTAACGTTTTCTCCGGGAACAGTGCCGCTGACGCATGACTGTACACCGGAGAACTCAACAAGAGCATTCATCATCACGTTTGCCCCGGCATCGCTCCAGAGTCCGGCGAGGTTCATCACTCCGTAATGCTCGCCGTAAATATCAGTGTTGCCTATGTCCGCAGGATTCAGCTTGTTATCAGGCTGCCCGTCTGCCCAGTTGCGGTAGTTAAGGACTGTGTTATCCCGCCACTTAAAGCGGGTATCGTTCACAACATTGAAGCTCTGCGTCATGTTCGGGTCGTACAGACCTATCCACGTTTCAGACTCTCCGCTGAAAGATAAAAGCCCTTTAAGTATGTCGTTTGTCCTTGCGTTACGGATTATGGCCAGCCTTGAATTAAAATCCCTCCATTTGCCTGTGGCTACTGTGATTGCGTACGTCTTGTTTGTGGTGCGGTCAAATGCGTAGTTCTTATATGTGCCGCTGCACGTTCCACTATCAGGGGTCATTTCAACGCAGTCACCGCCGCAAGCGGATGCGCAGAAGTTCTGTGAGTCGTATATGACATCTGTCTCTCCGCACAGCCACGGCGCAGCGTGAGAGGTTAGGGCGGTTAAGAAGATAGCGATAAGGATAAGATGTTTCATAGGACACCTTCAGCTTGTTATCCTGCCGATGCGCTCATCATCGGCAAGCATGATGTGATAAATTTCATTGAAGATCCGTTCATAGTCTCTGTTTTCTTCGGATGTTCCGACTGTGAGGGATACAAGAAGGCGCACCTTCTCTAGGGTGCGCTTCAGTTGGATGTGTTCTTCAAGCAGTTCGATGTAGCTGTCATTGTAGTCAGGCATCAGCGTCTCCGTCTGTTGCCTTTTTTGTCAGTATCATTGTCGGGTTCGTTTTTTGATTTTTCTTTTCTGGGCAGAAACTGAACATCGTTGACTTTCAGATAGATTTTTGAGGAAAAGTTCCCTTCCTTGTCTTCCCATGAATCATACTGCGGTTCGCCTTCGATGAAGACAGGTGCGCCCTTGTCGAGATATTCAGCGCAAGCTTCGGCCTGTGCGCCGAAAACAACAACTTCGATAAAGAATGGATTTTCCGACTTAGGTTTGTTGGCGGCAACGCCGAATTTGCAGAGGGCAAATTCACTGCCTTTCTTACTCTTGGGGTATTCCAGCTCCGGTTTTCTGGTAAGGTTTCCGATTATGGTATGCTTGTTGTGATACATGAAAGCACCTCCTTACCATGTAATGGCTAAGGAGGTGGGGGGGGGGGTACAAAATAATTAGAAATGTGAAAAGAAGAAGATAAAGAACTTTGCTGAATCGGAGAATAGAGGTTACATTTCACCGGATGCCTTTGAAAGAAATTACTATATCAGTAAGTTAGGAAAATGTGGTTAATCTCGTGTCCACTATTTCCGGCAGGGATCAGACATATGGATACTCCTAGTGCTTATTTTAGCACCAAAAAGTCTCCGGCTCAAACGGGGGCTAATACAGGGGGCTAAATTTGGTGTTGGGTAATTATTATTGTTCATTACTCATATTCTTTCCTATTAATTAATGATTAATTGGCATATTATGAGGTTGTTAAACCAAGTGTCAAGTATTTACTGATGAGGATTTTATATGAAATGGATAGATTCTTCAGATATCAAAAATTGGGCTAATAAGAGAGAAGCACAAGATCACTTGCCACTACTTATTAGGAAACTGATACACGCTTCAGTGGATGTTGAATCAATTGATATTCCTGCTGGTAGCTCAGTTTCTACTGGTGGTTGGGATGGTATTGTTAAAACAAACGGACAACACACTTACGTCCCATCTGGAGATTCGGTATGGGAATTTGGTGTAGATCAACAGACAATTAATAAGGCTGAGAGTGATTATGCAAAAAGAGTCAAAGACCCGCTGAATGTCACTCCAGCCGATACTCATTATGTTTTTGTTTCACCAAGAGCGTTTACGAAGAATAGGACGTGGGCTAAAGATAAATCACAAGACAATGTATGGAAGACAGTAAGAGCTTATAACGCTAGTGATTTAGAGGCATGGTTGAATATGTGCCCATCAGTTTCTAAATGGTTTTCATCTCAAATTGGCCTTCATTCTGCCAATAAAGTCGAGTCGCTAGAAATTTGGTGGAATAAGTGGAGCTCTGTCACTAATCCGAGAACTTCTATAGAGCTTCTTATAAATGATAGACAAAAAAATATTGAGTCTTTTCAGGAGTTAATTGAGCAAAGTCGATTTATGTTTTCGATAGAATCAGACTCTCTGGATGAGAGTATTGCTTTTATATATTGTGCTGCGAACTCGCTTGAGCAACCTTTAAAAGATAATTTCTTATCTAAGGCAATAATTATAAGGTCAAAAGTTGACTTTGATAGTATTGTTAACAACTACGATAATTGTATTATAATTCCTGTTTTTCCAGAATTCGAAGGTGGTCGTTATGCGCTAGATAATGACCACTCATTAATAGTTCCTGTCGGTCAGTCGAAAAGTTTTAAAGGGAGTTCTATAACTTTAGATAGGTTAAGTAAAAGTGCTTTTACAAAAGCATTGGAAACAATGGAGATCGAGCACCAAAAAGCATGGCAGCTTGCTGCGGACACAAAGAGGTCACTTACTGTGCTTAGGCGAATTAATACTGATGGCCAGCTTATTAAACCTCGTTGGTCTTCAGCGGATGCAAAATTACTAGTTGCTATGTTGTTAATTGGAACATTTGACTCAAATAATGAGTCTGATAAACAAATGGCATCTATGTTATTTAATGCAGACTATGACGAAATAGATGAGTTTCTTCAAAATCTATCGCAAGGCGAAGATCCTTTTGTACGTGAGATACGAGGCGTTTGGGAACTAATATCATTTAGAGACGCTTGGTATTTTCTTTCAAACGAGATAGATGATTCAGTAAAGGAAAGGTATCGGAAATGTTTTTTAACTGTTTATAGTGACGAAAATACAAGATTTCTTAAAGAGCTAGAAGAACGTTATCTTGTATCTACTAATGAGCAATATAAGTTTTCTGTTTATATGAGACGATCTTTAAAGAATACTTTTGCTTTATTGGCACTTGAATCTGATAATCAAGCTTATGTTGATTTGTTATTAGGAGAGGTTCTAAACGAAAGTACTACATGGAACCTTTGGGCATCTCTCAGAGATGAGTTATCAGTCTTTGCTGAAGCAGCACCTGCTTCATATTTACGAGGCATTTCATATTTAGTAAATCAAAAAGAAAAGGTTTCTGAACTCTATCGATCATCATCAAATGCTTTGTTTGGAGGACATTCTCTTACGGGGATATTATGGGGACTTGAAAATATTGTTTGGTCAGAAGATTATGGTGAGCAGGCAGTTATCCTAATAGCAAAACTAGCTATGTTAGACCCTGAACCATCCAGTAATTACGTAAACCGCCCTATTAATAGTTTGAAAGAAATATTCAAATACCGGCACCCTCAAGGAAACTTTAGCTCTGATAAACGTATAGAGCTTATTGAGCAGATACACTCATTAAACAATGAGCTCGGTTGGAATATCATCGATAGTGCATTGCCCTATAGAGGTGGTGGTATGGCTAGCTGGATTTCCAAACCAATATGGAGAGAGTATAGAGAAATAGAGCAAGTGACTTATGGTGATATAAATTATTTTGCATTCAATTTATATAAAAAAGCTATTGAGTTAATTCAATCGAGCAGAAGTATAACGATTATGCTCAAGCGTGGAGATCAAATAAATGATGATAATTTTGATTTATTAGTGTCTGTCTTGGGAAATGTTGAAAAGTACAATTTAGAAATGTCAGAGAAAAAAACAATTTGGGAGCAATTAGAAAGGTTAGTGTCAAGCTGTGAGAAGCAAGAGCGTGAAAATATAAGAAAGCGTGCAAGTGTTTTTAGAGAACTTGCAGACAAATATAAACCTGATGACATAATTCAAATAAACATTTCGTGGTTTTCATATGATTATCAGGTTATTAGAAAAAAATATCCAGAAGCAGAGGATTATAAAGAATATATTGAAGTACTTGATGTTGATAGATTTAAAGTTTTGAAAGATATTTTTGAGCAAAAGGGTGTTGATGGATTAATACAAATGGCAAAACTTTCTGAAGATTCCAGATCTATTGGTCGTGTTGTAGGTGGTAATTCATATTTTTATGAAGGGTTAGATCAGTATTTATTCACTAAGGCGAATAATTTTGATGATTCACAAATTCAAGTGTATGGCCCTTACATAGAAAAACGTGTACAAAAAGACAGACGGTATTTGGATTCTCTTATTGACTCTGAAAGCTTCAATAATGAATTCAAAACAAAAATATTATTATGGTGTGTTTGGGTAGATAACTTATTATTTTATATAGATAGGTTTGAGGAGTCTGATAAAGAATTTTTCTGGGAAAGAGCTTACCCTTATTACTTGCATGAAAACATTGACCCAGTAACAATAATTCAAAATTATCTGAAATATGACAACCCAATATCTGCGTTAGAGTTTGCAGTTGGAGTAAGAAAGAAAGAAAAGATATCTCCTAAGATTCTGCAAAATGTTCTTTTAGCTTTAGCCCAACATTCTCCTAAAAGGCAACTTGGCACAATGGATACATTTCATATCGAGGAAGCTTTCGAAAGGCTTTGGGATACTGAAGAAGTTAAAGATTCAGAAATTCTACAATTAGAATGGGCCTTTTTAAAACTATGGAATGGGTATGATGGCAAGTATCCAAAATGTATTAACAGGCAGATAGCTTCTGATCCCTCATTTTTTGTATACTTATTGTCTTTAGCATTTAAACCTAGAAATGCAGAAAAAAATGATCAGGATATCTCTAAAATACAAGCTGAGAATGCTTATCACGCATTAGATTTGTGGAATATGGTACCGGGACAAAGCGTAGATGGAGAAATTGATTTAGCCTTTTTGAAAGAGTGGGTCAGTGAAGTTCGGCAAAAGTGTGAAACAAATGATAGGATTGATATTTGTGACCAATATATCGGTAAAATATTAGCAAAAAATCAAAAAGTTAAGTCTTATGAGGTTCCCGACAAAGCGATACTTGAGATTCTTAATGAAGATATCAGTAAGCATGTTAAGACAGGTTTTTCTATTCAATTTAGCAATAATAGAGGAGTACAAAGTTTAGATATGAATGATCCTGGAAAGGGAGCAAGAGATTTAGCGTCTATTTGTCGTGATATATCTAAAGAACTGGTTATTTCTTATTCTAAAGTTTCTGAACTCTATGATGCTATAGCAAATAGCTTTGATCATGAATCTAAATGGCAAAATGATCAATCTGAGCTGGAGGGGTATTGATTATGGAAAAGTTACACCAAATATTTTTAAGTTCAACCTTCAGCGATCTTATTGATGCACGATTAAAAGTTATTGATGGCTTGCCGAGAGCAGGGTTTTATCCTAAATTGTAAGAGTCCCTCTTTTCTTACAGCAGATATTTAGAGTTTTCCACTCTTTCAGCATACTCCTCTGGAGTCATTTTTCCCAGAGAATCATGCGGTCTTTCTGTATTGTATTCAACCATCCAACGGTCAGCTTCTTCCCGAACTTCGCTTAAAGAGAAAAACAAATGCCTGTCCAATACCTCGTTCCTGAACGTCCGATTAAATCTTTCCACATATGAATTCTGAAACGGCTTGCCAGGCTGTATAAACTCAAGCTCAACATCATGGTATTCCGCCCAGTCAGCCAATTTTACCGAGATAAACTCAGGGCCGTTGTCCATTCTGAGCTTAACAGGATAACCTCTCCAAGAAGCAATCCTGTCAAGAACTCTGATAACTCTTGCTGCCGGAAGATTGAGATCAACCTCTATGGCAAGAGCTTCCCGATTAAAATCATCTACGACGTTAAATGTCCTGTATTTCCGCCCGCAGTACAAGCTGTCGCTCATGAAATCTATAGACCAGCACTGGTTAATAGATTCAGGTACACTGATAGGGAGAGGATTCCTGTTTGGAAGCCTTCTCTTGGCCTTACGACGCATATTAAGCTTCAAGAGGCAATAAATGCGTATTCCGGTGTAATTGGACAGTGAATCCGGAAATGACTGGACAGTGATTCCGGTTTTGATTGGTCAGTTTGAATTCAATTAATCTTCCTACTCCTCTTAAATATCTAAATGTCCATCTTTGGTCAAGCGTTCAGTGGTAATTCTATTCATTTTTCATGTTAACAGAGATCTGTTCTCTTTCCTGAGAGATTCACCGGTAAGCTGTAAGTGCTCTGCGTTGTGCACGAGCCTGTCACAGATGGCGTCAGCGATAGTGTGATCACCTATAATGTCATGCCATTTATCAACGGGTATCTGTGTGGCGATAATAGTAGATCTGGCGGAGTAGCGGTCTTCCATTACCTCAAGGAAATCCTTCCTCTCATGATCATTCAGAGTATCCAGCCCCCAGTCGTCAACGATCAGCACATTTACTCTGGAAAGCTGAGTGAGTACCTTTACATAAGTACCATCTGTTCTGGCAATCTTAAGTTCCTGAAGGAGTCTCGGCAGTCTGACATAGAGGGACTTTATTCCGTTTCGACATGCGCTGTTGCCGAGAGCACAGGCGATATAAGTCTTTCCTACGCCAGAGGCACCGGTGATTATGATATTCCTGTGTTTGCGCACCCAATCGTTTTTACCAAGTTCCAGCATCATCTGCTTTGTAATGTTTCTGCCGTTCCTGTACCGGATGTCCTCTATGCAGGCTCCGGGATACCTGAGTTTAGCTTTCTTTAGAAGCAGGCAGAGTTGTCTGTCTTCCCTGTATAGTGACTCATGCTCCAGAAGGATTCTCAGCCTCTCCTCGAAACTGAGATCATCAATCTCCGGCATCTTCTGCTGTAGTTCATACGCCTGTATGAATCCTTTAAGTCTGAGCTGTGTCATCATTTCCGTTAGTTCCATCTTTAGTCATCTCCTTTTATACGATAGTACTCATTGCCCCTGATATTCTCATGGACAAGATTTTTTCTTGGTTCAGGTTCAAGGTAGTGTATTTTATCCAGACCTTTTTCAAGGATAGACTTGATGCTCTTGTATCTGACAGTGCCGCTCTCCAGAACCATACGGCATGCCTTCTCAAGTCTTTCCGGCTGGTAATATTTCGAAAGCTTAATGACACCCATACAGCTCTTGTAAGCCTGTTCCGGAAACTGCCTGCTGTCAATAATGGCATCTATTGCTTTGGCGGTGTACGCTCCTGCGGCCTTTGATGCCCACTTATTAATTCTTTCAGGCGTCCAGCCTGAAGCAACGAACTGATGGTTGGGCGGCATGTGGGCTTTAGAGGTAGCGTAGTAGCCATACTTAAAAGACCTGGGGTGTGATGCTATGCATTTATTCTTATGTATTATCTGAACTATCCTGCTGTTGTATTTGATATCTACAGTTTCACCCATAAGCCGCCATGGGACACTGTAGTGAGTATCTCCTACCTGCACATGATAGTTGAAGCTCACCTTGGCCTTCTTCCAGCTGTACTGTTCGAACCTTTCAGAGGGAAGTGGTTTCAGCGCAGGCTGGTCTAATCCTTTGAACAGCTGTCTGCGGGATGACTTCATATGCTGCATGGGTCTGGCGTTAAGATTTACAAGCTCTTCCGCCACTGCGCTGTTGAGTTCCTGTATGCTGTTAAATGTGTGGTTACGGAGTACAGCAAGGATACGGCGCTGAACGTTAAGTACGCCGTTCTCTACCTTCCCCTTATCCTTTGGTTTACCTGGTCTTGCGGGGACAACTGCTATGCCGTAATGCGCTGCCATGTCTGCGTAGCCGGGATTTATATCAGGGTCGTAAAAGCATGGGGACGTTACTCCGGACTTAAGATTATCCGGCACTATGCATTCAGGAACGCCGCCGAAGAAATCGAACATCTTTACATGGGCTTCTATCCAGAACTCTTTCGTCTGGTCAGGAACACATACCGCATAGGTGTATGAACTTGCTCCTAAGGTCGCTACAAAGAGATCTACTGATGTCACCTCGCCTGTTATTGGATTTACGATCTCAGGCTTGTAACCGGAGAAGTCTACAAATACCTTCTCGCCTGCTTTATGATTAAACCGCATCGTCGGATTAATCTTTTTACTCCACTGCTGATAGTGGTAAGAGAATTGGGAACGGCTGTAGCCTCCGGGATTCTCACGGATATACTCTTCCCAGAGAAGCTGAAGAGTCACCCCTTTCCGCTTAAGCTCTTTGCAAAGATACTCCATATCCGGCATGGGGCGGGAGTATACGGGCTGATCTGGTTCCTTGGGGTAAAAGATTGACTCAAGCTCCTCATCCGGAAGCTTGGCAAAGGTTTCATAAGGAATGCCTGAATCTATGTATTTGTTGATGCATCCGCCTGCTGTCGTCGGTGATACATTACAGGCTTTGGCTATCTGACGGTTGCTGAGACCGCCTAAGTCATGAAGGCGGATTACTTCACGAAGATATTTCATTGTTAACCTTCCTTTCTTGTGTCGTCGCATCTGTCTCTCCTGTTTTTGAGACAGATTCTATAGGCTCGGAAGATTAACGTAAAATTCAATTCAAATCATAAAACGGGACACAAATGCAAATCCGGTAGCTGCGCTTAAGTGTCCAGTCATTTCCGGATTCACTGTCCAGTTAATTCCGGATTGAGTGTCCAATCAATTCCGGAAACGGTGTCCAATTAAAACCGGATTGCCTGTCCAATCGACTCCGGATTTCGCAAATAAACCCTATGAACCCTCTTATGATTCCATTTATGTCCAAGCCGACGGATAATGGCAAACAGCTTTCCGAAGCCATATCCCGGATATTTCTCACACAGTTCAAGCAGAACGGCTATGACATGGTTATCTCTGTCTACATCCGGCTGATAGTAATACACCGGACGGCTTATGCTTACAGTACGGCAGGCATGACTTATGCTCATGCCGTAAGTTGCTCTACAGTAGTCTGCTAAACTACGCTTCTCCGACGGCTTTAAAGCTTTTTTGAGAGAATATCCTTCAGGGCTGTATTCTCTAAGCTGAGATCAGCAAACATCTGCTTCAGTTTGCGGTTCTCATCTTCTAGCTCTTTTAATCTCTTGATGTCAGAGGCTTCCATGCCTCCGTATTTGGACTTCCAGTTGTAGTAAGTGGCGTCACTGATTCCGTACTCTCGGCAGATGTCTTTTACCTGTCTGCCGGACTCGACTTCTTTGAGTATTTTTACGATCTGAGTTTCTGAAAATCGACTGCGTTTCATTAAGTCCTCCTGTTATTAATCTACAGGAAAACTCTAATGCTGAACTGTAAAAATTTTAGGGACGCTTACATTATTCCAGGTTATAAATTGTGCAGAGAAAAGGAAGCCAACTTTTTTTATTGATTAATACTTTTATTGTAATTTATATAATCCTTACATAATTTCGCAAATTCTCTCATTATTTGACAAGTCTCCTCGGAATCTGGTAGGTCTGCAACCTTTGTTTCAATTTTTTCTAAAGTTATTTCGATATGATCCATAGACCAAGCAATACTATGTCTTGCTAAACCGAGATTAAGTGTTTTGTACAAGAACTCGCCCATTTCATTTACTGCCCTAATTGAGCCATCTTGTTTTCTAGTGAAGCATTCATCATATTGTTCGTTGCAAGGGTCTATATGATGAACACCATATCTGTTGTGTATTAATTCTTTATTGGATTTAGAGCCATTGCAAAATGGGCAAGAATAGACTAAATTGCTGTAAGTTATTTCTAAATTAGGAAATAATGAACGAGGAGCGACGTGGTCAATATGGTATGTGCGGGAACCGCCTAATCGATTATCATGGTCGTCACAGTATCCACACCTGCACTCGAAATCACTTCTAAGTTCATCTTTATATTTACCATAACTGGCTTTTTCTTTTATGTCAGTTCGTCTTTTGGGAACACGTTTTCTAAAAGGGATTGACATTAAATTCTCTCCAAAATAGCATTAGCTTTGCTTATCAAATCTTTTAACATTTGCGTATTTCTGGTATCTTTTTGTATTATTGATGTGGCTGTTGTTCCGTTAATCGCTTTTTCTATTAAAGTATCTAGTTCAAAAAAAGTATTTTCTTCTTTTGCAGTAAGCCCCTCTCCTTCTTTCTTCTTAATGAGTTCATCAAACTGCTCCTTTATTTCTGATAACCATTTTTGGTATTGTGTTACTTTTGCTTCCATTCTCTGAATCATTTTGTGTTTAGTCTCTTGATTATTATTGATATCTTCTTTTACATATACTGAGTCTGGGTTAGCATTCCCAATGGCGTCGTCTTCATATGCAGTTGCAACATAGCATGGGAAATTAAGCTTATATGACTGGATATGTTTAATTAATTCACCACCATTGTAGCTAACAGGCTCATCTCCTTGTTCTGCATTATCACTTAGGCAAAAATCAGTGACGATTAGATCAGGGGAGTGAGAAAAAATAGATTCAATAAATAAATTGATTTCTTTTTCTGGATGAAAAGTATCAATGTTAAACACATCGCTAAAATTACGTTGAAATTTGCTGCGATCCCTTACGGATTCATCTATATATACAACTTTAAGCATATGATTAACCCCTGCGCGTATATTTTATAGGGAATACTATTTTTATTGCGAAAAATTTATTAGTTTCTATAAATTCAATCTGACCATCATTATCCTCAGCTATTGATTTGACGAGCCACATACCTAAACCTGTGCCAATATCTTTACCGGTACTTTGATCTTTTTTGGTAGTGAATAGTGCTTCGAAAATAATATTTGGATCTTTGATGTCCTCTGATAATCCAGGGCCACTGTCTTTATAGATAATTTCAACTTTGTTTTCCGATTCAGTAATGTCGATATTTATTATTCTACGAGAGACCCCTTTAATTCGAAAAACATCAAATGAATTCATAAGTAAGTTATTAAAAATACTGTCAAGCTCTATCTCAAAAAATCTTAGGCTAATTTCTGTACTTTTATATGCAATATCTAGCTGGACGTTTCTATAATCTAAAGAAGGCTGCCAGTTATTTTTAAATTTTTCAAAATACTCAGTAATATTCTTCTTTTCTCGTTTCCTTTTATCCTTTCGTATAGTTCCAAGGGTATAGCTAAGCCACTGTTTCAATTTCAAATCATCGTTTTTAGCCTCTTCAAGCATTATGTATGGATTTTCGAATCTTGGTAATTTATTTACATCTTCTTGGCTAATAAATGGCGCTATGTAGTTCTCAATATCTGTCATTCTATTTACTAAGTTACCATGAATGCCATGAAGTTCATGGGCAAATGCTGCAATCATAATTCCATTACTAGCAAAAGCTTTTAATAGTCTTTGGATACCACGCATCTCTTCAATAGTTTCTTGTTGAGATTCAATTTCCAATGCCATCTGGTAAGAAACTTCTTCGTCTTTTGTCATTGAAGACTTATTCTGTAACTTTTTTCGTATTATTTTTGCATTGGTTTTTGCTTTACGACTATTATGTTCGCCAACATTTTGTACTTCATCAACTTTATCAAGAATTGAAGCAATATAACTTCTTTCATCTTCAAATTCTTCAATTAACGCTATTATTAAATTCTTAAAAAGTTCGAAGTGTTTATTTTCCTGTATCCCTTCTCGACTGGATTTGTCTTCGAAGTTAATATTTGTGAGTCTGGAGATATTTATGACTCCATAGACGTTATTAGGTCTGACCCGATATCTTTTAAATCTTTTTACAGATGCTGGGTCTACAGCTTGACGAAGACCCAATCCTAACCAGTCCCACGCTGATGATTCTGCTTCTCCATATGGTCGAACCCTGAAGTTGTCTCGAAATATTTTTATTCCACCAAAAGTTCCCATCCATGTTTTACGGGAATGTGCATTGAAATCTTTATATTTATATTTACGCATATCTTCTTTGGTTGTTTGAAGTTTTGTGAAATACATTGTGAAATCAAAATCACCAATGTTGGCATTTAGATCACTTTTTGTGGTTTCATTTAAGCCTGGGAGGATTTCACCAGCAGTTTTAGTGTAATTGAATTTTTTATCAAAGCTATATCTGTCATACCTTCTGTAAGAATCTTTTGAGTTAGCTAATGTGAAGAACTCATCAGGGATATTATCAGTGATATATTCATTTCTTATTACTTCTATATTAAAAATACCATCCTTAAAGGTTGCGTTAAACTTGTAATCAAAATCATCACAAAGTGTAGGAAGTATTGGGCCATACGAATCTTTTTCCAATGTTGTATAAAGGTATAAATTAAATGGTACCTCTCTGGGGGGAATAAGTAGCTCAAGGTTTGAGAAAAGGATTGCAACGTCATTACAGGACCAAACATCTCTTAAACACGAAATTTCTAGAACTGTCCCTTTGCTGAAATCATAATTATATAAATTAAATGATTCAGGCAATAAATTGAGGTATTGTTCAATATTGTATTCATTTACTTCGCTTAAATCTGCAGTTACATCACTTATTAATGCTGTTTTATGATTATCAAATAACCCCCAGTCAACATCCCATACTTGTGTATACCCATCTATCATTTTTGTTTTCATCGTACAGTTCTGTCCTAGTCGATCTAGAGCAAAACGTCCAATGCCTTTTGCGCCAGTCTTGACTCTTCCATCACTTGACATAAAATTATCTTGCTTATTTGAAGTGCCTATCGTCATCCAGTAATTGATAATTGTGTCTTGACTCATGCCCTCCCCGTTGTCAATAATTATTATTCGACAATGCGATTTGAAGAAGGCTAACAGGTTGTTTTTGTCATCATTACTATGATTATTGAGCAAATTATAATTTAGAACATATTTCCCTATTTTATTACTGAATGAATAGTAGATGCTTATGAGGTAATAATCTGAATGACTTGTATTCAGAGAATAAAAATCTTTTTTATTAATTGTATCAGGGATGGTATTGAATTGATTATCTATATAAATAATACAAACTTTAGAATCAGCATCATAACTGTTCTTAACTAGTTCAGTAATGGCTCCAGTGGCATTTGCAACATTTTCACGACCAATTAATCGGGCTGTTCTTGCAGAAACATTAAATGGGATTTTAGCCATATCAACCTCTAGTGTAGATATTATTATAATTTACCAGCCTGATCAAGAGCATGTGTTTATGTATATTATAGTTGACCGAAAATCTTGGAAGTATGCAACCAGAAGAAGCTCTCGCTAAAAATGACGGTTTAAATAATAAATTTATTATTAGATACTAGTAAATTAAATATTCTGAGTATTAAAATCAAAATTATTAATATCTTTAGCAGTTATTCTGATAGAATTACCACTAGCGTAGATACCAATATTTCTCACATATTCATAAAATTCATTACTTTCCAAAATTTGTTTTGCCATTTGAAGGGAATATTTTCCAGTTGGAGTGATATAAATCCCCGAAAAAGGAATTATATCTTTAGATAGTTCATATACTTTGACAGCGTTTGTAACTACCGTTGAAAGCAATAGTTTCGGTTGGTTTATATGCTCAAGAGCTTGAGATCTTCCGTATTCAAACCATGTAGCACTTTTATCACAATCCCTCTCAAGCAATTTATCCATAAATTTATTAAGATACCTGGTAGCATTTGGAAATAATTGTAAGAACTGTTCTTCTGAATATCTCTTTAGAATGCCGTTCTCATAATAATAAGGAAATATGATATTTGCTTTTTTATTATAATTTAGCAGACGAGGGCTCGTTGTTGCTCTGACAATATCAGCTTCTATAATATCAGTGCCATTAGTGAAAAACTCTTCTTCTCTCGTAAAGTCATCCAAAACAAAGGCTTTATTCAGCAACGTTGCGATAACAATTGATGCTTTGAAATATGAAGAGAACTTAACTTTACCAGTTTGTTGTTCGTGAAATTTCCACTTATTTTCAAGCACATTTCTTGAAATGATATTCACTTTATTATGAGCAACATCATAATAATTAACATGCTCTGATTCCTTCTGAGGTTTGTTTTCACAAATCATGACAGCTGAGGAAGTAAGCGCATCAGGAAACACCTTTATTACAGTAAAATCATATATGGCGGTAATATAAGGTTTTATAAATTCTCTCAATTCCTGAGCATATACATTTTTAAATATACTGCTTGGTATTAAATAAGTCATACGGCCATAGGGGGCAAGTAACTTCAAATCATTTTCAATAAAGGCATAGCAGTAGTCAAACTTTCCTTTTTTGCATGTATCAAATTTATCTTTAATGTACTGCCGTTGCTCTTTGTGCAATTCTTGATATGTCACATACGGGGGATTTCCAATAATATAATCAAATTTAATTTCAAAGTGATATTTTAATGAGTCGATATTAAAGATTTTCCAATTAACGTCATATATATTATATTCGCTTGCCAAAGAGTTCAAATTATCTATACAGGCTTCATAATGCTTTTTGTCTATTTCAAAAGCATATATATCCTTTTCCAGTCCTGTTTTAATCTTACTTCTAGAGATTTTCTTTTGAAGACAATTATCAATATATCGTTGAACAACTGGTCTTAGGATATTGCCTTCACCACAAGAACTTTCTAGGCTGTGTCCCGTAAATCCATAACTTTAAAATATCTTTGTATGAAAGCCATTTTGACCATTGCCAAATAACTTTGAGCAAGTTTGTCATATCTGGTAGCAATCCGCCTCAGCTCTTTCAGCCAGCCGATACACCTTTCAACAACATTCCTTCGACGGTACAGCTTTTTATCAAGCTTGAACTTTCTGCCACGGCGAACCTTCTCGTTGCTCTTTACTGGAATTACACACTTGATACCACGCTTTTGAAGCTTCTTACGGTTTGCAATTCCGCTGTAACCTTTGTCCCCTGCTATTGCTTTAAATTTCTTACGAGGACGACCTTTTTTCTGCATAACATTAACGCCATCAATCAACTCCTCGAACTGTGTTGACTCATGTCGGTTGCCTGCAGTCAGTATCACATTTATTGGCAAACCATTACCATCTGTCAGGATATGAAGCTTACTTCCCCAGCCTCCCCGGCTTCGCCCAAGACACTGATCTTGAAGGTCACTATGTTTTTTTTACTCGCTCCTGCTGCCGCTTTGGACGCTCTGATATTTGTACCGTCTACACAACCAAGCTCCCAATCTATATAACCATTTTCATCAAGCTTAAGCTGGAGCTTTGCCAATATCTTATCTATTGTGCCATCCTGAGTCATTTGTCTGAAACGGTTATAAACCGTCTTCCAAGGACCATAGCGTTCAGGCAGATCACGCCAGCGTGCACCACTTCTAAGAATCCAGAATACGCCATTCATAAAGGTTCGATGCTCAGACCAAGGGCGCCCTCGCCTTGGAGTATCTTCTGGAAAAAACTCTACTATCTGTGCCCACTCGTTTTCTAAAAGCTCATAACGTGCCATCGCAATCCCCTTGAAAAGTCTTATCTTTTTATCGGATATGCGTATTAATTACTTGAGGCACTGCTTCTATGATTTACGGGACACAGCCTAATACTTTCTTACCAAATAAATTATCTTTATAATTACACCAGTCTAACAATTGCTTTGCAATATTATCAGGGGTAAATATCTGGCAATTACCAGGAATTTTCATTAGAGTATCACCATTATCTTGATTAACTTGTAACTATATCTGCGTTTTTGAAATTTGAAAATATGTAATTATAAAATGAGCCCTACCTTCCCACCATTTGCCCTTTATCAATACTCCTTACGATCCTCTCCTTAATCTCCGGCAGGGAGAGGATGGCGGAGCCGATGAGAATCCACTCAGGAGAGTTCCTTTCTATCATTACTAAGCTGGGTGTGGACTGGATACCGAAGCGCATGACAGCAATCTGATCTTCATTCACGTCCACCGGCTTTATGTACCAGCCTGTTTCCTGCTCGAAGTATTGAAGTATCGGCTGCTGTTTGGTGCATGCGCCGCATGTAGGTGAATAGAAGTACAGCAGGGCGTAACGCTCTCTGTTCTGCTGGAGAATGGAGTCTATGTTAGCTTGGCGTTGTCTGTGCAGCTCGTTCTGGCCAACTGTGGACACCGGAAATGTGCTTTCACGGGAAAGATCCGGCGTTGTCTGGCTCACCATGGTGGCCGCATCCATAAACGCCCTGGAACGATCCAAGGCAATGGACTGCATCTGGAGGTAATCTTTGACGTTCTCCTGTGTGGGGTACATAATGGCGTAATGCTTCACATCATCTATGAGATCGCTGAACTCCTTCGGGTGCATCGTCCAGACAGCATTCCAGTCAACTGAGGGCTTAGAAAACGGCTTCTGAGCGGTTTTATTGTCCTTTGAGGGTTCTTCTACCGGTTCCTCTTCGTACCAGTACCAGCCCCTTTCCCGGTCTGTCCAGAACTCTTTCTTTTTATCTGCTTTAAGAGGTTCAGCGGCATATGCTGCCGCTGACATAAGAGTAAAAATAAGCAGGAGTTTAATCTTCAAAAACATAGTCGCCGGCCTCCTCTTTGTAATCGCACATTGTTACTTCCTTGATTGAAAGACAAAAGGTATCACATTCCATACATTCAGGGAGAAGTACACGCTTACCGGCCTGACAGCTTTCAATATGTTCGCAGTCGCAAGGAATCAGGTCTTCGATAAGACAAACACATTCACCTTCAATATCAACGAGTCCGTCATAGCCGTTATTTTTCAGCCACTCGGCAACTATTTCTCTGACTGTCATAAATACCTCAGAAACTTGGCGTATCTGTTTTTTCTGAACCAATAGCGGAGCGGGAGCGGATTAATCTTACTTTCTTCTATGAGTTCGTATATTTCTTTGGCATTGAGAATAAGCTCAACATTTGACCAGAGATTTGTGATTTGCAGTGCAAGCTCGTTCCTGAGAACGCTCCTGTCCAGCTCATCTTCAAATGAAGAGTTTATGATAACAACTTGAACCGTGACATATTGTTTCCGGTTATAACTTAAAACATCCTCTGAGAGTCTATTTGCCGCCCTGTAAAGCTCGTAATCATACACCTCTTTGTACAGAGTAACGCCATGCAATTCTGATACTCCCTTGCTGTACAAAAAAGCCTTTGCAATGGCTGTACGGTGATTTCCGTTATGATAGGGAAACATGAATTTGACTTTATCATCACCCTTCCAGTAAATAGCTTTGAATGTCCACTCAGGCTGCTTTTTATCCGTGCTGAGATAGTAATCAGGATTCTGCTCAAGCATCTTTAAATTGGCTTCCATACGTGGAGCATTCTCAAGAACATAATTCCATGTCTTATTGGCATAATCCGGATGATTGGAGCCGTTGACATCATCAATATTGATTGTTGTATTGCCGTACCAATGCCTTTCACATAAAAAATCCGAATAAGCGGGTTCATTGCTACAGTCCTTTATATCCTCAACCATTTTGTCATGAAGTCGTACAAGCTGTTCTCTTATCATAATTTCCTCCTTTCTTAAAATGCGCAGCAGTCACGTTTGCGCCAGAGTATGAACGCCAAATTATCGTTATTCGGTGCGCCGGGCGGATTCTTGCCGTGGTTCCATGCGATAGAGGGCATACCAAGTCTCCGGCAGTAGTAATCGGGAACAGGCATGGCAGTTTGAAGTCTGTATTGCATCTTGTTCCAAATTGGCATCGGGTACATTCCGCATAAGCCCTGCGAACCCAGAGAACCCCACATGCTGCCTTCTCTATGCAAGCTGAAAAGATGCTTTGAGGCATTAACTTCCGCTGCTTCAACATAGTTCCCCATGCTGACTGTATTATTACTCAAAGGAAAAATACTGTGACTTCCGGCACACCAGTAAAGGGGAGGAATTGTGTACTCCGCCATAGTTGCGATAGCATCCGGTATCTGACAAGCCATCACCGCCACCGGATTTGCGAACAGCAGAGCTTCAGGAGTCATTAAAAGAGCAAGCGCATCAGACTTTTTGCGGGGGTCGACTTCTGAAAGCTGAAGCATGCTCAAACCGCCGGGTATGCCTGTCATTTGGCTGTCAGACTGCATACATATAAGGTCTGTGAAGATACTCATAAGAGTAAATGGCAGAAAGATATATATGTGAGTATTTGAATAATCCACTCCTGCGTTTTTGCCTTTGTTTGTTGATTTCGCTCCGCCGCCCCATGCAGTTTGTGACATACCGAAGCCGAGTGACGGAAAGCAGAAAGGATCTTTCACACTCTCAAATATTCTGACTGGTTCCCTGTAACCAAGAGTTATCCCTATCCTTGGGAGCGGATCCATACATATGCAGAGTGGGCTTTGCGTGCCCATAGAGTTGTCCATTTTATCTGCAAGGGGGTAACCTGAAGAGCCCCACGGAATTCCGCCGATGGTGATGGGCAGAAGGCAGTTCCAGCGGACTCTGCTGATGGGATCCATAATCGGTCCGGCGCAGACCGCCGAAGCCTCAAAGACCGCGAATGCCAATATTATTGCGACTATTATTTTCTTCATCTGTAATCCTCAGTACATCGACTCTCATAAACTTCCCTTCCGGATAAACTACACTGACAGTGCGCTCTATCTGGAAGAGCTTCCGCACATGTTCATCCAGCAGATAGACAGCTCTGTCGAGCCGTTCGGCAACATCAAAAACGTTGCCTTCAGAGATTATTGGATAAACAAGCGGCTGATTTCGGTAGTTGCTGACAAACCAGTCCACTTCCGCCTTACGGTTGCCGTTGAAGATGACATATGTCTCGTTTATCTTCGTGTACTCCAACGGATTGAATTTATAACCCTTGGGATAGAGTACGCCCACTATCTGTCCTTCAGGACTGACCTTGGGGATGTCGTGCGGCAGTGTATATGTCATGTCGATGAGATAGCTTGTTGCATTGTCAGAAGCTGGCAGCGGGATTTTGCCTTTGCCAGCCTCATTGCGGATTTTCTCCTGCTCTTTCTTAAAGATGCCTTCCCAGTCTGTCTGCGCCGCTCTGTTCTCTATCTCGTGAAGCAGGTCTTTTTCGGCCACGGGATAAGTCTTGCCGGTTGTGCCTAGGTCTTTGGCAAAGACAGCAGCGGGAATAAGCAGCAGAGCAATCAGAACGGCTTTCATTTCAGCTCTCCGGTGATGTCATTCTCTACCCCTGCGGCAACGCTGCGGGCAGAGAACACAATGTAACCGGCGGCGCGGTATGACTCCAGACCGTTGCGGAAATGCTCCACGTTTGCTTTAAACTGGTCTGATGTGAGCTTCCCTTCATAAACTGCCGTTGCCAGCTCCTCCAGATAAAGATCGGTGTCAACAACGGCGAGATCCGCACGTTTTATGTAATTGCGCTCAACTATGCCGAAGTGATAAACAGCAAAGACGGCAATAATGATCACTGTTGTTATAAGGTTTCTCATGATGCCGCCTCCGTGCCGAAACGTGATTTGATATACTCTCTTAGCTTGCCTATCCCTCCGGCCTTCTTAGCTTCCTTAACAGCCTCGTCAATCGCCATGCTCATTGCTTCCTGTTTGCTGTGGCCGTTCTGAATGAAACGTTCTGCGTGACTCTTGAGATAGTTGAAGTCTGCCGGGTCGGATGTATTCATGAAATACATGAACTCATCCACAATAAGTCTGATGACATTGTTTCCGCTGGGAGTGCGGACATATATTTCAGAATATTTAGGAACAGAGTCTTTCGGAATTTTTTTGATAAGCATATTGAACTCAAACTCGCCCATGTTCAGTATCTTATGCTCAAACGCAAAATCAAAGTCTTCATCATATAATGCAAAACTGAAAGCCGACTGGGTTCTTATTACGTTGCCGAGATATTTAAGTTTGCCGTGTTCCGGGTGGAGGTCATGGAGTGACTGAGTTGCAATGGAAACTGAAGCGTTATACTTCCTTGCCTTCCTGTAAAGCCCTTCAACAAACCTTGCTGCATAGGGATTCTCGCTCAAAGTCTGCCAGCTCTCATCAAGTGTGACAAACTGCGGGGTCTTACGGTCACCCTTGTAAATCTCCTGCTCTGTGATATTGGCAAATGCCAGAACAAGAACCTTCCGGAGATCTGTCGGTGTTTTTGTGAGATCAATAACAACAAGGTCTTTCTTGAATGACACATTGCTCTTTCCGTTGAAGAAATGGCCGTATTGCCCGCCCGTGCAGTATTTTTTGAGTCGGTTCGCCAAACGGTAACCGAGATTCAGATAAAAAGTCGCTCTGTCGTCAAGCTCATGGTATTTTTTGATATTCATCAGATAGTCATGGATGTCGTCAATTGTCGTTTCACGCTTTTTCTGCATAAAGACTGTCTGTATAGCTGTTTCAAGGATAGTCAGTTCATCTTCGTTCAGGTCTTCCCCGGCACGGGAAGTAACCATGGAGGCGATAATCCCTGTGATCATGTTCAGCGTGTCGCCGTCCATCTCAAGGCAAAGGTTGCCTATTGTCTCCGGCATTACTTTTACCACGCTGTCATCCACGAGGATTTTTGCGTAAGTAGAGCTGACTTCAAGAACCTCAACGTGCGTTCCTGCGTTATATGTCGTTTTGCCGTATGTCACTGGCTGCTGAAGCACAGCTTTCTCTATACCTGCTTCCGAAAAGAAGTTAATCACCAGAGTATCTTCATGTTCAATATACTGCCCGTCAGTGAGATAGCATGCCTTACGGTAGCTGTCGCAGACAGTGATGATGCGGAACTTCGCCCCGATGCTCATATACTGATTCACAAACGAGTTCATGAAGAAGCTCTTGCCCGCCCCAGTACCACCTGTAACAAAGAAGTTCTTATTGTTTCCTGTATTGAATGTGTCCAGGAAGAAGATTTGTCCGCGCCTGTCAGAATAAAGAAGAGCAGGCTTGCCTATACCACTGAATGATGCCTGCACAGGGCACATCACAGCCGCTCCCTGGGTGTCTATTATGAAATCCCTGTCAAGATCCCCTATATTCGCCGGATACAGCCCGCAGGGGAACGCCGCTATAAACAGAATATGCAGGAGATAATCCCTCTCCACCTGCGGCTCAACACCGCAGGAGTTCCAGATAGAGCGCACACGGTTGATGTTATTTGTCAGCTCCTCTTCAGAGTCGCCGATAAGCAGAATCTGCGGAATTATCTGAAGAAACTTATCCCCCTGTTCGTATCTTTGCGCCATGTACAGGTGTTCCTGTTTGCGGTTTGAGCCGGAAACCATGCTTGTTTCCATCTGACCGCCGGATTCCTTCTGCTGACCTTTCTGGATTGAGCTGTTATGCAGAGCCTTTGCTTCAAGCTTCGCTCTGAGGTTCTTGTTCAGTGCAATATTCAATGTGAATATGAACGGACATCTGATCTGGTTTGCGTCATTCTCATTCGCCGAAGCTCCCTTACTGATATAACCGATCAGGTCATTCACGAAGAGGTTGTTTGCCTCTCTCGGAAGCTTCTTCGGCGTAACGCAGCCAATATGCCGGTTGTTAAGCGCTATGGATTCTTTTTTACGCTCAACAACTGTATCAGCGTAAAGAATCTGCTTATGAATGGGCATATCCTCAGTCCATTCAACGTGATGATCCTCTTCCAGAGTCGGATTGCATATGCGGTACATGAGAGTAATCAGCTCGTCCGGTGTCATAGCCTGAGGATGAAGGCTTTTAAGGGTTTCAGGTATGTTCAGGATGGAGCTTCTGAACTCTTTCAGCTCTTTTTCCCAGCCGTGGCGGTTTTTTATCGCATCATGCTTCATCGGAACCCGCACACTGAAGAACAGGCGGAAGTTCCTCATTCGTGTTCCGGATAAGTGCCAGAGTCCTTCCTTTGCTCCCTTTTCCCAGAATGCGGAATAGTTTTCTGTCACCTTTTTATGAATGGGGAGAATCCTGCTGTTGCGCTTGCGGATATTCCTGTATGAGCGAGTAATAGGTGTTATGTACGGGTCAGCATACAGCGAGAACTGAAAGACAGTATCATGGGGCAGCATATCCCGCAGAATTGCCGAGATTGTGTTGAAGACCGTATCATCGGCGAATAGCACCGGAGAGCATTCCCACATATAGCCAATAGCGTTATCCCGCATGAAATAACACTTCTCGTCTTTGTCGTAAGCCACCCAAGGGAACAGGGAGCTGAACTGCTCCCGCTTAACGTCAATGTCGCTCCATTCAAGTCCGCCGGAATCGCCGTAAAGGAACTTCTTTAATGCGCTCATTTCCGGCTCCTGATTGTGTTCTCATCAACTATCAAGTAATCGCCGAGAATCCACTCCGGCTTCTGTATGATAATATGAACACGCTTCATCATGTTCAAACGCCCCTTGTCGTCAACATAGGGCAGGATGGTTACTCTCATAGTTTTGGGTTTACTGGTGACAGGGGTGTTTTCTTCATTGATTTTGATTGAGTATGCCGTCAGCTCGTCACCAACCGCCGCTGTTTTATTGTCTGATGTGGTGTTATCAGTTATCTGCGGTTCGCCGCCGGTGCGCTCTTTCTCTATTGCGTACTCTATGTTTGATGTCACTGTCTCGCATGAACGACCGCCGTTCTTCAGACCTTCGCATGTAAATGTGCTTTCATAAACGCAGCCGGTGAGCATGAAGAATGCCGCCGCTATGATTAATCTTTTATTCCGTTCCATTCCCAGTCCTCCATCTTCAACTCAACGCCTTTCGTGATCACAAGCTCAACCTCACGTCCGCCCATCACTTCGATTACGGGTGCAATTTCGTTCAGGATGTTCATGTAGTATTTGGCAAGCTCCTTAAAACTGCCCTCCATGCCTTTACCAGCTCCGTATTTCAGCAGTTCTCCTTCGTTGAGGGAAAGGCTTGTAGTGCCGCCCAGAGGAGTTATTGTTTCTGTTGTTGAAGCTTCGGCAATACCTCCGCCGAGACCCTGAAGGAATGACACCATGAATGCGATTGCAGCAGCTCGTCCTTCTTTGCTTACAACACGTCCTGCGAGGGCGAGAACGCCGTCTTCACCCTGGACGTACCCCTGAACCGGAGTGTCAATTACTCTGTCAGCATTGGGTGAAAGGCATGAGAGATTAAGGAGTCTTATCTGAACTCGCTCTTCAGACAGGTTTCCGTATGCCTCACCGCCAACGAAGCAGCCGGAAAGATTGCGCCTGATTTCATTAGGAAAGAATGAGAGATCCTGCAAACGCAGAGTAACCGGAGCAGGATTCTGCTTGCCCGCTGCCATAGTCGGCGCAAGGACACCTGTAACAAGCATCCCTTTGAATATGCTGTTAGAAGGAATATAGTTGACTTTCTTGGCCCGCTCTTCCTTCTTTGTTTCATCTTTTTTCGCCACCGGAACAGACACATGACCTATGCCGCCCACTGTGCGCTCAACTTTCTGCGATTTGGCCTCGGTATATTCCGGAGTATAGCTGCCGAAGTCCGCACGTCTGCGCTCAATGCGCTGCGGTTCCGCCGGAGTTGCGGGCGCAGCGGAAGGAGCAGGCGGAATCCCGGTGATGACCTCTGACTGCATCTGCTGCGGTTCGGAAGCCGGAGCCTTCTGAGCTTTTTCAAGCTGCTCTATGCGCTCCATCAACGGGTTGAGCTTCTTATCAACACCCAGCTTGATTGATGTGTTTCTATCCTCCGGTTCGGCGAAATTCTTTGCCGATACCGTCACCGTGGGTTCACGGCGAACGACCTTTTTGTTCAGGCCGGAACTGTAGTAAATGCCTATAAACAGCAGAATCATTGCAAATACTGCCAGTGATATGTTGATTGTCTTTTTTGTCTTCGGCGAGAGTGCGGCGTACTTTGCCTTAAACTGCTCTATGCCCTTGGGTGCTTCACTCATTTGATCACTCCCTCAATGACATAGGCTTTTGTTACGCCGACAAAGGAAGAATCCATGATTGCAACGGCTTTCACGTTCTTAAAGCCTCTGACCTTCATGAACTCAGTATCAGCGATACTCACCATCCTATCAGAGCGAAGAATGACCTCCTTCACTATGTACCCGCCGCCGGTGAGTGTCTTAACTGTGTTAAAACGGATGTTCCTGTAGTTCTCTGACAGATTCACATCGTTCATCACAAAGCCCGGCGGAGTCCGTACATCAATCATTGCCTGAATGAGATCCAGCATCAGCGATTCATAGTCGTTTTGGCTTACATAATTATGAGCCTTTTTCATCTCTCCAGCTGTATCAGAAAGATAGATTGTCTGAGCTGATACCTTTTTAGGCTGCATTATAAGAGAATATACTTTCTCATCGCAGACAAGAAATAGCTCAGTATTTCCGGAAAATAATGTCCGGGATACTTCTTTCCCGTCCAATTCACTTATAGTTATAGGGAACTTAATAAATAAATTGTTACCTGAAGCACTGTATTTTACACCCGTTTCCTCTGAGTATTTTACTTCTCTGATTGGATAAGGGCATACAACCCGGTTTACTTCGATGTTGCTTACAGTTATGCGGCTTACCTTCTCCGGTTCTATGCTGTCTGCATATGACGTAACTGATATTGCGGTAACAAGCACCGCCAGAATAAGTTTCTTTATCATTTGCCTTTCTCCAGTGCGGTAATCCTGAACGTGCCGTTCTGCACGGTGTAACGGATTATGATGACAGTGTTCTCTGTATCAGTCTTCGTGTCCGCTATGTACTTCTCAACCTTACCTGTGACTTCGATGATGTTTGGATTCAGAGTAGATTTAATCTCCAGAACCTTCATAGACATCGACACATCATTGTCTTTGTACTCAGCGGCGATTTTGAGAAGCTCCTGCTTATTTGTCTGGTAAAGCTCCGGCACAAACAACGATGAAATCTCCTCGTACTTGCCGATAACATCCTGCGGAATGAAGCTGTACATGAGCTGCGAAATATACATCCCCATAGATTGCAGATAAACAGGGTCAAGGTGGCTGCCCGCCACCCTGACCTTGCCCTCTAATCCGGGCGGAACGATGTACACATTGTTTTCACGGTATGCATTGTTCAGCATATACATCTGTCCGCCGATGATGATTGCCATCACAACGAATACAAGCTTCAGAAACCTGTTCTCAACGAACAGGTTTGAGGCTGTTGATACATATTTCTTGAAATTCATTCTTTAAACTCCCTGATGAAAATAGACGGGAAATGGCGAAACTGCTTAAAGCCCCATATATGGGGCAGATGCTTATAAAAGCCTCTGGGGAACTTGGCTTTCCCTTTGCGATAAAAATAGAAGAAAGCCAGTCCACCGAAGAAAATCATGGAACTTTTGAGCATCATAGATGTGACTACCCCGAATAAGAGAACCACAAGCTCATCTGTTTCCATAAACAGAATCTTATTTGGTTTGTGCAGATACTGCGGGATAAATATTCGCATAGAAACTCAGTAAAGAATCCCCATTGTTGAAACTATTGCATTTGAACCGAGAAATAAGCCACCGCCTGTCATAGCATATAGTGCAACTTTGGGCTGTCCAACTCCGAGCATAATCGCACCGAAAACTACCAAGCCGATACTGATCACATAACCAATAGGTCCTCCGATAATTTTGTTTGAAACAATGTCATGAGCTTCATACGCATATGACCCAGCAGTGGGCACAGATGCTCCGAATGCCATACTTGCCGCCATCACAAGCAGCAGAACCATGATAAAAATAGAAACTTTGTCTTTTGACATGAAAAACCTCCTATGTAAGTTTCTGCCTTATTAATGGCTAAGGAGGTCTACTGTTTGGATTATATAGAGAATATAAGTAAATACTTGCCTAAGTCTTATATGGGTGTTATCTTTACTTATGAGAACAATAGAATGGACACCGAAGGCTTATAGACAGCTTAAAAAAATTAAGGACGCTAAAACAAGAGAAGAAATTTATTTCTCTGTTCAGAAACTTGAAAGTTTTCCGGAATGCCGCAATGTCAAAAAGCTTGTTGGTTATGATAACCTTTACAGGCTGAAGGTGAAAAGATACAGAGTAATTTTTAGTGAAAACCTCGAAATAATCAACATTGAGGAGGTAAGAAAAAGAGATGAAAACACTTATTGATGCACAAATTATATATCAGGGTGATACCCCGACTTTTGCAGTTATTCCTTATAGACAATATCTTGAGATGACAAAAGAACATAGAGTCACAATTCCGCATGATGTTGTAGGAATATCCATTGAGAAAGACTGCAATCTGCTGAAAGCGTGGAGAATTTATAAAGGTCTGCCTCAGAAGGAAGTTGCCGCAAGGGCAGGAATCACCCAAGCGGCACTTTCTCAGATGGAAAAGGCAGAGAACCCACGAAACTCAACGATTGAAAAACTTGCTGCGGCTCTTGAGCTTGACCCCGAACAGCTTGTGGATACAGATTAGACATACAGGGTTATTTTTCGCTTCTCTACCACCCTATGTTTTCTCTGACAGCGGACTCGGAATATGCCGATGCCGTGTTTTTGTTAGATGCCCAGCAGGATTTGCAGACCCGATTGTTGCTCCCGGTACTCTCAAAATCCTGCCCGCATTTCAGGCAGGGGATGATGACGGATATCTCCCCACGCCGCCACAGACCGATCTCTTCCGGGGTGCATTTGCTACGGGATTTCATGTGTTCCTCCGACATCTTCTTTAAGTGTGGAAGTAGAATGCGAGATACCAAGATAAGTTCCGCTATCAGTGTTGCTTATCTCATAGTCAGTTCCTTGAATAAGTTCTTGTATGACAGGAAGATTAATATCTTTCGGTTCAATGCGTATAATGCTGATTCTCATAAATGTTTCAAAAATTCGTTTTGACGTTGCAACTTCCGGAGCAACATACGTTAAGACATTATGATAAAGCATGAACGGTACAACCCTCATGATTTCAGGTAATCCGTCACCGGGCAGAAGCTTCCATGACGGGCGCAACTGGTCAACTATGTAAGCAGGAGTCGCACCGTCTATCTTACTCAAAACTGCGTCATATTTTGATTCGTAGACGCTCCTGACTGCCCGTTTAGCTTTATTTTCCGGCCTGTTGTAGTCAAAGTAAAGGAAGCCGAACAAAGCTAAAATCACCGCCGCACAACCTATATATTCGATAAGTCTTTTCTTATTCATCAGAACTCCCCCATAATGCTATCCAGTCCGCCGTCTGACTTGATTTCTTCCTTAACCCTCGCTATGTCAGGCTGTTCAGAGGCGAAATGCTTCAGTAGATTCTTTCCGTCTTCAGAGTTGATGAATTTCGCAAGAGCAATATTTACAAACTGTCCCCTTGATGTCTGAGGAATAGACATCAAGGCTGAATGCAGTCCGGCATTAAGGGATACCTGTAAACGTTTTTTTTCAGACTTGCTCATTTGCTCCCCCCTGCTGCGGTTATAAGTCCTTTCAGATAACCACGGGCGTTACTGTATTCGGGAAATTCAGGAACGTGCATGAGCTGCGCATAGTCTGAAGGAATGTGATCTTTGATGAGGACAGCACCGCCGCCGCCAAGCAGAATAATGTCTGCTCTCTGGATGCGCTTTTCCCAGCGGCTGAGGCGATGGATAAGTTCGTCAAAATATTTCTCTGTGCTACTCCGGACAACTTCAGATAAATCAATATATTGGTTCCGGATTTTGAGTTTCCCAGACAGAAAGACTTCTTTTCCTTCCTGTTCTGAAAGGTCAATGTTGTATCGCTGCTGAAGGAGTTCTGTCAGCTCAACGATTATTTTTGAAATTCCGGCTTTTTCGAGTGTTGCAGAGTCTGCACGGATTGCTTTTCCGGCTTCAAAGCAGACTATGTCAACGGTATTGAAGCCGATGTCAAGTACAAGACCGTCTTTCGCTGTACCGGAAATGATTTTGCCTTCGATGTCTGTTCTGTAATCAAGCAGTATACCCACAGCCTGAGGGAAGAGCTTAGGAACCACTGCCAGCTTTTCATTGTTAACGACAGTGCCTTTGATATTGTTAATGAACTCTTCCTTCTTGGAATACCATGTCAGCGGCAGCCCGACACCGATATTCTTTTCATTGAATCCGCATTTTTTGAGTATGTAATAGATAAGCAGACCAGTGTACCTGTTCATGAAATCAAATGATCTGGTGCTGAAAGCGTCCATGCGGGCTTTTTCGCCGACAAGATAATCACGCCCCTGAAAGTGGTAACGCTCTTCCTCTCCTTCGCCGAAGCCTGCATTCATTGAATCATATTTTACAGCAGTGGGTACTTTGAGATAAACGAACTTTCCATCTTTCAGCCATACAGCTTTAACATCTCCGAAACCTACATCAACTCCTATCATAAAAACCTCCTAAGTCTTTCTATTTATGTAATGGCTAAGGCGGTCAGTGTTTTTGCGCTGAATAAACAGTTTAAATGCAGTTTTTTTGAAGTTTTTATTAAGTGTTTTAGAAGTGATTAAAGAGTGTTTAAGAAGTGTACTCAGTTAAAAGCATGATAAAGAACATTATTTTTTTGTATAAAGTGATATTAAATCGTTGACTTGCCACTCATTGAGTGGTATATTTATTTTATCAGGAACAGATAAGAAACGGAGGAAGGCTATGTGCAGAAAAGAAGATTTCAGAAAACAGATAACTATCGGAACAATATTTGTTACCACATGGGGTTATGAGCAAACAAATGTCGATGCTTACCAAGTTGTGGGAATCACAAGTGCTTCGGTTAAGCTTCGTAAAATTAAGACTGAAATAGTGAGAGGAACCGGCTTCATGTCAGCAGAAGTTAAACCTCTGGCTGACAACTTTGTCGGAGAGGCATTCACGAAAAGGATTAACAAAGGTTATGTTCGTTTTGAATATGGCGGCTGTGACCTTTGGGACGGTAAAAGAACATACAATCAGACTTCTTACGCATAACAGGGGCGGGGCGAACCCCCGCTTAATGGAGATGACGCAATGAACAGCGTAAAGATAAAAGAGAACAATGACACAATCAGGCAGAAGATGATCCAATTTGCACAAGAGAAGCCTACAAATATTCTGATTGAATGTGCAAGGATACTTGATTATTCATGCAGTGAAGAAGAAAATGCTGCTCTGGAAGTGATTTTGGATGTCTTGATGGAACGTCTTCCTGAAAAAGAATTTGTAGAATTATGTGAAACTCTGTAAATTAGGCGGGAAAAATCCCGCCTAATTTTGGTGACATATGCAGGAACGTAACTTAAAAGAAGAACTCAAGACCGCAGGGTTGACACAGGCAAAATTTGCCGAAATAACCGATATGCCTAAGAGAACGATAGAGAACTGGTGCATGGGAGTCCGGAGAACGCCGGGCATAGCATTCAGGTTTCTTGATTTATGGCTTGAAAAAAACAAATAAAATAACTGCCCGCCTTCCGGCGGGCTTTTCAGATTATCTTTTTCAGCAGATACCCCAGTTCAAAATATGCCGGAGATTTCAGCGGTTTGAATATACTCTGTGCTTCGGCTGCGACATGCTTTTCTATGGTCTCAACAGCAGTATCTGATTTGATGCGGTATTTCTTTATAAAATCGGCTATTTTCTGATTTGCAGATTTCTCAAGCTTCCGCTGCCTATCGTATGATATACCCATGGCAACGGCGGTTTCCAGTGCTGTAAGCTTTCCATGTTTAAGACCGAGTTCCCTGTGTTCTATAATCTCTTCTTCTTCAAGAGTAAGGATGCCCATCAGGGTTCTTAGCTTACGTGCAGCTTCCGGTTCCTCGGTATCAACTGGGTCTTTGAAGTCTGTGTAGCTTTCAATCTCGTTGAAGTCAACCATAGTGCAAGCAGTGCGGTTATCTGTGTTTGTCACTTCACCGACAGACGGAATAGATTTCATCTGACGAAATCTGTATTTCAGGTTGTTCCAGAATTTCGCGGCAAATTGCTTTTCGGGTACTTCCGGCAGTTCGGCAACGAGTGGAGCTAATGTTTCAAAAGCAACAATGAGAGCTTCAGCTTCCAGCTCTTCTTCATCAAGAGCCAGATATGGAATATACTTTGCAATAAAGCCGGAAATCGTTCTGCGGTTTTTAATTGTCCATTTGTGAGCTTCTTGCCAGACTTCGTTGTTGTCCCGGAAGTCAGCCTTGAGAATTTCCTCGCTGTTTTTATCTTCAGGTTTCTTCTTGTTTTTATCAGGGTCATTGCCGTCTTTGGGGCAAAAACGGCAGCATTCACGGGCTTCTGCTTTGAAAATTGTTGTTGCACAAGTACCGCCGCAGCTTGCGAAGCATTCAGCGGCTTCTTTTTTAAGATAATCTTCCTGTCTGGGGCAGAAAGCGCAGTATTCATGCCGCAGGTCTCTCTTGCCGAGTACAGGGCACTGAAATTCTTTATGTTTTGAGTTTTCGGTGTTTTTAAAGCAGTCCATGGCCACTTCGGCAAGTGTTTTTTCTTTCGGCTGCTCTGGTTTAGGTCTGTTATTCCAACGCTGACAATGTACGCACATTTCGCTCTCCTTTTTAGATTCGGTAGTGGGTTTGCATGTAAAGTTAGCGGCGTTACATTTTTGAGCGGCCTCGTACAAACTGTCGCCTCTACTGGTATATTTGCCGCTGAGAACACTATCTGAATTTTTTATAATCCATGACAGTGATGTTTTTACGCCGCCATGGCCGAGTAAATAGTCAGAGCGTTTAACTTCTTCAAAAATAAGTTTAATCGCCTCTTGTCCGTGCTTGTCCAACGCTTCTTTAACGAGTGTCTTGAGTGTATTTGTTATTTTATGAACATCGCGCCCGTTAACGCAGTATTTTCTAAAAAGTTCAACAGCGCTATTCGTGTGAGCTTCGATTTCTGTTTCATCCAGATGAACTTCATCATGAATTTCTTTAAAAGCTGATCGATCATAATCTGTTTTATAATCTGGATTATAATCTGATCCTATATAAAGACTGCTCATATTTAAGGTACTATCTGCTCTTTTTTCAGGTACTATCTGTTCAGGATTAGGGTACGACTGCTCAAGATTAGGGTACGTCTGCTCAGGATTAAGGTACGACTGCTCAGGATTAGGGTACGTCTGCTCAGGATTAAGGTACGTCTGCTCAGGATTAGGGTACGTCTGCTCAGGATTAAGGTACGACTGCTCAAGATTAGGGTACGAGATAGGAGTTACATTTTCATAGTTAATTCGTAACCATTTTGTTTTCATCATTCTTGAGCTATACTTATCTGTATTGATAATAAGATTTTTATCTGTGAGGTTCTTGATTACTTTTGAAAGTATAAAGTCTGTCCAAAAACTAAATTGACTTAACCAAACTTGGTATGGTTTAGCAATCCATTTATACCCATCTGCTTCCTTTTCCGTAAAGCTTTGAAAAAAATGGAGCTGTTGAAGAAACATTGCTTCATTCAATCCGTAATTGACAGCTAAAGTCGGTAGGACAACCAAAGGTGGTTCGTTAATAAGATATTCGCTATGCTCTTGTTCTCCTGTAATAGAGGCTAGAACTGAGTAGTCAAGGCGATACCATTTTGTTTTATTAATATCGCGGTTAAATTCAAGAGTTGAAACAACTATTCCCTTATTTTCAAGATGCTCAACTGTTCTGCGGAGGGTTGATTTTGACCAAAACGGAAATTGCTCAAGCCAATCATCATAAGTATTATATACCCATCTATGTCCCGCTTTCTCATTTTTTGAGCGCAGCAGCCAGAAATGAAGCTGTTGAACAAGGATAGCTTCATTGAGCCCGATTTTCTGGGCAAGAGTCGGCAGCACAAAAAGCGGCGGTTCATTGATGAGATATTTATTCATGCAGATTCTTTCTTCTCAAAATCTCTGAATGTTATTTCTCCGTTAGTTGCTACGTGAATCTTTTTCAATGCTTCAAGATTAGGCAAACGTTGGTAGTTACAATACCTGCTGACATTCATCGGGTGAATATCTGCCAGCCGTGAAAAATCTGCTTTAGTCATGTTGTGTTCATTAATCCAAGTCTCTAGCGGGTGCATAAAAGTACCTCCTGTTAGATTAATATAGCCTATCGGTTAGATTGTCAAATAATTAAACAAATTTATCTAACCTTGCGGAAATTTACCTGTTGACTTGAATAAGCTATAATTCAATATGGAAAATAATAAAGACAACAAATCTTTAGTGCTTGAACGACTGCGAAAAGCCATCAGTGATAGTGGGCTACCTGCTTCAAGAGTTGCAGAAATTGCAGGTATTGCTACTGTTAGTCTTTATAGGATTCTTAATGGCGATAGGAATTTAGGCAACCTTGAGACGCTCAATAAACTTTCAAATGCTCTCAAAACTCCTATTGCTTATTTGATAGGAGAGATTGATGAGTTTGAGCAAGGTCAGGATATTAAGCTGTCTTTCACTCCCAAACCTCCTAAAAAACTATCATACGGTGAGCTTCTGCGGAATCTGCTTGATGCTAAGGGGTTAACCCAGACTGAGGCAGCAGAGCTGATTAAGATGGATAGAAAGATCTTTAATAACTATGTCCGCGGCAAAAGAGAGCCTAATATGCAGATGTGGCAGCGCATATCAACGGCATTGAGTGTGCCGGTAGGATATTTCTTTAATGAGATAACTCTTGAGGATGCTTTGAAGCATAATGAACCAACTCCCGAAAGACTTGAAAAGCTTAATAAGCTTCATGGGCTTCTGAGAGATCTTGATGATTCCGAGCTTGAAAAAATCATTGAAGCAACAGAAAAAGAGAAGGTTTATAAAGATTACACAAAAATGATCCATTCAAAGAAAACATCTTAGTATTCTTTGCGCAACTCCACTGTCAAGTCTCTGATAATCAACATAAATAATCAATAATAACTACACATTCACATTATCATATATTTTCTGATTGTCAATACCATTATCTCCTCATGAAACCATTATGTTTTTTTCATTTCAAAAATTCCGTTGACATTCATCAAAAAGATGACTTAATATTTCTTATGGAAGTTATTAAGCTGCATTACTCAAAATACGCTCTTGCTGTTTATGTAGACGGTAAACGCCAACTTTTGGCGGCAGATGGGAAGCTTGTGTCTTTTCTGTCTAAAGAAGAAGCCGAGGAAGTAAAAGAACGTATTCAGAGAAATGTTCATCTTATTGTTGTAAGAACCTCTCCTGAAAGTACGACCGAAGGGCGCACGGTCAGAAGTTGCGCCCAAGATAAGGCTGACTTTAAAGACGCCGAACGGTTCACGGCAGATGTTGAACCGATCCATACCCCTTCATCCGTGGAGCCGGAATATTTTCCGGCTCCCGTTTCTATTGAAAGATAATGAACCAAGACATCAATTTTTCAGGCACAAAAAGCATATCTTTTCATTCACATCTTAACTCTAGTCTTCTTCTTGATGCTCATAATAAAGCCATAAGACTGGCCTTGGAATATATAGAGAACACAATGCTTAAAGAAACCGAACTGGATGAACATAATCACTCTTTAAAAACTGATTATTAAGTCAATAAGTGCTGATTAATCAGTTTCTTAAAAGTGTTTTTAAGCTTCTTTAAAACTACTTATTCACTGCTTTTTAAGTGAATTGATAACTACCAATAATTTATACTGGTGTAATAATGTCACTTGCTCGCGGAGTTTCAGCTTCCCAGGCTTCAGACTACTACTATGAAAAAGACCCTATTCTCGCCCCTGAAGGTAAGGCCGAGTCTTCTTTCTGGTACGGTGAGCTTTCAAGCAAGTTCAATCTTGAGCATCAGCCGATCAAAGCCGCACAGTTTTCCGCTTTATTATTCGGCATGGACCCTCTGACGGCGGAAACGTTGATTGACAAAGGTGTTAATGGAGAACGCCGCGCAGGAGTGGATCTTGCATTTTCAGCACCGAAGAGTCTATCTGTGATGGCGTTGCATGTCGGTGATGAAAAACTTATCGAGGCACATACAGAAGCTGTTAAATCAGCTCTTGATTATTATGAAAAGAATTACGCATATGCACGAAAAACTATAGATAACAAAACTACTCCAGATTTTACAGGGAACATTATTGCAGCTTGTTTTACACATTCGACAAGTAGAAGTATCGACCCTCAGCTACACACGCACGCAGTTGTTATCAATATGACTGAAACTGATAGAGGCTTTAGAGCAATTGATAATTACCAGCTTTTTAATCAACAAAACCTTCTGCTGAATGTTTATCAGAGCGAACTTGCATTTAAAGTTCAGGAACTTGGCTACAGTATCGAAGTAGGCAGGAATGGAAACTGGGAAATTGCAGGTGTGGACAAAGACATTCTGGAAGCTTTTTCAAAACGCTCAAAAGAGATTGAAGAAGAAGCAAAGCTCCTTAAAGCGAAACACCCTGAATGGTCTGAAGCAAAAATCAGAGATGTTGCAACACTCAAAAGCCGTGATTCAAAAGACAGCAAAATTACTGAACCTGAACTCAGGGAAGAATGGGACAAAACAGCGGATAAAAAGCAAATTAAAGACTCTGTAGATAAAGCATCTGAAGTTCAACTGGAAAAGCCTTCTGTTCAGGACGCAAAAACTGTACTCCGAGAAGCAGCAAAGGCTATCCATGAGAATGAATCTACGTTCAGAAAGGAAGAGCTGCTTAACACTGCTATGCGCCTCTCCAGAGGGCAGCTATTAGTTAATGAGCTGGAAGCAGAGATGAAGAATATGTTTTCAGCCAAAGAGCTTCAAAAGGTTGGAGACAAGACAAGAAGCGGCTACATACACGATCTCATATCTACAAAAGAACAGATTGAAATGGAGAAATCCGTCCTCAACATGGCCAAAGAAGGCAAGAATGCCATGGTTTCAATCATGCTGCCGGATAAAATCAGTGAAAAACTCAAAGACAGTAGCCTGACCGCAGGTCAGGAGGCTATGGTTGCAAATATGCTCAGTTCCGCAGACAGGTTCACAATTGTTCAGGGTGATGCGGGAACAGGCAAAACCTTTGCAGTAAATACTTTCAATAAAATAGTCAGCAGTGTTAATCCGGATATTCGAGTTCATCTTATGGGTTTCACAGGCAGAGCTTCATATGAACTTGAACAGGCAACCGGCGTTAAAGCATCAACAATAGACAGCTTTCTTTTAGCTTTACAAAAAGAATCAGAGGAAAGTAAGCCGCAGCGTTCAGTTTGGATAGTTGATGAAGCTTCAATGGTTTCATCCAAACATTTTCACGAGATTATGACGAATGCGAAGAAATATAATGCCAGTGTCCATTTTGTCGGCGATGGCAAGCAGCTTCAGGCAGTGGGAGCTGGCAGACTGTTTAAAGATCTTCAGGCGTTGAATGTCGTTAAAACAATAGAAATGGGTGAAGTCCTCCGGCAGCGAACCGGCTACATGAAGCACCTTGTAGAAAACATCAAGAATTATCAGGAAGGGCGTTCATCAGATGGCATTATAAACGCTTTTGAAGTTATGGAAGACAAGAAAAGGCTTATTGAAGCTTCCGGGGCGGGAGATAGGTTGAATAAAGCAGTTGAGCTATACCTCTCGCACTACAGAGAAGGAAACAGCGTAATTATGATCACGCCTATTAATAAAAAACGGCAGGAACTCAATAATGCAATCAGAGAAAAATTAAAAAACTCCGGAGAAATAAAAGATGGCAAAACGTTTGCGACAAAGCAGGTTGTGAGTTTAAGCGGTGCAAACAGAAGGATTGCCGGAAACTATGAAGAAGGAATGCACATTTTTCTGAGTAGTAAGTTCGGCGGCATAAAAGCCGGGTCAGAAGGTGTCATCAAAGAGATCGACAAGAAAAGTAATACAGTACGTGTGACATTCGGCAGCAGAGATCTTCAGATTAATTTAGGCAAACACGGAGAAAAAATTTCAGCATTTAGAGTTGAAGAAAGAGAGTTCTCTGAAGGCGATAAAATAGTATTCGGAAAAAATGACAAAATGCTCAATGTGCAGAACGGTTCAGTAGGCATTATAGAAAAAATTGACGGCAGTAATCTGACTGTAAAAATGGAAGATGGAAGCCAGAGGAAACTTGATTCTGAAAAGTCATACAGCTTCATCGATTATGGATATGCCCTTACAGTTCATAAGTCACAGGGTCAGACTGCTGATATATCAATTTTATACACTGATGCGGGAACAAGAGCGAAGGACGACAGGAGAATTAAAGAAGAAGCATTAGCAAAGCAGAAAAAGCAGATTGAAAAAGGCGAGAAGCCTGATTCATTACAGAAAATAATCAGGACAATGACAAAAGAAAAATCACGCTTTCTGACAGCGGCGATTGATGATCCCGAATCAGTAAGCTCGATTAATACATCTGAGGTTCTTTATGTGTCAGCAACAAGGGCAAAAGATGACTTTTATATCATTACAGACAGTGCTGAAGACTTAATACTACAGACATCACATGAGCAGTTTAAAACATCAACAATAGACCCTTTAGAAATCAAACGAGAAGAAATAAGAGAACAGATAAAAGACAGTTTCAAGGACTTGAAATTTTATAAACATGGACTTGAAGAAGTTAAAGAAAAAGACAGTGGAAAACAGACTATTGAACAACAGGTTAAACATCTCAAAGAACAATTCAATGATAACGAAAAAAATAAAAATTCAGGAAGCGAAAAGGACAAGCTTGATGAGCTTGAAAGAAACATTGCTCTGAAAAGAAATAAAGAAAAGTCGGCAAGTGAAAAAGTACAAAACGAAGACAAAGACTTTGAGCAATTCAATAAGGAAATATCAGAAAAAATATCAAGCCAGAAGCAACTGCTTCAGGAGCTTTTCGGCGGCGAACAAAAGGAAAAAAATGAAACAGCCAAAGATGAACTTTTTAAATACGATGAGCAGGAAAAAAATGAAGAACTTGAAAGGATATAACTGCATAAAAACCGCACGGGGGGAATGCCCCCCTGTAAAGGACAAAAAACGGACACGGCAATTTTGCATATTCGGGCACGGGATTAATATAGATCCCTTAATACCCTCATATGCAAAATTGCCTCCGGTAAACGCAAGAACCGACACTCACACCATTCAGAGAAAAAAACGCGCAGAAAAAGGTATCGTGCATTGCAGACACGGGATTTTTACGGATCCCTTCAAGTCTGCAATTCACGATACCACTGATGATGTAGGGGGGACGATCCCCCCTAACACCCCCCAAACACCGGCGGAGTTTAAAGCAGGTGCAAAGTCTGAAAAGATGAAACATCAAAGAGGTTTTTTTTATGCGCAGGGCGCTGTTACTGGATGGATGAGGGAAAACTCGTTTTTCCTTGACACTCCACGCAACAGGCTTGCTCCCCTTTGTCTGACGACAAAGATAAAAGATGTTGTTTCACAACATCTTGAGTGTCTGACACCGTCTGACATTTTGTCAGACAAAGTTGTTTAAAATCGTGCTTAATATTTTGACAAATAAAGATAATTTTTGTCTGACACATGTCAGACAAGCGGAAGGGGAAAACGAGTTGCATGGAGAATAAGATGAAAAAGACCAGAGTAACTATCAGGTTTCATGAATCAGAAGCGGCGATTTTGGCGGAGCTGGCAGGGAAAAACGGAATGAATATTTCTGAGTTTTTGCGCCAGCTTGTCAGGAATGAGTTAGGCAAAATTAAAGGCGATGACCACGCCGGAAAGCTTGAGAAGATAGACAGGGAACTCTCTGAAATAAAGTCTCTTATCGGAAGCGGCGGAAAAGATAAAAACGGCTCCGCAGAGACTGACACAATCATCAGGGGGTTGGTAGCTGTCCGCAAGCAGCTCCAGAAAGAAAACGATGCGATTATGACTGCTCTCGGTCTTGCGTTTCCGCATCTTATGCGTTCGTTTGAAGGGGAATTGACAGAGAAAAGAGAAACAGGAGCAAGGGGGTAATCATGAGCAATTCAAGAGCTTTTGAAGGATTTGAAATCAAATACGCCCGTTTCAGGATGGGGCTGCGGATGTACTCGCTTATTTTCGCTTTTCTTACTCTCATCTACTTCCTGCTTGTTACTGTTTCTGCGGTGAGAGATTTCAATAAACGTGATCTGTCCGGTCTGATGGTTTTTACTTATTACAAGTCATCAATAGCGGTAAGCATCGGCTTGGATAAGATGCCGGCCGGATTTGATTATGACGGTAAGCACTATGTGAGAACTGCGGATGAAGTGGTGTATGACCCGTTCTTTCAGCAATATATAGCAGTGTTCCACAGTGTTATCCGGAAGCCTATGATTTTCTGGCTCTGGATTTTCTTTCTTTATCCTCTGGCAATCAGATTTTTCATTAAGTCTGCAAAGGAAATTAAAGACGATAAGCATGTCCGCGGCGGTAAACTTGTTTCTGCAAAAGAGATAAGGCGCAAGGTAAAAAACGGTGATCTTCCTTTCGGTAATGTGAGGATGCCCCGTGACGCTGAAACGACACATGCTTTCATCATGGGAAGACCGGGAACAGGTAAAACAGTCCTGCTCTCTTCTATTCTTGAACGCGTACGTGAAAGAGGGGAGAAAGCGGTCATATATGACCCGAAAGGGGATTATACGAGGAAGTTTTATAACCCTGAACGTGGAGATGTTATTTTCAATCCGTTCGATGAACGTTCATGCAACTGGAATCTGTTTGATGAGATAAAAAAGCCCACTGACTTTGAGGCAATTGGCTATTCTCTTATCGCCAAAAATGAAGGAGACAAAGACCCTTTCTGGACTGACGGAGCAAGGGAGATTTTCCGCTGCATATTGAAGTATCTTTATAAGACCGGACAGCGTGATTATAAATCTCTCTGGACTCTTGTCACGATGGATTCTGTAAATCTTGCGAAGATATTCAAGTCATCATCTGAATACGCCACCGCTCTTCAGGTTCTTGCGGATCCGAAACAGAGACAGGCTGGATCTCTCATGTCAACGTTGATTAATTATGTGACCGCAATTGAGTATATGACTGTGAGAACCGGCGGCGTTGATTTTACTCTGGAAAATTGGCTTGAAAACGGCAAAGGATTCATCTTTGTAACATCAAAAAAAGAAGTGGCGGACGCTCTTAAACCGGTTCTGACTCTGTTTATTGACCTTCTTGCGGCTCGCTTCCTTTCAATGGATGATAATGACCCTAAAAGGCGCATTCATTTCTTCCTCGATGAATTCGGAACGCTTAAAAGGATGCACTCTATCCTTCAGCTTCTGACATTGTCCCGCTCATACGGCGGGTGCGTTTATATAGGCATTCAGGATGTCGGGCAGATTGACTCTATTTATACCAAAGAACTTCGTCAGGCGATTGTTAACGCTGCCGCCACTCAGGTCGTATTTGCTCTGTCAGATCCGGATGCGGCGGAATTTGCTGCAAGGAAGATTGGAAAGAGAGAAGTAATTGAATCCAGAGATGTGAACAGCATGGGCGTTCTGGACAACCGTGACGGCCTTTCAATCAACCAGCAGAAGCTTACACAGGATCTGATTATGCCTGCGGAGATTATCGGTCTTCAGCCGCTGAAAGCTTACCTTCGTTTCCCCGGTTATGACACCTGCATGATTAAGCTGAAGCCTAAGAATTATCAGGAAGTGGCTGCATCTTTTATTCTTCGGGATGATTTGGATATAAGCAAGGACAAGCCTGTAAGCACAGTTCCTTTGCCATTAACAGATGAGGAGGACGAAATGCTGAAGGACGAACCTGAAAAGGATAGCACTGAAAGAGAATTTGGTCGCAGTGATGATTATGAGAACGAACTTTAATGAGGTCAGATATGGCAAAGAAACAGACTCCTGAAGAACTCAGAGAAAAAGCAAAGAAGCTTATGCAGCAAGCAAAGGAACTTGAAAACGCCAGAATCCTGAGAGCAGGGGAGATTACCAAAAAGCACATGGCAAACGGTTTCGCAGAGCTGGAAGCCTTTAAACAGGAAATAAAGAGCGTGTTTGAGGAGGTCTGACGGTGGAGAATAAGGTTACTGGAGATACATTCATCGGCGCGCAGATAAAGAAGGCCATGCGGGAACGCGGGCTGCGTAATAAAGACCTTTGTGCTTTGTCGGGTTTATCGCCGTCTGCTCTCTCGAATTACACCAACTCAAGGCGCATCCCGGATTTTCATACAATAGTCTGTATTGCGGCCGCTCTCTGCAAGCCGCTGGAGTATTTTTCATATGCTCATGCAGCCGATTCTGGCAACGAACCTGACGGTTTGGTTAAGCTTGCGGAAATTATCAGAGGAAATTCCCGCCCTGTGATGGTGGATATATCCACTGAAAGAGGCATAAAGAGGCTTGAGCTGAATAATGTGATCTTCGCTGATATGCTCATGAGGCATGAAGCACTATCACATGCAGGAGGTGCTGTGTGAGGCTGAAGCGTGCAGAATATCATTTATTCAGGCGAGTGGAGTTTCTTGCAGAAAGTGATCTGAAAGCATTCTGTGAGGAGCTTGAAGAATATGTTCAGGCTCGCATTGAGGAACAAGCTGAAAATACAGAGGCATCCGCTTTTAATTCAGGATGGAATTTCGCTGTCGGTGATGGAGACAGCGAAGAGAGATCTGACTAAGTATTAATAATGGAATTGAATATGGATGATTCACTTAAACAAGAGCTGAAACAGATAATTTTTGAAGCGTTAAACCAGCCGAGGATTGACACTAAATATCTTGGTCAATCGGACGCTGCCCGCTATCTTGGTATGTCTGTGCCAACATTCATAAGTGAAGTTCAGAACCATGTCCGTTATGCAAAAATAGGGAAGAAAAGATACTACTCTATAGAAAGTCTTGATAATTTCGTTGAAGAAAGATTAGAGGGAAGTAATTTTAATGCAAAAGAAGAAGCACTCAGGATCTTGCGTTCAAGATAGAAATGATTTATTAAAGAACATGCACCTTTTTAAACGTGACAACGGTATTTATTATGTGTACTTTTCACATAATAAAGCACGGTCTCTAAAAACTAAGGATCCTGTCAAAGCTGAGAGAATTTTCAAGGAAATTGAAAAAGAATATTTGCGTGGCAGGATTATTAAGCTTGAAAATTCAATTGCTATAAGTGATTTACGAGACTCCTATCTTGAATCTTTAAGAAGCAAAAGAACATACGAGAATAGTAAGATAGCTCTTAATTTATTGATTTCTGTTATTGGGAACAATCACCAAATTCATAAAGTATCGAAATCTCATTTAGATAAGCTTGTTATGAAAATGGAAACAGAAGGATATGAGAAAAATCGGCAAGTGAAAAAGTACAAAGTAAATACAATAAATGGACACATAGCAAAGATTATTTCAGCTTTTAACTGGGCTGTTGAAAGAGAATTATTAAAAGAAAATAAGCTCAGTAAATATAAAAAACTAAAAGAGAGAACTGAAGAGCTGATAAATAAACCTGCCAAGTTTCTTGAACCATTTGAGCTTGAGGAACTTCGGAGAGTAGCGACAGAGGAACTTGACAGAAATAAGCGTCCAACAGACTTGTGGCGGTGGTTAATTGATTGCTATATTTACACCGGCTTACGTAGATCTGAACCTCTTGCAATTGATTGGAAACATATTAATCTCAGAAAAGAAAGCATGACGGTTTTTGATCTCAAAAACGGGGTTGAAAGAGAAATCCCTATACATCCTGCATTGTTGAAAGTGTTTAATGAAATGGTTAAAATCTGTCCTCAACGTGTTGGTAAACTATTCAACGTATCTGGTAATTGGGTAAGCAAGAAAATTAAGATTCTTCTTAATAAAGCTGGTATTCATCGCTTTGATGATGCTTACATAAGTACACATTTGTTTAGGCATACATTTATCAGTATACTAGCTATGGAGGGTTTTTCAGTTGATGAAATAGCTGATATTACTGGTCATAAGGATACGGAAGTTATTAGGGAGATATATCGACACGTTAAACCGGACTATTTAAAAGACAAATTTTCAAAAGTCGATTTTACAAAGAAAATACAGTTAAAATCTTAGCTAACGCCACACCTACTTTTGATTTCACTGTAAGCAGTTTGACATCAATACTTGCTAAATTGAATCAATTTTAATGAATTTAAACGATAGAGCTTTATTCGTAAGTTTTTGATATTGCAGAATTGTTGTGGAATAAGAACTTTCCTGAAGAACACTCCATAATT
>NZ_BAAFZG010000002.1:0-3117310 GCF_054687035.1 Geovibrio sp. ADMFC3
CAACGCCTTTTTTTATGCGTTTGTTGATAGAACACTAAGCTTTTAAGCGTAGATGAATGAGCTATCTCCATAGAAAAGTTGTAAAAGAGCATGCGTTGATATAAAACTCTGAGTTTTTCCATGGTTCTATTTTTTATTAAGTATTCTATACCTGAATAATCACTTATTTTCGTATTTGATTCACTGTTCTAATTTATCTTTTTAAAAACAATAATATTTATAGAGCATTGTACAGATGTTTATTCCCATTAAGGAGGAAGTATGCGCTACCTGTCGGTTAGTTCTATGCTTGCGTGTCTGCTGCTTTTCATTGCAGTTGGAGCACAGGCATTTGAGAACGGCGCGTCAAACACGCCGGACAGCTGGACGCAGCAGGTCTCTCCCGGACAGTTTAAGGAGAGCTACGAAGGTATAGGTCTTACAGACGACACTAAGGTCTACCTCACGCTGACGTCACGCTACAGACTGCGTACAAACGACTACGCAGACGATCAGGACTTTTATCAGTATCTGAGAGTCCACACAGATTCAGTTAAGCTTGGAGACGGTACAGTAAGATTTGCCGCTTTCGCAAGATTCGCTGATGACATTGACGGAGACCACAAGAAGAGCTGGGGCGATGATTACTATTATTATCACCGTGACGCTCTTGATACCCAGCTTGGTTACGATGACTGGGCTCCGAGACTTTACCACGGCTACGCCCAATTCGACGGCGTAATCAAGAACACAGTCCTCAACGTAGGACGCTTCTATCTTTCCCACCAGAACACCTTCCAGCTTGACGGAGCAGACGCTTCAGTGAAACTCGGTGATATGGTTGAGGTCTATGCCTTCGGAGGCAAGCCCGTAAGCTACTATTACGATATTGATGACGACACTGTTTTCGGCGGCGGAATCAATGTAAAGGTGATGGAAGCAACTAAGATAGGCGCCGAGTATGTCCGTCTTGATGTAACAGACATAGAAGACGACTACACTAAGCTTAGAGTTGATCAGGCTATCCCTAACGGTAATGTTGTTCTTGAGTACACGCTTCTGAATGACGCAGCCACAGTGAACGCCGAAGGCGTGTATGAAGTAGCAGCCACAGGCACTATCGTCACCCTGAAGTATGAGGGTCTTCTTGACGAGGTTGACTACGATAACTCTTACGTAGTGAACCCTCTGACGAACACTCTTCTTGCTGCAAGCAAGTACAACAAGTATGAAGCGGCAGTTTATCAGTCATTTCTTCAGAACTTCGCAGCTGGTCTCGCCTATGAGGCTAAGGCAGTGGGCGGTAAAGAGAACTTCGACAACCGTGATTATTCGAGAATCAAAGGTAAATTCGACATTTTCGGACTCCCTTCAGAGAACACTTACATATCGTTCAGTGTAGACTACTGGGACATCAAGAACACAGCGGACTCCAACGACAACGAGCGTCTTCAGTACGGTGTTCAGATAAGCCAGAAAGTAGGACGCACTATGGATGTCTGGGCAGGAACCTCCTTTAACCGTTACGAGTATGACTACGTAAACGACAAGAGGAAGGACTCCGTAAGAAGCTACTATGTCGGCGGACAGTATCAGCCTGTGCAGTACTTAAGCCTTATGGCTGACTTGAGCATGGAAGACACAGAATTCTATGATGATGTTGATTCCAGTCTTGACAAGAACTACACGGCAGAGCTGTGGGCTAACATTATTTTCTAGGGAGGAGATTTATGAAAGCGAAGATAACTGTACTCTCTATGGTAATGGGTATGCTGCTTATAGCGATGTATGCCTTTGCCGTGGAATCCAATAAACCCTCCAGTCATGACATGTCCTGGATGAACAGACACGGTTCAGCGAGTAAGGTAAACAAGCAGGAATGCCTTGAATGCCATACAGATCAGGTTAGCTGTATCCAATGTCATCAGGAGGTATCTCCGAGAAACCATACGCCTTCGTGGACGAAGAAAGGTCACGGACTTGAGGCGAGATGGGACAGAAGTTCATGTACGACCTGCCATAAGGAAGACAGCTGTATAGAGTGTCACAGCGTAACTCCCCCTGCGGACCACAGACCCGGCTGGGGCGGTTCGGGAGCAAGCCTTCAGAGACACTGTAACAACTGCCACTACCCTGTGCAGGACAACACATGCTTTGTATGCCACAAAACGGCGCACGCGCCTAACGCATACTAGTAAGGAGGATAATATGAGTCTTAAAGATAAACTTAATCAGGTAACCCGCCGTGATTTCCTTAAGGGAGTGAGCGCAGTAGGTGCGACAGCAGCAGTTTACGGCTGCGGCGGCTCCGGTGACGGCGGAAAAACATACATGGAAGAGGACGAGGAAAACCGTCCCTCTGCACCCGCGATAACAGAAACAGTGGTAGTGGGTGCTGCACCCCACAACTGCGGCGGACGCTGCGTAACAAAGGCGTATGTTAAAGACGGCGTAATCAAAAGATTTGTCACCGATGAAACACCCGATTTGAATATAGTCAACGGTGAAAACGAAGATTTGCCTCAGATGAGAGCATGTATACGCTGCCGGTCGAATACTCAGAGATTTTATCGTAATGACCGTGTGCTTCACCCCCTGAAACAGACCGGGGAAAGGGGAGATGTTAATGGTTTTGTCAGGATTTCATGGGAAGAGGCCGCAACTGAAATAGCTGCTAAACTTACCAGCCTTAAAGATCAGTATGGCGCAAAATCTTTTTCAGCTCATTATGCTTCAGGCGATGGTTCGGAAGTTGCAGGTGCTGCTTCCTGTGCATCACGTCTGCTTAATCTCATGGGCGGACAGATGGTATACCGTAATGACTACAGCTGGCCTTCACTTGAACATACAAGTTGGTTCTTTTTCGGGCAAAATTTTTATTTTCCTCCGGGAAAATCCAGACAAGATGCTTTTAACTCGGATGTACTGTTTATTTGGAGCGGAAATTTTGCAGAAAGTATATGGGGGACAAATACAGCTTGGTATATGCAGCAAATTAAAGAAAAGGGCACAAAGGTCTTTGTTGTTGACGGGCGAGTTTCTCAAACTGTTGTATCCCATGCCAGTGAACACATAGCAGTCGTTCCCGGAACGGATGCTGCCTTGGTACAGGCTATTATGCACGAATTAATCGTAAACACATGGAATAGCGATGGTTCGTTGAAAACAGATCCATGGTTGGATGCGGAATTTATTCTGAAATACACCCATGGTTTTTTTGACGATACAGCTTTCACATTATATCCTGCAATAGCAACAACCTACCATGCAGATGTTGATAGAAATACTGAATACATTGTCCCTGACGGCTCTTCCTTAAGTGCTTATATAATGGGAACGGACAACAGACTTGTTTTGGCCGGACTTAACGGAGATATCTCTGTTTATCCCTCACAGATAGGCTATAACAACTACAACGCATATGACCCCAATGACAACCTTAAGGATGCACTTGTTTCAGCATATGGTAAAGTTGCCAAAACTCCTGAATGGGCAGAGTCCATTTGTGGAATACCGGCAGCTAAAATAAGAGAGTTTGCTGAAATTTTTGCAAAAAAGAAAGTAACAATATGGTTTGGCGGTGGTTTTCAGAGGCAGTCTGAAGGTGAACAATTACCCCTGAATGGTTATACTCTTGGAGTCATAACCAAAAACTTTGGCGAACCCGGAAGACATGTCGGAGTGTTTGGCGACAGACAGCCGCTATCTTTCGGTGTTACATTTCCTACCGGAACAAATAACGCATATGCGGATTTTACAGGTATATATGATTTAAACAAGCTCACAGCTCCTGAATATACTCCTGCTGTAACCAGATCGTCCTATCCTGTATTTCTCTGGCCGGATATAGCCAAATACGGTGGAACTGGGAAATCAATGTGGAATGATGGACAGGTTAAAAACTTTCCCACTCCAATGAAGGCTATACTTAATTTTGGCGGAAATGTGCTTGTTAATCAATGCGGTGACTACAATACGGTTTCTGGGATTATTAAAGACAGAAATAATGTAGAGTTAATTGTAACTGCTGACCAGTTTATGACAGCATCAGCAAAATTTTCTGATTATGTTCTTCCTGCTGCTACTGCTTTTGAGAAAGAAGGTGCCTGCTCAGGCTGGCTTACCGGCGATGCACTAATATGTATGAATAAAGCAGTGGAACCTCTCGGTGAAGCATTGCCTGATTATGATATAGTTGCGAAAATCGCTGATAAGCTAGGTGTTCTTAGTGAATATACTGAGGGGAAAACTGTTGACGACTGGAGAAAAGAAGCAATAGAACCGTTGCTTAATGCTTATAATGCAGGGATGACTTACGAACAGTGGAAAGAGAAAGGTCTTTTCCATATGGATTCGTCATACGGTACGACCGACCCTCTTGCTGCATTCAGAGCCAAACCTGAAGTTAATGCTCTTTATACCCCAACCGGAAAATTTGAGATTTATTCTCAGGCGATGGTTGAGGATTATGAAGCAAGGTTTTACGATAATGATGATGCAAGAGTTACTCTTGATGGCCCACTTCACGATGGGAAAACAACAGGGAAATTTGTTTATGCTATTCCTATGGTTATTCCTATGCTTGAAGGTTCTTTTGCAGATGGCTCTGCAGAAGATCCACAAGGTTACAAAACTGATTATCCATATTGCCTTAATGGATGGCACATCTATTACCGTTCTCACTCTACACACTGCAATAATGCATATATTAATGAAGTTTTCAAAAAAGATTCAGACGGTAATAGTGCGTATCTTGATCCTGACCGTGAGCTTGGAGAAGTTTGGGACAATAATGTTTATGAGCCTATATGGATTAACCCTGCAGATGCTGTTGCTGAAGGTATTCTTACCGGTGACAGGGTAATTGTTGAAAGTCCGAGAGGCAGTATATATGCAACTGCAGTTGTGACTCAGAGAGTAAGAGCAGGCTGGCCTGCAATGGGACAAGGCGGCTGGGCTAATGGTGATAATGCTGACGGCAAACCTGATATCGGAGGAGCTATCAATGTTCTCACAAAACTTCGTCCTGCGAGGATATGTCAGGGTATGACTTTAGGTGCCGACACTCGCATTAATATAAGAAAAGGATAGACGGAGGGATACCATGGCTAAACAGATGGCATTTTATTTTGATCAGAATAGATGTATGGGCTGCAATACGTGTGTTGTAGCCTGTAAAGACTGGAACGGAGTTAAACCCGGCAAAGCAAGCTGGAGAAAACTCAGTGTAACAGAAAGCGGGTCTTTCCCTGATGTAGAGATTTTCAACCTTGTGCTTTCCTGCAACCATTGCGCAAACCCTGCCTGCACGGCGGCTTGCCCCGTTGGTGCAATTTATAAGAGAAAAGAGGACGGTATAGTCATAGTAGACCGTGACAAATGCCAGAACATCCGCTCCTGCGCTGTAGCGTGCCCTTACGGCGCTCCTCAGTTCGGAGACGATGAGTCCGAACCTGTTAAGAAAGCAAGCTGGGCGGTAGCTCACCCTGTTCAGAAATGTACTTTCTGCTGGGACAGGCTTGACGATGGTCTCGTGCCTGCCTGTGTGGCATCCTGCCCTCAGAGAGCGCTTGACTTCGGCACAGTGGAAGAGATCAGTGCAAAATATCCCACTGCGATAAGAACCGCTGTAGGTATGCCCGATTCTTCAAGAGATATCAACGGTAATACCCTTACTTCAGGAGATACAGTACCCTCCATCTTCTTTAAACCAAAGAACTAGAAACCATAATAGCCAAAGAGCAGTCGCTTACATATATAAGCGGCTGCTCTTTAAAAAACTCGAAAAATACATAAAAAGAATTAAATTAGTTAATACAACGACTGCTGCATATTTGGTGTAAGCTGGATATGCCTCTGTACTAAGTCTTATATCATTTATTATATTTTATTCTGGAGGTTCGAGATGAGCAAAACAATACGGAAATTTATTATGTCAAATTTAAATAAGTTTTATTCTTCACTTATTGATGATTTAGACAAAGAAAGCTATTCATCTCTTTCAACTTCAAGGAAAAAGGATGCTGACAAGGCGGTATCCATAATACTTGATTTTCTTGAATCAGACTTGGATTTAAAAACTGATTACAATTACAGTGAGTGTATAAATAAAAATCAAGCATTGTTTGAATTTGTTGATATGGCCCGAAGACACCACATGCGAGGGGTCAATCTGAGTATGTATATGAGTGCTTTTAAAAAAATGTATAACTCATTAATAAAACTCATAATTGAAAGTAATGAGCAGGATGGTTTTAAGTTTGAAATATTAAGAACTGTGATTGATAAGTTTAATTTCGGAGAAACTGTAATTATTTCTGAGTGGGATGATAATATCAAGAATGATATATCATGTAAATTGCTGGAAAATGCCGCGGAACTTTCCGTCGCAAAATGTAAAATTCAGAATATTCTTGATTCTGTACACAATATTGTACTCACGTTTAATGCAGATGGCTATATTACACAGCATAATCTAAAGGGGAAAGCATTCTTTGGCGAAAAAATTACATCATTAAAAATTACTGAACTTCTAAATCTTGAAAACTGTTCTGTGAATCAATTTATTGATAATTATAACGATACTGAAATTGATTTAGGCAATAATAAATATTTTGAGTTAAAGATCAAGTTTTTAGGGGATGATTATTTTGGTCAGCGAGAATATCTCTTTTCTATGACAAATATCACTTCTACAGTTGAGTACAGAAATAATCTTGAATGTGAAGTTTATGAGAAAACTCAGGATCTTTTTGATGAAAAATTATTCTTTGAATCAGTTTTCTTTACAACAGGCGAAGCTCTGATTGTATTTGAAAACGGAGAAAAGCTTAACAAAATCAACCACAGTGCTTGTGAATTATTTAAAATAAATAAAGGGTGCGACAACGAAAGCTTGCAGAATATTATTCATGAGTTTTTATATCTAAACAAACATTTAGTGCAGACATTTAATAGGCTAAAAAATGGTGATAAGTGGGCTGGTGAGTGCAAGCTAATGCTTCCGCAGAGAGAGATTCATGCTTATATCTCATTAAATAAATTTTTGTTGAGAGATGTAAATTATTGCTGTTTATCAGTTAAGGATATAAGCGAATTAAAGAAAGTCGAACAGGCTCTTGTATGGGAGAAAAGGGTTGTTGAAGAAAAGAATATAGCGTTAAAAAATATTATTGAGACTATAAAACAGCAAAACGAAGACTTTCGGGTAACTTTTCTTTCAGACTTTGAAAAAGAATTTATTCCTTTGTTAAAAAGAATGTATACAACTGATTTTGAAAATGAAAAATATGAATGTTATCACAAAATATGCAAAAAACTGAGAGTGTTATCTGATATTTCAAGTGATAATGAATATTCAGATGCATATATAGAGATTCTCAGCAAGCTTTCACAGGCTGAAGAAAGGGTTCTTAAAATGGTTGTTAAAGGGCAGACTACTAAGGAGATAGCCGCTTTTTTGTGTATAAGCGAATACACTGTTCAGACACATCGTAGAAATATAAGAAAAAAACTTGATTTAAATAAAAAACAAATGGGGATTACTGCATATATACGACATATTCAGAATATGGAGAAAGTATTTTATGTAAAAAACAAATATTTTGAAAATTTATAAGTTTTTTTCTCTCACGGACAAAAGAACATAATGCTAAATCTATAAAGCTTGCTTTAAGGCAGCTTGATTTTTGTACTTAACAGGATTATTAATTAGATAACATATCTCTTACAATACATATCAATCAAACAGGCGGTACTCTCAACCGCTGCTGGTCACTGTTAATTTATTTTATATACTGCTGAGGTTTATATGCAGAAAGTTCATGATGAACTGCGACGGTCAAGGGAAACAATAGCCAGACTTGAGCAGGAGCTGGAAGCTCTTAAGGCAACCCACAAAGATCTTGTCAAATCAGAGATAAGCAAAAGGATGATTTTTAGTGATCTGCCTCTTTGCGAATTCTATCTTGATGAAAACAATATAATTGAAGATGTCAACAGCGGAATTGAAACCTGCCTTGGATACAGCCGTGAAGAGCTTCTGGGGCAAAGCTTTGCTGATATCCTTGTGGATGGTATGGCTCAGTACAAACGCATTTTCCCTGAATTCAAGAAAAAGGGATATGCGAAGGATGAAATAGTAGAAATATATAAAAAAGACGGTTCAATTATCTCTATGCTGATTAATGCAAGGGCCGTCTATGATGATAACGGAAAGTATCAACACGGTGTCGGTCTTGGTTTGGACATCACTGAAAAGCTTAAAATGATGGAGTCACTGCGGAAGACTGAGCGGGAGAAAGCAATTATTCTTGATGTTATGAACGAGTGCATAGTCTACTTTTCAGTTGATATGAATATTATATGGACAAGCAATAACATAAGCAAAATTGAAGGAATGTGTGATTTTTCATCCGGCAGTTCTGTATGTCATGAAAAAACAGATGAAGGACGATGCCGTTTATGCCCTGTTTTTGCCACTCTTAAAACTAATAAAAAAGAATCTGCAGAAATTAAGATAAGGGATAAATTTTTTCTTTTTATTTCGCATCCTGTATTTGGAAACCTTGGTGAGCTGAACGGGGCTGTTCTGGTAATAATTGATATCACAGAACGGAAGAATCTTGAAATCAAGCTCATGGATATGGGAAGTGAAGAGAGAAAAAAAATAGGAAATGATATGCACGACAGTCTCGGTCAGGTTCTTACCGGTGTAGCTTTCTTAGCTGCGGCATCGGCTCAGGAGATTAAAGACAGGTTTCAGTACGAATCTGTTTATGCTGCCCGTGTTCTTGAATATTCTAAAAAAGCACAGGAAATAATGAGACGTCTGATAAAAGGTCTGTGTCCGGTTAGCGATGAACCCACTGCCTTAATGGCAGCTTTGGCTTTTCATACCGATAATCTTGCTGACTTATATCAAATAAAGTCCGTATTCCGCTGTCCTTCTCCTGTTTGTATTAACGACTACAATGCTGCTATTCATCTCTTTTATATTGCACAGGAAGCAATGTGTAATGCAGTAAAGCACAGCAAATGTTCTGAATTGGAAGTCGAACTGAAAATCGTAAACAGTAATATCATATTGTCCGTTGCGGATAATGGTAAGGGAATTGACTGTATAACAAAAGGATGCAGCGGAATGGGGCTGAAGATAATGAGGCACAGAGCATTAATGATAAATGCCGAATTCAACGTTGTTTCCGATAAAACAAAAGGCACAGCTGTGAAGGTTACGCTGCCGTTAAAGCATTAGGGTGATGATATGAACAAAGTATACAAAGTTATTGTAATAGATGATCATGCGGTGGTCAGAGAAGGGCTTTCCGGAATGATTACTCAGGAAAAAGACATGCTTTTATGTGGTGTTGATGATGGAACATCCGCCGTACGTATGGTTAATGAATTTATGCCGGATATCGTGATATTGGATCTCTCTTTAAAAAGTATGAACGGCATGGATCTTATTGCCAGTATGAAGTCATGCAAACCGGATATCCTGATCCTTGTTTTTTCTATGCACGATGAACTTATATTTGCTGAAAGGTGTATAAAAACCGGGGCATCCGGTTATGTTATGAAGAGTGAAGAACCAGAGGTAATACTCCGGGCTATACGCAAAATTCTTGAAGGGAAAATATATCTGAGTGAGAAAATGATGGAGTTTTTTCTTCATAAAGCGATGAATTTCAAACCTCAGGAAGAACAGGATTCTGTTGAACTGCTTAGTGAGAGAGAGTTTCAGGTGTTTCATCTCACTGGAAGCGGTATGGGGACACGCCAGATAGCAGATACTTTGAATTTAAGCGTAAAAACTATTGAAACATTTAAAGATAACATAAAACATAAGCTGAATCTTAAATCAGCTTCTGAGCTGAACCAGTATGCTGTAAAGTGGATGCTTTCCCATAATATTATTTCATAAAACGTATCTTTTTTAAATTATCAGTAAATCCCCGATGTTCTATCGGGGATTTACACCATTGGCCCACAGTCATAAACATAACTCCTCTTCGTGGAAAATTTCCCTGATAAACAGCATCCCTCCCGATTCATATAACCGCTGCAGAGCTATAGGTTAGTTTCTGAAGCGGAATATTGCCGCTGTGAGAGATATGAATCAAAACAAAAAGGAGGACAAAATGCTGAGTTTATTCAAAAAGCTGACATCGGTTTCAATCATGACCGCGGCTTTGCTGTTTTCGGTATCTGTGTATGCCAAAGACCGCATGTATGAAACTGATGTAGTGGTTGTTGGAGTGGGTGGAGCGGGTGTTGCTGCCGCAGTTTCCGCAGCCCAGAGCGGAGCAAAGGTTATTGCTCTGGAAAAACAGGAAATGCCGGGGGGAAGTTCTAACTTTGCCGAAGGTCTGTTTGCTGTGGGGACTCCTGAGCAGAAAAGGCTTTATGTGGATGTTACTGCGGAAGAGGCATTCAAGCATGCCATGGATTTTAATCACCATTTCCGAATTAATGAGAAACTTCTCAGATTTTCTCTGAAAGAATCAACAAAAACAATTGAATGGCTTAAAGAGCAGGGAGTTGAGTTTGATGTTTTCAGAGTGTCGCCGGCAGAACCACAGGTTTGGCACCTTGTCAGAAGCAAGGGCAATCTGGAACATGGAGCAGCGCTTATTCATACTATGGTAACCAGAGCAAACGAACTCGGAGTAAAGATTATGTATGGTACTCCGGGGCACAAGCTTATTTATGATGGTAAAAAAGTGAAGGGCATTGAAGCTGTTGATCCCAAAGGTAACAAAGTTATCATCAAGGCAAAAGCAGTTATTATTGCCACAGGCGGATTCCCTAACAGTGAAGAGAAAATAGCTGAATGGACAAAATTTGACCCTGCAAAAGTTAAAGCTGCTCTTCCTCTCGGAAAAACCGGAGATGGTATATCAATGGCAATGGAAGTTGGTGCTGATGCCGGCGGATTCGGGCTGATGCTGACTCCCGGAATTCTCGGGCCCGGTATGGCTCCTTTTGGACCTATATTTGCGCTTTCATGGGAGCCCGGTTTATGGGTGAATAAATACGGCGAAAGATTTACAGATGAAACAGTTATTCATAACTTTTCACTGGCTGGGAATGTTGTTGAAGGGCAGAGAGACAGCTTTGTATGGTCAATTATTGATGAAGACGCTGTGACCCGTGCAGAAAAAGAAGGAGTAGTAACCGGAGCAGGTGTTCTTACTCCTGTGGGCACTAAACTGAGTAATATACGTGCGGAACTTCAGACAGCTTTGGATGCAGGTAATCAGGAGATAGCCATTGCTGATACCGTGGAGGAGCTTGCCGTTAAGATCAATGTTGAACCGAAAAGGCTGAAAAAGACCATAGATGATTTCAATTATTATAAAGAACACAATTTTGATGAAGAATTCGCAAGAGATCCAAACAGCATGCCTTATGTGAAAAAAGGGAAGTTTTATGCTTTCAGGATGAAGACTTATCACTTTGTCTCTTACGGGGGAATAAAGGTTAATAATGACATGCAGGCGACTGATAAACAGGACAAACCCATTGAGGGACTATATGTAACTGGTATGGATGTTGGCGGACTTCACGGTGATACCTACACCCTTTGGACATCAGGGGCGGCTTATTCATTTGCAGCAACATCCGGACGGATAGCAGGTGCAAAAGCTGCTGAATATTCAAAAATGAAATAATCAGGGAGAGATAAAATGTATGCGTTAAAAAAATTACATATATTATTCCTTTGTATGGCAGTGTTTGCTCTTGTGTCACCGCTCTTCAGTGCGTATGCGACAGAAGGGGGCGGTGGGGCTTATCCCAATGGAGCAGAAGGGTTTATGTCCGGTGCGGTTCCACCTCCTGGACTGCATTTTGTGGATTACCTTACAACTTACTCTGCTGATAAATTTATGGACAATAACGGTGATGAAATCCCCATGGATTTTAAAGTCAGGGCGTCTGTAAACGTTTTCAGACTGGTATACACCACCCAGAAACAGTTTTTTGGCGGTTATTGGGGAATTCAGGGACTTGTGCCTGTGATGCACATGGAAGTAACAAGTCCGGCGGGAAAAGATGAAAAAACCGGCATAGGTGATATAGATGTTGGTACCTTCCTGTCATGGCATTCTAAAAATTTTCATGCGGCGCTCGGGTTGGACTTTATGCTTCCGACAGGTGACTATGACAAAAACGATATAGCTAACCTCGGACGAAACTATATTACAATAGAGCCTGCCATAGGTCTCACTTACATCAGCGACAGCGGTTTTGAAGTATCCGGAAAATTTATGTACGACTACAACACCGAAAATAAGGATACTGATTACCTGTCAGGGCAGGAGTTCCATGTTGATTATACGCTGGCATTTCATAAGAACAACTTTGCTCTGGGACTCGGTGGATATTACTACAAGCAAATTACAGATGATGAAGTGAACGGAGCATCTGTGGAGAATAACAAAGGTCAGGTTCTGGCTGCGGGACCCCAGATAATGTATCAGAAGGATAATCTGATAATGTCTCTGAAATATCAGCAGGAAATGATGGTTAAAAACCGTCCGGAAGGTGACAAACTCTGGTTTAAGCTTATATATTCCTTCTAGGTTATCCTCTTATTATGGTGCGGACTGAAAATAGTCCGCACAGTATTCTGAATGCCTCATTGCAGGTATAAAAAAAGACCGCATAATTTTATTATGCGGTCTTTTAGTTATCTATCATTTGTTAAGTAAAAAAATCCGGTCAGCATTTCAGCCGACCGGCAAGCAGTTGGTAAAGTTTTGCAAAGGGGAGGAAAATCCCAAGCAAACTTTCTGCAGTTATTTATTTACTTTCTGTTTCCAGCTGTAGTTCCATTGATGGCATTTAGAGCAGAAATCCTGAAACTGACTATGCGCTGAGTGGCATTTTGTACATGCTAGTGTAGGGTAGTGCGACTTGTGTGGATTGGCATCGTATTCAGTGTCTTCTGTGATCTTTGCAAGTTCCTCGTAGCTTCCGTGGCAGTTTACACACTTGGATGACATAGAGTCTGCTTCATCATAATCATATGCTTTATGACAGGCATCGCAGAATAATCCTGCATTTTTGTGCGAATTTGCCAGTGTTCCTGTCTGGTAAAAGCTTTTAAATGCTGTCAGCGCTGATTCAGTATCAGCAGTGAAGTTATTCTTTGTATCTACTCTTATAGTTCCATTTTCTTCAATATGGCATGATACACAGGCTGTATTATCAATATCCATGTGAGTAAAATGGGCTGAATGCAAAGTATTGCTTAACTTAAATTCCTTGTCTTCAATATGGCATGAAAAGCAACTCTGAAAGTCTTGTACCTGAATATGCTTTGACTGCAGCACATCTGATGGTTTTTCATGGCATGATGCGCATTGAAAACCGCTGTCGGCAAATGCTGAAAAAACACTTATAGTAATGAATGCAGCAGTTGATAATGTCTTAGTAAATCTCATTTTTTCTCTCCTGTTCCTATTTATTCGCAAGCCTGAGCTTTAATTGCTTTTTGTATGAATTGTTTTTTCTCATGCTTTATTCCCGAATAAAAAACATAAACCGATGCGCATATGCTTAAAACGCATGCTGGCGCTACTGTTTTTGCTGCACTGTATTGAGAGGATAAAACAGAGCTGAAAAATGCTCCGCAGGCTGCCCCTGAGCCAAGTATGCAGTGGAAGCGTCCAAGCAGACTGCCCAGATATTCAGATCTCGTGCTTCTTATCAGCTCTGTTGAGCAGGCAGACTGAGACACTGCACCGGATATACCGTAAGCTGCCGCCAGAAATGCTATGACACTGAACTCGGCGGTCTGGACAAGGACAATAAGTAACAAAGCGGATAAAATTCCGCCGGAGCCTATTAGTCTTTTTCTATCTTTTTTATCAGCCAGAACTCCGGCTAAAGGCAGAGATACAGCAAAGAATAAAGATGATATGCTTATTATCAGACCTGCTGTTATATCGCTGAACCCCGTCTTTTTGAGATACACTGGCAGAAGAACCACAACAGAGGAAATGCACCATCCTCTCCAAAAAATATAAAATAAAAGAGGAGTACAGTGAGCCAAGGATACTCCGCAGCGGGCTGTGGAGTGTATCTTTCCTTTTATCGCTTTGCTGCCGGACAATGCCCCTATAACCAGCGCAGCGAAACTTACGGCAGACATGAGAAGGAACACAGAGCTGTGACCATAAGCATTTCTGAGAACTCCTCCGAAAAAAGGTGCTGCAGCAAGTGCTGTATAAAAAGACATATCAAATATGCTCAGTGTTTTGCCCTGCGTTTCCTTTCTGCTGTTAATACCTATAGAATAATGGATCACAGGTCTGAACAAGGCGCATGCCCCGCCTTGAATAATTCTTGTGATAAGGATTACTGTCTGATCAATAAAAAAGAAATATGAGCATGATACTGCAAGATATGCGAGAAGACCTGCATTCAAAATTTTGTAAAAACCGAATTTATCCAGCATTTTCCCTGAAAACGGGCTAAGGATGATTTTAGAGAGAGAATAAAATGCAAACGCTGCTCCCATGGCTGCAGCGTTCATGTTAATATCTCCCATATAGAGTGAAAATAGAGAATCATTGACGCTGAATGCGAACGTAATTAGAAAATTAATTATAAAAAGTTGAATAAACATTCCATATTTTTCTGTGCGCATAAAGCTTCCTCTTTATGCTTATGATAAACGGTGGGAGTCATAGTTAGAATCAGTGAAAGCACTTAAAAATATGGGGGAATTTACTTAGGCGACACAGTTGAAAATCTTCATATGTCCTTATTTTTATGCGGTCGAAGACAGAACACCACGCTTTTAAGCGTGGATGAATGAGCCTTTCGACGGTATACTTTTCTATGGAAATCATTAAGACCTCTCACAGTGCTTATTACTTGAAATATCATGTAGTTTGGGTTTGTAAATACCGTCGAAAGATCCTGAAGCCTGGTGTCTGTTCTTATATTCGTAAAACGTTGCCCAGTTTATTGAGAAGTATGCCTGGCGTTGAAATAGAAGCCATTGGCTTTGACTTAGATCATTTGCATATGGTTATAATTATTCCTCCCAAATATAGTATTTCAGATGTTATGGGTAGATTAAAAAGCCAATTGGCTTCCCGTATGCGAAAATTTTTTGATTGGTTAGAAAAAGTATACTGGAATGAAAATATAGTGTGGTCGCCAGGCTACTTCGTTAGCAGTATTGGTTTGAATGAAGACGTAATTAAAAATTACGTCGAAATGCAAGGGCAACAGGATTCAGGACAGCTCAAGATTGAGCTGTAAAAAACATGCGATAGCATGGCGAAAGCATAGAACCCCGGGTTTACCCGGGGGTATCTATTAAATACTGCAACCGGAAACTGAAACTTATGAAATTTATGGAAATGATATAAAAATTTACGCATTTGATATTTTTTATATCTCTAAATTAGTTTAATGCGTCTTCATCAATTTTGTGAGGATGTATAATGAAAAAAATACTTTTTCTTTGTTCTTTTTTTCTTTTGTCGGCGCAGTTGTACGCAGCTGAACAAATAGTTCTTGAGACTGTGACTGTTACCGCTCAGAAATTTGAGCAGGATGAAAATGAGGTTCCTGTAACAATGGATGTTTTCACCCGTTTGGATTTTGAGGAAAAGAATATAAGTGATCTCAAAGACATTTCCCGCTTTTCCCCTAATTTTTTTCTGAAATCCGACAATATAGGCAATCTTCCGGTTATAAGGGGTGTTGCTCCTGTTGTGACAACACTTACAGGCTCCGCTGGAATATTTGTTGATGGTGTGGCTATGCCGACTCTTTTTATGCAGCAGCCGGAACTAATAGACGCTGAAAGAGTTGAGGTTTTGAAAGGCCCACAGGGGACGCTCTACGGCCGTAATACAGAATCGGGGGCAATAAGTATTATCACCAGAAAACCTGATAATGATATGCGTTTCAGTGCCGGGGGAGAATACTATATATACGATAAAAGCAGCAGCCCATATGGAATTAAGTACAGAGCTTCCGCATCTGCTCCTGTTATTGAAAACCGATTATTTCTGAGTGTTTCAGCTAAGGGTGAAAAAACTGACGGATACTTCAAAAATCTTTATAATAATGACGAAAAAGCAGGTGAGCTGGACAGAAAGGATTTTGCTCTGAAGCTTCGTTTCACTCCTTCTGCTGCATCTGAAATTTATTTTTCGTCATACTATTTTGATGCGGATGACGCAAAAGGGAAATTCAGAATAAAAGAAGGGCTGAACTCAACCTCTGCTTATACAATTAACTATAATGATAAATACACTCAGGATTACAGCGGCTCAGTCAACAGCCTTCAGATGAAGTATGATTTCGGCGGAGTTGAGCTTGTATCAATCACCGGGTACACTGATTATTCCAGACGTTTTGAAAAAGATTTTGAGGGTTCTCCTCTTGCACAGGGTCTGAGTGTTCTTGACATTGATGATAATGCTTTTAGCGAAGAGATCAGGCTTTCATCCGACCAAAGCGGCTTGAGATGGATAGGCGGTGTTTATGCCTATACCCAGAAAACAGATGCTCTTTTTGATAAGACAGGCATACAGGACAGAAGAAAAACAGATATTAAAAACAAAAATCTGGCAGTTTTCGGTCAGGTTTCACCTGAAATTACGGAAAAGTTTTTCATGGATCTTGGCTTAAGGCTTGAGCAGACATGGCTTGATGCGGATATGAAGAGGAAATTTAAAACAGTTTCCTCTAAATATTCCGATGAGCATGACTCCTTTCAAGTTCTTCCGAAAGCCTCATTAAACTATCTCACAGAGAAAGGTATTCTTTATGCCTCATTTAGTAAAGGTTATCAGTCAGGCGGCGCAAGCTACAACTTTGCGTTTTCTGATGAGAGCCTTCTCTATGACGATGAGGAGACATACAACTACGAACTGGGTTTCAAACGTTCATTTCAAAGTGGAAAATACAAGCTTTCCGGTGCGCTGTTTTATGTGGACATGAAAGACAAACAGGTGAGTCAGGTTGTTCCGGGTGAAATGGGAAACATGAAGATAGATAATGCGGCAAAGGCCCACTCATACGGGGCGGAGCTTTCATTTGATGCTGTAGTAACATCCGAACTTCGTCTTTTTGCATCAGCCGGGGTTACAAAAGCTGAAACCGACGACTGGATGTACACAGAATACAGCATGATAACAGGTCAGGAAACTACATATGACTATAGCGGAAAAGAGCTTCCCTATGTTCCTGAATACAGCATTTCCGCAGGTTTTGCCTACCACAGCAGATACGGCATTTTTTGGAACAGCGATGTCGTATTTAACGGAGCTTACTACCACGACGGAGCAAATATGCTGAAAGAAGATGCTTACAGCATTGTTAATTCAAAAATAGGCTACGAGTCAGACCGATATACGGTTTCACTGTGGTGTGATAACCTGTTTAACGAAAGATACTACGAGGGCAGCTCAATGATGCGTGCTGTTGCCGTTGTTGAAGACTCCGCACCGAGAACTTACGGTATCAGTCTGGATTACAGGTTTTGACATGGCAGATGCTTACAGCAATCTGATAAACGAAATGAACGGGTGCATAAGGTGGCTTCTTCTGGAAGCCGCCGTGCGTATGAAACTGTTTGATATTACAGAAAAATGGGTAACAGATGAAGATATCTCACACTGTCTTGGCACAAATATTTCAAAGACTGCTTTGTATCTTGATGCCCTTGTTTCATGCGGTTATCTCAGGAAATTTTGCGGTCAATACAGGAACAGTGACTTATCGGAAAAATACTTAAAAAGCGGTCAGGAGCTTTATCAGGGCAGTCTTTTGCTTTCTCTTGGGGAGCGAAGGCTTAAAAACCTTGATAACATACCGCTTTTCTTGAAAGAAAACGGCGGACAAAAACTTAATCTGGCTGATGAAAACATATGGAAAAACTCTATAGATACACTCATTCCTTTTCAAAGAGCTGTTTCAGAAAATGTTGCCGACATTCTGGACTCTCTCAATGAAGCAGAAAGTTTTCGTGATGTTCTGGATCTTGGAGGAGGACCATGCCTTATCCTTGAAGAATTTCTGAAAAGACACGAGGGGATAAACCTGACGCTTCTCGATCTGCCTCCTGTTGCGGATTTGGCAGAAGGGTTTTCTCCTGCGTGTAAATATATTAAAGGGAGCTATTCGCACATAGATTTCGGAGGAGAATACGACCTTATATGGGCGAGCAGATCACTCTATTATGCGGATGATATTAATAATATTGCTTCAAAGGCGTTTTCTGCCCTGAAAAAAGGCGGATATTTTATCTCCCTGCATGAAGGGCTCTATAACGAGAGAACAGAGCCATATGAGGTCATTTTGGGCAGAGTTGGGGTGGCTATGAACGGCTCGGATGTTTCTTTTAGCAGAGGTGAAATAGAAAATGCACTTACCGGCGCCAGCTTTAAACTGCTTTCGGTACAGACTGTGACCTCAATAGGTGGTGTGGCGGATATGATAACTGCGGTGAAAATATGAGGTTTCTTGTAGCATTTATAATACTTATTTCAGCAGCATCAGGCGAATGCAAAGATAAAATAATACTTACAGGTACTGCTGTTTTCGGCACATGTCCAATGATTATGATGGCAGAAGATAAGCTGTTTGAAACGAACGGCTTTGATGCGGAGTTTATACCATGGAATACACCGGATCAGTACAGAGCGCTTATTTCATCCGGAAAACAGGTTTACGCACTTATCAGCACTCTGGAATATGTCCGTCTGAATAAGTCTGTCAGAGATATGTCCTCCATGTTCACAGTGGAGGGAAGCCAGCTTTGGTTTATGGGCAGAAAAGAGAAAATGAGTCTGGACGATTTGAGAGAGGAAACTGTTGCTCTGCCTTTTCGTGGTGATATGCCTGAAATAATGCTTGGGATGCTGCTTGCCAAAAGAGGTTTAAGCACTGAAGATGTAAAAATAGTCTCTGCCGGGGGTGCTGTAAACTCTGCGCAGCTTGTTATGACCGGAAAGGCAGGCTCCGTTATGCTTCCTGAGCCTGTGGCCGGCACAGTCAAAGACATCTCTTCATCCAGAAAAGGGCTTGTGCCTCTTTATTACTCATTATCCGTTGAGGATGAATGGAACAGGCAGTATAACGGCAATCCTCCTCTTGTGCTGAATGTAATTTCCGGTTTCTCCACCGGAAAAGAAACTGATGAAATTTTCATGAAATATTACGGAAGCTATTTTGAACAGTGCAAGAAGAGCGATGAGGCGGCAGTCAGCGCTTTCATCCGTTATTTTCCTTCGCTGGATAAGAAAAGTACCGGCAGGCTCCTCAGCAGCAACACAGACAGGCTTAAAACACTTGAAGACGGTTCCAGCAATCTTAATAATTTTATCAGTCTGATGGGGAAACATGCTGTCAAGGCTTACTGACAAACCATACAGGCTCATAGGCGGAGCTGCCCTCATCGGGCTGTGGCAGACAGCATCAGTATTTATGAGCGACATCACTATGGCATCTCCTGTTGAAGCGTTTGGGGCTGCGTGGCGTATGATATGCGATCCGGTTTTTCTTAAGGAGCATCTGAGTATAAGCATAATGCGGACTGTTCTTGCCCTTATGCTCGGGTCCTTATGCGGCTTTTTTCTGGGAGTCCTAGCCGGAAGATTTGAACCTGTTATGGATTTTCTGGAGCCTTCACGCAGGCTGATGACAAGTATTCCTGCTGTGGTTGCCACTGTTCTTGCAATGCTTTGGTTTGGAATGGGCAGTGTTATGGTCATTGTTTTAAGCACGGTCTTTATCGTGCCTACGGTTTATGTGAATATTGCTGAAAGCATGGTGAAGTGCGACAAAACATATACGGAGATGGCATTTGTTTACAGGTTTTCTTCTCTTATGCGCCTGAAGTATATATACCTGCCTGCCGTTTATGCTGCGCTGACAGCTTCGCTTGTTGTTACGACCGGTAACAGCATGCGCCTTGTGATACTCGCAGAGGTTATGGGAGCCGGTGAAGGGCTCGGCTATGTGCTTGGGATTTCCAGAGCAAGGCTCGACATGCCGACATTATACGGATGTGTGCTTATCTCATTCGGTTTCGTGTGGCTTGGTGAAAATATAATAAGGAAAATTCTTAGGAGACGTACGGGATGGAAAAAAACATCTGCAAACTCTGCGGCATAACAGTACGCATGGGAGAAAAGAATATACTGGAAAATTTCAGTATTGAGATCAAAAGAGGATGTGTAACCGGTATCGCTGGCAAAAGCGGTAAAGGGAAGACCACTTTGCTGCGTACTATTGCGGGACTGGAAAAGCATACTGAGGGGACAGCCGAATTCTCATACAATAAATTAGGGTATGTTTTTCAGGAGCATAGGCTTTTACCGTGGGTTACTCTTCTTGAGAATACTGCGCTGCCTCTTATTCGTTATATGAGAAAGAAAGATGCGGAAAAGAAAGCTTACGGGGCGCTTGAGTCCGTTCTGCTTGATAAATGCGCCGATATGTATCCTGAAAACCTTTCCGGTGGTATGGCACGCAGAGCTGCAATTGCCAGAGCCCTGGCATACGAGCCGGATTTACTGCTGCTTGATGAACCCTTCAGCGGTCAGGACTCCGCAACTAAAAAACACCTGATTGATGTCTTGAAGGCGTATATGCAGAACACGGAGTCTTCTGTGGTTCTTGTGAGTCACCATGATGAAGATTTTGATATGCTTTCTGCGGAAGTCGTTTCTTTATAGCTTTTTCCGGTATTCTCTGGGCGGTACTCCTTTTTCCTTGCAGAAGCAGGCACAAAAGTGGCTTGACGAGCTGAACCCTGTCGAGTAGGCAATTTCTGTTATGTTCATATCTGTATCTGTTAGATATTTTTCCGCCAGATTAAGCTTTTCCTTCCGTATGAAGGTAAAAACACTTATTCCGAAAACTTCCTTAAAAATCCTGCACAGCTTTGTATGACTCATGCCAGCACTTTTTGCAAGCTCATGCAGGCTGTAGCCTGTTTCCGGGGTCGCTTTTATAAATGCGGCTATCTCTTCTGCTGTTCTTTTGTCTTTTGAATTAACTGTTATGCCATCAGCCATAAACGTTTCCATCAGGAGTTCAAGAATCCAGGCATGAATCATTGTTTTACCTGTCAGACCTCGGTATCCGGATGAAATGATTTTGCTGCACATATATTTTGTATAAGGTGAAAAACATTTAAACTGCTCTATATTGTTTGGGTCAGATTTTTTAACGGACTTTCCGGTATCATTAAGTAGTCCGCCCAAGGCTGTCTCAGAAAGTTTAATTATGACAGCTTCTGCCTTGCAGCCGGAATAGAGCTTCCTGTGTATTTCTGAATCCTTTGTGTAAAAAAGGTAGGATGACCCTCCTGAAAGCTCCTTCCAGCGGCTTGTTCTGCCTGCTTTGAGACCAAAGGCACCTTCAAGGATAAACACAAAGTTAGCTATGCTTCCTTCCTCCTCAAAGACAGACTCAGCAGAAGAGGACGCAAAAGCTGTGCTGTGTGTATAGCTTACACCTTCGGCAACAGTGCTGCGGAGAATTTTACCACTGGTATCAGCACCGTTTAAAAGAAGCCACTTCCTACTGTTATCCAGTGAATATTCATTTGCCAGATTCAGCATGTTTTTTCTTCACCCTTATGTAGCTTTTGTGTAATTATCGGCTTGGAGATTGTTTTGTCAATCTAATAAAGTAAGATAATGAAAAAAAAGCGGGCATAATGCCCGCTTTCAGGTGGAAGTGTGTGTTGACTTGTTAGTTTACTTTTTGCCGAGGGCAAATTTGTAAACAGCATAGAAGCGGGTATCTTCGTAGTCTTCGCCGCCTTCTTTAACATTTATGTTTGCATATCTTGCTCTGAGGCTGAGACCGTCAAGAGCGCCTGAAAAAGCATACTGAATGCTGTAGTCTGTTTCAGCCTGATCTTTTCCTGTGGAGGTGGGAACATCATATTCTGCATGGTATACATATGCGCTGAGTCCCTTAAGCCCGATCTGTGAGAAGTCATAAGCAATTTTTGCAGCATAAGCTTTTTCATCTGCTCTGCCTGAAGCAAGTATCTGCTGAATTATAACCTTTTCGTCACCCCATGGTAAAACAAGACCGTCGTCTCCGGTTTTAGCATAGAATCCTGTAACATTGAGTCCCCTGAATATAAACCCAGTGTTGAAGCCGTACTGATCTGTGTCGGCCTCTCCGTTAAGCTCGTCTCCCTGAGATTTCTGGGTGAAATATGAAGGGCTTAAGTAAACTGTTGTTTCTCCAAGTTTTTTGCTCAGTCTGGCTTTCAGGAATATTTCATTGTAAATATCATCCATTGAATAGTACCAGGCCTGAACATTGGCTTTTACTGCTTCAACGGGGATATTATATGATGCTCCGAAGATCATCATGTCTTTATCTTCATCAATTACATTGGCTCCGCCGGGTTCATCAGCTACCGACTTTGAAAGGGGAATGAATTCATCATCGGTCCATCCCATTGCATCTGTGAGGTAATAAGCAGACAGTGTGAGGTTTTCAAAAGAGTTATTAACGATTGAAAACCCTTTATATGTTCTCGGCAGCATACGCAGATCATGGGTTTCAAGCATAGGAGTTCTTACTTCCTGCGCACCGTATTTGATTACAGTATCAAACCACTCACCCTGAATAAAGTATTCCTGAAGACGTGTAACGTTTTTGTGGTTGCCGTCTTCATCTTTGGCGAGGATGCTGTAAACTGCATCATTGTCATCATTAAAAACACCGTTTACAGTTGCGAAAGCCGCACCGAAAGATATTCCTTTAAAAGGTGCTGTGCGGTAGTAGAGAAGCCCGCCGGCAGCAGTATCTTTCCTGTCGGGTGTTGTTTTATCGAAATCTCTTTCAAAGCTGAGGATTCTGATTTCTCCTCTGAGTGAGCCGTCGGCGAACATATCTTTTATATTGTCCGCAGCGAATACCGTTGCAGACGCACATATCATAACTGATAAAATTATCAGGGCTTTAAGTTTCATATCTATCTCCTGTAATAAAAAATTAAGTATGCTCTTATGCCACTGTTTCGTAATATGAAGAGGGCAGTTTACTGCTGTCAAAGAGTGCAAGGTAGGTCAGACCAAGCACACCCCTGTAAAAATCTGTGCGGACGTGTTTAAAAGCCTCGGTACAGAACTTGGGAAACCACGAGGCAATATGATTTACAGTGAAATCTTCAAACAGATCCGTAAGTTTATTGTAGTTTTCAAGGTCATTGTTATTCAGTGCGTTTGCCCGCTGAAAAGAGAGGAAAGCGGCGAAATCAAGCTGAACGCCTATGTAGTCGTGGCGGTTATTCAGCTCGGCATATCTTGTGTAGTCCGCATCAAGATAAAGCGCCGCAAGCTCTTTTATAAGTCCGGGGTTTTTCACCGCAAGGTAAACTTCCTCATAAGGCGCTTTTGGTCCGTAGTCAGGCGAAACCGCTCTGAAAAGCTTTGTCCAGTCCCTTTTGAGGTTCAGTAGTTTTTCTTCGTCGCTGTGAGGAAAAGTGGAAGCTGCATAGTTTTTAATTTTCAGCACAGCCTGTTTAACATCCTCATCAGCTATTTCATCTGTATTAAGACTGCGTGTGCCGTCGATAATATCCTGCTCCGGGTTGCAGTTGTAGAAAGCCGCAAGCAGAGAAAAGATTTCGGCATCGTTAGCAGCACTTTCAAACAGTACACTTGTTGATTTGTCCATTACAGACCTCCTTAGAAAATGACCTTCCGGCGGAGGAAGAAAAGCACGGAAGGTCATTAGAAGTGTTTAGTCTATGTAAAATACTCTCGGTGATGTTCCCTTTTCAGGGTAAAGCGGTTTTGGTTTGTACTGCTTAAACATTTTCGAGATTTCGCTGTTGGGGTCGTCAAGATCTCCAAAAGTTCTTGCGACACCCGCACATGTGGCAACACATGCAGGCGGAAGTCCTTTTGATCTTCTGGGAGCGCAGAAGGTGCATTTATCAACTGTTCCCGCAGGGTGATCTTTGTAGCGAGCCTGCTCAAAAATATCCTGTTTGCCTACTTCAGACCAATAGGTTGGTGTATCTTTTTCATTGAAGTAGCGTGCGCCGTAAGGGCATGCTTCCATACAAAGCTGGCAGCCTACACATTCAGATGTTGTGATCTGAACTGTTCCGTCTTCCATTTTTTTAGATGCTCCTGTGGGACACACTTCCACACAGGGGGCTTTATCGCAGTGGTTGCATATAAGCGGGCGGTATTCCATATGGGCTTTGGGAAAACTGCCCACTTCTTCAGTTATGGTTTTTGTCCAGAATGTACCCGGAGGAGTAGCATTGGCAACTTTGCACGCAACTGCACAGCCGTGGCACGCATAACATCTTCTTCTATCAATTATCATTGCCAGTTTCATTTCTTTCTCCTTAGGCTTTGTAAATACGAACGGGCACAGAGTTAGACACGCCTATCGCAACAGCACAGCAGGTGGATATTTTCGCATTCGTCAGTTTGTTATACATGGGGTATGAGGAAGCTTTCTTGCCGAGCGAATCCACAAGACGTCCGAGCGCACCCGCAAAACCTACAACATCAGGGAAAATAAGCTCTGTAACGTGAACCTGACCGGAGACTTTTCCGTTGGCTGATTCAACCCAGATTGTGTCGCCTTCTTTGATGCCTTTTTCTGCCGCTGTTTTGGTATTGAGGCATATTTTTCCGTAAGTGGGGTCAAATGTCTCACTCACTTCATTCAGGTACGGAAGCTGGTCGTTACCCGCTATTCTCATGGGAGAAGTGGGTGCTTTCCAGTTGATTGAAATCATGTCGTACTTGTTGCCTTTTTTAACTTCTGTAAGGTCTTTCGGTCTCCATTTTATTACAGGTTCGTAATACTGGAGCTGATCTTCCATATCAAAGTCGGGCAGGTATATTTTGTCTTTGTATTCGGTAAAGAACTTACGAAGCTCATCACCGCTGCGTTTCAGACGTTCAAAGTAAATAGGGTGTCTGGTTTCGCCTTTTTTGAAGAAGGATGAGTTGTAAGCATCGGCAGGAGCCATCTGCTGAACAATGATTCCTTCTTTCTTCATATCATCAAGAGGTCTGTTGAAGTAAGCTTTTACCCCTTTGTCCCAGATTTCGGCTATGGTGTAGCGTTTGCCGGGCTGAAGGTAATCTTTGGGGTCAAGCTTGGCGAATGTAACCTCACCGAGAATTACACCTGTTTTATTGATGTTTGCGTTGAAGTCATCAATCATACCGATGCGTTCGCAAAGTTCGATGATAATGTCCTGAGGCTGTTTTGTGTTATACAGAGGAGGCATGGGGTCTCTGTACATCATGACCCTGGTGGAGATTGTCTCTTTTGTATAAACGTCAAAAGCGCCTTCGTATGAGTTTACGGACTCTTTTTCAAGCAGAGCGTGCGAGGGCAGGAGTATGTCTGCCATGTGCGCCATTTCGTCATAGTGGTATGCCACAGTGGCGGAGAAAGGTATCTTAGCCACAGAGTCAGCAACCATATAAGGTTCTGTGGTGCTTGCTATGGGGTTTGAGCCGACTGAAAGGAGGGCATCAATCTCATAGTTAAGACCGTATTTATGAGGATCAGCCGCAACTCTGAACGCAAGGGTGGGCAGAGTGTGTTTGTGCGGAAAATACTCAGAAAGGTTAACATGCTGAGGAGGATAAACAGGTTTTTTGAACCTTGCTTCGCCTTTGGGAGCCACAACACCGTCTTCATCAGGTTTGAGGAACGGTCCTCTCTGTGTTCCAAGCATACCACCGGGTACGTCAAGCGAACCGACAAGCATGTTGAGAAGCTTTGTCATAAGGTCGGCAGGAACGCCGTCACGCATGTTTTTGATACCGCGTTTACCTTCACATACGGATGTACGTTTGGGCATGAGGAGTTTTTCACCTTTGCCGTTAACCATCTCGATGCTTTCGCCGATGCTTGCGTTTTCAATGAAGTCTCTTGCGACTTCTCTGATTTTGGCAGCAGGGATACCTGATATTTTTGCAGCCCATTCAGGAGTATTCTTTTTGAGTCCTTCTTTAACAAGAACAAAGCCTGCCTTTGTCTTTTCGCCGTTTACTTTGATATTTTCAGCATAAATATCAGGGTCAGACAGTGTTTTGTCGTCAAATGATTTAACTTTTTTATCTTTAAGGTCATAGATCTGCGGTTTGCCGTCTTTGCCTCTGGCGTAGTATCCGTCTGAAGCTATAAGGTAAGGTGCGTTGGTTTTCCATTTAAGGAAATCAACGTCCATTTTCTTAACTTCAAAAATGATGCTGTTCGCAACTCCCATAAGGAAAGCAAGCTCTCCGCCGGGTTTAACGGGAACCCACTCCATTTTAGAAGCATCCGGTCCGCAGTGAGGATCGACACAGACAATTTTAATATCTTTTTCATTGTAAATTCTGTTCAGAAGCCCTCTGACACCGCCGTCAGAAGATGCGATACCCATACCGAGGTTCATACCCATAGCGAGTATGTATTTTGCGTATGTTGCATCAGGCTTAACACCGGGGAAAACACCCTGAACAAGGTCAGATGCGTAGTGCAGAACACAGAGTGTACCGTTGCTTTTTACATAGTTTGGTGTTCCGTAAGCGCCTGCGAAGTAGAAAAGGAATGTACAGAAGAAATCCATATCGCCGAAGCCGACAGAATACATGAATCTTCTGGGATCTTTTTCTCTTATTTCTTTCAATACGCCTGCTGTTGTGTTCAGTGCTTCGTCCCATGATATTTCAACCCACTGAGGATCTTCCTGAAGACCTTTCTTGGGGTTGGTTCTTTTCATAGGTGCTTTAACTCTGTAGGGGTTATAAAGGTTCTGGATTATTGATTGTCCCTTAGCGCAGAGAGCGCCTTTGCTGGTGGGAGTCTTAGGGTTACCCATAACTTCCACTGCCACGCCGTTTTCCACACGGTACATATTAGGACATGTCCCCCTCATGCACATGCGGCAGTGCCCGTAATGCCAGTTGTCTTTGGACATTATGCCTTTCTTGGCGTCGGCTGCAGCAAGAGCGGAGTTTGTGCTGTCAAGGTTAATACCCATGACTGCGGCAGCTCCCGCTATACCGGCCGCTTTTAAAACCGATCTCCTGCTTACTTGAACTGTTTTCATGTTCTACCTCAATGAAAGCGTACTGAATTAGCTAATTCGTGAGTTTATATTAGGGTTTAATGCATGATAAAAAAGGTCTAGTTACGCTGATAATAGAGAGACAAGTTTGACAGAAATATGAATTTGGCTGCAGATGTTCTTGATGTTAATTATTTTTATTTATTAATGATATAGCTACAAAAAAGCATTTATCTTCCAGATTCTGTTTTTTATATGAAACAGCACAGGATATAAAATATAAATTTCTTTATTTGACTGATATATTCTGCATCTTGTCTCTATGTTTGTGCATGATCTGGGTCTTTTTCTCTGACGGTTTTATGTTTATGTTAAGAAAAAAACAGTTTACTGTTTAGTTTTGCCGCTTATTTTAAACAAATTATATGCGGCGGTCAGTGAAAAACGGTATTATTGATTACACAGACAGGAGTTTCAAATGTTATACGAATGGAAGGCAGACAGCTCTTCCGGGCGCTCAATGTATATGCAGCTTGCTGACTTTTTCAGAGAAAAAATCAGAAACGGTGAGCTGAAGAACGGGACAAAAATGCCCGGGAGAGAGTACCTTATGACACATTTGGGAGTGAGTAAAACCACTCTGATCTCCGCTTTCAGCCAGCTCCAGCACGAAGGACTTCTGGTTTCCTACCCAAAATCCGGTTACGTGGTAACTAATAACCCAGACGGCAGGCAGGTAAACTGGCACGAATACATAAGAAAAGCCAGACACAAAACCAGCTTTGATGAATACCGATTTTGGGGAAACTCAGGCGGAGTGACAAATTTCAGCCTGAGCAGCAGTTTCAACACCGCTGAATATCTTCAGGATGCAATGAAAACTTCCGCTGCCAGAATAAATGATAATAATAATCTTGAACTTACTAAATATGGTCTGACATCATTGCGTGAGTCCGTCGTCCGTCATGTTGCAAGGCTGGGGATAAAAACAAACGTGGAAAATGTACTCATTTCCTCCGAGACGATTCAGAGGCTGTATTATGTTTATGAATCTCTTCTGAATGTGAATTCCAGCTTTTTGTATGAGCAGACAAATATAATTAATACCATCTCAAACATACACTCCCTCGGCATGAACATGACTCCGGTTAAGATGGATAAGCATGGTATCTCCGCTGCAGATCTAGAGAAGAAGATCGTAAAGCACCGATGTTGCCCGATTCTGCATATTGATCCCACTGATCAGGGACCTACAGGTATTGTTATGAGCAGAAAAAGGAGACAGGAAATCATCGAATTGATAAATAAATACAGCATTCCTGCCGTGGAGATCGACCATTCTGCTAATATATGGCACTCAAGGACTTCTCTTAACCCTCTGAAATCTCTGGATACTCAGGGAAATGTAATATACATGGGCAGTCTTTTGAAATGTTATCCGTTCGATTTTCAGTTGTCATGGATTATTGCAGACAGATATCTGATTGAACATTTCAGCAATGTTTTCATACAAAACGGTGTAAAGGCAAACTTCTTTATGCAGGTTGTAGCAGATGAAATGTTCAGAAGCGGAATGATGTATGTGATGATGAAAGACATAAAGTCATTTGTTCAAAAAAGGCGTGAAGATGCACTCAGGCTCTGCGAAAAGTATCTCAGTCCCAAAGCGGAGTGGGATGAACGTAACTGCCATTTCCATTTCTGGCTTAATTTTCCCGGGATTAATATTAAAAATATTTTCACCCAGCCTGGGGGGCTGACTGACATATACCCCGGTTATTTCTTTGACATGAACGATACAAACCATATTCTCCTTTGTCCTGCTTCGATAGAGGAAGAGAAGCTTGAGGATACAATAAGCAGAATAGCTTATGCGGTAGAAAAGGGCTGCTGATGTCAGCAGCCGGCAGGTATGTGATCCTCGATGGGATAGCCCTTTTTTGACCATTCCTCAATATTTTCATCAAATACCTTTATATCGTTTTGGTTATATCCGTTGGTGATAAATATATTCCATCCTTGTTCAGCATCTGTGCCATTCTCAAATATAAGAACTATTTCCTTGTCTTTAGGTACTTCACTCAGACGTTTTTCCAACATATTAAGAGGCAGACTTCTGGCTGTGGGAAGGTGTGAATATATGTATTCGATATATTTACGGGTATCATATACATACCAGATGTCCTTTCTTATGCCTTCGTATAGAGCATCTGACGATAGTCTGGCAGAATAGGGGATTGATGAGCCGCTGCTCCGGCTTGTTTTTGTGACCTGTAAATTATAAAATGCCCATGAGGCGGCAACAATAGCTGTGATAACAATTAAGAAAATACACTTTTTCATACTTAATCCTCTTTGGTTTTCCATGAAGTAAGAATATAGAAAGTTATTACAAAGCCGCATATCAGGTCAGTGAAGAGCCACGGGTTGATGCCTGTGATTGTGCTTAGGGTCATCTCACCGAGAAAACCAGTCATTATTATTCCCAGAAAAAATTTAAATAAAAATCCGAAAAACAGACCTCCGGTTATAAATCCTGCCAGTCCGGCTGTCAGGTAATCCAGATTTCCCTGACCTATGCCTGCTATGAGTGTTCCGGGACATGTTCCGGCAATTGCCATTCCTGCTCCGAATATCGTTCCTCCCAGAAGGTTACCCGCTATGGAAACGGGCGGTACAGTCTCTGTCATTCCTACAGTTTCCGGCTGAAAAAGGAGATAAATAACACTTCCTGTTGCTATGGCGGTACACATGAACTTCATCATTGTCCAGTCTTTTAACCTGAATTGATTTATAACTATGCTGTAATTAGTTAACCCGACCTTCTGCAAAGCAAAGCCGAAGAGAATGCCCAATGCGGCTGTAACGAAAGTTTCATCCATTATTTTCTCCCGTATATTAACAATATTGTGATTATTCCTGATGCAAACACTCCGGCGATGAAGAGAAATCCCGCAGGTGATAGGAGCATAGTGGCTGAAATCCCCAGCCCGCTTGTGCATCCTCCTGCTATTCCGGCGCCTGTTGCCATTAAAAAACACCCTGTAAAAAGAATGGCGGCTCTCTTGAATTTGCTGACCCCAAATCGTTTTTTCCACTCATTGTCAGGCAGAGTGCGAACCTTAAAGTCGCCTGAAAAGAGGCTAGCCAGCAGAGCGCCGGCGAATATGCCTATGAGCAGGATTAGCTGTGAGTCAAACACCGGAGGCTTAACACGGTTGAAAAAAGCATTTGAAGGAGGAACAAACCCCGCTGAATTAGCGATCATGCTTGCTATAGTTTCAAATCCGCCGGATACGCCAAGGGTTTTTCCTGTAAGAACAATGCTTATAGAAGCTGCAACTCCCGCTGCGATTCCCGCTGTCCATGGCGACCATCGCTTCATTTTAAAAAATTTTGTAATGTTCATGATTTTTCCTTATTTCCTTTATATTGCTGTGAGTAAGGGTGCTTAGAAAATCTGACATATGGTCTATTTCCTGTATTGTGTTGTATAGCCCGAAACTTATACGCACCATGCCGGGACGGGCAGCATCAGGATAATTCTGATAATATTTTATCGTTTGGTCATCCATACCCAGAAGTTTCTGGACATACGACTGGGCGCAAAAACAACCGCTGCGCACTGCTACTCCTGCCTCTTGCGAAAGTGCCGCTGCAAGATCCTGATGAGGGATTTTTCTTATATTAAAAGGTATTACCCCGATTCGGCTTGTTTCTTTCCCATCGCAGTACAGGCGTAATCCGGATATATTGCTCATTTTTTTCAAGGCATATTTCATAAGCTCTGCCTCATGTGCCGCAATATTATTCATTCCCACGTCACAAAGAGTTTTTAAAGCCGATGCCATTGCCACAGCTCCCATTAAGTTCGGTGTCCCGGCTTCATCTCTGTGTGGTGTTTCTTCCCAGATTACATTATTACGGGTCACCAGATTAACTGTCCCGCCGCCGGAATGTTCCGGTGAGGTTCTCTGGAAAACAGTCTTCGGGGCAAGCAGAACCCCTGTACCGAAGGGGGCATACATTTTGTGAGAAGAGAATGCGAGATAGTCTATGTGCCCTGGTGTATCGGGCTTTTTGATATCTATTTCACTATGCGGAGCAAGCTGGGCGGCATCGACTAAAATTTCTGCACCGTATTTGTGAGCCATCTCCGCAATAGTGTGTATATCGTTTATATATCCGGTTACGTTGGATGCTCCGGTTACTGTAACCAGTCTGACTTTGCTTTTGTGCTGTTTCAGCTTATCTTCAAGATCATTCAGGCAGAGGCGTCCTGCTTTGTCTGTTTCTGCGTAACAGATTTTAAAATGTTTTCTCCACGGCAGGTCGTTGGAGTGATGCTCCATTTCTGTGGCAATAACAATATTCCTGCTTTCACCCGCCAGTGCTGCGGCAAGCTTGTTTATTGATTCTGTGGTATTTTTGGTGAATATCAGTACATCATGAACGGGATCTCCGTTCACAAAGCTCAGTATCTCTTTACGGCACTGTTCAAAGAGCTTTGATGCTGCTTCGGATTTTTTGCCGCTTCCTCTGTGTACGGATGAGTAGAGCGGTGCAAAACCGCAAACAGCCGCCATTACCGACTTGAAAGGAGGTGTTGTGGCTGCATTATCGAAGCATATTTCTGTATCTGTCTGTTCCGCACCGATTATAAGGTTCTCATAGTTGCGATTATTCATTTTTTTACCTGTTTTGATTAAATAAACATATTAAAATACTGGGAATTGAGTTTAAGATAGCTTTGAGTCTGTGGACAGGAAAGGTCCAGAAAGTCCTTTTTTTCAGGGACTAATCCAAAACGGCTCACAGACAGGAACGGAGCTGATGCAGTATCTTCCGGTTCTATTGTATGAAGATTAGTTATGTGGTATAAGATTAACTTTTAACAAAAGTATATCCATGCTTTTAGTTTTATTTCTGAGGAAAATATGCGGAACAGCCGTTATTTAATTTTATTTATAGTATTTTCTGCGGGTGTCGCTGCCCCGCTTAACCAGTTTAAAGTTCCGCCCATGATGAACCAGCTTATGTCTGCGCTTGGAGTAAACCTTGCTGTTTCAGGCTGGTTTATGTCCGTGTTTGCTCTTGTGGGAGTGCTATTTGCCCTGCCTTCAGGATATCTGATACGCAAAATAGGTATGAAATTTTCCGGAATTATTGCACTTTCCGTTTTGCTCGCAGGATCTGTTACAGGCGGTTTGTCCCATTCTGCCGGAATACTTATTTTCAGCCGTGTTATCGAAGGAGTAGGGCTGTGTCTTATTTCTGTTACCGGTCCTGCCTCTATTTCTGCTTGGTTTCCTGACGATAAAAGGGGAATGGCTATGGGGATCTGGGCAACATGGGTTCCTACAGGGACGATAATTATGTATCTTCTGGCACCATTACTTGGTGAATGGCGCTCTGCGTGGCTTTTCACCTCTGTTTACACTGCGGCGGTTCTTGTTCTGTTTGCTTTGTTTTTTCATATGCCTGCGGAATACACTCAAACCAGAGCGCAGGATGAAGAGAGACGATGTCCTTATAAAGAAAAAAACATTTGGTTTCTTGCCGCTGTTTTTATGACCAGCACCATTGTTATTGTTGCTGTTAAAACTTATGCGCCTGTCTTTCTGGAACAGAAACATGGACTCTCCACAGCTAAGGCATCCGGGCTGACTGTTCTTATAATGCTTTTTTCTCTTATTACTGCCCCTTTGTCCGGCTGGCTGTCTGATGTTTTCAAATCAAGGAAGGTTCTTCTCATAAGCGGCATTCTGCTTGCCTGTTTCTCCATGGCTTTTCTTTTTAGCTCAAGTACGGCATATTTTGCTGTCCTGCTTATAATACTTGGTATAACAGGCGGAATAGTGCCGACTGCAACCTTTTCATCTGTTCCTGAGATAATGAAGCTTCCCCGCCTCACAGGGCAGGGGATGTCCGTTATAGCTCTGGGGCAGAATGTGGGAATGTTTGCGGGTCCGGTTATGTTCAGCTTTCTGGCGGATTATTATTCATGGCAAACGGCAGGTGTTTTTATGGTTCCTTTGCTTATCTGTGCCTGTATAACGGCCTTTTTTATAAAAGTCAGGTAGTTGTTGATTTTACTTCTTAAAGAGCTTATTCTCAAATTTCATTAATTATTTAAACTTACAGGTATTTTATGGGGAAAGGCGTTTTTTTTATCATAGCTGCTGCTGTTCTTTGGGGTACAACAGGAACTGCACAGTTTTTTGCTCCTGAGGGAGCATCTCCGATGACTGTCGGGGCTTTCAGACTTCTTGTGGGCGGAACGGGACTTCTTCTGCTTGCTGTTGTATCCGGCTGCTTCAGGAATGGAAAGCCGTGGAATAAGCTTCATGTGCTTATGGGCGCTCTGGCAGTGGCTGCTTATCAGGTTACTTTTTTTACAGGTGTTAAGCTTACCGGTGTCGCTGTGGGGACAATAGTTGCCATCGGTTCTGCTCCGGTCAGCGCCGGTGTTCTGGGATACTTCATTCTTCATGAAAAAATAAGGATGAGGTGGTATATATCCTCCGCTTTGGCTATTCTGGGCTGCACACTTCTTGCTCTTTCCGGCGGCGGTGACATTACAATAAGTTTACCGGGAATTATATGTGCCTTTGGTGCAGGCTTTTCATACGCTTTGTATGCTCTGCTCACAAAAGTGCTTATCAAAGACCATAACGGAACAGCATCTGTGGGACTTATATTCTTTTTCGGCGCTGTTCTTCTGTCTCCTGTACTGTTTTTTACTGATACCTCATGGATAATGAGCTTACAAGGTGTGGGTGTTGCTGTACATCTGGGGCTGATTACCACAACCCTGTCGTATATACTTTTTGCAAAAGGACTTCAGACTGTCTCTGTTTCCAGCACAGCAACGCTTTCCCTCGTTGAACCGCTGACAGCGACTATTCTGGGAATATTTCTTGTCGGTGAGAAAATCAACTTTATGGTTGGAATGGGAATCACCTGTCTGTTTCTCGGTATAGCCATTCTTGTAATAAGAAGCAGGTCGTAACAAGCCTTTGGAGTTTCCTGAGGCTTTCTTAAAAATTTGTTATAATTCATAAGTGAATACAGGTACAGATTGTTGTTTATGAAAAAAACAGGACTCCGCTCTTTCGGCTGGTTTATACTGATTAACTCTTTACTTGCAACGTTAATATCCGCACGTTATTTCTTCTTTTTCCCTGTTTCAGCTTTCACGTCTATGTCCTCTGTTTTTGCTTTCACTTCAGCTCTGGGGCATATGCCTGTGCTTGTTGCCCTGTTCGGTGTGATATTTATACCTGCTGCATTTATTCCTGATATCCGTCTGAGGCGTTTCATTCTGGCTTTGGGCGGTTCACTCGGCTTAAGCCTGCTTTTTATTGATACAATTGTTTTTGCCCAGTACCGTTTTCATATCAACGCAGTAGTTGTTGGGTTGATTATGGCTGGGGATATTGTATCTTTCCCTCTTATTACATGGGCTATGAGCATCGGCGGATTTCTGGCGGTTTTAGCACTGGAATTCGCTCTGATAACTGTACTGGAAACAAGGATAAACCGCATAAGGGCTGGTTTGGGGCGAAGGGTCTCACTTGCTTTTTTTCTTATGCTTCTTACGGCAAATCTGCTGCATATATGGGGTGTTGCCCATGCAAATCAGCCTGTGTCCATGGTTACACGCTATCTTCCGCTTTATTACCCTGCGACAGCAACCACTATGCTGAAAAGGTGGGGACTTGCGGATTTAGACGCTGTCAAACGCCGTAAAGAACTCAGAATGGATGACAGCGATGACCTGAATTATCCTTTGAACCCGTTAAGGGGAAAATCTCCTGAACGTCTGCATGATATTATGCTTATTGTTATTGATTCATGGCGTTATGACACCTTTTCACCGGAGTTTTCACCGAATATTTACAGTTTAGCAGAAAAAGGGATTGTTTATAATAACCATATATCTACCGGAAACTCCACACGGACAGGCATTTTCGGCTTATTTTACGGTATACCGGGAACATACTGGCATGCTTTTCTGGCGGGGCAGCGTTCGGCAGTTTTGATCGACCGCATGCAGGAGCTGAATTATCAGCTTGGCATTTTTACATCAGCACAGCTTATTAAACCGGAGTTCAATCGTACTGTCTTCCGGAATTTACCTGTTTTGCGTCTTCGCTCTGAAGGTGATTCCGCTTCAGAGAAGGATATAAACCTCACTGACGACTGGCTGAAATGGTATGCAGGAACAGATAGCTCCAAACCTGTATTTTCGTTTCTGTTTTATGATTCCCCACATGCCTATGACTTCCCCGAAGATTATGAACCGAAATTCAAGCCTATGGTGGAGGAACTTAATTATCTGTTATTGAATAAAAATACTGATCCTACCCCATTGTTCAACCGCTACCGGACAAGTGTACACTTTGCTGACAGCCTTGTTGCAAAGGTTATCGCTGAACTGAAATCAAAAGGGAAGCTTGATAATACCCTGATTATTATCACAGGGGATCATGGTCAGGAAATGAATGATAATAAGCTTAACTACTGGGGACATAACAGTAACTTTACTGACGCTCAGGTTAAGGTTCCTTTTATAGTAGTAGGTCCGGGTGTGGAGGAGGGCGCAACACCGGAATATGTGGACAGCTTTACGTCACATGAGGATCTGTCACCGACACTAATGAAAAACTACCTCGGAGTGGAAAATGATACGTCTGACTACTCCACTGGTGCAGATTTGTTCGGCATTTTTACTGATCGGGACTGGGTTATTTCATCCCAATACAGCGGATACGGAATCATTACCCATGACTCTATTCTTGATGTGAACGCTGCGGGGAATTATGAAATCCTGGATAAAAGCAACCGCCCTATAAAAAGAAGCCTGAACGTGCAGAATACAAAAGAAGCGCTGGAAAGAATCAGCCGTTATCTTAAATAACTATTATAAAAATAGAAAACCTCCCTTTGAGGGGAGGTTTTGCCGTGTGATTTTATTACTGTTTCCAAGAAATACTTTCTAATGCTGGTGTTCAGTTCTGCGGATTATCTCTTCCTGTAATTCATCTGTGATATCAACAAAGTAGTCAGAGTAGCCTGCAACTCTTACAATGAGATCTCTATAGTTTTCAGGGTGAACCTGAGCCTCACGGAGAATCTTTTCATCCACAACATTAAACTGGATATGGTGTCCGTCCATACGGAAGTAAGCCCTAACCAGTCTGCAAACATTGTCTATGCCTTCATCAGTGTACATAAATTCTTTGGCGAATCTCTGGTTGAGCAGCGTTCCGCCTGTACGCAGATGGTCGATCTTGGAGGCAGATTTAATAACAGCAGTAGGACCGTGTCTGTCTGCGCCCTGAACTGGTGAGATGCCTTCAGAAAGGGGAATTCCCTTCTTGCGTCCATCGGGCAGAGCGCCTATAACGCTTCCGAAATACACATGAGACGTAGTAGGCAGAAGGTTGATTCTGTGCATACCGCCCCTTGTGTTAGGCCTGCCGTTTACGGATTTGAAGAAGATTTCAAATACTTCTCTCATGAGATCATCTGCATAATCATCGTCATTGCCGTATTTCGGCGTATTTTCCAGAAGAAGGGCACGGAGTTCGTCATATCCTTCAAAGTCAGCATCCAGAGCCTTTTTTAGCCCTTCAAGGCTGATTATCTGCTGGTCATAAACATTATATTTGAGTGACGCCAGTGAATCTGTCACTGAACCAAGACCAACACCCTGAACATAGGTGGTGTTGTACCTTGCGCCGCCGTCATTGTAGTCTTTGCCGTTTTTGATGCAGTCCTCTGTGAGTATTGAGAGGAATGGTACGGGAATGTACTCTGCAAAAAGGCGCTCAATTACAATATTTCCTTTGATTTTGATGTCTATAAAGTAGTTAAGCTGTTTTGTATAGGCTTCCATCAGCTCGTCAAAGCTTTTGAAATCAGCAGGTATATCAAGCCCTATCTGTTTCTGGGTATATTTGTCAAAACCGCCGTAGATTGTGATCTCAAGGACTTTTGACAGGTTGAAATAACCGGAAAGTATGTATGCTTCTGTTCCGAATGCGCCTGTTTCAACGCAGCCTGAAGCACCGCCGTTTCTGGCATCTACAATATCTTTACCCTGACGCAGAAGTTCCTGAATGATGGCATCTGTATTAAAGATAGAGGGCTGTCCGAATCCAGTTTTAACTATGTGCAGGGCTCTTTTAAGAAACCTGTCGGGTGTCTTTTTTGAGATCTGAACCATTGAGCTGGGCTGAAGAAGCCTCATTTCTTCAATGACATCAAGAAGAACGTATGAAAGCTCATTAACTGCATCCGAACCGTCTTCCTTAACTCCTCCAACGTTTATGAGAGCAAAGTCTGTATAAGTGTTTGACTCTTTGGCTGTTACACCAACTTTTGGGGGCGAAGGGTGGTTGTTAAACTTGATCCAGAACGAATAGAGAAGCTCTTTTGCCCCTTCTTCTGTAAGTTTGCCGGATTCGAGATCTGCCTTGTAAAACGGATAGAGGTGCTGGTCAAGCCTTCCGGGGTTAAAAGCATCCCATGGGTTTGTTTCGGTAATAACGCCTATGTGGAGAAACCAGTAGAGCTGGAGAGCTTCCCAGAAGCTTTCGGGTGCGTTTGCGGGAACCTTGGAGCAAACTACGCTCATTTCCTGAAGCTCAAGTTTGCGTTTCGGATCTTTTTCCTTATCTGCAAGTTCTTTCAGAGCTTTTGCGTTTCTTTCTGCATAATTGATAACAGCATCGGCAGCTATGAGCATGCCTTTAAGTTCTTCATTTTTGCTGAAAGCCTCAGGATCATTGTAAAAGTCGAGGTCTTTTATTGCCTGCTGAACTTCCGCCTTCAATCCGTTAAGCCCGGTTCTGAATACTTTTTTGCCAAGAACAGTATGTCCGGGCGCTCTTTGCTCCTGAAACTCAGTGAATACACCGGCTTCATAAGCTTTAACCCATTCATCTGTCATGTGGCTTATAACTTTCTCCCTGTGAGACTTGCCCTGCCAGAAAGGAAGGACAATTTCTTCGTGGAGTTTTCTGTTTTTTTCATCCACCTTAAATGAAACCTTGGGTCTGTTATGGAGAATATCAAAATCCTCTTTTGAATGTATGCAGACTTCGGGGTAGGTGGGGGTGGCTTTGGGAGAAGGTCCTCTTTCGCCGACGATGAGTTCGCCGTCATTAAACCAAAGCTCTTTATTTGCCATTATATAATAGAAGGCTTTCGCTCGCTGTACAGGAACGGACATTCCGTCCGCCTCACCGCTCTTAAAGAACTCGGTTAACAAAACGCCCCTTTCGGATGAAATTGTGGGCACAGCGTCAAGGCTCTCTTTGCGGAGTCTTTTTATCCTGTCTGTCATATGCTTAACCTCCTATTTTGGTTCTGATGCCGTATCCTGTGAAGAAAGCGGCTATCTTGTGCATGTATTCGTCAGAAGGCTTCTCAATGCCTTCCATATGGTATTTCATTCCAAGCCTGCGGTATTTGTCCTTACCTATTTTGTGGTAGGGAAGGAGATCTACCGGAACATCGGAAAACTGCGCCGCAAGTTCCGCAACTTTTTTCAGGTTATCATCCGTATCTGTAATTGTCGGGATAACGGGAAACCTGAATCTGACTTTTGCGCCGCTTCGGTGTATAGTTCTGAAGTTTTCCAGTATCTGTCCGTTTGGCACACCGCAGTATCTTTTATGCAGTTCCTCGTCCATAAGCTTAATATCGAAGAGGAATATGTCAGTTAAAGGAATAGCCTTTTCCAGTATGGTTTTATTTACATAACCGGATGTATCAACACAGGTGCTTATTCCCTTTGCCTTACAGCTTTTGAGCATAGCTAAGAGGAATTCATGCTGAACAAAAGCTTCTCCGCCGGAAAATGTAACTCCGCCGCCTGATTCCTCGTAAAAGAGAAGGTCTTTCTCGACCTCTCTCATCACTTCACTCACACTCATTTCCCTGCCGACGTTTTCCGTGCTTTCGATAACTTTTCCATCGAGTTTGAGTTCTTTTTTTATCTTCCCGATGGAAAAGTCTATACTTTCCGGATTATGACACCACACGCAGGAGAGCGGACAGCCTTTCATAAAAACAGTTGTTCTTATTCCGGGACCGTCATGAATCGCATACTTCTTTATGTCAAATACTATACCTTTTATCATACACCTAAAATAAGACCAAAACAATCTAAATTACAATATTTTATTTCTTTTTTCCCAGATATGCTTCCTGAACTTTGGGGTCATTAAGAAGATCAGTGGCAGAGCCGGCAATCGTAACTTTGCCTACATCCAGAACATAACCTCTGTCTGCAAGTTTCAGAGCAGCTTTTGCATTCTGCTCAACAAGAAGAACCGTAACGCCTGTTTTTGAGATCTCCTTAATAGCAGTAAAGATCATCTTAACAAGTATAGGTGCTATGCCGAGGGAAGGTTCGTCCAGCAGAAGGAGCTGAGGTTTTGCCATAAGCGCCCTTGATATGGCGAGCATCTGCTGCTCACCGCCGGAAAGTGTTCCCGCAAGCTGTTTGCGTCTTTCCAGAAGTCTGGGGAAAAGGTTGTATATCCAGTCAAGGGTATCCTTATCCACGCTGGGCTTAACAAAAGCACCTATTCTTATGTTTTCCTCAACAGTAAGAGTGCCGAAAACCTGACGCCCTTCGGGTGAGTGCGATACTCCTTCACGGACTATTTTGTGAGCAGGTATTTTAGCAAGATCCACATCTTTATAAAGAACCTGACCCGCTTTGGGTTTTATCAGACCACTGATAGTACGCAGAGTGGTGGATTTGCCTGCGCCGTTTGCGCCCAGAATTGAGACTATTTCGCCTTTGTTGACCTCAAAGCCTATGCCTTTAATGGCCTGAATGCTTCCGTAGTTGACGAACAGGTCTTTTACTTCCAAAAGTTTTTCTGCCATTCTATTCGTCCTCCTCATCATCCGCACTGCCGAGATAAGCCTCAATAACTACGGGGTCGTTTTGTATGAAATCAGGATCACCTTCGCTTATTTTTTTCCCGAAGTTGATCACGGTAATCTTGTTTACAAGCTGCATCACCATGTCCATATCATGTTCTATGAGAAGAATAGTGATGCCGGAATCTTTGATCCTTTTAATGAGTTCCATGAGTTCAAAGGTTTCTTTCTCATTAAGACCTGCTGCGGGTTCATCAAGGATAAGAAGCTCCGGTTCTGTGGCGAGGGCCCTGCCTATCTCCACACGTCTCTGTATGCCGTATGCAAGAGACTGTGTAGGGATTGTAGCGTATTCCGTAAGCCCCATTAATTTCATAATATCTTTGACCTTCAGCCAGTTTTCCTTTTCATCCTTTTTGTAGAAAGGTGTGCTGAAAAGTCCCTGAAACCATGTCTGTTTTGATTTCTGGTGGCGTCCGGAGATAATATTTTCCGCCACGCTCATTTTACCAAAAAGGCGGATGTTCTGGAATGTGCGGACAATGCCTTTTCCGGCGATATCACAGGGGTGCATCCCAGCAATATTTTCACCTTTCCAGATTATTTCTCCTTCCTCAGGTTTATAGATACCGGTTATACAGTTGAAGGCTGTGGTTTTTCCTGCGCCGTTCGGTCCTATAATGCCGTATATGTCACCTTCATCAACCTTGAAGGAAAGCTTATCCATTGCCACAACGCCGCCGAAAACCTTTGTAACGCCTTTAAGTTCAAGCAGACCCATGCCTAATCCTCCGTCACATATTTCGGCAGTTTGCCGTATTTAGCGGGCAGCATGCCTTCGGGACGAAGAACCATGGAGACAACCATCGCCAGACCGAAAACAAAATATCTTGCTGTTGCGAATTCTCTGAATATTTCAGGAAGAACGAACATTATGAATGTTCCAGCAAGAATTCCGGGGATAGATGCTTTACCGCCCACAAGCACGATGGCGAAGAATATTACCGATGTCATGAAGTTGAAGGCTTCGGGGCTCACTGCAGCGTATTGAATTGAGAATACAAAGCCAGCAAGACCGGCAAGAGCAGCACCGAGGGCGAATGAGAATACTCTGTAAAATCTGGTGCTGATTCCGAGGCTTTCCGCTGCTATGGGGTCTTCCTGAACATAATGGAGCGCTCTGCCCACCTTGCTTTTCTCAAGGTTTCTGATAAGCAGAAGAGTGAGAAGAAGAAGGAAAAACGCTATGTAGTAGATTGTTATGCCGTCATCCAGATAAAATCCGAATACAGTTGCATCCAATCCGAATATTCCGTTAGGACCTCCGGTGAGACCGAGAAGATCGTTTTTAAGCGCCTGTTCAAACACTATATTCATACCTATTGTTGCAACAAGCAGATAATCTCCTCTCAAATGGACAATAGGGGTTGAGAGTACGATAGCGAACAAAGCGGGTATTATGATTACAAGCGGAAGCGCTGTTAGTATGTTCAGACCGAAGTGAACATTCATAATAGCAGTTATATATGCACCCATTCCGAAGAAGAGGGCATGACCCATATCAAACATTCCCGCACGTCCGAGAACTATATCAAGACTGAGGGCAACCACAGAATAGATACAGAAAGTTGTTACAACTGTGAGCCATCTGGGATCGTTTGTTATAGGGAACAGAGCCAGAAAGGCGAAAAGAACCGCATAGCCGATAAATGATTTATTTTTCATTACACTTTCTCCGCAACACGCTCACCGAGAATACCGGTGGGGCGTACAATAAGGATGAGGATAAGCAGGATAAATGTAAACGCTTCCGCCCATGAAGAGGAAACGTAGCCTGCTATCAGCGCAGTGAAAAGACCAAGCATATACCCGCCGACCATCGAACCGGGAATATTTCCTATACCGCCCAGTATTGCGGCTATGAATGCGTTAAGACCGTATACCCATCCGAGATTAAAAGAGATGCCTCTGTAATACATTCCTATGAAAAGACCACCTACAGAACCGAGAACAGCGCCTACTATGAAGATGATCATAATTATCATATTAACATTGATTCCCATCAGTTTAGCCACATCCTGATTGATTGCGCTTGCCCTGATGGCCGTTCCCATTTTGGTATAATTGATAAAGAGAGTAAGGGATATCATGAGAACCAGAGTTATGATTATCATTGCTGCCTGAACAAAAGTTATTGTTATGCCGTATATTGTCCAGCTCACAGCCGGAAGAATGTCAGAGGGAAAAATTGTTATGTTAGGACCCCAGATAAGCATTATGCCGTTCTGGATCATCATCGAAGCACCAAGTGCAGATACCACAGCCGAAAGCCTCGGAGCGTTGCGCAGAGGTCGGTAGGCAACACGCTCCACTAAGAGTGCAACAGTCGCCGCCACAATGGCAGTGAGTACAAACACGGACACCACAACCAAAGGCTGAGGAAGAACGCCCAGACCTATAAGCTGGGTATAAAACATAAGCCCTATGTATGCGGATAAGGCAACAAGATCCCCATGAGCGAAGTTAATAAGCTTCATTACTCCGTAAACCATTGTGTAACCTAGGGCTACCAGAGCATAGATGCTGCCGATGATCAAACCGTTGACTACCTGTTGAAGAAATATATCCATACGCTTTTCCTTAAAATATTTCGTCCTTCTAAGCATAGGGAATGAAGTATCTTTCCTTGTGCTTAGAAAGATGAACCCCCTATGGGAATAATAAGCAGGAAGGGCGGCGGCATACGCCGCCCTTTATCTGCTGAAAATGAGTGTTATTGTTTGGGGTAAGCAACTTCGTAGGTTCCGTCAGCTTTGATGTTGTAAAGCATAAATGTAGAGCCTACACGCTCGCCGTTTTTGTCCCATTTAAGTTTGCCGGAAAATCCGTCAAGCTCATTGTTGTGCAGCCAATCAGACATTTTTTTAGTGTCTGTTGACTTAGTTTTTTCAATCGCAGTGAGGAATGCGTACATGCCGTCAGCGTTGAGAAGAGACCATATTGAAGGAATCTCTTTGCCGTATTTTGCTTTATATGCAGCGAGGAAGTCTTTCGCACTGTCATAGGGAAGCATGTCGGGCGTGGGAACGTTTACTATTTTAGCGTCTTTAGCTGCTGCACCTGCAAGCTTAACGAAGTCTACGTTATCGTTAGCGTCACCGCCGATGAATTCAGCGTTGATACCAAGCTGTTTCTGCTGAGCGCGGATAAGTCCGCCGTCAGAGTAGTAGCCTGCGAAGTAGATTACATCAGGATTCAGAGCTTTGATGCTTGTGAGAACGGGAGTGTAGTTCTGGCTGTTGGCTTTGATTTTACCTGCATAAACTATGTTGCCGTTCAGTTTTTTTACTTCTGCCGTAACAGCGTCAGCAAGTCCCTGTGCATAGCTTGAGTGGTCAGAGATTATTGCTATACGTTTGAATTTTGCAACTTTTACCATGTAGTCGGCAGTGAATGCTGCATTGGCGGAGTTGGGGTTGGAGTTTCTGAAGAAAGTCCAGTAGCCGTTTTTGGTAAGAGAGTCGCTTGTTCCGTCTGTTGTCTGAAGGACACCGGCACGATAGTAGGTTCTCTGAGCAGCTTCAGCAGCGCTTGATGTATATGAACCGATAATCATGATGACGCCTTTTTCAACAAGTTCTTTGGCGCAGATTGCTGCTTTCATTGCCTGAGCTTCATCATCGCAAGTGAAAACTTCAAGTTTTTTGCCAAGAAGTCCGCCTTTTGCGTTGTACTGCTCTGCAAGAAGTCTCGCAGCATTGTCAATACCTTGTCCTTCGTTTGCGTATTCTCCGGTGATGGGTGCCTGTACTCCGATCTTGATAGTGTCGGCAGCGAATGCCGTAACGGCGAAAAGTGCGCCCACCATCAGCATAAGTGACAGACTAAACAGTTTTTTCATAGCTTCCTCCTGCTAGTGTTGTATTCTATCAATTGATAGCCTTGATCATTGACTAGAATATCATTTCACAAAAACTCCATTTCTCAAAGCCTGACCTGAATAAGTTGCAGAATTTAATTCCGTTACTCCGCCTCCATATGGGGATAGCCTATGGAAAGAGGGGGAACGAATGTTTCTTTTATTGTGCGTGTATTTACCCAGCGGATAAGGTTAAGGTAGCTTCCTGCCTTATCATTTGTGCCTGATCCTCTGCCGCCGCCGAAAGGCTGCTGACCGACAACCGCACCTGTGGGTTTGTCGTTGATATAGAAGTTGCCTGCTGCGTCTTCAAGCAGCTCGAAAGCTGTTTCGACTGCTTCTCTGCATCTTGAGAATATTGAGCCTGTAAGAGCGTATTCGTTACCGGAGTTGCAGAGTTTCAGGTATTCTTCATATTTTTCATCTTCATAGAAAGTCACAGTCAGAACAGGTCCGAATATTTCTTCTCTGAAGGTTTTGAAGTCAAGGTTCTGTGTTGTTATCACAGTGGGTTCAATGAACCAGCCTTTTGAACTGTCATATCCGCCGCCGATAACGATTTCCGCATCTGAAGCCTGTTTTGCGAAGTCTATGTATTTTACGATAGATTCATAGGCACGTTTGGAAACAACTGCGGTCATGAAGTTTCTGAAATCAAGGGGTGAGCCCATTTTGATTTCGGCAGTGAGTTCTTTCATTCTCTTGAGGTAAGCATCTTTCAGGCTGAAAGGCACGTATGCTCTTGAAGCGGCAGAGCATTTCTGACCCTGATACTCAAAAGCACCTCTTACTGAAGCAACAGCAAGCTCATCAACATCAGCAGATCTGTGAGCAAAGATAAAGTCCTTGCCGCCTGTTTCGCCCACTATTCTGGGGTATGATTTGTAAGAAGAGATGTTTTTGCCGATTGTTTCCCAGATATTTTTGAAAACGCCTGTGCTGCCTGTAAAGTGGATACCGCCGAAATCGGGGCTGGAGAATGTTACTGCGGATATGTCTTTTGCATCGGAGGGAACATAGTTTATTACTCCGTCGGGAAGTCCCGCTTCTTTGAATATCTTCATAAGAAGGTTGGGAACATATGCCGCATCTCCTGAGGGTTTCCACAGAACAGTGTTGCCCATCAATGCGGGAGAGGTGGGAAGGTTGCCTGAAATAGCTGTGAAGTTAAAAGGAGTAACAGCAAGAATGAATCCTTCAAGGGGACGGTACTGAATAGCATTCCATACGCCTTTGGAGTTATGGAGAGGCTGTTCGCCATATATCTGCTGCATGAAGTAAACGTTGAAGCGGAGGAAGTCGATCAGCTCGCAAGCAGAGTCGATCTCAGCCTGAACAGCAGTTTTGCCTATGGAAAGCATGGTTGCCGCATTCATCTGTGCGCGGTATTTAGTGGAGATAAGTTCCGCTGCTTTGAGGAATATCGCTGCTCTGTGATACCAGGGAGTTTTGCCCCATGTTTTTCTGGCTTCCATTGCAGCATCAATAGCCTGCTGAATTTCTTTCTGACCGGCTTTGTGGTATTTACCGAGTTTTATGGAATGATCAAAGGGTGCTGTTATTTCAACAGTGTTTCCAGTTTTTACTTCTTTTCCGCCGATAACAACAGGAACTTCTATGTATTTTTCAGAGAGCTCTTTAAGAGCGGCTTTAAGTTCTTTTTTCTCCTTACTGCCTTCACGGTATTCAAGAACCGGTTCGTTCAGAGGGAATGGTACGTTAAACATGCTGTTATTCATTTGTTACTCCTTTATTATTTGATTAAGGGGGTTTATCTGCCGCCGGTGAGGAAGCCCTTTATAGCCGAGCCGACTATTGCGGGGTTTTCTTGCAGCCTGCGGATACTGTACGGAAGCCAGTCTTCTCCGAAAGGAGTGTAAATGCGGAGCTTATGACCCTCTGCGAGGAGTCTCTTGCGAAGCTCAGAGCGCACTCCGAGAAGCATCTGGAATTCGTACTCATTTTTTTCGAGTTTGTGTTTTTTGATGAGCTCCATGGCGCCGTTTATAAGAACGTCATCATGGGTGGCTATACCGACATAGGCTTTTTTCTCAAAAAGCAGGTCAAGGCATTCAAGGTAGTTTTCCTGAACCTTCTTTCTGTTATTATAAGCTATATCATCCGGTTCCCTGTAAATTCCTTTGCAGAGGCGGATGTTTGCCTTATCAAGTGAAGCGGCGACATGTTTTATATCGTCCTGTGTGCGTTTAAGGCATGCCTGAAAAACTGTTCCGCAGCTTCCGGGCATTTCCTTATTGAGCATGATGTAGAGATCAATAGTATAGTCCGTGTACGGATGGTTTTCCATATCAATACGGACAAAGATGTTCCTTTCATATGCGTATTTGATCACTTCACGCATATTTTCCGTGCATGTTTCCTCATTCAATAAAATACCGAACGCCGTAGGTTTTATGGATATGTTGGTGTTCAGATTTTTCGACTTGATATTGTCGAGAACAAGTTTGTACATTTCAACGGTTTGTCTGGCTTTTTCGATTTTGTCATTAAACTCGCCAAGCAAATCAATGGTTCCAACCGCCCCTTCACCGTTGAGAGCAAGTGTGGTTTGAAAAGCGTCTTCGGGTGTGGCCCCTGCAACGTACCTTTTCGCAAAGAAACCGACCAGCGCTTTGGGCATGTAAGGCATGGAATTCGCGATTAATGTGTTAAACATTTCTTTCTCCGATTATTAAAAAGTCGGCGGCGTATTGACCCATAAAAGTATGGTCTCACCGTCATATGTGTTTTTCCATCTATGAGGTATGTTGGAGTTGTACACTGCACTGTCGCCCGCACTAAGAGTCATTGACTTTTTATCGAGCGTGATCTCCACCTGACCGTGAAGCACGTATACAAACTCCTCCCCAACATGCATATTGTAGTCGTTTCCGCTGAATGCTCCTTTTTCAAGGATGTGATAAAGAGGCTCAAGAACAGAGTTAGCTCCTTTTGGCTTCAGAGATTCATAAACCACTCTGGAAGCCTTGGAAGTTAACTTAACCCGTTCATTTTTTCGAACAACAACAGAGTCTCTGTCTTCCTGAGGACTATCAAAAAAAGAGGTTATTGTCACCCCAAGAGCATCGGAAATTTTACGAAGACTGGCTACAGTCGGCGAAACAAGGTTACGTTCAACCTGTGAAAGGAAGGATATGCTGCATCCGCTGATTTTAGCTAAGTCACGCAGTGACATTTTATGCTCGTGACGCAGTTCCTTGACTTTCTTTCCGAAGTCCAAAATATACCTCTTTTTTATTTCATTTTAATGTTCATTATACTGAACATTAAATAGATGTCAATGGGTTTGGAAGGGGCTAAAGTTCACCTAGATAGTGTGAATAACGGTCATTTTTAATTGTTGTTTTTATTACAAAATGTACCTTTTTCTGTTCGGAAGATAACAAATACCTGCGGTAGATATATTTTATATTAGAAAAAAAGGTTTGAGTTTTTTGAGCAAATGTGGCTTGTGTCAAAGTTTTTCAAGTTAACTTTAATAAAAAGTTTTGAACATTTTATCATTAGTGAAAAAATAAACACATGCTTTTCCAGAACGCTGTTTATTGTTACCTTGGTTACAATGGTCAGAAAACCCAATTAAAAATTCCAATAAAAATAATTTAAAAAAATTGTACATACATTGTTTATGCTTCTTTTGCTTTGTTCAGTATCCTGAAATTTTCTTTCTTAAGACCCTTTTTCCGAAGCTTAGTTCAGGAGGGTGTATTATCAATAGTTTATGACTTTATCAGAAATTTAGGTATTAAACTCCAAAATGATTACTTCTTTTTTAATGTTAATGTTTTGTGATAGAATATCTACAGTTCACTGCCGTACAGGCAGCTTAGGTTATTAATCTATCACTATATCTCTGGAGACAAACCATTAATCTAATCTATATCATTTCTATATGAATAATAAATCAACATTTTTTGCAATCAGCATAAGTGAGTATTTCTTCCCTTGAAATGCATTTTAGGATTGACTAAGAATCAAAATCGTTATATTTGCTAAAATATAACGGTAGAGATGGAGGTTTATTAGAATGGATGCAAAATTTTCCAGAAGAGACATTTTAACAAAAGCCGCTGTATTTGGTGCTGGTGCGGCTATAGGCGGAATAGGCGGTTTCGGCGGAGGCGCAGCTTATGCAGAGGAAAAAACAGCAGCGGAAGCTGACTATCCTGTTCAGTATGGTCACGGCGGAACACAGGATGACCAGCTTACATCTAACCTTGAGTGGACATCGGGAGAAGCAAATAAATGGCCTTGGCCTTATACAAAACTTGACCCCGAAATAGTTGCTGAAAAAGCCTATGAAGGCTGGTATGAGCTTGGTTGCGGCGGAACTGTGATAGCTTCTATTCTCAGTGAGCTTGCAGAAAAAATAGGAGAGCCTTACAAATCTTTCCCGACTGAATCATTTGTAATATTCGAAGGGGGAGTAGCAGGCTGGGGAACTCTCTGCGGTTCACTCAATGGTGCAGCGGTGGCTATTAGCCTCATTGTTGGCCCTCCTACCATAGATGAAACAACTGTACTCATAACAACAAACATAATGGATTGGTACTGTCATTCAAACATGCCGATTTATACCCCTAAAAATCCAAGGGCAAACAAAACAAGTATAGTGCATACAGTGAGCGAATCGCCGCTTTGTCATGCTTCCGTAGGAAAGTGGGTGAAAGCATCCGGTTTTCCCTCTTCCAGTGCGGAAAGAAAAGACAGATGTGCGAGGCTCTCAGCAACAGTGGCATACAAAGTGGTCGAGACTTTGAACCAGTGGATAGACGGTGAGTACAATGAGGGTGTTTCATGGTTTGCCCCTCAGATGGTTTTTATGCCTGCCCAGCAGAACTGTGCGAAGTGCCACGGTGAAAAAGTTCCCAGACCTCCTCTTCCAGAAGGAAAAGAATGGCCTAAAGGGTATTAGTTATGGAAAGAAGACTTTTTATAAAAGGTTTGGGAGCAATAACACTGATTACTGCGCTCCCTTTTACCGATGCGTTAGCATTGGACGGATATCACCATGTTGACCCGGTGAGGGACGGCAGACCAAAGAAAAAGCATAACTATGCTATGGTCATTGTCCAGAACAGATGCATAGGGTGCAAAGCTTGTGAGCTTTCCTGTAAGAAAACATGGAATCTCTCAGAAAAACCTGAAAATTACCGCACAAAGGTTATGTATATCGGTAAAGCTCAGAGTTTTAATTACAGACGATCTTGGATGCCTGTTCTTTGTAATCAGTGCGACAATCCGCCATGTGTATCCGTATGTCCCACCAGCGCAAGCTATAAAAGGGAAGAAGACGGAATCATTCTTGTTGACCCGAAAAAGTGTATAGGCTGTAAAACCTGCATGGCTGGCTGTCCTTATGATGCCAGATACTATGACGAGAGAATACATTCAGTGGATAAGTGCACCTTCTGCCAGCCTAGGTTGGAAAAGGGGCTTGAACCCGCCTGTGTTGAAAATTGCCTTATGGGAGCAAGGGTGTTTGGTGATCTTAATGATCCTGAATCCGATGTATCCAAACTTTTGAGAAAGGCTATGTCATACCATGTGTTGAAACCGGAAGAAGGCACTAAGTGCAATGTTTTCTACACAACAAGGACTTAAACGGGAGATAAGGATATGTCAGAATTTATTATGAATAATAAAAATATACCCGCTATACCGTTTATACTGCTTGGATTTATTCTCTGTGCTGTGGGCGGGGCGGCGGTTGTGATGACGCTTGTGAATGGTCATGAAGCTATGTACGGTGTCACAAGAGATGTTCCGTGGGGGCTTTTGATCTCTACATATGCTTACTTTGTAATAATCTCAACTGGTATAGCATTCATAGGCGGTTTAGCCCATGCTTTCGGGTTTGAAAAGTATGCTTTGATCAGCAAAAGGATAGTTGTTCTTGCCGTTGTTATACTTCTTGCCGGTTTCACACAGATTCTTATGGAAGTTGGCAGTCCGCTAAAAATGATCTATATGATGATTTCACCCAATTTTAAAGCGCCAATATTTTGGATGGGGCTTTTTTACGGCATTGAGTTGGTTATTCTTGCTTTTGAGCTTTTTCTTGTATTCAGAAAAAAGAGTTCACATTGGATTGCCGCTCTTACTGGTTTTCTTGCTCTTTTTGTGGGTGTTCTGGCGACCAGCAACCTTGGCTATGTATTCGGTTCTCTCAGTGCAAAAGCTTGGTATCACGGCATATATTTCTCAGTATTTCTCGTTGTTTCCGGTGTGACCGCAGGAGCAGGTGTATTGGTGCTTGTTCACTATATCGTCTATAAGGGCAGGGTGCCTGCCGGAATAAGTGATTCACTTATTTCTCTTGGAAAGCTTATGGGCGGCGGAATAGGTGTTATGTCGTTTCTTTATCTCTGGAAGATGATTTCATCAATTTCAACAAGCCCCGGAGATGCACAGGTCGCTGCTCAGGCTCTTATCAACGGTGCTATGAGTATTAATTTTTGGGCAGGTGAAATACTTCTTGCGGTTGTTATTCCGCTTCTTTTAATAGTGACGGCTAAGGGAAGGGTAGGAAACATTGCCCTTGCAGGGTTTGTCTTCCTTATCGGGCTGTTTTTTACAAGATATGATTTTGTAATAGCAGGTCAGCTTCCTCTTATTAAAGAAGGCTTTATCGGTTCCGTTCAGCTGGCGGTCTATAGACCGTCAATGGCGGAGTGGCTCATATACCTCTTCGGCTTTGGTGTTTTCTTTCTTTTGTACTTTTCGGCAGAAAAGTTTTTAAACATGGAGACGGAACACCACTGATAAGCTCAAATGTTTCTGCGGCACGACCCGCCGCAGAAGCTTTTTCTAAAGCTGCTCAATAACCTCTCTCTGCTCAAGGAGAAACAGCTCAAAATTGCGGCAGAACTCCCAGTACAGCTCAAGAACTCTTTCGCCTTCTTCTGTGATCTCCGCACCGCCTCCGCCCGCACCGCCTGTTTTTTTAACTACAAGGGGCTTGCGTGCAAGGGAGTTCATTGAGTCCACCAACCCCCATGCTTTGCTGTAAGACATGTTCAGTGAAGCCGCTGCCTTAGACATTGAACCGTGTTGTTTTATAAGCTCAAGAAAGTGTATTTTACCGAGTCCGAGAAAATTCTTCCCGTCCTTGTCAATCCATATTCTTCCGCCGTAGGTGAAGTCTCCCACGGCTTTGGAGAACATATCGTTTGATTTATTCATAAGGGAACCTTTTGCCTTTACTCATTTTTTACTCTATTTATAGATCATTTTCGCAGAAAAGTCCGCATGAATAAACGAAAAAAGGCGGAGTTTCCTCCGCCTTAAGGTGTTGGTGTATTCGGAAAATTATTTTGTTATGAGTTTAAGTCCGACAGGTATGTTTGCGGGAACTTTTTTGCCTTCGAGAACAGCTTTAGCAGTTTCAACACCCTGTGCGCCGATAAAAGATGGCTGCTGGGCTACTGTGGCGGAAAGCTCTCCGTCCTTAACTGCTTTGACTGCATCGTCTGTGGCATCGAATCCTACCACCATAATCTGTCTGCCGGAAGCCTGAATAGCTCTTAAAGCGCCAAGAGCCATTTCATCATTATGAGCGAAAACAGCGTCTATAACAGGTTGAGCCTGAAGGATGTTTTCCATAACATTAAGCCCTTTTGTTCTGTCAAAGTCTGCGGTCTGACGTGCTATCACCTCAATTTGCGTTCCTTTAAGAGCTTCGTTAAAGCCTTTGCCTCTGTCTCTTGCTGCTGATGTTCCGGGGATTCCTTCAAGTTCAACAACATTAGATTTTTTACCGAGCCTCTGAACAATGTAATTGCCTGCCATTTTGCCGCCGGCAACGTTATCTGAAGCGATGTGGGATACAACCTGACCTGCGTTTGCGCCTCTGTCAAGAGTGATAACCGGAACTTTTGCTCTGTTTGCAATGCGGATTGCATTACCTACGGCGTCAGAATCCGTCGGATTGATAAGAATAACCGCCACACCTCTTGAAAGAAGGTCTTCGACATTTGCTATTTCCTTTGCGGGGTCATTTTGTGAGTCGAGAACCACGAGTTGAACTCCCAATTCTTTTGCTTTTGCTTCCGCTCCGTCTTTAAGTGTTACAAAGAACGGGTTGTTGAGAGTGGAAACCACAAGACCTACCGGTTTCTGTGCAGAGAAGGCCGACATTGCTGTGATAGCAATGAAAGCCGTAACGATAGCTAAGATCCTTTTCATGCCGATTCTCCTTTTTATATAGTTACTTTTTTCTATCCATAAGGACTGCGATGAGAATCACCGCTCCTTTAGCGATCATCTGGTAGTATGAGGAAACGTTCATTAGGTTGAGCGCATTGTTCAGTATGCCTATTATCAGTGCGCCGATGAGTGTTCCGAAGATTGTTCCCACGCCGCCGGCGAGGCTTGTTCCGCCCAAAACAACTGCTGCTATGGCATCAAGTTCGTATCCTGCTCCTGCTGTGGGCTGGGCGGAAGAGAGACGGGCAGTGATTATTATTCCTGCCAATGCGGAAAGCAGACCGCTAATGGCATAGACTGCGGTTTTAACTCTGTTTACTCTTACTCCTGAAAGCCTTGATGCCTCTTCGTTGCCGCCTACTGCATAGACATATCTGCCGAAGCGGGTGTATTTGAGGATATAATATGAAACTGCGAACACAAGAAGCATTATGAAAACAGGAACAGGAACGCCCAGTATATATCCTGTACCGAACCATGAAAAAATATCCGATGCTTCATCAAAACCTGTTGAAATTGGTCTGCCGTCTGTGAAGACAAGTGTTGCCCCACGCAGAAGGGTCATTGCGACAAGGGTTGCGATGAAGGGCTGCACCTTGCCTTTTGTGATGATTACTCCTGCGAATGCTCCCAGAACTGTTCCCAGAAGCAGTGTTGTGGCTATGGAGATGTAGGGGTCGAACCCGTTTGCGATCATGAAGGCGGCAACAGCACCGCATATGGCGAGTATCGAGCCGACGGAAAGGTCTATCCCGCCTGTGAGGATGACAAATGTCATTCCTGCTGCCATCACGGCGTTGATAGAGGTCTGACGGAGAACATTCAGTATATTGCTCAGAGTGAGGAATCTCGGACTGAGAAGCGAGACTATCACAGCAAGAATGAGCAGACCAAGAAGGGGTCTGAATCTGATTAGGAACTCCTTAACCGTCATTTTCATATGAATAACTCCGTCTTTTTTGTTTTTATCAGGCAGTTTGTGTCAGCCCGCTTATGGCGAGAGCCATTATTTTTTCCTGAGTGGCATCAGCTTTTACAATCTCTCCAGCTATGCGCCCGCCGCTCATGACAAGTATGCGGTCGCTCATGCCGAGAATTTCCGGCAGTTCAGAGGATATCAGTATGATACCCATTCCGTCAGCTTTTAGGAGATTTATAAGCTCGTAAATTTCTTTTTTTGCGCCCACATCAACCCCTCTGGTTGGTTCATCCAGAATAAGCACCTTGGGTTCTGTCACCACACCTTTGGCTATGGCAACTTTTTGCTGGTTTCCACCGCTGAGGTTCACAACCTTCTGGGAAGGTCCTGTTGTTTTTATGGACATTTTTTTTATGTATTCCTGTGACGTTTCTGTTTCCTTATCGTATGAAACATGCCTGAATGCGTTCTGATATTTTTTTAATGCGGGGAGGGTGATGTTCTCTTTTATGGTCATGCCGAGGATAAGTCCAAGCTGTTTGCGGTCTTCGGAAACATAGGATATTCCTTCCGTAATGGCGTCAGCGGGGTGGTTTATTTTAAGAGGTTTGCCGTTCAGGCGCATTTCACCTGATATAAGGGGCAGAACACCGAAGATTGTTTTTGCCACTTCGCTTCTGCCTGAACCCATCAGCCCCGCTATGCCCACAACTTCACCTCTGCGGACCTGAAAGCTTATATCCCGCACGAGCTGGTTTGTCATGCCTTCCGCTTCAAAGATAATTTCGCCCAGCCTGCATTCGCTTCTTGGGTATCTCTCAAGAAGCGGTCTGCCGACCATTAACTGTATTATGCTTTCCTCATCAAGCTCCGAAACAGGTTTCTCATCCACAAAAGTGCCGTCACGGAGAATCGTTGCTCTGTCGCAGACCTCAAATACTTCTGATAATTTGTGTGATATATAGACGAGAGCCTTGCCGTCATTTTTAAGCTCGTTTATTACCTTAAAAAGGTTTTCAGTTTCCACATCTGTCAGTGAGTCTGTCGGTTCGTCCATGATTATAACTTCGGCGTTCATGGAGAGCGCCTTGGCTATCTCGACCATTTGCGCCTGACCAACGCTAAGGGAGGCTACTTTGGCAGAAGGCGATGTTTTTTCGCCCAGTCTTGAAAGGTATTCTGCTGCGAGGGAGTTCATTTCGGAATATTTTATTTTTCCGAAGGAGTTAACAGGCTCACGCCCAAGAAAAATATTCTCACTTACAGTGAGTTCGGGGATAAGGTTAAGCTCCTGATGGATTATGGCTATTCCCTTATTCTGGGCATCTTTGGGATCTTTCACGGTTAATGGCTTGCCGTTATAAAGTATTTCACCGGAGTCTTTTGTATATACACCGCTTAGAATTTTCATGAGAGTTGATTTTCCCGCTCCGTTTTCGCCAAGGAGAGCCATAACGCCGCCAGCAAATATACGCAGGAAAACATTGTCCAGAGCTTTGACTCCGGGGAAGGTTTTTGTTATGTTTTTCATCTCAAGAAGCGGCATCTTAGTCATCAGAATACGACTCCTGAATGAAGAATAATATTAGAATATGGTGTGCATTCGCCTGTTCTTATTACCGCCTTGGCAGATTTTGTAAGCTCTTTAAACCTCTCGTGGGAAACCATTGCTGTTTCAATCTTTTTACCTTGGGCTTTTTCTGTTTTCTTAATTACTGCCGTTATCATGTCCCAGACAGTATGGTTTGCCTTTATGATCTCTTCTGCAATGGTGATTTTCTCCACCTGAAGCTCTGAAAGTACATTAAGCAGAGTGGTGATGAAGTCCGGCACTCCGTTTGTCAGAGCGAGGTCTATACGCTCTGTCGATGCAGGAATCGGCAGACCGGCATCTGCTATCACAAGAGTATCCGTGTGTCCCATTTCTGAAATAACTGCCGATATACGGCTGTTGAGAAGCTGTCCTTTTTTCATAACTGCACCCTCTATAATTTAATGATACCAGACGGTAAGAAGAGATCAAGTAAATAATTTAGTAAAATTTTACTAAAAATTTAGTTGAATACAACTAAAATATGATATAATAAAGATGAATATCCAATCTGAAGGGCAGTTATAAATGAAAAAAAACATTACAGTGGCAGAAATAGCGAAACTTGCTGAGGTATCTCCCGCTGCCGTTTCCCTTGTGCTGAACGGCAAGCCCGGTGTCGGTCCTGAAACAAGGGAACGCATACTTAAAATAGCCCGTGAACATAGCTACAAGGGGCTTGAAAAAAGTGTTCCCAGAAAGAGGCACAAGGCGCTGCTGTTTGTGAATATTGTGAAACACGGGCAGATACTCAACGAAAACCATAAAGCATTTATCGCTGATTATATTGACGGGGCACAGATGAAGGCGGGTACTAAGGGTTATTCTCTGGAAGTTACCGCTTTTCCGCAGTTTGAGCCGTCAGAGGTTGTGTCATATATCAATTCATCCGATGCTGACGGAGCGGTGATTCTGGGAACCGAGCTTGATGAAAGCGATATAGCGTATTTTCTCAAGGTGAATGTGCCTATTGTATTTATAGATTTGCTTTATCCCCACATGCCTTTTGACTTTGTGGATATGAATAATGATTCATCAGTTTACAATGCGGTCTCACATCTTGTGCGTATGGGGCACAAAAATATTGGCATTGTCACCGGAAACAGAGAGACAAGCAACTTTATGTACAGAAAGCTTGGTTTTATAAAATCCCTCGAACTGGCTGGAATTAAACCTGATGAAAAGTTTTTTTACTCTGTTGACTCCAGATATGAGGGCGCATACAGAGATATGAAGGTTATACTCAGTCAGGGCACAGAGGTACCTTCCGCTATCTTCTGCGTGAATGATATAATAGCAATGGGATGTATAAGAGCATTAAAGGAGGAGGGCTATGCTGTTCCGGACGATGTTTCTGTGGTGGGTTTTGATAACCTGCCCGCAGCATCCATGACAGAACCTCCCCTTACCACTGTAAGTGTTTCAAAGAAAAAAATAAGTGCAAAGGCTGTTGGTCTTATTATGCAGAGAATAAAGGAAGGAAGCCGCATGCCCTATGAAAAGATAATGATAGGCGGCGAAGTTATAGAAAGAAAAAGCGTAAAATACCTTGCCGGTGCAGAGGAGGATTTATGAGCAGGTTTTGTGTGGCGGGAAGCCTTAATATAGATCTGGTGACGAGAACAAAACGTTTTCCCAAAAAGGGAGAAACTGTTCAGGGAGAATCCTTCAGCACCTTCACCGGCGGCAAGGGTGCTAATCAGGCTGTGGCTCTTTCCAAACTTGGTGCGGACACAGTTATGATCGGTAAATTAGGCAATGATATATACGCCGCACAATACATGGAATATTTCAGAAAGCTCGGCGTGAAAACTTCTGGAATAATGCGTGAGGAAACCTCTACGGGTATTGCAGTGATAACTGTTGATGGAGAAGGGGAAAACTTTATTATAATTATTCCCGGCGCAAACGGCAGAATGGACTCTGAATATATAAAAGATAAAAAAGAGCTGATAGAACAGGCAGATTTCCTTCTTCTTCAGCTTGAAGTGCCTATGGAAGCTGTTCTTGAGGCGGCTAGAACAGCCAAAAACGCAGGTACAAAGATAATTTTCGATCCCGCTCCTGCTATGGATGTTCCTGCGGAACTTCTCAGGCTGGTTGATATAATTACCCCTAATGAGACGGAAGCCGAAGCACTGACCGGAATACGGCCTGACGATGAATCAGGCTTTGAGGCGGCGGGGAAAGCTCTTGCTGAAAAAGGAGTTAAAGCAGCGGTGATGAAGGCAGGTGCAAAGGGTGCATATATATTTGAAAATGGTGTTTTTACCCATGTGGCTGGCTTCAAGGTGAAAACAGCAGATACCACCGCAGCAGGCGATACATTCAACGCAGGGCTTGCCTATGCTCTTGGTGAGGGGCTGGAATTAAAAAGTGCAGTGCGGTTTGCCAATGCTGCTGCTGCTATATCCACAACCAAACACGGAGCGCAGGACGGCATGCCTTCCATTGAGGAGGTTCGCAATCTGGCTGATGCCTGATATTTTCTCTTCACTTATTCAGTCTCTGTACATATAGTGCATTGAGGTTTACAAATATATTGACTTTTTAAAGCTGATATTTTAACCTATAAAAAATATAGAATTTATAGATAAATTTGAACATACAGGGCTGGACAATTCCTTAAGGAAGGTTTTCAGCCTTTTTGCTTTAGATTATTTTTGACTGCGGCAGAGGGTATTGATGATTGAAATTAATAATTTAGGCAAGGTCTATTCCGGAGGCAGAAGCTATACCAGAGCGCTCGGCGGCGTGGATCTTAGCATCCCTAAGGGTTCTGTTTACGGCATAATAGGTTTGAGCGGGGCGGGCAAAAGCACACTGGTACGCTGCCTTAATCTTCTTGAAAGACCATCCGAGGGGCAGATACTTATAAACGGACAGGATTTGACTGTGCTTTCCGGTGAAGAACTGCGCAAGGCAAGGCGCAGAATCGGCATGATTTTTCAGCATTTTAATCTACTTTCCTCCAGAACCGTTGCGGAGAATATCGCATTCCCCCTTGAAATAGACGGGATGAAGAAAGCAGAAATTAATAAAAGAGTGGACGAACTTCTCCCTCTGGTGGGGCTTTCCGATAAAAAAGACTCTTATCCTTCAGAACTTAGCGGCGGTCAGAAACAGAGAGTCGGCATTGCCCGTGCCCTTGCTCTCAAGCCTGATGTTCTCCTTTGCGATGAAGCAACATCCGCCCTTGATCCGCAGACAACTCTTTCTATTCTTAACCTGCTTAAAGATATAAACCGTGAGCTTGGACTTACTATTGTTATAATTACCCACGAAATGAAAGTGATAAAGGAAATATGTACCCATGTTGCAGTCCTGCATGACGCAAAGTGTGTGGAGAATGCCACTGTGGAGGAGGTTTTCACTTCTCCGAAATCAGATATAGCCAGAGAATTTGTCTCAAGCGTTTTTCCTGCCGAACTGCCGGAGGATTTGCTGCGTGAGCTTTCAAGCCATAAGGATTCGGAACTTGTGCGTATTAACTTCCTTGGCGACACAGCCTCAAAACCAATAATAAACGGGCTGATAACAGAATGTGGTGTACAGATAAATATTCTTTACGGCAGTGTGGAGCATCTGCGCTCATCTCTATTCGGCAATCTTATACTTGAAATAAGGGGAACGGACGAACAACGTGGTCTTGCCCATGAGTATCTTAAAAGTAACAGTCTTGTTTTTTCATATCTGAACAGGGGAGGCGCTGATGCCTGATTCGGTTTATCTGCTTAAAATGCTTAATCTTGTCTCTCCCGCAGTATGGGAAACCATATACATGGTGTTTGCTTCCGGCGTACTTGCTTACATCATCGGTATGCCTCTGGGTATCTACCTTGTTGTCTCCTCAAAGGGGCATATACTCCCCAGCCCTATGGTGGAAAAAACATTGGGTACGGTAATTAACGTACTCCGCTCCGCACCTTTCATAGTGCTTATGGTAGCATTAATTCCTTTTACAAGGGCAGTTGTGGGCACGTCCATAGGCACAACAGCGGCAATTGTGCCTCTTGTCATATCCACTGCACCTTTTGTGGCAAGGATAGTGGAGACATCACTGAAAGAGGTTCCGTCAGGGGTTATCGAAGCGGCGCAGTCCATGGGAGCATCTCCTTGGCAGATAATAACAAAAGTGCTTCTGCCCGAATCAAAAAGCTCGCTTATATTAGGGGCGGCAATAACAGCAATAAATGTTGTGGGCTACACTGCTATGGCAGGTGCAGTTGGCGGCGGCGGTCTTGGTGATCTCGCAATTCAATACGGGTATAACCGCTTCCGCACAGATGTAATGATTATAACCGTGGCAGTGCTTGTGATTATAGTCCAGCTTATTCAGACACTTGGAATGAGGCTGGCGGTTCGCTACAGCTACGGCAGAAAAATATAAGTTCAGCAAAGGAGGACTTAATGAAGAGTATTAGTTTTAGAAAATTGCTTCTCGGTGCGGCGATTCTGGCTGTATCAGCTATGATTTTTACCGGATGCAGCAAAAAGGAAGAAAAAGAAACGGCTGCTGAAACTGCTCCTGCTGAAACATCAGCAGTGACTGTTAAAGTGGGCGCAACTCCCGTTCCCCATGTGGAAATACTTGAGTTTGTAAAACCTGTCTTAGCGGAGCAGGGTGTGAATCTTGAGATAATAACCTTTACTGACTATGTTCAGCCTAACCTTGCCCTTGATAAAGGCGAGCTTGATGCTAACTTTTTTCAGCATTTCCCTTATCTTGAATCGTTCAGCGCAGATCACAGCCTGAATCTTAAGGCAATTGCAAAGGTGCATATTGAACCCATGGGCTTTTACTCTGTTAAGGTAAAATCCATAGACGAGGTTGCTGCTAACTCTGTTGTGGCTATTCCCAATGACCCCACAAACGGCGGACGTGCCCTTATGCTTCTTGAAAAATCAGGGCTTATTAAACTTACTGAAGGTGTTGGGGTCAAAGCAACTGTTCAGGATATTGCAGAAAACCCCAAGAACATTACAGTAAGAGCCCTTGATGCCGCACAGCTTCCCCGTGTGCTTGAGGATGTTTCCGGTGCTGTTATTAATACAAACTTTGCTCTGGAAGGAGGACTTAACCCCTCAAAAGACGCCATAGTGATCGAGGATAAGGAGTCTCCATATTCAAATATCCTTGTTGTAAAGGCTGAAAGAGCAAATGAAGAGGCTCTTGTTAAGCTTGCTGAAGCTCTTGCATCCGATGAAGTGAAAGCCTTCATCGAGGAAAAATATCAGGGCGCAGTAGTACCCGCTCAGGAAGTAATAAGATAAATAATTAATCGGAGGCGGGCATGTTGTCCGCCTCTGTATTTGTTCTACATTTCAGGATGCTGATTGTGTTAATATTCCATATGCGTTTATTGAGCTACCTGAAAAACAGACACTTTCTGCTTTTACTTCTTTATGCCGCTCTGCTTATCCTTATGGCGGTTTTTCTCCACTCGTTCCTGCATAAGCACAGCATTCACGAGATAATGTCGGATCTTAACTCTATTCCTGCTTATAAAAAGATTGCAGCAGTGGGGCTTACTGCGTTTAGTTTTCTGATTCTCACCCTTTATGACTTCATGGGGCTTAAATACGCCGGAGCAAAAATAGAAAAAAAGCAGGTTATGCTTGCTTCCTTTATAAGCTATGCTTTCGGAAATTCCATCGGTCTTTCTATGCTCGCATCCGGTTCAGTTCGTTATCGCTATTACTCAGCATGCGGACTCAGCTTCAGCGATATTTCAAAGGTTATCATCTTCACAACGGCAACCCTCTGGATAGGGCTTATCGCCACAACTGGCATAACTTTTGTTTTCCATGCACCTTTGATTGAGTCGTCGTGGGGACTCCCGTTTATAAATTTAAACTATATCGGCATAGCGCTTATCGCGCTGATTATAGGCTATCTGCTGGTTTTGTTCCGGTACAGGGAGCCTTTCAGCATATACAGTCTTAATGTCAGCCTGCCTTCTCCATCTCTGGGGTTTATGCAGGTGCTGGTGGGCTGCGCTGACTGGGTGGTGGTTTCTGCTGTTCTTTATGTGCTTCTGCCTGATTCGCTAAATATAGGCTACTTCACTTTTTTAAGCATATTTATGCTGGCGCAGACTGCGGGGCTTATTAGTCATGTTCCCGGCGGTTTACTGGTTTTTGAAACAATTCTTCTGTCATTTCTGCCGCAGGAATCCGTTGGCTCCGCCATCGGGGCTCTGCTTGTTTTCAGGATAACTTACTATATTCTCCCTCTTCTCGCCGCTGCCTGTCTGATGGGTTTTTCAGAGATATTGAGGCTAAAATCGACTGTAATAAAGCATCTGCTCTTCGCCGGGAGGCTGTATAACGCCGTAACCCCTATGCTGATGGCTGCTGTGGTTTTTATAGGAGGAACTTATCTGCTTTTCAGCGGAGCAACGCCTGTGAACCCCGACCGTCTGCCTCTTTTGGCTAAACTGATACCCTTAAGCCTTATGGAGTCGTCCCACTTTTTGGCAAGTCTCATCGGAATGGGGCTTATTATACTCTCCAGAGGGCTTTTCAAAAAGATAGATCTGGCATATCAGCTAACCCTGATAATGCTCACTGCCGGTGCTGTTCTTTCGCTGCTTAAAGGTGCGGAGATAGAAACCTTCTTCCTTCAAAGTGTAATCATATTCGCTCTTTTTCCCACACGAAGGCTTTACAACAAGAAAAGCTCATTCTTCGGGGAGGTTCTTACAAAGGAATGGTTTCTTACCATAATGGTTATTTTCCTTGTGTTTACTTGGCTTGGGTTTTTCTCGTATAAACATGTGGAATATCGGAGCGAGTTGTGGTGGACATTTACTTTCGATGATCAGGCTCCACGTTTTCTTCGTGCCATGGTGGGACTGTTTTCAATGATCGCTGCCTTGGCTTTTTTCAAACTCATTCAGCCTTCCAGACCCGTTGCCGCTGTTTATGCTGATGACATGCGCAAGCTGATTGAACCTGTTGTTGCAAAGAGCGAAGACACCACGGCATATCTGGCTTATCTGCCGGACAAACAATATCTCTTCGGTGAGGATAACAAAAGTTTTATCATGTACGGAACAGAAGGGCGCAACTTCATAAGCATGGGTGATCCGGTCGGACCGGAGGAATCAGCGGCGGAGCTTGTATTTCGCTTTCGCAAACTCAGCGAGGAACACGGGTGCAGGGCTGTTTTTTATGAAGTCGGTGCTGACTATATTCCCCATTATCTTGATGCGGGGCTTAAAGTATTTAAAATAGGCGAACAAGCGAGGGTGAAGCTGACCGATTTTTCAATGGAAGGAAGCCATTGGAGCGGGATGCGCAACACTCTCAAAAAAGCGGAAAAGGAAGGATGTTCCTTTAGGATCTTCACAAAAGAGGAGATCCCAGACATGCTTCCGGTGTTCAGGGAAATTTCAGATGACTGGATGAAATCGAAAAACAGCAGGGAAAAGCAGTTTTCACTTGGCTGTTTTAACGAAGATTACCTGATGCGTATGCCCTTTGCAGCAGTAATGAAGGATGATAAGCCGGTTGCTTTCGCTAATCTGTGGCTGGCTGGTTCAAAACACGAAATATCAATAGACTTAATGAGGTACAGTGACAATGCTCCGAAAGGAGTAATGGAATATCTTTTCCTGAAGCTGATTCTTCATGGAAAAGAGCAGGGGTATGAATATTTTAACCTTGGTATGGCACCGCTATCCGGTTTTGAGCTTCATTCATTTTCCCCTTTCTGGAACAGGTTAGCCGGTATAATGTACAAACACGGGGAAAGATTCTATAATTTCAAAGGTTTACGCAGTTATAAAGAGAAATTCAAACCACAATGGGAGCCAAGGTATATTGCCGTCCAGAGCGTTTTTGCTCTGCCGTCTGCTCTTAAAAGTGTAGCAAGCCTTATCAGCGGCGGCACAGCGGGAATTTTCAGCAAATAAAGAAAGCAGCCGCCTTTGTAATTGTTGTTTTTAATAAGGATAAGCCCCTCGCCAGATGGGGGTCTGAGAGGGGCATGTGTTTATTATCCGGCGACAGAATCTTTTGTTGTTTCTGCGCGGATAACTGATGCCGCCTTAGCCATATTTTTTAATGACGGCACAGCCTCTTCATTGTTTCTTGTTTTTAAACCGCAGTCAGGGTTGATCCAGAGCTGGTCAGGGCTGATATATTCCAAAGCCTGCCTGATAAGCTTATGTATCTCTTCTGATGAAGGAACACGGGGACTATGAATGTCATATACCCCCGGTCCTATATCTCCCTGATATTGATACTTTTTGAACACTTCAAGCAGTTTCATACCGCCTCTGCTTGCTTCTATGCTTATTACATCTGCATCCATAGCGTCTATATGTTCCATAATTGAATTAAACTCACTGTAGCACATATGTGTATGAAGCTGAGTCATATCAGATATGCCGGAGGATGCTATACGAAAGCATTTGACGGCAGTTTTCAGATAGTCCTCCTGATCTGCTTTCTTGAGAGGAAGCCCCTCTCTGAATGCAGCTTCATCTATCTGTATAATGCGGCAGCCGTTTTTTTCCAGATCCTGAACCTCTTCCCTTATTGCAAACGCTATTTGTGCGCATACATCAGCATATGGAATGTCTTCCCTTGAAAAGCTCCACTGAAGTATTGTCACAGGTCCTGTGAGCATTCCTTTGACATGTTTTGCAGTGAGAGATTGAGCATATTTAAACCATTTTACCGTTATGGGAGAAGGTCTTGACACATCACCATGAATAATGGGAGGCTTAACGCATCTGCTTCCGTAGCTCTGTACCCAGCCGTTTTTTGTAAAAGCGAAACCGTCCAGATATTCAGCAAAATATTCAACCATATCATTACGTTCGGGTTCTCCATGCACAAGAATATCAAGCCCTAGCTCTTCCTGAAGACTGATAACAGACTCTATCTGCTTTCTGATGAATGCTTCGTAGCTGTCAGAGCTTAACTTTCCGTTTTTGAACCTTGTTCTCTGTTCCCTGATCTCTTTTGTCTGCGGGAAAGAGCCTATTGTTGTTGTGGGCATTACAGGCAGATTAAGGGTGCGTGTCTGAATCTCTTTCCTCTTTTTTCTGGAGCTGTCTCTGCTAAGAAAGCTCTCATCATAAATCACCGGAGCGCTTTTAGGATGGTGATAATCTGCTTCTGGGAGCTGACTAACGCATTCTTTCTCAAAAGCTTTGGTCAGTTCAGCTATTTCAATGCACTTCTGCACAGCGAATGCCATTTTGTTCTTAACGTCCACCTGCAAATCGGTCTCATATGTAAGATCAACGGGCACATGTAAAAGAGAGGAACCGGAGGAAACAATGATTTTTTCTCTTCCTATTACGGAAGCAATCTGCTCAAGATTTGTATATGCTTTGCGGCAATCCGTTTTCCATATGTTGCGCCCATCAACAATTCCTGCCGAAATGAGCATATGATCGGGTATGTGGTTTGTTATGTGGGTGAAAGTATCTGTCTTGGTCAGGTCTGTATGAAAAGCATCATATCCTGTTTCAAATGCAAGTTCAGTATTATCACCTGCATCACCGCATGTTGAGGCTATCATCAGCCTGACATCTGTTGAATCCTTTATTTTCCTGTGAACAGGTATAAAATTAAGCCAGGCATCTTTTGACATATCTGATGCTAAGAGGGGTTCATCAATCTCTATCCATTCGCAGTAAGGTGAAAGTGATTCAATCAGTTTGATGTAAGCTGCGGTGAGATCTTCTGTAAAATCCCACGGGCTGCACCCGTCTGCTTCGCATAATGATAAGAAGGTGATGGGACCAAGGATAACAGGTTTGGGATTAAAGCCAGACCGAAAAGCTTCTTTCGCCTCAAGCACGGGTTTCGCAGGGTTAAGGCCCACGGCAGATAAACTGCTTATTTCCGGAACAAGGTAGTGGTAGTTGGTGTTAAACCATTTTTTCATGCTGAGGGGGCGTATATCTTTTGTTGCGGAGCCTCTTGCCATCGCAAAATATAAATCAAGGGGATCTGTAATTCTTTTGAACCTTTCCGGTATGAACCCGAACATTAACGCTGTGTCCAGAACATGATCATACAAAGAAAAATCGTTTACAGCTACATGTGTTAATCCGCTTTCTTTCTGAATTCTCCAGTTTTCTGCTTTGATTTCAGATGCTGTCTCATGGAGCTTTCTTTCGGATATTTCACCTTTCCAGAAACTCTCCAAAGCTTTTTTCAGTTCTCTGCCTGCTCCTATCCGCGGGAAGCCGGGAATGTGTGATTTCATCAGCCATACTCCTTTTGATGAATTCAAGAAGCAGCGCAAATGCAGGGAAGGGGAGATACGACGGAGAAATATCGATGCGTATGCTGACAAACAGATACGGGTGATTTTCCGGTATTTGTCCTTCCCGCGGGACATTGCGGCTTCTTGTTCAACAGGTCGTCTTCTGGCTTCCGGCTCCTTTGTGTGTCCGTGTCTTCCCGTTTTTCACAGTGACACGGACAGGAAATAATGCCGGTTACAGCGGCGCGTCCGCGACGGATTCTCACCGTCTTCCGTTTCCTGTCAGGTTTAAGGATAAACTCATTCTCCGGTAAAAGTCAAAGATTTCCTTGTGAGGCTAAAGTATATATTTAAAGTTTGTACGTTTTAAGTTAATTTGCGTAAAAAACAGAGTGGAGAAAATTTTTGCCTATCTGGAACCCATGGCACGGATGCACAAAGATCAGTCCCGGTTGTGATCACTGCTACGTATACAGGATGGATGCACTGCACAATAAGGACAGTTCAAAGGTGGAAAAGACAGGGAACTTTAATTTACCTTTGAAGTGTACTAAATCCGGTGATTATAAGCTTCACAGCAGTGAAGTCGTGTACACTTGCTTCACTTCCGATTTTTTTCTGAAAGAGGCTGATGAGTGGCGTAAGGATGTCTGGGAGATGATACGCTTCCGCTCTGATTTGCATTTCTTCATTATAACGAAACGCATCGACCGTTTTTATGCATCTTTGCCGAATGACTGGGGCGAAGGGTATGAGAATGTCACAATAGCATGCACAGTTGAAAACCAGAAAATGGCTGATTACCGTCTGCCTTTATTTCTTGAGGTACCTGTCAGGCATAAGGATATTATCTGCGAACCCATACTTGAGGCGATCGATTTATCCGCTTATCTTTCTTCTGTGATTGAGTCTGTTATAGTCGGAGGTGAATCAGGAACAGAGGCGAGGGAATGCAACTATGACTGGGTTCTTGCCATACGTGAACAATGCAGAGCTGCGGGGGTGTCATTTACTTTCCGCCAGACAGGCAGACATTTCAGAAAAGACGGCAGGCTATACACCCTCCGCAGGGAGCTTCACAGGGCACAGGCGAAAAAAGCGGGTATTGATCTTCCTTAATGTCTTTACCAGTGGTTTACATTTAGCGCATTATTATCTTAATATACATTTTTAAAGGAGCTTTTAATGGATATTTCAGCAACAATAGCGGAACTTAAAAAGGATAAAGACTTTGCGGATAATGTGGGAATGATCCTTATCCACAACGGAACAGTGCGTGGTTGGTCAAGGGGTGACCATTCTTCTGTACAGAAAATGGAAGTATTCAGCGATCTGGAAAAGATTGAGCAGATACGCCTTGATGTTGAGGCTATGGAAGGTATCTATAAAGTGGTTGTTGAAGCTCGTTCCGGTGTTATGGAGCCGGGTGATGATGTGCTTTTTCTCATAGTTGCAGGAGACATAAGAGAAAATGTTAAGCCTGCACTTGCCCTTCTGCTGGACAGGATAAAGTCTGAAGCTGTCACTAAAAAAGAATACAAAGGATAAAAAAAGAGGGGCTAAAAAGCCCCTTTCTCTATATTGCAGTCCATATTTTCTTTTGAGATTTTCTGTATTTTTCTTCGGCAACAGTCATAAGCTGGTCAAACTCAATCAGGTGGTTGCGCATTTCCTGCTCTGCTTTTTTTCCGTTGCCTGTAATTACAGCTTCCACAAGGGCATTGTGCATGCCGAGAGGGTGAACCTCATCCGTTGGCGGCTGAAACTCTTCTGTTATATTTCTTATCAGTATTACAAGTGACTTAACAATTGATTCAAGGAACCTGTTCTGGCACATTTCCGCTAGAACATAATGCACTTTCTGCCTTTCATGAACCGTATCAGGGTATGTATTGTGGCGTCCTTCATTAGACAGTGCTTTTTTAAGTTTCTCTATATATTCTTCAGTATTATTAGCGGCGGCAAGCTTTGCAACTTCGGGTTCAATGAGAATGCGTGCCTGACAGAGTTCAGGTATGGAAAGTTTGCCGGAAGAGAAAAGATCTCCCCATGCGTCACTAAGTCTGTCAAATGTAAGATCGTTTACAAACGCACCGCCTGTTGCTCCGTAGCGTATTTCAACAAAACCTGTGGCGGCGAGAACTTTCATAGCTTCTCTTACAACAGTTCTGCTGACTTTAAACATTTCAATAAGCTCACGTTCAGAAGGTAGTTTGTCTCCTGTTTTGTATCTGCCTGTTATTATTGCCTCTTTAAGCTGGTTAAAAACTTCGTCAGATGCTTTAACCTGCCTTACCGGCCGGAATGTGTCCAATTGTTTCTCCGTGTTTGTGGTTTTAATCATAATACTTAATCATAAATGCTCTAACATTTAATACTATCATGATTGAACGGTTTAAAGTCAAGATATATTCACTGTTTTTATAGATAATTCTATATTTGTCAAAATGATTAGCCATCAAATTTTCTTTATGTGTTTAATTATTGATAAAACGATGAATCTTTATTAGCCGAAGTATTTATTGGTGCAATCTCAGAAATAATTATTGACATGATTGGTTATACGATTATATGTTTAATCATCAAATGTATGACATATGACATTACATATATCTAAAGTTATACTATTTAAGTTTTAATTTTTTTATTTAAGGAGCTGAATATGAGAAACACCAAATCTATCAATACCATTTTGTTTATTATGCTCATTCTTCTTGCAGCGGGTTCTGTACTTGCTTCCGGAGAGCTTAGGGGAGCGCATAAGGAAAATGAGATTCAGTGCGCTGACTGCCACGGAACAGATACTCCTGATTCTGCCGCAAAAACATCCGCATGCCTCTCATGTCACGGCGACTACAAGGCTCTTGCTGAACTCACAAAAGATGTTGAAGAAGCCAACCCCCATGACAACCACATGGGTGAACAGCCTTGCAAGGAATGCCACGGGATTCATAAGCCTTCAAAGCTTTTCTGCAACGACGGATGCCATAACTTCGATATGACAGTTAAATAGAGATTTTTATTTTTTAGGTAACCTTAGGTGCTTACAAAAAGCGCCAAATATATAAAGAGAGGTTGACTGATGAAACGTTTATTTTCAATCCGGTTTCTGCTTGCGCTTTTAATCGCAGCAGTGGTTTCTTTACCCGCATATGCGGAAAAGGTTTATAACACAGACATAGCTATCATAGGAGCCGGTGCTACCGGACTTTCTGCCGGTGTGCAGGCTTCGCTTCTCGGAGCTAAGGTCATTGTAATTGAGAAACAGGCTATCCCCGGCGGAACAAGTAACTTCGCCGAAGGTCTTTTTGCAGCGGAAAGTTCGCTTCAGATGAGGCAGGGTATTGATGTATCAAAAGAATTCGCATTCAAAACAATCATGGACTACTCTCATTGGAGAGCAAACGGTCCTCTTGTAAGCGCATTTGTTAACAAGTCTGCTGAAACTATTGAATGGCTCAAAAAGTTCGGAATTCAGTACGAATACATAGGCGTGGGCGGTTTCGGCGGTCCTCTTACATGGCACGTTGTGGGTGATTATCTCGGAGAAGACGGTAAACACTACCACCACGGTGCAGCAGTTGTTCAGGCTCTTACAAAAGCGCTTAAGGACAACGGAGGTCAGCTCCTTCTTCAGACTCCCGGTAAATCTCTTATAATCAAAAACGGCAAAGTCGCAGGTGTTGTTGCCGAAGACAAAGACGGCGAAAAAGTTATTATCAACTCCAAAGCTGTTGTGATAGGCACTGGCGGGTTTGCAAACAACAAAGAAATGATGAAACAGTTTTCCAGATATCCTGAGATGATCTTCATTGGTCAGATTGGTAAAATGGGTGATGGAATCCAGATGGCTTGGGCTGCCGGTGCAGATAAAGAAGGTGTGGAAGTTATGCAGTCTTACCGTCCCGGTCTTGCGGGATTCCACCCTGCGTCTCACCTTATAGCCGCTGCTGTTCAGCCTTATCTTTTCGTAGATCCTCAGGGACACAGATACACTGATGAATCAAATATTACTGAGTGGCCTCAGTCGGGTAATGCCCTTGAGAGAATTGGCGGAACAGCTTACTCAATTTATGACGAAACAACAAAACAGATGTTCATAAACGAAGGTATTCAGATGCCTCTTGGCGAATGGGTAATCTTCGGTACTAAGCTCACAAAGCTTGAAGCAGACTTTGAAAAAGAATTGGGCAAGCACAACGGCAACGTTTTCAAATGCAACACTATTGAAGAGGTTGCAGAAAAGATCGGTGCTGATCCTGCTGTTCTTAAAGCAACTGTGGAGCGCAACAACAAAGCAGCTGAGATGCACAAGGATGAGCTTTTCCACAAAAAAGCAGACTACCTCAGATCTGTTAAAACTGCTCCTTTCTACGTTACGAAACTTCACCCCAGAGCGCTCGGCACTCTCGGCGGTATAAAAATCAATGAAAAAACAGAAGTTCTCAACACCAAAGGCACTGTAATCCCCGGTCTTTACGCCGGCGGTCTTGATGCAGGCGGCATGTACGGCGACAGCTATGATCTCAAACTCGGCGGCGGTACATTCGGCTTTGCTATCAACTCCGGACGTATAGCCGGTGAAAACGCTGTAATGTTTATCTCTAAATAACATCCACCTATTTCCCGCCGTTCCGTCTTAAAGGGCGGCGGGTTTAATATTTTATTGGAGGAATATAATGAGACTCTCTGTTTTGTTTACAGCTCTGGCAGTTCTGTTTGCCTCAGCTTCGGCTTTTGCCGCTGATACTCTGAAGGATGCCTTTGCAAACGGTACTCTGAAAGGCGAGATACGCAACTATTACTTCGCAAGGGATTTCGATGAAAATACACCCGATAGGGCAGATATGGCAGTCGGAACGCTTTTTTACTATAAAACAGCACCCCTTTACGGGATAAGCGCAGGATTTGCTTTCGCTTCATCCAGTGATATTTACAGCGATGACGATAAGGCGGTTTACGGGCTGCTTCAACGTGACAGCGATGGCAATCACCAGAGCTACACCCGCCTTCAGGAATACTACATTCAGGGCGAATGGTTTGACACAAGAGTAAAATACGGCGCACAGCAGATTAATACTCCATTTATGAATGCTCACGACATACGTATGATGCCTAAGTCATACGAAGGGTTCTCTATAGTTAATAACAGTATTAAAAACCTCGAACTGTCAGCATATTACATCACAGGGTATATGGGCTGGACAGATGATGAAGCCATGGACATTGTTAATTCCGTTAATGCAGCGGAAGATGATGACAAGGCTCTTATCGTTGCCGGACTGAAATATACACTCCCCATTGAAGCAGCTAAAATCACAGCACAAGGCTGGCACTACAATATGGAGGATGTTTTCAGCTCAAACTATGTTCAGGTTTCCGCATCCAAAAAAGCCGGTGATTTTAACCTCTATTTCAACCCTTCAGGTCTTATACAGAAATCCAAAGGTGATGATCTCGGCGGTAATTTTGATACTGACCAGTACGGTTTTAATACCGGTTTTGCCGCTTACGGATTTGATGTAACTGGTTTTTATGCCAAGACAGGCGATGATGACCTTTTTGTTCCTTGGGGTGACGGCAAGGTCATAATCCAGCAGGTCCTTGCAGCAGGCAGAGCAGAGGAAGATGCTTATGCTCTCAAAGTCGGTTACGATTTTTCAAAAGTCGGTATCAAAGGACTCAGCGCTTATGCCTTCCATACCGTTTACGACACTCCCGAATCAGGAAATAACGCATCTGCTGATATGAGTGAAACAGACCTCAGTGCCCAATACGGCTTTGGCGGTGCTTTAGATGGTCTCAGCCTCAGAGTCAGATATGCTATGATCAATGTTGATGACGGAGAGGATTACAACGACTTCAGAATTTACATAAAATACAACTTTGTCCTTGGCAGTAACAAGTAACAGTAATTAACCTCGATCCGTCTTTTTAGTGAGCATCACCATTAACCCGACGGAAGATATACACGTAGCAGGCCGGACACGTAAGGGATGCGTGTCCGGTCCCTCCTAACGGATATTGATATGGAAAACAGAAAGCTGTTTACTGCGCTTTTTATTATAAATTTCTGCATAACCCTTGGTTATGGGGTTGTGGACTCCTTTTTTTCCCTGTATGTGTTTGAACTGGGAGCCAGAGGGGCTCTTCTCGGTGTTCCTCTGGCTTTCTACTCTGTTTCAAAGATTTTTTTCAGTGTTCCTGCCGGCAGCTCCATATCCAGAGCCGGAGCAGATAAAGTCCTTGCTGTTTCGGTTATTTGCTTCTGCTGTGTTTCTGTGGGGTATCTGTTTGCCGGAAGTGTAGCGTTTGTGGTGGTTCTGCGTGTTTTACAGGGGGCAGCATGTGCTGCCTTCCGTGCATCTGTTCTGGCTGTTTTGGGGCACAACTCACGCAAGTCTGCTTTTGCTTCTGTCAGCGGTACTTTTGACATGTCGTTTTATGGCGCTTTGGGTGCAGGACCTGTTGTCGGCGGGTTTATAAGAAAATTTGCGGAATTTAACGGTGTTTTTCTGCTTCTTTTTATCCTGTGCCTTGTGTCTCTGATAATTCTGCTTCTGACGACTTATGATATAAAAGGCAGAGAAGAATCTTCAGCAGTTGCAGTGAAATCTTTTAAACCGGGCATACAGTATTACGGTCTTGTGTCGTTTATCTTTTTCAGAGGGTTCGGAATATCTGCATGTGCAGCATTTCTTCCCCTTTATATTGAACAGGGGATGGCGCTTGACAGTCTTCGTTCCGGTGTGGTTCTCTGTATTTCAACAGTGTTTATGACATTCAGCCTCCGCCCTTTGAGTATGCTCGGCAAAATGTTTGAGCAGAAAAATATTATAGCATCAGGCGGTGTTGCGGTTTCTATTATGTATCTGCTTATTCCGGGTGTGTCAGGTTTTCAGGGCATAATGGTAATATGTGCCGGAATGGGTGTTTTCGGCGCTTTGTCACAGCCTGCATGTACCGCAGCACTCCTTGAGGAAGGAGAAAAATACGGCACAGGCAGGGCTGTCGGCGTTTTTAATATGTTTATGAATATGGGTTTTGCAGCTGGTTCTCTCATCGGTTCATTTGTTTACGGGATGTTCGGTATAGAGTATGTATTCATTACATCAGGGATGGCGGGAATTGCCGGGTGTTCAGTCTTTCTGATTCTTTCAGAAAGCAATGCCAAGAAAGAATTAACTGAAATCTGTGAAAGAAGCTATGCCTCCAAAACGGAGGCATAGGCTAACTAATCTTATTTTTCTGCAAGCTTTGCAGGTACTTTCCAGCCGCCGCCAAGAACCTTGTACATATCAACTGCGGCGTTTAATCTCGCAAGGCGCAGGTTTGCAAGCTGATCCCTCGCCTGAAACAGAGACACCTGAGCATCCAGAACATCAGACAGGCTGGTTGAACCTTCCCTGTACTGTATTTCTGTGAGCCGGAGAGAATATTCAAGCTTGGCAATTGTTTCTTTCTGAATATTTTCCCTTTCCGCACTGTATCCGGATGAATTAAGTGCATCTTCCACCTCCTGCAGTGCAGTGAGGACAGACTTACGGTAATTTTCGGCGAGTACACGTTTCTGTGATTCGCTCAGTTCTATCTGGCTGCGTTTTGTTCCGCCGTCAAATATTGACTGCACCACTGAGGCTGATAACCCGAGGCTTGAAGCAGGGTTAGCCAGAGAGAGAAGGGCGTCTGTTGCCAGCCCCGCCGAACCTGAAAGCGATAAAGACGGGAATAACGCAGCTCTTGCCGCCTCAACGCTGGCTTCTGCCGCCGCTATCTGTGCTTCCGCCGCTGCCAGATCCGGTCTGCGAAGAAGAAGATCAGACGGCAGTCCGGCTGAAACCTCAGGTACGTTTATTATGTCAAAATTCTCCGTATCAGTATCGAAATCCTGCGGCATTGTCCCCGTGAGGACAGCCAGTGCATTAAGGGTCTGCTTTTTCTCTTCCTCAAGTGAGAGCAGGGTGCTTCTTCTGCTTAAAACAGTTGACTCCTGATTAAGCAGTTCGGACTTAAGGGCTGAACCGTTGCGGTATTTTGCATCGACAATTTTCAGAATCCTTTCCGCTGTATAGAGGTTTATCTTTGCATACTCAATACGTTTTTCGATACTCAGAAGCTGAAAATAGCTTCCTGCGACACCTGCTGTCAGGGTGAGTTTAACTGCATCATAGTCATATTCCGCCGCCTTGAGAGATTCTTTTGCGCTTCGCACTTGTGCTGATATCCGTCCCCAAACATCAACCTCATAGCTCACTCCCAGAGAAAGGCTTGTGGATTCTGTTGTTCTGGCAGAACCTTCCGCCGGAAAGCTGCGGTTTACAGATGAGCCGCCGTTAAGATTGACAGAAGGAAACATGGATGCGCCGGTGCTTTTAAGCTGTGCTTTTGCCTGAATTATACTTTCTGCTGCTGTTGTTATGTCAGGGCTTTGCTCAAGGCTTTTATCTATGAGCTTTGTCAGGTTGGCAGAGTTAAAACTTACCCACCAATGATTATTAATTTCCGCTGTATTGTTGTCATGCAGAGCAGACCACGATGAGGGCATGACAGGCGGTGTGAATTTATCAGCGCTTTTTGCCGCACAACCCGCAGTAAGCACTAAAGCGCAGGCGATATATGTGAGTTTTCTTAAAAATATCATTATAAACCTCTATTCCGAAGCCAAGGCAGTAACAGGGTTAAGTCCTGCTGCTTTTCTGGCGGGCAGATAACCGAATATCAAACCTGTGGCAAATGCACACCCGAATGCGGTGATAACCGGAGTCATTTCATATTTCACAGGGGTGTCGAAAAACGCTACGGCAGACGCTGTGCCAATACCTGCGGCAACACCTATAACCCCTCCGAGAGCGGAAACAGTGACCGCCTCGATCAAAAACTGCTGGAGTATGTTTCTCATCCTTGCTCCTGTAGCCATGCGAATTCCTATCTCCCTTGTGCGCTCAGTAACAGATACAAGCATTATGTTCATCACACCTATACCGCCTACTAAAAGAGAGATAGCTGCTATGGAGCCTAAGAGTATAGTCATGGTATTCTGAGTTTCAGATACATTTTCAATGAGCGATGCCATATTCCTTATCTGAAAGTCTTCAACTCCTCCGTGCATGGCTAATATGGCACTATGAACAGCTTCCTGAGTTTCATCTATGATTGACGTATCCTGTACTGCAATTGTGATATTTCTCAGATAATTCTGTCCGGTAAGCCGCAGACTTCCCGTTGTATAAGGAACAAAGACTATATCATCCTGATCCTGTCCGCCGAAGCCTGCACCCATTTCATCCATAATGCCTATTACCTGAAAGGGAATATTATTAATCAGGATGTAGTTTCCGATAGGTTCCTGTCCGCTGAAAAGGGCGTCTGACACAGTTTTTCCTAATACTGCAACAGTGGCATAGAGTTCTTCATCCTCATCGGTGAAGAAAGTCCCTTGGGCAACTTTCCAGTTTCTCGCAATGATGTATCCGGGGGATGTGCCGTTTATCCGTGTGGAGTGATCTGAGTCCTGAAAACGGACAGTCACGGAGCTTTCCTGTTCAGGAACCGCTGTTATTATATTCGGAAGATCTTTTATGGCTTTTACATCTGCGGGTACAAGGGTGGCAATTGACGAACGCCCACGCATATTCGGCGCACCGGGGCGCACATTCATCAGATTGCTTCCCATTGAGCTGATTCTGTCTACCACAGCCTGCTTCGCTCCGTCACCTATTGCAAGCATAGTGATCACTGAAGCAACTCCGATAACTATGCCCAGTAGAGTCAGTATAGTTCGGAAGACGTTGCTTCTAAGAGATCTTACAGCAGTTTTTGCCGCCTCTGTGAGTTCTGCGAAATTTGAAACTTTTTCAGGTTCGTGGGTTATAATTTCAGGCTTTTTTCCAGCCTCTTTTATTACTGCGTCACTTAAAATATTGCCGTCACTTATTTCAATTATTCTGTCGGCGTATTCGGCAATTCGTCTTTCATGGGTGATCAGTATTATCGTGTGCCCTTTTGAGGAGAGTTCTCCAAGAAGATTCATCACCTCAGTACCGCTTTTGCTATCAAGAGCCCCTGTCGGTTCATCTGCAAGGATTATGCGCCCGCCGTTCATCAATGCACGGGCTATGGAAACCCTCTGCTGCTGACCGCCGGAAAGCTGTGTAGGTCGATGGTGTGTTCTGTCGCCCAGTCCCAGTTCCTCCAGCAGCTCAACAGCCCGCTTTCTGCGTGAATTTTGGGGGATACCTGCGTAGACAGCAGGTACTTCCGTGTTTTCTGCTGCTGTTGCAGTGCTGATAAGGTTGTAGCTCTGGAATATAAAACCGAATTCCTCTCGGCGGAGCCGTGCCAGTTCGTCCTTGCCGAAATGAGAAACATCCTCACCCATAAAACAGTAAGTTCCTGATGTGGGCTGATCCAGACAACCGAGGATATTCATGAGAGTGGACTTACCTGAACCGGAAGCCCCCATGACTGCAACAAATTCTCCTTGGTAAATCTTTAAATCTATTCCATGGAGAACCTCAACGGACAGTTCTCCTGTTTTATATGTTTTATAAATGCCCTGTAAGTCAATCAGGGGCATTTTACTGATGCTCATTATCTCATCCTCGGCATTCCCATTCCGGGGGGAGGTCCGAAATCACTGCTTCTCTGAACTGCTGTTTTTGTATCAGATGAAAGAACAACGGTTTCGCCTTCTTCCAGACCTTCAGTTATCTGTGCCTGAATACGGTTTGTTATGCCTACTTTGACAAGTCTTGGACTTGTTGTGCCGTCAGAATTTACAACAATGACTTCACCTGTGCCTGAAAGCTGTTGAGCAGCTTGCCGGGGTCGTTTTCTGAGTGGTGTTTCACTTGTTGTTTGGTTATCGTTTACCTTTGGACCTTCAGCTTTCTTCTGCTGTTCCTGACTGATGGTTTTAATTGCCGCCACAGGAACAAGCACAGCATTTCTTGCTGATGCTGTTATGAAGAAAACCTGTGCTGTCATCTGCGGAAGCAGACTGCGTTCGGTATTGTCCACATCAAAAAGCGCATTATAAAGCACAACATTATTCTCTGTGGTGGGCGTGGGTTCTATTCTTCTTAATTCGCCGTACCATCTTTTCCCCTGACTTCCCAGAGTGGTAAAGTATGCTCTCATACCTGTTTTAAGTTTGATGATATCCGCTTCTGATACCTCTGTCTGCACTGTCATGGTGGTAAGGTCCGCTATCTGGAGGATAGTAGGTGCCGACTGATTGGCGTTCAGGGTCTGTCCCTGACGGGCACTGACAGAAACCACTGTTCCGTCCATGGGTGCGTATATTTTGGTGTAGTTAAGGTTTGCCTCATCCGCCCGCAGGTCTGACTCTGTCTGGTCTATCTGTGCCTTGAGCATTTCAAGCTGTGCGGAAGCCGATTTGTATTCCGCATCCGCGCTCTGAACTGTTTCAAGGGTTGTGGCGTCTTCAGCGTAAAGATTCTTCTGCCTTTTGAGCTGAGTTTCCGAGAGGACAAGCTGGGCTTCTCTGTCTTTTAGCTGTGCCCGCTGGTAACGAAGCTGGGCACGGCTTGCATCAACCTGCGCCATGAAAAGGGTAGGGTCTATTTCAGCGAGAAGATCTCCTGATTTAACTTCACTGCCCACTTCCACATGAATTTTTTTGAGCTGACCTGACACTTGTGCGCCTACGTCAACATAATCAAGCGGTTGTAAAGTTCCCGTGGCAGACACAAGAACCTCAATGTTTCCCCTCTGTGCCTGATAAGTGGTTCTTGCCGATGCTGCGTTGCGTTCTGCAGAAATACCCTTCCAGAGGTTAAATGCAGTTGCGGCAATGATCACAGCAATAATTGCGGATACACTGAAAAAAATGAGTTTCTTCGGTTTTTTTTGATTGTTCATATCATCCCTTGTAAATATAAATCATTAACGGCAACAGACATCAATAGTTTGTCCGCTGCCGCACTTCTTGATAGCAAATTTCATTCCTGTTTCATGGCTAAACATAAAGCATTGGTAAATAGTTATTAAAAACAATGTAACCTTTTTTGAAGGGTGTATTTTCTGCTAGTTATGTGCAATTTATTCATATCTTTTTACCTCTTAACAGAAGAAGCCGCACCGACCTACAGGAAACGGTGCGACTTCATTAATACAAGACAAAGTTAACTCCTGTTAGTTTACAGACGTAAAAAAATTGTCTCAGGAAACATTAATTATTGTATTTTTTGAGGATGCAATTTGTACGTCTGTCGGAAATGACATATTCTGAATTTCCGAAAGGAATGGATTTCGGAGCTTAAAAGGAATCTTTCAAGCTGAACGCCGATTAATTGAATAACAATTTTGTTATTTTATGTCAACAAATTTATATAGACCTAACTCGCTCTTTATAATTCTTTAAATACAACAAAAACAAAAAGCACCGTTTCGATACACTCTATCGTTGCACCCATGAGATCGCCTGTGATTCCTCCCAGTGAAAAACGGTAAAAAAACAGGATAGTGAGAACTGAAAGGACAAACACAAAGTGAAACCATAAGAAGAAAGGCAGTCCGCCGAACCATAGAACAGCAAGAGCAAATGGTATTATCTGTAAAAGGGCGGTTTTTGATGCGCCGTCTGCAAACATTTTGCCCAGACCGTCTTTACGTGCATAGGGAAGGGCGAGCATTCCTATTACTGCGGCAAAGCGGGCATAGGCAGGGACTAATGCTATGAGCCATATATCACTCATCTGTGAAAATGCCGACCATTTGGCAAGGAGCAGAATCACAACAGCCACAATGCCCATCGAACCTGCGTGGGGATCTTTCATTATTTCAAGTTTGCGCTCCCTGCTTCGGTGTGAAAAGAGGGCGTCTGCCGTGTCTATAAATCCGTCAAGGTGAAGTGCGCCTGTGACTACTGCAAGGTATATCAGCATCAAGACAGGTTTGAGAAAGAATCCGCCTGATACATGGGAAACCGCCCAGAGACCTGAACCGATGAAAAAACCTGTTAGTGCGAAGTACGGGATCATGGCGGCGGGTTTGTATTCCCCGCCGGTTCTGAACCTGATTACTGTGAGAAAGGACAAAGCCTGAATGAAGCCTTTCATTAATCCTCTTTGCCTGAAACCGCCGCTTCCTCAAATGTGGCTACATCACGGATAACAGCCGCTGCGAGATCGATTATCTGCATAGCTGCAACTGCTCCCGTACCTTCGCCGAGACGCATGCCGAGGTTAAGCACAGGCACAAGCCCAAGGTGGTTAAGCATCAGCTTATGTCCCGGTTCTTCCGAAACATGTCCGGCTATCATATAGTCAAGGGTTTTCGGAGCTATAGCCGCAGCTATCAGCGCTCCTGCGGTGGAGATTATGCCGTCAATCACAACGGGTATTCTGTGGTGGGCGGCGGCTATAACTGTTCCTGCGATTGCTCCTATTTCAAATCCGCCTACTTTGGAGAGAACATCCAGACCGTTACCTGAGTCCGGTTTATTTATCTCTATTCCCTGTTTTATCATGTTGATTTTATTGATAACTCTTTCGTTTGTCAGTCCTGAACCCATCCCTGTCATCACTTCCACGGTTTCTCCCGTGATAACGCTCCCGATGGCGGAGGAGGGGGTGGTGTTGCCGATACCCATGTCACCCGTTGCCACAAGGTTTAAGCCGTGCTTCTTTATCTGTTCACATGTAACATCATAGCCCACTAGGATGCACTCTTTCGCCTGTTCTAAGGTCATTGCCGGTTCGGTTGAGAAATCCTTTGTTGATGAAGCAACTTTACGCTGAAAAAACTCGGCATTTTCTGATATTACAGCATCAGGCATGGAGTGGAGAGTTCCCGCATCCGTAACAAATACTTTGACATTTGCCGCATTGGACAGGGCATTGATTGTAGCCATACCGCCCATGAAAGCTCCCATCATCTGTCCGGTAACTTCCTGCGGAAATGCACTGACACCCTTTGCCGCTATGCCGTGGTCGCCCGCCATAACAAATACGGCACGCTTGTCTGTCTGCGGTTTCAGTGTGCCGTATATGGCGCAGAGCTTTTCAGATATGTCATTCAGTCTGCCCATGGCTCTGGGGGGCATAATGAGGTTTGCCGTGCGCTCACGGGCTTTGTCGTAAACGGTTTTGTTGCTCTCTTTTATGTCTTCGATTATCTGGTTAAGTCTCATTTTTCCCCCTTAACGTAAAGCGGCTGTCCCGCTACCATCAGTATCACTTTCTCTGCGGCATCTGCAATTTTCCTGTTTGCCGCCGCTGTGAGGTTCACATATTCCCTTGTGAGTTTATCCGCAGGGACAAGACCGAGGCTCACCTCGTTTGTAACTATTACTACAGGCTTTTTTGTACCGCTCAGTGCATTGATAAGCCTGTCCGTATATTCAGACGCAGGCTTCTTATAATACAGAAGATTATTGATCCAGAACGTCAGACAGTCCAGAATAATTATATCATTTTCTTCCGCCGCTTCATGTACAGCTTCATCCAGCTCAAGGGGTTCTTCGTAGGTGGTGTAGGTTTCGTCCCTTTCCTGACGGTGTTTTTCTATTTTTAGCCCCATTTCACCGTCAGTTGCTTCTGCGGTGGCAATGTAGGCTTTTTTTTCATATTGTTCTGCAAGCTTCAGGGCATAGGATGTTTTGCCTGTACCTGCGCCCCCTGTTATAAGAGTGATCATCATTTATCTCCGTTAAATACAAAATTATTGTATGACAAGATCATTCTTTACGCTATAAAACATTATTATTTTCAGGAGGAAAACATAAGGTGAAGCAGGGAAAACACGGCGGCGACATATACAAGGCAGCGGCTGAACTTAATGTATCAGTTGATGAAATAAGAGACTATAGCGGAAATGTGAGCCACATTCAGCCGGAATGTTTGAAAAAGCTGGATACATCACGTCTGCTTTCCGTTCTGCCGGAACCCGAATCAAACACCCTTAAAAAAGTCTATGCCTCTTCCATTGGTGTTAATCCTGAAAATATATGCGTTACAGCGGGTACAACCGAGGCGATAGAAAAAATATGCCGTCTGTTTTCCGGAAAGAGAGCAAACATCTGTATGACCACATATTCAGACTACGAATATTTCTGTAATATGTACTGCATTAGTGTGAAAACACATCCGGTGCTTGCCCCTGCGGATTTATGCTTTATCTGCAATCCGAACAACCCAACAGGCAGAACCATGCCCCGTTCGGAAATTTTGGAAATGCTGAAAAGCAGTCCGCAGACTTTGTTTGTTGTTGATGAATCATACATGCCTTTCCACATCAATGAGGCTGATTTTACACTAAAAAACCACCTTGCGGATAATCTTGTTGTTCTTCGTTCATTTTCTAAAATATTCGGTGTGCCGGGCTTGAGACTGGGCTTTATGATAACCGGAAATACAGGACTGTCGGAATCCGTCACCAAGCTTCTTCCTCCTTGGAATGTAAACAGCATCGCTCAGGCGGCGGGAATGCTTCTGACTGCTGAAGACACCACAAAAACCGCAGTAAGGACAGCAAAGCTTAAAAAAGCTTTTTTGCCTGAGCTGGATGGTGTCCACTGGATTGAACCTTTAGAATCTGATGTTAATTTTATACTATGCCGTCTTCACGGTGTTGAATCTGCCAATGTTTTCCGTAAATGCCTTGAGCAGAAGGTGCTTATCCGTGACTGCTCAAACTTCAGAGGGCTCAAGGGTGAACATATACGCTTCTCTGTCAGGGGTGATATGCAGCCGTTAATTGACGCCTTCAGGAATGTGCTGTGACACAGTTTATAAGCCTGAACCTTGTTTCCTGCATTATTGCTTTTTTTCTGGATGATATTTTCGGCGATCCCCGTTCGTCCTTTCATCCTGTGGTGATGATGGGCAGGTTCAACAGGTTTCTGGAAAAACGGCTGTATGGTTTGGGTTTTATCGGCGGAATGATCCTGATCGCTTTTTCTGCGGCTTTCTGGACAGGGGCAGGGGCTTTAATGCTCTACTTTGCCTACGGGTTTCATTTGTATGTCTATGTATTTATAAATGCGTTTATCGTCTATTCCGCCATAAGTGCAAAGTCCATGAAACAGCATGCAATGAGGGTTTATGAGCCCCTTGGGGCAGGTGATTTGCAGTCTGCAAGGCATGAGCTTTCCATGATAGTAAGCCGTGACACTGCGGATATGGAAAAGGCGGGGGTTGTTAAATCTGCTGTTGAGTCTGTTTCGGAAAATTTTACTGACGGAGTGCTTTCTCCCCTTATCTTTGCCGTATTCGGCGGAGGTGCAGGGGCATTGTTTTTCAAAGCTGTCAGCACTCTGGATTCAATGATCGGCTACAGAAATGATAAATATGAGAAGTTCGGCAAGTTTGCCGCCCGTCTGGATGATCTGCTTAACTTTATACCCGCAAGGATTTCTGTTTTTGTTATATCAATTTCAGCCCTGTTTTGCGGAATGAGCATGAAAAATACCCTTAAAACCGCTTTTAAATACAGAAAAGAGCATGACAGCCCGAATTCTGCGCACTCCATGTCCGCCTTCGCTGGTGCGCTTAACCTGCGTCTGGGCGGTGCTGTCTCTTACTTCGGCAAAGTTAAGAACAAACCGTATATGGGTGATGGAACAGCTGAAGCCGAAGCTGTCAGAATAAAAGAGGCTGTGAGGCTGTTTGACACATCCGCAGTGTTTGCCATTGCTGTATGTGCTGTTATTTATTTTATTCTGCGTTATTACGGAGGCTGCCCCTTATGCGCCGTATAGCCGCACCGTCATTCATAAAAAAAACGGACAGGATAACGAATGTCCGTCATCTTAAGGGGATTGTGGATGAGGTGGAGCTTCTTTATATGTCGAGCCTTTATGAAGGGGATGAACCTGACCCTGCAGAAGTTGAGGCTCTTGGGGCAGAGGGGATGCGCTTTAATGTGCATATGCCTTATGATATTGACCTTGCGGTAAAGGCAAACTGGGCTGTGATAGAAAGGTACGCAGAGCTGCTCAAACCATTAGGGGCATATACCCACACAATACATATACAGGAACAGGGTTCATTCTTTGAAAACCTTAGTGAATTTGCAGAAAGAACGGCTATACCTCTTACCGTTGAAAACAGCGGTGATGATGCAGAGCTTTTCAGCAGGCTTAAGGGGATTCCTGTTCAGATATGTGCTGATTTGGGGCATGTTATTCACTACGGCGGGGATGCAGGCAGGCTGCTTGAAGCATACACCGCAGAAATAGGGCTTATCCATCTCCACGGCTCTGACGGGGTGCGTGACCATCAGAGCCTTGTTCACGCAGATAAAGGTGTTCTGAAAACCATCAAAAACTTTGCAGAAATGCAGAAAATAACGATCTGTGTTGAAGTCTTTGAGGAAAAAGGCTTCCTTGAATCTCTTGATATTCTCCTAAGCCTTTAATATAGCCGTTGAGAGGTATCCGGCTGATTCTTCCGGAGTTTCATTTCGGAGATCAAAAATCTGCTCATCCTCCATCGTTACTCTCTGAAACAGATACGCCTCACTTAGCTTATTTTCTTTTACGAAATTTATCAACACACCAAGTCTTTTATGTACCTTCATCAAAACAACTGATGTAAAGCGGCGTGTAAGCTCCGCAAGCTCTTCATCGGTTTCAGGCATTTCCACAACGCAGAATGAACCGTCTTTTTCGCAGAGAGGCAGATTAACCCTGTTTGCCGATGCAGAAAAAGCGGAGATTCCGGCAACCATTCTGGTATCTATATTTTTTACTTTCAGTTTATCACGCAGATAATTGAATGTGCTGTAGACAGGCGTATCGCCTATGGTGACATAGCTTATGGTTTTGCCTTGGGCTGCAAGTTTTTCCATCTCCGATGCAAGGGCGGTATAGCGTACATCAAGGTCTGCCTTATTGCCTGTCATGGGGAAATAATACATGTGGATCTTTTCTTCGGGCACATAGTTTTTAACTATGTCCAAGGCTATGCTTCGCCCTGTTTTGTCAGACTGCGGAACAATGACAACATCTGATTTTTCAAGTGTTTTCACAGCTTTGACAGTGACAAGCTCAGGATCGCCCGGACCCAGACCGATTCCGTAAATAATCATAACATCACCTCAATAATATCAAGTCTATAAAAAAGATCTGTGGGTTGTCCATGAATTTATCAGGGTGAGGAAAAGAAAACTGCGCCGCCTTAACAGGCAGCGCAGAAAACAATAAATAACTTACAGGAGTATTTGTAGCAGGAACACGGCGGCGGCAAATGGTACTGCCCCCGCTGCGCCTGCAAAAACTTTTCTTGGTGTATAGGTGAGCATCAAAACAAGCACACTGCCGGAAAGGCTCATGCAGCCGAACCATGCGGTGAGCCCGATGGATATTTTATACTGCATAACACAAGGCACAGCGGCAATAAGCAGGATAACCCAGCCGGAAAGCATATAAACAGGTTTCAGGGCTGTGTTAAGGGGTTTATCCATTATCTGTGTGTGGTGTTTTTCCATGCCGAGGGCGATGAGGGTAAAGCCTGTGAATGTCAGTGCAAGGGCAACAAGTCCGGACAACATTATTTCACCTCCTTCTTTTTGGAAACAACAACGGCGGTTGCAGCAAGAAGAACCCCTGTTACAAGGGCTGTGAGGTCAAACCCTGCTACTACCATATTCCCCGCAGAGAATGCCTTAAACAGGTTCATTGGCGATGTAAATGCGTTTACAACAGGTATAAGGGCGAACATCCCTGCGCACACCCAGAGCTGATCAATCCACGCTTGTTTTCTGTCTCTGATAACGGGGTGAATGAAAGTGAGCAGCCACACAGCAAAGAACACACCCACCTCCCAGCTCATGCGGTCCGCCGAATATGCCGGAACAAACCTGTTTGCCCAGAAGTAAGCGGCTGTGGCTATGGCGAGTCCCGTTATTCCGCCTATGTTCAGCACCTCAACAAGCTTGCGCCCGAATGATTTGTGAGCAGATTTGGCTTTTTTCTGCACCCATATTATCAGCCCGGTGGCTGTCATCACAGTTCCCATAACGCCTGAGATAAAGAACAGCCAGCGCATGAATGTATCGGCAAAGCGTGCCACATGCAGTGTGCTGAGTGCGTTGAATATGGAATATGCTTTTGATATTGGCTCTGTTCTCATCTCACCGTAGAATCTTCCGTTGCGGAGACTGTAGTTAACATTGGCGTCTGCGTTGCGGCTTCTGTCGGTGTAGGTTATTTTATCGCTTCTTACGGGAACAAAAGTCGCCAGCATGTTTCTTTGACCGGGATTGCTGATGTATATCTTGCCTATCTTTTCACCGAGCCTCTTTTCAGCATCAGCAATGAGAGGAACTATCGACACAGGAGGATACTGCTCAAAATCAGGGGTAATAACCTCTGCGGGCTGCTCCAGCATTTTTGCCCGCATTTCATTGTATTCACGCATGAACTCTTCCGTATTCCACGGCAGAAGTATCATCATAAGCAGTAAAAGCCCCGAATATGTGATCATCACATGATACGGCAGAGCAAGAACAGCGGTGAATATATGGGCATCCATCCATGAACGAACCCCTTTATTGCTTCTGAAGGTAAAAAAGTCTTTGAATATGCGCTTATGCAGTATTATTCCGGTGATAATGGCTATAAACATCGCCATGGTGGCGATACCTATTATCCAGCGTCCGAGAGTTTTATCCATACCGTACAGCTCAATATGAAAACGGTATAGAAATTCGCCGCCGTGGGTTTTACGGGCTTTTGTGTCCTCTCCGGTGGACGCATTGAGAAAATTCTGTGTGATTTCAGGACGTATCCCGTATTTTGGATCAATTTTTACCTTGCGCCATGAAGCCTCAATAGTTTTTGAACGTTCATCCGGAAGAGCAATCAGCCACCCCGCAGCGTCATCCGGCGCATTTTTCACAAGAAAATCAACAGCCCTGTCCAGTGCTGCTGCGTCTCTTACCACTGATTCATGGGTTTCAGGCTGCATCCAGTGTGTTATTTCCTGACGGAAATAGGAAAGAGTGCCTGTGAAAAAGATAACGAAGATCAGCCAGCCGAGTACAAGCCCGCTCCATGTGTGCAGCCAGCTCATAGACTGGCGGAATTTTTCCTTCATGCTCCACCCCACATAAGGAGCGCAAGCCCGCACAATGCGGAAGGAATGCCCACACCGAGCCATGCATAAAGCGGCTTTCTAACTGAGAAAACCCAGATAAAAACGCAGGTGTACAGAATGAAAAACAGCATATTGGCTGTCAGAGCCGCCGTTTTAGGGTCGGATTGTAAAATACGTGTAACAAGCAAAGTCACTGCGGCGCAGCCCCAGTATCCTCCGAATACAGCCAGCAGGGTACGTGTTGCCACATCCAGCCTGTAGACCGTTTTTGCGGAATAATTAAACATCAGTTTCCCTCAATTCAAATTATATTTAGAAGGTATGAAAACCTGTCGGGGTATATTAACAATATATTAGATAAGATCAATAAAATTTTATTCGCCTAAACTAGTGAGATATATATCATGCTTGCTGTTTGAGTGCATATTTATTAAGTTCATAAAAACGGAGAAGGATAATGGCGAAAGCAATCATGTTTCAGGGAACAGGATCAGGAGTTGGCAAAAGCCTTCTGACTGCGGGGTTCTGCCGACTGCTCAAGGGAATGGGCGTACGCACTGCTCCGTTTAAGTCTCAGAACATGGCGCTTAACGCCGGAGTGACCTCAGAAGGGCTTGAGATGGGCAGAGCGCAGATTCTTCAGGCAGAGGCGGCGGGTATCCAGCCGGATGTGCGGATGAATCCTGTTCTCCTTAAGCCGCAGGGAATGTCAAAGTCACAGCTTGTGCGGATGGGCAAGGTGGAAGGTGTGTTTTCCGCAAGGGAGTATTATGAGCTTTCAGCCGAAAACTTCTCTGTTTCCTGCTCTGCCTTTGATTCGCTGTCAGCGGAATATGATGTCATTGTCATAGAGGGTGCGGGCAGTCCGGCGGAAATTAATCTCCATAAAACAGATATAGTAAATATGCGAATGGCGGAATATGCCGGAGCAGATGTTCACATAATAGGCGATATAGACAGAGGCGGAGTTTTCGCATGGATGAAGGGAACATATGATCTTCTGCCTGCTGGTTCTGCAAAGCTTGTCAAAGGGTTTATAATAAATAAGTTCAGGGGGGATAAAAGCCTGTTGGAACCGGGGATAAAGATGTTTGAAGAGCTTGTCCCCATCCCTGTTGCGGGTGTTATGCCGTATATGAGGCTGACTCTTGAGGAAGAGGACTCGCAGGATATATGTTCTGATACCGAAAAAGCCGAAATTAAAGCCGGAGTTATCCGTCTGCCTTATATAAGCAATTTTTCCGATTTTGCGGCACTGAAGGCAATGAGGAATGTACAGCTTATATATGCGTCAAAGCCTTCTGAGCTGAATGATTGTGATGTTGTGATAATTCCCGGAAGCAAGCATACTGTGTATGATATGAATTTTCTCCGTGAAACGGGCTTTGCTGAGGCTATTGTGAAAACGGCGGAGAGTAAGCCTGTAATCGGTATTTGCGGCGGGTTTCAAATGCTTGGTGAAACAATATCCGATCCTGATGGAATAGAGGGTGAACAAGGCGAGACGGCGGGGCTTGGTCTGCTGGCGCTGAAGACTGTTATTACAAAACAGAAAGAGCTTATTCATAAAGAATATAGCGGACAAAACTCATGGAGCGGAATAACCCTTAAGGGCTATGAAATGCACATGGGCAAAACAGAAACCGGAGATTTGGAAAACCTTGCTGAAAAAGGTGTGTGTACTGCAAAGGGCAGGGTATTCGGAACATATCTCCACGGCTTTTTTGAGCATTCAGGGAATATTAAAGCACTTAACAGCCTCATGGGCACAGCCTTTGAACCCGTTGATTATATAAATGAAAAAGAACGCCAGCTTGATTTACTGGCTGAAACCATAAAAGAAAACTGCAATATAGATTTGATTCTGAAGGATGTATTATGAAATTATCTTATTTCCCGTTAATGATGAATATAAGAGGACGAAGACTTGTCTTCATAGGCGGAGGCAGGGTGGCCGAAAGGAAAATTAACTCTCTGACACGTATGGAGCCGAAAATTACCGTTATAGCGGAGTCTGTTACAGACGGAATAAAGAAGAACGGGGAAATTGACGTGATCATAAAGTCCGCATCGGCGGATGATATACAGGGGGCGGATCTGCTCTTTGTATGTACTGATAACAATGAGCTGAACCGCAGGTTAGCCATAGAAGCAAAGATGAAGAATATACCTGTGAATGCGGCGGATGATCCTGAACTCAGTGACTTTCACATGCCCGCAGTCTATATTGAGAAGGATACAGGCACAGTTGTGTCTGTATCCACACAAGGGCGTGAACCTTCGTTTTCTGCAAAACTGCGGGACAGGATTGCGTCTTTTCTTTCAGGAGAGTAAATGAACGGATTTGTAATCGGAGCGGAAAGGAGCGGATCAGGCAAGACAACCCTGACCACAGGGATAATCCGTGCCTTAGCCAATAAGGGCAGAAAGGTAGCTCCGTTTAAATGCGGACCGGATTACATCGACACCCGCCACCTTAGCAGAAGTGCAGGGCATCCGGCAGAGAACCTTGATACTGTGATGCTGGATAACGCCGCCGTGAGGCAGGTTTTTGCTGACGGATGCAAAGGTCGTGATATTGCCGTAGCCGAAGGGGTAATGGGCTTCTTTGACGGTGTGGAGCATGCTGATTTTAAAGGAAGCACATATGATGTTGCCTCTGCATTGGGTCTGCCTGCGGTTATTGTTTTAAACGCCGCCTCAAGCTCATACACAGCCGCCGCTTTTCTCAAAGGATTACAGATCTTAAGCGTAAACACGGAAATAGCCGGAGTTATAATAAACAATGCGGCGTCACTAAACCATGAGAAACTCATTACCGATGCTGTTAAGCATCATACAGATCTGCCCGTTTTCGGCAGTGTACCGAAGCAGAAAGAGCCCCTTGTCAAATCAAGGCATCTGGGCATAGCAACAGCCCTTGAAACTGAAGAGGCATATTACGCAAAGTGCGCAGAACTGGCGGAAGCGTATATCGACATCACAGCTCTTGCCTCGCTTAAAGTTTCCAAGCCTCTTTCAAAAGTGAATGCAGAGTATCCGCAGGCGGATAAAGTATGTGCTGTGGCGTTTGATCAGGCTTTCAGCTTTTATTATGAGGCAAACTTCCGTGAACTGCGCAGACGGGGCTATGAAATACGCTTTTTTTCACCGCTTAAGGGTGAAACTGTGGAGGAAGCAGAGCTTATCTATTTGGGCGGCGGATACCCCGAACTGCATGTGAGGGAGCTTAACAGTCAGACAGCAATGCTCGACTGGCTCCGTGAGCATGCGTTATCCGGCGGGCGAATGATAGCCGAATGCGGCGGTATGATGCTGTTGACGGACGGCATAAATATTGAAGATGAGTTTCACCGTATGGCAGGTGTTTTTGACGCCGAATGCCGCATGACAGACAGAAGACAGGCTCTGGGCTATGTAAAAGTAACTGACAACAGGTATCTGAACGGACTCATCGGGCATGAATTTCACTATTCCATGCTTGAAAACATCCGTGAGAAGTATTTCTTCACACTGGAAAAAGTTACTTCAAAGGTTCGTTCGCAGGACGCTTTTCTTAAAAACAGGACACTGGCAGGTTATGTGCATTTTCATTTCGCATCAAAGCCTTCTGTTCTTGACTTAATTCTTGGGTAAGGAGTTTTTATGGATAAAGGTTTAAGTATTGAGAAAGAAAGCTTTGAGATTATAGATTCAATAACCGATCTCTCCCGTTTTAGTGATGCTGAGAAGGTTATTGCCCGCAAGCTTGTGCATACCACAGGTGATCCCGAATTTGCCGAGCTTACACGCATATTAAAGCTTGAGGCGGGTATTGAGGCTTTGAGAAACGGAGCACCGATAATAACTGACGTAACAATGGTTACGGCAGGGATCACCAAAAGGTATTTGGGCGAAAGCGGAAATAGGGTTATGTGCTTTATCAGTGAACCGGAAGTTGTTGAACGTGCTAAGGAACTTAACCTTACAAGAGCTGAAACCGCTGTCGTTTATGCGGCGGAGAAGTATCCCGAAGCGGTTTATGCCATTGGCAATGCCCCCACAGCGCTTTTAAAGCTTATTGAGCTTACGGAGCAGGGCAGGATGAACCCTGCATTTGTTGCAGGTCTGCCTGTGGGGTTTGTTAAGGCAGCAGAATCCAAGGATCTGCTGATGAAAACCGCCATACCCCATGTTTCAAACATAGGACCCAAAGGCGGAAGCCCATGCGCCGCAACTGTTATTAACGGTCTTCTTCTCCTTCGGGCGGGTTTATGACCACATAGTGTATCTTAAGTATAAGGCATGCGTTCAGCTTTTCCTTAAACCCGCTGCCTTCACCGCTGTTTTTTGACACAACGCATCCTGCCCCCAGCTCACGGAAAAGCGATGCGTTGAATTCTGTGGTGAAAGGACCCTGCATGGCAATTATCCTTGAGCGCTCAAAGCCCGCCTGAACACATTTTTCAATGGATTTTTCGTATGGAAGGATTCGTACCCAGCCGTTATGGGAAAATTCGGAAAACCGATGGATGTTGTTGCTGCCTGTGGTGAAAAATATACGCCCGAACTTAGCCTCACGCAGAAAATCTGCTGCCTCTTCATAGCTTGAAAAGGCATGAACCAGATCAGTTTCTTTTATCTCATCCGGTTTTCTTACAAGGTTTGTATAGGGAATGCCGCATTTGCTGGCAACATTCTTGGCTGTTGTTGTTATCTCTGATGCGTGCGGGTGTGTGGTATCTATGATTTCAGAGACATGGCGGTTGCGGATGAAGTTTTCCATTGTCTCTTCTGTGAAGCGTATCTTCATCACATTATCAGGATAACGGAGGCGGAATTCACGCTCGCCGTAGTCCGTGGCGAGGGTTATTATAAAATCCGTGTCTTTATCCTTCAGCCCTTCGACAGCCTTATGGGTTGCGGAGGTTCCGCCCAGTACCAGTATCATTTTTATCCTCCGTATTTATCAGTATAACCCCTTGGAGTTATGAGTTTTCCGTTTTTTATGAAGGTCTTTACGCATCCAACGATAAGAACTGTACTCATGTCCAGCTCTTTTGTGTCCAGCTCCGAAAGTCTGCCTGTCCATACTGATTCACCGTCACGGTGTGAGTTCCGGACATATCCGCAGGCGAGATCCCCCCGTGAGGCGAATATTTGCAAAGTATATTCGATCTGCTCCGTGCGCTTTCTGCTTCTGGGGTTGTAGACAGCGCATACAAAGTCCCCTGTGTTTACAGCTTCTATCCGTTTTTTGATAACTTCCCAAGGGGTCAGAAGATCAGACATGGATATGATAGCTATATCATCCGCCACAGGCGCACCAAGCCTAGCCGAAGCGGCGAGTGCTGCTGTTATTCCCGGTATTACTTCTATTATATCAGTATCTGCCGCTTTTTCATAAACAAGGGAGGCAAGGGAATAAAGAGATGCGTCCCCGCCGCAGATCAGGGCAACGGTTTTGCCTGCTTCCGCAGCCTCAACGGCTTTTTCCACCCGTTCCGTCTCGCCTGTCATTCCGTTGGTGAAAACCTCTGCATCAGGGGATATATATTCCCTGACCGATTCAACATAAGGAATGTACCCGCTTATATAGTCAGCATTTTTTATTGCTTCAAGTGCGGCGGGGGCGGTGTAGTCCGTTTTGCCGGGTCCTGTTCCCGCCACAAATAGTTTTCCTTTAGTCATTCAAACCTTCCTTAACAATTGCCACAGTCACCGAGCCCATAACGGTGCGGGGCAGAATAACAGAGGGATTCACAGCGGCAAGTATCGCAGACGGTTCTGCAACGCCGGGAATTCCGAAATGCTTCATGGGTGCATCATGCTCCTTAAAAGCGTAGAGGCTGTTTTTATATGCTTTTTCCGGGAGAAAGCGCATGTAAATATTCAGCTCCTGCACAGCCTGAAGGAGTCCTGATTCATTTTTCTTAACCCATGCGGAAGCCGCCAGACGCAGGTCTTTTGTCCCTATACCTGCTAGGGCGCATGCGCCGTGGACAGCGTGTATTATCTCTTCCTTTGACGTATCTTTACGGCAGCCGATGCCGATTATATGTGTTCTGTTTGCCTCTGTTGCGGTGGTTATAACGGGAACAGCACCGGTTACGGATGACACAAGGTGGGCGAGGGTATTTGCGCCGCCTTCGTGTCCGGCTATTGCGCTGATGGCAAACCTGCCGACTTCATCACAAGCCACCACTGCGGGGTCAACGTGCTTTGATTTAAGGTGCGGAGCCGCCATTCTGGTTACTATGCCCTGCGCCATAACGGCGACAATACTTCCGTAGGAACCGTCCATGAGTTTTTTAAAGCAGTCACGCAGGAGTCTGTAAGGCACTGCACTGTGTACTGATGCGATTTCCTCCGGCAGAAACAGTTCAAAGCCTGTTTCCGCACTGATAACTGATGCAAGCCTTGCCCCTTTTTCGGTTACGGCTATCACCGCAGATTTACGGGCGTGTTCCATGAGAGAAGTCCTTGTCATAAAGCTTTGAGTATGCTCCTTTACCGTCCAGAGATTTGCCTATAAGTACCAGAGCATGTTTGTTTATTCCGCTTTCTTTTATCTTGTTGCCAAGGTTAGTGAGTGTTCCTCTGATAATATGCTCATCAGCCCAGCTTGCCCTGTAAACCACAGCGGCAGGGGTGTCTGCATTCCATCCGTTTTTTATGAAGGAGTCGGCTATATCACTGAACCTGTCCACGGAGAGATAAAAGGCGAATGTGCCGCCGTGGGCGGAGAGTTTTTCTATGGATTCATCCGAAGGAACAGGAGTTCTGCCCTCTATGCGGCTGATAATAACTGTCTGGGAAATTTCCGGCAGTGTCAGCTCTGTCTGCATGGCAGCGGCAGAGGCAAAAAGAGCAGTTACGCCGGGGATTATTTCGTATTCAATTCCAAGTGAGTCAAGCTCAAGCATCTGCTCATTCACTGCACCATACAGCGAAGGATCTCCGGTGTGGAGTCTTGCCACGCTTTTACCTTCCGCAACTGATTTCTGCATCACATTAATAATCTCATCCAGATTCATGGATGCAGAGTTATGTATCTCCGCAGTTTTGGTGCAGTGGGCGAGAATATCTTTTGAAACGAGGCTTCCGGCGTATATAACCGTTTCGCATTTTTTAACCGCATTTATTCCTTTAAGTGTAATAAGTTCCGGATCACCGGGCCCGGCGCCTATGAAGTAGACTTTTGCCATTTATTCACCTGTTTTTCTTATCCCAATCACACAGGAAAGAGCATCTTCGGGTATTGGCTCATCCAGTGTTACTCTGTGAATTATTTCATTATCCATGCTGAGGTTTGCCGCCACCCAGAGTTCAAAATTCTTTATGAGACGGCTGTTTTCTTCAATTATTCTTCGTGGGTTGTTGATTTTATCACACAGAATAAGAAACTTATCTGCATTAACTGCTTTTTCTATGTCAAATCCGCTCCGTCCGTGGGCGGAAAGGAACACAGCATCCTCCCATGGTTCAGCTATCGCCGCAAATGCTGCCTGAACAACGCTTATTCCCTCTATTATCTTAACGTTTTCCCTGCCGAATTCCTTCACGACAGATTTAGCGAGGCTGAAAAATCCCGCATCCCCCGTGACAAGAACGCCGATTTTTTTTCCACGGTTATTCCTGATAAATTCCAGAGTGCCGCTTATCAGAGGTTCCGGCTCGTAAAAAGGAACATTTACCCAGTGGCGGAATCTCTCCCCGCCCACAGCCGTATCTATCTGCGAGAGGGCTTTCTTCGCCCTGCCTGTCAGCCTATCAGGATGTCCGGTTCCGGTTGATATTATGTATATGTCAGCCATGAGATTGTCCTATCAGATCGCCTTTCATGTTGAAAAGGAAAACATCAGTTTTTGTAAATCCGTAATCATTCTTGACCTTTGCGCTTATCAGTTCTGCTATACTGCTGAACCCTGACGGATGGGTAAGGCATATTTCCTCCACAGTATTAAACCCTGCGGGCAGACCAAGGACGCCGCTCACAAAGTCCTGCGCCTGAGGGGAATGGGCAGAATGGGTATTGTAATGCCCCATGGCAAGTTTTGCCAGTTTTCCCGGATGACCGGCGAGGGTGATTTCTGTTATATCATTCTTCCGCAAGTAATTAAAAGCTTCTCCGAAGTAGTTGCTGACCATTACGGCGTCTTCGCCGGAGCGGATGGTCTGCATGTGTTTTTCGCCTATTTTGCCCGCAACAAGGATTATGTGCCTGCTTTCCGCAAGTTTTACGTCAATTTCGCACTTAAATGAATCTATAAGAGCATCAACGCTCATGGGATGAACTATCCCGGTTGTGCCTATTATTGATATTCCGCCGATTATGCCGATGCGTTCATTAAAGGTCTGCGCCGCAAGCCTCTCCCCTTCGGGTACTGATATTGTAACCACTGCTCCCTTTGAAGCGCCTATAACTTCCCGCACATTTTCTTTTATCATTTTGCGGGGAACAGGGTTTATGGCAGGTTCACCCACTGGTATCTGAAGACCTGCCTTAGTGACAGTTCCTACGCCTTTTCCGCCTTTTATCTCTATGATGCCGCTGTTATTAAGCTCCACATACGCATGTATTTCCGCTCCGTGGGTAACGTCAGGATCGTCACCGGAATCTTTTATGACAAATGCACCCGTTTCTGAGCAGGTGACTGGTATGCCCATACGGCTGCCGTCCGGCAGGATAATATCAATGAAATCAGTATTTATTCCGCTCATACGGTAAACGGCATGAGCCTTTGCCGCTGCCGCAGCGGCTGTGCCTGTGGTGAATCCTTTACGCATTTTGAGATGGTGTTCCGAAATAAAATATGTGTCAAGAATAATTATAATTGACTAACGGGCTCATGTATCAGAAAATGGCTTTATATACGAGGTGGAGACAGAAACAGGGAATTTGGTTAAAATCCAAAACAGTCCCGCTACTGTAACCGGAACGAAACCGCAGTGAGCCACTGTCCATAAAACGGATGGGAAGGTGCGGGAGTAGGCGGCTTTATGCCGTGCCGGAAGTCAGGATACCTGTTCTGTTTGAACTTTACGAGGATGAAGGCACCCAAATATGCCCCCCTAGCAGGATTTCCTGTCGCACCCGTATAAAATCATATTTTTTTTAAGGAGGAGTATGTGAAACGCATATTCGCAGTGTTCCTTGTTTGTCTGGCTTTTACGGGCGCAGTACATGCAGGAGGAGAAAAAGCAATGGAAGAAAAAACGGCAATCGTGATCACGTCATTCGGCACAACCTATGAAACAACCCTTGAGCCTATCCTCGCTTTGGTGAGGGAAACACAGGCAAAGTATCCCGAAACACCTGTTAGACTGGCTTTTACCTCAAATATAATACGCAAGATATGGAACGAGAGAGCGGCTGATTCGGCTTATCGCAGAGAGCATCCGCAGGTTCCTGAAATGCTGTACGGAATAAAAAACGTTCTGGGTGTAATGGCAGATCTCCAGAACCTTGGCTACAGAAACATCGTTGTTCAGCCTTCGCTTATTACAGACGGTGAGGAATATGCTGATATGGTTGCCTATGTTGAAGGGCTTGCAGGAATAAAAACCCTCAAACCTAAGCTTCAGCCCTTTGTTGCTGTGGGTATAGGCAAACCTCTCACAGGCGCATACTCCCATGCAGAATATCTAGAGACGCTGGCAAAGGTGCTTGCACCGGATATTCAGCAGGCAAAGGACGCAAAAGCCGCACTTGTTTACATGGGGCATGGAAACGAACATATGTCTCAGGGTGCTTATTATGAGCTTGAGCTGATTCTTAACCGTATGTACGGTGTGCCTGTTGTGATTGGTCTGGTTGAAGGTCTGCCCGATTTTGACTCCGTGATGGATAAGCTTGTTGCGGCAAAGGTGAAAAACATAGTCCTCAAACCCTTGATGTATGTTGCGGGTGATCACGCAGAAAATGACATGGCAGGAGACGAGGATGACTCATGGAAGGTTATGCTCACAAAGGCAGGGTTCAATGTAACTCCTGTACTTGAAGGACTTGGTCACAAGCCCGCAGTGAGGCAGATTTTCATAGGTCATATGGAAGAAGCCGCCAAAGAGGCAGGAATCGAACTTAAATAATATGAGCAAAATATCCGTAAGATCCCTTACAAAGGTTTTCGGCAGTCACAAAGCTGTTGACGGAATAAGCTTTGATGTGGAGGAGGGGAGCATTCTTGCTCTCCTCGGTCCCAACGGAGCCGGTAAAACCACCACTATAAACATGCTGACCGGACTAACCATTCCCGCATCCGGCGAGATACGTTATGACGGCACTCTGTTTGACCCGCAGAACAGGAGGATCAAGCAGACAATAGGCGTTGTGCCCCAGCATAATAATGTGGATCGGGATCTTTCGGTGTATCAGAACCTCAAAGCCCACGGAATACTCTTCGGAGTGAGCGGCTTAGGTGATAAAATTGCAAATGCTCTGGATTTTTCGGGGCTCGCCGCACATGCGGATAAAACTGCCGGAAACCTCTCCGGCGGGATGAAACGCAGGCTTATAATTGCCCGTGCTCTTCTTCATGAACCTTCGGTGCTTTTTCTGGATGAACCCACAGTGGGGCTTGATGCCTCTGTCCGCAGGACAATGTGGGACTTCATACGCAGTATAAACCATGATAAGCGATGTACAATTCTGCTTACTACCCATTACATTGAAGAAGCGGAAATGCTGTCTGACCGTGTGATGATAATGGATAAGGCGAAAATTGTCACTGAAGGAACGGCGGCAGGACTGAAGGCGAGGGTCGGCAAATGGGCTCTGGACATATACCGGAACGGTAAAACTGAGACAGAGTTTTTTGAAACCCGTGATGCAGGGCTTGAGAGACTGGGCGCTCTTTCGGATACAGCAAGTATAAGGGAAACAAACCTTGAGGATGTTTATCTTACCATTACCGGCAGGAGAATAGACGCATGAACGGCGTAAAAGGTGTTTTATACAGAGAGACACAGGTTCTCCGCAGCAGAATATGGAAGGTGCTTGCATCATCTGCTGTTTCCCCTTTTCTGTTTCTTGTTGCCTTTGGCTACGGAATAGGACGTTTTGCCTCTGTGGACGGGGTAAACTACCTCACGTTTCTCATCCCCGGACTTGTCGCAATGAGCAGCCTTAACCAGAGCTACGGAATTTCCGGCGAAATAAATATTTCCAGATTTTACTTTAAGGTCTTTGACGAGTATCTCCTTGCTCCTGTGAGCAGGTGGGAAATTGTTGCGGGCGAGGTGTTTTACGGAGTAATCAAAGGGCTTATTCCTGTGGTGATAATACTGGCTTACGGCTTTATTGCCGGTGCAGGGCTGAAAATGAGCCTTTTATTCATCCCAGTGATGCTTGTTCATCTGATTGTTTTTTCCCTTCTGGGCATAATTGTTGCACTCGTGGTAAAAAACCACGGGGATCAGATGTCTGTGAACACATTTGTGATAACCCCAATGATATTTCTCTCCGGCACTTTTTATCCGGTGGATAAAATGCCTTTTATGGCAGGTGTTCTGGCTCATATTTCTCCCATGACTTACTCAACAAAGCTCATACGATGTTCCCTGATAGGGACAGAGTGCGATATATGGCTGAACATGGGTGTTATGCTCGGTTCGGCGGCTGTGCTGTTCATAATAGCAGGACGGATTCTGAACGGGGTTGAAGGTTGAAGCTTCTATGGATTTTGATACTCGTAGCAGTATCTGCCGCTGCGTTGTTTGTTGGCTCCACAGATATAACCCAATTCCGCACGGATGAAGTCCAGAGGGATATTCTGCTTAATATGCGGGCTCCCCGTGTGGTTTTTGCAGGGCTGACAGGTGCTATGCTTGGCTTGAGCGGTTCTGTATATCAGCTTGTGCTGCGCAATCCTCTGGCGGACAGCTTCACCACCGGAGCGGCATCATCTGCTGCTTTGGGAGCTGTGATTGCCATAGCAGTGGGGCTTCCTGCACATCTTGCTTCACCTGTGGCTCTTTTTACGGGGTTAGGCGGGCTGATGCTTGTTTACAGTGTTTCATACCGCAGAAGCGGAATAAGCCCCATAACTATGATTCTGGCGGGTGTGGTGCTTAATATTGTTGCTTCGTCGGTGATAGGGTTTGTAAAATTCTTTTTTGAAGAATCTCTGACCTCCATAGTCTTCTGGCTTATGGGCGGTTTCTATATGATAACATGGGCAAAAACAGCTTTTGCGGCGTCTGTTCTCATTCTCTGCACAGCTTATTTTATGTTCAGGGCACGTCCCTTGAACATCCTCGCCCTTGATGAAATGTCCGCTGAAACATCCGGCGTGAATGTACGGAGTGAGCGAATGAGGGCGTTTGTGTTCTCCACTGCTCTTGTGGCTGTTTCTGTGAGTTTTACAGGCTTAATCGGGTTTGTGGGACTCATTGTGCCTCACATAGCCCGAAGTTTTTACGGCAGCGATGTCAGGCAGGGAATCTTTTATTCTTCCGTGTTTGGCGCACTGCTTATGATAACAGCGGATGCAGTGGCAAGAACAGTTATACCAAACGGAGCGGAGCTTCCGGTGGGGATAGTTACCGCAGTTCTAGGCGGAGTATTTTTTCTCTATATACTGCGGAGCAGACAGGCGGAGATCTGGCATGATTGATATTGCAGGTCTTGAATTTAAACGTGGCGTATTCTCGTTAAGTGTGCCTGATCTCACTGTGCAGAAAGGCTGCAAAATAGCCGTAATTGGTGAGAATGGTTCGGGTAAAAGTACGCTTCTGCATATACTTACCGGGCTTATCCCCTGTGAAGGCATCTATTACGGCGGAAAAGAGCTTGGCGGAATAAAGCGTAAAGAGCGTGCGGAAATGATGGCTTTTATGCCGCAGCTTCCGTCAGTTGTTTTTCCGTTTACTGTTTTTGAAGTGGTTCGTCTTGGTGCATACGCAGCAGGACATATGAAGAATGCTGACAGACTGACGGATGAAATTCTTAAAACAACTGCCCTTGTAACTCTGCGGGACAGAGCCTTTACGGAGCTTTCCGGCGGAGAGAAGAGAAGGGGGATGATAGCCCGTGCGCTTAATCAGCGAACAGATGTTCTCTTTCTGGATGAGCCTGTATCAATGCTTGATGTAAGGCACTCTCTGGAAATTTTAAAACTTCTGACAGATTCGAGCAAAACGCTCATTGCCTCAATGCACGAGGTGAATCTGTCGGTTAAATATTTTGACAGGATATGGATGATGTTAAATGGAAAACTGATATATGACGTACCGGCCGGAGAGGTTGAGGTGTCCATGCTTTCGGAGGTGTTCAGTGTTAAGGCTGATGCTCACGCTGACCATTTTACTTTCAGTATTTAGTGCTAATGCTGCCGAAAGAGTTGTTATACTTGCTCCCGCTGCGGCGGATATATTCTATAAACTAGGTGCGGGTGATAAAGTTGCCGGAGTTACAAAAAACGTTACGGAATTTCCCGAAGCGGTTAAGGTTGGTACGCACATCCGTCCGAATGCTGAGATAATACGCTCCCTGAAGCCTGATCTGATAATTACCGGCTCTGCTGATTCTTATTACGCTGATGCTGTTGAGGCTATTACCGGAGCATCAGTTTACAAGTATGACCCGTTGACCCTTGAAGAAATACTGGTTTGTGTCAGGGATATAGGCGAACTGACAGGCAGGACGGAGCAGGCGGCAGAGCTTGTGGGTGAACTTAAAGGCAAGCTTATGTCTGTTCAGCCTTTGCCTTCTGTTGCCAAGGTTATTTTCGAGGTCAGCCAGCTTCCTTACACAGCGGCAGGCAGGGGAAACATTGCCTCTTCTGTAATTGAGGCGGCAGGCGGAAAAAATATTGTGGATTCGGATGATAAGCTGGTGAAACTCTCACTGGAAAGAGTGGTTGCCTCGCAGCCGGATATTTATATCTGGCAGACAGGACCCATGAACCGCAACCCTGTTCCCCCTGCGGAGCGTCCGGAGTTTTCAAAAATGAGATCCAAATGGATACATGCGGATGAAAAGCAATTTTCAAGGGCTAACACAGGATCTTTTGACGCTGTGATTGAGCTTAATTCCGCCTTGAGGAAACTGTATGAATAAAAAGCTTATTATAGTCGGTGCCGGAGTTAACAGAAACTCAATGACACTGGCGGGTATTGATGCTCTTAAAAAGGGCGAAGTTGTTCTTTATGACAGGCTTATAGATAAATCTCTTCTTGAATATGCATCCTGCGAATGTATTGATGTGGGCAAACATCCCTATGATAAAAACTGTGTGCGTCAGAAAGATATAAATGAAATAATCCGTGAGCATCTGGAAAAAGGGCGCTGTGTTGTCCGTCTGAAAGGCGGTGACAGCTCTGTGTTTGCCCGCACGGCAGAAGAAGTTGAAACAGCAAAAGCTGCCGGTGCTGATGTTGAAGTCATAGCTGGGGTAACTTCCGCATCTGCCCTTTCCGCAAAGATGAAAAGCGCTCTTACTGACCGCCGTAATATCCCCGGTGTGGTTTTCATTACCGGGCACACGAAGGACGGCACTCTGGATGATGCTTACAACTGGAAAGCTCTGGCAAATCTGGGGCTTACTATTGTGGTTTACATGGGTGTCAGAAACTTCGGTGTTATTGCCGCAAAACTTACCGAAAACGGTATGGATGCTGCTGTTCCGGTATTGATAGGCGAGAATATCGGCACAGAAGGTGAGAGAGTAATGTTTACATCACTTAGCGAAGCAGAGAGGTTCATAGCTGAAAACAGTGTGAAACACCCTGCCACAATAATAATCGGAGAGGTAGTTAACCATGCCGGATAAAACATCATGCGTTCATGTCTACACCGGCAACGGCAAAGGGAAAACAACTGCTGTACTGGGTCTTTGCGTGCGCTGCGCCGGAGCGGGGTTTAATGTGTATTTCGGGCAGTTTCTCAAAGACGGCAACTACTCAGAGACTGAATCTCTGAAAAAGTTTGATAATATCACCCATGAAACCTTCGGGCAGAGCGGTTTTATAAGGGGCGAACCCACAGCAAAAGATATACAGATGGCTGAAGACGGCTTTGCGAAAATCAAAGAAGCTGTTTTCTCCGGGAAATACCGGCTTGTGGCGGCAGATGAACTAAATGTCGCCGTATTCAAAGGGCTTGTTAAAAAGGACGATGTTCTGGAGCTGATTAAACAACTGCCCGATGGTGTGGAGCTGGTTTTATCAGGCAGGTACGCCGCAGATGAAATAATAGGGGCGGCGGATCTTGTTACAGAAATGAATGAGATTAAGCATTACTACACCCAGGGAATACCCGCCAGAAAAGGCATCGAAAAATAATAATTCTTGAAGGAGGCCGTACGTTCTGTCGGCTTCCTGTATTGTTCTCCGCTTTCCGGCTCATTCGTTCACTTTTTTCTTTACAAATATTACATGACTAAAAAAGTTTCATTACGGTATTAATTTAGCCACTGTATTAGAAAGATCTAATTATGTTAAAGATCTTGACAATTGTTAGTGGTCTTGGTAATAAGGCTGAAGTAATTCAACGGAGGCTTGTATGATTGAAGAATATTTCAGCAAAGGCGGAATTATGATGTACCCGCTGCTGTTTTTCTCAATTGTGCTTACAGCAGTTTTTATAGAGAGAATGATTTTCTTTGCCCTTAACAGAAGCTCAGGAAAAGTTCTGGAAAATGCGGAACATTCGTTTTTTAAAGGTGATTTTAAAACAGCCCTCGCCACTCTTAAAAATTCAAAAGGCGCTATGGAGAAAGTTGCTGCCGAAATAATAATCCATATAAACTGCTCAAAACATGATCTTGAGCATATAGCGGAAAACAGAGCTATTTCAGAATTACAGAGGTTTTCACGCAGCCTGCATCTGATGGACCTTATTGGCAGAATATCGCCTATGGTTGGTCTTTCGGGAACAGTATTGGGAATGGTGAAGGCATTTCAGTCTATTTCAGCACAAAAAGGGGCTGTTGATCCTTCAATTCTTGCCGGAGGAATATGGGAGTCTCTCCTCACAACTGTTTTCGGACTTATGGTCGGGATTCCGGCTCTTATAATTTTTCATATCTTTGAGAATGAATTAAGCAAAAAAGCCCTGACAATAAAACTGAAAAGCGAGGAAATGATTCGCCGCGCAGGAGCCTGCGTTGATTAATCTCAGCATGTTCGCAAGAAAAAGCAGATCAGCGGATATGACACCTATGATCGATATGGTGTTCCTTCTTCTGATTTTCTTTCTGCTTACATCAGTATTTGCTGTTCCTTCAATTAATTCTGACCTGCCAGCAAGCAGCACTGAACAGAAAACAGACAAACTCGAAAGAGTGGTCACTTTAAAAGCAGACGGACGTGTGCTTATAGGTAAATCGGAAATACCGATGAGCGGACTTGAAGCGGGACTTAAGAACATGATCACTGAAAGCGGTGACAAGGTGATCACCTTAGCCGCTGATAAAGAAGTAAATTTTGAATCAATAGTTGCAGTTATGGACAGTGCCTTAAAAGCGGGCGCTGTGTCTGTTGAATTTCTCACGGAGAGCAGAGATGAGAGATAACAGGGGACGTATAGTTGCCGGAAGTCTTATTTTTTCTATGCTGCTTCATGGGGCTGTTCTCTTTTTAGTAAAGGTCGAGAATGCTCCGGCTGACCAGAAAGAGCCTGAAAGGATAACAGTATCCCTCAAACATTTTCAGCCCGAACCGGTTGCAGTTCCCGCTGTTGCAGAACCCGTTCCTCCTAAACCGCAGCCTGAACCTGTTGTTAAGAAAAACCCTCCGAAAAAAATTAAAAAGCCTCTCCCTGTGAGGGAAAAACCCGCTGCTGTTAAGGCAGTGGAGGAAACTGTTCCCGTTGCGGAAGAAGTTCCTGTTGTATCTGAAGCACCGGCAGAGGTGAAAGTTGCTGCTGTTCATACGCCTGTCCCTGCTCCAAGACCTGTTATGCCTCCCCAGCCGGAATTTGACTATGACAGCTTCAGAGCAAGACTTACAGACGGCATGGTACGAAATAAAAAATACCCTTACTCCGCAAGGCGCAGAGGGTATGAAGGCACTGTGGTTATCAAGCTGCATATTGACTGCGAAGGAAGGCTTCAGGGCTTAAAAATGGTTGAGTCCAGCGGGTTTGATATATTGGATAATGAGGCGCTTTCCCTTGCCTCATCAGTGTTCCCCATAAGGGAAAAACTTCCCGAACCTGTGACTTTGCTTATACCTATTGATTACAGCCTGCATAACTGAAAAAAAAGAGGAAAAAAGGGCGGATCCCCCTGTTTATAGACGTTATAAATCAGACTAAAGGAGAGTTTATGTACAGAAAGTTAATTTTTGTGCTTCCATTGCTTGCGTTTTCTTTAATTTCTGCATCCGCAGCAGATATGGAAACAGAAAAAATCAAAGTAACTGCCACACGAGTCGAGAAGGAAATGAAAGAAGTTCCTTATACAGTTAACGTTATAACGGAAGAAGATATCCGCAAATCGGGTGCAACAAGCCTTGCCGAACTCCTTCGTGATATTCCGGCTGTCCAGATGACAAGCACCGGAGCAGCGGGAGTCCAGAGACTGAGCCTTCGTGGTGAAAGCAGTTCCAGAACACTGATAATGGTGGATGGAATGAAAATCACAGAACAGAAGTCAATGGACGGAACACCTTTGCTCATTGATATTAACAGCATTGAGCGGATTGAGATAATCAAAGGACCTGGTTCTGTGCTTTACGGTTCCGAAGCCATAGGCGGCGCAATTAATGTTATAACGAAAAAAGGCGGCGACAGACCGGTTCAGGGTGTTGCCAGCTATACCTACAACACCAACAGTGACTCATATAATGCCGCTGCATCGCTTTACGGCGGTATCAAAAACTTTTACTACAGGGCGGAAGTTTCCAAAAACGATTTCGGCAACCGTGAAGACTCCCACGATGACGAGCTTAAAGGCTCTGAATATGAAAACACCAATATGAGCCTGCTTGCAGGATATAAAAACAAGAAATTCGATATGGGAGTGCAGTACACTGACTACGAGTCAGAGAGTGAGGTTTATGTAGGTGAGATTGAGCCTCCATTTACGATGATGCACATGATGCTTCCCGAATGGAACAGGGAAAAATACGCAGGATGGTTTGAATACCGCAATCCGGGCAGTTTTCTTAACAAGGCAAGAATAGATGTATTTACGCAGGAAACCTATAAAAAATTCATAAATAATATGGATATGACAGTGAGCATGGGTCCGATAACTATGCCGATGTCATACAGAGGGCTCACTAAAAATACACTCGATACCACAGGTGTTCTTGGTCAGTTTGATTTTGAGATTTCTGATACAAACCTTCTGATAGCAGGTTTGGAATATAATATTGATGACCTCAACGCCAAAGATAATATCCAGACCTTCGGTGCCCCTGTTGCCACTCTTACGGACACCGATGCAAAGCAGACGACAATGTCTGCATTTTTGCAGGACGAGCAGATGCTTGGCGATTTTATCCTCAGTGCCGGACTGCGCTATACTAAGGTCAAAAATGAAATAGAAAGCACAAACAACGCAAGTATTCCCGATGAAGATACTGACGATGATAATGTAGTGGGCAGTCTTTCACTGGTTTATACAGGCATACAGGACACTGCTTTGCGTGCTATCTACTCCAGCGGTTACAGAACGCCGAACCTCCAGCAGCTTTACATGGGAACAACTCACGGCAGCAGCACTCCCACATTTTCAAACCCGGATCTTGATCCTGAAACTTCTGACAACTTTGAAGTTGGTGTCAGATTCAGCAATAAAATGGCTGATATTGACCTTGCCGTGTTCCACACTAAGTCTGAAGACTACATTACCACTCATACAATTCCTTACGGCAGCGGCACTGCTCTTGAGTTCACCAATATTGACAAGGCTGAAACAACAGGAGCCGAACTGATGACTAAGGTTTTCATAGGCGACTTTACACCGTACATAAACGGCGCTTACATGAGGCGCAAATATGAGCAGGAAGGATTCAGCACCTATAAAAACGGCATTCCCGAAATAACTTCAAGATTCGGTATCCGTCACGATGCCAGATTCGGCAAGAAATTCGCTTTGAATACCGATATCTACGGACGTTACGCATCAAAAGCGGAGGATGCTGCACCTGATGGAACTGTGGACACCACAGAAGCCTATACCACCCTTAATCTTGCTCTCACAGGTTCTTACTTCTACAAAGACGGCAGAAGGATCATGGTAGGGGTTGAAGCCCTTAATATTAACAATCAGGACTATGAGCTTGCTATGTCTCCCATTCCCGAACCGGGCAGGCATTTCATACTCAAAGTATCAGCAGATTTCTAAGGTCAGGCATGAAAGTTTTGATCATGTATGCAAGCCGTTACGGAGCAACAGCGGTTATTGCTGAATGGATAGCCGAAAGGCTTACCATTGAGGGATGGGAAACAGAAAGGAGGGAAGCCCGCGAGGCTCCCTCTGCTTTTTCAGGTTATGACCTTGTGCTTATGGGGTCAGGTATATATGCCAACGGTTTTCTTCCGGAGATGGAAAACTTTATAGAAGAGCGTAAAGACGAGCTTGCCGAGGTGAAAACAGCTTTTTTCGGCACAGCAATGAAGACAGAGTGCATGTTTGTAAAAGGCAAAGCCATGGGGGGAGTGCAGATATTTGAAAAATACGCCGCCCTCACCGGAACATGTATATACGGCGAGATGCTCCACGGGGAGATGGTCTACGCCAGAATGACAGACACGGATAAAAAAGGTATGGACTACTTTTACCGAATGGCGGGATTCAGCGAGCTTGAAATAGCTGAACGCAAAAAGCCCCGGAGTCTTATGAATAAGGCAGAGGTCTGGGCTTTTACGGAGAATCTCGTTAAGCGGGTCATGAAAAGGTAAGGATATGGAAAGCTGGTTAAAATTCGTAGACGATGAAAAACGCAGACTGATTTTCGGCAATGAAGAAACTTTTGAAGCGGCAAAGGCTTATGATAAAAAACGCACTGTTCATGCCGGAATAAGAGGAAAGAATGTCGAGGCGGATAAAACTATGTCTGTCTGGCAGGCAGAGGCGAAGGCTAAACATTCCTTTGAAGATGCCTGCGTGTATATAAATATTCCTTTTTGCCAGACAAAATGTACATACTGCGGTTTTTTCAAAAACCTGTCCGATGCTTCGCTGATAGATGACTACACAGAAGCTCTCACCGGGGAGATAGCGGATGCCAAAAATACTCCCCTGTACTCCCATGGGAAGGTAAGGGCAGTGTATATAGGCGGCGGAACTCCCGGGACGTTATCTGCGATGCAGATTGAAAAAATGCTGAAAGCTGTCCGCGAAAGCCTGCCTCTCTCGAATGACTGCGAAATCACCTTTGAAACAAGAACTTACCAGTTTGGTGCTGATAAGATTCAGGCATGCGTTGATAACGGTGTAAACCGTTTTTCCCTTGGTGTTCAGTCTTTTGACACAAAAGCCAGAAGGGCGATTGGCAGAGTGGATTCGGGAGAAAAGGTAATGGAGATGGTAAGCAGGCTTATTTCCATGAAGGAGGCAAGCGTTTCCCTCGATTTTATCTTTGGTCTGCCGCATCAGCCGGTTGAAACTTTTCTGAACGATATTCACACTGCTGACTGCCTTGGTGTGGATGGAATGGCTGTTTACCAGCTTAATGTCTTTGAAGGCGGAAAGATGGACGAGGGGATAAAAAAAGGCAAAACCGAAGCTGTTCCTGAAACCTCAAGGCAGTATGAATACCACTCTGCTGCGTATGAGATGCTTTCTGATATGGGATATTCACAGCTTTCAATGTCCCACTGGGTCAGAGGCACTCTGGACAGAAGCATATATAACCGTTTCACAAAATCCGGCTGCGTGCTTCACGCATTCGGCGCCGGTGCAGGCGGAAGAACAGAAAACTACGGTTATTTTGTTCACCCTGCCGTAACACCGTACAATATGATGAGAGCAAAAGGAATTAAGCCTGTGATGGGGCTCTCTGAAAAAAATATCATGAGCGGACTTTATGAGTTCATAAACGGACAGATGGATACAGGTATTCTCCGTTTTGACACGGCTGAAAGGCTTTTCGGAATTAACCTAAAAAGCATTTTTTCTCCTTTGACAGAATCATGGGAGAAAAGAGGTCTTGTCACTGTGGGCGAGAGAACTATGCGTCTGCTCCCTGCCGGGCAGTTCTGGTACGTGAATATGACTCAGGCGCTGCTTGATATTCTTGAATTGATACACAGCCAAGGCGTTTATGAACCCGTATCCGATAAAATAGCAGCTCAGGGCTAGGAGGAAGCTATGCAGACAGAAAAAATTACGGATTATCTCTCAAAAAATAAAAATATGCCTACGCTTTTTGCGGCAAGAGAACTTGGAGTTTCCGAAAGGGATATTCTCCGCAATATAGATGGCGACGGCATTATTGAAGTGGGCGGAAGTTTCTTTGATACGGTTATGAAAGAAGCCGCAGGGTGGGGTGCTGTTACGATTATTGTAACTAATGACTCTGCAATCATAGAAATGAAGGCATCTATCCCTGTGGGACAGTACGCCAGAGGCTTTTTTAATCTGCATTCGGAAGAAAGCCCCCTCGGAGGGCATATATCTTTTGAGGAAATTGACAGTATATTCTTTGTGAGCAGACCTTTTATGGGCAAAGAGAGTCATTCTGTTCAGTTTTTTGATAAGAACGGCAAATGCGCATTTAAAATTTATCTGGGTCGTGACGCATGCGGTAAAATGCTGGAGTGCCAGAAGGCGGAATTCGGTAAACTTAAAAAGAGGTGCCTCGCATGAAACGGCTGGCTCTTCTTCTTTTTGCTTTCTGCTTTGGGGCTTTACAGGCATCTGCCTTCACATTCACTGACGATGCCGGTGATTCATACACATTTGACAAAGTGCCCGGAAAGGTTATTGTGCTGAACAGCTCAAATCTTGAACTCTTCATCGCAGCAGGGGGAAAACCCGCCGCATACGGTGAAAGCGGCACAATGCCTGCATATCTCAACGAGTATATCAAGGGCGTGCCATCAGTGGGCAGGGTTCAGAGTCCGGATCTTGAGCGTATTGTTGCCATGAACCCTGATCTGGTAATAGGGATGAATTTTCCTTTCCACATATCTCTTAAAAACTCTCTGAAACAGGCAGGTATTCCGCTTGCTGTCTTCGGAGTGCATGACAGAAATGATCTCACTGCAAAAATGGAAATTTTCGGTCAGATAACAGGAAACCCCGATAAGGCATTTCAGAAAGTTGCCTCTATAAATTCTGATATCGAAAAAGCACAAAAAACATTCGGCAAGCCCTCTAAAAAGGTGCTTGTGGTATACGGAACACCTGAAAGTTTCAATATGGCTCTTCCTGCAAGCTTTATAGGAGAAATTGCGGAGCTTGCAGGCGGTATGAATATAGCCGGAAGAGATATGAAAGGCGGAACAGGCATGTACAGCGGTTTTGTCCCTGTGAGTCTGGAATATGTGACTATGGCTGATCCTGATATGATATTCATCATCTCCCACGGTAATAAAAGTACACCCGCCGCTGATTCTCAGCTTAAAAAGCAACCCGCATGGAGCGCTCTCCGTGCTGTCAGGGAGGGAAAAGTGATAAGCCTTCCTTTTGACACATACGGAATAAATCCCACTGTCCGTTTGGGCGAAGCTGTTCTTGAGTTGTCTTCATTGATGTATCCGGAACTGTACAAATGAAACATGGTATTCAGACCGATCCTGAAAACGGAAAAAGGCTTGTTACGGCATTTTTCGGAACAGGACTTCTTTTTTGCGGTCTTCTGATCAGTGTTGCTAAAGGCTCTGTTGGGGTTAGTCTTAGTGATTTTCTTGCGGTTTTCACCGCAGCCGATGCTAATCAGGGCATATATCAGGTTATTATGAATATACGCCTGCCCCGCATACTCACGGGCGGGCTTGTGGGAATGAACATGGCTCTTTCCGGAGCGATACTCCAGTCTGTTCTTAAAAACCCTCTGGCAGATCCGGGAATTATAGGTATTTCTGCCGGAGCAGGACTTGCTGCTATGGTTGTGATGATACTCTTTCCGGCGATGTCGGCAATTATTCCGCCCGCTGCTTTTCTGGGAGCGGTCGGCGCAGCTCTGATAATCTACTTCATCGCATATAACGGCGGGGCACATACTCTCAGGCTTGTATTGGCAGGGGTCGCCCTGTCTGCTTTTCTTGCTGCATTTATGTCGGCGCTGACAGTGCTTTTCAGTGACAGAGTTCAGGGTACGGTAAACTGGATGGCAGGCACTCTCCACGGCAAAAGCTGGAATCATTTTTATATGGTTCTGCCTTACTCCGTTGTTGGTTTTTTAGGTGCCGTTTTCGGTGCAAAGTATCTTAATATCCTCGCACTGGGAGATGATATCGCCAGAGGACTGGGGCTTCAGGTTGAAAAAGCAAAGTTTCTGCTCACTCTTCTTGCGGCGCTTCTTGCGGCGTCTGCTGTTTCTGCTGTAGGTCTCATGGGTTTTGTGGGGCTTATTATTCCTCACATAACAAGACTGATCGTTGGCTCAGACAACAGGTTTCTTATACCGTTCAGCGCTCTTTTCGGCGCTGTCACAGTTATTTTTGCCGATACTGCGGCACGGACGCTGTTTTCACCCTATGAGCTTCCCGTGGGGATACTCATGGCATTTATAGGTGCGCCGTTCTTTCTCTATCTGCTTACAAGGGGGATAAAATGACAGGATGTCTCAGTGTTGATTCTCTCCGTGCCGGTTACGCAAAAAAGGAAGTTTTAAAAGGGGTTTCCCTCTGTTTTGAAAAAGGGCGTATAACAACAGTCATAGGCCCGAACGGCTCTGGCAAATCTACTCTGCTTAAAACAGCGGGCAGACTTCTTCAGCCTTTCTCAGGTTCTGTTCTTCTTGAGGGAAAATCCATTGCGGAGATGGATGATAAGAGTATAGCAAAAAAACTGGGCATACTTCCGCAGTCACCGATTGCTCCTATGGATCTGCCCGTTCACTGTCTCGTTGCCTTCGGGCGTACACCGCACCACGGCTTCATGAACCGCTTCAGCAATGAGGACAGAGACGCAGTTGACTGGGCAATTAACGCCACCGGACTTGAGGACAAACGTTTTAAACGCATAGGTCAGCTCTCCGGCGGTGAAAGACAGAGAGCATGGATTGCAATGTCGCTGGCGCAAAAGCCGGAGATACTACTTCTGGATGAACCCACAACCTATCTTGATATACACCATCAGTTTGAAGTGCTTGAGCTTCTTCGCAGGCTTAATGATCAGCATGGTCTTACAGTGGTCATGGTTCTGCACGATCTCAACCTCGCAGCTTCATTCAGCCATAGAATAATTGCTCTGAAAGAGGGGATGACCGTTGCCGACGGAACTCCGGAAGAGGTTCTGTGCGCTGACAATATCTACAATGTATTCAATATACGCTCAAAGATTATCCGCATAAATGAAGACGGCATAGAAAAAACAGTTGCCGTGCCCCTTGGAGTGAGACATTGATTTTGAGGATCGAAAACCTGTATAAGCAGTATAAAAATGTGAAAGCCGTGAACGGCGTGAGTTTTGAGATAAAAAAAGGGGAGATTTTCGGTCTTCTCGGTCCTAACGGGGCAGGGAAAACTACTGTGATTAAAATGATTTCCACTCTGACCAAACCCGATGAAGGTTTTATTGAGGTCAAAGGTTTTGATGTTGTTAAAAACAGGCACGATGTCAGAAAAGCTGTTGCTGTCGTCCCGCAGGAAAATAATCTGGACGGTGATTTAACAGTTCATGATAATTTGCTTGTTTATGCTGCCCTGCGCCGTGTACCGGATGCCAAAAGAAAGGTGCTTGAAGTCATGGAGCGCTTCGGCATAGCGTCAAAAATGAACGAACTGGTGGATAAACTTTCCGGCGGTCAGAAGCGAAGGGTGATCATCGCAAGGGTAATGCTTGCGGAACCGGAGCTTATTCTTCTGGATGAACCTACCCTTGGTCTTGACCCGTCAATACGCAGGGAGATTTGGAATCTGATAGTGCAGATCAAAAACAGAGGCAAATCAATTCTTCTCACAACACATTATACGGAAGAGGCTGAAAGCCTCTGCGACAGGGTGGCTATAATGTCTTCCGGTAAAATTAAACGTATGGGCACACCTGAAGAGCTTATAAACGAAGCAGGACGATTTGTTCTGGAAACCAGCGGACAGGACGGTTGCAGAGTTTTCCGCATAGTCCGCAGCAGGGATGAACTTGATGAGGCAATGAAAGAGAACGGCAGCGCAGCCTGTACAGTGAGAGATGCCCGCCTTGAGGATGTTGTGGTTATTGAAGGAGGGATTAATGAACACGGTGCTTGATTTTGCTTATGAAACATGGGCTGTGTTTCTGCGAGAGGCGCTTCTTCTTAAGAATAAGCTCACTAAGCTGGGATTTGTTTTTTACTCCCTTACATCGCCCCTGATATATCTTGCTGCCTTCGGGTTTGGCTTTGGCTCACGCATAAGTTTTGAAGGGGTAAGATACGAATATTTTCTTGTGCAGGGTATCGTCAGTATGACATCAATGATGAACTCATACAACCTTGTGATGCTCGCTGTTAGTTACGGAAGACTCCATACAAAAAGCTTTCAGAACCTCATAACGTCACCGGTGTCTGCTCTTTCGCTGATGACGGGAACTGTGCTTTCAGGTATTCTTCGAGGAGTTATGGCTTCAGTCGTTGTCATTTTAGCAGGTTTTATTCTGTTTGATGTATTCCCTTTTGGCTTTTTCTCTGCTGTTGCGTTGTTCTTTAACCTGTTATTTGCCGGTTCACTGGGAGTTATTATAGGGTTGTCAATTAAAGATCTGGAAGCAAATGCAGTCATTATGAATTTTTTTATTATGCCTATGAATTTTTTCTCCGGTACATTTTATCCGGTGGATAATCTGCCCGGTTTTTTGAATAAGCTGGTTTATTTATTTCCGCTCACCCATACAAACATTATTATGAGAGCAGAATCAATGACACAACCAGTGCTTTTGTCGTTAATAATATTGATTATTCTGACATTTATAACCTTCATTGCAGGTGTATTCATGCTTAAGCGTTATTCTGAATAAATTAAACCTCTCCTTTTTCCAAAAATAGTTGACAAGTTTTATTTATGGAGTTAGAAAATTAAAACTTTAATTTGCATTCCTAACAAACTGTCATGGTTTTAGTTAAATGTTCCGAGGGAGAGGTTAAATTTGATGAGAGAAGAAACTGCTGAAAAGCAGACTCATAATGATAAAGAATACAGATGCCCGAATTGTGGTAAGCTCCTGATGAAAGGGGATGTTAATATTGTTCAGATTAAATGCCCACGCTGTAAAAATATTGTTACTTTCAAAGGGTAGTGTTCAGTAAGAGTCAAAAAGAACAGTATCTTTATTTTTTCCTATAAGCTATTATTGCCCCTGTTTCCTTCGGGGAGGGCTTATGGGCTCAAATGAAAATTATTTAAACCGCTTTGTTGAATCAGCAAAAAAAGAATACGGACAAGGGTATGATTCTCTCCGTTTTCTGACACCTGAAGAAGCCGTTCGTGCTGTATCCAAAAGAACAGAGCTTCTTGAGAGCCTCAAAGGAAAAATTAAATGGGATTACTCAGGCACAAAGACAGATTCCGAAAACCTCTCCCCGGGCTGCCGCCTCTGCGGAAGCGGTGAGTGGTCATGCCTTTTTATAAATAACAAATGCAACTGCTCCTGCTTTTACTGCCCTGCATCTCAGGATGAAAAGGGCGTTCCCGCCACAAATACCGTGAGTTTTCCTGCGCCGGAGGAGTATGCGGCATACCTGAAAAAGTTCGGCTTCAAGGGTGCAAGCATCAGCGGTGGCGAGCCTCTGCTCACACCAAAACTTACTCTCTCTTTTATCAGAACAATAAAAAAAGCTTTCGGAAATAATATTTACCTCTGGATGTACACTAACGGTACTCTGGCGGATGATGAAATCCTCACCAGCCTGCGTGATGCGGGGCTTGATGAGATACGCTTTGATATAGGCGCAACATCATACAAACTGGATAATCTGAAACGTGCCTGTGGAGTGATACCCACTGTTACTGTTGAGATTCCTGCAATACCTGAGGAAAAGGAGCTTTTACAGAAGCTTATGCCGGAACTTGCGGAAATGGGAGTCAAACATCTTAACCTCCATCAGTTGAGGCTTACTCCGTATAACTTTGAAAAGCTTATTAAAAGAAACTACACATATATCCACGGTGATAGGGTTACAGTTCTGGAATCAGAGCTTACAGCCCTTGAGGTCATTAAATACGGAAAAGACAACAACATTAATCTACCCGTCAATTACTGCTCTTTTGTTTATAAAAACCGTTTTCAGGCGGCAGGAGCGAGAAGGCGTAATGCCGGTTTTATAATGAAGGGTTACGAAACTCTCACCGAAAGCGGATTTATTCGTACTTTCTGCCTCAAAGGAGATAGCAATGTACTTACCTCTCTTTCTTCTTCTTTTAGCGAAGGTCTGTTTATGATGAACGGCGGAGAGCTTTATGTACACCCGTCTCTGATGAAAAACCTTGATTTATGCGCTATTAAGGTAGTTATAAGATATTCTGCGGCCCGCCAGATGGGTTCTGTGAGCTACCATAACCCGTTTATGGAGGTGAAGGTGACTAAAAGCAAAAAGATAGCTGTGGAGCGTTACCGCACCGGGGATGAGATTATACTTGAACAGGACGAAGCCGCTTTATTTGCCGATAAAGGAACGCTGCCTGAGAGGTTTGATGAATATGAATTTGTAAAAGAAGGCTTGCAGGAGTACATATAAATTTTTTTCACTGCCACAGATAAAAATAGGCAGAAGCTGGCTTTAAATTGAGAAACTTTATTAAAAAGCTGAATATTTAGTACGCTCCCAGCGATCCTCAGACAACTTCCCGCTTCTAACGGTACGGGAGATTATTTTGTTACTTAAAACTTTTATTTGAGCAGTGTAGTCAAATTTAGTATCTTTTTCTCCGCCCTTAATCTCGATTATAAATGAGCTTTTATCATCCTGTTTAATTTTTGCTTCGTATGGGTTTGCCAAATCCATGTAGACTGACAAGGGGACATCTACTTTGCTCTCTCCTACCTGAATTTCCAGAGAAGTTATCATATCCGCCTCAATGATATCTAAGCTTCCCCAGGCGTCATAGATTTTATAGGGATTGTCCATATCGTTCTGTGTGGTAATTTCGACAACTATATTGTTGTGATGTAACACTATTTTATCGTTTGAAATATCAAACGCAAATGCTAATGATGAGAAAGTTATTGTGAACAAGAATATTTTCAGAAAAAGTTTCATAAATAAACCTCATTAAATATTGTTTAGTTTTAATTCGGATAAAAAGAGCGTGCCATTTCAGGCACGCCCTTTGTCTTTTTAATCTTTAATATTTGCGAAATAGTCTCTGGTTTCTTTGACCACCACAGGGGTAAGTCCGAGAAGACCTATAAGGTTTGGCACTGCCATCAGCCCGTTGAAAACATCGGAAAGCAGCCAAACTATATCAAGCTTGGAAATTGCACCGACTCCCACAAAGACTATGAAAGCGTATCTGTAAACGGGGATTGATTTCAGCCCGAAGAGATACTCCATGGATCTTTCGCCGTAGTAGCACCAGCCGAGGATTGTTGAGTAAGCAAATAGCGCAAGGCTTATAGCCACTATCACTGCTCCGCCTGAAAAACCGGTTGAGAATGCAAATGTGGTGAGATCCGCACCGTTTCTGCCGCTTGCCCATGTGTCAGTTACTATAAGAACAAGACCTGTCATTGTGCAGACAACTATAGTGTCGATGAATGTCTGAGTCATGGAAACAAGCGCCTGCGTTACAGGGTGTTTTGTCTGAGCGGCAGCAGCAGCTATGGGAGAGCTTCCGAGACCTGATTCGTTGGAGAAAACGCCTCTTGCCACACCCATTCTGATAGCGAGCATAACCCCTGCGCCTGCAAAACCGCCTGTGGCAGCAGCAGGTGAGAATGCCTTTTCAAAAATAAGGGCAAAGGCACCGGGAACATGCCCAGCATACATAATAAGTATTGCGATTGCGCTGATAATATAAAACACTATCATTACAGGAACAAGGATACTTGTTACTCTGCCTATACTTTTGATTCCGCCGAGAACAACAAGCGCCGTGATGAACATCAGCGTTATTCCGGTGAAATGAGCAGGTATGCCGAATGTACTTTTCATCGCATCAGCAACAGAGTTTGACTGAACCATGTTGCCGATACCGAATGAAGCCACAACAGCAAAAACTGCAAAGAGCATGCCGAGTTTTTTCCAGCCGAGACCGTTGGAGATATAGTACATAGGGCCGCCGCTCATTGAGCCGTCTTCCTTTTGTACACGGTATTTAACGGCGAGAACCGCTTCGGCGTATTTTGTCGCCATACCCACAAGTCCGGTTACCCACATCCAGAACATAGCACCGGGACCGCCTATGGCAATTGCTGTTGCCACGCCGGCTATGTTACCCGTTCCCACTGTTGCGGAAAGGGCTGTCATAAGTGCCTGAAAATGTGTGATGTCTCCGGGGTGATCGTCTGCTTCTCTCTTTTTGATAAGAGCCAGCCAGAGTGAGTGAAAAAGTTTGGTGAACTGAAGGAATCTGAGGTTTATTGAAAGCCAGATACCTGTGCCCACAAGTAAAACAAGAAGTGGCGGACCCCAAACGATTCCGCCTATTAGGTTAAGAATATGTTCAAATTGCTCCACTGTTTACCCCCAATAAATATTTGAGCGAAAATCATACTACTTAATTTCATTATTTTCAAACATTTGTTTTATGTTTTGAACCAAAGTGTTCGCCAGCAGGCTTGAGACAAAGCTGTGTTAAGGACGGATAAATGTAACAGCGGTTTAAGGTGTGCTGTGCCCCCGTTTTTTTCCCGCTGAAGATCAAACGGGGACACAGGATAAGTTAGGAGAGGGGTAGAAGGTTATCTTAAAAACTCTGAAAGATGCATAACTTTAGTGCTTTTGCCCTTTTTGCCCAAACCTCCCGCTATCTGGATTACGCATCCCGGACAGTCGGTCAGGACAGTGTCTGCACCTGTTTTTTCTATATTTTCTGTTTTTTTGTCGAGTATTCCGGCGGATATACCCGGATATTCAACAGACCACGAACCGCCGAAACCGCAGCATACATCACTGTCCTGCATCGGGATGAAGCTGTCTCCCAGAAGAGATGCCAGCAGATCCTCTGCGGATGAACCCAGACCGCGCTTCTGGTGGCAGGGGGTGTGGTAAGTTACTTTTGCTTCCTTATTAAAAGAAACATCTGTAAGTCGTTTATCTTTAATGAACATAGCGAATGATTTAACCTTTTCCGATATGAGCCCGGCTTTTTTGAAGTCCTCCGGTCTGTCTTCAGTATAGTGCTTGAAATCTTCTTTGACGGCAAATCCGCAGCTTGGGCAGAGAACCAGATAAGCTTCGTAATCATCGGGTTTTTTCATCTGTGCCAAACAGGCGGATATTGTTTTGCGTCCGCCTTCGCCGTCGCCTCCGTGTATCGCAGGAAGTCCGCAGCATGCGGCTTTATCCGGTGTATCAACCTGATAACCCTGCTTTTCCAGAAAGTTTACTAAGGCTGTTCCCATCTGCGGATAGAAATATTCCACAGCGCATCCGGGATAAAAAAAGATGCGCCCTTTAGGATTCTGCACAGAAGATCTGCCAGACATAATGTCTGTGAATGTTTTTTGTTTGATAGAGGGAAGCTCTCTGAAATTTATTTCTCTGCCGGCAAAAGGGATTTTTTTGATTTTGCCCGCCGCAGTTAATGGAGCGGCGAGTATCGAGCCGGCTTTCATTATCACACGGAAGCGTTTTCCGCTGCTTAAGATATTACTGTAGAGGAATTTTTTGAGCGGGTTAAGACCAAACTTGCCGCCAATATTTACGTTAAGCTCGGCAATTATTTTTTGTAAATCTATTCCAGACGGACAGTTGGTTGAACAGGCACGGCAGCCTATACACATTTTAAGTATGTCCCGTGCTTTTTTCTCGCCGTGGAACATCGCAGTCATTATCAGCCCTATGGCTCCGAGATAAACATGACCGAATACGTGACCGCCAACCATTTCATAAGCCGGACAGACATTGGCGCAGCTCCCGCAGCGCATGCACTTGAGAGCTTCAGAGAAAAGAGGGTGGTCAAAAAAGGCAAGCCTTCCGTTATCAAGGAATATGTAATGAACCTCTTTTTGCCCTGTTTCCGATGTTTCGCACGGAACCTGCCCCTTGATCCATGTGGTATATGTACTGATTCTTTGTCCTGTCGCACTCTTAGGGAGCATACGCACAACCTTTAGAGCTGTCTTAAAATCCGGCACAAGTTTCTCATAGCCCAAAAGAACAAAATGGACAGGGGGAACAGTGGCGGACAGCCTTGCATTGCCTTCGTTGGTGACTATGCCTATTGCTCCTGTGGACGCTACTGCGACATTAGCACCTGTGAGTCCCGCTCCTGCCTCAAAATATGAGCTTCTCAGGGCGTGACGGGCGGTTTTAACCATTGTGTCGATATTTTCCCTGTCCAGACCGGCGTTAAGAAGAGCATTGAAAAGATCAGCAACCTGACCTCTGCTTTTATGTATGGCAGGCATAACCATATGAGACGGATGTTCCCCTGCAAGTTGTAGTATCCATTCACCGAGGTCGGTTTCCACAGGCTTAATGCCGTGCTTTTCAAGATAAGCGTTGAGCTTGATTTCCTCACTGGTCATGGATTTTGATTTGACAATAGACTTTATGTTTTTATCTTTGCATATTTTTTCGATATATTTACAGGCATCAAGGCTTCCCGATGCTCTGTAAACCTTAGCACCGCTTTTTTCTGCATTTGCTTTGAACTCTTCAAACAGTGCTTCGCATTTCTCCCTTGTCATCGCTTTGAGGTTGTTCATCTCTTTCGTCATTGCGGTGAAGTCAAGCCCTGCATATGCGTTAGCCTTGGACGCCTTGTACGCTGAGGCGAAATTTTTCAGGTTAGTGTAAAGGATTTTATCATTCAGACTGCGTCTGATTCCGTCTTTTCCGCTCATTTTCTGCCTACCTGTCGGTAATTATGTAAACTGTCATTTCGCATGGACCGTGAACGCCTATGGTGAGAACCCTTTCTATATCCGCAGTGCGGCTTGCCCCGGTAATAAATGCTGTGAATGATGCAGGGTTTGATGTTTTTTCTTCAAGGAAGTTTGCTATGTCTTCCAGAGAAGGAACAATGCGTGACACCGGAACTGCAACATACAGTCTTTCTGCGAGGCAGGTGGCTTTACGCAGTGCTTCATCCGTGCTTTCAATTACCACGCTGCCTGTTTCAGCTATGGCGAAGTCAGCTTCGACAAGGGCGGTGCTTATGCCTTCTTTTCCTGCGGAAACTTCCTGATTGTACTGCTTCTCGGTTTTAAGGCTGATATAATTGTAATTATTGCTGCTTATTGATGAAAAAAAATCATCGCTGGAAATAAGTATATTTTTGCTGCTGACACTTTCTGAATATTTGATAAAGGTTTCGGTGAGTCCGCTCATTTCATCCTCACTTTTTAAGTGGTCTTACCACTAGTGTATCCGCAGCTAAATTCTAAGTCAACAGTTTTTTATATGATGTATTTAAAATAGAGCAAAAAATTAACTTATGTTTAAAGCATTGAATGATGGCTTTGATAAATGGTTTCAGTGGTCTGGATTAATTATAACAAGTTTATAAAATGTGCAATAAAAAAGATTGACAATGGTGTTCCAATGATATACTTCTTGAAAGTGGTTTTAAAAATTTACCACTTTACTTTTCAGGTTCTCTAGTCAGGAGGAAGAAATGAAAAAACTGGTCAACTATTTAATTTCATGTGTGATGTTCACTGCACTGATGTTCACAGTAACCGGCTGCGGTCAGGACAAAAAAGCGGAAACTACCGCTGCTCCGGCTGTTGCAGAAAAAAAGATTTACAACTGGAAAATGGCTACTACCTGGTCAACGGGTATTCCATGGCACGACACAGCGGTTCACTTTGCTGAAACCGTTGAGAAGATTACCGATGGTCAGCTCAAGATCAAGGTTTTCCCTGATGGCGCTCTTGTTCCTGCCTTCGAGGTGTTTGACGCTGTGAGAAACGGCGTTGTGGAAATGGGGCATGACTGGCCCGGATACTGGAAGGGAAAGGACGAGGGCTTTGTTGCTTTTGCTTCCGTTCCTTTTGGTCTGAATAATATCGAATACTCCATATGGTTTATGGAAGGCGGCGGAATGGCACTTGCTGATGAGCTGTACGGAAACTTCGGTCTGAAGCCTCTCATGGGCGGAAATTCCGGTCAAGAGATGGGTTTCTTTACCAAAAACCCCGTGACTGATGTCAAACAGCTTGCCGGAATGAAGATAAGAACTGTTGGCTGGGCTGCCGATATTCTTAAGGAAATGGGTGTTTCTGTGACTCCGCTTCCCGGCGGCGAAATTTATCTTGCTTTTGAAAGAGGTGTTCTTGATTCCGCAGAGTTTTCCACTCCGTTTATCACATACCCCATGGGTTTTCAGGAGATCGCAAAGAACGTAATGCTTCCCGGCTGGCATCAGACAGGTGTTCAGAACATGTTCAGCATCAACAAAAAAGCTTATGATGAACTTCCCCCCTATCTTCAGCAAGCACTTATAATTGCATCATACGAGACTCAGATGTGGGATATTGCCAGAAGCGAAAAGAAAAATGCCGAAGCAATTCTCAAGTATCAGACAGAAGGAGTTTCATTTAATAAGCTGGATGCCCAGTCGCTTAATGAACTCAGAAAAACAACTGATGCGTATCTTGCCAAGCTCAGGTCAACAAACCCTCTGCTTGACAGAATACTCGGCTCGCAGAATGACTTCATAGCGGAATACTCCGTATGGAAGGATCTCCGAGGCGGGGTTGCTGCTTTTCCGAAGGATGAATATTTAAGCGGAAAACACTACGAATAAAAAAAGTATAATTTTAAGGGTGCGGGGCTGACTGGCTTCCGCATCCTGATTTATTTTCAGAGAGACTGCATGCAGCTTACAAATATGTATTAAAGAGGCGGGCTAATCCGCACGGTATCCTTGCAGTCATTTTTCGGAGCAGATATGGGCAAATTAATCAAACTGATCGAAACAGTTACAGAGTGGGTGGGAAAGATGTTTTCGTACTCGGTGTATGCTCTGCTTGTTGTTGTGGTTTACGAAGTTATCAGCAGAAAGCTTTTCGGAAAGCCGACAATATGGGCATTCGATCTGAGTAATATGCTTTACGGAATAATGTTCCTCATGGGCTTCGGCTACACTCTGAAGCATAAAATGCACGTGGGAATAGATATTATAACTGCCAAACTGAACCCGAAGGCGCAGGGGTGGATCTCCGTTGTGAGCTACCTTGTGTTCTTCTTTCCTTTTATAGTTATAGCTATTCAGGCTTCAACAGTTTTTGCAACCCAATCATGGCAGGGGCTTGAGCGTGTACAGTCACCTTGGGGAGCCCCGGTTTATCATTTTAAAACATTTCTGCCTTTGGGCTTCTGCTTCCTGTTTTTGCAGGGTATCGCCGAATTTCTTAAGGCTGTTCAGCAGATCAGGGGAGTGAGATCATGAGTCCCGAATTTTTATCTATAGCAATGTTTGTTATACTTCTTGTCGTGGTTTTTCTGGGACATCCTCTGGGAATCACTCTCGGCGGGCTGGGCATAATTTTCGGAATTCTGGGTTATGGTCCCACGGCTTTTTTCATACTGGCAAACAAAAGTTACGGGCTTATGACGAACTATGTTCTCGTGGCTATACCTCTTTTTATATTAATGGCGCAGTTCCTTGATAAGTCCGGAGTAGCTGACGATCTGTATGAAACAATGTATGTTGTTATGGGTTCTGTAAAAGGCGGACTGGCACTGGCTACAATAGTTGTATGCACTGTATTTGCCGCTACCACAGGCATAGTCGGCGCTTCTGTTGTTGCCATGGGGCTTCTGGCTGCTCCCTCAATGGTGAAGAAGGGTTATGAACTCAGCCTTACTGCAGGAGTTATCACCGCAGGAGGAACACTGGGAATTCTGATTCCTCCTTCCATAATGCTTGTGGTTTACGGCGGGCTGATTGGGATGAGCGTTGGAAAGCTGTTTATGGCGGCTGTTGTGCCGGGGCTCCTTCTTGCGGCTCTGTATCTCGTGTATGCTTTCATATATTGCCATGTAAACCCGAAGGCTGGTCCTCCCATTCCAAAGGAGGAGAGAACCCATACAGGTGCACAGAAGTTTGTTATGATGTGTAAATCTCTTTTCCCGCCGCTTTTTCTCATTCTTGCGGTGCTGGGAAGCATTTCAGCAGGGATAGCAACTCCGACGGAAGCAGCCGGGCTCGGATGCGTGGGCGCACTTCTTCTTGCTTTTGCCAATCGAAGGGTAAATCTCAAGCTTTTTAAGGATTCGGCATACTCCACTCTTAAAATTACGTGTATGGTTATGCTGATCTTTGTCGGTGCGAATTTTTATACATCAATTTTTATGGGTTTAGGCGGCGGAGAGGTTTTTACGGATATTCTCTTTTCTGTCAGCGATAACAGGTATATAATACTCGCCGTTATGATGTTTATCATCTTTCTTCTGGGCATGTTTGTTGACTGGCTCGGTATCCTTCTGCTCTGTGTACCGATATTCACTCCCATAGCAGTAAACCAGCTGGGCTTTGATCCTTTATGGTTTGCTATTCTTGTGTGTGTCAATCTTCAGATGTCATTCCTTACACCTCCTTTCGGATATGCTCTTTTTTATCTCAAAGGTGTTGCGCCGGAGGGGATGGAACTCAGCCATATTTATAAAGGGATTTTCCCGTTCGTTCTTATACAGCTTTTCGGGCTGGCATTGTGCGTACTTTTCCCCGAAATAATAACATGGCTGCCAAATGCGGTTTTTAAATAAAGAGTGAGGACAAAATGCTTTCCAAAAGCCTGATAGCGAAATTTGCCGGAACAGCCGGAAAAAATGTCTGGACTGAAGAAGAGGATCTCATGTGCTATGCATATGATGCTTCCTTCGGTGAAATGTGTGTTCCTGAAATTGTTGTTAAACCTGAGAATGCTGAACAAGTTAGAGAGATTATCAGGCTTTGTTTTGATGAAAACATCCCTCTGGTAACAAGGGGAGCAGGAACAAACCTCAGCGGAGGCACGCTGCCCGTTAAAGGCGGCTGTGTTCTGCTCACGTCCGGGCTTAACAGGATTATTGAAATAAACACCGAAGATATGTATGCGGTTGTTCAGTCGGGAGTGGTTACTGCGGATCTTGCTTCTGCGGTAAGTGCAAAAGGGCTGCTTTACCCGCCTGATCCGGGAAGCATGAAGATGTCTACCATCGGCGGCAATGTGGCGGAAAACGCAGGGGGACTGCGTGCCCTGAAATACGGCGTAACCGGTGATTACGTTATGGGAACAAGGTTTTTTGATATGGAAGGCAATGCGGTGATTGCCGGAGGCAAAACAGTTAAGATGGTTACGGGTTTTAACCTGAACGGTCTTATGGTTTCCTCTGAAGGTTTACTTGGGGTAATGACGGAACACACCTTAAAGCTTGTTCCCCAGCCGCAGGCCACCCGCTCCCTTCTTGTCATATATGATGATCTGATGAAGGCGAGTGTTACTGTATCTGAAATAATCGGAGCGAAGATAACTCCCGCCACCCTTGAGCTGATGGACAGGTTTACCATAAAAACTGTTGAGGAAGCCGCCAGAATCGGTCTGCCCACCGATGCTGACGGTCTTCTTCTCATAGAAGTGGATGGACATCCGGCAGCAGTGGAGGATGAGTACGCCAAAGTTAAAGCAATATGCGAGAAACAGGGCGGCAAGGTGCATGTGGCTGAAACACATGAGGAAAGGGATAATCTTTGGGAAGCACGGAGGAAAGCATTAAGCAGTCTGGCACGTCTCAAACCGACTCTTATTCTTGAGGACGCTACAGTCCCCCGAAGCCGAATTCCTGAAATGATGCAGTGTATAAGGGACATAACCGTCAAATACAGCCTAACCGTGGGAACATTCGGTCACGCCGGCGACGGCAACCTCCATCCGACTATTCTTACCGATAAACGTGATAAAAATGAGATGGCAAGAGTTGAAAAAGCTATAGATGAAATATTTTCCGCCGCCCTCAGGCTGGAAGGGACAATAAGCGGCGAACACGGCATAGGCTCTGCCAAGGCTAAGTATCTTGAAAGTGAGGTCGGGGCGGGAACAATCCGTTTCATGAAAAATCTGAAAAACGGTCTTGACCGCAAGAATCTCTTGAATCCTCATAAAATGGGGCTGTAGATGGACGAGCTGATTAAAGAGCTGAAACAGCTTGAAGAGATGATGCTGCAGTGCATGAAGTGCGGCACATGCCAGTCGGACTGCCCGCTTTACCGCACTGACGGAAGGGAATCATCAGTCGCCAGAGGGAAAATCTCCCTTCTTCAGTCTGTTTATGAGGGAAGAATTGAGGATGCGGGCAGGATATTGAAGCATCTTGATCAGTGCCTGCTCTGTACCCGATGTCTTAAAGCATGCCCAAGCGGAGTAAAAACAGATGAAATTTTCCTGAAAGGCAGGGAGATTCTTAGAAAAATTAAAAAACTTCCGAAATGGCAGAAGATTATCCTTAAAACCGCCATGGAGAAGCCTGAGCTTATGGCAAAAATGGCTCCTCTTATGCACATGGGGCTTAAGTTCGGGAGCAAAAAAATTAAGGAAGGAATATACCGCCCGATGCTGCCTGCTCTCGGCGGACGAAATGTTGTTGAAATAAAAAGCGAAGCTTTTGTAAAAAAATACGGCGGGCTTAATAAGGCTGATAATGAATTAATGCGTGTGGTTTTTTATCCGGGCTGTGCGGTTAATCTTATCTATACAGAATGGGGCATATCTGTTGTTGAGGTATTAAAACATTTCGGCGTGTCGGTTTATGTGCCTGAAACTAATATATGCTGCGGAATACCTGCTGCATCAATGGGAGAGCTTGAAATGTATCGTAATGCCGTCAGGGCAAATTACGATGCCTTGGCGCAGTATGGCGATGCACAGTATATAATAACCTGTTGCCCTACATGCAGATATGGTCTTTTTGAGATGGGACCTAAACAGACCGGAACAGAATGCCCGCTTACGGTTATGGATATACTGGTTTTTCTTGAAGAAGTTCTGAAAGTTGAGATACAGACAGGAGAAAAGGGCAGGAGTACAATTCATTTTCCGTGTCATTATCAGGACAGCAAAAAGGCTCTTGCGGAAAAATTTGTTCTTTCGCACACAGAAACAGAGTATGTGAAGCTTGAAAATCAAAGCTGCTGCGGCTTTGCCGGAACTTTCAGCATTAAGTATTATGAACGATCCAAAGGTTTTTCCGTTTCTAAAATAGATGAGATGAAAGAGAAAAAGGTGAACAAAGTATATACACCATGTCCGGGGTGCGCTATGCAGCTTGCTGATGCAGCAGCGGGTGAGGGTATGGATGCGGAAGTCACTCATCCGGTGACAGAACTTTATAAGTTCATTAAAGGAATAAAATAGCGTTTCACGCAAAAAATATATTAGAAAAATCATTTTTTTAATATATACTCGTTCAATGTTAGTCACACTTGAAGGCCGTTGAAATGAAGTTTGAAAAAATAAGACAAAAAAAAATAAGCGACATTATCTACGAACAGATAAAAAAAATGATACTCACGGCGCAGCTTGCTCCGGGTGAGAAGCTCCCATCGGAAAGAGATCTTGCCGTCCAGCTCGGCGTGAGCAGACCTTCCCTGCGTGAGGCGCTGAACAAGCTTGAGGCTCAGGGGTTTCTTGCCCAGAACCACGGTGACGGCACTTATGTTAAGTCTCTGACATCACAGACAATAGATAAGGCTATGGAGGAATTCATCAAGCGTGAGGACGCCATAGTCGACCTTATGGAAGTGCGTAAAATTCTTGAAACGTGGGCGGCAAAAACCGCTGCTATGCGTGCCAGTGATGAAGAGATAGCAAATATGAAAGAATATCTGGATGAAATGCATGCCGCTCTTAATAAAGGAGAGGTAGGGCATATTCCCGATGCAAACTTTCATAACACAATATCCTATGCCACCAATAATATACTTCTGATACATATCATGAATACTATCTATCAGTGGGTGGAAAAAGTCAGCTATGAGGTTCGCTCAAGGCTTTATACTGATAATGAACGTTTTGAGAAGCTATATCTCCAGCACCAAAAAATATATGAAAGCATAAATGCCCGTGAACCGGAAGACGCATACAGGGCAATGCTTGAACATATGGAATATGTTGTTGAGGAAGTTAATGAAATAGTCAGAAGTAACAAGTGATATTTATTATTTCTTATTGGTGACTTATAATTAAACATATGCACAGTATGTAATTTTTATTGCGGTTTTCTGCTGCTTTTCTCTGTCTGTATGGTATACTTAAAAACGGACAAATGATGTCCCCGAACAGGGGGAATTTATGAATCAGAGAAGTGACAGGCAGATTGTACTTGTAGTTGATGATGTCCCGGAGAATATCGATATTCTCAGTAATATCCTTAGGTCTGATTATAAAGTTAAAGTAGCCACTAACGGGCGTAAAGCCCTTGAAATTGCTGAAAAAGATCTCCCTGATATTATTCTGCTGGATGTTATGATGCCCGACCTCAGCGGTTATGATGTATGCCGTGCCCTTAAATCAAATCTCATAACACGCTCCATACCTGTTATATTTGTAACCGCAAAGGATGAGATAAAAGACGAATCCATGGGATTTGACGCCGGCGGGGCGGATTATATCACAAAGCCTGTCAGCGCTCCTATTGTTCTGGCGAGAGTCAGGACGCAGCTTGCTATGTATGATCATATGCGGATGCTTGAAAACATGGTTCGTGAGAGAACAAAAGAGCTTCATGAAACACGGCTGGAGATAATAAGGCGCCTCGGATTTGCCGCTGAATATAAAGACAATGAGACGGGAATGCATGTTATCCGCATGAGCCGTTTTTGCCACCTTATTGCAAAAAAGATAGGTATGAAAACTTCTGAATCAGAACTGATTCTCGCTGCATCACCTATGCACGATGTAGGCAAAATAGGCATTCCCGACAGCATTCTGCTCAAGCCCGATAAACTGGATGAGAATGAATGGGAGATAATGAAGCATCACCCCTGTATCGGCTATAAGATTATCGGCGGGCATGAATCCGAGCTGCTTAATACTGCTGCCATTGTTGCTCTCACCCACCATGAAAAATGGGATGGAACGGGTTATCCGGAAGGGCTTAAGGGTGACAATATTCCTCTTGCGGGTAGAATTGCTGCTATAGGGGATGTCTTCGATGCTCTTATAAGTGTCAGACCTTATAAGCAGGCATGGAGTATTGAAAAAGCAGCAGAATACATCCGCAGTGAGAGCGGAAAACATTTTGAACCACGGTTGGTGGAGGCTTTTCTGAAATGTCTGCCTGAAGCAGTCAGAATCAACGACGAATACGGTGACTGAAATGGCTGAACAGAAGTCAGTATTTAAACTTTTAAAATCTTTTGCAGGTGTGGCTGTTTTATTTATTGTTCCGCTTACAGCATCTTACTTTGCTGTAAACCTGACTGAAAAGATTTCTATATTCAAGAAACGTTCCGAAATTTCGATTATGGCGGCTGAAATTGTAGATAATATCCATGCCAGAACAATTTACAGTAAGAATATGGGCGCAGCATCTATCACAGGAGTCCTTAATCCTAATGTTAAAGATATTGTTCAGGGCAAATTACCATACGATGATCCTTCTGTTCTTGGAGTACAGGATGTGATTTTAAAAGAAAATAATGCGGAAGCTGTTTATCTTCTTAATAAAAACGGTATAGTTGTTTCTTACTCCGATGTTGCTCCAATTTCACTTACAGGTCAGAATTTCAGTTTCAGACCATATTTTATTCAGGCAATGCTAGGGAGACAGAGTATTTTTGCAGCTCAGGGAATATCTTCTAAAATCAGGGGAATTTATATCTCCACACCAATATATTCCGAAAAAAGATCAGATTCTGAAATAATAGGCGTAGTTGTTGTTAAAGATTCAATAAACGGTTTGGAGGACATGTTACGTAAATATGAAGACCCTGTTTTTATGGTGTCACCGCATGGAGTTGTTTTTGCCACAAACCGTACAGAATATCTTTATAAAGTCGCAGGCAAGCTTAATGATACACGAAAAAACAGGCTTGCATCCTTACGCCGCTTCGGTGCTGCTTTTGATCAGGATGCAGAAGAACTCGGAGCTGTTCTTGACGGGCAGGATATCACTCTCGGCGGAGAAAAGTATCTTGTAAAAACACATCCTATTGACTGGAATGACATGGAAGGAAGATGGCAGATAGCATATCTGGTTAATATGAAAAACATTCTCCTGCCAGCTTTAAAATATACTGTTTACTGGTCGGTGTTTGCTGTTTTTTTCATTCTTTTGGGAACACTTCATATTGCTTTAGGCAACAGAAGGCAAAGATTGGAAATAGAAGCACAGAACAGAAAGATATTCAAGGCTGTGGAACAAACACCTGCAGCTATATTGATTACAGATAATAAAGGGTTTATCGAATACGCCAATCCTAAGTTTACAGAACTGACAGAATATACATTTGAGGAAGCCAAAGGGAAAAAACCTGCCATACTTAACCCTGAATTAGGCGGTGAAAGCTGTGACGAAGTATGGGAGACAATAAAAACAGGCAATGAATGGCACGGAGAATTTCTGAATACAAGAAAATCCGGAGAAACCTATTGGGAATCTATTCTTGTGGCTCCTGTGAAAAAAAAATCGGGTGAAATTACCAATTATGTGAGCATTAAGGAAGATATTACTGAAAAGAAAAAAGCTATAACAGCCATTGAAGATGCCCGTAAGATAGCGGAAAATGCCGCAGAGTCTAAATCAATGTTCCTGGCGAACATGAGCCATGAAATACGCACACCGCTTAACGCTATAATAGGATTGAGCGATCTTGCCTTGAAAACGGAACTTACCCTTAAGCAGGCTGATTATATAAGGAAAGTTAAAAATGCGGGAATATCTCTTCTGGGAATAGTTAACGATATTCTGGATTTCTCTAAGATTGAAGCAGGAAAAATTGAGTTGGAAAGTGTTGAGTTCTCTCTGGATACTGTATTGGAGCATCTTATTACTGTGGTATTCCAGAAAGCGGAAGAGAAGGGGCTTGAGTTCCTGCTTCATGTGGGAAGTGATGTTCCTCCTGTGATTAAGGGTGACTCGCTGCGACTCAGCCAGATTCTTATCAATCTTGTTAATAATGCAGTCAAATTTACAGAAGAAGGGGAAATAGAGCTTAGTGTGACTCTGGTTAGGGAGTTTGAAGGCAGAGTTGAAATTATGTTCTCAGTAAGAGACACAGGTGTTGGTTTGCTTGATGAACAGAGACACAGGCTTTTTGACGCTTTCTCACAGGCTGACGGATCTACAACCAGAAAATACGGAGGTACAGGGCTGGGTTTAAGCATATCTAAAAAGCTCTCTCATTTAATGGGTGGAGAAATAAGTGTCGAAAGCGAGTACGGCAAAGGAAGTGTGTTTGCTTTTACTGCAGTATTTGAAATAGGTGCAACCCCTAAGCGTGAATTCAAATATGGGCATGAGGAACTAAAAGATATGAAAGTTCTTGTGGTTGACGATAATTCATCCGCAAGACAGATAATTATGGAAATTCTGGAAAACCTTGAGTTTGAAGCAGAGGAAACAGACTGCGCAGAATCAGCAATAAACCTTATAAAGCAAAATGATGCTTCCGATCCGTATAAAATTGTGCTGATGGATTGGAAAATGCCCGGACTGAACGGTCTGGAGGCTTCCTTAATAATTAAAAATGATCCGGATATAAAGAACACACCGATAATAGCTCTTGTGACTGCCTTTGGCAGAGATCTGGACAGAAAAACAGTTAAAAACTACGAACTGGAAGGCTTTATAACCAAGCCTGTTACTCCTTCGTCACTCATTGACGGACTTTTATCTGTTGTTTTTAAGTCCGGTTATGAAAAGCCAGTTGAAAAAATAATTTCTGTTGAAAATTTCAAAGGTGTTCATGTTCTGGTGGTTGATGATAATGATGTTAATAGGCAGATAGCGGTCGAACTTCTGGAGGACACGGGCGCAATTGTTTCCGAAGCGGTGGACGGAAAGCAGGCTGTTGATTTTGTTTTATCCGGTGAAAGATGCGATATTGTTTTTATGGATCTCCAGATGCCTGTGATGGACGGTTATGAGGCTGTGAAACTTATCAGGGAAGACAAACGCTTTGCTGAACTTCCGATTGTGGCTATGACAGCCCATGCTCTTAATATTGAAAGAGAAAAGACCCGTGCAGCGGGCATGAACGGTCATATAACAAAACCGCTTATCCCAGAAGAAATTTATGAGTGTCTCAAAAATTTCTGCATAACCGGAGAGTTCGGAGGAGCATGCAGTGTTGTTATAGCTGATTCTATCAATCAGCCGGACTTAAACCCCATAGACGGGATTGATTTCAAAAAAGGACTAAAAACAGTCGCAGGTAAAACGGATCTGTACATAAGGATGCTTGGAAAATTTGCTGACTCCAATGCAGATACCGTTATGCGGCTCAGGACATTTCTTGGAGAAAATGATCTTAAATCTGCTGAAATGCTTGTTCATTCTGTTAAAGGAGTGGCGGCGAATATAGGAGCAACAAGGCTTTATAACATATCAGACAAACTTGAGCGTCTTTTAATTGAGGGAAAAGACTTTGTTTTTGAAGCAGACAGGTTTACCGAAGAGATCAACCGTGTGATAGCTTCAATAAAAAATTCTCAAAAAGAAGATGAGAAGTCGAAGAAACCTTCTATTCAGGTTTCAAAAGAGGATTTTGAGAAAATAATCAATAAGATGTGCAGCCTCCTTGAGGATGATGATAGTGAGATTGTGGATTATTTTATGAGCGTGAGAGAGCAGGCTTCTGCATTTTTCAGCGAACAGGAAATGAAAAGACTCCAGAAAGCGGTTAATAACTATGAGTTTGAAGAAGCTTTAAAAATTCTCAGAAATGAAATTTAAAGCTCTTCAGCCATTCAGCTATTCTCTGTTTTATCTGATCTCTTATTTCCATTGTAAAGGCAAGTTTTTCATCATCTGTCCCTTTAAAAGAAGACGGGTCGGGAAACATCCAGTGGATTTTTTCTCCTGAACCGGGGAAAACCGGGCATTTATCTGCCGCCTCTTTATCGCATACGGCGATTACATAGTCGTATGTGCGTCCTTCTTTAAGATAATCCATGACAGCGTTCGTACTGTTTTGTGAAATATCTATCCCCGCAGCAGCCATCGCCTTCACTGCAAAGGGATTAAGCACGCCCGGCTCAATCCCTGCGCTTTCAGAGTGAAAATATTCCGAAGCCATGCTGTTGAGCAAAGCTTCAGCCATCTGGCTCCTTGCACTGTTGTGAATACATATGAAAAGGACACGCTTTTTCATATCAGCATCCGCAACCTCCGCATCCGCATCCGCCGGAACTTTCTCCGTCGCCGAAGTCATATTCCTCATTGATTATCATCTCTTTGATCACATCAACAGAAGGAAGCGGTTTGCCTTCATGCTCCACAACTTCGTCAATAACAAGTCCGGGAGTAACCATAACGTATTTTGATATTTCAGAAGGCTCTTTAACATATTCCACTGTAATATCAGTGCGTTCAAGCTCTTCAACAGCTTTGAGAACGTTTTCATAAACAGTCTGGCAGTTGCGGCAGCCGGGTCCGAGAACTTTAATAATCATGATACACCTCTTAAAATTTTCCGTAAATCATACCCGCACATACGGACATGATAATTACAAGACATATATATACCAGAGTTTTTTTTGTGCCTATAACACTTCTTATTACCAGCATTGAAGGAAGGCTTAGTGCCGGTCCGGAGAGAAGGAGAGCCAGTGCAGGTCCTTTTCCCATGCCTGCTCCCATGAGCCCCTGAAGTATAGGGATTTCTGTAAGGGTGGCAAAGTACATCAATGCGCCTATTACCGAAGCTGTCAGTACAGAACTGAAACTGTTTCCCCCCACAAGGCTTTCAATAATTGAGGAAGGGATGACACCTTCGTGTCCCGGTCTTCCAAGAAGAAATCCGGCAGCGAACACACCTATGAAAAGCAGGGGAATAATAAGTTTTGCGTAATGCCATGTTTCATCCAGCCATGTTGTGCGTTCGCCTTTATCCATGGTTCTGAAAGAAAGGATTACGGTCATGATAAGGCAGACAGCAGCAAGATACCACTTCAGCGAATAGATTAATGTGAAAAGACTGCCGCTTTCTGAATCAGGTTTTGCCCATGTTGCAAAAACAAGTCCGGCAGTCATAACGCTGAAAAACAGAATAACTTCAAATGCCGAACGTTTTTCCTTTTGTCTCGAGGCTTTTTTTACAGATGTTTCCTGTTTCGGCTGGTCTTTGAAGATAAGTGCCATCAAAAGACCTATTATAACAGAGAAAGCAATAGAGCCCAGAGCCCTTGCTATCCCCATTTCAGCTCCCAGAACCCTCGCAGTGAGAATTATAGCCAGTATATTTACCGCAGGACCTGAATAAGCAAACGCCATAGCCGGACCAAGACCTGCTCCTCTGGAATATATGCCGGCAAACAGTGGAAGAACAGTGCATGAGCAGACTGCAAGCACACTGCCGGAGACTGATGCTACTCCGTATGCAGTAATTCGCTTTGCTCCGGCACCGAAATACTTGACCACTGAAGCCTGTGAGACCATAATGCTCATAGCACCGGCTATAAAGAGAGCAGGAATAAGACAGGTGAGCGTATGTTCACGCACATAATCCTGAAGCAGGTAAAAGGCTTCCAGCAGCGCTGCTGAAACCTTGGGTGATGAAAACGGTACAAAGTACAGAAACAGAAAAAGTGCAGCGATAGTCAGGAAGATATTTCTTTCTTTCATTGTTCAGCCTCTTTCGATTAATATACCTTTATGTCGTGCCGGTCAATATATTTTTATGGATATAAAAATGAAAACTTATCAGGAAAGGATGGTAATACTGAAAGCTCTTGCGGATGAAAGCAGGCTTAAGATACTTATGCTTCTTCAGATTCGCCCTTTATGCGTTTGTGAGATCAATTATATGATGGATATTGCCCTGTCCACCATATCAGCTCACCTGAAGGTTCTGAAAAAAGCAGGGCTGATTACGGACAAAAAAGAGGGCAGGTGGATAACATACAGCCTCACTGATGAAGCATACATAAGGAAGCTGCTGCTTTTATGTGCGGAAGGCATAGATTTCTCAGAAGAAGAAAAAAAGCTTTCGTCCGCAGACAGGCTTATGTGTGCCGAAAAACTTTATGAATAGGGGTTTACCGATGTTTTATAAAGACGGGTGAGCAATTATTGATGTGAATTTTCACATTTTTTGTTGCACTATCCCGTCATTATTATATCTTGTAACCCATAGTTTTATTACTAACAGATGTTTATTCAGTTGACGGAGGTTAATTGTTGAGCGTGTATTCTCCTCTCAGGTGTGTGGACGAACAGGCACTGCGGTTTGTCAAAAATATTGATTTAGTATTATCCAAACGTGTTCAGAGAGATATTTTCAGCTCCGAAAGCAAATGGCACAGAGCTGATATGAAACACAGTCAGGTTATGGATATAAAACTGGATGTTATATCCATTGCTGATAACTGCGTGGAATGGGCTGAAAAACTGGAAAAGGAATTTTACGGCTGGATTGCTGACTGTAATCGGGATCTTACCCAGTGGGATGAACCGGTTAGAAAGGCTCTTTCTTTTGATAAACCCAGTGAAGGTGTTTTTACTTACTATAATGCTGCCATAACCTACCTCAAGAGCCTTGTAACTTTCTGCAAGTCAGAAATGCTTGTAACACTTGATGATGATGACAGAAGATACCTTGATGACCTGATCAACACTGCTTCCGGTTTAAAGAAAACAATCAGCGGCATATATAATTACTGCTATGAAATAAACACAGTGAACTCCGATCTTGTGGAAGGAACCAAAGAGGCTCTGCAGGAGCTGTATAAAGGTGTTGAAAGGCTTTTGCGTGTCTGCGCCGAGGCTATAAGCACAGGTTTTTCCCTGCGGCGAAAATTTAACAACAGAAAATTCGCCAGTGAATACAACTCTGATTATATACATGCCTCCGGCGGAAGAATTATTGAAACAGCAAACCTTGTCTGGATGTTTAGGTTTATTTTCTGGTTCGGAAACAAGCAGAAACCGGATGAATATCCCATAAACCATATTCTCTCCCTTGAAAACAAAGATGTTATCGAGTTCCGCAGAAATGTTAATACCATTATGCGCCGTGTGATAGGCGAACGCCATCCGCTTTATATGAGGTTTAACACTCTTATGTCTTCTGTTATTCAGGGTATGGGGCTTAAAAAGCTGGACAACAGCCAGCTTGAATACCTTGAGAACACTTTTTTTGACATGTGGGCAATAGCCGCCGCCAGAACAATTTTGGCTGAAAAGGAAAGGGAAACGTAAATAAATGTAAATCGGTTGTGCATTTTACCTTCACACGCTATATTTAAATATACACAATGCAGCCGAGGAATGATTTTATGGGCTCCCGTATACTGACAAACAATGAAGTATTAAAGTATCCTCTTAAACACACTTCTTTGCAAAAATACCTTCTAAGCGATGAACAGCGCACTTCCGAACGTATTATGATGGCAATAGAACCTGCCAGTGGGCAAATTCTGGACTGCAGTAATGCTGCTCTGCGGTTTTACGGTTATTCGTTTAAAACTATTACTTCAATGAAAATAAGCGAAATCAACACCTTGCCGTATTTTGTCGTCATGAAAAAGCGGCTTGAAGCAGCGAAGAAAAACAGAAGCAGTTTTATTTTTCCGCACAAGCTTGCAGACGGGAGAGTGAAAGATGTTGAGGTAGTCTCTTTCACTCATATTATAGACGGAAGAAAATATCTTATCTCCGAGATAAAAGATATCGCTGAAAAAGGGCTTGCCATAGGCTGACAAGACCCTACTGTTCCGAAAGATGTCTGTATATTGTCTGTCTGTTTATGCCTAAGAGCTGTGCAGCTTTTGATATATTTCCCTCAGCTTGATCCAGCGCCATCTTGATAAGGTGATCACTGACCTCTTTAATAGTAGGGAAAGAGCCTCTGTAGTCTATATCCAGTCTGTCGGCTATTCCTGCTATCTCTTCCTGAATCTCCAGTTTTAACCCTTTGCGCCTGAAGTAATCTGCAATGAGTTTTTCATCTATTGTTTCGGGATAGGTCTCCGCAACCATATCATATAATATGCCTTCAAGTTCACGTACGTTACCCGGATAGTCGTAACCTGTCATAAGCATAAGAGCCGGTGCGGTTATGATTGGTTTGCGGATGTTGTATTTCTCTGCAATTTCAGCCAGTAGATGCTCTGTAACCGGAAATATGTCTTCTTTGCGCTCTCTTAACGGAGGAATAGTTATGTTATGGAACATCAGTCTGTAGTAGAGATCTTTTCTGAACTCCCCTGTCTCGCTCATTTTTTTCAGATCCCTGTTGGTTGCCGCAACGATTTTTGTATTTATCTGGCGTATGCTGTCAGAACCAAGAGGATAATATGAGTTATCCTGAAGCAGACGAAGTAGCTTGACCTGTGAACCCTGCTGGAGATCTCCTATTTCATCCAGGAAAAGCACGCCGTTTTCAGCAGATTTTACAAGCCCTTCACGCATTGCGTCAGCCCCGGTGAATGCACCTTTAACGTGACCGAAAAGCGTGTCCGAAAAAACAGTATCATCAAGACCGGAAACATTAACCTTGATCATCCGTCCCTTCATGCCGGACATATCATATATCAACTCAGCTATAAGCTCCTTGCCGACTCCTGTCTCTCCGGTGATAAGCACAGGGGTGGGGGTGGGAGCTATGTTTTTCATATAGCCGAAAATTCTCGTCATTCTTGAGCTGTTCGTTACAAATCTGTGTGAAATTACGCTGTGGTCTGCCGGATCAAAGAACTCTTCCTTTAGTTTATCCAGTTCTTTCATAGTGAAGTAGTGCTTAATAGCCTTTGAAACTGCAGCAATGAACCTGTTTTTACCGGATGCCTTTGTCACATAATCAAAAGCTCCCTGCCTGACAGCGGAGACAACCGTTTCCGAATCCTCTGCCGCTGTGACTATTACAACAGGTATTTCAGGGAACTTGAAATTTATATCAGTAAGCAGATCCAGCCCGTTTATGTGAGGCATATTCAGATCAAGAAGGATCAGGCAGAAATCACCTGTATCGAGAGTGCTTAGAACCTTGCGGCTGTCTTCAATGCAGACAGGGGTCTGTGTGAAGTTTTTTTCCACAATACGGGCAGTATATTCAAGATGCGAGGGGTCGTCATCGACGAGCATTATTTTATAAGTATCCATAATAAAATATTTTATTGGGTTTATTTTCAGATTGCAAGTGATCTGGTTAGGGTATGCTTCAAAAAGTGTCACTAAAAATGAAAAATAAGACTCAATATGTATTTTTTTGGAACAGATATTTTTTATTATTTGAGTGCTATTTAGGGTGCTTATCACAGTCTTAAGTAAGCTAAAGAATTGCTAAGTATCATGTTTATCAGGCTATAAGTTTTCGTTTTGTGTGGTTTAAACCGGATTGGCACGCTGCTTGCATTATACACAGGCAGATACAACAAAGTGCATCATTATTTAACGAGGTGGTTTATGGTCGCCGAAACAAAATTTGAAAACGTAAGTCTGCTTTACTTCTGCGAAGGAGAACATATTTCAGAGGAGTTTGTACTCTCCGTAAAAAATAGCGTAAAAAGGCTTACTGTTGGCAGGAACCTCAGTGATATGTCATCAATTATAGACAATATAGAGGTGGATGTACTTCTTCTGGATATAAACCCTGACAGGATTCCGGCGGAAGTTCTGAACGCTTTTCTCGCTAAAATGAAAAGAAAGAATGAAAGCCTTTCTGTGATAGTGGTTACAAAGCCAAGCGAGTTTGCAGACAATCTGATTGAAGCGGATTTTGTTGTCAGCAGAGAAATAAACCCTGAGCAGCTTAGGCGGCTTGTGGAGCTTTGCTGACACATCTGACGGGCACGGCTGCCTCCGGGCGGATATGAGACCGTGTCTGATTATATATATCTGAATAGTGTATCTGACGGGCAGGGCAGTCTGTTCTTTGAACAGGCTATTGAGAGCCCTGCCCACCTAAATCTGAATTTATATCTGATTAGATCTGAAAAGGCAGAATTATTTCAGTTCAACTGAAATAGAGGTGTAGTTTCTGCCGTTATCTCTGAACATACTGTATGTACGGCACATAGCTCCGATAAGCCTGAGTCCTTTGCCCGAAGGGGCATAAAGTTCATCATCGGAGTTATAATGGCATGGCTGTCTGAGCACCTCCTGATCAGGCAGCCACTCCCTGCCGCTATCAACAAAATGAAGCTCAATTCTATTATTATATATGTCTATTTCCGCAGTTATATTGTCAGCTTCTTTATCTATTTTTCCATGTCTTACAACATTAACAAAGAACTCATGGGCTATATAGCGCACCTTCATTGCTGGTGATGCTCCGATTCCCGCATGAGTTAGAGATGTTTCAAGCTTTTCACACTCATCAGCTATCTCTGATAAATCAGGTTTCACAGAAAGTTTTATGGTATTTTTCATTATTACCGCCTGCGGCAGTTGTTATTTTTCAGCGAAAAAGGTAATGTTTACTGTTAAAGTTATTATCGCAGTATTACGATTGAATATTAGTATTATTTTTTCGTCTTTGAATTTCAGGAGGTTATCCGTGAGTTTCAGAAAAGTCTTTTTTTTCATGCTTATAGCTATGTCATTTCTTCTCTCTGCATGCGGCAGCAGCGGTGGAGGCAGTGACGGCAGCACTGTCAGGCTTGAAAACATAGTTATCAGCCCGCCTTCAGCCAGTATCCTTATCGGACGCACCGCACAGCTTGAAGCTGTTGCCTTATATTCTGACGGCACATCGGTTGATGTTACAACCACTGCCGACTGGAGTTCATCTAACAACGCCGTAGCCACCGTGAGTGCAACCGGGCTTGTAACCGGAGTTACAAGCGGAACAGCGGTTATCACTGCCGAATACGGCAACAGGACTAAAACTGCAAATGTATTAGTCGGTGACGGTGAGATTCTCATAGGCGTATCTGTCACCCCCACGAAACCTATTCTATCTCTCGGTTCTGCTGAACAGCTTACTGCAACCGGGATTTATCATAATACTGCACTTGGCAAAATAACAAAAGACGTGACTGCTGAAGCCAAATGGGAAACTTCTGCTTCGGCAGTTGCCGGTGTGAATAACGCTGCTAACAAGGGGTTTGTCCTGTCCGCAGGTGCCGGAACTGCAAATATAACCGCAAGTCTGGGCGGATTTGACGGAGTTGCCGCTGTTACAGTGAGCAATGCCACTCTCCAGAGGGTCGAGATTGAGCCAGACTTACCTGTAAACGCCATGAACGCCACAAGGCAGATGGCCTTAGTCGGCTACTATTCAGACGACACCACAAGAGACCTTACATCCGAAGCCACATGGGTTTCCCAGAGTACCGGAGTGGCAACCATTAGCAGCACAGGCCTTATTTCAACCCATATCGTAGGTACTTCCGTTATCGTGGCTACTGTCGGCTCTATTACGGATCAGACAACTCTGAGCGTTGAACCTATCAGCGTTGTTTCAATCGATATAACGCCTGCTGCGGTGAGCCTCGCTGCGGGAACAACCATTCAGCTGGCAGCGACCGGAACTTATTCCGACGGAAGCACGCAGGACATAACCGCTGATGCTTCCTGGAGTACCTCAAACTCGGCAAGGGCAACTGTCTCTACCGGCGGTCTGGTAACCGGTGTTTCTGTGGGTGCAGCCAATATTACTGCCGCTATTGGTGCTGTGTCCGGCTCTGTGGCTGTTACTGTTACCAGTGCAGAGCTTTCTTCCATTGAAGTTACACCCGGTTCTGTGTCAATAGCAAACGGATTTGACCAGCAGTTCACAGCCACCGGAGTTTATACCAACGGCACAACCGCAGATATAACAGACAGTGTCGTATGGTCTTCATCAAACGGAGCAGTTGCGGGCATAAGCAACACAGCGGGAACAAAGGGGCTTGCATCCTCTTTTTCCATGGGAACAGCCGATATAACCGCCTCTTTGGGCATGGTAACAAGTCTGCCTGTTACCATGAATGTAACAGACGCAGTTGTTCAGTCGATTCAGATTACGCCGGAAGCTCCCTCGGTTCCCCTTGGGCTTACACAGCAGTTTACCGCAACTGCAACATATTCAAACAATACAACAATGGATGTGACGTCCCTTGTAACATGGTCGGTCAGCGACCCCTTCGCTGCTGTGAGCAATGCAGCCGGAACAAGAGGCATGGCATACACCCTTGCGCAGGGAACAACTGTTGTTACCGCAACTCTTGGAAGTCACACTGATACCACTAACTTTACTGTGACCCCAGCGGTGCTTAACACCATTCAGGTTACCCCGCTCACTGCCAGCCTTTCAAAAGGCAGCACCCAGCAGTTTACTGCCGTGGGCATATATTCAGATAACACAAACGTTGATATTACCGCATCCGTTACATGGGCATCCACAGACGCTTCAATAGCTTCTGTGAGCAACGCCGCCGGAACAAAAGGGCTTGTAACTGCTGTTAACTCCAATGCCGCACCTGTAACAATCTCCGCTACATTAAGCGGAATCACAGGTACATCAACGGTTACGGTTACCGCTGTTTCACTTTCGCATATATCTGTTACTCCGTCCGGTACAAGTGTCGCACTGGGCAATAATATTCAGATGACTGCCATTGGTATTTACTCTGACTATACAACTCAGGATATAACAGACCTTGTTACATGGAGCTCATCTGCAACTGCCGTTGCCACTGTTAGCAACGCCGCAGGGACAAAAGGTCTTGTTACAAGCCTTACGGAAGGAACAGCTAACATTACCGCAACATACAGCGGCAGAACAGGAACGGCAGGAATTACTGTAAACCCTGCAACGCTGAATTCCATAGTCCTTAACCCGATTATGGTAAGCAGCCTTCCTGTGGGAAGTACAAGGCAGTTCCTCGCAACGGGCTACTATTCTGACGGAACATCCGTGGATGTTACATCCGTTGCCACATGGACATCAAGCAGCACCGCCAGAGCAACGGTCAGCAATGTTGCCGGAAGCAAAGGAATGGTCACTGCCATAAGCGTTGGTACAACTAACATTACAGCTACGATCGGCTCTGTAACATCGGCTAATGCCCCTGTTACTGTAACTGCCGCAACACTTGATGTTATCAATATAACTCCCGCTGCTCCCACTGCCGTGGAGGGAACTACGGTGCAGTTTACTGCAACGGGCGTATATTCCGATGGTTCAAGCGCAGATATAACTTCGTCAGTTACATGGATTTCGGATGCTCCTTCTGTTGCGTCAATAAGCAATGCTGCCGGAACAAAAGGGCTTGCAACTGCCGTAGCAAATAATGTTACCCCTGTTACGATAATCGCTTATCTCTCAGGTGCGGCAGGTTCAACCACTCTGAAGGTTGATGCGGCTACGCTTACTTCAATTGCTGTAACTCCTGCTTCTCCGTCCATAGCTCTCGGCAGCAGCCAGCAGTTTACAGCCACCGGAACTTACTCCACAGGCTTTACAACTGACATAACAGAGCAGGTTACATGGACTCTCAGTAACTACTCCATAGCTTCCATAAGCAATACCGCAGGCACAAGAGGGCTTGCCGTATCTGTGGCGCAGGGCTCAACAACTGTCACGGCGACTCTCGGCGGAGTGACATCCCCTTCTGCAACGCTCACTGTAACCCCGGCAACGCTGACCAGTATAACCGTTACACCCGCTCCTTTCTCTGTGGTTGTAGGTGAAACTGTTCAGCTTACTGCCATAGGGCATTACTCCAACGGAAGCACTGAGATAATAACCGACACCGCTTCGTGGTCGTCTCTTATGACTTCCCGTGCAACAGTTGGGGACACATCAGGGGTAAATAAAGGTCTTGTGACTGGTATTGTTGCCGGTTCAACCACAATAAGGGCTATACAGGGAGGTGTAACAGGCACTGCCGCTGTGACTGTGACGGGATATGCGATAACATCAATATCCCTTACTCCGGCGTCTACGACTATTGCCAACGGAGCCACACAGCAGTACACGGCTATAGCCACATACACTAATGGTTCTACGGAAGACATTACAAGCGCCGCAGGCACAACATGGTCAAGCGATGACACGAGCATAGCTACGGTTAACGCAACAGGGCTTGCCACGGGTGACGCGGCAAATGACGGAACTGTTACCATAACAGTGAACAAGGCAGGGGTATCGCAGACAGCGACACTCACTGTAAACTAAGATATGAATTAAGGGCAGGGGGCTGATTCAGCCTCCTGTCTTTTTTTGATTATATTTATCTGGGAAGTTCGATTGTGAAAGCTGCTCCGCTGTTTTCATTGCGGGCGTTTATTTTTCCGTCCATGTTTGTTTCAATCACTGTCCGGCACATGTAAAGTCCTACGCCGGTTCCTTTTCCCTGTTCCTTGGTTGTAAAATAGGGGAGAAATATTTCAGGCATTATGTCTTCCGGAATGCCGCCGCCGTTATCCTTAACTTCAATCACAATATGATCATCTGTTAAAGAAATGAAAGTTTCTATAGTACCTGTTCTGGGAACAAGCCCTTTTTCTCTGTTTTCCGCTATGGCTTCAATCGCATTGTGGTAAATATTCAGCATAACCTGCTTAAATTCTGTGGGAAACCCTTCAGATTCAAAGGCTTTATTTTTGCAGTCATCTGTTTTTATGTTTCCTGTCACAGAAATAGGCTTGGAATTGTTTATTACCGCAGTGAGTTCTATATTGGCATATTCAGCCTTGGCTGTTGCCATTGCGAGACTTTCAAAAACCATCTCAACAATATTAAAGCGCACTCTCGCCTCGTTGGCTGCGTAAAAATTTCTGAAATCGTCAATGGTTTTAGAGAGATAAAGAATAAGATACATACAGCTTTCCGTCATGCTCTTAACATATTCGAGATTCATCTCACCGCTTTCAAAGGAGTCTTCAAAGTCCTGAATATAAAGTCCAAGGGCATTTATAGGCTGACGCCACTGATGGGCTATTGAGTTTATCATCTGCCCCATTGCAGTAAATTTTGACTGCTCAAAGAGAAGATGTTCATTTTTCCTGCGTTTTTCTGTTTCTGCTGCTACGGCTTGTTCAAGGTTGCGGTTAAGCTCTTCAAGTTGTGCTGTTTTTGCTATTAGCTCTTTCTCAAGGCGTATTCCTGAAGTATTGTTTTCGAGAACACCAAGAACAGTCTCTACATCTCCCTGGCTGTTAAAAAGGGGAATCCCTGTAAAAGTTGTACGCATTTGCCCGGAAGAGGAATGGATTTCCAGCTCTTTTATTATTATAAAGCTTTTCATTATCTCAGCATCTCTGTCTGTTGATCTGAAAACAGGAAGGTTAGGGTACTCTTCACGGAGTTCATCCTCTGTTTTCCCCAGAGCGGATGATGCAGGGATATTCAGCATTCCCGCCATAGCATCGTTCCAGAGGGAAAATCTGTAGCCGTTTTTTGTGTTTTTTGCATAAACACCTAAAGGAATGCTGTCAGTTACGGTTTTAAAGAACTTTTTCTGCTCGTTATTATGTCTGCTTTCTTCAAAGAGAACTGACATAACCGGACGCAGGCTTTCATACAGTTCGCGGAATTCAAACGGGAGTAAAGAGACTGAGTTTCTGTCCGTTTTTTTAATTTCAAATGTTCCGTTAAGCGTATCCTTCAGGCTGCTTACCCCTTTATTTAATTTCCGCCTGGCATAAAGAAAAATCAGAATTATCCCTGAACACATTATAAAAAACGCTGCTGCTGTTTTTGCTGTGTCCTGTGCGGTCAAAGATGCTTCCGGTGAAAACGCTGCGTTATTGACTGGGGCGGTTTTGCCTATGACCCAGTTCCAGTCTTCTATAGGCAATACATAAGAGAGCATCCTAACGGGTTTACCGCTTTTAAAATCCTGAAGGGAGTAGTAAATAAATCCTCCTCCGTTTTCTGCCATGCTTATATGACTGTGCAGCATGTCTCTGCCGTCCGGGTCTGATATTTCCATCAGGTCTTGTCCTGTGTTCTCACCCGTAAGCACAGTACCTTCATTAGTTATGATGAAAAGATCGCCATTTTCTGACTCAATAGCTGATATAAATTCTGCTGTTTTGCGCATTATGCTTTTTTCAAAATCGTTAGTCATAACAGCAGAGCATATGTAAATATCCAGTTCTTCAAAATATTTTACAAAGATTTGTTTTTCCTGTGATTTATTATCTCCGATAGTCATAAACCCATGATTTTCATTTGCCGCTGTTTTAAGCTTTTTGGGATCTATGGGGTTTAGGAGATCTGCGGATACTGGTGAAAACAGAACTTTCCCCTGTCCGGAAACGGCAAAAGTATATCCGCTGCCTTCCATGAACCGCAAATGCAGAAGAGGGATTCTGATCAGATTGATTATTCTTTCCCTGCCTCCTCCGGCATGTTCTTTATAAACTTCTTTTGATATAAGAAAAGCTTTTGAAGCGGAGTCTGAAAGTTTCTGGTTGATTTTCTGTTTGCTGTCAAGGCGTAAGTGATTTATATAGCTATGAAAAAGTTCTGAATCGTGTTTTAACTCTGTTTTTATCAGGTTAGTTTGTTCCGATGCTGCTGATTCAGCTTTTACATATTCCAATTCATTTGTCTTCTGAAAAAAAAGCAAAGCAAAAGGCACAGCGGAAATAAAACCCGCCGCAGCAAAACACAGGAGTATAACGGTTGTTAACCTGCTGAAAATATTTCTCATTATTGATAATCCTTTAACGAAGTATATTTTAAAAAGGCATCATAATCAATGACGATAATCAGCGATTTTGATATATTCGGCTATATAATGATGTGTTATAGATAGGCTCATGGATAAATTAATCAGTCATCTTCATAAAGGGCAGTTTGCCTCATCTCTTAACTATGAAAGGGTTATACCTTCCAGAGATGCGGAATACGAAGAACTCGGCATCATAGAATCGGACATAATAAGAAATGCTGTCCGTGATATGGGGATAGAAAAACTTTACACTCATCAGGCAGAGAGCTACCGGCATGTCAAAGAAGGGCGGGACATTATCGTAACCACCCCCACAGCCAGCGGGAAGACTCTCTGCTATAATCTTCCTGTAATTGAAGATATATATCATAACCGCAATGTGCGTGCCCTTTATCTTTTTCCTCTTAAGGCGCTGGGTCATGACCAGCAGAAGAGCTTAGAAAACTTCATCAGCGAAATTCCCCTTGGCGGTGGAATAAAAACCGCTGTCATTGACGGTGACACTGATAAAAAACTCCGCCGTAAAATTTTAAAGGATCAGCCTAATATAGTAATCAGTAATCCTGATATAATGCACTATTCAATGCTTGCCAAGCGTGAGGAGTGGGACGGTTTTTTAAGCGGACTTAAGTATCTGATAGTCGATGAGCTTCACACATACCGTGGTGTGTTCGGAAGCCATGTTTATAATTTATTCGCCCGTTTTCAGCGGCTTTATCCTCATATACGTATCATCTGCTGCTCTGCCACCATCGGTAGTCCTTCGGAGTTTGCCTCACAGCTTTTCGGACGTGAATTTGCTCATGTCTCAAAGAGCGGCGCTCCTTCCGGGAAAAAACATTTTCTGATGTTTAATCCCGATATTCCGGCGGCGGCTCTGGCTAATTATCTTCTTAAGGTTAATATCGAAGCCGGGGTTAAGACAATCTGCTTCACCAAATCACGCAAGCAGACGGAAACAATATTCGCCAGAGCAATTTCAAGCGACCCAACTTACGCATCCGCTTTGAGTTCATACAGGGCAGGTTTTCTGCCGGAGGAAAGGCGTGAGATAGAAAAAAAGTTCTCAAGCGGCAAACTGAAGGCTGTTATCTCCACATCGGCGTTTGAGCTTGGGCTTGATATAGGCGGTGTTGACTCGACCATTCTTGTAGGGTATCCGGGTTCGATGATGAGCCTATGGCAGAGGGCAGGGCGAAGCGGCAGAGGGGTTAAGGACAGTCTTATTATCCTCATAGCAGGTAATGATGCACTGGATCAGTATTATGTGAGGAAACCCGAACTGCTTTTCGATGGACAGTTTGAGGAACTGGCGGTTGACAGGGACAATACAGAGATAAACGAGGGGCATATAATATGCGCCGCTTATGAAAAGCCTGTTTCAAGGGATGAGGCGTATTACAAAGACAACGCCTCTCTAATAGAGAAGCTGGCCGCAGACGGACGGCTTTTTGAGGAAGCCGGCGGCGGCAGATTATTTGCTCTGGGCAGGTATCCGTATGGTGATATTGACTTACGCATGGCAGGGGAAAGCTATACCCTGAACTGCTCAAAGATAATGATCGCCACAAACTCCGGCAGACGTGTTTATACAGAAAACTTTAAAGGAGCTGTCTACCTCCACAGGGGCAGTCAGTTTATTGTGACAGATACAGACAGGCAGAAGCGTGAGATAGAGCTTCAGCCTTTTAACGGAAACTACTTTACTGTGCCGCTCACAGAAAAGCAGACATCTGTTCTGGAGGAGCTTAAACGCCTGACAGAAGGAAACATGAGAGCATGCTTCAGCGACCTGCGTGTTACAGAAAGGCTGACAGGATATTCCAAAATATCAGCACGCACAGGGGAAAAGCTTCAGGATGTTGACCTTGAGGAAGATCCTGTGATGTTTGAAACAAAAGGAATGTATTTCCTTATGCCCGCCGCCTTTCGTCAGGAGATAGAAGAACGGGGTATGAACTACATGGGCTCGATACATGCCTTTGAACATGCCGTTATTGCCATGCTGCCCACTGTTGTACTAAGCTCAAGGGATGATGTGGGCGGTATCTCATACCCTTATCATCCGCAGCTTGAAAGCTCTGCTGTTTTTGTTTACGACGGTTATCCGGGCGGAGTGGGCATAGTAAAAAGAGCTTTCGGCAGGATAAGAGAACTGCTGGAAACCACACTCAATCAGGTTAAATACTGCGGATGCGAGGACGGATGCCCCGCCTGTATATACTCGCCTAAATGCGGCAGCGGTAATTACCCGCTGGATAAAAAGGGGGCGGTGTATCTTATTCAGCGTCTTCTTGAGGCAGATTTGAAGGAAGAGGAGGAAAAACCTGTGATAAAAGCTGAAAACAGCGGCGAAGTGCTGGTTTATGACATAGAAACAAAATATTCGGCTGAAGATGTCGGCGGGTGGAATAACAGTCATAAGATGGGTGTTTCCGTTGCCGTTGTTTATTCCATGAATACCGGGGAATATGCTGCCTACCGAGAGGAAAAGATCAATGAACTCACAGAAAGACTCGCATCCGCGAGGATGATACTGGGCTTTAATAATATCGGTTTTGACAACAAGGTCTTATCCGGTTACGGTATGCCCGCTTTCAGGGGAACTTTCGTGTTTGACATGCTGGCGGATGTCCGCAGTCTCACCGGACAGAGGTTTTCCCTTGAAAAACTTGCCACAGCTACCCTGAATACAGGTAAGTCCGCAGACGGACTCATGGCGCTTCAATGGTATAAGGAAGGGCGGTTTGATCTCATTGAAGAATACTGCACAAAGGATGTGGAGGTCACAAAGGATCTGTTCATGTTCGGAGTAAACAACGGTTTTATACATGCTCCGGTGAAGGACGGAAGCCTCATCCGCATACCAGTGAAATGGAAGGAGATTCTTGCTTCCTACCTGTGATTGAATATTTTAAAACAATAATCGTTTTTTAATGATTTTTGCTTTATTTTCAGACCTTCCCCGTCTTGACTTGGCATGTTTATTACAGTATCATTGCAGACTTTAATTCAACAAAACGGAAGAAGCGTTCGTTTTTTAGGTAATCTTTTCGGAGGTATTTGATGGAAAAGAAAATTAATGTGGGCATCATCGGTTACGGAACCGTGGGCAAAGGCACTCTTGAGACTTTAAAGCATAATGTTAAAAGTACAGCCGTTAAAACGGGTCTGGATATTAACGTTAAGGCTGTTGCCGATCTCCGCATTAACGATTACACGAACGATACGCTTCTTCAGACAGTGCCGGTGCGAACGACTGACGCTATGGATATAATAAACGATCCTGAAATAGATATAGTTGTGGAGCTTATCGGCGGATATGAAGTCGCCAAACGTTTCATCCTTGAGGCTATTTCAAAGGGTAAACACGTTGTTACAGCTAACAAGGCTCTCCTTGCTGTTTACGGAGCAGAGATCTTCAAAGCAGCTGAGGCTAAGGGAGTCACCATCGGTTTTGAAGCCAGTGTGGGAGGCGGTATCCCCATAGTCAATGTTCTTAAGGAAGACCTTGCCGCTAACCGTATCCTTGAAATAACAGGGATAATAAACGGCACGGCAAACTACATCCTCTCCAAAATGGAGGACGAGGGCAAAGAATTTGATGAAGTTCTGAAAGAGGCTCAGGTTCTCGGTTATGCAGAAGCTGACCCGACATTTGATGTGGAAGGACACGACACTGCCCACAAGATAGCTATCCTCGCTTCCATAGGCTTTGCAACTCTCGTTCCTTTTGAGAAAGTATTTGTGGAAGGCATAACAAGCATCAAGCAGGTGGATATAGATTTCGCCAAAAAGCTCGGATGCAGAATAAAGCTTCTTGCAATAGCAAAAAGGCATGATGATGATATCGAAGTGCGGGTTCACCCCACTATGATACCAGCGACAGACCTCATGGCTCAGGTCAACGGTGTTTTCAACGCAATCAGCGTAAAGGGCAACAAAGTCGGCGATACTTTCCACTACGGACGTGGCGCAGGCGGCGAGGCTACTTCGAGCGCTGTTGCCGGAGATATTATCGGCATAGCCAGAGATATAAACGCCGGTGCAGAACGCAGAGTTCCTGTTCTCGGATTTACAAAAGATCTTACATATTACTATCCCATAAGGGATATTAAAGAAATAGAGTCCAGCTTCTATCTCCGTTTCCTTGCGGTGGATGAACCCGGCTCACTCAGCAGGATAGCCAGTGTGCTTGCCAAATACGGTATAAGCATCTATCAGGCCATCCAGAGCTGCAGGCAGAACAGCGGTGAAACAGTGCCCCTTGTGTTCATGACTCATCTGACAGAAGGAAGCAAGGTTATGCACGCTGTAAACGAAATAAATAACCTTAATGTTGTCCGTGACAAAACAGTAGTAATACGTGTTGAAGGTCTGGAAGACTGAACGCTAACACCGGAGATACTCAGGTTCTGTTTCAGAGTACAGACTCCGTTAAAATGCGGACTTTAATAAAGAAGGCAGGTTTATAATGAAATATCTTGTTCTGTTATGTGACGGAATGAGCGACCATAAAATCGATGAACTGGGCGGTAAAACTGTGATGCAGTACGCCGATACCTCAAACTTTGACCTGATGGCCTCAGGCGGGGTATGCGGCTTCATACGCACAGCCCACGGCGGACTTTACCCCGGCAGCGATATATGCAACCTCTCCGTTATGGGGTATGACCCCTTTAAATACTACACAGGCAGAAGCCCGCTTGAAGCGGGTGCTATGGGCATATCCCTCGGTGAAAAGGATATGGCCTTCCGCTGCAATCTTGTCACACTCACTGATGACAGGCTTGTGATGGATGACTTCAGCGCTCATCACATATCTGGCGATACTGCAAAAAAAGCAATTGCCGCTCTGAATGAGCTTTTTAAGGATGACGGCGTTGAATTCTACGCAGGTGTCGGCTACCGCAATATAATGATAATCCGCAATGCGGACTTTGAGCTTAAAACTACTCCTCCGCACGATATCATGGGGCAGGAAATAGAAAAATATCTTCCCACTGGCAAAGGTTCTGACAAAATCAATGCTATACTCACTAAGGCATCGGATATTTTTAAAGACAATGCTTATGAGCGTGCAAATGCAATATGGCTCTGGGGTGAGGGCGGAAGACCCATGCTCCCTTCCTTTGAAGAAATGTACGGGCTTAAGGGCTCGGTTATAGCCGCTGTGGATCTTATCAAAGGCATAGGCACATTTGCAGGCATGAATATAATAAACGTTCCCGGTGCAACCGGATTCATAGATACTAACTTTGAAGGCAAGGCGGAATACGCAGTGAAAGCCTTTAATGACTCCGACTATGTTTTTCTCCATGTGGAAGCTCCGGATGAAGCAGGGCACATGGGAAGCATAGAAGAAAAGGTGCGTGCAGTGGAAAATATAAACAGCAGAATGCTCCCCATACTGCTGGACGGTCTTCGTTCCTTCGGTGATTTCCGTATTCTGGTTACTCCCGATCACCCGACGCCCGTTAAAATCCGTACCCACGTTAATGAGCCTGTTCCGGCGATTATATACGGCTCAGGCGTGGAAGCCGACTCTAATAAAGAGTATAATGAGTTTATCAAGCCCTCCTTCTTCATGGAAGAAGGTTACAGAATAGCGCAGTATTTTCTGAAATCTGCCGTTATAAAGGGGTAAAGGAGGAGAAAGTGAGCCTTGTTGTGATGAAATTCGGTGGAACCAGTGTGGGCTCTATCGAACGAATTAAGAATGTCGCCAGAATTATTGCAAAAAAGAAGGATCAGGGGCATGACGTTGTTGTGACTTCCTCCGCCATGTCAGGCGAGACGGACAGACTGATCGGTCTTTTAAAGGAAATTGATAAGGACTACGATTTAAGAGAGTACGATGCCCTTGTTTCCACGGGCGAATCAGCAAGCTGCCCACTCGTTGCTCAGGCGCTTATTTCGATGGGCTATAAGGCTGTTTCTCTTTCAGGGATCCAGATAGGCATGGAAACGGATCAGGCGCACTCCAAAGCCCGTATAATGAAAATTGACGGCTCAAGAATTAAAAAAGAACTCGCAGACGGTAAAATCTGCATAGTTGCAGGCTTTCAGGGCTTTAATCCTGTTACAAATGACATTGCGACGCTGGGCAGAGGCGGTTCAGATACCTCTGCAGTGGCTATTGCAGCGGCAATTAAGGCTGATGTCTGCGAAATATATACAGATGTTGACGGTATATACACCGGCGACCCAAGAATTGTGAGAAAAGCTAAAAAGCTTGATAAAATCAGCTATGACGAAATGCTTGAACTTGCCTCCCTCGGCGCAAAGGTGCTTCAGTCAAGAAGCGTTGAGTTCGGCATGAACTATAATGTTGACATAATGGTGCTTTCATCCCTTGAAGACAAACCCGGAACTTTGGTTACTAAGGAGGACGACGAAATGGAGCAGGTAGTAGTAAGAGGCGTAGCAAGCGATAAAAATCAGGCTAAAATTACAATAAAAAGCGTGCCGGACAGACCCGGTATCGCTGCAACTATATTCACAAGACTTGCAAAAGAGGCAATAAATGTTGACGTTATAATCCAGAACGTCAGCACGGAAGGAAACACAGATCTTTCCTTCACTGTATCTAAAACCGACCTTAGCCGTTCGCTCACGGTTTGCAGAGACACTGCAAAAGAGATAGGAGCGAAGGAGGTTCTGGCGGACGAAGACATCGCAAAGGTTTCCATAGTGGGAGTCGGCATGAGAAGTCATGCAGGCGTAGCCGCTAAGATGTTTGAAGTCCTCGCCGCAAACAGCATTAACATACAGATGATTACCACAAGCGAAATAAAGGTATCATGCGTTGTTGATGAAAAATTTGCGGAACTCGCAGTTAGAGTTCTCCACGAGGCTTTTGTAGAGGATTAGAATGACTAAAGTCGATATATATGACACCCTCCTGAGGGATGGAACTCAGGCTGAGGATGTCAACTTCACGGTTAAGGATAAGGTAAAGCTCGCTGAAGCTTTCTGCGATTTTGGAATACGGTTTATAGAAGGCGGATGGCCCGGCTCGAACCCAAGAGATATTGAGTTCTTCAAGGCTATTAAGAAATCTTCTGCTCCTATTGACTGTATTGCCGCTTTCGGCAGCACCAGAAGAGCAAAAAGAAGCTGCGAGACAGATGAAAACCTTCAGGCTCTCCTTGAGGCAGAGGTTCCTAACCTGACTATTTTCGGGAAAACATGGGATCTGCACGTTAGAGAGGCTCTGAAGCTTTCTCTGGATGAAAACCTTGAGCTTATCCACAGCTCCGTGAGCTATCTCAAGAGCAAGGTAGACAGGGTGTTTTATGATGCTGAACATTTCTTTGACGGCTATAAAGCCAACAGGGAATACGCCATAAAGACACTTCTCGCCGCTAAGGATGCGGGAGCAAACTGCCTTGTTCTCTGTGATACCAACGGCGGAACTATGCCGGACAGCCTGGTGGAGATCATCGAAGATGTTAAAAAACATGTCGGCGATTATCCGCTGGGAATACACTGCCATAACGACAGTGACTGCGCTGTTGCCAACTCAACCCTTGCGGTTAAGCACGGTATCACGCAGGTTCAGGGAACAATGAACGGATACGGTGAAAGGTGCGGGAATGCAAACCTTGCATCGGCTATTCCCAACTTACAGCTTAAATACGGTTTCGAGTGTGTTCCGGCGGAGAACCTCAAAAGATTGAGAGTGCTTTCCCGCCTTGTAAATGAACTCGGCAACCTTAAGCATAATATCCATCAGCCATATGTAGGACGTTCTGCCTTTGCTCACAAGGGTGGGGTGCATGTAAGCGCTATTATGAAAAACTCACGCACTTACGAACATATAGAACCGGAGCAGGTGGGCAATACCCAGCGTGTTCTGGTTTCCGACCTGTCAGGCAAAAGCAACCTCATATACAAGGCTAAAGACTTCGGGCTTGATATAGACAGCAATGACCCTGCTATAACCGAAGTGGTGGAAAAACTGAAAGAGCTTGAAAACAAAGGCTTCCAGTATGAAGGCGCAGAGGCTTCCTTTGAGCTTCTTCTGCGTAAGGCTATGGGCGGTTTTGAGCCTTTCTTTGACTCTCTGAATTTCAGAGTTATAGATGAAATGAGAGAGGAAGAGGGCAGCACCATGGCGGAAGCCACTGTAATGATTGAGGTTCAGGGCGAAACAGAACACACGGCAGCTACCGGTAACGGTCCTGTTAACGCTTTGGACAATGCAATCAGAAAGGCTCTTTCCAGATTTTACCCTAACTTAAACGGCATGACCCTTGCCGATTACAAAGTGCGTATCCTCACCACCGGAACAGGTACACAGGCTCTTACCAGAGTGCTTATCGAGTCCAAGGATGATAAGGACACATGGGGTACTGTCGGCGTTGCTCACAACATTATTGAGGCGAGCTATCAGGCGCTGATCGACTCCATAGAATATAAACTTCTTAAAGATAGGGAGAATGCGTAAAACACTTGAAACTTGAATTTTTTGCTGTATAATAGTGTTGTTAAGTTAGTAACAAGTAAAAGTTAAATAGAATCTTGCCCGGCTATCTCTATGCTTTATCCCTCCTCCCCCCTTAAAGCATATAGCCGGGATTTTTTTTCTCCGCTTTCAATCAATCCGTGGCAATTTACTCTCTTAGGGTGTATTTTCTTATCATAAGACAATAAAGTGTGATTTAACTTTAAGGAGGTTTCAAGTGGACGAACTTAAAGACTTTTTTTATGCAGGTCTCGGTGCTGCTCTTACTGCAAAGGAAAGAATGGAAAAAGACCTTGAAGAGCTGAAAGAAAAAGGAAAAGGCGGCAAAGAAGAATTTAAACAAAAATATGAGGAAGCTAAAGCCAAAGCCAAAGCTTTTGAAGAAGAATTCGATAAAAAACTGAAAGAAAAGGTAAAGAATATTCTCTCCGAAATAGGCGTTGCTACCAAGGAGGATTTGGCAGAGCTTAAAAAGCTTATTGAAGAGAAAAATAAGTGAAATCAGGTTTTTTAAGCCTGTATTCCCCGGTGAGAATCTACCGTGTGTTCATGGTTCTTCTCACCGTTTTTCTTATTATAAAGGACAGGAAAAGTTTTCTGCTGATGAAGCCTCTTAACCCAAAGAGGCTGAAAAACTATATTTATGCACTGGGTGCAAGTTTTATCAAGCTGGCACAGGTTTTGGCCACCAGAGCCGATTTTTTCACGGAAGAATACCTTGAAGAGCTTCGGGATCTTCATGACGATATCCCGAAAATGAGCGAAAAGGACTTCTGCGCTGTTTATAAAAAAGCCTTTGGTGAGAAGAAACACTTTACAACATTTCTTGACGCCCCCATTGCCAGTGCATCCATAGGGCAGGTTCACCATGCAGTGCTTACTGACGGAACAGAGGTTGCCGTAAAACTGAGAAGGCTTAATATAGAGAAGGTTGTGAATGCGGATATCCGTATTCTGAGTTTGTTTAACAGGCTTTTTAAACCTTTGTTCTCTGAATATACAAAAAACTCCGTAGAAGCTGTTATCGCTGAATTTACAGATATGATCCGCAAAGAGGTTGATCTCTATACAGAACTTCTTAATCTGAAAAAATTTATAACAATGTATCCTGACAGCGGAATCAGGTTCCCAAAACCGTATGAGAAATACTGCTCCTCTGATGCTCTTGTGATGAGCTTTGAGCATGGGTACAGATTTGATGACAAAAAAGTTCTTGCACGCCTGAATATCAGCATAAAAGACATAATGGGCAAGCTGATTTATTTTTATACGCAACAGATGCTTGTTAAAGGCTTTTTCCATGCTGATCCGCATCCGGGCAATCTTTTGGTAACGACAGAAGGTGAGCTTATCCTTCTTGATTTCGGCATGGTAAAAAGAATCAGCGAATACACCAGAAGATCAATAATAGAGCTTATTAAATCCGCAAATGAAAGGGACTTTGAAACATATGTGCGTGCATGTAAAAAGCTGGGTATTATTGCTGCGGATGCCCCTGATGCCTTGCTTCAGGACGCGGCGGAAAGGATGTTTAACATTTTTTCTGATGATACGTTAGATGCAAAAAGTATGCAGGTTCTTGCTTTTGAGGTTCTTAACACTGTTAAGGATATGCCGTTTAAGCTTCCGCAGGAGGCGATCTACATAATGCGTGTCAGCTCAATAATAGAAGGGCTTGGGACAACATACATAAGCAACTTCAATGGCATAAAGGATATTCTGCCGATTCTGAAAGAAAATCTGCCAAAAGCCCTTGGATTGGATGAACGAATATTTGATCAAATAAAGGGTGAAGTCATGGAATTACCCATGACGTTTAAGAAAATCAAGAAAATTATCAACAGCATGAGCGATGATTCTCTTGAAATAAAGCTCTCAAGGGAGAGTATAGACTATATAAGAGAACGTTCCCGCATATATTACCGTCCGCTCGCTTATGGTATTCTAACTATGATTACAGGCTTTTTTATTGTGTTTCTGGGTTTTGAACACAGTCCGCTCATCGGCAGTATTGTATTCGGTGCAGGGCTGGTTAAGGTTATCTTTACTATTTAAAAATCTTTGCCTTTCTTTACATTCATTTTTTACTGTTTTCTTGAAATAAAATAACAGTGTGCTATAATATTAATCATAAGCGCTGCACTTGCGGTGCTTTTTTATTACATGCTTTTAAAACATACGGTGGTTACTGAATGGAACAGAACAGCGTTTTTGAAAAATTGAAATCAGCAGTAATAAAAGCGCAGAATGAGCTTGATCTGCCTGATTATATTGCGGACTCTGTTATGGAAATAGCTTCAAGACCCACATTCTTTGCATCTAAAACCAATATAGTTTCTGATTTGGCTGATATGGTTCTGGACTATCACACCTATGCCGAAGCCTGCTGTGAAAGGCTGGGAGCATCTGCCAGTGATATTCAGTATGTTGTAGATTACATAAAGTCGAGTGTAAGAGGCAGCTAGACAAATTCTGTAAGCCCTGCTTTCGTCATTCTCACAGATTCGCCCAGAAAGTTTCTGATTTTGAAAAAAGCGTCAATCCCTGTGCAATGTCCTGTCAGGATGGTATCTATTTTTTTTGGTTTCAGGTATTCCGCAACCGAAGAGATCTGGTTTGCTTCTGCTCTGAAAAGATGGAACCCTCCTACAAGGGAGCGTATTCGCAAGCCGGGGAACAGCCTTTCAGTGTGTTCAACTATGTTGGTTATTCCGCAGTGAGAACAACCTGTGACTATTACTAAAGCATCCTCGTCAATGAACGCAAGAAACAGCTCATCATCAAATGGATCTTTCTTAAACTCTCCGTCTGACTCAACAAACAGATTCTGATCCGCTGAAAATTCAGTATATCTGGGTATGTCACCGCAGAGGAAAACATTTTCTGCTATTTCGGTTTTTCCTTTTATTTTGGTTATGTTGTAGAGGTTTTCCAATTCATTCTCTGTTGAATCAAAGCCTATGAAGCTGAAGGAACCGTCAACATTTCTTTTCATGTGTCTGTTGAATACATTATGATGAGCGTACAGACTGTCTGCCAGAGCAGCGCCTTTCTTCATAGCTTGGATGAGACCGCCTGTGTGATCGTAATGTCCGTGGGTTATCACTGCAATGTCAAATTTTTCTTTCATACCCAGAGCATCCATGTTATGTGCCAGCGCCATTCCTTGTCCTGTATCGAGAAGGATGCGCTTGCCGGCGGCCTCAATAGCACAGGAAAAGCCGTGTTCGGAGCAGAGATTCATCGTGTCTGTATAGTTGTCGGCAAGAATCGTGATTTTTATCATATTAAACTATAGCTTATTTTTCATTCATGGCAAAGGGGAAGGGCAGGGTGTAGGTTTAAATTATCATAAAAAAAGAGCGCCCTGAAATCAGGGCGCCCCGTGAAAAGTCTTGCGGAAGTTGACTTTTTACGCGTCGTAATACAGGAAGAATTCGTGGGGGTGGGGTCTGCTGTTAACAGACGTGATTTCTTCCCTTTTCCATTCGATCCATGAAGAGATAACATCTTCAGTGAAAACATCCCCTTTAAGAAGGAATTCGTGATCTTTTTCAAGAGCATCAATAGCTTCACCGAGAGATGCAGGCATCTGGGGAATAGCTGAAAGCTCGATAGGATCAAGATCATAAAGGTTTTTATCCATAGGCTCGCCCGGATCAATTTTGTTCTGTATGCCGTCCAGACCTGCCATCATCATTACTGTGAACGCAAGGTAGGGGTTGCATGTGGGGTCGGGGAAACGTACTTCAATTCTTTTCGCTTTGGGCGAAGCAGAGTACATAGGTATTCTTATGGATGCTGATCTGTTTCTTGAAGAGTAAGCAAGGCTTACGGGAGCTTCAAAGCCGGGAACAAGACGTTTGTAGGAGTTTGTTCCGGGGTTAGTGAAAGCAGCGATAGCCTTAGCGTGTTTAATTATACCGCCGATGTAGTAAAGACCCATTTCACTCAGTCCAGCGTATGAATCACCTGCGAAGAGGGGTTTACCGTCTTTCCAGAGAGACTGGTGGCAGTGCATACCGGAACCATTGTCTCCGTAGAGGGGTTTGGGCATGAAAGTAGCTGTTTTGCCGTACTGACGTGCAACGTTTTTAACTACATATTTGTATTTCATGAGCATATCAGCCATTTCAACCATAGGAGCAAACTTTATGTCAATTTCACACTGACCGCCGGTTGCAACTTCGTGGTGGCTGTTTTCTATAACGAGACCAAGCTCTTCCATTTTCAGAACCATTTCAGCTCTGAGGTTAGCCAGAGTATCTGTGGGCTGGCAGGGGAAGTAGCCTTCTTTCGGTCTTACTTTATAGCCAAGGTTATTGCCTTCGTCTCTTCCTGTGTTCCACTCGCCTTCGTCAGAGTCAACAAAATAGAAGGCTTCGTTTTTTCCGGAAGAATACTGAATGTTATCAAATATGAAAAATTCTGCTTCAGGTCCGAAGTAAGAACTATCAGCTATGCCTGTGCCTTTCAGGTAGTTGATTGCTTTAATAGCGATGTTTCTGGGGTCTCTTGTGTAACGTTCTTTGCTGATAGGATCAAAAACGTTGCAGGTTACAACCATTGTAGGAATGTCCATAAAAGGGTCTACAAAAGCGGTTTCAGGATCAGGAAGCAGAATCATATCACTGTTGTTGATGGCCTGCCATCCTCTGATACTAGAGCCGTCAAACCCGAGACCTTCCTCAAAGAAGTCCTCTGTAAACTGATGGCTGGGGATAGTGGTGTGCTGCCACGTTCCGAGGAAATCGCAGAATCTGATATCTATCAGTCTGATTTCCTGTTCTTTGATAACCTTGAGCAATTCCTTAGCTGTCATGTTGCCTCCTAAATTCTATGGAAAAAGACCCCCGCTTAAAGGGCTTCTTCCCCTGTTTCTCCAGTTCGTATTCTCACAATCTGGTCAATTGGTGTAACGAAAATTTTGCCGTCACCGATGCGTCCTGTTTTGGCAGACTCCATAATGATATTTACGGCGTCGTCTACCATTTGATCAGGAAGAACTACTTCAATTTTGATTTTAGGGATAAAATCAATAACATACTCTGCTCCTCTGTAAAGTTCGGTATGACCTTTCTGTCTGCCGAATCCTTTAACTTCGGAGATAGTAATGCCTCTTATCCCAACTTCGGTGAGCTTCTCTTTAACATCGTCAAGTTTGAATGGTTTGATGATTGCTTCAATCTTTTTCAAGTTCAACCTCCGCGTATTATATTAAAGCAATTACAGTGCCAGAAAATATACGGCATCTGCTTTTATTCATTTTTGTAAGGTTTCAGACAAAATGAGCCTTGCCAGTGTCGGCTTAGGAGAATTCCTGAGTTTTTAAAATCTCCCACACTTACTCATAAAAAAGCACTTTTGAGCTGCTGAACGGATTATTGGCGGTTAAAAACTGACCAACAGGTGATTAATTCTTAGCCAGCTTTGCGTCTATGAGCCTTTTTCTTTCTATGAGAACAGAAGTATCCCTGCCGAGTTTTCCGTATGCCTCAATCATAATTGCTAAATCTCTGGATATTCCAAGTGTCCAGCCGTATGTGCTGTCGATTACACGGGCTTTTTCTGCAAGCTCACAGGATTTCTCCGGTTCAGAATCCGTTAAGTTTGCGGCAATAAGCCTGTACAGTCTGACTTTTGAGTCAGGGTTTGTGTTTCCACCATCAGCATAGGAGAGCAGGTCTGAGTATTTACCAGTTTTCATGAACTCTGCTATCAATGAAAAGGGTTTTTCAAGATCGTCGGTATTTTTGATGCTGTCACCGGCAAGAAAAGATATGATAAGTTTTTCATCAACGCATTCTGCAAGCTCAGAATATGCAGACGCTTTTGCAAGCTCATCAGAGGATGCCTCCTGTTCGGCAAGAACATATTTTGTTATGTAGAGGCGGGATATATTGCAGACGGAATCCATTCTCTGAAAAGCGTCAAGAGCTTTATAAAAGGTGATGTCAGCCATTTTGCTGTCACCTTTGTAATAGTAAGATGAGTAGTTTTTATGCAGTGATGATGCGTATATGTACTCGGCAGAGCTTTTCGGCTTATCTCCACAGGCTGCCGCAGCAAGGCAGAACAGTATCAGCAGGGTTATTCTTTTCATGGCAGCTTCACCTTTTCACCCGTAACCACAGAACCGTCATTGAACGGCCATCTTTGTTCGAGGTTATGCAGAATCCGGTCGGATGTCTTGAGTATGGAGTCCGCCTGACTTTTGATTTCGGTGATGTTGTCTGTAGCTTCGGCTATATCACCCGAAATTTCATTTGCGTTGTCTATTGTGGGCTGCGCACTTTCCACAGCGTTCTGAATAGACTGAATACCTTCTTTAAATGTTTGAAGGGCGCTGTTAAGTTTATCAATGGACTCGTCGGTCCGCTCGACCTTGTTATTAACATTTCCTGCTATATCATTAAGCTGAGTCTGGAGTATTTCAATACGGCCGACTATATTCTGAACTTCATTTTTGATATAATCACTACGAACAAGATAGCCCACTGAGCCGGTTTTGTTATGAAGGTCATCCCCCACATCTCCGAGACCGCTGAAAAATCTGTCTATATTTTTACTCTGGTCTTCAATCGTCTGGGTAATGTTTGCGACATTGTTAACGATTTCCTTAACATCATCTATAACTGGCTGCGCCTGCTCTATAAGAGCCGCCAGACCGCCTTCTCGGATAAGGTTGAAGGAGGTGCCGTCCTGTATTTCAAGTGAATCAGGCGAGCCGCCGCTGAAGACTATGAAGCTTGAACCGATAATGTTCTGTGATGTAAGCTTTGCTGTTGAGTCCTGTTTGATCCATTTGGTGTACTGTTTCGGGATTTTAGTGTGAAGAACAACATTTCCGTCTTCCATAAGCTCAACTTCGTAAACTCTGGATATGGTGAACCCTGCGTACTTCACAGGCATGCTTTTTGTGATTCCATCGCCTGAGTCAGTGAGGATTGAAACGTTAATTTTAGGCATAAAGAGCTTTTTCTTAATGGCAAAGGTCACCAGAATAGCAGCCATCAGTGCGATGGATATTATTACAAAAAGTCCTACCTTGAGTTCGAGGTTTGCAAATTTATTTCCAGCCATAAGTCAAAGTCCAGCTCCGTATAGTTTTCAAGATCCTGAAACAGATATCTGTGGTTTATATGATCGATAATAACCGAATTATCCCTTGTTTCACAACGTAAAAAATCCTTAAACTTTTCTTCATATTCAGCAGCGTACATCCTTCTGGGGCTTATTATGATTATCCATTTCGGCTGAAGGTACGTTACCTGAAGATACTTTACCATAAGTTTTTCAAAATCCGTGAGAAAGTCCGGTCTGGTATCAATGATATGAGGCATTTCCAAACGTTTCAGGTCATTTTCTATCATTTTTCTGCCTTCTTTAAGGCTCAGATTAAAGTGGTAGCTGGCGGGGAGTATAATATTTTCAAAAACAGAGAGGTTGCCGATTATCGGGAGCCTGCTCGTTACAATTCCTATATGCTCCGTTTTAGTTAATTCAAGTATCTGGTCAAGCCAGCGCTCTTTCTGGGCTTCGCTGGTGTAGTATATAAATGTGTTTGTCATAAATACATCCCCAGCATTATTGTGAATACCTGTATGAGTATGAAAGCGTAAAACAGTCTCATCATCCCCCGGAGGAGAGCAATGGGAATTTCTGTTACTGCCGCTTTTGTTTCCAGAGCAGTATAAATAGGTATGCTCATGAGGGCAAAGCCCAGGAAGAAGACTTTTATCAGGAAGGTAATGATATCAAACAATTCCAGATTATCAAATATTGTGGTGAGCATGTAGTCCAGTGACATATCCTGCAGAAAGCTCAGAATAAAATAGCCGCCCAGCAGAGATACGCACACAAATATAGTGGAGAGAGCCATCATACAGATAACTCCTGCGGCAATTCTGGGCAGGTACAGGTATTCATAAGGGTCTATGGAAAGCGACTGGAGAGTGTCTATCTCCCTGTTCATTTTCATCAAGGCTATTTCAGCCGTGACAGCGGTTGCAGAGCGCAGCGCAAGAAGTATTGAAGTGACAAGCGGCGCTATCTGATTGAAAGAGATGACAACCATTATTCTGCCGAGCTGGTCTATTCCGCCCACAAGATCCGCAGCCTGCATCAGCGAGCCGACCATAGCAACGCCTATAATGAGCGAAATTGCAATATAAACAGGAAGAATCTGAACGCCTGTAAAATAGATCTGCCTGACAAAAACCAGAAAAACAGCAGGGTTGAAGAGTTTGAATTTAATGAGGGTTTTTAAAACCTTGTTTGAGAATATAGTGAAGCCATGAAAAAAAACGGCAATATCTATAAAATTACGACCAATCTTTTTAATAAATGTTTCCATACAAAATTATATTAAATCTTTTATGAAAATCAACCAATATCATTAAATCGTTTTAATTCACTATTAATATTTTTTATGAAAAAGTAACTGGAAGCTTGATTATAAAACGGTTGACGCATTTTTGAATTATTGTTATAAACTTTAGAAGATTTAAATTAGGTCTATTATTCAGGTTATATTCTGCAACCGTAAGGATCTTGTCAAATACTCAAAACCAAGGAGGAATAATGGCTAACAGAAGAAAAGTCAACATCGACGGCAATACCGCTGCCGCCCATGTTGCCCATGCAACCAATGAAGTCATAGCGATCTACCCCATAACTCCCTCTTCCGTAATGGGCGAAATTGCAGACGAGAAAAGTGCCGTTGGCGAAGTCAACATATGGGGCACAGTGCCCAGAGTCGTTGAGCTTCAGTCAGAAGGCGGAGCCTCAGGTACTGTTCACGGCGCACTTTCGACCGGCGCACTCACAACTACCTTCACTGCTTCGCAGGGCCTTCTTCTTATGATTCCAAACATGCTGAAAATTGCAGGAGAGCTTACTCCTACTGTTTTCCATGTGAGCGCGCGTGCCATCGCTACCCACGCTCTTTCCATTTTCGGAGACCACTCCGATGTTATGAGCTGCCGCCAGACAGGCTGGTCAATGCTCTGTTCAAACAATCCTCAGGAGGTTATGGACTTCGCTCTTATCTCTCAGGCGGCATCTCTTGAGGGCAGAATCCCTGTTCTCCATTTCTTCGATGGTTTCAGAACTTCCCACGAAATCCGCACCACAGAAGAACTCACACTCGAAGATATGAGAGCAATGATCAGTGATGAGCTTGTGCGCAACCACAGAGCCAGAGCGCTTACTCCTGACTGTCCCACTATAAAAGGTACTGCACAGAACCCTGACGTATTCTTCCAGAGCCGTGAAACGGCTAATAAATATTACTCTGACTTCCCTGCTATTATGCAGAAACAGATGAACAAGTTTGCCGACCTTACGGGCAGACAGTACAACCTTGTTGACTACTTCGGCGCTCCGGATGCTGAAAAAATCATCATCATCATGGGCTCAGGCGCTGATGTTGCTGAAGAAACTGTCGAATACATGACTTCTCTCGGCGAGAAAGTCGGTATAATAAAAATCAGACTTTACAGGCCTTTCCCCCTTGTTGATTTTATAAATGCTATTCCTAAAACAGTTAAGAAAATGGCTGTTCTGGACAGAACAAAAGAGCCCGGCTCAATCGGCGAACCCATGTATCTTGATGTACGTACGGCAATCGGCGAAGCTATGCAGAAAAAAATCTTCAAATTTGAAGGTTATCCTGTAATAGTCGGCGGAAGATATGGTCTTGGCTCAAAAGAATTCACTCCCGCTATGGTTAAAGCTGTTTTTGACAACCTTGATAAAGAAGATCCTATGAACGGATTCTCTGTAGGTATTGAGGATGACCTCAATAAAACAAGCCTTCCTTACGACGGCGGCTGGTTGACTCCCAGAGACGGCGTTTACAATGCTATGTTCTTCGGTCTCGGTTCTGACGGAACTGTAGGCGCCAACAAAAACTCCGCTAAAATTATCGGAGAATACACTGATAATAATGTTCAGGCGTATTTTGTTTATGACTCAAAGAAAGCAGGTTCTATGACAACTTCGCACCTGCGTTTCGGCAAAAAGGATATTAAAAGCTCATATCTTGTTCAGGAAGCTGACTTTGTTGCATGTCACAACTTCTCATTCCTTGATAAGTATGAAATGCTCAGATTCCTCAAACCCGGAGGAACATTCCTTCTTAACAGCCAGTTTGATAAGGATACTGTTTGGGCTCACCTTCCTGAAATAGTCAAAAAACAGATTATTGCTAAGAAGGCGAAATTCTTCGTTATTAACGCTGTTGATGCTGCAGAGAAGATAGGTCTCGGCTCAAGATACAACGTTATCCTTCAGACAGCGTTCTTCAAAGAATCAGGAATTCTTCCCTTTGAAAAAGCGAAGGAAGCGATTAGCGATGCTATCAGAAAATCCTACGGAAGATACGGTGAAAAGGTAGTAAACATGAACCTTCAGTCCGTTGAAGCCGGTGCCAACGAGCTTTATGAGGTTGATTACTCCAAAGAGGATCAGCTCGGTGTTAAGGATAACGAAGTTATTCCTTTCCCCATAATAAATAACTGCGTGACTGATAAAGACGCCACTCCCTTTGTTAAAGATGTTACAAGCGTGCTTGTAGCTAACAGAGGCGATGAAGTACCCGTTTCCAAACTTCCTGTTGACGGTACTTTCCCCACAGGGACAGCCAAATTTGAAAAACGCAATATCGCCATCAATGCTCCCGTTTGGGAAGAAGAGCTTTGCATTCAGTGTGCTATCTGCTCATTCGTATGCCCCCACGCTGCTATCAGGACTATGGTTTATGACCCTGCCGTTCTCGATAAAGCACCTAAGGCATTTAAATCAGGCGATGCCAGAGGAAAGGATTTCGCAGGTATGAAGTTTACTGTACAGCTTGCTCCTGAAGACTGCACAGGCTGCGGTGCATGCGTACACAACTGCCCTGCAAAAAGCAAGACAGATCCTTCAATAAAAGCTATCAATATGAAACCTCAGCATGAAATCAAGGATCAGGAAGCGGAAAACTTTGCGTTCTTCCTCACAATCCCTGAACTTCCCGTTGAGAAATACAACAAAAACTCACTCAAAGGCAGCCAGCTTTCTCCCCATATGTTTGAATTCTCAGGCGCTTGCGCAGGATGCGGTGAAACCCCCTATGTTAAGCTGCTTGCACAGCTTTTCGGTGACAGGGCTATAATCGCTAACGCAACAGGCTGCTCATCAATCTACGGCGGTAACCTGCCCACCACTCCCTACACTACAAGATGTGACGGAAGAGGTCCGGCATGGTCCAACTCACTGTTTGAAGACAACGCTGAGTTCGGTTACGGAATGAGACTCACTGTTGACCAGTTTGAGCTTCAGGCTAAAGAACTTATGGAAAAACTCGGCGACAAGCTTGATAAGGCTCTTGTTGCTGAAATCCTCAACGCAGAGCAGAAAGACCAGCTTCAGATTGAACAGCAGAGGGAAAGAGTTGCCAAACTTAAAGCTTCCCTTGAAAAAATCGGCTCAGAAGATTCCAAAAACCTTATATCCCTTGCCGATTACCTTGTTAAGAAATCCGTATGGATTCTTGGCGGTGACGGATGGGCGTATGACATAGGTTACGGCGGTCTTGACCATGTTCTCGCAGCTACAGAGAACATCAATGTGCTTGTGCTTGATACTGAAGTTTACTCCAACACAGGTGGTCAGGCTTCAAAATCAACACCTATTGGTGCTGCTGCTAAGTTTGCTTTCTCCGGTAAAGTGCCTGAGAAAAAAGACCTCGGCATGATAGCCATGACATACGGTCACATATATGTTGCCAAGGTATCCCTTGCAAACCCTGCGCAGTGTATAAAAGCATTTGTTGAGGCAGAGCAGTACGATGGTCCTTCAATCATTATTGCTTACTCACATTGCATTGCACACGGTATCGACATGTCAAGCGGTGTAGATGCTCAGAAAAGGGCTGTTAACTCCGGCTACTGGCCTCTGTTCCGTTTCCACCCTGACAAATTTGAGGCAGGTGAAAACCCCCTCACTTTCGACAGCAAAGATCCTTCTATGAGCCTGAAAGACTTCATGGCTACAGAAAACAGATTTAAAGTTGTCCAGAAAATGTTCCCCGAAAAAGCAAAAGAGCTTGCTGAAGTAGCGGACGAAAAAGTAAAACGCAGATTCTCCATCTACAAACAGCTTGCTGAAAAGATGGATTGCAGCAAATAATACCTTAAATATCAAAGCCCTTCGGAAATTCCGAAGGGCTTTTTTTAATGCTTTGCCTGTTTTATAAGCTTTTCTATATCCACATGGTCTATTTGTTTTGTCTTTAAGTATTTTTCTGCGTATTCCATATAAACTTCTTCTTGAAGGAAGAGTTTGAAAATATCGAAGTCGATGTGATCGTCTTTTGCCATAAAGCTCATGATATTTAAAGCTTCAGACAGAGATTTTGCGTTTTTATATGGTCTGTCAGAGGCTGTTAAAGCTTCAAATATATCTGCTATTGCCATTATTCTGGCGGGGATGGAAAGATCCTCTGCGCTGAGTTTTCTCGGATAACCTGTTCCTTTGAGGGTTTCATGATGTGACCCGGCATATTCCGGAACACGCCTGAGATCATCTGTAAACGGGATACTCTCAAGCATCTTTATTGTCATGATTATATGTTCATTGATTTTAAATCTCTCTTCTTTATTAAGTGTTCCTCTATCTATTAAAAGGTTATAAAGTTCACCTCTGTTATTAAAATATTCCGGTACATCAACCTTGAATTTCAGGCTTTCATATTCTCCTGCGTCAATCAACCGTTCATGTCTTATGATATGTTCAGGTTTATCAGACAGCAGATTTTCTATGCACGGCAGAGAGGGCTCAGGATAATTATGTAAACGGAGTTTTTCGGAGTTACTCAGACCAAGCCTGTCACTGAAGTATCTGGTCCATTTAATTTGTGAAATCTCTTTCAGTTTCTCAGATTTTTTCTCATCCATAAATTCAGCGCCTATATTGCACTCTGCTACAAAAGAGAAGTCATCTTTTATTTTGTTATGTCTTTCCGCAAGCTCCTGCTCAAATAATTGTTTTTTATCCGGTTCGGCAAGCAGCTTTTTGTAGCAGTCTATCACCGCATCACGGTAAAGCACTTCAAATCTGGTTCTTATTTCATGAATTCTATTGTATATAGTTTCCAGTTTAGTTGCTTTATCAACAACGTATTCAGGTGTTACTACCTTTCCGCAGTCATGAAGCCATGCCGCAACTTTAAATTCTCTCCATTCATTTTCATTTCTGAAAGAAAACTCTGAGAGTTTTCCTTCTATGCTTTCACTCGCTGCTTTTGCCAGCATAACTGCAATAATCGGAACTCTTTCGCAATGACCGCCTGTATAAGGAGATTTTGCATCTATAGCCCCTGCAAGTATTTTTATAAAAGAATCTGTAAGTTTTATCTGATCTTTTTCATATTTTTTGATGGATTTTGCCATGTTTTCCAATGAGATGGAAAGTTTATGAAATTCATCAATACGTGTGAGTATAACTTCAGTTGTTTCATAGTTTTGTTCAGAGATGTCTGCTGTCATGCTTTTAAGCTTGTCAATAGGGTGTATGAATATTTTTCTGATGATATAAGAAACCGGAAGATAAATTATTCCCATTATAATAACAGATATAGCTATTGTGTTGAGTAAGGTTTGGTTAATATTTTCCAGAATGGACGCTCTTGCTACAACTGATGAAAGAAACCATCTGCTTTCACAATTTCCAGACACAGGTGTGATAAAGTATATATAGTTTACACCGGAAGAACTGCTTGTTTTCCCTTTATGATTTCCTTGTGTTGCTGCATCAAATATATCCTGAGCTTCCTTTATTCCCAGATCCTTAATTTTTGCCAGAATACCGTCTTTATTTTCAAAATTAAATGATGCGGCTATGATCTGTTGTTTATCACTGAAAAGAAAAAGTCTTCCGTTGACAAGTCCTGCCTTGCTTTTCAGCAGTGCTGATAAATTATCAAGGGTGTAATCCGCTCCGCATATGTACATCACTTTTCCGTTTTCATCCATAGCCGAAAGAGAGATTGTAACTCCGGGTTTGTTTGTGGATGCAAAAAAGTACGGATCAGTTCTGTGCGCACCCGATGAGTTCGCAGCATTTTGGAACCAGCTCCTTTCCCTTGGGTCATAACTGATTACAAAGCTTTCAGCAGATTTTGTATTAAAGTCATTATCTTTGAAGTAGTATGTGTCTGAATTTTTTCTGACTTCAATGACTCGGAGAGCAAGCTCCGGGTCTCTTCTGGCTTGAATGAAATTGCCTTCCATATCGGCAACATATATACTTGATAAGTTCTTGTCCGAATTGAGGTGTTCTTTCATAATCCTTGTAAAGATGTCAGTATTATCAAGTATTTTATTGTTTTCAATTGTATTTGCCAATACAGACAGTTTATTTTCTGTATTTTTCAGACTGCTGCTGAGTGATTCTGTTATGTTTCTGTTAACCTCGGTTATTTTAGCTTCTGTCAGATTCAGCGCATATTTCTGACCGTTGAAATAAAAGTTGCCGATGAGAAAAAATGAAAGAACAAGTGTCATTGTGCTGAACAATGACAGAATGCTCACAGTGAAAGTATATTTTTTCATTGTGCCGGCTCCGGTTGTGCATCACTATAATTAACGATAACACAATATCAAATTAAAAGCCGGATTGACGATTAAGTATCGGGTGAATAAATCAGAACGGTTTATATGAGAAGGGGATTTTGATAAAAAAAGTTGTTCCGCTTTCCCTGCGGGTTTCAAAACGGACTTTGCCCTTAAGATAGTTTTCCGTGAGAAGTTTTATGCTGTATGTTCCCAGCCCGCGCCCTTTACCTTTTGTGGAGAATGAACGCTGGAATAACTGCAGCTGAACATCTTTTTGCATAAAACCGTTATTGTGAACAAAGAAAACGGCGGAGTCATCTTCTCTGTAGCATCCTATAAGGACTTTTTCTCCTTCCAGACTTGCTTCCAGCGCATTTTTAAGCATGTTGCCGAGAATACGCCTAAGAACAGTTTTATCAGTTTCGATAAGAATATTTTCTGAGTTTTCACTTACAGCAACACTTTTTTGAAAAGCAGTGCTGTGATTGGAGTAAATCATTGCTGCTTCATTTATAATATCAAGGCTTTCCGAAGGTTCGATATTTATAACAAGCTCTTTTGATTCGGCAAGGGTTAAGAGCCTGTGAGAATGAACTTCTTCCACCAGTGCCTTCGATGTTCCGTAGAGAATATGGTGGTATTCCTCGCAGTCTTCCGGAGGCGGAGAGTCCTTAAGTATATCGCTCATTGTATGAATAACGCCGGCGAGATTGGAAATGTCATGATAAAATATCCGCTCAAGAATAATTCGCCGTTTTTCATCTGCAATATTTTTAGCAATAAAAAGAATGTACTCAGAATTATTGATCGGTATTATCCTTGTAGTTACAAGCAGATCAAAGGCATCACCGTGTTCTGTTACAATGCGGCATTCTTTTACTTCATCAGACACTAAATTTGCAGCGAGTATTGCATTTACTGCGCCGCACTGCGAGCAGTATTCAGTTGTTCCGCAGGCGGGACAACCGTCTATGAAGGCATGTTCGCAGGTCAGTGCCTCACCGGGGCGCATCCCAAGCAGTGTATCCTGCTTCTGTAATCCAAGAAGATTTAAGAGAAGCCTGTTTGCAAAAATTATCTGTCTGTTTTCATCAAGAACCGCAACAGTATCAGGAAGAGAGTTAAGAATACTGCAGATATATGGAGCGCTTTTAATCTCCTCTGCTTTTTTTCTTATCTCTGCATCTGAAGTACGTTCTGCCGGAGCAAAGAAAGTGTGCAGATTCTTGTTTTCTTCCAAATAGTTCCTCATTAGATGACAATACCGAAAATATTTATCATCTGCAATTTAAATTATCGTATCATCAATATTATCAAGTCTTCCGCCAGTGCGGAGAATATTTCTCATGGCAAGGAGCTTTTCATCCAGCTTTCTTAATGCTTCAAGACTTTTTCTTTCTTCTCCTGTGGTTTCGATTATCTCGTTGATACCGCCGTTTTTTATGACTATTCTTTTTGAACCCATAAGCGCCAGAATCGGGTCATGTGTCGCCATAAGAACGAGTTTTTCTTCCTTAACAAGGAGTTCAAGAGCTTTTTTTCTGTCTATTCCGGCGTTCTCAATTTCGTCCACAAGTACAACGGGTGATTTGCTTAAAAAAGCAGTATCAGCTATCATCAGCGCACGGGATTGACCGCCGCTGAGAGATGTCACAGGTGTGTCAGGTTTAAATTTTTCTCCAGCAAGCATGTTTGCCTGCTCGATTATAAGGGCGGTCTTCTCTGCGGGATTTTCCACAAGCCTGCTTTCAGCATGCATCATGACAAATTCTTCGGCAGTTAAGTCCATTACGAAGTTCATGTTCTGCGAAAGCTGCGCCACAAGCTTATGTTCCAAAGAGTAACGCATTGACAAATCCGGCTTTTCGCCGTTTATCAGAATACGCCTTCCGGTGGGGGTATCTCCGTCTGCCAGCCATTCAATATCAGCCAGAAGGCGGCTTTTTCCCGAACCGGTAGGTCCTACTATGCAGATTATATCACCTTTGCTTATGGTAAGCTCAACATTTTCAGGATTTCCGCTTTTATCGTGTCCGCCGATCACTGTGAGGCTGTTTACATCCATCCCTTTGTCATTCATCATCGCTTCAAAATCTGCGGCGAAGGCTTCCAGCGACTGAAAGAAGCTCTCCGGATCAATTCCCAGATCCTCCAGCTTGTCTTCCGGGATGTTTCTCACGTATTCGGCAGGGGTAATTTCATGGTTGTCTATCTTAAGACCGAAGCTTTCAAAGAAATCGGTCATATATGTCTGTTCGGAAAATTTTCTGTCAGCGGCTTTTTTCATTTTTCTACTCCTCCATATCCATTTTGCGGACATTGCCCATCTGATAAGTATCGCCGATGCGCCTTTCTCCCAGGCAATATGAGCAGAGAGCAGAGGGCATTGAAAAACGAAGCATGCGCCCTTTAAGAGTCTCAATCTCGTCTCCGCCGATAAAAAGACGTGAAAGCTCATACGCACCCTGTCCGGTGATTCCGTTGACATTCATTATTGTCGCAGCCGGATTTGCTATTTTCACTCTTGAAGCGAAGACCTCTCTTTCCGCCTGTGATACAATGTCTCCCTTGGTGATGATCACTATATCCGCTGATTTCAGCATAGGACCAATCTTCTTAGGTGTGTTGACGCCACTGAGGTTATCTATAACGCACACGGCGGTTATATCCTTTATGTGAGGTGAGCATCTGTTGCAGAGACCGGCACTCTCGCTTATGAGTATATCAAGCCCTTTATCTGTTCCCCAGCGTACGCATTCTTCAACATTGCTTACGAAGAAATGGTCGGGGCACAAAGCTCCTGATAAGCCTTTCTTAACGGGTACGCCTTTTTTTTCGTACAGCTTGTCATCATCAGTGGTAAGGCAGTCAAACTTGACAACCCCTGTTTTAAGCCCTCTGGAGGCGAGGGCGTCTATGGTTTTCAGAATTACCGATGTTTTGCCCGATGAAGGGGGACCGGAAACTGTTATAAATTTCATCATCAACCTCAGGAGTTTTTAAATACGTTCATTGTTTCTTCTATAACCTGATCAATATCATTATTTTCAATGAAATCCCAGCCTATCCACTTAAAAGGAGCAGAATCTGGAAGAACATTGTTTACATCAGGGTGAGTTGAGGGAAAAAGCCCTTTCTGTGTAAGTATTTCCCCGATTTCCTTACCTGCAACAGCCTGTGCAAGAGGGCGTACCCCTTCTTTATCTCTGGCGAGCATGAAAACAGGGCTCACTATTGCTCCGTCTTCAGGGAAGAGTACCTTCACTGTTTTGAGCCCCGCAAGCATTTTGGTGAAGAAATAGGGCATTATTGTTATATAAGGCTTATCTGCGACCTTTTTACCTGCATTTTTGACCATTTCGGCAGGGTGCATTGATTTGATAAGGCATTTGCCTAGTTTCTTTACCCCTTCCATGCCGTGTTCCTTATAAATGCTGAGGAGTATGGCGTTGAACAGGTCAAAGTCACCTACTGGGAGAGCCACTTTGTTTTCATATTCAGGACGAAGCAGATCCGCCCATGTTTTAGGCTCAGGCATGTCCCCTTGTTCTTCAAGGTTCAGCATGAATACTGCAGGAACAAGGGCAACAATGGAGAGTAAGCCTCTTGGATCCTCAAGTTTCAGGTCAGTGAAACGTTTATTTATACCTGTTTCAACAAGATTTCTAAAGCTGCCGTCAGCATCAAGCTTATCACGGAATTTTTTGCTGAAAAACAGCTCAAAACCTGCTGAAAGGTAAATGTCTGAGAGAGATGCCACAGAATCAGCATTCCTTATTTCGGCATTCATCCAGTCCGCACCGACAGAAGCAGCCTCAAGTTTATATGTAACGGAAACGCCTTCGCTTTCAGCGTATGCGTCTATCTTTTCGAGAATAGGGAGTCGGACAGGGCAGGGAAGAAGCCCTTTCATGCTGACTGCGCCTTCTGTTTTGGCTTTCTTCAGAGTGACATCCGCTGCTGCTTCGTTTGAGTTTACTTTTTCATCAAGAAGAGCAACAAAGGTTCCGACATCATATTTTTTGTTTTTCAGGGCTGTTTCAAGTTTAAGAAATTTGCCGAGAGTGTTGAGTTTGGCATCATCTTTAAAATGCTCAAAGCCGTTTGAAACGAATATGTCTCTTGTTTCAGGGTGATTATCGATTATTTCTTTAATTGTCATTTCAGCGAAGTTCATAACTACCTCTGTATTTTATATTTATAACCTGTTTATCCGTCTTTGTGAGTTTTAATATAAACATGAGAGGGAAAAATGAATTGATTGATGTCAAATAAAACAAAAAAAGACCGGAGTTTTATCTCCGGTCTTTGATGATTATGCTGCTTTGGGAGCAAATCTGTTTCTGATGCTGTAATACCATGCAAAGCTGAGAAAATATGAATACAGCCATGTTCCAACTATAATCAAAATGAATGCCTTTACTATATCCATCGAAGAGCCGTCCAGCGAAAATGCGGGAACATACCCAAAAAGAAACGGAGCAAGATAAAGGAATTTGGCAAACTTAAATGAGTTGAAAGCCGTCTTCCACATATGCGCTTCTGCGATTGCAGCGCCTGCAAATGCGGCTATGCACACAGGCGGTGTTATGTTTGAGTCCTGACTGAGCCAGTAAACAATCATATGCGCTGCTATAGGGCTTACGCCGAGGTGAGTAAGCGCCGGAACTGCCACCACGGCTGTAATAAGATAAGCAGCGGTAACGGGAACCCCCATTCCTAGAATGAGTGATGCAAGGGCAATGAGGAGTATGGTCAGCCAGAGTTTTCCTTCTGCAAGGCTGATGACTATATCAGCAAAAGTAAGGATCAGTCCGCTGAATGTGAGCATTGCGATGATGATACCTATTACTCCGACTGTGGCGCCTATTTTAAGGCTGCTTTCCGCCCCTTTTCTGGCTGCATCCACCACACCGGGGAGGTCAATTCTTGTTTCTTTCTTAAACCAGCTTATGACAAGGCATGTGAGTATGCCGACAACTGCCGAAAGACCTGCGTCATAACCAATAATCATAAGAACAGTGATCACTGCCAGAGGCAGGATATAATACCATCCTTCTTTGAAGATTTTGAGGGCGGATTCTTCTGATTTTTCGCCTCTTATGTTATGGATTTTAGCTTCGTAATGGACCATTACAAAAACACTGAAAAAGTACATCATTGCGGGGAATATAGCTATAAGCATTATTTTGGAGTAGGGTATGCCTGTCAGCTCCGCCATGATGAAGCCTCCTGCCCCCATGATGGGCGGCATAAACATTCCGCCTATTGATGCCGCAGGCTCAACAGCGCCCGCCACATGAGGTTTAAAACCCACTTTTTTCATGAGTGGTATTGTGAAAGCTCCGGTTGACACTGTGTTTGCTATGGCACTGCCGGAAATAGAGCCGAACAGGGCGCTTGCTATAACGGCAACCTTTGCTGGTCCGCCTGTTCTGTGACCAACGAGAACAACAGGGAGATCTATGAAGAATTTCTGCGCTCCTGATTTTTCAAGGAAAGCACCGAAAATTACAAACAGAAGGACGTATGTTGCAAGAACATCTGCCATAATCCCGAACACGCCGTCGTTTTTATAGAAACAGGTTACGCATATTTCTATAAAAGAGCCGCCCGGGTGCATAAGAAGTTCAGGCGCATAAGGTCCGTAAACTCCGTAGAGCAGAAGAACTGTACCTATAATAACAAACACTGTGCCTACTGCTCTGCGGGCAACCTCGATTCCTATAAGAACGCCTATAACAGCTATGATTCCGTCAGTCTGTGTTTCCGCCCCTGTTCTGTAGTTCAGAGCCTCAAAATTCATCATGAAATAGACAACAGTGACCGCTGACAGGATCAAAAGGATATAATCCACTATACGGAAGAATATGCTTTTCGATTTGTAGACCAGAAAAACAAGGATGTATGTAACAAAAACATACACTCCTTTGTGATATTGGGTGGCGGCTGGCACAACAAGTGCCGAATATGAATAGAAAAGAACGAGAAAAAGCGCCATCCCGTCAAAAAAATATTTCTCGATTTTTGTAAGTTTATCGTACACTTAAGTCCTCCGACAAAACCAGATTAACCCTAATAAAAGCGGCAGGATGCCCTGCCGCATATTTTGTGCATTTTTTTTACAGTAGGGTGCTGTCAGGGGTTGAATCCTGACAGTGGTCTTTCTTGTTACTTAAGTACACCCATTTCTTTCCAGTATTTTGCAGCACCGGGATGAACAGGAGTGGCTATGCCTGTGAGACCGCCTTCAATGCTCATTTCTTTTGCTGATTTATGGATTTCAACAAGGTGTTTAAAGCCTGCGGGGCTGTAAACGGCTTTTGTCATTTCATAAACAACGTTCTCAGGCACATCTTTGTTAACTACCCATATGGCTCCGTCCTGAATTGTTTCAACAGGTTCAGTCTGCCCTTTATAAGTATTTGCAGGGATGACAACTTTTGAATAAAAAGGATATTCGTCAAGGAGTCCGCCTTTCTGAGCATCGTTCCAGAGGCTCATTATTTTAACATCTGTCTGAAGGGCTGCTTCGATAACGGAAGAGTTGGGGAATCCTGCGAATACCCAGAAACCGTCAAGCTGATTGTTGCCGAAAGCCGCAGCGGCGTTTCTATAGCCTATGAACTGAGGTTTCATCTTGTCCCAAACTTTGAGCTGAGTGAAGTAGCGCTCTGCATTGGAAGCTGCTCCGGAACCTGCATCACCGACACCCACTCTCTTGCCGGCGAGATCAGCAGTTGAGTTCACTTTGGAGTCTGCTCTTACTATCATGTGGGCAGGTGCGCCGTAGAAATAGCCGATAGCCATTACGTTTTCATACTTTCTTGTGTCGCCGGTGAGCTGACCTTTTTTCGCAAGGAACACGTCCCCTGCGTATGCAACGCCCATGCTTGCTCTGCCTGAATCAACAAGCCTTACGTTCTCGACCGAACCGTTTGACGCGCTCGCAAGGATTCTGATATCCGGTGTTTTGATAAGCTGTGCTATGCCGTTTGCATAGTACATGAATGTTCCGCCTGAGGGACCGCCGGAAAACTTGTACATAGCGGCGGACGCAGCAGCGGGAAGAGCTATCAGCGCTGTGCAGAGCGCAAAAATAGCAAAAGCTGTTCTGAAAAGTCCTGACTTCATAAAACTTCCTCCATCATTTGATATGAAAAAATACCATTAAAAGGTACTAATTACAACGATTTTGTTATTTTTATAATATAGTTTCGTTTTGTAACTGATTTAAATATCATGTCTTTTTCGGCATCAGTGCAGTGATGCCCTAAACAAATAAAATTGCCCTGTAAAGCAGTTATTAAATCAGATAAACATCATCAGCGTGATATAAGCACTGAACAATGAGCTTTTCTTGAGACTTTTTCTGTGATGCTGCCAAAGAAGAAACCATCTAAAGCACTTTTACCTTTGGAAGAAATTACAATAAGGTCACATGCCATTGTGTCTGCAGTTTTAATAATTTCATCATATGGATTACCATGGTTAATCCTGATAGTCGGTTTAACTGTGCTTCCGGTGAATATGTCTTTTTTAATTTTATCCATTTCATGCTCAATGTGTTCGTCCAGGTGTCTGTTGATTTCCTCAAGTTTGGAATCATCAAGGAAGAACAAGGGGAGGTTCTCTGCCTCTTTTGCTTTAACATGAATTATCACCAGTTCTGAATCAAACTGTTCGGCAATATCTTTAGCCTGCTGAACAGCGACTTTGGATGCAGATGAAAAATCTGTCGGAACCAGTATTTTCTTTGGTTTGAACATAAAATTGCTCCTGTTGTTATTGTCGGATTAGAATATGATTTTGTTTTGATGCTTTTGAATGTTCAGATTTTAAATATGGTTTGAAAAATAATCAAGAAAATTGTCTGACCTCTTGGAAGTTTCTTCATTATTGTTAACAGAAGTGTATTCGCAGTGGAGCATCAGGCGTGGAAATTCTCTTCCTCCGTAAAGTTTATCACCTACAATAGGGAAGCCGGAGTGCGACAAATAGGCTCTTAGCTGGTGTCTGTTAGCATGCTTAAGTTCAGCGCTGACAACAGAAAAGCCTTTAAAAAACATGCGGCAGGTGAATACAACTGGATTTATACCTTTAGTATCAAGAACTTTTACTTTTTTACGTTTTGCGGCATCGATGGCGTTGTCCATATACAATCTATCTGGAAACCTGTTTTCAACTATAGCAATATATATTTTATTAACGTCCTTAACATCAACTTTATTTCCAACAGCAGCAAGGACTCCGTCCGTTTCATGGTCCAGCCTTGAAATGAGCCTGTGTGTACTTGGTACTAAGTCGCTTATGGAAATAGGATCTTCAGGCGTATGACGTTCACTGTGCATAAACGGTGGTTTGTAATAAAAAATAACATCGTTCTTGATAGAGATTATAAAAGAATCTGTATCGTAAATTTGTTCCGTTTGTTTTATTTCCAATAAAGGATTTTCATCGCCTGCAACTTCAATATCTTTTCTGACAGCTCTGCTGTTCAGGCTTACTCTGCCTTCTGTTATATATTTCTTTGCGTTTCTGCGTGAAATACCGTATATCTCACTTAATCTTGCGGACAGTCTCATGGACTGTATTTTATCATAACGGAGCAGAAATGAAAGAATATAGATATTTTAAACAGAATGAAGAGTTTGAAGAAGCTCTTTTTGATATGGAACTTACTGTTATTGAAGACAGTTTTAAAAATGAAGAAACGGTTTACATTGTATATTCAGACACCGATCTTACAGATATTTTCAAGAGCTTCGGAATCGAATTTACAGCAGCAGATATAAACGAAACAGGCTGGGAAGAAAAATGGAAGGAATTCCTCCAGCCCGGCTGGCTTACAGATAATGTCTTCTTTTGCTTTGATGCCGAAACTCCCGCTCCGTCCGGCAAGGCAGTCCGCATTATTCCTGCCCTTGCTTTCGGAACAGGAACACATGCCACAACGCAGGCGGCTGCAAGGCTTCTGGAAAGTGTTTGTCAGGGAAAATCAGTAGCAGATGTGGGCTGCGGGAGTGCGATACTTGCCATAACAGCATCTGTCTGCGGTGCTGAAAAAGTTTATGCTTTTGATATAGACGAACTCGCCATGGGGAATGCCCATGAGAATATCGAACTCAACGGATGCAAAAATATTGAAGCATGGGCAGGTGGGATCGAGAGCCTGAACCATCATGCTGATGTGATAGTGGCAAATATTATTACTTCGGTTCTGAAAGTTATCCACGGTGAGGTCATAGCAAAACAGCCGGAATATATAGTTTACTCAGGCATACTTCAAGAAGAATATGAAGAATTTATGTCAGATATAGATATTTCCGATTATGCGGTTGAGGCTGTGGAAGTAGTTAAGGAGTGGAAAGGAGTGCGTCTTAAAAGATGTTAGGAGTAATAGGTGATGTGCATGGATGTGTCAGGACGCTTGATGCTCTTCTGAACAGGCTTTTCGGAGAATACGACATTCACCGGCTGATTTTCCTTGGTGATATAGTTGACAGAGGCAGATACTCCAAAGAGGTCTGCGATCTCATTATAGAACTTAAAAAGGAGTATGATGTTACTCTCCTATTGGGCAATCATGAGGATGTCATGATGGACTACCTGCGCTCCTCTCTTCGTTACGGCTTTAAACAGTTTATGAAACTTGGCGGAGACAAAACAATAAGCTCATTCTCCGGAGGGCGGTTCGACAAAGAAATGGCTCAGGGAAAGGATGTTTCTCTCCTTGCTTACAAATACTTTGAGCCTTATATGGGTTTCTTCAACTCCGCAGTGATATGCGATTCAATGGATTACGGTTTTCTCAGACTCCATTTTTCCCATGCCGGTATTGGTGATGGTTCGGGAAACGGAGATGATGAATCCTTTAGCCCTCAATTCCGCTTTGCATGGTCAAGGAATACTGATAGGCGTAAAACAACATACTTCGGATACACAATGGTTCACGGTCATACTCCTGTGGTAAAGATTGACCCGCAGATAAATCCCAACAAACCTTACATCAACCGGAATAAGAAAGGAGAGATATGCTCCATTAACCTTGATACAGGATGTGTTTACGGTTATTTTCTTAGCTCAATGATTATTGATGATAACGGTGATTTTGAGTTTGAGTCAGTAAAATATAAGGACAAAGGCTGATGAAGAGAATCTGGCTTGATGAAGTTGAAGGGTCATCCTGCGAACTGCGGGATGATGCTCATCATTATATAAAAACAGTCCTGAGAAGCAGAGAAGGGAATGAATTCGGTATTCTCACCCCTGAAAAGTTTTGTGTGGCGAAGGTTTCCCGGATAACTAATAAGTTTACCTCCCTTGAGATTTTGTCACAACGTCCTGCTGTTAAACCATCATACAGTCTGGCTGTTTATCAATGTGTCCTCAAACGTGAATATATGGATTTTGCCGTTGAAAAGTATGCTGAACTTGGGGTGACGGAGATTATCCCTGTAATCAGCGCCCGCAGCATGAAGGATGTTAAAGACAAATCATTCAGCAGATATCATGATATTGCGGTTAAGGCTGTTCTCCAAAGTGAAAATGAGCATGTTCCTGTTATTATGCCCCCTGTGGAGCTGGCTGATATTCAGGCAGATAATGCAGAAAAGCTTCTGTTTTATGAAAGAAAGGAGGGCAAAGAACCGCTTAAGATTCAATCCCGTGATGTAGCCATGATAATAGGCTGCGAGGGTGGTTTTGAAGATGCAGAAGTGGAAACTCTCAAATCAAAAGGCTTTCGTGTGGTATCTCCTTTTACTCCTGTTCTGAAGGCGGAAACCGCCGCTGTGGTTTTCACAGGGCTGGTGCGTATGGAGCTTGAATGACGGATTTTCAGTTTAATGATGATGATATAAAGTTTATGAGTCTTGCAATCGAGCAGGCTCTAGAGGCACGCTCAGAGGGTGAAGTGCCAATCGGTGCGGTGGTTGTGAAGGACGGTGTTGTAATAGGCAGGGGCAGAAATGCCAAAGCCGTTGCCAAAACAGCCACAAGCCACGCAGAGATAATAGCCATCGAAGACGCCTCCAAAAACACAGGCGACTGGCGGCTTGATGAATGCAGCCTTTATGTTACGGTCGAACCGTGCCTGATGTGCGCCGGAACAATAATACACTCCCGCATACGCAACGTGGTTTTTGGTGTGACCGAACCTAAGTTCGGCGGAGTAATCAGCCTTGCGAACACCTTTGATATTCAGGGGCTTAATCACAAGGTTAACTACAAACACGGCATCTTTGAGGACGAGATCAGAGAGATGCTGAAGAGCTTTTTCAGAGATTTAAGAAACGGAAGGCTTTGATTTTTTCCCTGCGCTGCCCCATACCGGCAGAATAATTCCCGCTATTATCATGAACATACCTATAAACTGCGCTGCCGCAGTTGTCTCTTTCAGAAGCATGTGTGCCAGAATAACCGTGAAAACAGGTTCGATTGACGATGCTATGCAGGTGAGCGAAGGACCTATTTCTTTCAATGCCTTATAAAGCAGAATTGTTGACATTGACGAAGGCACTATCCCTATGAGCACAGCAAGAAAAAGCTGATAAGGCGTCAGGCGGAACACATCTGTTCCTGTGATGAAAAACAGAACTGCGGATGCCGTTAGCATAAAGAAGAAGGTCAATGCAAAAGCATCTATATTATCAAGTATATTCCGTGTAATTATTATATAGGTGGAGAACATCATCATCGCAGCGAAAGCAAGCCCTATTCCCGCAAGGTCCACATTGGAGGAAAACGCCTCATAAAGAACAAACGCCGAACCTGCGAATGCTGTGACTGCTGCGATAAGATGCAGCCTGTTGAGCTGCTTTCTGAAAACCGCCCACGAGATCAATATAACAGCCGTGGGGTAAAAATAAAAAATAAGTTCCGTAGTTACAGCGGAAATATATTTAACTGATGATACGAAAAAAAATGCCTGCGGCAAAAACAAACAAACCGCAGCAAGCATGATTCTTACAATATTTGCTTTGCTTGTTATGAGAACCGGAAGTTTTCCGCTCAGAACAAGAAACACAGCTATTGACAATGCACCGAATGTAAAACGGTAAAAAAGCATTTGTGTTGATGTAAATCCGGCTTCGTAGCAAAGTTTGGCAAAAACAGGCAGGGTGGAAAAGCCAAGAGCAGACAAAACGGAATAGATTATGCCTCTTAACATATCAGACAACTCTTACATAAAAAAATACGGGTCACGGTCAACCTTCATAATGACGGCAGTTTTGCCGAGTTTATTAAAGGCTGATACTGCTAAGGTTATTGCTCTTTTCAGAAGAGCGGTATCGCTGCTTTTCATAAGGATAGAGTACCTGTATTTGTTGCGTATCTTATAAACAGGTGCCTGAGTCGGTTTTTTTATATCTATACCTGCCGGGAGAGAATTTAATACCTGCTTGACGCTTTGAGCGGCATCATAGACAGTTTCCTCCCTTGAATGACTGAAAATAAGCCTGCAAAGCTTACCGGATGGAGGGTATCCGAATGGCTCACGGCGCATCATTTCAAAATCATAAAAATCATCAGGACGATTCATAGCCATGTCAAAAATTTCCATATCCGGAGAATAGGTCTGAATTATCACTTTGCCCTCTTTCTCGCATCTCCCTGAACGTCCGGAAAGCTGAACTAGAAGCTGAAACGCACGCTCATGAGCCCTGAAATCAGGAAGAGAAAACATATTATCCAGATTAAGCACGGCAGAAAGAGTCACATCAGGAAAGTGAAGTCCCTTTGCCACAAGCTGTGTGCCTACCAGAACCTTAAACTTTCCGTCACGAAAATCATCCAGCATTTTACTTAGTTTGCTTTGGGATGTAACACTGTCTGTGTCAAGTTTCATCACCGGTATTCCCAGAAGCTGTTCCAGAACTTCTGCCACACGCTCCGTTCCTGCTCCGTAGTCTCTGGTCTGGGTGCTGCCGCAGTGGGTGCAGTGGGGGATTTTATATTCCGAGGCGCAGTAATGGCACTTGGTGACGTTTCTTGATTTATACCATGTGAGAGCAACAGAGCAGTTGGGGCAGTGTATGGTTTTTCCGCATTTTTCGCAGTAGAGTGTATGGGAATAGCCTTTGCGGTTTATGAGGAGTATCGCCTGCTCACCCCGCTGAACAGTGGCGGAGAGTTCGTCATACAGGCGTTCGGATATTATATGATCTATAGGGTCGCAGGAGCGCATATCCACGGTCTCTATCACAGGCATACATGCTGCATGCCTTGTGGTGAGCCTGTGTAGTTTATACTTCCCTGTTTTTGCATTGTACATGCTTTCAAGGGATGGAGTAGCACTGCCAAGAATCACTGTGGCTCCCAGAATACTTCCGTACAGGACAGCCATATCACGAAGCTGGTAAGAGGGTGCTTCCTCCTGTTTGTAGCTTTGTTCATGCTCCTCATCCACGATTATAAGACCAATATTCTCAGCCGGAACAAACAGGGCGCTCCTTGCGCCGATAAGCACCGGGGCTTCACCTTTAGCAAAGCTCCAGAAAGCTTCTTTGCGTTTTTTAGGTGTGTGTCTGCTGTGGTAGGAGGGAACCTCGAATCCCAGTCTTTTTGAAATCCGGTCAACCATCTGCGGAGTGAGGGATATTTCCGGTACAAGGTAAAGCACCTTTTGTCCGGCAGCTATGACATCTTTTGCCAGCTCTATATATATTTCTGTTTTGCCGCTTCCTGTTACTCCGTGAATAAGGTGTACTGAGAATTTTCCGCTGTCTGCCTTTATCGCCTCGTACACTTCCTGCTGGTCGTCATTAAGTTTCAGTTCTTCTTTTGATTTCAGCATTTTAACAGGGACAGGGCAGGGGTCGGATTCTGTTACAGATTTGGACACGACACCCGAAAAAGCAAGCCCGGGCGGATTTACATAGTAATCCGCCATTGTTTCAATTAGCTTGAGAAAAGGATCTGTAAACAGAGGAGCATCTTCAAATATTTCTGTAATTTCACGGTATTTGACACCTTCTTTAAGCTCCATTGCCTTACGCAGAACCGCTCCGGTGAGGACTCTGGATGCGAGGGGAACTTTAACCCTCTGCCCCCTGTGAAGCGGCGTATGGGAGATGTAAGTGTAAACGCCGCCTGCGGGAACGGGCAGAAGGATGTCATAATATGTCAAATTTTACTCCCCGGAGTGATGCCCCGTGTTGAAGTGACCGGAAAGAACCTCTCTTTTCAACTCACGCTTGAGCACTTTGCCTGTGGCAGTGAGGGGCAGATCCTTTCTTATATAGACATGGCGAGGTATTTTGTAATTTGCAAGCTTTTCACGCAGATATTTTTTAATATCTTTAACATCAAGGTTTGAGCCTTCTTTCGGTTTGATATAAGCGTCAGGTACTTCACCGCTTGCCTCATCAGGCAGACCTATTACAGCCGCCACTTCAACGCCTTCGTATTTATGAAGCACTTCTTCAATCTCTCTGGGGTAAACGTTCATACCTTTAACAAGAATAAGATCTTTTTTGCGGTCTACTATGTATATGAAGCCGTCTTTATCTACTTTAGCAAGGTCGCCTGTAAAAAGCCATCCGTTGCGGATTGTAGTTTCCGTGAGTCCGGGCATGTTCCAGTAGCCTTTCATAACATTAGGTCCTTTTACAATCAGCTCGCCCACTGCACCCACCGGAACTTCCATCTCGTTTTCATCAATGACCTTGACCTGAACACCGTCAAGAGCAGGACCTACAGAAAGCGGTTTTTGTCTATTCAGAAGGTTTACCGAAACAACAGGTGATGCCTCTGAAAGACCATAGCCTTCTATAATTGTTTTCCCGAACTTGTTTTTAAACTGTTTTAAAGTTTCCTCAGGAAGAGGCGCACCGCCGCTCACATGAAGCCTTATGGGGTAAATAAATTTGATAAACCATGCGGGCATCTTGGATTTCAGCAGTGCTGTATAAACTTGAGGAACACCGAGGAAGAAGGTGGGACGTTTGAAAATGAGTATGTTTTTAAAGCTTTTCTTCTTTAAGTCATTCACTCCTTCCAAAATGATCACGGATGACCCGCAGAATGTGGGCAGGATAAGACATGTCATCATTGCATAGGAGTGGAAAGAGGGGAGGAAAAGCAGGAATTTTTCCTTAGAGCGGACATCAAACCGCGAAGCACAGGCAGCAGCATTTGCAATAAGATTTCTGTGTGTGAGTTCTGCTCCTTTGGGGTGTCCTGTTGTGCCGGAGGAGTAGATGAGAAGAGCCGAGTCCATCTCTGTCACATCCGGTTTTACATCTTTATCTGAAAGATTTTCTGAAATTGTATAAAAGTTTTCCGAACGGAATGCCGTTTCCTGGTAAGCCATAACAGCTTTCAGGGTCTTAATGTCTTTGTCTATTTTATTGGCAACCTCGTGGAACTCCGGGGATGTTACAAAAATTTTAGCTCCGCTGTCTTTGAGTATGTACGCCACTTCGTCTTTTTTAAGGAATATATTTACCGGAACAACGACAGCACCACATTTTGCGGCAGCAAAAAGAGTAAAAACAAATTCAGGAGAGTTTTCAAGCATTATTGCTATCCTGTCCCCTTTTTCGATACCTTTAAGCTGCATGGCTGCGGCTATTTTATTAGTTATTCTGTTGGCTTCGCCGTAAGTGATTTTGGATTCCTGAAAATGAAGGTAGATTTTTTTAGGCTGAATTTTTGCCCTGTCAATAAGCATTTGGGCAAGGTTGTTAAAATTCATGCAGTCCCCCCGGTCTTATTCCTGATTTCATAAGCTGCTGAAAAAGCCTGCTGACAGGCAGACCGACAACATTGTCATAATCGCCGTCTATTTTTTCAACCATGAGGCAGCCTTTTCCCTGAATGGCGTATGAACCTGCTTTGTCAAAGGGTTCTTCTGTTTCTATATACCAGTCAATGAAATCATCACCGTATTCACGGAAATAAACGTCTGTGGATTCATAAAATCTGTCGCAGATGCTGTCACGCTTGTTAACAAGGGCAACACCGGTTATCACCGTATGTTTTTTCCCGCTGAGAGCACGGAGTGTGTTTTTTGCATCTTCAGCGTCTTTTGGTTTGCCGTATATCACGCCGTCCAGCGTGACGATGGTGTCAGCACCGATTATGTATGCCTCGTCATAAATGTTTGCCACGTTGTATGCTTTCATAGCCGCAAGGCGCATTGCCTGATGCCCGAAATCGGGATCATCGGTAAGATCTTCTTTGATGTCTGATGTTACATACTGAAAATTCATGCCTATGCGTGTCATAAGCTCCCTGCGTCTGGGTGAGCCGCTGGCAAGTATTATTTTCTGAATCATATTTTCTGCTCCGTTACTGCGATCTTTTCAGATACCCGTTTATCATAAGCGCCGTATAACCGGTGAAAATTCCGCAGGCTGTCGAAACGGCGGCAAAATAGGGTAAAAGCCCGTAAATCGCCGGGCTCTGAATGTATAAAATACCGGCCATAAAGAACTGAACGGTGATATGAACCAGCCCGCCCAATGCACCCATACTGACCGAAGTTATGAATCTACCGCATAATTTAAAATATGTCAGCATTAAAAACGTGGATGCCAAAGTTGCTGGTAGTCCTATGGAAACTTTGACAATAAAATTGCCTGTTACCAGAGGCACTATTATGGCTTTGAGGAAAGCAACGGCGAACGCCGCTTTGAAGTCAAGCATTGTGATTGCAAGCATGATTCCGATATTTGCAAGTCCGAGGCGCAAGCCCGGTAAAGTCAGACCAATGAAGTTTTCCGCTATCCCGAAAACTATGGACAAAGCGGTAAAAACCCCTATCAGTGCAGTTCTATCTTGATATGGCGTCAAGTCCTTTGTCATCATCTTCACATCTGACATAAACAGCAACCTTGTTCGGAATACACACGGCGGCGTCTCCGCAGGCTGAGACCCAGCCAGTGAGAACGCATATCTGCGCCGGACAGTCCGATTCTTTTATTCTGGCTCTTCCGTCTTTCACTTCCAGAACCATCGCATGCCCTGTTTCTTCTCTGAGGTCGTAAAGTTGATTATGGAAGGGAACATTCTTCTCCCCGTTTTCGGTGACAAGTACAAGAGAAGGCGCACCGGAAGGGGTGAACAGATTTTTTATAAAGAATACTGAAATAAACAGCAAAACTATTACAACTATATCTGCCGCTTTAATTTTCAAAACTTTCCCACCCGCAGAGCTTTATCAGCCTGCCATCGTGAGTGTATATGAGAACCGGAGTGCCCGTACGCTTGCAGACTTCCGCCGCATCGGTCTCAGGCAGCAGAAAAAAAACAGTGGAAAGACCATCGGCCGTTTCGCAGTTGTCAGCTATTACGCTTACACTTCTGTAAAGGCTTGCGGGCTCCATTGTGGTCATATCGAATATGTGGCTGTAGCGTATACCGTTTTTCATGAAAAACCTTTCGTAGTCTCCGCTTGTGGCTACAGCTTTGTCAGAAATAGCGATGGTAGAGATAACTTTTGAAGCATCGTCAGGGTGTCTGATTCCCACACGCCAACGGGATTTATTCTTTTTACCGAAGGCGTACAGGTCGCCGCCGGCATTCACAATTCCTGATTCCACTCCGTTTTTCTTCATCACTTCAACAGCTTTGTCAACTATCATTCCCTTTGCAAATGCGCCAACTGAGATTTTAAGTCTTTCATCCTCTTTTACCAGCTTACCGTCCACAAAGAGCAGAGGTTTATTTTTTATGGCATCAACCGCAGCAGCATATTTTTCAGGTGAGGGCAGATCGAAAGGACCTTCAGGGAAACCGTAAAGCGATGTAAGACTCATTGCTCTGATATCAAAACGGTCTTTTGAGAGGGCTTTATAGTCGTATGATTTTTTGAAAAGCACTTCCCAAAGCGGGTTTATGGGAAAGCTTGAACCCGCCGGAGCATTATTATATTCATTTTCAAAGGATTTAACCTGTTCTTCATATTCGTTTATGGTACGTATGACCTGTTTAAGTCCCGCATCTTTCTTATGAGTGATTTCCACAAGAGTTCCCATTGCGTAGAACTGGCGTTTCTCAAATTTATCAGTGCATGCAGCCGCAAAAAGAACTACACACAGAAGTAAAGCTGTTTTCCGCATTCGGTACACCTGTTAGTTTTAAGGTAAGATTCTACTTTGTAACCGCTTCTTTTTACAAGAAGAGCTTTGCAGTGAGGGCAGAAACTATCATTTTTTTCATGTCTCAAATTTCCGGCATAAACATAATTAAGATGCTTTTTCGCTATTTTCTTCATATTAATAATAGTTTCGGGATCGGTAGGGCGTTCTTTGGATTTATAAGCCGGAAAATATGCTGAAAGGTGGAGAGGAATATCTATGCTGACTGATGCAAGCCATTCGCACATTGCTTCAAAATCCTCTTTACTGTCATTTCTGCCGGGGATAACAAGGTTGGTGACTTCTACTGAAACCCCTGATTCATAAAGGGTTTTAATGGTGTTTTTTACAGGCTCAAGTCCGCCTGTGACATCTTTATAAAAGCTTTCTGTAAAGCCTTTAAGATCAATATTTGCCGCATCAATAAGCGGAATAAGCTCTTTTAAAGGGGACTGATTTATATATCCGTTGGAGACAATCACGTTTTTAAGTCCTTGTTTTTTGAATTCCGCTGCGCAGTCAGATACAAATTCGTACCAGATTAAGGGTTCATTGTAGGTAAAAGCAATGCCCACACAGCCTGCTTCCTTTGCTTTCTCTGCAAGCTCTGCGGGAGAGGCTTCCTGTCTGGGTGTTTGCAGTGTGCTTATATGCCAGTTTTGGCAGAAATCACACCTGAAATTGCATCCGTTTGTACCAATGCTCAATATGCTGCTTGAGGGATGAAAATGGTATAGCGGTTTTTTCTCAATGGGATCAATGGCAAAGGATGACAGCTCACCGTATGCGGTTTGAAAAAGTTTGCCTTTTATGTTTTTGCGTATAAGACAGATACCGTTTTTAGACTCGTTTATCAGACATTCATGCGGGCACAGCATGCATTTTACAGCACTGTTTTCCCGCGGCTCGTAAAAACGCGCCTCTTTCAGCATCTATTTTTCCCGTTTAATCATAAAATCCGCAAGGCTCTCAAGTGCTTCTCTGTATTTGTTTTCAGGGAAAAGTTTAAGACATTCCTTCGCTTTTTCTGAATAGCTGTCCAGTATTTCCTCTGATTTTTTCTTAACATCATACTTTTTCATTAAGTCTATAATGTAGTGGAGGTTTTCATCATCAGAGTTTTCATTGACGATAATTTCTCTTACTTTTTTCTTTTCATCATCTGTTGCGTTATCAAGCAGAACTATTACCGGAAGAGTTATCTTGCCTTCTTTAAGGTCTGTTCCGGGTTTTTTGCCTGTTTTAGCCTCGTCTCCGAGGTAATCGAGAATGTCATCGCTCATCTGGAAGGCGATGCCGAGGTTCTTGCCGAAATCACGCAGAGCAGTGCGTTTCTCTTCGGACTCGTTACCGAGAAGGGCACCTATCTCACAGCAGGCAGAAAAAAGAACAGCCGTCTTACTGTTGATGATTTTCAGATAGTCGTCCATGGTGATTTTGATATCAGCAGTTTTGATAAGCTGAAAAACCTCACCCTCGCTCATGGTTCTTGCCGCAACAGCAAGTGTCATCTGTATATCGGGGTTTCCGTCTTTTACAAGGTTCATGAACGCTCTGGAATATAAAAAATCACCGCAGAGAACTGTTATATCATTGCCGAAAACTGTATTTGCGCTCTCTTTCCCTCTCCTGTAGAGTGCGCCGTCAATAACATCGTCATGAAGAAGCGTGGCTGTGTGGATATATTCAACAACACCGCTTATGGCTGCTGTTCTGGGACCTTCGTATCCGCAGAGCAGTGATGAGAGGATCAGGAAAACCGGACGAAGTCTTTTGCCGCCGCTCTCAAACACGTATGAAGCAACTTCATTCACCATCTGAACATCAGAATCCAGATTAAGGAGCAGCTCTTTTTCTACTTCGTCTCTTTGTTTTTCAATCATTGATAATATATCGTTAACCTGCATCAGCCGAATATATCCTCTCTCTTGATATTTTTGTTAATAAAAGATATTTTAACCAAGTGAAGCCCACTTCCCACAGGGTGACAAGTAAGTTTTTCAACCGAACAAGGATATACGAAACAAACGGCGGTGTAAAGAAAAAGGTTTTTGGAGATAGTCATTTGAGTTACACGGGTATGGAGGATATTCACCTTACTTATTATAAACTTCTGGACGGAATCGACACATCCGTAAATCTCGATGTGTCCGGTGTTGTTGATCTCTCGTTCAATGACTTTGTGACTGCCCGCTACCTTGTTGATAACAAAGGCTTCAGGAACGTCACCGCACTTACTGATCTCAAAATGATCAATTACGAGGGCATAAACCCCGTACGCATAGACAGAAACCTTTCGTTTACTTTAAGAAAGCTCAAGGCGGATCTTCTGATTTCTCTTGGCGGGACGTTTCGTTTTCAGCCTGTCCATGATGCCTCATACGCTCTGCATGGCTGCCTGAACATAGGCGGTACAGTGATTCTGGCTGTTTTTCCCACAATTTATGACAGACAGGGGCGGGACATGCTCGCAGCATTCAGCGCCGCAACGGGAATCCCTGTGCGTGATAAGCTTGGCAGATGGTACAGCACCCTTTACAACACAATGTGCAATCTTTTTGTCAATATCCGCACGGAAGAAGTGCTGTCCGACACTACAAGTGCCGAGATTATGTCCGTGTTCTCAATGGACAGTTTTTACAGGTACATTTTCAGAGATAATCAGGATTACGATAAGTTCTTCTCCATCATAGGAGAAAATGACGGATATATTCTTTCATGGAAAATAATTAAAGGATTAAAGGTGTAATTTATGAAAACAGTTACTACAGATAACGCTCCGGCAGCTATAGGACCTTACTCACAGGCAACTCACGCAGGAAACATGCTCTTTGTCTCCGGTCAGATACCCCTTGACCCCAAAACCGGTGCTGTGGTGGGTGATACTGTTGAATCACAGGCGGAAAAAGCTATTCATAATCTCATAGCTATTGTACGCGATGCAGGTTTTCTTGTTACTGATATTGCAAAAATCAATGTTTATATAAGAGATATGGGCAAGTTTGCGGAATTTAATGAAGTATATGCCCGTGAGCTTTCCGGTCATAAGCCGGCAAGAGCCGTTGTAGAGGTTTCCGCACTGCCGAAGGGCGTGTTGGTGGAACTTGATGCGATCTGTGTTAAAGAATAGCCTCATTACTCTGATTATACTTGTTCTTACAGCCTGTTCAGCACGTAAGGATGATGAACAGGCAATTCCCGAACACTGGCAGCCTGTATCCGGTTCAAGCTGGCATTTTCAGCTTCAGGGAGAGCTTGTCAAGTATGACGATGCCGGAGTTTATGACATTGATCTGTTTAACACGGATGAGTCTATGATTGAGCTGCTGCACTCGGAAGGGAAGAGGGTGATATGTTATTTCAGCGCCGGAAGTTTTGAGGACTGGCGTCCGGATTCGGGTTCGTTTCCGCCGGAGCTTACAGGTAAACCTCATCCTGAATGGGAATCTAAAAAGTGGTTAGACATAAGGGAAATAGGAAAACTTGCGCCTATGGTTGAAGCAAGGCTCGATCTTGCCGCCGCCAAAGGCTGTGATGCTGTTGATGCTGACAATGTTGATGCCTACTCCTATGATTCCGGTTTTGATATAACCTATGAGGATCAGATACGGTTTAATAATTATCTTGCTGATGAGGCACATAAAAGAGGACTTGCCATAGGGTTGAAGAACAACTTCGGTCAGGTTAAGGATTTGGCAGCTGTATTTGATTTTGCAGTGTCAGAGCAGTGCTTTGAGCTTAACCAGTGCGATCTTCTTTATCCTTTCATAAAAAAAGGGAAAGCAGTATTCGGAGTGGAATATGCTTTCCCCGCAGAAGTCTTCTGTGATGCGGCAAATAACGTAGGGTATGACTTCATCCTCTCAAACAGAGAGCTTGACGGAACATTCAGGATTCCATGCAGATAAGGCTATACTGTCGGTGAAAGCTTTTTTGCCAGAACCTTTTTGTATTGATTCAGTGTACCGTTGTCTATTTTGACCTTGTAGCTCATTATCTTTAAAGGTATCCGGGCTGTTTCACCCTTCTGCATAACAGGCTGTATATAGCCGAAGTCTGTGAGAAAAAATCCCAGCCTTTCATATAAACCTATGCGCCTCTTTGCTATGTCGCTGTCTTCATCCTCAACCTCAAGAATTGCAGGCTTAGTGCAGGATGCGAGAAACTCCTTCATCATCGATGTTCCCAAGCCTGTGCCTCTGGTATGAGGCTGAACCGCCAGATGCTCCATGAATATGAATTCTTCAAAGTTCCATACACCGAGAATTCCGTCAAATTTTCCTTCTCCTGCGGTGTAGAGGCTGTACTCTGGGTTGTCCAGTATCTCCAGAGCTTTTTCGTAGGATCTTATTTCTGCCGGATGAAAGGAGTTTTTCATCAGTTCATACGCTGCAGGGAAATTTTCTTTGATGCAGAGAGATAAAATCTTTTTCACTGTAAAACCTCATAACCGAAAAGCCCTCCGCTCTTTGAGGAACGAAGGGCTTATATATATAAATATAGTTTTAAATGCCGTTACGGCAAGCTGTTATTCACCTTTCTGGAGAATTCTCAGCATTTTATTGTTTGTGGTGAGGAAAAAGCCTGTGCTGTTGTCGCTAAGTACATTTCTGTACACTTCAAGGGACTTATAAAATTCGTAAAACTGCGGGTCTTTATTGTACGCAGATGCATAAATATTAATAACTTCTGCATCTGTTTTACCTTTGATCTCCTCAACTTTACGGTAAGCCTCTGCTATGATTATGGCTCTTTCCTTTTCAGTGGTTGCCTTGATAATCTGCGACTCTTCCATACCCTCTGAGCGGTACTGCTTGGCGATTCTATTACGCTCCGCCTTCATACGCTCATACACTGCTCTTTCGTTCTGAGTGGGAAGATCAGCACGCTTAATCCTTACATCATGTATATCAATACCGTATTCGAGGGCTTTTTCTCTGGAAAGTTTGGTAACGTTTTCCATTATTACCCCTCTGTTAGTTTTGATAACATCAATAAGATCATGTTTGCCGAGTTCGTTCCTCATTTCAGAGTAGATGATGTCATCCAGCCTATGAAATGCGCTTCTGTAATCCCTTACGGTGAGATAAAACTTCAGCGGGTCAGTTATCCGCCAGCGGCAGTAGTTATCTATCACCAGCGCTTTTTTGTCTTTGGTAAGGATTTCAGACGAGCTGGCATCATACTCTATAAGCTTCTTTGACATGAAAATAGCCTTCTGCACGAAGGGCATTTTAAAATAAAGTCCTGGTGTGGAATGGCTTTTCACAGGCTTACCAAGCTGTGTTATGACGGCATGCTCAGTTACATCAACTATGATAAACAGAGATTTAAAAGCGACAAACGCCGCAATTATTATTACAGGTATAATCAGTTCTTTTCTCATTTCGCCAGTCCCCCTTTGATAGCGTCAAGCCCGAGGAGGGGCGATATGTTCTTTATACTGTCATCAAAGATGTATTTTTGATTGCCTTTATATACTTCCGCCATTGTGTCAAAATACATTCTCTTTTTGGTCACAGACGGGGATTTTGAATAACTGGCAAGTATCTGGTTAAACCTTGATGTATCACCGAGTGCCTGCTCAACCTTTTCTTTTCTGTAGGCTTCAGCTTCCTGAATCATTGATTCCGCCTGACCTCTGGCTCTTGGGATGAGTTCGTTGCGGTAAGCTTCCGCTTCGTTGATAAATCTGTTTTTATCTTCCCTTGCGCTTGCAACGTCCTTGAAGGAGTCAACAACCTCAACTGGAGGTTCGACATCCTGAAGCTGAACAGCAACAATGGTTACGCCTGTTTTGTAGTAATCCAGCATGTCCTGAAGAATCTTCTGTGTTTCGTTCTGGATTCTGCCTTTGCCTATAGTGAGAATGTCGTCAATCATTTCTCTGCCCGCAACCTCTCTGATGGCTGATTCAGCAGCGTCTTTGATTGTGACTTCAACATTGTTCACGTTGTACAGGTAGCTTTCTATGTCCGTTATCCTGTACTGGAGGCTTAAGGCAATGCTTACTATGTTTTCATCGCCTGTCAGCATGAGGGATTCCTTGGGAATCTCCTGATACCCGCCGCGTGCGCCTGTTTTAAAACCGATCTCAATTCTGTGAACCTGAGTAACCACTGCCTTGTCTATTGTTTCAAAGGGGTAGGGCATATGGTAGTGAGGTCCGGCGCTGACTATGCGGTTAACAACTCCGAAACGTTTGATAACTGCCTGTTCATCCGCAGCGACGATAAAAAAGCCGCTGGCAAAATAAACTACCACGATAATGAGCACGATAAACGATGCTCCGGGCAGTTTGATGTCGGGTTTTTTGATTTTGAAGTCAAACTTCTCATCGCCCCACGGATTTCCGCCCGTGCCTTTGCCTTGTGAGTTCATTAATATCTCCTTTTTTGTTTATACACTACTAAATCATCTTGATAGTTTCATCAATGAAATGTTCTTAAAAATAAGCGCAGCAGTCACCATTCGGACTGTTAAACTATCATTACATAATATAACAAACAGATAAATAAAAAAATTTCCCTGTAAAGCGTTGAATTTCGCTCAAACTCTGATAAACTTAATCAAGGCGGAGTTTAAGACTTTGTCCCTGCTGTTTTATTCAGTTTTTGACAGCCTCTATGCTCATAAGTTAAATTTCACCGCTTTTTTTGCGGTTTAATCTTATAAACAAGCAGTTCGGAGGTCGAAATGGAGATTGGCAAAATAAGAAACGTGGCATTCATCTCCCATGGAGGTGCGGGCAAAACCAGTCTGGCGGAAGCTATCCTCTTCAACGCCGGAGCAGTGAACCGTATCGGCAGTGTCGAAAACGGCACAAGCTTTATGGACTTTGATCCTGTTGAGATTAAGAGAAAATTGTCAATTCACTCCAAAGTATCCTCTATCGAATGGCAGAAATACCTTATAAATATAGTCGACACACCCGGTTACTCCAACTTTCTGCATGAAACAAAAGCCGCTGTAACCGCTGTGGGCGGAGCGGTGGTTATCGCCAGTGCCATCACAGGTGTTAAGGCTGAAACCCAGCGTGTATGGCAGTATGCCGACGATAATGATCTTGCTAAGATTGTCTTTGTTAATAAAATGGATAAGGACAGGGCTGATTTTTTCAGAGCCTTGGGTGATATAGAAAAATCATTCGGCATTACTCCTCTCCCTATTTTTATTCCCATAGGCAAGGAAAACGATTTTAAAGGTATAATAGACCTTGTTAAAATGAAGGCATACGTTTATCCGGCAGAACCTACTGCTCAGTACAGGGTTGAGGATATTCCCGCAGAGTATGCCGACGAAGCTGAAAAATACCGCAACAAGCTTCTTGAGGCTGTGAGTGAGACTGATGATGATCTCATTGAAAAATTCCTCGAAGGGGAAGAACTCACAGAAGAAGAGATTGAAAAAGGGCTGCGTGAGGGAACGATCCGCAAGCAGTTTGTTCCTGTTCTGTGCGGCTCTGCTGTAAAAAATATCGGCAGTAAGCTCCTTCTGGAAGCAATAATAAAATACCTTCCCTCACCCCTTGAGAGGGAATATAAAATAGCGAAAGATCTTGTTACGGGTGAAGATTTTGTTGCCGTACCTAATGAGGCGGAATTCTCTGCCTTCGTGTTTAAAACCTTTATCGATCCTTTTGCCGGAAAACTCTCTCTGATAAGGATTTTTTCAGGTGAACTAAAGAACGATTCAGAGGTTTATAACTCTAATAAAGATGAAAAAGAGCGCATATCCCAGCTATATCTTCTTCAGGGTAAAAATCATATCAAAACTGATAAAGCTGTCGCCGGTCAGATAGTTATGGTAAATAAACTGAAATATACCGATACTTTTGATACTCTGTGCAGCGGCAAAAAGAAAGTTATGTTCCCCATACCGGAGCTTAGTGAGCCTGTGCTGGCTTATTCGATAGTTCCAAAATCAAAAGACGATGAAGACAAGGTTTCATCCGGTCTTCACCGACTCAGAGAAGAGGATATGGGAATCCGTGTGGAGCGCAATGAGCAGACCGGGCAGCAGCTCCTTAAAGGTATGGGGCAGATGCACATCGAGGTTGTGGCGGAAAGGCTTCAAAACAAATTCGGTGTTCAGGTTGAGCTTAAAACCCCCAAAGTGCCGTATATGGAAACCATAAAAAGCAGGGCACAGGGGCAGGGCAAATATAAGAAGCAGAGCGGCGGCAGGGGACAATACGGTGATGTTTGGATTGAGATTTCTCCCCTTGAACGCGGCAGCGGGTTCGAGTTTGAAAATAATATTGTAGGCGGAGCAGTGCCGAAAAACTATATACCCGCAGTAGAAAAAGGTATATATGAAGCATCACGGGAAGGAGTTCTTGCCGGATTTCCTCTGGTGGACTTCAGGGTAAGTCTTTATGACGGATCTTATCACTCGGTGGATTCATCGGAAATGGCTTTTAAAATCGCAGGTTCAATGGCATTTAAAAAGGTTGCTGAAGAATGTAAACCTATTCTTCTTGAGCCTATAATGAATCTTGATGTATTTGTTCCTGATGATACAACCGGAGCTGTTATAGGTGACCTTAACTCCAGAAGAGGGCGTATAGCAAACGTTGAGCCTCAGGCAAACGGTCAGCATATCAGAGCCGAGGTTCCCATGGCGGAGGTGCTTGCCTATGCTCCGGATCTCAGAAGTATGACAGGCGGGCACGGCATATTCACTATGGAGTTCTGCCGTTATGAGGAAGTTCCCACACACCTCATGGAGAAAATTATCGAGGAGCAGAAAGAGGCTTAAGCTTCGTAAATTTAACGAATGAACGGAATTAATTTACTTAAATTTCATGATAAAAGCTTTTCAGACATTCATCGTCTGATGCATGGAGAAATTGAGGACGAGCTGTTTACGCAGCTTGTCCTTAACCCTGCACAAAATAAAGGCAGACCCAAGCAGCGCAGGCTTCTGAGCCCTGTTTATGCTGCTGCTCTTCTGCTTACTCTTACTGCCGGAGCAGTATCTTATTTTTATTATAATACAGGCACAACGCCAGCAGATCTCATAAAACCTTCTGCCGAAAGACCAGCGCTCTCTTCTTCCGCTCCTCCTCAAACACGGTTAGAACGAGAAGGGTTTACAAAAATTGGCGAAATCATATTTCTGGATGAAAACGAGGCAGAAACCACCGTTGTTATCGAATCAGAATATACTCCGGAAGAAAATCCTCAGGAAAACGCTACCATAGCTCCTCCTGCTGTTGCAGTTAAATCGCTTGATGTTACAACAGAACCGCAACCACGAAAAACAGCTATCGCCAGAGGAACATATGTTGCTGTTGGAAAAGCTGAAAGCAGGGATATTAAATCTCCGGCTGTTTCTGAACCAAAAGCTGTACAAAAATCAGTTCCCAAACCTGTTGAGCAGCCCAAACCCCCGGTGAAAAAAGTTGAGGAGCCTAAAAAAGCAGAAGTACCAAAGCCTGCTCCTGCTAAAATTGCCGCACTCCCGGCATCTATACCGGAAAAAACTTTTGCAATAGAATTTGAGAATGTAACATCTGCGAAAAGATACACTATCCTTGCTAATGCTGAAAGAGCAGGTCTTAAAGGGAAAGAGACCATTATTTCCACAACGGAAAACACTTTATGGCGTGTTTACAAGCTTGTTCCGGGGTCAAAAACACAGATAGCGGGACGAGGTGTAGAATTCGCCGCCGATCTGCCGGACAAAGAGCAAGCAATTGAGTACGTGAAAAAAAATAATATACCTGCCGCAATTAAACAGGTAAAAATTGAAAATAGTGTATATAATATAACAGTTTGCTGTACGACTGCCGAGAAAGCCCGTAATTTTCTGTCCTACAACAGAGCAAATGCGGAAAATACTAGGCTCGTACCTTCATCAGATAAAAGTAATTGACTGTAAATAAAAGGCTATTATAATTTTGTCTATAAGGGAGGCTGTTATGACAAAAGCTGACATCGTCGAAACCGTACACGAGAAGCTCGGACTTACCAAGAAAGACATTTCCAAAGTAGTTGATGAAGTCTTTGATGCAATCAGAGGCAACATCCTCGAAAAAACAAATGTCAAGATCTCCGGTTTCGGTAACTTTGAAGTTAAGAAAAGAGGCAGAAGAATCGGCAGAAACCCCAAAACAGGCGTTGAAACTGTTATCGAACCCCGCACTGTAGTGGTTTTCAGACCCAGCCAGATTTTTAAAGACGAGGTAAATGACTGATAAGCTTTATTACAAGATAGGCGAAGTCTGCGAAATCACGGAGCTTAAATCCTCCGTACTGCGTTTTTGGGAGAAGGAGTTTAAACAGCTACGCCCTGTTAAATCAGGAGGCGGACAGCGTTTTTATACTAAAAAACACCTTGATCTTATCTTTTCCCTGAAACGTATGCTTTACGAAGAAAAGCTTACTATCGAAGGTGTACGCAGAAAATTAAGTAAGGCGGCATCAGAACCTGTGAAAGCAGCGGTTCAGCCTTCTCTTGTACCCGCCTCTCAGGAAGAAATCAGAAAAGAGCTTATGGATATCCTTAGTATCCTTAAAGATAAGTAGCGGCAGCCTTGCCCGATTAGGCTGCCGTATCCCTCGGCATCAGTCTTTTTTTACCTTCAGTATTATTTCAGTTGGGATATGTAAAATGCAGTCTGAATTATCTAATCAATTTTCATCTTCACACGGAACTGTCAGATACGGTGTAACAGGGCAGGGAGAACCCCTTGTTCTGGTTCATGGAACTCCTTGGTCCTCTTTTAACTGGCGTAAAATTATTCCTGCGTTAAGTAACTGGTTTACTGTGTATTATTATGATCTTCCCGGATACGGACAGTCAGATAAAACCGCAGGAGACGTTTCCCTTGGTATCCAGAATATAGTTTTAAGTGAACTGATTGACTTTTGGGGGCTCAACTCACCCAAGGTGCTGGGGCATGACTTTGGCGGAGCAACTGTACTGCGGGCTCATCTTCTGAGTGGTCAGTCTTTTCAGAAAATAATGCTTGTTGATCCTGTTGCGGTTTCCCCCTGGGGTTCGCCGTTTTTCGCCCATGTAGCTTCCCATGAAGCTGCATTCACAGGTCTTCCGGCTTATATTCATGATGCTGTTCTGGAAGCATATATTAATGGCGCAACATACACACCAATGGATAAGGAAACAGCAGAGGGAATAAAAAGTGCGTGGATTGGTGCAGAATCACAGCCCGCTTTTTACAGGCAGATTGCACAGTCAGACAGAAAATACACCGATGAGGTTGAGCCTCTTTATGGGAATATAAGAGTCCCCGTGTGCCTTATCTGGGGGGAGGATGACCAGTGGATTCCTCTTGAAAGAGGCAAACAGCTCCACAGCATGATTCCGTCTTCAGAGTTTGTAACTTTTAAGGAGTGCGGGCATCTGGTTCAGGAAGATCAGCCCGCACAGCTTGTTTCGCATATTCTGAGGTTCATGCTCTGATATAGATTTTACTTTGCTGTTCTATTGTCAGGAGTTTCCTGTTTAGGTTTAGGAGGAAAAGGAGGACGTATCTTCTTTTTTTCCTGCTTTTGCCCAGTAACATTTATTGTTGATGAAAACGTTTCAAGTTCTCTGAAAGCCTGATTAACATCCTCACCAAAGCTGATATTTCTTACTTCATTTCCGTCTATCGCTACGGCTGTTCCGCCTTGGATTGTAAATTCTTTTGTATATTCGACAAATTCTCCCTGTTGCTCACGGAGGTATTTTTCATAGTCACTCATAGTATCATTAACGAAGCTGTTATATTCCTCCTGAACCTGTTCAACATACCTTTTGAATTCTCCTTCAACTGAAGTAAACTCAAGTTCGCCTTCTTTGAGGTAAACTTTTGTCGGTGAGGCTCCTATACCATCTGCATTGGGTTCAACTTCGACAAGAAATGTCGTTCCCTTAACACCTATTACAGTTGTCTGTAAACCAATCTGCACGCCTTGCGCTTCCCCTGTCTTGGTTATTTTAAACAAGACCTTGCCTTCAGACGGGGAATACTGCTTAAAATCATCCAGCGTAAGCACAGATCTTTCCAGAAGAATCACTTTAGACTGATCCCGAAGTGATATAAAAGCCTTGCTTTTGCCGGAGGTTTTGATTTTATCCCCTTTAAAAAGCTTATAACCGTTTTTTCTGAACAATTCGCCTCGAACTTCGTTCTCTTTGTAGATGTTGACTTTTCCTTCCGCAGAGGCTATTTCTCCTATGGACACTTTGTCTATGGAAAATGCGGTTGCTGTGATGGCAGCAAGGAGTGTTGCGAGGATCAGGATTTTCTTCATGGCATTTCTCCGCAGGTTAAAAGTTATACTAATTTATATTACCTTATAAATTGCTTATCCAGTGAATTTTCCCTTTTTTCATTGGTAAGCTGAATGTATTATTTTTAAAAAGTGGTACAATATCACTGAGAGACGGTTATTAACCCCTATAGGAGGATTTATGAAAAGATTAGTTTTAGCTGTTATGTTTACAGCTCTTGTTGCTGTCGGCTGCGGAGGAAAAAGTACGGAAGCCCCCAAAGTTGCGGATCCCTGCTTTAACGGCGCACCGTCATGGGTTCTCAGCCCGGAGCTTGAGGGTGGTCTTGCTGCTTCCGGCTCTGCCAAAGTTGGCCCTGCTGGAATGCAGTTTGCAAAAACAGAAGCAATGGCAGCCGGCAGAGATGAGCTTGCAAGAATTCTCAGCGTAAAAGTACAGAACATGGTTAAAAACTTCACACAGGTAACAGGTGTGGGAGATGCTCAGACAGTTGACAAAGTTTCATCTCAGGTTTCCAAACAGGTTGCCAACGAAACACTCAACGGTTCAAGGCAGAAAAACATATGGCAGTCACCCTGCGGCGATCTTTGGGTGCTTGTTGTCCTTGACCCTGCTGTAGTTAAAGAGCAGGCTAAACAGGCAGTTCAGACAAGCTACAAAAATGATCAGGCCCTCTGGCAGCAGTTTCAGGCTAAAAAAGCCTATGAAGAGCTTGATAAAGAACTTGCAAAAGAATTCGGACAATAAATTTAACAAAGGGGCGTTACCGCCCCTTTCCACTTATCACACAAACCGCCTTTAAATTTTTTAAAGGCGGATTTCTAAAATATTTAAGGACACACTTATGAAACAAACCTCTAAGCTTATTGTCTTTATTATATTACTTGCTTTTGTATGTGCCTGCGGGAATCAAACAGTGACCGCACCTGTGCCTCAGCCCAAGCCTGAATGGCTGTGGAAACCGTCTGATAACGGCAAAATCGGAGGAGTGGGTATAGCTAAGGAGCATATCCACGGAATTGACGCCCAGAGAAAGCTGGCTGTTTCCAGAGCTATTGACTCAATAGCGGCACAACTTGGGGTTCAGGTGCAGAATGTAACTGTCCTTGAATCCCATGCCAATTCTTCAGGGGCAGGCACAACAACTATTGACTCTTACAGCATACACACTGTGCAGGGAAGCACTGTGAAGGCCTCTGTGAGAGAGTTCTGGAATGATCCCCAGACAAATGAACTTTATGTATGGATGGTGCTTGAATAATGAAAAAACTTCTTTATATCGCAGTTGTTCTGCTCATGGCTGCTTTTGCTTTTGCAGAAGGGTTTGACGATTTTAAACAGGGTATGGACAGCGGGTTTAAGGATGAAAAAAGCAGCTTTGACACCTATAAGAGCGAGCTTGAAAAAGAATTTGCCGAATATAAAAAGATAGCCGAAGCGGAGTACACAGCTTACCGTAATGAGATACTCTCATTCTGGAAAGAAGCTGAAATGAGTTCACCAACTAAATGGGTTGAGTACACTGACGGGCTTAAACAGAAAAAAGTTGTGGATTTTGAGAACGGAACATGGCGTCTTGAAGTTATAGGTAAAGACTATGAACAGGCTGAAAAAGATCTGGATGCCTTGATGAAAGACATGCTGGGTGTAGACAGAGCCACAGCCTTTGAGAGAGACGTTCCTGCCAGAAAGACCGATGAAAAAGCACGGGAACAGCTTAAAAATATAGCTACAGGCACAGTGGGCGGCGAGAGCGTGATCGGCAGTGCTGTTATTGGGAAAGAAAATCCCACTAAGAAAGATATAGATAATGCTGCTTCACAGCTTAAGGAAACCGCCGAAGTAAAAACAGAGCCATCAAAAACCGGTGAAATGATATTTGTTATGCAGGGCAAGCTGCCGTCAGAAACGTATAAAAAGAAGGCAGAAGAACTTAAACCTTCTGTTTTGAAATACGCTGAAGAGTTCAAAATACAGCCTTCCCTTGTTTATGCTGTGATACAGACCGAAAGTGCATTTAACCCGATGGCGCAATCCCATATTCCCGCATACGGGCTGATGCAGATTGTTCCCACATCAGCAGGTAAAGACGTGGCGCAGATGCTCATGGGGAAACCTCTGATTCTGACACCGTCTTATCTCTTTAATGCTGATAACAACGTCAGGGCGGGAACTGCCTACATCCACATACTCTATTACAGATATCTTAAGGCAGTTAATCATCCTGTGAGCAGGTTTTACTGCTCCGTTGCCGCATATAACACAGGCGCCGGAAATGTGGCTTCGGCTTTCAATGGCCGCAGTGCCGGAAAAAACAGGTATAATGTTACAGCGGCGGCGGGTATAATAAACAGTATGGAACCCAATGCTGTTTATGAGTATCTCCGTGCCAAGCTTGAATATGATGAAGCCAGAAGATATATAGTTAAGGTAACAGGTGCTATGCCTTCTTACCGATATTTTGACTAGGGGGTTTTATGTTTAGAATAATAATTGCAGCAGCCGCCTCACTGGCTTTTGCCGGGTGCATGGCTTCAAAAACAGAAACGCCGAAGCCAGCGGCTCATAATACAAAGCAGGTTCAGCAGATACGGGCAGATGATGCTTTTGATGAGCTTGAAAAAGAAGTTAGCGGGCAGGGGACAGGTCTTGAAAGCATGGAGAAACCTATTCCTGCTGTTCCATCACCTGCTGTTGAGACAAAAACACCTGAAATTCCAAAGCCAGATATGCAGAACAAGGCAGTTTATAAAAACAATCTTGGTCCGGCAACTAAATATCCCATGCAGGGAGGTTTTCCCGTGTGGTTTGCCACTCCTAATATGGATGGATATATAGGCGCTGTGGGTATAGCCAAACAGCAGGCAAGGGGCGGAATTGCAGCACAGAGAAGAATTGCAAAAGCTCTGGCGCAAAGTGAACTTGCCAGAACGATAAAAGTTATAGTAAATACTGAAGTGAATATAGAAAAGCTTAACGTGGATACGCAGACTCTTAAATATTACCGGAGCAAAGTTTCGACTCTTTCCAGGCATCAGGCTGAAGAGGTTTTGAGCGATTTTGAAATCAGGGATGAATGGCTCGATCAGAAAACAAAAGAGCTTTATGTGTGGCTTGTTCTGAAGAAATAAACCGTCTGAACTACAAGTAACAGTGTAAACGTTCATGTTATTTGCTTTTTTTGTCATTTCCTGTTAATGTTTTTTACTCTGATTACGATACTTATATTGTCGGACGTTGTCCCGTTTTGTTATTATGAATTAAGTTGTATTATATCTGTGGAAATATACTTTCAGTTGTATGAGGGGGTATGATGAAAATACACACTGAGGATTACGGTCAGTTTAAAGTTCTGAAAGTCGCCGGAAAGGTAGACATACTTACTTCCTCCGAGATCAGAGCGAAACTTGCCGAAGTTGCCCGTGCGAGAATTTCTGTTCTCGTGGTGGATCTTGATAAAGTTGTGTATATGGATTCATCCGGACTTGCCACTTTTCTTGAAGGGCTCAAAAGTATGAAGGAATACGGCGGAGTTCTTAGGCTTGTAAATGTTCCCGAAAGGATTGATAAAGTTCTAAAACTCATGAAACTTGATCAGGTTTTTGAAGTTTATGAATCAGTTGAAGACGCTGCCAAAGGAAAGTAATATCCGGTAAACTGATAAAACGTTCAAATGATTGCTTATAAAAAAAGCCGCTTCATCTGAAGCGGCTTTTCTGTTTATATATTTAGTGTGTTCTTAATCATCCGAAACGTCTGTTTTCCAGCCTGAGAATATTGAGCTGATATCGCCGGCACGGGTTCTGAAATCCACAAGAGCAGCCGCATAGAGGTGAACTACAAGGAAAGTCGCTATGAGAAACACTACAAAGTAGTGGATCATTCTTATATACTGCACGTTGCCTATGTAGCTGAACCAACTGAGCATTCCGTAAAGAGCCCCGTTAGGATCATTAAGCGACCAGAGGTAAAAACCGCTTAATATCTGAAAGAAAAATATACAGAACACGCCGATATAAGCATACTGAGCCATAGGGTTATGGGTGATGATGTGTTTGGGGTGTTTTTCAAGAAAAGCGTAATACTTAAGGTACTGTATTATCATTTCTCTGTCTTTTTTATTGAACGGGTTGTAGAAGGTGCGCCAGTTGGCGTATTCGTTGCCTATGATTACATAAACAATCCTCAACAGCACACTGAAAGTAAAGACTATCCCCGCTACAAAGTGTAAAAAGCGTATCTGCCCCATGACATAAGGCTCTGTCAGAGCATTGTCATAAGTGAAGAAGGGGTAGTGAATGTAAAGCCCAGTACCGATTAAAAGCGTAATACAGATTACATTAAGCCAGTGGCTGAACCTTACAGGCATCTGCCAGACATAAATGAAACCTTTAGCCGGACAAAGATGACGCATCTCTGCGGTGAGTTTAGGAGTCATAGCAACCTCCAGAATATACTTATGAACTTATGATACAACTCTTCGCATTTGATGTCCAGTCGAATAAGCGTTTTATTATGAAAATCCGCTCATTTATCAGTTGCTTTTAATGCTGTAAATCAGTATTTGCATAAACACTGGCTGCTTCTTTAATTCAGGCTCTTTTTTCAAGATCCGGCAGAATATCACGAAGGAAAAGCTTCACACTTAAAAGCTCAGATCCTTCAAGCTTTGCCAGAATTTCATCGTATTTGGCTTCAAAAGGTGATTTATTGCCGAGGTTCTTTTCATAGAGGCACTCAAGCAGGGCATCAATATTATCAGCGTATTTGAGAATGCGTCCTTCCATTGAGGAGTCTTTTCCGTCAAACAGTATATCTCTGAAAACCTCTTTATATGGTTCACTGAACGAGCTTAAAAGCATGTCTTCTGCTATGAGAACTTCAATCTCCTCTACCATATGTTTCATCTTTTCTGTCCGGTGCTTTACATGGCTGAGAATATCTCCTGTGAAGGCTTCGGATACATCATGATTAAGAGCTTTTTTATAAAGCTTGCCCCAGTCAACTTTATTTCCTGCGTTTTCTTCCATTATTCCAAGGAGCTGGGCTACCTGAGCCACAGAAAAGGAGTGTTCTGCCACAGAAGCCCGTCTGTGCATGAAATCGCTAGCCCATCGTCCGATATTGTTAAGCTTTTTTACTGATAAAAGATAGTCTGCTGCGCTCATTATCCACCCTTACTTAATCTTATGGTTTATAATACTATGGGGCAGTGGTGCTGTACAGGTATAATCATGTAATCAATTCTCTTTACAGAGCATATTACATGGCATATCCTTAGTTTAAAAATTATTGCGGAATATAATGAACGAAAAAGAGATAAAATGCCTGACCTGTGTCCATCTGAGAAAGATTAAGCTCGAAGAGCTTAAAGGCTCATGGAAAATGCGCTGTGCGGTCACGGGCAGGTTTATGAAGGAAGCAAAAACCAGATGCAGAGATTACGAATCAGAAACGTGGGAACGTTTTGTCGATGAAGAGGATAAGTAGGAGGATTTAATGCTTTTCGAGTATTCAAATAAAACCATAAAGTCTATCAGGGTCAAAATTACTGATAAACCCGGCTATCTGGGCAGACTCACAAGCCTTGTGGGAACTATGGACGGCATGTTCGGAGAGATAAAGTCTGTCCACATAGGTAAAGGCTATAAGATTCGTGATCTTGACGTATATACCGACAGTGAGGAGCAGCTTAAGGCCATACTCACTGAGATGGAAAAACTTGACGGCATAGAGATTATAGCTGTTAAAGACATAGTGGAAGAATATCATCAGGGCGGCAAGTTCAAGATCGTGCCGACTGTGCCGGTGGAAACTATTGATGATCTCAAAATTGTTTATACCCCCGGTGTTGCATCTATATGCAAACAGATTGCGGCTGATAAGAGCCTTGCAGATAAATTTACCACCATACCAAACAATGTGGCGATAGTTACAAACGGAACAGCCATACTTGGTTTGGGGGATATAGGTGCGGTAGCTGGAATGCCGGTGATGGAAGGAAAAGCTCTGCTCTTCAGCAGACTGTCAGATATAAACGGAGTGCCTATATTGATTGAGTCACACGACTCTGAGGTGATAATAGAAACAGTTAAGAATATTGCGCCCACATTTGGAGCTATAAAACTTGAGGATATAAAAGCACCTGAGTGTTTTGAAATTGAAAAAAGGCTTCAGGATATGCTTGATATACCCGTTATGCACGATGACCAGCACGGAACCGCAGTTGTGGTGCTTGCAGCACTCATCAATATTGCAAAATACACCTTTATAAACCTGCATCAGTCCAGCGTGGGCTTTATAGGGCTTGGAGCTGCCGGGACAGGCATATTCAAGCTGCTTAAGGCTTACGGGGTTACAAAACTCATGGGTACTGACCTTAACCAGCAGGCTAAAGACCTTTTTCAGGAGCTTGGCGGTATTCCCACTGATCTTAACGGAGTAATGAAAAACTCCCGTATTGTTATTGCAACCACAGGCTGCCCTGAACTTATAAAACCGGAAATGATACAGCCCGGACAAGTGATACTGGCTCTTTCAAACCCTAATCCGGAAATTGATCCTGAGCTTGCTGTTAAATCAGGTGCAATATTCGCCGCAGACGGCAAATCAGTAAACAATGCACTTGCATTCCCCGGAGTTTTTAAAGGGGCTCTCACTGCAAAGGCAAAGGTTATCAATGACAGAATGAAGATTGCAGCGGCTAAGACAATTGCTTCATTTGCCCTTGAGGGGGATCTTGTACCGAATATTCTGGATAGAAAAGTTCATGATGCAGTGGCTCTTGCTGTTGAGCAGGAAGCCTTTAAATCCGGCGCTGCCGTTAATCCGGAATAAAACGCATGAAAAGATTGCAAACTGCCGTTATTCTGACGGCAGTTCTTTTTTCAGGCTGTTCAATGACCCGTGAATTTGGCGACAGCTTCAAAAGAGAGTACAACAATGCCAAGCCTGAGGCAAAGCAGCAGTGGAAGGAAACTAAAAAAAGCGCAGGGGAGCTTCCATCTGATGCCAAAGATGCAGCAGAAAAGTTTAAGGACGGCACTGCGGACGTCTATGAAGGTATAAAAGAGGATGTGAAAAAAATCCGCTGAACAGCATAAATCTTATTTAATCTTGAGTTTCCGTTAATTACTTATTATTATTTCCGCTGATTATTACTTGGATAATTTAAGGAGCAGGAATGCCTCAGAATATTCTTTTGGTATGGATCGGCAAAATAGGTGATTTTGTTGTATCCACTTCATTTATAAGGGCTTTACGTAAAAGATATCCGGACGCCAACATTACTGTTGTGCTTAGTGATTTTGTTGCTGAACTGGCACATACAGTCCCGGAGCTTGACAGAATAATTGTCTTCCCTAAAAAAAAGATTGCTAAGAACCTTTTCCCTTTTCTGGGCACATACTTCGGCAAAAAATGGGATCTTTGTATAGATCTTAATCCAAGCCGCTCCACCTCCGCCGGCTGGCTTACAAGGCTTTCAGGGGCAAAAAGAAGGGTTTCTTCCTTTAATGAAAATTGCGAAAAATTTTACACGGAAATGATAAAAGTCGGTGTAAATCAGGAACATATGCTTGAAATTTATAAGCAGTTTGCAGAATATTTTGATGCCGGCGATGAGTTTGACTACAAGCTTTCCATAACTTTTACAGATGCTGATATGGCAGCCGCAGGGAAGATTTTTGAACAGCTTGACATAAAACAGGATGAAAAGTTTGCCATTGTTCACCCCGGCAATTTCTCCAAACCCCGTTCGTGCTGGGCAGCGGATAAGTTCGCCGCTCTTACAGCTTACCTTACGGAGCATTCCGACTTCAAACCGGTTTTCATCTCCGGTCCCGGTGAAAGCGAAAAGGTCAGGGATGTCATTTCGCAATCCGGTGTCAGCTGCGCTCTGGCTCCCAATATGCCGCTTCCTGTTCTTGCTGCGTTTTTAAGCAAGGCATCAATGTTTATAGGCAACTCCACCGGGACACTTCATATTGCGGAAGCTGTCGGTGTGCCCACTCTCAGCTTTAACAGGGCTTATTCATATGATGTCTGGCGTCCTGTTACTCCTAAGTCTGTCGCCATAAAAGGACCGGAAAAAGAAGTTGGCAGTGTTCCTTTTGAAGAAGGTGTGGAAGGGCTTAAAAAACTCTTTGAACTAAACGGTTATAACTTCAAATAAAAAGGGCGGGTTAACCCCGCCCGATACTCAATATTCTATTTTTTGATCTCTTCCGGCATTATTCCGGTTATCAGCGCACCCCAGTGTTTCCCTTTAACATATATCGGCATGGATATATCATTAAAGACCTCTCCGGTATCTCTGATTATAGTCTGAAGGAGAATAGGTTTCTGGTTCTGGGCGCGTTTTCTTTCAGCCTGTGAGCCAAAGTAAACCTTCATATGACGGCTGAACTTAAGGTCAGTATCCTTGTTCCCCGTAAGTTCTTTGGAAAACTCAGAATGATGCACAGGCAGATAGCCTTTCCTGTTGATCGGAACAGAGTATATAAGATTAGGCATTTTTCGCAGAATACTGTCAAGCCTGCTTTGAATTTCGCTTTTTAAAGCTTGTCTGTAGGAGATATCGTATTTCTGCGGGAACGTGTTCTTGACTGCGGTACAGTTTTCATCAAAAATATTTATCCCTTTATCGGAAAGTTTTTCAAGGCTTGTCTGGATCTCATTTCTGAACGCAGCAATTTCCATGGCTGTTTTTTCAAATTCGCCTCTACCGGTTTTAAATGTTGCCATAATTTCCTGAAGCTCTTCCGCTTCATCACGCAGAGTGTTTGTACTTGTTCTGGTTTCGGTCATCATGTGGGCAACCTGATTGCTTAGTTCACGGATATTGACTATGTTTTCATGAACCTCGCTGTTGGTAACTGAAAGCTCTTCGATAGCAGATGCAATAGTCATAAGCTGGGTGTTATTTCTTTCAAAGTCATTTACCATACTGACAAATTTTGTAGCAGACTCAGTAACCACGTTTTTAGTGTTGTCAGTATAGCTAACAATAACTTCAGTTTCTTTTTCTGTATTTTTAACAAGATTAATCATTTCGCTGACGTTGTTTTCTATTTCGTCAGTGGCGTCTTTAACTCTTTCTGCAAGCTTGCGTACTTCATCAGCGACCACAGCAAAGCCTCTGCCGTGTTCTCCCGCTCTGGCGGCTTCTATTGCAGCGTTAAGCGCCAGAAGATTTGTCTGCTCTGATATATCTTTAATAAGCGATATGATCTGCTTTATATTAGCGGAGTTATTTGAGAGGGCATCAACAGTGTTGCCGAAACTGCCCAGCATTGAACCCACCTGCGATATTTCACCGCTTGCTTCCTCAAGCCTGATAGAAATATCCTTTGCACTTTCAAGGTTTGTTGTTGTGGAGGAGGATATTTCCTGAGAGTTTACGGCTATTTCATTTATAGCGGTGGTAGACTGTTCGCTCGCAGTGAATATAAGCTCTGCCATGTTGTTCTGTCTTGTTATGCTTTCTGTGGCAAAGTCAACTGCTTTACTAACTTTTTCGCCGCCTATAGCCACTTCAATTCCGATATTTCTTGAAACACAGATATTCCTTCGCAGATGATCCATAAAAGAGTCATAGCTCTCAGCCATCTGACGGAATTCATCATAGCTCATTTTAGGCAGTGAACAGGATATATCGCTGGAGTTTACATCTGTGCTTTCAAAAACATGTATCATAGCCTTTACTGGTCGTATGAAAAGGTGACGCATAAACAGAATGATAAAAGTTCCTGCACCTATGCTTAAACAGACCATGACAGCGATGATAATGAGTGAGCCGGTCAGAAATGACTCAACTTCAGGAATACCGGAACGCACAGCGAATGTTCTTTCTCTTATATAGAGAACTGCGACAGTTATAATATTAAGAAGGATAAGAAATCCTACGTTACCGATAATCTTTTTTGATATTGAGTCAAAGAAGTGCATTTCAAGATATTCATAGATCTTCATAAACATAGAACTCACCTGACAATAAACTTTTCAAACATTAAAAGTGATAGTAGGGGTTGTGTCAAGATATTCTTTTTGAATAGCATGATGTTACATCCTTTACGTATGTTCATTTTCATATTGAAGACTATCAGATATATTAATAACTTAAAACGGTAGCACAAATAGAGAGGGGCATGTGCCTGCAGTAGTTTGAATATGTAAAAGAATTTGCATAAACAATTTTTACTGCTACTGACGAATATAATTACATAATTCTTATTATCAGAAAACACTTATTTTTACAGTGCAGTGGTTAATTTCGTAAAAAAGATAAAAAAATTGTACGAAGGTACAATACATCTTTAATTACTTATATATTTGAGAAAAATAGCTGTTTCGAGGCTACGTTTGGGTAAAATTACCACTTATTGATATTAATTTTTGTTTGATTATCAGAATAAGAGTGGTATTATTTGATTGTCATTATTGCGTACGTTAATAACAGGAGTGTTAGTATGTGCTTATCGAATAACATTAAGAGGAAACTTCTCTCAATCGTAGCTTTGTTTTCTCTGTTATGCACGGCAGGATTTATACCCACTGCATATGCAGATGAAGACCTGTCACAAATGCAGACTGATAACGGTCAGGCTGCCCAGTTCATGCCTCTTCAAGAGGTGCTTAAAGATGTTGTCAGGACTAACCCGGAAATTCTTGAAGCTTTAAAAAGATACCAGACGGTTAAATCCGAGCTGGGTATGGCAAAAAGCGGTTATAAACCAAATATAAGCGCTGAAGCAAGTATCGGACCCGAAGTTACCAAAGGCTATGATACGAACTATGAAAGCGAGGATCTTATAGCCAGAAGGGCAGGTATTTACGCCCGCCAGAACCTTTTCAACGGTATGCACACATCAAACTATGTAAAAGAAACGGAAGCTCGTGTCAAGGCTGCAGCTTATGATGTTCTTAACACTGCAAACAGAGTGTTTCTTGATGCGGCAGAAGCTTATCTTGAGGTTTTGAAAACAGCAGAACTCGTTGAGCTTGCCAGACAAAATGTGCTTACACAGGCACAAATCCTTAATCAGATAAAAGAAAAAACCGATTCAGGATTTGGCAGAGTATCTGATCTCTCCAACTCTGAATCACGTTTTGCTCTTTCACGGAGCAATTTCATATCGCAGCAGCAGGATCTTAATCAGGCTATTGTCAAGTTTCACAGACAGTTCGGACGTATATTAAGACCCGAAGTGTTTATAATCCCTGAACCTGCCGGTGAGCTTCCTGCCACTAAGGAAGAGGCTGTGGACATGGCAATGCATGTGCATCCTGCTCTTCGTGTTGCCAACTACAATATTGAAGTGCGGAAGTATACCCTCGCTAAAGAAAAATCAACTTACTATCCTTCACTTGATCTTGAACTTCAGGCTCAACACAATAATGATGTTGGCGGCGATGACGGCTGGACAAACAATGCTGGTGCATTCCTGAAACTCAGCTACACCTTTTATGATGGCGGAGTCAGAAAAGCACGTAAAATAGGTAACTATGAATCCATGCTGAAAGAGCATCAGAGAAGCTACATCGAACGCAGAAACGTTAACGAAACTGTTGGGCTTGCATGGAACATTTTTGTTGCTGAACAAACAAAAAAAATGTTTCTCACTGAGCATGTTGACATGAGTGAAAGGACCCTTGTTGAGTTCAAGGAAGAATATCACCTCGGCAGAAGGACTCTGCTTGACCTTCTGGATATGGAAACAGAATACTTTACTGCTCAGAATTCATTTGTTCAGTCAAAATATTCATTTCTTGCCGCATACTACAGGCTTGAACAGGCAACCGGAATGCTGCTCAGTGAGTTTGAAACAGGTCTCTTTGAAAAGGTTGAACTCCCTGAATATAAAGATGAATTCGACTACTCTCTTTATAAAAAACTCGGTGAGGACAGAGATGAAGACACTGTGAAGGACACAGCCGACCAGTGCGACAACTCACTCCTCGGAACAGATACTATGCCTTGAGGATGCTTTGATAAAAAAGCCCTTGAAGTAGGCTACAATGTTCCTGAAAAGATTGAACCTTACATTCTTCCTAAAGAGGAAAGAATAACTGCTGAAGAGCAGAAGGTTCTTGCTATTGATGAAACCAAGAAGGAACAATCGTTTCATCTGGATATAATCAATTTCAACTTCGATTCAGCAGAGCTTACTCCCGAAGCCCATGAATATCTTAAAAGCATAGCCGGACAGCTTAAAAGGCTTGAAAACTACAAGCTTGATATAGTGGGACACACTGATACTTCAGGAACAAGAAGATACAACCAGAAGCTCTCTGAAAAAAGAGCGGAAACGGTTGTTAACGAACTTGCTTCCCTTGGTATATCAAAAGATATTATGACTGCCTACGGTAAAGGAAGCACTTCACCGGTTTTCAGCAACCAGACCCTTGAAGGCAGACAAAAGAACAGAAGAATAGAGTTTAAGCTTATCAGGAACTAATGCTATACTAAGTGATGATAAAACTTAAACATTTAATGCTTATAATTTCCGCAGCAGCGATATTTTATGTCGCTGCTGCGGTTTCGTCTGATACTTTCTACGTGCCGGATGATGCTGTGAATGCCTTTAAAACCCGCTATGGCGGACAGGCAGAGAAAAGACTCACCGCACTGATAGAGCTTATGAATGAACTTGTGTCTGCAGATGAGACAACAAAGATCACAGAGGTCAATAAATTTTTCAATCGGGTTGAATACCGTTCAGATGCGCAGGTGTGGGGTAAGAGCGATTATTGGGCAAGCAGGCTGGAGTTTTTGGGAAAAGGGATGGGTGACTGCGAAGACTATGCCGTTGCTAAATTTCTAACGCTTATTCAATTGGGCGTTCCGCAGGAAAAGCTGTTTCTCACATACGTCAAGGCTATAGGATATGCCGAGGTTGCTCATATGGTTGTTTCCTATTACCCGCAGAAAGGCGCTGTTCCGCTTATTCTGGATAACTACAACAAACAGATTATGCAGGCTACGCAGAGAAATGATCTTGTGCCTGTTTACAGCTTTACTGCAAAGGATCTTTATATACAGAAACAGCAGGGACTTGGAAAAAGGGTGAATCCTTCTTCATCCAAAAATCTCCAGAAACTAAAAGAAATAGACCTTGAAATATATAAGAGGTAACTAAAATGACCTTATTCCGACAGTTACAAATTTTCGTGACAATAATGCTGCTGGCGGTTCTGGGTATTGTTCTGCAAATTAATTTCAGCGATACAAAAGAATACGTCCGCAGCCAGTTATATACAAATGCGAAAAACACAGCTAATTCCCTTTCGCTCTCTATGAGTCCGTTTATGGACGACCTCTCTATAATGCAGACAATGATAAATGCAATGTTTGACGGCGGTTATTTTGAAGAGATAACTCTAATACGGCAGGATGGAACAACTGCTTATTCCAAAAGCGAAGAAGTTGAGGGTGAGGGTGTTCCGCAGGCTTTTATAAATATGGTGAAACTTGAGGCTCCTGTGGCGGAGGCGGCAGTTTCCGGCGGGTGGAATATATACGGAACACTGAAAGTTAAGGTTCATCTCGGGCATTCATACCTACGTTTATGGGAGACATTTAAACAGCTCTGCATATGGTTTGTGGCTATAGGCGGACTGGCTTCTTTTGCCAGTTATTTCATTCTCAAGCTTATTCTGGCATCGCTTAATGCAATTAAGAACCAAGCGGAAGCCGTAGGGAACAATGAATTTATAATAAATAACCGTGTGCCCAGAACCCCGGAACTCAAACAGGTTGTTCTTTCGATGAACTCGATGGTTCAGAAGGTGCAAACCATTTACAACCGCGAGGTTGAGACTCTGAAAAAATATCAGGAGCTTCAGTTCAAAGATCCGCTGACAGGGCTTTACAACCGTAAATACTTCATAAAACAGTTCGGCAACTTTATTTCCTCCAACGATGAGCGCTCCAAAGGGGAAATTATACTCTTTTCCTTTGAGGGACTTGAAAAAGTTCAGCAGGTGTCAGGTTTCCAGGTTGTTCAGCAGCTCTATGATTTTGCTTCAGCAACAATGAAAGAGTGTACTGCAACCAAGCTGTATTCATTTATCTCATGCCTGAATGCCAATGATTTTGTCATAGCGCTGCCTTCTGCAGATTCTGATGAAAGTAATCTCTGCACTAAAATGATCTATTCCAAAATCAAAGACTTTGTGGATGCAAATAGAGAATTCAGGGAGCATACGGAGTTTGCCGCAGGGATCGTATCTTATAATGAATCCGACACCATAAGCAGTGTGCTGACCAAAGGCGATTATGCTCTTTCTGCTGCAAAAAATTCTGCCGAACCTCATTTTGAACATTTCAGGGATGATGGAAACGCCCTGATTCTGGGTAAGCTTGAGTGGAAAAAAATGATTGAATCCGCCCTCAGTGACCAGAGGTTTATGCTTACATCACAGCCAGTTGTTTCCGATACGGGAGAACTGCATCAGGAGATCTTCATTAATATGGTAGATCTTCAGGGGCAGATCCAGCGTGCAGGATACTTTATGCCGATGGTTATTAAGCTGTCACTTGCTAATGAAGTTGATCAGTATGTGCTGCGCCACGCCACGGACTTTCTTGATAAAAATCAGGATATTACCCTTGCTGTCAATGTTTCCAATGACTTTCTCAAAGACAGGGAGTCGTTTACATGGTTCAGAAAATTTCTTGCTACAGTCAAACACCTCAGCAAAAGACTTGTTTTTGAAATTCCCGATGAAGCTATTGGCAAGAGTTTTGACATTTGTCTGGATTTTTCTGGTTTGATTAAAGGAACCGGCTTCAAGTTCGGTATAGACAGGTTCGTGATGAATGAGACCTCTGTTAAATACCTGCATCTGCTTAAACCTGACTATATAAAAATAGAGCAGGACTATCTGCTTGATATTGAAAACAGAGGTGAAGCAGAGGTGGCTCTTAATGCGTTCCTGACTATTACAGAAAGTCTTGGAATAAAGCTTATAGCTACCAAAATAGAGAATGAGGAACAAAAAGCAGTGCTTGAAGCAAGACAGATAAAATATTTTCAGGGCAGGGGAATCGCTGATATTACTCCTTTAGGTGATAAATAATGAGTAAAAAAATATCATCCGATTCATTGATGAACTGCTTGGTTTTATTAACCAAGCTGAATGACAGACCAGCCACGATGGAAGCACTGGCCTACGGTCTGCCCTTTGATCCTAAAAAGGAAAAGCAATCGCTTTTTGATGTTGAAAAATCAAAAGCAAACTTTTCACGGGCGGCTGCGAATGCAGGGTTTAAATCCACTCTTGTTAAAAGGAACATAGAGGATTTTCCCGTAGTTGTTCTTCCGGCAATCCTTCTTCTCTCCAACGGAAACGCCTGTGTGCTGACAGCAATAGACCATGCAAAAAGAAAAGCTGAGATTGTAATTCCTGATATTGATGAAACTCCGATGGAAACAGATCTGGACAAGCTTAATGAGGAATACCTCGGTTTCGCTTTTCTCCTTAAAAGAGTTTATGAGGGCTACAGACCGGAAGATACTGTTTCAACAGAAGGCGACCGTGAAAACTGGTTTTTCGGCACTCTGCTGAAGTTTAAGAGTATTTACGGCAACGTTCTGCTTGCTACGTTTCTTATAAATATATTCGTAATAGCCGGTCCTATGTTTACCATGAATGTGTATGACAGGATTATCCCTCATAACGCAGTCGATACTCTCTGGGTGCTTGCTATAGGAATTTCCACGGTTTATACCTTCGACCTTATTCTTAAATACCTTCGTACTCAGTTTCTTGAGGTAGCTGCAAAAAAAAGTGATGTAATTCTTTCATCCATTCTTTTTGAGCAGTCCCTGAATCTGAAGATGAAAAATAAACCACGCACAGTGGGTTCTTTTGCCAATAATCTCAGGGAGTTTGACGGAATAAGAGGCTTTTTTACATCAGGTGCCGTAACAGCATTTATCGAGCTTCCTTTTGTCGTGATTTTTCTTTTGGTTATCTATTATATAAGCAAACTCCTTGTGCTTGTTCCCCTCGCTACTATCCTTCTTATCCTTATTTACAGCGTAATTATGCGTAAGCCGATTAAAAGGCTGGCAGACAGTACACACGAAGCATCTGCACGAAAAAGCGGAATACTCGTGGAGGCACTTTCCAACCTTGAGACAATAAAGGCTTTCAACGCTAACAGCTCTGTTCAGTGGCACTGGGAGGAAAGCACCGGAGATATAGCTTCAAAAGGGCTTAAATCGAGGATTTTATCCAGCTCTCTCAGCACGGTTGCAGCGTTTCTTACTCAATTAAGCAGCGTTGCCGTGGTAATTGCAGGTGTTTATCTGATCAAGGAGGGTGAGCTGACCATGGGCGGACTTATCGCAACGGTTATACTGTCTTCCAGGAGCATAGCTCCGATGTCTCAATTCGCATCTCTGCTTACAGGATACGAACAGATGAAGACGGGGCTTGCCTCTCTCAACGATCTGATGAAGAAAGAAATAGAACGCCCGGACCGCAGGCTTTTCCTCCGCCGTCCGGTTTTTAAAGGGGCTATCGAGTTTAAAAACGTGACCTTTAAATATCCGGACGAAACCAAAAATGCCCTCTCCAACGTCAGCTTTAAAATCAACCCGAAAGAACGGGTGGGAATCATAGGACAGGTCGGTTCCGGTAAATCAACTCTGGCAAAGATGCTCATGGGGTTTTATGAACCGGAAGAAGGAAGCATTTTTGTGGATGGTATAGACATACAGCAGATAGATCCGGCGGATTTACGGCATAATTTCAGCTATGTTCCGCAGGATGTATCACTGCTTTCCGGAACAGTTCGTGACAATGTGACCTTTAAAGCTCCCCATGCTGATGATACCGAAATAATCAGAGCGGCTCAGGTGGGTTGTGTGACAGCTTTTACAGACAGACACCCCATGGGGCTTGATGTAAATGTGGGGGAAAGAGGAGGCAACCTTTCCGGCGGTCAGAGGCAGTCTGTCGCCTTGGCTCGTGCATTTCTGGTGGACAGCCCCATAGTCCTTATGGATGAACCCACTAACTCCATGGACTACGCCACAGAGATGAAGGTAATAGCCAATCTTAAAGAGAGTACAAGAGATAAAACCACTATAGTGATCACTCATAAACCGAGTATCCTTGAAATAGTTGACCGTATTATTGTTTTCGATAACGGAACCATAGCTCTGGACGGCAAAAAAGAGGATGTTCTGGCAAAGCTCGGAGGTAACCGTAAATGATAAACGGAAAAAACTCTTCGGGTTATAAAAACGGAAACGGAAAAAAATACGTTCAGGAAAGTGACATCGAATTCATGAACAGCCTTAACGCCGCTGTTCTTCAGAAAAGCCCGGTGAAAATGTCACTGATACTTTATGTTATAACTGCTCTTATAATTGTGCTGTTCACATGGGCTTATTTTACTGAACTTGATGAACTCACAAGAGGCATAGGCAAAGTTATTCCATCCAGACAGGTTCAGGTGGTTCAGAACCTTGAAGGCGGTATAGTTAAGGAGCTTCTGGTAAAAGAAGGGCAGTTTGTCAAATCGGGGCAGGTGCTTGTGATTATTGATGACACAGGTGCAGGCAGTTCATATCAGGAAGGTAGAGCAAAGCTTGGCGAACTTAAGGCGAGGGCGGTAAGGCTTCGTGCTGAAGCCGGCATAGCTCCGTTTATTATAGATGATGACGCAAAAAATAATTATCCCATGCTGATTATGGAAGAACAAAGGCTTTATGAAACTAATGCCGCACGCAGAAATAATGAAAAAGAAGTTTTTGTTCAGAGATTTAAACAGAGGCAGGTTGAACTTGCCAATGCTCGTCTCCGGCTTAAAAACCTTCATACCAGCAGAGGAATGATTCACAGGGAAATTGAGCTTATGGAGCCGCTTTATAAAAAGGGGCTGGTATCCGAGCTTGAGTTTATTCAGCTTAAACAGAAAGAACTTGATAACCGCAAAGAGATTGATGAAACAGTGAAAAATATTGAATCTCTGGAATATCAGGTTGTGGAAGCAAGAAACGCTATAGAAGAGATCGAAGGAAGACAGAAAAGCGAGGCGCAGACAGAGCTGAATAAGGTAATAGCAGAGATAGAACAGATCACCAACTCACAGGTTGCCATTGAAGACAGAGTAAGGCGAACAATGGTTCGCTCACCTGTTGACGGAACAGTTAAGCAGCTTTTCATCAACACTGTCGGCGGTGTGGCAAAACCGGGAATGGATATAATTGAAATTGTTCCCAATGATGACAGGCTGCTCATTGAAGCCAAAATTAAGCCATCGGACATAGCGTTTATATACCCCGGACAGAATGCAGTGGTTAAGCTTACAGCCTATGATTTTGCCATTTACGGCGGTCTCAAAGGCAAGGTTATCCATGTGAGTGCAGACACTATAACAGATGAAAAAGATGAGGAATACTACCTTGTCCGCATCGAAACAGACAAAAACTACCTGGGCACAGAAGATAACAAAAAGGACATTATGGTCGGCATGACAGTGCAGGCGGATATTATTACGGGCAAAAAGACAATTCTTCAGTACATCATGAAGCCGATTTTAAGAGCGAAGTATAACGCATTAAGGGAAAGATGATGAAAATAACTGTTGTAACTGACGATACCCGCTTTTTTAAATATGTCGAGTCAGCCGTAAGACTTAACGGCTGCAATTTCGCAAGATATGAACGTGATAAGGCGGAAGATTCCGTAAAAGATGCGGATTTGGTTGTGGTGGATTTACTCGCTTCGGACAGACAGATTCATGCAGGCGGATGCCCTGTTGCTGTTTTCTCCGCTGTACCGTCTTACGGTGAAGCTCTGCGCTTTCTCCAGAAGGGCGTTAAGGGGTACGGAAACCGTTTGATGAACCCTGAAAACATGAATCAGCTTGTTCATACTGTTTTATCAGGGCAGGTATGGCTTCCTCCAGCGATATTGAACAGGCTCATAGCATCTGTGCCTCAAAACGGCACATCAAAGCTTGAGGCTGGCTTTTTTGAGGATTTGAGCGAAAGGGAACAGCAGGTCGCAGAGCTTGTAGGGCGGGGAATGAGCAATAAAGAGATTGCCGAATTAATGAATATCACCGTTCGCACGGTAAAGGCGCACTTGTCGTCTGTTTTTGTGAAGACAGGCTGCCGTGACAGGCTGGAAGTTGCTCTCAAGCTGAAAGGTAATCTCTGAATCTCATAATACGTGACAGAATATTTTTAATAATAAAAGAATCCCCCGTAAGCTTTACAGCCTGCGGGGGATTTCTTTTGGCTATTGCAAACACTGCGCCGGACTCGCCGGACGCAGCATTCTAAGTATTGATTTTAAGTTATCGGCTTACATATCTGTACCGTCATCAGTGAATATGACTTTGATGTGAGTATCTGTCACTTCAAAGTTCACTCCGCCTTCAAAGCTGATGTCAGCGCCGCCGTTGTTGACAACAAGATGATTATCCACTACGGAGAAGTCACCTTCTGAGTTGTCTATTGTGACGAAGTCGCCTTCATTGCCTCTGATAACAAGGGCGTTGTCACCATCGGTAATATCCAGAACATCCTGCAGAGTAAGGTTTGTGAGGGTATTGTCTCCGTCAGAGAGGTCTATCTCCTCTACATTCCTTACTATTTCGCTGATATTGCTGAAGTCAAGCTCTCCGCCTCCGGTATTTACAACAAGTGTGTCGTAACCGTCTCCGGCGTCTATCAGGTCGGCTGTCGGGTCAAATGTTATGGTATCATTGCCGTCTGTGCCGCTGATAACATGCTGAGGCTCTTCACCTATGCTTATTACAAGCTTCGCACTGTCTGTGTCGCCGTCAGCCTGAGTAAGCTTATACTCAAAGGTTTCGGTTTTGCCGATACCATCAGTGCTTTCAGGTGTGTAGGTGTATGAACCGTCTTCTTTAATAAGAAGAGTTCCGTAATCGCCGTTAATTGTGATACCGGATTCAGTAGGTTCAACATATTCTGTTCCGTTGAATACGGTGAATACTGCACCTTCGGAACCCATATCATCCACAGCGCCCCACTGGTCGTCACTGCCGAGGTATGTGTTCGGGTCTGTGAGAACGTTGCCTTCAGCATTTTCTACAATAATGCTTGTAAAAGCGGCAACAGTTGCAACAATAGCAATGTTAGTAAGTGTTACACTGAGGTCATAGTTCCATAACAGGAAACCATTATCAGTAGTGTTAAACACTATCCTGTAATGTCCGGGATCAATATTGTCTAAAGTCACTGTTCCGCTACCGCTGTACTTTGTTACGGAAGTACCGGGAACAGTTTTCCATTTGGTATTGCCCCAAAAATCCTTTCCGTCTGCAACTTCAAGTTTGTAGCTGAATGAATCTCCATCGGAGATACCGGACATATTATAATTAAAGCTAAGTGAGCCGCTGCTTCCTCCATTGACTTCAAATTCAGCAGAAGTATCATTGCCATCCTTAAGAGTAATGTCGTTCATTACCTTTTCAGGCTCTCCTACAACTGCTTCATGGAAAATCTCTTTGTAGATAGCGTGATCAGCATTGTCCGCAGCAAGAACTTCGCTTCTGTCTGTTGTAGTGAGAACAAGTTCAGCTTCGGATCTGTCGCCGTTGCTGTCCTGAATCACATACTTGATAACCGCAGAGGCATCATCCGCAACATCCAGACCGGAGGTAAACTCATACCTTCCGTCACTGTATATAGTTACTTTGCCTGCGTTGCCGAGGTCAATTTCTTTGCCGAACTCAATCTCTTCTCCGTTGTATTCGGCAGATACAAGGGCAGGGCTTCCCGCTCCGTCATCACCGAAATCATCGTTATCAAGGAGATTGCCTTCAATTTTGTTAAGCTCAACAGTTTCCTGCAGCTTAGCTGAAAGATCTGCCTCATTAGCAACAGTGATTACGTTACCGTTATGGTTTCCGTCATCATCACTGGTCCATGCAACCTGTTTAAGCTCTTTAGTATCGTCAATATCCGAACCGACTGCGATAGCAAACGATTCTGTTACCCCTTTCTCGTCAAGGAAATCTCTCCATAAGTCTCTTTCTGAGTTATTGAGACCATTTGAATTGGAAGAAGGATCTCCGTCTGAAAGGAAGTACACATATGTATTGTCTGCCGCTGTGGGATTGCCGTAGCCGGATTTAACCGCATTAATAGCCGCATCATAGTTAGTTCCGCCGCCGCCTTTCATCAGGGAGTTATCCTGAAGCAGTTCAACAGCCTCACTGCCTGTCATCCATGTTGAACCGTCATACTTGACAATGCTTGCTCCTGAATCGAAGTCTACAAGCATAACGCTCTGGAGAGAATCGCCGTATTTGCCAATAAGGTCTATGAGAGCCTGTTTGGCAAGGGCAAGACGGGTTGTCCATTCTCCGTCAACATAGATAGTTCCGGAATAGTCTGTCATACTGCCTGATGTGTCAAGCATCAGAACAAGGTTGGTTTTTGAGGTTGTTGCAACACCTTCCTCAATACTTACGATATCATCCTGAGCAACAGGCACATCATTGGTATTATTAACCTTGACAGTTACTGTTTCAGTATCTGTTCCGCCGTTTCCGTCTGAAACTGTGTAAGTGAACGTATCCTCGCCGTCAAAGCCTTCTGCGGGAGTGTAAACAAGTTTACCGTTCACAAGCTCAACTGTTCCTCCGTTTTCGCTTGTGCTGTCAAAGTCTGATACGCTGAGAGCGTCGCCGTCTGCGTCTGTATCATTTGCGAGAACATCAATTTCGACAGATGTGTTTTCATCTGTTTCAATGTAATCCGCAGCAGCCACAGGTGCATCATTTACAGGAGATACTACAAGGTAAACAGTTGCGGAATCTTCACCGCCGTTTCCGTCTGAAATAGTGTATTCAAACTGAGCAGGACCGTTATAGTCTGCATCCGGTGTGAAAGTTATACTTCCGTCAGGGTTAAGAGTAACCTCTCCGTTTACAGCATTGCTGACACCTATGATTGTGAGGTCATCTCCGTCCACATCAAAATCGTTATCAAGAAGATCTGCCGCTGCAAAATCTATGGCAACGTCTTCCGGTGTGGCGTATGTGCCTTCGTTTGTGAGCATTGTGTAGGTCTGTCCGCCGTCAGAGCTTATTTCAGGCTTGAATACATATTCGCCGCCCTGATCCCACCAGTACATATCAATGTCATACCATCCGCTTTCTCCGATGGTGAAAGAGTCATGTACGTGAGTTGCGGGGGACTGGTTGTTGGCGAATTTAGCCACACTGTCACCGTTTATGAGTATCTCATAACCGTCATCCGCAAGAACTCTGAAATTGTAGGTTCCGGCTTCGATATATACTTTACCGGAGATATGGAATCCGCCTTCATCAGAGTTTACAACTTCGCCGTCACTGTAAGTAAGTGAGTTACCGTCAGTGTTTTCACCATTGGCATTGAGGAATCTCTCAAGGTTATTACCCTGTGAAACACTGCCTGTGCCGTAGCCGTACCAAATCTTTGTGGCTTCAAAAGATGCCGCAGGATCAGTTGTATTAACAATATGCTTGAATTCATTGAGGTTATCTATCAGATAACCGCTGTTATTGTCATTGCCGAGACCGTTATCGTCTGTGTCAACAGCGTAGTAGTTGCCTGTAAGCCCTGTGAAGCTGAAGTTAGGTCTGCCGTCATCAACAGCCACCGGTTCATCGTTTACAGGTATTACCTTAACGGTTGTTATGGCAGTGTTGCTGTCATCGTCTCCGTCATTTACAGTTACTTCGATAAAGCGGTCGTCTGTCGCAGGGTTTTCGCTTGTGCTTGCGAAGCCTATAGCCTTTATGGCTTCCTGATAGTCTGCCAGAGTGGCAGTACCTTCAAGCACTATGGTAACGCCGTCATTGCTGACAACACTTATACCTGCGGGCAGGGTGCCTGCTGAAAGGAAGTCCCCGTCAAACGGATTGGTGAGTTTGATAACTGCGCTTTCGATGTTAGTATCGTCAATATCAGTTATCTCAACTGTGTCACTGGCTATTGATACAGGAGATGAGTTCTCAACGTATGTTGTTTCGTATCCTGTGCCGTCACCGGAAGATGTTTCCGTAAGAGTGAGTACGACATCGTTGAAATCACTGTCGGTCTGGTCTTCAATAGCTATGGTGTGAGTTCCGTCACCATTGTCAGTTATCAGGAAGAACTGTTTTCCGTCAGGGTTCTTACCATCTTCACTGTAGAAAACGGGCTTAGTGGGCTCTGCTCCGTTAATAAGCAGCTTGCCGTCTGAATCAAAGCTGAGAACAGTGCTTCCGTCAACTATGGATGCTCCGTCAGCTATGATAAAGAACTGAATGTTTCCGGCTTCTGAATTCATGGAGAATATCTCACCGAAATCGGTGTTGTCAGATCCGTCCAGAATTATCTGTGCATCAACAGGGTCGCCGTTTTCATCCAGCCAGTAAACACCGACTGCATTGTTAAAGCTTGCGCTCTGTGAGTCGTAAGAGATTGTGGTTTTTGCGGCATCAGCCTCAAGATCCAGCACAGGAGCATCATTAACAGGATTAACGTTGATGTTCACTGTGGCTGTGCTTGTTGCACCATTTTCATCTTTAATGGTGTAAGTGAAGCTGTCTGAACCGTTGTAGTCACCGCTAGGAGTGTAAGTGAATGTTCCGTCAGGATTGAGAGTAATTTCGCCGTGTGCGGGCTGTGTGTAGTCTTTAATGCCTATAGTGTCTCCGTCAACATCGTAGTCGTTGTCGAGAACATCTATCACAACCTGACTGTCCTCATTAACCTCAACAGCATCATCCTGTGCAACCGGCGCATCGTTTGTGCCTTTCACTTTGATAGTGATATAGCCTTCTTCCGATGTGTCGTTATCAGAGCCGGAGTTATCTGTGGCGGTAAACGGTACTTTAATAAGTGTTGTTTCGCCCTTTGCGAGATAATCGTAAGCGGAATTAGACGGGTCGAAAGACCATGAACCGTCAGAGTTAAGTGTAAAGCCCGCAGGTGCATCACCAACGAGAGCAAAAGTATGTGTATCGCCGTTATCAGCATCATAAGCCCTAAGCTGTCCGCCGATTTCGTTTCCACCTTCGTAAACTGTTTTAAATACATCAGTTACGCAAGGCCTGTCATTTGTGCCTGTAACAGTAATTGTAATAGTTCCTGTTTCAGAGATTGAGTTAAGAGATACAGAATCATCCACAGCAACATATTTCACTGTGAGAGTAATCTCTTCTCCTTCTCTAAGGCTGTTATATGCGGGATTTGAAGGATCAAAGCTGTAAGAGCCGTTGGGCAGAAGCACAAAGCCTGCGGGGAATCTGCTTGCGGGCAGGAAGATATGCTGATCGCCTTCATCAACGTCTGTTACATCAAGCTGACCTGTATATCTTGCTCCGCCTTCAAAAACTCCGAACTCAACATCTCCGACTTCCGGTCTGTCGTTTTTACCTATAACTCTGATAGTTATTGTTCCCTGTTCTGATTCAGCATTATCAGCACCTGAATCATCTGTGGCAGTGTAGGGTATCTTAAGCACAAGGACATCGCCTTTTGCGAGGCTGTCGTATGTGTCATGGTCAGGGTCAAATGACCAAGAACCGTCAGAGTTCAGAATGAACCCGTCAGGAGCATCGCCGGAAAGAGCGAATGTATGAGTATCTGTAGTATCAACATCAGACACGGAGAGCTGACCGTCTATGGTTCTGCCGTCTTCAAAGACGATTTTTGAAACGTCTCTAACTTCCGGTCTGTCGTTAGTTCCTGTGATTGTTACCGTCACGGTTTCTGTGGCTGTTCCGTCAACAGATACAACCTCAAAAGTTTCTGTCAGGGTTTCACCTTCACCAAGCGCCTGAACTGTGCCGTTACTGTTGTTAAGGCTGTATGTCCAGTTACCGTTTTCATCCATTAAGAATGAACCGTAATCACCATCCCGATTGGACGGGTCGAAAAGGCTTTCACCTGTGTCAACGTCAGCAATATTAAGCTTGCCGTCAACTGAAAGAGTAGCGTCTTCCACAACTGTTCCGCTGTCCTGACCGCTGATTACGGGAACATCATTAGTTCCGGTAATGGTCACTGTTACGGTGTGTGTTGCAGAACCGTCTATGGATGTTACTGTAAATTCTTCTGTAAGTGTTTCTCCTGCGGGAAGCGACTGGATTGCTGCGCTGTTGTTAGTTGCGGTGTATGTCCACACGCCGAGCGGTCCGACAGTAAATGTGCCGTATTCTCCTCTAACTGCTTCTGGTTTAAAGAAATCCTGAAGAAGATCTGCATCATCAATAGTAAGTATGCCGCCTGTTACGAGCTTGCCGAAGAATACACCCTGATCTTCTGTGACAGAGCCTTCATCCTTACCGCCTATAACCGGTACGTCATTTGTGCCTACTATAGTTACTGTGACTTTTTGAGAAGCTGTTCCATCAAGGGATACAACTGTAAAAGTCTCTTTCAGTTTCGCTCCTTCGGGGAGATACTGAACAGCGTCATTGTTGAGGTCATAAGTCCAGTTACCGTTCTCATCTACACTGAAAGTGCCGTATCTGCCGGATGTATCTTCCTGCGGACGGAAGAAGCTTTCATCTGTATCGATATCTGCTATGTCAAGCTTGCCTGATGTTGAAAGAACGTCGCCGTCTTCATATACGGTGCCTTTCTTTTCGCCTGATATTTCAGGTACATCGTTAGTTCCTGTAATAGTTACTGTTACTGTTTCTGTGGCTGTGCCGTCAAAGGATACCACTTCAAAAGTTTCAGTGAGGGTTACACCGGCGGGAAGAGCCTGAACAGCGCCGTTTTCGTTATCGAGGCTGTAAGTCCAGTTGCCGTTCTCATCCATTACGAATGAGCCGTAGCTTCCGTCCTGTTCTGCGGGCTGGAATGAACTTTCGCCAGTGTCAACGTCAGCTATATCAAGCTTGCCTGTGGCTGTGAGTGTTCCATCCTCGACTACATCACCTGCGGCGTTGCCTGTTATCACAGGAACATCATTAGTGCCAGTGATGGTCACTGTTACAGTTTCTGTAGCTGTGCCGTCAAAGGAAACAACTTCAAACGTCTCGGTGAGAGTTGCTCCGGCGGGAAGAGCCTGAACAGCACCGTTTTCGTTATCGAGATTATATGTCCAGTTGCCGTTCTCATCCATTACGAATGAGCCGTAGCTTCCTTCCTGTTCTGCGGGCTGGAATGAGCTTTCGCCTTCGTCTACATCGGCTATATCAAGTTTACCTGTGGCTGTGAGTGTTCCGTCTTCAACTACATCACCAGCGGCGTTGCCAGTTATTACGGGTACATCGTTAGTGCCTGTAATAGTTACTGTTACAGTTTCTGTAGCTGTACCGTCAAAGGAAACCACTTCAAAAGTTTCAGTGAGGGTTACGCCAGCGGGGAGAGCCTGAACAGCACCGTTTTCGTTATCGAGATTATATGTCCAGTTGCCGTTCTCGTCCATTACGAATGAGCCGTAGCTTCCTTCCTGTTCTGCGGGCTGGAATGAACTTTCGCCAGTGTCAACGTCAGCTATATCAAGCTTGCCTGTGGCTGTGAGTGTTCCGTCTTCAACTACATCACCAGCGGCGTTGCCAGTTATTACGGGTACATCGTTAGTGCCTGTAATAGTTACCGTCACTGTTTCTGTGGCTGTGCCGTCAAAGGAAACAACTTCAAACGTCTCGGTGAGAGTTGCTCCGGCGGGAAGAGCCTGAACAGCACCGTTTTCGTTATCGAGATTATATGTCCAGTTGCCGTTCTCGTCCATTACGAATGAGCCGTAGCTTCCTTCCTGTTCTGCGGGCTGGAATGAACTTTCGCCAGTGTCAACGTCAGCTATATCAAGCTTGCCGGAGATTGAGACTACAGAGTCTTCAACTACGTCAGCGGAAGATTCGCCTGTTATCACGGGAACATCGTTAGTACCTGTAATAGTTACTGTTACGGTTTCTGTAGCTGTACCGTCAATGGAGACAACTTCAAACGTTTCCGTAAGAGTTGCGCCTTCGGGGAGAAATTGAACAGCATCATTATTAAGCTGGTAAGTCCAGTTTCCGTTTTCGTCCAGAACAAAACTGCCATATTCACCAGTCTGTTCGGATGGGCGGAAGAAGCTTTCACCTTCGTCAATATCTTCAATAGTTACCTGACCGCTTATTGACGTTACTGCATCTTCAATTACAGCGCCTTCATCTCCGGTAAGGATCGGTACATCATTAACAGGATTAACTGTTATATCAACCGTATAGGTTGCTGTTCCGCCGTTTCCGTCATTGATTACATAAGTAAAGCTGTCGGAACCGTTATAATTGGGATTGGGGGTGTAAGTGTAGGAACCGTCAGGGTTGATAACAAGTATTCCGTTTGTAGGCGGAGTGCCAACGGAGTAGGTGACATCATCGCCGTCTATGTCTGAGGCTGCGGGAAGTTGACCGGAAAAAACACCGTCTTCGTCCATTACGACCGCATCATCAGCCGCAGCAGGGGCAGCGTTACCTGCACCGGTGTCATCTCCTGCATCTTCTCCGCCTTCATCAGCATCTGCATCAAGCAGGTATGTACCTACCTGACCTTCGGAATCATCACCGCCATAGTAAGAAGCAAGAAATTCAAAAGAGTCTTCCTCGCCTGCGGCTGTTTCTTCTTCGATTTCATCGATATTTTCACCAGCTTCAAGTGCAGCTTGAAGAGCTTCAACATCTGATATGGACGCATCTTCGTTTTCAACGGATGCCGTCACTGTTTCATCAAGCAGCATCTGGGCGTTTTCGCCGAGAGCTATTTCCTTGTTGTCAGCGAGAGTGATAACTATAGAACCGCCGGCGCCTGTTTCGATAATTTCATTATCAAAAACTATGTCGCCAACTGCGAGGGTACGCACCTGGCCATCTGCGCCGCGTGCTGTTACCATTCCGCTGATTGATTTAACTGTTCCTGCCTGAGCCATAAAATACCTCTTCGGTTTTTATTGATAATCAATGTTAAATCATAAAAACAATGGGAACATCGTACCATGGTACAGGTGGGTGAAATATCCTGAAAAAAAATCTCATTAAAATAGATAAATAACTGATATTAATAACGAATAAAAAAAGATAAAAAATGAGTTATTTTGAAGGCAATACAAGGGAAATTATAAAAGAAAACGGATTCCAGAGTTTTCTGAAATCCGCTTATGTTCTGTACGGGCGGTGCGGGAATCGAACCCACTACCTCAGGCTTCGGAGACCTGCACTCTATCCTGATGAGCTAACCGCCCTTTTGCAAAAGAATCGTACTATATTCATCATGTATATTCAAGTCAAGGACTTTGAACCCCTGCCTCTCGTAACAAACCTTTACCTCATAGTTATACTCAAGAGGAATACCGGAGAGAAGGGCAAGTCCCTGCTCTGTTAAAACATCGGCTATATAGGGGCAGAGTGCAATAAGAATATCCTGATATATATTTGCAGCGACAACATCGAACCTGCCACTCACTGCGTCGTTATATCCACATATAATATGGTTGTTTGTAACTCCGTTAAGCTCATTGCAGAAGACAGCAGTTTCGCATGCGGCAAGGCTCGGATCGAAGCCAATGCACATTTCAGCACCAAGAAGAGAGGCAGCAATACCGAGTATTCCTGTTCCGCAGCCGACATCAAGCACCTTCTTCCCTTTAAGCTCCATATTCTGTATATGCTTAAGGCAGGCGAGGGTAGTCTCATGCTCACCGCTGCCGAAAGCTCCCTGCCTTATCCGTATTTTTCTGCCGCCTTTCAGCGGTATGTCATATATCTTCTTTTCGCTCATAGTTTATTCTTTTTTCCGTTTAGTCTCACTTTATCAAGTGATAGCATGAACAAACAACGAACACAAGTGCAGACAAATAATAGTGTTTTAAAGCCTTAATTTCGCTTTAAGTGTTGACAAAAGGGCGTTCTGATAATATTTCATTTACTACCATATTCCTTGAGGTGCAATAATGGCGCAATTACAGAAGAAAGACGCTTACAACGTGGCCATTGCCGGTGCTACCGGTGCCGTAGGAGAAACCTTTCTCCAGATTCTCGAAGAGAGAAACTTTCCCATAGCAGAACTCAGACTTCTTGCTTCAAAACGTTCAGTCGGCAAGACGCTTAAGTTTAAGGGTAAGGATTATACGGTGCAGGAACTCACGCATGACAGCTTCAAGGATATTGACATAGCACTGTTCTCCGCAGGCGGCGGCAGAAGCCTTGAGTTTGCACCATCTGCTGTTAAGGCAGGCGCAGTTGTTGTCGATAACAGCTCCGCCTACAGAATGGATGATAACGTGCCCCTTGTTGTTCCTGAAGTTAACCCCCAGGATGCGTTTAAACATAAAGGTATAATAGCAAACCCTAACTGCACTACAATTATCATGGTTGTGGCTCTTCAGCCTCTTCATGCTTACTCCAGAATAAAAAAGGTAGTGGTTTCATCCTACCAGTCAGCTTCCGGAGCAGGCGCACAGGCTATGCAGGAGCTTATGGATCAGACAAAAGCATGGGCGGAAGGAAAAGATATCAAGGTTGAAAAATTTGCAAACCAGCTTCTTTTCAACGTTTTCCCCCACATAGACAGCTTCACCGAAAACGGTTATACCAAAGAAGAGATGAAAATGTTTAACGAAACAAGAAAAATAATGGGAGACAAGGACATAAAAGTCAGTGCGACATGCGTCCGTGTTCCTGTTCTTTCTGCTCATTCTGAATCCGTTACGATTGAAACTGAAAAAGAAATTACCCCTGAGCTTGCCCGTGAGCTTTTCAGCAAGGCACCGGGACTCGTAGTTAAGGATAATCCTGCTGAAAATAAATATCCTATGCCTCTTTTTGTGGCTGGTCAGGATGACTGCTACGTAGGCAGAATAAGAAAGGATCTCTCTGCTGATAATACTCTCAGCTTTTGGGTTGTTGGTGATCAGCTCAGAAAAGGTGCTGCAACAAACGCAGTACAGATTGCAGAACTCTTAATTAAGTAGTATAGTATATCTTACGGTCGGGAGCTGCAGGGGCGGTTCCCACCGTTTTATTTGAAAGTAATAAATTTATTTTTGAACGGAGAAACCACTAAGTATATGAAATTTGAACCTGTCAGTAATTGTTTTATCTCCTGTGACAAACCCTTTGACACAGCAGAAAACATAATCATGGGTGTACCCTATGACGGCACATGCAGTTTCAGACCCGGTTCCAGATTCGCACCGGATGCCATCCGTTCAGCTTCATACGGGATAGAGACATACAGCCCCATGCTGGATGCTGATCTTGAAAATATGAAAAACTGCGATATAGGCGACCTTGAGTTATCCTTCGGAAATAAAAAGAATATTCTCAGCGTGATAGAGTCTGCCGCGCTTGAGGTTTTTAATTCAGGCAAAAGACTTATCTCTTTCGGCGGGGAGCATCTGGTTACTCTGCCTCTGTTCCATGCTCTTTCTGTAAGCCTTAAAACAAAAGATATTTGCGTTATTCACCTGGATGCACATGCCGATCTGCGTGATGATTACATGGGCGAAAGACTTTCCCACGCCACCGTTATCAGAAGAATTTCCGAAATAACTGGAATGGCTAATATTTTTCAATATGGGATACGCTCCGGAACAAAAGAAGAGTTTGATCTTATAAAAAAAGAAGGTACAATGATAACACCTTTTGCTGATTTGGCGGATGCCATAGGCGGGAGACCCGTTTATCTTACCATAGATCTTGACGTGCTTGACCCGTCAGGCTTTCCGGGCACAGGAACACCTGAACCCGGTGGATGGCAATTTATTGAGATTTACAGTATTCTCAGAGCTATCAAAAATTTAAACGTAAAAGCTGCAGATGTGGTTGAACTTTCACCGCATTATGATCACAGCGGAGTGTCGACCGTAACAGCCTCAAAGGTAGTCAGAGAGCTACTTCTGAGCCTTTGAAATTTTGTTTTTTTACGGTTGAAGAATGAATAATATCTTGATTTTATAGGTACCACTGTGTATAACCTATAGAAACTTCTTGAGTGAGGAGGTTGTAGTGAATAAGAAGGAACTTATTGAGAAGATTGCCGAGAAGTCAGGGCTGAAAAAGTCTGACGCAGAAAAAGCACTTAAAGCTTTTGAAGAGGCAACTGTTGAAGCTCTTAAAGCAGATGACAAAGTTACGCTTGTCGGCTTTGGTACATTCTCTGTTTCCGCAAGGAAAGAGCGCAAGGGTAGAAACCCTCAGACTGGTGCAGAGATGACTATCCCTTCCAAAAGGGTACCCAAATTTGTTGCCGGCAAACTTTTCAAAGACAGCGTAGACTAAGCTGTCTCTTGTTTTACTGAGACAAATTTCCAAGGAATAAAAAGCTCTCTTCGCACTAGCCGAGGGGAGCTTTTTAATTTCCCTTTCCCCCCAGCTTCATTTATTGCTCCTATATTATTGAAAATAATTTGTAAATCATATATCATGACTTATCTTCGATTAAACTCATAAGGACAGTTATGCATATTGACTTTTTCGGTTTCAGGGATAAACCTTTCAGACTCACGCCGGAACCTTCGGCATTTTTCTGTTCAGCACCCCATGACAGGGCTATGACCATGCTAGAATACGGCATAAACAGCCGCAAAGGTTTTATGCTGCTTTACGGTCTGCCCGGAACCGGAAGAACCACGCTCTGTTTTCTGCTTCGGGAGACTCTTGTCAACTGTAATGTGTCTTACGTTGCCAGAGTTCCTGACAGTGATTTGCTGCAGAAAATATGTAACGGCTTCGGAATAGAAGCAGTCCACAGCTCCACTGAAAACGAGTATTTCGGCGCTATGATGGATTATTTCGTTGGTGAATATAAGAAAGGTAAAAATAATCTTATAGTCATAGACGATGCCGATGAATACTCTATAGACAGTTTCCGCACCCTTGAAAAACTTTCTGAGGTCGAGATAGAGCAGTGTAAGCTTGTTCAGGTTCTCCTTGTGGGAACGCAGGAACTATGCACTAAGCTTATGTACGGAAATGTCAAAAACCTTAGTGAGCGTGTTCTGTCTGTAACAGAATTAAACCTTCTCGGGTTAAGTGACACTGCAAACTATCTCCAGCACCGCATAAAACACGCTAAGGGTACTGATCCTGAAGTGCTGAAAAGAACTGCTGTCGTTGAAATTTTCCGTTATTCTCACGGGCTGCCGCTTGAAGTCAATCTTGTTGCGGACAAAGCCTTTCAGGCTGCTGCTGATGCCAAAGATAAAAAAGTTGGTCCCAAACATGTCCGTGAGGCGATAAAACATATTTCAGGCATAAGACAGCCTTTAAAAGTATTCACTGTAGCGCAGTACCTTACACCGTTTCTTATTTTCCTTGTCCTTATTCTCGGCGGACTGCAGATAAAGTCATTTTTCGATATGAAATTTATAGAAGAGCAGTATGCGGCTAACAAACCTGTGGCAGAAACACCGGAACCTGTTAAACCTATTGAACAGCCTGTTATTGAAGAATCTGTTCCTGAGCCTGCTGTTGAAGAGGAAACAGTTCCGGAACCTGTTGCAGTGCCTGAACCCGCTCCGGTTGCGGAGATCCCTGCCGTTGAAAAAAAGCCTGAACCTGTAACTGAAGCTCCTGTTATGGAAACAAAATACGGCTGTATCACCGCCAGAAGCGGACTTAAGTTGAGAAGTCGCCCTGTGGCTGATTCTGCTGTGGTAGGTGTTGCTGCTTATAACAGCAGAGTTCCTCTTTTTGAGCGTGATGGTGACTGGTGGCGTTCCGAAATCAACGGGACAGAAGGCTATCTTTATGCTCAGTATGTGGCAGAAACAAACCAAGATGGAAACTGCGAATAAACTTCTGATTTCTGTTTTTTTCCCAATAATCCTTCTTAGTGCCTGTGCAGCAAAGCCCAGCTCCGCCGTGGAAGCTCTTCAGGACATCGAATCAGAAATGAGGAAAATGCGGGAGGAAACATCCGTTTTAAACAACAGAATCAAAGAGCTAGAGGTCAGGCTGGATAGTCTTTCTGCAAATATTGACAATCAGACGGAAGAGATAAAAGAAACCGGCAAAAGCATCACAGAGACAAAAAAAGATATTGAAGCATTAAGGTGATTTCATGATTGAAAAACTGTACTCTAAGTGTCTGAACGGGCATGAAACGAGTGATTCCGATATAGAAGTAATACTAAAAACCCCTTTGAGTGAGCTGCTGGAATATTCCTATAAAATAAAGCAGCACTTCTTTGCCAATGATATAAGTACCTGCGGCATTATAAATGCAAAAAGCGGATTATGCAGCGAAGACTGCATATTCTGTGCCCAGTCAGCACATCACAGAACAGGGACTCCGGTTTATTCATTCATAGACCTTGATGAAATCCGTAAAGGAGCATCAAGAGCCGCCGAAGCGGGAGTAAAAAGATATGCAGCAGTAATCAGCGGTAAGTCTCCCAATGAAGCGGAATTTGAGCTTCTGCGTCAGTCTGTGGAGATAATTACCTCTTTCGGGATGGATGCAGATATATCTGTCGGTGTTCTGACCAAAGAACAGCTTGCAGTCCTCAAGACAAGCGGGTTGAAAGGCTATCATCATAACCTTGAAACTTCGCGCAGTTTTTTTCCCAATATATGCACAACTCATGAATATGATGAGGATGTAAATGCAGTTAGATACGCTGTGGAAGCAGGGTTATATGTCTGTTCCGGCGGTATATTCGGAATAGGGGAATCATGGGAGCATCGTGTTGAGCTTGCCCGTGAGCTTAGAAATATCGGAGTTCAATCAATACCTGTCAATTTTCTTAACCCTATAACCGGCACACCCCTTGAAGGCGCAAAACCGCTTTCACAGGAAGAGGCATTAAGAATAATAGCCTTATTCCGCTTCATGATGCCTGACAAACATGTGCGTGTATGCGGAGGCAGAACTCTTGTGTTTCCTGGAAATGAAAAAGATAAACTTTTTAAATCAGGCGTTTCCGGGCTCATGGTCGGTGATTATCTTGTGGTGAAAGGAGAAGGATTGGCAAGTGATATGGATGCGATTAACCGCCACATCAATGAAAGCTCATAATATAAAATTTCTCCATCTGCCGGAAAGTAAGGGCACTCCCTTTTCCCTTATTTGCTTTTCGTACCGCTTTGATGCGAGAAATACCGCAGCCTGAACCACTTCTCTGTCAGTATAGACCTTAACAGCTTTTTCTATATATAGAGGATCAGCCTCGTCAATATCTTCATACTCTCTTATACCGGATAAACTTTCCTCACTGACACAGTATATTTCGCCGTAAACCTCTGAAACAGAGTTTTCTATAGCTATAGGATATCCTTCCGGCAGATGAAACAGTTCGCCCTTGATGTATCCTTCCGCCTCAGGTTCTTTCCCTGTCAGGTATTCATTATGCCCTGAAAAGCCTTTCATCAATGTTCCGTAAACAAAAATTATCATTTCAGTTATTTTTATGGAATTAAGACATTAATGTCAACCACTGTGAAAATCAGTTAAATTTTTGTGCGGTCTAGGCTTAAGCTAAAACTATCCTTGACTTTAAAACATACTCGGTTGAAAATTAAGGCATTGAAAAGGTTGGAGTTGTTAATGCCTAAAGCAGTTAAAAAATCCACAAAGATCAAGAACTTCGTAATCGACACAAACGTAATTCTCTACTCACCAAAAGCTCTGGAAACATTCGATGACAACAATATCTATATCCCTGCCATAGTCCTTGAAGAATTGGACTCATTTAAGAAGGGAGTAGACCTCAACGGCTATAACGCCCGTGAATTTATCCGCAAAATAGAAGACTACAGAACAGGCGGGGATCTTCTTAAAGGCGTTAAAATGGAAAGCGGAGCTACATTGTTTATATCTTTTCATGATAAAGAGTCAAAAGACAGTGTTCCTGAAGAGTTTTCCGGCAGAAGAAATGACAACCTTATATTAGGTATAGCAAAAAAGCTTCAGAATGAATCAAAGAACGAAACAATAATAATCTCAAAAGACGTTAACCTGCGTGTTAAGGCAAACGCTCTCGGCATCAAAGCCGAAGATTATTACCATGAGAGGATGGGCAGTTTTGTTGAAAACAGAGACGACACCCTCTATGTGCCTGATTCATATATAAATACGATGTATCAGGAAAGCGAGCTTCCTATGCCCGATTATATATACGGCATAAACATGGAGGACTTTAAGCCAAGAGTTAATGAGTACTTCGTGATGAAGAGTGAAGTTGATGATAAAAAAGGCGTTCTTGTAAAATACTTTGAAGATGAAGGAGATATAAAAGGGTTTCAGCGGGTTACGGAATATGAAAATGTTTACGGCATAACCCCCGCCAACAGAAAGCAGAAATACCTTATGGAAGCTCTGCTTGACCCGGATATTGATGTTGTCTTCGCCATTGGTATAGCAGGAACAGGCAAAACCCTTCTTGCTCTCTGCGCCGGAATGTATGCGGTACTTAACGAAGGAACCTACAAAAAAATGCTTGTTACACGCTCTCCCATTCCTATGGGGCGTGATCTGGGTTATCTGCCCGGAAATATCTCCGAAAAACTTGACCCATGGCTCAAACCCATATATGACAACCTTGAGTTTATAATCGGCAACAGCAGCAAAGAGATAAAAGACGGAAAAGACGGTATATATTACAAAAGCCAGATGAACAACATCACAATAGACTATCTGAAGTCTTCCAACATACTTGAGATTGAAGCACTGACCTACATAAGAGGAAGAACTCTTATTGATACCTATGTTGTTATAGACGAAGCACAGAACCTCAGCCCTCATGAGATGAAAACAATCATAACAAGGGCAGGGAATAACACAAAAATTGTCTTTACAGGAGATTTGAAGCAAATAGACAACCCTTACCTCAATGAGTGGGACAACGGGCTTATAAACGCATCAGAGAAGTTTACACAGGCACGTTTCAAACACTGCACAACTGTTTTCCTTGATAAGGGTGAAAGAAGCCGTCTTGCCACTGAAGCGGCTAGGGTGCTGTAGAAATATAATACATTGCGGGGCTTAGTGCCCTGCATTTAATTAAGAGAAAAAAAGTAACTAATTTAACAAATGATAAAGGCACGGGATAATAAACCGTGCCTTTTTTATACGATAACATATTCATAATTTTGAAAACCCTGCCCGACTAACGGTACATAGTGTTTTTTCACCTTGCCGGGCAGGGGATTTTAAAGTGACTCAACGGGTAACACCTCCGTATCTGTCTTCAGCGATGCTTATGCGGCTTTTTCTCTTATGTAGAGTTCCTAACAACTCAGGGGAATGTCGCTTCCCGTGCGTTCCGTGCATCAGCTATATATCCTAAGATATAAACCTCTTTGTATTCCGCAATAGTTTTTTGACACTTTTAACAGGAGTGATTGTTAAAAAATGTTTCTGCATATTTGAAAACACCATTTGCTTTTAAAGATCAAAAATATTATAGAGATTTTATCATTATTATAACGGAGCAGACATGGCAGACAGCATCACCCTCCGCCCCGCGGAAAAGACAGATATTGAAGGCATGGTAGAAGTTTTGAGTGAGCTTCTCACCCTTGAAAACGAAACAGTGGATGAAGATGCAATGAAAAAAGGATTTCAGATGCTTATGAGTGATCCCGAACGCTACTGTATATATATTGCAGAGCAGGATGGAAAAATAGTAGGCATGTGTCAGGCTCAGTCATTAGTATCTGTGGATGAGGGAGCAAGGGTTGCCTACGTGGAAAATATGATAGTGAAAGGGGAGCTTCGCAGTTCAGGTGTCGGTGCCAAGCTTCTGTCCGCTGTTGAGGACTGCTGCCGTGCCAGCGGACATATCCGTATTCATCTTCTTGTTCTGGAGAAAAATCAGGGCGGAATAAAGTTTTATTCCCGCAACGGGTGGAAAAAAGACACCCATGTTTATATGGATAAGGAGCTGTAGACTACAGCTCCTTGATGATCAAGTCTTCTATGCATCTTTTTGGGACATAATGATTCCCTTCTTCGTCCCTGAAATATTTATGATCTGCCGTTTCTCTGATGCTGACCACCTGAACATTTTCAACCGGATAACCAAGAGCAACGACGTAAAGTATATTTAAGCTTTCATCAATCTCAAGTATCTGCATCAGGCGTTCTTTTTTTATATTTCCCAATATGCAGGAACCCACTCCAGCGGCAATGGCAGTGAGGCATATGTTCTGCATGGCGAGCCCGGCATCAACCTGTGCATATGAAGAATCCTTGGTGGAAAGAATAATGATATACCCCACCGGGCGTTCGTCAGGTTCAGGACCATCCCAGTCTTTTAAGTAGCCTGCCCAGCCGAGTGTGGAATATACTTCCGCTGTTTTTTCTCTGTCAGTTACTGTGACATAGCGTAGCGGCTGAAGATTGGCAGCGCTTTGTGCCATTCTTGCTGAGTATATAAGGTCTTCCAGAAAGCCCATATCAAGCTCTTTGGAATTGTCAAACCTGCGGTAGGAACGGTTAATCTGTATAAGTTCTTTTATTCTTTCCATTATACGCCCCCATTAAAGTATTAATTGTATATCAACGGCGGCTGGTGTCAAGTACGGCTGGAAATAATTAAGAGGATAATACGCCGGAGCGGGCTTCCTGATTCTCTCTTGCGTTGTTCGCTGTGGAGATTTTAGCGGAAAACCCGCCCCGTGGACTTAAATTCTATTTTCTTAAATCGACCTTTATTTCAAACTCCATAGCATCTTCAGCACCTTTCAGGGATTTCAGGTAGCCTTTCAGAGTATTTGCCAGCGAAAACGAGGCAAAACGGTTGAGGTCTATCTTCTGTCCGTCCGCAACAAGACTGACAAAAGGTGTGGGTTTTTCCTCGCAGAGAATCCGCTCTTCGATAAGGCTGACCACCGCCTGCGGATCGTTTATATCAAGAAGCATGGGAGCATCTTTGATTTGTCCGCTTTCAGGAGTGTCGGTCGCCACTGCAAGCAGGCTTTCATGACCTATACAGACAGGCTTTTTACCGTTTGATTCTCTGAAAACTTCTATCTTGGGCAATGAGGATGATTTGTAACCTTCAACGACTATAAGGTCGATGTCACCGTCACCCGCCATATAAAGCATATCACCCAGATCCGCTTCGCCGTCTGCGATCATCGCATACTTTGCGGGGGATGATATAAGCACACGCACGGCTCCGGCCTGTTTGTGCCGCCATGTGTCTTTTCCTTCGTGGTCGATCTCGAATCCGTGAGCATCATGCTTGATAAGGGATATGCGTAACCCCTTCTCCGTGAGGATTCTGATAACCTGTTCAACAAGCGTTGTTTTCCCGCTGTTGCTGCTTCCTACAAATGAAATAACCGGAATCATATCTATTACTCCTGTTAATAAAGTTGAATCGGCGCATTATCCTTCACTTTTGCAAAGATTTCCAGTAGATTGTATCCGCCGCAGGCATGAATATATGGAGTACAGGTAATGATAAGCGTTGAAAACATAAGCAAAAGCTACGGAGGGCAGGTTCTACTGGACGATGCCTCATTCAGATTAAATAAAGGTGAGAGAGCAGGGTTGGTCGGCAGAAACGGACACGGCAAAACAACTGTTTTCCGCATGCTGATAGGGGAAGAAACACCGGATTCCGGTCAGATAAGCTTTCCCAAACGATATGTAATAGGGCACCTGAAGCAGCACCTTGACTTTAAGGAGAATACTGTCATCGAGGAAGGATGCAGGGGTCTCCGTGAGGAGGATGAAGGGCAGACATGGAAGGTTGAAAAAATTCTATTCGGACTTGGGTTTACTCAGGATGATATGTACAGGCATCCATCTGAGTTCTCAGGCGGATACCAGATACGTCTTAATCTGGCGAAAGTTCTTGTTTCGGAACCTAATATGCTTCTTCTTGATGAACCCACAAACTATCTGGACATTACATCAGTCCGCTGGCTTGAAAATTTCCTCAGAAGCTGGAAAGGTGAGCTTATTCTGATCACCCACGACAGAAGCTTTATGGATGCTGTTGTTACCCACACAATAGCCATACACCGCAAGAAGATCCGCAAGATAGAAGGCGACACAGGCAAACTCTACGAACAGATAGCTACGGAAGAGGAAATATACGAAAAAACCCGCCAGAATGAGGAACAGAAGCGCAAAGAGGTCGAAGCATTCATCACACGCTTCAAGTCGAAAGCCTCGCTGGCAAGCCGTGCCCAGTCAAGGGTGAAAATGCTTGAGAAAATGGGCTCAAGGGCAAAGCTTGAGGACATAAAAGATCTGGACTTCGGCTTCCGGTATAAACCTTACGAAGGTAAAACAGGGCTGAACGCCAAGGGAATCACCTTTGGCTATGATAAAAGCGATCCGCTTATAAAAGATTTGGATGTTAATATCACCACCGGTGAGCGTGTCTGCATAATCGGTAAAAACGGTAAGGGTAAAACCACTCTGCTGAAGCTTCTTGCAGGTGAAATGAAACCAGATTCAGGGGAAGTGTACTACGGACCCGGCATTGAAAAAGGCTTTTATGAGCAGACAAATATAAAAACACTGGATGACAGACGAACCATAGAGGAAGAGCTTTTACAGACCGCACCGGATGTTGACAGGCAGAGGGCACGCAATATAGCGGGGATCATGATGTTTGAAGGTGACACTGCACTCAAAAAGATCGGTGTTCTCTCCGGAGGGGAGAAGAGCAGGGTGATGTTAGGCAAACTCCTCGCCCAGCCTCTTAACTTCCTGATGCTTGATGAACCAACAAACCACCTTGATATGCAGTCCTGCGATTCGCTGCTTGAGGCTCTTGATGAGTTTCCCGGCACACTGCTTCTTATCACCCATAATGAGATGTTTCTTCATGCTTTGGCGGACAGGCTTATCGTTTTCAAAAACAACTGTATAAGCGTGTTTAACGGTACATACGCAGAATTTCTTGAGAAAGAGGGATGGGACGAGGATGATGAATTCTCCAAGCCCAAGAAGAAAACAACCTCTGAAGGGAAGCTGACAAAAAAAGAGCTGAGGAAAAGGCGTTCTGATCTTCTTTCTGAAAGAAACAGAACCCTAGCACCCCTTGAAAAGAGAGTTCATGACACTGAAACGGCAATTGAGACTGCCGAAAAAAGAGTTACAGAGCTAAATCAGCTTTTGATAAGCGCCTCGGAAAAAGGGGAGTCGGATAAAATAAGTAAGCTTTCAAAAGAACTCACTGAATGGGAAAGTGAAATTGAAAAGCTTTTTACCCAGCTTGAGGGCGCAACCGAAGACTTCGAGTTTGAATCCGCAAAATACGAAGCCAAGCTCAAAGAGCTTGGCGACGATGAAGATTAGTATTTCTTAATTGGCGTTTCCTGATGCTTCAATGCGCAGGAGACGCCCGTTTTTATTATCTGTCAGTAGATAAATCCATCCGTCCGGTCCCTGACGAACGTCTCTTATCCGTTCACCGAGTTCCTGAAGAAGCCGTTCCTCGCCGGCGACCTTTCCGTCTGATATAGTGAGCCTCACAAGCATCTTAGCTGCCATAGCACCGACAAACACGTTCCCTTTCCATTTGGGAAAGCCGTCAGCACTGTAAAACATCAGCCCGCTGGTGGCTATGGAAGGATTCCAGTAGTAAAAAGGTTCACGGAAACCTCTTTCCGCATGGTTGTCAGGAATAGGTACGCCATTATAGTGCGAACCGTAGCTGACTTCCGGCCATCCGTAGTTGACTCCGGCTTCGGTAATATTCAGCTCGTCACCGCCCATGGGACCGTGTTTCACAGTCCATAATCTGCCCGTTGCAGGCTCAAGTGCAGCTCCCTGAACATTCCGGTGTCCATATGACCATATTTCAGGCATTGCACCTTCAACTCCCACAAAAGGATTATCCGCAGGTATTGAACCATCCGTGCGGACACGTATGACCTTTCCTAAATGGTTATCAAGCTTCTGCGCCTGTTTACTGTAGTCAAACCTTTCTCCCAGCGTGATAAATATATTGCCGTCACCGGACAATACAAGGCGTGAACCCCAGTGATTTTTGCCGGTTACTTTGGGAAGCTGGCGGAAAATTACCTTTACGTTTTCCAGTTTTTCACCGTTCAGCTCTGCTCTGGCGACTGCGGTTCCGGCTTTACCGTTTTCTTCTTCAGAAAACGAGAAGTAGATTACCGGGAGTTCAGACGATTTCGGGTCAACAACAACATCCAGAAGCCCGCCCTGACCCTGAACAAATATTTCAGGCAGACCTGACAGGGGCTTGGAAAGCACACCGTCAGAGACAAGCCTCATCCTTCCGGGACGTTCCGTAACCAGAATTCTGCCGTCTGGAAGAAAGGCAAGGCTCCATGGGTTCTCTAAACCTGACGCAACAACAGAAACATTAAGATTTCCTGCGCTGGATTTAAATTCATCAGCCTTCACCGAGGGGGCAACTAACAGCATGCAAGTTAGTATCAGAAGAAAATACCTCATAATAGCCTCCTTCTATCGCTATAGTTTTAGATATGTCAAACTTTATATATAGAATCTAGGTATAAGGGGACGATATGTACAGGATAATTTTGATATATGAACTCAAGTAATAAAAATTATAAGGTTGGTTACGGGCTGAGTGTATTCACTCAAGCCCGCTTAAATATTCCCATCTTTCCATTTTTTCCAGAAGCTCCATTTCCTTAGCCTCTATTTTGGCTTGTAAATCCGTAAGGCGTGAATAGTCACTTCCTCCCTGTTCAAGTTCCGCACTCAAATCGGCAAGTTCGCCTTCCAGAACGGCTATTTCAGCCTCAATACCTTCATATTCCTTCTTTTCAGCATAGGTAAGCTTACGCTTTTTCTCCTGCTCCTGCTTCGGAGACTCTTTCTTTTCAGAAGACTTCTCTTTAACAACATTTCTGGATTCCATCCAGTTGGAATAGCTGCCGGGGAAATGCTCAAATATACCGTCACCTTTGAAAATAAACATAGTGTCACATACTCTGTCCATAAAGTATCTGTCGTGAGATACCACCACGGCGCACCCGCCAAAGTCCTCAAGGAAGTCCTCAAGCACGCTTAGTGTCTGTATATCAAGGTCGTTTGTCGGTTCATCGAGAATGATGAAGTTCGGATTCTTTATCAGCTCATTAACAAGATGAAGTCTGCGTTTTTCCCCGCCGGATAATTTACCTATGGGGCGGTAGTGACTGTCTTTTGGGAAAAGAAAGCGCTCAAGCATCAGTGTGGCAGACAGAGTGAGTCCGTTATCAAGTTTGATATTTTTTGCTGTTTCTTCAATGTATTGAATAACCTTCATTTCGGGGTCAAGCTCTTTACTGTGCTGATCAAACACCCCGAAGAATGTGTTTATGCCTATATCAACAATACCGTTGTCCGGTTGTTCCTCACCTGTGAGAACACGCAGAAAAGTTGACTTTCCGCTTCCGTTAGCGCCAGCTATACCAAGTTTTTCGCCTTTTTTGAACGAATAACTGAAATTGCGGAACAGAACCTTATCTCCATAAGCCTTGGAGACATCCTTAAGATCTATTATCTTGCCGCCGAGCCTTCGCCCAAGTGTCTTAAGCTCAAGATCACGCTCTGTCTTATGTACTATGCTGTCCTGTATAACCGCCGCACGGTCAATCCTTGCCTTCTGCTTTGTGGTGCGTGCCTTCGGGCTTCTGCGGAGCCATACGAGTTCATTACGGAGTATATTAGAAAGTCTTTCCTGCCTCCGCTGTTCGTGGGCTTCTGTTTCGGCCTTTTTCTCAAGGTAAAAAGAGTAGTTCCCGTCATAGCGGGTGAATTTTCCTTCGTCTATTTCAAATATTAAATTGCAGACACTATCAAGGAAGTATCTGTCATGAGTAACAAGGAGAACAGCTTTTTTAGTGGATTCCAGATGGTTTTGAAGCCACTCCACTGTATCAATGTCAAGATGGTTTGTAGGTTCATCCAGAATAAGGAGATTGCCTTCATCGATCAACGCCTGTGCAAGTGAGACCTTCTTCGCCATACCTCCAGAAAGTTCGCCCATTTTAATGGTGTAATCGTGTATGCCAAGCTCACCAAGAACAGATTTTACGCTGTATTCGTATCCCCACGCATTTTTAGAATCAAGCTCCGACATTATCTTATGCAGTTCCGGGCTGTCCGTATGACAGAGCTGTTCATAGCGTTTTATTAGGCGCATCGTAGGGGTATCTGATTTGAAGATGTAGTCAATTACACTGACTTGAGGCAGAACATCAGGTAACTGTGCCAGATAGTTGATAATACATGTCTTATTGACAGCAACATTACCGCCGTCCGACTCTTCTAATCCGGCTATAATTTTCAGCAAAGTTGATTTCCCGCTGCCGTTGATGCCGATTATTGCAGCTTTATCGCCTTCGTTAAGCCCGAATGTGACATTCTCAAAGATTGTCCTGTCGCCGTAGTTCTTTTTGAGTTTTTCAATTGATAAAAGATTCATAGGAGTGAATTATTATATATCTTCACATGATTTGGCAATATAAAAGCCCGCAGTGAGGGGTATGCTGCGGGCTTTTTCTGGTTTTAAGGCAACTTGCGGAGATTAACCCTATTCGTTTACTTTAAATAATATTTCACAGGGAGCATATCTTCGGGAAGATTTTCCAGCTTTTTCCCAGAATTATAGAGATTTTGAAGGTAAGCTTTAAACACATCCCTGTAGTTTATGTACGTTTCCGGAGCAAAACCGTGCTTCTCCTGCGCTGTGCGGAAGGTTACATATCCCTCTCTGCCTCTGCCCGGAAAAGACGTGGTTGCGATAAGGTATATTTTGTTATTATCCGGCTGCGTCCACTTTCCGGTGGCTTTATCTGTTATTTCAAGGGCTTCAACCCTTTGTCCGTAAGGCTTAGTCATGTTAATACCATAACGGAGACCATAAGCATAAGGGAACGAACGCATAGTATTCGTCTTGAGAGCATTATCCAGAGCGTCCTCAATGACTGCCTTTATTTCCTCTCCGGTCATTTGTATTTCCCACAGGGTGTCATGATGAGGCAGAAGATCAATCAGAGTTCCGAAGGTTATATTTTGATCTTTTACCACACCGTCACGGGTAACTGTAGCGTTTACCACCGCCGCATCAGCATTACCGGAATATTCAGCCATTGCCTTAGCAACAAGAGGAGCAAATAGCGAACCATGCGGCATTTCTGCATCAGGTTCCCAATTCTGGGGAATATCATCAGCGGATACGCACAAAACTTTTTCTCTCATCGCTGACAATTCTTCTTCATAGTGATCCAGAACTTTCTGAGCCTGCGGGTCGGGGGTAACAAATTTTATATTAGGCGCACTGTCTACAGCCGCTTTTGCCTGTCCCGGTGATACTGAAGACTTGATAATATCCTGAATTATAACAACAGGGCTGCCTGAACATGAAGTGACTTTGCCTTCATCATCAAAAACCACATCAAGATCTCCCACTGCAAAGCCGAAATATCCTGCCTGAACCACGCAGATGTTATTACCTTCTGCATCCGGTATAAACGTGGGGTAGGGACCTTCATATTTGAGACCAAGATTTGTGAAATCACCGAGAAGGGTATGTGAATCACCGTCAACGATAACATCCACGTCTTTCAGCTTATTTGCAAGCTCACCGATGCGCCCGTAACCATAATGGCTTAAAAGAACTATCTTGTTTATTCCCATTGACTTAAGCTCTTCTGCATACTTTGAGACCGATTCATATTCGCCAAGAAAGGTTATTTCATCACTTGGCTTCGATGAACCCTGGGTTTTGCGTGAAACTGTAAGCCCGATTATACCGATCTTTTCCTCACCGATATTCTTGATGATGTACGGTTTTATTAATCCGTGAAGAGGGCTTTTTTCTGACGCATTGATATTTGAGCTAATTAAGGGAAAATTGACTTCATCAATAAACTTTTTAAGCAGCCCGTCCCCTTCGTCAAACTCATGGTTACCCACTGCCATTGCGTCAAATCCTGCAAGATTCATCAAATCAGCGTTAGCTTTTTCCTTGAACACAGTAAAAAAAAGATGCTTGGAAAAAGCATCCCCGGCGTGAAGCACCAGACTATTGGGTATTTCAGCCTTTAAACTGTTTATTTCACTGATAATAAGTGGAAAACCGCCCTGATTGACTTTCATTGTTATTCCGTCAATTGTGTAATCTGCCTGTTCTGCCCTTAAGTGTGAGTGATGATCGTTGATATGAATGATTTTAAGCTTGAAATCATCCGCAAATACATTAAATGAAACTAAGAAACTCATGGTGAAAATAAAAACGGATAGTTTTTTCATAACTGCCTCCGCTTTATATTAATGAGAATATAACGAAAAAAGTCAAACAAAAAAGGGGGCTTTCGCCCCCTCGTTATATATTTTTATTTATAACGCAGTTATTCAGGCTTCTGAGACTGAACTCTCGTTCCGTCCTCATCAAGTGCAACAGCCTCAATACGTCTGTTTGCCGCTCTGCCTTCAACTGTATCATTAGATGCAACAGGGTTGCTTTCTCCGTAGCCTTTTGTCTGAACTCTGTCAGCTTCTATCCCAAGTCTAATAAGCTCTGCTCCTACAGCTTTTGCTCTTTTTTCAGAAAGCTTCTGATTATAGGCTTCACTTCCTTTGCTGTCTGTATGTCCCTGAATCTCAACCTTAAGAACAGGGGTAGCCTTCATAAAGTCGGCAAATTCCTGAACCTTATTCATGGAAGCAGCGTCTATAACATCGCTGTTATTAGCAAAGTTGACAAGGAGTTTCATGCTTTTAAAGCATCCTTTCTCATTAACGCTGAATTCCGCAGGAGTGCCGGGGCACAGATCCTGATCATCGTAAACACCGTCACCGTCAGTATCAACAGGGGCAATAACGGCAACTGCTTCCTCTTTTTTCTCTTCAACAGCGGCGGGTGCAGGAGCAGGTTCTTCCTTAACAGCAGCAACCGGAGCAGGGACAGGTTTATCGGCAATCTTCTCTTTTACTCCAAAAAAGTAAGCAACAGATAAAGCCACAAGTTGATCATGTTTGCCTTCACCGTAGTAGATGTTTTTATAGGAAACATCACCTGCGAAGTTTTTAGTGAAAAGATATTTAAGTCCTCCGCCAAGAGCAAGCCCGGTGTCCGTGTCATCGGCTACACGTGCTTCAATACCTGCCTGAAGAAAGGGAAGGAGGCCTCTATCCATTGAGGGTCTGAAATGATACAGAGCATGAAGTCCGGGAGTGAAAATATCTTCTGATTTATTTGTGCTGTCGTACTCAGCATCTACAAATCCGCCGGAGAGTTCGGCAGCCCAGTGTTCTGTAATGAAATATCCGAGTTTGATTCCCGCTTCAACGTCATTTTCAAAATCTGACTTATCATCGAAAATTTTATATCCGACATAGGGACCGAAGTAGTATGAACCTTTCATTTCATATGCTGCGGCACTCATTACAGTGAACGCACATACAAGTAAAAATAATGCAATTTTTTTCATCTTTCACCTCGGATAAATATTCTCTTAATTATAACAGATATCAAACGGGTGTAAAGTAAATTACGTTAAGTGCTTTTAAAAGGTAAAAATAACATTTTATGGAAGAAATCAGGGGTTATTGTTCTTATAAATCTTTGCAGGAGAACAACTATAATAATTGAGAACGCTATTCTTCCCCAGAAAATCCCTGAAAGATGCCCCCCGACAACCATAAGAAGGAGAGTGTCTTCTATCAGACTGTGGCACAAGCCCAGCAGAGATATTGAAAAGAATATATCTTCTTCGGAAAGTTTACCGCTTTTTGCCTCGTTAATTATCATTCCCCCAGCGTAAGACAGACCGATTGTCAGCCCGAAGATGGTGAGAGTTGAAGCACGGGCGCTGACGCCGAAGAAACGGAGAACAGGGCTAAGTATCCGCTCCATGAGTTTTATGAGTCCCAGCGCATATAAAATACGCATTACAACAACCAGAGTAAAAATGATGCATGTAATCCATACCAGGTTTTTAAATTCTCCAACAGCCCATGCGATCCATGAAGTATCTTTAACCGGAGGAGCCCAGAGAATGTTCAGAGGGTTCTGGAGGGTGTCTGTAGCGGTGTAGATAATATTCAGAATCCATCCGTAAAGCACTGCACCGCCCATACGCAGAGCAAGCATGGCACGGAGCCTCGGACCTGATTTACGCATTATCTGAAGTTCAACCGGCATAGAATGGGCTATGAGAACTATGGACGCAAAGACTGTCGCCTGCGCTACAGTTAAGTTTAGCCCGTCAGAAAGGCTTATGAAAACTATTATTCCGCCGTAGATATTTGTGAAAAGAGCGGTTGCCCACGCAAGTCCAAGCTCGCCGGGCAGCCCCATAAGTTTCATGAAAGGATTGAGAATAGAGGAAAGAATATTAACTATTCCCAACTCTGATAGTATCTTAACAGCTATTATGACAGGAATCATAATCCTGAAAAGAGTTTTGCAGATATTATAAGTTTCTTTCAGCAGTTCTGAAACAAGTTTAAACATCAGTTATTTTAACATACACCCCTAAAACGGGCAATATGAGAAAACCGGTCTCAGCGTACTGAAATTGTCAGCATTTTTTCTTCGATTGCATCCTTTTTTTCCTGTGCCGCTTTCACAGTGTCAAAGCCGATATGACCTTCAACAGCGCAGAATATTTCATCTTCAGAAATTTCAAAAAGGTTTTCTGTTTTTTCAATGAATTTTGCAGAGGACATAGCCCACCTCACATGTTTTATGGTGAACAGTATATATCTGAAAAAACAAAAGAAAAGAGAAATTAAACAAAAATCGTTCTATTGTTCTATTTTAAAAAGTAATTATCATTATCTGTCAGATAAAATACTCAGTTCAGCCCCTTTTGTTCCCGCATAAAACACAATGATTTCCGCAGGCTCAATACCTGTGTTTTCACCCTTATGCCACGTATTTACTACTTCGATTATCGGATCCCCTGCGTGCAGAACAAGAGTATCTCCTTCCTTTGTGACAACAGTAAGCTCACCAGACAAAAGCACTCCGGCATTTATTACAGGGTGTTTATGAAAAGGCAGAACTGCACCGGCAGGTATGGTTATTTTTAATATGGAAATTTCCGGCTCCCCCTTGGGGTATTCGGGCAGGTTTGCACCGTTCCAGCTTGTAGATGATTTAGCAAGAGTAACGGCTTTTACGCCTTCTGATTCAGCAGCATAGGCGCAGAAACAGGATAACACCAAGATACAAATAAACAGTTTTTTCATTGAAATCCTCAAAAAAAGAGGGCAGGGAACACCTGCCCATATAATTTTATATATCTGCTTTATATACTTCTTTTCCGTTTTTAAATGTCAGAACGCAAAGTCCTTTCAGAGTTTTGCCCATGAAAGGTGAGTTGGTTGATTTGGATTTATTAAGCTTTACATCAAATACATACTCTTTATCAGGGTCAATAACTGCTATATCAGCCATTGCTCCTTCTTCAATCACTCCTCTGCCTTTCTGGCGGAGCAGTTGCGCAGGGGCATAGCTGCAGAGCCTTGCAAAGTCATTTTCGTTTATCACTCCCTCACGGACAAGATTAAGGGTAAGAGGAACCATGGTCTGTAAGCCTGTTATACCGAAAGGAGCGAGATCAAACTCCTGAAACTTTTCGTCTCTGGCATGGGGGGCGTGGTCTGTGGCTATGCAGTCTATAGTGCCGTCCTTAAGTCCTTCCTTCATAGCCTGTACATCATCAGCAGTGCGGAGAGGAGGGTTCATTTTGCAGTTGGTATCATAACCCAGTAGCTCTTTTTCGGTGAGGGTAAAGTGGTGAGGAGTAACTTCGCATGTGATTTTGATTCCCTTCGCCTTGCCCCATCTGACAAGATCAACAGCGTCCCTTGTGCTTATGTGGCATATATGAACATGTCCTCCAGTAAGCTTTGCGAGGAGAATGTCACGGGCTATCATTATCTCTTCTGTTTCAGAAGGGATACCTCTTAGACCGGTAATAGCGGAAACTTCACCTTCGTGGATAACGCCTTCACCCGCAAGCTGCTTGTCCTCACTGTGGCTGAGTATCATTCCGCCGAAGCCGGACACATATTCCAGCGCCCTGCGCATAACATCAGAACCGAGAACCGGCTTGCCGTCATCGGAAAAAGCGCATGCGCCTGCGGCAAACATTTCACCCATTTCAGTAAGCTCTTCACTGTGCATTCCTTTTGATACAGCGCCAACGGGCAGTATGTCGCATACTCCCAGCTCCTTGCCTTTATCAACCATGTATTTAGTGATAAAAGCATTATCGTTCACAGGTTTTGTATTTGCCATAGGGCAGACAGCAGTAACCCCGCCCGCAGCAGCTGCATACGAGCCGGAGATGATGTCTTCCTTATACTCAAGCCCCGGATCGCGAAAATGGACATGCATATCTATAAGACCGGGCAGAACCATTTTCCCTTTAAGATCATAGGTTTTATCTGCCGTAGGGGTATCATCGGTAAGTGACTTTATTATTCCGTCCTCAATGAGGATATTTTTGGTTATCGTCTTATCATAATTGACTATTTTGCAGTTTGTAAGCAGTGTTTTCATTATTCTCCCCCTCTCTGACCTGTTCCCAGTGTATAAAGAACCGCCATCCTCACCGCAACACCGCTTTCCACCTGCGGAAGAATCACGGACTGCGGGCAGTCAGCTATTTCGCTTGATATTTCGACCCCTCGGTTGATAGGACCAGGGTGCATCACTATTGCGTTGTTGGAGAGCTTAAGCCTTGCGGCGTTCAGCCCGAAGTACCTTGCGTATTCCTTTACGGAAGGCAGAAGCAGCTTGCCCTGACGCTCTCTCTGGATGCGGAGTGTCATGATAACATCCGCTCCGTCCACCGCTTCCTCCATATTATTGCATACTTTTACCCCGAAAGGAGATGTGCAGCGGGGAAGCATTGTTTTGGGTCCGAAAAGGCGGAGATTGATGCCGAGCCTAGGCATTGCCCATATGTTTGAGCGGGCAACCCTGCTGTGGGTGATATCGCCAATTATTGCGACATTAAGCCCATCAAGCCTGCCTTTGTGCTGTTTGATTGTGAGCATATCCAGAAGCGACTGGGTAGGGTGTTCATTAAGCCCGTCTCCGGCATTCACCACCGATGCGTTTGTGTTTTCAGCTATAAATTTAATAGCTCCGCTGTAGGCGTGGCGTACAACAAATATGTCGGTCTTCATCGCTTCAATGTTATGAACAGTGTCGATGAGGGTTTCACCCTTTGCTGTGCTGCTTGCGGATGCGGAAAAATTAATTGTATCCGCTGAAAGTCTTTTACCGGCTATCTCAAAGGAAGTTCTGGTACGGGTGGAGTTTTCAAAAAAAAGATTCACAATGGTTTTTCCCTTAAGTGTTGGAACCTTTTTAACATCCCTGTGGTTGATTTCCCTGAACTTTTCCGCCGTATCAAGCAGGTGGAGAATCTCATCTTTTGTAAGGTCTATCATACCTGTAAGGTCTTTTCTGCTGTAAGACATCTGTTACTCCTGAATGAAAATTAAAGAATTATTTCTTTATTATGCAAACAGAGTCCGCTCCGGCGGTTTCTCTGAAATTTACCTGAACACATTCGCTTAAGGATGTCGGGACAGATTTTCCCACATAATCCGGCTGAACAGGCAGTTCCCTGTGTCCTCTGTCAATGAGGGCAGCGAGGCTGATTTTTGAAGGTCTGCCGAAATCTGTAAGTGCATCCAGAGCCGCTCTGACAGTTCTCCCTGTGAAAACCACATCATCAACAAGAATAATGTGCCTGCCCGCTACATCAAAACCGATTTCTGTTCCCTGAACCAGAGGGAAATCCGCAATCTGCGTCTGGGCGAGGTCATCACGGTACAAAGTTATGTCCAGATACCCGACATCAGGACTTTTACCGCTGTGCTTTGCTATCTCATCAGCAATTCTGCGTGCCAGCACGGCTCCGCCGCTTTTAATGCCTACGATTCCGAAATTGCCCGAAGAACGCACCGATTCAAGGATCTGAAAAACCATCCTTGTGATCATTCCTGCCATTTCTTCGCAGCTTAGAATCTCTTTTCCGTGACTCATCAACGACCCTCCGCTGTCTTTTTATTAAAAAAAAAGCCTTCCGTCCCAAAATGGGCAGAAGGCTTAGGTTTCTCTGTAAGAATTTGTGAACTTTCTACGTTTTTTCATCTCAAAACTGATATTAGATCCCGCCGGATAAGCTGTCAATAAATATCATTGATAAAATCCTAATTATTTCGTAATATTATACGATTATTAAAATGGCGGGGTTTTTCCCCGAACAGAATGCGCAAGTTTATGATGTGAAAAATCAATCTGTATAATGAGGTAGAAATGAAATTAAGAACCGTCCTTTTCGCCGCTGTGATCTCAATGTTTATGTACGGGTGCCTTCCGGCTGTTCTGGTAGTGGGAGCGGGTGCTGCAGGTGCAACTTACAGCGTGACCACTGACGGTGTTTCAGACACGATCACCGCAAGCCCCGAAACCGCTTTTGAAACCATGCTTGACGTTATTAAGAATGAAAGAGGCGTAATACGTGATTCCAGCATAGCTGAAGGCAAAATTGAGGCTGTTCTTCCCAATGCCGACGTATTTGCATTCATAGAAGATCAGGGACTCGGCAAAGTTAAAGTAACCATAAAAGCCAGAAAGGGTCTTAACCTTCTTCCTGACAAAGAAACGGCAGTGTATCTCTATAAGCAGTTTATCAGGAACTTTTAATGCTCAGAAAAGCAACCCTCGCAGATACAAGAAAAATACAGAAGCTGGTTAACTCCTATGCTTCAAAGGGAGAAATGCTTCCTGTAAGTATAAGTGAGATATGCGAACGAATACTTGAGTTTATAGTGTGGGAGGAAAACGGCGAACTCCTTGGATGCTGCGCCATGCACCCATCATGGGAGGACTTGGTTGAGCTTCGCTCAATCGCCGTTGCCGAACACGCATCCAGACACGGAATAGGCAAAGCAATGGTGGAAAAGGTCATGGAAATGTCCAGAACCATCGGTGCAAAAAAAATATTTCTTCTGACTTATAAAGCTCATTTTTTCGCAAAATTCGGCTTTCAGGAAGTTGAAAAGGATACCCTGCCCAAGAAAATCTGGTCGGACTGTCTTAAGTGCGCCAAATTCCCCGATTGCGATGAAACCGCAATGGTTCTGGAGCTTTGATGGATTTTTCCGAACGGCTCATTGACAAATACAAAACAAGCTTTGACAGTATAGAAATACAGCTTTCTGAAGGAACTTCAAAAACTGTTGACATAAGAGACGGAGAGGTGGAAGACGTTACTGTCAATTCATCCTCCGGTCTGCGTGTGAGGGTTTTTAAGGAAGGCAGAACCCTGTACTATACTTCCGGCGGTGTAAACGAAGAGAGGCTCAACGCTTTTCTGAGTGAAGCACAGGAAGTCATCAGACTGACCCCGCAGGATGAAAAGGTATATATCCCTTCATCACCGCAAGTTTATAAAGACATTACAGAACTAGCCGAACCGGATATTGAGACTCTCAAAAACTTTGCTCTTCTGACAGAAAGCGGTGCAAAAGGGTTTGACAAAAGGGTTAAATCTGTCAAATCAGCTTCATGCTCATATATTAATCAGAAAACATTAATCACCGGAACACATATAGCCCGTAAGTTATGGAACAAACAGATGATTTCATCTTTCTGCCAGTGTCTTGCAGAAGAAAACGGAGACATTCAGGAGGGTTATGAGGGTGATACTGTCTATCTTGATAAACACTTTGAACCATCCTTAACCGGCAGAAGAGCGGCAGAGACAGCAACCAGCCTTCTGGGCGGGAAACCGCTTAAAACAGGGAAGTACAACATACTCTTTGACTCCGGTACTGCTGCGCAGTTTTTTGAGCTTATTTCGGAAATGTGCGATGCTGAAAATGTCCTTAAACAGATGAGCCTTTTTGCCGGAAAACTCGGGAAAGCAGTGGCGTCTGACATTTTAAACATAACTGATGATCCCTTTCACGGGGATGCCATAGGTTCATTCCGCTTTGATGATGAAGGAACCGAAGCAAGGGAAACACACCTTGTTACAAAAGGAAAGCTTGAATCATACCTTCATAACGGCTACACTTCGGCATTGATGAACGCTGAAAACACGGCAAATGCGGTGAGAACCGGTTCGGGTAAAATAGGCGTAGGAACCTCCAACCTTGTTGTTGAACCCACAGAAGATGTATCCGCCGTTGCTTTAATAAAAGGTGATGTGGTCAATGTTCTTGATGTGATGGGACTCCATATGGCAGACACCGTCAGCGGTGATTTTTCTTTGGGGATTTCAGGCGTGGTGCTGCGTAGTGGTGAGGCAGTTTCATCGTTCAGAGAATCCGTTCTTACCGGAAACCTGAAAGATCTGCTTTGTGCTGCAAAAGCTGTGTACAGCAATACACGAATCCACGGGAACATAGTCACAGGTGATGTTCTTTTTGATGCAATGATTGTCAGCGGAAGCTGAATAAACCCATACCGGACATTAAATCAAACGGACTGGACGTACCGTTTAAATATATAAGGAATACATTAATGAGTATTGAAGAGTCACAAAGCTTATTTTCAGAACTTAAAGAGCAGGTCAAGGGATTTTACTCTGTAGTAAACGAAGAAGATATATCGGAAAGAATACGCAGAGTAGATGAAATGTCCATCAACGAGCCTGATTTCTGGACAAAGAAGGAATCCAAAGCCCTTCTCAAAGAACAGTCAAACATGAAAAAGTTCCTTGAAGAATGGAAGGATGTCAAAGACCTTGTGGACGAGGTGGAAACCCTTCTTGAACTATATGATGAGGGTGCGGAAGAAGTTGCTGACGATATAATTTCCGTCACAGACAAGCTTGAGGCAACTATCAGGCAGTTCGAGCTTAAGCTTATTCTTGATGACCCCCACGATCCGAACAATGCTATCCTTACCATACATTCCGGCGCAGGCGGAACAGAATCTAACGACTGGGCGCAGATGCTTTACCGCATGTACACCCGTTATGCGGAAAGAATGGGGTTCAAATGTGAGCTTATGGATATGATAGAAGGCGAGGAAGCGGGTATAAAATCTGTTACTTTTAATATTATAGGCGCATACGCCTTTGGTTATCTGAAAGGTGAGATAGGGGTTCACAGGCTTGTCCGCATATCCCCGTTTGACTCGCAAAGCAGGCGTCATACATCCTTTGCATCTGTTTTTGTTCTGCCGGAAATTGATGACGATATCGAAATAGATATAAACGAATCTGACCTTCAGATAGATACATACCGTGCCAGCGGCGCAGGCGGGCAGCACATCAACACAACCGATTCTGCTGTAAGAATCACCCATATGCCCACGGGAATAGTGGTTACATGCCAGAATGAGCGCAGCCAGCATAAAAACAAGGCTCATGCAATGAAGCTTCTGAAAGCTAAATTATATGACCATGAGATGAAAAAACGCAACGAAGAGCGTGACAAGCTGGAAAGTACCAAAACGGACATAGGGTGGGGAAGCCAGATACGCAGTTATGTAATGCACCCATATAAAATGGTAAAAGACCTGCGCACAAGACACGAGACAGGGAACGTTGACAGCGTCATGGACGGCGGACTTGAACCATTTATAAGATCTTATCTTCTTCATTCAGCAGGTATAGAAAGTGATACAAAAGAGAATTGAGTCTCTCAGACCCACATATGCCCAGATAGACTTAAAAGCCTTCGGACATAATATAGAACAGGCAAGAAAACTCAGCGGAACAGACATTATAGCCATAATCAAAGCGGACGGTTACGGGCACGGGGCAGTCAGACTGGCGGAATATGCCATTAAAAACTGTGGTGTCAGAAAATTCGGAGTGGCGACAGTTCTGGAGGGGATAGTTCTAAGAAAATCCCTTGGTCCTGAACCGGAAATTTTTCTCCTCGGATATGTTGATCAGTATTTACATGAGGAAGTATTCATAAACAAGCTTATACCAACCGTTTTTGATGATGAAATAGCAGAGGCATACCATTCTTTCCTTGAGCAGAATAACCTGAAGGCAGACATAACCCTGAAGATTGATACAGGAATGCACAGGCTGGGTTACTCTCCGGAGATGGATTATCAGGGATTTTTAAAAAAATACCCACGTTTTCATGTTTGTCATGTGATGAGCCATCTTTCTAGTGCAGATTCAGACATTGAATACAGCTATCGGCAGAAAGAACTGTTTTCCTCCTTTATCAAAAAGAACAATATCTCCGCAGAAACAAGCCTTCTGAACTCCTCCGGCATAGCTAATATCAGCAATGAATGTACTCTGGCACGCCCCGGAATCATGCTTTACGGATACTTATACGGTAATAATAATGTTGATTTAAAGAAAGTTATGAGGATATACTCGAAAGTGGTTCACATAAAAAGAATCCCGAAAGGCGAAACTGTGAGCTACAACAGGCGTTTCACCGCAGACAAGGATATGACAGTCGGCGTTGTCCCCATCGGTTATGCTGACGGCTATTCCAGAAACTTTTCAAACAGGGCTGAAATGCGTGTAAACGGTGTAAACTGTCCGGTTCTTGGAACTGTCTGTATGGATATGACTATGATAGACCTGACGAATGTTCCCCTTGACGGCTCATACCCTGAAGTGGAGATTCTGGGCGATAATATATCTGCTGAAAAATGGGCGGAACTCGCCGATACTATCAGCTATGAAATCCTCTGCGGTATTTCAGACCGAATACCCAGAATCTACAAAGACTAAAGGAGAAAACCTCTCTGATGAACGAAATTCTGGCATTTGTAGGCAGACCTTTTACAGTTATGAGTGTCGGTGCGGGCAGGCTGTTTCTGCTTTTCTGGGAAACACTGAGAATGACCTTTGTACCGCCTTTCAGGTTCAGGCTGTTTATTAAACAGATCGAGTTTATAGGCGTAAACTCTCTCTCTGTTATCATACTCACAGGCAGCTTCACAGGCATGGTATTTGCCTTTCAGAGTTATATAGGCTTCAGCAAATTCGGCGCAGAATATCTTGTGGGAACTGTTGTCACGCTGGGCATGGCCCGTGAGCTTGGTCCGGTTCTTTCTGCCATAATGGTTGCAGCAAGGGCAGGGTCTGCTATCACGGCAGAGATAGGCACGATGAAGGTCACAGAACAGATAGATGCTTTATCATCCCTCGCTGTTGATCCGGTGCAGTACCTCTGCGTACCCCGCATACTTGCAGGAATATTCGTCATGCCCCTCCTGAACGCAATAGCTGTTTTCTGCGGCACTGTTGGCGGAGTATTTGTCGGGGTTTATATACTGGGTATCAATAAAACACTCTATCTTGATAATATGTATCGCTATATAGACCTTTCGGACTTTATGAACGGAATGATAAAGTCAGTTGTTTTCGGTCTTCTTGTAACCTTAGTCGGCTGCTACAAAGGCTATTACACTTCAGGCGGCGCAGAAGGGGTAGGAAAGGCGACCACAGAGTCTGTGGTGCTTGCCTGCATACTCATTCTTGTTTTTGACTATATTCTCACGGCATTCATGTTTTAGGCGGTCTTAATGGAATTTGCGATAGAACTGAAAGACGTACATAAAAGCTTTGGTGAATATAAAATCCATAAAGGGATTGATATTCAGGTGCGTAAAAATGCAATTACGTACATAATAGGTCCCTCCGGTACGGGAAAAAGCGTACTCCTTAAGCAGATGTGCGGACTTATGCCGCCCACAAAAGGCGATGTTCTGGTGGACGGCAAAAGTATAGTAGGGCTCAGGGGCAAGGAACTTCTGAATATACGCAAAAAATTCGGCATACTTTTTCAGAACGCAGCATTGTTTGACTCCATGACTGTATTTGAGAATGTAGCCTTTCCGCTTGTGGAACACACTAAACTTACTAAAAAACAAATTCATGACATAGTTATAGAGAAACTCCGCCTTGTCGGGCTCCGTGATGTGGAGAAAAAGATGCCGTCAGAACTTTCCGGTGGTATGAGAAAAAGAGTAGGGCTGGCAAGAGCAATAGCCCTTGAACCGCAGATTATTCTTTACGACGAACCCACCACAGGGCTTGACCCGATAATGTGTGATGTGGTGGATAACCTAATACATGATACGCAGAAAGAGCTGGATATAACCTCTGTTGTCATTTCGCACGATATAGACAGCGCATTGAAAATAGCTGACTATATGGCGATGCTGTATGACGGCAAAGTGGTTTTGTTCGGTACTCCGGACGAGTTTAAATCCACGGATAACCCGTATGTCCGTCAGTTCCTTTCCGCCTCGATGGAAGGACCTATAAAAGTAATATAACGAGGGGTAATAGATGAAAGCAGGACTCGAAGCCAAGGTTGGAGCCTTCGTAATTATATGTTTTGTGCTTATAGGCTTTATGTCTCTTAAAGCAGGCTCATTTTCCATAGGCGGACATAAGGGAATGGAAATAAAGGCGGAACTCAGCAACGCTTCAGGGCTTACGCCGGACTCCGCTGTTATGTTCAATGGTGTTGAAGTCGGAAAGGTCACAGAGGTTAGGCTTGTAAACGGTAAACCTGTAATCACCATGGTTATAGATGAACAGTACGAGATCCCTTCTAATGTCATTTTAGCAGTCCGTTCCAGCGGCTTCCTCGGAGAAAAATACGCCGAACTCCAGATGAAAACCAATGAACTTGCAGGTGCTCTTAAACAGGACGATGTTATCAGAGAATCAGCAAGCTCAACTGATTTTGATGAGCTTGGAAACCAACTCGGCGATATAGCCGGAGACGTTAAGGAAATTACATCTGCGCTCAAAGAGGTTCTCGCTACTGCGGAAGCTAAAGAAAACATGAAAATGACACTTGAAAACGCCCGCTACACCACAGATATGCTTCGTGACATCCTCGCTCAGAATGAAATGAGAGTTAATGCTATCATGCGTAATGTTGAATCACTCACAGGTTCTCTTAACAATTTGGCTGTGAGTAATCAGCAGAATATGAATGATATAATAGCAAATATACGTGTAATAACAGAAGATTTGAGGATGCAGACCCCTGCGATAGCAGAAAACCTCAGAAACGTTACCGGTGATATAGACGATATTGTCGGCGGAAATAAAACCGACATCAATGATACAATCAAAAACCTCCGTGCCGTAACAGCCAAGCTTGAAACAACCGTTGATAATATGAATGACATTACCGGACAGATAAAATCCGGTGAAGGCACAGTCGGCAAACTCATATACGACAACAATACTATTAATAATGTTAATGAAACTCTCACAAGCCTGAAGAATACAGTTGGTAAGCTTGATAAGATGCAGGTTTATCTCTCATTTGAAGGTCAGCATAACTTTGAAGAGAGCGAAAACAAAGGCTATTTCAGACTTAAGCTTGTCCCTAATGAAAAAAGATATTATCTCCTCGGTCTTGAAAGCCACCCCAACGGAAGAGATACCACTGAAAAATTTTCCCAAAAGATATACAAAGGCGGCAACCCTGCCGGTGGTGACGGGTATTGGGTTGATGTCGAAGGAGAAAAAACCGTCAATAAAGATGAACTTACATTCACTGCAATGTACGCTCACAGATTTTTTGACAACTTCTACTTCCGCATAGGGCTTATGGAATCAGAATTCGGTGTCGGAGCTGATTTTTATCCCATATCAAAAAACAAAAACTTTGAACTTAAGCTTGATGTGTATGACTTCCCCGATGAGGATGAGGACAGAAACGTAAATGTCAAGGCATACGCCAGGTACAAATTCTTTGAAAACTTCTTTATCACAGGCGGTGTGGACAACATAGCAAACAGCGATACGAGAACACTTTTCCTCGGCGGCGGTGTTGAGTTTAAGGATGATGACCTCAAGTACCTGCTGGGAAGCATTCCGTCATTCTAAGGGAATTAAAATGAACTTTAACATAGGCATATCCACATGCCCTAACGACACATATATTTTCGGCGCCCTCCTTGAAGGGCACATCAGAACGGCTCACAGCTTTGAGCCGTTTATGGATGATATTGAAGTGCTGAACAATAAGGCTCTCAACCGTGAGCTGGATATAGTCAAGGTTTCCTACGGGATGATTCCGCAGGTTCTGAATGATTACTCTGTGCTGAAAGCCGGCGGTGCCCTCGGCTTCGGCTGCGGACCACTGATTGTGTCGGCTAAAGAGACAGATATAGCTTCAGCAAAAGGTGTCAAAATAGCCATACCCGGCATCCACACCAGTGCATTCAGGTTTTTCAGACATTTTTTCGGTTCAGACTATGAGTTTATCGAAATGCGTTTTGATGAAATAATGCCTGCTGTGAAAGAGGGCAGAGTGCTTGCCGGAGTGGTTATACATGAAGGTAGATTCATATACAGGCAAGAAGGGCTTGTGAAGCTCTTTGACCTTGGCGAACTTTGGGAAGAAAAGTATAAAGCTCCGATTCCGCTGGGAGCTATTTTAATAAGGAAGACTCTCACTCAATACGCAGATGAAATAAACGGGCTGCTCAGAGAGTCGATCTCCTTTGCAGAAAACAACTATTCAGAGATACAGCAATACATTAAAAAACATGCACAAGAGCTTGATGATAAAGTAATAAAGAGCCACATTGATTTATATGTAAATGATTATTCAGTTGATATGTCACCCGCTATAGACGGTCTCTGCGGCTTCCTCGGATGCAGACCGGAAGACTTTGTATAAAAAGGACATTAACCTCCAGAATTTCCACTTGCACATAACGTTGTAACGCTTTAAAATCAATCGTTATGAGAAAAATTGAACTTTTGCTTGAAATCAGCAATATCATTCTGGATGCCGAAAGCATGGAGGATGTCCTTACCAGAACAGTGACACATCTTCGGCGTGGTCTGGGCAGTGACGTCTGCTCTGTTTACCTTTTAAGCAAATTCAAAAAAGATACTCTCACCCTCATGGCGACCGATGGTTTGAGCCAGTCTGCTGTGGGAAATGTTACCATGAAAACCTCCGAAGGTCTCACCGGCTTAAGCTTTACCGGAGGGGAATACACCTTCATCAGAAATGCTTCCAAACACAGCAGATTCAATTACTTCCCGGGAATTAATGAAGAACCCTTTAATACCTTCATCGGTGTTCCGCTTAAGGGACGCTCCCACATCATAGGGGTTCTGGTTTTCCAGTTTCAGAAAGATAAAAAGAACACAGAAGCAATGAAAGCTCTCATCAAAGCGGCAGCAGCACAGGTTTCCACCATAATGATGAAACATTATCTTTATGAGCCGCACAACGATGATGATATGTATGAAGGAGAGATAAGTGTCAGAGGAATTCCTCTTTCCGGCGGAATAGCAATCGGCTCTCCCGCAATGGTACTCTCAAGGTTTCTGGAAAAAAACACAGGGGATCTAGATATCCAAAGAGAGCTTGAAGAGCTTGAAAGTGCTTTTCTGAAAACAAAAGCTGATCTTCTGAAACTTATTGATGATCTTGACCAAAGCAGTGAAAATATTGACTCGGAAATTTTCCAGACACACCTGCTTATGCTTGAAGACAGCATGTTCAGGGAAGATATAAAAAAACACGTAACCGACCACCGAAAGAGCGCTGCTTTCAGCGTGCGCCACGTTGCGGATAAAGTTATCAAACGTTTTTTATCTATACCCGACCGCTATTTAAGAGAAAGAGCAGGAGACATTGAGGATATATCAAAACGCCTCCTAAGTCATCTTGGTGTAATGAAGCGGGACATGGAACTTGGTGAAAACAGTATCCTGATGGCAGACGCCCTTACTCCCGGAGAAACAGCGTCACTTGATCTTGAAAAAGTTACAGGCTTCATCACCTCCAAAGACGGTGCAACAAGCCACACCGCAATTCTTGCAAAAAGCAGGCACATTCCCGCAGTGAGCGGAATCAAAAAGCTTTCAGAGCTTATGGAAGTGGCAAAAACAATCATTCTTGACGGAGACAACGGCGAAATTTTCATTAATCCCACACCTGAGAGGCTCAGGGAATATCAGGAAAAAATAAACAGCATAAAACAAAAACCTGATCTCGGTGAAGCAGATCCGGATATCAGACTCCCGGATGGGGAAAGCGTGTATTTTTATGCTAACGTTTCAAGCCTTCTGGATGCGGAAAGAGCCCGAAGCCTCAATGCGGACGGAATAGGGCTTGTGCGTACAGAGATTTTCTATCTTCAGAATCCTTCCGGCTTCGGGTTTGATGAACAGGTGAAAACCTACGAAGAAATACTTTCCATGTTCCCCGGAGAGGTTGTTTTCCGCTTGTTTGACATAGGTGCGGATAAAAAAAGCGATCTTGAAATCCCTGAAGATAATCCGGCTCTCGGCAACAGAGGAATACGCCTTCTCTTAAACGGCAGAAACATGCTTGAGGAGCAGTTGAGAGCCCTTATTGAGGTATATTCGTCTTATCCTTCCCTCAAAATCATGGTTCCATTTGTCTCCACCCCTGACGAGCTGCGTGATGTGGTTCAGCTTGGCAGGCAGATAGCAGAGGAAAGGGGAGTCAAAGCTCCGTCATTCGGCACTATGATAGAAATTCCATCAGCTGTTTTTTACATTGAAGAGCTTGCTGAATACTGCGATTTCTTCAGCATTGGCTCAAATGACCTTTTCCAGTATTTTTTTGCGGTGGACAGAACAAACCCGGCAGTAAGTTCACTGTATCAAACTAATAATAAAGCGTTTCTTGCGCTTTTAGAAAATATATACAACAGAGTTAAAAAAACAGGACTCAGGCTTGAAATCTGCGGTGAAATAGCAGCAGATGAACGTATTTTAAGCCATCTTATTAAAACCGGCTACAGGACATTCAGTCTGAATCCATATGTTATTAACGATTTAAGACACTTCGTAAGAAACACGCTCTGTTAAGGTCTGTTATATAACAAGCCGTTTCCCTTTTTTAGCATCACTAAACACTTATCATGCTACTTTTTTCTCAAAACAATATCGTGCGATAGTTTTTTGCTCATAATTTAATGCTACCCTGCTTTTACACTATAAAAAGGAGGAAGCACAATGTTGCGTAATTTATTTGTTTATTTAACAGTAATGATGCTGTGTGCATCGTCAGTTTTTGCTGCACCTAAGCGGCAAATCATTGAAACAGATGTTGTTGTTGTCGGTTCAGGGCTTGCAGGTCTTTCTGCGGCTGCTGTCGCTTCGGAAAACGGGCTTAAAGTTTATCTTATCGAAAAAATGCCTACATTAGGCGGGGCTGCTCCGTTTGTTGAAGGCACATTCGCAGTTGAAAGCTACATGCAGCGGCAGTCTTCTGACAGAATTACAACAGATCAGGCATGGAACATGGCGATGGAGTTCAGCCACTGGAAAGCGAATGGAGCTGTGCTGAGAGCATTGATTAACCGTTCAGCGGAAAATGTCGACTGGATGAAGGCTCGTGGTGTTGTCTTTGAAAAGGTACATACTGTCATATATAACGGTCCCAAAACATGGCATTTATTTCATGAAGGTTCCGGTGCGACAGCAGTGAAAACCCTTGTCGATATTATCCATAAAACGGGTAATAAAACCATGACAGAAACTGCCGGTAAAAAACTTATTACCGACTCAAAAGGCAATGTTGTCGGAATCATAGCAGAAGATACGGACAGCGGCGATGAAATAGAGTTTCATACAAAAGGCGGTGTAATCCTTTGCACAGGCGGGTTTGCCAACAACCTCAAAATGATGAAAAAATATATTGCCAATGCAGAACAGCTTGTTGCGGGTCCGAAAGCAGGGCGTGAAGGTGATGGAATAAATATGGCACTGGCTGTAGGAGCAGGAACAGAGAGCATGGGTTCTCTCCTTGTACTCGGCGGTATTCCCATAGGCGAAGACCCGAATAAAACCCTTACGGACACAACACCTCTTGGACAAACCACAAGTGTTCTCCGTCAGCCTCTTCTTTGGGTAAGCAAAGCAGGAGACCGCTTTTTTAACGAACAGCACTCATCAGACTGGACTGTTTCACAAAATGCAATAGAACGTGTCGGCAAAAGGTATTTTGTAGTTATGGATCAGAATACAGTTGATGAGCTGAAAACAAAAGGAACGTTTATGCCATATAGTGACTGGGTTCCTGCAGGAACAAAGCTCAATCTTATTGATCAGGGCATAAAAGAGGGCGAGAAAAAGGGCTATGCATTCAAAGCGAATACAATTGATGCTCTTGCTCAGAAAATGGGTGTCCCTGCAGGTAATCTTAAAAAAACAGTTGCTGATATTAACAGATACACAGAATACAACTACGATGAAGTATTCGGTAAAGACAGAAGATTTCTCCGCAAAGTGGAGCAAGGTCCGTTCTATGCTGTAGAGGGCGAACCTTCATTTATGAGTACAATCGGCGGCGTGCGCATTAATGCTAATATGCAGGCCGTTACAGATCAAGACAAACCCATAAATGGTCTTTATGCTGCCGGAATAGACGCCGGGGGGATGTTTGGTGATACCTATGACCTCATCATGCCCGGTTCTCTCTCAAGCTATGCGGCAACAGGAGGCAGAATAGCTGCGGAACATATTGCTGTAAAACTTGGCAAAATAAAAAAATAGCTTTACTTTAATAGCGGCGGCTGTTTACCGCCGCTAATTTAATTAACGGTAGATTATGAGACAGGTATTTTTTCAGAAACCATGGATCTACAGTGAAGAACCGCCTCAACTCCGTGATATTTATTTGAAATATGGTTCCCTTGAACTACTGGGACGTGGAACCCCGTTAATGAACGGAGGACCAGAAGGAAAATTTTATTATCTGAAAAAAGGATTGGCAGCATTCTCGTTTCAGGACAAGCACGAACGAAGCTTTATCTTCAGCCTGGTTATCCCCGGGCGAGCCTTGGCCGATATCGATGGACTGACAAGAGAGTTAGTCAATGTCACTGACAGCGTAATAAGACCTTCGGAAGTTTTAAGCATCACATACGATGTATGGCAAAAACATATAGGAAATAACCCGGAGCTGATGCTTCTTTATACAAAAGGAGTGGTGGCAAAAGAGGAAACCCATATGGAAGCCATGATCGCCAACTATACTCTCAGTGTCCCGGAAAGATTGAGGGTATTTTTGAAAGTGCTTGTAACTTCATACAACCCGGAAATTAAAGAAGGCTGGAACATGCTTCCAATTTATCTCAGTCACAGGGAATACGCACAGATTCTGGGAGCATCAGAGGTTACGGTTTGCCGCACTGTTGTAGAAATGTATGAAAAGAAACTGATGAGCAGAAACAAGCGTAACATCTATATTCATTCGTCACTCTTTGAAAACATGTACGACTGGACAGAAATGCAATAAACACGACGTAAGATTTTACTGCTTGTATTTTTTTTTCTCTTTTTCTTTTTACAGTGAAAAAATGCCAAAATTGTTAAACAGCATACAATATGGAGAAATAGATGTTAAATATCAAATATATAAATATTGTTTTCTTAGTTGTTTTTTTTGCCTCTGTTTATTGTTTTGCAGGAAATTCAGATAATCAGATTAATGAAAAACATATAGAAGCAGGTCTTCAATGTATTGACTGTCATATGACAGAAACACCTGTCAGAGCTGCTTCACAGAAATCATGCAAAGCATGTCATGAGGGCGTTGAGACCGGTGAAAAAATTATTCTTAAAGATATTAATAGTAAAGAATATTTAGTAAATCCGCATAATGCTCACACCGGAGCTTTGCGGTGTACTATCTGTCATCACATCCATACATCCTCAGAATTATACTGTAATAAGGAATGCCATCATTCATTCACAATAAGTGTTCCATAAAAGGTATTTACTCATGCAGAATAATAAACAAAAGCAAAGGTTTTTGATTCTTTTTGCAATAAATTTCATCATAACACTTGCTTTTGCAGCAAATGACTCTCTTTTTCCGATATTTTACAATAAATATTACTCACAAAGCGCCACATTCGGATTTGCATTTGCTTTTTATTCCGCATCCAAAATTATATTCTCTCCACTTGCAGGCAGTACAATCGACAGGTACGGTACGAAAACTGTTCTGATTGCTTCGATTCTGCTGTTTACAGCAGTTTCTTGCATGTTCAGCTTGGTTCATGATGCAAAAGCCATTTTGATATTAAGAGCAGTTCAGGGAGTATCATGTGCCATGTTCCGTCCTGTTATGTACTGCCTGCTTGAGTTTTCGGGAAAGAAAAAAGGTAATATTCTGGGTATTTTCGACATATCCTTTTATTCTGCCATTGCTGCAGCACCATTCGCAGGAAGCATTATTGTAGAAAGCTTCGGATTCAGTTATTTATTCATTTTTACGATGTTTTGTTGCTGCATTTGTCTTTTCTTTGCCTTTTTTATTGAAAATAATGGAAGAAATAAGCCTTCTTATATTGATAAAAAATGTAATATCTCTCAAAAAACAGATATTAATATCATGATGTTTTATATTTTTTGCAGAGCATGGGGCATATCAACTGTCACTGTTTTTTTACCCATATATTTATTGGAATTATCCGTGCCTATAAAGGGAATAGGGGTAGCCTTAAGCCTGTCCGCACTGCTGACCGCCATGTTCCTGCCTTTTACGGGAAGGCTGGCAGACCGTTTCCATAAAGAAATACTCATTTATTGCGGCGGATTAGTGGTGTCGTCACTGCTGATAGTTACTGTAATGCTTGACAACTATACATATATACTCACAGCGCTGCTTTTCAGCGGAGTATTCAGCGCAGTTTCACAACCGGCATGTCTTGCCTTTCTACTGGAACACAGCGAAAATTCGGGGTATGGCAGTGTTCTGGGGCAATTCAATATGTTTATGGGGTTGGGGTTCGCCTGCAGCCCTGTTTTCAGTTCACTTATTCTTAAATATACAGGGATTAAATCAGTTTTTATTTTTTCCGGACTGGTGGGAATAACGTCTGTAATAGTTTTCTGTCTGAAGAGATCGGATAAGGTTTCAACTCAAACTGATTCGGGATGGAGTACAGATAGTATTACAAGGATATAAAAAAGCGGGCTTCAAATCGCCCGCTTACATGTTGCTAAACTTTTATATCCACATCAAGACCTATGCAGTCTTTGTATTTATCAAGAACAGGGCGGACCTCGCCTTCAACAAAATCAATTACCTGCTCAGGCGCTCTGCCTACAAACTTTGAAGGCTCCAGAAGCTTGTTTATCTCATCACGGTTAAGGGGTACACCGGAGTGATTGGCAAGCCTATCTAACAAGTCATTGTCCAAACCTTCTGATTTTACTCGTTTTCCGGCTTCCATTGATGCTTCACGAATTATCTCATGAAGCTCCTGTCTGTCACCGCCTCGCTTAACGGATTCCATAATGATGTTTTCCGTTGCCATAAACGGCAGCTCATCCATTACACGCCTGTTGATCATCCTTTCATACACAACAAGACCGTCTGTTATATTGTAAAGCAGCTCAAGAACGGCATCCATTGTGAGGAATGCTTCTGAATTGCTTATCCTGCGGTTCGCAGAGTCGTCCAGAGTGCGTTCAAACCACTGGGTAGCGTGTGTCATATAAGGATTAAGGCTCAGTGCTATTACGTGTCTTGAGAGGGAGCATACACGCTCACTGCGCATGGGGTTGCGCTTATAAGCCATTGCGCTTGAACCTATCTGGTTTTTCTCAAATGGTTCTTCAACTTCTTTAAGATTTGCAAGGAGTCTGATATCTGTTGCCATCTTATGAGCAGATTCAGCAAGGGAGGCGAGGGCGGCAAGCACTCTTGAATCCTGTTTTCTGGTATATGTCTGCCCGGTGATGGTCAGAACCTTGTCAAAATCCATTTTAGCAGATACCGTTTTATCGAGTCGGCGCACCTTGTCGTGATCTCCTTCAAACAGATGAAGGAAAGAAGCCTGAGTGCCGGTGGTTCCCTTTACGCCTCTGAACCGGATGTTTTCGATTGCGAATTCAAGTGCTTCAAAGTCAAGCATGAAATCCTGAAGCCACAGGCAGGCGCGTTTGCCCACAGTTGTAAGCTGTGCAGGCTGAAAGTGGGTAAAACCGAGGGCGGGCATATCTTTATATTTAACTGCGAATTTTGCTATGTTATTCATAACACTGACAAGTTTTTTACGAGTCAGAATCATTGCCTCTTTCAGCACAATAAGATCAGTGTTGTCACCCACATAGGCGCTTGTGGCACCGAGGTGAATTATTGGCATTGCTTTCGGGCATACTTTACCGAATGTATGAACATGCGCCATGACATCATGACGAAATTTTCTTTCCATTTCAGCAGCATAGGCGAAGTCTATATTGTCTACATTAGCCTTCATCTCTGCTATCTGTTCATCGCTGATGTTCAGCCCAAGTTCTTTCTCAGATTCAGCAAGGGCAATCCAAAGCTTTCTCCATGTTGAGAATTTTTTGTGAGGAGAGAAGAGATAAAGCATCTCTTTGCTGGCGTATCTCTCATTAAGAGGGTTGGAGTAAGTGTTAATATCCATTATTAATTTATCCTTTAATTTTTGCCGCCCATGAACGGGCTTTTTCTTTTATTTCATTTTCATTAACTATTGTGATAACCCCATTATCCATAAGGCATTTACCATTGACATAAACATCAGTGACATCACGCTGATTTGCAGAATATACAAGATGGGAAACAGGGTTGTAGACAGGGGTCATATTCACTGCATCAAAAGACAGAACAAAGAAATCAGCTTTATAACCCGCTTTCAATTCGCCGCATTTATCAAGCCCAAGGGCTTTTGCGGCGTTTTTGGTGGACATATCAAGAACAGTCTTCGCATCCAGGACTGTGGCATCCTGAGAAAATGCCTTATGAAATTTAGCCACAGAACTCATTTCACCAATCATATCAATATCATTGTTGCTTGCCTGACCGTCAGTACCTATTGTTACATTCATTCCTGCATCAAGCATTCTTTTCACAGGTGAAAAACCACTGGCAAGCTTCATATTGCTTTCAAGGCAGTGAGAAGTACAAACACCTTTTGTACCCATAAGTTCTATCTCTTCATCAGTAGGGTGGATTGTGTGAGCAAATATCGACTTTATATCAAAAGCACCCACTTCATTCATAAGCTCAACTGGTGATTTGCCGTACCTTGCGATTATATCATCCCGTTCGGTCGGCGCTTCAAGAAGGTGTGTATGCAGCAGGATGTCATGCTTGCCGCAGAACTCGACACATTTGCGGAAATTATCCGGATTAACAGTGTAGGGCGCATGAGGGCAGAGAGAGATATCTATAAGCTCATGATCTTTATATTTCTGATAAAGAACAGAGCCTTTTGCTATGTAGTCATCAGCTCCTTTGCCGGTTTTGGTGGGGAAGTCCAGCACCCCAACACCGACAACACCGCGTAATCCGCATTTTTCAAGCGCTGAAGCGACATGGTCAGAGAAGAAGTACATGTCATTAGCACAGACAGTTCCGCAGCGTATCATCTCCACAGCGGCAAGAAGGGTGGCATCATGGACAAAAGATTCTGAAAGCCATTTTGACTCAACAGGCCATATATGGTTTTTAAGCCAGTCCATAAGCATTAAATCATCTGCAAGACCTCTGAATATAGACATTGGAAGGTGGGCATGGGTATTTATTAATCCGGGGAAAATAGCCGAGTTCTCCCGCCTTATAATCTCACAGTCATTCTCTGGTTTATCTGCAAGTCCTTCGATAATATTACCATTTATTATCAGATACTTGTTCTCCTTAATCTCACCGTCATAGTATATCCAGTCTGCGTATACAGCTTTTTTTGTCATTTAATACCTGCTATCTGAAGAATTTCCGAAGGCGAATCAATGAAATAATCCGCCTGAATTGACCTCAATTTACCATAGCCGTATTTGCAAAAGCAAGTTTTTATCCCTGCGCCGGCTCCGCTTTCAATATCTGTATAATTGTCACCAATCATGATCGATTCATCGGCAGAAAAGTGCTTTGCTTTCAATATCTCACGTACAGGCAGGGGAGAAGGCTTTTTCTCATGGAAACAATCAAAACCGTACCATCCGTCCAGATATTTATCTAATCCGAAGTGACGTACTATAGAATCGGTGTATTCTGTGGCTTTGTTAGAAAGGACAACCTGACAGACACCTTCAGTTTTCAATCTCTCCAAAACATCGGTAATACCTTCATAAGGCTTTGTTGTTTCAACTAAACGCTTATTGTAAACAAACCTGAAGTAATCCTCTATTTTCTTAGTATATCTTTCTGATGTTACGGCTCTTTCGACAAGCTTGCTTATACCGTCACCCACATAGGTTTTTGTAACATCAATTGAAAATTTATCAAACCCGAATTTATCAAGAGTATCCATCATAGAGGAGTGAATATCATCCAAAGTATTAAGAACCGTACCATCAAGGTCAAAGATTATCATTCTAAACATTGCATTATCCGTTAATTTTTTTTATCTTATTTTAAATGTAAGTGAATTATATATTATAAGAATGCAGAGAGTTTTTTAAAGTTCAAAATAGAAAAAACAAATAAATTTTATGAGGCATCGTAATGAGAATGTCAAAAAAGACAGAATATGCAGTGCATAGTCTGGTGATTATCGCCTGTAACAGTGGCAGCCATATTCAGCTTGAGGAGCTGGCGGAAAGGCAGAACATTATTTTTGAGGATACGCCTAAAAGCATTTCATGCCAGTTTACAAATAGAAGCTGTGATGCTGAAGGAATGTGCGAAATTACAAAAAGAGTCGGTAAAGCCTTTGAAAAGCTTTACGAAGAACTGGAACAAACAACTCTGGCAGATCTTATCGTCAAAGCAGATATATCAAGATTTTCTCTCAATTGGCTTAAAGGCTGAATCTTCACCTGAATTTTCATTGTAAGGCAAGGAAGAGCATAGGCGTTTGTCCTTGCCTTACCGGAATCTCAAAACTATCCTTAAAAAGCAAAATATGCTGCCGTTTTTTCATTAAAGGGGAGCGCTGTTTTTATTTCTGACATCCAGCATTACTGTTTTTTTTGAATAAGCAGGAAAAACCTGAAATAGCTCAAAATCATCAAATCATCTTATAATCCCTTTAATCCTGCCTGTTGCCGCTATTCTGTTTAACATAATATATCTTATCAGACGTTTTTAAAATAGAAATCCTTGTCCCCTGCCAGATAAATCTAACTCGATCTACAGAATTAGAAAACAGCAATTAGATGTCAAAAATACAGGGCTCTATTTTGGGTTCTAAGAGGATTTAAATAAAAAGCACAGCCAAAGACCTTTACTGCTCGCAAAAATCATCGCACAAGGCATTTTGGCAACCTGCATGCTTTCAATAGTATTTGTAAAATCTTTAGCATGGAATAATATATAGCATTTGCTCTTTATTATATCCTTTTTTTATCTTTTAGTAGATAAAATTTAATTTTGCATTAAAATACTCTTCTTAATCATAGTTATCTTATATGATTGATTTTATTGAATATTTTTATTGCAGCCCATATTTAAAGTGCTATTCTTATTTGTATGCACCACTCTGTATTGGTTGCAGGTTCTGCATGAGTACACCGATTATATATCTTAATAATAGGAGGTTTTGGCTATGGATGCCTTGATGCTGTCACGAATCCAATTTGCCGTAACTGCCGGATTCCACTTTATCTTTGTTCCCCTCACTCTTGGGCTGGTAGTTCTTATCGCCTTTATGCAGACGGTATATGTCAGAACGGGTGATCGTGACTATCTCAGAATGACAAAATTCTGGGGCAAACTATTCCTGATAAACTTCGCAATCGGAGTTGTCACAGGGATAACTCTTGAGTTTCAGTTCGGTATGAACTGGGCCGAATATTCAAAATATGTCGGAGATATTTTTGGCGCACCACTCGCTATCGAAGCTACAGTTGCTTTTTTCCTCGAATCTGTTTTCCTTGGAATATGGATTTTCGGCTGGAAAAAGGTATCAAAAAGAGTCCATCTTTTCTCAATATGGATGGTAGCTCTCGGCTCTAATCTTTCCGCACTATGGATTCTTATAGCAAACGGCTGGATGCAGCATCCGGTGGGCTATACACTAACAAACGGAAGAGCAGAGCTGACAGATTTCACTGCGGTTATCCTATCTCCTTACGCATGGCTTAAATTTTTCCATACTGTAACAAGCGGATGGGTAATAGGAGCATTCTTCGTAATGGGTGTTTCGGCCTACCATCTGATGAAAAAGAACGAAATTGCAGTTTTCAAAAAATCTATAAAAATTGCCGCCATATTCGGACTTTTTTCATCTCTGGCAGTTGCGGGTATAGGAGATTTCCACGCTGCGGAAGTTGCTAAAACTCAGCCGTCAAAATTTGCAGCAATGGAATCTATCTGGGAAACGGAAAAAGGAGCGCCGATAGTTCTTTTTGCTGTACCGGATGAGGAAAATGAGCGTAATTCAATTGAAATAGGCTCAATACCGAAACTGGCAAGTTTTATGGCATTTAAAGAATGGAATGCAGAAGTAACAGGACTCCGTGACATACCCGTGAAGGATCGTCCGCCTGTTACACCGGTATTTATCGGATTCCGCCTTATGGTCTTTTTGGGCGGATTATTCATAATTCTTGCGGCAGCAGTAATATACTATTCCCGCAAAAACAGTGTTGAGAATAAAACATGGCTTCTCCGCACCCTTCTCTATTGCATACCGCTGCCATATATTGCTGCACAGCTTGGCTGGATAGTGGCAGAGGTCGGACGTCAGCCATGGATAGTTTATGGTCTGATGCGTACTGAAGACGGCGTTTCCATGAACATTACTCCTCAGCAGGTGGCAATGTCACTTGCAGGTTTTTTCATTTTCTATGGGACACTTATGATAATAGACTTCTACCTTTTATTTAAATTCTCCAAAAAAGGACCTGAAAAAGAAATCCATAGAACAATAGAGGCGGTGTAACATGCTCCAGTCATTATGGTTTGGTTTATGGGGACTACTCTGGGCTGTTTATTTCATGCTGGATGGATTTGATTTCGGTGCAGGCATGCTCCACCCTTTCATAGGCAGAACAGATATGGAGCGCAGGCAGATAATTAATTCTCTGGGTCCGGTATGGGACGGAAATGAGGTATGGCTTGTTACCGCAGGCGGAGCAACATTTGCTGCTTTTCCCGCAACATATGCTTATATGTTCAGCTGGTTTTACACCCCGCTTCTTATAATCCTTTTCGGGCTTATTGTCAGAGGTGTGTCTTTTGAATTCAGAGGCAAAGCTGATTCTGAGAAATGGAAAAAAACATGGGATTTCCTTATATCCGTAAGCAGTTTTGTTCCCCCTCTTCTTTTCGGTGTTGCTTTCGGCAATATCTTTCAGGGGCTCTTAATAGATGGATACGGATATTTCGGAACGACATTAAGCCTTCTTAATCCCTACGGATTGCTTACCGGCGCAGTATTTGTAATATTTTTTCTTGCGCACGGTGCTTTATGGATTGGTCTGAAGACGGAAGGCGGCTCCGCAGAAAGAGCGAAAACCCTCCTGCCTTATCTGCTTCCGCTCCTGGCATTTGCAGTGGTTATGTTCCTTATAGCGACTTATTTTTCGACACCGCTGTTTAACAACTTCTTTAAAATGCCCGCATTGTTTATTCTGCCGATAATATGTGCAGCAGGCATAGTGTATATTTATGTAATATACAAAAAATCAATGTTTCAGGCGTTTCTTGCTTCATGCGTTTCAGTTTTCACATTTGTATTTACAGGCATAGCGGGACTTTATCCTAACCTGCTGCCATCAAAAGTGAATGATGCTTATAATATTACCGCCTTCAACTCATCATCCAGTGACTATACTCTGAAGATAATGACTGTTGTGGTGCTGATATTTGTTCCTATTGTAATAGCCTATCAGATATGGACTTATTACATATTCAGACACCCGGTTAAACCGGAAGATGTCACAGATCCGGATGTTGAGACATACTAAGAAAATTAGCCGTTTCAGCAATTAAAGGGAGCCTTCGGGCTCCTTTTTTGTTATAATCACCTGTTATTTGAGGGGAAGCTGAAATGAATGAAATAATTGCACGGTTTAAAGAAAGATTTGAAACACTCAGTCCTTTTCAGAAGCTTCTGGGCATGAAGCTGGAAGTTACAGACAGTTTCACTCCTGTCATTACATTTGATATGAAAAATGACTTAATAGGTAATTTCGACTACGGTATCCTCCATGGCGGGGTTGTAGCCTCAGTTATGGATGTTACAGCGGGAATAGCTGCCCTGCTCTGCCTTCCGTCAAAATACCCTTCAGAATCAGCAGACCAGATAATGAAACGAGTCAGCAAAGTCGGTACTATTGATCTGCGCATTGACTATATTCAGCCCGGCAGAGGCAAATCGTTCACAGCAACAGGTGAAACCCTGAGAGCAGGAAATAAGATAGCCGTCTCCACCGCTAAACTGCATAATGATGAAGGCGTGCTTATCGCCGCCGGAACAGGAACTTATTTGATCGGGTAATCTATGTTATAATCAGATAAGATAATTTTTCATATAAGATAAAAGGTAATAAATGTTTGATGATGCTGTTAAATCAATAAAAGCATATCTTTATGACAAAACAGTAAGCCCGCTCTGTGGTGCTTTTATTATTTCATGGCTCTTAGTTAACCACCGATTTGTCATGTCCATCATCTTTGGTGAGACTCTTGAAGAAAAATTTCTGGCGATGGATAATATTATTAAAACATATGATAGTTGGTGGATTATTTCAGGATGGTTTTTATATTTCATATTCATTCCCCTTATTTTCTCTTTAGCTTATATTTTTATTTATCCGTACCCAGCTAAACATGTGTACAGTTTTAGCAAAAAACGCCAGATGGAAATTAATAAACTTAAGAATGAAATTGAGCAACAAAGGTTATTAACTGTTGAAGAATCAAGAGAGCTTATTATGAAGCATTTGGAATTAGAAGATAATTACACTAGTGATCTAAAAAGAAAAGATAATGAAATAACATTAATAAAGCAAGAGTTGGAAAATATTATAATAGAAAGAGATGAACTCAAAAATAAGATTGAATCACTCAGTACTCAAGTTGAACTAAAAAGTATTAATGGTTTTGTTGAAGATACGCCAGAAGAACAAGTTACTAATTCTAATCAAGAGGTTCAAAATGAATTTCCTGAACTTACAGAAAAAGATATAAAAGAGATTAACAATATATTATTACGTATTGGAGATAATAGATTAACTAAACAACAGATAATGTCTTTTTCAATTACAAGTTCAATACGCCTTGCTTATTTGTTGGATATTCTTATTGATAAAAGATTCATTATCAAAAGTGATGCAGGTTATCATATATTAACTCCAGCAGGCAGGAACTATTTAATTAAAAATAATCTTGTTGAATAGAAAAGAGGCAGCCCTGCGGCTGCCTCTGATTATTTGCTTAAATCCACCTTTCCGGTGAGTTCTGATATGTTTGAGAGCTTCTGCTCACTGACGTATTTCTCAAGTCCGTCAATAATTTTGATCGGGATTTCAGGGTCAACAAAGTTCGCAGTGCCGACCTGAACCGCAGATGCACCAACGAGGAAAAACTCTGCCGCATCCTCCCACTTTATAATACCGCCCATGCCGACTATGGGGATTTTAACGACCTTTGATACCTCATGCACCATGCGCACAGCAACAGGTTTAATAGCCGGACCGCTCAACCCGCCAGTAACATTAGATATATATGGCTTTCTTGTATTTATATTCACAGCCATGCCAAGCAGAGTGTTTATGGCGCTGATTCCGTCCGCACCGTTGTCCTCACATGCTTTTGCAAAAGGCTTAATATCAGTGACATTGGGTGAGAGCTTTACCAGTAAAGGTTTGTTCTTTATGACCTTTCTGCATTGATCTACAACCTTTGCAGTCATGGCAGGGTCAGAGCCGAAGGCTATTCCGCCCTCTTTCACATTTGGGCATGAAATATTCATTTCAAGCATGTCAATATCAGCATTATCAAGTATTTCCGCTACTTGAACATATTCCTCAATGGATTTGCCCCAGAAGTTTACGATCACTCTGGTATCGTATTTTCTTAAAAGAGGCAGTTTTTCCTTGAGAAACCTGTGGACACCGACATTCTGCAAGCCGATAGCGTTCAGCATTCCGGAAGTGGTTTCCATGATTCTGGGCATGGGGTTGCCCTGAACCTCGTTGAATGAGATTCCCTTAACGGAGATTCCGCCAAGTCTTGATATGTCAATAAAACGTGCGTATTCCAGCCCATAGCCGAAAGTTCCGCTTGCCGTGATAACAGGGTTTTTAAACTCCACCCCGCAGATATTTACTTTCAGTCCAGACATATCACCCCACCCTGCAAACAGAATCCCAGACAACTTTTGAGCCGTCAAATACGGGACCTTCAACACAGCACCGCTTCTGAACAGTGCCCTCACCTTCTCTAACATAAATAATGCAGCCGAGGCAGGCGCCCATACCGCAAGCCATGCGTTCATCAAGTGAAACATCCACCGGGACATCACTGCTGACGCATATTTCGCTGACGGCCTGAAGCATTCTTTTCGGACCGCAGGCATAGACACGGTCAAAGCTTTTTACATCTCTGCCGAAAGGGGCAGTAACAAGAGCTTTTTCACCTATGCTGCCGTCATCGGTGGTGATGATAAGGTTATCTATATGCGGGCGGAACTCATCAGCAAGCACAATGTCTTCCTGATTTCTGCCGCCGAAATATAAGCTAACGGTGCATCCGTCATCTTTCAGAAGTTTTGCTATCCAGAGCAGAGGGGCTATCCCTACTCCTCCGGCGACAAGAGCCACATTTTTTCCCTTAACAGACTTAAAGCCGTTTCCGAGGCTGGATGAAAACTCGATAACAGAGCCAGTAAGGCTTTCTGTCATAAGGCGTGTACCTTTGCCGACAAGCATATACAACAGACGGAAAGTGTTACCACGCACATCTACAACGCCGAAAGGACGCCTGAGAAGCGGGTCTGCAAGATAATCCTGCAAACCTGTCTTCACCATGACAAACTGTCCGGGTTTTGCATCTTTAACAAACTCCGGTGATTCGATTTCCATCAGGCGATATTTATCATTAAGTCTTTCGTTTTTAAGGATAATTCCTTTCATGTTATTTCCCGAAATATTGCTGAATCGGTTTAACTGTCATTCCTTTATGGATTTTTGACTCAATAGCAGTCACAACAGCCTGCGCCGCTTCAAGAGTTGTTGCGTAGGGAACGCTGTAGCTTAATATAGCTCTGCGGATTGATTCAGAATCAAGCCTTGAGCGCCTTCCCGCAGGAATATTCAGGCAGAAGCTGATCTCCCTGTTTTTAACAGCATCAACAATATTGGGTCTGCCTTCGCTGACCTTTTTGATGCGCTCGACCGCTATTCCGTGTCCGGCAAGGAAATCATAGGTTCCTGCGGTGGAAACAACGGTGAAACCAAGCTGAACAAACTTCTTGGCAACTTCCAGAATGCCGTCCTTGCAGGCGTCTTTAACGCTTATAAAGACTTTTCCTTTTTCGGGAAGTTTATTGCCCGCAGCAAGCTGTGACTTGTAAAAAGCCATGCCGAAATCGGTATCGATCCCCATAACTTCGCCTGTGGACTTCATTTCGGGTCCGAGGACGAGGTCAGTTCCGGGAAATTTTACAAACGGGAATACCGCTTCTTTAACTGTATAGTATTCAGGGTAAATTTCTTCTGTGAAACCCAGCTCTTTTAATTTGATGCCCACCATCACCTTACTTGCGATTTTGGCGAGGGGGCGTCCGATTGTCTTGCTGACATAGGGGACAGTTCTGGATGCTCTGGGGTTTACCTCAAGGATATAAAGCTCATCGCCCTTAATCGCCCACTGAACATTCATCAGACCTATTACTTTAAGTTCTGTAGCTAACTTCTTGGTTTCAGAGATAATTTTAGCTTGCATATCTTTATTTATGGTGCGTGCGGGTATGGAACATGCCGAGTCACCGGAGTGTATTCCGGCTTCTTCAATATGCTGCATGATGCCGCCGATAACAACTCTCTCACCGTCACTGACAGAATCCACGTCAACTTCGATGGCGTTTTCAAGGAATTTATCAATGAGTACAGGATGATCATCGCTTGCTTCAACGGCATATTTCATATAGTTCACAAGGGCTTCACGCTCATAAACTATCTCCATCGCACGTCCGCCAAGTACATATGATGGGCGCACAACTACCGGGTAGCCTATTCTGTCGGCTATTTCAAATGCCTGCTGGTCGTTTTTGGCTATTCCGTTGGGCGGCTGTTTGATATTCAGCCTCTCTATAAGGTCTTTAAATCTCTCTCTGTCTTCAGCTATATCAATGCTGTCGGGGCTTGTTCCGAGAATCGGAACTCCAGCTTTTTCAAGGGGTACAGCGAGTTTAAGGGGTGTCTGCCCGCCGAACTGAACAATAACACCAATGGGTTTTTCCTTTTCGACTATGTTGAGAACATGCTCTTTGGTGAGCGGTTCAAAGTAAAGCCTGTCAGATGTGTCATAGTCCGTACTGACAGTCTCAGGGTTACAGTTAACCATGATGGTCTCATAGCCCGCTTCTTCCAGAGCGAACGAAGCATGGACACAGCAATAGTCAAACTCTATCCCCTGACCTATTCTGTTGGGTCCGCCGCCAAGGATTATAACCTTTTTTCTGTCTGTGGGTTCGGATTCACACTCATCCTCAAAGGTTGAGTAGAGATAAGGCGTATTTGATTCAAATTCAGCAGCGCATGTATCAACTCTTTTATAAACCGCTTTGCGGCGAGAGCTTCTTACATCATCATCATGTGTTTTCAGAAGTTTAGCGAGTCTTTTATCAGAAAAGCCGAGCCTTTTGGCTTTTTCCATCATGTCAGCTTCAACAGCCTTCAGAGAACCTTTTGCCTTGAGTTCTGCTTCAAACTCGATAATTTCCTGAATATTATCAAGAAACCAAGGGTCAATTGCACTGATAGCGTGTATTTCCTCTGTCGTATAGCCGGCCCTGAAAGCATCGCCTATGTACCACATGCGTTTGTCTGTGGGGCGGCGGAGGTATTTTTCTATCTCTTCCCTGACAGACTCCTTATGAAGCTCTTCAGTGGGGAAAACCTCGTCAAAGCCGGTTTTACCCGTCTCCAGAGAGTTTATTGCCTTCTGAAGAGACTCCTTGAAGGTTCTGCCTATGGACATAACCTCGCCAACTGATTTCATCTGCGTTGTAAGCCTGTCATCAGCGCCGGGGAATTTCTCAAAGGTAAATCTGGGGAATTTCACCACGCAGTAATCAATTGTGGGCTCAAAGGAAGCGGGAGTCTTTTTGGTAATATCATTGGGAATTTCATCCAGAGTATAGCCAACAGCAAGCTTGGCGGCTATTTTAGCTATGGGGAAGCCGGTTGCCTTTGAAGCAAGTGCGGAGCTTCTGGAAACTCTGGGGTTCATTTCGATGATGATCTGGCGTCCGTTTGCGGGATTCACAGCGAACTGAACATTTGAACCGCCAGTGTCCACCCCTATCTCACGCATAACCTTGATGGAGGCGTTGCGGAGCTCCTGATATTCTTTATCTGTAAGGGTCTGCGCCGGAGCAACTGTGATACTGTCTCCCGTGTGTACACCCATGGGGTCAAAGTTTTCTATGGAGCAGATAATAACCACGTTGTCATTGAGATCACGCATTACTTCAAGCTCGTATTCCTTCCAGCCGAGGGCGGATTCCTCCACAAGTATTTCATGCACAGGTGAGGCTTCGAGCCCCCATTCAACGTAGTTTTTATATTCTTCTATATTATAGGCAACGTTTCCGCCTGTTCCGCCGAGCGTGAATGAGGGGCGGATAATAGCGGGGAAACCGATGGAGTCAACACAGTCCATTGCCTGCTGATATGTGCGTACGATGGCGCTTTTGGGCATATCAAGACCGATTTTTGCCATAGCTTCTTTAAAAAGCTCACGGTCTTCAGCCTTCCTGATAGCCTGTACATTAGCACCGATAAGCTCAACCTTGTGCTTATCAAGCACGCCTGCATCATAAGCAGCAAGGGCAAGATTAAGCGCAGTCTGTCCGCCCACAGTGGGGAGAATTGCGTCGGGCTTCTCCGCTTCGAGGATTTTATCCAGAACTTCAACCGTAAGAGGTTCGATGTACGTTGCGTCGGCTATTTCGGGGTCTGTCATAATCGTGGCAGGGTTGGAGTTTATGAGTACAACTCTATATCCTTCCTCTTTAAGAGCTTTTACAGCCTGTGTTCCCGAATAGTCAAATTCGCAGGCCTGACCTATAACAATGGGTCCTGAACCTATAACCAGAATGGTTTTGATGTCGTTTCTTCTTGGCAACTCATCCTCCGAAATATATGGGCAAAATTGGAGTTTTATATCAGAATTATTTCTCTTTTACAACACCTGAAAAGCAAAAAAATTATACAAAAAAAAGCCCCTGAAATACAGGGGCTTTTTAAGCTTAATCTTTATTTCTGACTGCACAGAAGATACAGGCAGGCTATTTTGATAGGATCGGTTAATACATGGCTTTTCCCGTTCAGATCCTCCTTCACAATGGAGGATAACTGCTGCATGGAAATACCCGCAAGATCAGCTACCTGTGAAGAGCTGACACTCTTTCCCCGCACATCATCAAGAAGAGACTTAAGGGAAGTGGTTTTAATATAAAATTTAATATCATCAAAAGTTTTTATGTTTTTCCTTTCCAGTTTCCGGCTGCTTGCAAAGACCCACGGTGTGTAGATGTAAGTCAGGCCGAGAGCAGCGGCATGCTTGCAGAAAACCTCCTTAGAGTTATTACATTCGCATGAAAACCGGATTGGGTCTGAACTGATTTCGAGGGTGGTGACATAAGCACCGTGATTACCTTTGATTGTTCCCTTGAGAAGAGAACCCTCAACAGAGCACTCGATAAATTTACCGACATAGTTTTCCGCTCTCTGAAGGTTCAGAGGAGTGGAAATATTCCTGAGCTGTTCTTCGCTAAGCTTTGGCAACTGCATCGGTGACCTCCTTAATTTCTATACACGCCTGTGGTTTGCAAAGCAAACCCTCGCTGCGCACGGCGCATTCCCGTCAGCGGGAACGCAATGGGTTAATAAATTACTGACAACCAAACTTTCCTTTAGTTGGTGAAAAAAAACTCTCTATTATATATTAGTCCGACAAACTGACCGTCTACCCGATGTTAAGAAAGTCTATTCCGTCCTTCCAGCGGGTTTTCAGGGCTTCCAGAACCGTTTTATTGACAGGTTTTGCCAATTCAGGATCTTCTGACAGAAGCTCTTCCGCTTCCGCTCTTGCCCTATGTAATATTTTGACATCTTTTACGATATTTGAAAACCGAAACTGTGGCAAACCTGACTGTCTGGTTCCGAAAAAATCTCCTGGACCACGAAGTTCAAGATCTATCTCACTTAGCTTAAAACCGTCCGCATGCTGTTCCATTGCCTTTATTCGTGCTTTTCCGTCTTCGCTTATCTGTTTTGAATAAACCAGAACACAGTAGGACTGTTCCGCTCCCCTGCCCACTCTGCCTCTTAGCTGATGAAGCTGTGAAAGACCGAACCTTTCGGCATTTTCTATCACCATAACTGTGGCATCCGGCACATCCACTCCGACCTCTATTACAGTGGTAGACACAAGAACTTTCAGACTGCCGTTCTTAAACCCGTCCATCATAGCACGTTTTTCATCCGCCTTCATGCGACCATGGAGCAGTCCGGTTACATTTTCTCCGAAATATGCGGCTATTTCCTCAAAACCTTCAGTTGCAGCCTTCAGAGCAAGTTTATCGCTTGCATCGATCAGCGGATATATGAAATACGCCTTATGCCCCTTATCCAGCTCTTTCTTAACCGACTCAAATATCCTGTTACGGGAAGTCTCAGGGAAAGCTTTGGTAATAATGGGCTTTCTGCCCGGCGGCATAGCATCAATAACACTTATATCAAGATCACCGTAAAAAGTAAGAGAAAGAGTGCGGGGAATCGGGGTTGCTGTCATCAGAAGTATATCAGGAGTATAACCCTTCTCCACCAGTGTCTTACGCTGTAAAACACCGAAGCGGTGCTGTTCATCAATCACCACAAAGCCGAGAGAGGCAAATTCTGTATCTTCCTGAATCAATGCATGGGTTCCCACCACAAAATTTATGTGCCCTTCCCTTATCAATTCTTTGGAAGCTTTTTTATCCTTATCAGCCGTTGAGCCCGTGAGGAGCGCTGCGGTGTATTTTGTGCCGTTCAGAAAGTTAAGCAGACTGCGGAAATGCTGTTCCGCCAAAACCTCTGTAGGAGCAATTATTGCAGCCTGACATCCGTTTTTAACCGCAATCATGGCAGCAGTGAAGCAGACAATCGTTTTTCCGCTTCCCACGTCTCCCTGGATAAGTCTGTTCATTTGTTTCGGGCGTTTCATATCATTAAAAATATCCGCCAATACTCTTTTTTGGGCGGATGTAAGTTTAAAGGGCATCATGTTCCCGATTTCGTCGAGATATTCTGTTTTAACATCAAAAGCTATACCAGTGATCTCCTGATAAGTTCTCTTTTTCATCAGAAGTCCAAGCTGCAGATAAAAAAGCTCTTCAAATACAAAACGCTCGTAAGCCGGGTGACTCCGTGTCTGAAGCTTGCCAAGCTGGCTTATATCATCGGGAAAATGCAGTGTTTTCACTGCGGAACGTATGTCAGGATATGAATATTTATCAGCCAGACGAAGCGGCAGAGTATCCGGCATATATTCCAGATAATCATGCACAGCTCTGAACACTGCGGAAGCATAGGTTTTATGATTAACTGCTGTGGGAAGGCTGTAGACAGCACGGATCTTGCCTATATCCGCCTCGCTGATCATTTCAGGGTGGACAATGGAATATGAGCCGTCCATCCGGCCGATATTTCCGTACAGGTGATATTTTGTGCCGATTGTAAGCCCCGATGCGGGGTATGATTTGGAAAAATTAAACCACAAAGCCGAGAAAAAACCTGCTTCAGAGCGGAAAACAGCCTTATAGATACGTTTTTTACCTCTGGTGAATGTCGGTCCGTGAGTTTCCAGAACACCGGTAAGAACACCCTTCTCACTGCCTTCATAACCTATTGCCTCGTAACGGAAAGGAAAATGGAGAAGCACATCCTCCATATTTGTTATTCCGGCTTTTTCCAGTGCTTCCGCTGTTTTACCGCCAATGCCTTTGACTGTGGCAACAGAAGTCTGGAGTAAAACCGCCGCTTTAGTGTTTGAGGATGAACCTGCAATAAACATGGCAAGCTCATGGACAACAGCATCCAGCTCTGATAAAGATGGGCTTCCCTTCTCCGCTGTTTTTGCGGCAATTGATGAGAGTGTAGGGCTTAATTTTGCGGTATATTCTGCGATTGATAAAAGATATGAGGTCGGATTCTTGACGAAATCCGACCTGTTTTTCCCTATTGAATTAAGGAGTTTGCGAAGATTTCCAAGCTCCATGAGCCGTCATCAGAAATAGCTGAGAGCGCTTGCTTCGTTAGGGTTGAATATTTTATGAACATCAAGAATGATGATCATACCGTGCTTTGTTCTGGCTACTCCGTCAATATAGCCGGAGTTGACTCCAGTGGAGGCGCCGGGAGCTTTGTCAATTACTTCGGGGTCAAGGCGCAAAACTTCGTCAACGCAGTCAACCACAAAGCCGATCTTTTTGCCTTTTATATTAACGTTGATAATCCTTGTTTGCCCGCTTTCTTCAGGAACAGCTATACCGAGCTTCTTGCGAAGATCTACAATCGGGATAACCTGACCACGCAGATTTATAATCCCTTCCACAAATGACGGAGCTTTGGGAACTTTTGTAATATCCATCATGCGGAGTATTTCTTCTATATCCATTATATTGATGCCGTATTTTTCACCGCTCAGCATCAGACTGACTATTTGTCTCATTTCAGCCATGTGTAAACCTCTAAGCCCGTTTTATAAATAAATAATAACAGGATAACGGGTTGTTGGCAAGAACGAGGTTCTTCTAGACCAGAACACCGTCTTTCGCCACGATTTTATTATGCTCATCAAGCTGAACAACAGTGGGTTTGAAACCCTCAAGCTCTTTTTCATCCATCATGGCAAACGTAGCTATGATCACCCTGTCTCCAACCTGAACAAGTCTGGCTGCTGCGCCGTTGAGGCAGATTTCTCCGCTTCCTCTGCGCCCTTCAAGCACATAAGTTGAGAAACGGGCTCCGTTTGTTATGTTCCAGATATCAACCTTTTCAAACTCGATAATTCCTGAAGCGTCAAGGAGATCCTTGTCGATTGTGACACTGCCTTCATAGTTGAGGTCTGCATCAGTTACGGTGGCTCTGTGGAGTTTTGCTTTAAACATATTTCTGAGCATTTACATCACCTTAAAGATATTATTATCTATTAGCCTCGCTTTGCCTACATAAACAGCAAGAGCAAGCAGAAAGTCTTTTGTGAGATCCTTTACAGGCTTAAGAGTTTCAGGGTCCACAAACTGAACATAATCTATGCGTGTGTGAGGATGATCTTTTATAAAATTTTCAACGATTGTCTTAACTTCGGAAACTTCCGTTTCGCCGCCTTCAAGAGCTTCATAAACAAGGGCAAATGATCTGCTAAGGCAGAGGGCGGACTTTCTTTCATCAGCGTTCAGATAAATGTTTCTGGAGCTTAAGGCGAGCCCGTCTGTTTCTCTGATTATCGGCATACCAATAATTTTTGTATTCATATTCAAATCAGCAACAAACCGTTTGATAACCTGAAGCTGCTGATAGTCTTTCATTCCAAAATATGCCTTATGAGGCATGATTATATTAAGAAGTTTGGTAACAACCAAAGCAACTCCGTCAAAATGTCCGGGTCTTGAGCTTCCGCAAAGCCCGTCACTTATACCGGAAACGCTTATGGCAGTGCTGAAGCCTTCGGGGTACATTTCTTCCACTGACGGAGTAAACAGAAAATCTACCCCTGCTCCTTGAAGAAGTGCTGCATCTTTTTTAAGATCCTTAGGATAACGCTCAAAATCTTCCCCTGCGCCAAACTGTGTGGGGTTCACAAAAATGCTTACCACCACTATGTCATTCTCCTCTCTGCATTTTTTTACAAGACTCAAATGCCCTTCATGCAGATACCCCATTGTGGGCACAAAGCCTATCCTCTTGCCCACACATCTGAAAACATTAATTTCATCTCTTGATTCGGAAATCTTGGTTATAATTTTCACTAAGCACCTCAAAAACTGTGCTTTTCATCAGGAAAGGCGCAGCTTTTAACCTCTTCTATATAATTTTCTACCGCTTTTACAGCAACCTCTCTGAGGTTAGCATATCTTTTAACAAATTTTGGTGTGAAATCATTAAATAATCCGAGCATGTCATGATAAACAAGCACCTGCCCGTCACAGTTTACACTTGCGCCGATTCCGATTGTCGGGATAGACACAGCATCGGTTATCTTTTTAGCAGTTTCAGCGACTACGCCTTCAACCACAATTGAGAAAGCACCGGCTTTTTCCAGAGCAACAGCATCTTTAACAAGCTGTTCTCCGCCGTCTTTACCCTGAATCTTATATCCGCCCATTACATGAACTGACTGCGGCATAAGACCTATATGCCCCATAACATTGACACCCGCCTTCACAAGTTTTTCAACCAGAGGCGCTATCTCTTCACCGCCTTCAAGCTTTACAGCCTCAGCGCCGGATTCCTTAATCACACGGACACCGTTTTCGATAGCTTTTTCTGTGCTTACATTATACGTGCCGAACGGCAGGTCAGTTACAAGAAAAGCTCTTGTCAGACCTCTTTTCACTGCCTTTGTGTGGTAAATCATTTCATCAAGAGTGACAGGGATGGTGTTTTCATAACCGTTCATCACCATCCCAAGGGAATCACCGACCAGAACTATGTCAACACCTGCCTGATCCAGAATCTGTGCGGCAGTATAATCATATCCTGTAACGCATGTCACTTTTTCATTTTTTGATTTCATATTACGGATGGTAGAGACAGTAATCTTCTTGATTTCAGCGTGTTTGCTCACTTAGGCACGCTCCCATATCTTTTTTGCGAAGATCCGCAAGCGGGAGGCTTAACGAGGATATATTGAATTGTTAAGTCTCGGTCTTTTGAAGGATCCAAGCTGTGCTACATATAAGTAGTTATGAACCATATGTCAAGAAAAAATATATAAGGTTAAAATTGAGCAGATAAAAGTATGCTTTTTTGATTTGAATATCAGTTTGAAGATGAGCAACATTAAGAACCAAGCAACACCACAGGATGTGCCGACGCCGTGCGAACGAAGGGCGGTTAAACCGCCCGAGAGTGTGTATCACAATTTATGCAGTGCTTTATAAACGCTCCCAAGGACGGGAGCGCACCGTGTGAAGCGAAGCCGCATTTACTGCGGCGCAAGCGTGTATTAGAAACAGACAAAATTCACTTGAAGAGGCACAGGATGTGCCGACGCCGTGCGAACGAAGGGCGGTTAAACCGCCCGCGAGTGTGTATCACAAATTCCCATGGATGGAGAATTTGTGATTATTAAAATGACGGTGGCGTATCAACCCAGAAAGCTTTAGCAGGTTTATCCGTCCTGTTGCGTATCCTATGAGGAAGGTTTGAGCTAAAGTATATTGATTCGCCCTGTTTTACTTTGTATTCTTCTGTTCCTATTACGACAACAATCTCTCCTTCAAGCACATAGCCGAATTCTTCACCCACATGGTGATAACTGTCCGTACCTGTTTCTGAATAAGGTTCAAGATCGATTATGATAGGCTCAAGTTTTCTGTTAACAACCTTGGATGCAGGAAAAGTCATAGTAATGCTTTTGTTCTTGAGTACATTATAGTCTTCGTATGAAAAGGTGTTAACTATATTGCGTTCATCTTCAAAAAGCTCACTGATAGTAGTTCCCAGAGCATAACAGATTTTTTTAAGAGAAGCTATGGAAGGCGAGTTTTTGCCGTTTTCAATCTGGCTGATAAAACTCTTGGTAAACCCCGTCTTCTGTGAAATATCTTCCAGCGTAAGCCCCAGTCTTTTTCTGATGTCTCTCAGCTTGGTTCCGTATCCCATTAATAACCCCTGAATCTGATTTAATAATTATCCCTATTTCTATTATATATTAAACAGAGAAGTTTATGTCAAGTTATTTATTAACAGTGTTATTATAAAAATATCTATAAACCTAAGATATTTACGTAACAAATATATTTAACTGATGCGTGTTTTTGTGCGTAATGTTATATTAACTGCAAAATATTTCCATAACTTTTCAGGAGGTTACGCAGTGGAGAGAATGATTGCCAGACTGAACAAGGGTGCAACAAAGGGAGAGAAAGTATTCATAGCCGACAATGCGGTTATAATCGGTGATGTCACTCTGGGGGATGACTCAAGCATATGGTATAATGTTGTCTTGCGGGGCGATGTTGAGCGGATAGAAATAGGCAAATGCACAAACGTGCAGGATGGGAGCGTTATTCACGTTACTAAAAATAAATACCCCACTGTTCTCAAAGATTATGTAACCATAGGACACAGCGTAACACTTCATGGATGTACCATAGAAAACAATGTACTGGTAGGTATTGGGTCGGTCATTCTTGACAATTCCGTCATAGGCGAAAACAGTATAGTTGCTGCAGGAAGCCTTGTACCACCTAATAAAACCTATGAACCGGGCTCACTTATTATGGGCAGCCCTGCCAAAGCGGTCAAAAAACTTTCAGAAGCTGAAATACAAAGCATCCGAGACTATGCCGACAGATACGTGATTTATAAAGATGTTTACCTAGACCGAAAAATATCCGGATAACGAAAATAAAAAAGCCGCACCCGTTATGAGTGCGGCTTTTTTTATATAATTCTAACTTATGCTCTTATTTGCCATCGAAGAGTGACCAAGGTCCTCTGTTACGAGAGAACTTCTCAGCCTTGTCTTTGTCAGCAGCGGGAACATCTTTCATGATATCAAATACCTGACCGGGGAAAATAAGGTCGGGGTCTTTGATAGATGCTTCGTTAGCCCAGTAGATGATCGGCCACATAAAGGGGTTCATGTACTTAGCTTTAGATATGTTCCAAAGGTTGTCGCCTTTTACAACAGTGTACTTTTCAGAAGCAACAGCTTCTGATTCGACAGTTTTTGCAGCTTCAGCAGCGGCAAGCTCAGCAGCTTTAGCAGCGGCAAATTCTTCCTCAGCGTTTTTGAGGTCTTCGTTAGCCTGAGCTATGAGAGCGAGAGCTTCTTCACCCTTGCACTTGTCTGCAAGTTCTTTAGCTTTGTTATACTTATCAACGGCAGCCTTGTATGACGGAAGGTCATATTTTTCACCGTTCTCTTTATATCTGTCGATATTAGCTTTGAGAGCGGAAAGCTCAGCCTGAACTTTAGCATCGGTAGCTTTATAAGCATCGGCGTTTGCCTTAGCTTTTTCAAAGTCAGCTATTGCAGCAAGAAGATCTGCTTTTGCTGATTCGTAAAGTTCACCTTTTTTGCCGCCTTTTTCGGCTTCATCCATTTTCTTCTGAGCGGCTTCAAGCTTAGCTTTAGCTTCAAGATATTCGGGGAGCTGGCACTTCTCGGCTCCGCTATCCTTAGCTGCCTGCATGGCCGTCTTGGCCTGATCGAGTTCCTGAACGGGCGGTTTGCTGCATCCGGCAAGAGCGAAAGCAGAAAGCACCACAACCAGGAGCAGAAGTTTGTAGGTCTTCATACGGAATCCTCCCTTTTTCTTAATTATCTATTAAGATAATACCTTCTAAGGCTAACACAAGCCTAAAGGTCTGTCAAACCAATGACAGTTAAATCTTCTATTTGTTCTCAGCAACTTCAAATTTCATGTAAAGCTCTTTGAGCTGTTTATCATCAATGAAACTTGGGGCGTCGCTCATCAGGCATGTTGCTTTCTGAGTTTTGGGGAAAGCTATTACATCTCTGATAGATGTGGATTTTGTAAGGATAGTAGCTACCCTGTCCACGCCGAAGGCAATGCCGCCATGGGGCGGAGTGCCGTACTTAAGCGCATCAATGAAGAAACCGAATTTGTACGCCCTCTCCTCTTCTGTGAGACCGAGGGTGGCAAACATTTTCTCCTGAACATCGCTTCTGTGAATTCTGATACTTCCACCGCCGATCTCAGAACCGTTAAGTACGAGGTCATAGGCTTTCGCACGCATTTTACCCGGATCCGTATCAAACAGAGCCACATCTTCATCAAGGGGAGACGTGAACGGATGGTGCATAGCCGCCCAGCGTTTACCATCTGCATCCCATTCAAGGAGCGGAAAGTCAAGAACCCATACGAAGGAGTGTTTATCTCTGTCTATGAGACCGAGCATTGCGCCGAGTTTCAGCCTGAGCTTGGACATATAGAGATTCACAGTATATTTGTCGCCGGCTCCGAAGAAAATAATATCTCCGGGTTTGGCGTCCATTTCCTTAACAACAGCCGCAGCCACATCTTCGCCGAGGAATTTAACTATAGGTGACTGAAGTCCGTCCTCGTTAACTTTGATGTAAGCAAGACCGCCTGCGCCGAGTGAAACAACGAAATCAGTAAGGTCATCTATATCTTTTCTGGAAAATGCCTTGCCTGCGCCAATGGCGTTTACAGCTTTAACACATCCGTTTTTTTCAACTGCTTCATTAAACACTTTAAATCCGCAGCCTTTTACTGTTTCGTTTATGGTTTTAAGATAAAGCTCAAAACGAGTATCAGGAGCGTCATGACCGTATTTTTCCATAGCTTCATCATAGCTCATAGTGGGGAAGCCTTTTTCAAGCTTAACGCCAAGAACCTGATCGAAGATTGTGATGAAAAGCTCTTCCATGATGCCCATGAGATCTTTAGAGTCAATGAATGACATCTCAATATCAAGCTGAGTGAATTCGGGCTGTCTGTCTGCACGAAGGTCTTCATCACGGAAGCATCTAACTATCTGGAAGTAACGCTCGAACCCTGCGATCATCAGAAGCTGTTTGAACATCTGAGGAGACTGAGGCAGAGCATAACATTTGCCGGGGTTTACCCTGCTGGGTACAAGATAATCCCTTGCGCCTTCAGGTGTGCTTTTTGTAAGGAAAGGCGTTTCAACATCTATAAATCCTTTGGAATAAAGGAATTCTCTCATAGTTTTGGTTATCTGGTGTCTCATGATCAGGTTGCTTTTCAGCTCTGGTCTTCTGAGGTCGAGATAACGGTATTTCAGTCTGACGTCTTCACTAACATTGCTGTATTCATCAAGCATGAAGGGAGGAACTATAGATGTGTTGAGGATTTTAAGTTCCTCAACATTCACTTCCACTTCGCCTGTGGGGAGTTTTTCATTAAGTGAGCCTTCGGGTCTGGCTGCTACTTCACCTTTGATAGCTATAACAAATTCGCTTCTGAGGTTTTCAGCTTTTTCATGAACAGCCTTATTGAGTTCAGGGCTCATAACTATCTGTGTTAAGCCTTCTCTGTCTCTGAGATCCACAAAAATAACGCCGCCGTGGTCTCTTCTTCTCTGAACCCACCCCATGAGGGTAACCTTTTTCCCTATATCTGACGCTCTGAGAGCATTACAATCGTGCGTCCGTCTCCAGTCGCCAAGGTTTGAAACCAAGTGGTCCTCCTGCTTACAGTTTATTTTGGATATATTCGACAACTTCATCGAGCTTAACAGAGGTCTGCTCACCAGTTTCCATATTTTTAACGGAAACCTCGCCTCTGTCCATTTCTTCATCCCCCAGTATCAGGGTGAAGCGCGCGCCGGATGAATCCGCCGATTTAATCTGCTTTTTCATGGCACGGAAAGCGTAATCAATCTCAGCTATAATCGACCTTTCTCTGAAATTCTTTACCAGTTCCGCACATTTTACATCCGAAACATCCTTGAAGGCTATGATGAAAACATCCGCCCCTTTGTCTTTGATATTGTCCTTCTGCATGGCAAGAGCCACCAGACGGTCAATTCCCAAAGCGAAGCCTATTCCGGGCACTTCAGGTCCGCCGAGAAGCTTTATAAGTCCGTCATACCTTCCGCCTGCGCCCACGGCATTCTGCGAGCCGAGATGATTTGTGACCATCTCAAAGGCGGTGCGGACATAATAATCCAGCCCTCTGACCATCATCTTATTTATATTATACTCCACACCAAAGGCTGTGAGGTATTTTTTTACATCCGAAAAATGATTTTCACATTCATTACAGAGATAATCAAGCATAACAGGAGCATTTTTTGTCACTGCTCTGCACGATTCCACTTTGCAGTCAAGAATACGCATAGGGTTTTTGCCCAGTCTGCGTTTGCAGTCTTCACAAAGACTTTCCTTATGCTCCTCAAAGTATGCAACGAGGGTTTTATAATACGCAGGTCTGCACTCAGGACAGCCTATGGAGTTTATCTCCATTGTAACCATATCACCTATGCCTGCTTTATCTGCAAGGGTACGGAGCAGATATATCACTTCCGCATCAGCGGCTGCGCCTTCAGCGCCGAATACCTCTATTCCTGCCTGATAAAACTGACGGAAACGCCCTTTCTGCGGACGTTCCCTTCTGAACATGGGTCCGATGTAGTAATATTTTTTGACTGAAGGAGGGTTGTAGAGCTTGTTTTCAACATAGGCACGCACCAGAGAAGCAGTCCCTTCAGGGCGGAGCGCCACCATTGTGTCGTCTCTGTCCTTAAAGGCAAACATCTCTTTTTCGACTATGTCTGTTGTATCGCCTATTCCACGATGAAAAACATCGGCTCGTTCAAGCACAGGAAGAATAAATTCCCTGAAGTTGAATGTATGAAAAGTTTCCTTGAAAATTCTTTCTATTCTTTCCCAATACACGGCTTCTTCGCCGTATATGTCTCTGAATCCTTTGACTCTGCTGAACAAAACAACCTCCGCATAAGAATACAGGTATATTCCAAATCACGCAGACAGTCAATGATTTTAAGCTTGACAGTAAAGGCTTTCCGGCTGTGTTGCCGGTAATTTTAAAACACGTATCAGAACTTCAGAAAGGATTTCGCAGAGGCAATTATCATATCAGCCAGCTGCTCATTTGATGACTTACTCAGGTTAAAAACGGCATGATACAGACTAATATCGTCAATATCCTTTTTATAATAATGTCTTATATAACTTTTCTTATGTTTTTCTATAGCTTTTATCTGCTCAGATGCCGCAGCCTCTTCAAGGCTCTCTTTATCCATCAGCCAATTAACTCGGCTTTCAAAAGGTGCAGTAAGTCTCAGATGCAGGCAGTTAGGTTCATCCTCAAGAATACACTGGCTGCCCCGCCCCATGATTACACAGTTGGTATCCGAAGCAAGATTCTTTATAATAAGCTCCACCATTGAGCTGAACTTTTTACTGTCGAAAACAGGCTCCTGATCAGCATAGGTATCAAAGAACGACAGTGTTTCGTCGTTTTTGATCATGTCATTTACCTTATCGATTTTTTCATCTTTAAATACATTTGAGAACAGATCAGCATCAAAATAGCTGGACATAAATGAACGGAAATTTGAGTGATGTTCTTCGTCAAATTTATTAACCTTCTCCTCATCAGTATCAGTGAGAATGGCTATATATTTAATAAGTTCCTTATGAAAAAACTTGAACCCCAGTTTTTCCGCAATTTTTTCCGCAACGTACTCGCCGCCGCACCCGAACTGTCTTGAAACTGTAATCACCGCCATGGTAACTCTCCGTTTAATGTGATGTCGAGATCGTCTTTAAGTTCATTGATAAGAGTATCTATACTTTTAAGGCTTAACGGGTGAATGTAACCGGCATCCACATCCCTCAGCGGATAAAGAACAAAGCTGCGGTTTGTCATCTCTCTGTGAGGAATAACGAGATTCTCTGAATCGTACGATTCTTTGTTGTAGTCGATAATATCTATATCTATCAGTCTGCTCTGCCATCTTGCAGATTTTTCTCTGCCAAGCTTTTTTTCTGCCTCTTTAACAAAAGAAAGAAGCTCATCAGGAGTAAGCTCCGTTGTGCCTGAACAGCAGATGTTGCAGTAATCCGCCTGTCCGTCCCTAAGCAGAGATGCAGTGGAGTAGACAGACGATACTTTCTCTATACAGGCAGCCGGAGTCATGGCATCAAGAGCATCAACTAAGTTCTGCTCCCTGTCGCCAATGTTACTCCCCAGTGCTAAGATTATCCTTTTGACCGAGTTCATTCAGCATCACACCACGCACATGTTCAAGGAGTTCTTTATCCTTCATACCGCCGGGATTCATTGGTTCAAGAAATTTTAAATGGACTTTTTTAAAGGGATAAACTCTGAAACCATGTTTAGGAACAGCGTCAGATGTCCCCCTTATTATAAAAGGAGCAATCCTGTTGCCTGTTCTTCCCGCCAAAACAAAAGCACCCCGTTTAAAGCTGCCCAGTCTGCCGTCTGAGGATCTGGTTCCTTCGGGAAAAAGCAGAACCGAAAAGCCTTCGCTGATTTTTTTTGCCGCATTAAGCAAACTTTTCAAACCATCTTTATGATCGCCTCTTTCGATTGGGATCATACCTATTTTTTTGAGGGCAAAGCCGAAAAAAGGAATTTTGAACAGCTCCTTTTTAGCCATAAAAAGAAACTGTCTTTCAGAGAACACATGAAGCAGAACGAAAATATCCGCATAGCTTAAATGGTTGCCCATAAAGACATAATGAGAGTTTTTATCAAGTTTCTCCAATCCTTCGGTGCTGACACTGATACCGAGAAACAGAAGGAGCATTTTTGCCCATATCCGGCTCATAAGCTTATAAGGGTGCTTTGAAAAGAATATGGACGGTATCCCAATGATAACAAGCACAGCGGTAAGAAGTGCCAGATATATCCAGAAAAGGATACTGTAAACAGCTATCACTGTTTCACCTTGCTTGCTATATCATTAAGCACTTCCGCATATGTGGGATGATTGAAAACATAGTCGGAGATCTTATCTATGGTGATGCCGGACTGTATCAGAAGCGAAAACATTGAGCATATCTGCCCTGCACCGTCTCCGATTACATGGCATCCGAGGATTTTTCTGGAGTCTTTGTCGTAAACAACTTTCATATACCCTTTCTGGGCGCCGCTGATAAGGGTTTTTTCAAGGTCTGTAATGTTGTATTTTATACACGCATATTCGCCTTCGCTGTCTTTGAGTTCATCTTCAGTTGATCCGACTTTGGCTATCTCAGGATCAAGATAAAGCACTCTGGGCATCGTTTCCCAAGGTTTTGCTGTTTTGTTGCCGATTATGGCATCCGCAGCTATTTCAGAAGTGGTGTAAGCCCAGCTTACAAGCATGTTTCCGCCTGACGCATCACCCGCAGCGTAAACATTGGGGTTTGTCGTACGCATCTTTTTAGTGAGCTTCAGGTTTCCGTTTTCATCAAGTTTAATGCCTGCTTTATCCAAATCAAGGCAGCAGATGTTGGACTTCCTGCCTACAGCTACAAAAACTTCCTCAGTTTCAAGCTTAACGCCGCCGGAAAGGAAAAGGATATATTTGTTCCCAACCTTTTCCGCTTTATCAACCTTTGTATTTTTGAGGATTTCTATGCCGCTTTTCTTAAATTTTTCTTCCAGTTTTTTGACAACCTGCTGATCCATATCACGGAGTATTTCATCTTTTGTCTCAATAATAGTTACAGCAGAGCCCAGTCTTCTGAAAATAGTGGCAAATTCACACCCCACAAAGCCGCCGCCGAGGATGGTGATCTTGGAAGGCACTTTCTCAAGCTCACTGATGCTTGATACAGTAAGAAGTTTTACAGAAGAGCTTAAACCGGGGTTAATGTCAGACGAACCGGTGGCAATGATGCAGAAATCAAACTTGATCTCCACATCACCATCCACACTTGTGACTGTCATGGAATTTTCAGAAGCAAATTTACCAAATCCGTAAACAAACTGAATGTCAAGGTTTTCAATATCTTCATTGAGAGCCTTGCGTATTCTGGTCACGGACTGCTCTGTTAGTTTCCTTGATTTTTTAAAGTCAAAATTAACGGATGAGCATTCATCTCCGCTTACCAGAGACGACATTTTCTCCGAACAGCTAGCAAATATTTTGCTCTGATACAGGAGTGAGTTAGAAATAACACTACCGGAACGGCAGTAGTTGCCGCCTATCTCCCTGTCAACAATAGTTACACGAAATCCCTGCGTTGCCAGAAGCTTTGCGGCATTGAGTCCCGCAGGACCCGCACCCAGTATAAGAACGTTTTTATTATTTTCCATTATACCTTAATACCTGTAGTGACCCGGCTTATAAGGACCCTCTACAGGCACGCCTATATAGTCTGCCTGTTCTTTTGTAAGAGTTGTGAGCTTAACGCCGATCTTCTCAAGGTGGAGCCTGGCAACTTCTTCGTCAAGGACTTTCGGAAGCATATATACACCAGGTTTGTATTGTTCTCTGTTCTCCCAGAGATCAAGCTGGGCAAGGGTCTGATTTGCGAATGAGTTTGACATTACAAATGAGGGATGTCCCATAGCGCAGCCGAGGTTCACAAGCCTTCCTTCTGCCAGAAGGAATATTTCATGTCCGTCAGGGAATGTATATTTATCTACCTGAGGTTTAATGTTCAGTCTCTTAATTCCTTTATAGTTTTCAAGCTTTTCAACCTGAATTTCGTTATCAAAGTGACCGATGTTGCAGATAATAGCCTGATCTTTCATTTTTTCCATATGCTCAATGCGGATAATATCCCTGTTGCCGGTAGTGGTAACATAGATATCTGCTCTGCCGAGAGTAGCCTCGACAGTGGTAACTTCATAACCTTCCATAGCAGCCTGAAGAGCGCATATAGGGTCAATTTCAGTTACAATAACCCTTGCGCCCTGCCCTCTGAGGGATTGCGCAGAGCCCTTGCCCACATCACCATAGCCGCATACCACGGCAACTTTGCCGGCGATCATCACATCGGTTGCACGCTTAATTCCGTCAATAAGAGATTCACGGCAGCCGTAAAGATTGTCGAATTTGGATTTTGTTACAGAGTCATTCACATTTATCGCAGGAACAAGCAGCTCGCCCTTTTCAAGCATTTGATAGAGGCGGTGAACACCGGTTGTTGTTTCTTCGGAAACACCTTTCCAGTCTGCAACAGTTCTTGCCCAACGGGTTGAATCTTCCTTAAATATATTTTTAAGCAGCCCGAAAAGCTGTTTTTCATCTTCAGTATCTACCTGTTTATCAAAAAATGAAGGCTCTTTTTCACCCTTATAACCAAGGTGGATCATAAGAGTGGCATCTCCGCCGTCATCAACAATGAGTTCAGGACCTTTTCCACCGGGAAATCTCAGCGCCTTATCAGTACACCACCAGTATTCCTCAAGGGTTTCACCTTTCCATGCAAAAACAGGAACACCCGCAGCCGCTATTGCCGCAGCAGCATGATCCTGTGTGGAAAAGATATTGCAGCTGCACCAGCGGACATCAGCTCCGAGAGCAACAAGAGTTTCTATCAGAACTGCAGTTTGAACTGTCATGTGGAGAGAGCCCATAATTCTCACGTTTTTCAATGGTTTGGATGCAGCATACTTTTCTCTGACAGCCATGAGACCGGGCATTTCATGCTCCGCAATCTGGATCTCTTTTCTACCGAACTCGGCGAGGGAAATATCCCTGATTTTATAATCGCTAAAACTCATTTTTACCTCTTAAAATACACGGCAGGAATGCCATAAAAGAAAAAACGGACTTTCCTTCTCAGAAAGTCCGCAAACATTTGCTGTTAGCCTATGATTTTCTTAAGTTCATCAACTTTGTCAGTCTTTTCCCATGAAAATTCGCTTCTGCCGAAATGACCGTAAGCGGCTGTTTTTCTGAAAATTGGTTTTCTTAAGTCAAGGGATTCCATGATGCCTTTGGGAGTGAGATCAAACACTGCCTTAACCGCTTTTTCTATTTCACATTCAGGCACTGTTGAAGTTCCGAAGGTATTTACGTTCACAGAAACAGGCTCTGCTACACCGATTGCGTAAGCAAGCTGAATTTCGCATCTTTTAGCAAATCCGCCGGCTACTATGTTTTTCGCAACCCATCTTGCAGCGTACGCGGCACTTCTGTCCACTTTGGACGGATCCTTACCGCTGAATGCACCGCCGCCGTGTCTTCCTGCACCGCCGTATGTATCTACTATAATCTTCCTTCCGGTAAGACCGCAGTCACCCATCGGACCGCCTATTACAAATCTTCCGGTAGGGTTGATATGATATTTTATGTGTTCTTCATCAAGAAGATCCGCAGGGATAACAGGTCTGATTACTTTTTCTATAATATCTTCTCTCAGGTCTTGCAGTTTTATTTCATTTGAATGCTGGGAAGATATAACCACAGTATCAACTCTTACAGGGTTGTAGCCGTCATATTCTATTGTAACCTGAGATTTTCCGTCCGGTCTGAGGTAGGGAAGAACTTCGTTTTTACGAACTTTTGAAAGCTGCATAGTAAGTTTGTGGGCAAGCATGATGGGAAGAGGCATAAGCTCCTCGGTTTCATCGCATGCGAAACCGAACATAAGCCCCTGATCTCCGGCACCGCCAGTGTCAACGCCCATTGCGATATCCGGAGACTGCTTGTCTATAGTGGAGATAACTCCGCAGGTTTCGTAGTCAAAGCCGTATTTGGCTCTTGTATACCCTATGTCTTTAACTGTTTCTCTGACCACTCCGGGAATATCCACATAGGTTCTTGTGGTGACTTCTCCGGCAACTATAACAAGCCCTGTCGTAACCATGGTTTCGCAGGCAACCCTGCTCATTGGATCGTCAGTGAGCATGGCGTCAAGAATGGCATCGGAAATCTGGTCTGCTATCTTATCAGGGTGTCCTTCCGTAACTGACTCGGAAGTAAACACATATTTCTTTTGATCCATCATTACCCTCTGTATTTCAGTTTGAAGAGTTTCGCTTGGCGTACTCCACAGCGATCCTCTCCATTTTGTCTTTTCCGATAAGTTTCTGCTTTTTAATTTCTTTTATTTTCGCTTCCACTTCTGGGGGATAATATTTCAGGCTGAGGAGAGCTTCCAGATCCTGTTCCATCCTCACATGCTCATTAAAAAGTTCTCTGAACTCCGGGCTATCATTCTTAATGCTCTCAATAAGTTCAGTATTGCTTTTCAACATTTCTCACCTCGTTATTAATGTCGAGCTTCATTATGTAGGCGTCGCAGCCCTGACCGTAATAGTCTTTTATATAACCGACTTTCTCAAAGCCGAAAGATTCATATAAACCAACAGCAGAAGTATTATCCACTGCCGCTTCAAGGAACATAACCGAAGCTCTGCGTGCCGATCTCACCGCTTCCGCCAGCAGAAGCTTTCCATAGCCTTTTCCTCTGTGTTTGGGAGAAATAGCTATGTCAGCAAGCTCAGATTCGTCCAAAACTGTGTATATAACAAAATATCCGCAGATTTCCCCTTCTTCTTCAAGAAGTTTAAAAACACTGCATTTTCGAGTTATCTCCGTTTCAAAGTCCGCCTTGGACCACGGTCTCTTAAATGATTCTCTTTCAATTTCTGTCACGGAGTCAAGATCATCCGCAAGCACGTCTCTGATCAAAGTTTATTTCCGCCTCGGATTTCCTGAAATACAAAGGCTCGTAGCCGCATCCGAATTTAGTAAAGTATTTATGTTTTACAGCATGAGTCAGGTTAAGACTGCTTTTCTGCTCACGGTTTACAATATGAGTTATGGAATCTTCATTTTCCGCCGTCACGGTCTCATAATCTGAAAATACCATATTTTTAAAGTCATAGCTTTTTTTTACATAACTTTTCATTCTCAGCTTTGCCCATACATCCAACTGCTCACTCCCGCAGACAAGAGCATAAGCATCCATAGATGAAATCCCTTTAAGTTTTTTCCCAAGAGATGAGGCAAGCCCAAGCATAGTCGAAACGCCTATCCTTATGCCCGTGAACGAACCGGGTCCGGTTACTGTATAAAAATGTTCAATTTCATTGAGTGAGGTTCCCGAAGTTTCCAGGAGGAAATCAACGGTTTTAAGAAGATTCTCATTAATATTAGATTTCATTTTCACTCCGGTTTCAGCCAAAACAGCCCCGCAGGAAGAACCCAGCGAGGCAAAAAGCATATCACCTGAAGTGTCTACGATTAATGTATTCATTATTAAAGCATAGTACCATATTTAATGCGGAAGTCAATAACCGAGGGACGCTGCCGGAGTATAGAAATCATCCTCTTATATCTTTCTCAAATACGGATTATTCTTTTTCTCCCAGCCTATTGTGCTGAATTCTTCATGTCCGGGGTGAACTGTCACCGCATCATCAAGAGTAAGCAGTTTTTCAGCAATGCCGTTTATCAGTTCAAGGTGGTTGGCATATGGAAAATCGCTGCGTCCTATCCCTTCGCAGAAGAGCGTATCGCCTGTTATCACAGCATTGATCGGCTCGATAAAATAACAAACTCCGCCGGGGGTGTGCCCGGGAGTATGGAGAACTTTGATTTTTCCGCCGCCGAACTCGATTTCATCCCCGTCTTTAACATATCCGTCCGCAGCAGGCACAGGTGCAGGTTCTGCGCCGAATAGAGAAGCATGGCTTTTGGACTGTCCGAGAAGGAATTCATCATCTTTATGTATATAAAATGGTATACCGTATTTTTCTTTCAACTCGCTCACTGCGCCGATATGATCAAAATGCCCGTGGGTATTAAGAATCATCTTTAGCTTAAGGTTTTCGGATTCTATCTTATCTATAATAAGATCTGCATCTCCGCCCGGATCAAAAACAATCAGGTTTCCGTCATCATCAGATAAGAAAAAACAATTTACAAAAAGGGGGCGAACCACCATATGATCAAGCTTCATCTAAAATACCTTCCTCATAATATTGCCCATTCAGGGCTGCCTTTTCTCTAAGATTATAGTCACAGGACCGTCATTAACAAGCCCCACTTCCATTTCCGCACGAAAAATGCCTGTACCAACCTTTTCTGAACCAAGTTCCTCACGGCATATATCAGCAAACTTTTCGTAATATTTCTCAGCAAGTTCCGGCTCAAGAGCGTTGCCGAAATCCGGTCTCAGACCCTTCCGGCAGTCCGCAGCGAGGGTAAACTGACTTACCACTATTACGCTTCCGCCTGTATCTTTTACAGAAAGACTCATCTTTCCGTTATCATCCTCAAATATTCTTAAGGCACATGCTTTTTTGGCAAGAAAGCTGATGTAATCCTCCTGATCGCCCTTCTCTGCCCCAAAAAGAATCAGAAGCCCATCTTTTATTTCCGCAACAGAATCACCATTAACACGTACGAAAGCGGAGCTGACCCTCTGTATGCAAAGCTTCATCTAAGCACCTTTCTTAAATTCACTCCGGTTATTTTGAGAGCAGCAAAATAAAGCACAGCCGCTGCGGCTATATTTATAAGCAGATGAACCCCTGCTGCGGAAAGCCCCACAGCACAAAAGCCCATAAGCGAACAGGCAAAAATAATCTTAGCTATGAGAAAGGCATTGCCCCTGAAGTTAAACCTGTATTCACGCAGTCTGGAATAAAGATAAAACGAATTAGCCGAAGCAGATATACCTGACGCAAGGGCTATGCCCGCATGCCCGAACGGCTTAATAAGAATCAGGTTTGATACTGCATACACACAAAGCCCGATAAAAGCACCTTTTACCGGAGTACGCATATCCTTTTCGGAGAAAAACACTTTGGCAAGCAGTCCAACGTATGAGAAAAAGATCATTCCCACACTGAACATCACAAGAGCCTGAGCTGTATTATAAACATCCACTCCGGTAAACTGATTGCGGGCATATATAAAAGAGGTGATTTCATCCGCCAGAAGCACAAGCCCCAGTGTTGCAGGCATTATTATTACAAAAATTGCAATAAAAGCCTTATCTATAAGCGTATTTCTGTAAGAAAAGTTTCCGGCGGAGTTTGCTTTGCTTATCTCTGTCAGTGAAACAGCACCAACCGCTATTGAAAAAACGCCTAAAGGAAGCTGGAAAATTCTATCCGCATAATATAAATAAGAGATGCTGCCCGCAGCAAGGAAAGAGGCAATTATTCTGCCGAGGGTAAAATAAAGCTGATTTATCCCCAGCCCGGCGAGGGAAGGAACCAGAAGGCGGAATGTTTTTTTAACATCAGGGTGCATTCCCTCCCATCGGAAGCGGAAACCTTTTATAAACGAGTACGTAAATATATATAAAAGCTGTAGCGCTCCGCCCAGAATTACCCCGTAACAAAGCCAAAGAATATCTCCGCCGAATTTATAACCGGCAAAAGCACCTGCAATCATTGATATATTAAGCAAAGCAGTGGACGAATACGGCACATAGTATGAATCGTGCAAATACAGGTAGCCTGTGAACAACCCGCAGATAGTTATAAAAATAAGGTAAGGCATAACCAAACGAAGCATCTGACCCGCTGCGACCAGAATTTCCTGTGAACCCTGATATCCCGGCATGAAAAGAAATATTATCTGCTTCGGAAAAAGAGAAATAAGAAGAACAATGGATGAAACAATCAGAAGAAGCACAATAAACATACTTGTCATATAAGAATATGCTTTTTTTCTGTCTCTCGTGAGGTTATCGCTCAGAAAAGGGATAAAGGCTGATGTAAGAGCCCCCTCGGCGAAAAATGCCCTGAAAAGATTGGGTATGGCATAGGCAACAAAGAAAGCATCAGTCAAAGCGTTGGCTCCGAAAAATGCCGCCACTGCTATGTCTCTGATAAGTCCGAAGATGCGGCTGGTAAATATCCCGAAGGATGACTTCATTACGCTTTTTAGGAAAACCGACACAAAATCCGCCTATGTTTAAATGATAAATTGAAATAATTGCATAAATATTTGCCCAATTAGACTTTACACTTTATAAGGCATTGGATATAATATTGTAAATTAAAAAATTCCATCAAGACACCCTAATAAGGGGAGGTTGCAAATGACAAAGTCTGAGCTTATCGAAATTATCTCTGCCGAGAACACTAACCTTACTAAAAAGCAGGTTGAATTTATCGTCAACGGCGTGTTTTCTTCAATCAAAGATGCTCTCCGCAACGATGACAAGGTGGAAATAAGAGGCTTCGGGAGCTTCAAAATCAGAGAGAAAAATTCTAAAATGGGAAGAAACCCCAAAACCGGAGACAAAGTGGATGTGCCTTCTAAAAAAGTGCCCTACTTTAAACCCGGCAAGGAGATTAAAGAGCTTCTCATTAAGATGAACTGAGAAAGTTTTCTTAATCCTCTTTTCAAACTTTTTGTGCTGAATTACTCCGCAGGCGGTGAAAGCCGCCTGCGTTTTGGGTGCTATTGTCTTTTAACGGATAAAACCCAAAAAAAATCGGCATTTTCTGAAAATCAGCCTTTTCTGTCCACACCCATGCGGGAAACTTTTTTCCCGTAGTATTTTTGTTTTATACTTAAATTAGAGTTAAGGTTCATTATTTCCTTAAATATCCCTGTTTTGTTTTGTTTCAGTTTGATTTCAAGTTCTTTATGCTTTTCTTCGACCTTTTGAATTGAAGGATTGTTCAGCCTTTCATTTTCGTTCATAGCTCCCACTATCTGAACAAACTGGGCAAAATAGCTTTTATAGCGTTCAAAAAGTTTCAGAATCGTTTCATCTGCTTCTGCAGCAATAAGCTTATCTGCGAGTTCAGTTACCTGTCCGGCTATGATTTCAGCATCGCATTTCATGATAATTCACACTTAAACCTTTGATAAAATTGTTAAATTGAAAAGACGTTTTATGATACAGAGGAAATGAGAGCGGAATAATATGCTTTACCGTTATTCAAAAGGATAAAAGCCCAAGACAGCATCAGCGTTTGCTTTTTTATGAGCCAGAATTGACTCTTCACCATTTGCGGCAAATTTATTTTTGAGCATTGAGACAATATCGCGAGCGTCACTTTCTGTGCGTACAGAACCGATAACAGCAAGCTTATTTTCATTGCGTATCTCAATGATATCAGCAATGCTGCTCTCTTTGTTCTGTTGAGAAACGGGCGCAGAAGCGGAAGAAGAGCTTTTCGCTGTCTGCACAGACTGAGATTTCCTCTTATCCGCCTCAAGAAGTCTTTCACGCAAATTGACAATGCTGTTATCCGCGTTGATCACATATCACCCTGCAAAATTTATTGACTTAGAAGCCGCCTCGACAGTTGAACCTGTTTTTTCTTCCTGTTCTACAACGCCTTTCCATGCTTCCCTTAACTCAGACATAATGGAGATAACTGACTCCACTTTTGTTTTGTCCTTATTTTTGTTAGCCTCAATAAGAGACCAGATCATAAAGTCGTAAAGCCTGAGAAGATTCTGTGAAATCTCACCGATATCCATATTCAGGGAAGACATAAGCTCATAGATTATGTTTTGTGCTTTCATTATGTTGTTATGCGCTTCAGGAATTTTACCTTCCTCAATAGCGATAACAGAAAGGCGCATAAATTTTATAGCACCATCGTATAATAAAAGCACTAACTTTCCTTTTGTAGCTCCCTCAACTTCCTGTCTGATATAATTTTGATACGGTTTTGTCACCAGATCAACTCCTTTTTTGAGATATTCTGCCTCTAGCTGCTTGAACTGCTTGTAAGAGAGCTAAGAGAATTACCCATAGCCTGAGCGTCAGCGATCGCCTGTTCCATTGCGGTAAACTGTGCCCAGTATCTTTCAAGCTGCTGTTCAGCCCTTTCCTGATATGTTTCAATTTGCGTAGCTATTCTCAGCATTTCCTTATCCAGCGTGCCTTCTGTCACTATTTTTTTCTGGATCATGCCGTCATAGGCTGTGTAACGGTTCAGCAATGTAGAGTACATCCTTGACCAGCCTTTAATGTCGTCACTCTCATTGATAGGATTACCGTCATCATCCTCAGTTTTACTATCGTCATTGCCGACAATAATATTAGCAGAAAAAAATTCATAAACATCATCTGCGTTATCAGTAAGCACTTCCTGAAGCTTTTCGTTTGATTCAAGCTCCGAAAGAATTTCATCATAGTCTGTCGATTCGGTAACAAGAAGCCCCAGTTTTTCTATTGAGATATCGCCGTCACCCGCAACGTCTATCCCGAGTTCAAGAAGGTTTGAAATAGAGCCGTTAAGTCCGGGAATTTCAGAAAAAAGAGCCGTTCTTAAACTGCTTTTAAGGTTTTTAAGCTCCGGACTTTTGCGTATCAAAGAGTAAGTGGTATATTCCTTGAACTTTGCTTCATAGTCTGCAATTTCAGTATCTGTCATGCTTTCTTTGTCTTCATCGGTGAGAGGAGTAAGGTATTTTTTCTGTTCTTTATCAAGAGCCGGTGCGTTCAGGATTGTGGTTATCTCATTATATGTTTTAATAAAAGATGCAAGAGCCTCTGTCGCCTTAGTAGTGTCGGATGTTATGCTTATTGTCGCCGGAGCATCACTGGCAGAGCGAAGATCCAGGGTAACACCTGCTATTATGTCGTCGATTTCATTGGAGTCGCGTACATAAGTTACCCCGTTCACATCAACTATTGAGTTGCGTCCGGCAGAGCCTAATGCTTGGGTAGTTGTAGTGCTGCGTGTGAGATTTACAGCAGAAAGAAAATTGCTTGTGTCATTCGGGGAACCGAAAGTTATCTGCTCTGTACTGTCTGATGTTACAATAATTTTATCTCTTGCTGTGTCATAAACCATATTGACGCCTGCACCGGAAACATTAACCTTTCGGATCACATCATCAAGGGAGTCTGTTGTATTATCAATATAGATCGAAACACCGTTAATTGAGAATGTTCCGCTAGTCGGTGTAGATGAAAGACCTGCGGAATTAAGTGTTCCGCTTGTGGAGATCACCCCGGTAGTTGACCCGGCAGATTTTACTGCACCCTGATTTGCTGTCAGTTTAAGAACAGACAACAGATTGCTTGTATCTGATGAGTCACCAATTGAAATATTGGCCGCCCCGGGGCTGTTGCTGGTCAGAACAACATTATTGGAAGATTCATCATAAGTCGCTGTCACTCCGGCGTTTGATGAGTTTATCGTGGCGAGAAGGTCGTTAAGAGTCATAGTAGAGTAGTCTGTAACTTTTATCTGTGTGCCGTTAATAGTAAAAGTTCCGTTTGCAGAACTCACAGCTCCGAACAACGCAAGGTTCTGCGTAAGCGCATTTGCAGGATCAGATGATAAACCAGTGGCGCCTGTAACCATTGAGTAGGATTCAGAAGCCACAAGCAGAGAGGCATCCTGCGTTATTTCAAAAGTGCCTTCCGTAAGCCCTGTTCCTGTCAGAACAACACCTTTGATCAGCCCGCTGTCGGCATTATTAACTTTCTGTCCGAGAGTTGTGAGGTCGTCTGCTCTGTAATACTGGGTTATTCTGGTGGCTGTGGTTGAGGATTGGTAACCGTATTGATCAAATCCGAAAGTTGAACCTAATCCTGTATCAGTGGGTGTCACGGTTATACCGGTTACGTCCGTAGGAGTGTAGACCGCCATGCGCCATTCGTCAGTGCTTTCATCAAATTCGGCACGGACAGCAACATACTGAACACCGTCAGTACCTTTGTTTGAATTTATATTATTATTCAGAGTGGTTTCAATATCTCTGGCAACTTCGTTAATATTATCACCGGCATCAACATCAACGGCAGACCATATGCTAGTAGTGTCCGTTCCGTCATTTACAGAAAAAGTTATTGCGTCCTGATAGTCATTTTGAAGCGTTCCGTCGGCCGATACCACAGAAGGGTCGATAACTGCTCCGAGACTTTTATTCATAGTTCCCCAGTCGTTAGGCTTGAAACTGTTCACCGCAGTGTAGTATGAACCGTTGTTGCTGACAGTCACCGTGTGTTTGCCTTCAAGGTAATCTGAAGGAGTACCGGTTGCCCCTGTTACACCTGCTCCTTTTGATGTGAGTCTCTGTCTGGTGTATGAGCTTGTCCACATAGCGTTTTTGGCTGTCTGTTTAACAGTAACGGAATAAGATCCTTTTGCCGCATCGGTGGTTGCTGTGGCAGCAACTATTGAACTGTTTGATGTTTCGGTACTTTTTGTTTTAAATGTATTTTCAAGACGCAGAGTAAGCAGGTTACTGTTAAGTGTGCCTAACCTGTCGCTTACATCCTGATAGATATCTTTTTCAAGCTGTTTGAGTTCATATTTATTCTGCAGGTTTGTGATCGGAATCTGACTCTGTGCGACAAGCTGTTCAACTATCGCATTTGTATCCATGCCGGAAACGACACCGCCCATTTTAATTGCACCCATAACGGCAAATCCTCCGAATATGATCATAATATCGGCATTTGTGCCTCTTTCTTGAGCCGTTTGAGAAGAGGCAAAACTCGCCATACATTGCAATAGCAAATGCCAAGCCACTTGAAAACCGCATGAGAATATCCTAAAAAGGTATTTTTTTCCTTATCATTAAGGGTAATTTTTTCTTTAAGGAAAATGATGCACCTTGCTATTAATGACGGAATATATTAACTTCCGGTTATGAAAAAAATTATTGTGTATGATTGCGACGGTGTGCTTTTTGACAGCTCTCATGCTGTAAAGGCCTACTACGATTATGTATTTGAAAAATTTGACCTCGACATGCCTGACTGGAACAACAAGGCAACATTTGAGCTTGCAATGATGAGTACCAACAGCGAGATCATTGGGCATTTTTGTAAAGATGAAAAAAAGTTTAACGAGATAATGGAATTTGCCACGAAGCTTAACTTCCGCATGTTTCTGGATAAGATGATCCCTGCGGACGGAATATTCGAGGCTCTTGAAAAACTGAAATCAGACGGGCACAAACTTGCTGTCTGCACCAACAGAGGCGTATCAATTGATCCGCTACTCAAGCACTTTAAAATGTATGACTACTTCGACAGGCTGGTGTGCAGTTTTGACGTTGTGCGCCCCAAGCCGCACCCTGAAGGCTTAAACAAAATAGCAGAACACTTTGCCTCTACGAAAGAGAACATGCTTTTTCTCGGCGACTCAGAAGCGGATTACAAAGCGGCAAAGGGCGCACGGATGCCTTTTCTGTCCTTCGGCAGCAATCTTTATGAAAGCCTCAGAATTGACAACCATATGGAAGTGTTTGACCACATCGGATAAAGCAATCATGGCTTAGTATAATTTAAGCTAATCTTAGTTTTACTTGTACTGCTCTGCTTTTTTGCGCAGTGCATATAAAACATTTTCAGGATTGTGAAGTCTGCAGTTCCATTTGCCCAGCTTGACATTTGTTTTATTATCACCGTGGTAATCGCTCCCGGCTGAAACAGGAAGACCAAGCTTTTTTGCAAGGTCATTGAAAAACAGCGTATCTTCCTCTGAGTGATAGGAGCAGTAAGTTTCAACTGCGTCAAGCCCTTGATTAATCATGTTTTTTATATAAGGCAGATATTGTTCCTTTTCCAGACGCATGCTGAAAGGGTGCGCCAGAATTGTTATCCCACCTGCAGCATGTATCATCTCAGCGCTCTCACTGAAACTTAGCCTCTTTCTCTCTCTGTATATTGGTTTGCCTTTAGCCAGATAGGTATTAAAAGCTTCATCCATATCAGCGACTATACCCTCCCTTATCAAAAACTTAGCAATATGAGGTCTGCCCAGTTCACCAAGGTTTGATGTGCTGATATCATCTTCTCTCACTCCTCTGCCCACCAGCCTGCTTACCTCTTCAAGCATACTTTCGTTCCTTGCTTTTCTTGCAGCGAGAAGGTCATTGAGTTTTGCGGTAAGAGACAGATTCTCATAATCTATAAAAAGCCCCACAACGTGCATTGTGCCGGGAGAAAACTCTATGCTTATTTCAGTTCCCGCAATGCGCTCAACATTACCTTTTGCGGCAAAGAAATCCGGCAGACCGGCAACTGTATCATGGTCAGTGAGCGCTAAAGCTTTTATTCTTTTGGCATCAGCCATTTTAACAATCTCAGCAGGAGTCTTTGTCCCGTCCGAAAAAACTGAATGACAATGAAGATCTATCATAACTTTTCACCTGTATCCCTATCATTATTATCTTGTTTTGTTCATGTTTAGGCAATATAGTTTTAGCATGAATATAAACAGTTTCATTATATACCGTATTTTTGCAAATCTGGTAGCTTTCTGGATCGCGGGTAAAACAATACCCGGATTTGAGACCGGTGATATGCTCAGCCTCATAAGCGCATCATTAGTGCTGACCTTTCTGCACATATTTATCCGTCCGCTTATGGTTATCCTCACCCTCCCCTTGCAGATATTCAGCATGGGTCTGGCTTATATAATCTTCAACGCCGTTTATGTCAAAATTACCTCTGTAATTGTTAAAGATATAATAGCCGAGGGCTTTTTACCCGCCTTAGGAGCAGCGGTTATGATAAGCTTGGTTAATATAGTGCTGGACGGCATGGCTCGCAGACAGAGGATAGACAGGGATGGACCCTAAGGCGATTAAGGAAGACATTGATAAACTTGAAAAACTCATCTCACGGATGAAATTTGAGTACGAACAGTATATCAGAGGAAATCTGAAATTACCCCCTGCACCAGTGGAAAGGGAAATAAACAATATTGTCCAGAACTACAACCGCAAACCCATAACGAACACCACACTTCGATTCAGGTTTAATAACCTGACAGCACGTTTTCTTTCACTCCGGCAGAAATTCCAGCGTGATCTGGGTATACGTGACGGCTTCATAAAAACACCCTACACAAAAGACTACACACGTGAAGACATCAGCCGGGATGAACAACTACTGCAAAAACTTGATGAACTCCCCGCAAACTACGATAAACAAAAGGTTCTTGATGCTTTAAATATGAAAATAAATGAGTTGAAATCACAAGGATATGCTGATATTGATGTTTCTCTGGAAATTGAAAACGGAAAACCCCGCTTGAGGATAATAACCAAAGATGAAAAAAAAACTCTTCAGGATTGACTTTATAAACGCTGCAAAAGAAAATTTAACCATTCACGCTTCAAATGTGAACCCTTCTTCATTTCTGGGACTCATAGAGGTGACGGATATTGTTTTTATGGACTCCTCAGAGATTATACTCAACCCACAGGATGATAAAATAAAAAAAGAATTTAAAAATGTCGAACGTACCTTTCTGCCTCTCAACTCTATAGTGAGAATTGACGAAATCATTCTTGAAAAAGAGACCCCTGTAATACGTCTCTACGAAAAACAGGACTGAAAATGCAGATGAATACTCTGCAAAAATACATCATCAGGGAAATTGTTCCGCTGTTTGTATTCGGAAACGTTCTCTTTGTGGTTTTTCTTCTGCTTGAGAAGCTGATTAACCTTGCAGATCTGTTTTTTACCAAAAATGTCCCCGCACTGCTTATAGCAGAAACCATAATCTACTACCTTCCTTCTTTTCTTATGATAACAATACCCACTTCAGCACTTATGGCAAGCATGGTCGGCTTCGGCAGACTGTCGGCAGACTCTGAAATAACAGTGATGAAAGCAGCAGGAGCAGGAGGCAGATTTTTCCTTAAGCCTGCTGTAATTGTGGGAATCGGCGCCTTTGCGCTCTCGATGTTTATGAGTGTTTATCTTATGCCTTTAGGCAGCACCCTTGCGATAAACAACCTCGCCCGGATAGCAAAAAGCATATCCGTAAAAGATATGAAAGAAAATGAAATGTATGATGAGATACCCGGGCTTCTTTTCTATGCGGATAAACGCCCTGATGACAATGAGTTTGGTAAGATTGTGGTTATAGATAAAAACACAGGCACAATTATCACCGCCGAGACAGGCGCTATTGTACCGTCCGGTGAATCTGCCCTTGTGATGAACTTTAACAACGGACGAGTAGTGGCGGAAACCGCCGGAGAGCAGAGAACTGTTGTCCGTTTCGGTGAAATGGCTATGAACCTGCCCTTCGAGCTTAAAGATAAGTTCAGCAAAAGAGATGAGTATTTCATGACAATGTTTGAGCTGGCTGAGAACTTTGATGATCATGTGAACTATAAATTTGAGTTTTCCAAGCGCTTCGCCCTGCCCGTTGCAGGACTTCTTATGGGAATACTGGGCATGTCCCTCGGCATATTCTTTCATCGTTCAGGGCGTTCCATCGGCATTCCTCTTTCACTTGGGCTGACTCTCTTCTACTACATGATATTCTTTACATCACTCAATCTTGCCCGTGCAGGGGTGCTTGACGGTTTCTTCGCACCATGGCTCGCCAACATCTTTTTTACTCTCGTTACGGCTCTTTTCGCCTACAGGGTGCTTAAATGAAAAAATTTCATATCTATTTCATAAAACAGTTCCTTAAGCTTGCTTTTTTTATACAGATTTTTGTGGTGATACTTAACATTGTTGCCAATACATCCATGCACACCAAGCTGATGGCGAAGCACAACATATCCTTTATCTCTCTGCTGATATTTGAATCAATCGAACTCCCCAGCGCCATTTATGAGTCCATGCCCATGGCTCTTGCCATAACCACTATGGTAACAATAATTATGATGATCAGAAGCAACGAGCTGCTGGCTTATGTCAGCCTCGGCGGACGGCTGAGGGATCTGCTTTTTCCCATATTCGGCATAGGAATTGTGGTATTCAGCATACTGATGTTTATGGCTGATAGAGTGAACCCATGGGTGGAAAACACCAGAAAGAAGTATGAAACCGAACAGTTTGACAGGCAGCCTTATGTTACAAAAGGAAAGCTTACTGACGTATGGATGAAAGACGGTGAGGAAGGCTTTGTCCATATGGAGCTTGTAGACCCAATAAACCGTGAGTTTTTTGACATAACCTTCTACCGTATGGACAGTGCTTTTGAGATAGACAGAGTAACAAGCATTGAAGACGCAAAACCTGTGGGAGACAAATGGGAGCTGACCGGAATCAAGATTTACGACATCAAGCCCAGACCAGAGCTTGTTCTTACCATGGATAACAACACTATTGAGTCCCGCCTGTTTTCAGATCTTGCTGATCTTCCTGTAAATAAACCGAAGTTTCTTTCACTTGGGGAGCTTTCAAAGATTATCAAACTGCTTAAAAAACAAAAACTTAACGCCGCTGCGTATGAACTCATGATATTCAAAAGCTACAGCCACGCTGTCAGCGCTGTAATCATTATGTTTCTCGTGTTCCCCGTCTGCGTAAATTTCAGCAGGCACTCATCATACATCATAAGCGCAGTAAATGCCCTTGCGCTGGCAGTTGCTTACTGGCTTTCAGTCAGCTCGTTCCAGTCATTAGGAAAAACAGGCGTAATGTCTCCGCTTATGGTCAGCATAATCCCTAACCTGCTGTTTCTTGGAGTCGCTATTTATCTTGTTTACCGAAGGGAAAGCGCCTCATAAGTTTAACCTCGCCAAAGTATATTTATTTTGACTTTACCTGTTCGATCATGTATTTTGAACATTCAATAATCTTTGAGGAGGAACAGGAATGCATAAAGTTGCGGTGCTGCCCGGTGACGGCATAGGACCTGAAGTAATGAAGCAGGCAATCAAGATTCTCGGTAAAATTTCTGAGAAATATAATACAAAATTTGAGTTTACCTTCGCTGATGTCGGCGGAATAGCAATAGATAATCATGGAACGCCGCTGCCCGAATCGACCCTGAAACTTTGCGAAGCTTCAGAAGCCATACTTTTCGGCTCAGTAGGCGGACCTAAATGGGAAAACCTCCCCCCTGCACAACAGCCTGAAAGAGGCGCACTTCTCCCTCTGAGAAAGCACTTCGGACTTTTCGCCAATCTCCGTCCTGTCAAAATATTTAAAGCGCTTATAGATTCAAGCTCTCTGAAAAATTCTCTCATACCCGATGGGCTTGATATTGTTTTCTTCCGTGAGCTTACAGGCGGAATATACTTCGGACAACCCAAAGAAATCAATGAAGACAGGCAGAGCGCCAGAGACACAATGCTTTACACTGTACCGGAGATTGAACGCATCACAAGACAGGCTTTTGAAGCCGCCAGAATGCGTTCAGGACGAGTCACAAGTGTTGACAAAGCAAATGTTCTTATGACAAGCGTTCTCTGGAGAGAAACTGTTACAAGGATACATAAAGAAGAATACTCAGATGTGGAACTCTCACACATGTACGTGGACAATGCCGCTATGCAGCTTGTGCGCTACCCCTCTCAGTTTGATGTTATAGTTACCGAAAATATGTTCGGCGACATTCTCAGCGATGAGGCGGCAATGCTTACAGGCTCTCTGGGCATGCTTCCTTCAGCCTCTCTTAACGAAGACGGCTTCGGGCTTTACGAGCCCATCGGAGGCACTGCGCCTGATATAGCCGGACAGAACATAGCAAACCCCATTGCACAGATTATGTCTGCCGCCCTCATGCTCCGTTACAGCTTTAAGATGGACGATGCGGCTTCTGATATAGAAAAAGCCATAGAACAACTTCTTGAAGAAGGTGTGAGAACCAGAGATATTTACCGTGAAGGACAAGGCTTCAGGCTCGTTTCCACCGACGAAATGGGCGATCTGATAGTAAGCAAAATATAACTTTTCAACCGGACGCACAATGCGTCCGGTTTTCTTTTTTTACGCAAAATTACCAGCCGATATTCCTGAAAATTCCCTTTAATTGAAAAACAGTCTTTTTGTGCCTATAATCAATTACAGTCACGTGGAGACAACTCAAGATGATACAGGAAGAGATTATACACAAACACCTGAGCCGGGATGATATGTCTAAAACTTTATGTTTTATGAATAACTGCCTCCGGTCCGAAAGCGAAGCAGATTTTCACAATCTGATTCAGAATTTCACCTCTTTTCTTGGGTATGAATATATTCTTTACTGTTATACCAAAGCATCTTATGACAAAGGTACCGTAGTTGAGATGGTAAACCTGTCTAATCCGCCGGAATGGATGGAAGAATATGACTCAAGGGGTTTTCTGAAATGCGACCCTGTCCGCTCTGAATTGGAAAACAGGCTGAAAACACAGAGCGGTTCAGCCTTTATTCTGTGGGACAGCTATGAGAGAAAACTGACAGAAGCGGAAGAAAACGTGATCCGCAGAAGAAAACACCACGGGCTTAATTACGGCTGTTCCGTCTATGATAATTCCACAAAAAAAGACTTTACCTTCCTTATATCCCTCTCTAGCTCAACAACACGCCCTGACATACGCACAGAGCTTATATCCCAGTTGATTATATCACCTTTAATGAGCGCCAGAAAAAGGCTGGATGCCTGTTCTCTGTTCAATGTGTTATCTGATAAAGAGAAAGAAACGGCAGAATGGCTGGCTCAGGGAAAAACAAACTGGGAGATAGGACGAATAATGGATATAAGCGAAAATACCGTTAAGTATCATCTGAAAAATATATTCAGCAAACTTCATGTTTCAAACAGACAGCAGGCTGTAAATATACTTCTGGCAATAAAGTATCTTAATAATTAAACATTCATACCGTTTACCGCCCCCGTGCCGGACAAGCAGGGAGCGGCAGCCGGCACGGTTTATCCCTTTGTTCTCCTATATGTCATTACTGCGTTATCCTGATTTTTTTTCAAGATTGCATAGGAGAAAAAAAGATAAAATTCTGCAAGCTATTACGGGCATCACTACTATAAATCCCGGAAACAGCTGCTGCAACTACCCGAACGGGTAAAAATATTTCTATATTAATTCAAATAAATCCATTCTATATAAACAAATTATCAGGTTAAGCTCCACATTGCACCCTGCGGACTGACAGCAGGTTCACCGCTCTGCTCAAATACTCGTTTTACCGAGTTGCGGACGACATTAACCTCAGGATCGTCTGCTCTGCTCTTGAGCCAGCCCAAGCAGAGTTTCACAGGAACTATTCCCTCTTCCCATATAACAAGCCGTCCTTCTTTTTCAAGCTGTCTCGCTCTTTCAAGGCGGAGCATACCCAGCCCGTGACCGTCAAGTACAAGCTCTCTGATCACATATTCATCCTCACAGTTTATCGCCTGCTTGATTTTAAGCCCCTGCGACTCAAACTTTGACAGTACGGCGATATAAAAAGGACATCCGTAACCGGCCCACACCCAAGGGGTAGCGGCTATTTCTTTCCATGTGCTTTTTCCTTCAAGGAAGTCCGGTGTTCCGGCTATGCATATTTCGGCATTTTCAAGCACTTCATACTCGATTTCACTGCTTATGGGGTGATGATAGAAAAATCCTGCATCTACTACTCTACGCTTCAGCATATCTTCCGCATCTACACTCTGGCATGCCATAAGAATAACATTAAGCTCCGGATATTCAGAGGCTATCAGCCTTGATACCTCACTCACACGGAGAAATGAAGGTTCTGTGTTTATACCGACTGTAACATCTCCGATAACAGTATCGCCAAGCATATTTGCCTTTCGTTTCATATCATCCGCAGCTTTCAGGATCTCCTGCGCATGGGTGAGAAGCACCCGCCCCTTATCGTTAAGCTCCATTCCTCTTGAATTACGGATAAAGAGGTCAACTCCAAGCTCATCCTCAAGGCTTTTTATCTGCGTGCTAAGTGCAGACTGGCTGATATTAAGGCTTACGGCGGCTTTAGTAAGGTTTTTAAGTTCTGCGATTACGGCAAAGGATTTTAGCTGATAAAGCTCCATATTGATCTCCGTTCTGTTTTATCGAACGCTGTGATTGAAAAGCAATATTTGTTCAAAGTGTTTTTCAGTGATATTTAAGCATATCAAAAGTTAACGGTCAATAAGTTTGGCTGAATTATATTCTGTTATAATGAACGCTTTAAAGGAGTGCGCCATGAAAGGAAAAAGCCTTAGAATGTCTCTCGGAAAAAACAAACTCGTATCACTTAACGGCATCAAGAAAGCAAGCCTAATCTGCGAAAAAGGCAAGCTATGGATAACCGGAACAAAAGAAGGCGATATTGTGGTTAAAAGCGGAGAGACTGTGAGTCTTTTTCCTCTGCACAGCCTCGTAATTCAGGGCGGAACAGAATCTATGTTCTCAATGGAAATTAACTAAGCAAACAGGTTTTAAGCTTCCTGTTTCCAATTATGGCTCCTGTTTCAGGTTTACCCCTGAAATAACAATAAAAGGCAGAGGGTGACTACCTCTGCCTTTCTTAATTTATAATGCAAATTCCTACATCCTGTAGAATTTGCATACACGCTCGCGCCTTGTAAAACAAGGCTTCGCTTCGCACGGCGGGCTTCCTTCCTAGGAAGCTGGTGTCAATTCCTTACAGCACACATCTATCAATGCAAATTCCTACATCCTGTAGAATTTGCATACACACTCGCGCCTTATTCATGCTTCATAAAAGGTTATCCCTACCCTGTTTATGTGTTCTTTAAGATCTTCATTTGAGATATCATTATAAACTGACAAATCAACCGAATAAGGTAATAGCAGATCATCAATTCTATGTTCAATTTTTTGTTGAATTTGCAGATTCAGCTCTGTGCCAAAAAGGGTGAGATCAATAGCAGAGCCTGTTTTGTAGTTTCCTTTTGCACGTGAACCATACAGAACTGCTTTTAAAACCTGGGGAAATTCTGCAAAAACATTCTGAATTTTCTGAACAGTCTCATCACTCAGTCCATACATCATTTATTTTCGCTCTCTTTGATTAACTCAAACTTATCCTTCAGTTCAATAAACTGATCAAAATAGCTGTTCAGAACAAAATTCACTATCTCTTCTGTGGTTTTCTCATTATATGTGTGAGAAGTCAGATTCCGACTTGAAATCATGCTCATCCATGCTTCGCCGTTTTCAATTATGCCAAGCCGGAATGCTTCTCTTGTAACGTCTTTAGAGCCATACAGATCGCTTTTGCCTCTGCTTTCTAAAAAATCTTTTAAAACTTTCCATGCAAGTTCGTGTGTATACTCAAAAGCCTGTATCAAACTCTGTTTTTCAAGCTTAGAGAGCCCCCTTTTTCTGCTTAAATACACAGCATCAGATAGCTGCTCCAGTGCCTTAGTATAATTTGAGAAACGCTGCTGCCACCGAATATCAATAGTCATCAAGATTCTCCATTATGCTTTTAACAGGATAATTCATTTTATTTCTTGCCAAGTTCCTCGGAACGCTTGGTTGCTTCCTCAACAGCGTCGATAACAGCAGCGGAGAAACCGCCCTTCTCAAGCATATGGACGCCCACAATCGTTGTTCCGCCGGGGGAAGTAACCATATCCTTAAGTGCCATGGGATGCTCTCCTGTTTCAAGCACAAGCTTTGCAGAACCATAAACAGTCTGCGCTGCAAGCATACGTGATGTCTCACGGCTTAAACCCAGTTTAACTCCCGCATCGGCAAGAGCCTCAATGAACTTAAAAACATATGCCGGACCGCTGCCCGAAAGCCCTGTGACTGCATCCATCTGTTTTTCAGCAATAACAGCAACCTTGCCCACAGAACAGAAAAGCTCTGTCGCTGTTTCAAGTTCCGGCTTGGCTGCGTATTTTCCGGCGCATATGGCAGAAGATCCTTCACCCACAAGGGCGGGAGTGTTTGACATAACCCTGATTACACGCAGACCGCTCAGATAATGCTCGTAAAATTCGGTTTTAACACCTGCGGCGATTGATATAAGCAGTTTATCCTTAAGAAACTGGCTTATTTCATCCATAACCTGTTTTGCTATCTGCGGTTTAACACAAATCATTATGATTTGGCTCTTTTTTGCGACTTCGATATTATCCATGGTGATGTTTATACCGAGAGATTTGCTCAAACCTTCAAATCTTGATGGTTCAGGGTCAGATGCCATTATATTTTCTGGTGGTACAAGACCGGAGTTCACAAGCCCTTTCATTAAGGCGAACGCCATGTTTCCTGCTCCGATAAACCCGATTTTTTTGTTACTTAATGACATCTATCCACTCCTTTACCTCAGCGAACATACTGTCTCTGTGCGGGTTGTTATCTCCGCCGAGAGCATGGTAGCCGCTTTGGTCATTCTCGAAATATACAGCTTTTTTATATGTTTTGATCCGTCCGAAAAACTCTTTCGCAGCCTCGGCGCTGACCACTCTGTCCCCCTTGTGCTGAAACATGAGGACAGGGATATTTATTTTATCTGCCAATGGGTTGGTATATTCTGTAAACATAATAAGCTGATGAACGCCTTCCATCGGGTATTTAGTATAGAAGAATTTTTGTTCTTTTGCCTCAACATTCTTTTCATCAAACTTTTTAAAGTATTTTACGTATGGTACAAGAAAGCTCAGGGGATTTTTGATTTTTATGCAAGGAGCAAGGAGAATAAGCCCGTCTGCATCATTATTTATTACGGTATTCACGGCGATAAGCCCGCCCATGCTCTGTCCCGCAACAATTATCTTGTCACAGTTATTTTTCAGCAGGAAATAGCCGTATTTTACCGATTCGTACCAGTCTTCATAAGTAAGCTGATTAAGGTTTGCAGGCTCTGAACCGTGTCCGGCAACCCTTGCCAGATAAACAGTAAACCCTGCTTCGTTAAGATATTCGGCAAGGGGCAGAAGCTCATAGGGTGCTCCGGTAAAGCCGTGGATGAGAAGAACGCCTGTTTTCCCGCCTTTGTAGAATTTGGGGTAGTTTTCAGGTTCTTTTACGATCTCCGATTCCGCACGCTTAAAATCCATAACCTCAAGCTCATAATCCTGCACGCCTTTCAGATTTACAAAAGGCTTGAGAGTAACGAGCTTTGATCTGCCCATAAAAAATAATCCGGCAGCAACAGCACAGATAACCAGAACAATAATAAGTTTCATCTTGTTTCGACCTCAAGTATTTCCCCGTCAAAACCATCATAAAGTCTTTTCAGAAAAGGACCTCTGTCACGGTCATATCTGGGTGCAAAGTGAAAAAAGCGCACCTTACCCGCTCCGGATCTTTTGTAGATTGTTTTTGCCAGATCGAGTGTGAGATGCTGTTTATCCATAGCGTGCAGAATATCTTCTTTCATGAACACACCTTCCATAAGAAGGGAGTCTGTTCCTTTGGCAAATTCCAATGCTTTCAGATAATTAGAGTAACTTGGCGCAATGTCAGTGATAAAGGTGATGTCCTGCGGGCTATGTTTGGTTATGAATTTAGCTTCAAGCTCTGCAACAGCCATTTCCCGCATTCCTTCTTTTGTATCAATAGTAATTGTTTCATCCGTCAGATAACCGTTTTCGATTTTCTGCTTCAGCTCACCTACCCATTTTCCCGGTTTAAAGCCCTGTTCCGCCATGAGTTCACCGTTCGCAGAGTAAAGGGGTTTTTCTTTGATTCGGTAGCCGACAGAAGTTACTCTGTGTTCAAAGAAAGCAAAGTCAAAGGTGAATCCTTCGCCTAAGTCGATGTCGCTATGGTTTATTTCGGAGTAGACGCCTTCAAAACCGTTTTCAGCTTTAAACAAAGCATGTTTATGAAGGCGAGATTCGTTTAGTTCAACCACTTCAAAGTTGATGGCATAGCTTTTTATCAGGTTCCATGTGTATGAATCCAGTTTACCCCGAACATTCTTTATTATTCCGGGAGGACCGAAAACTCTGACTGTTTTCTCCGCCATGAGAGAGCCTCTCAATATGCGGTCAAACCCGTAAAAGTGGTCTATGTGCGTGTGGCTTATGAATATATCGTAAATGCTCAGCACTTCCTGATTAGTAAGTGAGCCTATTTTGCCGCAGTCAAAAAGGAAGGCGTTTTTCTTGTAAACGTTTCTTACAAAAAACGCCGTATCCTCAAAAGGCGAGTTTACCTGAACTACGGAAAAGTTATTTTTCATCAATCAGAAACTCCATAACACGCCTTGCGTTGTCATCAACACAGCCAGTTGTTTCAACAGAAAGATCAGCTCCGGCATCCACAAATTTATCCTTATGCTGGAAATATATTTCCTCTCTGCCGTCTGTCACTGCTGTTTTTTTGGCACGCTCTTTAAAACGTTCCAAAATAACGGAATCATCTGCGGTGAAACGGATTTTTTTATAAAAACGAGTGTTCTTTTCCGCAGCCTGAACAAAAGCGGGATCGGAAAAAGTTCCGTCAAGGATTGTCATACGCCCTGTCTTAGCCTTTTCAGCAGATTTTCCGCCCAGATGAGCATAAACCTCAAGGGACTTCTCGTGGGTGTATATACCTGTCTCCATTGCGGTTTTGCTGCTGTCTGTCGGCTGAAGACCGCTGAGAAGCTTGCGCTCAACATCAGTATTAAATTCTGCAGCGGCAAATTTATCAGCAAACGCCTTTGCGTTCTTGGATTTTCCGCAGCCCATGTAGCCGTAAAACATAAGTGTTTTAGGAGCTTCCATATTCAGAGCATATGCAGCGGCGAGATCGATAAGCCTGTCCACGCTCTTTTTTGTGTCTGCAAAGCCTTCCCACTCCTCGCCTTTCTGTGCGAGAAGAAAGCAGGTAACCTTTGCCCTGACAAACGCCCTGTAGCATTTATAAAAGTTAAAAAGCTTTATGCTGTTTTCATCGCTGTATTTTTCAAAAAAGCCCTCTGCCAGAGCATCGGACAGGTCTGTTCTGCCAAGCTCATCAAGCTCCATGCAGATAAACGCCACTTCAGAAACAACATCGTTATAGCGGAAGCGTTTATTAAACTCTATACAGTCTATCAGACCGACTTTTCCGCTGTCGAAGAATACGTGTTCCGCACGCAGATCACCGTGTCCGTTCACAACAAAGCCGTCTTTCACTCTTGAGGCGAATACATCCTGATGTTTTTCAAGAAACTGAAGTGTTTCCTTTTTTATGAAGTCGTAGAATAACTTATCAATGAATCTTCCTGCAAAGCTTTCAGTCTGGGAGAAATTTTCATCGCAGTTAAAACGCACTACAGATGCTCCGCCGTTTTCCTCTGCGGCAGCTTCATCTGTAATGATACCTGCAAAAAGTCCTGCTATGTGCCGTCCTGTCTTACGCATATCATCCACGGAGATTATCCCTTCTTTCACTCTGTATGAAAGGAAGCTTCTTTCCGGTATGCGCTTCATGGTGACAACATATTCCATCGTATTCTGGGTGTTTTCATATTCTGTCAGTTCAAAGGATTTTTCCTTGCGGGCAACCTTAAGGACTTCGCCGTAAATTCCCTCGCAGAAACGCCCGTTCAGCTCTTTTTCCATAAGGCAGTATTGCTTACGGAGCTTCAGCCTTGAGAAATCAAGAAAACCGAAATTAACGTTCTTTTTTACTTTGTAAACCTTGTCTTCCGTGAGAAAAACATAGGATATATGTGTTTCAACAACCTTTTCAGGCTTGAGAAGGTCTTTCATAATCATAACTATCGGTGCTTCCATCTCTGCTGCTCCTTTATACTCTGAATGATTTAAGCAGGCTTACTTCGCCTTCGTATGTATTTTTTTCGCCCACAGGCGTTTCCAGAATCCCCAGTGTGTTTCTTAACCTTGGGTCGTTGACCGCTTTTCTGAAAAAATCAGCCCCTATTTCACCTTTTCCTATCATCGCATGCCTGTCGACTCTGCTTCCCAGAGGCTTCTTGGCATCGTTGAGGTGAAACACCTTAATTTTATCGCCGAACTTTTCAAAAAGGGAGTCAAAAACCGAATCATAATCATTTACAATATCATATCCTGCGCTGAACATATGGCATGAGTCAAGACATAAACCCACTTTTTCACCGCAGGAGGATATATTTATTATCTCTTCCATATGATCAAATGAACAACCTATTGACGAACCCTGCCCCGCTGTGATTTCCAGAAGAGTCATAACGCTGAATCCATTCTCATCATAAACCTTGTCGATGGAACGGGCTATTCGCTTTATGCCTTCTTCCAGTGTTGAGCCTGTAAATGAACCGGGATGAATCACATAATAAGGAATGCCGAGGCTTTGACACCTTTTTAACTCATCCGTATATGCGTTGAGGGATTTTTCGCAGATGTCTTCCTTAACGGAAGCTAGATTAATGAGGTAAGAGGCGTGGGCGCATATGCGGGAAAAGCCGAAATCAGCCGCTTTTTCCCTGAACATGGCTATGTCTTTATCCTGTATGGGTTTGGATTCCCATCTGCTGGCGTTTCTCACAAAAACCTGAAGAGCCTCGCATTTATCATGCAAGGCTCTTTCAATGCTTTTATATATTCCGCCTGATATGGACTGGTGTGCGCCTAAGCGCATTAAGCCTCACCTTTCATATACTTGCGGTAAAGTTCGACCTCGTGCTTTGAGCCGATGACCAGGGGCGTTCTCTGGTGGATTCCTTCGGGTTTAATATCGAGAATATCGTTTATTCCGTCTATTGCAGCTCCGCCTGCCTGTTCAACAAGATATGCAAGGGGCGCAGCCTCATAAAGCAGCCTGAGCTTGCCTTTGGGGTTGCTTGTGTCTCCGGGGTATGCGAACACGCCGCCCTTGAGAAGGTTGCGGTGAAAATCGGCAACAAGGGAGCCTATGTAGCGTCCTGTGTACGATCTGTCGCTCTTGGTGCGGAGATCCTTAACGTATCTTTGTATTTCGGGAGTCCATTTTTCAAAATTAGCTTCATTAAAGCTGTATATCTTACCCTGTTCGGGGATTTTGATATTTTCGTGGCTGAGAAGGAACTCGCCCACGCTGGGGTCAAGGGTAAAGCCGCTTACGCCGTTTCCTGCGGAGTAAACAAGCATTGTGCTTGAACCGTAGATCACGTATCCTGCGGCAACAAGGTTTCTGCCTGGCTGAAGGAAGTCCTCAAGCGTTCCCTGATTTCCTTCGCTCACTGCTCTGTAAACGCCGAAAATTGTTCCGATGCTTATATTAACATCAATGTTGCTTGAGCCGTCCAGCGGGTCAAAAACAACAACATATTTTCCCTTAGGGTATTTTTCAGGGATGGGGATTATTTCCTCGCACTCCTCTGAACCCATAGCACAGAGCTTGCCTAAGTGGTCCATTGCGCTGATCATTTTGTCATTGGAATAAACATCCAGTTTTTGCTGATCCTCACCGTGAACATTCACGGACTGGGCCTTCCCGAGAATATTCACTATGCCTGCCTTGTTTACTTCTCTGGATATAATCTTGGAGGCAAAGGCGATCTGTTCTATTATTGTTGTGAAATCACCTGTAGCGTGAGGATATTTTCTCTGCTCCTCAAGCAGATATCTGTTGAGATTAGTCAACCCCTTCTGCATTTGGACATCTCCGACCTTAAAATTTTAATACTGGAACAATTGTCTTATAGTTTTTGGCAATAGTAGAAAATTCACAAAGATTTGTAAAGCTTTTAGGCTGTTCAGAGGAGAAAGCTGAGAGTCGATGCGCTTTTAAGTTCTTTTCCATAAAGGGATTTATAAAATTGAGCAAAAAACGAAATAATCTCTGTCTCATTTTCTCTGTTTATTATCAGGTTCTTCATCAGCTCACTTACCTGAGCGCTTTTCATGAACAGCATCACTGAGCCGGATACCCTAATCCCTGAATGGCGGCATTTTCCGCAGAAATACTCGCCGCCAAGAACATATCCTTCGGTGCTGTTCTCATCCCCGCACCCTGCGCAAACATTGAAATCAGGCAGCACCCCGTTTTTTTCAAATATATGTCTTACAGTAAAAGAAGCTGCCTTACGGAAGTTTGTGTTATCGATTTTTGTAATAAGTTTCATTAGGTATCCGTCTTTTTCCCTTTCCTGATAGAGAGCGTCCATCACCTCGAAGATAAAATGCAGACGGATCATTATTTCATGACTGTCTATAAACCTATAAAATTCGGGTTTCTGGGTAAAGGCATAAAAACGGCAGAGATCGGATGATTCTTTCATCTGAAAATCCAGAATACCGGGAAAACAAGTCAGCAGACCGCCTTTTTTGCTGAAGGCTTTCGGGACAAACAGTTTAATTTTACCAAAGTCAGCAGTAAAAGCCCGTGCAACAGCGGAAGAATCGGAATATCTGTGAAGTTTATAGATTATGGCGTCTGTTAAATGCCTGCTCATCCGAAATAGCGAAGAAGAACTGCGGACACTGAAAAGTAAATGGAAAGCCCCAGAATGTCATTCAGCATGCTGATAAAAGGGCTTGAGGCAACTGCGGGGTCGAAATTAAAACGTATGAGGGTCGCCGGAACAAATGTACCGGAAAACGTGGCAAGGGTCATAGCGAAAAACATTGCCGTTCCCACCACTAGGCCTATGGCTGGTGAACCTGACCATAGAGGAGCTATAAAAGCCAGCAGAATGCCTATAGTAACTCCCATTATCATCCCGACACGCATTTCCTTCAGCATGATGGGTACAATATCCGTGGGTGATATTTTGCCGAGGGCGACTCCGCGTATGAGAATTGTGGCGGACTGGCTGCCGGCATTGCCTGCCATCGCCATTATGATAGGCACGAAGGGGACAAGCATGGCAAAGTCTTTTGCATGTCCCTGAAAGAAAGTAAGAACGATACTCGCTACAATAGAACCCACAAACGTTACAATAAGCCACGGCAGCCTTACTTTGGCGATTTTGACGGAATTGTTCGCAAACATAAGCTCATCATCCGATGAACCCACCATCATATAAAAGTCTTCCGTGGCTTCCTCACGGATAATATCTATAACGTCATCAACTGTGATAATACCTGAAAGAACGTTAAATTCATCCACAACAGGGATGGCAAGAAGGTCATACTTTTCAACTATTTTTGCAACATCTTCCTGATCCTCGTGGGTGGTAACGTGGATGACGTCGGTGGTCATTATCTCATAAAGCTTTTTCTCCGGCGGATTAAGAATAAGCTGACGGAGAGAGATAACCCCCACAAGCCTTCCTTCGTCATCCGTTACGTAGAGATAAAAAACCATATCCACATTTTCCGCCCCGTGGAGCGACTTTGTGGCTTCCTTTACAGTGGTCTCCTCGTTAAGGGAAAAATAGCTGGTATTCATAATTGAACCCGCTGTATATTCCTCGTAGTTAAGGAGTTGCTCTACTTCGCTTATCTGGTCGTTGTCGCCTATAAGGCTCAATACTGAGTTGGATATATCATCAGGAAGAAGACGCACGACTTCTGCCGCATCGTCACTTTCCATATGTTCTACTATTCTGGCTATTTTTTCGGGTTTCTGTTCTGAGATGACATTGATTACATCGGCTTCGTTCATCTCAACGATAATTTCAGCCAAAAGCTTTTCATCCTTAATATGGCTGAGAAGCTTTTTTCCGTCTATATCGTTAAGGTTGTTATATATAACAGCGATATCCGCAGGGTGCAGCTTTGAGAGTGTTTTCTCTAAAGCCACCCTTGCGTTTCTTCTGATAAGTTTTTTAACGCTTTCTAGTGAAACCTTTAATCTTGGTGTGAGCATCTACCGGAGTCCCTGTATTCTCAAAAATTCATCCTTGTCTGCCCAATCATTACGAATCTTAACCCATAATGCAAGATGAATTTTGACTCCGAAAAATTTCTCCAGATTAAGTCTTGCTTTTGTTCCTATCTCTTTAAGGCGTGCGCCCTGCTTTCCGATGACCATTCCCTTATGGCTTTCACGCTCAACAATTATGGATGCGCTTATCTCCATCCGACCATCATCAGTGTCTTCAACTGATTCAGTTTCAACAACTATACGGTAGGGAAGCTCATCCTGGAGCTGCTCGAAAACCTGTTCTCTCACGTATTCTGCAATAAGCATTTTTTCAGGAACAGTAGTTATCTCCTCACTGTCGAACATGGGCATGCCCTCAGGCAAATGTTTTACAACGAGTTCAAGCAGCAGATCAACGTTTGTTCCTTTCCTTGCGCTTATGGGCACAACTTCAGCGAAGTCAAGCACTGGGAAGAGCTTTTCTGCCAGAAGAACCGCCTTCTCCTTCTTAAAAATATCCAGCTTATTGATAACAAGAAACTTTTTTGCCTTTGAAGCTTCCAGAATTTTAACAAGATTTTTAAATTCAGGTCCAATATACTCATCAGCCTGAACCATAAGAAAGAGTATATCCGCCATATCTATGGAATCTGCTGCCTGCTGAACCATAAGTCTGTTTAGCGTGTCCTTCGCCTTGTGATACCCCGGAGTGTCTATGAACACTATCTGGTAGTCTTCTCCGGTTTTGATGCCCTGAATATTCGTCCTTGTAGTCTGGGGCTTGTTAGAGACTATGGCTATCTTTTCGCCTATGAGGCTATTAATCAGCGTTGATTTACCAACATTGGGTCTGCCGAGTATGGAAACAAAACCCGACTTATATATCTGTTCCGGCATTAAACCTCCACATCATCCGCAGCAGGGGGTGTGTCCTGTATTTTTTTCATTTCTATTTTGCATATCTTTCTGTCTTCAATTTCAAGCACGGTAAGGGTATTTCCGTTGAATATGTATGAATCGCCCTGCTCCGGCACTTTTCCTGCAAGGTCATAAACCAACCCCGCCAGTGTTTCATATTTTTCCATTTCCTCTGTTTTTTCAATATGAAACTCTTCGCAGAAATCGTCAATATCCATCATGGCGTCAAGCACGTAAGTATCAGGATCTGTCTGTTCGACCTCAATTTCCTTCATTTCGTCTTCGTCATACTCATCGTAAATATCCCCGACAATTTCCTCAAGGACATTTTCAAGGGTCAGAAGTCCCGCCACTCCGCCGTATTCATCAAGAACTATAGCCATATGGTTTCTGGTTTTCTGAAACTCGGTCAGCATGGTATCTATCTTTTTGGTGCCGGGGATAAAATAAGGCGAACGGAGCATACTGCGGAGATTAAAAGTGCTTTTATCCTCTCTTGTAAAAGCAAGCAGATCCTTAACATTCAAAATGCCGATAATTTTATCAATGGTATCTTCATAAACCGGCAGGCGGGAAAACTCATTTTCAAAAACCTTATTCATTATTGAGTCAAAGTCATCATTAACATTAACGGCGATAATGTCCCTTCTGGGAACCATTACTTCCTTTATGCTCATGTCGCCGAGTTCAAAGATATTCTGAAGCATTTCTTTCTGCCCGTTTTCCAGAACCCCTTCTTTCTCGCCGACATTTATAATAAACTCAAGTTCTTCTTCAGTAATCTGCGGTTTTTTCTCAAGCTTGCCGCCGGAAAGCTTTATCATCGCAACCACGAACTTGTTCATCGCATAAGTTGCGGGGAAAAGCACTGTGTAAAACACCTTAAGAATCCGCATCAGGGCAATTGCCATAGCCTCCGCATTATGCTTTGCGAAGGTTTTTGGTGTAATCTCTCCGAATATAAGAACCATAAGTGTCATAACACCTGTTACAGCAGCGATTTGCGTATTGCCGAAAATTTTCTGCATCATATCGGCAGCAAGAACAGAACCGAGAATGTTCACTACGTTGTTGCCGATAAGAATTGTGTTAAGCACCTTGTTGGGGTGGTAAATCCAAAGTTCAAGAATTTTTGCTTTCGGGTTTTCTTCGATCATATGTCTAACCTTCATCTCGCTGAGAGAGGTCAGGGCAGTCTCACTGCCGGAAAAAAAGCCAGAAAGTATTAGACAAACGAATATTGAGACCGACTGAAACAGTATACTGTCAGTTTCCAAAACAATTCACCTCTGATGAGAATATGATTAAACACGCCACAGAAAAGGGCGCAGAATATCTGTGATAATAAGTATGGTTATCGCTTCCGCAATGGGGAAGCAGCCGTGCAGAACAAGGTTCGGAAGGAGGTTTCTTTTTCATTTGCGGAATATTAACATAAAAAAAACTGCTGTTCCATATTAAAAATGCCTGAAAACGGCGGTTTTAAATAATTTGACTTTTTTCACTGAACGAGTCCGTCCTTAATAAGCTTGCGAAGAATATCTTCCTGCATATCAAACATTTCCTTTTCATCCTCTTCTGAAAGTTCATGATCAAACCCCAGAAGATGAAGAAGCCCGTGAATATACAGAAAAGCAAACTCCCTTACAAGAGGAATTTCATTCTCCTCCGCCTGTTTCTTTGCAGTGTTTATGGAAATAACAATATCACCGAGCATTCCGCCGTCATCCAGAGGGTATTCAGACATAGGGAACGAAAGGACATCAGTTGCGTAATCTTTCTGTCTGTACTGAGAATTCAGGGAGCGTATTTCAGCATCGTCTGTTATCAAAACAGATACTTCCGCTTCTTCAAAGGAAGCTTCGGTGAAGCTGAACACCTCAAGGGATATTTTTGTAAGGAAATCCTCTTTGAATCCGCTTTCTGTTTTATCGGTTAAAAGAACATCTGCCGTCACTTTATTTTTTCTCCTCAAACACTTCATAAGCCTGAATAATTTTCTGTACCAAACTGTGTCTGACAACATCTTTCTGGCTGAATTCCACAAAGCCGATGTCGTCAATATTTTTAAGTATGTCACGGACAAGAATAAGCCCTGACTTTTTGGAGGAAGGCAGATCCACCTGTGTTATATCCCCTGTAACAACCGCTTTTGAGCGGAAGCCCAGACGGGTGAGGAACATTTTCATCTGCTCGCTTGTGGTGTTCTGAGCCTCATCAAGAATTATGAATGAGTCATTCAGAGTGCGTCCTCTCATGAACGCCAAGGGAGCAACCTCTATTATATTCTTCTCCACCAGTGCCGCCACCTGCTCTATATTCATCATGCTGTAAAGAGCATCATACAAAGGACGGAGGTATGGATTTATCTTGTCTGCTATGTCTCCGGGCAGAAAACCGAGGTTTTCCCCCGCCTCTACCGCCGGACGGGTGAGAATAATGCGACCGACTTTCTTTTTCAGGAACAAATGCACACCCATAGCCATAGCGAGATAAGTCTTCCCTGTTCCGGCAGGTCCTATGCCGAAAACAAGGTCTTTGTCCTTGATAGCCTGAAGGTATGCCTTCTGGCGGGGTGATTTCGGTGAAACACTCTTTGTTCTGCCAGAAACTTTTATGGATTCGAGGAGAATCCCGCTGACATCTATCTCCTGATCATCATCCATCATCCTCAGAGCGTCACTGACTCCTGTTTCGGTGAGTTCGCCCTTCATAGCCATCTCACGCAGATGATCGATCAGGCGCACGGCCTTCATAACGTCTGCCCTCGCCCCTTTTATTGTAAATTCATCGCCTATAACCGCTATACTCACGTCAAAAGCTGATTTTACAGCACGTAGGTGCTGGTCGCCGCTGCCGAGTATTGCCGGTATCAGCGGTTGATGGATGCTGATTGTCTCTGAATATTCCCTGCTCAAAATCTGATTCCCCTTTCCTGCGCTATTCTTTTTGCGAATGCGGCTTCCTCTTCTTTTGAGGATATTTCATGATCGAGTTTAGCCCGTTTTATTTCCTTAAAAATTTCGCCGTAAATATCCGAAGGCGGAATACCCATGACTTTCAAATCATTTCCGGTCAGCACAGGTGCAGTAAACCTATAAACCGTGAGATATTCCTTAAGAAGCCATTCATATTCCTGTCCAAGAACTGCTACAGAAGCTGTCACGGCTTCGGTCTTCATCCCTTCAAAAATATCTGTAATAGCTGACGCCTTTACGTTTTTAAGCCGTTTGATCTGCCACACAGCATATTTGAACTTATTAAATGTTTCTGCAAGATCATCATAGAGCCTTCCGGTTATTTCAAACCTTGAGGCAAGTTTCTTCATCTCCTGCTTATTTAAATCTGCAAATAGGATACAGAAACGGCTGATCCACATCTCAAGCTTGTCTTCAAACTGAAACGAGTACCATCCGTTAATCTTCTTCAAAACTGCAAATCTGTCCAGCTTGAAATCATCAATGGCAAGCTTTTCATGAAAAAATTTCAACATATCATATTTTTTCATCATCATCAGAGCATCAATGAAGTAATCTTCAGACAAAATATATTTAAGCTCAAGGTACATCCGCTGACCGACAACTCTGTCCAGCAGATTCAGCGAAACTGCATGTTTAAGCAGCTTTTCTGTGTGCGGACCAACGGCAAATCCGTAACGCACGGCAAAACGCACACCACGCAGACATCTTGAAGGGTCATCCACAAAACTAAGGCTGTGCAGAACTCTTATTTTTTTATCCTGAATATCCTTCTGCCCGCCGAAAAAATCCAGAAGCTGACCGAAGTTTTCACCTGTGAGCTTCATCGCCATGGCGTTTATGCTGAAATCACGTCTGTAAAGGTCATTGCGTATGGATGCGTTTTCAACCTCCGGTGCTGAAGCCGGGTTGGTGTAGTATTCAGTTCTGGATGTGGCAAAATCCACCCGGAAACCGTCTTTGAATATAACCACCGCAGTTTTGAACTTGAAATGTTCCGACACCTTGGCTTTTTTTATTGAGGCAAAACGCTTCGCCAGAGCAGGAGCGTCCCCCTCCACTACTATATCTATATCCATATTGGTGTTCTGCATGAGTATATCACGCACCACACCGCCCACCAGATAAGCATTAAGCCCCATCTGCTCGGCAAGACCGCCTATGTCTTCTAAGATTTTCACAACCCTTTCAGGAAGGCATGTTTTTATGAGAGAACGTATATTCTTCAGCTTCTGCGGCTGTTTCACCTGCTGATGCCGAGGCAGTTTGGTTATCTCCTCGTGCATCAGACGCAGAAGATCTGTACGGGTTATAACCCCTTCCAGTCTGTTATCTTTAACGACAGGAAGCATCTTCTGATTCAGAGAAAGCATCATCTCTTCTGCCAGATAGTAAGGAACATCCGGCTCAACAGTGCGGAACTCTATCTGCATAAGTGAGCGCACAGGTTCGCCTTTTAGCCCGTGTTTTATACCCTGCAGTATATCACGCCTTGAAATAAGCCCCACAGGGAGCCCGGCGTTATCCACAACAGGCATCATATTCAGGTTGTATTTCATGAAAAGATCCATCGCCATTTCAAATGTTCCTGTTATAGGGACTGTTTTAACAGGCGATGTCATAATATCCCTTGCCAGACGCACAGGGTGTATATTTTCGCTTATAACAATTTTTAAAAGATCCACACATTCGGTAAGGGTCATTTTCTTAACTATAGCGCTTGCTGCGCTTGGATGGCCGCCTCCGCCGAAGCGTGTCATCACCACGGAGCAGTCTATCTCATCCGCCCTGCTTCTGCCAACCAAGACAATGCGCTCACCGGCACGCACAGCAATGAACAAAGCATCCATGCTTTCCATATCCATAATGCGGTGAGCAATAACTGCTATTTCACCGACATATCTGTCAGTAGTTGCGTGTGAAAGACCTACTGTTGCGCCCTGAATATGGAAAATACTCATATTTACAAGGAGTTCGTTCATTACAAACACCTGTTCCTTGCTCATATCACGCTTAACATATTCACTGACCATCTCCAGATCAGCACCCGCCTTCAGCAGAAAAGCCGCAGCAGTCATATCCTCCGGAGTGGTGCTGGAAAATGACAGCAGTCCGGTGTCTTCGTATAATCCGAGAATCATAAGCGTTGCAAGTGCTTTATCCGGTACAAAACCAAGCGCCTTCATCTTGCGGATGATAATTGTCACAGTGGAACCGGTTTCATCTATGTATGCTTCGTCAGCTTTTATATCACGCCCGTGGGACGGGTGATGATCATACACGATTACTTTATCAGCCTTATCAATCAACCACTCCAGAGGTGCGGTACGCTCTTTCAGCTTACAGTCTGTCACTATAAGCAGCTCAAGATGCTCTATCTCTTTAAATTCACGCTCTTTTATTCGTATGACGGGAAGGCTCACATCTTCTTCGTTGTAGTAATCTTCAACATTACTTTCGTAAGACGTAACAGTAAGGACAGCATCACAGTCATGAAGAACACAAGCGGCGCATGCACTGGCAAGTGCATCAAAATCAGGGGTTTTATGGGTTATTACCGCTTTTTTTATATCTTTAAGAGGTTTCATGATTTACCTCTTGTGCGGGAAAATCTGGGATGGCATTCATTCATTATATTCCGTGTTTTGTCTGATACTACAATCCAAAATTTACCGTCCATGGAAATTTTGGATACACGCTCGCACCTTGCAAAGCAAAGCTTCGCTACACACGGTGCGCTCCCATCCTTGGGAGCGTATGCAACAACAGACGGAGTCATGATTTACCTCTTGTGCGGGAAAACCTGGGGTGACACTCATTCATGATATTTCTCGCCTTGTCTGTTGTTACATGAGTATATATTTCGGTGGTGGAGAGATCGGAATGACCAAGAAAAAGCTGGATAGTGCGGAGATCCGCCCCGTTCGTAAGCATGTGAGTGGCAAAAGAATGACGCAGAGTATGAGGAGAAACATGTTTGGTTATACCTATTTTTTCACAGTATTTCTTTACAATCATCCAGAAATATTCCCTGTCCAGTTTCTTGCCGGTTCTGCTTAAAAAAAGATATCCGTTATCGGACTCTTTGACAAAATAATCTTTCCGAACAGCAAGATAGCTTTCCATTTTTTCACGAAGACTTTCATAGAAAGGTACAAGGCGCTCTTTGCTCCCTTTACCCGTCACTTTGAAAATTCCTCTTTTCATATCTATGTCATTTAGTCTGATACTGACAAGCTCACTTACTCTTATTCCTGACGAATACATAGTCTCAAGCATTACCTGATCTCTGAAACCGAGGTGTGTAGAAACGTCAGGAGCCTTTAAAAGCTCGTCAACCTCTTTGAAATCAAGGAAAGACGGAAGCTTCTCCCATTTTTTTGGTTTAGTCACCAGTGTGACCGGATTTATCTTAAGTTCATGCTCCGTAATGAGAAAATCGAAAAAAGCACTCAGACCGGAGAGTCTCCGCAGAAGTGTTTCCACAGAACAGCCCCTTATCCTCAGCTCCGTCATGAACCCGATGATTTCCTTGAGGGAATACGGTTCTTCCCTGCTTGCTGTAAACTCATAAAAATCTTTTACATCATGAAGATAAGCCTCCACAGTGTTATCACTGGCAGAGTATTCGTACTTCAAAAATGACTCAAAAGCCTTGATATGCTTATCTTTATCCATATTCACTTTTACCACATCAGGCTCAAAGGAGCAATGGCGCTTTCTATAAGCAGAGATCAAAATAAAAAAAAAATCACTGTTAACTTATACTCAACCGTTTAACCTATCCGACTAAACAGTTTACTACCATGTGGACATATGCCCTATTTCAAAAAATTAGTGACTAATCATTTAGATTGAATCTGAACATAAAATTTAGTATAATACTAATATCAGATATTAAACCTTAATTAAGAATAATTTATTATCAAATAATAATAAAATCAATTAGTTTTTTCTATAATATATAACTTTTCATACATTCATATCATGGCATAAAAGTTTTGTTGTCAAACTCTGTTCTTAATAACAAAGATATCATTATAGTTTTTATCTATTAAACTTAAAATTAATCAATAGCTCTAAAACAGGAAAAAATAATGCACTTTTGCTTATAATATTAAAATTAGTGTTGACTATCTATGAACACAAAATTAATATTATCACAGATAAGTCAGGAGGATCTAAATGAGCAAACAGGAAAAAATAACACTGGAGGAAGTTCTCGATTACCATAAGGGCACACGTCCCGGTAAAATCGAAGTTGTTCCCACGAAACCCTGCTTCACGCAGAGAGACCTTTCCCTCGCATACACTCCGGGTGTCGCTGAACCCTGCCGTGTAATTGAAAAAAATCCCGAAGCCGTTTACGACTACACGTCCAAAGGAAACCTGGTGGCGGTTCTTTCCAATGGCACTGCGGTTCTCGGTCTCGGAAATATCGGCGCTGCTGCCGGCAAACCTGTTATGGAAGGAAAAGGCATTCTTTTCAAAAGATTTGCAGATGTTGACGTTTTCGACATAGAGATCAACTCACAGAACCCTGATGATGTTATCAAGGCATGCGAACTCCTTGAGCCCACTTTCGGCGGCATAAACCTTGAAGATATTAAAGCACCGGACTGCTTCTATATAGAAGAAGAAGTCAAAAAGAAACTCCAGATTCCCGTTTTCCACGATGACCAGCACGGAACAGCGATCATCTGCATAGCCGCTCTTCTGAACGCTCTTGAAATTGTGGACAAAAAGATAGAAGACATTGTAACTGTAATCAACGGTGCAGGAGCAGCAGGTATAGCTATCGGGAAGCTTATGCTTCTTGTCGGCGCAAGAAAAGAAAACATATTTATGTGCGATACTAAAGGTGTTGTTTATACCGGCAGAAAAGAAGGTATGAACAAATACAAAGAAGAATTCGCACTTGTTACGGATAAACGCACCCTCGAAGAAGCTGTTGACGGTTCAGACGTTTTCCTTGGTCTCTCCGCTAAGGGAGCTCTCACCAAGTCAATGGTTAAAACAATGGCAAGAACGCCCATTATCATGGCTATGGCAAATCCTGACCCTGAAATCACTCCCGAAGAGGTTGAAGAAGTCAGAGGTGATGCAGTTGTGGCGACCGGACGTTCCGACTACCCCAATCAGGTTAACAACGTTCTCGGTTTCCCCTTCATTTTCAGAGGCGCGCTTGATGTGAGAGCATCCGCTATCAATGAAGAGATGAAACTCGCCGCTGTTTACGCCCTTTCCAAGCTTGCAAAGGAAGATGTGCCCGAAAACGTATGTAAGGCTTACGGCGTAAGCAAAATAGAGTTCGGAAAAGACTACATAATACCGAAACCCTTCGACCCCAGAGTTCTTACATGGGTTGCCCCTGCTGTTGCGAAAGCCGCAATGGAAACAGGTGTGGCAAAAATGCCCATAAAAGACTTTGGTGCATACAAGGATCAGCTTGAATCAAGACTGTCATTCGCAAAAGAATTTACCCGTCAGGTAATTTCAGTTGCAAGGCAGCATCCTAAGAAAGTCGTATTCCCTGAAGGGGATTACGAGAAGATTGTAAGAGCCGCTAACAGAATCGTACTGGAAGGAATCGCCCAGCCTATCCTGCTCGGAGATGTTGAGAGGATCAAGAAGCTTGCCGCAGAAATTAATGTTGACCTTACCGGCATCGAAATTATTGACCCCAGATGCTCGGACAAAGTTGACGATTATGCGGCACAGCTTTTTGAACTGCGCGGCAGAAAAGGCATGACTCTGGCAGAATCAGTAAGACGCATGAACAAAATCACTGATTACTACGCTGCCATGATGGTTAAAAACGGAGAAGCAGACTGCCTTGTTAACGGATATTCCAGAAACTATCCTGACGCCATCAAGCCTCTGCTTGAAATTCTGCCTCTGGAGAAAAATTATACAACTCCTTCCGGTTCATACTTCATGCTGTTTAAGGACAGAATGGTTCTCTGCGCTGACACAACTGTGAACATAGACCCCACAGCAGAGCAGCTCGCACAGATCGCCCTTCAGTCTGCCGACACTCTCAGGAAGTTCCAGATTGAACCGAAAGTTGCGATGATCTCTTTCTCCAACTTCGGCTCAGTGCGTATGGACAGAACCGTCAAACTTGAGAAAGCCATCAAAATAGTTAATGAAACCGATCCAAAACTCATAATAGACGGAGATATGCAGGCGGATACAGCAGTTTACCCGCCAATAGCAAAAGAAGCATTCTCCTTCTCAAAAATCAAAGGGGACGCAAATGTTCTTGTTTTCCCCAACCTTGAAGCAGGTAACAGTGCATACAAACTTCTCTGGAGACTCGGAAGCGGTATCGCAATAGGTCCTATCCTTCAAGGGTTTGAGCATTCGGTGCATGTACTCCAGAGAGGGGTTGATGTTACCGACATAGTTAATCTGGCCGCTATTGCAGTTGTAGACTGCATTGAAAAAACAAAATAATTCCTGCCTCACCCATTAGTAAAAAAGGAGTCCCGCCGGACTCCTTTTTTAATGTTCAATTTCCTGCTTATTAAGCGTTATTATCTTGAATTAAGCGTTATTATCTTGAATTTAGCATATTCTTATGTTTAATTAGTCGGAAAGACTTATTCCAAAAGGTGATTACATTGCTTGAAAATATTCTTAAAAATGAACGAAGCATTTATCTGCTTCAGCATAAAGACAACCCTGTCGCATGGCAGCCTTGGAGCGATGCCACACTCAAACTCGCTCAGGAACAGGATAAACCCATAATGGTCAGCGTTGGCTATTCCGCCTGTCACTGGTGTCATGTAATGGAGCAGGAATCCTTTGAAGACCCTGAAATAGCCGAAGTAATCAATAAGTATTTCATACCCGTAAAGGTGGACAGAGAAGAATACCCCGATGTGGATAAACGCTATCAATTTTACCTGCAATCAACAGGCGTAAACGGCGGATGGCCGTTGAACTGTTTCCTCCTGCCCGACGGAACGCCATTCTACGGCGGAACCTATTACCCCAAAGAGCCCGGACACGGACTGCCGGCATTCAAAGAGATACTTGAGAAAATAGGTGAACTCTACCGCACTGACAGAGCCCATGTGAGACAAACGGCTAAGAACTACATCAGCTTTCTTGAGGAATTTAAAGAGGTTAAGTTTGATCTTGAACATTTTGAATCCACACCTGTAAGTGCCTTTGATAATGAATTTTACCGCATTATGGATATGGAAAACGGAGGTTTCGGAGCTGGCGCCCGCTTTCCGCAGATTCCTTCCCTGCTCTATCTTATGAAACGTTTTGAAAAGGAAAGGATTTCCGCCTTCCTTACAAAAACAGCAGATATACTCTGCTCCGGCGGAATATGCGACCATATACACGGCGGATTTTTCAGATATACGGTTGATAAGGAATGGCGTACGCCCCACTTTGAAAAGATGCTCTACGACAACGCCCTGAACGCCATATTCCTCGCACGCATGTTTGACAAAACAGACAACATGCTCTACCTGCACACTGCACGTAAAGCGATCGACTTTATAATGGAAGAGTTTAACACGGAATTCGGTCTAATATCATCCATGGATGCTGACAGTCCGGACTCCAAAGGCAAGATGGCTGAAGGCTTCTATTATAAGATATTCAATCGTGATATGGTTCTTTTCAGCGAAGAAGATAAAAAGAAGCTGTTTGAACATGTTTTTCCATACGAGGGAGTTGCGGCATTTGCCAAGGCAGATTATGAAAGCAGAATCCTTGTTCAGCCGCTGATAGACAAACTTAAAGAAGGTTCGTTATATAAGACAAAACCCGCCAAGGACAATAAAGTTATTCTTTCTCAAAATGCCTTGTTTTGTAAGGCTTTGTTAGAGTATAGCGAAACAGCAGGAGATGAATATTACTTTGAGCAGGCAAAAATGCTTCTGGGCAAACTTGAGCATTTCCTCATAGACGGAACACACCTTAACAGAATCAACTACAACGGAGATATATTCAACTACGCAACTCTGGAGGACTATGCCTTCACTGCGGATATGTATATTAAGTTCTTTGACATAACCTCAGAAAAGAGCTTCCTTGTTAAAGCAAAAACCCTTCTTGAACAAGCTTTGGAGGAATTCACAACAAACGGACTTCTTCATCTGGACAGAGCGGGCAAGGTACTTGAGACATTTGACGATTCCATGCCGTCTGCAGTGGGGTTGACTGTTGAGCTGATAATACATAATAAAGAGCGTCTGGGACTTGAGATAACCTCTGAAACAGAAAATTTTCTCGCTGACAGAGCAGTCAAGTATCCGACAGCTCATTCAACAGTTCTGAGTGCATTCACAGCCTAGAAGACTGAATCCGGCGTGTATGTTCAGCGCACGCCGGAAGCTTGCTTAATGTCTAATCTTGCAAGAAAAATATCAGAAACTGCTTCTGCTGCAAATGAGGAAGGATTCCCGTCCTCACATTCCAGTTCTGTAAGTTTTTTAGCACCGGCGCAGTATAAAAGCTGTGTCCAGAAAATGCTCATGAGAAAGGATATTTCCCTAGCATCGGCTTCAACTCCGGATTTTTCAAAAAAGTCTGTAAAATGGAGTTCAATATCTTTAAAACTATCAAACAGATAGATAAGCTGTACTTTGTCACGGCTGAACATTACCTTAGCTATCATATTTATATATGTGGCATATTTACTTTTCATCGCTTCAGCAAATATTTCTGATAATATATTCCTGAAAGTTTCGCCAGAAGGTCCTCCGCTCCCATTTTCGCAGTGTTTTTTGAATATTTCGCCAAAGTTAATACCGTTTGCAAGGAGGTGTTTTATGGTTTCATGATGAAGATTTTCCTTTGAAGAAAAATGGTACATTACAGTATTAAGCGAAACACCTGATTTTTCAGCTATTTCTCTTATCCCTACCGCATCTTTGCCTTTGTCCGCAAACAAAGCTGCGCTCAGTTCAAGAATTTTCAGTTTAGTGTCTTTCTTTTTTCTGGCCATAATTAAAAATGTCCCCCTCAAATGCACAATAACTTTCCGAACGTCAAAGATAACAAAGTTAATAGGCTGGAAGTACGCAATTTTATACAATATTTTATGTATTTTTAATATGTCAAAAAATGGGTTTTCAAGCAAGGAATAAATGTTTTGTCATTATTTATCTTTACACTTCTTAACATTAATCAAAAAGATTCTCATAATTAACTGCTGCGGTTTTTCAGCACTGGTCAGTTCGCGGAAAAACAGCGCAGTCAACCGATAAGATTGATAAATAATTATAAAAGTCCCGACTTGCAGGCGTACGTTACAAGAGAGGCAGAATTGGATAAGTTTAATTTCTGAAGCATTTTATTCCTGTGGGTGTCCACAGTGTTTTTACTGATGAAAAGTTCTTCGGCTATTTCTCTGCTGGTTTTTCCGGCAGCTATAAGCTTTAGTACCTCACACTCTCGCAATGTGAGATTTCCGATGTTGCATGAAGTGCTTCCATTACTTTTAGACTTTACTATTTTTTCAAGGTTACTGCGTGTTCTTTCAGTATCATCCTCGACAAATAAGAGATCATGAACATTATATTTCTGTACAAAATAGCTTAACAGCGGGTTATCTTCGGAAACGATAAAAACAAACCTGGCTGTTAAAAAAATTTCTCTGACCATGGCGACAAAGTCATCCGTCGCTCCTCTTGAAAAAATGTCAATAATTACAATTTCAGGGGTTATTTCCTTAATTGAAATCTGCATCTTTGCATTAACTGATTCAGATGCGAGGCAATTTAAGCCAAAATCAACTGCCATCGCCGCAATAGTTTCCCTATAGACGGTATTGGCACTGAATATTATAAAATTTTTCATACCCCACCAAAACATAAAATGCTTTTCTGCTTAAAAGATAGATGTATTCAAGATATGTGTAAATCCTCAAAAAACTGTATTTTAACATAATTTGTTAAAAAACAAGCAAAACAGCGTCTGTTTTAGTACGGATACAAAAAAATCAGGGTAAAGGATTGAAAGTAAATAATAAATATTGCCATTATGTGAACAATAAAAATTGTTCAAAGGATGTGGATGCAAGTAATAAAGAGAAAAGAGAGTTAACTAGAAATTCAAAGATCGTTCATTATATCATTCATCTCGATAACACTTGCCAGATTAAAGTCTGCTGAACGTAGATCTTTAACTGCCTCATCAATTTTACTTTGTTCACCATTAACTCTGATTACGACGTCACGAATTTCGCCTTCTGTGTTCTTAATAAAAAAAGTCGCCAAACTGACAATATTCAACCCGTGACTATCTATAATTTTCGTCATTTCAGCCAATGCACCTTTTCTGTCCTCTAACACTATGGCTATCCTTGTACTCTGATGTGAGAAACCCATAGATTCCACAAATATATCAAAGAGATCTATTGCTGTAATAATTCCTGCAAGTTCGCCGGAATCATTAATAACAGGTAAACCGCCGAAACGTTTATCACGAAGAATAAGGGCAGCTTTCTCAATGGGTGTTTCAGGATGCACTGTGATAACATTCACATTCATCGCATCCTTTACCAACGTTTTGGCAAGCAGACGCTTCATTTCGTAAACATCAAGAGAGCTTGCTTTGGATGGTGAATACTCTTTAATATCTTTTTCAGTGATAATGCCCACAAGCTTATTATTCTCAACCACAGGAAGACGCCTTATGCCGTAGTCCTTCATTGTATGTTTTGCATCAAGTATTGTCTCATTCTGAGAAATTGTTATGACTTCTCTTCTCATCCAGTTTTTTACAAACATTTGTTGCTCCTACCTGCGGTTAAGCTGTTTTCTTATGTCATTAATACTGCTTACAGAAATAGTATCATCAACTTTGATTTCAGGCAAACGCAATCCGAATACATTATAAAATGATGCGCTTATCATGTCCGTATCCCCACTGGAAACCGCAAGAGACATGGTATCTGAACCATCGGAAAGATTATAAATTTCCAGTCTGCCTGAAATTCTCTGCTCTTCACAAAACTTTTCAAACACCCAGAAGTGAATAAACACACCTTTGAACTTAACAGAAGAATCTGTTCTGCCGAAAACTCCTGCCAGCCGCCCGTTTTCGATAAACGACAAGTCTCCGGTTGCAAGACGGATAAACGGCGTTGTTTCGCTCATAAAAGTAACGACAACCTCGCCTGTCTCTCCTTCTGCTGCGGGTTTTCCATCAACCGGATCAAGAATTTCTATAAAAAGTGAATCTGTATCCGCCTTCATGCCCCGCTCACCTGCGGTTTCGTAAGCAATAAGACCAGTCTCTGCAGTGCCGTATGCCTGATAAGCTTTTATGCCGTAATCACTGAAAAGAGTGAGTTTATCATCTTCTGTTAGTTTTTCCGCCATGAGAAAAGCTTTTTCAAGCCGACCGCTGCCACCCAGTTTTTCCAGACATTTAAAAAGAAAGGTCTTAGTACCGATAAAAGCATTTGCGTTTATCAAAAGGATTGCTTCAGCCCCTTTATCACTGTCAGCCGGACCCAGAGGATACACGGCGCATCCGCATTTCTCACATGCCTCATCAGCCATATCTCCGGCAGGACTGCCGTGGTAGGAAAAAGCATTAACCGCAATGTCTCCCTCCATAAACCCAGCCGCTTCAAGAGCTTTATAAAATCGGTAATGCTCGTATCTTTCGCCTTTAACATTATAAACAGGACCCGGAGAGGTGAATATTTTTGAAACATAGCCTCCTGCAAAAATAAGGGGAAGAAGAGTTCCGGCAGAGTGCATTTCAGAAAGTTTCTGTTTTGAGAGAGGAGTGATAAACTGAAAGGTTTCATAGTCTTTTATGAGAGAAGACGATATTTCAGACCGCACAAAAGCGTCCTGAATCAGCGGATGAGCAGAGTTTTCTTTTATGAACTCCAGAACACGTTCAAAATCGCCTAGGAAAGCCATCTTTTCCTTCTCCTGTAATGTTTGACGTCCCTGAAGCTTTTCTTTTCAGACAGACCGAGATAAAACTCCTTAACATCGTCATTCGCCTTCAGTTCCTCTGTGGTGCCGTCAAGAACCACACGGCCATTCTCCATAATGTAACCATAATGAGCAGCAGAGAGCGCCATATTTGCGTTCTGCTCCACTAAAAGAATCGTTGTGCCCTCTTCCCTGTTAAGAGTAGTGATGATGTTAAAGATCTCTTTTACAAGTAGAGGGGCAAGACCAAGGGAAGGCTCATCCATGAGAATAAGCTTCGGAGCAGCCATAATCGCCCGTCCGATGGCAAGCATCTGCTGTTCGCCTCCGCTCATATATCCTGCAAGCTGGCTGCGCCTGTCCTTCAGTCGGGGAAAGTAATTATAAACACGCTCCATGGCAGTTGAAACGGTATTTCCCGGACGGGTGTAGGCTCCTGCGATGAGGTTTTCCTCAACAGTGAGATCTTTAAAGACTCTTCGTCCTTCCATAACCTGAAAAATGCCTGATTTCACTATGTCTGCGGCGTCTTTTTTATCTATCCGCTCACCGTCAAACCAGATTTCCCCATCGGTGATCTCACCGTCATCAGGACGCAGAAGACCGCTTACCGCCTTAAGAGTGGTGGTTTTGCCAGCACCGTTAGAGCCGAGCAGGGCTGCTATACTGCCCTGCTTCACCTCAAGGGAAAGCCCCTTCAATACAAGAACCACGTCATTGTAAACAACTTCGATGTTGTTGATTTTAAGCATTATTCCGCCGATATATAGTCTGTCATGGGAACAAGCTCACCGCCCTTGACCTGATACATTTTAAGGGCTCTGACACCTTTATGGCTCGCCGGAGTGAATGTAACAGGTGCTGTGAGTCCCATCGTGCTGAAATTTTTCATGCTTTCGAGGGTTTTCTTGATATTTTCGCCGCTGTAGTTGCCGTTTGACATCTTAAGGGCGTTCAGCAGAACATACATCGAGGAAAAACCCTGAATGTAGTTCACTTCCCTGTAGGTAACTTCGGGATGATATTTCTTATTAAGCTCACGCAGAAACTTTATTCCCTCAACATCCGTATCAGTCCAGAGGGTAAAGGCGTTTGTGCCGATAAAGCCTTCGGAATCCGCCCCTGTCATCTCAACCAGCTTTTTGCCGAATGTCCAGTTAAGCCCTATGAACTTCGTGGGCACATTAAGTTTTTTAGCATCTTTAAGGATTGTGGAGGTCGCCATATATGTCTGCTGAATAAACGCATAGCCGGGATTTTTTTTATTCATGTTGAGGAGCTGGCTTGTTGCATCCAGAGCCTTGAGATCCACAACCTGATTATCAGTAACCTTTATGCCAAGCTCCTTTGCGCTGTTTTCGCCGTCCGGGAAAAAGGGTGAGCGACCGAAGCTTGAATCATTGTAAATAAAAGCCACATCGGTATTACCACCCTGACTTTTGATATATTTAAGAGCGGCACGCACCTGATCGGAGTATGTTGCACCGACTATGAAGTTATAAGGAGCAGTTTTAGGATCTGTCACATGCTCTGAATATGATGCCGAGAAATAAGGAATCTTGTCTTTAGTGACCATCTTAACAAGGTTTTCGGTATCACCGGTGCCCCAGCCGTGGACAGCCACAACCTTCTCACGCATAAACTTTTTATATGCACTCAAGGCAGCGGGAATCTTGTATCCGTAATCCACATAAAGTATCTCGACCGGAGCGCCGTTTATTCCTCCGTTTTCGTTAAACCAGCGCACACAGTCTTTAATCCCTTCGCCGTAGGGTTTCCCAACATCGCCAGTTCCGCCGGATTCATCCACCAGAACCCCTATTTTTACAGGCTTAGCGGCAAATGCGCTGCCGGTGAGCAGAACAAACACAGTAAAAAGTAATATCAGCTTCTTCATAAATCTTCCTCCTTACAAATCAGTATGAAAACGGCCACAGTTTCCAGTAAGCCTTTATCAGTCTCCATCTTCTCACCATGCCTTCGGGCTCAAACATAAGAAAAAGGATTATCACAAGCCCGAACACACCCTCTTTTATTGAACCTATAATCTGCGTGAGATTAGGGTAATATCCCCCTGCCCAGTCAGAAAAGCTTTGCAGAACCTCCGGCAGTATCACAATAAAAACTGCGCCGAATATACTGCCCAGAATGCTCCCCAGACCGCCTATGATAATCATCGAGAGATACTGTATAGAAACGCCTATGGTGAAGTTTTCAGGCGTGATGATTGTTGTGTAGTATGCCCAGAGCGACCCTGCAACACCGGCGTAGAATGAACTGACGGCAAAAGCCGTAAGCTTGTAGCGGAAAAGGTTTATTCCCATCGCTTCTGCTGCTATGTAGTTATCACGAATGGAGAGGAAAGCCCTTCCTGCTCTGGTGCGCATCATGTTTACTCCGGCAAGGGTCATTATCAGACAAAGAGCAAGAGCCAGAAAGTAGAATGAGAAATCACTGTCGATCTCATATCCAGCCAGACTTGCGTAATCAATGGAGAGCCCTGTGACTCCGCCTGTGATAAACTCAAGCCTTACAAAGCCGAACTCAATTATAAACTGCGCTGCAAGTGTAGCTATGGAGAGATAAAGCCCCTTAAGCCTTAATGAAGGTATTCCGAAGAATGCTCCGAAAACAGCAGTAATCAGCCCTGCGGCGGGTATAGCCAGAAAAAAAGGAAGCCCGTAAGTGAGCGAAAGATAGCCTGCGGCATAAGCCCCCACTCCCATGAAAGCACCCTGACCGAGGGAAATAAGCCCTGTGAAGCCTGTGAGTATATTAAGCCCCACAGCACCTATTACCGCTATGAATATAAGATTCATAACGTAGAGATAATAGTCTCCGAGGAAAAACGGCACAGCGAAAAGAACCGCAATAAAGGCGTATATAAGGATTTTGGAAAAAGTTGTCTGAAAAAGCTCCGCATCCTTTTCGTAGGAGGTTTTGAAGTTGCCGCAATTGACGTAGCTCATACCTTCTCCACCGCCTTAGTGCCGAAAAGACCGTAAGGCTTAATCATAAGCACTGCGATCATAACTACATAAGGAAAAATCTCCTTCGCTCCGCCGCCTATGAGCGGATCAATGTATCCTCCGGCGAGGTTTTCCAATATACCTATTATCAGCCCGCCCACTATGGCGCCGACTATGCTGTCCAGCCCGCCGAGAATAACCACGGGAAATACCTTCAGCCCGAAGTGGGAAAGCGTGGTGTTGATCCCGTTGATGTTGCCGAGGAATATTCCGCCTACGGCAGAAACAACAGCCGCTATGCCCCATGACAGAGCAAAGATTTTTTTAACGTCAATCCCCATGGAAAGAGCTGCCTGCTGATCACTCGCCACGGCTCGCATTGCAACCCCGACCTTTGATTTCTTGAAAAACAGAGAAAATAGCACAAGAAACACCGCAACAGCCGCTATGGAGTAGATATAGACCCTGCTTATGCTCAAGCCGGCTATCATGAAAGGTTCAGATGAAAATACCTGCGGGTATGTCCTTGTGTCAGTTCCCCAGAATATCTGAACAACAGCCTTCATTACGGATGAGAGACCTATTGTCAGCATTATTATTGAGATTATGGGTTCGCCTATCATCCTGCGGAGGAACACCTTTTCTATAAAAAAGCCCATTGTGAATGAGAAAACAAGAGTGATAAGGAACGAAGCCCAGAAGGGAACATTATAGCTAACCGTAAGGTGCAGACAGATGTACGCACCCACCATAAGAAGCTCACCCTGAGCAAAGTTTACTACATCAGTCGCCTTGTAAATCAGCGTGAAGCCGAGTGCCAGAAGAGCATAAATGCTCCCTATTACTGTTCCGGTTATTATGAGCTGAACAAAAAATTCCATTCCTTAACTCTCCATCAGGTAAAGGCGCATATCAGTTTCGATTGCCCTTTCCCTGCCGTCCTGAAGCTTAATAATAGCTTTTATATGAACAGACTCCGTATCCTCGTACAAAGCCCTTGTGATTTCGCCGTATTTCTCTTCTATGAAGCTTCTGCGCACCTTACGGGTTCTGGTAAGCTCACCGTCGTCTGCATCAAGCTCCTTATAAAGAAGAACAAACTTCCTTACCCTCATTTCCGGAGGAAGCTGTTCGTTTACCGCTTTCAGCTCTTCTGCCACAAGACCATAAACCTCGTCCTTTGCGGAAAGATCGGTGTAAGTGGTGTAGGCCGTCTTGTTGTTCTCCGCCCATTTGCCCACTATGCCCATATCGATATTGAGGATAAGAGTTATGTAGTCCCGCCTGTCACCGAGAGTTACCGCTTCTTTAATATACGGGCTGAACTTGATCTTGTTCTCTATAAACTGGGGTGAAAATCTTGTACCGTCTTTCAGGTGCATGAGATCTTTCATACGGTCGATAACAACAAGCTTGCCGTTTTCATCAAAATATCCTGCATCGCCGGAATAGAGCCAGCCGTCCTTGAGGGATTCATCTGTTGCCTCGCTGTTGCCGTAATATCCGGCAAATACCGCATCACTTCGGGAAATGATCTCCCCGTCTTCAGTTATGCGTATCTCTGTCCCAGCTATGGGCGCACCAACGGAGGTAAAGTCCACATCGTCACTTCTGTGTATGCAGGAAATACCTGAAATCTCAGTCTGTCCGTATATCTGCTTGAGGTTTATGCCTAAAGCGTGGAAAAACCTGAAGGTATCCGGTCCAAGAGCCGCCCCGCCCGTCATGGCACTTCTGAGATTACTGAACCCCATACGTTCTTTCAATTTGCGGAAAAGCACCTGATAGGCAAATGCATAGCGCAGTTTCAGCATAAGCGAAGGCTGTTTTTTGCTGAATTTGGCATCGGCGTACTCATACCCTATGGGAAGAATCTTATTGTAAACAAACCGCTTGAACGGGGTCGCATCCATAATCTTAACCTGCACAGTGGACGCCATATTCTCCCAAACCCTTGGGGGAGAAAAAACAAAATCCGGACCTATCTCCTTCATATCCGCCTGAACAGTGTCGGTGCTTTCGGGAAAATTGACAGTGAAGCAGAAGCGCAGGGCACTGACAACACACATCATCTGCTCCCCTATCCACGGCAGAGGCAGAAACGACACAAACTCATCTCTGTCATTTTTGGGATCAGCTTCTGCGAGGCTTTCCGCCATGCAGATCAGGTTTTTATGGGTAAGCATTGCAAGTTTAGGGTGTCCGGTTGTACCGGAGGTGGTGCACATCACAGCCACATCATTCTCAGATATGCTTTTGAGACGCCCTTCCATATACCTTTTCACCCATTCGCTCCCTACCTTTTCACGGGTAAGAATATCTTTAAAATATATCAGCTTCGGGTCGTCATACTGATACATCCCTTTATCATCATAATAGATTATCTTTTTAACAGCAGGCAGTTCCGGCAGAAGCTCCAGAACCTTGTCAGTCTGCTCCTGATCTTCTGCTATTACCAGAGATGTACCGGATGTTTGCAGAAGATATTTGACCTCTTCCGTAACGGAGTCCTGATATATGCCGAACGGAACAGCCCCCACAAGCTGTGCGGCAAGCTCGGCGTAAACCCATTCGGGCTTGTTGTCGCCGATTATAGCCACCCTGTCCTCCGGCTTAATTCCGATATGCTCAAAGTAAAGGGCAAGCTTCACAACATTTCCGGCATAGTCCTTCCAGTCCGATTTTTGCCAGATGCCGTAATCCTTCTCACGGACAGCGGTTTTATCCGGCGTTTCCATGAAGTTTTTATAGAGATAAAAAGGGAGAGTTCTGTCTAATACCATTGCTCCTCCCCAAGATAAGCAGCGATTACGTCAGGGTGCGATGAAATCTCATCCGGTGCGCCTTCTCTGCATATTTTTTCACCGAAATTAACCGCAACAACCCTTGAGGATATATCCATAACAACCTTCATATCATGCTCGATGAGAATGATCGTCACTCCCGCCTCTTCATTGATGTCGATTATAAACCTTGCCATATCCTCTGTTTCTTCGCTGTTCATCCCCGCCATGGGTTCATCCAGCAGAAGAAGCCGGGGCTCAAGGCAGAGCGCCCTCGCCAGCTCCACACGCTTCTGCAAGCCGTAGGACAGCTCAAAAACATGCTTCTTGCGTATATGGGTAAGCCGCAGGAAATCTATAACTTTCTCCACACGCTTGCGGTGTTCAATCTCCTCTCTCCTTGCTTTTCCGAAGTACAGCATGGATGAGAGAAGACCGTATTTTATGAAAATGTGCCTTGAAAGCATTAGATTATCGAGAACTGTCATCCCCTTGAAGAGTTCAAGGTTCTGAAATGTGCGTACTATACCCATCTGCGGGCGTTTATGCACCGGAGAGTTTGTTATATCCGCCCCGTCGTAGATGATTTTACCCTTAGTCGGCGGATAAATACCTGTGATTGTATTAAGGATGCTGGTTTTCCCCGCCCCGTTAGGTCCGATTATTGAGAATATTTCACCCTCGTAAACCTGAAAGCGTACTCCGGCTATTGCCTGTATTCCGCCGAAACTGAGATAAATATTGTCAAAGTTCAATAAAGGCTTTTTTTCCATATACTTCCTTGCTTCTGCATCTCTTGGTCAGCCGCTCAAATAAACTCTGGCAGAAATTTAACACGGTGTTCTGCTCAAGTCAAAGTAATTTTAGCCATATTAAAATTTATTACGGCACACTTAACACGATGGCTGAAATAAATAAATTATAGCTGAACAGACGATTGATGAATCAAACGAAGCTATTCTTTTTTCAGCATTTTATCATCTCAAGCATATCCTCATGGATGAGCCCGTTTGAAGCCATGATGAAGTCACCGGTTATACGGTGCTTTCCGCCGTTCAGAGCAGTTACTTTTCCGCCGGCTTCCTGCACTATGCAGATACCGCCCGCCACATCCCACGGCTTTAGGTTAAATTCGTAATAGCAGTCGAAAGTTCCTTTTGCAGTATAACATAAATCAAGCGCCGCAGAGCCTGCCCTGCGTATTCCTCTGGTTCCGCTTAAAACTCTGCCAAGCATGGAAAGAACGTCCGGGCATTTTCGTTCAACAATTGAGTAAGGGAAACCTGTGGCAATGAGAGATTTTTTTGTTTCTGATGTTTCAGAGACCTTGATCCTTTCGTTATTTAAAAATGCCCCTGCCCCTTTTTCGGCGCAAAACATTTCATCAAGCACAGGGTTGTAAACAAGCCCTCTCACAGCCTCACCGTTTTCATAAAAACCAATGGAAATTGCCGTAAAAGGAAAGGCATGGACAAAGTTAGTAGTGCCGTCTATGGGGTCTATATATATCGCTTTTTCCGGTTCTTCCTTCCCTGTGGCGGATTCCTCGCCTATTATAGTATGAGCGGGGTAAAGAGGAGCGAGCTTCTTTTTGAGAAAATTTTCAACAGCCACATCATATTCCGTCACCAGATCTATGCTTCCTTTATATTTCACTTCTTTATTCTTTTTAAAACCGTCTTTTATAATCTCACCCGCTTCGAGAGCGGCTTTTATCAAAGCTTCCATTACTCCTCCGGAAAATTTTAATAATTTAACACTTGCAGAAATCAAACCTTTCCGCTAATTTTTCAAATCTGTTATTTACGGGGGATTATTACCTTGAGCAGCACCGGAAACTACATCGACATAAACAAAATAAGTTTCAATGTATCAATAGAGGAGTGTTTTGCAAACCTCAAGCCGCATCCGAAATTTTCAGGATGCACATTTGACAATTACATTCCCGATGAAAATTTCCCCTCACAGCACTATATCAAAAATCTGCTGAAAGAGACAGTCGAGATAATGAAAAAGAAGAATGAAAAGCCTGTCAAAAAAGGATTTTCATTCTTTAAACCAAAAAACACATTTGAAAAACCCCTAAACATTTATATTGACGGAAGTTACGGAATCGGCAAAACACACCTTCTCAGCGCCACATACAACATGACAGACATGAAAAAAGCCTTTATGAGCTTTTCTGAAATGAATTATTTTTTCCATTACCTTGGGGTGGAAAAATGCATTGAGGAATTCTCCAAGCTTGATCTTCTTCTTGTGGATGAATTTGAGCTGGATGATCCTGCTATGTGTCTGATAATGGTTCGTTTCTTTAAAGAGGTAAATAAAGACACGTTGATCGTGACTACGTCAAACACCCTGCCCACCGAGCTTGGCAAGCTGCGCTTTCAGGTGGACAGGTTTGAAAAAGAGATGGGAGTAATAGCCTCTACCTTCAAAACAGTAGTTGTTGAAGGTGAAGATTACCGCAAAAAGCACAAAACATGGAAACGCAATATCTCCACAGAGTCGTTCTTTGACTCGTTCAATAACTACAAATGCGAAAGCAAAGCAAAAACACGCACCGATTTTGACAAACTTATGAAAATACTTTCTGATAATCATCCTTTCAGATACTTCATGATTCCTTCAAACTGTGAGGCGATATTCATTGACGGGCTTACACCGTTTAAAGACCTCAACAATGCACTGCGGTTCAACCATCTTATTGATCACTGCTACTACTACAATACAAAGCTTTTTATCAAGTCTGACTATGAGTTGAAAGATTTATTTTCTGTTGAGATGCTGGAATCACCCTTTGAAAAGAAGCTGAAAAGGTGTCTTTCGAGGCTGGATGAGCTTGCGGTGTTCTACAGAAGCTGATTAAGCCACCCGCAGAACACCTTCGCTCAGTATATTAAGAATACTTGTTTATCATTACATTCAGCTTGCCGATAAAGTTTTCAATCTCACTCTGAAGAGCATCAAGCTCGTCAGCAGGATTTTCTTTTCTCTCAAGCATATTTTTAATTTTCTGCGCCATGGCATGTATATTTCTGTGCGGAGCATCCAGAGCGGCAAAGTCTGAGTCACGCCCGAACTGTTCCTCACCCTCTCCTCTCATGAACTTGGTAAAATCACACTCTTCAAATGATTTGATATTTACACGCTCATTGTACATATAACCGTGGTAAACAGCCTTCATCATAAGAACATGGCTTGCCTTGGCATGGATAAACGGAATTATTTTAGCATCAAGGGTAAACTTTTTAAGTTCGGATTCAGACTCGTCAAGCTGCTGAACGACAACCTCAACACCTTTTACCATTTTATCTATTCCGCCGGAGTTCATTTCACTCATTTTGGCAACATCTTCAATATTAACAGCAATCTGCGATGTTGCTGCTGACTGCTGCTGAACAGCAGTAGCAATGTGCATGAGAAGACCGTTAAGCTCCTCCACAGACGCTTTGATGTCCATGAATTTTTCATTAGCGGTTATGACCTTGCTTCCCTGAAGGTTGACTATATCAAGGGCTTTCCCTGCGTTAGAGACAGCCATCTGCACCTTTGACTGCATAGAGCTTACCACATCGGTAATATCTGCTGCGGATTTGTGTGTTTTTTCGGCAAGCTTACGGACCTCATCAGCAACAACGGCAAAGCCCCTGCCCGCTTCACCTGCCCTTGCCGCTTCGATAGCTGCGTTCAGGGCGAGAAGGTTTGTCTGTTCTGTAATATCAGTTATCACCTGAACAATTTCACCGACTTCAGTTGATGATTTCAGCAGATCCTGCATATCATCAGCCAGTGTATTAACAAGCCCGCTTACGTTTGTGGCAAGCTTTGTTGTCTCCTGCATAGCTTCCCCGCCGTCTTCAGAAAGGCGGAGGGTTTCGTCCGCTTTGGTGGATGAGTTTTGTATGTTTTCTGCTGAATCACGCACAGTGGCACTTACTTCCTCACTGGCGGCAGCAACCTCCCCAGCAAGGCGAAGGGTTTCATCGTTCATCTTCTTAATGCGCATAGCAGAAAGAGACAAAGGCAGAACCTGTTCCATAACATTGGAGATTGACTTGAACGTTCCGGTTATGTCACGTCCGATAGTTTCCATAAATTTATTATAACGTGCGGCAATTTCACCCATTTCATCCCGTGAGGCTATATCTGACTTGAGGCTCAAATCAAGGTTTTCCGCCGCACTGACTATCGTATTCTGAAGTCTGTTAACATTTCTGATAACCAGTTTATTAACAAGGAAATAGATGATAAACACCAGTGCCGCACCGCAAATAAGCACAAAAATGTCAGATATATACGACATACGCTGCACATTTATGAGCGCATCACGTTTAAGCTTTACAAGATAATATGAATTTACTTTATCCTCTTCCCAGTCTGTATGACAGCGCAGGCAGTATCCTATGGTTTTAACAGGAAAGTGGTAAACCACATTGCCGTTGTCGTTAAAGCTCTCCTCGTGTTCAGGATTAAAATTATGCTGAACCTTCGTGCCGACTTTGCCGGGTTCTGATGAATAAGCCACCAAACCGTCCGTATGCACAAGGGAAAACTCCGCCACATCATGATATTTTCCTATTTCGGAGATCATGTTTTTAAAAACATGCATATTCCCTTTTTTGAGGGAATCATAGGTGGACATGAAGATCATATCCTTAAGCTGGTTCATGTAGCCGGAAAGAGCAGTTTCAACACGGTGAAGCCTTATACTGTCAAGCACAAGCACACCGAACACAGTAACAGCCACAAGCAGAGAGGATGCTATAGCCATTTTTACATTAAGGGAAAGACCATCCAGATAGCGCATAAAATTCTTAAAACTCATCTGCGCCCTCCTTTTTCAGAGTATGTTTTAAACTCACTCCACGGAACATCCTCAACATTTTTAGCTTCAATGTATATATCAGAAGAGAAAGGCCATTTTTCATTAACACAGCCAACACAGGGAGCGTTGCTCTCCACGCAGACATTCACACTGCCGTTCCATCTTCTCGTGGGGCAGTCAGCCTTTGTTATTGTTCCTCTGCACCCTTTTTTTAAGAGGCAGGAATGTTTGTCTGTATTGTAGTCTTCAAGATAGATATCCTGTGAGAAATACTGAAAACGAGGACAGTTGTTGTGTATCAGCTCGCAGAAGTATTTTACAGGTATGCCGTCTTTCAGCTCCGGCAGTTTTCCTGTGGCGATGAGATAAGCAACAGTGCCCATAAACCTGTCAGGCTGTATGGGACATCCGGGGATTTTCACCACAGGTTTTTTGATGCCCACCATCTGCATATATTTTTCCACAGACACAGCGCCGGTTTCATTCATTCCCGAAGCGGGTATTCCACCAAAGCAGGAGCAGGAGCCGCAGGCAATAACCGCAGCCGCTTTTTCCATATGCTTTTTAAGCTCATCGTATAAAGTATGCTCGCCAAGCATGCAGGCTTTTTTCATCTTGACCGGGATACTGCCTTCAACCACAAGCACATGTCCGCCCTTCGCCGATACGGTGTCAAGTATCTTAAGATAGCTTTCACCCTGACTGAAAGAAAGGTTGGGATGAACCTGAAGCCGGATAAGCTTCATAATAAAGTCTATAAAGTTTGTTTCATTGCCATATGTCAGGGATATGGAACAGCCTGTGCAGCTCTGCCCCTGAATGAAAGAGACCAGAGGTCTGTCGGATGCGGCTATCTTCATGAAGCCTTCGGCAACATCCGTACCGAACATCTCCACTCCGAACGCAGCAACTGAAACATCTCTGCATCTTTTGAGAAATTCTCTTCTGCTTATCATATCTAAACCCTAATGAACCGAGCAGGCTGTGCAAGGGTCAAAACTTCTCACAACCCTGCCAACCTCTATCGAGCCGCCTTCGCCGCCAAAGCGTACAGGCGTTCCTGTTATTGCCTTTTCCACAACCCCTGCTTTACCGTCAGCAGCAGGACCAAAATTCCATGTGGAAGGAACAATCATTTTATAATCAGTCACTTTACCCTTCTCCGCAGTAATGTGATGAACAAGCGCACCTCTGGCAGCAACGGAAAAACCTATTCCCTGCCCGCTTATGGGAGCCTGAAGGTCAACAGGACGGATTGTAGGCTCATCCAAACGGAAATCCTCTGAGCGTTCAAAGAGATAGTTGCAGAGAATCACAGATTCGTAAGCTCTGGCAACTATCCTTGACATTGTCGAGGATGTTATGGAGGAAACGCCAAGCCTTGATAAAACCGACTTAAAGCCTGCGTCATTATTTACCGCAAATCTTGCCACAGGACCGACTTCAAGAGGATAACCTTCATATCTGGGTGCTTTTATCCAGCTGTAGGCTCCCTTTCTGTTTTCATCTGGTTTTCCGGAATTGTCATAAAAAGACGCTGAGAGAAGCTCTTTAACCTTTGCATAGTCAAATTTTCTTTTTTCGCCGCCGATTATAACTCCGGCATTGAAAAGATTATTACCTTTGGAGTTTTTGAAGGACGAGTGGGCATAAAATGTATTGTATGTTTCGCCTATTTTAAAATACTGCGGATAACTGCGTGCTATTTCAAGAGCATCCGGCAGAAAAAAATTATTTACAAAATCTGCCGTTTTCTCCAGTACGTGATAATATTTCATCAGAGTGTCGGCAGTTATCTCAGTGGTGATACCGCCGGGCAGAAGGGCGTGGATAAATGGAACTTTTCCGCCCAGAAGAGCAAGACCGGAAGCAGCTTCACTGCGTATTTTAAGCGCTTCAAAGTAATTAAGAGCAAGCCTGTATACAGTTTCCCTGTCTTTTATATAGTCTCCTTCCGCAGCACCGCTTATGAAAGCAGTGCCGGATCCGCGCATCCACCCTGCTATGTCCTTAAGACGGGTGTCATTTCCGCTGTATGTTGCTGCTACAGAAAGATCGGCATAATCAGGAAGGCAAAGATTGTAAAAGTGAAGCATGTGGTCGGTAACTATATGAAGCCCCAGAATCATGTCTCTGAGAACAACACCGTTTTCCGGCGGTGTTACACGGTATATTTCCTCCAGTGCCATAACAGAAGAGACGCCGTGAACCTCGTGGCATACTCCGCATATGCGCTGGGCTATCCTTGCCGAGTCTACAGGATGTCTGCCGAGAAGCATTCTTTCAAAGCCTCTGTACATGTTCCCCGCAACTCTTGCACGGGTAACTGTTCCTGAATCAATTTCCGTTTCTATTTTGAGGTGTCCCTCTATTCTGGAAATAGGGTCTACGGATAAAATGCGAGCCATTAATCCCCCTTGTATTACAGATCATCAAACATGGATGACATTATTTTCACTTTATTAATAAAAATTTGAACGAAATCTTACAACACGACAAATTTATGTCAACATGTATATTAGCCTTTATTATAGTGACTATTTGATAAAACAATGTTTAAATTTGTCAGATGGTATGACCGTCATACCGTAAAAATAATATCCTTATTTTCAATGAGTTAGGAGATGTTAATCAATAATTAAGACTTTTAAGATTAGATTTGCCTTCAACCGAAGAGGAGAAACATATAAAAGCGTTATACTTATTATTTAGGATAAATCGTGCATAAAACAAAAGCATATGCTGTTTTGAAAATGCGATTAAAGAAATCTCACTGATACGGATACAACGGTATTGTATTCGCTTAACATAGAAAAAAAAATCAGATTAATCGGAATATATAGGAAATAACTGTTATTTGTCCTTTTTTTCGAGATGTTCTTTTAAACCTTCTGTTTTCAGGAGAATTCCGATAACTTTCGCTTCTCCCGAAGGGCACTCAAGGTAGTGAGGTATACGGGAGTTAAAGGCTATTGAATCACCCTCTTCCATTTCGATTACTTCATCATTGAGATAAAGATTAATCTGCCCCCGCTGAAGATAGACATATTCATAACCTTCATGATTGAAAAGCTTTTTATCATTACCGCTTTCTTTGATAGTAACCATATATATCTCAAGATTTTCAAAACCGTGTACCTTTGCCAGCTCTTCATAAATATAGCCGTGCTTTACTCCCTCGCGGAATATAAGTTTGCGGTCATTTCTTTTAACCATATGGTAGTCATTGTAGTCTATTTCTTCTTCAAAGAAGTAAGTCATTTTTACATTTAAAACTTTAGCTATTTTGGAAAGAGTGTTTATGGGTGGGGTGACAACATTGTTTTCTATCTGGGAGATAAGAGCTTTAGAGAAACCTGTGTACGATGCAACATCCTGTAGAGTTAGCCCTCTCTGGTTTCTGATCTTTCTGACTCTCTCGCCGATTTTAATGACATGTTCTGACATCTCCCACCTTTATTCGTTTAATTTAATCAACTTTTGTTAAGGTATATTTAAAACAATCAGAGTTGTCAACCATAATCATGCGAAAAATTAAAACAAACAGGTTAAATATGCTCAAAACATATGTCAGCTAAATAAAAAAGTGAAAACTCACTTCCATTGTTTCACAAAATATGAGAATATACACATTAAAATCATGTGTCTTCGCATTCTTTGTTTTGCAGCATGTTTTTAGGGAGGCTTTTATGAAAGCATACGATGTTCTTTTAATAGATGAAGATAAATCTTTCACAGAAACAGTGAGAACAGAACTCCAGAAAGCAGGGATAGGAGCTGCCTCTGCAAACTGCAAGGGCGAGGCTTTTTACTGCCTTGAAAAGAAGCATCAGGACGGCGAAAACTTTTATCTCGTTGTAATGGATATGCACTGCAAGTTTATCACCCCTGACGAAGTTAAAAGTGTAATAAACTCCCTCGGCGGGGTTATGCCGCACCTGCTTTTTTCCACAAGTGCAGACAAGATGCTTCAGAAAAATATAGGCGGAGATGCGTTCAAGCCGAAACTTCTTCTTGAACGCATGCTGAAAATTCTGATTAACCACCCTTCCATTGCCGGAAAAATAGACAGAAGCTGCTGCTAAAACTCCACAACAGTAACCGCCTGACCGCCCTCTTCATTAGAGGCAAGGGCATACTTCTTCACCCTGCGGTCACGTCGCATATACTCATGCAGCCCTTTACGAAGCTGACCTGTTCCGCGCCCGTGTACTATGTATATCTTTTCAAAACCGCTTAAGAGCGACTCGTCCATAAATTTATCAAGCTCATCAACGGCTTCCTCGACCCTTTTACCCACAAGAAGAATCTCTCTGCGGAAAGCGGGTACAGCTTCGGTCTTGAGCTTCACATCTTTAACTCTTTCCTCTTCCTGAAGTTTTTTGCCGATTATATCCGCACGCTTCATTTTGATTTTGAGCCCGCCGAGGTCAAGGGAAACAACATTACCTTCTATTGCGGTAATTTTGCCGCTCTTTTCGTACTTTTCAAGAAATATAATGTCGCCGTTTTGGATATCACGCACAGGCTTAAGCTTTTTCTTCAAAACAGTAAGTTTTTCTGCCGATTTTTCCATACCTTCAAGGGCTTCTGCTTTATCTATCTTCCCCTGTTTTTCTCCGGCGAGTCGTTTTGCCCTCTCAAAAAGACGCATAGCTTCCTCAAGAAGCTCTGTTTCTTTCTTATCAAGCCTTTGTTTGAGGCTCTTTTCCTTCTCCTCAAAAACAGCCTGACGCTCCAGAAGCTCCAGCTTTCTGCTGCGGTAGATTTCCTTCTCTTTTATCAGCTCCGACTTAAGCCTGTTGACTTCCTCTATGCCTATTTCAAGAGAGTTTTTTGCTTCTTCAATTAGCTCTTCAGCCCGTTTTACCACATCCTCCGGAAAACCAAGACGCTTGGAGATAACCAGCGGATCAGACTTGCCGGCAACGCCTTTCTGGAGGCTGTACTTGGGTTCAAATGTTTTATAGTCGAACTCAACTGAAAAGATCGCAGAATCCGCCCTGGAAAGGGCAAAGTTTTTTATCTCCGCAAAGTGTGTGGTGACAAAAGTTACAGCACCTTTTCCCGCCAGACTTTCGCATACAGCAACAGCAATCGCCGCCCCTTCTCTGGGTTCAGTACCTGTACCAAGCTCATCCATAAGCACAAGGCTGTCAGAAGATGCTGCGGACAGTATGTCACGTATATTAACCATGTGAGATGAAAATGTACTTAAGTCCATAACAAGTGACTGATGGTCACCGATATCCGCCAAAACATTCTTTATTCTGAAAAGTTTGGCAGATTTACCCATAAGAGGCAGCCCGCAGGAGGCGATTATGTGATTAAGCCCCAGTGATTTAAGGGCGGCAGTCTTACCACCGGTGTTAGGACCGGAAATGACGCCTATGTTCTCGCCCTTTTCCATTCTGATGTTCAAGGGAACGGACTCATTCTTCTTTTCAAGGAGGATTATGGGGTGGTGTACCCTGTCAAACTCCAGCACTTCGCCGAAAACGGGCATACAGTGGGGTTTTGGTTTGTAAAACTGGGCTGTTTCAAGGAAAAATGCCACTTCACCATAGTTTTCCGTGGTGGAGCGTATTTCCCTTCGTTTTTCATAAATGCTTCTGATTATAGAGCTTAAAATACGGAAAATCTCTTTGCGCTCCTCCGCCTTAAGCTCGTGGTGAGTGTTGTTCATGGAGACAGTTGATTCCGGCTCCACAAACAATGTCTGTCCGCTGGCGGAGCGGTCGTGGACTATACCGTCGATATATTGACGGAAATTGCTTTTACATGGGAGAGTAAAACGTCCGCTGCGCTCTGTTATCACAAGTTCCTGAATGAATTTTTCAGCATTCAGGCTATATAAAACAGAGTTAAGTGCGTTGTGTATCTTCTTTCTGACTGATTGAAGCTCGTTTCTGATCTCTTTCAGCCGGGCAGAGGCATCATCACGTATATCACCTTTATCGTTAAGCACTTCACCTATTGCCGTTGTAATATCGCTTAATGCGGACATTCCTTTAAGATAGGCTTTGAGGTTCACAGCCCCGGCGTCTATCAATGCCGCCTTCAGAGCCGCAGCATTCATAAGAAATTTGCGTATTTCCATCAGTTCCTGCGGTTCAAAGAAAGCAAGGGGATCGTTTATCCGGGGATAAACCGCAAGATAATCTTCATCACGCTCAATGCGCAGGCTTACGGATTTCACAAGCCCAAGGGCCTCCTCCATAACGTCCTGACGCATTTTTATTGTCTCATAATCCCCGAAGGGCTCAAGTTTTTCCAGCACCTGAGCGGAAAGACTTGAAACGAATGAACCTCTAAGATATTGTCTGAATAGGGGAAACTCTAATGATTCTATGTGGGAGTCTGTCAAAATTATGCCACCGTTTTTTTATTGATCGGACTGCGGGGCAAGGAGTTTTTCAGCCAGAGCATCTTTTTCTTCTCTGGTCATGTCTTTTATTTTATCCATGATGTCTTCTGTTTTCTCTTCTGCCCCGTCTTTGATATTTCCGGCAGATTCCTTGACTTTTTCAAGGGCTCTCTGCCCATGATCACCGCCGAAAATTTCAATTGGCTCAAGCTCTATCTTCTCTTCACGGAAGGGGTTAATCTGCGAGCCGCCGAACTTGTTCACTATGTCGTATATAACAGGGGAAAGCTTTATGAGAAATCCTGAAACTGCGCCGTTTTTCGTTGTTTTCACAAATCCTGAGTCCTTCGGCATGAAAGAAACAAAGGATGTGAGTATAACAGAAAGTATAACAGCCGCCTTAAAAGCGCCGAAAACCATTCCGCCGCCCCTGTTCACTTCGGAAAGGGACACGTTTTTTATAATCTTACTTATAAAAACAGCAACTATCATCACTATAAGGTATGTGACAATGAAAACTATCACAAACCCGAGTGCGCTTAAGGATTTCTCTGACAAATCGAATGATTTGAACAGGCTTCCCACCGTCAGGGAATATTTATAAGCCACTACGTAGCCGGCTATTATAGCCGCCACGCCGAAAAGCTCATGCACAAGCCCTTTGATGAGCCCGCGCACGGCAAATGCGCCGATTAGTATCAGCAGTACAATATCAGTTATTTCCATCAAACACTGCCTTAACAAGCTCATTAACCAGCTTGCCGTCTGCCTTGTTTTTTGTTTTTTCCATAACTTTTTTCATTACAGCGCCGAAGTTCTTTTTATCAGTCACATCAACGCCTTCTGCCGCTTTAGTAACTATAGCCCTAACCTCGTCAGCGCTCATCTGAGCAGGCATATATTTTTCAAGAAACGTAATTTCAAGCTCTTCCTTGTCGGCAAGCTCAGGTCTTCCCGCATCCCTGTACTGGGTTGCGGCATCCTTACGTTTTTTAACGGCTGATGCAATAACCTTAAGAACGCCCTCATCGTCCAGTTCGCCTGCCGGTCTGTTGTTGATTTCAACATTTTTTATTTCAGAGCGGAGCATACGCACTGTATCAAGGGCTATCTGGTTTTTCTCTCTCATGTATGTTTTCATATCGTCGGTTATAATGTCTTTAAGGCTCATTTTTCGTCTTTCTCCTTTCCTATCACTCTCGCCATCATAAAAAGCATATCGGACAGTCTGTTGACATACTTTCTGACGACCGGGTCAAAATTAACATATGCGGACAAAGTTATCAATCTTCTTTCATACCTTCTGGAAACAGTTCTGCATATGTCCGCCTTTGAGGCATTAAGATTTTCAGAAGGGATGATAAAGCCATGCAGCTCGCCTGTGATGGCTTCGTACTCTTTAGTTCTTGTTTCGAGAAAGTCTACTTCCTCCTGCGGGACAAGAAATTTCTCACGCCCTTCCCTCGTGGCGGCGTATGAGTTTATACGGAAGATTGTCTTCTGTATCCTCATTATATCATCCGCATGAGCGCTAACCCGAAGACGCAGTTCACCGAGATTGGAAACAAGTTCATCTCCGGTTCCCACGAACTCCATAACAGGATCATCCTTATTCACCCTCTCTCCTGTATAAAGGGAGGTCTGTCCCTTGTCTCCTGTTTTGGTTGTTACGCTCATATAGGACTCCTATGTGCTTAAATCTTCCGCCATTTTCAGCAGGTTGGCATCAAATTCCTTCTTTCTGCCTATCACCTCTGACAGCGGAATAAGATCTATCTCTCTTCCGGTCAGGGCTGTCATCATGGATGTTTTGCCGTTCATAAGCCCTTTGACCGCTGCATCCCCCATTCTGGTAGCAAGTATACGGTCAAAGTAAGTCGGACTGCCGCCCCTTTGTATGTGCCCCAGAACAGTTATGCGGGTTTCAAAGCCCCCCATAAGCTCCAAAGTTTTACCGAAGTCATAGGCAGAACCCACACCTTCAGCTAAAATTATAACGCTTCTGGTCTTGCCTTCCTCATAGCGTTTTCTGATTTTGGCGATTATATTTTCCAGATGAAACGGAACTTCAGGAATAAGCGCAGTTTCCGCTCCGCCGGCTATGGCGGACATAACAGCAAGATAGCCGCAGTGCCTTCCCATAACCTCAATTATGAAAGTTCTATCATGCGAGCTTGCCGTATCATTTATGGTATCTATGGCATGGACTATGGTATTCAGAGCCGTGTCAACACCTATAGAAGTATTTGTGCCGTAGATATCGTTATCTATCGAACCGGGAAGCCCGATAACTTTGATACCGTAATTTTCAGCAAGGATCTTTGCTCCGGTCAGTGAGCCGTCGCCGCCTATAACCACTAGTCCTTCTACGCCGTTTTTCTCAAGGTTGCTGACTGCGAGCTTCTGACCGCTTTCGGTCTTAAACTCCATGCAGCGGGCACTGCGGAGGAATGTTCCGCCACGGTAAACCATATTGGAGACATCCTTGCTGGAGAGCAGGCGCATCTTGTTTTCGATCATGCCTTTGTAACCCTGCTCTATCCCGAAAACCTCGACACCGTTTGCAAGTCCTGTTCTCACCACGCTTCTGATGGCGGCGTTCATACCGGGGCTGTCGCCCCCGCTGGTCATAACGGCAATTTTTTTCATAGCTATCCTGTTACCTCTTTTTGTAGGGGATCGGGTCGGAATAACCCGCCTGTTCAAATCCTCTTAAACGAAGAAGGCAGCTGTCGCACTCACCACAAGCCTCATCTTCGCTTTTATAGCAAGACCATGACAGCTCAAGAGGTGCTTTCAGCTCTTTACCTAATTTAACTATATCCGATTTTTTCAGGGAAATGAGCGGAGTTTCAATTTTTATTTTAGTTTCCGGCTTGGTTCCTGCATCAACTGCCGCTTCAAAGGCGTCATAAAACACTCTGCGGCAGTCGGGGTATCCGCTGCCGTCCTCTTCCACAGCGCCAATGAAAATCGCCGAAGCTTCAAGAACTTCTGCCCAGCTTGCGGCAATTGAAAGAATGTTTGCATTTCGGAAGGGAACATATGTTTTAGGTATTCCCTGCCTTTCAAGCTCGCCTTCCTCCACTTCGATTGCTTCATCCGTAAGGGACGAACCGCCGATCTCTTTCAGATAGCTGATATCCACAACAAGTTTTCTTTTTATTCCGTAAAAACGGCAGAGATCCTCAAATGCCTTATATTCTCTGTTTTCTGTTCTCTGACCGTAGTTTAAGTGGAGAAAGCAAGGCTCGTAATTCTGAGCGGCGATAGCCGCTGTAACGCAGCTGTCCATACCGCCACTTACGAGAACAATGGCTTTTTTCTTAGACATATTAAGCACTTCCTATTTTGATTTAAGGGTATATACCCCGTCCCAGTCTTCTTCAGGAGGGTTTTCAAGGAAATCAGCGCATCTTTCAGCGAAAATTCCAGAAGGTCCGTCAGAAAATTTTTCCGCTAAATCACGGAAAACCGCAAGTGCTTCATTGAAATTCATGTTGAAGTATTTATCAAGGGCTTTTTCAAAAAGCTCCTTGATCTCTCTGTTTTCAGGTGTGTCTGTCATTGGCTCGAATATTTCCACAGGCTTGTGTTTGCCTTTTACACGCACTTTGTCCAAAAGACGGCAGAGAACAGGTATAGTGAGTCTGTTCATTGTAAACTCACTGATCACTATTCTTGTTTTGTACTGTTTGCAGAGCCCCTCAAGGCGGGAGGCAAGGTTAACGCTGTCGCCTATGGCAGTGTATTCAAAACGCACCTTTGAACCCATGTTCCCCACAACAACTGTTCCGGTGTTTATCCCCACGCCTATGTCAACAACAGGAATACCCTCTTTTGCGAACTCAGCATTAACCGCTTTAAGAGTTTCAAGCAGTTCAAGGGCGCTTTTTACAGCCTTGTCGGGATGATCAGGAACATCAACAGGTGTATTGAAAACAGCCATCATCGCATCACCTATATATTTATCCAGCATGCCTCTGTTTTTGAGAATAACGTTTGTCATCGGGTCAAGAAGCCTGTTGAGCATGGAAACAAGGGCGGTAGGAGTCAGGCTTTCAGACAGAGTGGTGAATCCCCTTATATCAGAAAACAGGATCGTCAGATCCCTCTCCTGTCCGCCAAGCTCAAGACCATCGGGATTATTGAGAATTTCCTCCACAAGTTCCGGTGAAACATATGAGCCGAAAGCTTTTTTTACCTCAAGAGCGTGGATCTCTGTTTTAAAGAAAGCGGCAGCCTCTGTCCCCACAATCATCAAGACCGCTGGGAAAAGAGCGTAAAACTCACGCAGCCAGATATTTCCGTATATGAAAAAAACATATGAAACGCAGACAACAGCCATGAGAGCGAAGATGTAAAGCAACCACCGCAAATACTGCTTTCCGATGAGGCTTAAAACGGCAATTATAAGCAGCACAGGGATAATCAGCATATAGTCCCAAGCTTTATTCCATTTAATGAGGTGCCCCTCAAGGAGATTGCTTATTGCAGTGTAGTGCAGCGAAACACCGGGAGTAATGGGGCTTATGGGGGTGGGACGCATGTCGTAAACCCCTGTCTCCGTAACACCGACCACGACTATTTTATTTTCAAAAAACTCTGGTGCAACTGCGCCTGAATATACATCATACGCAGAAATATATTTAACATCGTCATAGAAATTCAGCTTAAAATAACTCTGCTTGTTGAATACGATATTCCCCAGAGCGAATTTTCTCACCCCGTTTTTATCAAGTTCAAGCTCCACATCCTGATTGAGATAGTACCGCAGAGCCTGAATTCCCAGCGGAGAAAACAGATAACCTTTATGGATGTATGTTATGGGGTAGCGCCTGTAAAGTCCGTCTACATCTGCCTCTGTGTTGAAATAGGCGCATGTCAGCCCGCTGTGGGCTATTTCATCAATATTGACTTCAGCAAAGGGGAATTCCTTAACCCCTGTGGTGTTATCAAGCATTTTAAAGGAGAGATAAGCGCAGTCCTCAAGGGCATCAATGGTGTCCTCAGTTGTTTCCTGCGTTGCATTGTCCCTCATGAAGAAGCCGAGAATAATGTTGTCGGAATCGAGTATTTTTTCTGCCAGATAATCGTCACGTTCCGGCTCTGTATGCTCAGAAAAAACAATATCCAGAGTTACTATTCCCGCATTGCGGAGATTGTAGAACATATCTCCGATAATATCTCTGCGCCATGGCCATCTTCCCAGCTTGTTTACGCTGTATTCATCCACGGTAACTATGACCATATCCTGATAAGGTTTAGGAGTTTTACCTATAAGAGAGCGGAAATGAAACTTGCCGTCTTCTATTCCCAAAGCGAATTTATCGATAAAAGAAGGCTGAAAGTGGAAAAGAACTGTGGCAAATATAAGAAAACCGGCAAGAAGCCCGAATTTATAATTCTTTAAAAAAGAGGGTATAAACTTCATAAGCTCCCGCCGGTTTCAGAATTTATTGAGGAGATACAATTATTTCATAATCAGAGAATTTTTCTACCTTAAACCCTGATCTTCCGTTAAGAGACGTAGCAAGATAAAGAGTTTTTTCAGGATATGTCACCACAAGGGAATCCACACCCTGATCTTTGACCTCAAGAACCCAGCTTGTGTAAGTCAGCATCTGTTTAAGCTGCATAAGCCTGTCCATATCCGTTTTGCCCATGAGACGCACAGTCACCATCCTGCTGTTTGCTCCCTGCATTTTTTCCATCACGATTCCCACAAGGGTTGCAGAGACAGAATCACGCAGGTTTTCGGTCATTCTGAATGTGGCGTCTTCTATTGTGGAGCCCTGCCCTCTCACCGGAATATATCCGCTGGCGAGGATCACACGGTTTCCATATTTTTCAGTTATAAGCCTGTAGGTAAGTCTGCCTGTGACTACATTGAAAGGCAGTGAAACTCCATAGCCTATATCTGCTCCCTGCTGGGCTGTGGCAGTGGTTTCAACTTTGCCGATGAGGATTGTGTTTGAAAGATTTTTAAACGCAGCATTGCGCAGAGCAAGGTAGTCATTGGACTTCATTGCTTTTTCAAGCTCTTTTACACCAAAGCCGTTTCCGCCCGCCATATCCACAACTTCCATATTACGTGAAGTAAGTTCATTTATAACATTCTCTGAAAGTGCGCTGGATTCCTCAACCTTTCCGTTAGGAAACACGACAGGCAGCATCACAGAAATAGTTGTGTTTTTAGAAACAATACCCACCGCACTTTCGGCTTTTGTTTTCTCAACAGTGGCAGAAATCTGAACCCTGTAGATAGAGTCATCCTTCTCCTCTCCTGTCACATTAAAGCTTTTGATAACGCCCTGAACCTCTGTTTTGATAGCCTCATCCACAAGGACAGCATTTTGCAGTATAGTATCAGACTTTACTTTGACTCCTGCTGCTTCCTCAAGGGCTGCCCATTTTGCTCTGGCAATGGCGATTGTTCTTGCGGAGGCGGTATCACCGCCCATTATATCAGCTTCGCCAACAACGCTTACCTTTACAGGCTGGGCATAAACAGCCGTACACATAAAAGCTGAAATAAGCAGAATAATCAGTTTTTTCATAGAAACCTCGTTAAATCAGTTTATTTAAGAAACGTAAATACAATTTTAATATCCGCATCTGACCCAAGGAGTTTTTTAAGCTCTTCCGATGCGGTTTTAGCAAGATAAACATCTGTATAAGAAGCCACTCGCTCCGCATTCAGGGACAGAGGCTTTCGCCTGCCTTCCTGAAAAAGCATGGTGACAGCATCCGGCAGATCTGCAACATAAACCGGATGGGAAAATGTTCTGTTCCAAAGCTCATTACCGTCAGCAGAATAAAGTCTGTTTCCCAAAGCCGGAACAAAGCTTCCTATAGCAGTATTGATTATAACAGAATCATACTCTGCGAAGCTTCCGTTATCATAAGCCTCCGGCGCGGACAAGGTTCTTCCTGCCAGAACATCAAGCGGATCAATCCTTCCTGATAGACAATAATAACCTTTTTTACTTTCTTTGTCGTATATTCCTTTGCCTTTACAGGAAGAAAGAGAGGAAAGAAGCTCTCTGAAAACCTGCTCGGATTCATTATCAAATAATGCTGTATCTTCAAGGGTTCTAACTCCGCTTACGGGGAGATCGGATAAAACAGCATGAGCCTTTTCTTCTGCCTCGATCCTTGCCCTTGTGAGGGCATCCCGCATTTTCAATCCTTCTGCGGATTCGCCTATAACAGTTATTTTCCCGCTGTTGAGAATGTCAATATAGCTCAATGTCTCCTGCGGGAAAAAGCTGTCAGCTCCGTAAGAACAGACAGAAAGTGCCATAAGAAAAAAGAGAACCGTAAGCTTAGGTCGTATAGCAGATCTCCTCAGGATGTTTTACTGATTTTAGCTTTGATAAAAGGACTTAACAAGGTAAAAAACACATAAAAAAGAAAGGAAGGAGGGATGAGGTTTTAAGGAGGTATGCGGGAATAAACGCATCCGGCAAATTAAATAATTTGCCGGATGCAAAAAGAGATTAAAACATTTTCTTAAACATGCTCTGTCCTTCAAGCTTCTGACGCTTGATGATAGAGCCGTTTTTAACTCTTGAAACGGCTGCCGGGTCGCCGTCAATTTTTGCCCAGGCCTGATCCTGAGCTATCTGATCAGAAATTGTCAGTTCTACAGGTATCTTAGCCATATTGCATGATTTCTGCCCTGAAAAAGGATCAGCAATCTCGATAAACTCATAAACTTCAAGTTTTTCACCTGAGTTCACACCAGCATCGCTTCCCATATTCACAAGAGCCAGTGCCTTGTTGCCTCTGAGCTGTTTGATATATCCTTTGGGAGAAAATCTCTGAGAGAGAGTCGGCTTAACATCGTCAATGGCTTCGCCCATGGCTTTTTTAGCTGCTTCGGCTATGAGTTCAGGGTTAAGCCCCTGTCCGCCGCCTGCAACTTCACGTCCTTTGACTTTGTTATTAACGATAACCTGACCTGTCTCAACATCGATCATTTTCACTGTCATCTCGACATTGACTATCCAGCCGGACTGTGTGTTGGCGGCAGCTTTTCCAACAGCAAGGGCAAGGTTAAACCATGCGTTTCCGGTATCGGATGTTTTATTATTGTTAGGCGGAACGTACTTAGCGCTGATGCTGTCAACGGTGCCTGCGAAAACATACTGAACGCCGGCGAGTTTACCTGCACGCACCGCAGTATTCGGGTCAGCTATCGCCATCTGAAACTTTTGTTCGCTGAGTATGCTTTCAAGGCTTGAGCGGTCAAATATGCTCATACCGCCAATGTTAGCCACAACATTTTCCGTAGCTGACTGGGCATATTCGCCTATTTTGGGAGCAACTTCCCTCATGTAGGTATCAACCTGACCTGAAGATGTTACATCAGTTTTTGAAGCGCCTACATGCCCAACACCCACTGCTCCGGGAGCTACAACAACTCCTGCAACGCCTGCGCTTGTGCGTTTGGTCGTTGATTTGCCGGCAAAGCTGGTATTTGATGCTGACATTTTTCCGTATGATGTGTTATTGACGAACTGAGCAACAGCAACTCTGGGAACGTCGAATTTGTAAAAAGATTTGCATACTTCGGGGATAACCACCATCTCAGCATCCGCAGATGTTACCTGAGACGCCATAGGATCAACTTTGGGTCCCCCTCCTGTGCATCCTGCGATCGCAGCAACCGCAAGAGCAGTTAAAAATAACTTTCTCATCACCACACCTCAATTGAGTAATTACAAATCATAACATATTTATTTTTTTTTGAGGACTTATAATATTAGGCAAATAAATTATTTTTTGCCGAGAACAGCCATTACTTTCTGAAGATCATCCCATGCAAATTTTTTCATATTCGGACTGCGAAGAAGGTAAGCAGGATGGTAAGTCGGCATAACCATTATTCCGTTCATGTCCACAAATTCGCCCCTCATTTTGGATATGCTGGTGTTTGTTTTAAGCAGATACTGGGTTGCCACACTGCCCAGACAAACAATAACCTTTGGTTTAACATATTCGATCTGGCGGTAAAGATATGGGATGCACGCTTCCGCCTCGTCCCTGAAAGGGGCTCTGTTATCAGGCGGACGGCATTTCACTATATTTGCTATATAAACTTCCTCACGGCTGAACTGCATGGCTTCAATCATTTTGGTGAGCAGCTTCCCGGCTTTTCCCACAAAAGGCCTGCCCTGCATGTCCTCATCATATCCGGGTCCTTCGCCCACAAACATAAGTTCGGCTTTTTCATCACCGTCAGAGAAAACAGGGTTGGTTCTTCCTCTCGATAATCCGCATTTTTCGCAGGATGCGACCTTTTCGGCAAGAGTTTTCATGTCGTCTATAGTCTCCTGTTTTGCCGGAACAGCGGGTTTTAGAATGTGGCTGACGCCGTAAACTTCCTCTATGGGATTTTTGCTGAATGAACTCATTTCAGAAGCCCCGCAGCACGGATAAGTATCAGTTCTGCAAGCTTTTTCTTTGAACCTTTGTCAAAATGCTCTGATGAGCCATCGGCAAAGAAAATATCCGCCTCATTATCATCAGAACCGAAACCTATATCTTTTCTGGAAATATCATTGGCTACAATCATATCCAGTTTTTTTTCATTGAGTTTGCGAATGGCGTTTTTATTAAGATTTTCGCTCTCTGCTGCAAAACCGCAGAAAACCTGCGAATGTTTTTTGAGAGGAGCAATCTCTTTTAAAATATCAGGATTCTTTTTCAGGCGGATAACAAGCTCACCTTCGCTCTTTTTTATCTTCTGCAATGCAGCCTCGACAGGTGCATAGTCCGCCACTGCGGCAGCTTTTATAAGTATATCACATGAGCCTACATTTTCTTTCACAGCCTTAAGCATATCTTCCGCTGATTTAACCCTGACAGTGTCAAACCCGGAGCAGTCAGCGCTGATGCTCCCTGCTATAATTTTAACCTCAGCACCGAGTTCACGGGCTTTCAAGGCAACAGCAAGTCCCATTTTGCCGCTGGAATAGTTGGATATATACCGAACCGGATCAATAGGCTCAACAGTTGCTCCGGCAGTGACCAGAACCCGAAGCCCCGCAAGAGGGCGTTCACCTTCAATGAGCCTGAAAAGCTCCTCCGGTTCTTTCATTCTGCCTTTGCCGCTTGTTCCGCAGGCAAGCTCTCCGCTGTCAGGCTCTATAAGAATATTGCCCCTTTCGGCTAAAATCCTAAGATTATTCTGTGTGGCAGGGTGGTTAAACATATTGGTATTCATGGCAGGTACAAAATAAACAGGCTTAGTGTACACAAGAAGAGTGGACGCAAGAAGATTGTCTGCAATACCGTGTGCAGCTTTTGCGACAGTGTTGGCAGTGGCAGGGGCTATAATGAACTTATCAGCCCAGCCCGCCAGTTCAATATGCTCGATAATTTCAGGATCCAGACCCGGGTCAAACTCTCCGGTGTAGGCTCTGTTTCCCGTAACAGACTCGAAAGTAAGCGGGGTTACAAACTTTGAGGCATTGTTAGTGAGAATCACTTTGACGTCATGCCCCTCTTTCTTAAAAAGCCTGCACAAAGAAGGTATCTTATAACAAGCTATGCCTCCGCTTACTCCGATGAGGATGTTAGCCATCTATCTCCTCAAAATCCACAGCTTTCTCAATGATTTCATCAAGAGCGTTGGTAGTCACCTTGTGGTATTTCTCAAGTCTGGCTGGTATATCGCCTTCCTTAAAGCTGTTAAGCTGTTTGGCACGAAGACCCGCAAGCCTTACAAGCTTGAAACGGCTTTTAACTTTTTCATCTTTAATTCTCTTTTCAATGTCGAGCATGGGCATAAAATCTAATCCTCCTCTTCCATCAGCTCGTATATGTCTTTCACGTCTTCAGTTTTAAGATGTTCTGCAATATACACTGACTCAAGATGTTTATATGCTTCGTCAAAATTTCTGTTCATTATAATATAGTCATATTCGCTGAAAAGGCGAATTTCTTTGCGTGCATTGTCAAGGCGGAGCTTCATAACATCTTCCGGCTCAGTCCTGCGGTTGCGCAGACGCTTCTCCAGCTCCTTTATGCTTGGTGCTGTAATGAAGATATATACTCCGTAGCCAAGAGTAGCCTTAAGCTGCCTGGCTCCCTGCGGGTCGATGTCGAGAAGAACGTCTCCTCCCTCTCCTATTATACTTTCTACAGTAAGTCTGGATGTTCCGTAATAATTTCCATGCACCTCAGCCCATTCGATGAATTCGCCGTCATCTATCATTTTCTTAAACTCAGGCACATCTATAAAGAAATAGTCCACCTTATCGGCTTCATCAAATCTGGGTTTTCTGGTGGTATACGAAATGGAATAACGGAGAGCTTTGTTGTTTTCCAGAAGCTTATTACACAAAGTTGTCTTGCCTGCGCCGCTGGGGGCACTGACCACAAAAAGCTTTCCCTGCTTAAATGTTTTATGCTCAGACAATGTTCTGCACCTGTTCACGGATTCTGTCAAGCTCGCTTTTCGCCCTGACCACATTGTTTATTATACCAATTTTACTGCTTTTTGAACCGATGGTGTTGAATTCTCTGTTGAATTCCTGACACAGGAAGTCAAGCTTTTTACCGCAGGCAGTTTTTGAGTTTATAATCTGCCTCATATGCTCTCCGTGAGCATATATGCGGGTCACTTCTTCGGTGATATCACTTCTTTCGGCGTAAAGAGCCGCTTCCTGAATTATCCTCTCATCCGAAAAGCCTTCAGGAAGAAGTTCCTTAACCCTAGCTGTATATTTATCATACCAGAAATTATAAACATCTTTACGGTTTTCATCAATCTCACGGTTCATTTCTTCCAGAACAGCAATGCGCTCAAGAAGATCCGCTTTCAGTGCCTGTCCTTCCTCCGCTCTCATGGACTCAAGCCCATCAAGAGCAGTGTTCAGAGCATCAATAAGCACCTTGCCCACTGTATCACCCAGAGTATTGTCCTCTTCTGTGCCGATGACATCAGGAAGGGAGATAACATGATCCAGACTTATGCTGCCGTCAAGAGAAAATTCCTCTTTCGCCGCAGTAAGTGTATTGATGTATCCTTCAAGCAGTTCCCGGTTAAGTTTCGGTTTATACTGGGATTTTTTAAGGTTCACATCCACAAACATATCAACCTTTCCTCTTTCAAGGCGTTCTCTGATTATGTTCTTAATGGAAATTTCGATAAAGGATAGATATTTGGGCATTCTGATGTTAAGATCAAGATACTTGCTGTTCACACTTTTTATCTCGACTTTTACATCGCAGCTCTCTGAAACGGAAATACCTTTTCCGTATCCTGTCATACTTTTTATGCCCATGGAATTTTTCTCCTTACGGGTATGGCAAATTTTTGATATTGAGTGTAAAATGATACATAAACAGACTTTGGAGGTCAATATGTTTCCATCTTTGGGAGTGCTGGTACTCCTTGCCGTTGTTTTGCTGGCAAATTCCATACGCGTGCTTAAGGAATATGAGCGTGCAGTTATTTTCCGTCTCGGCAGATTTTCCGGCGTAAGGGGTCCCGGGCTTATAATCCTTATCCCCGTTCTGGAAAAAATGGCAAAAGTCAACCTCCGTACGGTGGTTATGGATGTTCCGCCTCAGGATATTATCACAAAGGACAATGTGTCTGTTAAGGTAAATGCTGTTATCTATTTCCGCATACTCAGACCGGAAAACGCAGTTCTTGAAGTTGAAGATTACTATTATGCCACAAGCCAGCTTGCCCAGACAACATTAAGAAGCATTCTGGGACAGTTTGAGCTTGATGATCTTCTTTCCAACCGTGAGCAGATTAATGATGAACTTCAGTCTGTGATAGATAAGCAGACAGACCCTTGGGGTGTTAAGGTCAGCTCCGTTGAAATGAAACATGTTGACCTGCCCAGCGAAATGCAGAGAGCTATGGCAAAACAGGCAGAAGCAGAAAGGGAAAGAAGGGCTAAAATTATTCATGCTGAAGGTGAAATGCAGTCCGCCGAAAAACTTGCCGAAGCAAGTGAGATCATGTCAAAAAACCCTGTTACAATACAGTTAAGATATCTGCAGACACTCACGGAAATAGCGTCAGAGAAAAACTCCACCGTTGTTTTCCCGTTGCCTATTGATCTGATCAGCAAGTTTATGGATAGGTTACCCAAGTAGGAGGAGACTGTATGCTCAAATCGGATTACAAAAAGATTCTGGACACCTCAAAAGGCAAAGTTGCCATGTATGACATCACTAAGCTGGAAAAAGACGGTCTTGCCGATATTAAAAGACTTCCGTATTCCATCAGAGTGCTTGTGGAAAACATGCTCCGTAAGCTGGACGGACAGATCGTCACCGAAGAAGACGTTCTGGAAGTTGCAAACTGGAAACCTGCATATGACGCACCGAAAGAAATTCCGTACCATCCGGCAAGAGTTATCATGCAGGACTACACAGGCATACCCGGCATAGTTGACCTTGCCGCAATGAGAGACGCTGTAAACGAGGCGGGCAAAAATCCTTCCGTAATCAATCCGCTTGTACCTGTTGATCTCATAGTAGACCACTCCGTTCAGGTTGATTACTTCGGCAGCGAAGACAGCCTTGATAAGAACGTTGATCTTGAATATAAACGCAACAGCGAGCGCTACGCCGTTCTCAAATGGGCACAGAAGGCATTCCTTAATCTCCGCATAGTTCCTCCAAGTTCAGGTATCTGCCATCAGGTTAACCTTGAGTATCTCGGAAAGGTTGTTGACACCCGTGAGATTGACGGAGAAACAGTCGCCATATGCGATACATGCGTCGGCACAGACTCCCATACTCCGATGATTAACTCCATAGGCGTAATGGCATGGGGCGTGGGCGGTATTGAAGCTGAAGCTGTTATGCTCGGTCAGCCGTATTATATGCCAATCCCGGAAGTTATCGGTCTTAAACTCACCGGAACAATAGCCGAAGGAATAACAGGAACAGACGTAATCCTTACTATCACAGAGCTTCTCAGAAAACACAAAGTGGTGGAAAAGTTCGTTGAAGCGTTCGGGCCGGGTATAAAATCACTTAAAATCCCTGACAGAGCAACAATCTCCAACATGAGCCCCGAATTCGGCGCAACGATGACCTTTTTCCCTGTGGATGATGAAACACTCCGTTTCCTCCGTTTCACAGGCAGAGAGGCAGAAGCCGATCTTGTTGAAAAATATACCAAAGCAAACGGTCTCTTCTATGATGATTCCGTTAATCCGGAATACACCAAAGTTGTGGAACTTGATCTTTCAACCATAAAACCATGCGTTGCAGGTCCGGCAAGACCGCAGGACAGAATAATCCTTAAAGATCTGCCCAAGACTATGGACGAATACGCCGGCAAAGGAGCGGAAGTTCCTCTTACTCTTCAGGGCGAAAACTTCACTCTGAAAAACGGCTCAGTGGTAATAGCCGCCATAACTTCATGTACAAATACATCAAACCCTTTTGTAATGATAGGCGCCGGACTTGTGGCGAAAAAAGCCGTGATGAAAGGACTTCGTGTCCCCGCATACGTTAAAACAAGCCTTGCTCCCGGTTCAAAGGTCGTTACAGACTATCTTGAGAAATCAGGTCTTATGCCCTATCTTCAGGCATTGAGATTCCATACGGCAGGCTACGGCTGTACCACATGTATCGGTAATGCCGGTCCCCTGCACCCTATTATAGAAAAAGCAGTCAAGGACAACAAAATGTCCGTTGCCTCTGTTCTTTCAGGCAACAGGAACTTTGAAGCACGTATTCACGCCAACGTCCGTGCAAACTTCCTCGCCTCACCCATGCTTGTTGTAGCTTATGCTCTCGCAGGTACAGTGAATCTCAACATGGATACGGATCCCATAGCCTACAACCCTAATGATGAACCTGTGTATCTTAAAGATATATGGCCCACATCGGAAGAGATATGGGAACTTGTGGAATCAAGCCTCTCCAGCGAGGATTACCTCAAGGAATACGGACGCATACTTGAAGGCGATAAGTTCTGGGCTGCCCTTTCCGCCAACAAAAGCGAAATTTTTGACTGGCAGAAGGACTCAACCTATATCCGCAGACCTCCGTTCTTTGAAGGTTTTAAGCCCACACCTGCGCCTATAACAGACATTAAAGGAGCAAATGCAATAGCTCTTCTCGGTGATTCTGTCACCACAGACCATATAAGCCCCGCAGGTTCTATAATGCCTGATTACCCCGCCGGTCAGTATCTCATTTCCCATGGCAATGCCAAGGATGATTTCAACTCCTACGGTTCAAGACGAGGCAACCATGAAGTAATGATGAGAGGCACCTTCGGCAACGTGAGAATCAAAAACAAACTCGTTGAGCCTAAAGAAGGCGGATACACTAAATATATTCCAACAGGCGAAGAGATGTTCATCTATGACGCTTCGATGAAATATATTGAATCCGGTACGCCCACTGTAATTCTCGGCGGAAAAGAATACGGAACAGGCTCATCCCGTGACTGGGCAGCGAAGGGAACCAAACTTCTGGGAATCAGAGCTGTTATAGCCGAAAGCTTTGAGCGAATCCACAGAAGCAACCTTGCCGGAATGGGTGTTTTGCCCCTGGTTTTCAAAAACGACCAGAGCTGGAAATCACTCGGTCTGGACGGTTCAGAGACCTTCACCATTGAAGGACTTGCAGATGTCACCCCAAGATGCACTGTCAAGGTCAAAGCTGTTAAACCTGACGGCAAAGTTACAGAGTTTGATACAATGTGCAGACTGGACACAGACATCGAGATCGAATACTTCAAACACGGCGGAATCCTCGATTTCGTTTTAAGAAAACTCATGAACTAAAAGAATATCGGGGCACTTCAATACGGAGTGCCCTGCTTGTTTTCCTATTCATCATTAAATATAAGCATAATTTTCTGTACATCATAGAAAATTCAGGTATCTTCTTCTTTATGAAATTCCTTGTCATTACTTTTTTATTTCTCATAACCCTCAATGCTTATCCGCATCCCCATGTATTCATAGACGTTGAAGCGGACATAGAGATAAAAGACGGAAAAATAAACTCAATAACACAGCGCTGGGTTTTTGATGAAATGTTCAGTTCAATGGTTCTGATGGATTATGATAAAAACCGTAATAAAAGAATAGATCTTGATGAAATTAATGATTTGAAAAAAGACTACTTTGACTATCTGGTTAACAGCTCGTTCTTCACTTTTATCAAATATGGTAAAAAAACAATCAAATTTACCAAAGCCACTGACTTCATGCCTAATACTTCAAACAGACAACTGATTTACAGTTTCAGGCTTCAGCCCGATGTGCCCGTTGATGCTGCAAATTCGGATATTTTGATATATGACCCCACATACTATTCCAGTGTGAAGATCGTTAAGGTCCGCAGCAATGTTGATAACAGCATATTCACAATCAGATACGGCAACCTCACACAGGAAAGATATTATTACGGACAGATAAGTCCTGAGACGATTTCTATAAGGAGCAAAAAATGAAAGTATTTCTGACTTTTTTTATTATTGCTTTGGCAGCTGCTTCGGTCAGCGCAAACCCGTTTGGCGGTCAGGAGCCCCAGCATCAGGGAGACAAAGCTGTGTTTATTAACAAAATAACGGATGCACAGCAAACGCTGCGGGAGACAATCATAAAAAAAACATCAGAATACCGTGATTCCAACTCCTCCGCAGCTTTGATTTTCTTTTTCTCTTTCCTGTACGGTTTAGTTCATGCAGCAGGACCGGGACATAATAAAGCAGCAGTTTCCGCATATACGGTAAGCAACAAGCTGTCAAGATATAAAGCCGCTGCAATGGGCGGGCTGTCCGGAATGTTTCACGGATTAACATCCATCGCAACAGTACTTATTGTATATTACCTGACTAAATACAGTTTCGGAAAAACAATACAGAGTACCGAAAAAATATTCATCACCGTCAGCTCCGCAGGTTTATTTCTTTTCGGAATATATTTGTTTTTCTCCTCTTTCAAAAAAGAAACAGACGCTAAAAAGCAAAACGCTCTTTTTACTCTTATATCAGGTATAATTCCTTGCCCTGCGACATTCATAGTGCTGACTTTTTTCATATCAATGGATATGACGGCACTGGGTATAGCATGCGCCTTGTTTCTGACTGCCGGAATAATGACAACAACTTCCGTCACTGCGGTTACTGTTGGGGAGATAGGCAGGCATTCATATATCTTTTTTAATGACAGATATAAGATAATAAGCAGGCTGTCAGCTCTGGCAATCTCATGCTTCGGAATTTTGCTCTATCTCACACTATAAATATAAAAAAGGGACACCCATGATACTGAGTGCCCCTCTAAGTTGCTCTGTCAGTCTATTTTAAACACATCTACGGTTTTCTTCAGCGTATCCGAAAGATCCTGCAAATTTCTTGATATACTCATAAGTTCGTCAAGCTGCTGTTCTGTCTTAAGAGATGCACCTGAAATATGGGACACACTATTGCTGATTTCTTTGGTAGTTGCTGCCTGCTGTTCAGAAGCTGTAGCCATCATAGTTACCATATCAAGAGTGGTAACAGCGACTTCTATTATTGAGTCAAGCTTTTCATTGGAAATTTTAGCGACCTCTTTACCCTGCTGTACCATGGAGACACCATCCCTTATGCTCCTGTTGGCGTTCACTGATTCAGCCTGAATATCATGAACCATCTGAGAGATCTGGCTTGTTGCCGATTGTGTTCTTTCTGCGAGCTTTCTCACCTCGTCTGCAACAACGGCGAAGCCTCTGCCATGTTCCCCTGCTCTTGCCGCTTCAATAGCAGCGTTGAGTGCCAGCAGGTTGGTCTGATCTGCAATATCGCTTATCACTGTAGTGATCTCGTTGATCTCGGTCATGGATTCCGTCATTTTGCCTATAACATTCGCAGACTGTTCGACTGAATCATTGATTTTTTCCATCATTTTGACCGTGTCATCCACAGCCCTCTTTCCCTGACTTGCGTTGTTTTTTGTTGTTTCGGCCTGTAGTGCAGCATTATTTGCGTTTTCGCTTACCTGCACAACTGTTGCGTTCATTTCCTCTATAGCTCCGGCGAGGCTGAGTATATCTTCGCCCTGTTTGTGGAGTTCATCAGCCATAACATTAATTGTTGTGTTAATTTTTTTGCTTTCATCAGCAACATTTGAAGAAAGATTCATTACATTTCTTAACGAGCCGGAGAGTTTAAGAACAAATTTGTTAAAATAAAATCCTGCAAGGTTAAGTTCATCTTTGCCGCTGTCCGTCAGACGTTTTGTAAGATCTCCCTCTCCTTCGGCAATATCCTTAAACATATCCACAAGCCTGTTAAGCGGTTTAAACCCATATACCAGAAAAGTTAAAAGAACAAACATACTTGCAATCAGCAGGATGATTCCGGTTATTATAATACTGTAAACCTGCTGCTTTATGGGATGCACAATCTCATTTTTATCCACAGTGAGCGCACAAACCCATCCATTTGAGGGAACTACATAATAATAAAGCATTTTCTGTACGCCATCTATTACGTACTCGTATATACCCTCTTTTGAAGTTTCGATACGCTTTTTAAATTCCGGCATCTTGTCAAAAGCATTCACTTTCATGACCAAGCTGCTGTTAGGATTGGCAATCATCATTCCGTCTTTATCAATAATGAAGCTGTAGCCTGTTTTGCCTACTTTTTTCTCTACGCTCTGCATAAGGGATTTAAGGTCTAAAGTTGTGCTTATTGCTCCTGTGAGTCTGCCATTGCTGAACATAGGAGAATTAAGAACCAATGCCTGTATGTTATACTGAGAATGAATAAAAGGAGCGGAAAGACCGGTTTTTTCAGTTTTCTTCAGCTCAATGTACCACTCCCTTTGGTGAGGATCCCAATCAGCAGGAGGAACCCAGCCTTCTGATTGAACAACGGTGTTGGTGCCTTCAAACACAACAAGAAACGACTTGTAATCGAAACGGTTGTTAAACGGCTTAATATGTGAGTTTATATCCTCATGTGAAAGTTTTTCGTCTGAGATACTGGCAGCGAGCCCTTCAAGCACCTGAATATGTTCATTAATCCAGTTATCTATGCCTCGGCTTAGGTAAAACGTCTCTCGCTTAAGCTGCTCTTGTGTCATCGTAAGCTGCTGTTTATAGGATTTTGTGCTTGTTTGAAGCACTACAATAATAACAGTAACGACCATCACTGTTAAAGCGGCGATTATTATTTTTGCCTTAAGTGTCATCTTAACCTCACGTGAAATTTGGTGTTAAGCAACAAATATTGCTGTTATAAATTTCATCACAAGGTCCAGATCATGAATAATAATGAAGACTAGTTTAAACCAGCCATAATAAAAAGCCCCTCAGGATTTCTAAGGGGCTTAGAGTGTTAAGCTGTCACATCAACAGGCTGCTGCGCTGCTGCTGTTATCTCTTCTTTATGGGCGTCTATCTTCTCCATGAGAAGTTCAAGGGTATCCACGCAAACCTGCGGCATTTGCCCTATCTGGTTTTCCACGCTTTTATAACCTTTAACCGCACCTTCACGAGCCTGTTCAAGCCTTTCGGGGTCGCCGCCCGCTATGGATTTTATGAAATCGAAAATCCTTCCTGATGTTTTTTCCGCACCCCAGTAAGCATCATCACCAAAGTAGTTATCATAGGTGTCAGTGGGTTCTTCTGAAACTAACCCCTCTTCCATGGATATTTCAATGGAAGAATAGCTGAACCTGAAACCTTCGCTTACTCTGGAGTGTTCACTGTTTTGTTCAGAGAAGGCTTCGATGGTAATAGATTGAATCTTCATTTTGAAGCCTTGGTAATTCAAACCTTCACTCTGGGAGCTTTCATTATTCAGATAAGAGGCAAAACTCTGCACCCCCTCTTTCAGTCCTGCTATATCAAGGATAAAAGCTGAACCGCTGCTTACATATCTGCTTCCTGCTTTATTTCCTGTATTATATGCCGGAGCAGTGGTAGTTCCTTCTTTTGATGATGTCCGTTTTGATGAATAGGCGGTTGCCTCAAAACGGGTACTGGTCATGTTCAGCGTCATTGACTGCATGATATTCCTCCGTAAATACTGTCCTTAGTCTGCCCATATCTGAAGGCGCAAAAATATCCGCACCGCAGTAAAGGGCTTTTTTCAATCCTTTGAATTGTGAGGGTTACATCGACGTACTGTTAATAACGAAGCTTCGTATATGCAGGCAGGTGCAGATGCGTCACTTCCTCCATCCGCTGCATGTGTATATTATCGGTCAAAACGGAAAAATCTTGAGGAGAAGAGTCACTGTTATTTTGCAATCTATGAGACGGTAAAAACAAAAAAGGCACCGGATATCCGGTGCCCTTCTTTATTCTTCACAGTATAAGCCTGAGGCTTTGTCTGAGTTTCTTATTTGTTCCAGAAACGCATTGTACCGTTTTCTGCAAGGTTGATGTGCATTTTATATGCTTCTGAGAGTATGTGGGGTTCGTGGTGATAACCAGTAGCCTTTTCAGCTCTCTCAAGGTAATCAGTGAGGTAGTCTTTGTAAGCGGGGTGAGCGCATTTTTTGATAATTTCACGAGCTCTGTCTTTGGGAGCAAGACCACGAAGATCCGCAAGACCCTGCTCAGTAACAAGAACATCAAGATCCGCTTCTGTGTGGTCAACGTGCGGAGCTTTTGTAACAACGCCTGATATACCGAATTCGTCAGTTTTGGACGGACGAACAGAGGGGCAATGCATGATAGACAGGTAAGCGTTTCTGAGGAAGTCGCCTGAACCGCCTATACCGTTAAGCATTTTTGTACCGCCGGCGCAAGTTGAGTTAGCATGAGCATATATGTCGAACTCAAGGGGAGTGTTCATACCGATAACGCCGAGTCTTCTGATAAGTTCGGGGTTATTGGAGATCTGCTGAGGTCTCATAAGAACTTTGTCTTTGTAGAACTCGAATTTTTCCCACCATTCTTTAAAGCCTTCTGCTGAAAGTGAAAGAGACGTGCAGTTGATATATTTGCACTTTCCGGAGTCAAGGAAGGGAAGGAAAGTATCCTGAAGAACTTCTGTGAAAACTACGAGATCTTCAAAAGGAGAAGCAGTAAGACCGCCCACAACAGCATTTGCGATTGAACCAACGCCTGACTGAAGAGGAAGAAGGTTTTTGGGAAGACGTCCGGCTTTAACTTCGTGTGTAAAGAAGTCAACTATGTTATCTGCGATAGCCTGAGCAACATCGTCTGTTCCTCTGAGCGCACGTCCATTGTCGGGAAGCTTGGACTCAACTATTGCAACGATTTTGTTTTTATTTGTTTCCACCCATGGTGTTCCGCAGCGCTGACGAACGTCAGTTATGGGGATGATTTTTCTGTAGGGAGGAAGGTCAGTCGTCATAATGTCGTGCATTCCTTCGAGAGAAGGCATTGCAGTATTGATCTCAACGATAATTTTTTCTGCTATGTCGATAATTTCAGGAGCAGCACCCACAGAACCGGCGAGGATAATGTTGCCGTCTTCGGTGATAGCTGTAGCTTCGATTATAGCCACGTCAAGCTTGCCGCCTCTGTCTTTGGTGTAGAATCCGTATTTAAGATCCTGAGCAAACATGGAGAGGTGTTTGTCGCCCATTCTGATTTTACCGGAGTTGATACCTTTGCCGATGTCTTTACCAGTCTGGTAAGGCCATCTTCTGTCGATCATGTCAAGTGTTGCCCATCTGTTTTCAGTTTCAGAACCCACAGATGCGCCAATGAAAAGGTTGAACTTCCATTTCCCCTGAAGACCGTTTTTCTCAACATGGTCAGCAAGTGCAATAGGTATAACTTTGGGATAACCCACAGGTGTGAAACCTGACCAGCCGAGATCCATAACTCTGCTATCGGCATCTTTGAAAAACTTAATTGTGTCCTCAGGTTTCATAAAAAGATGATGAAGGCTCTTATCACGAACCCTGCTCTGAAGTTCAGACATTCTTTTCCTCCTTTAACTTAATGTCATTATTTTAGTTTTTTCTCTCTATTACAAAAGCGTTTAAAGCATCGTCAAAACTGGGAATCTTTTCCCTGATCTCCGCCACCTTGGCTGACTCCATAAAACCTGTATAGACCCCTTCTTCGGCAGAGGGCTCATAAACAGCCTCACCCCACGGGTCATACATTACCGAATAGCCGCATGGCATATCCTTGCGGCCGTGCATAACGCTGGTATTACATCCGGCAATATAGCATTGGTTCTCTATGGCTCTGGCGCGTAAAAGCGTCAGCCAGTGTTCTTTTTTCATTGCGCCCCATACAGCGGGCACAGCTATGAGTTCGGCACCGGCTCGTGCAGTCATGCGGAAAAGTTCGGGGAAGCGGATTTCATAGCAGAGGAGAAGCCCGACCTTAACATCCATGAATTCAAAAAGCGTAATGCCTTTACCGTTATCAATATATACATGCTCATTAAGAGGGGTAAAAAGGAAATTCTTGCGGTAGGAGGCTATAACACCCTTGGCTGAAACCGCATAAACGGTGTTGTAAACCTTGTTATAATTCCCTTCAGGCAGAGTTGAAATAACCAGCGTATTTTCATTAAGCCTCTCGGAAATAATGTTACAAATCTCTTCCGTCTGCCTGCTGAATCCGTTAAGGTTCTGGTAGTCGAAACCTGTCGCCCACATTTCAGGCAGGATAATAATTGAAGGTTGTTCATCAATAACTTCCGACAAAACTGCTAGGAATTTTTCCTTATTGGATTCAATGTCCCCCAGCCTCATCGGAAACTGAAGAGATAGTATCCGCATTCAGTCCCTCTTAAACTCCGGTGATAATAAAACAGAATTTGAACCATGTCAAGCAGTTCAATATGAAGACATATGAAATTTATTAACTTTAAGCGGACAATACCGTATCAGAAGGGTTATTAGCTTTTATAATAATGAAACACGTTTGATTTTAAAACAAGTAGGGATAAAAAAGAAAAAAGCCGGAACGTAAGACGAACCGGCTTTTTTATCTATTGCTTATTACTAATAATTATCAGCCGCAGGGCTTATAGTTTGTTGGAATATAATCACAGAAAGGCTCTTCTTCCATATAAGAGCCGCTTACGGCGTATGATCTCGCACGGCATCCGCCGCATACACCGAGATACTTACAGACTCCGCATTTGCCCTCATAGTCTTTAAAGCTTCTCATATCTTTAAATAACTGCGAGTTGTTCCATATTTCCCAGAAGCCCTGTTTAAAAACATTGCCCGCAGCCATGGGAAAATATGAGCAGGGATAAACATCGCCTTCGTGGTTGAGCAGACATATTGACTGACCGGCTATGCACCCTTTTCCGCCGCCTGTGCCGAAAGAAAGGCTTCTGCGTTCGGGGTCGAGCCCATCCGCCTTACTGCGTTCGTGCCATATGCGGTAATATTGCGGCGCACAGGTGGGACGGACAAGAATATCCTCTTCCTCACGCTCCATATCATAGTGCCAGTTAAGAAGGTCTTCGTAATCTTCCTTAGAGACAAGCTCCTTCATAACCTCTTCCCCTCTTCCGGTAGGGACGATGAGGAACATATACCATGCGGTAGCGCCGATTTTTTTGGCAAGCTTGTATGTGCCTTCTATCTGGTTCTGGTTTCTTTTGGTAAAAGATGAGTTCACGATAAACTTGATATCATGCTTCCTAAAATGCTCTGCTGCATTCATAACTGACTCGTAAGCCCCTTCCTGACCACGGAAGTTGTCATGCACTTCTTTCGTGGCTCCGTCAAGGCTCAGGGAGACTATTCGGATGCCTGACTGTTTCATGTTTTTACAGACTTCATCATCCACAAGCATTCCGTTGGTAGCCATAGCCATGCGGAAACCTTTCTCTGTTCCATATGCTGCTATGTCGAAAACATCTTTTCTTAAAAGCGGTTCACCGCCTGAAATAACTATAACAGGCTTGGCGTGTTCGCCTATCTCATCCATAAGAGATTGGCATTTGTCAAACGTAAGGTTTCCCTCCGCAGACTCTATTGTTGAATTAGAACGGCAGTGAACGCAATTCATGTTGCATTTTCTGGTTACTTCCCATGCCATCCATTTCAGATCCCACTGTTTGTTCATGTCAGCTCCATATATTTCGATTGTTATAATGATATTATCTTAAAAAAGATTAAACAAGTATTACATTGCCGTCTGAATAATTTTTACAGACCGCAGTTGTCTTACCACCCGCAACGGCGGCTTCCGTTCTTGGAAGCTTAGTAAATATCAATAGCTCCGCTAAGATAGTATATAAAATAACCGTCAACACGGATAACGTTCAACTCATAGGAATCAGGCAGAGGGACACCCCCCATGTTGCGGAGCGCACGCACTGCCTCATTATCAAGATCAGGGTAACCGCTGCTTTTTACCACCTGAACATCTGTTATCCTGCCGTCTTTATGAATGGCAAACTTGATGCGCACCGTACCCTGCTCTCCACGCATAGCGGCTGAATAGGGGTAAGCCCATGTCTGATAAAGCTGGCGGCGGAATTTATAAAAATACGAAGTATAGCGGGTTTTGACCTCCTGCATAGACACCGTATCTTCACCGGTTTTATCACCTCCGCTTTCCGCAGCTCTGTTGATAATATCAGTGGGATTAAGAATCCGGTCTATAACTTCCCTGTCAAGCCCCTGTATCGAATCTCTCTGGGGAAAATCCATCTTAGGAAGCTCAGGTTTTTCCAGTTTGTCCGGCTCTGCTCTTCGGGTCTGCTGATCTTTCGGAGCTGGAGCAGGACGCTCCCTGCCTGGCTTTTCACTCTGCTTTTGCTGCTGGTCTTTTACACCTGTCTGCTGCTTTTCGGCAGATTTTGATGAAGCCTGCTGATCATCCGGAGTAACTTTTATCACTTCTTTCTCAGGTTTTGATTCAGGAACAGGTTGAGGTCTGGGTACAGGCTCAGGCGGCGTCTGCCTTACTGGAGGCGGCGGAGTTTCTTTTTCTTTCTCTATTATTTCCACACTGATCGGTTTCTCTTTCTTCTCCGGTTCATCAATTTTAATGAACATAAAAAGAAGAAGATGAAGCACAGCCGAAATCAGCAAAAACCATGCGAGTCTTGAGTTCATTTTTATAATTATAGTCAATTCCTTATTAAATCAAGTGCCAGAAACACTATGATTCATATGACAGCCACACATCTTTTTTGTTCCATATTAAAATCCATATCAAAACACTTGACATGAATCGACTCAGATATTATTAATTCTATTAGATAACATTTTCTACGGAGGTTTTCTATGGCAATTGTAAGATGGGATCCGCTTAAAGACCTGATGGCCATGCATGACAGAATCAACAAGATGTTCAATGACTCCTTCGACAAACAAAGCTCACCGGCATACGGTGAATGGATGCCCCCGGTGGACATCTATGAAACGGAGGATGAAATTGTCGTAATCTCTGAACTGCCCGGAATAGACGAAAATGATGTGGATATTCAGGTAGCTGAAGGAGTGCTGACTCTTAAGGGTGAAAAAAAATATCCTGTTGACAGAGAATCGGACAATTACTACAGACTTGAACGTGCATACGGCAAATTTCAGCGTTCATTCGCTGTGCCGAACACAATAGATATGAATTCAATAAAGGCGAATCTGAAAGACGGTGTGCTTAAAATTATCCTGAAAAAACGTGCGGAAATAAAACCCACGGTAATAAAGGTTGAGACCGAGTAAGCACCGCTTAAAAAACGAAGGTGAAAAATGGCTAAAGACTACTACGAAGAGCTGGGCGTCGGACGTGGCGCAACCGCTGATGAAATAAAAAAGGCATACAGAAAACTTGCCCGCAAGTATCACCCTGACGTTAACCCGGGTGATAAAACAGCAGAAGACAGGTTTAAGAAGATCTCCGAGGCTTACGGCGTTCTCAGTAATGATGAAAAACGCAAACAGTACGACTCAGTGGGGCACGATGCCTTTGTATCCGGCGGTCAGGGGTATGACTTCTCCGGCGCTAATTTTGACGATATCAGAAACACCTTCGGCGGCGGCTTCGACTTTGATGATATATTCGGCGACCTTTTCGGCGGCGGCAGACGTTCAGCCGGCAGAAACAGGGTGATGCGCGGTGATGATCTCTACTACAACGTACGCATACCTTTTTATGATGTAATACACGGCAACGAATACGAACTGAACATCAATCACACTGTGACCTGCTCTGCATGCGGCGGTAAAGGCGGCGAAAAAAAAGCATGCTCAACATGCGGGGGAACAGGTCAGTCCTCACGCAATAAGGGCGGATTTTTTGTGGGCAGCGTATGTACAAGCTGCGGAGGTTCCGGTCAGGTTACTGTTAAGCAGTGCGGTACATGCCACGGCAAAGGGCATGTGGAAAGCAAAGAACGCATAAAGGTACGCATCCCGAAAGGTGTAGATAAAAACTCAAAAATACGTGTTCCCGGAAAAGGCAATGCAGGTGTAAACGGCGGGGCATCCGGTGACTTATATATTGTCACCAATGTTCAGGATCACCCTGTGTACAGACGTGAAGGTGATAATCTCTATGTTGATGTGGAGATGGACATGTTTGAAGCGGCACTCGGTGCAAAGATCGAAGCCCCTACTCCATACGGAGCTGTAACGCTGAATATACCCGCAGGTACACAGTCAGGGCAGAAATTCAGGCTGAAAAACAAAGGTGTTCCAATGCTGAAAGGCAGCGGAACAGGAGATCTTTACCTTGTAATAAACGTTAAAATTCCTGCTGTTGCTTATGAAGCTGACAGGGAAGCCCTCAGGGAAATGATGCAGAAATACGCAACGAGCGCACGGGAAGATCTTTTAAAAAAAGGCAAGATATAAAACATCCGGTTTCCTGAAAAGAATATTTAAGGAACCTCAGCAAGGTGACATATGGCAAATAAACCTCTGTATGTAATAAGCATAGTATCGGAAATGCTGGAACTTCATCCGCAGACACTGCGCCAGTATGAACGTATGGGGCTTGTAACCCCTTCCCGCACAGTGGGAAATACAAGGCTTTACTCCGATGAGGATATTGAAAGGCTAAAGTTTATAATGACCCTCTCAAAAGACATGGGAGTAAACCTTGCGGGAATCGAAATTATTCTGAATATGCGTGAGCAGATAGAAACACTCCACGCCCAGCTTGAGGGTATGAAAGAATATGTCCGGCAGCGTATGGGTGAGGAGATGAAGGCAAAAGAGGCGGAAAAGGCTCTGATTCCCTCTCCGCCGAAAGAAATAATTAAAATCAAAATCGAAAAAGAATAAGCCTCACAAGGAGGTAGTTTACAATGATTAACTTCAACAAAATGACCATAAAAGCGCAGGAGGCAGCAGAGCAGGCTCTTGCCCTCGCCTCTGAAAAAAACCAACAGCAGATAGAGCCCGAACACTTTCTTATTGCCCTTTTAAAACAGGAGGACGGGCTTGTGAAGCCTCTTCTCCAGAAGGCAGGGGTAAATGTGAATGCTCTGGAAGCAGGCACAGACGACATAATAAACTCCCTGCCCACCGTCAGCGGTTCGGGTCAGCAGTATTTCTCGCCCGACTGCAACAAGGCACTGGAAAAGGCATTTAAAATAATAAAAGACTTCGGGGACGAGTATGTCTCTACTGAACATATTCTCCTCGGAATAATTGATAACGCAGGCTACAGACTGCGCACCCTGCTTTCTCAGACAGGAGCGGATAAGAAAGCCGTGGAAAAGGCGATAAAGGAAGTCAGAGGTTCAGCCAAGGTTACAGACCAGAACCCTGAAGGTAAAATGAACGCCATAGAAAAATACACAATCAACCTCACAAACCTTGCCAGAGAAGGTAAGCTTGATCCCGTTATCGGGCGTGATGAGGAAATAAGGCGTGTTGTGCATGTTCTCTCCCGCAGGACAAAAAACAACCCCGTTCTGATAGGCGAACCGGGTGTCGGCAAAACTGCTATTGTTGAAGGACTGGCGCACAGAATAGTAAACGGCGATGTGCCGGACTCCCTGAAAGATAAAACTGTTGCATCCCTTGACATGGGTGCGCTTATCGCAGGAACAAAATTCAGGGGCGAATTTGAGGAGAGGCTCAAAGCTATCCTCACCCAGATAAGGGAAAAAGAGGGAGAAATAATCCTTTTTATAGACGAAATGCACACTCTTGTGGGTGCAGGAGCGGCAGAAGGAGCGATGGACGCCGCCAATCTGCTAAAGCCCGCTCTGGCGAGGGGCGATCTGCACTGTATAGGCGCAACAACCCTTGATGAATACAAAAAACATATTGAAAAAGATGCCGCCCTTGAAAGACGTTTTCAGCCAGTAATGGTGAAAGAGCCCAGTGTTGAGGATACCGTTTCAATACTGAGAGGACTCAAGGAAAAATATGAGGTTCACCACGGGGTGCGTATAAAAGACTCTGCACTTGTGGCGGCGGCTCATCTGGCAAAGAAATACATAAGCGACCGCTTTATGCCCGATAAAGCCATAGACCTTATTGATGAAGCCACAGCAAAACTTAGAATGGAGATAGACAGCCTCCCCACAGAGCTTGATGAAACAGAACGTAAGATCACACAGCTTGAGATAGAAAAACAGGCACTTAAACGTGAGTCTGACAATGTGAGTAAAAACCGCTTGGTCAAACTTGAGGAAGAGCTTGCCAATATCAAGTCTGAGGCTGACAGACTCAGAGCCCACTGGAGCAACGAAAAAGGACTTATCAAAAAGTCCAGAGAGATAAAAGAGCATATAGAAGAGGAAAAGCATCAAATGCAGAAGGCCGAACGTGAAGGAAACTTCGCCCTCGCCTCAGAAATAAAATACAGCAGGCTTGTCCAGCTTGATAAAGAACTTGAAGAGGCTAACGCAAAACTCGCCGAAATTCAGAGCGGTAAAAAGATGCTCAAAGAGGAAGTGGACGAGGAAGACATAGCCGCCATAGTTTCCAAATGGACAGGAATACCTGTGACCAAGCTCATGCAGGAGGAAGCCGACAAGCTCATCAACATGGAAGACTACCTCCACAAAAGGGTCATAGGACAGGACAGAGCAATAAAAGCAGTGAGTGAAGCAGTCCGCAGAAACAGAGCCGGTCTTGGCGACCCGAACAGACCCATTGGTTCATTTATATTCCTTGGGCCCACTGGCGTCGGTAAGACAGAGCTGGCAAAAGCGCTTGCTGAGTTCATGTTTGACTCAGAAGACGCCATGATCCGCATAGATATGAGTGAGTACATGGAGAAACACGCAGTAGCAAAGCTTATCGGAGCGCCTCCCGGATATGTGGGGTATGATGAAGGCGGACAGCTTACTGAAAGAGTACGCCGCAAACCATACGCTGTCATACTCATGGACGAGATAGAAAAAGCGCATCCGGATGTTTTTAACATACTGCTCCAAATGCTTGATGACGGCAGGCTAACAGACTCCAAAGGCAGAACAGTAAGCTTTAAAAACTGTGTAGTAATAATGACATCAAACATCGCATCGCAGGAGATACAGGAAGAATTTGCCAAAGAAAGCTCTATGGAACAGAAATATATGTTCATCGATAACGTGGTGATGAACAGGCTTTCATCATTCTTTAAACCGGAGTTTCTTAACAGGCTGGATGATATTATTGTATTCCACCCTCTTAATAAGGAACATCTTCATAATATTGCAGAAATGCTTATGAGAGATTTTGCTGCTAGGATGCGTGAAAATTCTGTTGAACTTGTCTGGGATGATTCTGTCATTATAGAAATAGTAAAAGCAGGTTTTGATCCTGCTTTCGGCGCCAGACCCATGAAAAGAGCCATAAGGAAACTTGTGGAAAACAAACTGGCGGAAGCACTTATAAAAGGTGACATAAAAGCAGAACAGAAAATAAAACTGACCTATGGTCAAACCGGCATGAACTTCAGTACAACCTCCTGAAAAGAGGCGGGGGCAGCACCCCGCCTTTTTTATATTCATGAAAAAAGCTTTTATAAATAAACTATATACGGAAATGATTTTTGTTTCAAAATGTGGTATATTTGATATACTTTCATAAGTTATATAAAGGTTGAGAGTTGAAAATGGATCATGAACTTGACGACCTTCAGGAAGAGCAGGAAGAAACCGAAGAGACTGAAAGCACTGCTGAATCCGCAGAGGTTGAAGAAGTAATTCACAATGACACCCCGCCTCCTGTGAGTGAAAACACGCTGAAGCATTATCTTAACAGCATCAGCAAATACAAACCGATGACAAAAGAGCAGGAGTTTGTGATAGGGGAAAGAATACAAAAGGGCGATAAAGATGCTCTTAATACTCTTATACTCTCAAATCTCAAATTTGTTGTTTCAATCGCAAACCGCTACAGGAACACTGGTTTACCTATTTCTGATCTGATAAATCAAGGCAATTTAGGACTTGTGGAGGCGGCAAAACGCTTCGACCATACCAAAGGAGTAAAATTCATCTCCTATGCAGTATGGTGGATACGCCAGGCTATCATTCAGGCTCTGGCGGAACAGTCGGGAACAGTGAAGCTGCCTATTAAACAGGCAGGAATATTATACAAAATAAACGGCGCCATAGAAAAACTCAGCAAACAGCTAGGGCGTGAGGCGACAAACAGCGAGCTTGCCGAATACCTCGGCATGGAAGAGGCGGACATTGAAAATGTTCTGCGTGTTTCAAGGAACTATCTCTCGCTTGAAGCACCCATAAAAGACGGAGAAGACCGTTCTTTTATAGATCTCCTTGAATCAGGCTCTAAAAGTATAGAAGAAGATATAATCTCCAAAACCCTTAAACAGGCTCTTGGTGACATTATTGATGAACTTACCGAGCGTGAGGCAAAGATTATAGAGCTTCGTTTCGGCATAGAAGGTGACGCTCCGAAAACTCTGGAAGAAATAGGCGATATGCTTAAAATAAGCCGTGAGCGAGTGCGTCAGCTTGAGGCTAGAGCATTATCAAAACTCCGCAAGAAAGCCATGCGGAAAAAACTCCACGACTTTTTAAACTAAAAAAAGCGGAAGGCAGAACCTTCCGCTTTATTTTTTAATTACAAACAATTAATTGAATACGTTACCAATACGCACTTCCTCAGCTTCCCATTCGGCAGGTTCGCTTGAGCCTAAGCTTCTCTCTATACCGATTACAGAACCGTTAAATGAAAGAGTCTGGTCCTCGAACTCGTAATTAAGAGCAATCATCTCTATATTCTCTTCATTATCATCAATATATTTTCCGAAAAACATAATGCTGTACGTGCTGGTATCTATAAACCCCTTGAAAGTATCATCTCCTTCGGTGAGTGTAACGTTGCAGCCATCCTGCACAATAGTCACTGTGCCGTTGTCTTCCTCTATTTCAGTAGGGTCATTGCTGCTTATAATGCGAGAAATGAAAGGCATATCTGTAACAGAGATATCAACGCTTGAGCATGTGGGATCAGCAGAGTTAGCCCCTACAACACGTACCATGGTTGCAGTTGCAGTGCATGAGCCGTCCTTGGGTGAAAAAGTCATAAGAAACTCACTGGAATCCGTGTATTCCATAGACATATTATATTCAGGCATACCTGTTTCTGTGTATTGACGAAGAACAGCGGAATTAGGATCAGTCAGATTACCGGAAAAAAAGTCCAGACCCCACTTAGGAGTATCTTTCGCTGAGGATGAAGATAAACCGGAAGAAAGAGCAGGTGGTTGCTTTAAATCTTTTGTAGAAATGGCATAAACATTAACTGAGCCTCCGGTTAAATAAGCTACAAATCTTTCAGTTGTGTTATCCTCACCATCGCACACAATATTAACTTCGGCAGCATATACACCGTAAAGTGCATCGGAGTTCATATTGCCTATTGCCACATCCTCGTCTATGAGGTTGAGAGTGTCAAAGCTGCCAGCAAAATCGTCAAGCTCTGTTTCCTCAGTCACAAGACCGTTAATGTCATCCACAGCCGTTTCATTCATTATAAGAGTACCGTTATCCACCGAGCTGAGAGTCTGGATAAGTCTGGCAATAAGAACAGCATTGTTATGATCTGTTATATCAAAAGGGGTGATATAAGTGGCCGCAGGCGCACTTCCCAGAACAAGATTGCCTATTCTGAAAGTTACAGTATCGCCTTCATTGAACAGAAATTTACCTTCCGCATCGGTAAAACCTGAATACCCGCTGGGTGAAGTGGAATAAGCTATGCCCGCCACAGGTGCATCAACAAAAACACCTGTTGATGAGGGGGCGGATGGTTCGCTGTTGCTACTGCTGCTTCCGCCGCAGCCGTAAATAAAGAGTGATAAAAGCATGGCACTGAGCGCCGTTAAGATTGTTTTGTGCATAAGCACACCTCCGCAGAAATTATAATCATTTCCAATATTTAATTTTTATACGAGTGAACAAAGGTGTCAAGTTAAAATGAACATCGATACTGTTTGAGATACTCTCGTTAATTTGATAAATGGATCTGCGAAAAAAAAATTAAAGAAGAAGAAAGGAGAAAGGAGAAGAAGGCAGCGGATTAGGCTGCCGTTATAATTAACAGTTGTTTTTTATTTCTTCCAGAGTGAGGATCGAATACACACCCTCTTCCCCTTTTTTGTCTATGATAACCGCACAGCCGACAAGTTCTGCACCTGATTGAGCGACAAGTTCCTTCACAGCCTTCAGGGTGTTTCCTCTGGCGAAAAAATCATCCACATATATAACCCTGTCATCACTGCTGAGAACCTCTTTTGAGACGTAAAGAGTAGTGTTCTCCTGCTTGGTAAAGGAATAGCTTTCAGCACTGTAAAAATCTGCCATTGTAATGGGTTTCTTTTTCTTGGCAAAAATGTAGGGAATCCCCAGCGCCTCCGCCAAAGGATGAGCTATGGTTATTCCGCTGGTTTCCGCAGTAACTATTTTGGTAAGTCCGGCATTTTTAAAATGCTGCGCCATATCATCCGCCATGATGCGGAAAAGTTCTATATCAACCTGATGGTTGATAAATTTATCAACCTTGACGACCTCGCCGTTTACGCTGCCGTATTTTTTTATTCTCTCAAGCAGAGCTTCGCTTGCTTTTCTCATTTTCTGTCCTCTCTGTCATATGGAATACCAAGGCTTTCCGGTTCAGGTGTAGTACCCTTGCCGAGCCTGATTGTGGATATTACAAGAACTATAATAGTAAAAAGGTATGGAAGCATCTGCAGCACATGGGAGGAAATATCTGTTCCCATAGCCTGCATCCTCAGCTGGAGCGCATCTATACCGCCGAAAAGGTAAGCCCCGAAAACAGCTCTGGTGCTGTTCCATTGGGAGAAGATAACAAGGGCAACAGCAATCCATCCCCTGCCCGCCGTCATGTTTTCCACCCAGAAAGGTGTATAGGCAAGAGAAAGGTAAGCACCGCCTATTCCGGCAAAACCTGAACCCACAAGAACAGCCATCATGCGGTATTTGGTAACACTTATACCAGATGTATCCGCCGCTGCGGGGTTTTCGCCCACAGACCGAAGATAAAGCCCCCATTTTGTCCGGCGGAAAAAAAGGTGAACGCCTATGACAAGAACTATGGAGAAGTAAACAAGCATATCCTGCCTGAAGAGAGGATTTATAACAGGTATAGACGACAGAAAAGGGATCTCAACTCTGGAGAACTCTGTGATCGTTTTCCCCACCATCTTCTGACCGAAAAGAGCCGTAAAGCCTATACCGAACATTGTAAGCGACAGACCGCTGACGATCTGGTTTCCCCTGAGATAAACCGTAATAAGCCCGTGAATCGCACCTGCGGCAAGGGCAGCAAGGAAAGAAGCACAGACTCCCAGAAACAGGCTCCCTGTGATATTAGCAGTGGCAAAGCCCGCTAGAGCGCCTATTAGCATAAGCCCTTCTATACCAAGATTTATAACACCGGAGCGTTCCATAATTATTGCGCCTGTTGTGGCGAAAAGGATTGATGTACCCGCTCTTATGGTTGCATCAAGCAAAACTTCTATCATGATTTGCCCCAAATAATCCGCATTTTATTGGCTATAAAAAAATCTGACGACAGAACAAAAAAGAGAATCAACCCCTGAAACAGGTTTACAAATGCCACAGGAAGCTGCCACATGATCTGGAGGCTGTCACCACCCACAAGCAGAACACCCATTATAAGAGAAACGATAAGCACGCCCAAAGCAGAGCGTCTCGCCAGCCACGCAACAATTATAGCTGTATATCCGTAGCCGATAGATACCCCTTCCTGCAAACGGTACTGAACTCCGGAAACTTCGCTGAATCCTGCTATACCTGCTATGGCGCCGCTCAGAAACATTGTACCTATAATAGCGGTTGTTATATTCATCCCGGCATACTTAGCGGCGTTGGGGTTGTCGCCTATTACCCTGATCTCATAACCGTACACAGTTTTTTCCATAAATATATACACAAGAAAAACCAGAACCAAAGCTATGAAAAAACCTGTATGCAGCCTTGAATCGAAGTAATATGACATCCTTGCTGCTTCAGCAAACTGAGCTGAGTGAGGAAAATTGAACCCTGACGGGTCCTTCCACCTGCCGTAAATGAGCAGTGAAAGTATTGATATAGCAATATAGTTCATTAAAAGAGTAACTATAATCTCGTTAACTCTGTATTTTGCCTTTAAAAAGCCCGAAACAACAGCCCATAGACCGCCGCAAATCATTGAACCCGCTATCATTGCTGTTATCATCAGAAGATGGTTTTCAATCCCTGAAAATAAAGCAATGCCGGATGCGCCTATGGCGCCCATAACGAGCTGTCCTTCCGCTCCGATGTTCCAGAGCTGCATACGGAAAGCCACTGATATGCCAAGCCCGCATATTATAAGCGGTGTTGCCTTAACAAGTGTTTCGCTTATGCCGTATGATGTTCCGAGGGCTTCCATGATCATATCTCTGTATGCCTCAAGCGGGTTTATGTCCGCAAAAAGCATAATTATTCCCGCAGTCAATAGAGAAAAAGCCACAGCAACAAAAGGTGCGGTTATGCGGAAAGTTTTTGAGGCTTCCAGTCTTTTTTCAAATCTTATCCGCATTTTTCACTCCGCTCATCATCAGTCCGATCTCCTCTCTGGTGGCTGTGTCAGGCTTAACAACACCTGTGATAACTCCCCTGAACATAACAGCCACACGGTCTGAAAGTTTGAGAAGCTCATCCAGATCCTCAGATATAAGGATCGTACTCATTCCGCTTTCCCGTGCGTCTATAATAACTTTGTGAACATACTCCGCAGAGCCTATATCAAGCCCTCTGGTCGGATATAGAGCAACCAGAACGAGAGGGTTAAGGGAAAGCTCACGGGCAATTATGACCTTTTGTATATTTCCGCCGGAAAGAAGACGGACAGGAGAACCCGCAGGACCTGTTTTTATGGCAAACTTGGATATAAGCTCCTCTGCATTACGCTTTATTGCTCCTGCGTTCTGCATGAAAAAGCTTTTGAATTTACTGTCTTTATAACTTTTCAGGATAAGGTTTTCATCCACACTCATTTCAGGAGCAATACCGAACGCTTTTCTGTCTTCAGGGATATGGGCAATGCCTGCGATGTAAGGATTTTTGCCTTTATGGTTGGTAAAGTCCTCGCCGTTGACGATAATCTGCCCGCCGGAAGGTCTGCGGAGTCCAGTGAGAACCTCCGCAAGGGCTTTCTGTCCGTTTCCGGCAACTCCGGCTATTCCGAGAATTTCACCCTTGAAAAGCTCAAGGTTTATCCCCTTCACGTCTGAAAGACCTTTATCGTTTTCAACAGAAAGGCTTTTAACTTCCAGAACCTTTTGATCAAATGCCTTAGATGTTTTTTCCCAGTGGGGCACATCGTCTGAGCCGATCATGAGCCCCGCAAGCATAGCTTCATCAAATTCACCTGCGGTGAGCGACTTGACAGTCCTGCCCTTTTTAAGAACAGTTACACGGTCGGAAAGCTCCATAACCTCACGCATTTTATGGGAAATGAAGATGATCGACTTATCCTGACTCTTCAGTTTTTTAAGAAAGCCGAAAAGAATATCCGCCTCCTGCGGAGTAAGAACCGCAGTTGGCTCATCGAGGATAAGCACTTTACAGTCACGGACAAGAAGCTTAATAAGCTCCACCCACTGCTGTTCACCGATGGAAAGCTTCCAAACAGGTTCATTCAGGTTTATATCAAGACCGAAATCATCAAGAATTTTCTTCGTTCTTTCAAATACCTCACCCCTGTTTATTATCCCCGGGAGGTTATCAAGAGAAAGAAGGATATTCTCCATTACGGAATGGTTTCTCACCAGCATAAAATGCTGATAAACCATACCAATGCCATATTTTAGCGATTCAGAAGGAGAGGAGATTAAAACCTTTGTGCCGTCAACAGAAATACTCCCTGTTTCAGGTTTATAAAGCCCTGCCAGTACGCTCATAAGCGTACTTTTACCCGCTCCGTTTTCGCCAAGGAGGGTATGAATCTCCCCTTCGTAACAATTCAGAGAGACATTATCCAGCGCCTTTACGCCCGGAAAGCTTTTTGTGATATTTTCAAGTTTAAGATACGGTTTCAATGTGATCCCTTAAAAATAAAAAAGCGGTGCAGAGATTTTACACCCTGCACCGCCCCTATTTTTTATTATTTAGGTGAGCCCTGAACTCCTTCAACGAAGAAATTCATGCTGAGCATTTCGGCGTCTGTCATTGTTTTGCCTTCGGGAACAACGATTTTGCCTGACTGGTCTTTGAGAGGACCAGTGAATACTTTGACTGTGCCGTTTTTAACAGCAGCTTTTCTTTCTTCAACTATCTTTTTAACATCTGCGGGAACAAGGTCAGTAAGGGGAGCAAGGTCTACAAGTCCGTGTTCCATTCCCCACCAGATCTGCTCGCTTTTCCATGTTCCTTTGCTTACCTGTTCTGCAACTATAGTGTAAAGAGCGCCCCAGTTCCATACCGGTGAAGTGAGATATGCCTTGGGAGCAAATTTTTTCATCTCAACGTTGTATCCAATAGCGTATGCGCCTCTTTTTTCAGCAGCCTGAAGAGGGGCAGGAGTATCCTGATGCATTGTTATAACATCTGCCCCGGCATCAAGAACACTTTCAGCAGCTTCACGTTCTTTACCCGGGTCAAACCATGTGTGTGTCCATACAACTTTCACTGTGGCTTTGGGGTTTACACTCCTTACGCCGAGAGTGAAAGCATTTATTCCTCTGATAACTTCAGGGATAGGGAAAGCGGCGACATAACCCACCACATTTGATTTAGTCATTTTACCGGCAACAACACCGGAAAGGTAACGGGGCTGATACATTCTGCCGAAGTAAGCGCCAACGTTTTCTGCTGTTTTATAGCCGGAACAATGCATGAAAATGATGTCTTTATTTCTTTTAGCAACTTCAATTGTCGGGTCCATATAACCGAAGCTGGTGGTAAAGATCAGGTTGTGTCCTTTTTTAGCAAGACCGGTGATGATCCTTGTTGCGTCAGCGCCTTCGGGCACTGATTCGATGTAAGTGGATTTTTCGACATACGGAAGCTTTTCCATTTCCTGTCTGCCCTGATCATGTGCGTAGGTCCAGCCTGCATCGCCTACAGGTCCGACATAGATAAAGCCAGCCTTGATCTGCTTGTCAGCAGCGAAAGCACCCGCGGTACAGAGAGCCGCCGTTAAAAGTGCCAAAAGAATTTTCTTCATGTACTACCCCTTCTTTCAGTTTAGTGGAGCAAAACCGCATTTTTACGGCAGCCCGCAAATTTTGTCAAAAAGATATTTATTTTTTAGTTCAGTGTGCCATCTATGTCAATCGAATAACGTTAATCCGTACACAATCATATAACGCAGAAAATATTAAAAATAAAAAAGCCTCCCGCATAATATACACGGAAGGCTCTGAAATCTTTTATGTTTATACTGCTGCTAAACAGCGCTAGTTGCCGGAAGCATCTGAAGACGCAGGAAAACACCCTTTGGGAGTGCAACAGACACATCCGCCGGAATGCTTCACATTCTCCATACGCTCAACATTTGTTCCCGAACACTTTGTGCATGGAACAGGCTCTCCTTCCTTAAAAATAAGGCGGGAAAACTCCGTACCGCAGTCTTTGCACCTGTATTCATAAAAGGGCATATGAATAACCCTTAGATATATTTCTTGATAGCGTCCTCATAAACGCCTTTGGGCTGAACGCCGATGAACTGCTCAACCACTTTGCCGCCCTTAAAGACCATGACAGTAGGGATACTCATGATGCCGTATTTTGCAGCAAGCTGCTGGTTTTCGTCCACATTTACTTTGCCGACCTTTATTTTGCCTGCGTATTCATTTGCCAGCGCTTCCACTGTGGGAGTAAGCATTCTGCAGGGTCCGCACCAGACAGCCCAGAAATCCACAAGAACAGGGAGATCGCTCTCTACCACATCAGTTTGAAAGGTTGACTCATTAAGTTCAACAGCCATTGTTTCCTCCTTAATAACTTATAAGTTATAGTATACAAATTCATCCGTTTGTCAATCATAGTAATTAAGATTGTTTTGCTCTCAATTACTATCCTGATTCTTCATTAAACGGACATAAATCTCTTTCAGCGCATGATGCGCACTTTTCATCCGCACCGTATGTGCAGCCAAAGGCTATTCCCAGACGGGACACGGCGAAATCATATTTAGCGGGGTCTTCAGGATTCATTGCTCTGAAAAAATCTGTAACAGTATCAAGATTTTTTCTCGTTCCGGAATCATTCTTTATTATCCCGTTCTTATATGCGAATCTTAATATATGTGTGTCTATGATAAATTGCAAGTCCTTACAAGTATAATTTTTCCATAAGCCGAAATCTACCTCATCCTTTCTCACCATCCAGCGTAAAAACATCCGCAGGCGCTTTGCTCCGGACTTAACCGGATCAGCGAAAAGGAAGTCATACCCTTTTCCGCCGCCGTAAGCTTTTCCCCTCTTCTTCATATGGATAACAAAGTTTATGAGAGACTCCTCAAGGCTTGCCCCCATTGAGGCAAAAGCGTTTTCGATGGAGCCGTGTTCACTGTAAAGATCCCTGAGAACGAGTACAAAAGCCCGGACATCCGCAGGCTTCTGAAACCTGTAATAAAGCCTTGTGGGTTTATCCTCAAGCTTAAACGGATCTGTTCCGAATTCACTGAAAAAAGTCATGAGAAAACCCTGAATAGCCTTCACATTCCCATATGCAAAACAGCTTGAGCAGAATGCCACAAACTCGGTATTGCCCTGAACTGTGCAGGGGTAAACTATCGGGTCTGTGCCCACATACTCCGGTTTGTTGTATTTTTTATACAGCTCCTCAAAAAACGGACGAAACTTCTCAGCTTTCGTCATCTTCCACTTCAGCTTCTTCCGCTGTATTTTTTTCCTGTCTTGGCTTTGGAAACATGTAGAGGTTTTTGCGTTCCACATCAAGCTCTGCTCTGCTTAACCCGTGATATGAAAAGAACTCAAGAGGGTTGAAAGAACCTGTTTCACCGGAGAGGAGAACAATCTCATCCTTCTGTCTGTGGAGAAGAAATTCAGAAAGCTCAACCTTTTTATCTCTGCCTTTTTTGTCTTTCTTCATATAAAAGGCTTTATCCTCAGCAATAAGCTTATCCAGCACCACAGGCAGTTCGCCGCCCAAACGGTAGCGTCCTGCGAAGCTTACTTTCTTCTCATTTACCTTATAAGGCATGATCCTTTTGACTTTCACACCATCAGGCAGAATTGAGTTTATCTTCTTCTGCACTTCGCCGAAGTTGTTCAGTCTGCCGCACTCAAGAGCAAGAAGATCCCAGGAGCATTCCACACCAACTGGAGGCGGAATAAGATAGCGCATCTTCGGCTGGGGATTAAACCCCTGAGTGAAAGCAAGCTTTATCTCCGATATGCGGGCAGCGTGAGTGAAAAGGCGGACAGATTCAATTGCAGACAAAAACTTACCTGCCTTGCGTTTTTCTATATAAAAAACATAGTGGAAGGTCTCTTCCGGTTCCTTAGGTGTTGTTTCTTCCGGAATTTTGTCACCTGCATAAACATTAAGAATTTCTTTAAAGTCGCATACGCCGCAGTTTGTGCATGAGCCCTCACGGCAGTCTTCCGTAACGGCTTCCTCCCGTGCCTTTTCGTATTCATTCTCAAAAAAGCCGGACTCAACACCGGAATCTATATTGCTCCAAGGAAGTTTATCCTGCGTCATAAACTCTCTGGAGGCGAACTCCTCCATTGTGAATCCCAGATCTCTGAATACCTGTTTCCATGCATTAGAATCAAAGCATTCGCTCCACCCGTCAAACATCAGTCCTCTGTCGGCGGCAAGAGCAAGAACATTGCAAAGTCTTTCATCGCCTCTGGAGAAAACTCCCTCCATGACACTTTGCTCAACATCATGCCAGCTAAGGCGCATACGGTAGCTTTTCAGTCTGTCAGAGAGGAGCATCTGTTTGCGCCTAAGCTCCGCCGCAGTATTCTGCGGAAAAATCTGAAAAGGTGTATGGGGCTTGGGAACAAAATTTGAGGCGGATACCTTGATATCAAACCTGCCTTTTCCCACAGCACGTTTAACACGGTGAGCAAGATCAGCTATGGCAAGCACATCTTCATCTGTCTCAAAGGGAAGACCTATCATGAAATAGAGCTTCGCACCGTTCCATCCTGCATCGGCGGCTTTGGTAACTGCGGATATTATATCCTCTTCTGTGAGGTTTTTATTTATTACATTGCGGAGTCTCTGCGAACCTGCTTCGGGAGCTATGGTAAAGCCGGATTTACGAACCTTTGCCAGTTCCCTGAAAATGAACTCCTGTATTCTGTCTGCCCTTATGGAAGGGAGAGAAAGAGACGAGCCTTCTGCACTGATAAGCCTTGTCATGGTAACAAGCAGTTCCTCAAGCCTGCTGTAGTCAGCGGCGGAGAGAGAAAGCATGGAAACTTCCATATATCCGCTTGAGGCGAGCTGACGCAGTGCGTCGTTTGCGATAGCTTCGATGCTTCTCTCACGGGACGGGCGGTATATGTATCCTGCCTGACAAAAGCGGCAGCCTCTGGTGCATCCTCTCGATATTTCCACCGCCACCCTGTCCTGCACGGCGGGCATCATGGGAACTATCAAACTGTTTATGGTCACATCATCGCTGAAACCGGTGTAAACGTTTCTTTTTACCGTCTTGTCAGGTTCAATTAGCGGAACATACGTAAAGGGCAGACTGTTAAGGTACTCAAGCTTGGTTTTTCTGCTTTCGCCCTTCATTTCGGAGAGTTTGTCAAAAATATCGGTTATCTCCCCTTCCATCTCTCCTATGAAGAATACGTCAATTATATTTTTAAGAGGCATAGGGTTCATTACGCACGAACCGCCCGCAGTAACTATCGGATCACTCTCCCCTCTTTCTGCTGAGAAATAAGGAATGCCTGAATACTTCATACTGTGGAGAACATTTGTATATGACAGTTCATACTGAAGAGAAAATCCGAGGACATCGAAGCTTTTCAGCCCGTATCCTGATTCAAGGGAAACAAAAACCTTTTCGCCAAGCTCCGAAACTGCGTCTGTCCACGGCATAAAAAACCGCTCGCAAACTATATTGTCAGATGAATTGAGCCTTTCATAAAGCATTTTAAAGCCTATGTGGCTCATACCAACTTCATAAACATCAGGAAAAGCAAGGCAGAACGAAAGCCTGCCCTCTTTCGACTTGTGAACGGAGTTTATCTCATGGTTCACGTACCTTGAGGGTTTTGATATTGTTAAAAGAGAATTATCAAGCATTAATTACGCGCCTATTGGATTGTATTTTCGCATGGCCACACTGTTTACAAGCCCCAGCATAGCCATGAATGTAAGCAAAGATGAACCGCCGTAACTGAATATGGGCATAGGGATACCCACAACAGGCATTATACCCATTGTCATAGCGGCATTTACAAAAAACTGAAAAAATATGTACGAGGCAACGGCAACACATATAACTTTGCCGGATGCCTCCCTTGTTTCCATTGAGATACTGAGTATGCGGATGATCATAAACAGAAACATGCAGATGATGATTGAAGCTCCCACAAGACCTGTTTCTTCCGCAACAACGGAAAAAATAAAGTCGGTATGCCTTTCGGGTATAAATTTAAGATGGGACTGTGTACCCTCCATGAACCCTTTACCCCAGATTCCTCCGCTGCCTATGCCTATTTTCGACTGAATAACGTGATAGCCTGAACCGAAAGGGTCTTTTTCAGGATCAAGAAAGGTAAGAACCCTTTGTTTCTGATAATCCTTCATCAGAAATATCCACATAACAGGGAGAAGTATCGCCGCAGAAGCAGCAGCAAACACCATAGGAGTCCGTTTTATTCCGATAAAAAGAATAACCAGACCCCATATAGCAAGAAAGCTTCCTGCCGTACCCAGATCAGGCTGAAGGAATATAAGAATGAACGGAGGCAGAAGCGGAAGAATCTTAATGAAAATATCCTTAAAACCCAGCTTCAAGCCATCATAAGTTATAAACATTCTTGCCAGAGTAAGCACCCATATAAACTTGAAAAACTCAGAAGGCTGTATCCTTGAACCGCCTATTATAAGCCATCTCCTCGCCCCCATGATAGGAGGCATGAGAAGCACCATAAACAAAGCCACACAGCCTATAATATAAAGCACCGGAAGGTATTTCACAAACCTCTGATGCCCTACCCATGAGATAAGAAAAAAAACAACAAATCCCAACACAACCCAGAGAACCTGTTTCTCATAAAAATCTCTTATCACATCAGCCTGAGCATCAAATGATGCGCTGTAAACAGCGGCGCAGCTCATTGTGAGAACTATTGCTATAATAGTCAGAAGAGCTTTATCTATATTTTCAATTTCCTTCTTGTTCAGTCCTAACATATCCTAAATCCACAAGCTTATTAACTATCGCCCCGGCCACAGGAGCAGCACTTCTGCTGCCGGAACCGCCGTGCTGCATAAGAACAGCTATGGCATACTTCGGTTTGTCCTCCGGCACAACAGCACCAAACCATGCGTGATCCCGCATGAATTCAGGTATTTCATCCTCTTCCATATGCTCTGTTTTGCTTAAGGAAACAACCTGTGCTGTCCCTGTTTTCCCGCCATAGGTTATTCCGTGTACTCTTGCTCTGTACCCTGTCCCGCTGGTTCCGTAAATAACTTTGACCATTCCGTCCATAACGGAATCAACAATCCATTTAGGGATCTCAATCTCCGAAACAGTTTCCATCGGGGTATGTATCTTAACATCCGTAACAGGATTATGTACAAATTCAACAACTTTTGGTTTCATAACCTTACCGCCGTTGAAAATTCCGGCAAGCATTACCGCAACCTGAAGAGGAGTTGTTGTCATATACCCCTGACCGATACTGGTAATAATTGTTTCACCCGGATACCATGATTCATTAAACCTGCGTTTTTTCCAGTCTCTTCCGGGGAAAAAGCCTGATTTTTCATTGGGAAGATCAATCCCTGTGGTTTTGCCCAGACCCAGAGTTGTGGAATATTTCTCTATATCATCAATACCTAAATTAAGCCCAAGCTGGTAAAAGTAAACATCACACGATTCCGCTATGGCATCTATAAGCTTCATAGGACCGTGCCCTGTTTTTTTCCAGCATCTGTAAGTGAAATTTCCGTATCTCATCTCTCCGGTGCAGTTCACCACAGTATCCAGAGTTATCTTTCTTTCAAGCAGTCCCGCCATGCCCATAAGCACCTTATAAACAGAGCCGGGAGGATAAGCACCCTCTATAGCTCTGTTGAGGAGAGGCTTGTCCTGATCTGTCATAACAGAGACTCTTTCTTCAGAAGTATGAAAAGGGGAAAAAATATTGAGATCATAAGTCGGGGCGGAATAAAGAGCCATAACACCGAAGGTTTCAACATCCAGAACCACCGCTGCGCCCTTTTTCCCTTCAAAGATGTTATGAACAGCCTTCTGAAGATCCATATCCAGAGTGAGTACAAGATCATTTCCGGTTATGGTATGTTTTTCTGAAAGAGTTTTGATAGGACGACCATAGCTGTCAACCTCAACCTGTCTGGCACCGTCAACACCTCTCAGATCCTCTTCATAAACTTTTTCTATTCCTGTTTTTCCGATCATATCCCCGCTGGAATATGAAAGGTCTGTCTTAAGGTCATTCTCCGTGACTTCTGAAAGATAACCGAGAATATGGCTCAGAGCCTTGCTGTCCATATATTCCCTTACAGATTCAATATCAACCTCAAGTCCCTTGAAGTCGTTGTAGTTTTCCAGTATCTCAGCGACCTGCTCAAAAGTGAGTCCTCTTGCTATTACGGCTGGTTCATAAAAATATGACCTTTTTATGGACTTCATAGCATAGTCACGGTCTATCTGAACATATCTTGCAAGCTCCTTCAGAAGCTCGTCAATATCTCCGGCATCCTCTTTTACCACCTTAAGCTCATAGCTTGGGGTGTTTTTCACAAGGAGTCTGCCTTTACGGTCATATATAAACCCTCTGTCTGCACGCACCTTTACTATTCGGATGCGGTTGTTCTCAGACAGTCTCTTATATTTATCGTATTCATGTATCTGAAGATAAACCAAACGCATTATCAAACCTGCAAACACAGCAATGACAAGAGCCATAGCCCAGTAGGTTCTGCGTTTATAATATTCCAGAACTTCGTCTTTCAGCACCTTTAAAAGCACCGGTAACCTCCGTGATTAACACAAGCGCTGCTAAAGCAAGAGTGTTTATAAGCAGATAGTAAAGATATGCACTTATGAACGGTGTTTTCAGATAATCATTCATAGCCATATTTAGAAAAACATGGACAGCCACAAGTCCTAAACGGAAAAAAAATCTGGACAGGAATTTCTGCATGTCGAAAAATACGCCTGCCTTTATTGTGAGAACTCCGTAAAAGAAGTAGATCAGGACTCCGGGACCAAGATAGCCGCCTCTGATAAAATCACTGAAAAGACCAAACAAAACTGCGTGCCATATATAGTTTGTTTCATCCAGTTTTTCAAGCACAGCTATGTAAACGATAAGTACATATGAAACAGGGTTAAGAAACCCCAGAACAGAACTTGCGAGAACATGGAGAATAAGAAGAGTGAGAATCAGCAGCACATAATACATAAGCACTACCTTTTCAGCACTAAAACATTTTCCAGCTTATAGAAATCCACCACAGGACGCACAAAAAGATCCTGGAAAAGCCCTGTGTCTTTTTCGTCCACCCTGTTGACAACGCCCACAGCAATGCCTTTAGGGTAAACACCGCCGAGACCCGATGTTATAAGCTCATCGTTTATCTCAACTTTATCCAGCCTGTCGTAGTAATCCACCACAAGCTGCCCTTCACCGTTGCCGCGGATTATACCCACTGCTCTGGTACGTTTATTCATAATACTTGCGTTATTTTTAATGTTGAGGATAACATCCACACGGGCAGTGTTTTTGTAAACTTCGCTGACAGAACCCACAAGACCTTCAAAACTGATCACAGGATCTTTAAGCTCTATTCCGTCTTCAGAACCTCTGTCAATGATGATGTACTTGAGATAGCCGTCAACGTTTCTGCCCACTACATTACACGCAACAGACTGAAAGCTGTACGCCTCTTTAAAGTTAAGAAGCTTTTTCAGCCTTTCATATTCCAAAACTTTTTCACGGAGGAGAGAATTCTCCATTTTAAGCCTGTCATTCTTCTCTTTAAGCTCAAGGTTATCCTGACGGACATACACAAGGTTTATATACCCGCTCCAGACATCGCCAAAAAAGCCCGCTGTCTTGGAAGAGTAATAAATAAAGGGATTTACGACATTGCCGAAAATCCCTTTGAATGGTCCGTTAATTTCAGGGTTCTGCACCTGAAGCAGAATGAGGAAAAAAAGAAAGGCTGTTATTCCCGCTATTTTTTTCCAGCCGGTCATCGATAAACTAGTCTATGGTTACTTTTTTGAGAAGCTCGATATTGTCAAGCACCTTACCCGCACCCATAACAACAGCTCTGAGCGGATCATCAGCAACAAGGATAGGAAGCTTTGTTTCTGATTCAAGACGCCTGTCAAGTCCTTTAAGGAGCGCACCGCCGCCAGTGAGTACAATGCCTCTGTCAACTATATCTGCAGAAAGTTCAGGCGGAGTTTTTTCAAGGGCAATCCTTACAGCGTCAACGATTTTCGTAACAGCCTCTTCAATAGCTTCCCTTGCTTCGGCATCTGTTATCTCCCTTGTCTGGGGGATACCGGAAACCATGTCACGCCCTTTGATTTTTATTGTTTTACGCTCTTCCATCGGGAAGGCAGAGCCTATTTCTTTCTTTATTTTTTCAGATGTGCTTGTACCTATCAGGAGGTTGTATTTCCTCTTGATGTAGTTAACTATCGCCTCGTCCATCTCATCCCCGCCGACACGGACAGAGTTTGAGTAAACTATACCTGAAAGAGATATAACGGCAACTTCCGTTGTTCCGCCGCCTATGTCAACTACCATGTTGCCCGAAGGCTCTTCTATGGGAAGTCCGGCGCCGATTGCAGCCGCCATGGGTTCCTCAACAAGGTAAACCTCACGGGCGCCTGCCTGAATCGCCGTATCCTTCACAGCACGCTTCTCAACCTGAGTAACGCCGGAGGGGACACAGATAACAATTCTGGGACCGATGAATTTCTTTTTATTAAGGGTTTTCTGGATAAAATAACGAATCATTTTCTCAGTGTGTTCAAAGCTGGCTATAACTCCGTCCTTCATGGGACGTATAGCAACAATGTTGGCGGGTGTTCTCCCCAGCATACATTTTGCTTCGTCCCCCACTGCGAGGGTTTCTTTGTTATGGTTGTTTATGGCTACCACTGAGGGTTCATCGCAAACTACTCCCTTGCCTTTAACGTAAATCAGTGTATTGGCTGTTCCAAGATCTATGGCAAGGTCGCTAGAAAAAATATTGTAGAGACCGTTTAACATTCCTTTTTACCTCCGGCTTGCATGCTGAAATAAATCAAAACTCATGCTTATGCAACTATTATGTGACGGTTTCGGCAAAATAAAGACAAGTTAAAGTGCCGGAAAGGTCATAAAAAATTTCTTTCTTGTAATAGATTAAAGATTTTTGTATAACAAGTCAACACATTAAGATGGTAAAAACACACTATTCAAATATTATATCCTGCCTTTGGAAACTGCACAGGATCAGGGTTTCACCGCAGGCAATCTTCAAGGAGAAAACACATTCAACATGGATCAGCACCGTCTGGAAAAACTTCAAAAACTCACGGAAAACAATGTTCAGCCTTATGTAAATTCATTTAAGATTCCATTCAGCATAAAAGAAGTGTCTGAAAGATTTGAAAATACTGACGGGCATGAACTTCTAGAAAAAAAATACACCTTTACCGTAGCCGGACGTGTAATGGCAATGAGACAGTTCGGTAAAGTTAACTTCCTCAACCTTAAAGACAGAACGGGAAATATTCAGGCATACCTTAAAAAAGGCGACCTAGCGGAAGATCAGTACAATGTTTTTGAGCTTACCGATGTTGGCGACTTCGTGAGTATCTCCGGCTTTGTCTTCAGAACAAAAACCGGTGAACTGACAATATATGCGGAAAGATTCTCACTGCTTACAAAATCACTGAGAGATCTTCCCGAAAAGTTCCACGGGCTTAAAGATGTTGAGCAGAGATACCGCAGAAGATATGTTGATCTCATAGTTAATGATAATGTCCGTAACATTTTCCGCAAAAGAAGCGCTATAATTCAGGAAGTAAGGAACTTTTTCCTTTCTAAGGACTTCATGGAAGTGGAAACGCCAATGATGCAGCCCATAGCAGGCGGGGCAACAGCAAAACCCTTTGTTACCCACCACAATGCGCTTGATATGCCCCTTTATATGCGCATAGCGCCGGAACTTTATCTGAAAAGACTTGTTATCGGCGGTTTTGAGCGTGTTTTTGAAATAAACAGAAGCTTCCGCAACGAAGGCTTATCAACACGCCACAATCCCGAATTTACTATGATAGAATGGTATATGGCATATGCTGACTATCATGATCTTATGGATATGATAGAGACATTCGTGCGCAATATCGCCATCAAAGTGTGCGGGACAGCTAAGATTCCTTTTAACGGACGCACCATCGACCTTGAGTCGCCATGGAAACGCATGACCATGGAACAGGCAATAGTCGATCTCGGAGAAAAAGGAATTACCCTTGAACAGCTTGCGGAATATGATTCAGCGAGAAAAACCGCAGAAGATTTAGGCATTTTCATCAACAACAGCTGGGGCAAAGGAAGAATTGTTCTGGAAATTTTTGAAAATACAGTTGAGGAAAAACTTTTTGATCCGATATTTATTACAGATTATCCTAAAGAGGTTTCCCCTCTGGCAAAATCAAGGAAGGATAATCCGGAAATCACCGAACGTTATGAACTTTTCATAGGCGGGTTTGAGGTTTCCAACGGTTTTAATGAGCTTAACGACCCTATTGATCAGAAAGAAAGATTTGAAAAACAGGTTGCTGAAAAGGAAGCGGGCGATGAAGAAGCTCACGCCATGGACAGTGACTACATCCGCGCACTTGAATACGGGCTTCCCCCCACGGCAGGCGCAGGACTTGGTATAGACAGACTGGTTATGCTGCTTACTGACAGCCAGTCCATAAGAGAAGTTATTCTCTTTCCCCATATGAGACCGGAGGATGCAGGTTAGTCCTAAAGTTTATCGCTGTACAAAAAGCGAGGAAATTACAGAAACTCTGAAACAGCTTTTCCCTGAAAGTATCCAGTGGGACTGCTCACATCAGGATGAAGGACCGAAGGTCATCATCTATGAGGTGCGTAAAGGCGACACTGCGGAAAAGCTTGCGTCTATGCTTGCTAATGAAAACTTTTTTCTTTTCATAGCAAACAGAGAGTTTGATCATCAGTTTCTGTCCCTTTCCAGAGATTACTTTTTTGAGTTCACCCACACGGATGATCCGGTGGAGGATCTCATTATACATTACAATATCCTTGTGAAATATTTCGCAATGACTATGGAACTTCAAGCCAAGACAGAAGAGCTTGAAAACACAGTGTTTGAGCTTGCCTTTGCATCCACAAATGTTCTTGAACAAAATGAGTTTCTCGAACAGATGGCAAAAAAGGACGGGCTCACACTGCTTTATAACCACTCATACTTTAAAGACAGGCTTAAAACCGAATTTGATAAATCAAAACGTTACGGCAACAGGTTTACCATAGCACTCCTTGATTTAGACTTCTTCAAAAAAGTGAATGACACATACGGACATCCGAAAGGTGATGAAGTTCTCAGGGCTTTTGCGGTGATAATCGGTGAGAACATACGTGAGACAGATATGGCGGCACGCTACGGCGGTGAGGAATTTGCCATAGTCTTCCCTGAAACAGACACTGCTCACGCCTTAATCGCCCTTGAAAGAATAAGAGACGGACTTAAGAGCATGGTTTTTGAAAGCGAAACCGGCTGTTTTAAGATCACCTTCAGCGCCGGCGTAACAGAGTTTGACCCTAAATTTTACCATTCAGAAGAAATGATCCAGAACGCAGACAAGGCTCTCTACATCAGCAAGCGTGACGGCAGAGACAGAGTAACCGTTTTATAACTGCTCCTATCATCCAAAGTTCAAACTGCATGAAACCACAGAATCTAAATTAAGTTAGTATAATAAAGACAGAGAGCAGCCAGCCCCTATTTTCCAATAAATTTCAGCCAGACTTTTCTCTGACGGGGTCCGTCAAATTCGCAGAAATAAACGCCCTGCCATGTGCCGAGAACAAGGCGGGAGTTCTCCACGATTATCGTCTCGCTGCATCCGAAAAGGCTTGATTTGATGTGTGCGTCTGAATTCCCTTCAGAGTGGCGGAAATATGCCTCGTCAGGAACAAGCTTATTCATGAAGGCTGTCATATCACACTGAACATCGGGGTCAGCGTTTTCATTTATGGTAACAGCCGCTGTGGTGTGCGGAGTGAAGACAGTAAGGATACCGTCTTCCCATCCGTTTTGAATAACAGCATCCTCCAGAAGGCGGGTTATGTCCGCCATCCGGATTTTTGCTGTTGTAGATATATTAAGCTCTACCATTTGTCCTTAAAGAACAACGACCTTGGCTTCGATAATGCCGGGGATCGCCTGTATCTGGTCAAGAACAGATTTCGGAACCTCGCTGTCAACGGAGATAAACGAAATCGCATCCCCGCCTTTCAGACGGCTGAGTTCAAAACCTGCTATATTTATATTGTTGTTGCCGAGAAGAGTTCCGATCTTACCCACAACACCGGGTGTATCGGAGTTTCTGATGTATATGTATGTTCCCTGGCATATCATATCAAGGAAGAACTGGTCGAAAATAGTAATTCGTCCGTATCCGTCGGGGAAAACTGTTCCGCCTATTACCTTTTCTTCCCTATCCGTCTTAACTTTCATAACAAGGAGATCATTAAACTTGCCGTATGCAAGGGTTTTGCTCTCCTGAATGTCAATTCCTCTGTCCTTTGCGATATAGGGGGCATTGATATATGAAACAGTTTCCTTCACATTAAACTCAAGAAGACCGCGAAGACCTGCAATCGTAAACGCCTGAAAGTTGAAGGGAGTATCGAAGGTTCTTTCAAAGAAATCTTCGTCAAACTTGTGCCCAACCATTGTGACTTCAACCCTTTCAGGTCTGCCTTTGGTGAGCTGTGCAAGGAGATGCCCCATCCTTTCTATAAGGTCAAAATACTTCTGCATCTCAACACTGAGCTGAGACTTCATGAAGGGGATATTAACAGCGTTTTCATAAGATTTGCCGTGCAGAGCGTTTACAACCTGCTGTGCTATAAGAAGTGCAACATCACGCTGTCCCTCTTCTGTATTTGCACCTATGTGGGGTGTAACAAACAGATTATCAAGGGTAAGCAGTTTATTTTCTCCAAGGGGCTCTTTGGTGAAAACATCCACAGCGGCAGAGAAAACCTTGCCGGATACAAGGGCATCGTAGAGGTCATCCTCATTTACTATGCCGCCTCTGGCACAGTTGACGATAACTACGCCGTCCTTCATCATATCTATTTCTTTTTTAGTTATAATGTTTTTAGTTTCATCAGTAAGAGGTGTATGAAAAGTTATCACATCCGCCTGCTTAAGAACATCCTCAAGGCTGTCACAAAGGGTAACGCCGAGAGAATCTGCCTTAGCCTGTTTTATATAAGGGTCAAAGGAAACTATTTTCATCCCGAAGCTTTTCGCCCTTATGGCAACATTTCCGCCTATTCGCCCGAGACCAACTATCCCAAGGGTTTTCCCATGGAGCTGAATCCCCATAAATTTCTTTCTGTCCCACTTAATAGATTTAACCGACTCATTAGCGGCGGGAATTTTCCTCACAGCTGCAAGCATCATACCCATGGTAAGCTCAGTGGCGGCTAAGGTATTCCCTGTGGGGGCGTTCATTACTATGATACCTTTTTTACTGGCTGCCTCAATGTCCACATTATCAAGCCCGACACCTGCACGTCCGAGGATTTTGAGTTTTCCGGGGTTTTCCAGCAGGTCAGCAGTAACGGTTGTTCCGCTTCTGGTTATTGCTGCGTCATAATTGCCGATGATCTGTTTCAGGTCGTCATTTTTAATGCCGGCTCTGATGTCAACGTTGATATCTCCGGATGCCTGAAGTATCTTGACTCCTTCTTCGGAGATATGATCCGTAATGATTACATCAAATTGTGCCATTCGCTGCCCTCTTTTATCGCTATAATTTGCATCCCGTACCTGAAAGCGTCAGGGGGAGCGTACAGACTACCAAAACGCTTATCAGATGGCAATAAGATACTAAATGTTAACCGAAATAGAACGTAATTAACAAATAAATACACACTTAAATTAACCGGAATATAATTTTTACATTCACGGCTTTACTAATTGACTTGGCAACATGGTTATGTATTGCTATAGTTTGATTTCAATTGTAATGGTATCAAAAAATTTCACGGAGAACTAAATGGCTTTTAATGACCTTTTATTAAGAACCCTCAATGGAGAAAAAACCGACAGACCCCCTATTTGGCTTATGAGGCAGGCAGGCAGGTACATGAAGGAATACAGAGACGTGAGAAGCAAGGTCAGCTTTCTTGAACTCTGCAAAACTCCGGAACTGGCGTGCGAAGTTGTTCTTCAGCCTATAGATGCTTTCGGGCTGGACTGCGCCATCCTCTTTTCCGACATTCTTGTACCCATCGAGCCTATGGGCGTTAATCTGGATTTTAAACCCGCTCCTTATATATCAAACCCTGTGAGAACCCTTGCAGATGCTGAAAGGATGAGACTTGTTGATCCCAAGACCGAACTTAAATTCGTCATGGATGCAATAAAACTTATGATAAGCAAGCTTAATGTACCGCTTATAGGCTTTTCCGGCGCTCCTTTTACCCTTGCCTGCTATATGATAGAAGGCGAAGGCTCAAAAAGCTTCCTCGAAGTTAAAAAACTCATGCACAACAATACAAAAGCATACACAACACTCATGGAGAAACTCACAGACAACACGATTTCCTACCTTCAGGCGCAGGTTGACTGCGGCTGTCCCGTTGTCCAGATGTTTGACACATGGGCGGGACTCGTATCTACGTACGAATATAAAGAATTCATATTCCCCTATGTTCAGAGAGTTGCGGAGTCTGTTAAAGGAGCGCACTTCATCTACTTCGCTAAGGACAGTTCATCGTTCTACCCCATGATCAAAAAACTGAACTGCGCTGCACTGGGCGTTGACTGGAAAACCAGCCTTAAACAAGCGGATGCCGCACTTGAACACAAGTTTGTGCTTCAGGGCAACATGGATCCCGCTCTGCTTTTCGCAGATAAGGACACCATCACAAAATACGCTAATATAATCCTTGAAGAAGGAAAATCACTTAAAGGACACATATTCAACCTTGGTCACGGCATTATGCCCCAGACTCCGGTGGAAAATGTGAAACACCTTGTGGATATAGTTAAAGGCGTTTGATGAAAGACCTTCTTTTCGCTATGTATATGGGCGGACCCGACTCTGTTGAGGCGATCCGCCCCTTTCTCAAAAATCTGTTTTCAGACCGCACCATAATCGATTTTAAAATCGGAACATGGGCGCAGAATATTCTTGCGGGCGTAATAGCGAAATCACGTTCCAAAAAAGTTGCCCCTCTTTATGAGAAAATGGGTGGTTCCTCACCCCAGCTTAAGCACATGAAAACCGTTCTGGAAAAAACCTCTGCGGTTTATTATGCAAAAACAGGCAGAGAACTGGAAGTAAGGACAGGAATGTGCTACTACCACCCGTATATTGAAGATGAGCTGGATAAGCTGAACGGTTCGGAGTTCGGAAATATATATGTGATGACTATGTACCCGCAGGATTCCTACACCACAAGCGGTCTGTGCTTCAAGCGTTTTGACGAAAAACTGAAGACAGTGAGCATAAAGGGGCATATGAAGCGTATCCCCTTCTGGCATCTCAATGAAAGTTACAACAGCTGCCTCATAGCCCGCATCTACAAAGCAGCGGAAGCTCTTGGAAAACCGCTGACAGAATGCCATATCCTTTACTCCGCCCATTCTCTGCCGGAATATACCTTGGATAAAGGCGACCTGTACACCATCCATCTGGAGGAACAGATCACCTTTATTAAAGATATGCTGCGGCACTATAATTACTCTCTGGCTTATCAGAGCCGCACAGGTCCGGTAAAATGGCTGGGGCCTGAAACATCCGTAAAGCTGGATCAGCTTGCGGATGCGGGAACGGATAATATAATCGTCGTCCCCATATCCTTTGTTTCAGACCACATCGAAACCCTTATTGAGCTTGATGAGGAATACATCAGCCACATAAGGGCAAAAGGCATAAATATAACAAGGATAGAAAGCCTCAATGCTTCGGACGACTTCGCCGAAAGCATATATAATGTTTTGCTCACTTAAACCTACCGCACTGCGGCAGCCCTGTTAGAAGGACTGATTAATCTAATGTATTGATTGGTGACTGAATTGGAAAAACTAAAAACTTTTTTAAGCATGATAAAAGTTGAACATACACTTTTTGCCCTCCCCTTTGCTTTCACAGGAATGCTTCTGGCAGCCGAGGGTCTTCCGTCTGTTCTCACAGTGTTCTGGATAGTCATCGCCGTTCTCGGCGCACGTTCCGGTGCAATGGGCTTTAACAGGCTTGTGGATGCGGCAATAGACGCACGTAACCCCAGAACCGCCAAGAGAGATATACCTGCGGGCAGAATAAGCAGGAAAGAAGCAGGACTTTACACGGCCATATCATTTGCGGTATATCTTTTTGCCGCATATATGCTGAACCCGCTGTGCTTCATGCTCTCCCCTATTCCTCTGGGTATTTTTATACTTTACTCATATACAAAACGTTTTACCTTCCTCTGCCATATAGTTCTGGGCATTGCTCTGGGGCTTGCACCCATCGGGGCATGGGTTGCAGTCAGGGGTGAAGTCAGCACGTCAATAGTGATGTTGGGTATTGCCGTTCTCCTCTGGGTGGCGGGATTTGATATAGTGTACGCATGTCAGGATATTGACTTTGACAGAAAAGAGAATCTCCACTCAATTCCCAGATACATCGGAGTCACAGGTTCTTTGAATCTTGCCCGTGCGCTTCATGCTTTAGCGTTCCTGATCTTTTTCTCCGCTAAATTCATGTTCGGATTGGGGTGGGTATATCTCGCAGGGGTTTTCCTCACAGGTATTTTCATGCTTTATCAACATGCTATACTCAAGCCCCATGACCTCTCAAAACTGGACATGGCATTTTTTAATCTCAACGCTTATATCAGTCTAACTATATTCCTCTTTACAGCCGTTGATATATTTATCTAATATAACTTATGAAAAAGTTTTTTCTCGGCATAACCGGTGCAAGCGGGGCTGTTTACGGATTAAGATTTCTGGACGAGCTGTCAAAGCTTGATGCTGAAATCCATGTCTGCATAACCCCAGACGGTCATGAAAACATAAGGATCGAAACCGGAAAAGAATTCAATCAGGAAGATTACGGCAATAATGTCATTTTTCATGACAGCAGAAATTTTGCTGCACCTGTATCCAGCGGTTCTTTTATGGTGGATCACTATATTATCGCTCCTGCCTCCATGGGCTGTGTGGGGCGTATTGCATCCGGAGTGAGTTCAAATCTTGTGGAGCGCTGCGCAGATGTGGCACTGAAGGAAAGAAGGGATCTGATAATCCTGTTCAGGGAAGCTCCGCTTAATCTGATTCACCTTGAAAACCTCACAAAACTGGCACAGGCGGGTGCTGTTATAATGCCTGCTGCACCTGCATTTTACCATAAGCCTGAATCCATAGACGATCTTATATCGTTTATGATCGGGAAAATATTTGATATACTTAAAACAGACCACAGGCTCTTTAAAAGATGGGAATGATAAAAGGCATCTGTAAAAACTGCTCCGCAGAATTTTCCTTTAAACAGGGAAAGAAAACGGAATGCCCCTCCTGCGGGCGGGTTTATCCGGTGAAGAAGAAGGCAAACCGTTTTGATGTGGCTTCGGGTGAGGAAGCAAAACAGGGCTTAAGCGAACAGGAGATCCTGAGCGGTATTGAAAAAGGAGAGTTTCTCGAAACCGACCTCGCTGCCTCAGTTTATACTCCGTGGATGGAAATAAAATACCTTATCCCGCCGAAAAGACCTGCGGTAAAAGAGTCTAAGGCATATATTGCAGGATATGTGCTGTTTATGTTCTCGCTGCTTATAAATATTATCCTGATCTGCATAATTCATCTGCAGCAGGAAAAAATAGAGATTTTGACGAGATAACAGGAGGAAATTATGGATAAAGAGAAACGCAGTCAGGAAGAGACAGAAGAAATCGAAGAAACAGAAGAAGTTGAAACACGCAAAAAATTCGCCCATGATTCATCCTGCTGCTCAGATGTGGATCTTGACGAAGAAGAAGCCAAAGAAGAGGATGAGCCCTCTGAGCAGGCGAAAAAACGCAGCAACTACGGAAACTACAAACACAGGCACGGCTCCTTTGAGAATAAAGTACACAACACCGGCGAAAAAATGGGCGACTGGCTTAAGGACAGCTACGAGAAAGGAAAAGAAGAGGTTCTCAGGCTTACTAAAATAGCTAAAATCAAACTCGACATAGTGGCACTTAAAAAGAAAAAAGACGAAAGACTTAAGCTTCTCGGCAAAAAAGCCATTGAGCTGGTCAACGAAGGCTATATCGAAGCGGATATGATCGAACCCGAATACTCCATGATCAAATCCATTGAATCTGAAATTGCAGATAAAAATATGGACATTTTCGACATAAAAAAGAAAAATAAAGAGCAGGCTCCTGAAAAAGAATCTGCAGAAACAGAAAGAAAAGCAATTGAGGCAAAATCTATACCTCTTGACGACAAAGACGAAAAATAACAACTACTGAGTGATTGATGCAACGGATTAATGAGTCTGACAAGCTTAAGAATATACTGGACTCGGTCAGGGATTTTCCTCCAATACCGCAGACGGCGTTTAAGGTAGTGAAAATCCTTGAAAATCCGGACTATCATGTGACAGACCTTGTTTACTGCGTATCAAAGGATATGGGGCTTACTACGGAGATCCTCCGTCTTGCGAACTCCGCCCTTTACAGCCCCTCATCCAAAATCTCCACCATAAAACAGGCAATAACCTACTTGGGGATGAACACAGTTAAAAACCTTGTAATATCCCTCTCTTCCAAAGCGCTCTTTGGTTCCGGGAATCTGCGCCTTCTTGAGCAGAAACTGTGGGAGCATTCGCTTACAGTCGCCATAGGTGCTAGGCTCGCAGCGCTTAAAGTTAAACCCTCTCTTGCGGAAGAATGTTTCATAATAGGACTTTTACATGACCTTGGTCAGCTTATACTGGCGAAAGAGGTAAGCAGCTATGAAACAATAGTTCAGGATGCTTACAATAAAATGCTTGATCTGAGACAGATGGAAAATGACACTCTGGGGTTTGACCACACTGATGTGGGAGGGCTCGCCCTTGAAAAATGGGGAATGCCTGAACACCTGACTGATGTGGTACGGTGGCACCACCAGCCGGACAGAAGCAAGTATAAAGACTTGGCACATCTGATATGCTTTGCCAATAATCTTACCAAATCAAAGCTTATAGGAATAAACAATCACCACGATACAGAAAAGTTTCAGAACTCAATGAAATACCTAGGAATAGTACCGGAGGACGCTGATGAGCTTGAAACAGCACTTATGGACATATACGGAAAAGAGAAAGAACTTTTTAAAATTTAGCGTCTTCCTTTGCGCCTGCGTTTTTGCAGTATCATGCGCAGGAGCGCCGCTCAATTACAAACCGACCAACGAACTTCGTGAGGATTACGGTTATGTTGCCGCATCTGAACATTTCAGGGCTTTTTATGACTTCAGTCCTATGGGCAGCGGGATAATAGTGAAAGGCGTAATCCAGAACATAAGCCGTACATTCGCCAGCAACGTTACTCTGGACGTTTCCGATTCTCTCCGCGGTCAGTTTCAGGAAAAATCCCATGTATTCAAAAATCTTGGCAGCATCAAAATGCTCAGTCACAAATCCTTTGAGTTTTATGTGCCGTCAAAGGATGAAAAAGAGCTTGTAATTGTGTACGAATTCATGCCGTCCGCAGAAGATACATTTGTTAAGCAGGGGCAGACAACAGCAGACACCCCTGATTATTTCTTTCAGCCCATAAAAGGCACAATAAAGCTTATGCTGACCAAAAAAGAAAATAAATAGAAACGTTTACAAATGCCGCCGGTAACACCGGCGGTTTTCACTTCCTCACCGCTCCTGATCCATTCTGCACGAATTTAATTCAAATTTATATTTTTTACATCTGCTGCAATTTTTATATGTTAAAATATCATAAATAGGTTAAAAACCACTGTATAGTATAAGGCAGTTTCTCTCCCGGGTTATTCATATTCATTTTTCCTCTGACTGTTGACAGTCAAAATCTGAAATTTCTCATAATTTTAAACTACTTAAATAAAAATAACTCAACATTATAAAAACATAGTTCTATTTATATTATACATTAAATACACTAAATCTGAAAAACCATGAGTGGTGGCTTAAGCTATATATATTTTACATATATTCAGGTTTTAATGTTAAATACACTTTTGACATAGTAAACAAGTGTAAGAATGAGTTTAAAAATAATAAAAAACTGCTATTTACAAATATTTTATATATAAAAATACTTTAACACATAACCAGAATAGCGAAGAGGTGAAAAAGTTTTAATTTTGACTTATATAAACTTTTTTTAAAGAAACATTGAGCATATCAATGCAGTCCAATACTTAGTTTTTACCGTAACTTAGAAATGGTAAAATTGTATACTGCACACAAACCATCTATAATACAGGATTTTTTAATGTTGACAATTTTAAAACGCTTTACTATTCTCTGAGTAGAAATTCAGGTTAATTAAAAACTCACAAATTAACCTGAATTTCACAAGGCATAGGGAGGTTGCTGAAACAGAAAAATCGGACAGCCAATTTCGGAGTACAGAAATAACCTAGCGAGGTGTTGTTTTTATGGAAAAGTCACATGAGCTTTACTGGAAAAAAGTATTAGGACTGATTCGCAATGTCCTGATCGTATGGTTCTTATGCTCTTACGCAGCAGGAATAATGTTTTCAAGCGTGCTGGACAAAATCAAACTGGGCGGCTACCCCCTCGGTTTCTGGTTTGCACAGCAGGGCTCCATCTATATCTTTGTCGCTCTTATTTTCATCTATGCGAAACTCATGGGCAAGATAGACGAAGAGTTTGATGTAGCAGAGAAATAAGGAGGGGACAATGAGTTTACAGGCAACAACGTATCTGGTAGTCGGCTTGACATTTGCCCTCTACATAGGAATCGCCTTCTGGGCGCGTGCGGGCAGCACAAAAGAGTTTTATGTCGCAGGCGGCGGTGTGCATCCGGTATTAAACGGTATGGCAACCGGAGCAGACTGGATGTCTGCGGCGTCTTTCATATCAATGGCAGGAATGATCGGTTACATGGGTTACGGCGGCGCTCTGTTCCTTATGGGATGGACAGGCGGATATGTTCTTCTCGCTATGCTTCTTGCACCTTACCTGAGAAAATTCGGAAAATTTACAGTACCTGATTTCTTTAAAGCACGTTTCTACTCCGACACAGCAACAATTGTGGCGGTTATTTGTCTTCTGGTAGCTTCAACCACGTATATTATCGGTCAGATGACCGGTGTTGGCGTGGCGTTTTCCCGCTTTCTCGGCGTATCAAACAACATGGGCGTTATAATCGGTATGGCGATAGTTTTCATGTATGCGGTTTTCGGTGGTATGAAAGGCATAACCTATACTCAGGTTGCACAGTACTGCGTACTGATTCTTGCTTACACTATCCCCGCTATATTCATATCATTCCACCTTACCGGCAACCCTATTCCCCAGCTTGGTCTCGGTTCATCTTTTTCAGGTTCTGATATGTATCTGCTTGAAAAGCTTGACCATATCGTAAACGATCTGGGATTCGGCAAATACACCACAGCGGTTCCGGGCGATAAACTGAACATGTTTGTTTACACAGTATCACTGATGATCGGTACGGCGGGTCTTCCCCACGTTATCATTCGCTTCTTTACTGTTCCCAAGGTTAAGGATGCCCGTTCTTCAGCAGGCTGGGCACTGGTTTTCATAGCCATTCTTTACACAACAGCTCCTGCTGTTGCTGCTATGGCTCGCCTTAACCTTCACTCCACAATAAACACTGCTGTCCAGTCTGGCGGCGATGTTTTTGCAGAAGAAGCAAGCATACAATACGACAACCGTCCTGAGTGGTTCAAACGCTGGGAAGTTACAGGACTTCTTAAGTTTGAAGACAAAAATAATGACGGACGTATTCAGTACTACAATGACAAGTCCAAAGATGCCGAATTCCTCTCCAAAGCTGAAGCAGCTGGCTGGCAGGGCAATGAACTCGGCGTAAACGTGGATATTATGGTTCTTGCAAACCCCGAAATCGCAAGGCTTCCCAACTGGGTTATAGCACTTGTGGCAGCGGGCGGTCTTGCGGCAGCTCTTTCAACGGCAGCAGGTCTTCTCCTTGCTATATCATCCGCAGTTTCACATGACCTTCTTAAAAACATGTTCATGAAGGATCTCACTGAAAAAGGCGAGCTGATGGCAGGAAGAATAGCAATGGCTTTCGCTATAGTCGGAGCCGGATATCTGGGGATGAACCCCCCTGACTTTGCAGCAGGTACGGTGGCAATAGCCTTCGGTCTTGCGGCTGCTTCCATCTTCCCCGCTCTTATGATGGGAATATTCAGCAAAACCATGAACAAACAGGGAGCCATAGCAGGCATGCTCGCCGGTCTCTTTGTTACAATGTTCTATGTGTTTGCTCACACAGGAATATTCTACATCAAAGGCACTGAGTTTTACCAGTTCTTCGGCGGGAAAGATTTCTTCTTCGGCATATCTCCCAACGCATTCGGAGCAATAGGCGCAGTAATAAACTTTGCAGTGGCATTCGCTGTTAAGAACATGACAACGCCTGTTCCTGAGCATATTGCAGAAATGGTAGAGAACGTACGTATCCCCAGAGGCGCAGGCGAAGCCACCGGTGGACACTAATAGACCTCTTTCCTGAATTGGAAAGGAAATGATTGACACTGTCCCGCCGGGAGCGTCTTCCGGCGGGACAGTTTATAAAGCAAAGGCAGAAAACCGCCTATGCTGAACATAAGGAGCTTAAAATGCATTATTCTTCATACGTCAGCCTTGCTCTTACGTGGGTATTATTCCTTGCACTTTTTCCGTTGACTTTTTTCTGGCTTCGCAGGGCTTGGCGCATTTTTATCAAGAATGACTACTCCGAAGTTGCCCTCAAAAGAGGAGAACAGCCTGCAAACCCGAAAAAATGGGCGCCGTTTACAGGAACAGTCAACCTTGTTGCCGGTCTCTTCACTCTCTGGACTGCTTTCGGCGTAATAGCTCTGGGTTATCCTTATGATAAATGGTCCGCAATGGCGGGAATCACAATCTGGGGTAAAATATTTGCTGACTTTATACTCCGTCAGCAGGCGCACCCCATGGTATTCGGCAAAAAAAAGAAAACAGCCGCCGCTGAATAATACTCACTGTCTACGTTTTCATATTTCAGCTTCATCAGAAAAAGTCTCCGGCGGGAGACTTTTTTGTTATAATGACACAAAGTATTCATTCACGGGGTAAAGATTATGACCGATCTTAAGCAGCTGCGCGAATGCGAACCATTTAACCATATTTCTGAAAAAGCCGCAGATGAGCTGGAAGCATTATCAAGAACCGCAGTGTATCCTGCGGATACTGTAATATTTACTCAAAAATCAAACCCCAGCGGTTTTTTGTATTTCATACGGAAAGGTCAGGTGGAAATAAGCGCCGAAACCAGTGAAGGCGTTGAAATGGTGGTCGACTACCGTAACATCGGCGGCTTCTTCGGCTGGTCTCCTATCTTCACGGGGGAAACATACGCAGCAGGAGCAAAAACAACTGAAGAAACCCACTGCCTGCTCATTCCCAAAGAGCCGTTACTTGCCCTCGCACAGCAGTACCCGATAATATCCAACTACTTCAACAAGGCGATCTATTCCCAGATACGCAAACTATACAGAGAGATGACAGAACACAAGTCTCTCGATCCTGTTGCACAAATGGAGGCCTACCCTTTTCAGAAGCGTTTAAGGGAAATGATGTCCAGACCTGTAAAAACATGCCGCATGAATACTCCCGTACAGGAAGTCGCACTGAAAATGACAGAACTGGATATTGCTGCCATAGTCGTTTGCGATGAAAACGGAAAAATGACAGGGATAGTAACAGAAAGAGATATGGTGAGGAAAGTTCTTGCAACAGATACGGAAAACTGCCTCAAACATTATACCGCAAAGGATGTAATGACGCCTAATCCTTATTTTATGACCCCTGACACATACATGTATGAAGCGGCAACTTTTATGCTCCGCCACAGCATAAGGCATCTGCCCATAATTGAGGGCAGTTCAATTGCGGGGATTGTATCAATACAGGATCTGATGAAATTCCGCAGCCAGAAATCAATGCTCCTTGTGGGAAGCGCAAAAGAAGCTGAAACCATAGAGGAACTCACCAAAATCAGGGGTGAAATATTTAAAGTTGCAAAGATACTGCTTGCGGAAAACCGCTCACATGTTGAAACAATGGAGATACTGTCATACATCCATCACAGCATAATACGACGCTGTTTTGAGCTGGTTATGCTTTCAATGATAAAAGAGGGGCACAAGGCTCCTCCGATAAAATATTCATTTATCATAATGGGAAGCGGCGGGCGTAAAGAAATGCTCCTCGGACCCGATCAGGATAACGGTTTCATCTTTGAAGACTACCCTGAAGAACTTCATGAAGAGGTTGAGGCGTTCTTTGATTCTCTGGCGGAAAGGCTGGTTACTGCTTTGGCGGATGTGGGCTACCCGCTTTGCAACGGGCAGGTTATGGTAAATAATCCGAGCTGGCGTGGACGGCTTTCCGAGTGGAAAGAGCGTGTCAGCAGATGGATTCGTGTACCCGAACCGCAGAGGGTGCGTTATTCATCCATTTTTTTTGACTTCATGCCCATTCTCGGAGAGGAGTCACTCTGTGAAAGCCTGCGTGAAACAGTATTTCAGGAGATTAAGGCTAATCCGCTGTTCCTGTTTCAGATGATGGAGCTGGATTTCAAACATAAGGTTCCCCTCAATCTCATAGGCAGGTTTATAACTTCGGGTGAAAAAGACCACAAGGGCAAGCTCTCCCTCAAGGAAAACGGCAGTATTTTCATTGTGGACTGCGCCAGAATGTTCACTCTTCAGCAGGGAATACATGCAGTGACAACCCTTGACAGACTTGATGTTCTTCAGGAAAAAAAGCTGTTCAACAGATCCACAATCGAAAACCTTAAAGCAGCCTTTGAATCGTTCACTTACCTGCGTTTACAAAACGAGATAAACCTCATTGAACAGGGAGAATACCCCAGTCATTATCTTGACCCCGATACCCTGAGCGAGCAGGAAGCAGATCTGCTGAAAGAAGCATTTAAAGTAACCAGCAAGCTTCAGGATTCCACTAAGAGATATTTTTCAAAAATAATAGGACGCTAAAAACAAAACAGAGGAATTGTCAGCAAATAATTTAAAAACCGATTTAAGATAATTTATTTTTAAATCGTGTATTATTATAATAGATATAATTTTAATAACTGTACATTTTTAAACAGATGTGTTATTTTTCAGCATACAGAGGTGGATCATGTCCATTTATTCCAGACTTGCAAATAACTGCAAAAACTTCCAGCGGCACTCTCTTAACAAAGCAGAAATGGATAAAATACGTTCTCTAAGCGGCGATTATGAAAAGCTGCATGACTATCTGGCGAAAAGATATCTCGTATGGGAAAAGGAATACACCTCTCTGTACTGGGGTGAGAAGCTTGCTCCCAGATTTTATGAGAACGGAACGCTATGTGCCCTTGAAAATATACTCGGCAAACACCTTACAACCACTAAGAAAAACAAGGCAGCAATAATATGGAAAGGTGCTGATCACGCCCAGATGGTTTATACATACCAGTCACTTTATTCCGAAGTGATCAAATGCGCCTCGGCACTCAAAAAACTCGGACTGAAAAAAGGAGATAAGGTTCTCCTTCACCTCCCTAACATACCGGAACTTATTATAGCCATGCTCGCATGTGTGAAGCTGGGTGCTGTTCACATTGTTTATCACACAAGCTACTCTACTGACTCTCTTGCAGACAGAATAAACGACTGCCGCCCGAAGATAATCATCACTTCAGACGGAACAGTTACTGCCAATCAGAATCTTAAGAACAAACTGGACAACGCACTTATAGTTTCAGACCACCAGCCCCAGTACTGCATAGTGGTGGAAAGGGTTTCAAAAAGAGTTCATATGAAGCCCCTGCGTGATATATGGTTCCATGATTTGATAAGCGATGAGCATTACTCCATAGCCAAAAATCATGGTCAGGAGTACGCAAACGCTGAAGATCCCATGTTCATGCTCTACACCTCCACGAATATGAAAGACCCTAAAGCCCTGGTTTTTCATACCGCAGGTTATCTGCTTTGGGCTTATTTCTCTTATTTACTGATGTTTGATGCCCGTGATACAGACACATTCTGGTGTACGGCAGATATCGCATGGATAACCGGACACTCCTATTTGGTATACGGTCCACTGATGGCCGGTGAAACTGTTCTGGTGTTTGAAGACACAATAGACATGGACAATGCACACAGATTTTATGATATATGTGATAAATTCTGTGTAAACAAACTATATACCCGTCCGTCAATATTGAAATCTCTTATGAACGCAGCGCAAAAAAAGAAGAAGTATATGAAGCTCGATACCTTAGAGCTGATAGCCACCGGCGGAGAGAAAATGACAGACGATGTCAGAGAGTGGGCAGCAAAAGCACTGGGCAATTATAATGCCGCACTTTTCGACATATACTCGATAACAGAGACCGGAGGCGCAATTGCATCAGCCATTCCCGGATATGAAGAATGCAGACCGGGCACCGTGGCAAAGGCTCTGCCCGGCGTTTCTGTAAGCATAATCAACAACGCCAGCGGAGAAATTCTCCCCGAAGCGGGAACTCAGGGGGCTCTGGTTCTGGACAGACCAATGCCCTCCCTCTGCCGGACTATAAATAATTCCTATGACACTTATAAAAAAATTTACTGGAAATCTTATAATAATCATGTATTCTTCAAAACAGGAGACTCCGCAGAGATTAATTCCGAAGGGTATCTTACCCTTAAAGGCAGGCTTGACGATGTTCTCCACCTGGGCGGTAAAAGGCTCAGTTTGATTGAGATTGAAGAAGCAATAAAAACACACGACAACGTTGAAGATTGCGCCGTAGTCAGCATTCCCGATGAGAAGCGCGGGGATGCCCTTATTGCGTTCAGCGTTCTGAAAAAAGAGATAGATGAAAGCTATCACGACACTACGGTTCGGGAATTGAGAGAGCGGATTATTGAAGAAATAGGAGAAATCGCTCTGCCCAGTGAAATAAGATTCACACGGACACTGCCGAAATCTCCCGACGGGGTTATCCTCCGTGATCTGCTTAAAGATATAGCAATGCAGATGTAAAGGAGTCAGATTTGAAGATTAGAGACATAATGACAACAAAGGTTATTAGCGCAAAGCCTGATGAAACGATAAAAGAAGTTATCCTCAGACTCAGAACAAACAAAATTTCCGGACTGCCTGTGGTAAACAGCAGCAACAAGCTTATCGGTGTTTTCAGCGAATCAGATGTAATGATGGCACTCCCCGATATACTTAATGATGCGGACGCCATACCTCTTATTGATATTAAAGAGCTGACAGACAACTCCGTACGTATGGTAATGTCTGAACCCAGATTCACAATTAGCCCGGATTCAGATGTGAAAGAAGCAGCAAGAATAATGCTTGAAAAATATGTTCACCGTCTCCCGGTTATTGAAAATGAAGAGCTGATAGGGCTTGTTTCCCTTGGCGATGTACTGAAAGCCCTTTCCCGTTAAACCGGCTTAACAGGGCTTCGGGATTGCCTGACATGCAGTCCCGAAAAACAGTACCCCCTATAACTGCCCCTATTTCCGGAACATACTTATAAGTGCTTCTTTGTATGGGGCTTTTATTATTCCTTTCTCCGTTATAATACCTGTCACAAGCTCATTCGGCGTTACATCAAACGCAGGGTTACAAACTTTTATCCCATCCGGCGCTGTACGTTTTGCTCCAAAGGATGTCACTTCCTCCGCATCACGTTCTTCTATTTCTATATCCCCGCCGAGTGCAGTATCAAGATCAACGGTCGATGACGGACAAGCCACATAAAAAGGTATCCCGAAATGTTTTGCTGCCACAGCAACGCCTAAAGTGCCTATTTTATTTGCAACATCGCCATTCGCCGCTACTCTGTCTGTTCCTACGATCACAAGGTCAATCTCACCTTTTGCCATAATTGATGCCGCCATATTATCGCAGATAAGTGTCACATCAATCCCTGCCCTCTGAAGCTCCCATGAAGTAAGACGTGAGCCCTGAAGAAGAGGTCTGGTTTCATCGGAAAAAACTCTGAAACGGCGTCCCTGCAAATGTGCTGTGTACATAGGAGCAGTCGCTGTGCCTATGCCTGATGTAGCCAAAGCTCCTGCATTGCAGTGAGTCAGAACGCCGCACCCTTCCCTAATCAGTTCCGCACCGTATTTTCCTATTCCGTCACAGATGGCACGGTCTTCAGCATGGATTGATTCCGCTTCCTGAACAAGCAGATCATACAAGGCCGCCGAATCTGCTAATCCGCTGACTTTTGCATTGTTTACCATACGGTTCAATGCCCAGCTAAGATTGACGGCAGTGGGGCGGGAGGAGTTAAGATATTCGGCGCATTTATGAAGCTCCTCCATAAATAAGGAAGCGGGAAGTGCCTGTTTATTTCTCATGCCGACAACAAGTCCGTAAGCGCCTGCAATACCGATAGCCGGCGCTCCCCTTACTTTTAGACGCTTAATTGAATCCCAAACCTGCTCGGCAGTTTCCTGTTTTTCAGATACTGTTTCAAGAGGCAGCATTGTCTGGTCAAGAAAATAAAGCTCACCGTTTTTCCATTCAACGGTTCCGGGCAGCTTAAATGAATGTCTCATAGATTCACCGGATGAAAATTTGATTTAAGTTTAATCAGCCAGCATACGGAGCTTGCCGGCGCATTCTTTTGATATCTCGTATATTTCTATGCCCGTCCAATGTGCATCAAACCAGACTGCACGCCCTTTCATAATACCGACAAAAAGAGTATCGTTGTACGTTGGGTTCTCTCCGGCATCATTTACACCGAGGCTTTTCACTTTATCATAGGTACCTATTTCAAAAGTATCTGAACCACGGAGTTTTCCATTGTCTTTGACACGCAACCCTTTTTCGGAGATGTCAAAAACCTTGAAAGGCTCAAAAAGCTCTCCCTTCCCTTCTTTTCTTATAAAAAATTCAGTACGGATCTGCGTTCTCTCATTGTTACGCTTCTCCTTGTTGTATAAATCCATTATCCACACACCGGAAAAAATAATTATTTCTAAATATTACACTTAAAATAACCTTGATTCAAGCAGTCCCTTGATAAATAAACTTATATTTTCAATTAAGCTGAACATCCAACGTTGTGACATATGGACAAACCTGATTAAGATTTAACCAGTAATGTATAAAATGAATAAAAATTAAGCATAACCATTGATAAGTAAAGATTATCCCAACAATTCGATTTTTAGGAAAGTGTTGACACATAAAGGCGCAATCAGTTATTCTTACCATATATAAGGGTGCGGAAATCAGCGCTCCATTCCTTTCGGAGACACTTTTCTGCGTGGTCTTACCTTTTTCAAGTATATTCTACAGTTTGTAATTCCCTGCATCGGGTTACAGCGCAGCTAAACATTGCGTCTTCCGGTTCAGGGTTAAATAAAGGAGGAAAGCATGAGGAAACTTACAGTTCTTATTGCGGCTCTTTTCATGGTCGCAGCAGCAGTTCCCGTTTCTTTCGCCAAAACCACTTTCGTTACGATTGGTACAGGCGGAGTTACAGGGGTTTACTACCCCACAGGCGGCGCAATCAGCCGTATGGTTAACGCAAAATCAAAGGAATACGGAATCAAAGCTACAGTTGAATCCACAGGCGGTTCTGTTTACAACGTAAACGCAGTTCTCGCCGGAGACCTTGAATTTGGCGTGGCCCAGTCAGACATCCAATACAAAGCTTACTACGGTAAAGACGAGTGGAAAGACAAAGGACCGCAGAAAAAACTTAGGTCTGTTTTTTCTGTTCATCCCGAAACAATTACCCTCATTGCCACTGAAGCAAGCGGCATCAAGGACATCATGACTCTTAAAGGCAACAGAGTTAACCTCGGCAACCCCGGTTCCGGTCAGCTTCAGAACTCAAAAGATCTTTTCGAGGCTTTCGGAATTAATGAAAGTGACCTCAAGGCAGAATACATAAAAGCTGTCGAAGCCCCCGGACTTCTTCAGGATGAAAGGCTTGACGCCTTCTTCTACACAGTGGGACACCCCAACGGAAATATTAAGGAAGCCACTTCAGGCAGAATTAAAGTTGCTATAGTACCCATCTCCGGCGAACCTGTTGATAAACTCATAGCAAAATACCCATACTACGCTAAATCAAGAATCGCCATAAAAGACTACCCCACAGCTGTAAATAAGGAAGATGTTGAAAGCGTTGGTGTTAAGGCAACTATCGTAACATCCTCCGATGTTGACGCTAAAGTTGTTTACGCCATTACGAAAGAAGTTTTTGACAACTTTGAAGAATTCAAAAAGATCCACCCGGCATTTGCAAATCTTGAAAGAGAGGATCTGCTTATGGGTCTTTCAGCTCCGATACACCCCGGCGCACTTAAATACTACAAAGAGGCTGGACTTGATAAGTTCATAGACAAGTCTCTTATCCAGTAATCATAATATTTTCAAAGGGAATCCGCCATAAAGGCGGGTTTCCTTTTTATTCAAGGGGTTTCTATGAGCAGAAAAATAAAATCGGCAGAAGAACTTCTGCGGGAAGAAACAGGTGAGATAAGACACCTGCGTAAATTTGAGCGAATTCTTATAGGCGTCATTGCTGTGGCGTGGGCACTCTTCCAGCTTTCTCTTGCCAGCTGGCTGATTCTTGACAGCACAAAAACAAGGGCGATTCACCTTGCTTTTGCTGTTGTTCTTCTTTTTCTCAACATACCAATAATCAAAAAGCCTAAAGGATGGCTTAAAAAAATAGTTGCTCTTAACAAGATAAGTATTGTGGACTACCTTCTGGCAATTGCCGGAGCTGTTTCTGCGCTTTATATAATGCTTGCGTGGGAAGGGCTGGCAACCCGTCAGGGAGCCCCCATAACCATAGATATAATTGCCGGGCTTGCTATTCTTGTTCTTCTCTTGGAAGCCACAAGACGCTCAATAGGACCGGCACTTTCTATTATTGCCCTTGTTTTCACCGCATATGCCTTCTTCGGACCATACATGCCCGATGTACTGGCATTCAAAGGTGTTTCTCTTAATAAATATCTCAACCAGATATCTCTTTCCACTGAAGGGATCTATGGAATACCCCTCGGTGTTTCCGCATCAATTGTTTATCTTTTTGTTCTTCTTGGAGCAATGCTTGATAAAGCCGGAGCAGGAAGATTCTTCATTGACCTTGCCCTGTCTCTTCTCGGCAGGTTTAAGGGAGGTCCGGCAAAGGCCGCAATAGTTGCGAGCGGGCTTACAGGTCTGGTCTCCGGTTCAAGTATAGCAAACGTTGTAACCACAGGAACTTTTACGATCCCGCTGATGAAAAAGGTCGGCTATCCCGCAAAGAAAGCGGCTGCCGTGGAAGTTGCCGCCAGTACGGACGGGCAGATAATGCCCCCTATAATGGGTGCAGCGGCATTCATCATAGCCGAATACGTAAATGTACCTTACCTTGAAGTGGTTAAGGCTGCTGCAATTCCTGCTTTTGTTTCATATACAGCTTTGTTTTACGTTGTTCATATTGAAGCAAGCAAACTCGGAATGAAAGGACTCCCGAAGGAAGAAACACCACGTTTCTTCGCCACTCTCAAAGGCGGTATTCACTACCTCCTGCCCATAGCAATGCTTGTTTATGAGCTTGTTGTTCTCCGCCATTCACCCGAAAAAGCTGCATTCAATGCAATACTCGTTCTCATAGCAATAATTCTTATAAGCTGCATAAGAAGTGGTCTGAAAGATAAATCTATGGGATTCGCCAAAGGTCTTTTTGAAGGTCTCGTTGTAATGTGTCAGGGCTTTATAGCCGGCAGCCGAAACATGGTCGCAGTCGCCCTTGCCACTGCTTCTGCCGGAATTATCGTAGGCGTGGTAAACATGGGAATAGGCGGCATGATCACGATGATTGTTGAGCAGCTTTCAGGAGGAAGCATATTCCTGCTGCTGTTTATCACTGCTGTCGCAAGTCTTCTCCTGGGGATGGGACTGCCCACAACAGCCACATATATCGTTATGGCGTCCCTTACTGCTCCTATAATAGTGGAAGTCGGCGGATTATACGGATTTATAGTTCCGCTCATGGCAGCGCATCTCTTCTGCTTCTACTTCGGAATTCTGGCGGATGATACGCCTCCGGTGGGTCTTGCTGCTTATGCAGCTTCAGCAATAGCAGATTCCGATCCCATCCCTACAGGTCTGCAAAGCTTCTCATATGACATGAGGACGGCGATAATACCGTTCTTTTTCATATTCAATACAGATCTTATACTGCACAATATTTTCAGCTGGACACAGGGGCTTCTTGTGTTTGTTATGGCGTGCCTCGGTGCTTTCTCATTTGCAAGTGCCATTCAGGGGTGGTATATAACAAAAAACAAGTGGTATGAAATACCCTTTTTCCTGTTTGCAACACTTGTGCTTTTTCATCCGGGTTCCATAAATAAATACCTTAATATACCTGACAGCAACAGGTATCTGGTTTATCTTATAGGTCTCGGAGTGCTGGGGCTTCTGTTCCTTGAACAGAAATTCAGAGCAAAAAGACAAACAGCATAAAAAAACATACAGGCGGGGCAGAAACCCCGCCTTACTTTTTTAAGGTGAACCGCATGAGACGAAATCTTCCCATTAATAAAATAATCAGCAGCATGCCCGTTTCAGCCACCCTTGGCATAAATGAACGCAGCAACGCAATGATAAAAGCGGGCAAAAAAGTTTATAAGTTCGGACTTGGGCAGTCCCCCTTCCCTGTTCCGGAGCATGTGGTAGAAGCTCTTAAAGCAAACTCTTATCAAAAAGATTACCTTCCTGTGAGGGGACTTAAAGAATTAAGAGACACTGTTGCTGTTTATTATGAAAAAACACAGGGATTAAACTTCACCGGAGACGACATAATTATCGGTCCCGGCTCGAAGGAACTCATGTTTATCCTTCAGACAGTTTATGAAGCTGACCTCCTTCTCCCCTCCCCAAGCTGGGTTTCATATGCTCCACAGGCTGCAATAACAGGCAAAAAAGTAATCTGGCTTAATACTGAGAGGGACAATAAATGGCTTCTAACTCCAGACACATTAGAGGCTGAATGCTCAAAAGACCCTGATAGAGCCCGTGTTCTGCTGCTTAATTATCCTAACAACCCCACAGGATACTCATACAGCGCATGTGAGCTGAAAGCTTTGGCTGAAACAGCCCGCAAATACGGCGCATTAATACTTTCTGATGAAATTTACGGAGAGGTACACCATGATGGCGACCATGTTTCCATAGCGAAATTTTATCCGGAAGGGACAATAGTTTCAGGCGGTCTCAGTAAATGGTGCGGTGCAGGAGGATGGAGACTCGGAACTTTTGCTGTTCCGTCTAATCTTCGTAAAATACTTGATGCCATGGCAGTTGTTGCCAGCGAAACTTTCACCTCTGTCAGTGCGCCTGTGCAGTATGCGGCAGTAACGGCATTCAGACAGGATAAAAAAACAGACGACTACCTTCTTCACTCCAGAAAGGTGTTGAAAGCTCTCGGGACATACTGTGCGGATACACTTATAAGTGCAGGAGCAAAACTTGAAAGACCGGACGGGGGCTTTTATCTTTTCCCTGATTTTTCACCTATGTCTGACAAGCTTCATAAAAATGGAATAACAACATCAACTGAAATGTGCGAGAAACTCCTTGAGGAAACAGGTGTTGCAGCCCTTGCGGGAAGCTGCTTCGGGCGTCCGGCGAATGAATTTACACTGAGGCTTTCCTATGTTGACTTTGACGGCGGGCTTGCCATTAGCGAATCAGCAAAATTGGGTGCAGATGCGGAACTTGGCACTGATTTCCTGAAAAAAACATGCGGTGCTTCCGTAGAAGCCATCGATCGCATGGCCGAATGGTTTCAGAAATAGATACCCCCGGGTAAACCCGGGGTTCTATGCTTTCGCCATGCTATCGCATGTTTTTTACAGCTCAATCTTGAGCTGTCCTGAATCCTGTTGCCCTTGCATTTCGACGTAATTTTTAATTACGTCTTCATTCAAACCAATACTGCTAACGAAGTAGCCTGGCGACCACACTATATTTTCATTCCAGTATACTTTTTCTAACCAATCAAAAAATTTTCGCATACGGGAAGCCAATTGGCTTTTTAATCTACCCATAACATCTGAAATACTATATTTGGGAGGAATAATTATAACCATATGCAAATGATCTAAGTCAAAGCCAATGGCTTCTATTTCAACGCCAGGCATACTTCTCAATAAACTGGGCAACGTTTTACGAATATAAGAACAGACACCAGGCTTCAGGATCTTTCGACGGTATTTACAAACCCAAACTACATGATATTTCAAGTAATAAGCACTGTGAGAGGTCTTAATGATTTCCATAGAAAAGTATACCGTCGAAAGGCTCATTCATCCACGCTTAAAAGCGTGGTGTTCTGTCTTCGACCGCATAGATACCCCCGGGTAAACCCGGGGTTCTATGCTTTCGCCATGCTATCGCATGTTTTTTACAGCTCAATCTTGAGCTGTCCTGAATCCTGTTGCCCTTGCATTTCGACGTAATTTTTAATTACGTCTTCATTCAAACCAATACTGCTAACGAAGTAGCCTGGCGACCACACTATATTTTCATTCCAGTATACTTTTTCTAACCAATCAAAAAATTTTCGCATACGGGAAGCCAATTGGCTTTTTAATCTACCCATAACATCTGAAATACTATATTTGGAAGGAATAATTATAACCATATGCAAATGATCTAAGTCAAAGCCAATGGCTTCTATTTCAACGCCAGGCATACTTCTCAATAAACTGGGCAACGTTTTACGAATATAAGAACAGACACCAGGCTTCAGGATCTTTCGACGGTATTTACAAACCCAAACTACATGATATTTCAAGTAATAAGCACTGTGAGAGGTCTTAATGATTTCCATAGAAAAGTATACCGTCGAAAGGCTCATTCATCCACGCTTAAAAGCGTGGTGTTCTGTCTTCGACCGCATAAAAAAAGCGGGGTTATGCGCCCCGCCTTAGTCTTTATTTTGTGAGCCCTACGCATTCATACCGAGTAACATGGACGCTCACAGGGCAGTTGCGGATCATTTTTTCCGCTGTTGTTCCATAAAGAAACCTTTTTACACCCCTTTTACCGTGAGAACCCAAAACCAGCAGATCATAGTTTTTGTTTTCTATTTCAAGAAGCCCTTCTTCATATGGAACTCCTCTTCTGACAAGTGATTCCCAAGCTATTTCCTTAAGCAGCGGAACATCCGCCTCAAGTTTGTTAAATGCAGCTTCGGTTTCTTCTACTATCTTTTTATTTATAGAATCCAGTTCTCTTTCAAATACATAGAGGTCAAAGTGCGCTTCATCATGCGCCACATGAAGGACAGAGAGTTCAGCCTTGAACTTCTGCGCCAGTGTAGCTGCTGTTTCGACTGCTATGTTTGAGTCCTTTGAAAAGTCTGTCATAACGAGTATTTTTTTGTAATCCATAATAAACCTCTCCCGTAAGCCTTAATCTTTGCCGAAAAGCTTCTGTATTATGCTCTGATACCGTTTTTCTATGGCATGTCTTTTCTTTTTGAGAGTATTAGTGAGATCCTTACCAGGCTCAAAGTCATTTTCCATAAAATGAATATTATGAACCTTTTCATGAGGCTTAAAGCCTTTTTTGGCGTTAAGCAGCTTATTTATCTCACGTTTTGCCTGATCAATAACCCTGCTGTCTTTGAGCATATCCTCCACATCGTGAACCATATTCTCAATCTTAGGCAGAAAGGTTTCCTTCAGTTTATCCAAATCAGGGACAATAAGAGCGCCCAGCCCCTTTTTATCCTGCCCTACAAGAACAGCGTCCTTAACAAAAGGCAGTTTTGTAATCGTGGACTCTATACGGCTGGGATCAATGTTTTCACCGTTTGCCAGCACTATAATTTCCTTTATTCGTCCGGTGATCACAAGCTCTCCGGTGAGGGTAAGCTTTCCGAGGTCGCCTGTCTTCAGATAACCGTCGGGGGTGAAGGTTTTTTCATTTTCGGTATCGTTATCGTAGTAACCGGGCATTACCTGCCTGCCCTTAACCTGAATTTCGCCTTCAGTTCCGGCGGGCAGAGGGTTATTGTCCTCATCGGCTATCCGAAGCCTTGTGTTCCCCACAGCAGGTCCCAGTGTGCCGAAGACCTCGCAATTTAGTGCCCTTCCTGCAATCGCCGGAGCGCATTCAGTCATTCCGTAAGCATTAATAATCCTGATCCCCAAAGCGTCAATCCACTCATCAAGATACTGAGGCAGACTTCCGCCTCCGCTTATGGCAAGTCTCATTCTGCCGCCGAACTTCGCCTGAACAGCCTTAAGTTTTTTGACAGCGAGCAGATTCAGAGGATAAAGCAGAGAACAGGCTGCAAAAGCTTTGAAATCTCCTGCAAGTTTTTTGAACACGGGCTCTTTCTCAAAAACCGGAAGATGCCCTTTAAGGCGGCGTTTATTTCGTTTGTATGCTGCTGATACAGCAACCAATACGTTAAATATTCTGTGTTTTGATTTACCCTGTTTTTCAAGAGCTGCGTTCACTTTGGTGTACATAGACTCCCATAAGCGGGGAACAGTTGCAACAATTGTCGGCTTATAATGCTCTAAATCTGCGGAAAAGGTTTTTATAGAGGAGTAGATTGTACAACACCCGCTCATAAGCGCCGCATATTCCGCCGCACGCTCGAATATATGCCATGTGGGCAGGATTGAAAGCCACGTATCATCATCCCGAAGTGCTATGAGCCATGGAATAACCTCAAGGTTGTACATTATGTTGTCATGGGTAAGCATAACACCTTTGGGAACGCCAGTAGTGCCTGATGTATATATAAGAGTAAAAACATCTTCCTTAAAAAGCTTGTGTTTTCTTGAGCGAAACCTTGAAATATCCTCATCGGATATGGTTCTGTCCGTGAGCAGCTCATTGTATGTATAAACACGGGAAAACATTTTATGCCTGTTCTCCCCTTCCATGATAAATATGCCTTTTACCTTGTCCAGTCCTTCAACAAAAGCTTTATGTTCATCATAGAGTTTTTCGGTTTCAAAGATTATGAACTCACAGCCGGAATGCTCCATGATAAAAGAAAGTTCCTGCTCAGGGCACTCACTCCCTCTGGGTACGCTTATGGCACCGAGAGACACAAGGGCAAGATCTGTGACAATCCATGCGTATCTGTTGTCTGACAGAAGAAGAACACGGGTATCTTTAACGATTTTTTTATCAGAAAAAGCTCTGGACAGAAGAAGAACATCTTCAAAAAGTTTCTCATATGTAACTTCATGTTCATCTTCGGTCGATCTGTATATGAATGCTGTATTTTTTTTATATTTGTCTACTGACTGTAAAAATGAGTGAAAAAGGGTTTCAGGGTTCTTGTTTTTTTTGTTCATCACCATTATCCCGACCGGTTATTAAAGAAAAGATTATAAAGCAATTACGGAATGGAAAAAAGCATTATTTTACATGAGGGGACTCAATATAAGCATGTTGAAAGAGAGGAAAAAAGGTGCGGAGAGATCCCCGCACCAGTATGATTTTTTTTGTTTTCTTAAAAGGATTGAACTTCTTTTACTTCAGGAATCTGGTCTTTCAGCCTGCCTTCAACTGCATGTTTCAGTGTCATAGTGCTGAAAGGGCAGCTTCCGCATGCGCCGGTAAGCTGTACTTTAACTATCCCGTCTTCTGTAACACCGAGAAGTTCAATGTCTCCTCCGTCTGCCTGAAGTGCGGGTCTTACCTGCTCAAGGACTGCTTCAACTCTTTCTTTTAAGCTCATTAATTTCCTCCGGTTGCGGCACTTTTTATTTCTTCTTTCATTTTCTGAACAATAGCAGGATCTTCGCCTTTTCTGATATAGAAGTCCTTAAGGGCTTCTTCAATAGCTTCCTCCGCCATTACGGAGCAGTGAATCTTCGCAGGGGGAAGACCGCCGAGAGCGTCAACAATCGCCTGATTTGTAAGAGCGAGTATCTCTTCCACTCTTTTACCTTTTATAAGCTCAGTAGCCATTGAGCTGGAAGCGATAGCCGCTCCGCAGCCGAATGTTTTAAATTTAACGTCTTTAACTATTCCTGCATCGTCTATGTCGAGGAAAATCTTCATAACATCGCCGCAGGCGGGGTTTCCCACTTCTCCGACAGCGTTAGCACCGTCTATTTCCCCCATATTGCGGGGATTCATAAAGTGGTCCATAACTTTTTCGCTGTATGGTCCTTTTGCCATTGTAACCTCCTAGTTTCCTCTGTTGTAAGCGGGAGACATTTCGCAAAGTCTTGTAACGATACCGGGCAGTTCCTCAAGCACTTTGTCCACATCCTCGTCAGTTGTATAACGAGAAAGTGAGAAAGTAATTGATCCTGCGCAAACATCGTCGGGAACTCCCACCGCCGTGAGAACGGGAGAAGCCTGAAGGTCTTCCTCGTCTTCGGCAAGGATGTTTGACGAGCATGCAGAGCCGCTCGCAGCATATATTCCTTTCAGAGCAAGCCACATAAGCAGCGACTCACCCTCTATGAACTCTATCCAGAAACTTACGTGTCCGGGAAGCCGGCGATCAGGATGCCCCGTAAAATGCAAAAAGTCAAACATATTTGCAAGCCCATCCCAGAGCCGTTTGCCGAGCCTTTCCATCTCTGCGGAGTATATGTGCATTTCCTCTTTGGCTATTTTAGCCGCTTCGCCCATGCCCACAATAGCCGCAACATTTTCAGATCCGCTTCTGTAGCCGAACTCCTGATGTCCGCCCTGCATAAGAGAGGCAACTTTCGTTCCTTTTCTTATGTAAAGAGCAGCCGCACCTCGGGGTCCGTAAAAATTCTGTGACGCAAGGGAAAGAAGATCGCAGTTAAATTTGTTTACGTCGATCTCTATGTGCCCTGCTCCGTCAACAGCGTCTATATGATAAAGAACGCCTTTTTCCTTACAAATCCTGCCTATTTCCTCATTATATTGAACAGTGCCTATTTCTGGGTTGCCAAGCATCACTGAAACAAGTGCGGTGTCAGGTCTGATCGCCTTTTTGAGATCTTCAAGGTTAATAAGACCATTGTCCGCCACTCTGAGCTTGGTTATTTCGTAACCATCATTCATAAAGGATATAAGCGGGTTCTGCACTGAAAAATGCTCAATTTCGCTTATGATAACGTGTTTCTTTTTGCAGTCATGATGCTTAAGCACTCCTTTTACCGCAAGGTTGTTTGACTCCGTACCGCAGGAGGTGAAAATCACTTCCTCTTCCTCCGCCCCTATAAGCGCCGCAACATTCTTCCTTGCTTCCTGTACGGCTTCAAATGATTCTCTGCCGAGGGGATAGAAATGTGCGCTGGGGTTACCGTAATGCTCCGTAATGAACGGAAGCATTTTATCAACCACTCTGCTGTCGGGCTTAGTTCCCGCAACATTGTCTAAAAAAGCCATTCTATTCTCCTGTCAGTTCTTTCAGATACCTGATTATCTGCTCTGTCAGAACTTTTATATAATCGCCCGTGAAACTTACCATGTTTCCGGACGGATGCTTTATAACTCCGATGCCGCCTTGCTCCATCGCTTCTTCCAGATTAAATGAAGCATATTCATAAAAAATTCCGTCCTCATCACCTGTAAACTCTGTTCCGTCTTCCATGAAAAAATCCGCAAGAAAAACGGTGGACACGGGGATGATTCTGAAATTTAGGGACATTCCCGTAACTTCTTCAAGCCTTTTTTTGTAACCGCTCATTATGTTTGAGCTGTCGTCCGCGCCAAGAAGAACATTAAAGGCGATTCTTTCCTCAAAAACCTTTGACCTGTCCCGCCCAAAGGAGAAAAGGTTTCTTGTCTGGCTTATGAGGTCATCTATTGCGTTTTTACCAAAAAGAGCTGCCGGCATCATAAGACTGCCCCGCACCTTTGTTTTATCGCCTTTAAAATGCTCTGTTATGTATTCAACAGGCTCTTTGACCTCGTAAAGATCATCATAGCCGCTGAATATTCCCGTGCAGTCTATAAGGGAGGCATCCAGCTTTCTGATGTTTTCCGCATATACACCCGGATCACCCAGAACAATGGCAATCTCCTCATCGCCGGTATCTTTAATATTCTTTGCCTCGTAAGCGGGTTTTTCCGCAGCTATTGCGGGAAGGAAATCCTCCGAGGAGTAGATGTTTACATCAAGAAGAGGCAGTTCCTCTTCTATTCTGCCCAGAAGTTCGCTGAGCAAAAGGGAATCGTTAGCATATACGGCAGCTTTCATGCCTTTCATATTATTCGCACCATTAATGTCTCTTTTAGGATAAGTTTGCAGGCTCTAAATTGCAAGGTTTAATTCTGCTTCTGATAAATAAGCTTGCCCGATGCATCGTAGGAAAATTTCAGGTTTTTAACCGGTTTGCGGTATTCACCAAAGCCTCTGTAGCGTGTGTTTTTGTCATGCACCTCAGCGGCAGCGGCATTTCCGAGATTCAGCACAAAATAGTCCTTAAACTCAACAGTCCTTTCTATACCTTTTTCTGCTATGAAATCATAGACAGTTCCGTTATCAATTTCAATGTTCACCCAGCAGACATCATTAAAGCTCAGCACTGCTGCCCTCATACCGGGCGCAGGAGCAGGAACACTTACGGGGAGCGGCTTCGGCTGTGCTTCGGCGGTTTTAACCTCTTCGGTATTTCCGGCGGGCTTGCTTTCTGTTTGCGCCTCAGGGCTTTCAACAACAGCAGGAGCCTCTGCCGTGGAGTTATCCACAGGCTCAGCCTGCGGGATCACGCTGTTCGGTTCGGAATCACCTTGTGCGGGAGCAGGTTCGGCTATGCTGATTTTTGTCTCTTTCTTCTCAAGGGCGTTGTTGTTCTTCATGGACATAAAGAAGTAAACACCTGCTATAACAAGTATCAGAACAATAATAAGAGCTGCAACAAAACCCACAGGACTTTTTCTGTCTATGGGCTCATGGGTTACAGGAGATGCCACGTAGTGAATCTCACGGTTAAAGGATTCTTTGGTACACTCCTCATCAAAAAGAGCGTCCACCTGCTCCGGTTCAAGCTTGAGAAAATTAGCATAGGTTTTCACAAAGTTTCTGGCATGCACATAGCTGGGAAGCTTGCTGAATTCGCCGGCTTCAAGGCGCAGGAGTATCTCCTCGCTTATTCTGGTCTTGTCGGTAATTGTGTCGAAATCTATGTGTTTTTTTATTCTTTCTGTTTTGAGAAATTCACCGAGTTTACTCATTTAACAACCCCAATCTTTTCATTAGTTCGCCTGCCCTTTTCCCCTGCGGAGCATCGGGAAAGTTTTCAAGCAGTTTTTCAAGGAAGGGAACGGCTTTGGAATACTCTCTGCTGTCAAAGTAAAACTCAGCCGCTCTCAGATAATTATCAGGATCTTCGGGAATCATCTCCGCCTCTTTCAGCAGAGTCTGTTCAGCTTTTGCCCTGTCACCTGTTTTTATGTAAGATTTAAAAAGAAGCCTGTAGGCGTCAGTGTATCTTCTGTTGATGTTTAAAGCTTTGTCCAGATAATAAGGAACACGGCTGTATCTGCCGGCATCGTAAAGAGCGTTTGCAGCATTGTAGAGAGCCATGATCTGATAGGGATAGCCGGGATCGTTTATAACCTTGTCCCAGTATTCCACCGCTTCATTAAGCCTGCCCGTTCCGGCAAGAACAGCAGCATATGCGTTCAGATACTCAGAGCTGTCAGGTTTTATCTGGATAGCTTTTTTGATGTACGGTTCAGCTTCGGAATAGCGTTCCTTCTTCATGAAGAAAAGCCCCATTGTATAGAGGTATTTGTCATTATCGGGTGCGAGTTCGAGAGCGCTTTGGAGTTCCTGAAAAGCCTTGTAGTCTGTATTGGTGTTAAGATACGCAACACCCATTTTATAACGTGATTCAGCGAGAGCCGCCTTATCCGGTGCGGGAGTTTCAGGTCCTTTGGCTGCGCATCCTGCTATTACCAATGCTATAAGCAGACTAAAGGTTTTTTTCATAAATAAGCCTCAGTCCCGTTAGAGTCAGGTCGGGGTCGTAGTGTCCGATATATTTGGAGTCTCTGGCGAATACGCTGCCTAGTCCGCCTGTTGCTACGACAGCAATATCGCAGCGCCCGAATTCCTCGGTCATAATCCTTTCCAGCAGACCGTCAAGCATAGACAGGTAGCCGTAATATATCCCCGACTGTAGTGAATGTATAGTGTTTTTTCCGACAACTCTTTCCACTTTTTCTATTTCAATTTCAGGAAGTTTCGCTGTTTTTGAATGCAGTATTCCGGCAGAGAGCTTAACACCCGGGCAAATTACTCCGCCGGTGTACTCCCCTTTTGCATTAACCACGTCGAACGTGGTAGCAGTGCCGAAGTCAACCACTATAACAGGTGCGCCGAATTTCTCTCTGCCTGCGACAGAGTTTACTATCCTGTCCGCCCCAACCTCTTTAGGATTCTCATAGCGGATGGGCATTCCGGTTTTCACCCCGGGCGCAATAACCATAGGCTGTTCAATATTCATATATTTAGTAGCGAGCTTTGTGAACGAATATATAAGCTGCGGAACAACGCTTGAAATTATAACCCCTTTTATATCGGTGATTTCAACGCCTTTGTTCTTAAGCAGAAGCATAATAGTGGAGGCATATTCATCCGTTGTGCGCTGTGTGTCTGTGTGGAGACGGAAACTGCATTTAATTTTATCCCCCTCAAAAATCCCCAGAACTATATTTGTGTTGCCAATATCAACCGCTAAAATCATATCCAATATCACCGGTAACTATTTCTGTTTTCACCCCTCTTTCATCCTCTGCGATGAGAAAGCCCGAAGGGGTGATACCTTTCTCCGTAAAAACGGTTTTGACACCATTCTTGTGCAGGGCTATCTTTTTGTCAAGGGAAGCCGAATATTTTTTCCATTCCTCAACAATATTTATCCTGCCTTTAAAAAACAGATCCGAAAACGATTCAAATCCGTTCATGAGGCGTGCCAGTATCTCTTCTCTGGAAAATGTCCGTCCTGTTTCAGTCTTGAGAGAAGCGGCAATTTCATTAATTTCGGGCGGAAACTCAGTCATATTCACATTAATCCCTATTCCCAGAATTACTTTATCCATCACCGAGCCGCTGATTGCTGTTTCAAATAATATTCCGCCGAGCTTTTTGCCGCCTGCCATTATGTCATTAGGCCATTTCAGGTTTACATCAGCATATTCCCGCAGAACGTCACAGACAGCAAAGCCGATGGCTATATTAAAAGCGAGAAGATCTTCAATTTTCATAGGGGGAAGATTTACGGAGAAATAAAGATTGACTCCGCTTTCGGAAACCCATCTCCTGCCGCTGCGCCCCCTGCCTGCTGTCTGGCTTTCAGCAGACGCAACTGTATAATAAGGGGTCTCGCTGTCTAAAAGGCGTGCTGTCGTGGAGTCTGTCTCATCGAAAACAAGTATATTCCTGCCGAAATTCTCTGTGGCAAGAAATTCACGGTAGAGCTTTTCATCAAACATACGCAAGCTTCTGCGAACACTCCATAAGTTCTTCAACATCGGTGGATTTCAGAATAACTTCCACATGTTTCAGATCAGCGGTATCAAAAATCATGTCAGGATTTGCCGTGTAAATAATCACGGGAATATCCGGTGACTGAGCTTTAAGATGCTCCAGCACTTCTTTACCGTTTATTTTAGGAAGGTTGAGATCCAGAATAACCAGATCAACATTCTCCTCATTAAAGCTTACCAGCCCCTCTTCGCCGTCACATGCGGTAACAACATTGAAGTTTCTGTCAGAAAACTCATCTCTTAAGAGAAGCCTTAAGCTCTCATCATCATCGATTACTAATACGGTTTTCAAGCGTTCCTCCTGCTTGGGCTCCCGGATTGCGGGAGATTTCAGAACCTTTTGTATATTTCCTTGCTTATAAAAAAGTCAGCAATCTTCATGTCCAGTGCGCCTTTTTCAGCGTCTTTTTTGACTTCTTTTGCTGCCTCATCGGGCATCATGGACTGTCCATACGGACGGGAATCTGAAGTATAGCGGTCATAACTTTCTGCGACCGCCATTATTTTTGAGAAAACATGCAGATCGTCTCCCGTTGTACCGAAAGGATATCCGCTGCCGTCAGTTTTTTCATGGTGGCTTGCCGCTATAATCGGGACATCCCTGAGTTCGGATGTCCACGGAATATTCCGAAGGAATTCATATGTGCCGAGGGCGTGAAACTGCATGCTTTTAATCTCTTCATCAGTATAAATTCCCTCACGTATGCTGAGAAGACGGTATTCCTCATCGGTAAGAAGATTTACCTCCTCGCCGTCTGAGTCTTCAAACACATATCCGGCACACTTTTCCAGATCTTCAGATATTTTATCATTAATATCCGAAATGTTTGCGTTTTTTATGACTTCAAGAAGCCTGTTCAGCTCACAAACAAGCTCTTCCGGTCTGCCTTTGAGCCTTGCACAAGCTTTAGCAAGTCTGAATCTGTTTTCTATATTTTCAGTCATGCCGGGGTAAAGTTTTTCCGTTTTAGTTAATATTTTTTCCGGCACAAATAACTTACCTATGTCGTGCAGGCGGCATGAATAGCGAAGGATCTTATCTTTCAGCCTGTTCATGAAAAAATCAGGGAAATCATCCAGATCCCTGTGCATCTCCGAAGCCAGCGTTTCACATATTGCGGTAATTCTGTTTACATGCCCCGTACGTGCAGGCTCTCTGTTTTCAAGAGCCTTTGAAAGCTCCGTTATAAAACTCTCATTCATTTTTTCGAGATTATCGTAAAGTACACCATTTTCAAGGGCAAGGCTTATAACCCCTGTCAAAGACTCGGCAACCATCTCATCATTATCATTAAACGGCAGAACGATCCTGTTGACATTTTCAAGGGTTAGGGGAACTTCGTATCTCTTTTTATTTATTATCTGAAGAACACCCGTAAGCTGGTCGTTTAGATCCGTAATAGGAAACGCCAGAACCGATTTTGTCCTGTAGCCGGACATCTTGTCAAAGCTGACATTGAACCCGAACGGGTATTCGTCATCAAGGTGATAGACATCTTTCAGGCGCAGTGTATTGCCTGTTTTTGCAACGTATCCGGCTATGCTGTTATCGTTTGCAGGTATGGTAAATTCCTTGAACGGGAGCTGAACAGAATCATTCTGCGTATATTTGAAGATAAGCTCATCCCTCTCCTCATCATATATAAATATACTCCCTGCGTCTGCACCGAGCATCCCTCGTATTCTTTTGAGAATAGTTTCCAGAAGAACATCCAGATCCCTTATTCTTACAAGTGTATATGCCAGTTCAAGGAAACTCTCGCCCGTAATTTTCAAATCCGACTCCGTTTCAGAATCATTCATGCCTGTGCAATTATAACAATAATCAGCAGCATGGAAAACAGAAGTTATAATAAAAAAACATGCTTTATGCCAGATTTAATAACGGAAAGAACAGCCGTCCAACACTTTTTACCCTTGCGGACAATGTGGTATGTATGATAACTTTTTGCGGATCAGGCGGAACATCCGTTTCCGTCTTTTTTATAGTCCGGAGGAGTCAGAAGATGAAGTACAGTCCCGTAGAAATTGAACATAAATGGCAGAAAAAATGGGAAGATGACAAGCTTTTCAAGGTAGAAGCTGACAGCTCCAGAGAAAAATTTTACTGTCTAGAAATGTTCCCTTACCCTTCGGGCAAAATACACATGGGGCATGTGCGAAACTATGCCATAGGCGATGTTATATCCCGTTTCAAGTTTATGAAAGGGTTCAACGTTATTCACCCTATGGGATGGGATGCCTTCGGGATGCCCGCTGAAAATGCGGCAATTGAACACAAAACACACCCAGCAATATGGACAAAAAGCAATATCGAATACATGAAAAAACAGCTTAAGCAGCTTGGTCTCTCATACGACTGGGATAGGGAGATAGCCACCTGCGACCCCGAATATTACAAATGGGAACAGCTTCTTGTTATCAAAATGTTTGAGAAAGGGCTTGTTTATAAAAGAACCTCACACCTTAACTGGTGCGAAGCATGCCAGACTGTTCTCGCAAATGAGCAGGTTGAGGACGGAAAGTGCTGGCGCTGTGACGGCGAAGTGAGAATTAAGGAGCTTGACGGCTGGTATTTTAAAATCACCGATTATGCTGAAGAACTCCTCTCATGTACCGAAAAAATGGACGGCTGGCCAAAAAAAGTTCTCACAATGCAGCAGAATTGGATAGGCAAGTCCTTTGGCGCTGAAATAGATTTTAATATTGAAAACACCGATGAAAAAATAACCGTATTCACTACAAGGGCAGACACGCTTTTCGGAGCCACTTTTATGTCTGTGGCGCCTGAACATCCGGTTGCCAAGAAACTCCTCTCCGGAACAGAGCAGGAAAAGGAAGGACTTGACTTCATTGAAGGAATTCTCAAGGAAGATAAAATAAACCGTATGGCAGATGATAAGGAGAAGAAAGGCTTCTTCACCGGAAAATATGTCATAAATCCCCTCAACGGACGCAGGATGCCTGTTTTCATAGCCAACTTTGTCCTCATGGACTATGGAACAGGTGCAGTTATGGCTGTTCCCGCCCACGATCAGAGGGACTTTGAATTCGCAAAAAAATATAACCTTGATATTAAAATAGCCATAATGCCTGAGGATCAGGAGCTTGTTCCCGCTGAAATGACTGAGGCATACTCCGGCGCAGGCAGACTTGTTGATGCCGCTCAATTTGAAAGCATGCCCAATGAGGAAGCAAAAATTGCGGTAGTTGAGTTTCTCGCAGGAAAAGGCATAGCAAAAAGCACTGTAAATTTCCGTCTGCGTGACTGGCAGATATCCCGCCAGAGATACTGGGGAGCACCGATTCCTTTTATAAACTGCCCGAAATGCGGCACAGTTCCCGTACCGGAAGACCAGCTCCCTGTCAGGCTGCCGGAAGATGTTGAGCTCTCCGGCACAGGCGGAAGCCCGCTGAGAAAATCAGCAGCTTTCCTTAACACCACATGCCCCAAGTGCGGCGGCGCTGCGGAAAGAGAAACCGACACCATGGACACATTCGTGGAATCATCATGGTATTTCCTCCGTTACTGCTCACCCAAGTGCGATACAGCACCATTTAAAACCGATGAGGCAAACTACTGGATGCCCGTTGACCAATATATCGGAGGAATAGAACACGCAATACTCCACCTTCTCTACTCAAGGTTTTTTACCAAGGTTCTGCGTGACCTCGGTTACATAAACTTTGACGAACCTTTTAACAGACTGCTTACGCAGGGAATGGTCTGCAAAGAGACATACAGGTGCGAGGAACACGGCTGGCTCTTCCCCGAAGAGGCCGAAGGCGGAAAATGCACCAAATGCGGCAAAGAAGTTACAGTCGGCCGTGTAGAAAAGATGAGCAAATCCAAAAAAAATGTAGTAGACCCCAACAAGCTTATTCAGCTCTACGGTGCTGATACTGCAAGGCTGTTCATTATTTTCGCTGCACCCCCTGAAAATGAACTTGAGTGGAGCGATCAGGGTGTTGAAGGCTCTTTCAGGTTCCTCGGCAGGGTCTGGAGGCTTGTTAAAAACAACATCGGACTCATTCAGCAGAACTTCGGCACAGGCGGAGATGAGGCATTCATCAAAGAAATGCTTTATCACACCCATTCAACGATCAAAAAAGTTACAAACGATATAGATAAATATCACCTTAACACGGCTGTTGCCGCCCTGATGGAGTTTGTAAACTACCTTTATAAAGCGGAAACAAAACTCAAGGCAGATGGGGAAAAACTGGTTTTCAAAGAAGCTCTTACGGCTCTTTTAAAACTTCTTAACCCCTTCACCCCTCATATAACAGAGGAACTTTGGGAAGAAGCGGAAATGAAGGAAATACTTTCCAGAAGCGACTGGCCTTCATATGTTGAAGAATATACAAAGACAGACGAAGTAACAGTTGTGGTACAGATAAATGGTAAGGTACGCTCACAGCTCTCCCTTCCCCGTGACTGTGCGCAGGAAGACGCCTTTTCAGCAGCTTTCCTTGATGAAAAAATCAAAGGCTATACAGACGGGAAAGAGGTGGTCAAAAAGATATTTGTTCCCAACAAACTGATAAACATAGTGGTGAAATAAATGCTTAAAAGCTTAAAGGGCGGCGTATCCGCCCTTATCCTCATTCTTGTTATGATAAACGGCTGCGGATATAAAATGGCAGGTATGGAAGAAAGAGCAAACTATACGCTCACCATCGCCAGCGTGTATAACCAGTCATCTGAGCCTGATATGGAAAGGGAGATTGAGGATGTTGCCGTAAACTTCTTCAGCGCAAGAGGCGCGCTGGGAGATAACGGAAAAAGCAGATACATAGCAGATCTCCGCCTTAAAGACCTTTCTTTTGAATCAAGAATCGTTACCAGAACAGGTCAGACAGGAACCTCGTCCGTTTCATGCGAACTGGAAGTAACAATACATGATCGTACAGGAAAAGAAGTTTTCACAGGAACTTTCAACAGCAGAACAGTTTACGACCTCACAAGCGATCTGGGTAAAAACAAGCGGAATAGAACTGATGCAGTAAATTACGTCATCAGGCAGTCCTTAACGGATTTTTACCATGACTTCAGACCATGATTCCAAGCTGATAATTCTCGGTACGGCAGGTTTTATTGACGCCGAGACAGAAAAAATCCGCGCATCTCTGGACGATCCTGAAGACACAGTATGGTTCGGGGATGAGATGGATTTATCCGATTTTTTCAGCTTTGTTTCCTCTCCATCTCTTTTTAACCCTATAAAACTTGCCATTGTTCATAACGCAGATAAGATCAAAGAGCTTGAGGCGTTTATGAATCAGGCACACAGATGCCCGGAGGCAGCGATAGTTCTCACTGCTGCTGCGGATGCTGAAAAAAAACTCGGCGCATTTCAAGGGTTCAGACTGACGGTAGAAAAGAAAAAAAGCCGCCGTGACAGTGTTATGGAAGTGAAAAATGAGTTTGAAAAGCATGAGCTTCCCTGCGATTACGGTGCGGCGGATGAGATCTATGATATTTTCGGCGGAGACATCAAGCAGATACGAAGCGAAATAGACAAGCTATCAATTTATTACGCACATAAAAAACCTTCATCGCCGGACGAAGTGCTTAAGCTGATAACCGCTGAAAAGCAGGAAAACATATTCGCATTCATAGACAGCTTCGCCTCCAGAGACCGTAAATCCTGTGTGCGGATACTGGACAGCCTTATAAAAGGCGGAGAGGCTGTCACAATTATCTTTGTTCTCCTTGCCCGCAGAATGAAACAGATCTATTTACAGAAGAAAGTTCCCTCTGCTCTGCAGGAAAGGATGTTCATACTCAACAAAATTAAGTCCGATGCAGCAAAATGGAAGCCGTCAGAGCTTGCCGTCCTTGCGGGGCAGTTTGCCGAGCTTGACTATAAAATCAAAACCGGACAGATACGTGACACAGATGCTGTGTACACACTGATCGGTCATATGTAATGCTTAGACCATCCTTTTCAGGCTGACAGTCCCCTTTTCAGGGTCGAAATCCGTATAATAAACCAGAATCTGAACTCCGGAGGACTTCGCCTTCTCAAATTCCGCTGCGTATGCAGGATCTATCTCATGAGCGGGTCTGAAAGCACTGCGCTTCACCTGACACATATACAGCATACAGGCGTTATACCCTTCCCTGACAGCTTTCTGCAAAACCTCAAGGTGCTTTTTACCCCTTGTTGTAACCGCATCGGGAAACATAACTGTATTCTCATCATAAAGGGTGCAGTTTTTTACTTCGATCAGAAACTTTCCCTTATCTGACTCCACATAAAAATCAAGCCTCGCCTCGTCATATGAGTATTCTCTGCGGCACAGGGAAACACTGCCCAGCTCTTCTATTTCACCGTCATTTATGGCGCTTTCAGCTATGCGGTTTACAACCATGGTATTCACCACCAGCCACTCACCGTTCACACACATAGCCTCAAGGGTGCAGGACAGCTTACGGGCGGGATTGTCTGAAACAGAACAAAGCACAGGATTACCCTCTGTAAGCAGGTTTTTCATTGAGCCTGTGTTCGGGTTATGTACAGTAATTGTTTCACCGTCTTTTATCACGTCGGTGAAAAACCTTTTATATCTTTTTACAAACTCTGCTTTAAAAAGCGCTGGAAATTCAAACATAAAATATCAACTTTTTTCCTTTATCCTGTCAGTGTTTTTGGGTGAAGTGTGATTTTTTCACTTTACACTTCATGCCGCATAGACTATTTTTCGCAACAAGAAGCATGATAACAAAAAAACTAAGGTTTTGTACTCTGAATTTTTCAGAGAATGATTTGTCCTATTTTACGAACCTAATTTACGCAAGGAGCGTTACTCAGAGAATGAAAGCTATCGAAATGCAGGCTAGACCTATAGCGCTGATGCTGTCGGTGTTTATATTCTTCCTGCTTGCCGTGAACTTCTTCTTCCTTAACATCGTAAACTACAATCTCGGCGGTATGGAAGAAAAAGCGCAGATGCAGCATGACAAAATGATCAGCGTATCAGAGAAACTAAACGCTGAAAGGGAAAAAATGACATTCGCCACCCAGGTGCTTGATGTCAGGGATATACTTTCGACCTTTAATCGTCCTCCGGGCGGATTAACCGCAATGGATATGGCTTACCTTATAGTAAGCGAGTCACGCAAACACAGCATAGACCCTTATCTGGTGCTTGCGGTAATAAAAACAGAAAGCTCTTTCAACAGAAATTCAGTGTCAAACAAAGGAGCCGTCGGGCTGATGCAGCTTCTTCCGGGAACAGCACGCTACATATCAGACCAGAAGCCTGACGTAAATATACGCAAAACAGAAGAGCTTTTCGATCCGGTCACAAATATCAAACTAGGCATAGGCTACCTCTCCTACCTCATGAATAAATACGATAACCAGAAACACGCAATCATAGCCTACAACCTCGGGCCCGGCAACTTACGCAAAAAACTCCAGAGCGGGAGCGGACTTCCTCAGGTTTACTACAGCAAGGTAATGAAAAACTACCGTCTCATGCTGAGTCTGAGCAACAAAGCTTAGATGCCCGATTTTAAAGATAAAATAACTGTACTCCTAAGTGAACCGGAAGGCGCAGCCAACCTTGGGTATATTGCCAGAATAATGGCAAATACCGGATTCAGCAGGCTTGAGCTTACCGGTATTCTTTCAGGCAGAGAGCAAACAGCGTCAATATATGCGGTGCATGCTTCCCGCATTCTTGACACTGCTGTTAAGAATTTATCCTTTAAGGAACTCACCTCAAAAGCAGATGTGGTAATAGGCTTCAGCCCCAGAAACCCTTGGGATAACGGACTTTCTTTGCCTTATGAGAAGCTGTCGGAAACAGTTAAGTCAGAAATATCCTCAGGAAAAACCATAGGACTGTTATTCGGTAATGAAGCAAACGGACTGAGCAATGAACAGCTTGCAGTCTGCCGTTACAGAGTTGCACTGCCCACAGAAGCTGAATGTCCAAGTATGAACCTTTCCCACGCTGTTCTGGTTGTTCTTTGGGAACTTAGACTTGCTCTCAAAGATATTGCCGCTGAAACTGCCGAACCTGATTTTGCGTCAGTTTCACAGAAACAGATATTCAAAGAAAAATTCTCCGAACTGCTTGAGCTGTCAGGGTATCTGAACGGGCAGAATAATGATGTTAAACTGATGGAAGTTTCAATGATGTTTGACTCAAAAGAATGGTCGGAACGGGAAATGAACCTGCTTACCTCTGTGACGGGAAAGCTGCTGCGGGAAATAAAAGCACTGAAAAAATAAAGGCGGCTTTCAAAAAACCGCCCCTTCCTTCTCCCTGTCAGTTATCTTCAAGATATTTTTTAAATTCCTGAGAAACATTTTCCCTCTCAAGGAAATCAACAAGTTTATTGATTTTGTTGATAACATCCATGTCCATGACATGTTCCATACGACACGCATTTTCCTCTGCCTGATCTTCGCTCAGACCAACAACGGTTTTGAGGAATTTTTTCAGTACCTCGTGGCGGAGAAAAATATTTTCCGCATACTTCTCACCTTCTTTAGTGAGAGTGATGAAGCTGTAGCGGTCGTAATTAATAAATCCCTTCTCGGAAAGGTGCTTGAGTGCATTTGTTACGGATGACATTTTGACGCCGAGCTTTTCTGAAATTTCTTTAGCTCTGGCAACCGGATTTTCTTTTTGGAGCAGAAGAATAGTCTCAAGATAATCCTCCATGCTTCCGGAAAGCTCTCTTTCTCTCATAAACACTCCTGTCCGCTTTTGTCTAACAAAGTTTAATACAGTCTAAAAAGAATTGAAAGGCAAATTATGTAAATAGGTTCAAAAAAGTTTAACTGGAACGAAAAAGAAATTAATTAACATCTATTTGACATTTCTCTCACATTGACGTCACAGAATTCAAATATGTTAAATTGTTATTCAGACACAGGCTTAAATTAATCCGCCTATCTGATATAATAAATAAAATATTCTCCACAGGCAATATGTACAGACTTCAAACCCTGCATATGCGGGTGGATATAACATTTATGTTTGATAAAGGGGTGTTATATGTCACAGCAGCATGAAACTGATTATATCAGGCTTAAAGCACTGATAGCCGAAATGGCGAAAGAATGTGAAACCATGATAGAAGGTTCTGTAAAAAGTCTGGTGGAACGCAACAGCGACCTCGCCCGTGAAATAATAGCATGGGACGATAAGGTGGATAACCTTGATATAGAGGTTGATGCCCTCTGCCGCAGAATAATTGCCCTCTATGAACCCAAGGCTGTTGACCTGCGCTTTGTTCTCACGGCTTCCAGAATTATCGTGGATCTTGAGAGGATAGGCGATTACAGTGTTGATATAGCTAAAGAAGTGCTAAAGCTTAATGAAATTCCCCAGATAAAGCCCTACATAGACCTGCCGAAGATGGGCGAAGCATCAGCCGCTATGCTTAATGACGCCGTAAACGCCTATTTCAACAAAGACACAGGCGCCGCATATCATGTAATCAAGAGAGACGACATAATAGACGGTCTGCACTCACAGATAATCCGTGAGCTGCTCACCTACATAGCAGAAGACATCAAAAAAACTGCGGGAGTAATATCTCTCATGCAGATAACAAGATGTATTGAGCGAATTGCCGACCACGCCACAAACATAGCAGAGCTTGTTTATTTTATGGTGGAAGGTAAAATAGTCCGCCATCAGAGGCTGGACTGAAGGAGTCAATATGATAAAAATACTGGTAATTGAAGACCACGAGGAGATGAGCGATCTCATCAAATTCAATATGGAGCAGAAAAACTATGAAGTAATATGCTCCGCTGATGCAAATGACGGTCTTATCCACCTCGAAAACTTCAGCCCTGACGTGATCCTGCTGGATCTCATGCTGCCCGGACTGAAGGGCATGGATTTTTTAAGCATCGTACGCCATAACCAGAAATACGTCCACATTCCTGTAATTATTATATCTGCCAAAAATACCGAAAACGACATCATCAAGGGTCTGGAAAACGGAGCTGATGATTACCTCACCAAGCCTTTCAGCATGAACATTCTCGCAGCAAAGGTTAAAGCTATTCTCCGTCGTACCCCTGCGATGGAAAATAAAATAATCTCCGAATCAGGCATCACAATAGACACGGTAAACTACACTGTTAAGGCAGATGGTGACGAGGTTGTTCTCACAAACAAGGAGTATGAACTTCTTGTGACTTTCCTCCGCAATCCCAAAAGGGTTTTCACCAGAAACCAGCTTCTTAACGCTGTCTGGGGTTATGATACTGATGTTTACTCCAGAACAGTGGATACACATATTTCATCACTTAGAAAGAAGCTCGGAGACAAAGGGAAAATAATCAAATCTGTTCCTAAGATTGGCTACCGCGCCGATACATGAGACTATTTGCAGGCATTTTTCTTACAATATTTGTTCCCGTAACCCTTGTTCTGATGCTTACCCTGCACTACTCCGCAGGGAGGCAGGCAGAACCGGAGGCAGGGCTCAAAATTCACGAAGTGCGTGGAAAAAGCGAAATACTGTCTGAAAATATAACCAACATGCAGGCGGAAGAACACAGCCGTGATGCCATCAACTCAAACTTTCGCATCCTCCTTATTTCTGTTGCGGTATCCGGTCTTATCTCATTCCTCCTTGCGGGCAGAATATCAATACCAATGCGGAAACTCGCTGACATAGCAGATAGAATCGAAGCCGGAGACAAAAACATAAGTTTCCCTGTATTCGGTGATAAAACAATGTCCAAAGTTGCGGACATTTTCCACCGCATGTACAGCTCCATGACCAAAAAACAGAATGAACTTGAGAATGAGCGCCACAAGCTTCAGCATGTTTTCTCAATACTAAATTAAGGAATAATCCTTCTGGATACATCGCACAAAATAAAGCACTTCAACAGTAAAGCCGTAAAAGATCTGGGTACGGAGCTTACCCTTGGCAAAAATATTGTAGATTCTCTGAACAATATGGACACAATCAACTTTGTCAGCAGGATTTTGGAGTGGAATGAGGACGGAATACACCACCTTGAACTCCGTCAGAAGATTTTTGACGCCCACGTCCGCCATCTGGACAATGAAATCCTTATAGTTTTATACAACATAACTGAACGCACCCAGTATGAGGATTTCAAAACTGAGCTGATCGGCAATATAACCCATGAGCTGAAAACACCCCTTGCCATGATAATGGGCTATGCGGAAACTCTGCTCGGCAACACGGCTGTTGACAGGAAAAATCTTGAAAAATTTCTCACTATCATCCACAGCAACTCAAAGAGACTTAATAACATCATAAACGATATCCTTGAGCTTCACAGGCTTGAACACATAGCAGACGGATTCAGCGTGGACGAACCATTACAGCTTGACTCCGCTGTCAGTGAGCTGGAGGAACGCTATGAAGATTTTGAAGTAAAAACCTTAATCAAGGCGGATTGTACCGAAATCCCCATACTGCGTGAGCATTTCATGACACTGGTAACCAACCTCACGGATAACGCACATAAATACAGCACCGGAAAAGTAATCGAAATCAGCATCAGCAGAAAGGATGATGAAATAGTTATCCATGTGGCTGATGAAGGACCAGCCATACCGGATGAAGACAGAGAGAGGATATTTGAGCGCTTCTACACCGTAAACAAATCCAAAAACAGAAACCAGACAGGCACTGGACTAGGATTATCCATAGTCAAACATATTACCGGGCTTTATGACGGCTCAATCACATTGGAAAAAAACAGCAAGGGCGGCAATACATTCACCGCCACCCTGTTTGAAAGACCCGCCAAAGCTTCTACAGAAGAAGATTCTTAGTCTTTTTTCTCTGCCTTAAGCAAAGAAACTATAATTCCCGCCGCAAGTATCGCCAAAGTCACACCAAGGCTCATCGCCGGAGGTATTTTAACCAGATGAAACATCTCCGATACAAAAATTTTGGCACCTATAAATATCAGAACAACCGAAAGAGCATACTTGAGATAGTAAAATTTTGATATCACAGCCGCCAGAGCAAAATAAAGTGACCTCAAACCTAGAATCGCAAAAATATTACTGGTATAAACCACATAAGCATCTGTAGTAATACTGAAAACCGCAGGTACGGAATCCACGGCAAATATAACATCCGCAATCTCTATGAATACAAGGGCAAGCAAAAGCGGTGTGGCATACAAAAACCTATGCCCGGTTTTAGGATTCGTGCGGTAAACAAGAAAACTGTGACCGTGGAAATCTCTTGTTACCCTTATCTTTTTGCGGATAAATTTAAGCACGGGGTTTGAGTCTAAATCACCTTCATCATCATCCTTAAACAGCATTTTAATGCCGGAATAAATGAGGAAAGCAGCAAAGATATAAAGCACCCATTCAAACTCACTGACCAGCTTGGCGCCCACACCTATCATTATCCCACGCAGGACAATGACACCCAGAATACCCCAGAAAAGCACCCTGTGCTGATATATTCTGGGTACGCAGAAATACGAAAAGATCATTGCTATGACAAAGATATTGTCCATAGCCAGTGTTTTTTCCACCACAAACCCGGTGAGGTACTCAAAGGCTTTTTCACTGCCCAGTATTTTGCCCACCCAGAGGCTGAAAAGCAAACCGATACCTATGTAAAAAACAGACATGAGAAGACTTTCCTTTACTCCGATTTCATGATCTTTGCGGTTGAATACACCCAAATCAAGAACAAGGAGAAACAGCACCACGGCAAGAAAAACAAGCCACATCCAGACAGGTTTGTGAAGAAAATCCGAAAAAAGGATTGCATGAAAGGTATTCATTGAACATCTCTGCCCCATGATTACGGTTCCGGACGGAACATACCGACATCGCATTTCGGGGACAAAATGCCAGAGGGGCCCGGTACGGTGATTATTATAATATCAATTCTGCGGAATGCAAGTGGATGAATTTTTCAGCGAAAAATACCGTATTGACACTTAAACCACATATAGTTACACTATGTTAATAGATACCCTCGGGTAAACCCGGGGTTCTATGCTTTCGCCATGCTATCGCATGTTTTTTACAGCTCAATCTTGAGCTGTCCTGAATCCTGTTGCCCTTGCATTTCGACGTAATTTTTAATTACGTCTTCATTCAAACCAATACTGCTAACGAAGTAGCCTGGCGACCACACTATATTTTCATTCCAGTATACTTTTTCTAACCAATCAAAAAATTTTCGCATACGGGAAGCCAATTGGCTTTTTAATCTACCCATAACATCTGAAATACTATATTTGGGAGGAATAATTATAACCATATGCAAATGATCTAAGTCAAAGCCAATGGCTTCTATTTCAACGCCAGGCATACTTCTCAATAAACTGGGCAACGTTTTACGAATATAAGAACAGACACCAGGCTTCAGGATCTTTCGACGGTATTTACAAACCCAAACTACATGATATTTCAAGTAATAAGCACTGTGAGAGGTCTTAATGATTTCCATAGAAAAGTATACCGTCGAAAGGCTCATTCATCCACGCTTAAAAGCGTGGTGTTCTGTCTTCGACCGCATAAAAAGAGGTGCATTATGGCGCATTATTATGTAAACAAAAATGCTCAGCCTAACGGAGATCATGAAGTTCATAAGGAAGGATGCTCATGGATGCCTTCCGCTGAGAACAGGTTGTATTTAGGCAATTTCAGTTCATGCAAACCTGCTGTAGATGAAGCCAAAAAGAAATATCCACAGTCAAATGGCTGCTATTACTGCTGTAACGAATGCCATACAGGCTAACAATCAGTTTCCGTCAATAATGTTGACATGCCTGTCACCGGACGGGCGCCACGCAGGAGAGATAACGCTTGAACCTTTGCGGCGGCAGTTTAGAACCGAACCAAACTGCAAAGTGCGCTCTCCGTACTTTGTGTTGATTTCATCCATTACAGAATACAATCCTTCCCAGTCTTTCCCGCTGTCTTCTATATTGTAAAGAGTGACGCATTCCGGCACAAGGTTTGAAATGCACACACCCAGAAGCCTTATGCTGTTTCCGGTCCAGAGCTTGTCAAAAACTGTCAGTGCCTCGGCATAAATATGGTGAGTTGCCGAAGTGAAAAAAGGTATTGTATGAGCCTGTGAAAATGTGCCCATGTCCGGATAACGTATGGTCACTGTGATTGTTTTACCGGAATAACGCAGACGTCTTGCTCTGGAGGACACCATATCGGAAAGCTGAAGCAGATAACCCTCCGCCTCTTCCCTTGCTGAAATATTCTCAGGCAGTGTGAGGCTGTGCCCTATGGACTTCATGGGTTCCTCTTCTGTTTTCACTCCTGATATATATTCACCGCAGGCAAGTCCGTAAAGATGATCGCCGTTTACACCGAATATCTGCACAAGCCTTTCCCTGCCCATTGCACGCAAATCTGCCGGAGTAAAAACCCCCATATCAGCAAAACGTTTCGTGAGCCGGCGCCCTATTCCCCAAAAGTCTTTAAGCCGGAACATATCCACAAACTCAATTACCTTATCCTTTTCAACACAGTAATATCCGTCCGGCTTTTTAATTCCGCTCGCCATTTTGGCTATGAACTTGTTGGGTCCTGCACCGATAGAGCATGTGATACCGAAATTCTTCTTAACAAAGCTCTTTATCATATATGCAGCATCCTGCGGGGCTATGCCTGTTCCGCTTATATCAAGGAATGATTCATCAATGGAATAAGGCTCGACATGAGGCGTGATCTTATGCAGAAAAGAGGAGATCTCTTTTGATACGTAAGTATATTTCCTGTTTCGGGCATTCACAATAGTCAAAAACGGGCAGACTTTCAGAGCCTCATATTTACTCATTCCGGTTTTAACACCGTATCTGCGTGCTTCGTAGGATGAAGTTACAACAACAGTACGCTCCTTCGCCCCGACAACAGCAATAGGCTTACCCCGTAAAGAAGGGTTTGACGCCTGCTCAACAGACGCAAAGAAGGCATCCATATCCATGCAGAGGATCATGACGCCTCATCCATAGCCACCAGATACCAGCATACTTCCATACTACTGAACATGATTTCAAAGATGTTAAAACCATCTGTCACTGTAAATTTATATATAACATCCGTGCCTTCACGCTCTTTCCATTTGTAGCAGACTTCTTTTATAAGCACCTTCTCCCCGTGCAGACCAAACCACACAGGCTTCGGAAATCCGCCGTCAAACACAGCACCCACACGGATTTTTTCATGAATATTTAATATCATACTGCCCCTTGAAGAAGCGGAGAACCATATCCAGAATACCGATTACCTCAAACTCATCACCTTCATGAACCGGAATAACCGGATAATCCTCATTTTCAGGCACAAGAAACATCCCTTCCCTGTTCCTGCGGAAAGTTTTCAGGGTAACCTCACCGTTAAGGCGGAATGCGCCTATCTTTCCGTTATCGATAACGGGACTGGGACGCAGCAAAGCAAAATCACCATCCATAATCCCTTTATTTTTCATACTGTCCCCTTCCACACGGAGAAAAAATGAATCGGAACGCACAAGGTCTTTCACGGAAATGTATCCTTCAAGATTTTCCTCAGACATAACAGGCATACCCGCCTTGATTCGCCCGATAACAGGAATGGAACGCTTTCTGGTGAGTTCTATACCTCTGGCGGAGGATGAGGCTCTTCTTATGAATCCGCCTTCAGACAGCCTGTCCAGCATTTTTTTGACACTTGCTGTGGATGAAAGCTTCAGCCCCTCGCCTATATCACGTATAGAAGGCGAATATCCGTTCGCTTCAGTAAATTCTTCGATAAAATCCAGAAACTGCTTTTGTCTTTTAGTGGGTTCAGACATGCAACAACCTCCTGCTTAATAACATTGACCCGTACATACTTCCTGATTGACTTACGCATCCGCACTCTGCAAAACAAAACTTATCAACACAAGCGAATAAAGCAAACAAATGTTCGCTTTATTCTGATAATAGATCTGTTTCTTAAAAAAGTCAAAAAAAAATCGGCATCGTTCAGTAACACATAATAAAAAAACAGTAACGTAATCCTTTAGGTTAGAAGAAGATAACTTTAAGCATAGGCTTAAAACAGTTTTAACCGACTCTAAAATAATTGACAGTTTCTTTTAAAATTGTTAGACACATCTATGAAAAGTGCATAGCTATTCACCCTTACAAAGTATTGAAATAAAAATAGAAATTTTATATTTCCAAAAATTATAAAATATAAACGATATTTGTTTTAAGGAGAGAGTCATGAGAAAAATACCGTTTGCGGCGGCAATATGTTTATTTCTTATAAACACACCCGCCATGTCTGAAACAATGATGCAGGACACAATTTATCTTGAAGAGGTAACAGTGTCCGGTTCTGTTGATGAGGATCTTAAATCATCGGAAGCAAAAGTGGTCGAAAAGAAAAGAAGCAACAACATAGCAGATTTTCTGGCAAAAGACCCTGAAATTAACCTTACCAGAAAAAGCGCAGTGGGTGACGGAGCAAACACCCTGACCATAAGGGGACAGGGAAGCGAGAGGATACAGGTTAATATTGATGGCGTGAATATGAACTCAACAGGAAACATAGGCGCAGGATACATTGATTTTAATATGCTTCCGCTGGACAATATAGACAGAATAGAGGTGATAAAAGGCGGAAGCTCCGTTGAATACGGCAACGTAATCGGCGGTGTCATAAACGCATATACCGCACACCCCACCTCTAAGCCTAAAGCAAATATATATGCCACAATGGGCGGATGGGACGAGGCTGACGATTTCTACAACATAAGAGGCAGCTACTCTCAAATGTTCGGTAACTTCGGCGTAAGCCTCGGTATGAGCCGTCAGGAAGCCGATGAATACTTCAAAAACAGCGATTACAAAGTAACCCACATAGCGCCCAAGTTTTTCCTCAGACTTCCGTGGAAGGCAGAACTCACCGCAGGAATAGACTATACAAAATCACGCAGAGGGATGATAATAGCCAACGTCCCCGGAACAGCAGGCTATGATTCCGATTTCCCCACAGTTGAAACCTCTGACGGATTCGCAGGGGGCGGCGGACCAGACATGACGCCCAACGAGGGCTCATATCAGGAAAAAGAAAGAGTAATGTACAACACTGCATATACTCAGCATATTAATGACAACGCATTCTTTGAACTCAGCGCTTACAAGGTATATGAAGACCGTACAGATAAAAACTTCGCCGCAAAAGACAGCAATAACGGACTGGTAAAAGAAGGCGACACTATTTATGAAAGAGAGCTGGAAATGGACAGAAGCTACGGCTTCAAAGGCAAATCAGAAGTAAAAATCAGCGACCACACTATACTTTTCGGTGCCGAACGTAAAAATCTTCAGGGCGGTGAGACTGATATAAAAGTCAGTGTAAACCCCAATAACGGAAACAACCAGCGTCCCCTCGGCTCAACAGACAGCAGGCAGAAAATCATAACCAACGGTTTTTTCCTCGCAGATTCATGGAAGCTGAATGATATGTTCACGGTTGACCTCGGCATGAGATACGACACATATAAAACAGAAAACTTCACATACGACCACGATGACAGCAAGCTCACCCCCAGAGCAGGGCTCACATACACCATAACACCGCAGGACAAAGCGGCTGTGTACGTCTACCAGAGTTACAGAACCCCCACAATGCCTGATACGGTTCATTACTCCAACGGTGAGGATGTTGCTGAACTCAGAGGCAGAGGAATAAAGCCCGAAGAGGTCAACGCCATTGACTTTGTTTACAGACACGACTTCAGAGGCAAAGGGTTCATAAAATTCTCCGCATGGTACTATGACATAGACAACTACTCACTCAGGAGAACCGTACCCACCACAGCCGACCCCACCCAGACGGTAAATGCACAGTATAATATCGACAACGCAGAATTTATAGGAACCTCGCTGGGCGGTGAATACAAAGTGTTTAAAAACCTTACGGTAAACGCAGGCGTATCTTATCAGAAATCCGAAAAAAGCGGCGACCCCACAGACAAGGATTTCAGCTCATCATCAGACGAAGTTGACAACATACCTGAATATAAAGGAAACGCCGGATTTGTCTGGAAAATAACCGATAAACTCACTTTCGACATGGGGCTTAACTACATAGGCGAACGCCCAAAATATGAGGATGGAAAACAGAAAACACTCTCATCATACACTCTTGCCGATGCCAGTATAGCTTACGAAGTGGCTAAAAATACGATCCTTGAAGTTTATGCGGATAATCTCTTTGATAAAAAATACGAAGAAACATCCGGATACGAAGCGATGGGATTCAACGCCGGCGCAAGTGTCAGATGGGCATATTAAAATAAACTACAAAGGCGGTTCTAATGGACATTCAGAGAAATGCAGACCCGAAAAATGCGGAAAAAATGTGGGACAGGCGCGCAGCGAACTATCCCAGATACAGAGATTCCGAAGATACACTGGAAGCCAAAGTGATGAGGCTTATGGAAGAGAAAGGCGCAGACCCGACAGGTCTGCGTGTTCTTGACGTTGGCTGCGGAAGCGGGAAATATACCCTGCGCCTTGCTAAAAAGGCTGCTTCGGTAACAGCAACGGATATCTCCGGCGAAATGCTCCGCATACTTAATGAAGACGCCGCAAAGGAAGGAGTAACAAATATCACCGCAGTGCATGCTGACTGGTCGGACTTTAACCCGGAAGAGGCAGAGTTCGACATTGTCTTCTGTGCCACCACTCCTGCGGTAAGAAATGAGGCAGATTTTGCAAAAGTAACCGGAATTGCAGGAAAATTTGTCGTTTATCTTGGTTTTGCAGGTAAAAAGGACTCAGAAGTAATGATGGAGATCTACAAGGCTCTGAACATAACTCCGAAAAGATTCAACGATATACCAATGCTCAAAGCATGGCTTGACAGCAGGAATTTATCATACAGCTCAACCCTCATCGAAGATAAGTGGGAGAAAAGAATCCCTGCAGCAAAAATGAAGGAACACTGCATGGATTTTCTTATGGAGAATGCAACAGAGGATGCCTTATCCGCAGTCGATAAAGCTGTCTCCGCAAGGACAGACTCAGAAGGAATGGCATCGGACACAACCCACTTCAGAATGGAGCTGGTAATCTGGGAAACAAAATAATTATTTTTTTTTACGGGACAAAATTAAATTTTGTGTTATAAATTCTAGCATGTGTAACACAAGGTTTTTTATATCAAAAATAGCAGCAGGTATAACAGTATGAGGGGCAGAATTTTTTTCTGGCTGTCCCTTATCTGCCTGCTTATTCTGTTTGTTCTTTTCGGGCTCAAGCACGGCGCAGTTCAGAATACGTGGAGAGATACTTTGTCAGCCCTCGTCATGAGTGGTGAGCATGAGGATCTGGAATATTTCATATGGCATCTCCGTATGCCTAAAATCCTTGCCGCTCTTGCTGTTGGCGGTGCGCTTTCCGTGAGCGGAGTGATATTGCAGAACATCCTGAACAACCCGTTGGCGTCTTCATTCACACTAGGTCTCTCGCAGGGAGCAGCTTTCGGAGCAGCTTTTTCCATAATAATCCTCGGCGCCGGTTCTCTCATGCACACAGGCAGCGGGCTCGTTTTCGGCAATATGGGCATGATAGCCGCAGGAGCCTTCTGCGGCACTATGCTTGCCTCTTTTGTGATTCTGATGTTCTCATTTGTAAAAGGAATGTCCGCACAGGGGCTTATACTTGCGGGTGTGGCAATGTCCGCTTTTTTCAGCGCATGTACCATGCTTCTGCAATATTTTTCAACCGACAACCAGCTTGCAGCAACAGTTTTCTGGACATTCGGTGACTTAAGCAAAGGCGGCTGGCACGAAGCCCTGACAGTCCTTGCCGTAATGCTCTTCGGTATGCTGTTCAGTTTCCGCTTCAGCTGGGATTACAACGCAATCCAATGGGGAGAGCTGCATGCGGCAGGGCTTGGGGTAGAAGTCAGAAAAATACGCATATACTCTCTCATAATAACATCCGTAATGGCGGCTTTTGCCACGGCATTTTACGGTGTCATAGGCTTTGTGGGGCTCATAGCTCCGCACATGGTGCGCCTTCTGTTCAAACACACAGGGCACGGTTTTCTCATACCGGCATCTGCTCTTTTAGGCGGAGTTTTTCTTTTGGGAGCAGATCTGCTGGCGCAGATTATATTGTATCCATTGGCGCTTCCAGTGGGCGTAATAACAGCTTTTGCAGGAGTTCCGATGTTTCTGTTCCTGCTGATGAAGAGGTCAATCAAAAATGCTCAAGGCTGAAAATATCTGCTGTACACTTAAAAACGGCAGGAAAATACTTGATGATGTCTCCTTTCAGCTTCAAAAAGGAGAAATATGCGGAATTATAGGTCCAAACGGGGCAGGGAAAACCACACTGATGAAGATCATAGCCGGTGTTCTCAAACCCTCCGGAGGCAGTGTAAAAGTTGAAGGGTGTCTTATAAACCAGATGAAGCGTAGGGAAACCGCACGGAAAATAGCCTATCTGCCCCAGACAACCCACGCCGTACCGTGCAGTGTTTATGACTCGGTTCTGATAGGCAGAAAGCCTTATATGACTTGGCACCCGAAACAGGAAGACCGCAGCATGGCGGAAGATGTAATGGACGAACTGGGCATAGCCCATATGAAGGACAAATGTGTAACAGAACTTAGCGGCGGAGAGTTTCAGAAAACACTTATCGCAAGGGCGTTAGTTCAGAATGCGGAAGTGCTTATGCTTGATGAGCCCATAAACCATCTGGATGTTAAAAACCAGGTGGAAATAATGGAGACTGCGAAAAGCATAACTGAACGCAGGAACCTCACAACGCTGATCGTACTTCATGATCTCAATCTCGCTGTGCGTTATGCGGATAAAATACTTCTCCTTGATAACGGCTCAACACTGTACTACGGAAACAAATGCGAAATGGACGAGGCGCACCTCAGCAGCGCCTACAAGATCCCCATTGAAATAAAAAGTATAAACAAAAAAAGCTACGTTATTTACTGAGCAGGAACGCAGGTGAGTTTATCAAAAACAAATTGCATATCAGCGGTAATCTGCCTTTTTTCCTTATAGAGCCTTGCTGTTTCAGAGGCGGCTTTTTTGAGGGATTCGGAAGTAAACTCTTTTACAGGGCTTAACGCCTGCGGGGCATAATTCAGAAGATCATATCTGTACTTCATTAGCATCTTTGCAGATTCATCATCTGAAGTTGTTACGCTTATGGTTCCGGTGCATACAAAGGGAAGCCCGCTGCCGTTGGTAAACAGTTTAACATCCGTAAAGAGAATGGTGTTTATGTCACCATCCTTGCTTTTTTCAATTGAAGCAAAGCTCCCCTTCCCCGCTGCCTGCTGGAAGGAGTCAAAGTCAGAATCGGTTCCCATAAATTTGCTTGTGTAGTAGATCATTCCGAACGCCACTATAAACAGCGTGATGGACATTATCATATATCTTACTGATTTCATAAATCTGATACCTCTCAATTAATAATGCAAAAAACCTGCATCCTGTAGTTTTCTGCATACACGCTCACATTACTCAAGTTCTCTCAGCTTTTCAATGCTTCAACAGGCTTTACTTTGGTTGCCAGAGAAGCAGGATACGCACCGGCAACCACACCAATCAGAAGAGAGGAGACAAATGCGGCGACACCTCCGGCAGTGCTGAAAGCAAATGGAAGCTTGCCGCTGGCAAAGACTCCGTAACATGTGAGAAGCCCTAAGAAACCACCGAATATTCCGCCGCACAAGCCTATAATTGCTGATTCACCGAGGAATTGACGCATAATATCACGCCTGCGTGCGCCCACCGCCCGGCGTATTCCTATCTCCTGACTGCGCTGACCGACAATAAGCAGCATGATGGAAAATATGCCCAGTCCGCCTATCAGATAGCTCACGGCAGCAGTGATATTACCGAGAAAACTGACTATTCCGAGAACTTCCGTACGCATTTCCATCATATCAGAAGGTGAGATAATGTCAAAGTCATCCTCCTGACCTGCGCCTATTTTATGGTTTCGTCTCAATATGTTCTGTATTCCTGTTATTATCTGGGGCTCATAATCATATTTCTGCATCTGCACCATGATACCGTCCACATAGTCAACGTTTCTGATGCGCTTCATATGGGTATTCAGGGGCATGACAAGGATATCATCAAGGCTTGCTCCTGTAAGATCCGTACCCATTGGCTCCAGCACGCCGGAAACGATAAAAGGCACACGGTAGATCAGAACAGTTCTGCCCACGGGGTTTTCATTGCCGAAAAGCTTCTGTTTGACTTCCGAACCGATAATGCAGATTCTCGACATGTTCGCATCATCACTGTCACTGAACATACTCCCGCTCTCCAGAGCTAGATTTTTCAGTTTAAAACCTTCCGGAGTCACACCTGTGGCACTGGTACTTACAGTTATGCCATCATAGGTTACAAGTGCCGTGCGCATAGTGAAAGCTTCTGCAGCCTTTACACCGCTGACTTCATCGCTTATATCCTGAAGGTCAACAGGCTTAAGCATCGTTGACTGGTATATAACCTGTGCCGATGCTCTGCGGCGAACTTTGCCAGACACCACGGTAAGGATATTCTCGCCGAATTTATCAATCTCCAGCCGTACCTTTTTCTCCAAAGAAGCAGTAAGACTTGTGACCAGAATAACCGCATATGTACCAAGAAGTACACCGATCACCGCAAGAGCCGTACGCACCTTGTAAGCCCTGAGAACATCTATGATTATCTTAAAAGTAAGGAGATACTTCATTTCATCTGCTCCGTATGGCGTCTATGGGGTTAACCGAAGCCGCCCTGCCCGCCGGAGCGGTTCCGAAAACAGCAGCAATGAGCATTGACACAAAAAGAGCAGCAAAGAACACTACAGGGGAGACCTGCGCAATAAATATTCCAAAGCCTGAAACCGCTTTTGCACCTATTGAGCCCAAAAGAAACCCTAAAAGAGCCCCCAGAAGAGTTATTATGCCGAACTCCAGTATAAACTGCGTAAATATATCAGACTTTGTTGCGCCGAAGGCACGCCTTATACCTATCTCCTTAGTGCGTTCCTGAACAGAGATAAGAAACATGTTTGCCATTACAAATCCGCCCACAGAAACTGTGAGCAGGGTCATTATCCCGATGAAAACCATTATTGCGCCGCTGACAGCAAAAAAGAATTTCATTATCATATCGGGACTTATTATCATAAAGTCGCTGTCCTGATCATCAGCCAGATTGTGACGCATGCGGAGAAAGCTTTCAAGCTCGTCAACCCGCTGACTGATATTTTTTATATCCTCGAAGCTCACACGGAGCATCATAATATGCTTGTACTGACCGGAGATACGCTTCATCACAGACGAAAGAGGCATTATAAACCTGTCATTCATATCACCCCTCATCCCCATGAGAGACGCAGGCTTAAGGACACCGATTACCTGACAGTAAAAGCTGTTAACCTTAACATATTTGCCTATAGGATCCTCTGATTCATCAAACAGAGTCCGCTTAACAGTATCACCCAAAACACATACATTAGCGGCGGATTCCTGATCAACAGGCAGAATGTCTCTTCCCGAAGCCAGTTCCCATGACTCCATCCCCGTATATGCAACAGGAGTTCCAATAGCAAAAGCCACATGGTGCTTGTCACGGTATGAGATCCTTGTGCTGCCGTTCGGCAGAAAGGGATGGACACTGTATGCCGTGGGGAATGCATCTTTAATAGCCTGGACATCCTCAACTGTAAGAGTCATCGACCTGAAACCGTGCCCGCCCACATTCCTTTGCCCGCCGAAAATCATGACAGTATCAGGACCGAAGGTGTTTATCAGCTCGGTAACAGATTTATAGGCTCCGTTGACTACTGCAACCACAAGAGTTACAGCCGCAATACCCAGACCTATAGCAAAAACAGAAAGAAATGTTCTGAGCCTGTAGGAAATGACTCCCTGAACAGCCTCAAAGAAAATATTTATAAGTTTTTTCACTCAGCCGCCGTTTTTATCTTTGTCCAGATCGTACTGCTTGATTTTGCGGTGAAGATACGTCCGCTCAATATCAAGAGTCTTTGCCGATCTGCTTATGTTCCATGAGTTACTCTTTAGAACATTCAGAATGTAATATTTCTCAAAATTTTCTTTGGCGTGCTTCAGAGTGTAGCTGAATTCTATATCATACTTAACAGGTTTTTCCGGTGCGCCTAGCAGAAAAGAAGGAGCATCCTCCACTGTGAGAGTATCTTCATCCGCAAGAACAACCATCCGCTCAACTATATTTTTAAGCTGACGCACGTTGCCCGGCCATTCAAAACGGGTAAACGCATCCATAAGGTCATCGTCTATCCTGCGAAGGGGCATCCCGTTCATGGAACATGCTTCTCTCACAAAGAAATTGACAAGGGAAGGAATATCCTCGCTGCGCTCTCTCAGAGGGGGTACAACAAAGGGGACAACATTGATCCGGTAATACAAATCCTCACGGAAGTTTCCTGCTTTGATCTCCTCTTCGAGATTTTTGTTTGTGGCGCATATAAGCCTGAAATCCGATTGTATAAGCTCATTTCCGCCCACTCTGGTAAACTGGCTTGTTTCAAGCACACGGAGCAGCTTTGCCTGTGCGGCAAGCTCCATATCGCCTATTTCATCAAGGAAAACAGTTCCGCCGTCCGCCATCTCAAACTTACCCTTGGTTGTGGCGTGGGCTCCGGTGTATGAGCCTTTTTCATGCCCGAACATTTCACTTTCAATCAGGTCAGAAGGTATGGCGGCGCAGTTTATCTCCACAAAGTTTTTCTTGTCCCGTTTGCTGAGCATATGAACAAGGCGTGCCACATGCTCCTTTCCTGTTCCGTTTTCACCGGTGATGAGAACCCAGGCGTTGGTCGGAGCTATTTTTTCTATTTTTCTTTTAAGCTCTGCCATGCGGGAGGAGGAGCCTATAAGGTCATATTTTTTGAGAGTGTTAAATTTATATTCACGCAGGTCGTGTATCAGCTTGAGCTTGTCTTCAAGGTGCTTGACAATAAGCACAATACGCTCAAGGGAAAGAGGCTTCTCAAGGAAATCCCACGCCCCGAAGCGGATCGCCTCAACTGCGTTTTCGATATTGCCGTGTCCGCTTATCATTACCACTTCAATTTCGGGGTAGTAGCGTTTGATCTCTTTTAAGCCTTCTATTCCGTCCTTATCCGGCAGCCATATATCCAGAAAAAGAAAGTCATACATCTGGCTTTTGAGCTTTTCATATCCTTCGGAAAATGTAAGAGCATAATCAACCTCGTAGCCTTCATCCTCAAGGATTCCCTGTATTGTCGTACATATATTCTTTTCATCGTCTATAATGAGTGTTTTCAATGTCATACCCCTTTGGGCAGCTCCAGAGTGAATCTGGTATATTCATTCTGCCTGCTTTCAACCGTGATAGTTCCGTTGTGTTCATCAACAATCTTCTTAACTATCGCAAGCCCAAGCCCTGTTCCTTCCGCTTTTTTGCTGAAATACGGAACAAAAACCCTGCCTATATCCTCCGGTGCTATGCCTGCGCCGTTGTCCTCCACTGTGATACGGCACATGCCATTCTCAGATATGACATTAATCAGTATCCTGCCGCCTTTTTCCATGGCATGAATGGCGTTGTTCAGCAGATTATAAAAAACACGTTTAAGCTGATTTCTGTCGGCATTTATTTTACAGTCACGGCTTTCATAAACAAATTCAATATCAGGGTGCGACTGACGGTAAAAGTCTGTCACCTCAACGAGAAGCTCACCCAGATTAAACACACCTTTGGTGAGATCAGGCAGACGGGAGAAAGAGTTAAACTCATTCACCATATTCTGAAGCTCGTTAACCTCTGTTATAATCGTATCCATACTGCTGTTCACAAGTTCACCGTCAGCACCTTCAAGGCTTTTGCCCAGACGCTTCTTCACCCTTTCCGCAGTGAGTTTTATGGGAGTAAGAGGGTTTTTTATCTCGTGCGCTATTCTGGTAGCTATCTCACGCCAGATGTTCATTCGCTGGTTTTGTATAATATCAGTCAGATCATCAAGCACCATAACCACATTTTCCACATCGCCGTCCGCACCGAAAAGCTTGGTGATTGTAACTGCGAAGGTGCGCAGGTCATCCCCTACAGAAAGCTCTGTCTGAGAATGTTTTGAGGACTTGGTACTGAGCATGAACTCACGGAGTTCTCCCATTACATTATTTTCAAAAGAATCAGGGTTATTGTTCCGCAGCATCTCGGCAGGATCGTTGTATTTAAGGATCTGTAAAGACTCATCAAAGAGAACTATAGCCGATTTTACATTTTTAAAAACAGTATCAATATACTGGTTATCCTTTGCTATCTGCATGAACATTTCTGCGAGCTTTTCATTTTTCAGATTAAGCTCCTCATTATGTTCCTTAAGCCTTTTAACCATGTCGTTGAATGCTCCGGTCAATACTCCGACCTCATCCTCGCCCACGGATTCCAGCTTAACGTCAAGATTACCTCTAGAAACATTAAGAGACGCTTCCGCCAGTTTTTCCAGAGGCTGTGTTATACCCCTTGAGAATATAAGGCTGCCCCATATCCCGGCGAAAACCACAAGAAGAGTCATAAGCACAAGCAGAAGCTTATAAGCGTTTTTAACAGGTTCTGCAAAAAACTGTGTCTGGCTGTAGTTATTATATGAATCGAGTATTTTAGAGACCTGCTCCGCCTCATTAGCGGGAACCTTTCTGTAAATAAAAACAGCACCGAGAACCAGATTTTCATTGCTTTTGGAAACAACAGGATGCCCAACCCAGTAGATCTGCTCGTAACCGAAAAACTCATAACGGGCAACTCTCTGCTTGCTCAGTATCTCGTTAACCACGTCACCGTTAACAAATGAGAAAAAGAAGAATCCTCCCTTTTCTTCTGAGCTTATTTTTGCTTCCTGATTATTGTATATGGCTATGCCGTCTATCTGGTTTTTAGCGGAATATTCTTTTATATACGCATCCAGCTCTTTTTTGTACCTGGTCTGCATAAAGTCACGTTCGGATATAACCTTTGAAAGAGTGCTGCTATGTTCGATAATATCCTGCTCAAGCCTGTTCTGGTATTTCTGCATCAGGTCTATTGAGCTTTTGAGCGCCTGCTCTATCTGGGCGTCAAACCATTTATCAATGGTTTTGTTTATTACGGTGCTTGAAAAGGCGAACACTATAAAGACGGGAATAACCGTAAGCACAACAGAGAATATAACCAGTTTGCTTTGAAGCCTTGCACCGAAAATATTCCGCCGCCGCTCCGCCAGCATCTTGCCCAGATTGCGGAAAATAAGAATGAAAACAACAAGCAGAAGGATAATGTTTATATTGATAAGCAGGAATATTGATACGTTGGAGTACCACGGGAAGCCGGTGTTGACAATATTTGAGCCCGCAGCGAGGTTAACTGCCACAAGAGCGGCAAAGAGAAGTGCGTAAAGCCCTATGCGTTTTACGGTGAATTTGCCCTTAAGCAGCATCAGTTTCTTTTTGCGTTCCGAGAGTCCGAACATTCTGAATCTATTTATCATCCTCGCCGAGGAGTTCATCAAGAGCGCCGGAGGTAATGGACGGGTTGGTGCTGTCCTTGGTTTTCTTCTCCGGTCCGGCTGTTTTTTTACTGTCAAAATCGAAAGTGAGGTCATCCAGAGAAAGCGCTCCGGCTTCCTCTTCCTGCTTTTCCGGTTCTGCTTTTTCCACAACTATCTCAAGGTCATCAAAGAGATCATCAAGCCCGTTGTCAGGCTGATACTGCTCGTGGGAGACAGAAGGTTCATCGTCTTTTGTCTGCGGTTTTATCTCAATGTCACCGAAAATTTCACTTTCATCGAAGTCATCATCAACCTCTATCAGCCCGAAAGGTGAAGGCTCGTTCTCTTCCTTTGCAGGTTCTTCAAAGACAGCTTCACCGTATCTTTCAATAAGATTTTCAGGCTCGGCACGGCTTTCAGAAGCGGCGAATTTATCAAGATCCAGTCCGCTTTCCTCTTCCGCTGCCGGTTCATTAACAAAAGAATCGAGGTCAAATTCAGAGGTTACTATGGAAAAATCATCTATTTCAGGTTCGGCAGGGATCTCAATAACAGGTTCCGGCTTTTTCTTTGAAGGAATAGGATCCATAAGTGAATATTCAAGAAGGCTGTTCACTTCCGGATCATCAGTATGATCAAAAGAGTCTACAGCCAATGTGCCTGCCTCCTTTTCACCGCCGATAAGACCGGATTTTCTGCCGTGGAGTTCATCATCTATCATCTGTGCGCTTTTTGAGTCACCGGATCTTGCGTATGCTTCACGGAGCATGTCAAGCACCTGATGCTTCATATCCATCGCCTGTGCTTTTTCCACTATACTGCGCATGCTTTCAAGGGCGGTTATGGTTTTCATTTCATCTATGAATTTAAAGCAGGTTTTCGCAAATGAGTAATCGAGAATGGCATCAGAAACAGAAGCTATTTCAGACAGTATATGCTCAAAGCTGTCCGCATGCCCTTCGGCAACTGCATTTTCAAGCAGATAACCGTATATTTCAGGCTTGGGATATTTTCTCTTCAAACGCACAAACAGAGGCACAAGGGAATCAAGCTCCGCACTTTTTACTATTTCAGCAAAGTAGGCTTTGTCAAAATTCTTTTCCAGATGCTCGGCTATAACATCAGTGAGGGATGCTGTGCTTTCAGGGTTATTTTTTATGTATTCAGGCAGATGCTTGATATATATCGCACTGTCTGCTCCGGTATCCACGGCGCAGTTTATGAACAGAGTAAGATCCGCAGGTGCGATGCTTTTGAGGGCAAGCCCCTTTTCGGCCATGAGCCTCACTTCGTTTGAGGAGCCGAAACGGCGCATAACCTCAATGAGCGAGGCGATGTCAGACGAATTAGCAGATTTAACAGAGGTAAGACGGCGCAGGATACGGTCTGTCTCCTGAACAAACCCCCTGCGGGATTTATCCTCCAGAAGTCCGGTAAGGATGCTTATCTGCTCTGTTATCAGAGCCTTTTGTCCGTAAAGATCCGCAAGCTTTTCCTGATACGATTCTTTATCAGGATAATTGCGGATTATCTTTTTAACCAGTGCTATGGACTTTTCAAGATAATTTCCGCCTTCAAACTTTCTCAGGAGAGCGTCATAAACCTCAAGACATTTTTCCTTATCCCCCATCTGGCAATAGGCATCGCCCATAAGGTTCATCGCCTCAAAATTGTCAGGCTGCACCGTAAGAATTTCGCCGCAGGCTTTAACTGTCTGTTTGTAGTTTTTTTTGGAGTATAAGGACATAGCGTCCTGAAAGTTTTTTTCTTTTCTCCCGAAAAAAAGCATCATCTTATCCCAAGAAACCTATGTATTTGAGGACGGTAGAACATTTCGACCCCTTCCTTTGAGAATATCACCTGAACTGTGTCTATTCTATTAAAATCCGCTTTATTATCCACCGATTGAGCAAAAATTTCGGTCACTCCCGCTTTATATAATATAGAAGCGGCCTCGGCTAATTCTTCTTCTGTGTTGCTGTCGTCAAAAACAGCCTTAAGATAATATCTGCTCTTACCCAGAAACTTCAGTACCGGCAGCAGCTTGGCAATATTTTCACGCCAGTCCGCACGGCAGAGTTTAATATCCACACTGAATATATCAAAGACAGCCTTAAGCTCCTTCAGTTCGGAATGCCTGTAGCCGGAAGTTTCCAGAAAAAGCATGCAGCCTGCCTGTTTAAAAAGCATCGCTGTTTCCTTAAGGAATTTAAGCTGTTCCGTCGGCTCACCTCCGGTGAAAGAAACGGAGTGAAACAGGCTTAAGTCCGCTCCGGCGCAGACGGAAACAAAAAACTCCTCCGGAGTAACAGGATTGCTTACTGTTTTGCCATATACATCAAAGCTTTCGGGAGTGTTAAACTCAGTGTCGCAGTATTCGCACCCCACAGAGCATCCGGCAAGGCGGACAAAAAGCTGGCGGGCACCTGCATAAAGCCCCTCACCCTGAACCGAGTGAAAGACCTCGTTTACCTGCCCCTTATTCCCAGTATTCCGCAGCGGCATTATCGCTCTCCCATACTACAACTCTCTCCACCATGGAGCCGAAATGCTCTTTCAGTTTATCGTAGATAAACTTGCTCATATTTTCGCTGGTGGGGTTAACTGTTCTGAAATATTCCAGTTCGTTTATGTATTTATGGTCAAGCCCGTCCAGAATTTCGTTAAGGTGCTTCTTTAAAACCTTGAAATCCACAAGCATGCCTATTTTATCCAGCTTATCAGAAGAGAGATAAGCCTCTACCTTCCAGTTATGACCGTGGAGGTTTTCGCAGTCTCCTTCGTATTCCCTTAAATTGTGGGCGGATGCGAAACTTTTTATAACTCTTACCCTATACATTTTCTTAGCTCCGTAATTTCTTTCGGCGAGAGACTCTTTATCTCCCCCGTTCTTAATCCGTTTATGGTTATGTTGCCTATTCTCACTCTTAAAAGCCTTGATACACGCAGTCCGAAAAAGCGGAAAATCTCACGCACCTGACGTTTCTTCCCTTCGGTGAGTATAAGGCGGAAATGCCCCGACTTTATCCTTTCCGCACCGCAGGGCAGATAGTGCATCTCATCGGTTTTCAGACCACTGCGTATTTCGTCCAGTTCTCTTTCGTCCAAATCACCGTTTACCCAGACAAGGTATTCCTTTTCAGCCTTAAATTCCGATTTCTGAAGCCTGAGTATCAGATCACCGTCGTTGGTAAAAATAATAAGACCTTCGCTGTCATAGTCAAGCCTGCCGGAGTAAGCCAGCTTCTTTTCCCTCAAAAGAGGTATCTCCTCAAGGGTGTCCTTGCCTCTGCCGTCACCGTAAGCTGTGAGCATGCCTCTCGGCTTGAAAAACCTGTAATATTCGAGGGCAGTCTCCGTAACAGGCTTACCGTCCAGTTCAACGGAATCTGTCTCTGCAACCTGAACGCCAAGCTCCGTAACACCTGCGCCGTTTATGCGCACACGCCCTTCTTCTATCAGCCTGTCCGCCTCACGGCGGGAAACACCGCAGTTAGCGGAAAGAAATTTATTAAGTCTTACTGTCATCCGCCGCCCTGTTTAAGTTCCTGCCACTCACGGAAGGTGGGCATCTCGGAAAGGTCATTCATCCCGAAATATTCCAGAAAGTGCTTTGTAGTTACATAAAGAAGAGGTTTCCCGGGCACATCCTTTCTGCCAGCCACCTTGACAAGGTTTCGGTCAAGGAGATACTTCACAGTGCCGGAGGAGTTTACCCCTCTTATTTCGTCTATTTCGAGCCTTGTCACTGGCTGTTTGTATGCTATTATCGCCGCTGTCTCAAGGCTTGCCCTGCCCAGTGCATCAGACTTTTCGCCGAAGTGAGGTCTAAGTGCCTCCACAAGAGAGCTTTCCGTAACGAGCTGAAACCCGCCGGAAACCATGCGGATTCTAAGCCCTGTATCCAGCTTATTAAATTCTTCGGCATATTCCAGAAGCCTGTTTTCAAGGTTCATCGGCTCAAAAAATGCACGGAAGAACTTTTTCTCAAGAGGAGTGCCGGAGAGGAAAAGAGAAGCATAAAAAATCTTTTTTTCCCGTGTTTTATCCATCCTTCTCCTCCGTTTTTTCTATAACAATCTCGCCGAAGTTTTCATTCTGGGACGCATCAGCAACTTTGTTTTTAAGAAGGTCAAGTACCGCAAGAAGCGACACAGCAACCTCTTTTCTGCTCCTGCATGATTTTACAATATCGCTCCAGAACATGCGGCATTTCCTTATGACCAGACTTTTCAGCCTCGCCACTACTTCCTTGAAGTCCACAATATTCTTCTCCACCACCATCTTGGTTTTTCGTTCCTTTGTGGTGAGGTCAAAGAAGGAATCAGCCAGTAAAAACGGGTCTTCAGTATCCGCCTGCTCCTTGGCAATGAACACAGTGTCCGCACGCATGAGAAATTTGGAGGATTCCTCCTCCCTCTTCTTAAGAACAGCGGAAACATCCTTATAAAAGGAGTATTCCACAAGCTTCTGTGTAAAAAGGTATTTTTCCTCTTCAGGATCAAGCTCCTCCTCAAAGAAGGTGTCTCTGGGAAGGAGCATTCTTGACTTCAGATAAACAAGGTAAGATGCCATGTTTATGAAATCTGAAGCCACTTCTATGTCAAGCTGCTCCATCCTTTTTACAGCGGCGATGAAGCTTTCCGTAATGATCGCTATGGGAATGTCGTAAATATTCAGCTCATTCTTATATATGAGGTGGATCAGCAGATCCAGTGGACCCTCAAAGTTTTCCAGTGAAACATCAAGAAGTTCGCTGCTCATATTTTTATGGCTTCACGCACCTTTTCCATAAGCTTGCCCGCCTCATCGTTCGCTTTTTTCTGCGAACCTTCGAGGAACTCGTCCATGTCTTTTATCTCTGAGTCAAACTTGCGTCTGCGCTCCTGAATCGGTTCAAGGAACTCTCTCATATGCTTAACAAGGATCATCTTGCAGTCCATACAGCCTATTCCCGCTCTTTTGCACTCCGTTGTGATATACGCCCTCTCCTCATCTGTTGAGAAAACCTTATGGTAGTCAAAAACAGGACAGACCTCAGGATCGCCCGGATCTGTCTTACGCTGACGGCGGGTATCTGTTTTCATGCGTTTCAGCTTCATTTCAACTTCATCAAGGTCTTCGGAAAGCATAATAGCATTGCCGTAGCTTTTGCTCATTTTGCGCCCGTCAAGCCCCGGAAGCTTGGGAACTTCCGTCAGCAGACCTTCCGGCTCAACAAATACATCAGCATTATAAAGAAACTGGAAGCGGCGCACTATCTCACGGGCTATTTCAAGGTGAGGAAGCTGGTCTATACCAACAGGAACATAATTTGCGCCGTAGATTATTATGTCCGAACTCATAAGAACCGGATAACCGAGAAAACCGAGGTTTGAAAGGTCTTTATCAGTAATTTCCTGTTTGATCTCCTTATATGTCGGGCATCTTTCAAGCCAGCTCACGGGAGTGATCATAGAAAGCAGCAGAAAAAGCTCCGCATGGTATAAGTTTTTCGACTGAACAAACAGGGTCGCCTTTTCGGGATCAATGCCTGACGCGAGCCAGTCAAGCACAAGCTCACGCCTCATCTCTATAATATTTTCGGGATTTTCATAATTGGTTGTAAGTGCGTGCCAGTCCGCCACGAAGTAAAAGCATTCATGTTCGTTCTGAAGTTTCACCCAGTTTTTGAGCGCACCGAAGTAGTGTCCTATATGGAGTTTGCCCGTAGGGCGCATTCCGCTTAAAACTCTTTTCATCTATTTTTACCTCTTATCAAATTCTAAAGAAGAAACGCTGTCAGGTAACGGATTACGGGAAGAACTGTTTTATCAAAAATACCAGTAAGAAACAGCAGGATAATGATGATAAACCCGTAACGCTCTGTCTGCGAAAATTTGTACGCTTTTTCAAAAGGGAGAAAATTGGTGAGTATTCGCCCTCCGTCAAGGGGAAGGATCGGAATAAGGTTGAATATGGCGAGGGCAACATTTATCTGCACAGAGAGTTTCAGCATTATCGCAATGGGCATAGCCACTCTGGCAAGCATTGTATCAGCATGGATCGGCACAACAAGTATTGCCTGTAAAAGCAGTGCAGATGCAAGGGCAACTGCGATATTAGAAACAGGACCTGCGGCGGCAACAATAGCCATGCCGTATTTATTGCCCCTTATGCGTGAGAAATTCACAGGGACAGGCTTCGCCCAGCCGAAAAGCTGTGTGATAAGCAGGAAAAGAAGCCCTACAATGTCAATATGTGCAAACGGATTAAGGGTAAGACGCCCAAGCCTTTTTGCTGTATCGTCACCAAGCATGTATGCCGCAACCCCGTGCGAAAGCTCATGCACGGTGATAGCAAAAAAGAAAGGCACAATCGCCAGAGACATAAATCTTATATATTCTGTAATATTAAAATCCATCAGAATTTAATACCAGATAAACGGGTTGCCGTCAATTTCTCATACCGCACATCACAGCAGCAGAACAAAGGACATAAACCAGTTAAGCTCCATCCTGTCCAGATCTCGCTGTCCGCAGGGAGCGGAGTAATATTTGAGTGATTTTCTGGTGAGGCAGGGGTAGCGGTATTCTTTGAGGATATGCTCATATTCCTTCATAGCCTCTCCTCTTCTGCCGGAAATATCCATAAGCATGGCACGCATCATCATCACTGTGCCTTCTCTGTAATGGTCAAGCCCGTGGGCAAGGGTTTCATCGGCAAATTCCAGAGCTTTTGCGTATTCCCCCAGCTTGGCATACGAAACAGAGAGAAACAGCGGGAAAGCGTACTCATCCTGTTTCATGTTTTTCAGCCCTGACATTATGCTCACAAGCTCTTCATAGTCATGCTTTTCTGAATGTTCGCAGCCGGAAAGGGTGTAGGTCTCCATAACTTCCGAATGCGGAACATCAGGCTTAATAACCCTTAAGGGCTCTGTTTTGCCTGCAAACAGGTCAGAGATGGAATAGTCGTATATATCACCCGCTGTTGACGGGGTTGTTCCGTCTGCAACGGCTATGCGGTCATCAGCAAAACTGAAGCTGGCGCTTGAGATTGTGTTGCTGTTGGCAACAGTACATCCGGCATAGAGATCTTTCTTCATGCCTATATCATAAAAATCGCCGAGTATTTTGAACATTTTTATATGGTCCACACCGAACCACATTGAACTCAGCATATCATCCATTCTCTTCTTGCGATAAAAGTTGTTCTGAACCCAGATGTACGCCGGAACAAACTCATCCGCTCTTTTTTGAGGAGTATGCGCCATGTTCGCATAGCTGAATTTGTTTTCAGTGACTTTAAACTCGCTCATTCCTTTGCTGTTCATCTCGAAAACGGAGCATTCACCTGTTTTGCCGTCCGTGATAAGGATACCCCAGCCGCCTGCCGTTTTCTTAGTTTCAAGGAGAGAACGGACATCAGCTATGTTGCGGCATGTTCCCATAATGTCAGAAACTATGCCAAGCACAGGTTCACCGCTTAGTGACACTTCTCTGGTGAAAAGAACATGGAGCGATATGGCGAGACCTTCCTCGTTTATGCTGGTAAGACCGGGCAGAAGCAGACCATCCGCCGTGAGGGTTATTGAGCCGATTTTGTTCTTGGGTTTGATAACGATCAGGGCGTGATCCCTTGTCCAGTATTTCCCGCCGTAAAAGTCCAGATTTCGCCCGTGGATTATTCCATTCCCTTTTTTGACGGCGAGGCTTGAGCATCCGAGAAAAATCTGCGGCATTCCGCTTATGAAATAGCCGGATTTGCCAACCAGATACAGAAGCATATCAGGGTATGAGAGACTTTTTGACACTGTGGCGTAATCGAGCCCAAGCAGTTCGGAATATGTTTTCCAGAAGACAAGGTCGTTTTTGTTATATTTTGATGAAATAAGCCCTGTGAGCTTTTTCAGGGCAAAAAGCCCCATATTGCCCAGAAGGTTGTTCCCCATTATTCCGCCGAGAACCATGCGGGGGAAATCCATGAAGTAATCGAGGGTTTCCCTGTGCGCTATCTGCCCGTAAAGGGCGGTAGCTATCTCTTCCTGTGTACCTTTAGCGTATATAACTTTCATATATTACCGTGATATTTGTCCATCAGACTTTTCACCAGTTCAATATCGGATGAATAGGTGATTTTTATATTTTCCGGAGTGGATTCCACATATTTTACAATGTGACCTGCCATCTCCATAGCCATTGACTCATCTGTCGGGTTTGTTTTCATCCTCGCTGCATCCATTACGGCGGCAAGGAGCTTTCTAAGCTCAAAAACCTGGGGTGTGTGGCTCAGAACATATCTGTTTCTGTCCACAGTACCCTCTATTCCGTTTTGCGATATTTTTTTGAGGGTCTCCCTCACAGGGACACAGCATATGCAGGCGTCATGTTCCTCTGCTGTTTTGATGGTTTCCCTTGTAACTTCCGCCGGAACAAACGGACGCACAGCATCGTGTATAAGCACATGGCTGCTTTTTACCTCAAGCAGGCAGTTAAGCACTGTCTGCCAGCGTTCGGAGCCGCCCTTCACCATGCGGTACTTTATACCCAGAGAATCGGCAGTGTCCCTGATTAGAGGGAAGTCGTCCTCCCCTGCTCCGATTATAAATTCATCAAACTCATAAGCATCATGCAGACATTTCAGAGCGTAATATAATACCGGACGTCCGCCAAATTCTGCAAACTGTTTTTTAACATCACCGCCGAAACGCTTTCCCACTCCGGCGGCAGGGATAACAGCAGTTACGCTCAAGAACGCACCTTAGTGAAAATTATACGCCCTGATTCCGTCTGGAGAAGGCTTGTAACATTCACTTTCACAGTTTCGCCCATCATCTTGCGTCCGTTTTCCAGAACAACCATTGTGCCGTCATCCAGATAACCCACACCCTGTGCGTGTTCCTTGCCCTCTTTCACTATGGTGATTGTAAGGTCTTCACCGGGAAGAATATTCTGGCGCATAGCCATGGCGAGGTTATTGAGGTTTATCGCTCTGATGTTCTGAATTTCAGCCACTTTCAGCAGGTTAAAATCTGTCGTGATTATATAAGCTTTAAGCTTTTTCGCCAGAGCCACAAGTTTTTCATCCACAGTGCCTATATCGGTGAAATCTGTCTGGTTTATCTCAACGGGAATTTTGGTCTGTTCCTGTAATTTCTTCAATACATTCAAGCCCCTGCGCCCCTTCTGCCTGCGGAGATGATCATGTGAATCGGCAATGTTCTGAAGTTCCTTCAAAACAAAAGTGGGAATAACCAAAGCGCCTTCCATCAAACCAGTGTCAACAATATCCGCTATGCGTCCGTCAATCAGGGTTGAGGTGTCCAGAACCTTCTGCTGGGCAACGTATTTCACAGTTTTCTGCTTCGAGCTTAATATCTTGGAAAACAGAAGCTCAAAGACCCAATGCACCTTCATTCCGAGGATGATACCCAGATAAAGCATAAAGAAATACAGACCGAGTTTAACTGCCTCGTTTGATACCAGCGAGTCAAAAATCGTCGCAAGCAGATAGGCAATAAGCGAAAAAACAACTCCGCCCACAGCTCCGGCTAAGAACTTGTAACTTTTAAAATCAGAAAAAAGACTCTCTATGAAGTAAATAGAGAAAATAATGACCACTGAATAGGTCACTGCGTAATAGATGTCGATGCCGAGAGACTCATGCATCAGCACAAAAACGGAAAAAATCATTAAAGAATACAAAAACCTGAAAAGCCACATAAGCTTCCCCCTAGAATAGAAAAAACAGCCCCGCCGGTATTAAAAGAAGGCGGGGAAAAAGACTATAATTCCAAATATGGTCGGATATACAAAAAAAACAAGCTACAGCAAACCTATAAGCCTGCTCAACATTATACGGACAAAATATATCACCACAAGCAGTATAATCGGGCTTATATCTACAAAGCCAAGGGGGGGAATTATCTTCCTGAAAGGCTCCATTACAGGTTCTGTCATAGCTATAACAAACTGAACCACAGGATTTCTCGGATCCGGACTAACCCACGACATAAGCGCACGGATAATTATAAGCCATGTAAAGAGTCCGAGAAGGTCTATCAGCACCTTGATTCCTCCGGCTACAGCACCTTTCACAGCCGGAACAAGCTGCACAGCACCGGTGGTGGACATATAAAAACCGAGATGGAAAAAGCTGTCCATAACAACAAAAAGAGCAAAAAGAACAATCAGCGCAGGCAGAACAACGGCATTGCCGGGCAGATTAATAAAGCTCCTTGTGAGTTTAACCCAAGGCAGAGCAATACGGTAGAAGAAAGTGGAGTAAGTTGTTGTGCCAAATCGATTTATCGTACTGCCAACAAGAACGGCAACAACATAAAACATCAGAATAAAACGCAATACATCATCAAAAGCATAGAAAAAACCCCACACTATCCCGCTTGAACTGAGGAACGAGACTGTGAGCCCGTAAGCCACAGCTATAACAGCCACAAAAAGCGGAGCAAGGGTGTCGGAACGTTTTTTTGTCATTTTAAGCATGTTCATATATACAGGATTGGTAATAGACGCAACCAGCTTTCCAAGCGGGTTAAAATGAAGCTCCTGCGAAGTCATCGCCGCATGAAGCAGTATTACGCATATAAGAAATTTAACGGCAAAGCCTAATATAATAATCATTTAAACAACTTCCTCCTCAATAACGTCCGCCGAAAAGAGCTGTACCGATCCTGATCAGAGTCGATCCTTCTTCCACGGCGACTTTAAAATCATCGCTCATTCCCATTGAAAGAATGCGCAAATCTATATTATCGCAAGTAAATTTCTTCTTCATCTCTTCCATAAGCTCACGGGTGCGTGCAAAATGCACCCTGTTTTCCTCCGCCTCATTCACGAGGGGCGGCATCATGGTAAAGCCGTTTACTCTTATGTGTCCGCATTTTGACGCCGCTTCAAGAAGTTCAGGCAGTTCATCCACAGAAACACCTGATTTGGCGGGATCATTTGCGGTATTAACCTGAATAAGCACGTCCTGCACTCTGTCAATACGGGCAAAATGCTTTTCCATTTCATTTAAAAGCGGTATCCTGTCCACAGAGTAGATCAGCCCGAAATTGTCTTTAAGATATTTTACCTTATTTGTCTGCAAATGTCCGATGAAATGAAGATCCAGATCCTTTAATCCTTTCAGTGTTTCACGCTTTTCCAGAGCTTCCTGAATCTTGTTTTCACCGAATAATCTCTGCCCCTGTTCATATGCCTCAACTATGCTTTCTGCGGGAAAAGTTTTGCTCACAGCAAGGAGAGTCACACTGTCCGTTCTTCCGGCACGTTTTAAAGCGTCTCCCACTTCCCGCATTATTCTTTCTTTCTGTTCCTTGAACAATTTACTTCCTCATCAGGACTGAAATCATCCTGCCTGTTCTGCCGTTGTCCCGCCTGTACGAGAAAAGATATTCTGATGAGTATGTACAGTCAGAAACACGGACTATTTTTGTTATTCCGGCATTGCGGAGTATGTTCTCAACCGCTCCGCCAATGGAGAAGCAGGTTCTGCCGCCGGAAACTTCCACATTCCCGCCGTGTCCTGCTTCGGTAAAAGCCTTAACCAGCTCTTCGCCGACCTCGTAGTTTGCCGCACTTATACCTGGACCTACAACGGCTTTTACAACCTTATCACCCGCATCTGCAAACATATCGAGTGCCTTCTCCACTATTCCCGCAGCTGCGCTCTTCCACCCGCAATGTAAGCTTGCGAGACAGGTTTCACCCATAAGATGCACATTCCAGCAGTCAGCAGTCAAAATCCCCAGAGCGATTCCCCGCTCACGGGTAAAAAGCCCGTCACCGTCAGAAAACATAACATCGGCTATATTGCCCGCCGTAACTTCGCGAATAATGTTTCCATGAACCTGATTCAGCGTAACCAGCCTGTCGATATTCCATGCGGTTTTAAGCTTCTCAAGGTTTTTCAGCACCTTAAAGCAGTCATCCCCCACATGCAGAGCAGCATTAAAAGAGGTGTATTCCCCTTCACTGAACCCGCCTCTGTTTGTGGAGGTTATCTGCAAAATATCGTCATCATTAACAGCGCATATATAATCAGCGCCGTCTTTGGTAATCAGCAAAATTATTTCCTTTCCTGAAGCTTGGCAAGCAATCTGAGTATTTCAATATACAGCCAGATCAGCGTTACCATAAGCCCGAATGCCGCATACCACTCCATATATTTCGGAGCACCTGCTTCTGCTCCGTTTTCTATGAAATCGAAGTCAAGCACAAGGTTAAGGGCGGCGATTATCACCACTACAACGCTTATTCCTATGCTGAGCGGGCTTGAATCGTGCATGAAGTTCATCTGAATGCCGAAAAAGCCGAGGACAAAGCTTGCAAGGTACAGGATCATTATTCCGCCCGTGGCAGCAACAACACCAAGCTTGAAGTTTTCTGTCGCCTTGATGTACCCGCTTGTATAAGCAAGGAGCAGTGCAACAAGAACAGCCACGGTAAGCATGATAGCCTGAAGGACTATGCCCGGATAGCGCATTTCAAAAAGAACTGATATTCCGCCTATGGCAAGCCCCTGAAGAGCGGCATAAAGGGGAGCTGTTATCGCAGCATATTCCTTTTTGAACGCAGTAATAAGAGCAACCACAAGTCCGCCGATCATACCAGTTATCATGAGTGCGCCAAGATACTGAGTATTCCCGCTTACAGCCATATTCCAAGGGATATAGCCTGCAATGAGAAGGATCACAGTGAGCAGGAATGTTTTATTGACTGTGCCTCTGATTGTCATAGCATCGTCAAATCTGGCTGCGGATGTGCCAAGGGAACTTCCGCTCTCGCCCTTGGTGTAAGTGGCTGCAGATGCAGCCACCCTTTCGCCTCTGGCGGCAGCGGCTGCTTTCTGGAATGCTTTGTCTGTAAGCATAGGGTTTGATGTTCTCATTTTCGTAAAAGCTCCTTTATTTAATAATCTAAAAAATTACATCCTGTATTTTTTGTATACACGCTCGCGGCAGGGTAAACCTGCCTTCGCTACGCACGGTGGAAAATTCAGCTAAACCATATATCAGAATATCCCAGAGGCGGAAACTCTTCAAGAGAATCCGCCATAGTGTATGGAACATAAAATATGCTTATGGTTTTTACAAGACAATAATAACTATGAAAAATTCAAAGAAATTTTGAATCAGTATGTCAATCCTGCCCTTTGAGGCGTAGTTCTCTGTCGATAAACTGGCTGAATACCAGAGAGACAAGAGCAAGCACGGCACCTGCTACAAAAGGGATACGGTAATCAAGCATCCAAAGCAGACCACCGGTTAAAGGAATTACAACAGCGGCAATATGGTTTATGGTAAAACCAACAGCCATTGTGGGGGCTATGTCCGCAGAATCACCTATCTTCTGGAAAAAGGTTCTTATAGCCACGGCAAAATTGAAAAAGATGTGATCCAATATATACATAACAGCTATTATCCATTTATTGTCCACATAGGCGTAAGCAAGGAAAATCCCTATCAGGCTCACATACTCAAGGGTAAGTACCCCACGTTCGCCAAATTTATTAATTGCCTTCCCTATCATCGGGTTAAGGAAATAATTAACAGCATTGTTAATAACAAAAAGCACAGCAATGGCAAATGCTGAAAACCCGAATTTTTCAACCATAAGAAACACTGAAAATGCCACGAAAACCTGCCTTCTCGCACCGGAAAGGAATGTCAGAGTGTAGTACAGCCAGTATTTCTTCCGCAGAAACATGTTCTTGCGCTGAACAGGCATATTTTCCTTTGTGGGGTCGATAAAAAGGCAGTAAATACCGCCGGCAATAAGCAAGACACCGACAAGGAGATAGATTGTCTGATAGTCGAAGACTTTCAGCATCCCCATAACTGCAATACCCGCTATAATGCTGCATGCGGCGGATATGCTCCTGAATCTGCTCAGAACAAGCGGTGTTTCCTGTTTTGTAAAATACTGGAGCGTAAGGGACTGGTTCACTGTTTCGTAATAATGAAACCCGAAGGACATTATCAGTGTGGTAAATATAAGCCCGTAATAAGTAGGCAGAAAACCGGTAAGAGCTATACCGGCTCCCAGGAGAATTATTGAAACAGCACCGAGTTTATGTTCAGGGATAAAGCGGATAACATATATCACAAGTAGAGCAAGAAAGCCGGGAATCTCCCTGACTGACTGTATAACGCCCATTTGATAACCGTTTATGCCTGCCTGTTCCACCGCAAAGTTATTGAAAAGAGTCTGCCATGTCTGGGTTCCGACAATAGCCGCAACGGTAAGAAGAAACAGGAAGAAATACATTTTATTGTCTCTTGTCACCGCACCCTCTTAAATAAGAAAAATCATAGAACAATTATAATCAGCCGGGAAATATGCTTAAAGCTTTTTAGCGGCCTTCTCGAAAACAGCCAGATCTTTATCGGAGTAAAGGCATACAACCACTTTTTTAAGGCTTTCCGGTGAATGTTCAGCAAAGTCACTCACTGCCTTTATGATGATACCCGCCGCCTCATCTTCTGGAAAACCGTTTATCCCCATTGATATAGCTGGCAGGGCAATGGATGATAAGCCTTTTGTTTCAGCCGTCATAAGGCTTGAGAAAACAGCACCGTAAAGATTTTTTTCCGGTGCAGGGTCAATGCCGTATCTGGGACCGACGGCATGGATCACATATCTTGCCTTAAGGTTTCCGCCGCCTGTGATAACAGCGGAACCAAGAGGACAATAGCCGATTTCGTCACACTCTTTCTGAATACTGTCTCCGCCTTTTGTCCTGATAGCGCCGGCAACACCGCTGCCGAGTTTGAGGTTTGTATTTGCAGCATTGACAATAGCGTCCATTTCGGTTTCGGTTATATCACCCTTTACGAGTCCGAGAGTAACTCCGTTTACAAGCATTTTAAGCATCCTCAGTCCCCTTTGCGCCCCGCTTTCCAGTTTTCGTATAATTTAATGAAAACAGGGTGGTATGTCAGCGTGGAGTCCATACGGAGATAATTCATTGTTTCGTCCATTTTCTCAGACGGAATAGATATAAACTGCCCGAACCCTTCCGCATACACAGTACCTTCAGAATCTTTTATACACCCCTCAGCCTCATAAAACATCCTGTTTTTTCCTGAGAAAGATGTAATAAGTGTCAGAGGAGTTTCCGAAGGCGTATTCTTTCTGAATTTTATATTGAGGTTTCTGGTAAAGCAGAGAGTATCTTTTGTTCCGAAGACACTCGCGCTCCATCCCATACATTCATCAAGCAAAGCCGAAACTATGCCGCCGTGGACCACGCCATTAAAACCGCAGAAGCGTGAAGGTATCCAAAGATCCGCCTTAACATACTGATCCTCCACGTAAAAACGTGCGTCCACTCCGAAAGAATTTTCCTCACCGCAGATAAAACATCCGCTTGAATGAGGGAGATAATATCTTATGCCCATTTTATCTGATTCAGCTCAAAACGTTCCTTTATAAATTTATGTCTGGGAAGAACAGCAAAAGCCACTTTCATCTTGCCCGCTTTTTTCAATTTTGTACTTGTTGAAAAGCTGTAAATGCCGTTTTCAGTTCCCTTGAACTCAAGCTCCACAAACTCAGGATCTTTAAACTCGCCGCTTGCACCGTCAAACTCAACAACGGCGCATACGGAAAGATTGTCGGGCTGAATAGCATCTGAGCGGACAGAAGCGCTGAATGTCACACCGGACTCCATCTTCATTTCGTCCGCTTCAACTCGGGTATCAGTAAACTGCACATTGTCCCAGCTCTGGATTATACTGTCCTTCCAGAGAATGTATTCCTTAGCCTCTTCGTGCTTGTTCGCTCTGAAGGCGGAGTTAAGCTCATGAACAGGAACATAATACTGATCCGTGTAGTTCATAACCATGCGGGATGTGTTAAAGAAAGCGGCGCAGGTTTTTATTGCCTGCTTCATCATCCTTGTCCATTCCCTGGGAACGCCCGCTCTGTCTCTGGTGTAGAAAAGGGGTATAATCTCGTTTTCCAGCTTATCGTAAAGCTCCATGCTTTCCACATGGTCCTGATAAGTTTCCTTCTCATACTCCTCGCCAGCGCCTATCGCCCAGCCGTTTTCACCGTTGTACCCCTCGTCCCACCATCCGTCAAGTATGGAAAGGTTAAGCCCGCCGTTTGCGGCTATTTTCATCCCGCTCGTGCCGGATGCTTCCATGGGTCTTTTCGGCGTGTTCAGCCATATGTCTACACCCTGAGCGAGATACTTCGCCACTTCAATGTCATAATCCTCTATAAACACAACCTTATCCCTGAACATCGGCTTACGGCATATGTGGAATATCTTTTTGATAATCTCTTTTCCGCCGTTATCCTTGGGATGCGCCTTTCCGGCTATTATGATCTGCACGGGGCGGTCTGTGTTATTAAGTATCTGGTGAAGCCTCTGTTCGTCCATAAACAGAAGATAACCTCTTTTATAAGTTGCAAACCTTCTTGCAAAGCCGATTGTGAGATAATCAGGGTTAAGAACCTCATCAGCTTTTACAAGCTCACCGGATGTTCCGCCGCGCTGAAGGATCTGATTTTTAAGATGCCTTCTGGCAAATGCGATAAGTTTCTCCCTCTGCCTTTGTTTTGCTTTAAACAGGGCTGCATCGGGTATGCTTTCCGCTTTTTCCCATATGCTGAAGTCATAAGGTTTATAGTACCAGTTTTCGCCTAGGTATCTGTTATACATGGTTTTAAAATCATCGGATATAAATGTGGGGAGATGCACACCGTTTGTCACATGCCCCACAGGAATAGAATTTTCAAGGGCGTTAGGCCAGATATTTTTAAACATCTTCCTCGAAACCTCTCCATGAAGACGGCTTACACCATTTCTGTATGTACTGAGTTTGATTCCGCAGACAGCCATAGCAAAGCCTTCACTTTCATCAAACGGGTTTACTCTGCCGAAGCCCATAAGCTGATTTATGTTCAGGACGCAGTTTTCAAAAAGCGGTCCGAGGTAACGCTTGATCTGGTCTGTTCCGAATATATCAAATCCGGCGGGAACAGGCGTATGTGTTGTGAATATTGTACTCTTGCGTACAACCTCCACAGCAGTGCGGAATTCCATCCCTTCTGATACGTAGTTTCTGATACGCTCAAGGTTCACAAATGAGGGGTGTCCTTCGTTGATATGGTAAACGGTGGGGCGTCTGCCTATGGCACGGATAGCTCTGTAACCGGCTATGCCGAGGATTATCTCCTGTTTGAGACGCATATTCGAGTCTCCGCCGTAAAGCTGTCCTGTGATCTGCCTGTCCTCTTTGGTGTTTCCTTCTACATCAGTATCAAGGAGGATAAGCTCAATCTTGCCCACAATCATACGCCATACATTGACCTTAACGTTTCTGTTTTCAACCATAACTTCAACGCAAACCTCTTCTCCATCGGGGTTGAGGGCACGGCGCATGGGCATGTTGTAAAATTCGTTATATGGATAATATTCCTGCTGCCATCCGTCTGAGTTCAGGTACTGGTGGAAATATCCGTTTCTATAAAGAAGACCTATGGCAGAAAAAGGTATGCCTACATCGCTGGCAGATTTGCAATGGTCTCCTGAAAGAACTCCGAGACCGCCTGAATAAAGCTTAACAGACTCATGTATGCCGTATTCAGCGGAGAAGTATGCAACATGCATATTTTCAGCAACCTTATCGGGATGCTCAAGCTCAAACCAGCGAGGCAGACTCATATATTCGGAAAACTGTTTATGCACAGCCTCAAGGCGGGACATAAAAACAGGATCTTTAAGCAGTTTTTCGTAACCCTCATTAGTGAGGCTTCCGATAACAGCCACTGGGTTATGGCGTGATTTTTCCCATGCAGCGGGATTTATGCTTTTAAAAAGCTCAAGAGCATCATCATTCCAAGCCCACCAGAGATTATATGCTATCTCTTCAAGGGCTTTCAGCTCCTGCGGCAGATCAGGCTTCACATTGTATTCTGAAATTTTCATAATAATACCCCCTGAGAATTACATAGAGAAAAATACATATTTGATTCAATTATACTTGTAAAAGAAAATTTTTCCATCGGGTTTTTGGAAAAGAGCAGATGAAATCATGGTTTCTTTAAATCAGTCAGTATAATGACAGTTTTAAAATCCGATCATTTCACTTATGCTTCCATATTTTGTAAGAGGAAATGAAAAGTATCGCCGAAAGAGAAGGAATAAGTATGTATTCGGGCACGATTCCGAGAAGCCTGCCGCCGATAAATGTTCCTGCTATGGAACCTGCCGCCATGAATATTATGAATATATTATTCTTTCTGATCACGGCAAAACTCCGGTCTTTTGAATATCTTGCAAATCCTGCAAGCATTGTCGGAAGACTCACTGCAAGGGAAAGGCTTCCTGCTGTTTTTATATCAAGCCCGAAGAGAAGAATAAGCGTAGGGATAAGCAGTTCTCCACCGGCAACACCCAGAAGAGAAGCAAACACACCTATGATAAACCCCGCAGCAACTCCAAGAACTGTCTGAAGAGTTCCCTGTTCAAAGTATGCTGCTCCGGATATCATACCGTGGCTGAAAAGCAGAATAAAAGCTATTATAACAAGCATCGCAGCAATTATCCTGAAAAAGGTCTTTGAATGCAGTTTAACAGCAAAGCTGGCTCCGATCCATGCACCCAGAACACTGCCTGCCAAGAGATTAAGGATTACTGTCCAGTGGTCACTGAAAACGCTTACAGGAACAGACTGTGCCCTGAAAGGAATAGCGGAGGCAACTACCACTAGGCTGGCCGCTTTGTTCAGTATTACAGCGTCCAAAGCAGAGAAACGGAAAAAAGATATGAGAACAGGAAGCCTGAACTCTGCTCCGCCCAAACCGATTAAACCGCCCAGAGTGCCTATAGACAAACCGCTTATAAAACTTGCGATATTCCTTCTCATTTCAACCTCTGTCAAATCAATATAAAATATCAAACAGTATGAAACATGATAAATATAAACATTAAATCATGTTTCATATTGTTTAATCATGCAATATCATCTATAAATATATTAGTCAATATTATTAAATGAACATATACATAAAACTAAAAGGTCGAATTATGAAAAACCAGACAGCATTAACAGTTCAAGATGTCGCCGAAATGCTTAATATTGCTAAAAACACAGTCTATGACTTGATCAAGAGGAAAGAAATCAACTCTTACAAGGTTGGAAGAAAAGTCAGGTTTACTCTAAAAGATGTTGAAGACTACATCTCAAACTCAAAAAAGATCCGCACATTGGAAAAATGTGAGATATGCCATGCTGAAAACATTTCTGCAGAAGGACAAAAGGAGAAAGGTTTTGTAATATGCGGACAGGATCTGGTTCTTGACGCTCTTGTGGAGAGCATGCAGAAAAAACCACTCCAACAGCCCGTTCTCCGCTCATATCTCAGCAGTTATGACGGGCTTGTTGAGCTTTACAGAGGCAATGCTTCCGTTACCGCTGCTCATCTTTGGGACAGTAGCACAAATACATATAATATACCTTTCGTACGTGCCCTGCTTCCAGGCGTTTCTGCCGTAATAGTGCATCTCACCGTAAGAATACAGGGATTTTTTGTTGCAAAAGGAAACCCAAAACATATAAAAGGCTGGGAAGACCTCGGTCGCAAGGATATTAAAATAGTCAATAGAGAAAAAGGAGCTGGCTCAAGAGTTCTGCTGGATGAACATCTTCGCCTGTTAGGGATTAAGGCATCCTCTGTTAACGGATACTTCACTGAAACCGCTGCACATGTAGGGCTTGCCAGTACAGTTGGCAGAGGAGATGCCGATATAGCGGTGGGGAGCGAATTTATTGCCTGTCAAATGGAATCAGTGGATTTTATACCGTTGCAGAAGGAAAGCTTTGAACTTGTCATAAAAAAAGAAGATTTAGTTAAAGACAGTGTCAGGCAAATGATGCGTATTTTAGAATCTTCTCAATTTCGGCAGGAGTTTGAAGGCATAACTGGCTACGATGTGGCAAATATGGGCACAATCGTAGCCGAAACCTGAGTTTTTATTTTACTCCGGAATGCCCGAAACCGCCTGAGGAGCGTTCTGTATCGTCTAGGGTTTGAACCGCCTGAATGTCCATCCTTGCAACTTTCGCAAAGACAGCCTGAGCTATGCGATCCCCTTTTTCATATTTGAATGTATTTTTTGAGTGATTTATGAGGATAATACCCACTTCGCCCCTGTAATCGCTGTCGATTGTACCGGGAGAGTTAAGTACCGTAACGCCCTGTTTGAGAGCAAGCCCGCTTCTGGGACGAATCTGGGCTTCGTACCCTTCGGGTATAGCCATTTTCAGTCCGGTTTTAACCAGCTTGAAGCAGCCTGCTTCTATCTCGCCTGATTCCCCTGCTCTTATATCCATACCAGCAGCACCGTCTGTCTGATACATAGGGATAAATTCCGCTCCGTGTTCGCTTATGATTCTGACGGTAGTATAAGACATCTCGACTCCTCCGCTGAGTAATATTTTTCCGCAATGGAATTAACGCCCGAAAGCGTCATACTTTTGATTCTCTTCGTTATATTGTCACTGTCAACAGTCTTTCCATGAAAAAAGAACTGGCGAAGATTGGAAAACATTCTGCCTGATGAAGTTTCCAGACCGGAGCAGAAGCCGTAGAGCATCTGATTAACCGCAAGCTCAAACTCAGCCTTTGTAATGCCGTGCTTTGCCATACGTTTAATTTCATTCATTGTTATTTCCTCAACTGCTCCGAGATTTTCACGATCACAGCTGAAAAATACAGAAAGTGCGCCGCACATTGCGTACAGGCTCATATCTGTCTCAATATTATAGCAAAGCCCTCTTTTCTCCCTGACCTCTTGAAAGAGGCGGGAACTCATCAGGCCACCAAGGATCATATTAAGGGCTGAAAGCTCAAAACGCTCGTCATTTGATGCTGTACAGGCCGGCAGCATGTACTGAGCATAGACCTGTTCTACACCAAGGCTGAGAGTTTTATCAAACCTTTTGCTCACGCACTCTTTATCGAATGGGGCAGTCGCTTTTGAATATACATCAGCACCAATGTTGTCCAAAGCTTTTACAACATCATCTGCTGTTGCACTCCCCGCAACCGAGATAATACAGTTCCCTGCGGTGTACTTCTCATTGTAAAAGGTTCTTAAAGATTCAACACCAAACCCCTTCACTGACCGTTCTGTACCCGAAATAGGCATAGCCATCGGGTGTCCTTCAAAGAAATAACCTTCCGCCTCTTCATCAAGATATTCTTCCGGACTGTCTTTCAGAGAAGCTATCTCTGTAAGAATAACCTTCTGCTCGTGCTTAAAGTCGGCTTCGGAAAGCTTCGGGAAAAAGGCAATATCAAGCAGAATATCCATAAATTTATCAAAATTGCCGGAAAAACCGTTAATGTAGAAGGTCGTCTGTTCTTTTGTGGTATAGGCGTTCATGTACCCGCCCAGTCTTTCAGATTCCTTACTTATCTCTTCCTGAGTGTATTTGCGGCTTCCTCTGAAAACAAGATGCTCAATAAAGTGAGATACACCGTTTACTGCCGGAGTTTCAGACATGCTGCCGTTTTTAAATGTTACAGATAAGGAGACAAGCCCGTTTGAACCGATGGAACTGTCTGTTAGTATAGGCAATTCGCCGTGATATGTAAGTATGGGTTTCATAAGAATCTACAAAAAAGGCACACATAAAGTGTGCCTTTTATTATTTTTATTAATTATTTCAAAAAATTCGTAAAGAACAGAGATTACAACAGCACCTTTCTGGAAATTTTGTGCCTGCCGTTCTGATCTTTTCCGAGATATTTTACTTCAACAACGTCACCGAGTTTAAGAAAATCAGCTATGTTATTGATACGCTCGTTGCTGTACTGGGAAACGTGAAGAAGAGCTTCAACGCCGGGGATTATCTCCACAAATGCGCCGTAGTCCATTATCTTCTTAACTTTGCCCTGATAAACCTTGTCAAGCTCCACTTCCTGAACCGTACCGTTGATTCTGGCTATGGCTGCTTCTATGGCTTCTTTGCTCACGGCAAATACGTTTACCTGACCTGTATCATCGATATCGATCTGGGCTCCGGTATCTTCAACGATTGCTTTTATGTTCTTTCCGCCGGGTCCTATAAGAAGTCCGATCTTCTCAGGGTTAATCTTGAGAGTCTGGTATCTGGGTGCAGTTTCGGCGAGTTCTTCCCTGTAAGTGGGGAGAGCTTCTTTCATTTTACCGAGGATATGCAGCCTTGATCTCTTAGCTTGTGCAAGGGCTTCCTCAAGAAGCTTTCTTGAAAGACCTTCAATCTTAATATCCATCTGAAGAGCGGTGATTCCGTTTTCTGTTCCGGCTACTTTAAAGTCCATATCGCCGAGGTGGTCTTCAGTTCCCATAATGTCGCTGAGGATTATGTATCTGTCGCCTTCTTTGATGAGACCCATAGCAACACCTGCTACAACATCCTTAACGGGCACGCCCGCATCCATAAGGCTGAGGCAGCCGCCGCAAACAGTCGCCATTGAAGACGAACCGTTGGACTCAAGAACCTCAGAAACAACTCTGAGCGAATAAGGGAAGTCCGCTTCAGCGGGGAGAATTGGTAAAAGGGCTCTTTCAGCAAGAGCGCCATGACCTATCTCTCTTCTGCCGGGACCTCTGAGAAAGCCAACCTCACCCACACAGAATGGGGGGAAGTTGTAGTGAAGCATAAAGCGTTTTTTCGATTCGCCTTCTATGTTGTCCAGCATCTGTGTATCGGTTTTTGTACCGAGAGTGGCAACAGCAAGTGCCTGAGTTTCGCCTCTGGTGAAGAGAGCAGAACCGTGGGGCATGGGCAGAAGGTGAGTTTCGATATCGATGGGGCGTACATCTTCAGCCGTACGTCCGTCGATTCTTTTACCGCTGTCAAGGGAGAAGTCACGGAAGACTTTTTTCTCAACATGGTGCCATACTTCTTTATAGAAGCTCTTCTTATCAGCGTATTCTTCGCCGAGTCTGGCTTCAACTGTTTCAAAATACTCGTCCCTGACCTGATCAAGGGCTGCGTATTTTTCAAGCTTGCCGGGAATAACAAGAGCTGCGTTGATTTTTTCTTTAAGTTCTTTTTCAGCTTCTTCCAGAACTTCCGCAGGAACAGAGAAATCTTTATATTCAAATTTCGCTTTTCCGCATTTTTCGGCAAATTCCTTCTGAGTGCTGCAAAGAATTTTTATTTGATCATGGGCAAACTGGAGTGCCTCGACAACCTCTTCCTCGGTAACCATTTCCATTCCGGCTTCAACCATGTTAATGGCATCGTCCGAACCTGCAACAACTATATTCATCGTAAGTTCGCTGAATATTTCGTATGAGGGGTTGATTATAAGCTGTCCGTTGTGTTTACCGATCCTTACACCCGCAACAGGAGTGTTAAAGGGTATATCCGAAATGAGCAGAGCAGCACTGGAAGCGTTTATTGCAAGTACATCAGGCGAATGCTTGCCGTCATAAGACACAACGGTAGCGATAACCTGAGTCTCGTTTCTGAACCCGTCGGGGAACATAGGACGAAGGGGTCTGTCAATAAGCCTTGCTATAAGGGTTTCCTTGTCAGAGGGTTTATTTTCTCTTTTAAGGAATCCGCCGGGCACTTTGCCCACTGCGTAGAATTTTTCAACGTAGTTTACAGTAAGGGGGAAGAAATCCACACCGTCAGAGGCTTCTTTTCTTCCTGTGGCGGTAACAAGTATAACTGTGCCGCCTTGACGTATCCAGATACTTCCGTTAGCCTGCTTTGCTTTCCAGCCCGTTTCAAATATTATGGGTTCGGCATCTTCACGCAAGCTTACCGATACGGTATCGAGTTTTTTATCCATGCGTTATTTCCTGATTCCGAGAGTCTCGATAATCGTGCGGTATCTTTTGAAATCTTTCTTTTTCACGTAATCGAGAAGCTGACGTCTCTGTCCGACAAGGAGGAGCAGACCTCTTCTTGAGTGGTGATCCTTGGGATTAGTTTTGAAGTGTTCAGTCAGGTAAGTTATTCTCTCAGTGAGAAGAGCTACCTGTACTTCAGGTGATCCTGTGTCTTTTTCGTGCGTTTTAAACTTGTCGATCAGTTCTGTTTTCTGTTCTTTAGTCATGACCATTATGATAATACCTCCACAAGCTAAGCCTGAATTTATAACAAATCCGCTGCCAAAAAACAAGGCAATAATAACATTTGCGGCACATTTTTTGTATGCCGCTATAATTATTTTACCCGATTTTCCGCGTTTTATCCTATACAAGAACTTTTATAATTTTTAACGGACAGTCCCCGCCCCTTGCTTTCTCTGCGATGGCGAGTACACGCCCGTTTTTCTCTGATATAAAAAACATTTCCCCGTCTTTGCTCCCTTCAAAAGGAAGACAGGCATAGTTCCATTCTTTTACCGAAACCCCGTTGGAAACAAGTTTAACCGCCTCATCTTTAACAATTGCATGTTTCCAGTTAAGCATAGTTGAAACCGGATGAACAGCAGCGGTGAGCGTTCCCTTGGACGCCATTTCTTCCAAAGCGCTCAAAGTAACCGCATGGGCTACACGGAACATTCCGTTTGCAGAGCGTATAAGACCGCTCATTACAGCGAAGCAGCCCATTTTAAGCCCTGCTTCATGGATTATGCTCCGTATATATGTCCCCTTGCCGCATTGCACTTTAACAACGCCCTTAGGGTATGCGTATTCAACCAGCTCAACGGAGTATATACGCATATTCCGTTTTCCGGCATCTTCTATCTCGCCTTTTCTGGCAAGTTTATAAGCTCTTTCACCGTTTATTTTTTTTGATGAAAAAGCTGGTACAGTCAGTTCAACTTCTCCGGTGAAAGATTTAAAAATATTTTCAACTTCGGTTATATCCGGGCTAATCTGATGATTTTCATCAAGGACAGTCCCTTCAGTGTCAAAGGAGTCGGTTTTCATTCCAAGAGTGAATTCGGCAATATATTCTTTGTCCACATCCATGAGGTAGTCAACAAATTTTGTGGCATTGCCCACGCACACTGGCAAAACCCCTTCCGCCATAGGATCAAGAGTTCCAAGGTGTCCGCATTTCTTTACACCGATAATCTTCCGCAGCCTATCCACCGCCTTGAAAGATGTCACCCCTTTTTCTTTGTAAAGATTAACTATCCCGTTCATCGTCTTCTTTGATTATTTCACGGAGAACCTCATCAATTCTGCTTCCGTATTCGGAAGAATCATCAATGAAGAACATAAGTTTAGACGGTGTTTTTTTAAGATGCACCGCTTTTTGAAGCTGATGTCTTATGAATCCGGCTGAACTCATAAGCCCCCTGTGGATATACTTCAGATTCTCTTTGTTATAGCTGGTGAAAAAAACTTTCGCCTGAGAGAGATCTCTTGTCACCTCGATTGAGGTTATAACAACATCTTTGACCTTCGGGTCTTTTACATCAAACTGTATTATTCTTGAAATCTCCTCTTTAAGGAGTTCTGAAACTCTTTCTATTCTATGCAATTTAAACCTGACCTTTTAAGAAGCTCAGAATATTTCCTCATTAATGGAAATAACCTCAACTTCCCCATACGATTCAACAAAGTCCATCACAGCCGAAAGCTGGCTTTCAGCATGCTGCCGTTCGGCAGAGACCGTAACAACGGCTATCTCTGCCCTGTTCCATATATCATGTGACCCTACTTCGCTTACGGCAACATTAAATTTATTTTTCAGTCTGGTTTTGAGACCTGAGATAACCCGTCTTTTATCCTTGAGGGAAAAAGCCTGTTCTATCCCAAGCCCAAATACCACTGATGCAATGATCATACACTATGCCACTTGTATCGGCAAACCAGCATCCTGTGTTCGCCTGAAAGCATTGTTATTCTGTTTTTGCAGCTTCCTGTGCTTTCTGTTTTTCAAGATCGCTTTTCTTAACATCGTCAAGCGTTCTCTTTTCCTCAACAGTGATAAAGGCTTCTATGACATCGCCCTCTTTAAGGTCGTTGAATTTCTCCACACCAATACCGCATTCATAACCAGCCATAACTTCTTTGGCATCGTCCTGAAAGCGTTTGAGTGAGGATATTTTGCCCTCGTAAACAACAATTGAGTTTCTGATTACACGGACACCAGCCGCTCTTGTAACCTTGCCTTCCGTAACGTATGCACCGGCGATTTTGCCGATTTTCGGTACGGAGAACACCTGTCTGACTTCCGCCTGACCGATTATCTGTTCTCTGAGGTTCGGGTCTATCATACCTTCAAGCGCCTGTTTAACGTCGTCCACAATCTGATAGATTACAGAGTAAAGGTTGATATCCACACCCTCTTTCTCCGCCTTTTCTCTGGCTTTGGCATCCGGTCTTACGTTAAAGCCGAATATCAGACCGTTTGAAGCAGCGGTGAGGATAATATCGTTTTCGTTAATACCGCCCACACCAGAGTGGATTATATTAACCTTGATTTCTGTGCTGGTGAGCTTGTTGAGCGAGTTTTCAAGAGCAGCAAGTGAGCCCTGAACATCCGCCTTAAGAACTATATTAAGCTCTTTCAGCTCGCCTTCTTTAATTTTTGCAAAAAGATCAGTAAGAGAAACTTTTGTTTTCTCCATAAGAGCTTTTTCGCGTTTATTGTCCGCTCTGAGTTCTGCCAGCTGTTTAGCTACCTTTTCATCAGGGGTGACGATAAATCTATCGCCTGACTGAGGAACATCGGAAAAGCCCATAAGCTCCACAGGAATTGAAACTCCCGCTTCCTTAACAGACATTCCCTTATAGTTGAACATAGCCCTGACCTTGCCGTATTCTGTTCCGCATACAAAGTAATCGCCTTTTTTGAGGCTTCCGTTTCTTATAAGAACTGTGGCAACCGGACCTTTCTGTTTGTCAAGTTTGGACTCAATAATAATACCTTCAGCAGGCTTGTTTGGGTTACCTTTAAGGTCAAGCATTTCTGCCTCAAGGAGAACTCTTTCAAGCAGAGTATCAATATTGAGGTTCTTTTTAGCTGAAATTTCCTGAAACTGGTTATCCCCGCCCCATTCTTCAGAAATAATTCCGAGTTCGGAGAGCTGGCTTTTAACCATATCAGGGTTGGCATTTTCCTTATCTATCTTGTTGACTGCAACAACGATTTTAACGCCTGCCGCCTTTGAGTGGTCAATTGCTTCTTTTGTCTGGGGCATAACGCCGTCATCCGCCGCAACCACCAGAATAACTATATCCGTAACCTGTGCGCCTCTTGCACGAAGAGTTGTGAACGCCTCGTGACCGGGGGTATCGAGGAATACGATCTTTCCGTGGTCGAGTTCTACTTCATATGCGCCGATATGCTGAGTAATGCCGCCTGCCTCTTTTTCTGCAACAGATGTTCTTCTGATTGCATCAAGGAGTGATGTCTTACCATGGTCAACGTGACCCATAACCGTAACGATCGGAGGACGGGGAACGAGATCTTCCGGTTTGTCAGCAACAGTGGGGAGGAGATCCTCTTCTGTAACCACTTTTGTTTTGACATCTATGCCATATTCTGTAGCAAGAAGTGCAGCTGTATCCGCATCAACAGCCTGATTCATAGACGCCATAATGCCGAGGCTGAGAAGTTTTTTAACAAGCTCAGTCGCCTTAACCGCCATAAGTTTAGCAAGGTCGGAAACAATAATGTTTTCACCTATTTCAATGCTTGACGGACGCACTATAACCTTAGGTTCAGTCTCCTGACGTCTTCTGCCTCGTTTGTCCATTCTGGGTCTTGAGGTCTGCGGTTTTTTCTTAACCGGTTCCTCTTCTACCTCTTCCTTTTCAACCGGAGCAGCAGCAGCCACGCTTGTATCAATTTCATGTTCAATAGTGAGTTCGTCAAAACCTTCAGCCACTGTTTTGTGGAAGCTTTTAGGTTTATCCGTCTTTTTGACCGGCTTCTTTTTAACTTCAGCCTTCTGAGGTTCAGGTTTATCTTTTATCTTCTTCTTGATCTCAAGTTTAATTTCATCTTTAGGGCTCATGCCGTTCGACTGGGCAGGTCTCTGCGGACGTCTGTCACCATACTGCGGTCTGTCGCCTCTGTCTTTATCCATAGGAGGACGTCTGTCGCCGTACTGAGGTCTGTCGCCCTGAGGACGTCTGTCACCGTACTGCGGTCTGTCACCCTGGAGACGCCTGTCACCGTACTGGGGTCTATCGCCCTGAGGACGTCTGTCACCGTACTGAGGTCTATCACCCTGAGGACGTCTGTCACCGTATTGGGGTCTATCACCCTGAGGACGTCTGTCACCCTGCGGTCTGTCGCCTCTGTCATTGTTGTACTGAGGTCTGTCGCCCTGAGGACGTCTGTCACCATACTGAGGTCTGTCGCCTCTGTCATTGTTGTACTGTGGTCTGTCGCCCTGAGGACGCCTGTCACCGTACTGAGGTCTGTCGCCTCTGTCATTGTTATACTGGGGTCTGTCACCCTGAGGACGTCTGTCACCCTGAGGTCTGTCGCCCCTGTCATTGTTGTACTGGGGTCTGTCGCCCTGAGGACGCCTGTCACCATACTGCGGTCTGTCGCCTCTGTCGTTGTTGTACTGGGGTCTGTCGCCCTGAGGACGCCTGTCACCCTGAGGTCTGTCGCCCCTGTCATTGTTATACTGGGGTCTGTCACCCTGAGGACGCCTGTCACCGTACTGAGGTCTGTCGCCTCTGTCATTGTTGTACTGGGGTCTGTCGCCCTGAGGACGCCTGTCACCGTACTGAGGTCTCTCGCCCCTGTCATTGTTGTACTGACGGTCACCCTGAGGTCTGCGGTCGCCGTACTGAGGTCTGTCGTTTGAATGGGGCTTTGATGCAGGTTTTTCCTGTTCTTCGCCTCGCGTCTGCGAGTCTTTTTCCTGCTGAAGCATTTTTTCTCTCTCACCTTGTTGACGGCTTTCAGGCGCTTTCGGGGTTTCAGCCTGAGCAGAGCCGGCAGATATATTGTTCTGGGATTTTTCAGCGGAAGCAGGAGTCTTTTCAGTGGTAACCGGGGTTTCCTTTTTCTCTGCTGAAACAGTCTGTTCCTTTGCCGCAGAAGCTGCTTCGACCGGTTTGGAAGCAGCGGGAGCAGTCTGCGGTGTTTCGGGAGCCGCCGGTGCTTTTACATCTGTTTCCTTAGTATACTGCTCCCTCTGTTCATCCACTTTACGGATGTTTTTCTCAAGGGCGCGTTTGCGGTTAAGCAATTCTTCACGGGATATTTTCTTAGGCTGCTGAGGATCTTCCTCTCCGCCTTTTATTTTCACTTCTCTTGCTCGGGGGTGTCTTTTGTGTCTTTCGAGGGCTTTTTGAAGCAGTTCCTGACGTTTGTTCAGTTTGGATTTTGCGGATTCATCGGAATCGCCTTCGGCTAAATCCATTCCCGTATTTTCAAGTTCGTCATTTCTATTCAATTTTTTCCCCTCATCATTATTTTTAAAATCTGACATCAATTACACCCCGTTAAGCCAACTCTTTATTACATCCGCTCTCTTGAGCGGAACGGATACAGCTTCCGCTAATTTCTCGTCCGTTACTGCAAAAGCGGCTCTCAAGGGAACATCAAGTTCCTCCGCCATTGCAAGCTTTGCCGGACATTTCATCACGGTAACGCCTTTTGCTTCCGCCACGGTGAGAATTTTCTTTACCGTATCATCAGAAGCGTCTTCGGGAACAAGAACCAGCTTTGCCTGTGATGTTTCAAGCAGCTTTTCGCATTTCCCGCTGCCGCCTGCCACAAGTTCCGCTCCTCTGCCCGCTTTGAGCAGAGCGAAGAAATAATCGGCGGTAACCGTGTATATCTCTTCCAGAAGCTGTTTATATTCCTTTTTATTTATCTTTTCCTTAAAGCCTTTGGAAAAAAGATTCTTTTTTGCCGCAAGCTTAAGGCACTCATCGTCAAAGCAGAGGTACACACCTCTTCCGGGCAGTTTGCCCTTGCGGTCATAAACCACTTTCCCTTCACCGTCCGTCACAAAGCGGAGAAACTCAGGTTTTTCTGCCGTCTTTCCGCATGCAATGCAGGTTCTTTCGGGAATTTCAGGTTTATCTACCTTCTTCGTCTTCTCTGATTTCTTCGTTTTCTTCGTCTTCTTCGGAGAAATCTTCTTCAAGTTCGTCAAGTTCGCCTTCTTCAAAAACGCCCGCCTCTTCAAGTTTTGATGAAAGGTAGTCTATTGCTTTATTAATAAGCCCGACAGCCTCTTCCTCTGTTATTTCAAGTTCTTCCGTAAGCTCATCCGGCGTGGCATTGGAGAGCTTTTCTATATCGTCTATCCCTGCTTCAAGGAGAGCGGAGATTGACGAATCGCTGAGACCTTCAAGATTTTCAAGGTTGTACAGCTCATAGAAGTCTTTCATTTCCTGTTCCTGAGCAGCAAGACGTTCTTTTCTGATTTCAGCGTATTCACTTTCTTTCAGAACGTCAATTCTCCAGTCGGTAAGTCTGGCTGCGAGTCTTACGTTCTGCCCTTTTTTACCAATGGCAAGCGAAAGCTGATCATCGGGAACCACGACTTCGATTGTTCCTTCATCTTCAAAAACATTTGTAAGAACAACATCAGCAGGTGAAATGGCGTTGCACACAAACCTCACAGGATCGGGTGACCACTCAACCACATCTATTTTTTCGCCTCTGAGTTCATGGCTGATTGAGTTAATTCTTGAGCCTTTAAGACCGATGCAGGCACCGACAGGGTCAATATTGCTGTTCTGGCTGTAAACTGCAACCTTTGCTCTGTCTCCGGGTTCTCTGGCAACTGATTTTACATCTATAATCCCCTCGAAAACTTCGGGAATCTCTGTTTCAAAGAGTTTTTTCATAAATTCAGGATGAGTTCTGGAAAGAACAAGCTGCGGCCAGCCTTTATGGGTTTTGATGTCAAGCAGAAGAGCGCGCACATAGTCGCCTCTGTTGAAGTAATCACCTGCCATCATCTCCCTGCGGGGAAGGATTGCCTCGGTTTTGCCTATGCTGACTGTCAGCAGGTCTCTGTCAGCTTTAAGGAGAGTTCCGTTTATGATATCGCCCTTTTTGCTGTTGAACTGGTCAAAAACAACCTGGCGTTCGGCGTCACGGAGCTTCTCAAAAAGTTTCTGTTTTGCAACAAGAGCCGCCTGTCTGCCAAGATCATCCAGAGTAACGGAAACCATAAGCACATCGCCAAGCTGTGGGTCTTCTTTGTATTTCGCAGCTTCGTCCATATCTATTTCAAACCATTTGTTGGTCACATCTTCACTGACCTCTTTAGGGACGAGTATTTCTATATGTCCTTTATCAAGGTCAACAACCACTTCCGGTTCAAGGTATTTTCCTATTTTTCTGCCAACAGCCGCAACTATCGCCTCTTTGAGTGCTTCTGCGAGAATTTCTCTGGAAACCCCTTTTTCACGACCCAGTTCATCGGCAACCTTAGCAAGTTCCCTTATCATTGTTCCTCCTAAAAATCGAGCTGTAAGACCGCTTTAGCGATGTTGTCCAGCTTTATGCAGAATTCTTTATTTTCTTTTTCAACAAACAGCTTAATGCAGCCGTTTTCTACACCGGTAATACTTCCGGTGTAGCTTTTGCGCCCCGTTTCATCCTTTTCTTTGGCTGTAACTTTGCAGATTTTCCCGGAGAACTTGAGAAAGTCCTTCTCGCTGCGTAGCGGTCTTTCAAGTCCGGGAGTAGAGACTTCGAGGCTGTAGCGTTCGTAAGGGATCAAATCTGTTTCGTCCAGCCATTTTGAAATGCGCCTGCTGACTTCTGCACATTCGTCAAGTCCGGGCAGGTTATCTTCCCTGTCGATAATAATACGAAGGGTGCGACCTGTTTTTTCCCGCCTGAAAGTTACATCAAAAATATCTACGTCTATCTCTTTTACGATAGGAATAAGCGCGTTTCTGACTTTGGACGAAATTTCTTTCTCTATAAAACTACCCATATAAACAGCTACAAAAAAATTGGTGGGATAACTCCCACCGCTAATTTAACTACCACATTTTTTATTCTAATGCAAGATTTTTGATTGTACGAAGCCTGTACAGTGTTCAGATTCTGAAAAGCGAGCAGTTTTTATCCATAATTCTCTCAATAAGACACTCCGCCACGGAAGAATCCGGACAGCCATGTCCGCCTAAATGTATGGAAGGTTTAATTCTATCACCATGAAAATCGCTCCCCGCTGTTACAAGCAGTCCTTTTGCAGCTGCAAACCTGAGGTAATCAGTCCTTTGCTGCGCATTATGATAGGAAGAGTAAACCTCTATCCCTTCCACACCGTCAATAAACAGTTCATCCATTTTTTTCTGAGGATAAAGCCCCGGATGAGCAACAGCAAGCACTGATTTATCGGCGAGCGCTGCGACCGTTTTACGGTAGTCCAGCAGACTGACGTCAACATACGCCCTCCCGCCTTTAAAGAAATAGTCAAAATAGAATTTGGTATAAGGGGAATCAGACTTTTCACCCTTAAGATAAGGATGAAGCTCCGCCCTGTTTTTCTCATTCTCCGCCAGTACCTTAAGGAATGTGACGCCGGAAGGAGTCTTGCCGTCAGCAACCTCTATAACACGGTCAAAATCTACTTCAAATCCGAGACTTCTAAGCTTATCTGTACGCAGTTTCGCCTGAGAAAGCCTGTTTGCGGCAAATTCTTCAAGCAGAGCCGTAAGGTCAGCATCATCAGGATCTATGCCGTATGGGATAATGTGTATCTCTGTGTCCTTATGATATGTGGAAAGCTCAACAGCGGGAATATATGTCATGCTGCCGTCACCATGCTTAAAGGAAAGCATTTCACGAACAGATGAAACAGTGTTGTGGTCGGTTATGGCAAAAAGGGAGTAGCTTCGTGAGCGCAGAACAGTATAAACATCAACAGGAGACAATACGCCGTCAGAGCTGTGATTTGTATGAATATGCAGGTCGAATTGATCAATAGTTCGCAGACCGGTACATCCTGTCCGGCTGCTCACACGCTCACGGCAGGGCAAGCCCGCCTTCGCTTCGCACGGCGCAGTTCCATCCTTGGAACTGTGATGAGTGGGTTTATTCATATTACTTGTCCATATCCATAGTTCGCAGACCGGTACATCCTGTCCGGCTGCTCACACGCTCACGGCAGGACAAGCCCGCCTTCGCTTCGCACGGCGCAGTTCCATCCTTGGAACTGTCAGTACCCGATTTATCCATACAGATCTTCCTTTTGGTTGATAGTTCGCAGACAGGTACATCCTGTCCGGCTGCTCACACGCTCGCGGCAGGGCAAGCCTGCCTTCGCTTCACACGGCGCAGTTCCATCCTTGGAACTGTAACTATCTAGAACTGATAACCTGCGTTGAATGCAGCCAAATTAACATCAATGGTCTTAGGCGGAACTTTTTTGGAGATTACAGAGCGCCAGATTTCCGCATCAAAGGGAAGAAGAGCTGCAAGCTTGCCAAGCATAACCATACCCGCAACCTTTGAGTTGCCTAAGCCTGTGGCTGTGGTCATGGCGTCTATCTCAAAAACTTCCTTGAAAGCAATTTTGGTCTCTTCTGCCTGTTCCGCAGGGTACGTTTCCTGACCGCCTGCAACAGAAGGAGGATAGATACGGTATTTATTCACAACGAGAGATGTTTCCTTGCCTGCATATTCGGGGTAGCGGAGGAACTCCATATTTTCAAAAGAGATAACAATATCCGCCTCACCTACAGGGATAACAGGTGAAAGCACCTTGTCCCCTATACGTACATGGGAAACAACACTCCCGCCCCTCTGCGCCATGCCGTGAATTTCGCTTTTTTTAACGTCCGCATCTCCGGCAAGAGCCACATCGCAGACTATATCGCTGGAGAGAACAGTTCCCTGCCCTCCCACACCTATCATGAGTATATTAATATCTTTCATTATTTACCTACCTTACTGATAATTCAAAATTTATCATCCATGAAAATTTTGAATACACGCTTGCGGTCTGCAAAGCAAACCTTCGCTACACACGCAACCACATATATGTGGTTTTTTATTTTCTCTGGTGGATAGCGTCAAATCTGCATACCTTCACGCAAAGCTCACAGCCGGTGCAGAGAGTTTCGTCTATAAACGCCCTTTTCTCTTCTTTGTTCCAGAGAATTGCGGGGCATCCAAGCCTTGTGCAGATTGTACATCCTGAGCAATTATTCACATCCACAAAGAAAGGCGGGCGAATCACGCTTCTGTCAGCAAAAATACATGGTTTATCAGTAACAATAACACTCAGCTCCTCTTTAGCGGTTTCTTCCTTAAGGACCTTTATGCATTCGTCAGGATCAAATGGGTTCACCGTCCTGATATTTTTCACTCCCATAGCTTCAAGAAGCTTGGGAAAATTTATTCTCTGCGTTGGCGTGCCTTTAATTGTGCAGCCTGTTCCGGGGTTGGGCTGGTGTCCGGTCATTCCTGTTATTCTGTTGTCCAGAATAATCACTGTAGACGTGCCCGCATTATAAACAGAGTTCAGAAGACCGTTTATTCCCGTATGGAAAAAGGTTGAATCGCCAATAACAGCAACAGACTTTCTTGCCATTGCTCCGTCAGTTGCTTTATCCAGACCATGAGCCATAGGGATGCTCGCACCCATGCAAACAGTGGAGTTTATTGCGCTCAAGGGCGGCAGGAGACCGAGGGTATAACAGCCGATATCACCGGCGGCGAAAAGCTTCAGTTTAGCGATTGCGTAGAACATTCCCCTGTGTGAACAGCCTGGGCACATATTAGGCGGACGTGCTGGAAGCTGTTTGGGGTCAAAAGCAGGCTCTTTCACCTCTTTGCCGAAAAGCTTTCTGACTTCATCCACCGAAAGCTCACCGCACACGCTTCTGTTAAGAGGCTGAACCTCAATTCCGGCGGCTTTGAGTTCATTTTCGATGAATCTGTCGAGTTCTTCAACTACATAAAGCTTCTGAACCTTCTCAGCGAAACGCTTAACCTTTTCAAAACAGATAGGGTAAACCATTTCAAGCTTCAGTATAGAAGCTTCGGGCATTGCTTCTTTAACGTAATGGTAAGTTACTCCGGCACAGATTATGCCGATCTCCTCGCTGCGGAATTCCACAGGATTGAGAGTAAGCCTACCCGTATCTGCACAGTCTGAAAGCCTTTCAAGTCTGTTTTCAACTACCTTATGGCGGACTCTGGCATTTGCGGGAACCATAACCCATTTTTTTATATCATTCTCCGGTTCAAAAACAGGAGGTGTATTTCTCGGTTTAATTTTGACAACGGATTTACTGTGGGAAATCCTTGTGCATGAGCGGACAAGCACGGGAGTACAGTATTTTTCAGACATGTCAAGGGCAACGCCTATGAAGTCTTTTGCTTCCTGACTATCTGCCGGTTCAAGCATGGGAACCTTGGCAAGACGAGCATAGTGTCTGCTGTCCTGTTCATTCTGTGAGCTGAACATATTAGGGTCATCAGCCACAACAATTACAAGACCGCCGTTCACCCCTGTGTATGAGACTGTCATAAGCGGATCAGCCGCCACATTAAGCCCCACATGCTTCATACAGGTCATAGCACGTCTTCCGGCAAGGGATGCTCCAATAACTGTTTCAAGGGCAACCTTCTCATTGGTCGCCCATTCGCTGTATATCTGTTCATACTGAGCCACATGCTCTGTAATTTCGGTACTGGGCGTTCCGGGGTATGAGCTTACAACTTTAACCCCGTATTCATACGCTCCTCTGGCAAACGCCTCATTTCCGCTTAAAACTTCCTTCATTTAGCTTTCCCACCTTTTAACCATTTCATAAAGAGGACTCTCCGGATATTTTGAGCCGAACTCCTCAAGAAGTTTTGCTTTTTCATCACTTTCTGCTGAAAGCACAGCCCTGTAATACCAGAGAGGCTTCATGCTTCCTTTAGCAATGTATGTTTTGGGGTCAATATCTTTTGAGCCAAGGTCATAGGCAAGGCTGTCTGCAAGCTCTGCGAGACTTCCGTCAACAGCGGCAAGTGTTGCCTGCGCATCAGGCATATTGTTGTTTGCCTCGATTATTCCGGCTTTGAGGTAAATATAGTTTTTTGAGGAAGATTTCCTGCCCGCAAGAGCCTTATAAGAGGAAAGAGATTCTGCATTTGCACCGTTTACCGCCATTTTTGTTTCCGCTGATCCGATTTCCGCTTCAGCTTTTTCTGCACTGACTGCCATAATCTGACGGACAGTATAAGCTGCAATGAAGATAAGCAGACATGCACCCACAACCATCACTATTTTTTTGTAGTTCTGAAACATAAAGTCTTCGACTTTATCAATCGGCACTTCCTGAACGGGCTTTTTCTTTCTCCTGACCACCTTAGCCTCCCAATTTACTTAAAAAAAGTTTTTTATTATTTTCAAAAACTTCCGCCGCCTGCAAGGTATTAAGCCCTGCGCCGAGGAGTATTTTTTCCGCCTGTTCCGCACTCACAGCATCACCGGGAGCGTGGAAATCATTATTAATAACAAGTGATGCACCGTTTTCAAAGGCTGTCTTTGCTACGTAACCGTTGGAAAGTGAGTGCCCTTTCCTTGTGGTTATTTCAAGATACACACCTTTTTTGGCAGCAAGTCTGCAAAGCTCCGCAGATATAAGCCCCGGATGTGCCAGTATATCCGCTCCGGCTTCTATGGCTGCTTTATTTGTGCCTTCTGCCACTGGTTCTGTGAGAGTCTCACCGTGTACTATAACCAGATCCGCTCCGAAGCGCCGAGCCTCTTCCGTGAGCCTTCCCACAGACGAAGGCAGAACATGGGTAAGCTCAACACCTGCAAGCACTTTAAACTCTCCTGACTCTCTGTTGAACCTTTCCTTAAAGCGGAGAAGGTTCTCAAGAACCAGAATCAGGTTAGAATCATCGGCGTGGTCGGTAAACGCCATACCGCCGTATCCTTTTTCCTCTGCCCTGCGTGCTGATTCCGCAGGAACAAGAACTCCGTCACTGAAAACTGTATGAGTGTGCAGATCATACATCCGCATAACATGCCCCCTGTTTTATATCACAAAGCCTTAACTTGCAAGGAAACGCTTAACAGCTTCCACCGCTTCGTAAGGGTCATCTTCCATCTGAATGAGGTCAAGATCTTTGGGGGTGATAAATCCTCTTGAGAGCATGCTCTCCTTGACCCAGTCGATCATCCCTTTCCAGAAGTCGCTCCCCATCATGATAATGGGAAAAGGCTTTATTTTATGTGTCTGTATAAGGGTGATTGCTTCAAAAAGCTCATCCATAGTACCGAAACCGCCGGGCATTATTATGAATGCGCTTGAATATTTCACAAGCATTACCTTGCGTATGAAAAAGTAGTTGAAGGAAACGCTTACATTAGTATAGGGATTGGGCTTCTGTTCATACGGAAGCTCAATATTGCAGCCCACAGAACGCCCGCCTTTTTCAAAGGCTCCTCTGTTTGCTGCTTCCATGATGCCCGGACCGCCGCCTGTCATCACGGCTATGCCTTCATCTGCAAGCAGACGTCCGACTTTGCGGGCGAGTTCGTAATCGTAATCTCCTTCTCTTACACGTGCAGAGCCGAACACAGTAGCGCATCCGCCAACTTTGGAAAGGGTTTCAAATCCGTCCACAAATTCTGCAAGTATTTTGAACACACGCCACGTATCACCGACTTTCATGTCGTCAATGAGATACTGAAGCCCGTTGAGATTAAGTTCACCGTTATTCAATTGAATCACTCCTCATAAAACCGTACTGTTTTTGACCGATAAAAAAATATAATAGAGCATTTTTTCAAAAGCTTCAAAGAAAAACATTTCCCGTTCATAGCCCTTAACCTTGAATTGTCGTCGGAATCAATATTATGCAAACTTTATTGCTTTTTAGATGTCAGTTTTTATGCGGGATGCACTGTGCGGTTATTTCTTTAATGTTTCCGCATGCTTTCCGTTTGTGCTAATATTCTTTAATTACTACGGAAGGTGACAATTTATGATAAAAAAAGCTGCGGCGGCTGCTTTATGTTTTTCATTCGCTGTTTCCGCCCATGCCCTCACACTTGAGGAGGCGGTGAACAAAGCTCTGACAGGCAATCACGAAATAACCGAATACAAGTACCTCACAGAACAAAAGGAAAGGCAGGTAGGCGCTGCTTTTTCCCCTTTTCTTCCTTCTCTTGATGCAAGCTACTCTTACCAGCGTTCAAATGAGAACGACAAATACGGTCTGGACAAGAATCAGGCTTCAAGCGCTGATGTAACTGTCAGCTATAACCTTTTTAAAGGAGGGGCGGACAGTCTGAACCTGAAGTCGGCAAAATCATCCCTTGAAGCACAGAAATACATGGAAAACAGCATCAAATCAGACGTTGTTCTTGATGTTAAAAAAGCTTTTTTCAGCATTTTACAGGCAAAGAAGGATGTTGAGGCGGCAAAAGAAAGCGTTGAGCTTCTCGAAAGCCAGCTTAAAGATGCACAGCTTAATTACGATGTAGGCATATCACCAAAAAATGAGGTGCTTAAGGTTGAAGCTGAACTGGCATCACAAAGACAGGCGCTTTTACAGGCAAAAAGTACCGAGAACACCTCTGTATTTGAGCTTGAAAGGCTTATAAATGAAAATATTCCCTCAAATGAAGTATACGAGGATTTCAGCGCACCATCACAAAAGAAACTGGATTCGGCGGCTCTTTTTGAAAGCCTCAAGGCTAACAGGAGTGAGCTTAAATATGTGCGTGAGCTTGTAAAGGCTCAGAATTATTCTGCCGATGCAACAAAACGGGGCGGACTGCCATCAATAAACGTATCTGCTTCGTACAATTCCTACGGTGACGATGCAAAGCCCGCAGACAGGGACAGCACATATGACGATGAGGTTATCTTCGGCGCAAGTGCAAACTGGAGTATTTTTGACGGAAATGCCCGCAGAAGCACGGCAGCAGCGGAAAAAGCCTACGCAATGTCCCTCAAGCATCAGGAACTTAAAACAACAGCGCAGATGAAATACCAGCTTGAAAATGCACTTGAGCAGTATGACCTTGCCACCGGAAGCCTTGCTGTGGCAGAAAAAGAAACCGAGTCAGCAGAAGAGAACTACCGCATAACCGAAAATCAGTATAAACAGCGTGTGGCAACATCCACTGAGCTTTTGGATGCCCGTGTGATGCTCACCAGAGCAAGAAACAACTATAACAAGGCTTTGTATGACATTTACAAGGCAATGGCAGAAATAGAGCGGGTTACGGAAGAGCAAGTCTTCTGAAAAAACTTAACCAGTAAGTGAACAGTTTATCGTCTGAACGGAGCGGTCAACACGCCTGCTCCGTTTTTTTATTGTATAACGTCACCAAGTTTGAAAATCGGCAAATACATTGCGATAATAACAAAACCTACCGCTCCGCCCACAAAAAGCATGAGAAACGGCTCGATAAGCTTTGTAAGCCCTTCCACAGACCTATCCACCTCATCATCATAAAAGTCGGCTATTTTCTGAAGCATAAGGTCAAGGGAGCCTGTCTCCTCGCCCACAGAGATCATCTGGATAACCATAGAAGGAAAAACGCCTGATTTTTCAAGTGGTTCAACAATAGTTTTACCTGATTCTATATCCCTCTTGCTGTCCAGAAGAGCCTTTTCAATAACCTTATTGCCACTGGTTTTAGCAACAATATCAAGCGCCTCAAGAATCGAAACACCGCTGGACAAGAGAGTTCCGAATGTTCGGGAAAATTTGGCAACTGCAACTTTGCGGATCAGATCCCCGATTTTCGGAATACGCAGAAAAACCTGATCCATCTTGTACCGTCCCGCTGGGGATCTTGTATAAGTGAGCTTGAGAAATGTAAACGAGACTATGATAGTAGCAAAGATAAGCCCGCCCCCGTACCATTTACTAAGGAAATCGCTTATGGATATGGCAAGCTGAGTCAGAGCGGGAAGCTCACCGCCGAAGCCCTCGTACATCTCCTTAAACTTAGGAATGATGAACACCATAAGTCCGTAAACAACTGCTATAGCCACAATGAGAACCACAGTGGGGTATGTCATAGCCGCTTTGACTTTTCTTTTAAGAGATATTGATTTTTCGAGATAGTTGGCAAGCCTGTCCAGAATAGAGTCAAGGAGACCGCCCGCCTCACCGGCGGCTATCATGTTAACGTAGAGATCGCCGAACTCATTTTTATATTTACCCAGAGCCTTATTAAACTCTGAGCCTGTTTCGATACCGCCTTTAACATCGGTGAATATTTTACGCATGCGTTTCTTGGACGCCTGCGTAGCGATTATATCAAGCGCCTTAACAATGGGCAGACCAGCATCCACCATAACACTAAGCTGTCTGGTGGAGATGAGTATATCCTCGTCCTTCACCTTTTCGGGCAGGCTTATTTCAGCCTTGCCCAAGTCTCTTTTTATCTCCCGCACATTGATTTTGCGGTTTTTGAGAATATCCTGAGCTTGCTGTTTGTTATCTGCTTCGATAATACTTTGTATGGGCTGACCGCCGGGGTCTGTGCCTCTGTACTTAAAAACTGCCATGAGACCTACCTTTTCCTGCGGGGTCCGCCTGCCCTGTCGATAAGCTGTCTTACCTCGTCAGGGTAAACGGCACGGTTTACAGCATCTTCATATGTGATAAGCCCTTTACTGTAATTTTCAAACAAAGACTGGCTCATGGTCTGCATTCCGTGCTCGGACTGCCCTGACTGCATCATGGAGTAAACCTGATGGAGCTTGTCTTCCCTGATCAGGTTGCGTATGGCGGAATTGGGAACCATAACCTCACAGCACATCACACGCCCTTTGCCGTCTGCCCTCTGAATAAGCTGCTGGGAAACAACCCCTTCAAGGACAAAGGAAAGCTGCGCCCTTATCTGCGGCTGCTGGTGGGGCGGAAAAACATCTATAATACGGTTGATGGTCTGCACAGCACTGTTAGTGTGCAGTGTTCCGAAGGTAAGGTGACCTGTTTCGGAAACGGTGAGCGCAGCTTCTATGGTTTCAAGGTCACGCATCTCACCTATGAGAACAACGTCAGGGTCCTGACGGAGTATATATTTAAGCGCATTTCGGAAAGACTTTGTGTCTGCATGAAGTTCTCTCTGATTCACTGTGGCTTTTTTATGTACGTGAACATACTCTATGGGGTCTTCCACAGTTACGATGTGAACGGGTTCCTCTGTGTTTATTTTATCTACCATAGAGGCGAGAGTGGTCGATTTACCGCTGCCTGTAGGTCCTGTAACCAGAATAAGTCCCCTTGGTTTGTCGCATAATGATTTCACAACAGCAGGGAGATGAAGCTCTTCAAATGTGAGGATTTTATATGGAATACGGCGGAATGCGGCTGCGATAGCTCCTCTCTGCATGAAAAAATTCGCCCTGAAACGGCTGACGCCTTTAAGTCCGAAGGAAAGGTCAAGCTCCCAGTCCTCCTCAAGCCTCTGTTTCTGAGCCTCAGTGAGAATACTGTAACAAAGCTGTTTTGTTTCGGCGGGCTTCATGGACTCGCCTTCAATACGGACAAGATCACCGCTGACACGGTATGTGGGCGGTGTACCCACTGTTATGTGCATATCGCTTGCGTCAAGCTCCACCATTTTGGAGAGAAGTTCCTGAAGGCTGTACATTTATAATCCTCCGAATCAGTCGGTGAAGGTGACTCTCACCACCTCTTCCACTGTGGTTATGCCGCTTTTAATTTTTTCAAGACCGCTGCGTCTTAATGATATCATACCGTCACTAAGCGCCGCTCTCTTAATTTCACCCGCATTTGCACCCCTGAGAATACACTCACGGATGTTTTCGGTTATCTCCATGACTTCGTAGAACGCCACCCTTCCCTTGTAGCCTGTTCCGCCGCACTTTTCACAGCCCTTACCCTTATGCGGCTTAAAAGTGCCTATTTCGTCTTTTCCGAAGCCTATACTCAGGAGAGCCTCCGGCGGAAGGTCTATTTCCTCGGCGCATGACTGGCATATCCTCCTCGCAAGCCTCTGGGCAAGTATGAGGTTTGTTGAGGATGCAACAAGGAAAGGCTCTATACCCATGTTAAGCAGCCTGTTTATGGTGCTTGGAGCATCGTTCGTATGCAGGGTGGAAAGGACAAGGTGCCCAGTAAGGGCTGCTTTGATGGCTATTTCGCCTGTTTCATAGTCCCTGATCTCACCCACCATGATGATGTCCGGGTCCTGCCTGAGAAATGAACGCAGGGAGGCAGCAAAGTTAAGCCCTATTTCATCCTTCATCTGAACCTGATTAACACCGAAGAGGTTGTACTCAACCGGGTCTTCAGCAGTCATAATGTTTACATCTTCCTTATTGAGCCTGCTGAGGGCGGAGTAAAGAGTTGTGGACTTACCGCTGCCCGTCGGTCCTGTTACAAGAACCATTCCGTAAGGACTTTCTATAGCTTTGATCAATCTGTCCAGAGACTCCCGTTCAAAGCCTAGCTTCTCCATATCAAGCTGAAGGTTGCTTTTATCCAGAAGACGGATAACCACCTTCTCTCCAAAAAGAACCGGCAGGGTTGAAACCCTCATGTCTATGGTTGTTGAGCCGAGTTTCAGCTTAATACGTCCGTCCTGCGGGAGTCTGCGTTCTGCGATATCAAGATCCGCAAGAATTTTGATACGGGAAATAACCGCATCCTTAATGCTTTTCGGCGGGTTCATCAGCTCCTGCAATACGCCGTCAACCCTGAGGCGAACACGAAACTCCTTTTCGTAGGGCTCTATGTGTATATCCGATGCACGTCTTTTGACAGCTTCGTTCATTATATGGTTAACCAGCTTGACAATAGGTGTGTCTTCTATGTCTTTACGGAGCTGTTCGAGGGCGATGTCCTGTTCAGCCACAGTTTCGATCTCAAGGTCATCCATATCAAAGTCGCCGATCTCTTTAAAAATATCGGCTTTACTTTCCTCATCCTTCTCCTGCCGCTGCTTGATAAACTCATTCATCATGGATTCAACAGTCACATACGGTTCCATGTTAAAACCTGAAACAAAGCGGAGTTCTTCAAGAGCGTATGCGTTGGAAGGATCGGTTATGGCAACTTTGAGGGTTTTACCCTGTCTGGCAAAAGGGACTACATTATATTTTTTACAAAGGTCAGTGGAAAGGGCATCTGCTGCGGACTGGTCTATCTCTATTTCGGAAATATCAACATAAGGAACACCATACTGACGGCTCAGGAGCTTGGCTATATGAAGCTCATCCACAAAACCCATTTCGATAAGGATTGTGCCCAGCCTGCCGCCCCTGTGAACCTGATGCTCAAGGGCTTTTTCAAGCTGCTCCTGTGTGATCAGATTCTCCTGAATAAGCATGCTTCCAAGCTTGGTGCTTTTCCTGACGGTGTTCAATTAACAGCTCCGCTCAGTTTTATTAAATTCTGCATGTCTATTTCGGCTTTTCTGCCTGTCCAGATCTCAAAAGCATTGTGAGCCTGATGAACAAGCATTGAGAAACCATTAATTATTTTACACCCGCTGTCTGCATAACATTGCAGAAAAGGCGTGACCCAAGGTTTATACTGTAAATCGACCGCCGCCTTTGTGCAGATTGTTTTTTTCATATTTATAAAAGGAGAACCGTCCAGACCGATGGAAGTGGCGTTAATTACTGCGTCATAAGCGGCTTCCCTGCTGATGTAATTATAATCGTATATTTCAGCGTTGTCAAAATTAAGAAATTTCAAAATCTTTTCAGCTTTTTCAGTGTCTCTGTTTATTACAGTAAGTCTTATATCCTCATAGTCTTTCAAACAGCGCAGAACAGCCTTCGCAGCCCCGCCGCAGCCCAGCATCAACACTTTTGAGCCGTTGAAATCAAGGCTGTTTTCTCTCAGTGTTTCGGCAAAACCGTGTACATCGGTATTAAAACCCTTTGTATAATCGTCTTCAAAAAGGATAGTATTAACTGCCTGTAGGTCTTCCGCCAGAGGGTCAAGAAAATCCATAAACCTTATGACGTCTTCTTTGTAGGGAACAGTGACGTTGACGCCTCTGAATCTGAATTTTTTAAGTAAGGAAAAAACATCAGGAAGCTGTTCTTTTGAAGGAGTCTCAAAGCAGGCATATCCGCCGTTAAGCCCGGCGGATACAAGAAAGCGTGAATGGATCGATGGTGAAAGGGTATGCGACAGAGGATTGCCGATCAGACCCAGATTAAGATACATTTCCCTTTTCCGGTGCGTAATCTTTGTCGAATGGTTCAAGTATTCCGGCGGAGATAATGTATTTTATGCCTTCCTCAACAGGTATCTTAAGCTCAGTTAGTTCGCATTTGGGAATAATAAGCACAAAGCCGGAGGTTGGGTTCGGGGTGGTGGGTATGAAAACACTCACGCAGTCCTGCCCTGTGGCTTTTGTAAAAAAGTCTGATGCATCCTTGGTTATAAAGCCCATGCTGTATATTCCCTTTCGGGGATATTCCACCAGAATAACTTTCTTAAAATTATTCCCGCCTGCGTTCTGAAAAGTATCAACAATCTGGCGCATGATACCGTACACACTTTTTGCAAATGGGATCTTGGATACCAAAACCTCAAGAAGGTTAAAAAACTTCTTTCCCACATAATGTTTAGCCACAAGCCCTATACAGAGTATGGCAAGCAGTATCACTATAAAGGAGAATAACTCCATTATGTATCTGGGAATTACAAGGTCATACCTCACCACGAACATATCGAAGTAAGGGAGCAGGAAGCCGGAGAACTTCTCAAATACGAAACGGAGAAAATAGAATGTCACCACTATGGGTAAGCACGATAAAATTCCGGCTATAAAGGCATTTCTCAAAAATATTCTGAATTTTTTCATGAAAAAAAGCATACGATAGGAAATTGAACTTGTCTATATTAATCAAATTAAAAAATCACCATCCATGGGATTTTTTAATACACGCTCGCGCCGTGATAAACACGGCTTCGCTTCGCACGGAGGAAAAGCACATCCTGCGCTTTAGCTGAAAGCCCCTTGCTGCTTACGCTTTGTTTGCGTTCCTCACATTCGTTGCGGTACGCACTCCGCAAACACATCCATGTGTTCACATACACGGCTTCGCACGGCGGAAAAGCACATCCTGCGCTTTAGCTGAAAGTCCCTTGCTGCTTACGCTTTGTTTGCGTTCCTCACATTCGTTGCGGTACGCACTCTGCGAACACATCCATGTGTTAATATACACGGTTTCGCTTCGCACGGCGGCTTGTATGCTTTAGCCGCCGCAGTGCCTTAAAGAAAAAACTATTCCTCTTCTTTGTAGCCGTGTTTGAAGATCTGACGCTCCAGAAGCCTGTCGTAGCCGCTCCAGCCTGTTTCCTGAACCTCGTCTTTAACAAAAATAGAAGAGAATGTATTTATTTTGGCGTCCATATCATCAATATGGTGCAGTATAAGTGCCTCAATTGTTTTAGGTTTTTTCGGTGATCCAAACTCAAGGAAGCCGTGATGGCTCGCTATCATATGACAGATAAGATCCTTTACATCATCAGGGAAGCCTTCCACTCTGTCTGCCATGTTTCTGAAAATCATGATCCCCTGAATGAGGTGTCCAAGCAGCTTACCGCTTGACGTATAGTCAAAGCCAAGTTTGGAATCAAGCTCAACAATTTTACCCATATCATGAAACAGAGCCCCGAAAAGCATATGCTCTGTGTTAACTTTTTCCCCGTAATAATCACCCATAAGCACAGCAAGCTTGGCAACACTCAAAGTATGCTCAAGGAGTCCGTTCACATATGCGTGGTGAACTGCCTTTGCTGCGGGACTCTTCTTAAATTTATCGACCATCTTTTCATCAGCAAAAAACAGTTCCATAAACTGTTTGAGATAAGCTGTTTTGATCCTTGTATCAAACAGCCCTTTCAGCTCGTCCATAAGTTTATCTGCGTCAAGACCGCTTGTGGGGAGGAAAAGCGAAGGATCTGCATCCTCTTTTTTCTCCATCATAGTTATTTTGAGCTGGGTCTGCCCGGAATACTGCTGAAGCACGCCTTCCACAGTAACCACGTCACCGCCGGCAGGTTCAAACCCAAGCCTGTTGCTGTCAAACATGATTCCGTTATGTCTTGTGCCTTCGCTGTCGTTCAGGACAAGGCGGAGAAAAGGCTTGCCGTCCCTTGTTACATTCTTGTTTATGTCAGTGAGCATAAAATCTTTTTTAATAGTAAGTTCCATTATTTACCGCCTACAGTTATCAAAGGGATACGCAGAGTCGGCTGTGCATCGGAGACAGGCACACCCTGTCCCGCTTTGCCGCAGGTTCCGATCCCGAATCCGAGGTCGCTTCCCGTCATATCGATACTCTGCATAACTTCCGGTCCATTGCCCATAAGAGTAGCATTTTTGACCGGTCTGTCTATCTGTCCGTTTTTTATTATATAGCCTTCGGTTACTTCAAAAACGAAATCACCGTTAACTGTATTTACCTGTCCGCCGCCCATGTCAGCAACATAAATTCCGTTATCCACAGATTTTATAATGTCTTCCGGCTTGTCCTTACCGGGGGCGATGAATGTATTTGTCATGCGTACTATCGGTTTATGTCTGTAGCTTTCACGCCTGCCGTTTCCGGTGGGGGTGCCGCCGTTTTTCAGTGCATAAAGCCTGTCACGCATGTATCCTTTCAGTATGCCGTCTTCTATCAGAATGTTCCTTGCTCCGTCTGTACCTTCATCATCAAATGGAATGTATCCACGCTTAGGTTTGAGTGTTCCGTCATCTATAACGCTGATAATCGGATTCGCAACCTGCGTGCCGATCTTACCTTCATAAACACTCATTCCTTCTTCAGCGAGATCCGCCTCAAGTCCATGTCCGACAGCTTCATGTACCATTGTTCCGCCAGCTTTAGAAGCAAGCACAACAGGCATGCGCCCTGCCGGGGCATAATCAGCCTCAAGGTTGTTAAGCGCCTTACGCAGAGCCTCTCTGCCGACAGTCTCAGGATCGAACCCTTCAAGACCTTCCGCACCGAAGACTCCGCCAAACGACTCATAGCCGGTTTGAAGCTCATCACCGTCTTTTGCCACGGCGTTTGCATAAATTGTCACGTATGACAGTTTCTTGGTTTTATCATCACCAAGGGAGTTGATAATCCGCACATCCCTGAAAACATCTCCGTAAAAGGAGCGAACCTGAACGACACGCTTGTCGCCATATGCGGCACGGCTTACTGCTTCTGCTATCTTAATTTTATCAGGCAGAGAAACCGCCTCGCACGGACGTTCAAATGTGTAAACCGGAGCAGATTTTGTGAAATCAAGAATCCGCTCCTCACCTTTTGCGCCCAGAGCGGTAAGACCGTCTGTTATTTCGTCAAGAATATCAGGATCGGATGAGTTTGTGTATCCGTAGAAGGTTCTGCCGTTACGGATAAGACGAAGCCCAACCCCTGCATCATCTTCAGAAGAAAGGGTATCTATTTTACCGTCCTCAAACACGATAATGCGCCTGAAGGAGCTTTCTATAAAAATATCTGCGTAATCACCGCATGAGGCGAGTTTTTTAAGAATGCGGCTATAGTCGGGAGATTTTACCAATTATCAACTTCCTCACTGAACTCTGTTCTGACATCTGTAATACCGATGCCGGATTTATTCAGTTCATCCAGTACCTTAATCAGTTTTTCATAAACAGTATCAGTGGAATATATAACCACATTGCCTTTAGCACTGTCCAGCGTACGGACAATGCCTAAGCCTTCATACGAGTCTACAAGACTGTTTACAAGGAGAATATTCTTCTTGTCTATATGACACTTAACTTTTACGGTACGGGTCATCTGTAAATTCCATAAGCACTATTTCAATGCCCTCAAGCTCATCCTGAAGTTCTTTCACGTCAAAGTTAAGGGCATTTTCCATGTATATTTTAGTAAATCCTGCCTCTTTCACCTTTTCTGCAAACTTTGCGGGTGCTATTGACTGGAAATCTGTTACAAAAAAACCGTTTTCCTCAAAAAAACCGGTGGAACGCAGAAAAAGCCATTCCTCTTTTATAAAACGTCTTTCTTCAGAATTCAGACCACTCAGAACCCTGTTCAGCCCGCCGTAATAGAAAAGATCGAGCTTTGCAGACATTCCTCTGCATTTAAGCTCGGTTACGTTATAATCCAGAAATGCAGGGAAGAGCCCCTTATTATGCAGACCGACCTTGGCTTTAAGCATTTTCACCTGCCGAAAGACTGTAGCTTTTTCTCACATTGTCCAGAATCCCGTTAACGAGTCCTGCTGCGGCTTCATCGCTGAATTTTTTTGTAAGAGTGACAAAATCATCCAGAACAGCAAAGTAAGGCGACTTTCCATCAAGAAGCTCAAACAATGCTACACGCATTATGTTTTTCTCAATTTCGCCCATACGCTCAAATGTCCAGCCGTTTTTGAGAAATTTTTCGATCATTGCGTCACTGTCGGATGCTTTTGCGGCAGCACCTCTGAAAAGAGTCTCCGCAAAATCCTTAACCTCCGGTTCAATTGTGCCCAGAGGCTTCCAGAAGGTCAGCGGAATCTGAGCGGGAGTCTCTCCCGTCATACCGTAGCGATACATCATCTGAAATGCGTATTCACGTGCTTTTGTCCGTTTCGATTTATCAACCAAGTTTATTGTCCTTAAAGAGATTTACAAGCTCAAGCGCACCCATTGCACAATCAGCACCCTTATTACCGCTTTTAGTTCCGGCTCTTTCCACAGCCTGCTCAATGGTATCTGTAGTAAGAACGCCAAATATAACAGGAACACCTGTATCCAGAGCAACTTTGGCAACACCTTTGGAAACTTCGGCAGCCACAAAGTCAAAATGCGGAGTGGCTCCTCTTATCACGGCGCCAAGGGTAATTACTGCATCATATTTCTTACTGAGAGCAAGTTTTTGTGCAGCAAGCGGAATTTCAAAAGCTCCGGGAACTTTGAACAAATCGATATTTTTTTCATCTGTGTTATGTCTCACAAGTGCGTCAACGGCTCCGTTTATGAGTGGCTGTGTAATAAAATCATTAAAGCGGGAAGCGACTATGGCAAACTTTAATCCTTTGCCGTCATATTTTCCTTCTATAGGCTTGATCATAAGGAACTCCTTATATTATTAATTTGCTGATTACCATGGAATTGTGTTCGCTGAAAGCGCAGCATCACAAATCCAGTTTATGCCCCATTTTATCTTTCTTTTTATAGTTCGAGAAAACTACTTCCTGTGTTTTCTCTCACATGCTCGCACCCTGCAAAGCAGGGCTTCGCTTCGCACGGCGCAATTCCTTCCATGGAATTGTGTTTGCTGAAAGCGCAGCATCATAAATCCAGTTTATGCCCCATTTTATCTGTCTTTATAGAGTTCGGGAAAACTACTTCCTGTGTTTGCCCTCACACGCTCGCGCCCCGCAAAGCAGGGCTTCGCTTCGCACGGCGCAATTCCTTCCATGGAATTGTGTTCGCTGAAAGCGCAGAATCACAAATCCAGTTTATGCCCCATTTTATCCTTTTTAGTAAACAGATATTTTGCGTTTTCGGGGTTGAGGTCACTGTGTGTGCCGACCCTTTCCACAAGCTCAAGCCCATAACCAGACATGCAGCGCATCTTTTTAGGGTTATTTGTAATAAGGCGTATCTGATTAATGCCAAGATGTCTTAATATCTGCGCACCGAAACCATAGTCACGCATATCTTCATTAAAACCCAGATGAATATTCGCTTCTATGGTGTCAAGCCCTTCATCCTGAAGATGGTAGGCATTGATTTTATTAAGGATGCCTATTCCTCTGCCTTCCTGAAATAAGTAAAGTACAACGCCTCTGCCTTCCGCTTCCACAAGATCCATAGCCTCGTGGAGCTGTGAGCGGCAGTCGCACCTTCTTGAACCGAAAACATCGCCGGTGAGGCACTGCGAATGCACACGTACAAGCACGGGCTCGTCAGTGGTAACATCGCCTTTCATAAGAACAACAGCTTCCTGACCGTCCACAACGCTTCTGAAGCCGAGTATATTAAATTCGCCGGCACTGGTGGGAAGCCTTGCGACATTAGTTTCTTCGATGAGCTTTTCATGCTCCATTCTGTATGAAATAAGATCCGCTATAGTAACTATCTTCAGCCCGTGGATTCCTGCAAATTCATCAAGCTGGGGCATTCTTGCCATAGTGCCGTCATCGTTCATTATCTCGCAGATAACTCCGGCAGGTTTAAGCCCGGCGGACTTCATAAGATCAACAGAACCTTCTGTCTGTCCTGCACGCACAAGCACTCCGCCCTGCCTTGCACGCAGAGGGAAAACATGACCGGGTCTGGCGAGGTCTTTTGATGTTGATTTATCATCAATTGCAACCTTAACTGTGTGCGCTCTGTCAAAAGCAGAAATACCGGTAGTGACACCCTCTTTCGCCTCAATAGACACGGTAAAGGCTGTTCCGAAGCGGGCTGTGTTACCGTCTCCGCCAACCATGAGGTCAAGCCCCAGTCTGTCGCAGTTTTCTTCTGTCATTGCGAGGCAGATAAGACCACGGCCGTATTTAGCCATAAAGTTAATGGCTTCCGGCGTCACATACTCAGCGGCGCAAACAAGGTCGCCCTCATTTTCTCTGTCCTCATCATCCACAAGGATAATCATCTTACCCTGTTTAAGATCCTCAATAGCTGCGTCTATCGTAGCAATATTTTTATATTTCATCTTTTACCACCTGATTTTGTACTAACCGTTCACGGTAAGGTAAACTGTATTAACGTTCCACGGCGGATTTCCCTCCATGGAAATATATTCATTACAGCATATTAAGAAGCGAAGTAATATCCACTTAACTGCTCGTGTTTGCCTTCCATGGAAACACTCGCCACACGCTCGCGGCAGGATAAACCTGCCTTCGCTTCGCACGGCGGATTTCCCTCCATGGAAATATATTCATTACAGCATATTAAGAAGCGAAGTAATATCCACTTAACTGCTCGTGTTTGCATTCCATGGAAATATATTCGTTACAGCATATTAAGAAGCGAAGTTATATCCTTCCCTTCCTTCTTTATCAACTTTTCAAGATAGCGTGCTATGACGTCAGCTTCAAGATTAACTTTATCGCCACGGCGTTTATCTGAAAGAACCGTTTCCTTAAAAGTATGGGGAATCACAGCCACATCAAACGTCAGTCCGTTTAATGAAGCCACAGTAAGGCTTATACCGTCTATTGTTATTGAGCCTTTTTCCGCTATATATTTATCCATTTCCTGCGGAAACCTGATCCGCAGAACGTAAGAATCGCCCTTCGGTATGACAGAATCAACAGTGCCCAGTCCATCAACATGTCCGCTGACTATGTGTCCTCCGAGACGAGTTGTGAGTGTGAGTGCCCTTTCCAGATTTACCCTTGTTCCGGCAGATACTCCGGCGAGGGATGTCCGTTTGAGGGTTTCGTATGAGATGTCCGCACTGAAGCTGTCTCCCGCAATTTCAGTAGCCGTCAGGCAGACACCGTTTACCGCTATAGAGTCACCGATTTTAGAATCTTCAAGCACCTTGGCGCATCTGATTCTGATTACGGCGGAACTCCCTTTTATATTCAGGGCGTCGATCTTCCCTGTTTCTTCTATAATCCCCGTGAACATCTGTTCCTCAGTTTTTCTGTTAAATTCAGCACATGGCTGCTGTAGTCATTAAAGCGTCCGCTTATGAGTATATCGTTCTCAAAGTGCCTCATATCGGTCTCCAGCATCTCTTTTGAATGGCTGACAAGATCAGCACCCTTTCCGCCGACAGTCATAACAGCATCACGTCCGCCGATTATTTTCGGAGCTATGAAAAAATAGCCCTTATCCACAAGATCTGCATCAAAAAAGCTTCCCGCTGTTTCGCCGCCGCCTTCAATGAGAATGTTCATTATCTTCATTTCAAGCAGTCTGCCGGAAAGTTCACGCAGATCCAGAGAGCCGTTTATACATTCAATATCAATCACATGTGCGCCCTTTGAGCGAAGCCGTGACGCAGCGGCAGTTTCAGCCCCTTTTTCTGTTACATATATAAGTTTATCAGGATTTTCTTCAAGCTTCCTGCCTTCGGGCATTCTTCCGTGAGGGTCAAGAACAATTTTGTATGGGTCATTTTCCGAGTCCAGATCCCGCACATTAAGCTGGGGGTCATCGGCTATAACAGTATTCACACCCACAAGCACAGCGTCAGACACACTGCGGAGGTAATGCACATACGCTCTGGACGAAGCAGAGGAGATCCATTTTGAGTCCTTTGTTCTGGTGGCGAGTTTACCGTCTATGGATGTGGCGGTTTTAAGAGAGTAATACGGAAGACCTGTGAGGATACGCTTTGTAAAGTCCTCTATAAGAGCGGCGCACAGAGTTTCCCTGTATCCGAGGAAGACCTCTATGCCGTGCTCCATCAGTATGTTAAGTCCGTTTCCCGCATTCACCGGATTAGGGTCAACAACCCCGACAAAAACACGTTTTATCCCTGTTTCGATAATTTTATTAACACATGGAGGGGTCTTTCCGTGATGGCTGCAAGGCTCAAGGGTCACATAGAGATCAGCACCCCGAACATCTCCCGCATCAGCGATTGCCATAACTTCTGCGTGGGCTTTTCCGTATTCAGTGTGCCAGCCTCTTCCGATAACCTTGCCGTCTTTAACGACAATAGCACCGACAATGGGATTAGTTTTTGTAAAGCCCTTCCCCGCAAGAGCAAGGGAGGCGCACTCATCCATTATATCAAGAGGATTTACGGTTGAACTCAATTTTATTTTCCTCGCCTTTCATAATTCGGCTGATGTTTGTTCTGTGTTTATAGATCACAAAAGCGGCGATAACCACTGTAAAAATCTTTAAAGGCAACCCCGTGTTCATCAGGACAACAGAGGCGGCGAGCACAGCGGCGGCTGTTATTGAGCTTAAAGACACCATGCGGGAGATATAGACCACTACGCCGAATGCCACAGCAGCCACACCGAGGGGGACAGGAGCAAGAGCCAGAAAAACACCCACAGCAGTGGCGACCCCTTTTCCGCCCTTGAAGTTAAGAAAAACAGTGTACGTGTGTCCGAGAACAACAAGCACAGCGGCAATGAGAACCACTTCGGGATAATAGATACCGATGATCCAGACAGGGAGAAAGCCTTTGAGCATATCAATGGCAAAAACGGTGATAAAACCCCACTTGCCGAGTATTCTCGCCGCATTTGTTGCGCCTACATTACCGCTGCCGACCGTTCTGATGTCAATCCCTTTCAGCTTTTTAACAAGAAGATAGCCCGTTGGAACCGACCCGATAAAATAACATAGAATAAGTAAAACAAATTTCATCTTACAAACACCTTATGAAGAAATGAACGCCTCATGCCCACTGCGTCTGACTCACAGACCTCGTGACAGCAGAAGCACTCTATACATTTGTCAGGCTCTATTAAAAACTCATCGTCTGCCCGTATTGCGTCCACAGGACAGCTTTTTACACACAGACGGCATTTTATACATTTTTCCGATATAATGAAAGGTTTTACGAAAATCCTGTCAGATACCCATGATTTAAGAAAGGCAGGCAGAACAGGAACCCGCTTTGAGACGGGGATCTTTATGCGAAACTGACCGTCCGGCTTGTCCGCTTTAATATCTGAAGTGTCGTATCCTTTTCTTTTTGCGCCCAGCGTAGTCAGACAGAAGTCTTCATCCAGGCCGAGAAGCCTTGTCACGGCGGCATCCAGTGCCACGGCATCATCTGATGCTGCCATAATACCGAGATGAACGGGTTTTCCCCTTGAGGGTCCGTCCCCCTCGTGCGCGGTGATTCCATCCAGAATATTAAGGATTCGCCCCTCGAACATAGAGAAGAAATCGTAGATATTATAAGCCAGCTCCCTGTCGTCCGGGTGTGCTCTGTGGTAGCCGACCTTTGCATTGCCGGGGACAAGCCCGAACATGTTTTTGACACACAGAGTAAGTCCGGTGAGGGAGTGGGTTTTCAGCTTGGCGATATTTATTATAAGATCAGCCTCATCGGCGGCGGGAGCATAAACACGCCCGTTTCTCATCTTAGGAGCAGATGCCTCCATACGGACAATTTTTATGCCATACTTTGCGCATACATCAGCCATGCCTGTTTTGTTAAGAACAGTCTCGTATTTTCCGAAGTTTGCTCCAGGGCTGTCACCAAGGATAAGCTCTGATTTTGTATATTTACGAATAACATTTATAACTGCTTCAACAAACAGCGGATGTGTGGTTATTCCCCTTTCCGGCGGAGCGGCAAGGAGCAGATTAGGTTTGAGGAGAATTGTTCCCGCCTCTTCAAGCCTTCCGGCATGGCGGGAAAAGAACGAATCTATAAAAGAAACAACGGCAGGGTCATAATAACCCTTTGCGGTATCAAGCTTTACTGTTTTCATCAGCAGGTTTTCTGTAGTAGCCCCTGAAATATTCCCATGCGGAATACATTGAGAATATGAGTGATATATAGACAAGAATTGTCCCCACGAGATGTACATTCAGACCAAAAAGGCTGTTTTTGAAGATAATACAGCCTACACCTGTCATCTGAAAGCCGGTTTTCCATTTCCCTGCGTTTCCGGCAGCGATGATTATCCCTTTGCTTGCGGCAAGGTTTCTTAAAGCTCCCACGGCAAAATCACGGGTGAGGATTATCATCAGCACAAAGCCTTCCAGCCTGCCCATTTCCACAAGGGCTATCATAGTTGCGGCTACAAAAATCTTGTCAGCAACAGGGTCGAGGATTTTCCCCAAGTCTGTGACCATATTATATTTTCTGGCGATATAGCCATCCACATAATCAGTAACTGCAAAAACAGTATATATCACGCACGCAATAACATTGAGAAGAGGCTTATCGAAATAGAGAAAAACAAGAAAAACAGGCACAGAAATAATTCGCAGTGCTGTAAGGAGGTTTGCAGGGTTCAGCTCACGCTGTGCTTTATTCATAAAAACTTCCGTTATAATTTTCTAATCCGCATGAATTATATACGCTCAAAGATATTTTACAAGGCACTTTTTCAGGAGAAGAAAATACCCTCTCCCTGTTTTTCCACAAAGGCTGTAACTTTCTCCTCCGCCAGAATGGAGGTATCGCACCTGATAAGTTCTGTCACAAGCTGTTCGCAGTCATGAACCTTTAGCTGCTTTATGAGTTTCTTGGCACGCAGAATGTGCGCAGGGCTCATACTGAGCTGTCTGTAGCCCAAACCAAGCAGTATGGGGATATAGCGTGGTTCACCTGCTATCTCACCGCAGACAGAGCAGTCTATCCCCTCTTTCCTGGCTGCGGTTATAATGGTATTCAGCAGTGTGAGTATTGCCGGATGCGCAGGCTTGTAAAGATAAGCCACATATTCATTGTTTCGGTCTATCCCTAAGGTGTACTGAATAAGGTCGTTAGTGCCGACACTCATAAAATCCACCTCACGGGCTATCATACCGCTTATGATAGCTATGGACGGAAGCTCCACCATTATACCCAGCTTAATATTATCTGCAAAGGGAACTCCTTCCGCACGGAGTGACTTTTTAGCAGTTTCGTAAACTTCTCTCACCTGACGGTATTCATGCAGACCTGAAATCATGGGGAACATGATCTTTATTTCACCATGCACTGAGGCACGGAGAATAGCCCTTAGCTGCCTGATAAAGAACTCTCTGAATCTGAGTGAGTAACGCACGGCACGAAGCCCCATCACAGGGTTCTGCTCCTTCGGGTGGGGCATTTCCTCAGACAGTTTCTCCCCTCCGAGGTCAAATGTCCTTATGGTTGTGGGTTTCCCTGCGTTAAGTTCTATTGCTTCTTTAAGCACCTGAAACTGTTTCTCTTCCGAAACATCCCCATACTGAAGGTATATATATTCTGTTCTGTAAAGTCCGACTCCGGAAGCATTGTTAAGGTTTGAGAGATGTATCTCGTCATTCAGTTCAACATTTGAGTAAAGATAAACATCCACGCCGTCCGCAGTCCTTACCTCGGTGTCGCGGAGATTTTCAAGAGAAGTTATATAGTCTTTATATCTTTTTTCCTTAATTGTATATTTTTCAAGGGTTTCGGCATCGGGGTCAATGATTACCACCCCTTCAAAACCGTCAAGGATAATGGTGTCGCCTGTTTCAGCAATCTTTGATATATCCTCCAGTCCCACAACAGCGGGCAGACCAAGGGAACGGGCAAGTATTGAGGTATGTGAAATCTTGCTGCCGAGATCCGTTGCAAACCCTTTTATGTTTTTCTTGAGGATATGCGTTGTGTCAGAAGGTGAAAGGTCGTGGGAAACAACAACAGAGTGTTCCTCAACCTTTTCCAGAATGTCGTATCCTTCCCCTGTGAGAAAACGCATCAGTTTCTGTACGATATGTACAACATCGTTGCCTCTTTCCCGCAGATATTCATCATCAGCACGCTGGAACATGCGGCTGAGTTCCCTGCCGGTCATGTGAAGGGCATGTTCGGCGTTTACCAGACTGTTCCTGACCAGCTCTTTGCTCTTTCCGATAAGCATTTCATCACGCAGAAGCATCAGGTAAACGTCGAAAATCATTGAGTGGCTTTCAGAGTAACTGTCCTTGCCCATCTCCCTCACCTGCTCAATATATGCGGTGGCATCGGCAACAGCAGCGTCCAGCCTTAAGCATTCGCTGTCTATCTCGCCCGGCTCTATTTTTCTCCTCTGAAAACTTACTTTCAAGCGGTCAAGAAGGTAGCATTTCCCGATGGAAACGCCCTCTGACGAACCTATGCCTTTATAGATCTTCATTTTCCCTCACCAAATCTGTCAGAGACAAGATTTTCTATGGCGCATACAGCCTCATCGGCATCCGTTCCGTTTGCTGTAATTTCGATAAAACTGCCTTTCTGCGCAGCAAGCATCATAAGTCCCATGATACTTTTTCCGTTTACCTCAAAGCCGTCCTTTTTCACTTTAATATCGCAGGAAAACTTCTCAGCAACCTTAACAAGGCTCGCTGCAGCTCTGGCGTGCAGACCAAGCTCATTTACTATTTCCAGCTTTTTGTTAAGTAACTGCATTTAAACTCCCAACTGAAAAAAAATTATACCGCTTAAAATCAGGTTAATCATAAGCCCAAGGGTTATATCCAGCTTTTTAGCCATAATAAGCCCCATAGCGAGATAACCAGCGGCAATAAAGAAAACATCCACGCTTATTTCAGCGCCGGTTTTAAATATATATGCAAGAAAAACGCCTAAAAAGAAGACGCTTACTAGATCAAAGTGTTCAGGCCATTTGTTGAATCCTATCCGGTTAAACCAGACAATAACATCTCTTCCCAGCTCCATTCCAAGGCTGTAGCCGGTGAAAAGAAATGTAAAGTGAAACAGATTAAAAGTCAGAAGATATATCATTATCCCCAAAAACGGATCCACTGTTCCGGTTATTGCTGCAAATACAAAGGAAAAAGGGCGCAGAGAATGCCAGAAAAAGCTGTCACCTAATGCTCCGAAAGCAGATGAATAGGCTTTTTTGAAAGTTTCCGGATCCGACCCGTTTTTATATTCCGTAAGCCACATGCCAAGGATGAAGTTCACCAGAAAAGGATGTGTGTGGAAATACTTCCGCTGGTTTTCAAGAACAGCGGAATCTATTTCAACCCCGTTACGCTTTGCGGCATCCTTTAAAAGGTAAAAGAAGCCTGTACCCTGCATGTTTTCGTGGTTAAGCCCCGCATGGTAAAAAAGGCTCTTGAAAAGGGTGATTAAGCTTTTCATAATACTGCCCACCCCACGAGAACACCGCCAAGAAACAGCAGATACTTAACATAACTGTTCCCTGAAAGAAAACGGAGCAGAAAGCCCGAAAGAAATATTATCGTAAACACCATATAGGGTATGAAGTTGTCATTACCGGGCAGATAAGCCGCAAACCACTGGTAAAGAGTGTATATAATAACAAAAGCAAGGTTGTAGACCACCACGCCCTGCCCGAAGTGGAACAGAAGACCCAGCTTAACAAGCTTTGATGCATTAAACCTCTCCCCTTTGGTAAGTTCACGGAGATAAAGCCTCTTGTTGATCTTCCTGCATATATGGACAGACATAGTAACCGGATAAGTAAAGATTATCACAAGCATAAGAGCAAGGATAAAGTTGCTCATGCCTGTTACGGCGTGATAAGACAAAACAAGGCTGAAAGCATAGGCACCGAAGCTGTCGTCTCTGGCAATCCTTGTGCCCACAGGCACATCCACAAGACCTATTATCTCGAAGATAAGTCCGCCGAGAAAGCACAACTCTACCGAGCCGAAAATCATTCCGATTATTACGGACACAACAAGCGGTCTGGATATCATAGTGTTGAAGCCTGCGGCTCTGTCAATTGTGATTATCCCTGAAAAAGCCAACAGTAGAATAAGCTGGGTCATAACCCGCCTTTAAGAAGTTTTGAAAAATTTCGTATTTCTACGCTGGGCTCCCACGGAACTTTATGAATATACACCTCGACCATGTCCCTGATTGAACAGACCTGTTCAATTTCGTTCAGGTCAAGAAACACAGTGTTGGATACCTCAACCTTATGCTCACGGCATGCAACACAGCCTATGTTTACATATATATCGCTGTCTATAAGGTTCATACATCGTGCCAGATCCTCAACAGACTCCATAAGGACAAGGGTATAGTCCTTCACCTTTTTCAGCCTGCTGAAACCGGCAATAAACTGATCAACGCTCATAATCTCAAGGGTACAGCCCGAAGGCAGAGCGCTTTGAAAGATCATTCGCTGAAGGCTGTCTCCGGCGATTCGGTCACTCACCACCATTATCCGGTGTATTTTGTAATACTTCACCCAGCCTTCAATCACCTGACCGTGTATAAGTCTGTCATCAACACGAAAAATAATCTTCTTCATGATGTCTCTTTTAAAAGCTCTCCGGCAACTATAATGCTCTGCCTTGCGGATTCAGCGCATTCATTGCACATCACCCTTATGGATTTATTTTCACGCCTCATCCCCAGAGCCTTTATCAGCATAGGGAGATTAACGCCTGAAACAACCTCAACATTTTTTGCGCCGAGGTAAGCCATAGCCACATTAGAGGGGCTGCCTCCGAACATGTCGGTAAACACAATTGCCCCGGACTCTTCATATCTGGCGATTATTTTTTCTATTTCGTCGGCCACATCCGCCAGAGATGAGCCGTACTCCATGGAAATCGTCTCCACACCTTCCTGAGATCCCAAGATCATTTCTGCGCTTTTTTTAAGCTCTTCCCCGAATCTTCCGTGTGTTACAAGAACTATTCCGACCATCATTGTCACCTGTCCATATCTCTGTGCTTAGTTATAACTTTAAATTTAGTCGCTTCTTTCAGATATTTCGATAGATTTTCGGCAATAGTCACGGATCTGTGTTTACCGCCTGTGCATCCTATTGATATGGTAAAAAATTTCTTCCCTTCCTCAAGATAGTTCGGGATGAGAAAGTTAAGCATATCTTTCAGTTTATCAAGAAATATCCCTGTATTTTGATCAGAAAAGACGAACTCCTGAACATCTTTCTGCAAACCTGTTTTTTCCTTGAGTTCCTCTTCAAAAAAAGGATTTTTAAGAAAGCGGACATCAAAAAGCATGTCGGAATCCTCTGGCACACCGTATTTAAACCCGAAAGACTGAACAGTTATATTCAGCACAGCAGAATCATCGTCAGCGAAATATGACTCCACCTGGCGGGCAAGCTCATGTACTGTTTTACGTGATGTATCTATGACAATATCAGCGGTTTCCCTTATCTCCCGAAGACTTTCGCGTTCGGTATTGATTGCTTCGGGCAGGCTGGAGCCAAGGGGGTGGGTGCGCCTTGTTTCTTTGTATCGCTTGATCAGTGTGGCATTATCCGCCTCAATAAAAAGCACCTTGGCACCGTAGCTTTTTTTAAGAAGAGAAATAACCTCGAATGCTTTTTGATTGTTTCTGCTGCGGATGTCTATCACAAGGGCAACCTTGGAAACATCCATATTCAGAGTGCCAATGAGTTCAAGGAACTTTTCCAGAAGCTGAGGAGGAAAATTGTCCACTGTATAATAGCCGAGATCCTCCAGAACGTCAGCCGCCCTTGATTTACCGGCTCCGGAAAGTCCTGTGAGGACAACCAGAGAAACTCCCTCCACTATTCTTCCCCCTTTTTAGGAATATTTTTAAATGATAATATATCTCCGGTGGTGTTACCATTCTTTTTTCTCTTCGGGTTCATTTTATTGAGCAGATTTTCGGAAAAAACCTTTGCAGAATCATAACCCATTACCTTCAGAAGCTGGTTTCTGGCGGCGACTTCAACTATAACCGCCATATTTCGCCCGGCGGTGATGGGCAGAACAATCATCGGAATCTGGATATCAAGAGCTTCGTAAAACTTTTTTTCAAGCCCTATGCGGTCACAGCTTCCCACCTGATCCCAGTCCACAAACTCTATGACAAGCTCCATCTTCTTACGCATGCGGATCGCAGTCACACCGAACATGTCCTTGATGTTCAATATGCCCAGTCCTCTCACCTCTATGTGGTGGCGCAGAATATCATTACTCATCCCCACAAGTGTGTCATAGCGTTTTTTTATGGTGACTATATCATCCGCCACAAGCCTGTGACCTCTTTTCACAAGCTCAACGGCGCATTCGCTTTTGCCTATGCCGCTTCTGCCTCTGATAAGAACACCGATGCCGTAAACATCCATAAGAACACCGTGGGTGTTTGTTTCGGGAGCAAGTCTTTCCTCAAGAAAATCCGTAATAAATTCAATAGCCTTTGAACTTAAGAGCTTTGTTTTCAGGAGAGGTATATCGCTCTCTTTGACAGCAGCGAGAAATTCTTTCGGTATTTTGAGATTTTTCGTAACGATAAAACAGCTTATGTTATGCCGCATGAGGTTGTCGGCAGCAGTTCTGCGCTGTTTCGGGGGGAGTGTCCAGAGATAGCTTATTTCTGTATTGCCGAGGATTTGTATTCGCCCCTCGTGCAGATATTCGGTAAAACCCGCCAGAGCCAGCCCCGGTTTCTGGATTCGGTAGCTGGTTACAAAGCGTTCGTGAATCTGCTTCTTACCGTAAAGCAGTCTGAGCCCTATATGTTTCGCTCCCGCTGAGAGCAGATCGGAAACAGGCAGTTTATCCATACAGATTCATCCGGATATTTATCCTATTTAAAGTTTCTGTTCCTCTTCACTGAGAATGCGGCACACATCGGCAACGCTTCCGGCTTCAAGCACCCTTTCTTTAAAACCCGTAGACTTCACAAGCCTGCTGATTTTTGCAAGTGTCTTAAGGTGCAGGTTCATTTGCTTTTCAGGCGCAAGGAGAAGAAAGAATATCCTCACATCTTTTCCGTCCGCTGAGTCAAAGGGTATTCCTTTGCTGCAAGCCAGCATGATCACAAGATCTTCAATGGACGCAAGTTTTGCATGGGGAATCGCAATTTCCTCGCCAACCCCTGTGCTGCCAAGTTTTTCTCTTTCAAAGAGTGCCTTTAACGCCGATTCCGTGTCGGAAAGAGCTTTCTTCTGATCCAGAAAGCCCACCATTTCCCTGATTGCGGAATCTTTATCATGAGCAGAAAGGGAGAGGATTACCCTCTCCCCGTCTATGTATTCGGAAAGATTCATTCAATTATGCCTAAGAGTCGATCAGACCGATGTTGCCGTCGTCTCTTTTGTAAACAACGCTGAGATCGCCTGTTTCGGCATTGCGGAAAACAAAGAATGCCTTGTTAAGCAGATCCATCTGCATAACGGCTTCTTCAACATCCATAGGTTTAACAGGCATGTCTTTAGACACTACCACACGGGGTTCATCAGCATCAAAGCTCTCAACGTCAAGAACGTTAAGTTTGAGGGGAGCTTTGAACTCTTTATCCATGAGTTTTTTGCTTTTCAGTTTTTCTTTGTATTTTATAAGCTGTTTTTCTATCTTATCCACGGCGAGGTCTATTGAGGCGTAGAGGTCTTCAGACTTTTCAAGACCTTTCATAAACACGCCTTTGGCAGTGATAAGCACTTCAACTATATGAAGATTTTTCTGAACCTCCAGAAGAACGTTTGCTTCGGTGATATGATCGAAGTATTTTTCAAGTTTTGCGACTTTCTTTTCTGCGTAGCTTCTTATTGCATCCGTAATTTCAATGTTTCTTGCAGTGATCTGGACGTTCATGCTACCTCCCGGTTTTTTTTCTCTGAGATTTAGTGGGTATATTTAACTCATCTCTGTATTTTGCAACGGTTCGCCGTGCAATTTTTATACCTTTTTTCTGCAAAATTTCCACAATTTTCTGATCGCTGTGGGGGCTGTCTGCGGGCTCTTCATCAATGATACCTTTGATCATATCCTTCACTCTGTCGGTGGACATATCCCCGTCTGCCGTGTCGAGTCCTTTAACAAAAAAAGATTTAAGCTCCATAACGCCGTGTTCGGTCATGGCATACTTGCCGGATGTGACCCTGCTGACAGTGGATTCATGAAGCTCCGTAACTTCGGCGATATCTTTCAGCTTCAGCGGGCTAAGGTGCTTCACAGCGCCGAGGAAAAACGGCTTCTGTGCATCTATTATAGCACGCACAACCCTGTAAATCGCTTTCTGCCGTTTATTAAGGCTTTTTATCAGCCATACAGCGCCCTTTATTTTTTCTTCCAGATATTCCTTTGCCTTCTCATCCACATTAGCACTTTTCAAAAGCCTCATGTAGTAAGCGCTGGTGCGCAGAGAGGGCATTCCATCCTCATTGAGAACAACATCAAAGTCATCCCCTTTTCGGGCTATGTAAACATCGGGAGTCACATGCCTGTTCTCCCCTTTCTGAAAAGAAAGTCCCGGTCTGGGGTCTGTCTTTCTAATTAAAAAAAGGAGATATTCAAAAGTATCCAGCTCTATGCCGATGCTTTTCATTATATCGTCATACTTAAAGTTTATCAGTTCCTCTTCGTAGTTTTCAAGGAGTTCCGTCACAAGTTCAATATAAACCTCTTCGGTTCCGAAATCCTCAAGCTGGCGGCATATGCACTCACGCAGGTTTGAGCTTGCGATACCAGACGGTTCAAACCCTTTTATCACATCGAGAACAGCCTGAACCTGATGCTCAGTTGAGCCGAAATGCTCGGCAACCTCAGTACAGGGAAGCCTGAAAAAGCCATCATCCGAAAGGTTGCCGATAATATATTCGCCTATCCTTTCGGCTTCTATTCCCAAACCCATAATTTTAAGCTGAAACATCAGATGATCAAAAAGATTATCTGTCCTTCCGACAAACTTTTCAAAATCATAACCTTCATCGCCGGAAGGGTTATACTGAAGTTCCTCATTGTCACGGTAAAGCTCGTCCCAGTCAACTTTAAGAAGATCATCCTCAAAATTATCCTCGTTTTTGAGTTCTTCTGCGGATTTTTCCTCTCCTTCCTGCACCTCTTCAAGTACCGGATTCTCCTCAAGATAGGTATTCAGCTCCTGCACCAATTCGGTAATAGGCATCTGGAGGATATTGAGGGACTGCTTCATCTGCGGTGTGATGAGTAGTTTCTGCGCAAGCTTTGTCTGAAGACCGATATTAAGTTTTCCCGATACCATCAGATTTCAAAGCCCTCGCCAAGATAGCGGCTGATCACCTCTTCATTTCTCACGATCTCCTGTGGAGAACCGTGGCAGAGTATTTTTCCATCCGCTACAATGTAAGCCCTGTCAGTTATTTTCAGGGTTTCCCGAACGTTGTGATCAGTTATCAGAACGCCCAAGCCCATCTCCTTCAGGGAAAAAATCATTTTCTGTATATCAGAAACGGATATAGGGTCGATACCCGAAAAAGGCTCATCAAGCATTATCACATCCGGTTCTGTGGATATGCAGCGGGCTATTTCCACCCTTCTCCTTTCACCGCCGGAGAGGGAGTAGCCTTTGGAGTCACGTACTTTTTCGAGTCCGAAATCTTTTATTAACCTTTCAGTTGTTTCTTTTATAAGGGATTTATCGTTATTTTTCAGTTCAAGGGCAGCATAGATATTTTCATAAACACTGAGTTTTCTGAAAACAGACGGTTCCTGCGGGAGATAGCCAATGCCTTCACGGCTGCGTTCATGAATGGGGCTTTTTGTTATATTTTTCCCGTTCAGATGCACACTTCCGCCATCCGGTTTTACAATACCGGTGAGCATGTAGAAAGTTGTGGTTTTACCCGCTCCGTTAGGACCCAAAAGCCCCACAACTTCACCTTTGGAAACCTTCAGTGAGATTCCGTCAACAACGGCACGTTTTTTATAAACCTTGCGCAGGTTTTCCGCAGAAAGTCCCAAACTATTTACCTTCCTCCGGATTAAGAATTATCTTAACCCTTTTGTCCTTTCCTCTGAATACTTTCGCTTCGCCTGTCTTGTTATTTATCGTAACTGTTTCGCCTTCCAGATAGTTGATGCCCTGCCACACTTTGACGGCACCGCTGAGAACCGCTCTGTCGTCAGACACAAAAAACTCTGCCCGATCAGAAACAGCCCTCATATCTTCCTTGGTTATCCTTACATTGCCTTTGAATATAAGTTTATCAACTTCCTTTGAGCCTTTGAGGTAAACCTCAAGTTCTTCGGAGCGTGCCTCAAGCTCGCCCCTTTTAACGAACACATTGCCACGCAGAACATTTTTGTCCTTAAGCACGGTCATATTGTCCATTTCTATATGAATGGGACCTGATGAGCCCATGTTAAAGCCTTCCACCGCATATGCTGAAAAATATGTCAGCACGATAATACTACATAGAATAACTAATCGATACATTACCTTTAAACTCCGTAATTTTGGTTTTGAAGTCCATCTCTGCCTTGTCAGCTTTGATGATATTGCCGCCCTGGTCGCATTCAACATCGTTTTCAACCGTTCCGGTATAGTTTTCAAAGTCATAATTCATTATGCCTTCCGGCCCGGTCTTAAAGGATAATTCAGGCGTTCTGCCCTTTATGTTCCCTTCGGCAACCAGATAACGGTTCTGCATGTAGTAGCCTCTGTCTGCCGTGGCGGTTATCCTGTCTTCGCCGTCCTCAAATTCTACAGTAATATCAGTGAGTTCAGCAATATTTCCTATTCTATTGAAAGACGCCTTTGCCGCAAGCAGGCGGTAATTTGCCCCTTCCCTGCCGGTGAGCATCTCAAAGTCTTTTATCTCAAAAACATTTGACGGCGGAACATAGCCTTTCACTCTCTTGTCACTGCCGGAGCAGGAGAAAAGAATAAGCAGCAAAACAAGACCGCCGGCAGCAGCTAATACGACTTTAAAACGTCTTCCCATATCCCGCATTTTTTCAGTATATATTCTATAAACTCCCTGACCGCACCCTCTCCGCCTTTGGCAAAGGTGATATAGTCAACCTCGCTTTTAACATATTCCGGAGCGTCCGAAACCGTAGCAGAGGTTCCGACAGCCCGAAGCATGCCGATGTCGTTTATATCATCACCTATGGCAGCGCAGTTGCAGTCATCATATCCTTTGGCGTCTCTTATCTCTCTGTAGAGAGTCGCCTTGTCAATTATACCTGTGTGTGCTTCAATGCCCAGTTCTGCGGCACGTATATCCGTAACAACGGATTTCCTGCCGGAGATTATTATAATCTCAAGTCCGGCACGCATAGCCAGCTTAATACCAAGACCATCATGGACGTTAAAATGTTTTGTTTCTTCGCCTCTTTCGTTATAAACAATTTTGCCGTCGGTCATTACACCGTCAACATCAAGGAAAATAACCTTTATATCCTTCCTCATGCCAGCCCCGCACGGAGAAGATCATGAAGATGAATAATACCTGTTGCTTTGCCGTCCGGATCCACTGTCAGAAGTGATGTTATGGAGTAAGTCTCCATAATTGACAGAGCCTTGGCAGCAAGAGCATCATCCGCTATGGTCTTGGGAGATTTTGTGCAAAGCTCCTCAACCTTCATTGAGAAAACCCTGTCTCGGTGTTTTTCCATACCTCGTCTCAAGTCACCGTCAGTCAATATACCCACAAGCTTTCCGTTTTCCCCAATAACTACTGTACAGCCGAAGCCTTTGGAGCTGATGACAAAAACCGCTTCGGAAACCGGAGTGCCTTCCTTAACCACGGGAAGGGCATCACCTGTGTTGTATATATCAGCCACTTTCAGCAAAAGTTGTTTGCCGAGAGAACCTGACGGATGAAAAATTGCGAAATCTTCCTTTTTAAACCCTCTCTTTTCAAGGAGGGCAACGGCAAGAGCATCACCCACAGCAAGGGCAGCGGTTGTACTGGCGGTGGGAGCGAGGTTAAGAGGGCATGCCTCTTTTTCAACAGATGCATCAAGAACACAATCGCTCTTTTTTGCAAGCATTGAATTTGTCTTGCCCACAATGCAGATCAGCGGGATGCTGAATCTTTTTATAACAGGGAGAATTTCAAGAATTTCCTTTGTCTCCCCGCTGTTTGAAAGGGCTATGACAACATCGCCCTTCACTATCATTCCCAAGTCTCCGTGAACACCTTCCGCCGGATGGAGGAAAAGCGCCGGAGTGCCTGTACTGGCGAATGTTGCGGCTATTTTTTTGCCGATATGACCTGATTTGCCCATACCAGTGACGACAACACGTCCTTTGCAGGAATAAATAAGCTCAACAGCATCGACAAAACCACCGTCCAGAGCATCTTTCACTCTGTGCAGCGCATCTATTTCAACATCAAGGGTCTTTCGGCCCGCTTCAAGAATATCCAAGTTTATTCTCCTTCGCCGGCAAGCTCCTCACGCTCTTTCTTAAATTTATAAGCGGCGGCTATGAAGCTTGAAAAAAGAGGATGCGGCTTGGTTGGTTTTGATTTGAACTCCGGATGAAACTGGCATCCGAGGAACCATCTGTGGGTTTTGAGTTCAAGTATCTCCACCAGATCTTTTTCCGGGTTAACGCCTGTAATATGCAGACCGCCCTTTTTCAGAGCTTCCCTGTATTCGTTATTAACTTCAAGTCTGTGCCTGTGTCTTTCGCTGATCAGCGGTTCACCGTATGCGGCGTAAGCAGAGCTTCCCTCTTCGAGCTTGCACGCATATGCGCCGAGTCTCATTGTTCCGCCCATGTTCTGAATATTTTTCTGTTCGATCATGTAGTGAATGACAGGATGAGGGGTGTTTTCCGCAAATTCGATGCTGTGAGCATTTTCAAGTTTAAGCACGTTGCGTGCATACTCCACAACCATGCACTGAAGACCGAGGCATATTCCAAACAAAGGAATATCCTTAACACGGGCGAAGTTTACGGCATTTATCTTGCCTTCCACCCCTCTGTCGCCGAAACCGCCGGGGATAAGCACGCCGTCAACATCGTCAAGAAGTTTGTCGGGACTGCTTTCCTCAAGATCTTCAGCGTCAATCCACTTGATATTCACCTTAAGCTTGTTAGCAATGCTTCCGTGGAGAAGTGCTTCGGAAATGCTTATGTATGCGTCCTTGAGTGATATATATTTACCGACAACGGCTATATCAACAGTGTCTTCAGGCTGTTTTATTCTGTAAACTATGTCTTCCCATACGGAAAGATCTGACTCTCTTTCTTCAAGACCGAGCTTCTTAAGAACAACTCTGTCTATGCCCTCTTTGCTCATTTTGTGGGGGATTTCATATATTGAAGCTGCGTCAATGGCATTGATTACGCATTCTTTTGAAACATTACAGAACAGAGCTATTTTCTCCCTGTAATTATCATTGAGCGGGTACTCCGAGCGGCACACAAGAACATCTGCCTGAATACCTATCTCACGCAGTGTCTTGACAGAGTGCTGTGTCGGTTTTGTTTTCAGTTCGCCGGCTTTTTTCATGTAGGGAACAAGTGTTACATGGATGTAAAGCACATTGTTTTCTCCGTCCTCATAGCGGAACTGCCTGATTGCCTCAAGGAAGGGAAGTGATTCAATATCGCCCACCGTACCGCCTATCTCAACAAGAACTATGTCAAAATTCTCGCTTCCGGCACGTACGTTTGCTTTTATTTCATCTGTGATGTGAGGAATAACCTGAACTGTAGCGCCGAGATAGTCCCCTCTTCTTTCTTTATCTATTACGGACTTATATATTTTACCCGTAGTATAGTTGCTTTCCTTTGTGGTGTTTGATGAAAGGAAACGCTCATAGTGACCTAAGTCAAGATCAGTCTCCGCTCCGTCATCAGTTACGAAAACTTCTCCGTGCTGAATAGGGCTCATTGTTCCGGGGTCAACGTTAAGATACGGATCAAGTTTTTTAACCGTTACTCTGTAGCCTCTGGACTCAAGAAGAGCACCCAGTGACGCCGCAGTTATTCCTTTTCCCAGCGAAGAGAGAACCCCGCCCGTTACAAAAATATACTTAGCCATTTCCCAACCTTTTTAAATATTCTTCTGCTTTTTTCAAGTCCTCTGCCGTGTCAACGGAGACGGGCTTGTAATCTGTTACTAATACACGAATCTTTTCGCCGGACTCCATAGCTCTGAGCTGTTCCAGTTTCTCGGTATTCTCAAATCTGCTTGGTTCCATTGAGGCGAATTTAAGTAAAAAATCCTTTCTGAATCCGTAGATTCCGATGTGTCTGTATCTCTGCACGCCGCTGCCTTCTCTGTCAAAAGGGATGGGCAGACGTGAGAAGTAAAGAGCATTGCCCGTACTGTCAAAAACAACTTTGACTGCATTCGGGTTGCTTTCGTCCTCACCTTCTTCAAAGGGCGTGCATGCTGTAACCATATTAAGCCCTTCATCCGCCTTAAGTTCAGCAATGAGTGCATCTATAAGTCCGGGATCGATGAAAGGCTCATCCCCCTGAACATTTATAACTATATCGTCTTCTAAAAACTTTGCAACCTTTGCGACCCTGTCCGTGCCGGAAGGTATAGCTGGGTCTGACATGGAAGCCTCAAGCCCGTCAACTGCCTTACAGGCGTCCAGAACACGCATGTCATCAGTGACAACGATTACCCTGTCCGCTTCTGACTTTATGCACCTTTCCGCAGTGCGGACAACCATAGGTACACCGCCTATCTTTGCCAAAGGCTTACCCGGCAGACGGCTGGACTCATAACGCGCCGGTATAACAACAACACTCATAAAAAACCTGACCTTACATATGCTTAAACTTTATTTGCACTCAAAACATTACATGATAGTATGAACAGCGGAGTTTTTCAATGAGCAAAAACGATGCCGCAGGATAACACTTAATATTTTTTTGAAAAAACATCAAAGAGAATGGAGTCAGCGTGGAAATATGCTGACACTGTATCGAAAACCAGTATTTCCAGCAGCCAGCACTATTTTATGCAAATGCTTACAGCTATAGCATAATCTTTGCCGTGGGAAATGGAGACCTCAATGTCAGGACGCTTTACCCCCTTAACATAAACTTCCGGTGCGCCGCCCCTGACCGGAAGAATCTCAATATCAGAAAAGCCTATTCCTCTCATTCCTGTCTTGAGGGATTTGGAAACAGACTCTTTTGCGGCAAATCTTCCGGCAAGGAAATTGAGCCCGTTTTTATTGCGTTTATAAAAAACCGTCTGTTCACGCTCGGAGAGTATCTTGTTCAGAAATCTCTGCCCGAAACGCCCATAGGCGGATTTTATTCTCTCCATCTCGACAATGTCACACCCCAGCATGGAATGTTGCCCTGTCAATCGCTTCACGCATATCTTTCACAGCCTGAGTAAGTCCGGTAAATATGCTTCTGGCTATGATAGAATGTCCGATATTTAACTCGTGCATCCCCCTAAGGGTCGCAACCTCACCCACGTTCTTGTAGTTAAGTCCGTGTCCGGCATTCACAATGAAGCCTGTCTCAAGGGCAAAGTCAGCAGCAGTGGCAAGCTTGGTAAACTCCCCTCTTTTCTGCATTCTTTTTGCATCGGCGTAGCTGCCTGTGTGAAGCTCAATGTATTTCGCCCCAGTTTCATAAGCCTTTGCTATCTGCCTGTTATCGGGATCAATGAATATACTCACATCGATTCCTGCCGTCATAAGTTTCTCAACAGTATATTTCACCGTATCATAGTTGGAAATGACGTCGAGACCACCCTCAGTGGTAAGCTCTTCGCGCTTTTCAGGCACAAGTGTGCATGTTTCAGGCATTACGGCAAGGGCAATTTCGATTATTTCATCACTGCATGCCATCTCAAGGTTAAGAGGTACATTTATTGTCTCCCTGAGGAGCATAACATCACGTTCGTTTATATGCCTTCTATCTTCACGGAGATGCACGGTTATACCGTCAGCACCGCCAAGTTCCGCAAGAACAGCCGCCTGAACAGGGTCGGGTTCATGCCCTCTTCTTGCCTGACGAACCGTTGCCACATGGTCTATATTTACACCGAGTTTAACCATTACTTCTTACCTATCTCATTTACCACAGTGCATGTTATTTCCTGCGCCATAACTGTTATTTCATCATTATCATGACCTTCGGTCATCACTCTTATTTTGTTTTCCGTGCCGGAATAGCGGACAAGTACCCTGCCTCTGCCTTTGAGCTTTTCTTCCACAGATTTGATGAGTGCAGAAGTTTCGGGCAGTTCTTCCAGAGGTATTTTTTGGTCGACTTTCTGATTGATAAGTACCTGCGGATAAAGTTCAATGAACTTCTTAAGCTCACTCAATGGCTTGCCGGTTCTCCGCATAACTTTCAGAAGCTGGATAGCGCTCACCATTCCGTCTCCGGTGGTGTTGTAGTCAGAAAATATCATATGACCGCTCTGCTCACCGCCGATATTGTATCCGCCCTCAAGCATCCTCGCCAGAACATATCTGTCACCAACCTGGCAGCGCTCAAGGTTTATGCCTATGCCGTTCATGGATTTTTCAAAGCCATAGTTGCTCATCACAGTGGCAACAAGAGTATTGCCGTTAAGCCTGCCCTCCGCCTTCATCTGGCGGGCGCAAATTCCCATGATGATATCGCCGTCAACAACTTCACCGTTTTCATCTGTAAATATAACCCTATCAGCATCTCCGTCAAAGGATATACCTACATCCGCACCCTGTTTTTTAACAAGTTCAGAGCATTTTTCAGGATAAACAGAACCAACACCGTCATTTATATTTCTGCCGTCCGGTTCAACACCAATAGTAGTTACAGCCGCCCCAAGCTCCATCATAGCCATAGGAGCAACCCTGTAGGCGGAACCGTTTGCGCAGTCCATTACAATTTTCATTCCCATAAGGTCAAGATCCTTGTCCAGACTGCTTTTCACAAACTCGACATACCGCCCGACAGCGGTGTCTATCCTGTATGCTTTTCCTATAGTTTCTGCGGATATGGAAATCTCACCGCCGTGGATCATTTTGTCAGTTTTCTCTTCAATGGCGAGTTCCACCTCATCGGGGAGTTTCAGCCCGTCTGAGGAGAAAAACTTTATTCCGTTATCGTAATAGGGATTATGTGAAGCAGAGATAACCACACCTGCGTCAGCACGAAGGCTTCGTGTTATGAAAGCGATGGCAGGAGTGGGAATAACCCCTATCTGCACTGCATCCACACCCATTGAGCAGATTCCCGCAACAAGGGCGTTTTCAAAAAGATAACCGGAAAGCCTTGTATCTTTTCCAACTACTATACGATGAGTTTTCTTGCCGTTTTTAAACTGCTGTGCAGCCGCCTGACCAAGACGAAGAGCAAATGCAGCAGTCATGGGAAAAATATTAGCCCTTCCCCTGACCCCGTCTGTACCGAAATATTTTCTCAATGTTATTCACCTTTCCGTTCGACTCTAATCCTAACTTTGCCGGGGTTTATCTTGAGTACCTGATACCCCTCTGCTCTGCTTGAGCGTATTCTGAATGTATATGAACCCGGTTTATCTATACTTTCAAGATCCACATAGAACTTGATCTTTTTCCCTATGCTTTCAGAAGTAAGAAAATCCTTTCTTCCTTTTACTCTCACAGAGATTTTGTCGTTTATCACGGCAGTAAGATTATCGCTCAGATTAGCTGCAATAACCGGGACATCATCTATTGTTTCCTCGATTATGTTCTCAATGAAGCTCACATACACCTCGACCTGTTCAGGAGCGGAGGTAAGAACACCGTCAGTTTCTTTTATTCCTATGCTGTATGTAAGCCCTTCTTTTTTAGAAGATAGATTCACAGGCTTTGTCTCTATGGCATTTATAGCAGCCAGCTTATTTGTTGCACCCTGAATTTCAACATATTCAGGATAAACCGTAACACTGCCCACCTTAAATCCCGGATGAGGCTCACCTATGAAAGTAGGAACAACTTTTATGGGCTTTTTAACGAGTTTATCTACTGTTATATTAATACCTTCCGGCTCCACACGTACAAATTCCACACCGGAGGGGAGCTTAATTTCATCAGTGGTCAGTCTGTGATACGTATCACCCAGTCCGAGGGAGGAAACATCCACCTCTATAGTAACTGCATTATAGTCCAGAGCCCTCATAAGCCCTCTGGGAGTTTTTGCAAAAACGTTCACGTGCGTATCAGCAGTGACAGCAACAAGCTCGCCCTGCATATTTCTGAGCTTAACCGGAGCGTAAACACTGAACTCCTGATATTCTCCGCTGACAAGCCCGAACCAGAGAGAAACGGCAATAACAACGGAAAGTATTTTCAAATGAAGGTTTTTCATTTCTTTTTACTCCCTTTTCTGTCTGTTTCAAAAAGCTCTTTAAGCTTGACCCTGAGCATTTCAGCATCAAGCTCATCACTTAAAACTCCTCTGTAAGCTACTGTGATAGAACCTTTTTCCTCACTGACAGTAACACTCACAGCGTCAGTTTCCTCTGTTATGCCTATGGCAGCTCTGTGGCGTGTTCCGTAGTTTTTGCCTATATCGACTTTCTTACTCAAGGGGAGAATACACCCTGCCTTGAGAATTTCACCGTCCTTAATTATCACCGCACCGTCATGAAGGGGTGAGTAAGGGATGAATATACTGATTAAAATATCCTTGGTTACAAGGCTTTTAAGAGTCTCACCCGTATCAAGGTAATGTTCAAGATCTGTATTGCCTTCAATAACAATAAGTGCCCCAATCTGTCTGTTGGCAAGGATGCTCGCAGCTTTGACAATTTCATCAAGAACCTTGACCGTAGACTTGTTACCTGCGCCAAGCATTCTTGTTTCACCGAATACGGCAAGGGCACGCCTTATTTCAGGCTGGAAGAGAACAACGAGAGTTATGAAAAGATAACCGGTAAAATTACTTAAGACCCAGCTTGTTGTTTTAAGACCTAAATATTTGGAAGCAAAGGATATAACAATCAGTAAAAGGACACCGAGAATCATCTGTATGGCTCTTGTGCCCTTTATGAGCAGAAGTATCCTGTACGCCACAACGGCGATAATTGTCATGTCGAGAATATCGATCAGCGTTATAAATTTCAAAAACTCAGGCATCACACCCTGCCTTTCTTAAATAATCAACCACCTTAATCATCTCGGCGGTTTCCGCAATATCGTGAGAACGGATGATATCTGCTCCCTTGAAAACAGCAACAGCTTCAAGGGATTTTGTTCCTATAAGCCTCTCCTGAGGCGGTTTTTCAGTTATACCGCCAACCATGGATTTTCTGGACATCCCCACAAGGAGCGGAAAACCCATGGAAGTGAATTCCTCCAGATATTTAAGGATAACGTGATTATCCTTCAAAGTCTTTCCGAACCCGAACCCCGGATCAAAAATTATGGAATCTTCCCTTACACCCGCTTTGACAGCGGCATCCGCCGAATCGTAAAGGAAATTTTTAACATCTTCCAGCAGGTTTCCGTAAACAGGGGAATCCTGCATGCTTTTCGGTTCACCCTTTATATGCATAACACACAAAGCCGCACCAAAATCGGCGCAGACTTTTGCCATGTCCTTATCAAAGGTAAGACCGCTTATATCATTTATCATATCGGCTCCGTTCTCCAGAGCCTTTAGCGCTGTTTTGCTTTTATAAGTGTCTATGGACACAAAAAGATCCATTTTCTTAGCAAGCTGAACAGCAGGAAGGATTCTTGCCATCTCTTCCTCATGGGAAACAGTGTCCGATCCGGGACGGGTAGACTCGCCGCCTATGTCCGCCATATCAGCACCCTGAGCGGCGAATTCAGCAAGCCTTGCTCTCATGGCTTCTTCTTCAGTGAACTTACCCCCATCACTGAAAGAATCAGGAGTCACATTAAAAATACCCATAAGGAGAGGTTTTTCCAGTGAAAATTCCCTTCCGCATGAAAAGAATGAACGTTTTTTTGATTTTGTGAGAAGTGACTTAAGAGATCTGCCTATTTCCGGCAGACCGAAGGGCTGAACGGCAAGCCTGCCGGACAATGCTTTCAGCCCTCTTTCTGTTCCGATGATAAGAACATCTGTTCTTTCTACTGTGCAGTTTACAGTGCCTCTGCATACGGCGGCATCTATACCGCATGCAAGAGCCTCCTGCTTTATAATGTTCCCCTGAGAAGGCTTGAGTCCGCATATTTTAACGGCTCTCGCCACTGCCTTTTCGGCCATTCTCAGGGCATAGGGGTCAACCCCTACCTTTTTCAGTTCATAGATTATCCGCTCTTTTTCAGGCGTTACCTCAAACAGTCTCAACTTGTGCTTCTTCCCCTTCCGTAACTTCGGCGGATTCAGCTTTTTCTTCGCTTTTTCTTTCGATGGGCTTAATCATATCCGGCTCAATCTCACCGGAATTTATTTTACTTATAAGCTCATCTATTTCATGTCCGTCGATCGTTTCTTTTTCAAGGAGAAGTCTGGTAACTGCATGCAGCAGCTCCATATTGCTGTTAAGTATATCTTTAGCGTTGTTATAACCGGTGATTACAAGTCTTTTCACTTCCTCATCGATCATAACAGCCGTAGCTTCGCTGTAGTCTTTGGTGTGTCCGAAGTCACGTCCGAGGAACACCTGCTCGTCCTTGCGTCCGAAAGCGAGGGGTCCCATCTTTTCGCTCATGCCCCATGAGCAGACCATCTTGCGGGCTATATCAGTCGCCCTTTCGATGTCATTGCCAGCTCCGGTGCTTAATCTGCCGTAGATAACCTCTTCGGCGCATCTGCCGGCCATAAGAACCGCAAGCATTCCTTCCATATACTCTTTGGTGTACATGTGTCTGTCATCTTCGGGAAGCTGCTGGGTAACACCGAGAGCCATACCTCTGGGAATGATACTAACCTTATGAACAGGGTCGGCACCTTCGACAAATTTAGCCACAATAGCGTGTCCTGCTTCGTGGTATGCGGTGTTCTCTTTTTCTGCATCTTTAATAACCATGCTGCGTCTTTCCTTGCCCATGGTTACTTTATCTTTTGAGTCCTCGATATCTTTCATGTCAACCTTGTCTTTGTTGCGTCTGGCGGCAAGAAGAGCAGCCTCATTAACAAGGTTTGCAAGTTCCGCTCCGGCAAAACCGGGGGTTCCCTTTGCTATAACCTCAAGATCTACTTCGGAATCAAGGGGTATTTTATTTGTATGAACTTTGAGAATCTGCAATCTTCCCTGCATGTCCGGTCTGGGAACAACGACCTGCCTGTCGAACCTGCCCGGTCTTAAAAGAGCAGGGTCAAGGACATCAGGTCTGTTTGTGGCGGCTATGAGGATAACGCCTTCGTTTGACTCAAAACCGTCCATCTCAACAAGAAGCTGGTTAAGTGTCTGTTCCCTCTCATCGTGTCCTCCGCCGAGACCTGCGCCTCTGTGGCGTCCGACTGCGTCTATCTCGTCCACGAAAATGATGCACGGAGCATGTTTTTTACCCTGATCAAAAAGGTCACGCACACGGGATGCACCCACGCCCACGAACATCTCTACAAAGTCTGAACCGCTAATGCTGAAGAAGTTTACACCAGCTTCACCTGCAACTGCTCTGGCGAGGAGTGTTTTACCTGTTCCCGGAGGCCCCACAAGCAGTACGCCTTTGGGAATCTTTCCGCCGAGCTTCTGAAATTTATGGGGATCCTTGAGAAATTCTATGATCTCCTCAAGTTCTTCCTTCGCTTCTTCAATTCCTGCAACATCCTTGAAAGTAACTTTCTGCTGATCCTGTGTAAGGAGCTTCGCCTTGCTTTTGCCGAAGCTGAAAGCTTTTCCGCCGCCTCCGCCGCCCTGCATCTGGCGCATGAAGAATATCCACACACCAATAAGAAGCAGCATAGGCAGCCATGAGATAAGCACCTGCATATACCAAGGGCTCTTATCAGGGGGACGTGCCGTAATTTTTACTTTATGTTCAACAAGCATCTGCACAAGTTCAGGGTCGTTCGGGGCATAGCTCTCGAACTGGGTTCCGTCCATGTACTGCCCGTTAAGCTTTTCCTGCTTGATAATAACGGATTCAACTTCACCGCTCTGCACGGCTTGGAGAAACTCCGAGTATGATATGTTCTTGATAACCCCCTGAGTTCCTGAAATAATGTTAAACAGGAACACCATAATGAATGCTATAACAAGCCAGAGGGCCATATTTTTATAGAGGTTGTTGTTCATTTCTCCTCCAGATTTCCGAAATCCACAACTTTTATATCCGCAAGGTTTCTGTATTTTCCGTCATAGTCAAGCCCGTATCCAACCACAAACTTATCAGGGATGGAAAAGCCTATGTAATCGGGCGTGAAATCCATTATACGCCTTGAGGGCTTGTCCAGAAGGGCGCACACACCGACATATTCCGGATCACGAACCTTGAGCATCTTTGTAAGATAATTTATAGTATAGCCTGTGTCTACAATATCTTCCACTAGAAGAACACATTTATCTTTCAGTGGTTTATCAATATCGCAAACAAGCTGAACAGAGCCGCTTGACTTGGTGCTTGCGCCCTTGTAGCTGGAAACTGTTATGAACGCAGTTTCAACTGAAGGTTTGTCCAGCTTCCTCACCAGATCCGCCATAAAGATAAACGAACCCTTGAGAACCCCAACCACCAGCAGATCCCTGCCGGCGAAGTCATTGTTGATTTTTTCAGCCATTTCAGCGACTTTAGCGCTTATTCTGTCTTCAGTAATGTAACTCACAAGTGTATGCTTGTTCACGAACCCTCCGCAAATGTCCTATAAATATAAAACAGATTTAAGGACACTGGAACTTTTCAGGAAAAAATACTTTTTAGTCAACGGAACAGGGAAAGTCAAACAAAAATAATCCGTTAATAGTATATTGATTATTCCCCTGCTTCCCTGCGGAGGGAGATGCCGCTGTTCTGAAAAACACTTTCAGCCCAGATAATTTTACCGTCTTTCTCCGCAATAAGAGCCTTGTCTCTGTTAAAAAGTTCAGTTTTAGTATTTATAAATATATCTTTAAGTTTTTTATTTCCTATTCGGTCGCCGTTTTTTCTGGTGCGGATAATAATTTCCGCATCCTCAAGCCCGCCGGAAAAAGTTAAAACACTGCTGTTTATATTTAATTCTGTCTGTCCCGCCTTTTTGACAACATAAACCGGCTTTATCAGCTCTGAGTGGAAAATACGCAGAACACCGTAAGAATATTCCCCGTGAAATCCGTCCGGCAGGTCGATTCTTGCCGATTCACCGCTTTCAGCCAGTTTCAGCACAGCTTCCACATGCCGTTTCGCCGCACGGAAAAATTCCGAAAGCATCCGCCGCACAGCCCACGCCTGTTCAACAGGGCGTAAGGATAAAAGCTCTGAAGCATCAGCAACACAGCATCCGCCGTCAGTACGGCAGAAACTTCCCAGCCGTTTTTCTGTTTCGGAATCAAGCTCCGCAGACTGCTCCATAAGCTGAATAACCTTATCCAGAAAAGCAGGGTTATAGCGTTTGATCTCACCGACTATTCCGCTCCGAACCCAGTTGCGCAGGTAAGCCCCGTCCAGATTGGTTTCATCAAATGTGGTTTCTATCTCGTTATTTTTTATATATTCCAGCACATCTTCCGTGGAGATTTTCAGCATGGGTCGGAAGATGCTGCCTCTTTCCTGTTTTATTCCGCCGAGGGAAAACGGAGACGCACCCTGAAAAACTCTTATGAAAAAGGTTTCTGCCATGTCGTCTTTTGTGTGGGCAGTGAGGATCAGTTCCGCCTGAATTCTCTTTCTGACCAGTTCAAGAACTTCGTATCGCAGCTTTCTTGCCGCATGTTCCAGCCCCTGCCCCTGATATGCGGCAAGCTCCGGAACATTACGTTTTTCCGCATAAAAGGCTATGTCCCTTTTTTCACAGAACAGACGGCAGAATTCCTCATCTCTGTCAGCGTTTTCACCCCTTATCATGTGGTTGACATGACAAGCGTGTAAACTGATGCCCAGCCTTTTAATGTTGAGATAAAGCCAATGGAGAAGAGCGCATGAATCCTTTCCGCCGGAAAAAGCAGCAAGAACAACCCTGCCGCTCAAGACTCCGGCGTTTTCTTCCATGTATGTATCAAAGGATAAAGTCATTCTGTTTGCTGTAAATTTCCGTAAACGCTTTTTTCTTAGCCTCAAACCCCTCACGTCCGAGAAGTCCGTAGGCATATTGTTTTCCTTCTTCAACGCCGGGCTGATCGAAGGGATCAATATCGTAAGCAAGCCCGATTACAGGCACAACATACTGATAAAGCATAAAAAGCTGACCAAGCGTATATTCATCAAGCACATCCACAGTAATCTTCAGCGAAGGCTTGCCTGTATTTTTCAGAGCGGCTTCTGTTGCCTTAAGCTCAACATTGCAGAGTTCGCCCATTGTATGCCCGCTTAAGTAGTCGTAAGCTTCAAAGGATGATTTAATCGGTTTATCACTCTCGTGGTTGAGAACTTCGACAAATGTTACAAGCTTGTCTGAAGGACCTTCCTTAAAAAGCTGAACAAGTGAATGCTGATCCACCACGCCCACAGAAGGAACAGGGGTTGAGCCGAAGAAAACTTCGTTTCCATTCCGGTCATACCTTTTGCCGAGGCTCTCACCCCAGAGCTGGCAGAACCATGCGGAAAATGACTTAAGCCTTGAGCTGTAGGGCATCATAACATTCATGTTGCGCCCTTTGTCCATGTAATACATGTATATTGAAGAGAGAACCAGAACCATCTCATAATTATCATCAATGATTGATGCTCCGCCTTTTATAAGCTTATCTATATCCACTCCCAAAACAGCGGCGGGCAGAAGTCCCACAGGGCTGAGAACGGAATATCTTCCGCCCACGTTTGAGGGAACATCAAACGCACGGAATTTCTTTTCGGATGAAATAGAACGCATAATCCCTTTTTCGGGATCAGTTACAACCACAACTTTCTTGGAAACATCTTTGACATTGCTTTTCAGCCATTCGTAAAGAATATTGAAGTTTGCTGCTGTTTCCACTGTACTCCCGGATTTTGAAATAACACAGAGAAATGTGTCGTCCGGTTCACAAGTGTTCATAATAGATGCCACTTTGGAGGGATCAACGTTGTCAGCAACCCATATCCTTGGCTTGCTGCCTCTTTCCCCGTAGGAAAGGGAGTTGTATCCGAATGGAAGCAGAGCATCGCAGAGTGTCTCAAGCCCCAGAGATGAACCGCCGATACCGGCAACTATAAAGTCATTCACTGAACCTTTTATCTCTTTTGCAAAGCTTTTCATCGCAACGGTATTCTGCCCTTTAAGGTTCGGAAAACCAACGCTTCCGGCGTTCACCAGGTCAATCAGGCGGGAAAGTCCAAGTCTTGCCTTCTCCTTGTACTGCCCGAAGTCCTCTTCGCCCATTCCGCCATCAATAAAAGCGGATGAGACATAGTTATAATCCAGCCTGATTCTTTCCATCGCAAACCTCCAGAAAGCTCAGGGCTTCGCTTAGAGTGCGTACCCTGTGTACATTTTTTAGCACATCCATAAAGGACTTTCCATAATTTTTAGTCAGCAGGCGGTCGTCCAGAACAACCCAAAGCCCCATATCATCCTCATGGCGGAAGAGTCTTCCCACTGCCTGCTTAAAATAAATTACCGCACGGGGAAGAAAAAAATCCATAAAAGGGTTGCCGCCGTTATCTCTGACTTTTTCTGACTTCTGCTTTAAAAAAGCGTCATCAGGATACTCAAACGGCAGCTTATCCAGAACAACGCATTTAAGTCCCGTGTGGGCAAAATCCACGCCTTCACGGAAGATGTTGCAGCCGATGAAGATTCCGCCGGATTCAAGCTCACGGTCACTTATATCCACCATTCCCTGCATAAAAACTTTTTTATACGGCATGGTAGTTTCAAAAAGAGCAGCAAGCTCCTCCATTCTTCTGGTACTGTTGCATATAACAAGCATCGAGCCTTCAAGGCGGGATGCCAGTGACGTATAGATTCCGTCTGCATTTTTGTCGTTCCACAAACCTTTAGGGACATAAATCCGTCCCCTGTTCTCATAGTCAAACACTGCGCCGGTTTTCAGGGCATTGACTTCATCAGCCTCATACCCAAGTTCAGAAAGGAAATAACCGAAGCTGTCCCCAGCGGTGAGGGTTGCGCTTATGAAGACTGGAGAAACACACGTTCCCTTAAGCCCTTCACGGAAGTTGTCACCGGCGGTGAGGGGAATGAACTTAACGGTAAATGTACCAGCCCCCGCCTCGCAAAGCCTGACACCCTCTTCTTCTCCCCTTATGGGGGCAAGAGCGGCTTTAAGTTTTGTGAATGTATCTTTTATTTCTTTTTCGGTTCGGTCCTCTATTATTCTGAAAACAGCCTCAAGGTATCTGTCCACATCGCCCTGCATCTGCTCAAGGAGCATACGGCTTTCCTTAACATTCGCCAGAAGAGAGTTGTATGCCCCTGTCGCAGTTTCCACCTCTTTCGGGGAAAAGAGCGCCTTATTCTCACGTATCAGAGACATAAAGCTCCGCAGGTTCAGATCACTGCCTGCAAATTGCGGATAAATATCCGGCAGTGCGTGGGCTTCATCAAATATTACATGCTCGGCAAAGTCGAAAACAGCGCCGAACTCGCTTTTGTTCTTCATGGCTATATCGCTGGCGATGAGATGGTGATTGGTAACAATGATATCCGATGAGTTGGCGGCTTCTTTTGCCCTGTAGAATGAGCAATGAGTATAAAACTGACAGCCGCTGCCTGTACATTGATAGCTGTCTGCGGTCATTTTTTCCACAACCTCGCCGCCGAAAACGCCGGAGGGGATCTCAATCACATAATCTTCTGCAATGCTCTCAAACCATTTTACAGCATCGGGATAAAAACTTGAGTTCGGATAAACCAAACGAAAAAAACGCTCATGGCAGAAATAATTGCGCCGTCCCTTAAGGTAATACACCGCAGGAGAATGCCCGAAAAGCTTTGAGGCTATAGGTATATCCTTATTAAGTATCTGAAGCATGAGCTGTTTTGTTTTGGTGGAAATGATAATTTTCCGCTCAAGTTCAAGGGCGGGGATAAGGTACGACAGAGTCTTGCCCGAACCTGTGGGGGCTTCCACCACGGCGGGAGTATGACCGTTCATTGATTTATGGATGAAGTCCGCTATCTCTGCCTGCTGTTTCCTTGGTCTGTATCCGCCAAGAACAGAGGGCAGAAAGTCTTCATCTTCAAAGTATTTTTTTATCGTCATATTATCACGGAGAATTTATATCACACGAAACAGGAAGTATAAACTTATATTTATGCTGTCTCTGAATCGGGTTAATATATAATGATAGCCGAAAGAGAACAAAACATCTTTTTTAAGCGTCTTTTTTCTGATAGAATTTCTACCCGTCGGAGAGTTAAATGTTCAGAAAATTATCAGCAGTCATAATTCTTTTTATAATGTGCGTAAGCTGCGGAGCCGTTAAGCAGGATAAAACCGCAGAAAACAACGATCAGCAGAAGCCGGAGGCTGTGGCTCCTGTTCATCCGGAAAGCCAGCCTGATGCATCGGATTCCAGCAGGGTTACACCCACTGTTCTGGCAATACGCAAAATTGAAGACAGCGTGGTAAATATCCGCACCGAAAAAACTGTTGAAACAAATGTCAGCCCTTTTTTCAATGACCCTTTCTTTGATGATTTCTTTGGAATGCGCAAACGCAGCTACAAGACTCAAAGCTTGGGTTCAGGGGTTTTTGTCCATGAGGACGGAACAGTTGTCACCAATTACCACGTAGTTAAGGACGCAACTACAATATTTGTAATTACCCGTGATAACGCAAATTATGAAGCGGAATTTATCGGCGGTGACGAGGCTATTGACCTTGCTGTTCTCAAAATAAAAGATGATAACAAAAAATTTCCCGCAGCAACGCTCGGCACCAGCTCTGACATTATGCTCGGAGAACCTATAATAGCCATAGGCAATCCATACGGACTAAGCAGTTCAGTAACCACAGGGGTAATCAGCGCCACGGCCAGAATGATGAACATCGGCAATAACTACAGTGTATTTATTCAAACTGATGCCCTTATAAACCCCGGGAATTCGGGCGGTCCGCTTATTAATATAAACGGTGAAGTAATAGGAATAAACACAGCCATCCACCGTCAGGCTCAGGGTATAGGCTTTTCAATCCCTGCCGACACCATAAAAAGAGTTCTCCCGGAAATTGCCAAAAACGGCAAACTCCGCAGGGGGCATGTGGGCTTCACTGTCAAAGACACTGCCAAAGGGGATGATGTTGTTCCGGTGATCGAATCTGTGGAGAAAAACTCCAATGCCGCAGAAATAGGGCTCAAAACCGGTGATGAGGTAATCGAACTCGGCGGTGTACCCATAAACAGTGAGGAGGTAATGTATCACATCCTCCGCAGCTATCCTCCCGGCTCCGCTGTTGAAATAGGCATCAGAAGACCGGACGGCACATTTAAAGGACGGCTCGTACTCACTGAAAGACCATCAGATTTCGGATTAAAATATCTGGATACTAAATACGGTATTGCGGTGATCGAGAAAGACGGCTATCTTACCGTGGCAAAAAGCGGAAACGCTAAGTATATTCGTGAAGGGGATATGGTTATCGCCTTCAACAACACGGAGATGGACAGCCTCGACCAGTTAAGTCAGATGATCGAGGATAATCAGGATAAAGCGTTTCTCCTCACCGTGTACAGGGACGGCAGACTGCTTCAGGTAAAGCTGAATCCCTAATTAATAGTGATAAAAACTACATCCTGTGTTTTTATCACACACGCTCGCGCCTCGGTAAACGAGGCTTCGCTTCGCACGGCGGGCGGCACATCAACGTGCCCTAAAAGTTGAATAATAAAACACTAAATATACTGGGAGTATTAATGAGCAAGGCTTTTCTTGTGCTGGAAGACGGCACTGTTTTTGAAGGAAAAAGTTTCGGGGCGGAAGGAACGTCCGAAGGTGAAGTAGTTTTTAATACCTCTATTACAGGCTATCAGGAAATACTCACCGACCCCTCATACTACGGGCAGATGGTGGCGATGACCTACCCCCTCATAGGCAACTACGGTGTAAATGAGGAAGACTTTGAGGCCGACCGCCCTTACCTCTCCGCATTTATAGTAAAAGAACACAGCAGGGTTCACTCCAACTACAGGTCAAATGGAAGCCTCGGCGATTTCCTGAAAAAATACGGAGTAATCGGCATTGAAGGCATAGATACCAGAAAGCTTGTACGCCATATCAGGGAAAGAGGCTCAATGAACGCCGTTATCACCACCCAGACGGAAGACCTTGAAGCCCTTAAAAAGCAGGCGGCAGCCATTCAGACCATTATAGGCAAAGACCTTGTAAAAGAAGTGACCTGCAAAAAGCCCTACGAATGGACACAGACAAGCTGGCAGCTTGGCGAGGGATACAACAACCTTGAAAAACCCAAATATCACATAGTCGCAGTAGACTTCGGTATAAAAAGAAACATTCTCCGTAATATGGCTGACCTCGGCTGTAAAGTTACCGTGGTTCCCGCTGATTCAAAGATTGAAGAAATTGACGCTCTCAAACCGGACGGTGTATTCCTCTCAAACGGACCGGGCGACCCTGAAGCCGTTACATACGGTATAGAGCTTACAAAGCAGCTTGTGGGCAAATACCCGATGTTCGGGATATGCCTTGGCAACCAGATACTTGGTCTCGCCCTCGGAGGAAAAACATACAAGCTCAAATTCGGTCATCACGGCGGCAATCAGCCTGTTATGGACAGCGAGACGGGCAAAGTAGAGATAACAGCACAGAACCACTGCTTTGCTGTGGATGTTGACAGCCTCGGAGATCAGGTGGAAGTAACTCACATGAATCTCAACGATAAAACAGTCGAGGGTCTTAAACATAAAAAATACCCTATATTCTCCGTTCAGTACCACCCCGAAAACGGACCCGGGCCCCACGACGCCACTTATCTTTTCAAAAGATTTGTGGACATGATCGAGGAGTGCAAGGCGTAAGGGATGGTTAAAAAAATCATCGCAGCCGTTGTTGTTACAGCGGCTTTAGCCTTTGCTGCAACTGCTGTTCTGGGCATCTGGATAGTCAAGTGCGAAAAGTTCCTTGAAACAACGGAAATCACCCTTGAACTGGATCTGCCTAAAAACAGTAATTTCAATGAATTTTATGAAAGGGTGTTCGCCCATCTGAACACCCCTCCCTACTTCAGAGAATATCTTATCCGTGTAAAAAAAGCCGACCGCAGGATAAAATATGGATACTACCGTGCAGAAAATACACTGCTGAAGGATTATCTTGAAAATATTCTCAGAGGCACGCAGTCCACACTGAAAGTTACAATCCCTGAAGGCTACAATATACACGATATAGCGGCGGTTCTGGAAAATACCAAAATCATCAATGCTGAAGAATTTCTCAAAACAGCGCTGGATGATTCATTCATATTCAGCCTGACAGGCGTTCAGGCACCGACAATTGAAGGATTTCTTTATCCCGACACCTACTTTTTTCCTCCATATACCAAAGCTGACTACATAATCCGCACAATGTACATGAACTTTCAGCGCAATCTGCCGGAAGATTTTGACGCACGGGCAGAAGAAAAAGGCTTAAGCTTTTATGATGCGCTGATCCTTGCCTCCATTGTCCAGAAAGAAACATATATAGATGAAGAGGCAAAGACAGTTGCATCTGTTTTTTATAACAGGCTGAAAAAACGAATGCGGCTTCAGGCTGATCCCACTATTATATACGGCAAATACGCCGAATTTGACGGCAATATCCGCAAAGAAGACATCAAAGACGGTGAAAACCCTTACAACACATATGTGATCAGAGGTCTCCCCCCCACTCCTATCTCAAACCCGGACAGACAGTCCCTTGAAGCTGCTGCCTATCCGGCGGACACGCCCTTCCTCTATTTTGTGGCGAGGCAGGACGGAACTCACGTTTTTTCAAAGACATATGACGAACACCGCAGACAGGTTTATCTGCATCAGATAAGAAGAGGCAAATAATGAGAGTAGCCGCCATAGACATAGGCTCAAACGCAGTAAGGCTCATAATAGCCGATATAGAACACGGAGTTCTTACTGAAATTGTTCACTCCGACAGAATAATAACCAGACTCGGCAGCGGGCTGAAGAATACCGGCAGAATATCTGAGGAATCTGTATTAAAAACACTGATAGCTCTACAAAAATTTATTACAGCAGCATCTGAGCATAAGTCGGAAAAAATAACCGCAGTGGCAACAAGTGCTGTGCGTGAATGTACTAATAAAGACGATTTGCTGATACCTGCAAAGGAAATAGGCATAGATATAAGTGTTATAAACGGTGAAACCGAAGCAGCACTGGAGCTTGCGGGAGTTCAGGCGGGTATTGAAACCGGCGGGCAGAGAACTCTTATTTTTGATATAGGCGGAGGCTCCACCGAATTTATTTACACTGAGCCGAATGTGCCAGCAAAGGTTATGAGCATTCCCCTCGGAGTTGTGAAAATGGCAGACTCCTATAACTTCCGTGAGCCTTGCATCGAAGAACATATGGACAGGATACGCATCCCTCTTTTCACCATCCTGAATGACGTGAAAAATGAGATGGATTTTCAGCCGGAATTACTAATCGGCAGTGCGGGCACACCCACAACCCTCGCAGCCATTGATCTGGGGATGACAACATACGACTGGAAAAAAATAAACGGATACCCCTTGAAAAAATCGAGGATAGAACAAATATTCTCAAGGTTATGCTCGCTCTCGTCAGAGGAAAGACTTTCTATTCCCGGTATGGAAAAAGGAAGAGAGGATCTGCTCATCCCCGGAACTCTGATAACTCTGGAGCTTATGAGTATGACAGGTATGGACACTCTTACAGTGTCCGATTTTGGTTTGAGGGAGGGTCTTGCTGTTGCAGCCGCTGTCAGTTAGTTTTATCGTAACACCTTTTGTAACGGGCTTTGTTGGTTATGTAACCAACTGGCTTGCCATCAAAATGCTTTTCCGCCCCCACAAGCGCAGGTGGTACTCCTTCGGCTGGATAGGTGTGATCCCACGCAACCGTTCAAAGCTTGCCTCCAAAGTCGGTATTATGGTGGGTGAAAAACTCATCGGAGAAGAGGAAATAGCAAAGGCTGTCAAATCAGACAACGTGCAGAGTGCTATATCCGATACAATTGAAAAAGAACTTGAAAATTTTCTAAAGACAGACCATGGAAGCATAAGCGATATCTTAGAGAAAATCGGTCTCCATGAAGAGACAGTGATAAAGAAACTCTCCGATATCCTTGCAGATGAAACAACCCTAAACAGCATAAGCGAGGCTCTTTCATCCATAACAGCTCCTATGCTTGAGCGGCTGGCAGATACGGAGCTGAACACTCTTGCTCCCGAAGGCGGTCTCGAACCTGTTATAAGGAAAGTTTTTACCGAAGGTAAATGGCAGCCCGCCGTTATAAACGAAATATCAAACAGGCTTAACAACCTTGTTCTTTCCGGCAAATCCTTTTCCGACCTGTTGCCTGATAAGCTCAATCAATCCACAGGAAAAGTGGCGGACTTTCTCACTGACAAGGCTCTGGATATTCTGGATAAACTTTTTGAGGATGAAAATTCAAGAAAAAAGGTTGCGGAAAGACTCATAAGCCTCAAAGACAGCATGTTCGGCGGCAGCGGGTTTGATCAGCTCAAGCTAGGCTTTCTCAATATGTTTCTCAATGAGGACAGTATAAACGACCTTGTTCAGGAGCATCTGCCTAAACTGATTAATGGAATCAAAACAGATCCGGCGCTCAAACAGCGCATCTCAAAAGGGATCAAAGGTAAAATTGACGAATTTCTCAAGAAACCTCTTTACGCCCATGCGGGCAAAATAGGCTTTGAAACAATATACGAAGTCAGAAGTGATTACATCACCCGCATTCAGAAATACCTTTCTTCAGAAAGCTTTGCCGAAAGCATATCAAAAGCCGCCTGCATGATGCTCGAAGAGAGGGGAGCCACAATAGGCTCGGCGGCGAAAATGATAGGAATAGACCTCAAAAACGAAGGTACTGCGTCTGCGCTCATCACAAGGCTTGCCGGCTCAGGTGTACTAAAAAACACTCTGCCCCATGCAATATACAAAATACTAAAAAGCATAAGAGCTGCAAACTTATATGACGGCATGCCTAAGAAATCATTTTTTGCCGTTAAGGCAAAACTCACAGATGAGATAAACATTCTTCTGGAAAAAAATGTGCCGGGCATGGTGCGTGCGGTTGATCTGCCGGGAATCGTTGAGAAAAAAATAAATACACTAAATCTTTATGAGGTTGAGGATATTCTCTTCGACTTCATGAAGGACCAGTTCAAATGGATCAACAGACTCGGTTTTGTTCTGGGTTTTATTTTCGGGCTTGTTCAGGTTGCTGTGCTTATTTTTATGCAGACCCAATAACATATTACGCAAGCTAACTAAAAATTACTTCTTGCAAAATGACTTACAAATACAATATTCTGGCTACTAATTTATATGTAGTATTTTACGGTGATTGGTGAACGAGTTCAACATTCGGGAAATTATTGAAAAGGAAAGTGTGATAACTCACTTCCAGCCTATCATCAGCCTGAAGGAAAAACGGGTTGTGGGGATAGAGGCTCTCAGCAGAGGCATTAAGCCTGTCTGCGGTTCTGTTATTCCTCCTGCCGCAATGTTTGAGTCTGCAAAGCAAAATAACTGCCTTGTGGAGCTGGACAGGCTATGCCGTAAGAAAGCTCTGGAAAACTTCCGTGAATTCGCTCAAAATGAAGAGCTTATTCTCTTTATAAACCTTGACGCATCCATACTTGATATGATCGAAATAAACGGCAAGTCATGGACAAAATCCTTTGCTGATGCTGCAGGCATCGACTGCAGCATGATCGCCATAGAAATTGTTGAATCCCGTGTGGAGAAGAATGAGAACCTCGTCCACTTCGTAAATAAGCATAAAGATTACGGTTTTTTTGTAACTCTGGATGATTTCGGCGCATATCACTCTAATCTGGATCGCATAGTCAAATCAAAGCCGAATATCATCAAAATCGACCGTTCTCTTGTTGCCAATATGAATAATGATTACTACCAGCAGTCCATAGTTCGCTCAATAATTGAACTCTCACGGAAAATAGGCTCCCTCACACTGGCAGAAGGGCTTGAGACAGAAGAGGATATTATAAAATGCTACGAGCTTGGAGTAGATCTTTTTCAGGGATTTTACTTCAGCGAACCGGTAAGCGAGTTTGAAAAGATAAAAGAAAGCTGCTCTGAGGAAATTAAAAAAATATCTAAAAGCATCAAAATTCACCTCAATGGCATCATCAGCAGAAAACAACAGCAGCATAAGCATTTTGAAGCTATACTTGACAATATTGTTGACGAAATACGTTCATCAGGCGAAGCGGCCGAAATCCGTTTTCTTGAAGAAATTATTGGCAGACATCAGGAAATAGAAAAAATATGCATCCTTGACAGTGAAGGAATTCAGACCTCTCAGGCGATCAGCGGGACGTGTGTTTCTAAGAACGGCTTCCACAGGTTATACTGGCCAAGCACCGAAAATATGGATCATTCGTTAAAAGATTATTATTATTTTTTGATGCGTCTTGATATTAAAAAGTTTTATACTGATCCTTTCATGTCCATTTTATCCGGCAGATTATGCAGAACCATGTCTTCCAGATATATACGCAACGGGCATGAGGAGGTTGTCTGCATCGACTTCGTTGAGATGGAAACAGAACTTAACCTTAAAAAAAGCAGTTCGCTGTGAGCATGGTGAGTCATTTGAACTTCGATATAACAGAAATACTGGATAAGGAATCAATCATAACCGCCTTTCAGCCGATAGTCAGTCTGAAACGCAAAAAAATAGTCGGTCTTGAAGCCCTTACCAGAGGATGCAGTCCGTCAGACGACAGTATCATTCCCCCTAACCTGCTTTTTGATGCAGCAGAGCAAAACGGAAAATCAATAGAACTCGACAGGCTCTGCCGCAGAACTGCGATCAAAAACTTCAATAAAATCAAAAACCACAGAGATATGGTTCTGTTTGTAAATCTCAACACCTCAGTGCTTAATCAGGACGGTGAGTTACAGATGCTCACTAAGCAGTACGCTGATTCCGAAGGGATTGACTACAGCAACATAGCCATAGAAATTGTTGAGTCAGCGGTTGAGAACAACGGCAAACTCATAGAAGTTATAGAAAAGTACCGCGAGATCGGCTTCTTTGTGGCGCTTGATGATTTCGGCGCTCTTCATTCAAACCTTAACAGGCTGGTGATCACCAAGCCTGATATTATCAAGATCGACCGCTGTCTGGTGCATAATGTCAGCAAGAGCTACTACCAGCGTTCAATAATAAAATCGATCATAGAGCTGGCAAAGACAATCGGCTCTCTGACCCTTGCCGAAGGGCTTGAGGAAGAGGTAGACATTCTCACCTGCTACGAAATGGGTATAGATCTCTATCAGGGATTTTACTTCGCAAGACCAGGCGCATACGATGAAATAGCCGTGGAAAGCTGCCTCAATAAAGTTCTGACCTGCGCAGATAAAATAAAGAAAAATATTGAAACCTCCATCCATGAGAATAAAGAGAAGCATAAGGAAAACCAGAAGATAATCGAAGAGGTCGAAGGCAGGCTCAACAAGCTGGCGATAAAAGACTTTTTTCAGGAGTTTCAGGAAACGGCAAACGGAAATGATTCGGTTCAGTGCATTTACCTTCTTGATTCGAGCGGTACACAGATAGGTCCGACCATCTGCGGATGCGGCAAAAAAAACCTGAAACATAATCATTTTTTCAGACCCGCAGAAGAGCTGGATGACCACTCACTGAAAGATTATTATTACTACATAAGTCACTTAGGGCTTGAAAGATTCTACACGAACCCCTATATATCCCTCGCCTCCGGTCAACTTTGCAGAACAGCATCGTTCCGTACAAACGCAGGCGCAAAGGATTATATCGTCTGTATAGACTTCATAGAGCAGAAACTAGATATTCAGGATTAAAGAACAGGTCCCAGAGTACGGCACACTCCTTCAAATACACGAAGGGCAAAGGGACGTGCTTTGATCGTTTTAAGATCCATTTCCTCCGAATGGCAGAGATAATACTTCACAAGCCGTCCCACATCCTCGGCAAATGCGCCGGAATAAGCAACGATATTAAGCTCGAAGTTGATCTTAAAGCTTCTGCCGTCCATGTTCGCTGAACCCGTAATCACAAAATAATCATCTATCACTACAATCTTGGCGTGAAGCATTATGCCTTTTGTCTCATATATCTTAACGCCGTTCTCGATCAGTTCCTCGTAATAGGAGCGTCCGGCAGCGGCGGCAAGCGGCTGATTGTTCTTACCGGGGAGGATAACAGTGACATCTATCCCCTGACGGCTGATATTTTTCAGGGTTTCTATAACAGGCTGATCAGGAACAAGGTAAGGAGTAACTATGACAACAGACTTTCTCGCCCTGTTCAGTGTACTGAAAAGCGTGCTGTATATCAGCGGGCGTGGCATATGCGGACCGGAGGGAACAACCTGAAGCGTGGTATCCCCGCCCCGCTCAACCTGAGCGCTTTTTATCAGCTCTTCAATATTCTCACCTGTTGCAAAAAGCCAGTCCTCAGCGAAAACCTCTTCAACAGGGTACACTGCATCCCCTTCAAATGAAAGGTGTGCATCAAACCATTTTCTGTTGCCGAACAGACCGCCCATGTATTCACTGCCGATATTCATTCCGCCTGTGTAGCAGATGCGTCCGTCTATTACGGCTATCTTCCTGTGGTTGCGGAAGTTCATCCTTGAAACAGTTTTAAAACCCAGAGGCGGATGAAATACAGCTATATTCACCTTGCTTTTCTTCAGCCTTCTGTAAGTTCTGCTGAGAGTAAAAAGAAAAGAGCCGAAACCATCCACAAGAAGGAAAACCTTAACGCCTCTTTCGGCAGTTTCGATAAGCATATCAGCAAAAAATTTCCCTGCAAAATCATTCCTGAATACGTAATATTCCATGAGAACATACTTCTCTGCACCGCTTATATCTTCACCCAGAAGAGAATATTTCTCTCCGCCGCCGATGATGAGTTTTAAGTTGCTGCACATATGCGGAGAAACGCCTGTGATATTTTCCACAAGGGCGCCAAGACCGCTTTTATCAAACTCTTCATCATGTTTTACGTATTTCTTGAGATCAATGGAACGGTAGGACTTGAATTTCTGCTCAACCATGCGCTTAAGCCTCGGATTACCGAGAAGAATATACATCACAGCGCCCACGAAAGGGAAAAGCACCACAACCATCAGCCAAGAGAAGTTCGCCCTCGCTTCTCTCCTGCCTGAAAGGATAACAAGGACAAGAATAAGAGAAATTACCTCGCCCAGATGCTGAAAAAAGAAATTGACAAACGCTGTCATCATTTCCTGAATAAAACTCCCTGACGCAGTCCCTTTTCACGCATTACACTTTTGAGAAGATCAATAAACCCGTTTTTGGAAATTTCCCATTTCGGTGCGATAAGCGTGTCACCCGCTGCATCCCCCATAAGACGGGCGATAACGGTTTCATCCGGCAGAAGTGCTATGCACTCAGCAAGAATATTCGCATATTCACGCACGTCCATAACTTTAATTTTACCCTGTTTATAAATATTTTCAAGCTCTGTATCTTTTACGATGTGGAGGTGGTGAAACTTTACGGAATGAACACCGCAGGCAGCGGCAAAGCGGGCTGTTTCCAGCATGTCCTCCCTTGTGTCATTGGGCAGACCAAGGATTATATGAGCGCATGACTTTATGCCCCGTTCAGATGTTTTACGCACAGCATCAGCAAAATCATCCGCAGTATGCCCACGGTTTATAATGCGGAGTGTTTCAGGGTTGGAGGACTGAAGCCCATATTCCACAACAACTTCGTAGCGTTTATTTAACTCCGCCAGATAATCAAGTTTTTCATCATCTACAGTGTCTGGACGGGTGCCTATGTGAATAGAAACTATTCCATCGTCAATGAGTGCGCTTTCAAGCTTTGTTTTTATCTCACTCACAGAACCGTAAGTATTTGAGTATGACTGAAAATACACTATGTATGCGTTTATATTCTTCCGTTTAAGCGCCTCAATACGCTTCTTCACCTGCCCGGTAATCTCACCTGCTGAAGCCCCGGAGAAGGATTCGTTATTGCAGTAAATGCACCCGTTGAGCCCCTTGGTTCCGTCCCTGTTGGGGCATGTGAATCCGGCATCGACAGGCACTTTCCAAACCTTCTGCCCGAAACGCCGGCGGAGATAGGTATTTAAGTCAAGATAAAGGTGTTCAGTCATCAGTTTTCCTAAATACTAATGGTTTATAAAAAAGTCATTGGTTGATATTTCATTATATACCAATCTGTTAGTTTGAAAAGATTTATAATTTACAAAATACTGCTCAAGCTATATACTAATTATTACTAAATTAGTATTTGGAGATAAAATTGAAGCTTCCCCAAATTCCGCCGCAAATAAGTGATATAGCAGAATTAGATCATGACAGACTATTTGATATTTTTATGCTGAATGTAAAACCCGTGGATGAAAAAGGGCGTTATCTTCACTGGGATGAAATAATCCACAAAAAATCTCCAGAGGGGTTCACTAAGGATGAATATTGGCTCGCTATTAAAAATACACGTTTAAAAATATCATCACATCTTGCTTTCAAGTTGAAAAATCAAACAAATTTTTCTTTCTGTATACCTGAACCTATTCTGAAGCTTAACAGCTATATAGATAAACACGCATGCGGAACTGTTGATGCTCCAAAAGAACTTAATGAAGGAGGGCACAAGGAACGCTTTCTCGTAAGCTCAATTATTGAAGAAGCAATACGCTCAAGCCAGCTTGAAGGAGCTTCAACCACACGGGATGCTGCAAAAAAAATGATATTGTCTGATTCTAAACCAAAAGATAAAAGTCAGCAGATGATCATGAACAATTATCGTGCAATGCAATTTATAAAAGATAAAAAAGATGAAAGCTTAACCCCTGAATTAATTTTTGAGATTCACCGTATACTCACAGAAAACACTCTGGAAAACCCGCTAAAGGCAGGTACTTTCCGCACTGATGAAGATAGTGTTACAGTTGTTGATAACAGAGATGGTGCAACTCTTCATATTCCGCCAAAAGCAGGGGAACTTCCGAACAGGATTAAAGTACTTTGCGATTTTATCAATAAAGAAGATGAAGACTATTTTATATTTCCTATCATGAAATCGATTATTCTGCATTTTATGATCGGCTACGATCACCCATTTATTGATGGAAACGGGCGAACAGCAAGGGCACTTTTTTACTGGTCTGCATTAAAATACGGATATTGGATTATAGAATTTATATCCATATCCCAAATACTGAAAAAAGCTCCGTCTCAATATGCTAAATCGTATCTTTATACAGAAACAGACGGAGGTGACGTAACTTATTTTATTATTCATCAAATGGAAGTAATTAAGCAGGCAATAGAAAATATGTACGCCTATATTATCAGAAAAACAAATGAAAACTCCGCAACAGAATCAGTTTTAAGATCAGCAAAAATTAAAGCAAATTTTAATCATAGGCAGATCGATCTGTTCAGAAAAATTACACATAACCCAAACAGCAGATACACAATCGCAGAGCATAAAAATTATCATAATATAACCTATGAAACTGCCAGAACGGACCTTCTTGAACTTGAGAAGCTAGGCTTTATGAAAATGGTGAAGTTCGGCAGAACATATGTTTTTATACCTCAAGATAATCTTATGGATAAGCTCAAAAACTATTAGTATTTAAGTAAGTCTATCATAAAAAAAGACTGATATATTATTGACACAACACATCTACTAATTTCGTATTAATTAGTATTTGCCACTATTCTCTTCAATTAATTTCCTTTCTTGTATTTGTTGCTATAATATCTTACATTAATTCAAACTGTACTCGGAGCGACATAATGGCTTTAAAACCAGAACTTATAGAAGTGCTTGCATGTCCGAAATGCAAAACGGGCGTAAGAGTATCCAAAAACGGAAAATCCATTGTATGCGACACATGCAGGCTTGTGTATGAGATAAAAGACGATATTCCAGTTATGCTTATTGACGAAGCCAAACAGGTTGAAAACACGGAAGAGTATTAATCATGGAAATTCTTAATTCTGCCTCCATGTCCGAGGCGGACAGACTCACTATTCAGGAAACCGGAATCCCTTCTGCCGTATTAATGGAAAACGCCGCCAGAAGTGTTTTTGAATATATTGCCTCCCTTGATGTTCCGAAGGAGAGGATAGCTATTGCTGCGGGCTCAGGCAACAACGGCGGAGACGGCTTCGCCCTTGCCCGTCACCTTGCAAACGCAGGGGTTATTGTTGATGTTTTTGCCTGTCACCCTGAAAAACTCAAGGGCGATGCTAAGCTTAACTACGACATTCTCCTTAATTTTCCTGTAAGCATAATAGAGCTGGACGGCGAAGCCCCCCTCTTCGATTCATACGACATAACTGTCGATGCTGTTTTCGGCACAGGCTTTAAGGGTGAAGTAGCAGGATTTTACGCAGAACTGATTGAGTCAGTGAACGAGACATCAAACTACGTAATTTCAATAGATATACCAAGCGGTCTTTCAGGCAGTTCCCACAATGTTTCAGGCATATGCGTTGATGCAGACGCCACTGTGACATTCTGCCGCCCGAAGATACCGCACTGCATGTACCCTGCCAAGAAATTCTGCGGTGAAATCGCCGTAACAGATATTTCCATACCCGATTTCAATGTGGATAAGGTGTCCGAAGGTCTTTTTCTCATAACAGAAGATCTGCTGCCCCGCATCCCTCAGCGCAGTGAAGATTCCCACAAAGGAACATACGGTCATGCGGTGATTGCAGGCGGTTCAGCAGGAAAAACAGGTGCCGCTATGATGGCGTCATTATCATGCCTTTCCGCAGGTGCAGGGCTCGTAACCTGCATGCTCCCCGCCAGCCTGAATTATGCGGCTGAAACCGGAGCATTTGAGGTAATGAGCTTTCCCGTGGGCAAGGGCGACCATTTCCACGGAGAGGATTACCTTGATGCCGTCAGCTTTCTGAAAGACAAAAAAGTTCTAGCCATCGGCACAGGAATCGGCAGAAATGAGGAAACAGGCGAGTTTATCCGCAAAACACTCAAATCAACCTCACTTCCGGTAGTGATAGATGCTGACGGGCTGTATCACACTGATAAAACAATCCTTGCCGCACTTTCAGGACGTGCTGTGCTTACGCCGCATATAGGCGAATTTGCACGCATGACAGGGCTTAGTACCGAACAGGTTCAGGCGGACAGACTGAATCTTGCACGCTCATTTGCCGCAGAAAACGGTGTTGTCCTCGTGCTGAAAAGTGCTGATACCATAATCGCAACCCCCGAAGGAATAACCTTCATAAACATAAACGGCTCACCCGCCCTTGCAAAAGGCGGCAGCGGAGACTGCCTCACGGGACTGATAACAGGCTTTATCTCCCAGGGTTATGAACCCGCAGAAGCCACTGTTCTCGGCTGCTACATACTTGGCGCAGCAGGGAAAAAAGCCGCAGAGGAAATGAGTGAAAGAAGCGTTATGACCTCCCATGTCATACAGCAGATCGGAACGGTGATAAGTGAGCTTGAAGATTAACACATCATCACCGGAGGAAACAGCGGAAACGGCAAAAAGCCTCATAAGCACACTCACGGGAAAGACAGTTCTCCTCAACGGCAACCTCGGTGCGGGTAAAACAACCTTTGTTAAGGCATTTGCCAAAGCTTCAGGCTGTATGGAGGAAGGCTCAAGCCCCACTTTCACCCTGATGCAGAGATACAGAGGAGAAACAGATATACTCCACTTCGATCTCTATAGGCTCAATCACTTTGAAGAACTTGAAACAATAGGCTTTTTTGAGACTATGGAGGAAAATGCCACAAAGTTTATCGAATGGGCAGAGAAGTTCAGCCTTGAAGACGAGCTTGAAAGTTTTGTAAAAATTGATATAAAAAATCTCGGCGGCAACAAGAGAGAGCTGCACATAAAGGAATAGATATGATACCCAAATACTGCCCCTACTGCGGTGACGAAAAACTGGAAGAGCTTGAGCCTACAGAAGTCGCCATAGACAATATGATATGGACAATATATCATTACGAATGCCAGTTCTGCGGCGAGCTTTTCGACAGAATAATCCCCGAAGGCGAGCTTGAGTGGGACAATGTATCGCCTGATGACCTTGATTCGCTCATAGACGATGACGATAAACCGAAAGGATATCCCCATTAACAGACCTAACCTCTCCGAAGAGGATGTGAATAAAATACTTATCGTCAAAAACGGACTTGAGGATCTTAACCTGATCATTCAGGAAATTGAGCATACTTACCAGGTTCTGAGCGATACAGAGCTTACGGACGAGGAAATAGCACTGAACAGAAGAAGACTGAAATCGCTGGAAAAGCTGCTTGCGGACATTAACTCCAAGGTTAATACAGCGATTGAGAAAGAACTTGATAAATCAAAACTTTCATAATAGACGGAGCTGATAAGAATGCCGAAAGAAATACCTACGCGAATTGACCCGAAAGAATTTGAAGCAGACATTTATGCGGAGTGGATAAGAGACAACAGATTTCATGCAGATGAAAACTCTGAAAAACCCGCCTACTCTATAGTCATACCGCCTCCAAACGTCACAGGCTCACTTCACATGGGGCATGCTCTGAATAACACATTGCAGGATATTCTCATCCGCTATCACCGCCTTGCTGGTTTTGAAGCTCTCTGGATGCCCGGCACAGACCATGCAGGAATCGCAACGCAGAACGTTGTGGAGAAACAGCTTGCCGCAGAAGGAACAGACAGACACGCAGTCGGACGAGAAGCTTTCATAGAAAGGGTCTGGAAATGGCGTGAGGAATCAGGCGGAACAATAATAAACCAGCTCAGGCGCCTCGGCTGTTCATGTGACTGGGAGCGTGAGCGCTTCACCATGGATGAAGGCTTGAGCGATGCTGTCCGCAAGGTGTTTGTAACTCTTTACAAAGAAGGACTGATCTACCGTTCTGACTATATAGTTAACTGGTGTCCCAGATGCCACACCGCCCTGAGCGATCTTGAGGTCGAACACGAAGACACCGAAGGCGGATTTTATCAGATACTCTACCCTGTCAAAGACAGCGATATAAAACTCACAGTCGCCACAACAAGACCCGAAACAATGCTCGGCGATACTGCTGTTGCTGTTCATCCTGATGATGAGAGATATAACAGCCTCATAGGTAAAACAGTTATACTCCCCCTTATGAACCGCGAGATCCCCATAATCGGCGATGAATATGTCGATATGGAGATGGGGACAGGCTGTCTGAAGGTTACTCCGGCACATGACCCTAACGACTTTGAAATAGGCAGAAGGCATAACCTTCCCGCTGTCAAAATGATGGACGAGAGCGGAAAAGTAAACTCAAACGGCGGTCAGTTCGCAGGAATGGACAGATTCGAGGCAAGGAAAAAGGTAATCGAAGAGCTTGATAAGCTTGGTCTCTTCGTTAAAAAAGATGTCCACATGCACAGCGTGGGACACTGCCAGAGATGCACAACAGTGGTTGAACCCACAATCTCTAAGCAGTGGTTTGTAAAAATCAAACCTCTGGCTGAAAAGGCCATCGAAGGCGTGGAAACAGGCGACATCAAAATATATCCTGAATCATGGAAAAATACCTACTATGAATGGATGTACAACATCCGTGACTGGTGCATAAGCCGCCAGATATGGTGGGGACACAGAATACCCGCATGGTATTGTGACGGCTGCGGCGAAGTTATTGTCGAAACAGAAGATCCGGACACATGCCCCAAATGCGGAAGCTCAAGCTTAAGGCAGGATCCCGATGTCCTTGACACATGGTTTTCATCTGCCCTGTGGCCTTTTTCTACGATGGGCTGGCCGGAGCAAACAAAAACTCTTGAGAAATTCTACCCCACATCCTGCCTTGTGACAGGCTTCGATATTCTGTTCTTCTGGGTGGCGAGAATGATCATGGACGGATATAAGTTCATGAGAGAAAAGCCCTTTAAAGAGGTGTATCTCCACGCCCTTGTCCGTGACCAGCACGGACAGAAAATGAGTAAATCCAAAGGGAACGTAATAGATCCCCTTCTGATGATAGACAAGTTCGGAGCCGATTCCTTCCGCTTCACCCTCGCAGCATTCGCAGCGCAGGGGCGTGACATAAAAATGTCCGAAGAGCGCATCGAAGGCTACAGAAACTTTGTAAACAAAATATGGAACGCCTCAAGGTTCATTATGATGAATGTTGAGCAGAATAATCCCCTTCCCTCTGCGGATAAACTGAGCATCGAAGATAAATGGATTCTCATGAACCTGCGCAAAACTGCGGAGCAGACAGCGGAAGCGATTAAAAAATATGACTTTAACGAAGGCGCACTAAGTATATACAGCTTCTTCTGGCACAAATTCTGCGACTGGTACATCGAGTTTATCAAACCCAGAATATACAACGAGGAAACCAAGGCGGACGCCATAGCTGTTGCATCTTATGTGCTTGAGAAATCATTGATAATACTCCATCCGTTTATGCCTTTCGTAACGGAATATATCTATAAGATGCTCACAGGCAAAGAGTCTGTGATGGCTGAAACCTATCCTGAACTGGATTTTACATGGCAGAAAGAGATGGAAGAGACAGATGCGGTAATCGAACTTGTAAGCCTTATCAGAAACGTAAGGGGCGAGTACAACGTATCCATGTCCAAACAGCTTAAGGCCTGGGTTAAGACAGACAGTGAAAAAATGAAAGAGCTTTTTACCCACGCAAAAGACAGGGTAATAAACCTCGCAAGGCTTGAGAGCCTCGACTTCACTGATGCAGAACCTGCTGATTCTGTTGCCAATATTGCAGGCAGTTTCACTGTTTATGTCCCTCTTCAGGGTTTGATCGATGTTGAGGCGGAGATCAAAAAACTGGAAAAAGAACAGAAAGCAGTCGAAAAAGACCTTAATGTTTACGGTGGAAAGCTGAAAAATGAAAAATATCTGGCAAATGCTGCGCCGGAAGTTATCGAAAAGGATAAAAAGAAATTCGAGGATGCAACAGCCCTCGCCGCCAAAATTGAAGAAAACTTAAGGAGACTGAAAAGCCAATGCAAATGAACGGATACACCAAAAGGCTTATACAGCTTGCCTTAGATGAAGATATAGGTACAGGAGATCTCACAGCCGGAGCATTTGAATCCTTCAAATCTCAGGCAACCTTCAACTTCATAGCAAAGGAGGACTGCATAATCTGCGGTACAAAAGTTGCGCAGGAAGTGTATTTCATGCTTGATCATGATGTTAAGGTTGAGTTCTCCGTTAAAGACGGTGAGCGTGTGAGTGAACGGCGTATAATCGGTCAGGTCACAGGTCCGGCAAGCTCGATCCTCACAGGTGAGAGAACATCGCTTAACTTTCTCCAAAGGCTTTCAGGCGTTGCCACAAACACCGCCAGATATGTTGAGGCGCTTGGTGATTCAAATATAAAAATTCTTGATACCCGCAAAACCACCCCCGGCTGGCGCAGGATAGAGAAATACGCAGTGAAGACAGGCGGCGGCTGGAACCACAGACTCGGTCTGTTTGACGGAGTAATGCTTAAGGACAACCATGTGGACGCAGCGGGAAGCATAACAGGCGCAGTGAAAAACGTCCGCCGATTCATCCCCACCACTGTTAAGGTTGAGGTCGAAACCCGCAATCTTCAGGAAGTTCAGGAAGCTGTGGAAGCCGGAGCAGACATAATCATGCTTGATAACTTTGACATAGCGACCATTGAGGAAGCTGTGAAAATTATAGAAAAACGTGCAAAAATTGAGGTCTCCGGCGGCGTAACAATGGACTTCCTTAAAAAGCTAAGAAACATTGATGTGGATTATGTATCCATCGGAGCGCTCACTCATCAGGCTACAGGAGTTGACATAAGCCTCAAAATGAGAGGTTAATCTTGAGGAAAATCCGCTTTTTTGACGGCAAAAGCATTCTTGTTTTCGGAATAATAGCCCTTGCCTTCTACACCCTTTGGCAGAGCAGATTCAATGACGCCCTGCCGGAGGGATTCAAAGCGGAGAGACTTGAATTTCGTACCCTTGACAACCAGAGTTTTACCACAGATGAAATAGGCATGCCTGTCATGCTTGTATTCCTTAATACAAAAACCTTTTTTACCAGCAACATATATCCAAACCTCATACTGAAGGCTATGCCGGAACTCAAGCAGATTGAAAACGCAGGATATATGAAGCTGTTAGTGGTTACAGATATTGAACAAACGCCCGAATCAGTACATAAGCTGCTCGGACGAAAAAAGTATAAAATCCTTGAAAATAGCGTATATTTGAGTAATACTGAACTATTGTCAGGCTACTTCGGCGTGCGGAGCTGGCCTCATTTTTTTTTGATGGATAAAGATAACACAATACTTTATCAGGACAAAGTTCCCTCCGTGGATAAGCTTATCCGCATACTTAAAGGAGTATAAATGCAGGACTTTTTTAACTTTCAGGATATTCAGGAAGAATATGATGTTGTGATTCTGGGCGCAGGGCCGGCTGGACTTACCGCTGCGATGTATGCTGCCCGTGACAATCTTAAAACCCTTGTGCTTGAAAAGCAGTTTCCCGGCGGGCAGGTTGCCACCACAGAATTTGTGGAGAATTATCCGGGATTTCCCGAAGGCTTAATGGGTGCGGACTTAAGTGAAAAAATGTACGCCCATGCCGAAAAATTCGGCGTTGTTATACGTGCTGCAGAATGTCAGAATATTGAAGTCAAAGGTGACTACAAATACCTCACCATAAAAAACCTGCCCTTCCAGCTCAAGGCTAAGGCACTGATACTCTGTCTGGGCGCCCACTGGAAAAGGCTTGATGTACCCGGAGAAAACAAATTTTTCGGACGTGGAGTATCCTTCTGCGCCACCTGTGACGGTTCTTTCTATAAAGACAGAGAAATAGCAGTTATCGGCGGCGGCGATTCCGCAGTGGAAGAAGGACTTTACCTGACCAAATTTGCCAGCAAAGTTACAATTATTCACCGCAGGGATAAACTCCGTGCCGCAAAAATATATCAGGACAGGGCACTTAAGCATGAAAAAATGAATTTCATATGGGATACTGTTGTAACTGCTGTAAACGGTGACCAGAAAGTTAGCTCCATATCCCTGAAAAATGTCAAAACCGGTGAGGAATCCGAGCTTGAGATAGCCGGAATCTTTGTTTTTATCGGGCAGACTGCTGATACTGAGCTTGTTAAAGACTTTATCAAGCTTGATGAAAGCGGCTTTATAGTGGCTGATGAAACAACAGAAACAAATATTCCGGGGATATTCGCAGCCGGCGATGTCCGCTGGAAACCCTTGAGGCAGATAACAACAGCGGTTGCTGACGGCTCTGTAGCCGCCAAGGCAGCCGGAAAATATATCGGCGAAGTTTTTGAACAATAAATTTTTACGGAGTTTTTTCATGAAAAAGGTTCTTCTTGTTTTCATTGCGGTTTTGTTTTTGGCTAATTTATCTTACGCACAAACCAAGGTAAGCAGAATAATTATGAGTACAGGCATTGAAAACAAAGAACCAGTGGATAATCTCAGTTCTATCACCACCGGCACAGAGACAATTTACTGCTTCACCGAAATCCAGACTGATGAATACCCAACAGAAGTCACACACATCTGGATTCATGAGAAAAATATTGAAGCAGAAGTTAAGCTTTTTGTCGGCTCTCCTAAATGGAGAACATACAGCTCAAAAACCATACTCCCCGGCAAAACCGGACAGTGGAAAGTGGAAATATACGCCCAGAGCGGTCAGCTTATAGATTCTGTGGACTTCACTGTTAATGAGTAAAACCCCGCTTCTCAGTTTTGTTCCCACCCCTGTGGGCAATCTGGGCGATATAACACTGAGGGCTGTCGAAACTCTGCGGAGTGCGGATATTGTATTCGCAGAGGACACAAGGACAGCCTTAAAACTCCTCAGTCATCTCGAAATCAAAGTCAGAGTCGAGTCTTTCCATAAAGATAACGAGAAAAAAAATATCGGCAGAATCATGGAACTCCTTGAAGAAGGAAAAAAGCTCGCAGTAATCAGTGAGGCGGGCTCACCGTGCATCTCTGATCCCGGTATGTATTTGTCTGCAGCGCTGCGTGAGGCAAACGTAACTTTTGAAGCCCTGCCCGGAGCAACGGCTTTTGTTCCCGCACTCACACTTTCCGGTTTTGACACTTCCGACTTTTATTTTCACGGTTTTCTCCCACACAAAGCATCAGAGAAAAAAAGCGAAATAGAAAAGCTTAAAAAATTAAGCACTCTTATAGTGTTCTACGAATCACCTCACAGAGTTACAGAAACCATCAAACTGCTCTTGGAAAGTTTCCCGTCTCCAATATCAGTGAGCAGAGAAATAAGCAAGATTCACGAAGAAACCCTTATGATATGCAATGAGAACGACATAAACGCCCTCACATTAAAAGGTGAGTTTGTTCTTGTGGTGAACAACCGCAAAGGATCGGAACCGGAAGAGAAAGAAGATTTCAGAGAGCTGGCGGAAACACTGATAAAAGAGGGAATTTCCGCCAAAGACTGCCTGATTGTTCTTAAAGCGATGGGAATTAAAAGAAACGCTGCCTACTCAGCTATTAATGAAATTATAAACGGCTGATCCGATAAGAAAAATGTTCAGAACAACAAGCAGAACCATGAATGTTATCTGCTTTTTTCTTATGAGCTTGTTATCCAGCTTCGCTATATTTCCCTGCAATTCAGCATTTACATTTGATTTAACATAATCGGTAAAATCTTCAAAATTTTTGAAATATGAAGAAACAAAAACAAATCTCTCCGCATCGGACAAAATCAAAATAGCACGCATTTTCAGCAATATAACGCCTATCTCTTCAAGGGCGGTGAGCCTTATCTTTTTCCTGCCGAAAACAGTGTAAAGGCGTACCTCGTCCCCTTCCACTTCAAGTCTGCGGAAATAGAGCGAAATAAAATTAAACAGGGTAAAGCCCATAACAATCGCAGCTATAAGCCATTTGGCACCGTTCATCCCTGTGAAGGCATGCGACACGGAGAAAAAAACAGATGAAAGTACAAGAAGAAAAGAAAGAATCATGGCAGATGTGCCGACTCTATAAACCGTCAATTTCAAGCTCCAGCGGGAGTTTCAGCAGAAAATTGCCATTCTTTGCCTCAAGTTCTCCCATTTCGTTGTAAACCATGCGGATATTATCACTTTTAAGCGCAACCATCAACCTTATAGCTGCACCTCTGAAATCATCAGGGTATTTTCTCATGTAGCTTTCGATATGATCCAGAAGTCGTTGATCGTGATAATTCAGCAGGAAGTACAGCATCTTATAGTAATCAAAATACCTGTCCTGATACCCCAGATTTTCAAGGGCAGAAAATGAGGCTTCGGCGTTCACAAAGTCCTCAAGCCAGATAAAGTAGTACAGCGAAGCCTTATAAAGCTCAGGATATCTGAAATCCAGATTATTCAGACGTTGCAAATAGTAAAGGGCACGTCTGCTGTCGCCCATATACACCTGATAATAAAAAAGTTCCTTCAGGATCACGTTGTCGTTTATGTAGTCGTCACTGTCAACACCGGAAAGCTGCTTAAATTTTTTCACCTGCAAATATGCCCGCATGAACTTATAGAACCTGTCTGTTATCAGATCAGGATTCTGCGCAGGTTCCTTGTTTTCAAACATAGCGAGGAGATCACGGAGGCTTGCGCCTCTGAAAATTTTATCACTCCGAAGAACCTCAAGTCTGTCGAACCCCTGCCCGCTTAAATATTCGGAAAGTGAGAGAAGTGCCTTAAGAAAACCGTCTTCCGGTTTTTGCTTGCCAATATCTTCTATCACGCCTCTGTAGTCGCCCACACCCATATCAGCAAGGTATTTGGTGTAATAGATAATGTTCGGAACTTTTTCACGGTCGTCCTGAACATCCGCCGCTCTGTCACGCACAAGGTTATATTCCTGATAGGCTCCGTTATCGTCCCCTTTGTCCTTGAGAACAACAGCCTTTGCCAGATAAGCAGGGAAATTGTATCTGTTCTGCATTATTGAATTATCAAAAAACTTTTCCGCAAGATCCGGTCTGCCGACGGCAAGATTGACAAGCCCTATGTTGTACAAGGTGTAAGGGTTATTGCTAAGGAGTTCATTTGCCTGCTGAAACTCACGCATGGCATCCTGATAAGCATAGGCAAGAAACAGGGTAACACCCTTATTATTATGAGCTATACCTTCCGAGAAGCGGACAGATTTCTGAAGCTCTTCAAGAGCAAGGAGTTTGTCATTCTGTTGGAGGAGCTTATAACCGAGAGCGACAAAATTCAGCATCTCATCAGGTTCAATAAGCAGCGGATAAAGCACTGTTGAAAGAATATCCTCAAAGTTACCGTCGAACCTGTACGAAAAATTCATATCGTCAAGGACAGGATCAAGATGTACGGCAATTTCAGGGTGCCTGCTTATTCTTAAGTTCCTTGTAAGAGCGTCATTTATATGAACCTTAAGATCTGTAATCTTCTTGGTGTTCCATAGATTCACTGTTTTATACCAGAAATACTCCGGTTTGAATTCATCTATAAGATCAACAACTTTCACCGCATCATCATAGTTACGGTACTTCATCATGATATAGGCACGGTAAACATAGTAGTCATTATCCGTCTCAGGCGGAACACGGTCCAGAAGCTTCTGAGCAGGGAGCATACTTCCTTTGTAGATATTGTACATGGCATCAGCGAGTTCCACATACGGAGACCGCCCGCGGGAAGTAATAAGCCTGCGCACTTCCTCTCCCTTATTTTCATATATAAGAGAATGTTTTGCATACATATACATCAGAGCGTCATCATTTATCTCCCTGAAGCCCTTAAATATAAGTCCGCCAGCCTGTCTGTAATCGCCTTGGGCAAGCAGAATATTGTAATCTGTTAAGTAGTAAGCAGTTTCTTTAGGATATTCAGCAAGCAGCCCTGTCATAACATCATGGGCAGTGTTAAGTGAACCGCTTCTGAAAAGAGCCAGTGCGTATCTGTGCCTGTAATCTCTGTCTTTATTGAGATCCGTGAGTTTTTTAAGCACTGACGCCTCTTCGGCGTAGCTTTTAAGCATATTGTAATCTCTGGCGAGAAGTTCAAACACTTCTTCAGTTTCCCTGAATTTTTCTGCCAGAAGGAGATTGGTAATGGATGTAAGGTAATCTCCTGTTCTGTAATATGCCGTACCAAGATTGAAATAATCAGTGTAGTTTTTATATTCAAGACCTTCTATTATCTTTATACCGCTCTCAAATTCACCGATACTGAGCAGGAAATAAGCGTAATTGGACATTACAAATCGGGATTTCCCGTCTTTTTTGAGAGCTTCCTCATAAAGCACCGTAGCACGGGCTGTTTCACCCTTTCGGAGATATATATTAGCCATATTTACAAGAAGTTTGCCGGATGCTCTGTCTTTGAGGAGTTCAGCCATGTAAAGCTCTGCCTCGTCCAGCTTGCCGGTTTGAAGCAGAACAACAGCAAGGTTTATATAGCCTTCGGTAAATTTTGGATCTTCTTCAACGGATTTGCGGAAATACTCTTCACTTTTATCAATATCACCAAGAAGATAATAGCTCACACCCATATTATAGAACGCAACGGAACGGTTAACCCGGAGTCCTTCCTCGTACTTTCTTATGGCGTCCTCAAAATTACCCTGCAAAAAGAGGTTATTACCTTCCTCTATGCCCTGATCCTGTTCTGCTACGGCTACACCGGATATAGGCTGACTGTCTGTGTAGTTATCCTCAATCAGCTTTATCCGCTCCTCCTCGGAGCAGGATGCCAAAACAAAAACAAGGAAAAGAAATAATCCCGCAAGGTACGGACTGTAAAGCTTTAATACTGTTCTTGCCGCGCTTATATCAGTTTCCCGTAATTACGTATTCACACCAAATTTACACTTATGGCGCTGTCATTAGAATCGTCTGTTTTTTCTAAATATTAATACTTTTTTGCTTAAAAAAGACTTTTACAGACTGATCCGCTTTTAAATTTTATGCAACATTAATCTTGAACCATACTTTCGTGCATGTTATCTTTAAATATACATATTTCATATATCAATAATATAAGCATGAATTTATTCCAGTATAAATAATCAATTGACAGGAGAAGACAATGAAAAAACTAACAACATTGATCATTACAGGATTCATAATTTTCACATCCTCATTCGCTTTTGCGGAAGGTCTTGATGATGTGAAGAAAAAAGGCGAACTTTCTTTTTCCCTCACAGGACAGTACCCGCCTTTCAATTTTGTTAACGAAAAAAACACGGTAACAGGATTTGACGTTGAAATAGGGATGGAAGTTGCAAAAAGACTCGGAGTAAAGGGAAAAGCTGTCACAACTGCGTGGGATGGAATAATAGCCGGTCTCATTGCTTCTAAATATGACCTGATATGCGGAAGCATGGCTATCACAGAACAGAGGCTCAAATCAATCGATTTTTCTGACCCCTACTACAGAAGCGGGGCACAGATATTCACAAAAAACAGTTCAAAAATTAAGTCAGCTCTTGATCTCAGAGGCAAAAAAATTGGTGTGACACTCGGCACAACCTTTGAGCAATGGGTTCGTGAAAACATCAAGGATGCCGAAATCAAGACCTACAAAGGCGTGCCTGATATGATACTTGAAACAGCTACAGGCAGAATTGATGCCTTCATTACAGATAAAATTGTAGGCGCTATGGCTATTAAAGAGAAATTTGCCCCGCTTAAACTTGTCGGCGACCTGCTCTATGAAGAGAGGATGGGCATAGCACTCCGCAAAGGCAATCCAGAACTCAGAGAAGCCATAAACAAAGCGCTGACAGATATGAAAAATGACGGCACTTATGAAAAAATAAGCATGAAATGGCTGGGCATCGATGTCAGATAATATGATGATAGCAGAAGCAGGAGCCGCCTATGCTTGATTGGGGCACGATGGTGCATTACTTTCCCTTTCTTTTGCAGGGGGCGGTTCTTACGCTTAAGATTTCAATTTTTGCTCTGATTCTGGGGTTCATCTTCGGGATATCGGCAGCGCTTTTCAAGCTTTCAAAAAACCCTTTACTGAGAGGCGCTGCGGGTTTCTACATCTGGATTGTCCGTTCCACACCTCTTTTGGTTCAGCTTTTTCTCATTTATTTTGGTCTGCCCCAGCTCGGGATCGACCTTGGCTCTTTCTTTTCCGGTGTTTTGGGGCTTGCTCTCAACACAGGTGCATATAATGCAGAAGCAATAAGAGGCGGTATCATTTCAGTACCCAGCGGACAAATGGAGGCTTCACGCAGTCTGGGGATGTCATCCAAACTTGCCATGAGGAGGATTATTTTGCCGCAGGCTATGGGTATAGCCCTTCCCTCTCTCGGAAATAATTTTGTCATCCTAATTAAAGACACATCTCTCGTTTCGACAATCACCCTTGTGGAACTCACGCTCACGGCGCAGAGACTTATAGGCTCAACTTATAAACCGTTTGAGATGTATCTCATGGCGGCTTTCCTTTACGCTATACTGACAACAGCCACAAGCCTTATTCTTGGGCGAGTCGAAAAAAGGATGGCATACTGATATGGAGGAACAGATGACAGAACAGCCGATGGTTCAGATGAAAAATCTCCATAAATATTTCGGTGAAAATGAAGTGCTGAAGGGTATAGACATAGATGTGGAAAGAAGTGAAGTTGTGGCGGTGATAGGACCCAGCGGTTCAGGGAAAAGCACTCTGCTTCGCTGTGTAAACCGTCTTGAGGAGTCAACTGAAGGAGAAATCTATATCGAAGGAATACTGCTCAACAAACAGGGCATGAAACCCAAGGAGTTTCAAAAACACCTCAACAGAATCCGCACAAAGGTTGGAATGGTTTTTCAGCAGTTTAACCTCTTTCCGCACATGACAGTTCTGGAAAATGTTATTGAAGCTCCGATTCATGTACTGAAAAAATCCAGAAAAAATGCAGTGAAATTTGCTGAATCGCTCCTTGATAAAGTGGGAATGCTGGAAAAGCGTGATGCATATCCCAAAACCCTTTCAGGAGGGCAGAAACAAAGGGTCGCCATAGCCCGTGCCCTTGCTATGGAGCCCGACATCATGCTTTTTGACGAAGCGACTTCAGCTCTAGATCCTGAACTTGTGGGAGAAGTGCTGAAGGTCATGGAGGATCTGGCGAAAGAAGGTATGACCATGATAGTGGTAACTCACGAAATGGACTTTGCCAGACGTGTTGCGGACAGGGTGGTCTTCATTGCCGAAGGAAAAATAGTTGAGCAGGGAAATCCGGAGAAAATATTCACCGAACCTGCGGAAGAAAGAACAAAGCAATTTCTCGGAACTTTTATAAACGGTTTCGGGTCATAAAACAAAAGGGCAGAAGCGTGCGTCACTTTCTGCCCTTTAAACTTCCGCCGGTTTGCTCAATCAGCGGTTATAATAATACTATATGCTCATTATGAAAAAAATCAATAGCTATTGAACATGCTGATATTACGGATAAAGTTAAGCCGTAATTTTATCATCAATAGCCTTGTTTGCTAATTTATCAGCAAGCTTATTCTGCTCTCTGGGTACGTGATTAAAAGAAACCTTTAACCCCTGCAAGGTCTTAACAAGCTCAAGGCGTATCAGCGCAAGGGCTTCATTCCTCACCTTATATTCGCCTTTCATCTGTTTTACAATAAGCTCGGAGTCGAGATAGAAATTTATCTCAGAAGGATTTTTAAGTTTTGCTCTGCGTGCGGCTTCAAGCACCGCCCGGTATTCGGCTACATTGTTTGTGGCATGTCCCAGATAAAGACAGCCCTCTTCCAGAACTTTATTCTCCGTATTCAGAATAACAAAACCGCAGCCCGCCTCGCCGGGGTTACCCCTTGAGGCGCCATCGGAAAAGACCTTTAATATCATTGATTAATCATCACTGAGCGCATAAAGGAAACGCTGGCAGTTGGGACACTGATGCAGAGCTTTGCCTTTTTTTACTTCAACATAAAGCTGGGGTGGAACTTTGATATAGCAACCTGTGCAGGTTTCTTCGTGGACTCTTACGATGGCGAGATTGTTTCTGGCGTGTCTTACTCTTTCGTATTTAGAAATAATGGATTTTTTTACAACTGACTGAGCTTCTGCTCTTTTGGTTTTAAGTTCGGTGAGTTCTGTGTTTGCTTCGGAGTCTTCTTCGCTTTTCTGAGCTTCTTTTTCCTCAAGGCTCGCCTTGAGTTCAGCCTCTTTGGCCTCAAGCTCCTCAACCTTCTGTTTGGATGCGTTTACACTCTCCTGAAGCTCAAGGATTCGGTATTCGCCTTCGTTCACGTTTTTCTTAAGCACATCAAGCTCTTTCAGAACAGCTTCATATTCCTTGTTATTTTTAACATTAGGAAGCTTACCCTGCGCTTTATCCAGAAGAGCCTTGTTTTCCGCACATTCCCTTGAGAGCTTGGAAAGAGTTTCAGCATCAGTATCATATTTAACTTTTACAGTTGCATATTCACTTTTTACGCTTTCAAATTCGTCCCTTACCTCTTTAAGAAACGCCGGAACCTGTGAAACCTTGGTTTCAAGTTCGGCAATTCTGTTGTCCAGCTTCTGCAGTTCAATAAGCTGTTCCACTTCTTGGAGCATTGATCACCTCATATGTTTTATTGGAGAACTCTCATCAATAATGATTGTTTCTATATTAAGCTCTTTGTTTATTCTTTCTGCCAGATGCTCCATGTAGCATCTTTCTGTTTCAAAATGACCCGCATCCACAAGGCATATGCCAGCCTCATAAGCGTCCAGTGCATCATGGTGCTTCATATCCCCTGTAAGGAGAAGTTTAACGCCGCAGCGGTTCCACATGGACGCTCCGCTGCCTGTTATTATGCCGAAGCCGGTAAACTTCGTATCAAGGGGAAAACCGTTGTAACGAACCGTTCCACAGCCGAGCTTTGATTTGACAGTCTCAAGGAACTCGCCAAGGGTAAACTCACGCCCGAAGCCGCATTTTCTGCCGAGTGAGAACTCTGTGCCTATTTCCATTTTATAGACATCATAAGCCACTTCCTCGTATGGGTGAGCCTTAATAACCTCTTCAATAAGCCTGTTCAGGTTAGGCGCAGTGACAACAGTTTCAATGCGGTATTCCTCAACCCTTTCCAGTTCGTCCTTTTTGCCGATAAAGGGATTTGCTCCCTCCATAGGCTGGAAGGTTCCGGTTCCTTCTATGTTAAAAGTGACCTTTGAATAATTCCCAATAACGCCCGCACCTGCCCTGTCTATGGCATCACGCACGGCATCTTCATGCCCTTTCGGAACAAAAACCGCATACTTATACCAGTTTTCCTTCCCCTCTTTTACAAGACCGCCCTTCACAGATGCACCGATTTTTTCGGCGAGATAATCGTTCAGGCTAAAATCCGCAAGGTCTGCGGAGGTGTGGTAGGAAATGATATTCAGGTTGCCCTGCACGGCTTTTATGATTTTGCGTCCCAATGCGTTTGCGGGGTTTATGCTTTTCAGCTTGTCAAAAAAAAGGGGGTGATGAGTAATAAGTAACTCACACCCCGCATCAATTGCTTTGTTTATCGCCCCTTCACTGGGATCCAGTGCCAGAGCTGCTTTTCGTGTTTCAGCATCCGGACTGAGACAGATTTGCAGTCCGGAGTTGTCCCAAGTGTACTGTCTGGACTGACTTACTGCATTTTTTTCAAGAAAGGCGATTACGTTTTTTATGCTACTGCTCATCATTTTATTTAGAGGAAAAAAAATGGGCCAACTAGGAATCGAACCTAGGACCTCCCGGTTATGAGCCGGAGGCTCTAGCCAACTGAGCTATTGGCCCGTTATCTCGTTAAAAACGAGAAGGTTGTTTTACTTAAATATTATAGCTTTGTCAAGAGCTATTCTACAAAAGTTTTAAGAATTCTGCTTCTGGTGGGATGGCGCAGTTTTCTTAAAGCTTTAGCCTCAATCTGCCTGATACGTTCACGGGTTACGCTGAACTGTTTGCCAACTTCCTCAAGGGTGTGGTCAGACTCGCAGTCTATTCCGAAACGCAGCTTGAGAACGTTTGCTTCACGCTGAGACAGGGTGTTGAGTATCTGCTTGGTATGTTCACGCAGCTTGAGGTACATAACCTCGTCTGCGGGGTTTGTAGCGCTCTTGTCTTCGATAAAGTCACCAAGGCTGCTGTCCTCATCCTCACCTATGGGTGTTTCAAGGGAAACAGGTTCTTTGGCTATTTTCATAACCTTTTTGATTTTCTCTACAGGGATATCCATTTTCTTGGATATTTCTTCCGGCGTAGGTTCTCTGCCGTAATCCTGCTGAAGCTGGCGGGTTATCTTCATCATCTTGTTTATAGTCTCTATCATATGCACGGGGATACGGATAGTGCGTGCCTGATCCGCTATCGCCCTTGTGATAGCCTGACGAATCCACCATGTAGCGTATGTGGAGAACTTATAGCCTCGTTTATACTCAAACTTTTCCACAGCCTTCATAAGCCCTATGTTACCTTCCTGAATCAGGTCAAGGAACTGGAGCCCTCTGTTGGTATATTTTTTGGCTATGGAAACAACCAGACGGAGGTTTGCTTCAATAAGCTTGCTTTTAGCATTTTCCGTCTCTCTTTCACCAAGGAGAAGCCCTTCATAAATAAGTTCAAGCTCCTGCTTGTCACAGCCGAGTTTTTTGTATTCCTTGAGGAGGGTATCTCTCGCTTTGGAGAACTTTTTGACAACAAGTTCTTTTTCGCTGGGAGACTTTCCGGTTTCATCACAGGCTTTTATTATATCCTCGTCTGAAAGTTCAAGCGGGTCATGGTTGGTGGCTATTTTCATAAGCTTGAGAAGCTTGCGGATGTCGCTCTGAGAGTCAATGACTCTGGAGTACATTTCTCTTATATCATTGGCGATCTGGCATATTCTTGAATAATTCACTTTTATTTCAAGGAGCTTGGCTGTAACTTCGTCAACCGTAGCCTGTCTCTGCCTGTTTACTTCAATCATGTCCTCAACATTGATCGAACCGTCCTTAATTCTGGCGGCAAGTTCAATATTTTCTTTAAGCTTCTGAGTGATATCCTCAAAAATATTTACAAACTGGGCACGCATCTGCGCTTCCCTGTCTTCTGCCGCTTCCGCTGCCGCTGTTTTGGCTTTTTCTATTTCTTCAACAGCTTCCGCTACGGTTTTCTGAGGTGCGGGTTCTTTAACTTCGGCTTCAGAGTCTTCCTCATCAAAGCTTTCTTCCTCGTCGGAATCAACTTCATTTTCAGCATCATTCTCTGCATCGTCAAAATCCATCTCACCGGACTCAAAGTCAAGCTCGTCGTCCACATCCACAATGTCTTTCAGTCTCATGGAACCATCGTTGATGGCTTCGGATATCTCCATGATTTTTTTTGCTGTGGTGGGAAAAAGAAGAACGCTGCGGATAACTTTGCTCTGTCCGTCTTCAATTTCTCTGGCTACCTGAATCTCCTCTTCCCTGTTGAGAAGAGGAATGTTTCCCATCTCCTTAAGATAAAGGCGCACGGGATCATCCGTACTCATGGTATCCTCAACACCAGATTTCAGAGCTGCCATAACCTCATCGTCCTCGTCCGCTTCTTCATCATCATCGTCAGCGGAAAGAAGGCTGCTGTTCTTGGACTTGGAATCTATAACATCGATCTTGAGCTGTGCGAGGAGCATGAGTATTTCATCAATGAACTCTGCCGAACTCATCTCTTCCGGCAGGATGTCGTTTATCTCGTCAAAAGTGAGAAATCCCTTCTCTTTCCCCAGTGCGATAATCTGTTTAACTTCCGGGGTCTTAATCTTTTTCGACATCTACTCTAAACCTCCGATTTCTTATCAATAACTTCGTTCCGAACAAGGCTGTTTTGGAGACGGAGATACTCCATCTTCTCTTCAAAAGAAGCCGCTTCGGATATTTTTTTGGTCATGTTTTTCTTGAAAGCAGGCATTGCGTTGCTGATGATCTTACCCCTATTTTCCATAGCGGAACGGTAATAATCTTCCTGAGACTCTTGCTGGATACGCATTTCGGCAATATCCTCACCCACTTCGGGATCATTGACAAGAATTTCGATAGTACCACCTTCACTAAAAACTTCAACCACTTTCTTAAAAATTTTTCGCGCAACGGGATCATGAAAATAGGATTCCGCTACGCCTTCGGTAAGTCTCTGCCCCAGGTCTTCGGGGAGCTGGAACAGGCTGGAGAGGTAATGCCTCTCACATATATAATTCAATGAACTTGAATTTGTTTTCTTTAAGTTAGTTTTAGCCAGAGAAAGATCAACGTCTTTTTTCATTAAGTCAGGGTCAACTTCAAACCGCTTTGCCACTGCCTCAAGGTAGTGAGCCTTTCTGTACGGATCCTTTATCCGCATGAGCTTGTCTTTTATCCTGCCTAAGTGCATGAGCTTCCTGTTAAAATCACTGGAACGCCCCCGCATGAGGTCAACAGTGTAGAGAAAAAGATCCTTTTTCGCATCCAGAAGCCTTTCAAACTCGGCATTGCCCTTCTGCTGTAAAAAGGTGTCGGGGTCGTCGCCCTTAGGCAGAAACACCGCATAGGGGAAAAAGTTTGATTCAAGGAAAACATCCAGAGCCTTAAGCGCTGCCTTGTATCCGGCATCGTCACCGTCAAAAAGGAGAATTATCTCCTGTGCATAGCGCTTGAGCTGATCCACATGCTCTTTGGTGAGCGCAGTTCCCATTGTGGCGACTGCGTTTCCGTAGCCCTTTTCCACCAGACGCATAACATCAAAATAGCCTTCGGTGATTATGCAGGTTTCCGTCTTTTTGATTTTATCTTTCGCCTTGTCGAAGTTGTATAAGATCTCTCTCTTTCTGAAAGCTTCAGTCTCCGGAGAGTTCATATATTTCGGCATTGAGCCGTCCATTGAGCGTCCTGAAAACCCCACAACCTTGCCTGTTATACTGCGTATGGGGAATGACAGCCTGTTGAAAAAGCGCATACGGACACCGTATTTACCTTCAACAAACAGCCCTGAAGCAAGAAGAACATCCTTGCCGTATTTCTTGAGATACGGCTCGGTTTCAAGCCTTATGGGGAAATATCCCAGCCCGAATTCCTCCACAACCTCACCTGCAAACTTTCTGGAGGCTATATAGTCCCTTGCCTCTTTTCCTTCTGCGGAAAGGAGCCTGCGCTTGGTTTCAAGGAGAATATCCTCATGCAGACCGATTATTCCGCTTCGCTTTGAGTCCTCTTTCCCTGTCTGAACACTGATGCCGTACCGCTCAGCGAGAAACATAACCGCATCAGTAAAGCTCAGGTTATGAAAACGGGAAACGAATGTAATAACATTTCCGCCTGCTCCGCAGCCGAAGCAGTAAAAAAGGTTCTTTTCAGGATTAACATTGAATGAAGGTGTCTTTTCACCGTGGAACGGGCAAAGTCCCTTGTAGCTGTTTCCGGCTTTTTTTAGCTGAACAGTCTCTCCGACAATGTCGACAATATCTGCTGAACTCAGAACCTCTTCGACAACGGTATCGGGTATTTTCATATATATAGTCTACTCCTGATTTAATAATACAAATCCGCACACATAAAACACCAGGAAGGAAAAACAGGCGGAAACCTGAACCTTTCCTTTCACTGAAAGTTCTAAAAAAGCGGGAAGAAATAATTATCTGCTGATGTGTTGAATATCTTCATACTTTATATAATATAGACAAAGGATCCTATTTCAAATATATTTTAACATGCTTTTTATAAACAGTCTCAATATCGGAATAAAAAATTCCGAAAAAAACATACATATTTTACGTGATGTTTCCCTAAGTATTCAAAAAGGCGAAATACTTGGAATCGGCGGTGAGTCCGGTTCGGGAAAAACCATTCTCGCCAAAACAGTGCTGGGGCTCCTCAGCCTTCCGGTTCAGAAAGTTTCCGGAGAAATAGTTTTTGAAGGCAAAAAACTGGAAACAGAAAAAGATTTCCGCTCCGTCCGGGGTAAAAATATATCCATGATTTTCCAAAATCCCACAGCATCTCTCAATCCTGTGATGAAAATCGGCACGCAGATTATTGAAGCGATACGTGCTGCAGATAAAAAAATCTCAAAATCAGATGCCCGCAAAAAAGCCGAACAGCTTCTGAAAGAGGTCGAGATTGATTATCCGGCTGAAAGACTTGAGAGTTATCCGCATCAGCTTTCCGGCGGTATGAACCAGAGGGTGATGATCGCCCTAGCCCTCGCCAGCGACCCCGAACTCCTCATAGCTGACGAACCCACCACAGCGCTTGATGTAACCATACAGAAGCAGATTGTTGAACTGCTCCTCAAGCTGAACAGAGAGAAGCATCTTTCTATTATATTCATCACCCATGATCTTTCTCTGATGCAGGTAATCTCCCATCGGTGCATTATCCTCTATGCAGGGGAGATAATGGAAAAAACTGACGGAAAGGCTCTGCGTGAAAACAAAATACGCCACCCCTATACATACAGCCTGAAAAAATGTCTGCCCGTACTGGATGAGAAAAAAGAGACTCTCTACTCAATTCCGGGGGTCATTGAAAAAAATACAGACGAATATGATAACTCATGCGTTTTTCATAAACGCTGCTTCAACAAAATTGATAAATGCACAGCGGAGAAACCTAAGCTCACCGCTGAACACCCTTTTGCCTGCCATAATCCGCTCTGATTCATACTGCGATACTTTTCCACCTGCCCCGCATAAACACACGGACAAGAAGTCCCGCCCTCACTGCGCTTTCCAAAGCCGCTACAAGATAAATCCAGAAGAGTGAAATGCCCATCCACACCATAACAACGGCCGGAAGAACACGCAGAAGCCATATGCAGACAGTATTCACCACAAATGTGGTTCTCGTATCCCCTGCCCCTCTCAATGCTCCGCTCATAACAAAAAATATGCCCAAAGGAATCTGGCTCAAGCCCATTATACGAAGATATTCCGCTGCATGTTCCACAGTCGCAGCATCCGAAGTAAAAACCCTTGCCAGCGGGACAGGAAAAAAGAACATAGCCAGCCCCACAGTTCCCATGAATGCACATGCGGCAACAGTTGCTGCCAAAGCATCCTTCTCCGCCTCTTCAGGGCTGCCGGCTCCGAGATGTTTTCCGGTCAGCGCCATAGTCGCAACTATAAAACCTACCCCCGGCATAAATGCTATTCCCTCAACACGCATACCGATCTGGTATCCGGCGAGAGCTTCTGTTCCGTACCTCGCAACCAGAGCCGAAAGCACAATGTACGTGGGAAAGGTCATCATTCTTTCCATCCATGTGGGAAAACCGACCTTGAGGGCTCTCCGGAGAAGATCGGCAGAAAAACGTGTCACAAAATGGATCTCTTTTTTGATGAAGCATATATAGATGTATATAAAAAATTCAAGAAGCCTTGTGAAAGCGGTTGCGTAAGCCACACCGGCTACACCGAGAGCGGGAAACCCCCATGCGCCTAATATCAGCACATAGTCAAGCACCAGATTCACAACATTGCCGAACACGCCTATATAAAAGGGTATTTTTGTTTTCCCGTATGCGTTAAGACTGCTGTAAAGCACACCTTGGGCAAAAAGAATGGGGATGGTGAAGGCATAAATTTTCATATATACTGAGCCTATCTCTTCTATTTCTCCGCTCATGCCGAGGATATGAAACAGGATGTGAGACTTAAAGTAGCCCACAAGAAGCAGCGGAACAGAAAATGCAACGGCGAACAGGAACATATTATAGCTCACAAGCCCTGCCTTTTCAGGCTCCTTTGCACCGAAAAAACGTGATACAAGGGCATTAGTACCCACATAAAACAGCGACATGAAAGCGTACAACATACCTGCATACTGCATGCTTACGCCCACAGCGGCAACACTAAGAGCCGAAATACGCCCCACAAAAAGCATATCAACAAGCCCCTGAACCATACCGAGGAAATTATACATAGCGGCGGGAAAGGATATTTTAAGAACAGTCCATATCCTTTTACCAAAAGAAAAATCCGACAAAAAAGCACCTTTTTTCTGTAAACAATTGTAAAAAACAGTATAAACCAAAAACAGAAGCTTGAAAAAGGGAAAAAAAATATTTAGAATAATACCGAAATGAAATTATGTTATAAATTACAAATGTTCATAAAAACAAAAACACCAAACCGGTGAAAAATGATAGCGAAACTCTTCGGCAAAAAGAATGTTGAAAATAAACCGAAAGACCCCATAGCCATTTATGTAAACAAGATGTGCGAGGCTGCGAAAAAGCACAATGTAATGACCGAAAAAATTGAGGATGCGGTGTTCTCTGTTGTGGATACGGAGACCACAGGGCTTGATCTCTCCAAGGCAAGGGTTATTAACATAGCCGCTGTCAAGGTACAGAATTTTAAAATCATCGATTTTTACAACACGTTTATTAATCCTGAAATGATCATTCCGCCTGAATCAATCAAATGGCACAACATCACCGATGAAATGGTTAAGGATAAACCGAAAGTTGAAGAGATTCTGCCCGATTTCATGAAGTTTGTCGGTACATCAGTTATAGTGGGTCATCACATAAATTTCGATATAAAGATGATAAATAAAGAGCTTAACGGCTGTTTCGGGTGCCAGCTCAACAACCAGTGGCTTGATACTATGCTGATCTATTCCCGTGCGATTATCAAGAAAGAGGATCACCTCACTCTTGATCATCTGTTTGATGTCTATAATGTGAAATGTAACGGCAGGCACACAGCGCTGGGGGATGCCCTCGCCACGGCAGAGGTGTTCACCAAAATGGTTTTTCAGGCAAATGAACACTACAGCACAATCCGTGAGCTTGTGGACTGTCAGAAAAGCCTGCTGACATAAGCGAAAATCCGGTTTATTAAAGGCTGTTTTCCTGCTATAAAAACAATATGGAATCAGTTATACCTTTCAAAAAAGAACTCATAGGCAGTGTTGTTGCCAATTATCTTAAATTTTTCATGCACATATCACCTCATCCCGGTGTGGTTATCGGCAGGCGTGGTTTTGTTGACGAGGAAAAAACACGGGGAATAGTCCTTGTGTTCGGATCGCAGTCATACCGTGATTTCAGGATGGAGGACAGCTTCATCTCCGTTACAATGAAGTTTTCCGGCAGATGGGAAGAGGTCTTTATCCCTTATGAAGCCATAGCAGCAGTTTTTAACGATCCTGTTACCCCTGAGTTTATAGTTAATTTCCGCATTCAGGAGAAAAAAACCGAACAGCCGAAAGCCGAAATTGAAACTCAGCAGGAAGGCAAAATAATCAGGCACGACTTCGGAAAAAAGAAATAAACAGCCTTCAGTAACCGCCGCTGATAACCATAAAAGCGGCAAAAGCGATAACCGCAGGCCAAATCAGCCCTGCCACATAAGCCACAATGACCGAAGGCAGCCAGCCAATTCCACCGCCCAGAAGCAGACCGTAGTTCTTTACACAGTACACGTACGCAATTACAAAAACCACACCCCATGTCAGATAAAGCCCGAAACGATATAAATTGCTTCCAAAGCCCATGCTCCGCTCCTATGTTCATTATAAGAAATAAGCAGTTCAGATTAATCAACTAAAGGATCTACATTTTCATGAATATCAAATTTATATTCATAAAACAATACAAATTTCTGAAATACTTGACATTTTCCATAAAATAGATTAGCGGATGTTCATTTGAAATAAACAGATCAGGATAGTGGAATTTTTTAACAGAGCATTCTGAAAGGACTGGGACTTAAAGAGAGAAAAACAATTTCAGTCCTTGTTTTTTTCGTTCATTTTTCTGACACAGGCATGAAGAAGCTCGAGAAGAAGATCCTTATGAACAGGCTTAACCATGATATAGTCAGCGCCGTCAAGGTTTTTTCCCTGATCGGGAAAAGCCGTTACGATAACAATCGGCACTTCTTTGTCATGCTCACGTATGGAAGCTATCATTTCAGCGCCGTCCATAACAGGCATGGCGAGATCAGCCACAACAAGGTCAGGGCGTTTTTCCATGAAAACATCAAGTCCTTCCTGCCCGTTGGCTGCCATGTAAACCTCTGCTGTTCTTCTGCGGATGATGTTTACGATGGAAAGTCTGGCTATTTCGTCATCCTCAACGCAAAGAACACGCAGTTTGCTTAAATCTGTCGAAGCCACGCCTCACCCCATGAAAATTACTATCAATAACATAGTGTTTCCCTAGAGGATATTGCGTGAGGGGTTTATAGTCAAGAGATAAAAAAAACCGGAAAGGCTTTCACCCTTCCGGCTTTGAGATTATTTTTTTAATTATGCGAGCATTCCAACAAACTCGTCCGCTTCTTTTACGGGGCTGAGTTTGAACTGTTCAACAATGAAGTTAGCCACTGTCGGCGAGAGGAACGCAGGCAAGCTCGGTCCGAGATGGATGTTTTTCACACCGAGGTAAAGCAGCGCAAGAAGAACTGTAACCGCTTTCTGCTCATACCATGCCACATCATAATAGATGGGAAGTTTATTAACATCATCAAGTCCGAAAGCTTCTTTCAGTTTGAGAGCAATGACAGCGAGAGAGTAAGAGTCGTTACACTGACCGGCGTCAAGCACTCTGGGGATTCCGCCTATTGTACCGAGGTTGAGCTTGTTATAACGGTATTTAGCGCATCCCGCTGTGAGGATGATGTATCCTTCGGGGAGCTTTTCAGCAACTTCTGTGTAGTGCGAGCGGGTTTTGTGCCTTCCGTCGCAGCCGGCCATAACAACAAAGCCTTTTACAGCGCCGGATTTAACAGCTTCAATAACCTTATCGGCAATGGAAAGAACTGTTCCGTGAGCAAAACCGCCTACAATCTTACCTGTTTCAAGTTCCACGGGAGCAGCGCATTTTTTAGCAAGAGCGATAATTTCAGAGAAATCTTTTTTGCCGCCCTTCGCCCTGTCGCCGATGTGCTTAACACCGGGATAACCGGCCATGCCTGTGGTGAAAATTCTGTCTTTGTAGGAATCTTTCACAGGTACAATACAGTTTGTTGTCATAAGGATAGGTCCGTTGAATGTTTCAAATTCCTTATCCTGATGCCACCAGGAGCCGCCGTAGTTTCCGGCAAAATGGGTATATTTCTTGAATGCCGGATAGTAATGACCGGGAAGCATTTCGCTGTGAGTGTAAACATCAATTCCTGTTCCTTCTGTCTGCTCAAGGAGTTCCTGAAGGTCTTTAAGATCGTGTCCGGAAATGAGGATACCGGGGTTTTTACCAACGCCGATGTTAACCTCTGTGGGTTCGGGGCTGCCATAAGTAGTCGTGTTGGCCTTATCAAGGAGAGCCATGGTGGTTACAGCAATTTCGCCTGTTTTCATAACAAGTGCTATAAGCTGTTCCATGCTCATATCTTTCACTGTGGCAGCGAGAGCTTCCTTAGCGAAAGAATAGATAGCGTCATCCTCATAACCAAGAACCGCCGCATGCTCCGCATAAGCAGCTATACCTTTCAGACCGTAGGTAATAAGCTCTTTCAGCGAGCGGATATCCTCATTTGTTTCAAGGAGAATGCCCACGGATGATGCTTTCGCCTGAAGATCCTCATCATTTGCGGGTTTCCATGTCACACAGTCAGGCATATGAGCGGGCACAGCCGCTTTTGCCTTTACGGATTCTCTTATATTCAAAGCCTCTTTCACAAGAGATGTCAGCTTGTCATTATCAAAGTTAGCATTTGTGATTGTGGCGAAAAGTGCCTTGATTGTGAAAAAACCTGCTTCCTTCTCATAAACTCCGGCAGGAGCGCACTCACCTGCAAAAGCTATCCCCTTAAGGACGTAAAGAAGAAGATCCTGAAGCTGGGCGGTATCAGCCTGTTTACCGCAAACCCCTTTTACCGTACAGCCTGTGTTTTTTGCCGTTTCCTGGCACTGCATACAAAACATACTCATTAAATTGTCCTCCTGTCTTTTTTTTTCTGATGAAGTTATGATATAAGAATACCAAGTAAATGATTTGATATGGATCAAGAATGGATAAAAAAACTGCGATTAAAAAATTTCTTACGGCTTTTTTCGGTGATGACAGTGTTCACGATGTCATAGACAGAATTTCAAAGGTCAGAACTCTGGACAAAGGCGGAATTCTCTTTATGGAAGGTCAGACAGGAAGATACATCTACTTTCTGCTGGAAGGGAAGATAAAGCTCTATAAAACCAACAGTGAAGGCAAAGAGGCAATAGTACACTTTGTTGTTGAAAATGAGATGTTTGCTGAAATAATTCTTCAGCTTGAGTGCTGCTATCCTGTCACCTCTGAGGCAATGGAGAACTGTATTCTTCTGGAGATGGATGCGGCGGAACTTTTCAGACAGATCGAAAAAACACCCAAAGTTGCCATGGCCATAATAGCCTTGCTTGCCAGACGAATAAAATATTTTGTAAATATGATTGAAAACCTCACACTTAAAGATGTGCGGGGCAGATTTCTGCATTATCTGGGAACAATACAGCATAAAGGTAAAAACACAGCCACTCTTCCCGTCCCAAAAGGCGAGCTGGCTCTTCTTCTGGGTACAACACCGGAAACTTTCTCACGGCTTCTTAAAAAACTTGCTGAGGAAGAGGTGATAACCTATGAAGGCAAAAAAATAACATTTCTCAAAGAACTTGAGTAATCAGTAACAGTCTTAAGTCTGATTTTAATATTACAGGTGTAATAAATATGTATTATCTTCTTTTCCTAGCATCTGCCGCTGCAGTGATATTCGCCGGTAAAAAAATGTCGGTAAGCGGCGATATAATAGCCGAAAAAACCGGACTGGGGCACAGTTTCATCGGGCTCACGCTCATTGCCGCCTCCACAAGCCTGCCGGAAGTTATATCCTCTGTCGGCGCTGTGACAATTGTTGACAACCCGGATCTGGCATTCGGTAATGTTTACGGCTCAAATATGTTTAACATGCTGGTAATATTCATAATGGATGCCATGTACCGGAAAGGCAGCATCCTTGCTCATGCCAGCAAATCCAATGTTACAACAGGTCTTTATGTAATAATTCTTACCATGATAAGCGGAGTTGGACTTTTTGTTCCTATGCCCTCTTTCGGGTGGCTGAATATTACAAGCATAGCCATATTCGCAGTTTATCTCCTCTCAATGTACACTGCGTTTATACATAAGGACGAGCTTTCAGCAGACCTTGAAGAGGAAAATATAAACGGAACCAGCCTGTCCTCTGCTTTTCTGTCATTCGCAATATCAGCAGCAATTATAGTTGCCGCAGGGCTTGCACTCAGCAAATCCGCAGACTTTATAGCCACAGACACAGGGCTGGGCGGTTCATTTGTGGGCAACTTCATGCTTGCCTTCGTTACATCTCTTCCCGAACTGGCAGTGTGCATAGCGGCTGTGAAAATAGGCTCTGTCAATATGGCAGTTGGCAACCTCATTGGCTCTAATATTTTTAATATAACAGTAATCGGGATATGTGACCTTTTTTACCTCAAAGGCGATGTTTACAGCTCCGTCAGCAGAATCAACACTGTTGCCGTTCTGATTACATCCATAGTGGTGGCTCTTGTTCTTCTTGGTATTGAGCTTGATAAAACAGCAAAAAAACACAGGAGAATCTCCGTTGTGTCATGGTGCATAGCGGCGCTTTACACTGTTTATATGCTTTATATTTATTTTGCATCATAGGTTCATAAGGACATTGAGTTTACAAAAGCTTCACCGACACTTATAATTCTTAATAAAATGGTATGATATGTGGAAATATAAAACAGAAAAAGAAAATACGGCGGTAATCACACCGCCTAAATCCATCAACTACGATACTCTGGAGGATTTCCGCAAGCTGATCAAAAAGCTTACGGAATCAGGCTGCGTCAATGCTGTCATAAATATGAAAAATGCTATATATATAGACTCCAGCGGTCTTGGAACACTCGTCAAGGCGGCTGCTGACCTGAAAAATGCCGGCGGAAACCTTAAACTTGCCGATGTCAGCCAAGGTATTATGGATATACTCAAAATAACAAGCCTGCATAAGGTACTGAAAGTTTACGAGGATACGGAGACCGCACTTAAAAATTATGAGTGAGGGAAAAAAATTAAGGCCGGGCAATGCTGAAATTCAAAAACCTATCAGAACAGATATTCTTATCGGCTTTTATAGCTGCCGTTATAACTGTGATTACGGTAGGTCTTCTCTGGCTTATGGATATCAACACCAAGTTAAGCGAGGAAACAGCAGACCTTAAAACTGCCCAGATTAACAGCAGAAAAGAGCTTATCAAGTCACAAGTTGATGAAATAAGAACCTTCATTGATTATGAAAAAGTGCGTACAGAAAAAGAGATCGCCAGCGTTATTTCAAATGAGCTTAACAGTATTGTTTATCTAATCAGTGAGCTGGCAGAATACGAAACAAAAGATAAGCTTGTCTCCTCCGCCCTTTCCTTAGCCTCCGGATTTAATACAAAAATCTTCATAATCGATGCAGAAGGTACTATTCTTGCCCATTCATCAATGCCTGAGCTGGCTGGAAAACATGTATCATCTTTTGAAGATGCAGATAAAAGACGCCCTTATTACATTCTTTTTAATGATGCTCAAAAAGGTTTCAGAGCCAACATCCGTTTCAATAATAACCCTCAGCCGTCAGGAACTTATGAAATAAGTGCTTCTGCGTTTCATGATCAGAATTCCGGTCTCATAATCGGAGTTCAGGCAGACAGAAATATTTTCATTAATATAATGAGGAATAACATATTCCGCACCCTTGCCTCCAGAAAACTAAGCAAAGGCGGTTATCTTATCGTAACCGATTTTAACGGCTACCTTCATGCAAACTTCGGCACATATTACGACCCTCCGCTGTATTTTGAAAAATTTCAGGATTCCACGGGAGCATACCCTTATCTGGGTATAAAAGAGATTCTTGAAAAGGAAGATACCACATTCTACTCCTACCTTTACCCTAAACATAAAGGCGGCAAACCCCTTCAAAAGGTATCTTACTTCGCAGCAGACAGAGAGCTGAATGCGATCTATGGAACGGGTCTTTACATCGACGATATTGAAGCAGTATTTGAAGCGGAAAAAGCAATAAGAGTTCAAAGAACAAAAGATAGCATTATAAAGACAGTCAGTGTTCTTTTTATAACTCTTTTAATAATAGCAATCATTGCCCGCAGAGTTTCAGAGCAGATAAAGAGAAGTTTCGGCTCATTTATGCTCTTTTTTGAAAGAGGCAGGGATGAAAATGTCAAAATAGAGCAGGACGAGCTGTTTTTCAACGAATTCAAGATACTGGCAGAATACGCAAACAGAATGATTGAAGAGCGGGTAGAGTTTGAAAAAACTCTTGAGGAAAAACATCTTGCTCTCCAGAAAGAAACAACGGAAAAGCAGGAGTCTGAAAAACGTTTTAAAACCGTTATTTCCGTTATGCGGGAAGGTGTACTGATTCAGGACGGAACAGGACGCATAATAAGCATAAACGCCAGCCTCCGTCAGATGTTCGGAATAGGCGATACAGGCATAATAGGGCGAACTCTCGAATCACTCGGTCTGAAATTCATGGATGAAGATAACGTAATAGCAGGAAGTTTCTGCCCGCCCATAGCCGAATGCAGGAAAAATGGAAAACCTTCTGTTGACAGCATCATAGGGCTTCATAAACCGGATGGAAGCTCAAGCTGGTTCATCGTCAATGTTATGCCTCTCTTCACAGACAACGGCGACAAGGTCGACAAAACCGCAGCAACCTTCAGCGATATAACAACAAGAAAAGAGCTTAATGACGAGCTTGTAAAAACCAGAGCAAGTCTGGAAAATGCTCAGACAATTTCAAATATTGGCAACTGGGAGTGGAGTCCGGATACGGGTAATCTCTGGCTTTCAAAAATGTTTTACACCATTCACGGAATAAAAGAGGGGCAAATACTCGACCTTGATACTTTTCTGGCGATAACACACGAAAATGACAGGGATAGAATCAGGAAACTTCTTCAGGATCTTGCCAGAAAAGACATCCCCTTTGAGACGGAATACAAGGTTGTAAGTGAAGGCGGTCAGGAAAAGTGGGTGTATGCCAAAGCTGTTACATCTGTCCTTAATAACGGCGAGAAAGTAATAACGGGAACCATTCAGGACATAACCGCAATGCGTAAAGCCCAGCAGGAGCTTAAACAGGCGTATGCCAAACTTAATGAATACGTCGAAATAATAGACGAAAACGTAATAATATCTGAAACGGACAAAAAAGGATTTATAACATCCGTCAGTGAAGCCTTCTGCCGCATATCAGGCTACAGTAAGGAAGAACTGCTGGGGAAAAAACATAACGACCTGAAATATGACCGCAATGATCCCCCAACTGCCGATGATATACGCTTTATTGTACTTACCGGAGAAAAATGGGTGGGAGAAGTGCGGAATAAACGCAAAAACGGCGAGCTTTACTGGGTAAAAGCAACAGTCTCACCTAAGTTTGATGCAAACGGCAAGCCAGTAGGCATGCTTTCTATCAGGCAGGATATTACCGACAGAAAAAAGGTTGAGGAGCTTTCACTCACCGACGAACTGACCGGACTGAACAACAGAAGATCTTTCAATGCGGTTCTTAACTCTGAACTGAAAAGAGTCCGCAGAGACAGTAAATACCTTACCTTTGTCCTGATAGACGTTGACAAGTTTAAAGAGTTTAACGACACATACGGACATACCCAGGGGGATATGGTGCTGAAGAGCGTATCCCACTGCATGAAAAGCTTTATGCTGAGAAGCTCAGACTACAGCTTTCGGCTGGGGGGAGAGGAATTCGGACTCCTTTTCAGCGGGCTGGATACAGAAAAAAGTAAAGCGTTTCTTGAAAAAATACGTTCAGCGATAGAAAACCTCATGATCGAACATAAAGGCAACACAGCCTCAAAGTTCGTGACCGCATCTTTCGGTGGAATCTGCATAAACCTTTCCAAGTACACAAAAACAGATATCGATACCCTGTACAAAGCGGCTGATGAAGAGCTTTACAAAGCCAAAGATGCAGGCAGAAACTGTATTTTTCTGAAAACAGCAGACTGATCCTGCTCAAAATTTTCCTGTTTGTTATCCTCGCTGAAATAGGCTAAACTGTTATTAAATATATTACTGAAGGTGCAGCTATGAATGAGTTTCTCCCATTGTTCCTTTCTCTTGCTCTGGGTCTTCTCATCGGACTTGAAAGAGGCTGGAGGGAGATAATAGACGGCGAAGCCTCACCCTTTTTCGGGCTCCGCACCTTCGGTCTCATTGGTCTTCTAGGCGGGATAATCGGCTTCATCAGCCATACATACGATAATATGATGATAATAGCCATTGCCTTTGCCGCTGTAACTGTTCTGCTTACAGCAGTTCACGTCAGTGACTGCGGACGTCCTCACGGTGTGGGTATTACAACCGTGGTCGCAGCCGCCATCACCTTCTGTTTGGGTGTTCTCTCCACTATAGGCTTCATGAGCATAGCCTCATCCATAGCAGTGGTAACGGCGGTGATATTAAGCATGAAACCCATAGTTTATCAGTGGGTCAGAAAGCTCGAAGCAAAAGAAATTTACGCAGTTCTCAAGCTTCTTCTCATATCTGTCGTCCTCCTGCCTGTCCTCCCGAACAAAGGATTTGGTCCTTACAGTGCGCTTAATCCATACGAAGTGTGGTGGTTTGTGGTGCTTATTACAGGAATGTCTTTTGCGGGATACTTCGCCATACGGATAGCAGGAGCAGGCAAAGGAATAATGATAACAGGCATACTCGGCGGTCTGGTATCGTCCACTGCCCTCACCCTTTCATTCTCAAGGCTTGGCAAGCATTCACAGCTCAAAAGAATTTTCTCCGCAGGAATACTGGTGGCGTGCGGAACAATGTTTCCCCGTATGATTATCGAAGTTTCCGTTGTGAACAAGGAACTTCTTAAGCTTGTGGCTATTCCGCTCTCAGTGAGCGGGATTACTGTGTATGCCGGAATGCTTTTTTTCTGGCTGACAAGGGCAAAAGACAGGGAAGTCAAGGCGGATATGCCGCCTTTGAGCAACCCTTTTCAGATAAAACCTGCGCTGAAATTTGCCGCCCTTATTTCTGTGATACTTCTGTTTTCACAATTTATAAAGGAATCATTCGGCGATGCCGGAATAATAATACTGGCATTTTTTTCAGGGCTTACGGATGTAGACGCTATTACGATATCAATGGCACGTTTGGCCCATGAGGGTCTGAGTCACACCACCGCCTCAATGGCTATAATGACTGCGGCTGCCACAAACACCATGCTGAAAGGTCTTCTTGTTCTTTTCCTTTCCAACAGGCTTATAGGTATAAGGGTTATGTCTGTCTTTGTTATTGCCTTTGTTGCAGGTGCAGTATCGCTATATATAGCAGCCTAGCAGGGTCGTATTTTTTCTCCCTTTTTCAGTCTTTCTGCCAGATCTTCATTTTTCAGAGCGCAGAGAACAGCACGGGTCAGCTCAAGACCTGCGCTGTCCATGCCGTTATTTTTCATAGCGTCTGCAAGGGCGTGAAAGCTCTGTTCATAGGTTTTCTTAATAAGAAGGTTCATTAATATAAGTTTTTCCTCTCCCATTATTCTTGAAGCCAACGCCTCATGGCAGTCCTCCGCAGAAGCCGATGTCACTGCCCTGCACAAAAGCGGGCGGACAGTATAAATTGAGCAGCTTCCGCCCTCATCCAGAAAAATACATTTTTTGCCAAGGAGGCTCCAGTCCTGCTCCTCTGTCCATCTGGTTTCTATCACACGCTCCTCAAGCAAAGGGATCAGCTTTTCGGCTCTGCCCTCTTTTCTCAAATAAGCAGCAATACTAACCGCCTCCGGCAGCAAAACTGTAATAAAAACAACACAGCAATGGGCACACCCTTTCTTACATGCTATAAAATCAAAATTTGTTTTATCTTTATTTTCTAAAATATATGTATCAGAGTCAGTAGTGACTGTGCGTGCAATATCTGCCAAACAAGCATCTGAACTAACGCTCTCAATACACTCCCCGACCTTTTTAAGTATCTGTTCATAAACATACATAATAAAACCTCTTTGTTTATAAAACACTGTAATACTATATTAACACACTCTGTCACAAAAAATCAAAAACAAACTCTTGACCGGAAAGTCTAAATGTCTGATCATCATTAAACGCATTAGATTTGTCTTGTTTTAACGGAGGTTGTATGAAGCGGGTTGTCATAATAGGCGGCGGATTTGCGGGACTCAATGCCGCTAAAGGTCTGGGTGGAGCCAAAGATATTGAGGTTATCCTCGTGGACAGAGCCAACCATCACCTTTTCCAGCCTTTGCTTTATCAGGTAGCGATGGCAGGGCTGAACCCTGCTGATATAGCTGTTCCGGTGAGAAGCCTCCTCGCTAAATATGAAAATGTCAAGGTAGTGCAGGGAAAAGCACTCTACATAAGCTCTTCTGAAAAGAAAATAATCACCGATTTCGGTGAACTGAACTATGATTATCTCATAATCAGCTTAGGCGCAAAACACACCTACTTCGGAAATGAGCAGTGGGAACAATTTGCTCCGGGTCTCAAAACACTTGAACAGGCAACGGAGATTCGCAGAAGAGTTCTTTCCGCCTTTGAAAATGCCGAAAAAACTTCTGATAAAAGCCTGCAAAAAAAATATCTCACCTTCGCAGTGGTAGGCGGCGGACCCACAGGTGTTGAACTTGCCGGAGCCATAGGCGAAATGAGCCGCTACACCCTTGCCCGTGACTTCAAAAACATTGATGCCAAACTGACAAGAGTAATCCTTGTTGAAGGCGGAAACCGCATTCTCCCCTCTTTCAGCAAAAAACTTTCAACATGGGCAACAAGAGCCCTCGAACAGCTTGGCGTTCAGGTATGGACAAACAGTATTGTCACAAATATAGACGAAAACGGACTTAACATAGGCAATGAAAGGATAGAGACCACAACCGTGCTTTGGGCTGCCGGAGTAAAAGCAAACTCCATCGATGCAGACTTCACCATAGAAAAAGACAGAATGAACCGTATAGCAGTAACCAGCGACCTGAGCCTTACCGGACACCCGGATATCTTTGCCGCCGGAGACTGTGCCTGTTTTCCGGACGATGAAGGCAAGCCTCTTCCCGGAATAGCTCCGGTTGCCATGCAGCAGGGCAATTACCTTGCAGACGTAATAGAGAGTGATGTGCGGGGAAAGGCTCGCAAGCCTTTTAAGTATAAAGATAAAGGGCAGATGGCAACAATAGGCAGGAGTAAAGCGATAACCGAGTTCGGAATAATGCGCCTCACGGGATTTTCCGCCTGGGTTGCGTGGCTTCTGGTTCACATCTATTATTTAGCAGGATTCAAAAACCGCTTCATTGTAGTCACCCAGTGGGCATGGTCTTACCTGACATTCCGCAGGGGTTCACGGCTTATACTGGAAAAGAAATGGAGATTCTACAACGGAGACAGCTAGGCTCTACCACTTATCCGCCAGAGCGTCTATACGTTCGTGGGCACGCTGAACAGCCTCCTCGCATTGACGCTCCAGGCGGTAGAAATCATCTTTTGTGGCATATTTTTCAGATATATGAAGTTTAAGTTCCTGTAGTGCTTCTCTTACTCCGCCTATGCTCCGGTTGAGTTTTGAAAGCACATTCCATACAGGAACAAAAATAAGCATTGTGACAGTGTGGACTATTCCAAGAACCACCGCAATTGTTTCAAGCATCGCCATCCTCCGTATTTATATGCGGATTATAGCTGAATGAGGCAAAAGAGATGTTCCGGCTTGTTATTTAATATAAAAACTCTCTGTTGCTCCTCTGATTACCCCTATGGAGTCATAAAGAGGCTTAATACTCACTGTGCATGGAAGCCTATAGCCGTCCTTGTGCATCATAAAAGCTTCAATTTCTCTGGGTTTTCCGTCTTTAAGGGTCATCTGCATAGGGCATCCGGCTTTGCAGTATTCGTTACCGCAGCTATCTGCATGTCTCAATATATCATCTGCGCATGATCTCCCCACACATTCAGACTTGAGATAACCTGAGATTTTTTCAGCACCCTTGTTCCAATAAAGAATGTGCCTTTTGCTGTCAACGTAGAACACACCTTCATCAAGCTCATCGAGCTTGTCGAATCCTATTCCAATCATAATAATCACCTTTTTGTATATGTATTGTGTAATCCTTTCAGGATATGTCACAAAATATTACACAACAGCCTTTTTGCAATGGAAAAGTGACATTCAGTTAACAGTTTTTTTACATATCCGATTTTCTCCTTTTATCCCAATGCCACATCCAGTGTCATCATCACAGCGAAGCCCAGCATTGTTCCTATGGTGGCGATATCCGTATTTTTTTCAAGCTGCGCTTCGGGAATAAGCTCCTCAACCACAACGTAAATCATTGCGCCCGCAGCAAAAGCAAGAGCGTAGGGTAAAATGGGACGCATTGCAAGAACAGCAATTACTCCTATTACCGCAGCAATGGGCTCCACAATACCTGAAAGCTGCCCGTACCAGAAGCATTTAAACTTACTTAAGCCCTCTCTGCGGAGCGGAACTGAAACCGCCGTGCCTTCAGGAAAATTCTGTATACCAATACCTATGGCAAGAGCGACTGCTCCGGAAAGTTCAGCAGACGGCAGACCGTAAGCCACAGCACCGAACGCAACTCCAACCGCCAGTCCTTCAGGGATATTATGGAGTGTTATGGCAAGAACCAGAAGAATACTACGCTGCCAGCTTGTTTTTATTCCTTCCGCTTCTGACTTGGGAAAACCGAGGTGCAGGTGAGGCAAAATTCTGTCTATACCCCAGAGAAACGCCCCTCCCGCAAGAAAGCCTACCACTGCGGGTATCCATGCAGGAGTATCACCGTTATTTTCAGCCATTTCTATGGCAGGAGCAAGGAGAGACCAGTAGCTTGCAGCTATCATAACACCGGCAGCAAACCCAAGCATCCCGTCCATAAGCTTGCGGTTAATTTTTGTAAAGAAAAATACCAGCGAACCGCCGAGAGCAGTCATTCCCCATGTGAAGAGGGTTGCCAAAAGCGCCTGATAAACAGGACTTAATTCTATAAATGACTCAACCATACCGACTCCGTTGCCATGTTTATTCTGAATTGTATACTGTTAACATCGGTAAAATCAAGCTACAGTGGATAAACAGCAATGATAAACTTTTTCGGCAAAAATGAGTCTTGGATATATATTATTGGTTAAAGATCAGGGGGAACGAATGGACTTTAAAATAATTATTATTGCGTGCTTGCTGGCGGGGTGTTCAGCATCCGCCAAGGTCGAGCGGGCAAATATAAACGCTCCGTTTGACGGAGAGAGGTTCCATAATTATGACCCTCGACCCGAACGATCAAGATGGGATGTATGGAAATGGCGATTCAGCTCCAACAAAACCGAATGGCCGGAGTGGATAGACAGCACACCTCAGAAGGTTCCTAATGAGAGGGTGAATGGTTTATCCGTTACTTTCATAAATCACAGTACATTTCTTATACAGACGGACGGTAAAAATATTCTCACTGACCCATTTTTTTCATACAGAGCAAGCCCTTTTACATGGATCGGACCAAAACGTGTGCGTGATGCCGGGGTCAAGATGGAGGATCTGCCTCCCATTGATATAATTCTCATCAGCCATAATCACTACGAACATATGGACAAGCCCGCTCTTGAAAAGCTCCACGCACTTTTTCCAGATGCAGAAGTTTATACAGGTCTCGGCAATATACCGGATGTAAGAGAGACTGGCTTTAAGAATGTTACAGAGCTTGACTGGTGGGAAGAAACAGAGTTCAAGGGGCTAAAACTAGCCTTTGTCCCCGCAAGACACTTCTCCGCCCGCACCCTGTGGGACAGAAATATGACACTTTGGGGCGGTTTCGTGATAACGAGCAGTACCGGAAACATTTATTTTGCAGGAGACACCGCAAAAGGCAGCCATGATAAAATGATTGCAGATAAATTCGGCGAATTTGAACTGTCTCTCATACCAATAGGGGCGTATGAACCAAGATGGTTTATGAAATATTCCCACACAAACCCTGAAGAAGCTGTGCAGATACATCAGGAAATCAATTCAAAATTCAGTATAGGCGGTCATTTCGGCACAGTTCAGCTCACTGACGAAGGTATTGATGAACCGGCGGAAGGACTGATCAAGGCACGGAAAGCAGCAGGACTTGCTGATAATGAATTTATTGTGCCCGAATTCGGGGCAACATATGCATTACGCTGATTTTGCAACAGAGCTGGTTTTCCAAGGACAGGAAATAGTGAACGGTTACAGCCGCCTCCATGGATGGCAGGCGGCGATATAAAAAGGACCGGAGCGGCGAACTCCGGTCCTTCATAAGGAGTGTCGAAAGGTGTTAGCTTTCTATCCTGTACGGAAAGCGAGCATACCGCACAGAACTCAACAAATCTATTTTACAAGGTAAGTCTCCAGATTCGGATTCTTCTTCTGAAGGCTTGTCATATATTCTTTTATATCAGTTATTATTGTTATATCCTTTCCGCTCATCAGGCAGAAAACAGTGCTGTTCACAGCTATACCTGCTTTTACAAGCTCCGCCGCAGACATCATAATGCTTATGGTGCGTTTGCCGGACTGGATCATCACTGATGCGTTGATAAGCCCTGAATCTACCTCAAGGACTGTCCCTTTTATGAGCTGACCGTTGAAATCTCTGTTTGTCAATCTTGGAGCCGCTATCATTTGTTCACCTCAGCTTTTTCGACAGCCAGAATATCGGCCGCCGCTTTCCATGCCTCTTTCAGACATGTATTATACGCTGTACCCACCACAGGGGTCATGCCTAAGTTTTTCATCTCATCCGCTGCGCTGTTGCCTATTCTGCGGTAAACCACCGCATGACACCCACCGAGCCCGGCTATCATAGCATGGGTTCTGGCATCAAGCCTGTTTTCCGGAGAAGCAGCAATCTCCGCAGCCAAATCAAAGCTGCGTTCGTGTGCGTAGCCGTTTTCGGAGAAGCTGAATATCTCAAACCTGCCTGCTTTACCGAAGTTTGAATCAAGATATCTTCCGGTGGATGAGGCAACAGCAACTCTCACAGTGCGCCCATTGAGGAAGTCTTTCATTTCACCGATTCCTTTTCTCACATCCGCTTCGGCGAGTTCGTTCAGTTTGCCGAAAACAGCGCCGCTGTGCGTCCTTGAGTGTTCATCAAGGGAGAGATCACCCACCTTTGAAACACTGCCCAGTTTACCCACAGCATCCGCCCTGCACTGACGGCAGTGGCTCATTATATTTTCTGAACTGCCCATTGCATCCTCACAGTCATTTCTGACCTTGGCGAGCATTGCGCAGTCCGGTTCGGGAACTTCCATCTCAGCGAATTTTGTTCCGTATTCCTTTTTGGACATAAGAGGGATTACATTATGAATGTAAGCACCCAATTCCTTTATTGTTTTAGCCACTTCGGCTATGTGTTCGTCATTTACTCCGGGTATGAGAACAGAGTTGATTTTGACTATAACATCCTCAGCCACAAGCATCCGGATGCCGAGAATCTGGTTGCCTATGAGCTTCTTGACAGCCTCTATCCCCTTTTCTCCGCCCACATTGTCATATATTTTTACTGCAATTTCAGGATCAACCGCATTCATCGTCACCGTGACATGCTCTATGCCAAGCTCAACAATTTCATCAACATACTGAGGCAATGCCAGACCGTTTGTGCTGAGACAGAGCTTAATTTCAGGGTTAAATTCCTTTATCAGTCTGAATGTTCCGAATGTTTCCTCAGGGTTGGCAAGGGCATCGCCGGGACCTGCTATTCCAGCAACACTTAAGTTTTCAACTGCGTGATAAGCGGAGATTGTTTTCTCAAGCGCCTGCTCAGGAGTAAGAATATCGCTGGTCACTCCGGGGCGTGATTCATTGCTGCAGTCAAACTTACGGTTGCAGTAATTACACTGAATATTACAGGCAGGGGCAACAGGAAGATGTATGCGTGAATATTTCATGTGCGCGCCGGCACAATAACAGGGGTGTTTCTCTACTTTCTGCTTTATTGTTTCTCTGTCCATAACGCACTCTCCTTATGGCTCAACATATGCAAAAAGCCTGCCAAACAATATATTCTTATTTATCAGCAACTTATAAAAATGTCAGTTTGTGCGAAACCTTACAATGACTGTTTTTTGTAAGTGTTACGACAATGTCAGTAAATCATATAAATAACTTATAAATAAGAATTATAGCAAAACAACCCATATGGCACGGGTTTTGCAGGTGGATTATTAAATTTAAATCCGTTTTTGGGAGGCATAAATATGAAGAATTACATAATAGACGATACAACCCTCCGTGACGGAGAGCAGACGCCGGGAGTCAGCTTCTCACTGAAAGAGAAACTGGAAATAGCCAGAGGGCTGGATAAAATAGGCGTTCAGGAGATCGAGGCGGGAATCCCTGTTATGGGAGAAGAGGAAAGCCGTGTCTTCTCAAAAATAGTAGACCTTGGGCTCAGTGCAAGAATCATTGCATGGAACAGGGCACTGATCAGCGATGTTCAGGCATCAATTAATGCCGGAGCAGATTCTGTGGAAATTTCTCTGCCGCTCTCCGATATACAGATAAAAACCAAGCTTAACAAAGACCGCACATGGGTGAAAGACCAGATAAAGCGGGTGATGGATTTCTGTGCCTCTAAAAACCTTTATGTTTCCGTCGGCGGTGAAGATGCCTCCAGAGCTGATATAAGCTTTGTCACAGAATACGCAAAGATTGTTAAAGAACATGGCGGCGCACGATTTCGCTACTGCGACACAGTGGGCATACTCGACCCCTTTTCCACATATGAAACAGTGAAAAGAATAATAGATGAAACAGGAATAGATGTTGAAATCCATGCTCACAATGATTTCGGACTCGCCACAGCTAACTCACTCGCTGCGATAAGAGCTGGAGCAACTCACGTAAACACCACTGTAATAGGCTTAGGAGAAAGAGCAGGAAATGCGCCTCTGGAAGAAATTGTCATGGCATCCAGACATGTCTACGGACTTGAAGACGGCTTCAACCACTCCTGCATAAAAAGCCTCAGTGAATACGTATCAAAAGCATCAGGCAGAGCAATAGAACCTTACAGACCTGTCATCGGAGAGCTGATGTTTACCCATGAATCAGGCATCCATACAGATGGAATACTGAAAAACCCTAATAACTATGAAGCTTTTGACCCGGCAGAACTGGGAATGGAGAGAAAGCTTGTGGTCGGTAAACACTCAGGCAGAGGCATTCTGGAATACATTCTTCAGGCGCACGGTCTGGAGTACACTCCGGATACTGTTAAGAACCTGCTTGAAGCGGCTAAAAAAATAAGCGGCAGCAAAAAACGTTATCTGAATAATAATGAAGTGATAGAGCTTTATAAAAGCATTGCCATTTAATGAAAAGAGGCTTCCCATTCTGCGGGAAGCCTCTTTTTTTTATCAATTCATCTTTCCGATTCCGAAAAGATTTGTCATCTTCGTACTCCTGTCTGTTTCAACGATCAGCCTGTCACCCAGAGCCCCTTCGCCGTACGGGCGGAATTTCACCTTAACGGTGCATTCACTCTCAGGATAAAGCGTAAAATCATCATCAGGGCATGCTCCTGTTCCGTAATCGGTTAGCAGAATAAAGTTATCTCCGTAATCAAGGCGGATATCCTCAACTTCCATAACCTGTGTGCCGTTGTTTGAAACGGTTACAATAAACTCAGGAGAATTCATACCGAAATAAACCTCACCGAAGTTTTTATAAACATGGGAAAGATCCAAAACAGGGATAAGGCTTTCTGTTGTGTGGATAAGCTTATCCCCATTGCGATAGAACACGGAAACAAGCTTTGTAACAGGATCGGTTATAACCTTCATTCCATTATATGTGCCGGAAGAAGCATCATCAAAATCTTCAATTGTTTCCACGCTGTAAGCATCACCCAGAACACCTTTAAGCAGGATAACCTTTGACTGACTCTCAATTACTCCGACATAAACATTGTCATCGCTGTCAACAGTAAGAGAGACAGCCAGTGCGGAACTATTTGCAGGAGTTGTGTAGCTGTAATCCTCAGAGCAGGATGATAAATCAGCTTCGCACTCGAAAATTTTTACTGTTGACTCCGTAGTCATTGTGTCATAGATATTTGCCGCATACACAAGTGTTCCCGCAGAAGAAACAGCCATATCAACATAGTTCGTATAGGGTGACGCACTTGCTATTTCAATGCCTGTGTCATTGCTGAAATATTTCAGCATATACTTTTCAGTAACTGAATCATAATGGGCAAAATAAAGCTTTCCATCAGTAAACTTCATGCTCATGCCGGTTTCACTTACACCGGCGGTAAGACCGCCTGTTATGCCAGCACCAACCTTACGCAATGTCGGTTTCGCAGTGCTGTCTCCGTAAGCTATGTATATGTTGCCGGATGAATCTTTCTCAAGAGTGCATGTTTTTGAAGATGCATCATCCAAAGCCCCATGAGTGATGTGGGTATCACCGTCATAATAACCAAGTTTGAGACCGCCGTTTAACTCATATACATAGCACACAGATCTGCCGGAATCAGTAACCAGCATGTCTGTTCCCCTGACTACATAGCTTTCGGGTCTGTCAAGGGCTTCCGATTCAACACCGCCGTCATCCAGATTAAACATATAGAGCCCGCCGCTTATGTCATAAATAAAATCTCCCATCACGCCGTAAAATTCAGTTCCCTCAGGCTTGAATTCAACATCAAAAGACAGGTTAGAATTTATTCCAACAAGCATTGCAACAGGGATTGAACCGTTGTCCCACACTCCGCTTGTGCGGCTTTTTGATGAAAGCAGAGCGTTTTTATCATAAACAATAACTGTATCGCCGTTAGATGCAGCGGAAGCGGCAAGCATATTATTGCCGGTGAAGAAGTTTATGGTGTTGTCATAAAATTCCTCCGGAGCAGACCATCCACTGGAATAGGTTTTCTTCATAATCCTAGGACTTTCAGTATATTTATAATAGAGTTCGATATTCCCGCCCACACTGAGTGCCGAAAAACCGCCTGTGTACATTGCATCAATTTCAATGGGAGTCGGTGACCAGCCTGCCCCGCTGTCTATAACTTCATAAAGTCCGTTATTGTTGTATATGACGTGTACTTCAGTACCTGAAAAAGCAATTGTCGGATTATAGCCGTCAGCAATTTCCTCATCAACGACCCACGGATCTGATGCGCTGTTGGCGTAATGAATACCATCGCTGTCACTGAAAACAACATGTATTAAGCCTGCTGAATCAATTTTAAGCATTGTGCTTTCAGGTCCGGGCAGAGCCGTAGCCACAGTCCTTCTGGTGAAATTTGCTCCGAAATCCGTTGTTTTATCAACAACAACAGAACTAGTGTCGTCATTTATGCTTGAAATATATATGTCAGTGCCGTCAGAGTCTATGGAAACAGCACCGTTCATCCTGAGTACCATAGCCGTGTCTATTTCATAATGCTGCCAGAAGCCGGATGTTCTGCTCTGAGCATAGTGGAGAGTCTGCTCGGAAGTGTACGCAACATGGGGCATGCAGTCTGAATCGGCGGTTACTACCGCAAGATCCCACTCATCCATTACTACGCCCATATCACTTAACATCCACTTTGTTCCGTCAAAAAAACCGTAAGCGAGCTTGCCGTTTGAGGGGAACACAGCATGTGCAGTGCCTCCGGGGCATACAGCAACACTTTTTTCAGTAAGTGACGTGAACCCGGTATCTTCAAATACAACCTCGGACGCCAGTGTGCCTTCAAGAACAGAGTAGCCTTTGAGGTCAACTTCAACATCTGCTGCGTTTGAACTTACTGTCATAACAGCATCTCTTTGTCCGGCAGATGAAACAGGCTGGAATCTCACGCTTATTGTGCAGCTCTGACCGCCCGCAAGCGAGGTGCAGGTATTTGTTTCAGTGTAACCGTTTGCTCCGGAAAAAGAAGCAGTGATGCCAGTGGCTGCTGCTGTACTTATATTTGTGAGTGTAATTGTTTTTGTTATGGATCCGCCTGTGGCAACTGCTCCGAAATCAAGCTTTGATGAGCTTGACGTAATAACCGGAGACGCCGATGCGGTACCGTTAACTTTAAGTGCGGATGAAGCAGGAGCAACAGCCGAATCTGATGACGTTACATCAAGAGTTCCGTTTGTAACGCCGGTTGCAGCGGGAAAAGCTTTTACTGTTACAGTGCAGCTTTCCTGCGGAACAAGGGTAAAAGCTCCGCTGCCGCAAGGTGCTGAACCTCCTGTTAAATCGACCTGAAATGTGTAATGAGGAGAAGCAGTTATACTATTTATATTAAGGCGGAAGTTACCCGTATTAGTTATCATGACTGTTTCTGTGGAGGAAAGAGTGCTGACTTCGACATTTTCAAAATCAACCGAAACAGGAGTCACGGAAATTTCAGGTTTTAACCCTTCGTCAAGAACGCTTTCTATTATCTCTGCCGCAGCTTTAAGCTCTGCTGTGTTTTCAAAAGCGTTTACCATGTTTTTAAATGCGTTAAATGCCGCAAGAGAGCTTTGCTTGAGAGCCTTAAGACTGGCAAGCAGATTTCTGTAGCTTTGTGTATTTTTGCTTTTATCGGCCATATGGGATGAAACTTCCGCTTCTGCCACAGCGTCCTGAACCTCTCCGAGATTCACTCCGTCATCCACTGCTGCGGCGAGTCTGCCCATAACATTATAAACAGCAGGAAGATTCTGGTAATCCAGCAGGTTCATTATACCTTCAACCTTGGAAGGAGATAAATCAACATCTATCTGAAGGGCGCATACAAGCCCGATATTTACTTCTGAGTTAGCCTGAATCATCACACTTTCAGAACCGCTGCAAATCAGCATATTGCCGGAAGTATAAGCACTGACCGTAAACTTGTATATCTTCCCCGCAGTGATCTCCAACTCAACTTCGCTGTCACCATGAGCAAGATTCTCCACAAGATTCAGCCTCAGACCTGACCAGCCTGATGTCGCAACGTCAAGATAAAGACTGTGAACAGGATGCCCGCCCACGGATGTTCGGGACGATACCCCGCTCTCTTCAAACAATCCGTCCATCTTAAGGCGTACCGTTACATTTTTATCTCCGCTGTCTGACACTCCGTCACCGCAGGAGACTGCGGCAAACATAAGAAAAACAGACAAAAAGATAATGCATAAAAATGACTTCCGCATGTCGTTCATGATTATTCTCCCGAATAGCTTGTAAAAATAGACGCAAAGATACCCTTTGCGCATATAAAAATATATTACCAGATAAAAACAGGATTAAGCAGAAAAAATAATAATAATACAAAAATATAGGAAAATTTAATAAGCGTTTTACATACCTATTTTAGCAGCAAAAAGAGCATAGCCTCCGCAAAGGCCGTAAACGAACGTATGAGGATAAATACTGTAAGACACAACCCCAACTAATACGGCAAAAAAAACACCTGCAAAGCTGAGTTTTCTCATATAAGCCTCGTATTCCTCCCGCCCACTTTCATCAGGAAAACGCCTGCTGACCAAATATCCTTCCAGCCGTGAGCAGGCAAATCCCCCGATCATAAAACCGCTTAAAAATATCAGTATATTATCAACATTCATCAGAAACTCTTCATAAAATTCTGTACTGCTTCATCATCACCCATGAGGACAAGTTCATCCCTTTCATCCAGAACAAATCCACTGCCGGGGTTTGCCATCACCTGCTGCCCTCTTCTCACAGCAAGAAGCGAAACGCTGTAGCGAAAACGAAGATCAAGCTCACGCAGTGTTCTGCCGGCTATGCGTGAACCCACGGGAACAGTGACATTCTTTATGTTCATCCCGGTGAGGCAGATCCCTTCGTTATATGCAGCTCTGGATTCCGAACCGTTTGAACCGCCATGAACCTCATAGCGTATGCCGGATGCTATGCGTTCTATCTCTTCGGCAGAGATCTGGTACTTCCTCAGAACACGGGAAAAAGTCTCAATTGCGGTTTCATACTCCTCAACAATTATCTCATCGGCTCCGAGTTCTTTGAGAGGCTTAATTTCAGTTACGTATCTTGTTCTTGCCAATATATATACAGTGGGATTTTCACGCCTCGCAGTCTCCACAACCTTTCTCACCGCAACAGGGTCAGGCAGCGTTACAACCACTATCCTTGCACTGTGCAGGCTTCCATGCTCCAAGACAGCAGGCTGTGAGGCATCACCATAGAAAATAGGAGTTCCCAGCTCTTTTTCTTTTTTAACAGTTTCAGGGTTCATTTCGATAACAACAAAGTCTATCCCTGTTTCCTTCGCTGCCCTTGCGGTATTTCTGCCGTTAAGCCCGAATCCGGCGATTATAATATGATCAATAAGCTCTTTTGTATCATCTTCTTTTTTCTCATGGAGATAACCGAAACGAAGCTTTGACGGCAGAGGAAGAATAGAAAGAACATCCGCCAGCTTCGGAGCTGATATAATAAGGAAAGGCGTTGTTGCCATTGATATAACGGTAACTGCAATTAAGAATGAGTAGGTGTCCGCATCTATGAGTCCGGCGGCGGCTCCGGCAGCTCCGAGAATAAATGAAAACTCGCTGACCTGCGCCAGTGAAAGCCCCGAAAGCACGGCAACCCTCATTGGGTAGCCGAGTACATTTACAACAAAGCCTGTGACAAGGAACTTGAAAATAATCAGCAGAAGCACACTGAGAATTATTCCGACAGGATTAGCCATCACCACAGACGGGTTAAGCAGCATTCCTATGGAGACAAAGAAAAATCCGGTAAAAACATCTTTAAAGGGAATAACATCCCCAAGCGCCTGCTGGCCGTAACCCGATTCACTGACCACTATGCCCGCAAGAAATGCACCGAGCGCAAGTGAAAGCCCAGCCATTGAAGTAAACCACGCAACACCAAGACAGAGAAGAACAATCGTAATCATAAAAAGCTCTCTGTTTCTCGTTGAAGCCACATGGTAAAGAATCTTCGGGACAATTGTACGTGCGCCGAAAAACACAAAAACAACAATAAGAACAGCCTTGCCAAGCAGAAGTCCGACTTCGCTTATTCCCCCGCCCTCCCCTGCAAGCACAGGCACCATGAACATCATAGGTATAACGGCTATATCCTGAAAGATTGAAACCGCGAGGGCTATCCTGCCGTAAAGAGAGTCAACTTCGCCTCTGGCGGCAAAAACTTTGAGCATAATCGCAGTTCCTGAGACAGCCGCCATCATCCCCACGAAAACTGCGCTGTTTATGTGATAGCCTGCGATATAAGCTATTACAGCAAAAACAAGTATAGTGCCCGCAACCTGAAAACCGCCGCCGAAAATAGCCGGACGTTTCAGAGAAATAAGTGTCGCAAGAGAAAACTCTATGCCTATTGTAAACAGAAGGAGAACAACGCCTATCTGAGCCATCATGTCGACCTGCTCCACACCGTGAATCAGACCAAACCCGTTGGGTCCCACCAGAACACCGGTGAGCAGGTAACCCATTATTTCAGGTATTTTAAGTTTTCCTGCTATAAAGAGAGCAAGTGCGGCAAAAAGAAATATTATCGTAATATCAGACAATAATGGAATACCCATCAGTAATCTCCGTCCTATTCTGCTTATAAAAACGAGTCAGCCGCATTTACAATAAATCACTTCACAATGTATAATACGGCATTAAGTATATTTTCAGGCAGTTTATGAAGCTATTAATAACAGTACTGTGCTTTCTCTTTTTTAACATAGCCTTTGCCGATAAAACAAGTATTGTTTTGGGTATAGTTCCGCTTTATTCTGCATCAGAAACCCTTGAAATATGGGGTCCGGTTGCTGTTTATGCGGAGAATGAGGACTTGAAAATAATCATCAGAACCGAGCGCTCCACACAGGATTTCGAGTCGGGACTTATGTCAGGCAAATATGATGCAGCTTTCATGACAGGAGAGCAGTACCAGAAAGCCCTGCTCCGTTACAGAGCAATTGCCGTTCCCTCCGACCGGACAATGAGAGGTACTGTCATCACCCACAAAAACAGCGGAATAAACTCCATTAAAGATCTGAATAACAAATATATTGCCTTTGCATCGCCGGATGAATATGTATCTTCCTCTATGACACAGGAAATACTAAAAAATAATGATATAATATTTAAACCGGTTTACCTTAACTCTGTCAGTTCTGTGGTAATAGGCATAAAGAAACAGCTTTATCCCGCGGGGTCGGTTCTGGAAGGATTTTATGAATCGGAGGAAGATCTAAAGGCTGTTTTTACCACTGAAGAATCCGCTTCTTATGTGGTGGGCGTATCAAAGAGAGTAAACAACGAAACAGAAGAGTATCTCAAAAAAATACTGACAAATTTACATAAAAACAAGAAAACTGCGGAAACAATGAAAAAACTTCACCTTTCATCCTTCATTCTGCCGGAGAAATGATGATTTTAAGCAATATTCCCATGTCATTCAAACTCAAAATAGCCATCGGTGTGGTTTTCATCCAGATAGTCACAACCGTTGCCGCACTTTACGTCAGCGTAGGATTTCTGAAAACTTACGGAGTAAAAGAGATCACTGTACGTGCCGAAACAGCGGTGACACTCCTTGGTTCTTCAGCTCAGGAGGCTATACTCGTCAATGACTTTGCCCTGCTGGACAGCCTTACAAAAAGCCTTGCAGCTCACGATGACATCACATACGCCCGTGTGAAAAACGAAATAGGTTCAACTGTTGCCCAAAACGGAAAGTCAGAATATGCTCACAGTGTATTTGAATCCGATTCAGATGTAAGAAGCGTCGCTGACGGTTCTTACGATACCTATGAGGATCTGTATAATGGAGATTATTATATAGGCAGGGTTGAAGTAGGTGTTGCAACTGCCGCATATACATCCTTTATAAGAAACACTCTTAAAGAGATGTTTATTCTTGCTGCAATACAGATTTTCACCACACTCATTTTTTCTTACATTCTCGCCCATATTCTTACAATGCAGGTCTACAAAATAGCAGACGCCTCCGCACGAATAACCGCCGGTGAGCTTGGGGTTACAGTTGCTGTGGAAGGCAGCGATGAACTTTCAAAAGTGGCAGATGCCTTTAATACCATGTCCCTGACAGTCAGAGACAGTCATGCGGAACAGGAGAAACTGCTTCACGACTTCAGCGAGGCAAAAATGCTGGCTGAGGAGGAAACAGCTAAAATTCGTGTTATTCTGGAAACAGTTGTTGATGCCATTGTAATCATCAAACAGGACGGCAGTATCACTGTTTTCAACAACGCAGCGGAAAAAATGTTCGGATACACTGAAGAAGAACTGCTCGGCAAAAGTGTGAATATTCTCATGCCTTACGATGCGGCAGTCAATCACCAGAAAAGACTTGATGAGTTTGACTTCAGTAAACGTTCTCCTGTAATAGGAATAATAAGGGACATCGAAGGTGTACACTCAAATGGATCAGTATTCCCCATCGAAATGGCTGTCAGTGCATCAATGTTAAACGGCGAGGTATTCTTTACCGGAGTCATAAGAGACGTAACAGAAAGAAAGAAAAACGAACAGGAACTTATTAAGGCCAAACAGACAGCAGAAGAGGCAAGCAGGGCAAAAACCGCTTTTATGGCTGTTATGAGTCATGAAATACGAACCCCGATGAATGTTGTAATAGGTCTTGTGGATGTTCTCAAAACTGATGAAACCGACAAAAGCAGACTCAGCAAGCTGAACAGCATTGCCGGAGCGGCTGAAAGCCTTATGGGCATACTGAATGATTTGCTTGATCTCTCCAAGCTTGACACCGGCAAAATGGAGCTGGAAAATGCCGGCTTTAATCTTCACGAGGTATTCAATATAACTGCGGATTTCTTTTCATATGCAGCATCAGAGAAAGGGCTTAATTTGTATATGTTTATGGATGAAAATGTACCCCAGAGCGTTAAAGGAGACAAGCACCGTCTCCGCCAGATTCTCTCTAACCTGATCGGAAACGCAGTTAAATTCACCCACACAGGCAGTATTACTGTTAAGGCTGATGCACACAGGGATGAGACTGGGTGGAAACTTTATGTGGAAGTCAGTGATACGGGCATAGGCATCAGCAGCGAAAATATCGGCAAAATATTTGAGGAATTCACACAGGCTGACCAGTCCATGTCCAGAAAATACGGCGGTTCCGGTCTGGGGCTTGCCATATGCAGAAAGCTTGTCACAATGATGGGCGGAGAGATATATGCAGAAAGTACCCCCGGCAAAGGCAGTTCTTTTCTCTTTTCCGTAAAATTTGAAGAAGCAGAGGAAGAAATTAAAAAAACTCCGAAGCCAATAGAAACAAGTCTGGACAAACCTTCTGTACTTATTGCAGAAGATTCTGAAGATAACAGAAACCTGATCAAACTATACGCAAAGAGTATTCCTGTCAGAATCACCTTTGCAGAAGACGGGCAGGAAGCCCTTAATAAATATAAAAACAACACTTATCACCTTGTTCTTATGGACAGAAGAATGCCTGTTATGAGCGGAGACGAAGCAGCGGAAGAGATACGCCTGATCCAGAAAGAAACCGGGGAAAAAACACCTCTCTTCAGCTTTTCAGCAAACAGACCTGATGAAACAGACTTTCCGAAGGATCTGTATGATGGTCATTTCAGTAAACCTTTTAAGAAAAAAGATCTGGAAGAATTTTTCATGAATATATTCTCAGGAACCATCAGCAGCGAATCGGGGGAGGATCTCAGAATAAGCATAGATCCTGATCTTGCGGATCTTGTCCCCGCCTATATTGAGCGAAAGGCTGAAGAAATAATAGAAATGCGCAGAGCAGCGGAAATAATGGATTTTGAAAAGACCGAAGCAATAGCCCATACCATAAAGGGAACGGGCGCAAGCTACGGTTTTATTATCATCACAGAAACAGCAAAAGCAATAGAAGACGCAGCAAAAAAGAAGGATAAAGACGCTGTAATGCAGAATATACGCAGTCTTGAAGACTACACTCAAAAAGTCAGGAAGATCCTGATATAACTTACAAAAAAAAATAAAAAAAATGAAAACTACTTATTGACAAACCAAACTCACAAAGGTATATATATCTTCCCGTTGCGGGTGTAGCTCAGTTGGTAGAGCGCAACCTTGCCAAGGTTGAGGTCGCCGGTTCGAGCCCGGTCACCCGCTCTTTTTTTTATCTAAATGGCGACGTGGCCGAGTGGTTAGGCAGCGGCCTGCAAAGCCGTGTACCCCGGTTCGATTCCGGGCGTCGCCTTGAAAAAGCATTCCGAGGGCTTCCGGTATTTTCCGGCAAGCCCTTTTTTGTCGCCCATTTTTAGTTTGGAGCTGTCCTATATTTTTTTAGACAGTCCCTTGTTTTTTAGCCATTCATATGACAATAATGCTGTATCATGCTTCAAACCATTTTTCCGTCCGTTTGCATATCCCGACCAACATAAGCATCACCGGAACCTCTATCAGCACCCCGACCACAGTGGCGAGCGCAGCTCCGGAGGAAAGTCCGAACAGCATTACTGCTGTGGCTATTGCCACTTCAAAGTGGTTTGAAGCACCAATCATAGCAGCGGGAGCAGCATCTTCATATCTGAGTCTGAGCATCTTTGCGCCGGCATAGCCCAGAACAAATATAAAAACTGTCTGAATGAACAGCGGAACAGATATCCACAATATTGTCAGCGGATTAGCGAGTATAACGTCTCCTTTAAAGCTGAAAAGCAGCACAAGGGTGAGCAAAAGGGCTACTATTGTCACCGGAGTAAGCAGGTGGAGAAACTTTTCCCTGAACCACTCCTTCCCTTTTGCACTGATTATAAGCTTTCTGGAGAAATAGCCAGCGACCAACGGCAGCGCCACATAAACACCGACTGAAAGCAGAAGTGCCTGCCACGGAACAGGAAGCTTGCCCACACCAAGGAGGAATCCGCCGAGAATTCCGTAAAGTACAAGCATTGCGAGCGAGTTTACAGCGACCATGACAAGAGTGAGCCCGTCGTTTCCTCTGGATAGGTAGCCCCACACCAGAACCATGGCTGTGCAGGGAGCAATGCCCAGAAGGATACATCCCGCAAAATAACTCCTCCAGAGAGGGATCTCAAGCATCTTCACTCCATCAGCAAGCACCACAGTACCTGCTCCATGAATGCTGCCCACGGGAAGATCAAGTCCGAAGGGCATTTTAACCAGATCCACCGCCTCTGCTCCTATGAATCCCCTGAACAAAAAGCCGAGGAAGACAAGAGCTATTGCGTACATTGTGAAGGGTTTTACGCACCAGTTTATAAAAAGGGTGAGAAATACAGGTCTGCCGCTTCTGCCCGCTCTGACTACCTTTTCAAAATCTATTTTCACCATTATGGGATACATCATGAAGAAAAGGCAGACTGCAATCGGCAATGACACTACAGGAGTGCCATTCACATTGATCGACATCCCGTCCAGAGTTTTTGCCAGATCAGGGGCGATCTTCCCGAGGGCTATGCCGCCGATTATGCAGAGAGCGACCCAAAGGGTAAGGTATTTTTCAAATATGCTTGTCATTCTGCGTTCATCGGCGCAATTTATATTGCTCATCAATTTCTCCTTATTATTTAACGGCTTTAATCACTGCAGAAACAACATAGTCTTCTATTTTGCTGCCCGGTGACCATTCTGAGATGAACTCACGGCTTTCATCCTTAGGCGTTATGCTTATGCTGCTGAATCCGCTTCTGTGCATCATTTCCTTAAGCTCTTTGATATGGGATGCGCCCGCCATACAGCCGGTGTACATGGCAAGATTATCTTTAATCTCATCCGGCAGTTCGGCTGTCGCTACTATGTCCGAAACAGCGATTCTTCCGCCTTTTTTCAGGACACGAAAGCATTCCCTGAAAACTTTTTCTTTGTCGGGCGAGAGGTTTATTACACAGTTGGATATTATTGCATCCACTGTTGAGTCTCCTGCCGGAAGGTTTTCAATTTCTCCCAGCCTGAAATCAACATTGCTGAAACCATTTTCTTCGGCTGTTTTGCGTGCTTTGCACACCATTTCCGGTGTCATGTCCACGCCTATCACCAGTCCGCCAGCACCCACTGCTTTTGAGGCAAGAAAGCAGTCAATCCCCCCTCCGCTTCCCAGATCCAGAACAGTTTCCCCCTTCTTCAGCTCCGCTTCAGCTATAGGATTGCCGCAGCCCAGACCCAGATTGGCGCTTTTCGGAATGGACGCCAGCTCTTCTGCGGAGTAGCCGAGAACGATAGAAATTGATTCTGCGTCCGCAGCTTTTCCGCTGCCGCAGCATGATTCTGTTTCACATCCGCATCCGGCAGGCTACGCCACGGCGAATTTTCTGTAATTATTTCTCACTGCTGCTCTTATTCCGTCTTTACCGCTTTGGCTCATGCTGCCTCCGAAACTTTTGACATTTATTTGTATTCTTCATGAGAATTTCTTATTTCTATATTTATAGAAATGAAGCAGCGGAAATGCAAGTTAAAAATAAGTCAGATTTCGGAGGAGCCATGTCCAGAAAAAAAGTTCTTTTCGTATGCGTGCATAACAGCGCAAGGAGCCAGATGGCGGAAGCCCTGCTCAATAATATCGCCCCCGACAGATTTATAGCAGAAAGCGCAGGGCTGACACCCGGCACACTGAACCCGTTTGCAGTGGAGGCAATGAAGGAAATAGGCATAGATATTTCAGGAAACAGCGTGGACAGTGTTTTCGATTTTTTCAAGGCTGGCAAAATTTTCAGTCACATTATAACTGTCTGCGATGCAGAAGCTGCGGAAAAGTGTCCGCTTTTTCCCGGAGTTGAAGTTAAGCGCATTCATTGGACTTTTCCGGATCCTTCTTCTGCGGACGGCACTTATGAAGAAAAACTTCAGGTAGTGAGAGAAATAAGAAACATGATCCGAACAAAGCTTGAGGAATGGTTGAAAACCGCATAAACAATTTGAGCAGCTGGGATATTTCTCCCGGCTGCTTGCTTAACAAACTAAATTATCCTTTCAATTCTCTCATTTTTATGGTTATCATAATGGCTATTGGACTCCAATACAGCTTTAATGTTTTCACCTCCAATACCCAGTGTAGGAGAAAAACTAATGAAAAATGCCTTTAACCTTTTATTACTTTTCTGTTTATCCGTGTTTCTGCCCTTTGAAGGTCATACGCTTGAGAAAGATACAATACGGTTCGGTGTTGCCTCTGTTATTTCCCCCGGGGAAAGCTATAGCCAGTACAGTGCGCTCAGTGATTATCTGGGGAAAAAACTAAATATGAAAGTTGCTTTTTTCCAAAAAGATAGCTACGCAAAAATGAATACAATGATAAGAGATGGTGAAGTGGATGTGGCAACTGTCTGCACCGGCGCTCTTCTTGACCTGAATGAAAAAGATTATAAAGTTCTCGCCATTCCGGTTGTCAGAGGAAAATCGTCTTATCATTCCTATATAATTGTTTCCGAAAAATCAGGTATTAAATCAGTTGATGAACTCAAAGGACAAACATTTGCCTTCACAGACAGCCTTTCCAACAGCGGTGCCCTTTATCCAACATATCTTATCACAAAGAACACCAATCAGAATCCTGACCGCTACTTTTCCAAGGTTTACTATACCGGCAACCATGACAAATCAATATTCCTCGTGAACAGCGGAGTAGTGGCGGGTGCGGCAGTTGACAGCCTGATATTTGAATACTTCAGGGAAAAGTATCCAGAAAAGGTTGCGAACATCCGTATAATCGATATTTCGCCCGAATTTCTTGCTCCTCCCATAGTGGCATCAGGTAAAGTCCCTGAAAAGCTTTTCAAGCAAATGCAACATATCCTGACAAACATGCACAAAGATGACGAAGGACGGAAAATCCTCGGCGGTATTCTCGTTGACATGCTGATTCCCCCGGACAGTCACAGTCTGGACAGTATGATAGAGATGAAGAAGTTTCTTGATGCGCATTCCCGATAGATTTGTACCCGATTCATTCAGAAGCAGGGTTCTGCTGCTGATAATTTTCCTGGGTATTTCAGCTATGGTGCTTGAACTTGCCGTAGTAACTTCCTTCCAATACCAGTTCATCAGAAAAGGAGCGGAAAACACTCTTGTGAGCCAGCATAAGGTCATAGAGTCCTACATTTCCGAGGCTATGCTTTATGACAACATATATGACATGTATTCTCTGCTGAAAGCATCGACAGACGCCCATGAGTTCATAAAAAACATCTATCTTTTCGATAGTAGCGGCAGACTTATAGTCGATGCCCTGACTCAAAGCGGATGGGATGAATCTATGCGTAAGGGGTGGTATTTTGAATACAAGATACTTGCCAAAGACGAAGTGATAGGAAAAGTGGTTTATGTTCTTAACAGCACATACGTGAGCAGTGCCGTTGCGCTTCAGTTTGTGGAAACATGCTTTTTTTTCCTGATTCTTCTGGGAATAGGTCTTATTTTTGCCACAAAAATATCTGTTTTCATTACCAAGCCCCTGCAATCTCTTTCAAATGAAATAAATAAATTCACTCTGGACAACCTGCCTGAAAATCTTGAAACAGACAAGTATGCGACAACTGAAATTAAAGCTTTTGCAAAAACTCTGGGAAATATGTCTCGCACACTCAAAGAAGCGCTCAGTGAAATTTACAGACAAAGCGAACAGATTAAAAGAAACGAAAGACTCGCAACAGTGGGAACTATGGCTGCGGGGCTTGCTCATGAGCTTAAAAACCCGATAATGACAATTAACCTGCTGTCAATGAGCCTTAAGGAAAACCATTCAGACCCCCAGTCCGCCGAAGACCTTGCTGTCATGCGTAAGGAATCTGACAGAATCGTAGCTACACTGAATGACTTCCTTAGTCTATCCAGACCAATGGAGGTAAGACTCGAAAAAACATCCTCCCATGCTGTAACAGCGTATCTTGTTCAGTATATTAAAAGCAGATTCAAGGACAGTATTTCAGCTGTGGTTCAGGCCGGCAGTAATGTATCCTTTACCAGCGATCCTGAAAAGCTGTATCAGGTGATGATCAGCATGGTGCATAACTCAGTTGAGGCAGGAGCTACAGGAATTAATTTCGGTTTTGGACGTGAGAACGGGTTTGCGGTGTTTGAAATTTCTGACAACGGATGCGGAATACCACTGGAAAAACAATCCAAAATCTTTATGCCGTTTTACACATCCAAGTCAACAGGAACAGGACTGGGGCTTACATACACTGAAATGATTCTGGAAATTCTCGGCGGTGGGATCGAATTAGACAAAACATACACCGGCGGTGCAAAATTCATTATAAAAGTGAAGGACTATGAAAAAGATACTGATAATTGATGATGATGCTTCTCTTTGTTACGGCATGAAGCGGGTTCTTTCCGGCGAATATTTTGTTTCAACCGCCTCATCCTCGGAAGAGGCTTTTGAATATCTTAATAGAGCCAGCTTCAGCCTAATTCTGCTTGATTACAGACTTGGCTCTGAAAACGGTCTTGAGGTACTTGAAAAAATTAAGGGGCTTGCTCACTCACCACCGGTCATTATGCTCACGGCATTCGGAACAAGTAATACCGTGCTTGACTCGTTTAAACTCGGAGCAGTAGATTTTCTCGTCAAGCCTGTTGACTATGAAGAATTAACAGCATGTATAGAAAAATACGCACAACCTGAGAAAGCGTTTTGCGGAGAAGACGCATTGAATCTGGATGATATAACAGATGCAGACAATGCATTTGTAGGTTCATCCCGCAAGATCCGTGATGTGTTCAAGCTGATAGCCACTGTTGCAAATTCAAATACTCCTGTTTTTATTACAGGAGAAAGCGGAACCGGAAAAGAACTGATAGCAGGCCTCATTCATGAACGAAGCCATAGAAGAGACAAGCCTTTTGTGGTGATAAACTGTGCAGCTATCCCCCGCGAGCTTCTTGAAAGTGAGCTTTTCGGCTATATCAAAGGGGCATTCACCGGAGCGCATCAAGACAGAACAGGAAAATTCGAGGCCGCTCACACAGGAACCCTTTTTCTGGACGAGATAGGTGAACTGCCTGTTGAACTCCAATCTAAAATGCTGAGAGTTCTCCAAAACGGCGCAATAGAAAAGCTTGGTTCAAATAAACCGGTTCATGTCGATGTCCGTATTGTTTCTGCAACAAACAGAAACATAGACGAACTCATCGCTAAAGGGGAATTTCGTCCCGATCTTTTCTACAGATTAAATGTTGTGGATATAAAACTTCCTCCTTTACGGGAAAGAAAAGACGATATACCACAGCTCGCTGCTTTCTTTACTGCCAAATACGCCCGTGAAGCAGAGAAAAGTATCTGCTGTATTGACAGAGAGGTAGTTGATATCTTCAGTGCCTACCCATGGCCCGGAAATATCAGAGAAATGCAGAATGTAATCAAAAAAGCAGTCATATTATCATCCTCAAACAGAATAACAGAATCTGACATCCAACTTACAGGACAAAAACATGAACAAAACGGGGAAACAGTCTCTGCGTTGTCAGATTATTTATTTGCTAAATTTCCCTCTGATACCTTAAACCGCAGTGTCGAGGAACTTGAAAAAATACTCATTGAAAAGAGTCTGCTGAAAAACTCAAACCACCTCACACACACCGCCGAAGAACTTGGAATAACCAGAGTAACCCTGAATGCTAAAATGAAGAAATACGGCATTAATATTTAACATTTATCTGTATAGATACTATACATACTTGTATAGTATCTATACTTAGACTGGTCTAATTTTTCTGATTTATCAATGTTTTAGAGCAATATCACATGGCATCCGTTTTGCATTAAACTATTTAGTTCAGTTTAACTAAGGAGGAACGGATGCGTATAAGCAGAAGGAATTTTATTAAAGCTTCCGCCGCCGCAGGTGTAGTTGCTGCGGTGGGCTGCGGTGTTTCCGGCAACGCCCTTGCCCCGGCAAAAGGCGAAAAGAAAATAGGCGAAACACCTGGAAAATGGATTTCGACATCCTGTCAGGGTTGCACAACATGGGATCCCATACAGATTTTCGTTCAGGACGGAAGAGCTGTAAAAGTACGAGGCAACCCGAACAGTGAATCCAACAAGGGCACTTGCTGTCCCAGGGCACACCTTACTCTGCAGCAGGTTTATGATCCTGACAGAGTTAAAGTTCCAATGAAAAGAACAAATCCTAAAAAAGGCAGAGGTGTTGATCCTAAATTCGTACCAATTTCATGGGACGAAGCTCTTAACACCATTGCAGATAAAATGATGGAACTCCGCAACAATGGAGAAGCACACAAGTATATGCTTAACCGTGGACGTTATACACACATGAATGTTTTGATTTATGATGCAATGACAAAAATCTATGGTTCTCCAAACAATATAAGCCACTCCTCTATCTGTGCTGAAGCTGAAAAATCCGGGGCATTCTTCACTGAAGGGCTGTGGGACTATCGTGACTACGATATGGAAAACACAAAATATATGCTGATTTGGGGTCTTGATCCGCTCAGTTCAAACCGTCAGGTTCCTTACACAATAAAAATGTTTGGTGATGTTCTTGACCGTGCCAAGGTTGTGGTGGTTGATCCTAAAATGAACGCCTCATCAGCAAAAGCTCATGACTGGCTTCCTGTTATTCCCGGTGAGGATGGGGCGCTGGCGGTTGCAATTGCCCATGTTATCCTGACTGAAGGCGGCTGGAACAGAGAGTTTGTGGGTGATTTTACTGACGGCATAAACCGCTTTAAAAAAGGGGAAACCGTAGCAGAAGATACTTTTAAAGAAGTTTATACAGGCGGGCTTGTTAAGTGGTGGAACATAGAGCTTAAAGATAAAACTCCTGAATGGGCAGAAAAAATCTGCGGTATTCCTGCCGCAAAAATATATGAAACAGCAAGGGATATGGTCAAGGCTGCCCCTAATGTTGTTGTCTGGCTTGGACCGGGTGCTGCCATGCACGTCAGGGGAACTTACTCTGCTATGGCAGTTCATGCCTTAAACGGTCTTCTCGGAAGTTGTGACAATGTCGGAGGAACTCTCGCCGGTTCAAAAATCCTCGGGAACGATCTTCAGAAACTTGACCCTTATATTGATGATACAGCAAAGAAAAAAAATAAAAAAATCGATCAGAGAGGAACCTTAGCTTTTCCGGCAATGGCAAAAGGAAAACCCGGCAGCGGAGTTATTACAAATAACCTGCCTGATGCTATAATGGCTAAAAAACCATATGACATCAAGATGGGACTTGGTTACATGAACAACTTCCCCTTCTCCGGCACAGGTGCCCAGAGATGGGAAAAAATGTTTGCTGAAAATGAAATTTTCTATGTTCATATTACGACCCATGCTTCAGAGCTGACTATGTTTGCTGACATTGTGCTTCCCGCTGCCCAGACAACCACAGAAAAATGGGCATATCTTAAGAACAAAGGTGCCCAGCACGGTTACAGTACAATTCTTCAGCCGGTAATCAAACCTGTGTGGGATGTTAAAGCAGATGAAACTGAAATCCCTTTTCTTATTGCCAAAAAACTTGCAGAAAGAGGCTTCACAAATCTTCTGGATTTCTACATGAACGAATTCAAAGATTCTGAAACAGGAAAAGCTCCGGCTGATGAGAAGGAATTTACTGTTAATGCTGTCAAATATTACACCAAACCCGCATGGACAAATACAGATCCTTCTATCGGGGATGTAATAGGTTCATGGGAAAAGTTCAAAGAAATAGGAGTATGGAACTCCGCAAAATACAAACCACGCAGCAGGTGGGGTAAGTTCAAAACAGTCACTCATAAGTTTGAATTCTATAGTGATACTCTCAAAAAAGCGCTTAAAGACCATGCAGAAAATAATAAGTCTGATGTCGACAAAGTTCTTGAAGTATGCAATTACGAAGCCAGAGGCGAAAAAGCATTTGTACCTCACTATGAATCTCCTTTCCGCTACGGCAGCACAGAAGAATACCCTTTCACTTTTGTTGATCACAAGTCACGTCTCAACAAGGAAGGAAGAAGCGCTAACTGTACATGGTATATGGAGTTTAAAAAAGTCGATGCAGGCGATGCTAGCTGGGAAGATGTACTCAAGATGAATCCTGCTGATGCTCAAAAACTCGGTATAGCTGACGGAGAAATAGCGAAAATATCTTCTGTCTCCGGCACATTCTTCACCAAGGTGCGCTACTGGGAAGGCATCCGACCGGGAACAGTTGCAAAAGCTTACGGTCAGGGACACTGGGCATACGGCAAGGTCGCTTCCAAAAAATTCGGTAAAGAGGCTTACACATTTAACAACAATGAGCTTATCCCTGCCGATTACGACAGACTCACCGGAGCGACAGCAAGAAACGGCGGTCTTTGCGGCGTGAAAATTGAAAAGGCGTGAGGAGGTAAAAAATGGCTCAATACTGTATGGTAATAGATCTTCAGAAATGCGTTGGGTGCGGAGCTTGCGGAATAGCCTGCAAAACGGAAAACAACACATCCGACAGAAAAAACGGACAAACTTTCAACTGGGCAGATTTTATGATCAGAATGGAAGGAAAATTCCCGGATGTTAATTTTGCTGCCATCCCTGTTCTCTGTAATCACTGTTCAAATGCCGCATGCGTTGAGGCATGCCCTGTTGAACCCAAGGCAATGTTTAAAACGCCCGAAGGCATAACTATGCACAATGATGAACGCTGCATAGGCTGCCGTTCCTGCCAGATAGCATGCCCTTACAGTTCAGAGGATATTGCAGCAGAAAAAGCGGAGTACAGCGTTATAAGCTTCAATTTTGATGGTGAAGATGTACACTCGGCATACACCTCAAAAGTTGCGGTAATTCCCGGCGGAACCGCCACCGGCGAGGAAACTGCAAAGAAAACAGGCGGGCTTCCCCCCTATAAAACCGAGTACTCACATCCTGAGTATGAAGCTGTCCGCAGAGCAGGAGTTACTGAGAAGTGCTACCTCTGTCACCACAGGCTAATGGTCAATGAAAAGCCATGGTGTGTAAAATCCTGCCCTTCAGGCGCAAGGGTTGTGGGCGATAAAAACGATCCGAACAGCGAAGTTAGCAAACTCCTGACAAAATATTCTTCCATGGTGCTTAAACCTGAAGAAGGAACACAACCTAATGTTTACTATATAAGAAAGTTTAAGGTGTAGCGCACCTGCTGCACTTTGAAAAACCAGCGGCGGAGGGGTGACTCTCCGCCATTATTCAACTTTTTACAACGGAGTGAATATGGAAACGAAATTCCCCGAAGCGGCTGTGATAAAAACAGAAATCTACAGACTTTTTGCCCTGTGTTTTTATCCGCCCAAAGAAACAATACTGGAAGAAAAGACAATAATCGAATCACTTGCCAGCGGGCTGGATTCGCTTGGAATACATAAAGAGGCAAAAGAACTGAGAACGGCTTTTGCAGAAACAACAAATGAAGCACTTGAATTGGATTTCGCCAAACTTTTCATAGGTCCGTTTGAGCTGCCTTGCCCGCCTTACGGTTCTGTTTATCTTGAAAAGGACAGGCAGATCATGGGTAAAACAACAATGGACGTTGCGGCAATTTACGAAGCCGCAGGCCTTCAGGTTGAAGAAGAAATGCACGAACCAGCAGATCATATCGCAATCGAGCTTGAGTTTATGTATCTGTTAGGTTCACGCATAAAAAGTAAAGATGAAAACAGAAACAAAGAGGACGCTGATACATTGTCCGAACTCAAAAGAATGTTTGAAAGTTCATATTTTGTACCATTTGCATTAAAATTTTCAGATGCCGTTGCAGAAAATGCCGAAACTTCATTTTATAAAAAAACCGGAGAAGCTTTGAAAAAATTTGTAACTGCCTAAAAAATAACACCGACAGGGTTTTACCTCCATATTCCTGCCCGTACTTTAACCGCAGAAGAACGGGCAGGTTTTTTTATTCCGAGCATAGTACACGAAGCACATTATTCTCCCGATCATAGTCCCTGTTTTCTTCGGATGTTCCGATTGTGAAGAGTACAAGAAGGCGCACCTTCTCCGAAGAGTGCCCTTATCGAGATATTCATCTCAGGCTTCAGCCTGTGCGCTGAAAACAATAACTTCGACAAAGAAAGAATTTTTCAGATTTGAGTTTGTTTGCGGCAATGCCGAATTTGCAGAGTGCAAATTCACTGCCTTTTTACTCTAGAGGTATTCCAGCTCCGGTTTTCTGGTAAGGTTATGGTATGCTAGGTGTGATCATGAAAGCACCTCCTTACCATGTAAAAGCTAAGAAGGTGGGGAAGGATTTACAAAAAATTTATAAATGATATAATAACGGAGAGTTACAAATTATTTCAGTCTAGAAACTGTACATATATCCTTAACTTAAGGATAACATTATCAGGGAACTAAATGCGGATAAGAATCAATTTATCATCTAATGAACAGATATGTTTTCCCAAGGGGTATCTGAAATATAATCAGGCATTCATATACAACCTTCTGGACAGGCTGGATGCGAACTGGCTGCATGAAAAAGGCTTTGTTTTTGAAAAACGATCGTTCAAGCTGTTCACCTATTCGGATTTTCTCGAAAAGCGGATATATGACAGAGAAAAAGAGGTTTTTATATTTAAAGACCGATTCCTTAGTTTTTATGTGTCCTCCCCTGTGGACTGGATACTTCAGCAGACAGCGGCGAATGTTCTCAAGAGCGAACTGGTGCGGATTGGCTCCAACCTTTTGACTATTGACAGTGTCGCTGTGATGAAGGAGCCGGAGTTTTCAGAAAGCGTACAGAAAATCGGCACACTTTCCCCCATCACTATGCACTCAACCATAGAGCAGAACGGCAGGAAATTCACCCTGTTTCACACCCCCTTTGAGGAGTCCTTTTCGGAGCTAATCAACAGGAATCTGCAAAAGAAATGGACTGCCCTGCACAACGAGGACTGCAGATACAACATCAGTATAAAACCTCTTTTCAATGACGAAAAGCACCAGAAAATAACTTATTTCGGAACAAATAAACAGACCCGCACGCTGATTAAGGCATGGGCAGGCAGATTTGAGATCGCCGGAGAACCGGAATTCCTCAAATTTGCCTTTAATGCCGGTCTCGGCGCACGCAACTCACAAGGTTACGGTATGGCGGAAGTGGTATGAGGTAAACTGTATGAGCTTGGCATATAAACTGAAACAAATCGGCGATGTACTTACGAAGGATGAGATTCTGGATTCGGTGATAACCAGTCCCGAGACAAAAGATCCGACTTACATAAACATTGATTTTGCACTTCATAACGGCAGTGTGACAGGATTCAGAATTTCGGCTGATGCTCTTTCCAGAGACAATTTTGTTTTCACTGTGAAAATGGGCGGAAGCGGAACAGGGATGTATTACATGTTTCCGAACCTTGCCATTAAGGATGAACCTTTAAACAAAAAGCTTCCCCAGCTTATCAACTCTCTCAGATCCTCAACCTCTGTCTTTGCTAATGACTGCAACAAAAGCACATGTGAGGCGGTTCTTGAATACTTTGATGATAATGAAAAGCTAATCGAAGAGCGAATCAACAATTACAAGAAAGGGAACTATATTTTCTGGTTATCAGTAAATGGAAAAACATTTAGTGAATTGATGCCGGAAGTAATTGATAACTGGTATGAAAACCCTGTCGACATTGAACCATCCGCAAAAGAGGGAGTGGATTTTTTTACAGGTGAAAAAACTGATATAGGTTACAAGCCTGACTTTAAGGTCTTTTCATATGACAACTACCACAGCAGTCTCAGCCACAGAGTTGTTGATAATATCCCTCTGTCAAAGGAAAGTGCTGTTAAAATTAAGTTTGCATGGATTTATATTCTTAAGAACCTTGTGTTTTATTTCAAAGGAATTGAGTACATAATAATACCCAACGTACTGTCCGGATCACCGGAAGTTGTAAGGATGGTTATCCGACGTCTCAGAATGGCTCACCTCGCTTCCAAAGAAAATTCAGATAAGCTCAGACTATTTTACGAACAGGAAAAAAAACTGACAAAAGATATTAAGAAACTAAATGAAAAGAAAAAACTCACAAACGATGAACAACTCAGAATTTCAGAACTATCAACAAACTTACAGTCTGTTTCCGCCGAAGTTGCTGAACTTGAAAGAGGGCTGGTTGCAGAACTCAGCAGCAACGCAGATCACCTTGAAGAACTGAAAAACTCTGTCATACTTGGTTTTATTTTCACAGACATCAACAGAACCAACCTTTCTTTTTCCATAAAAGGTTCACTGGAGGATATTATCCCCAGCAGACTGAGCGAGGTTGTCAGAACTATGAAAGACTGCAACATTGCAGACGCAGTCAAACTGGGCAAACGAGATAAGGAAAGCGTGCTTCTTCAGGATTTCTTCCACAGATATGAACTTCTTTATGCGCTGACAAAATCCAGCAAAAAGAACAGCAATACAATACTGAAGGAGCAGCTTTATATAGCACGCCTGCTTCTGACAGATGAAAAGATTTCCATGGATGACCTTTTGCAAAGATTCGAGTTTAACCGTGAGTTTGACTACCTTCATAAAAAACGTATGAAAAACAACATTAAAACATGGATAAGCTACCCGACAGGGTTCGTAAAGAATGAAACAGCAATTTTGCATTTTTTGAGAACACTTAATAAAATTAAGGAGCAATAAATGGACGAAAAAAAATCTTTTGCAGAATACCTTGAAAGAAGAACAGCAGAAGACACTGCTTCTTTCTTCACTAACCCTGCAATACAGAAGTCATACTACATCGGAGCGTATTCATATGCGGTAATAGCCAGCTCATATTATTCTGAAGTTAGCCATCAGAATACCACATTCAAAACATGGCTCTCAAACCAGATAATCAACTACAGTAATCTTTTCAGAATTTTTGAAATGGCAGAACGTTTTGAAAGAAAGCTAAGGCTAAATATCAAAAATTCCTCTGAAGTCCGCAAGCTTGTACACAGCAGTCCGGTAACCAAAACAGCAGGAATTTCCAGTGCAAAAATATCATATGCCTTTATAGCCGGATTTGACGACTACAAAGACTTCATCAAATCAACGGGGGGCAAAACAGCTGAACCAGACCAAACAGATGATGATATAAAAAGCAGTGAAGATTAGGAGGATGGAAATGGGAAATAAAGCAAAACAAAGCGAGATTCTTTTCATATGGGATGCAAGAATGTGCAACCCCAACGGTGATATGTCTGCCGATAATGCGCCAAGATTTGATGATGTGGATGAAAAAGCCATAGTCAGCGATGTTCGTGTTAAAAGAACTATCAGGGATGACCTGCAGTACAGAAAGGGGCAGCAGATTTTCATAAATAATGAAGCGATTGTGGAAGGCGGGCTTAATGCGGAAAAACGCTTTGAACAGATAGCAGACGGCAAAACGAAAGAGCTTGGAGCATTCCTCACATGCATTGACAACAGGCTTTTCGGAGGAGTTGCACCGAAAAGCAATATTCAGCTTGTGGGTGCTGTGCAGTTCAGCTGGACAAAATCCCTGAACAAAACAGAAACTGTCCTCAAACAGGGTACAGGTGCATTTGCCACCGAAGCCAAAGAAGGGGACGATGCAAAGAATAAAAAGACTTTCCGTGCAGATAATTACATACCTTACGGGCTTTTTGCCATGTACGGTTCAATAAACTCTGCTCAGGCTGAAAAGTCCGCCGCAACTGAAGAAGACATCAGAACCATGCTGGACTCACTCTGGTTCGGAACAAAGCTGCTGAACACACGCAGCAAGGAAGGGCAAAAGCCGAGGCTGCTTATTAAAATAACATATAAAAGCGATAACAGATATTTTATTGGTCTGCTGGATGAGCTTGTAACTCTGGATAATGAAGACAGTAAAATCATCCGTAGCGTTTCCGAAGCGGAGCTGAATTTTTCAAGGTTAATTTCGGCTGCAAAGAAAGCAGAGGAATTTATCGACGAAATACTCATTGTTCTTGATGATTCCCTTGAGGGCTATAAGAGCGGGCTTTCATCTCTGCCCAAAGTAAAAATCATGGATGAGATTGAGTTTTTAAAACAATTCCAGCCCGGAGTATAAAATGTTCGGAATAAGACTATGGAGCAGGTTCGGTTCATTCCGCGATCCGCTCACCATAACACAGAACCTAACCCTGCCCTTCCCTCCGAAGACAACAATCGGAGGGATGATGGCTGCAATTTTAGGGATCGATTACAACGAGTATTTCAACGATCAGGACTTCTTCGGCTTTAAATACTCTGTTGTGCTGGATAGACCCATCAGAAAAAAGAGCTTTGCTCAGAATTATATAAATGATTATACAAAAACATCTGAAACAAAACTGAACACTTCTCTGGGATATTTTCTCTCAAGCAGTGAGCTTAGATCGCTGCTTGATGAAAAAGAAAATACTGATGTATCAAGTCTCAGCAAAAAAGAAGCAGCAGCATTCAGTAAAATCGACGCCAAAATTGCAAAAACGAAAGAGACAACCGACAAAAAATACCGGAGCTACGCAAAGCAGGTTTCAGAAAAATTCACAAGCCCCAAGCCAATTTTCAGGGAGCTTCTGATCGATCCCGGCTATGTAGTCTTCGTAAAGAACTTCAAACACGAAGCCGCAATAACTGAGCATTTGCAAAAACATTTTTCAGAATTCACCCTGTACATGGGCAATTCCGAATTTGCCGCAAACTATGCTTATCTGCCATGCTCTTGCGAAGAATATACCGCAGACACAGCAGATTCCTTCACCGCAAGCCCTGATTTGCTCCTTTTTGAAGCGGGGAAGAAGTACATAAGCATGTATTCCGCAACAAGAACTGAAACAAACAGAACATATGGCGATTACAGAAAACTGGTTATCTCCGATAGGAGGATAAAGTTTAGAACTGAACGTCCGCTGACAAAAATAGTTACAGAAGGAAACAGTTATAGCTGTGAATTTGTTTGATATACCAGAGAAATTTAAATCTCATCCGGATTACCCTTACCGCAGCCATATCTTAAATATGGCTGCCGGTTTCAACTGCCCACAGCACGGCGCAGCAGCCTGCTTCCACGATTTCGGCAAATTACACAGAGATTTTCAGCAGTTTATAACAAACATAGGCAAGTCGGACAAAACAACCCACGCAGTTGAAGGAGCATTTTTTTATCTACTGCTGAAACAGCGGTTCGATCCGCAAATGTTCCCTGTTTTCCTCTCGATCCTCCGTCACCACGGCAACCTGATCGATGTGAACAACTATATGACAAATAACTTTTCAGATGACCACCGTATAACAGAAATCTTAAACAGAATAAACGATATTTGCCGCTCGATAGAACTTACGGAATATACAGATGAATGCGCAGATGAGATTGCAGAACAGTTTGATACAGTTAGATTCGTGCAGGATTTTAAACTGGGCGGACTCTACGGTTATTTCAGCGTCAAATCTGTATTCTCCAAGCTGATTTTCACAGACAAATACGAGGCTATTTTCAAAGCCGCCTATAGTGAACAACAACCGCCCGACTCATTGAAGTACACTGACAGGCTGCTTAATTTCATCGGCTCTAAATCCAATGCAATGTCAGAGGTGCGCAATACAGCCCGAGAAGAGATAATCAGCAATTACAAAAAGAATTCAGATAAGAATATCTTCATCATTGAAGCTCCCACTGGTCTTGGGAAAACCTTCACCGCTCTTCATCTGGCACTTGAAATATGTACTGATAAGCAAAAGAAAAAACTGATCTGCACTCTCCCTATGACTTCCATCATAGATCAGACCTTTGAGGAATACGGAAACATAATTGATGCTGCCGATCTTGTGAGGGCGCATCACCTGACATCTGCAAAAAACTATGCAGAGGATAATCCGCTTCATTATCAGACATCTTCTGCCCGCCAGAAAAACGATTATGTCAACTCCTCTTGGTGTTACGATAAGATTGTGATCACTACATTCAACCAATTGTTTAACGCATTTTTTTCCAATAAGAATAAAGACTTGATTAAATTCTGGACTTTAAAGGACAGCGTTGTGATCATTGACGAGGTTCAGGCTGTACCTAGGCGGATTTTCAAGGATGTATCAATAATCATCAAATATCTGGCAGACAGCTTCAATATAGACTTCATCCTTATGTCTGCAACAATACCGGATATAAAAGCTTATCTCCCTCAGGATTCTTATGCGGAACTGCTTGACAATTCATATTATTCGATGAGCTTCAACAACAGATACACCCTGTATCTTGACAAATCGGTCAACACTCCTGAACTCCTTACAGAACGTATTGTTGAAGCATCCAAGAAATATAATTCAGTGCTTTGTGTTGTTAACACAAAGAAGCTGTGTCTGCAAATTTTTGAACTGCTTGATGACTCCGGATATTTTAATGATGACGAACTGCATATGCTCAGTACTAATCATATTCCGCTGCACAGAAAAGAAATAATTAATAATCTAAAATCAAGGATTAAGAATAAGAAAACCATACTGATATCTACTCAGGTTATTGAGGCAGGTGTTGACCTCGATTTTGATACAGGCTTCAGGGAATTTGCACCCCTTTCAAGCATTATCCAGACGGCAGGGAGGGTAAACCGAGAGGGCTTAAAACATAATGCACCTATGATAATCACAGATAAAATAGGCAATTCTCCCTATGACGATAAAGATGTTTTATATAACGAAGTGTCTGCACTGTTTTCTGATGATGTTCAGGAAAAGGATATGCTGCAGCTTCTAAAAAAGTATTTTGAAACTGCACGGAAAATGACCTCACCTGACCCTGTCTTTATTCATCACATGGAAGCTTTGAATTTTGAAACTGCTTTTATCAAATTCGGTGAACATTTTATGAAAGGTCAGCCGGATCTGCTGCCGTTATTTATTGAAACTGAATACGGGCTTTACGAGCGATTTAAAGAGCTACACGACCAGTCTAGCAATAAACTGGCCGCTGCCGCCAGTCTTGAAGAAAAGATGGATGCAAGAAGCGAACTGCACGAACTCAATAAAAAAATTTCACAGTATACCATTAACTTAAGGCACGCTGATTTAAAAGGTTTCAGTGAATTTTACCCCGACAGTGATATGCGCTGGTGTCCGTTTACCTATATAGAATCCGGCAGCAAATATTCATTTAAAAAGGGCTGGTTCGGCGGTTACAACGAAATATATCTTTAGGAGCAAACGCATGTCAGTTTCGCCATCAGTGTATAATGCTTTTCTCATCTGCCACAGGCAGGCTTGGCTGATGTCTAGGCAGATGAATGCGGATCAGGAAAATACATATCTGGATATAGGCAGGCTGATTAGCGAAGAAACATTTGAGCGGGAAAAAAAGGAGATTTACATCCCTGATCTAGGCGCAAAAATCGACCTGATAACAAAAAAAGACGGCGAATTCTTCATAGCAGAAGTAAAAAAGTCGTCTACAACACTCAAAAGCGGAATAAATCAGCTTAAATATTATCTGTTTCTCCTGAAATCCAAAGGATTTAATCTCAAGGGGATGATAAAAATTCCCGCCGAAAAGAAAAGCATTACCATAGAGCTTACTGAGAAAGATGAAGCGGAGATTAAAAAAAATCTGGAAGCATTTGAAATACTTATGAAAGAATCTGCGCCACCCGCACCTGTCATGCTGAAAATATGTCCGAAGTGCGCTCATTATGAATTCTGCTACTGCTGAGGAGTTATGAAAGAAACTGTTTATATTTTCTCAAACGGCGAAATCGAACGGAAGGACAACACCATTCTGTTTGAGTCGGAAGATGGCATAAAAAAATATCTTCCGGTTGAAAACATCAGGGAAATCTGCATTTTCGGCGAAATTGACCTGAATAAGCGTGTTTTGGAATTTTTCACAAAAAAAGAAATAATTCTCCATTTCTTCAATTACTACAGTTACTATGTCGGTTCTTACTACCCCAGAGAACATTATAACTCCGGTTATATGATACTCCATCAGGTTCGAGGTTATGAAAGCGCAGAGATGCGCCTGAACATAGCACGCAACTTTGTTGAAGGTGCGGCGAAAAACTGCCTAAAGATAATGAAATACTACGATCGGAGAGAAAAAGATCTTTCTGGTCAGATAGATGCAGTGGAGAATGCGCTTGGTGAGCTTGGCAGCCAGACAAGCATAGAAACCCTCATGTCTGTGGAAGGGAAGATCAAGCAGTTTTATTATCAGTGTTTTGCAACCATCATTGATAATCCTGAGTTTTCTTTTGAACGGCGGTCAAAACGCCCACCTAAAGATTATATCAATTCTCTGATAAGTTTTGCCAACTCAATCATTTACACTGTCTGCCTTTCTGAAATTTATCAGACGCATCTTGACCCCCGCATCGGATTTCTTCATACCTCCAATTTCCGCAGATTCTCGCTTAACCTCGATATAGCCGAAATATTTAAGCCCGTTGTGGGCGATAGGACAATTTTCAGCGTCCTCAATAAAAATGTCATTACTGAAGAAGATTTTGATAAAGATCTGAACGGCATCATCCTTAAACCTTCAGGAAAGCGGAAGTTCGCCGAAGCACTGGAAACCCGCATGAAGCAGACCATCAAGCATTCAACCCTGAAAAATGATGTAAGTTACAGAAGGCTGATAAGACTGGAATGCTACAAAATCGAAAAATATCTTATGGGCGAGTGCGAGTATAAGCCTTTTGTTATGGACTGGTGATGTTTATTATTTTGTATTATGATGTTAATGAGAAAAGATGTGCGAAGATGCTCAAAAAATGCAGAGAGTATCTCGTTTGGGTGCAGAACTCTGTTTTTGAGGGCGAGCTTACAGAAGGGCAACTGGCGAGGCTTACCAATGACTTAAGCAAAATCGTCTGCGGTGATGACGGAGACAGCCTTGTTATTTACAGGTTCGAATCAAAGAAATACAGCGAACGCATAACTATCGGTGCTGACAAAAAGGACGAAATTAATTTTCTCTGATTCTGTCGACCGCATATACTGCATAAAATACGGGGCAAAGACAGAAGTCTGTTTCCTCCAAACTATTAATACCAAAAGAACAGTATTTTCATATTGTTTTTTTCAGCATATTTAGGAATAATAGAAACGTGCATCCGGCGATGCTTTCGACCCTACCTATAAGGAATTGAAACCTTAAAAACTTTGAGGATAAAGCGTATGAGCTTGGCACTTTCGACCCTACCTATAAGGAATTGAAACCCCATTCATCAAATGATTGAAACTCAAAGGCGAACACTTTCGACCCTACCTATAAGGAATTGAAACCTCCAATCCCCTTGAGGCATATGCATCAACAGACCCTCTTTCGACCCTACCTATAAGGAATTGAAACTTGTAAAAAATGTAACATTGAAAAGGATTTTCTTGTCTTTCGACCCTACCTATAAGGAATTGAAACTCACTATAGTAACAGGTTCAGCTATTGCCGCTTTTCTTTCGACCCTACCTATAAGGAATTGAAACAAAGAATGAATCTTAGAGGAGCTAATCTTAGAGGAGCTTTCGACCCTACCTATAAGGAATTGAAACTGAATTTGAGGGAAAAATGAGTCTGATCAGTGCTGCTTTCGACCCTACCTATAAGGAATTGAAACTAGTAAAATTACTCATAGAGTTCTTTAATATCTAACACTTTCGACCCTACCTATAAGGAATTGAAACCTGTCGTAATGTTCTTTGCGTACAGATCTACAAGCTTCTTTCGACCCTACCTATAAGGAATTGAAACTTCGCAATGAACAACGTTTTCCTACCCTTGCAGTAATCTTTCGACCCTACCTATAAGGAATTGAAACTACATCTAAAAGTAAAATACTTAACTGATGCTAAGTCTTTCGACCCTACCTATAAGGAATTGAAACCGGGCATAATTGTACTATTTTTGACAAGCTCGATCTCTTTCGACCCTACCTATAAGGAATTGAAACTTATACTGTCCATCTCGTCCTGCTTGCGGCGGTCATCTTTCGACCCTACCTATAAGGAATTGAAACAACCCCATCCGTGGCTTATGCCCGCATGAATGCCCCCTTTCGACCCTACCTATAAGGAATTGAAACCCATCAACGGCATTTTTGGCATTGATTGATAGTTCAGCTTTCGACCCTACCTATAAGGAATTGAAACGAGGAAGGGGGCATGAGAGTTGTTAAAATAAAAACACTTTCGACCCTACCTATAAGGAATTGAAACGGGTCTACTGGCGCTAAAACCCGCCTTGCCCGCCATCTTTCGACCCTACCTATAAGGAATTGAAACAGAGATCAAGAAGAGAAACGGAACAAAACGGCAAATACTTTCGACCCTACCTATAAGGAATTGAAACTTGGACTTCTTAGAGGACAGCGAAAGTTTGGACAAGCTTTCGACCCTACCTATAAGGAATTGAAACACAGGAAATACACTAAAGGGGAAATGAGCGTGTTTGCTTTCGACCCTACCTATAAGGAATTGAAACGTATATTATGTGCTAATGTATCAAAAGATATAAATAACTTTCGACCCTACCTATAAGGAATTGAAACCATTTTTCAGCGGGTCTTGTATCAAAATAACTTGTCGCTTTCGACCCTACCTATAAGGAATTGAAACATATAATAGAATTGATTAATCAATCTGAAATAATATCTTTCGACCCTACCTATAAGGAATTGAAACTTATACGCCACATCAACAGACTGAATTTCAACAACACTTTCGACCCTACCTATAAGGAATTGAAACCACGGCGGCATCTGTGAACCCGGCTAACGTGGCTCTGCTTTCGACCCTACCTATAAGGAATTGAAACTGTTCCGTGCCCACACTGTGAGAGCGAGTTTGTTTCTTTCGACCCTACCTATAAGGAATTGAAACGAAAAGTAAACGCTGCACTTGAAAGATGTGTTGATACTTTCGACCCTACCTATAAGGAATTGAAACGATGTAGATTTGTGTGGTCTTTTTGTTGATGTGTTGCTTTCGACCCTACCTATAAGGAATTGAAACAGCCCTTCCGGCGGTCGTTCAGCCTCACCCGTGAGTCTTTCGACCCTACCTATAAGGAATTGAAACCCGCCACACCAAAAGATGCACCGGTAAATTTCTTGCCTTTCGACCCTACCTATAAGGAATTGAAACTCCGCACTGGCGCAAGGCGGTCATACTCTGCGGCTACTTTCGACCCTACCTATAAGGAATTGAAACTCTGAACGAATGCAACGAGTCGGGGCAGTTCACTAACTTTCGACCCTACCTATAAGGAATTGAAACAACAGTATGAACCGGATTTTAGAGAAGAGTGTGTTTCTTTCGACCCTACCTATAAGGAATTGAAACTTCCTGAAGACGTTGTAATCGTTGCCGACTCCAAAGCCTTTCGACCCTACCTATAAGGAATTGAAACCCTAGAATAGATTGCCCGTGCCATGTAGCAGCGCCGCTTTCGACCCTACCTATAAGGAATTGAAACAGCACTTTCTGTGCATGACTCCGCCCGTCAAATGCGCTTTCGACCCTACCTATAAGGAATTGAAACCGTTCTCGGACAAACGTTCGGCTGGCTAGCTCGAATAACTTTCGACCCTACCTATAAGGAATTGAAACCCGTTGAATGGATGATAAATAGATGATGGAGGTCTACTTCCAACTCTACCTATAAGGAATTGAAACACGAGTTCATCAAGCATGACATGCGCTTCATCAAAACTTCCAACTCTACCTATAAGGAATTGAAACAGTTCATAAACATTTCCGTTTTCTTATCGCTGTCACTTCCAACTCTACCTATAAGGAATTGAAACCTGAAGAAGCGAAAGATAAACGCCCCACTGTTGCCAACTTCCAACTCTACCTATAAGGAATTGAAACTATTCATACTTTGTGCCCCTCTGCGCTGAGTGTGTCTCTTCCAACTCTACCTATAAGGAATTGAAACGATCACTATGAGTGCAATGATTGAACATAGCACCCCTTCCAACTCTACCTATAAGGAATTGAAACTAAGAGAAACAAACCATGAAATCGGTCACACAGATACTTCCAACTCTACCTATAAGGAATTGAAACCTTGTTAATTTTCTATTACCATCCATAAGTTCAGACTTCCAACTCTACCTATAAGGAATTGAAACTCTTTCAGACACCGCAGGGCGCATCAAGAAGAGCCATGCTTCCAACTCTACCTATAAGGAATTGAAACGGGATAACTCATCAGACATACCAGTATCATGAAAAAACTTCCAACTCTACCTATAAGGAATTGAAATCTGAAATTACCATTGCACAAGAATATTCATAAATGAAAACAGTATATTTATGAAATAGTTATATCCATAATCGGAATGAGAGCGTCTTACAAATTTACTTTTATCATCATAAAAACAAATATTTTATAGAAACTCCTCTCATTACAATTAAATCTGTATACCAATCATTTATAAACCATTATTAGATCTATCTATTGATTACCAAAATGCTCCCACAATTCTTTTCACGATTTTTTCACGTCAGGGTGATATATTATATTAAATATTTCATCGAGGCGGACATGAAAGTTGATTACAGCTCCTACAACAGGCACACATACCCCGTGATAATATTTGAAGCTGATGGAACGCTGATATACATGAATGAATCCGCACACCGCATTTTCGGACAATTCTCATGCGGAGAACACAAATGTCACTACATTTTCAGAGGATTTGAAAATGAGTGCAAAAACTACATGAACTGCGTATGCGGAAAAGAGGCAACCTGCATTAACGGCAAAGCAAGCTTTGTGCGTGAGGCAAAAACACTCAAAGGAAAGGCTTTTTTCATAGTTGAAAGGCTTCGTATTCAGGAAAGCGATCACTACATGGAATATCTTTACGATATAACACAGACCGCTTCAAGCTATATAGAAAACGGCTGGATGAGCAAATATGAACTGGAAAATCTGATGCTTGATGCAGAAGGCTCATCAGGAACTATGTAAAAACTGTTACGAGTCAATAATAGAAATTGACCATTTGAATAGCCTTGTAGTTTTCAAGATCCTGCTCAATGAAGAAGTCAGCTTTATCCCAGCAACGCATCTTCTGCCATAACGGCAAAGAGCTTTCATCAAGGTTTATTTTCAATCCTTCGTCAAAGCAAAACCCTTCCAAGGGAACACCATCCCTGTATATTACTTCAAAGCCCGCTCTGCCGCTTTCAGAATATGCGTCGACTTTTCCATCGGGCTTACCGTTCTTATAATTCAAGATATATGCGGGATTTCCGTTATCGTAATAAATGCCTCTTTCCCCCTCAGCCTTTCCATTTATAAAATAAACGTGTGAATACAGCCTTCCTGACGGATAATACTCTCCAAATACCCCCACTGCCTTCCCATCTTCAAACATCAGCTCTGTTTTAAGCTGACCGTCAGCATAATACAAGGCATATAAACCATGCTGCACGCCTTTTTCCATAGACATCAAAAAGCTGGGGTTGCCGTTCTCATAATATGCTCTTATATCATCATAAGGCATATTGTTTTTATAATATGTTTCATATGCTGTTTTTCCGTTTTTATACATTACATAAAAACTGCCATTAAGCTTCCCCTCTTCAACCTCTGCATTCACAAGACCATCAGGACTTACACATTTGCCTGAAGCAACTCTTCTGCCAGGAAAATAGAAAATATTATCATGCCTTTCAGCTTTTTCACCGCTGCAAATCCACTCCTCATTAGTTTGTTTCAATTTTGCTAAAGGAGATTCCAGTGATAAAAGCCTATGCGCACCTTCCCAGCAAACTACATTTTGCCAGCTAAACAGCTCGCTCCCTTCAAGAGGTACCCTGCTGTTCACTATACAATACCCTTTTTCCGGTTCACCGTTTAAGTAGCTAATCTCAAAAACTTTTTTTCCATTTTCAATAAAAGCTTCCGACGTACCTTCAAGCTTGCCGTTTTTATAATGAAATCTGTAAGCAACAGACCCGTTTTCAAAATAATAGACAGAAAATCCGTTTTGTTTACCGTTAATATAACTTTTTTCTGATCGGACTGCCCCTTTTTCATAAAATTCAGTCACTTTGCCATCAAATAATCCGTTTTTCAGTGAAGTTTTTAAATATAATGTACCGCTCCGGTAATATATTTTCCCTTCATTTTCTGTTATTTCCGACTGAATACTGCCGTTTTCATAGTATAATTTTATTTTTCCGGTTTTGACCCCGTCTTTATACTCAGATTCCTCTTTTATATTTCCGTTCACGTAATAAACTGTAAGCAGTCCATCTGGTAATCCATGTTTTATTTCGGCGACAGCCTCAACTTTATTTGCGTGCATCTTGATACACTTGCCTTCAGCCAACTTTCCATCAGCATAAAAAAACTTTCCGTTCTCAAAAAAAGCAGTTTTCCCAGAGCAAGACCAGTCGGAAGCATACGCACCGGCAGAAAAAAGAAGTAAAATGATAAAAATGATATTACACATATCTGTTCTCACAGCTATGTTAAGACTACCTATCATGGCATTCCTTATAGCAGTCATTGTCACTGTCATTACTGCCCTGATCACCTGTGTTATACTCAAACAGAGGAACAACATTTGTTCGATAATAATCAAGTCCGAAGTCTAAGCCATTACGTATATTCATAATATCCCCTTGATTTCTGTTAAAATCCCAACTTCCGACATTAAGATTAAAACCTTCGTAACCGGCATCAAAATAAAGCCTGTTAATAGACATATCCAAAGACACTATATACATCAAACCAACATAATTAGCATTGCCACTGCTGTTAAAAAAGTCATCACGGAGGGCTTTTAAAAAAAACTCTTCAATCAAAGCACTATCAACAAAATTTTTGCTTCGGTTCATAAAAATGGCTGAACTATAAAACATGACTTCACCTTCAAGACCTGAAGGCTCAGTCCCCGGCAGCATCTTTAAAAGCTCTGAAGTTGAAAATGGAACATAATCAATTTGAGAAGGGATTGAAAAATTTAAATAATCAATATACTGCTCACTCCCGACACCGCCTTGTATCAAAAGCGTGTTCCCCTCATACTTTTCAACTATCAGAACAATCGACTTTATAAAACTTGAGTCTTCCGGGTTATAAAGATTATCAAATATAACTACAACATCCGAATCGGGTGCAAATTCAATATCATTAATAGATAAAGCATTTGTTTTTGAAGGAAAGATAAAAGGTAATCCAAGGCAAGTATAGGTAATAACTGATGATGACAATCGAATGAATTTACGTCTGGTGCATGTTCTCTGGCAAAGTATTGTTTTTGAGTCTTCTTTCATAATGATCTCCATAAGCCAACAACAATATTATCAACATATTTACGGGAACTTATTACGAATGAGAACTTCTGGAGAGTTTCTGTTCATCTGTTAACTTAACGGTAACACACCTAAATTAACATTACAATAAAATAATTAGATAAGCCTAACTACACAGATTAAATGAATCGGGAAGAATAACTCTGAATTCGGTGTATTTGCCCACTTCAGATTCAATCTCAAGTCTGCCTTTGTGGGCGTGAACAACCCTGTTTACTATGGAAAGCCCAAGTCCTGTACCCGGATAATCCTTTTTAACGTTACTTGCTCTGTAGAATCGTTTTTTAACGTTCTCCATTTCTTGAGAAGGAATACCGCAGCCTGTATCTCTTACTGTAAAGCATGTTGCATCTCCACCCCTGAAAGCTCTGACAATCAGCTCCCCTTCCTGTTTGTTAAACTTAATAGCGTTGGAAAGAAGATTATCTATAAGATATTTGAACACATCTGCATCAACGCACACGGTCAGATCTGCTATATCTGTAATCAGGTTAATTTTTTTCTCTTTCATATCCTGTTCAAAAAATGCAAGTGTCTCTTCAAACATTGAGGTTATTTTAACAGGAGCAAAGTGATAGTCATGCTGCTTATGTTCAAGCCTGCTCAGGGTTATTATCTCATTAAAAAGCCTGTTGAGAGCCTTGGAGCTTCTTCTGATTGTTTCAGCGGATTTGTGCCTGATGTCCGCATCGTTCTCAAGCTCCGGCTTCTGCAAAAGTTCGCTGTAAGCAAGAATCTTGGTGAGCGGAGTTCTTATTTCATGGGAAATAGAGTCAAGTATCTCTGTTTTAAATGAGTTAACAGAGCGGAGTTCTTCATTTTTCTGTTCAAGCTCATTCACAAGGAGAACATACTTACCAGTAACATCTTTCAGCCTTCGTTTGAGGTTTTCCTCATTTTGGAGAATACTTTCCCGCATGAGGTTAAAAGCTTCTGCCAGCTCTTCTATTTCATCATCTGTGTCAATATCCACATTTTTTGTATAATCACCCGATTTAAAAGACGATGCAGCTTCAGTCAGGATATCAAGTTTCCTTAGCACCATCGCACGGACAAGTATGCTGATTGTTATGACTATTCCGAGAAAAGTAACAATTCCCGCCATATAAAAAAAACGGTTGTTGCGGTCAATGGAAGTTTCTATCTCATCCAGCGGAACGGCAATAGAGATTCCGCCGCGGAGATCACCGACTGTATATCCTTGGTATATATGGCATTCAAGACATGCATCGTTTATATAAAGAGGCGCCATGTATCTGTAGATTCTTTTTTTGCCCTCTTCTATGGTTTCATCATACTCTTCTTTTCCTCTGGCGAGAGCGTTCAGGGCACGCTTTTCAAATTCATCCGGAGCGTTTTCAGGGTTGATAAGACTGGTGCTGGTTATATGAAATCTGAAGCGGGACATGACCCCTGCATATTTTGAAAGCTCTTTGGTAACAACAGCAGGAACCGGGCGCACATCATTTCTGTTTTCTGCAACCCACTGACGGGTGATGATAATCATCTCAAACAATGTCTTTGCCTGAATATGTGCCTGCTCAATAATCAGCTCTTTCTGGCGCTGCCAGAGAAACATTGTGGAAAGCACCACAAAAATTACAGTAACAATGACAATATTGGTAATAAGCTTAAGAGTCAGCCTCATTTCTTCACTTTATAGCCCACACCTGAAACAGTTTTAATAATATCCGGATTTTTGGGGTTTGTTTCTATTTTCTGACGAAGGTTTTTAACATGCACATCAAGGCTTCTTGACCATGAATACACCGTATTTTTTCCCCAGATATCCTTCACTATCTCATCTCGAGAAAGAACCTGCCCTCTTTTTTCATAAAAATACATGAGAAGTTCAAATTCCTTTGGAGTAATGTTTATTTTTTCGCCGTTTATATGAACTGTGCGGTCGCATTTGTCTATGTTTATATGAAAAAACTGAATTACGCCTTCCTGCTGGCAATCCGCAGCTGTTTCCGTTCTGCGGAGTATGGCTTTTATTCTTGCAGTAAGCTCTATATTTTCAAAAGGTTTCGTAAGGTAGTCATCAGCGCCGTACTCAAGGCATATAACTTTATCGGAAACATTATCTCTGGCGGAAAGGATAAGGATCGGCACATCTTTCTCCTTTCTGATGAGCCGGCATATCTGCTGCCCGTCCACATCCGGCAGATTCAGATCAAGCACAATAAGATCAATGTTGTTTTCCCTTGCTTTTGAAATGCCTTCTATCCCGGTAGAGGCTGTCAGAACGGTATATTTTTCAAGAGAAAGCAGAGGTGGTACCCATCTTTAGTACAGTTTTTAGACTGAAATAAGGTGGAAACTCTCAGTCATTTTATCATCTTTTTTCCAAATTTGAATCTCTAATCCGTTATAAGCTTCATATGGCGTTCTGTCGCCCAGAGAAGAATGCGGTCTTCCTGTATTGTAGAAATTTATCCAGTCCGCCAGTCCTCGTTTCAGCTCGTGTCCGTTATCAAACGCATGGAGATAGACAAAGCTATATTTCAATGTCCGCCAGATGCGCTCAATCATGACATTATCCATCCAACGCCCCTTGCCGTCCATAGAGACCTTAATACCTGCATCTTTAAGGGTTTGCGTAAAGTCATAGCTGGTAAACTGACTCCCCTGGTCAGTATTAAATATTTCAGGTGTTCCATACTTTTCAAGGGCTTCTTCAAGTGCAGCCACGCAGAAATCAGAATCAAGGCTGTTTGAAAGTCTCCAGCTGAGAACTTTTCTGCTGTACCAATCCATAATAGCCACCAGATAGAGGAATCCTCTTCTCATTGGTATGTAGGTGATATCAGAGCACCAAACCTGATTAGGTCGGTTTATATCAATATCTCTAAGCAGATACGGGTATGTCTTATGCTCCGGATGTGGAACACTGGTTTTGGGCTTCTGATAAACGGCAGCTATGCCCATCTTCTTCATAAGTCTACTTACACGCTTGCGGCTGACATTGTATCCATACCTTCTGATAAGCTTTGCCATCTGTCTGGAACCGAAGTCAGGCGTCGCCATAAACTGCTTATCTATTATGTGCATAAGTTCAAGATTCAAAGCCGATTCGCCGGACTCCTGATAATAATAGCAGGAGCGGCTGATGCCCAAAAGACTGCACTGACTGCTGATGGACAGGCTGCTTCTTGCGTTATCGATCATAAGCTTCCTCCGGGATATGCTTACCGTTTCCCGAAGGCTCGCTGCAAAAAATCCCGCTCCACTGTCAGCTGACCTATTTTTGCATGAAGATCCTTTATCTCAGCTTCTGTGCGCTCTTCCGACTTGCAGGGCTTGTTGGCAAAGATTGATGCCATGCCTTCTATAGCTTCTTTCTTCCACTTGGAAATCTGGTTCGGGTGAACATTATACTTGGCTGATAATTCTGATAAAGTCAGCTCCTCTCGAAGAGCTTCAAGGGCTACTTTCGATTTAAACTCCGCTGAGTAACGGGTACGTTTGGCATTTGACATCGCATGGTCCTCCAATATGCTTTTTACACCTTAGCATACTGTACAGATTTTGGGGACCACCTCTAGCAGAAGCCTGATTATTTCCAGAATTTCAGGGTCATCATCAACTACCAGTATTATTTTTTCCATTAAAATAAACCTTCAGTCATTATTTACAATGTTGTTATAAAGATATTAATGAAAACAAATTTTGTAAACGCTTTTAGGAGTGCAGAAACACTCCTGAAACGTCTAACAGCTTAAAACTGCTTTATTTTTTCAACATACTAAACTTTTTCAGCACTAAATGAAACATTAATTACAATCTTTACAGACTAAGCCTGCCCGAACAAAACTTCAACATGTGGAAACAAATATCCGAAGCAATTCAGGAAGGATTATATTGAATGTTCCGAAAAAATATCAGTGAAATCTTTATACGAGAGATAACCAAGATGTCTTTTGATTATTTCACCTTCACCGGAGATAAAAAGCTGTACCGGTACGGCTGTGATACCAAGTTCAATGGCTATTCCTGAGTTAACATCCACATCAACAACCTTGACTGAGTACCTGTCTGCTCCTTCAGATTCAACTTTTTCAAGAGCAGGTTTCATTTTTCTGCATGTGATACAGCCATCGGAGCTGAACTGCACAACAAGAGCCTTTCCGCTTTCTGCTGCTTCCGCCTGAAGCATGGCAAGAGATAATCCGCCGTCCTGCTCTGTTCTGAGTGAGAATATCATAATCAGTGCAACAGCGGTTAATACAGCAATAGGAACAATTATTTTTTTCATTCCGACTCCTTTATATATGTTTTTTTGAATATTTTATACATGATTCAGGAAAAAGCAAGCTTTACCATCCGTTTTTTTCTGACGGAAAACCAAATTTTATCACAAGCACGATAACAAGAGCAGCGGCAAATGAGAAAATCAGCAGACGCAGCATATTGCGGTTTGCTGCACTTTCATAGATCCATCCCGCAAGGTTTTGAAAAAACCACCGGAAAAGAAATGTATTTACAAAAATAAAACCAAGTATTTTTAAAAGATTTTTTGCCATCATCCAGCATTACCGCCATTATTGTGAAAAATATATTCTTTTTTTATACAATTAAATAATTATATTCCAATTACCAGTATTTTTAAGTATTATCTGACCTATAACAATGTTTAAGAAAATTAACTTAGCATAAAAACAAAAAACGGTGAAAAAAAATGAAGAACCTTACCATCAGAAAAAAAATAATGGCAATCCTCATCATCGGAAGCGTACTTTTTCTTGTCCTCGGTTTTTATAATAACCTTACCATCAGAAAACTCAATACTCTTACTTTAGATCAGAGAGCATCATTTGATAAATCAACTGCACTGCGCAACCTGGAAATGACTAATCTGAAACTGAACCTTCTGGCTATGGATATTATTGTAGACAGGCTTGACGGCTTTGTTGATGAAGAAAGGCTCAGGGAACTCAAAGGAGTTCTCGCCGATTACAACAGAGACAAAGCAATGATAGACAGCTTTGTAAAAGATGCCGAAACAGCAGAGAAAACCGCCGATATTTATAAAAAATTCGACAAGCTATACTCACTTGTAAGCACTGACCTTATAAAGGCAGTCGAAGGGAGGGAAGGAAACGCGGTATTCGACACTTTTGATAATATAATAGACGATACAAGCTCAGCAATAGATGATCAGCTCAAAGAAATTATTGAACTGGTAAATACTGAAGTCGGAAAAATAGCAGCTGATGCAGCCTCAATCAGTAAGTCATCTGTGCTTAACAGCCTAATAATAATGTTTCTTATAATTGCCGTTAACACCGCCGTAACTCTCGTTGTTTCTGCCTCGATCATAAAATCAGTCAGAACTATCACCGTGACTGCACGGGATCTTGCTGAAGGCGAAGGTGACCTCACGAAAGAGATACGTGTGGATGCTTTTGATGAAACAAAGATTCTTGCTGACTATATCAACATATTTATCATGAAAGTACGTGACACTGTACAGAACATTCAGAAATCCTCTGAGTCTGTCTCAGCAGGAGCAAGCGAGCTTGCAGCGTCCACCGAGCAGCTTTCAAACACAATGAGCCAGCAGACTTCTCAGGTGTCAAGCATAGCTGCCTCTGTGGAGCAGATGGCGTCAACATCCAAGGAAATAGCAGTAAATGTTGGCGAGGTTCTTCAGAGATCACATGAAGCCAATAACCTCACGGAAGACGGCAAACACAAACTTGATTCAGCAGTGAAAGATATAGCTGAAATCAAGAAAAGCGTTGAGGAAATGGCGAAAACAATCAATGAGCTGTCCGGTTCATCCGAAAGAATAGGAGATATTCTTGACGTGATAAATGATATTGCTGATCAAACAAACCTTCTGGCACTCAACGCAGCAATAGAGGCGGCCAGAGCAGGCGAAGCCGGCAGAGGCTTTGCTGTTGTTGCCGATGAAGTGCGCAAGCTCGCAGAGCGCACCCAGAGCGCAACAGGGGAAGTCGGAGGAATAATCTCAACTCTCAGAAAAGAAACCGAAAACGCATCAAGCAATATGAATAAAGCAGTTAGTGCCGTGGGCAAGGGAGTTAAAACAATATCCGATACTGGAGAGATATTTGAACAAATTATGATTTCTGTTAAGGATATATCTCTGAATAACAGTGCAATAAGCAGTGCAGTAAACGAAGAAAGCGACGCTGTGGATTCTGTAAATGACAATGTTCAGATGATTTCTTCCGGCTTAGAACAAAGCAGTATAGCACTTGCGGAGATATCACACACAGTGAGTGACCTGCAAATGCAGTCTGAAGATCAGTATAGAGTTGTAAACCGTTTCAAAGTAGTGTAAATATTTATCCGCTGTTTTTTGCAGAAAAAAGTGAAGTTTTCACATTTTCTGCCGAAAAAATAAACGGATCATTTTTTTTATACTACATTCACAGGTGAAAGACAGTTGCTGAAAGTCTACCATCGTTTAATGATTTTGCTGGTGACAATGCTTTTTACAGTTTCATGCGGAGGAACAAACGGAAGCGCTTCCTCCCATACAACTGAAGCCGGAACTATTCCTGTTTCATCAAGCACGGCAGGCAGCTTCCACGGAACTTACAGACTCTCAGACATCTATTCTGCTGATCTCAGCATTGTAAGGGCTGAAGGAGTGCAGTATATTGATACGGTGAAAAACAAAGTCAGAATTGAAATAGAGATAGAAACTTTGCTGGACAGCTACAAAATTGAGAGAGAGTACCCTATTGAGTTCGGCAAATCCTCCTTTATGCTGACTTCGGTATCTGCCGAAAAATATGAGTCTGAAAACTCGTCCGCCAAAAAGTCCTACTTCATAGACACGCATTATCTTGCAGAAATGCCCGACTTTCTTGCTCTTCTCAATATTGAATGGCAAAAAATATCAAACAGCACTGCAGAAATAAAATTCTAAAAATAATCCAATGCCGCTTTTGCTTAAAGCGGCATTTTTTTCTTTCATCTTCGTGCTTTAAATAATATCATATCACTGAAGGAAGGTGAAAAAATGACCAAAAAACTTATTCCGCTTTTCATAATTATTCTTCTCACGGCAGCCTGCGCCCGCATGGCAAACTATTACGCCTCAAATGTCAGCGTTAAAATAGAAAATGTTGAGATAAAAAACAAAGCAAGCTTTGATAAAGTCGATCTGGGCGTGGATCTCCTTATAAAAAATGAAAATATGTTTCCGGTTTACATAACAGGATTCACTTATAATATACTGATGGGGAAATCAATTGTCGCTTCAGGCAAAAACCCTGATAACAAAAGCTTCGCCATAGAAGAAAAAGAAACAGGAAACCTGTCATTCAATATGACAATATACCCCAAGAGGGCAGGACAGGAATTTATTAAGGCGTACCTTGCAGAAGACGCAGAAATGAAAATATACGGAAAGGTTTACGCAACCTCTGATCTGGGCAGTTTCAGTTTTAATTATTCACACACCCATAAACTGAAAAAATAATCAGGCTATAACATCGAGGAGATTACCCTTTTCACCGCCGGAATTTTTGGGCAGTTCGGCAGCCTGCAAAAGCTTAAGCACTGCCTGACCCTGAGTTTCCTGAAGATCAAGTGCCTTTTTAGCGACTGTCACGGACGCCTGCATTGTATACTCAGCCTGTGACATCTGTGTGAATCCTGAAGCAAGTGAAGCAACATCCATAATTTTCTCCTTATTCTTCTTTTATCGGCAGGAAATCAGTTTTCTTAAGCAAAAAAAGGGAGCCTCACGACTCCCCTCTTAAGTTCAGGCTGTTTATTTATTTTTAATTTGCAGTAATGGGTCCGAAAACCGAACCGTCTCTTCTTACATGAAAGTAGAAAACGTTTCCGTTGGCGTCTTTAACTGTTGCCTGATATGATTCGCCTCTGGGCATCACAAATTTGTCAAATTTTTCAATTTTGAAACCTTTGAAATTTTCGGCAACATATGCCTCAACTGACGCTTTTGCCGCTTCTTCTGTCACCGGCTGAAAATCTGTAATAGGTCCACCGTAAGGTCCGCCGCCACATGGAGACTGATATCCAGCTCCGCCACAAGGTCCGCCACCTCTTACTCCTTTTGGTCCGGGTCCATAGGCAAAAGCCATTCCGGCTGCCAGAACCACTGCAAGTGTAAGTAATGCTGCTTTTTTCATTTGTCTTTCCTCCTTGAGCATTAAAATGCTTTTCTCTTTTAGCTCAAGTCGTGCCAAAAAATATGTTTGCAGATAAATAGTTGGTAATGCAGTCATTTATAATTCAGCATAGCAAGCAGAGGTGTGCAGTTTCTGCACAATACTGTGCAGGTATTTCATAGTAAACTATTAGGATTAAAATAATGAAGCAGATCTTGAACAGAAAACACAGCTAAATAGCATTCGGAGTGTTATTAAACAGAATAATGGCACAATGCTTCATCCTTTTTTGCATATGTTTTTCAATAATACTTTCAAATTTTTTAAGTTAAGTATAAAATTCTTTTACCTTCTATAACATGGGAGATAACCTTGAGCAGAAGACCGGTTACTGTTTTTTTTAAACTAGGCGCACTGGGCGACACAATTATGACCACTCCCGCTTTGAGAGCATACCGAAAATCCTTTCCTCATGAAGAAATTATATACATAATAGGCAAAACCTGCGAGGCTGCTCTTCTTGGCAATCCGAACATCGACAGGCTGATAACCTTTGATGATGACGCCTTCTACACAGGCGGCGCAATCGCCCGTATGAAAACTGTCTTTAAAGTCACTGGGCTTATAAAATCATTCAAAGCAGGCAGAATATTCATCATGCAGAAGGACAGCTCATGGAACAATGCGGCGAAAAGCGCCGGAGTTCCTGAACGCTTCGGTTTTGGCGAAGAAAAAAACAAACATCTCACTCATGCCCTTAAAAACTCTGATGACTTCCATGAAGTTGACTCCTATATCGAGATCTGCAAGCTGGCAGAAGGATTCAGACCGGACGGGCATACAATGAATGTTTACCACAGCGAAGCTGAGCCAGAGAGAATTAAAAGCCTGACAGGCAACCTCTTTAGCAAAAAAGTAATAGCTGTTGCCCCAGGCGGACGTTCAGGCATGAAAGCCGAGGATGATTTACGACGCTGGCGGGGCTATCTTGAGCTTATCAGAAAAATTATCAGTGAGACCGAATGCAATATTCTGGTAATAGGCTCACGGAGCGATAAAGAGCTTCTGGACACAAACGGCTTTGACGAGGCAAGAGTTAAAAACCTCTGCGGAAAAATTCCAGTTGCCGGGTCATATGCAGCTCTTAAACGCTGTGCAATGCTTGTTGCTGGCGACGGCGGAGCGATGATACTGGGAGCGGCTGCGGGCATTCCTGTTGTTTCAATATTCGGACCAACCAATCCGCTCAACAGGTATCCCATCACAAATCACCTCAGCAGGTACATATGGCTTGAGAAAGACTGCTCTCCATGTATAAAAGACGGTCACTTCCCCAGAAAGACTGATCATGCCTGCATGGAGGAAATAACCCCTGACATGGTATTTGCCGAAGTTACAGATATTTTGGAAAAATCTCCGCAGAAAGAATAAGATTGAACATTCACCCGTCCGGATGTTAAAATTCACTCATGATCCATGTACACAGAGCCCCATCGGGCAAAGCAGTAATTCCTGTAATTTCAGAATATCTTAAAAACAATAATCTCCTTAGCGGAAAGGTCTGCTGCATACTGCCCACAGGCAGAAACAAGCGCTCTCTGGCACTCAGGTTGAGTCAATCGGAAAAATCTCCGGTAATACTGAGCATCCCTGAGTTCAATTCTTATCTCTTCAGAGCAGAAAAACCTGTTGTTCCCCAAGAGTTAAGACACTTCTATATGAAACAGGCAGCAGAACGCCTCAGTTTGGATGAGAAGCTTGCCCTTTTTAAACGGACCGACCCTGATTTCCTTGAAAACTTCATCACCTTCACCGAAACAGGAAACGCCTTCTTCCGCTTTTTCAGGGAAATTAAAGGCGAACTCATAACAGCAGAAGAGCTTGCCGGGCATGCTTTATATACAGATTATGAAAAACAGACTCACATACTCTATTCCCTGTGGTCGGCGTATGTTTCCGTTTTGAACGAAAACGGTCTGTGCGACAGTGCGGAAATGTTCGATAATCCGCTTTTTAATCAGTTTTTTACGGACAGATTCTCTGATTTTGTGTTCCTTATAACAGGTTTTCTTACACGGCATGAGATACGGACGCTTAAAATGCTTTCCGAAATCGGGAATATCCACCTTTTTCTCCACTTTCTGGGAGAAAAAACAGTTAATCATAAAGAAATTGAAGAAGCATTACAGATAGTAATACAGGATGATGAAAATATTGCGCATCATACAGGTTTTGATGTCGTTGAAACTGGTTCCCGTCTTGAGGAGTATGAATTCATAACCGAAAAAATATATGAAGCGTCAGGTAAAGGGATACCCCTTAACCGCATGGCCGTAATTCTTCCTGATGAAAAAATGAAGTCATACTTCATAGAAAACGATATTTACAACCTTTTCAACATAACATCGGGAATAGACGGAACACACTCTGAAATATATCAGATTACGGACATTTTGAGACAAGCGGCCGAAGAAAATATGCTCAGTCAAGGCTTGGTAGGCATAGAAACCATAGAAAAAATAGCCGTTCAGCCGTTTTTGCAAAAAATAAGTGGTTTTGCTCCCCTTAAAGACAGGATAAAAGATCTCATAGCCTTGAAACGGCTTGCTGTAAACATAGATGAAATAGCCGGTTTTCCCTCTGTCCGTAAGGTTTTATACCCTTTTTTAAAAGAGACACACTCCACATTGCCGGAAGCTGCACATAAGCTTTCAGCTATTGCTGAAATTTATCTGGAAAACACTGAAGATGAAAGGGAAAAGCAGCATGGAACAATTGTGCTGAAAGAACTTAAAAGACTGAGAGCAGTTTATGCTCCGGTGGATGATTCTCTTCCTCTGCAAACCGCCCTCACCTTGCTTATGAACAGTATAGCACGTCTCAGCTTTCACCGCCCCGGAGGCGAAGTCACTGTTATGGGACTTCTGGAAACAAGGAACATGCAGTTTGATGCAGTATTCATCCCCAATATGAATGCTGATGTTTTTCCGCCTTCAAGTGACAAAGACCTCTTTCTTAATACAGAAATACGCCGCAACCTGCGCCTTCCAACCTTTCAGGACAGAGAACACCTAATCAAAAACTACATGAGCCAGATAATATCTAAAAGTAAATTTGTTTATATATCATGTATATCAAGGGACAAGGGAGCATCATACCGCAGCCCGTTTCTGGAAGAGCTGATAATAAAAAATAAACTGCAGGTACGACCCTATTCCTCATCCGGCTTCCGTATATTTCAAACTTCGGACAAAGGGATCAAACTCCATGAATCGGAGGCGTTTAAAAAAGACACAGCAATAGCCGGAAAACTGAAAAAACGGGGGATCTCCGCCACTATGCTGAATGATTATTTGGCCTGCCCTTACAGGTTTTATGCAAAATATATCATAGGGCTCAAAACAGCAGACAGACCGGAAGACTCCATACCCCCGTATGAGTACGGAAAGACCCTGCACAGCGTCCTTGAGGGAATCTACTCCCTAGGCATACCGGAAACTGTGGATGAGCTTCATAGGCGTGTTTACGATGAATTTCTCCGGTCAATGAGCAGGTTTGATGCATACAGAATTAATCCTCTGGAAAGAGAGCAGGTAAATGATCTTGCTGAAAGGCTTTATAGCTTTGCTGAAAATGAAATACACCGCTTTGCAGAGGGGTGGAGACCGAAAACAGAAGAGGATGAACTTAAAGCAACTATAAACGGAATGCGCCTTCACGGAAGGCTGGACAGAACAGACGAAAACAACGGCAGAACAGCTATAATCGACTATAAACTGAAAACTGTCAAAGAGTTCAGAGATTTTAACCCCGATAAAATAAAAGACGTGCAGATGCCTCTTTATGCACTGCTTTTTTTGTACAAACACGGAAACATGCCGGACGAAATTCTTTGGTATGATTTAAAAAAAGAGTTCAAAACCGTAAAAGCATTTGACGTAAGCTGCATTGATCAGTTCAGAGAATTTCTGGATGGACTGCTGAAAAGGATAGCAGATCCTGAACAGGAATACCCCAGAACCGAAAGGCAGGCGGACTGCCTCTACTGCGATTATTCTGATCTCTGCGGGAGAAGCTAATGAAAAACCTTGATAATAAAAGCAATATAGCCCTTGTGGCATCGGCGGGAACAGGCAAAACATTCAACCTTTCCCTTCGTTATATAAATCTTCTCCTCAGCGGCGCACAGATGGAGCAGATTCTCTGCCTTACCTTCACAGTTAAGGCCACTGCGGAGATGCAGGAAAGAATCATTCAGGTTCTCAACGCACTGGCAGACGGCAACAGGGCGGACTTCAAAGGCGAGCGGCAGATACTTCGTGAGCATAACAGTCTTACAGATGAAGAACTTGAAAAAAGAGCCCGTCCTGTGCGGGACTATGTGCTTAAAAACTTTTCCCAGATGCGGATACGCACCATAGATTCATTTATAAACCGGATTATTTCCCAGTTTCCCTTCGAGGCGAATGTGCGTCCGGGGTTTTCAATTATTCAGGATAAGGAAAAGGAAGAGCTTGAAGCGGAAGCTTTTTTCAGTACATACAATCTTTTTTCCGCAGACATGGGAGACATGCTTAAAAAAGCAGCCCGTGCCCTTGAGCAAACCCCCAAGTCCCTGATGGATGAGATCCGCAAACAGCAGTCGAATTTTGAAAACCAGCTTATAGGTTTACCGGAGCTGGCAGAAAAGTATAAAACAGATGCAGACTTCTTCGCAGACCTGACTAACCGGCTTAATCACCACAGAAAACAAGCTATTGAGGCTTCAATAAAATTCGGAACAGAGCTTTTACAGTCAAAACTCAACGGAAATCAGAAAAAACAGGCGGAAGGTCTGGCAGCGTCAGGCAATCTGAAAAAAATAACAGATACTGCTCTTTACTGCAACTGCGACCCGGTCAGCGGTTATTTCAAAAGCTTTGACTACACTGAAGCTCAGCTTAGGGCATATTATGAAGTCATTGAAAACACAGGTAAATTCCTTGAGGCAAAAGGTGAGATGCTTGTCCGTTTGGCGGTTAAGTTTTACACCATGTTTTTTACAGAAGTGGAACGGATTAAACGTGTAAGAAATGTGCTGACCTTTTCCGATATCACAATGAAAGCATACAGTATGCTGGTTGAGAACAATATAGCAGAGGATACGGAATACCTTTATTTCCGTCTGGACGGCAGAATACTCCACATACTAATAGATGAGTTTCAGGATACCAGCCTTGCCCAATGGAAGATTCTTGAGCCGCTTGTTCAGCAGGCCCTTGCCGGAGTCGGTCAGCAGGATGCTGTGAAATCATTCTTTTATGTAGGCGACCCTAAACAGACTCTTTATAGGTTCAGGGGCGGAGAAAGCAGGCTTTTTGACACTGTAACAGAGAGCTACAGTGATTTTATAAACGAACAGAAACTTGATGTAAACTACAGAAGTGCGAAAGCAGTGATGGATTTTGCCAATGTTCTTTTTGACAGGTTTAAAGACGAAACTTTCAAATATTCCGAACAAACCGGACATAGTGATGAAAGCGGACGTGTTTCTGTGGAAATAATTGAGAAAGATACTAACCAGGAATACATGCTTAAATGCGTTGAAGACCTCATGAAACGAGGATTCAGAGCATCTGATATTGCGGTCCTCACCGAAACTAACAGCAAGGCGGACTCCTGCACCGAATATCTTAATGAAAACGGGATCCCGGCACGGAGCGAAACGAGACAAAAGCTCACAGACTCAGCACCATTCAAAATAATAATGAACATTTTCAACCACATATTCTACGGTGACAGTCTGAACGCATTCGCCTTCCATATGACAGAACCGGCAGTAAGCACTGTTGAAGAAGCAGCCAAGGAAGGCTTCTGCGAAAAGATTCAGGCAGAGCTGGCAGAGTTTGCAAAACAGGTAAACGGACTGAACGGTCAGGCAGCCTTCACCAGAGCAATAAATGAGTTTTTTCTGGCAGAACGCTTTGAAGGAGACGCAAACTTCAAAAAGCTGTGTGACATAGCAGTCAGCCTCCATGTAACTGCCAATCTCCCTGCTTTCTTTGAGGAGTTTAAACGCAGGGCAGAATCTGAAAATGCTCTCTCCGCAGGCAAGTCTGAATCTGTTACAGTCATGACCATTCACAAGTCAAAAGGGCTTGAATTTGAGGCGGTCATTATATCTGATCTTGAAATAAGAACAAAGCCTGACGCAAACAGCACAAGGATGATATTTTACTCCGAAAGCGATTCAATGCTTGCTGACAGCATAATTTTCAACCATGGCGAAAAGCTCAACGGGTTTGTGAGCGGCAGTTTCGCAGAAGCTTACGAAGCTGAGGAAAAAGCTGTCTACCACGACAGGCTGAACCTGCTTTATGTTGCTGTCACCAGAGCTAAAAGAGAACTTTACATCCCCATAAAGGAAACTCCGTCAAAAAACACCCTAGAACAAATGATAATGGGCAGTATAGAAATCCCCTGCTCTTTCGGCGTACCTTATACAAAATCCTTCACCCCCAAGACTGAAGAGAAGAAACGGAGAACGGAAAAATTTGAGCCCCGCCCGATTCCGGAATACCCGATTACGGAAGAGAGTGCAGACTTTTATGGCGAAAAGTTTGGGACTGCGCTCCATGAGGCTATTTTCCTTGGGGTTGATTTTAACGATGCTGAAGCAGAAGAAACAAGCCGCTTCTCTGTGATGAAACACTCTCCTTACCTTACCGATGAAGAAGGGGAAAAGATAAAAAACTATCTCCTGCTGCTGTATTCCGATCCGCTTTTCAGAACAATCACCGCTGATGCTGAAATATTCAGAGAAAGAAGCTTTTTTGACGGCACAGGGATAAAGACTGTGGATTTTTATTCAGTGACAGAGGACGCCGTATGGTGTCTCGACTTTAAAACAGGTGACATAAAGCCCCACATGGCTGAATATACTGAACAAATAAACGAATATGCCGGAATATTAAGCGCACTTTATAAAAAACCGGTCAAAAAATATCTTGTAAACTTCGTTTCCGGTTCGCTGGAATGGGTTGAGATAAAATAGCCCTAGTCATTCCAGATATATGCCGCCATTGATATAATTCCATAGGCTATTTCATCGTGAATCTTTTCCGCAACACCGCTTTCAGACATTCCCAAACCTATAAAAAGCGGATTAATATGATCAGGCGTGGGATGGTTATGCTTGGCTTCCGGTGCGCTTGCCATGTAGTCCAGCAACTTTTCACGCTCTCCCGCTGCAAGCATATTTTCAAGCCATTTATCAAACTCTTCAGCATATGGGACAGGTTCGGACACAGCAGGATAATTCCCAAAATCATAGAGGTTATGGGTTGCACTGCCGCTGCATATTACAAGAACACCCTCTTCCCTCAAAGATTTCAGTCTTTTGCCTGTTTCATGAAGCTCAGTCGGTGAGGCGCCTCTTTTTATGGAAAGCTGGAAGGACGGAATATCCGCATCAGGGTACATACACATAAGAGGAACCCATGCTCCGTGGTCAAGCCCTCTTTCAGCTTTTCGGCATTCTATTCCGCTGTTGTTAAGGATTTCAGCTGTTTTTAAAGCCAGCTCTGGAAAGCCTGCCGGATTGTATTTGAGTTCATAAAAGCGGCGTGGAAAACCGTAAAAGTCATAAATTGTTTCCATTGAAGGTGAGACAGAAACCATGTGAACAGGCGGCTCCCAGTGTGCAGAAACGCATATTACCGCTTTAGGGCGGGGAAGCTTAGTGCCGAGTGTGCGGAAGAAGTCCGCAGCTTTTGTTCCGTCATCAAGAATTATAGGCGCACCGTGAGATATAAATACAACCGGCAAGATATTTTTCATATGTCATTCTCCATCGTCTTAAACATATAAAAAACATATGATATAAACAAGGAAAAAAGGAAGGGGGCGCATCGCTGCACCCCCAGGACAGTATTTACGTGATTTTTCAACCACGCTTTCGACGCCGTTGTCAATGTTTCCCCTGCTGCCGCAATTTAAAACTTACGCCCTCCGTGTTCGGGAGAGGCGGCACGGGCTGAAATCCTTTTAAAGATTTCTGAAACGAAGAAGAAGCTCGCGGATTCTTTTTGAATAATCCTCTCCGATTCCGTTTTCTGACAGTCTTTTCATGCGTTCTATCTGATAATCCACATATTCCGCAAAACTCAGACCGCCTTCGGCGAAATCCGCTTCTGCCATATCTGAAAAAGGGAAAGAAACCTTGCGCTGCTCTGCCGCTGTTTTAGGCAGTTCTATCAGAACAAGATGCAGATAGTTAAGCTCTTTCATATTGATCTCGTCATCTGCTACGAGGTCAATGAGTCTGGTTATTACCTCTGCGGGAAAGTCTTCAGGATACCTGTAAACTCTGTCGCAGTACCTTATCTCTGATACAGGGATAAGCCTTGCCTTACGCCTCTCTTTAACAAGTGTTGTTTTAACATCTTCGGCGGTTTGCATCGTTTTACCCTGCCCTTTTTCAGTCTTATATTGTTCAAAGCAGGAATCATGCCAAAAAAATCAGGAAAAAATTGCCATTGAGCTGCAAAAAGGAAGGGCTCCTGCGGAATAAATCCGAGGAGCCCGTTAACCCGCGGCTTTATACAAAGCCGTATAACTCATATACCATTCAGGGTAATTCAAATATAGATATCACTATATGTCAGATCAATCCTTGTAACTTCAGATATAGGTATTGCGATATGTCAGATCAATCTTTTAGCTTTAGTCAAAACAGTTTCAAGGTCCTCCGCCAGTCTGTTAACAACAGCGCATCCATCCGGCTCCTGAGAGGCAATCTCCCTGCATTTTGCAAGAACTCTTTCGAGCCGGTCAATTGGGGCGGAGCTTTTTATATCATCATTCAAAGTATCTTCTTCAGACCAGTGCATGACACATCTCCCGTCTTTACCTAATCGGTTGCCGGGTTCATGTCTTAAACGCCTTAGCCGAACAGGTGTTCAGTTACTAGCACTCATAAGGTAAAATGCGGGTAAAGAACGGCGGTTTGAAACAGAAATACTTATAAAAAGTGAAAAATGATGTATATCCCGTAAAAAGAACGGAACAATTTTCCTACAGGTCTATTTTTTCCATCACACTCTCAACTTTCCGGCTCATTCCTGTTTCCCTGTTTCTGCGGTAATCCATCTTAATGGCTATTGATATACGGCTGCAGTCTCCAAGCTCTTCCACTGCGGCATTGATAACCCCAAGCACATCGGATGGTTTATCCCCTTCGATTATTGTGCCCATGGGCGTAAGCCGCCACTCAAGACCGCTGTTTTTAATAACCTTAACCGCCCTGGCAACATACTCGGACACACTTTCCCCTTCACCCAGCGGTGTTATGGATACAAAAGCCATAGCGCTCATGATACGCCTCCTTTATTTTTCTCAACTTTGCTGATAGTATAAACTTAATTTAATGTAATGAGGAAATAAATGACTGAAAAAAAACGGATCAACGTAAACTTCTTTAATATAGAATCACAGGAGGACGGGGTTTTCATGACCCTTTCCGAAAAACTTTCCACCCTTTTTGACAGCGGCATGGACTACGGCTTTTTTGAAACAAAAAGCCGGGAAATAATGTTCAAACTGTTTGAATCATTTGAGGTTAACAGTTATCCCGCCTACCTTTTCGGACTCATAAAAGAGAAATCAAACTGGCCTGTGTGGTATGACAGAAACGGAGAACTGAGCGAGGTTCCGCTCAACTCCGGTACTCTGGGCGACATAACCTACGGACTCGCACTCCCGCAGGACAGACTTATCCTCACCGCATCAGGCACAGCAGGCAAAGGTGCTTTTACGGAGTTTCTCAGGTGGCTGGCAGATGACAATACCGTTATTCTTGACCCTGTCTTCATAAACGACGCCTACAACAAGATACAAAACTGGGAAGTTTTCAGAAAATTTGAACTAAGTGTTGAAGCCCCCACGGCGGATTTTGTCGATACTGTTCTTACCAGCGAATCAGGACGTGAACTCGGTTCGATCATGGGTACTCTGGAAGGACTGAAAATGGATATAACCGTCAGCATGGGCAACACAAAGGGGAGCATGTCCGCACCTCAGCTTAAGGCGCTTCTCGGAGGGATTCTCTCAGATAACTATGCCAGAAAGCTCACAATCACAGGCAAAGGGTTTGAGGACGAAGCAAGCGAAAGCATAGATGTAATGAGCGCAAAACTTAAATACTCGGCGGATGTTGCAGTAAGCAAAACATACCTTAGCCCCGATGAGGCCCGCACAGCTTTTCTTGAAGGATATTACAATAACCAGCAGTATCTTGTGAAAGAGGACTAACGGACTATCTCCGGTTTTTCATTCTTAATATGATGCAGGACAGCGTTAAAACCTTTGGCGGCGGTTTTAAAGTTTCCCTCCTGCACATTTGAATCGCTGACCTCACGTCCGTAGACTGAACCCTCGAATGAGTTTTTTATCACTCTGGCAAGGAAAGCCGTGCATGCTGTTCTGTCCGGTTTTCTGTTTGAATTCATACACTTTTCCAGAATATCAGGCAGCTCCTCCTGACTTTTGCACCTGTGAACAAGGGGAAGCTCATCGAAAAACATATCTGCAAAAACAACCGCAGGAGTGCCTGTCAGTGCTGCCTGATAAGCCACTGTTCCGGAAACAGTGATAACGGCGAATGCTCCCGCCATAAGTTCCCAGTTGTCTGCCTCAGGATGAACAAGAATAGCATTGGGCAGATCATTTACAGCATTGTAAAACTCCCTGACCCTGTCACCTACCGCCTGTGGATGTTCCTTGACAACCACCACGGCGTCCGCAGGTATTGAGCGGGCGATATTCTGGATTATATGGAACTGATCCGAATTGTACGCTCCTAAAAGATCGATGCTTGCTTCCGGCTGCATATGAAGATTATATACGCAGTATTTCATACCGCTGAGAAAAGAGATATCTTTTGAAAGACGAAGTCTTTTCAGCCTTTTGGCATTATTGCGGCGAAAGATGCGCTGATCAAACAGATAATCAAGATCCGGGCGGGTCATATCCTTATCACGATGAAACATCATATATGACAAATGTTTTGCAAATTTACGCATATTCTTTGCACTGAAAAGAGCGTAGTCACGCATTCTGTGAGCATAATCAGGCACAGGGCGGCGGCTGACAAATTCATCATAAAAAGCTTCTGCTGTTTCAAGGTCCGAGTCAAATGCCGGATTATCCAGAAAAAGCCTGTCCTGAAATAAGCCTTTGAAAAAAGTAAACCTGCCGTTTGGGATCCTTGTGGTCGCAGGAACAAGGTAAGGGATACCGCACTTTTCCGCCGCTGCTGATGCGGCAGCTTCCGCAGCCCACGTCATCTCACCGAATATGACATCCAGACCGTTGTCAGTGATGAACTTTTTTATCATAGAATACACAGCGGCAATGTAAGGATAGCTTTTTTCACGGGGTTTGCGGCGTAAGAGACGGTCGGACATTATTATTGCCGATGCTTTGTACGGTGAATGCTCCTCCATCTCAAGCACGGCAGAGATGTCTGTATCATCATTTGAAGATGCGGAAGCCAAATTCAGTATTCTGCTGTCCTCAACACCTTTTGATTTGAGAAAGTTTATCCAGTCCGGGTCTCCGGTGGCGATCCAGTGGGTGTCTGCGTCTATATACTGAGAAATTCCATAAAAAGTTTCCGTTCTTAAATAGTTAACAACAAATGCCGCTTTCACATGCCGCTCCTGCGGACATCATAAAGGAGTCCGCTTTTAATAATATATATAGTAAGAAAAAGGCTGTAAGCCGCTTCTGATGAAACAAGCGCAAGCGCTGCCCCCTTTTCTGAAAACGCAGGAATAAGCAGAAAAGAGAGGAGGAGTCCAAGCATTTTCGCACCGATAGTCAGATTAAGAAAAGCCTTACCTCTGTCAAAGCACACCAATGTCTGCGCTCCCATTATATTGTTAAGTGTGAAAAAGAAAAGATAAACAGCAAGCATCCGCAAAACAGGTACGCTCGGCATAAATTCTTCGCCCAGAACAAGCCTTACGCCGAAATCTGAGAAAATAAAAATCACCGCTGCAAGAACCGCCGAAAAAGCTGTTACGGCGACGCCCGCCTTTTTGATAAAGATAAACCATTCAGCCTTTGATCTCGCCGCTGTTCTGCGGGAGTGCGGGAAAATTGCCTGAAAAACAGGGGAAAGCATAGCCCGCACAGCATCCATAAGCTTCTCCGCCGAGCCGTAAAATCCAACTGCGGCATCCCCTGCCATGAAGCCAAGGATAAGGGTATTGGTGATCTTGGCGAAATTATCTGTCATTGCTTTGGCAAAATAGATGAAGCCTTCCCTAAGCCCTCTCAATACTTCACTGAAAACAGGGGGTACAAAGGAAAGTCCGAATTTTGCATACACAGTCCAGATACCGTAAGCACCTGCCAGAGTGTAGGCGATGAAATTCGCAGCTGGAACAAGCTCATAATCCGCAACGGTTCTGACAGTGAGGAAAATAAGAAGAAGATACCCTGCCTTAACCGAAACAAGACAGTAAGCAATAAACTTCATCCGCTCCATTCCTCTGTAAAACCATGAGGGAATGAGGATCTGTCCGCAGATCATCCCGAAACTCAGCAGGATAAGCTGACGCTCCTCACGGAACTTATCCACAGAAACAGTAAGAATCAGAATAATTATAAATCCGATACCGCCAAGAATCAGTTTGCCCGCCATAACATTGTGAAATATTGCGGATAACCGTTTTTTATCATGCTGATTTTCGGCTATCTGAATTGTTCCCCACATGTCATAACCGTAATCCACAAGGAATATAAAATATGTAATAAGTGACTGGGCTAAGATAACAAGACCATATTTTGATGGACCCAAAACACGGACAAGATAAGGAACGGCGGCTAAAGATATTGCATATGTAATAAGCTGAAGAATAAACAGGGAAGATGCGTTGGAGAATATCCGTTTTGCGTCCGATTTCATGAAAATGAGATTATATCAGAAACCTGCGGCAGTCAATATACCTCACACACTCTTCATTAATAGAGGCTAAGGATGCCCTTTGAAGTATTTCAGCCCCACAGACAAAAACTTCGACATGTGATTAAGTGCTTTACGAAGCTTTTCCTGATTATACATAGACAGACTGTCAGGGTTCACAAATTTGCTTATACCCTCTCCTGCGTATGCCTGCCTTATCTGCTCATTCAGCGTTATATCCACAAGGATTTCATAGGCGTCCTGTGTCTGCGAAACAAGTTCATCCGAAAGAATCTTCTTACGCCGAAGATGTTTAAGCCGCTCAATAGTATTTAAATCATTCAGACCGCATTTCAGCGTAAAAGCACGGGTGACATCCACAATAAATGCCAGAGCCGCAACCTTCATATTCATTTTTCCGGCATGTTCTCCCTCTTTCTCAGTTATAAACTTGCCGAAAAGATTAATCGGCTTGCGCTGATTAGAATCGTTTTCAAGCATATATATAAGGAAAATGGGCTTCTGGGAAATTTTCATATTAATATACTCCCTGAGTTCCCAGACAAGCTTTTCATCACCTGCAAGCCCGTCATAATCGAAAACAATATTACTCCAGAGGATGCTTTTGCCTGCCGAGCCGTCCACCCAGTTTCTAACCTTGTTTTTCCAATCGGAAAGCCTCATGGACATTTCAGGGTTAGTCACCATAACGTTGCCGGGACATTTTTTGTAACCAACATATTCAAGGCTGTCTGTGAACATAGCCCCGAATTTCAGAAACATTTCAATCTCCTCATCCGTTGCATCATCAGCAAAAATGAATCCGTTGTCCTGATCGGGGTCAAGCATCATCTCTTTACGCCCGCCGCTGCCCATTATAATGAGAGAGTGTCTGACTTTAGTTATATCGAAGCCTGTCTCGGCGGCAAACTTCTCAGCCGTGAGTCTGTAGACTTTTTTCTGTATATTAAGATGCACAGAGGAAATAACGGGCAGAGCATCGTATGTGAGCCTAGAGCTGCTTACAACGCTCTCAGCTATTTTATAAAGACCCTGATAAGATGTACGAAGCTCATCCAGACCGGAAACACCTTCAATATATGTGCTGTGGATTGTGGTATTCCGGAAAAGAGAACGCATTATATCATTATTGGAAATAATTCCGACCGGCTTGTTTTTCATCGAAATAAGGGCATACTCCTGCGCTTTCGTCTGCATCTCACCCAATGCTTCCGCCAAAGGGAACTCAGCAGGCAGCACAAGGGGTTCTTTCTCCATGAAATTTTTCACGACCGGAGCCTGAAGACTGCTTTCAATATTTGAAAGAAACCTGTGAACCATGTGTTTGCTGGTAATAAGCCCCGCAAGGGACTCGTTTTCATCCAGAACAGCAAGGGCGCCGATATTGTGTTCAGACATTATTTTGCCTGCATCCATTACGGTATCTGTTGTTTTTACAGTTATTACAGGGCTTGTCATATAGCTGCCCACGGGTTTATATGTGCGGGATTCAATATTACCCGTACTTTTCCCCGTGACTGCATTTATGCGTCCGGTGACAAGACCATAGAAACGTTCCCTGAAGTCTTCGGAAACCTCCATAAGCTTATATATACTTAACTCAGGTATGAAGATAAGGTCGGAGTTGTCAGATGCCATTGCGCTGACATGATACACAGACTTTCCCACGAAGTTTGAAAGCCCTGCAAAATCACCCTCAGCCGCAACAACCTTGAGACCGGAATCATTGTAAAGCTCCACACTGCCTCTATAAACAAGGTAGACCCCCTTGTGGTAGGATTCGCCTTTCTTAAAAAGCACTTCCCCCTGCTCCACAGATACAAACTCTCCTTTTTCAAGCAAAATCCGCATACGGGAATATTCAATACCTTTGAAAACATAAAATCTTGTGAGTCTGTCCAGAATATCTATTATTCCGTTCATGGAACTGATTTCCATAAATCCTCCGAAACGATTTTCAGCATCAGACTGAATATACAAAATAAGCATGCACAATAATCAACCACTATTCTACATATCGCAAAACATGCCATGACAGCCTTTTTCCTTTGATTATATACATATCGGATTTTTTTAACAGACCAATTTTATACCTTCTGAAAATTTATACACTATTAATCATATAGAGTAAAACAAATATGACTTGTGTTTCAAAAGCTCATTACTGCATCAGACATACATACATAAAACATTAATAAAAAACAATTTTCATTAAAAACTTATTTTTAAACATAAAATAAACACCCGCATTAAACAAACCATTTATGAATTTATTTATTAATCATGAATTCTATACCGCTGTCTCATTAATAATTAATCAAATAACTTTAAATAAACTTACATAGATATTAATTTTTTACACCTTATATCAACGTATTTGTAACATTATACAGTATTTGAATTAATAAAATCTTCTTGACAAATATCACTTATATAATTTAATAATACATACATAATATAAAGTAGTTTTAAATTAAGGCGCATACGGATTTAAACATGTATTAAACCGTATAATTGAAACTGCTTGTACTTTTATACTTTTTCTAAAACAGGTAGGAGGTCTTTATGAACGCTCACGAAATCGTGAACTCTGACAGGTTCAAAAAGCTTGTCAGAAAGAGGTGGACTTTCAGCTACATAATGCTGGCAATCCTCTTTGTTGTGTATTTCGGATATCTGTTCCTTATTTCGCTGGACAAGGAACAGATGATTCATCTCGTAACACCCAACATCACTCTGGGAATCGCTCTCTTTGTAGCAGTTATTGTAATCGCATGGGTTCTGACAATCATCTATGTTCTCTGGGCTAACAGCTCATATGACAAAGAAGTCGAAGAACTTAAAAAGATGCTGAAATAAGGGAGACACGCTCATGAATGAAGTTATTGCTCAGAGACTCGCAAACTTTCAGGCCGGCAAGGCAGACCCGATAGCACTTATTTTCTTTGCTATAATAGTTGCCGGAACACTGATGATTACATACTGGGCTGCGAGAAAAACAAAAACCACTAGCGAATTCTACGCAGCAGGGCGCAGCGTAACAGGTTTTCAGAACGGTCTTGCCCTCGCCGGCGATTATATGTCTGCCGCTTCTTTCCTTGGTATATCAGGCATGGTTGCTCTCCGCGGTTATGACGGTGCAATATATGCTGTAGGCTGGCTTGTGGGATGGCCCGCTCTTATGTTCCTCATAGCAGAGCCTCTCAGAAACCTCGGTAAATTCACATTTGCAGATGTTGTTTCATCAAGGCTTAAAAACCGTCCCATCCGTATAGCATCCGCAGTCGGCGGCATCCTTGTTGTTCTCTGCTACACTATCGCTCAGATGGTGGGCGCCGGCAAGCTTATCCAGCTTATGTTCGGCATGCCTTATGAACTGGCTGAAATCCTTGTGGGCACAGTTATGCTTCTGTACGTTCTTTTCGGCGGAATGCTTGCTACAACATGGGTACAGATAATCAAGGCTGTTCTTCTTCTGTTTGGTATAACTATTCTTGCGGGACTCGTTCTCTTCAAGTTCGGGTTCAACCCCGCAAATCTTTTCGGAGCAGTAAGCGACACATATGGATTTGAAACAATGTTCAAACCCGGCGGGTTTGTAACAAGCCCCATAGAAGCCCTTTCCCTTGGTCTGGCGCTGATGTTCGGTCTGCTTGGTCTGCCCCACATCCTTATGAGATTCTTCACTGTGCCCGATGCTAAAGAAGCAAGAAAATCAGTTGCTTACGCAACAACTTTTATCGGATATTTCTATCTGGTTATCCCCATAGTCGGCTTCGGCGCAGCAGCCCTCGTCGGTCAGGAATTCATAACCGGAATAGATAAGGGTGGAAACATGGCTGCACCCATCCTTGCAGCGGCACTCGGCGGCAAACCTTTCCTCGGTTTCATCGCAGCAGTTGCTTTTGCTACAATTCTTGCGGTTGTTGCAGGTCTCACACTTGCCGCATCTTCTGCAATGAGCCATGATATTTATGTAAGCGTGTTTAAGAAAGGTCAGGCTACTGAGGCGGAGCAGGTTAAAGTTGCAAGAATAGCAACAGTCGTATTCGGCGTTGCTGCAGTTGCTCTGGGAATCCTTTTCAAAAACCAGAACGTTGCCTTCCTCGTGGGTCTTGCATTTGCAATAGCAGCAAGTGCGAACTTCCCTGCCCTGCTTCTTTCTATTACATGGAAAAAGTTCAGCACAAGAGGCGCTGTATGGTCAATAATCGCAGGTGCAGTTTCTGCTTCCCTCTGCATTCTGTTCAGCCCTGTTATATGGGTTAACATTTTCGGATTTGAGAAAGCTATATTCCCCCTCAAAAACCCCGCTATCGTCTCTATGAGCATAGCTTTCCTTGCGGCTTACATAGGTTCTGTAACGGCTCCTGAACCTGAGTCACAGGAAAAATTTGAGCAGGAAAAAATAAGAACATACCTCGGAGTAGGTGCGGAGTAAATCTTCCATCTCTTTAATAACTTAAACAAAACAAAAAAAGGAGCCTCACGGCTCCTTTTTTTATGCTTTAATTAATTCCTTCAGAATGCTTTCAGCCCTGTCAGAAAAGATCATATCAATACCCTGTATGGCTGCGAAACGTCTGTAAGCATTAATATCATTTACAGAATATATCCAGAGTTTCAGCCCGTTATCCTCACAGTATGAAACAAGCTGCGGGCAGACAAGATTTTTTGCCACGCACACACCGCCCCCGGATTTGCGAATAATTTTCAAAAGTTTATCCGGCAGAGTCCGGCATCTCAGTGAATGGAAATATCCCTGATAAAGCTCACGAGGAACAGACTCAAAAACATTTTTTCCTGTGAATACATTATATTTCTGTAATTTTATTCGGTTCTTTGAGAAAAACTCCGTAACCCTTCCCCTTAAGCCATATGCAAAAAGGCTCTGGTGTGAAAGGAATAAAGGAGCGGAAAAACCTTCCACATTGAAATTCATAAGAGAAAGGGCACACCAGGAAACAATGGCAACCTGCTTTTCCAAGCCGTATTTCTGTATAAGCCTGATATGTTCTTTCTCAAAACCGATGTCCTTAACATCCAGACAGAAAACTGTGTCAGGGGAAAACCTTTCCCTGAAAATTTTTAAGGAATCATCAAGGCGGGGAATAGGTTCATCCTGATATATCTTAATTTTATCAATATCTTTGCTATCGCTGGCAGGGAAGCTTAGTCCCTGCACATATGGATCGTGAAAGACATAAAGAACACCGTCCTTTGAAGCTCTGGTATCTATTTCAAAATATTTTACGGAGCTTTTTGCCGCCTCACAGAAGCCTGAAAAGGTATGCTCCGCCGGAGCATATCCCCTGAAACGGTGACTCAGAAGCTTTTCCGCAGGTGTTTTCATCATCATCTTCATCCTCTCCGGTGCAATATAACAAATTGGCATGCGGACTGCTACTTATAAAAAAACGAAAAAAACCGGAGGCAAAAAATGCAGGTCACAGCAAAAAGCATAATGCTGGAGCAGTATAATAAACTTCTTAAAAACGATACATCCGCCACTGTTTTATCAGCAAAACAGAGTGCCAGTCCTCTTCTGATAGGTCAGACAGATACATCAAGCTCTTCATCCGCACTTGACACAGTGCAGATTTCTCAGGCAGCTCTTGATATGCTGAAAAGTTACACATCCGAAGATGCAACAACAACGGAAGCGCAGAAAGCTGCTCTGGAAAAATTTTTCCAACTCGGCTCAAGCTTTTTCGGAACTGAAGGAAACACCAACCTTGAGGCTGTGCTGGCGGCACTGGAGGAAAACTTACAGGAAGGCGACAGTGACAGTCTGCTGAAAACCATAGCCGAATCAAACAGGGCAGCGAACGCCGGACATGGATACATCAGCTACAGTTCTGACGTTTCATCACTTTTTGAATAAAGCTTTTTGTCAAAATAATACAGTATCGAAGCGGGGATAAGCTTTTCTATAATCCCCGCATTTTTGCTGTCCGCCTCTGTTTCGGAAAAAAATCTGTTCATCGCAAAACCTTTGAAACAGACTCCTTTCTCAAACAGAAACGAACGGTTCAGAACAGCTTCGTTAACACAGCCAAGCTTATCCGGAATAACTATAATTACTCCGAGACCGCACTTTTTGGCTATTTCCCATGTCATGCGTCTGTAATCCAGAGGAACTGCTATTCCGCCCGCTCCTTCAACTATCACAACTTCTGATCTGTCTTCATTTATCTCTCTCACCGCTTCATCAAACGGAAAGTTATCAAAACAAAGGCAAGGTGCAACCGGCGGTTCGGCTGTAAAAAGTGTGCGGGCTTTGAAGATACCGGAAAAAGATTTAACAAAAGCGGCGTCATTATCTGCCGGATAACCTGTCTGTACAGGTTTTATGTATGACACATCCATGCCTTCATCATGAAAATGCTTCGCAAGGAGTGCGGAAAAAAATGTCTTTCCCACTCCTGTGCCGGAGCCGGAGATAAAGAATCTCACCCCAGCACCTCATTCACAGAATCACGGGCGATGCCAACAAGTGTTTCAGTCTCGTCCTTACTGATCACATAAGGCGGCATGAAGTATATAATATCACCAAGGTTCCGAAGCAGAGCCCCATTCTCCACCGCCTTGCGGTAAATCTGAAATCCTGTGCGGAGACCGGACTCAAAAGGAATTTTCCCGTTTTTGTCTTTCACCAGCTCCACAACAGACACAAAACCCGTGTGCCTTATCTCCCCTACATGCGGATTATCTGCAAAGGCGTCCTCTATACACTTTCTCATATGCTCAGACTTGGGCTTGTTTGTCTCTATAACATTCTCTTCACGGAAAATTTTCAGAGTCTCCACCGCAACGGAACAGGCAAGAGGATTTCCAGTATAGCTGTGGCTGTGCAGAAAAGCCTTTCCTGTGGAGTAATCATCGTAGAATCCGTAGAATATCTCATCCGTGGTCATAACAACACTAAGGGGCAGATAACCGGATGTTATCCCTTTGGAAAGGCAAAGCATGTCAGGGCAAACTCCCGCCTGTTCAAGGGCGAACATTGTGCCTGTTCTGCCGAAGCCCACTGCTATCTCATCAAAAATAAGGTGAATATCAAGCGCTGATGTGAGCCTGCGAAGCTTAACAAGATATTCCGGCGGGAACATTTTGAACCCTCCGGCGCATTGTATCAGCGGCTCAACAAGAACAGCAGTAAGGATCTCTGCATTTTCCCTTAAAGCCTGTTCCATAAACCCAAAGCACTCAACAGCGCATTTTCCCCGTTTTTTCCCGCAGGGGCATCTGAAGCAGTCAGGACCCAGAACTTTGATATTTTCGATCATAATATCGCCGTATAGATCCGTATAGAGAGTCTCTCCGCAGACGGACAAACAGCCCAGAGTTTCACCGTGGTATCCGTCCGTGAGAAAAGCGTAGCGGTTCTTGCGTGTATTGCCTGTGTTTTTACGGTATCCGTAGCTCATCTTCATTGCGGATTCAACAGCGGATGAGCCGTTGTCAGCAAAGAAGATCTTATTTAATTCAGGCGGAGTGATACGCAGCAGCCCGTCAGCCACTTCTTCTGCGGGGCTGTGGGTTGTTCCGGCGAATATGACATGTTCAAGCCTTTCCGCCTGTTTTTTCAACGCACTGATCAGCCTTGGGTTGCAGTGACCGAAAAGGTTCACCCACCAGGAAGAGACGGCGTCTATATATTTTTTACCGTATCTGTCTATGAGATACACACCCTCCCCACGTTCAATTTCAAGAAGCGGATGGGTTTCAAGGTCTTTCATCTGGGTACATGGATGCCAGATATTTGTCGGGCACTTGGAATCTGTTTTCATAATTGTCACTCTACTATATTCGTTGACACCGTGCAAGCATGGGTTATATCCTTAAAACTATGAAGGAAAAACTTAAAGAAGAACTGGAAAAAATTAAATCGGAAGGACTTTACCGCAGTCTGCCTGACATTGATGAGGGTGCGGGAAAATATATTCTCGCCGGTGGAAAAAAGCTTCTGAACCTTGCCTCAAATAATTATCTGGGGATTTCAGAAAAAGAGGAGCTTGTGAGCGAATCCGCATCGGCACTCCGCCTCTTCGGCTGCTCCAGCGGAGCTTCAAGGGTGGTAACGGGAAATTTCTCATTATATAACTCCCTCGAAAGAGAGATGGCGGAATTCAAAGAGACTGAAAGCTGTCTTGTCCTTAACACAGGATTCATGGCAAATCTCGCTGTGATAGCTTCTATAGCGACCCGCCACACCGCCGTTTTTTCAGATAAGCTGAACCACGCAAGCATAATTGACGGAATAAAACTCAGCGGGGCAAATCACATACGCTACCGCCACAACGATACTGCACATCTTGCAGAACTCCTTGAACAATATAAGGACACTAAAGAAAAAATAATCGTGACTGACAGTGTGTTCAGCATGGATGGCGACAGAGCTAATCTGGCTGAAATTGTTCAGCTCGCTGAAAAATACAACGCTCTCACTGTTGTGGATGAAGCCCACGCCACAGGGGTTCTTGGTCACGGCAGGGGTCTTGCCCATGAACTTGGGCTGGAAAAACGGATAGACATTCATATGGGCACGTTCAGCAAGGCTCTCGGCTCATTCGGTGCATATATCGCAGGAAGCAGTGATATTACGGACTACATCCGCAACAAGGGCAGAGCATTCATTTTCACGACATCCCTGCCGCCTGCGGTTATCGGTGCGAATATCGGCGCTCTCAAATGGCTGAAACACAATCCGGATAGCGGTTATCAGCTTCTGGAAAAAGCAGAAAATCTCCGCAGTGCGCTCAATGAGGCTGGTTTTGACACGGCTGACTCCTCAACACAGATAATTCCTGTTATAATAGGAGACAACTTCGCCGTTCAGCAGGCGGGAAAACTTCTGGAAGAAGCTAATATCAAAGCCGGCGTGATACGCCCTCCCACAGTTCCCGAAGGCACAGCGAGGCTTCGGCTTTCTGTCCGCCTTGATCTGGACGATGAAGAGATCAGACATGTTGTTTCTTCCGTAAGGAGGCTGAAAAATGCTTAAATTTGTTTCCGGCTGGGCTGGCTTTCCTGCTCTTTTTCCGCATATTTCCTCACGATATCCGTTTTATCTTCCATTTGTAACCCACACAGAACAGGATATTGAAACAGCCTTGGAAGAAGGCGGGGAATATTTAGCCGGATGGTCAACAGGGGCACATATTATTCTGAAAAATATAGATAAAATAATGGATAAATATGAAAAGATTTTCCTTTTTGCCCCTTTCATAAGTTTCTGCGATTACTTCCATACTCAGGTCATTATGCTTATGATAAAAAAGATGAAGCGTGATCCGCAGGCAGTTCTTCATGATTTTTATGATAAATGCGGCATAACCGGATTTCAGCCGGAAACCGATACTAATATAACAAACGGGCTAATCGAAGGGCTTGAGTTCCTCATGACCAGCCGGGCTAATGCGGAAGGTCTTAACGCAGCTGAAAAGGTTATCCTTGTGCAGGGTGCAAATGATATGATAGTTAATTTCCGTGCCAGTGAGGATGTTGCGGACATGCTCCACGGAGAAAAGCTTATCACCCTTGAATGCGGGCACTATATAAAAGAAAGCAGGATATCTGACATCATATATGAAAATACACATAAAAAGATTTTTTGATAAGGCGGCGGACTGCTATGACTCCTCAGCAGATATACAGAAAATCGTAGCATCAAAACTAAGTGATTTAACACAAGAGAACTTCCCCGAAACAGTGCTTGAAATAGGTACGGGAAGCGGCATTTTCACAGAAATATTTCTATCAAAATGCAAACCTCAGCGCTTTATAGGGCTTGATATAGCCTACTCTATGACAAAAGCATCATCCTGTTTACAGGGAATGTTTATTCAGGCAGATGGAGAAAAGCTGCCGTTCAGGAGTGAATGTGCGGATGTTCTTGTCAGCTCATCGGTTCTTCAATGGTTTCAGAGACCTGAACAGTCGATACCTGAATGTCTCGGCACTTTAAAAAACGGAGGCAGATTCTATTTTTCCGTTTTCTGTGACGGTACATTTCCTGAAATGGCTTTATTAAACAGCATCACAGGCTTCGGCAGTGTATACTCCCTGAAAACCCCTGAGTTTTATGACAGGCTGTTCAGCAGTATAAACGGCATTAAGTACCGGCTTGAGATACATGACTACGTTTTGCGTTTCAGAAATGTTAAGGAATTTTTACAAAAGCAAAAAGCCACAGGAGCAAGGTTCACAGGCAGAACCTCCGCAGCTGGAAAAGATTCATACCGCAGATTTTGCGAGCTTTATCAATCGTTCTTCGGAGACGGAGAGACAATTCCCGTAACATACCGCATCGTATACATAGTCGGAAAAAGAACCTAAGTTCATTTCAAGATTTTATCTAACTCTATTAAGTCAACTATTTGTCAGATTTTATTACAATTTTTTACACTCTTATTATTGAGTTAATGCTCAAGTCAAATCATCTTTTATTAAAGGGGAATTATTATGAATGATTTATGTATTGAACTTCAAAAAGGGTCATCTGCTAATGTTAAATTTGAAGTATCAGACACTTATAACCGTGAGTTATTATTGAACATTAAACATCTGTTTGAGCGAGATTTCAAAGTAATGCACAAAGCAAGAAATGAGATAAGGGTTATCACCTATTCCGGCAAAAAACTTGTCCTGAAATCTTTCAGGATTCCGTCACCTGTGAATCGGTTTGCATACTCATTTATCAGAGACAGCAAAGCGAAAAGATCATTTGATAATGCGCTGGTATTAAAATCGCTGGAAACAAATACGCCTGAACCTGTGGGGTATATAGAATTTTTCTCCGGCAAAATGATAAAGGAAAGCTTTTATGTTTCCGCTTATTCAGAAAGCGACTTCACAATAAGAACTGTTCTTCTGGATAAAGAGATTGAAAACAGAGATGAAATCCTGAAAGAATTTGCAGAGTTTACTCATAGTCTCCATGCGAAGAACATATACCACAAGGACTATTCACCTGGTAACATACTGGTTAAAAAGGTAAATTCGGGATGGAAGTTTGAGATTGTTGATATAAACCGCATGAGATTCGGTAAAATATCATACAAAAACAGAATTAAAAACTTTGTTAAGCTCTGGGCTGATGATGATACCATGCGTACAATCATCCGTGAGTATGCCTCTTTCTCCGGCGATAATCCGGCAAAAGCAGAAAGAGACGCCCTGAAGTGGCTTCATAGCTACAAGGCACGCATAAACTTCAAGAAAAGACTTAAAAAACTTATGAAGCGGAAAAAAGATGCTCCGTTGAACGTATAATCTTCATATTCCTGTCCGTTTCATTTCCGGCGGTTTTACTCCACCATTCACGGTGAACGCCTCTGATGCGGACAGGGATGCTTTTCATACCAAGAACCTGCGCCATAGCGAGACGGTGCAGACCCTTTGCGGTCTTGATCAGTCCGCCGTCTCTGTCTATTGCGGCGCACACAGGATCCTTTTCCAGAGAGCTGTCATAACCATGCGCCTGAAGCTGGGTCATGAATTCGAGATAAATTTCAAGATACCGTAACACCTTACTTTCCGTATTCAGATAGATCCCCATGCGGTTTCTGTTGAACTCGGTGTAAGGTCTGCCTTTTTTTATCATCTCGGTCAGCTCTGCATAGCGTCTGCTGTTCCTCAGGTTTTCTCTATTGCCCCATATATCTGTCATTAAAACGAATCTATCTATACTTTTAAAGCTCAGTCCGCCTCTGTCCCAGTCACCGTCCCATATGAAACGGTTAGCCATGCTTCTGCGTACTCGCCCGGACGGGAAAACAGCCATCCTGTTAAGAGATTCAGGCGGCACATCGAGTGTCAGAAATTTTTTATATTCCGATTCGACGGCATATCGGGGCAAACCCGAACTCTCAATGGCAGCGGCAGCGGGAGAATCATGCAGCCACAGCCTGAAAAGCAAGCTCTGCAAAGGCAAACCAAGTGCATTTTTAAAAATAATATTAACTGCTCCGCCGACTGTTTTAAAAGCAGTACGGGGAATCAGCAGCGGATGGAAAAGCTCGTTAAATGCTCTGTCATCAACCATTATGAGCCAAGCACCCTTCTTTTATACTCACTTTCGGAGTATATATCCGAACATTCTGTAACCCTGAGCGGAAAGAGAATTCCTTCGAGATGGTCAAACTCGTGCTGAAAGATGCGGGCGGGAAACCCTTGAAGACAGACCTCAGCCTCTTTCCCGGAAAGGTCGTTGTAGCGAACACTCACTCCGGTCTGCCTCGGCACAAGTCCTCTTAAGCCCGGCAAGCTCAGGCATCCTTCCCACATACTGTCAAAGCATTCGGAAAAAGAAATAATTTCGGGATTAACCATAATAAGCGGATCCATATCGGGAGCCTGCGGATAGCGTTCATTCGGTTGTGAATGTATTATCAGAAGACGCTTTGAAACCCTTATCTGCGGAGCGGCAATTCCCACACCGCCATGGGTTTTCATGGCAATAAGCATATCTTTTGCAAGCTGTTTTATCATCGGATCAGAAGGATCATCAACAGCGTGCGCCCGCATATTAAGAACTTTTTCACCCCGCAGGGCTATATTGATGTGCGCTGACATATCTTTATCTCCTTAGGATTATTTTAATAATATACCCGTTGATGCAGATATGTCCACTTTATGCTTATCAGTTTTCGTGCTTGTTCCCGCCGCAGCAGCTTTTTCCGTCACCGCATCCGCAGCCCCTGTTTTTTATAAGCTTGTAATACAGAAAGTACACAGCTCCTGCCAATATGGCAATCAGGATAAGTTTTTCAATCATAGTTCACCTTCTTAGAAATATCTAACTCTATTAACTTATATGCCGTATAAGCACATACTGCAATGAAATTTTTTTAAAAAATATTTTCTTTAAATTTCACTTAACCCGTAAATTAGTGGTATACTGTATACAAAATATACATAAACCCACTCAGTTATAGTTTTTTAAGATATGTTTCATATATAAAGCCTATAGTGTGCCATGTATTTTTTTCGGTTTGGCTGACTATTTGTATAGTTTACAATATCTTAAAAAATAGAACTGAGTGTACGATTTTTCCGAAAAATATTGACTACACCTTCAAAACTGATACTATAAACCTGTTTTGTTTTTAAGGAGCGGGGATGACATTCATATTCACATTTCTGGTGCTTTTCATCTTCTGGTTCATTTTATCAGGAGAATTCGGCGGACTTCTGGTGGCTTTCGCAGTAATTTTCAGCCTTATAGCTGCGTATCTAAGCCATGACTTCTTTCTGCACAGGCTCAGGAAAGACTACTTCCGGATGGTTAAGGACATTATCCTTTATCTTCCGTGGCTTATGAAGGAAACCTTTATTGCCAACATGCAGGTGGTCAAAATTGTCCTCAGCCCGTCCATGCCTATAGACCCCCTCGTGGTCGAGGTCAAGTCCGACCTCAAAAGCGATCTGGGGCTGACTATTCTGGCAAACTCAATCACGATTACGCCGGGGACTGTCACGCTGGACATTAAGGAAGATAATGTATTTGTTGTTCATGCCCTCACTGAGTACCACGCACAAGGTATTCTGGAGAGGCAGATCGAACATAAAGTTCTTAAGATAGAGGGCAGCAGAAATGTTTAGTATAGCAGCAACTATCCTCATTCTCTCTGCGGTGATAACGATCATCAGAATGATCAAAGGTCCCACAGTTTTTGACAGAATTCTTGCTGCCAACCTCATCGGCACTAAGACAGTTATCCTCATACTCCTTCTGGGCTACATATACGGCAGACCTCACTTTTCGGATCTGGCCCTTGTTTATGCCCTGATAAATTTCATCGTCACTATTGCTCTTCTCCGCTACATGGAGAAAGGGCGTCTGGATTAGGGGGGCAGGATATGGAAATAAGAATGATAATAAGCGGCTTCCTCATATTTGCAGGATGCTTTTTCATAGTCGTTGCATCTCTGGGTGTTCTTAGGCTGCCCGACTTCTACGCAAGGCTGCACGCCGGCGGCAAGGCAGACACAATGGGGCAGACACTGGTGGTGCTTGGTCTCATTGTGTATGAAGGCTTCAATATATTAAGCCTGAAGATGCTGTTCGTCATAATCTTCATTTACATTGCAAACCCCACAGCCACACATGCGATAGCAAAAGCCGCATGGGTGGAGGGTCTTAAGCCGTGGAGGAAGAAAAATGATTAATCTTATGCTTCTTCTCTTTCTTGTGGTAATAGCAATCGCCGCAATACAGGCTAAGGATATACTTAACTCCATAATGTATTTAAGTGTTTACAGCCTTTTTATGGCGCTTGTATGGACAGAGCTTAACGCTGTTGACGTTGCATTCACAGAGGCGGCTGTCGGCGCAGGGGTTTCCGGTGTTTTCATGATAGCGGCGCTCACAAGAATGAACAGGTTTGAATCCTCCAGAGAGCGTACAGGTCTCGGAAAATACTTTCCTATGGCTGTGGTTGCAGTGACAGCGGCTATGCTTTTCTACGCAACAGTAGACATGCCCGCATACATGGATCCTGAAGCGCCGATACATAAACATGTGGCGCCCTATTATATCGAACACTCAGAACATGATACGGGTTCTGTAAACATGGTAACATCCGTTCTCGCCAGCTACAGAGGGTTTGATACTCTCGGGGAAACTTCGGTTGTCTTTACTGCTGCTATTTCGGTTATTCTGCTTTTAAGAAGGAGGGATAAAAATGAAAAATGATGTTATCCTGCGCACTGTCGCAAGATGTATGGTTCCTTTTATCCTTCTGTTTGCCTTCTATGTTCAGGCACATGGGGAGATAAGCCCCGGTGGCGGTTTTCAGGCTGGCGTTATCTTCGCTTCCGCTTTCATTCTCATAGCTCTGGCTGTGGGCAAAGAAAAAGCGAGAGAAAAATTCAAACAGAAAATAAGCGACTTCACCTGCTCTCTGGGACTGATGATATACGCCGGAATCGGTTTTATCACTATCCTCTTCGGTGGTCTGTTTCTGGAATACGGCAAGCTTCCTTTCGGTTCTGCCGAAAAAGGCAACCACCTCGGAATGATAGGCATCGAGCTTGGCGTGGGTATCGCCGTTGCTTCTGTGATGGTTACGATATTCTTTGAGATAGCGAGGAAGGAAGATGATTGATTTTATCGCCGCAAAATACAACTACCTCATATGCGTCTGCCTTATGATGATAGGTTTCTACGCTGTTATCGCAAAGCAGAACCTTATGAAAAAGATAATAGGCTTAAGCATATTTCAAACATCCGTCTTTCTTTTCTATATATCAATGGCAAAAGTTACGGACGGCACAGCACCGATCGTATGGGAGGGCGCAGTCAGGTATGACAACCCCCTGCCCCATGTTCTTATACTGACGGCTATTGTTGTTTCCGTCAGTACGACAGCGGTTGCAATCGCTCTGATGATAAATATTTACAAAGCATACGGAACAATTGAAGACAGTAAAATAAGGGAAATAGAAGCCGGAGAATCCGGCGGGAGCGTCAGCCGATGAACCTTGCCGTTAATTTCCCCGCTCTCCTTGTAACTGTCCCGCTGATATTTGTTCCTGTAATTCCTCTTCTGGGGCTGATAAACAGGAAAATATGCTGGTATGCCGCCGTTTTGGCTGTAACAGCATCTTTTGCAATGATAATGGCCATTCTGGCAAAAGTCAGCACAGAAGGTCCCATATCATACCATCTGGGCAATTGGGCGCCGCCCATAGGCATAGAATACCGCATAGACATGCTGAATGCTTTTGTTCTGGCTGTTATCTCCTTCATATCGCTGGTTTCTCTCCTTTTCGGCAAAGAGCTTGTTGAGAAGGAAGTACCAGAGTATAAGCACCCTGCATTCTATTCAGTGTTTATCCTCTTTGTTGTGGGTATGACAGGAATGACAGTTACCGGAGACCTTTTTAACGTCTATGTTTTCCTTGAGATAACATCACTCTCCGGTTACGCACTCATAGCCACAAGCAAAAAGAGATACGCTCCCATGGCCAGCTTTAACTATCTGGTTATCGGTACACTGGCAGCAACTTTCATAGTTCTCGGAATCGGTTACCTTTACATGGTGACGGGAACATTGAACATGGCTGATCTTGCTGAAAGAATCAAACCACTCAACGGTTCAAGCGTGGTGCTTACCGCATACGCCCTGATCCTTATGGGAATCCTCATAAAAATGGCGGTTTTTCCGCTCCATCTCTGGCTGCCTGATGCCTATACCTACTCTCCTTCAGCGGTGAGCGCGGCTATGGCTGCTACATCAACCAAAGTCGGTGCATATGTGCTGATAAGGCTGATGTTCTCCGTGTTTGACATTGAATACCATGTGGGTTCAGTGCCTATCACCGGAATAATAATATTCTTTGCATCACTGTCCATTGTGATGGGCTCAGTGATCGCAATAGCACAGACAAATATAAAGAAAATGCTTGCCTACTCAAGTGTCGGGCAGATCGGTTACATACTTCTGGCTGCGGCTATGGTAAATGCTGAAGCTCTCACAGGGGGCGTAATGCACATATTCAGCCATGCGCTTATGAAAGGCGGTCTGTTCTTTGTTGTGGGGCTGATTGTCTATAATATAGGCTCAGAAAGAATAAGCGACTTCGCCGGAATCGGACGGAGGATGCCCTTCACTGCTGCGGCATTCACAATATTCTCACTCTCCATAATAGGTATTCCGCTTACTGTGGGGTTTGTGAGCAAGTGGTATCTGGTTCTCGGAGCCATAAGCTCCGGTCATTGGTATGCCATAGGGGTTATACTTCTCAGCTCTCTGCTCACAGCTATTTATTTCGGTAAAGTAATATTCGTAATGTACTTTAAAGGCGGACACGATGACCACGGGCACGCACCTGCGGCGAAACTCAGCGAGCCTATGGGAATGGTTATCCCCATGGCGTTTGTTGCCTTTCTCTGCATATATTTCGGCATATTCGCCACTTTCCCTGTGGAGCTTGCCGCCAAAGCCGCTGAGGCTGTTCTCGGAGGTGTGACATGGAAATAATATACTCTGCCGCGCCTCTTTACGCTGTTCTGGTTTCTCTGGTTGCGATTATTCCCATATACCTTTCACGCAGTAATCCTAACCTTCGTGAGAGCTGGACGATACTCGCAGCTGTGGCAAAGTTTTTCATCGTTTTAAGCATGGTTCCCACTGTGCTTGGCGGAAAGGAAATATACTTTAAACTCGCAACGGCATATCCGGGAATAGACATAGCCTTTAAGGTGGACAGTCTGGGGCTTTTCTTTGCCCTCACGGCGTCTTTCCTGTGGATACTCACATCTTTTTACTCCATAGGCTATGTCAGGGCGCTCAAAGAGCATGCACAGACCAGATACTTCATCTGTTTCGCCGGCTCGCTCTCTGTGACAATGGGTGCGGCTTTTTCCGCAAACCTCTTTACTATGTATATCTTCTATGAAGCGCTCACGCTCTTTACATATCCGCTTATCGCCCACGAAGAGAACGAAGAAGCATTCAGAGGGGCAAGGATTTACCTTATCTACCTTCTGGGAACCTCAATAGCCTTCCTTCTCCCTGCGATCCTTTTCACCTACTTCACAGCAGGGACAATGGATTTCAGACTCGGCGGAATATTCGGCGACACAGGCGGAATACACAGCCTCTTCTTTGCGGTTATATTCGCCTTCTACATAGCAGGAATCGCAAAGGCGGGCATAATGCCTTTCCACTCATGGCTGCCAAATGCAATGGTCGCCCCGACTCCGGTCAGTTCGCTCCTGCACGCAGTTGCGGTGGTAAAGATGGGTGTATTTGTGGTCCTCCGTGTAATCCTTTATGTCTTCGGTGTTGACCTTCTTAAAGAGATAGGCGCCGGAGCCTTCCTCGCCGCTTTTGCATGCGTGACAATCGTTGTCTCCTCACTCATTGCAATGCGGCAGGACAATATAAAGGCAAGGCTCGCATACTCAACCATCAGCCAGCTCTCATACATAGTCGTCGGTGCGGCACTGCTTTCGCCGTCAGGCATTAAGGCAAGTATAATGCACATAACCATCCACGCCTTTTCAAAGATAAGCCTTTTCTTCTGGGCGGGTGCGGTTTATGTGGCTCTGCATAAAAAATATATCAGCCAGATAAGCGGAATAGCCAAAAAGATGCCCGTTTCTATGGCGGTATTCACCATAGGTGCATTAAGCCTTATAGGAATCCCTCCTCTGTCCGGCTTCATAAGTAAATACTACTTCGTAACCGGAGCGGTGGAAGCGGGAATGCTGCCCGTTGCTGTGGTCTTTGCAGTGAGTTCGTTCCTGAACGCTCTGTACTTCCTGCCCATAATCTACACCGCTTACATGAAACCTCTGGATGCCGGTATGGATGATAAAGTAACCGAAGCTCCCCTTGCCATGCTGATACCCATGTGCGTAACGGCATCTGTGGCTGTGCTTCTGTTCTTCTTCCCGCAGGTTCTCACAAACTTTACCGACATAATAGTTGCCGGTCTGTTCGCTGAATAAGGAGGGGGATCATGGCTGCGAATCATAACGACAAAGACTTTACTGAACTGAAACACGACGCCGTACCCGGTTACAAGCCTGTATTCGGCGTTGTTCTGGCGGCGGCTGTTCTGTACCTCGCTTATATATTTTTATCTCACTAGGGGGCGGATTAATCATGAAAGATACCGAAAAGAAATACATTTTCGATAACCCCCGGAATATAAAGATTATTCTTATAATTCTTTATGTTCTGTGCGCTGTTATCTTTTTTGCGGATATGTTCGTCCACAAGCATACTTACTTCTTCTTTGAAGAAAAAACAGGCTTTTACGCCGTTTACGGATTTATATCATACGTGGGGCTGGTGCTTTTTGCCAAATACGTAATCCGCCCGCTGATCATGAGGAAGGAGAACTACTATGAGTAGCGGTCTTCTTATACCACCCTTTATGTTCTTCATGCTCGGCGGGATTATAGCTGGATTTCTTAAGGGAAGTCTCCGTAATGCTCTGCTTATAGCCATCCCCGTACTGAGCCTTATCAACCTCGCAATGATCCCCCACGGGGTGTATCTTGAGTATGAGTTTCTGGGACATCAGCTTGCCCTTTTCAGGGTGGATAAGCTGTCTTTAGTGTTCGGCTACGCCTTTCATATAGTATCCATAGCCGTTCTTGTTTACGGAATGCACGTAAAGAGCAATAAAGAATTTATAATAGGGCTGATCTATGCCGGCGGCGGTCTGGGTGCTGTTTTTGCATATGATCTTATCACCCTTTATGTTTTCTGGGAGATAATGACAGTCGCCTCGACCTTTATAATCTGGCGCAAAGACTCTATGGAAGCTGTGGGAGCGGGATTCCGCTACTTCATATTCCACCTTGTCGGCGGTCTGGCACTGCTTATAGGCATAATCCTCTACATCACCACAACAGGCAATGTCGCCTTTGAGCATATGGGGTGGACAGACCTTGCCACAGGGCTGATTATGATAGGCTTCGGCGTTAACGCCGCATGGCCCTTTGTACACACATGGCTTGTGGATTCATACCCCAAGGCAAGCTTCCTCGGCACTGTAATGCTTAGTGTTTTCACCACAAAAACGGCAATCTACACCCTCGCAAGAGGCTTTGCCGGAGAAGAAACGCTGATAGTCATCGGCGCAGTTATGACCGCTTTCCCCATATTTTACGCAGTGCTTGAGAATGACCTCCGCAAGGTTCTCTCATACAGCCTTATCAACCAGCTCGGCTTCATGGTTGTGGGCATAGGCGTTGGCAGCCAGATGGCTATTAATGCCGCTGTGGGGCAGGCTTTTGTGCATATAATGTTCAAATCTCTGCTGTTCATGGGCATGGGCGCCGTTCTTCACCAGACAGGCAAAATAAAGGCCACAGAACTCGGCGGGCTTTACAAATACATGCCGTTTACCACTGTTTTTACAATAGTCGGCTCCATGACGATTTCGGCTTTCCCGCTGTTCTCCGCATTCGTAACAAAGTCCATGATCCTTTCCTCTGTTGCTACGGAAGGCTTTATGGTTGTGTGGCTTGTGCTTCTATTTGCATCCGCTGGTGTTCTTGACCACTCAGGTATCAAGATTCCGTTCTTTGCCTTCTTCGGGCATGACAGCGGTCTGAAACCAAAGGAAGCCCCGCTCAATATGCTCATAGGCATGGGTTTTCTTGCCTTTCTGAACATCTTTTTAGGCATCTTCCCCGGCTATCTGTTCCAGATACTGCCATATGATGTCACTTACAATGCTTACACAGCCGATCACACCATATTCCAGCTTCAGCTTCTGCTGTTCTCCATTCTGGCGTTTACACTGCTTTTAAGAAGCGGTCTTTATCCGGCGGAAATACGCTCCATCAACCTTGATTTCGACTTTTTCTACAGAAAAGGCTACAAGGTGTTCGTATGGCTCGTGGATAACATACTGATCAGGTTTATGGATTTCGGAAAGGCACTGTTTTTCGGCTACATTCCGAAAACACTCGGAATGCTCACTAAAAACCCTGTGGGGCTTCTGCTTCTCATTGTGCCGGACACACGTTTTAAAGGGCTGAGAGAGAAGATGGCGAAGTCGGAGGACGGTTATGTTGACGGACTTGTGGAATACTGGTCAATAGGGCTTTCAGCCTTTGTGATATGCTTCTTCCTGCTATTTTACCTGCTGTTCTTTCTGGTTAATAAGCTTATTTAGTAATAGAAATTTAAAAGCCGCCTTCAGGCGGCTTTTTCTTTTAGAATCCGTTCATTTTAGAAAGTATATCAAGAGTTTCCTTCGCACCCTTGCGGTAAGGAAAATCATCCGGCACAGTAACGTTCTTCCCTTGAATCAATACAAAGAAGTTCGTTCCAAACCCGCCTTCAGGCATAATGAGAGCCTTAACTGATGCTTTTTGAAGGTCTGTTTCCGCATTTTCTATCTCGGAAAGTATTCCTGACTGCACTAGAAACAGCCATTGGGGAGTGAGAGACACAGGTACAAGCCCCGCATCATGTCCATAGCTTTGAAGTGAGGTGAAATCTACAAATGCAGTGATGTCCTGATCACCCACTCTCTCGAAAAAGTCATTATTCTGCGAGTGTTTGTAATAACAGGTAACGGTTCCGTCCCTGCGGTATGATGCAAATATATTTTCCGCCGGATAGCCGTAGTCTATTGTGAAAACGATTCCCTTGTCTATCTTGGAGGAAAGAGCCTGAACCCAGCCTGTCATATCTAGGTTGAGGTCAACAATCTGCCCGTCAGTTATTTTTAAGTTTATTCTATCCAGATATTCCTGAATTTTCGGAGTGGAGAGCTTTTCGGGGTAAAATGTCAGCCCGCCTTCATGCTCAATAACATAAAGCTCTTTAACCTCTTCTCCTATTCTGATAACCCTGTGTACCGGAAATGCGTCCACAAGCTCATTAGAATAGAAAACTCCCTGAAATCCGCCGAAATCCTCAAAGGCAGTCCAGTTTATTTTGCCTTCATGCTCTTTCAGAAGCTCCTTCTGGCGCTCGATAAGATATCCGCTTTTCTCTATAATTGTATATTTCAGCTCCGCATAAAAGTCCGGCTTAGTATTTTTAAGATGAGTCAGAATATCATTGGCAAGCATCCCGCTTCCCGCTCCCATTTCACAGAAATGAGCAGGCAGGGAAAGCCTTGTAGCTGTATCTGCAAAGGCGTTTGCCAGTGTACGCCCGAAGGATGCAGAAGCATTTACAGAGGTGTAGAAACTACCCTGATGACCAAACGGATTCTGTTTCTGGTAATACCCCTGACCGGGTTCATAGAGAGCCATATTCATAAATTCGGCAAAAGTTATCATGCCCTTATCAGCTATAAGGGAGCGTATTTTGTCATTAAGAGAATTCATTATCTAACCTTGAAGTAGAGCGTTATTTCTGCGGAATCGTTGGTTGCATATGTAACAGAGTTGAATTTGAGTCTCTCCACAAATTCAACAGCCAGTCTTTCTATGTTAGAGTCGCTTCTTGTAATCAGGACAATACCGTAGGTGCCGCCCTGCTTATCTATCTTAAAGCGAAGGTTAACTTTTGTGTTGTTGGAAAGAGAAAATGAAGGTTTAGGCGGAACATGAGTTATGCGTCTTTTCGTGTTGCTTATATTTTCAAGGACAAAAAAGCTGCTGTCAGCATATTCCTTTGCTTCCGCCGTGGATTTTTCACCCTGTCCGGCGTTCACTTCTTTATCAACAGTTTCTTTTGTTGACTGAATTTCAGAAAGCAGCCTGTTGTCCACTCTCGCTTCAGAATCCGTAGTGACACGGCTTACTTTGAGATCCGGAACTTCAACATCATATTTAGAGTCCACATCAACTGTGGGAATATCAAGATCCGGCATAGTGATTGTCGGTTCAATATTTTTAAAAGGGTTTTCGGCTGGTTTTTCCGGCACTCCGGTATTTCTCACCGGAGGTTTGGGAAGAATCTTAGGTCTGGGCGGGATAATCTCCACCTCAACCGGTTCAGATTTGTTTGTAAAACTGACCTCAAACTTGGGCAGAAAGCCTAAAATGCTTATATGCACCAGAATTGAAATCAGGAAAAACGGAAAAAGCCGTGCCAAGCCTTACTCCTCTTCAACTGCGATTGCGAACTTCTCGAAACCTGTTTTTCTTGCAGCGTCCATCACAAAAACCACTTTGCCATGGGTTGCCGCCTTGTCCGCTTCTATTACAACAGTGGCTTCCGGCGTCTCGTTCTTAAGACCGTCCAACACACCGGCCACCCGATTATCAGGGTAAAGAACGCCATTGATATGTATTCCGCCTTCACTGTTTACAGATATACGTATATTTTTCTTAACCTCAACCGGATCTCCCTTAGCTTTGGGAAGGTCAACATCAATGGAGCTTGAAACTATAAAAGATGTTGATACCATGAAGAAAATAAGCAGAAGGAAGACCACATCTATCAGAGGTGTAATATTTACATCAAGGCTCTGTTTGCGGTCATCTCTGGAGAATTTCACAGTGTTCCCTCTTTAAATATAAGGTTGATTATTTTACTGGTTGCCTGTTCAAGCTCAAGGCTCACCCTGTCAGATCTGTGGCGGACAATGTAGTAAAAAATCATAGTGGGAATGGCAACGCTCAAACCGGCGGCAGTGGTTATAAGCGCTTCTGATATACCGCCCGCAAGTGCCTGTGCATCACCCACACCCTGTGAGCTGATAACTATGAAGGTTTTGATCATGCCAAAAACAGTACCCAGAAGCCCGAGAAGGGGCGAAACACTTGCCACAGTCTGAAGCGTCGGGAGATATTTTTCAAGGCGTCTTGCCTCATAGCGTCCGGATTCTTCAGTAGCTTCCATCAGTCTGGATATGGGCAGGTCAAGGTTATTGAGAATGCCGGATGCGATCTTTGCAACAGAGCTTCCATCAGCTCCGCTGATTGTTCTTGCTGCTTCGATATCTTTTTTTCCCAGCGCCTCAAAAAGCTTATCAAGAAAAAGCTTCGGCATATATCTTTCTTTTCTGAGGGCGTAAAGCCTCTCAAGGAATATTCCAAGGGAAATCATGGATAAAAGCAGAATCGGATACATCAGCACTCCGCCTTTCTCCATAATCTGCACAAATGAATCCAACATTAGCTGTCCTCCGGTTTCTATATTATCTGTACTATTTATTCAAAAAACCACATCCTGTGTTTTTTGCCTACACGCTCGCACCCTGCAAAGCAAGGTTTCGCTTCGCACGGCGCAACTCCATCCATGGAGTTGTGTTACAATACTATTTATTCAAAAAACTACATCCTGTGTTTTTTGCCTACACGCTCGCACCCTGCAAAGCAGGGCTTCGCTACGCACGGCGCAGTCTCTTTATTTAATAATCCAAAATTTTCCATCCATGGAAATTTTGACTACACGCTCGCACCCTGCAAAACAGGGCTTCGCTACGCACGGCGCAACTCCATCCATGGAGTTGTAATATTTAGTGTTTTCAGCGTTATTTGCCGCTGAGTTTTTTCTCCAGAACCTTAGCCTCTTTGGTTTTACCGAGCTTCTTATATATATCGACAGTTTTTCTCAAACTTTGTTTAGCATATTTTGATTCAGGGAAGAGATAATAGCTTTTCATATACATGGCTGCCGCCTCTTCGGACTGCTTTTTCTCCTCAAGCACCCTGCCCTGATTAAAGTATGCACCGGGCATTATCGCAACATGCTTGCTGGCGAGCATATCCTTGACTACCTGTTCATTTTTAACAAGTTCGGCACCGCCGAGAAGAGAAAGATACCTATCCATTGCTGTGTAATATAAATCAGTGTCCTTCTCTTTAAAATATTCAGCAGATTTCAGTACATCAGCCGGATTTTTGGAGACTTCGGCTATTTTGCTGTTGGCAAGCTCCCTGAACCTGTCAGACTCGGTAAGCTCTTTATATATCTTAACAGCGGCGGCGGAGTCCTTTGCCTCCGTGCAGTCTGCTTTGAGGAAAAGAGCATCCTCTCTCGATTCACCCATAGCCATGAGCCTGTCCGCATCGGCGATGCACTGCTCAAGCCTGCCTGTATTTTTAAACAGCCTGCCGCGCAGAAGATACCCCTCACGGGTGTATTGCGAATCGGGGAACTCACTGAAAAACCGATTGACCATCTTTGTGGCAAGGTCAATCTCTTTAAGATCTATGGCAAGCCTTGCTGCCTGAATAAGCAGAAAGTCTTTTCTCTCAAACGTACCCAGTCCGGTAAGGGACATTTCGCCTGTTTTAAGGAACTCTGTCTTCATATTTCTTGCCGCATAGCCGGAGAGAAGACCGTAAACAGAGTCGAATATTGCATAATTTTTAGCTATGAGACTGCGGTAAATCGGTTCTGCGTCCTGATACCTTTTCAGCGAAGTGTAAACCTTGGCTCTGAGAAGCAGGTTTTTCGGCTCGCTGTTTGTGGCATCAAGAAGCTCAAGCACACGCTTGTAATCACCTGCAAGGAAGAGGTTTTCAGTGAGCGTGTCGAAAAACTTCATATCAGAGAAGTGTTTTCTGTATATCAGCACTGCTTCTTCGTTCATATCAAGTTTAAGATATGTAAGCATCAGCAGGTAATCTGTCTCCGCTTCGGGATTGGGAACTTTTTTAAGCTCTGCAAGTGCGCCTTCAAAATCCTTTTTATTATAAAGAATAGCCGCACGGAGCTTTGAAGCCTTCTCGCCCTGAATATTGCCTATGAAGCCTTCTGCTTCTTCATATTTCTGCCCGCCGATACTTATCTCAGCCTTAAGGAGCTTACAGTCGTCAGTGAAGCAGTCCTCCACAAGCATAAGCGCATCCGCTGTTCTGCCCCGCAGATAGTATATCTGTCCGAGAACATAGCGGGCTATTTTTTCTTTTCCATTATCTTCGCTGGAGTCTATGTATTTCAGGAGGAGGAACTCGGTTTTTGCAATATCCATACGGAAATAAGCTATACCTCTGTAGAAGTATGCGCTTTCAATAAGTTCCCTGTTGAAAATTATGCTGTCCAGACGGCGCACGGCACTACGGTAATCCTTTCCTGCCATTGCAGAAAGCCCGTTATAATAGTTTACGAAGTCTTTGTTTGCGTTTTTATTGAACTTGATCCGGTCTCCGAACGATGCATCAAGAGCAGGAAACATATTTGATACATAGAAGAAAAACACGTTCAGCCTGTTTTCATCCACCTTCAGAAGAGCAGTAAGCTCCGCTGCCTTGTTGACATTCTTATCCAATATTGCAAGCTTTGCATTCAGGACGTTTTTCGCCTCGCCTTCAGGCATAGAGCCGACAAGTTTAGCTGCTCCGGCTTTGTCACCCCTTGAGATAAGCGTATCTGCTATAAGGGGCGCAGTATTAGCAGAAGCTTTATCCGCAAGCCTGGCCACGGCATCCGGTTTACCGAGGAGATAATCCGCCACCACAGCAAAGTCATACATATACGGATGTTTTTCAAAAAGCTCTTTCCGGCTTGATGCAGCAGCCTCTATTTCGGCATACTCTTTTCTCTGCATGAGAGAGTAGAGGTATGTATAAAGGGAATATTCGGTGAATTTTGCCTGTTCTTTTCCCGCCGCTATAACTGCGGGGTAGTTTTTTGTCTGGAAATAATAGGAAAAAAGGCTGTCAGACGCTATGTCCCCTGCGGCTCCGCCGGATTTTATCACACCTTTGAGGATATCAGAACCGCCTGAGAGGTTGCCTGTTTCCATCAGAGAAAGACCGTAAAGCAGTGTGCATTCCTGCTCGTAAGGAGTGCCTGCCAGCTTCAGTTTATATCTGCCGTAGGAGTCAATTACCTGAATATACTCCTTACGGATAAAGTTTTTTACAATGTTGTTCCGGTAAGCTCTTTCACCTACAAAAACAGATGAAAGGCTTGTGCCGAAACTGCCGGAATACATGCCGCCGGGTTCAGCGGATGTGTATTCCTTCTCCTGGGTGTTTTCCAGCTTAAAGCTTTCCTGCTGTATATAAGTATCAAAGCCGGAAGCCACATTAAACGAAAGCGACACATCCATATAAGACGGCGCAACGCTGAACTTGGAAATATCTTCGCCTGTAAACGCAAATTCAGGGATGAGAACATCCGCAAAAGATGCTGAAGCGGCAAAAACAAATAACAGACAGGAGAAAATCAGCTTTTTCATTATTCGCTTTCGGTTTTCTGATCCGGCGATGTAGCGTCAGAGCATCCGCCCTCACATCCCACTATACCGCTGAAAATTGAAACAGCTACGACAAGAACCATAAAAAGTCTAGTTAATTTCACCGCCGTCCTCCATTGATTTTAATTTATTATAAAGCCCGTGGTGCGTCATATCAAACATAAGAGGAGTAACGCTCACATATCCCTGTGAAACCACATAATCATCCGATTCCTCACGGTCGTCTCGTCTGTATTCCTCACCTGTCAGCCAAAAATACCTGTTCCCCTTGGGGTCTTCCCTCACAGCGAAACTGTCGAGAAATTTAGTATTTCCCTGAACAGCATATTTCCAGCCTTTAAGGTCTTCATATTCATGGGGTGGAACATTTATATTGAGGAGTATTCCGTTATCAGTTTCCATTTTATAGAGTTTTCTGGCGAAAAAAGCCCCGACTTTGGCAGCAGGCTCAAAATTACGGCATCGTTTGGAGGCAAGGCTCACGGCTATGGATTTTATACCGAGCATGGCTCCTTCCGTAGCGGCGGAAACTGTGCCGGAGTAAATAACATTGGTAGCAACATTCGCTCCGTGGTTGATCCCGGAAACGACAAGATCAGGCTTTTCAGCCAGAATATTTGAAAGGGCTATTTTAACACAGTCAGCAGGAGTTCCCTTAACCGCAGTGCCGAAAAATTTGCCGTATCGGTAAAACTCCTCAGTGCGGAGAGGATCATAAATAGTAATAGCGTGCCCCACTGCGGACTGTTCCGTCAGAGGTGCAACAACGGTGACGTCAGCAAATTCCGACAGTTTCAGATAAAGCTGATAAATACCGTCGGAGTATATGCCGTCATCGTTGGTAAGAAGAATTTTCATAAATCACCCGTAGTCTGCGGCATATGCTCAAAAACAGCACTCCGCAATTAAACCATACATGAAGCGGCGAGTTTTTTCAAGCGGGTCAATTGTTAGGAAAATTATAAATCAACAAAGTTCACAGCGGACGCATAACAACTTCAATGTCAGCAGGCTTGCCCCAGTAGACAGACGAAGTCACGGCGACATCTATCCCTGTAAGAGCATATTCCTCCGCATTAGAAGCATTTACACCGCCTGCGGCAGCTATAATAATATGCGGATATTCAGCTTTTATAAGTTTAATCCATTCCTTAAGAGTTTCGGGCTTAACTTTGTCAAACTGTATGTTTCCCGCCCCCGCCTTTGCGGCACGCAGAGCAGCATCAAGAGAATCAGCCTCAACAGCGGGTTTTTTCTCAGGAAGTTTGGAGCATGCTTTTTCAAGTGCGGCGTAGGCATCACTCTCTTTTTCAAAAAAAACAGAATGATTTTCAAACATAAGAAAAGTTTCAGAAAGACCGAGTCTGTGAGGAACGGCGCCGCCGGCTTCCACTGCATTCATGCAGATTGTTTTAGCTCCGGGAAGGCTCTTTCTGGTACATGCAACCACAACGGCCGGATTGCCTTTTTTCGCATTGTCCACGATCTCCCTCGTGCGGGTAGCTATGCCTGATGCGTATTCCATAATGTTCTGCGCAACCTTCCAGCCCGTATGGAGCTGTCCTGCTGTGCCTTTTGCCGTCATAAAAAGGGTCCCGGCTTTGACTTTGCTGCCGCTGTTATAAATGATCTCAGGCTCGGTTCCGGCTTTTTTAAGAACTGCAAAAGCTTCTGAAACACCGCCCAAAACGCAGTCAAACCTTGCTCTGAACTCCATAATTCCGCTGACGTGGGCGATCCCCATTGCTTCAGTTGTTATATCACCGTAGGGAACATCTTCTGATAATAGTCTTTCAATAAGCTGATCGTAAATAATCAAAACAAACCTCCTTATAAGGCAGATCAGAGTGCGGAGAGCTTTTTAAGGGAAAAGAACACCGCCAGAGATATGCTCCCCAGCAGTATACAAAGAAAAGCTGCTCCGGTAAAGTCGGCATCCATGACAGAGTTGTATATCTCAAGGGAGACTGTGTTGGTTTTACCTATGAGGTTTCCGCCTACCATGAGCGTTATACCCACTTCACCAAGGCTTCTGCCCGCAGCAAGTATCAACCCTGCACCGAGGCTTCTTTTTACCGACGGAATCACAACGAGAAAAAAAGTCTGAAGCTCTGTCTTGCCGAGAGTTCTTGCAGCTTCTGCGAGTTTAAGCACTTCACGCTCAATAGCAGACTGAACAGGTTTTACCACAAGGGGAAGCCCGGCTATAAATGCCGCTATCACAACGCCTTTTTCAGTAAAAATAATGTCCGGGCTCACAGCACCGCCGGTAAGAGAAGCTATTATCCCATTGCGCCCAAGGAGATAAAGCAGAATAAACCCTGTTCCCACAGGGGGGAAAACAAGGGGGAGCGTCACCAGAAAGTCGATAAATCCTGACACTATTCCTTTGTTTTTACCAAGGTAGTAGCCGAGGACAAGCCCTGCCGCACAGTGAAGTACAAGGGCAGCAAGGCATGTTCTTGCGGTTAGCAGAATGCTGAAAACTATATTTTCATCATTCAGTATATCGATCATAAGCCGTGTTTTTTCGCTATTTCGGCGGATTTAGAGTCTGCAAGGCAGCTTTTCAGTTTAGCAACGGCAGAATCGTTTTCATTTCCTTTAAGAAATCCGGCAACTATGGGAATTTCTGTGTATCCTTCATTTATTTCGATATAACCGCCTATTTTGTCAGCTATACCCATGGTATCGGTGAGATTTGAGAAACCTGCGTCAACTTCGCCTGTGGCTACATATGAATTAACCTGTGGAACAGTGGCTACAACCATCAGCTTGTCCTTAACCTTGTCAGCAAGACCGCTGTTTTTAAGGTACTCTGTTCCGGCTATGCCGTAGATCGCTTTTTCTGTGTTGGGAATTGCTATGCGTTTAATCTTGTCAGAGGTTATTTCATCTACTGATTTAATATCCAGACCCTTTTTCCATGCCAGAACAAGCTTGCCTTTTCCTATGGGCTGAAAATCAGCTATTTCGAGTTTGGCTCTTGTGAAAAAATTTTTATCACCTATCACAACAGGGATAAGACCGCTTGCCCTAACCTGTGCGATAACTTGTCCAAGGTTGCCGAAAGACATATTAACCTTGATCCCTTCCTTTTGTTCACAGTAAGCTGCCATCTCTGTAACAAGCTTTCTGTAACCTGCTCCTGCCGCCACTGTTACTTCTTCTGCGGCAAATGCGCTTGCGGACATAATAAAAATGACAGCAATTACGATAAACTTCTTCAACATAAAACCATACCTCCTTTATTGATAATAAAAAATTCCCCATCCATGGAAATTTTTATACACGCTCGCACCCTGTAAAACAGGGCTTCGCTACGCACGGCGCACGCTCTTCATACAATAATCCAAAATTTCCCATCCATGGAAATTTTGAATACACGCTCGCACCCTGCAAAGCAGGGTTTCGCTACGCACGGCGCAACTCCATCCATGGAGTTGTCTTTATAATTCCCGGGAAATTTACGAGACTCGTAAACGTCTGTTGGGAACAATAAACTTTTTTGAGAATTCAGCAGAGCAATAAGGGCATATTTCCTTTTCAGGTTTATGAAAAACTTCATTCACCGTACCGCAGGAAACAGCCTTTCCACTTTTAAGAACAACAACATAATCAGCAAGACGGATCATTTCATCATATGAGTGAGTCACCATAATTACAGGGATCCCGCTTGCCATGGGAAGTTTGCCTATGAACGGGATAAGCTCATCTTTTCTTTCCGAGTCAAGGGAACTCATCGGCTCGTCCATTAAGAAGATTTCGGGATTAGAAAGCAGAGCCCGACCAATAGCAACCCTCTGCGATTCTCCGCCTGAGAGGAACACAGGCTTTCGCTTAAGAAGGTGGGCTATACCAAGAAGCCTTACTGTTTCATCAAATCCCAAGGATTTTTCTTCCTTTCTGCTTGCAAACAAAAGGTTTTTCTTAACTGAAAGATATGGAAAAAGACGTTTATCCTGAAAGATATAACCGCATTTACGCTGTTCGGGAGGGAGATTGATTTTTTCCTTTGAATCAAAAAAGACCTTACCGTTCACAGATATATGCCCCTCATCAGGGGTCAGAAGTCCCGCTGCCATGTTTATCAGGCTGGTTTTGCCAGCGCCGGAATGACCGTAAAAAACTGTTATTCCAGTGCTGGGAATCTGGACATTTACATCTATAAGTGTTTGTCCAAGCTGTTTTCTTACATTTATCTCCAACATAGACGCCTCCGGATACAAGTGTATTGTCCGTAATAAAACGGCTCAATACACTTATGAAATTCTGGTTACCGGGATTAGTCGTTGACGCCTATAATGACAGAGGAAGCCTTAAATGCGCCGGAGATTTTGCTGCCTTTCTTCAGCCCGAGCGCTGCGAGTGATTCTTTGGTGATAACACCTGTCAGCTCACTTCCGCCTTCAAGTTTGATTGTTACGAAGGCATTAACTTCACCTGCATCAAGGTCCTCAACTGTACCCGTAAGGAAGTTTCTCACACTGAGCTTTCCTTTTATGGAAGGGTCGGAAATTATTACGGATGAAGCCTTAACCATAGCAAAAGCTTCTCCTCCGACTTTAAGTCCAAGCCTTTCAACGCTTGTTTTTGTGATTGTAGCGGCAATCTCATCACCGCCTTTGAGTGACACGATCACTTCTGCGTTTACCTTACCGAGATTAATTTCTTTGATTTTTCCGAAATACTGGTTTCTTACGCTTGTTTTCATACTTAGCCTCCGCAAAGCTATCAGGAGTTCGTCCAAGTCATGAATGTTCTCCTGTATCTCAGACATAATGCTGCTCAATTTATTGTTTACAAGATCATATGAAGTAATTAACTTCATGCCGTATGGGCTTAATTCTGCCCCGCCGCCGCCGGCTCCGCCTGTCTTTTTCAGAACAAGCGGGTTTTCGCTGACTTCGTTCATAAGCTGTATCGCATCCCAAGCTGCTTTATAGCTGAGCCCGACATGCTTTGCCGCCTGCGATATTGACCCTGTTTCATCCACTGCTTTAAGAAGTTTTATTCTGCCTGCGCTGATAAAAAAATTATCTGCCGCATCAAAACCGAGTTCGCCTTTAATCTTCATGAGAAGTTCCCGTTATATACATCGGTACATAGCGTTATATACCCTAAATACCTGTGTGTCAATACTCCGTTCACTGGACAATTATTTTTTTCAGCCCTTTAAAAACATTATCCGGATACCCCGCTGAAACTGTATTGCGGAATATCCGGATTAAATTAGTCTTTCGGTCTGTAGCAAAAAATATCAACCGTAAAACGGCTTGCCTTTTATATCATAGCCAAAAGTTTTTTAACTGTTTTCTCTATTCCTTCAGCTACTTCCGGTATACTCTGCCCCAGCATGTAGGCTGGTGAGGAGACTATCTTATTTTTTTCATCCGCCACAAAATCCTTTACAGAGCAGTTAACATGCGCCACGCCGAAAGTTTCAACAGCCTCTGCCGTTCCTTCGTCGTTGCCGATGGTAACAGATGTCTTTATACCCGTTCCCGCAAGGGCTTTGGCGACCACCACGGGTGCTATACATATAGCTCCAAGGGGCTTCTTAGCCAGAACAGTTTCACGCACTATACGCAGAACTTCAGGGTTAATGCCGCAGTCAGCTCCTTTTACTGCAAAATCAGTAAGATTCTTCGCAGTTCCGAAACCGCCGGGAAAGATAAGAGCATCAAAATCGCTCACTTTTACATCCGCAAGATTCCTGATGTCTCCTCTGCATATTCGTGCTGCTTCAGTAAGAACATTTCTTTTTTCCCCTTCAGCGACCTCACCTTTGAGATGATCAACAACATGCAGCTGGTCAATATCGGGAGCCATGCAGATTGTCTCCGCTCCGTTTTTCTGAAGAAAATACAGAGTAAGAACAGCCTCGTGTATTTCGGCTCCGTCAAAAACTCCGCAGCCGCTTAAAACAACTCCGACTTTCGGCATTGGGCAAAAACCTCCTACTTAATAACAAAAATCCGAGCGTCCTGCCGGATTTTTGTACACGCTCGCAGGCGGATAAACCGCCCTTCGCTACGCACGGCGCAGTCCCGTCCTGTGGGACTGGGAAATAACAAAAATCCGCACATTCTGCCGTTTTTTTGTGCATGCCTACAGACTGATAAACCACCCTTCGCTACGCACGGCGCAGTCCCGTCCGGTGGGACTGGGGAATAACAAAAATCCGCACACCCCGCCAGTTCTTTGAACATTCTCACGGGCGAACAAGCGAACCTCCGCTACGCACGGCGCAGTCCCGTCCTGTGGGACTGGGGAATAACAAAAATCCGCACACCCCGCCAGTTTTTGTACACGCTCACAGGTGAACAAGCAAACCTTCGCTTCGCACGGCGCAGTCCCGTCCTGTGGGACTGGGGAATAACAAAAATCCGCACACCCCGCCAGTTTTTGTACACGCTTGCACCACAAAAGCAGCGCAGTCATTCTATTCTAACTTGCCTGTCCCTGTTTTTCAAGTGAACGGGTGATTGATTCGGTAATCTCAAGGCTTCTTCTCGTGCAGTCATTAAGAGCTATGCCGCAAAGGACATTTCCGCCCACATAAATCCCGCCAATTCTGCCACATATTTCCTCCACCGACTTAACCTTTTCAGAGTGTCCGGGGTAATACTGGGGAATAGCCTTATCCCAGCGAAAGTGTTTGTGATGAACGGGTTTTGCCTTGATACCCAAAGTATCCTTAATTTCATTAAATGCTATGTCCACAAGTTCTTCATCACTTTTCGACATGAGAGATCTGCCCTGATCCGTATCTCCGCCCATGATGACTCTCACGAGTTTTTTGTCTTTGGGTCTTCTTGACGGGAAAATTGATGAAGTAAAAAGCGCTCCGAGAATTTTCTTATTCTCAAGCTTGGGAATGAGATAGCCGAAACCGTCAAGGTCGTTTTCAACATCTTCTTCATTGAAGCCCAGTCCGGCAACAAAAGCAGGAGAATAAGGAATACTGTCCATAATATCTGCAAGCTCTTTATCAAGTGTTTTTAAGAACTTAGCCGCTTCATAAGCTGGTGCGGCGGAAACAACAGAGTCAAAATAGTATTCCCCTTGTGATGTAACAAGTCTGAAGCCGTTTTCACCCTTATGAACTTCGTTAACTGCGCATCCTTTGATTATCTCAACGCCGGAACATTTTTCTTCAAGGTCATTAATACCCTGCATCAGACCGCCGATATATGATGTAAGCGCTCCGCCGGGACCGGCCGGACCGCTTTTCTTTTTTGGTTTTTTCAGCATCCCTTTGAAGAGACCGCCGTATTTTGACTCAAGCTCGCAGATAACAGGAAATGCTGATTTAAGACTCAGCTTGGCAGCATCTCCGGCAAATACGCCCGAAACCATAGGTGCAATCATGAAATCCGCCGCTTCCTGACCAAGTCTGCGTATTGCAAACTCCTGAACAGTTTCATCCTTTTCGTCCTTCTTCTGAGGAACAAAAAGCTCACCCATCAGACGTATTTTTCCTTTCAGAGTAACAAGATCCGTTTTGAAAAAAGCCCCTGCTTTTTCCGGCACTCTGATAATCCTGCCGTAACGCATGATGAAGCGCTTGCGTGCAGCGTCATTGCTTCTTAAAAGCCTGTCGCCAAGTCCTGCATCCTGAAAAAGCTGAACAGTGTGCGGCTTGCTGTCCAGAAAGCCGTTAGGTCCTGCTTCGATGGTGAATCCGTTTTCAGTAGCTGTTCCTATACACCCGCCAAGTCTTTCATCTTTTTCAAAGAGTGTTACAGAAACGCCTTCAACTCTTGAAAGCCAGAATGCTGCGGACAAGCCCGCAATTCCTCCACCTATAATACCTACTTTCATAAATAAACCTTCCTTCTTTTGACCTGCTAAAAGCATTGCCCGAATACTTCGGATGCTTTGTTTACAGGTACTATTGCCTTGCTGATACTGCCGTATGAATCTATCAGGCGGCAAATATCCTCAAGTTCTCTGCGGTCTATGCCGCTTTTATCTGCCCACGAAACCCTTTGGAGCTTCATGAGAATTCTGTTATTATCATCTACTTTGGAGACAAGCCCCGAAAGCATTCCGTTCACATATTCTTTAGTGCTGTCATAATCAAGGCTCATTTCTCTGCGTATTTGATCGTGATAGCTCATCACAGCAAGATAGTCAAAGCCTGCTTCGAGGAGCATATCAATTGACTGGGAGTACCAGCTAATCCCTTTCATTTCATCCGCCGGAGTTTCGTAGTATATATTGGCTGCAAAACGCACTGAAGGATTACGGACAAGCACAGCCTGCCTTAACTCGCTGAAAAACTCTGCCATTTTCCTTGTTTTCCAGTTTGCCCAGGGGATATATGTCTCATTACACCCGCCGGGGATCTTGGTAAGGTTCTCACGCTCCAGGCAGCCGAAGAGATCCGATGCGGTCAGCATAACACCTGAATCCATATAATAAGCATGCAGAGCTGACAGGCTTGCCCCTTCACGGTAACGCATGATGAAATCATCCTGAAAGAGTATGCCGTCGATATCGTATGCCGCCAAATCCTCAAACAGACGAACAAGCTTACGCCGTACGGCGGACATAAAGATACTGGCACCATAGCCTTCGCCTGTACCCTGCCCGTCGGCAAAGGTTTTCTCCATAAGTAAGGGTGTTTTCAGAAACGACAGAGTGCGGGTCGCCATCCAAGCATAAAGCTTTATGCCCCGTTTATGCGCCTCTTCTGTCATTGTTGCAAGAATATCATCAACAACACAGGCTTCATCAGTTTTGAAATATACGCCAGTGCTGCATTCGCTTTTTTTAAGGAAATGATATCTGTCTATGGAGTTATGAAAAACACGGAAAAAAACCGTGTTGCCTCCCTGCTTTTTCACCTCATCAAAGAAACGGCCCGGATCATTTTCGTATGCAGGGTCAAGTACAAACACCTGAACCCCGTTAAGAAGCGGGCGGGTCTTATCTATCAGCGTAACGGAGCCGGCGTAAAGATACGCAGGCAAAAGCAGTATGAGCAGCATTATTATATGTTTCATGGCCCAGACTTTACCACTATCGGGTCAAGGCGGTACTTAGCCTTAACTGCGTCCCGCTTTTTGGCAGCTTCCTCATAGGTCGCACTGGGGAGGCAGCGGAGTCTGTACCACACTCCCTTTGCTCCCAGATCTATTTTAACATAGTAAATATCAGGAAAGCTTTTCTTCAGCCTGTTCATTTCCGATTTAGCAGTAGCTTCGTCCTTAAATGCCGCAAGCTGAAGCACATAAGCCCCTTTGGCAGCGGGCTTTGGAGCTTCCTTCTTAACGGGTGCAGAAGCCGGCTTCGGCTTTGGTTCCGGCTTTTTCTCAACCGGTTTTGCCACAGGTTTGGGAGGTTCCGGCTTCTTTTCCACAGGCTTTGCCGCAGAAACAGGTTTAGGAGCAGCGGGTTTTTCCGGCTCTTTTTTTACAACTGGCTTAGGAGCAGGTTCGGATTCCGGCTTTTTTTCAGCCTTATCCTCCTGCGGGGCAGGTTCTTCGCCTGCGGCACGCTCAGAGACATCAACATCTCCGTTTTCCCCAAGTTTATAAGTAATTTCTCCGCCGGATGAAGGGTCGGTCATTTCATCGGGATTTTCCACAGGTTTTTGAGCGATAGTAATTTTAGACGGTTCGGACATCTTCTCTGTCACATAAACAAAGAAATACGCCGCCAGTCCGAAAAGCAGAAAGAACAGAAAAACCGACTGTATCTTCCTGCCGAAGTTGTCCCTGCTGTCCGACAAGTTACATCCTTTCCGGCGCACTCACTCCAAGGAGATCAAGACCAAAGCGCACCGCAGCGGCAACACCCGCACAGAGGTTTAGTCTCGCTCCGGAGAGTTCTGGATTTTCCGGATTTATAATAACATTATTGTAATAGTAGGAGTGGAATGCAGATGCCAGCTCCTGAAGGTAATAAATTATCCTGTGCGGCTGATGGTGAAACGCCGCAGTTTCAACGATCCCTTTCATTTCGTACAGTTTTCTTATTATCTCTTTCTCTTCATCAAGTTCAAGAAGGTTAAGGTTTGTCCCCTTCTCCCACTTAAGCCCCTGTTCCTCCGCCTTGGCATACAGTCCGTAAACCCTTGCGTGGGCGTACTGAACATAATACACAGGGTTGTCGGAGGTACGTTTTTTGGCAAGGTCTATATCAAAATCGAACTGCGCTTCAAAGTCCCGCATAAGGTAGAAAAACCTTGCCGCATCCACGCCTATTTCATCGATAAGCCATTTCAGGGTTATAAACTCACCCGCACGGGTGGACATTGATGCCCTTTCGCCGTCTTTTATCAGGTTTACCATCTGTATGAGGGAAACATTAAACTCGAAATCCTCAACGCCGAGGGAATGCACTGCGGAGGAGAGCCTTTTCACATAACCGTGGTGGTCTGCTCCCCATACATCAATACTTGTTCTTATCCCTCTTCTGTATTTATTTCGGTGATATGCTATGTCGGAGGCAAAATAGGTATATTCACCGTTCTGACGTTTCACAACCCTGTCTTTATCATCTCCGAATTTTGTGGATGCGAACCACACAGCACCTTCACTGTCATAGACATGACCAAGGCTGCGGAGTTCAGCGAGACATTCCTCAACCTCTCCGCTTTCATAGAGAGATTTTTCGCTGAACCATCTCTGGAAGGAAACACGGAATTCCCTGAGGTCAGCCTCTATTCCGCTTCTTATATCCTCCAGACCGTATTCAAAAGCGATTTTCAGCGCCTGTGCCTCATCCATCGAAAGAAGTTTGTCGCCGTGTATCTTCCGAAGCTCGCCTGCTATATCAGTGATATAGTCTCCTTTGTAGCCGTCTTCAGGAAACTCAACATCACGCCCGCACACCTGAAGATAGCGGACATAGATGCTTTTACCGAGGTTGCTCATCTGTTTTCCGGCATCGTTGACGTAGTATTCAGTGGATACATCAAACCCTGCCGCTTTGAGTATTCTCGCCAGACTGTCACCATAAGCGGCATTACGGCCATGACCAATATGCAGGGGACCTGTGGGATTGGCGCTTACAAACTCAACCATAACTTTTCTGTTTCCGCCAACCTCAGATTTAAAAGGAGCATCGGAAGCTATGCAGTCACGAAGGAGATCCGTATAGAAAGTCTTTGATATTGAGAAGTTTATAAAACCAGGACGTACAGGCTCGCATTTTTCTATCAGCGGGTGCTTCATTTTTGCAGCAATGTCTGATGCAATGTCAAAAGGATTCTTTCTCATAGCTTTTGAGAGCTTAAGCGCTGTATTCGCCGCAAAATCGCCGTGTTCCTTATTATTCGGGACTTCTACAGTGTATTCAGGAAGTTCGGCTTCAAACCCGCCTTCTTTTAATATTTCTTCAACAGCTTTATCAATAAGGGATTTTATTACAGCCTTCAAATTACGTCCTCCGGATTTTCCTTGAAAAGCAAATAGTATCAGGTTGAAAAACCAAATTCAAGAGATGAATGGAGAACATTAAACGCAAACAGCGAAGGAGCTTGCGGACAAATTAAAGCTCTTCAATGTAATAGACAATTTTTCCTATTTCAGGTAAATTAGTTAAATATACACTCTGAATGGTGTAGAATATTATTAGACAGATTATACAAGCGGGGTTTTGCAGTGATAGAAGCGGAAAGCGGGCTGATTGATAAGCTCTCCATACTTTATGTCGAAGATGAGGATTCAATAAGGGAACGGCTATCCAGATTCCTCCAGAGGCGCACGCAGACTCTTTATCAGGCTTCCAACGGGCGGGAAGGTCTTGAAATGTTCCTCGAATACAAACCCGATATTATTATAACAGATATCCGCATGCCTGTGATGGACGGGTTGAGCATGGCGGAACAAATACGTGAACACAACGCCGACATTCCTATTATTATAACAACCGGACATAATGATGAAGAATTCTTCCTGCGCTCCATTGACATCGGCATAGATAAATACATCAAAAAACCCATTAACTTTAAAGAGTTTATACAGATTCTCGCACGGACTGCGAAAACAGTTATCCAGCAGAAGGAACTGGAAGCTAAAAACCAGTTTATCAAAACGATTCTGGATATTAACCCGCAGATGCTCCTTATTACTGACGGCGAAAAAATATCTTATCTCAATAAGTCATTCCTGAAATTCATAAAATGCGAAAGCATAGAGCAGTTTCAGGATAAGTACGGCTCCATAGACTATTTCCTGATTGAAAAAGAAGACAGTTTTTACAGAAACAGACCCTTCAGCGAATGGGTAAAAACAGTTGTGAACGAAACTGACAAAGATCATATGCTTATCATGACAGGGGACTTGCAGCACAAAGACCCTAACAATTCAGACAATGCATCATTCATGATAAGAGTGAACAGGGTCCCCGGACACCCCGAATGGCTGCTCAGTTTCAGCGATATCACTAAACTTGAGCAGGAAAAAGAGCTGTACATGGTTATGTCTAATCAGGATTACCTGACGGGCATTTTCAACAGAAAGAAATTTTATGATGAGCTGAACAAGGAAATTGACCGTGTACGGAGATACAACCAGAAACTCAGCGTTATCATGTTTGATGTTGACCACTTTAAAATGGTCAACGATACCCACGGACATCAGGTCGGCGATGTTGTGCTTCAGGAGATATCAGGGATAGTGCAGAGAGCCATCCGCAAGACAGATGTTTTCGCCCGTTACGGAGGCGAGGAATTTACCGTGCTTATGCCCGGAACATCCGGTCAGGGTGCAACAGATATAGCGGAAAGGCTTAGAGCGGAAATTGAAAGCACGCTGTTTCCCCATAAAAGCACAATAACATGCAGCTTCGGTGTTGCGGAAATATCCGAAACTGATAATGCAGACACCTTTGTAAACAAGGCGGACGTTGCACTGTACAAAGCCAAGGACAAAGGCAGAAACAGGGTCGAGGTTTTTGACAGCGGCGGAATCATATGTAAAAAGTAGTAACACCTGCTGTTTTCTGTGATTAACATTTGATATTGTTGTTTTTTACATGTACCATTCATTTCATAGGCGTGCGCATGCACGCCGTATTTTCTCAAGATTTTCGGTATGATAAAATTATACAATGTCAACGTATCCTTTTTTGGCGAAAAGAAAGCTCTGGACGGTGTAAACCTTAAAATCGCCCCCGGTGAATTTCTCTATATTACAGGGGAAAGCGGGGCGGGAAAATCAACACTTCTCCGGCTTATTTACGCAGATCTCAACCCCACCCGCGGCATAGTGATGGTGGACGGTCAGAATGTCAGCAACATGAACCACCGCACAATTCCCTACCTTCGCCGCAGCATAGGCGTTGTGTTTCAGGACTTTAAGCTTCTTGAGGAAAAATCAGTATTTGAAAACCTCCGTATGGCTCTGGAGATTTACTACCTCAAGCCTAAACATATGGAAGAAAAGATATACCCCCTCCTTAAAAAACTTGGGATATTTGTTAAGCGTGACACAATAGTGAAAAAACTCTCCGGCGGTGAAAAACAGAGAGTTGCTATTGCAAGAGCGCTCATAAATGAACCGAAAGTTATCCTCGCTGATGAACCCACGGGAAATCTTGACAACGATAATGCAGACTCCATAATGCGCCTTCTCCTTGAAAACAGGGATAAGGGCTCAACTGTTATTGTCGCCACACACGACCAAAGGCTCATGGAACATTTCCCCGCAAGAATGGTGGAGTTGAAATACGGCAAGATCAAGCATGACAGCCTCACAGGTTCAACTCAGGAAAAGGGGGAAGACGATGAAGATTAGCGTTGTCCTCAAAAGCGGTCTGAGGCTTTTCAGGGAAACTATGTCCCTCAACCTTGCATCAGTGGTGACAGTTATCACTGTCTTGTTCATATACAGCATGTTTGTGATAATCGGCAGCTCTTCCGACTCTTTCCTTAAAGAGATCACAAAGACCGATTCCATGCGGGTCTATGTGAAATCACCCACAAAAACTTCGGTGGATGAGCTTATAAAACAGCTTCAGGAAATCGAAGGCGTCAGAAGCATTTCCTATTACTCGCAGGAAGATGCATTTAATTACCTGAAAGGATCCACTGCAAACATTAATTATCTGGACAAAATTCCACCGGAGCTTTTCCCCGCTTTTATCGAAGTGGCAGTTAAGGATGATTTTCAGGAGATAAGCCGCCTGCGTGAAATGGAGCGCAGAATAATGAGCCTCAGCAATGTTGACGTTGCGAGTTACGGTGAGAAATGGATTCAGAACTTCAGCGATATACGCTCGGCAGTGAAAATCTTCCTCGTTGCCCTGACTATTCTCCTCACCGTTTCTGTGGGGATAATAATCTTTAACACAATACGCTTAAGCCTTTTCCGATACAGAGAGGATATTAAGATATACAACCTTGTGGGCGCCACGAGAACATTCATAGAAATACCCTATGTTATCTGCTCATTTCTGGAGATAACGATCGCATATTTCATATCATCTGCAGTTGTTTACCTGTTTATGCTGTTTATGAATGTGAAGCTTCTTGCCCCGGTGGGCTTAAACTTTATTGTTCTGCCGGATGTGTTCTACTATCTCAAAACATATATCTATCTTGTAGTTATAAGCACTATTGCCAGCACGATAAGCGTTACCTCCTTCCTCAGCAAGGTGAAAAGCATAAATGAATCTTAAAGCTGCCGCCATTGCGCTGATGCTGCTGTTTGCCGCATACGCATCTGCGGATTATTATGAAGACAGGCTTAAGGAAACCAAAGGATATTTAACCGACATAAAAAAACGGCTGGATGAAGAACGCAAACAGATAGACAAAATTGAAAGCACTAAGAAAACCGTTGCGCTCAAGGTGAATAACCTTAATGAAACTCTTGACGTGCAAAGCAAAATGATTGATCAGCTTAACAAAGAATCCGCAGAACTCAGAAAGGATATCCAGACGCTTGACAAGGAAACCTCCCGGCTTAACAGCGAAATAGCCAAAATAAGAGACTCAATAGAAACCAGCAATATCTACCTGATTGACAACATTGAATATGTGAACATAAAGCTTCTTCTTTTCACCAAAGAATCAAGGGACACCATAAAAAACATGGAGATAGTCGAGAACATCAACACAATTCTGATGAAAAGAGCGGAAGACATTAAGACAAAATCTGAACGTCTGGAAGCGGTTAAGACTGAGAAGGAAACAAAATCCCGTGATATTGAGCATCTTCTCCGCATGAAGCAGCGACTTGTAGATGAATATAATACAGAAAAAGTTAAACTGAATCAGCTTGTGGCTGTCATGGAACAGGACAAGGAAAGCAAGCGTGAATACATCAAAATTCTCAATAAAAAACAGCAGGATTTTGAAAAAAAGATGGACCGTATACGCGCTCAGGTCGAGGATGCCAGAAAGAAAGAGAAAGCTGAAGAAGGTGATGCAACCCTCTTCGGCAGACTCAAAGGGAAAATGGATTGGCCTATTAAGGGCGAGATAATTGAATTTTTCGGACCCAAGAAAGTTGAAGGTTTTCAGGGTACAATTCAGAATAAAGGAATAAAAATCAGCCCCTCCGGTCACGGAGACGTGCGGACAGTATTTGAAGGAACGGTAAAGTATGTGGATAACATAAGAGGGTTCGGAAATCTGGTCATAGTCGGACACCCCGGCGCCTATTTCACCCTGTACGCAAACATGAGCAGAGTTAATGTTCAGACAGGAAACAGCGTAGCAGCAGGACAGGCAATAGGCTCCGTTGCTGTTGACCTCCAGCCGGAAACGCCCTATCTTTACTTTGAAATACGTAAACATAACGAAGCCCTTAACCCCTCTGAGTGGCTTAAACCCGTTAGGAGATAAATAAAATGAATTTAAAAAAGAAACTTCTTCCATTCCTCGCAGCGTCAGCGCTTCTTGCTTTTCTTGCTGCTTCAGGAGTATTCATCAAGGATACCGGCACAGCCTCCGCAAAATCCAGCAGATATGAAAATCTGGATTCGTTCACCGAGGTTATGTATCTGATAGAAAGAAACTATGTTGAACCGGTTGAAAACAAGACCCTTGTGGAAGGAGCCATAAAAGGTATGCTTCAGGGACTTGATCCGCACTCCACTTTTTTCACTGAAAAAGAGTACAAAGACTTTCAGGTGGAAACCAAAGGTGAATTTGGCGGACTGGGCATTACAATCGGCATGAGAGACAATATTCTCACAGTTATAGCCCCCATTGAGGATACCCCCGCATTCAGAGCAGGTCTTAAAGCCGGAGACAGAATAATCAAGATAGAAGACAATGCCACTACCGGTCTTTCCCTTGAGGATGCGGTAAACAAGCTCAGAGGCAAGCCGGGAACAGACGTGATGATCACCATTCACAGGGATAATGTTCCCAAACCTTTTGACGTTACCCTCACAAGGGCGATAATCAAAGTTAAGGCTGTCAAATATGATATGATCGGCAAAGATGTTGCCTACATCAGAGTCACACAGTTTAAAGAAGATGTATCAGGCGAAATCAAATCAGCCATAGAGCATATGAGAAAAAATAAATTCAAAGGCATAATAATAGACCTCCGCAACAACCCCGGCGGACTGCTGACAGAAGCAATAAATGTTTCAAGCATTTTCCTCCCCTCCGGCAAAGAGGTTGTCTACACCAAGGACAGAACAGGAAAAGACCAGCATTTCAAATCCTCTGCCTTCACGCTTAGAGAGGAAAAGACTCCCCTTGTTCTTCTTGTAAACGAAGGTTCGGCATCGGCTTCTGAAATCCTTGCGGGAGCAATACAGGACTACAAAAGGGGCGTTCTTGTCGGTAAAAAAACCTACGGAAAGGCATCTGTTCAGTCGATAATACCTCTCAGAGACGGTTCAGCAATCAAGCTTACCACTGCGAAGTATTACACTCCCAACGGCAGAATGATCCATGATAAAGGGATTGAGCCTGACCTTACAGTTGAAGAAATATCCGACAATGTTACACTCACACAGGAAGAGATCGATAAACTCGCAGCTGACATCAGCAAACCCATAATCGATCTTCAGAGAGATGAGCAGCTGAAAGCAGCCGTAGAAAAACTGAGGGAAATGATCAAAAATGGCTGAAAGAAAAAAACCGGCACGGACGCCGAGAAAGCGTAAACCATCAACAGGGGCGGCTAAAAAAGCCGCCTCTTCAAGGCAGCTATATATTCTGGGCGGTGTTCTCGCAGCTCTTTTAGTGCTTCTTCTGGGAGTTTATCTCGGCATGAAAGCCGCCGGAAAAAACGAAACCGCAGAGAAAAGAGAGGTCAAGACTCCCCTCACCTCTGTTCAGGAAGAAGTTGTAACCAAGGACAATAAATCCGCCACAATTGATGAGGCTGACAAGGCTCTCAAACTTGTTATGTTTAATCTCGGCATAGGCAGTGACTCCATAAAATCACGCAAAATGGATGATGGAAGCATACCTGTTGCCACTTACACCTTAAGCCTTCCGAAAGACAGACAAAAGGAACTCACGGCAGAGCTGCAGCCTATGCTTGAAGAGATGGGCTTCAAAACCACTTTAGCCGACAACTTAAGTGCATCAAATGAAAATGGCAATATTATCATAGAATTCCTAATCGAAAAGGTTGAAAAACCCAAAGATATGGATAAGCCCGTTATACTTCCTCCGAATGCGCCGAAGCTTGCTCTTCTTATAGATGACTGCGGCTACAGCGTTCCTCTGGCAAAGAGGCTCGCCGCCATAAAATATCCTGTTACTTTTGCTATACTGCCCTATCTCCCACATGATGCAGAAACGGCAGAAATAGCCCGCAAAGCAGGAAAAACCGTGTTTCTCCACTTTCCTATGGAGCCTCTCTCGTATCCAAGTACTGACCCAGGCAAGGGTGCTGTACTTCTCAATATGCCTCCAAGCATCATAGAAGCACAGGCTGACAACAATGTTAAACAGCTCGGCAGGATTGACGGCTTTAACAACCACATGGGGTCAGCATTCACCGAAAACACCAAGAAAATGGAGCAGGTGCTTGGGTTCATGAAAAAACATACTGACACGTATGTTGACAGTTACACCTCCGGCAAGTCAGTCGCTTATGACGTATGTCTGAAAGAGGGAATGAAATGCGGTCAGAACAGAAAATTTATTGACAACGAAAACAACGAAACATATATCAGAAAAAAAATCATGGAAGGCGTTGCTCTTGCAAAAAAGAACGGCAGCGTCATCATGATCGGGCACCTGCGGGATGAAACAATAAGCACGCTTGAAAAATATCTCGGTGATATTGAAAAAGCAGGGGTTCGCATAGTTTCCATCAAGGAACTGGCTCATAAAAAATAACAGTTTAAGGATAGCTTTTTGCTTTTTTTAGGAATAGAGACTTCATGCGATGAAACCTCAATGGCGGTGTACGACACCGCCCAAGGGGTGCTTTCCACCCACACAGCCTCTCAGGCGGATATCCATAACCTCTTTGGCGGTGTAGTTCCGGAGGTTGCGTCCAGAAACCATATACTGAAGCTTGAGCCACTTTACAAGAAATGTCTCACTGATGCCTCTGTGGCTCCGTCAGATCTTGATGTTATAGGTGTTACAAATGCTCCGGGGCTGATAGGTGCTTTGTTTGTCGGAGTCGGCTTTGCCAAGGGGCTAGGCTACGGGCTGAAAATACCTGTTATGCCTGTGAACCACCTCTCCGCCCATATTTTAGCAGCGGAACTTGAGCATAAAGAACTTAAACCGCCCTACCTTGCCCTTATAATCAGCGGAGGTCATACGCACATTTATGATGTGGATGCGGCGCTGAACTTCCGGCTTGTGGCAAAAACAGTGGACGATGCTGCGGGTGAAAGCTTTGACAAAGTTGCCAAAATGCTCGATCTGGGATACCCCGGAGGTCCGGCTATTGAAAAGCTTGCAAAATCAGGCAGCGGAGACACTGTACCCCTCCCCATCGCAATGAAAAAGGAAGATAACTTCAGCTTCTCCGGTCTGAAAACCGCAGTTCTGAATAACCTTAATAAAGGAATATACTCAAAAGAAGACCTCGCAGCCTCTTTCCAGAAAACAGCGGCGGACACACTTGTGCTTAAAACCCTGCGGATTGCCCGCAGGCTGAAAAGACAGCAAGTGGTGGTAGCCGGCGGTGTGGCATGCAACGGATACATAAGGGAAACCTTCAGAAACTCCTGTAAAAAAGGGGAAAACGTGTACTTCCCTTCTTTCCGTCTCTGCACTGATAACGGCGATATGATAGCCTATGCCGCAAGCAGATTTTACAACAAACGCAGGTTTTTCTCACTGGAAGGAACAGCTTATGACACCCAGCCCGAAATCGGATAACATAATCACAGAAACACTCAAAAAAAACATTCTGGTCTCTGCGCCTATGGCGGGTGTCAGCACCCCTGCATTTCGTCTGGCTGTCCGTGATTACTTTGACGGGCTGCTCTTTACAGAAATGGTGTCCGTGGAAGGACTCATCCGCTCCGGCAGAAAAACAATGCAGTATCTGGAAATCACAGATAAAGACACACCCGTGGCATTGCAGGTGTTCGGTTCAAAGCCTGAATCAATACATGATGCCATAAAAGTCTGCGATGAAGAGTCTAACGCAGATATTTATGACATAAACATGGGCTGCCCTGTAAAAAAAGTGCTGAAAAGCGGCAGCGGTGCGGCTCTTCTTAAAGATTCTGACAAAATCAGAGACATAATCCGTGCGGCAAGGAAAGCCACCTCAAAACCCCTGACAGTAAAAATCCGCCTCGGCTGGGACAGGGAAAGCATAAATTATCCCGAAGTAATCAAAATAGCCGCAGGTGAAGGCGCAGACGCAATAAGTGTACACGGGCGCACAAAAACTGAGATGTTTTCAGGTGATGTTGACTATGCCATGATAGCCGATGCCGTCAGACTAAGTCCCATACCTGTTATCGGAAACGGCAACGTAGTTGATATTGAAACCTTCACAAAAATGAAGGAAACAGGCGCAGCAGGTGTTATGATTGGCAGAGGCATGATGAAAGCGCCGTGGATTTTTAAAGCACTTTCGGAAGGAAAAGATCCGGACGGGTATCTTACTCCGGCGGAGATACATAAACTAATTTATAAACTAGTGACATATGAAACAATGTTCAGGGAAGAAAAATTCTGTATTGACTCAGTAAAAAAATATGCAGTATGGTTCACAAAAGGCTTAAGTGAATCTACGGCGTTCAGAACTGAGATATATACTGTTAAGTCTATGGATGATACCAGAGAAGTCATTGATAGATATTTTGAAAAAATCACAGCAATCTAAAAGTTTTAAACGTCCGTAACACTCCTTTTCAATTTTATCTGACATTTTTTAACATTTTGGCTTGATCACATTCTCAAAAGGGGTATATGATTAGACAGGAACTAACTTTGTTAACCATGCCCTTAATAAAGTTATAGGTGGCTAAATTGATAACAGTTAAGCACTCACTCAAAGGGCGAATCCGCCTGAAATATAAAGAGATGATCGGCTCACCCTCCCTTGCGGAGTCAGTGGAGAAGTCCCTCCTCAAACTCGAAGGAGTAAGCGCTGCCAGATGCAGTCACATCGGCGGAAACATAGTCATAAACTATGACTGCACTGCCATTCTCCCCTCAGACCTCATCAAAAGAATCACAGAGGTTAAGCCCCTGCCCCGTGCATCTTTTAATGCGCCGGCATGCAAAAGAGAGGGCTGTGTCTGCGTAAGAAATGAGCGCCCCAAAGCCAACACGACTGCAACCGAATTCGGCATACTCTCCGCTGTTCTCGGCGGTGTGTTCATACGCACAAAAATATTCCGGCTGGCAGTCAGTCAGTCGCTCTTCAGCCCTCTGGGGCTCATTGCAGCAGCATTTTCAGTACCCTTAATTGCAAAAGCGGTCAGTGACTTCGGAAAAACAGGCAAAATATCCCTAAACAGCTTCCTCGGTGCGGGAGTGGCATCCGCAGCCATAGCGGGCGAAGCCCTCACAGCTCTTGAGATACTCTGGGTAAACACAGGCAGCGACCTGCTGAACGGATACGTCACAGAGAAATCCCGCAAGGCAATTAAGAATATTCTGGACGTAACATCCAAAACAGCCTTTGTGTACAGAGACGGGCAGGAGATCGAAGTCCCTGTGGAGCAGATACACGCAGGCGATACAGTGGTGATACACACCGGCGAAAAGATCTCTGTGGATGGTCTCATAACCTGCGGTGAAGCAGCGATAAACGAAGCCTCAATAAACGGGCGCAGTGAGCTGGTCCACAGATTTGAGGGCGAGCAGGTATTCGCCGGAACCTACGTGCAGAACGGGCTCATATATGTTAAGGCAAGTCACGTCGGTGATTCAACCTATCTGGCAAGAATTCTCTGCCTTGTCGAAGACTCCCTCGGCAATAAAGCACCCATTGAACTTGAGGCGGACAGACTGGCAAGGAAGCTTGTAAACACGGGCTTCTGGATGACCCTCGGCACCTTTGTAATAACCTGCAGCTTTTACAGGGCGTTTTCTGTCCTCCTTGTTATGGCATGCCCCTGTGCAACAGTTCTTGCAGCATCATCCGCAGTAAGTGCCGCCATATCCAACGCCGCATCAAAGGGCATCCTTATCAAAGGCGGCAGATACCTTGAGGAAGCAGGTTCACAGGAATCCTTCTGCTTTGACAAAACAGGCACAATCACCACAGATGAGCCGAAGGTTATCTCCATTGTCCCCATCAAAGGAAAAACAGAATACGATGTAATATACTCAGCATACACCGCAGAACTTCACAACAGGCACCCTGTTGCCGTTGCCATACGTGACAAAGCAAGAGAGATGTGCAGCGCTGAAACCACCCACGCAGTATGCGAAACCATTCTTGGAATGGGTGTCCGTGCCGAGTCTATGGGGCGTGAGATATTTATCGGCAACGCAAAACTGATGAATAAATACGGAATAAATATATCCAAGCTCGAAAAGCCCTCAAAGGAAGCCGAACAGCAGGGATTAAGCGTCATATATGTGGCTGAAGACGGAAAAGTAATCGGCATTCTCACTGTGGAAAACAAACAGAAGGAGAATGTTGAAGCGGTCATAAACGGTCTGCGTGAAGAAGGGGTGAAGGAGTTCATCCTTGTCACCGGAGATGAAAAATACTCCGCACAGGCAATGGCGGACAGGCTTGGCTTTAATAAATGCCACTACTCCGTTCTGCCGGAACAGAAGGCGGACATAGTTGCCGATATTCAGCAGTATCACAAAGTAACCATGATAGGTGACGGCATAAACGATGTACTTGCATTAGCAAAAGCTGACCTAGGCATAGCCATGGGCGCCGCAGGTTCTGATGTTGCGGTGGAGGCAGCGGATATAGCCCTTGTTGACGATGACCTTGAAAAAATACTGTACTTAAGAAAACTCAGCAGAAAAACAAAGGAAGTTATACACCAGAACTTTATGCTCGCTACAGGCTCAAACATAGCCGGTGCGCTGCTCGGTGCTGCGGGACTGCTGCCCCCTGTTATGGCAGGGCTTCTGCATATAGCCCACACTGCGGGCGTTCTCGGCAATTCTTCCAGACTTTTGAAATATGAAATGCAGCCACTTTCCGTAATAGATTCGGAAGCGGCGGAACTCTCGGAGGATGGGGAAAAATGCTCGAAGATTTAATTGCGGCAAAGAAATATGTCACAGTGGCACACCATGTGGAAGGCAGAATAAGGCTTAAGGTTGACCCTTCCGTGGTGAAGGATCCCGTGAGTAAGAAACTGGAGCATATAAGCAGCAGCCTCCCCGGAGTGCTTGACACACGGGTTAACATAATGGCTCGTTCAGTAGTTATACGCTATGACCCGAACATAATAGACCCCAAAACATTTGAAAAACTGATAACAACAAAAGATACTGAAGTTTGCAGGGAGATTCTTAAAAGATACGAAGACACTTATCTGCAATCATAAGGAGGCAGTACATGGGAAAAAAAGCCGCGGATGCGGAAAATCCCGTAAAAGAAGAAAGCTGCACCGATTCACTGCAGGAAGATTCTGCATCGGAAAAAGAAAAAGGAAAAGAAAACACTCCTCAGAATGCCTTCAGAGCATCGGAGAAACCGGAAGGCGGCGAAATGCCCGCCGGAGATCGATTTGAAGCACCCTACGGATACGCACCAAACGGAGAAGAGTTTATGGGACAGCCCGACTTCGGGTTCCAGCAGCCCCCATACGGCTACATGCCCCCTCCTCCGCCACCGCCATACGGCTATATGCCTATGCCGCCCCAGCCTCCGTACGGGTATATGCCACAGCAGATGCCTTATGGGTATATGCCGCCACCTCCGCCACCATACGGATACATGCCGCAGCAGCCGCCTTACGGCTATATGCCCCAGATGCCCCATGAGCCGCATCACCAGCATCATGAGGAGCAGCATCACCCTGAAGACCCGTTCGGAATGATTTTCGGCAAATTCGGGGACATGATCAAGGAAAATCCGCATCTTTCAGCCATGGGCAAGTTTGCGGATGCGTCAGGGAGCGATTTTGTAAAAGGAATGCTTATAGGAGCGGGCGTTGCCATGCTTTTTTCAAATGATTCCATTAAAGACTCGCTGATGAGTATTTTCTCTAAAACACTCGGCGGCATGACAGACGATGCCGAAGACGCTGAATAAAGGAGGATATTATGCACCATCTTACAAAAGCTGTAACAGGAGCATCCGTTGTCGGAGCGGCAGCAGGTGCGGTAGTGGGCGGAGCAGTATCCGCAGCTAAACAGGCAAAGGATGTTAAAGAAGGCAAAATAACCAAAGAGGAAGCTGCAAAGAAAACAGCAAAAGATGCAGCGGGCGCAGGAGCAGCAACAGCAGTGGGCGTTGCAGCGGCAAGCCTTCTCCGCCTCGGCGGCGTGTTCGGAATACTTACGGTTTTCGCTGTGGCGGCAGGCACAAAATACCTGCTCGATTCATCAGTCGAAAAAGCGTGTAAAGCAAAAGAACCTGTAAAATCAGAATAATATAAAAAAAAAAGGAGACGAACATGAGCGATCAGAAACAGAATCCCCAGAACCCTCAGGCTCAGCAGCAGGCACCGCAGTATGGATATTATCCCTACCCCTATCCCCAGCAGCAGTATGCGGATCATTCCGTTTATCCCCACCTTAAACAGTGGTTTAACTTCCGTGAGCCTAGCTATGTTAAGGGTTTTGCTGTGGGCGCAGGGCTTGCGATCCTTCTCACTAACCCTGCTGTCAAGAAAGCCATAGTAAAAGGCGTTGTCAAGGTTTGGGGCGGTCTTCAGTCCGGCGTTGAAGAACTGAAAGAACAGATAAGAGACGTTCAGGCGGAAGTCGAAGGAGAATAAAGTGAGCGGCGAAAGCAAGGCAACGGTAAAAAAGAAAAAAAAGAATCCGTCTGCCGTAATGCGTAAACGTAAGCTTGTTAAAAACGCCCTGATATTCACAATGGCAGCAACTGTTGTGACAGGGTTCGGCAAAGGCAAAGCCGCTAAGCATCTCCATGTGGCATCAGGTGTTGCCCTTGTCGGTTTAAGCATTTACCACAACTACCTTTATCCCGAAAATATGAAAAGTTAGAAGGTGCTGTCATTTTAGGCTCAATGTTTTTCACCGGACTGGAAAAAGTCGGAATAGTGCATGACATGCCGGGGCGTATCCGCCTCAAGGCTCCCGTTCTGGGCAATCCTGCTCTGGATGCCACACTGGTGGAATCCGGTCTGGAGCAGATCAAGGGCGTGAAATCCGTCCGTGTAAACCAGAAGGCACAAACGGCAGTAGTAAACTTTGACAAAAAAACAGATGTACGGGGCGATGTTCTGGATGTTCTTTCAGCGTTCAGCCATACGGTTTTCAACGCTGAGGAAGAGCTTCAGAACTCCCCCGATTTAATCAATGTCTACTGGGCGGGAACAATGTGGATTCTCAAATTGTTTCTGCCTCAGGGATTAAGACGCCCCCTCACATATCTCGGTGCTGCACCGATCATGATGGAGGGTATAGAAACCCTATTCACCAGAGGGCTCAAGGTTGAGGTACTGGATGCGGCTGTTATAGCCATGCTCCTCGCCAGAAAAGACTACTTCACCGCAGGTTCGATCACATTCCTCCTTAACCTCGGTCATTACCTTGAGGAATCCGCCGAATATAGATCTGACAAGATGCTGAAAAGCCTCATTAAACCGGAAGTTGAGTACGTCTGGGTAGTGAGAGGACAATCAGAGGAGAAAACAGCAGTGGGCGATCTCCAGATCGGGGATATGGTGCGTGCCGGTTCAGGGGAGATGATTCCTGTGGACGGAAAAGTCGCATCAGGAGAAGGGCTTGTAAATCAGGCATCCGTAACCGGTGAAAGCCTGCCCGTTCACATCAAGCCCGGAGACTATGTATATTCCGGCACAGTGATGGCTGAAGGCAAAATTATCATCGAAGCAGAGAAAGTGGGTTCAGAAACCACAACAGCAAGGATAGCAAAATTTATAAGCAACTCCCTTAAAAACCAGTCCAGAACAGAAGTCAAAGCATTTGCTGCGGCAGATAAAATGGTTCCCGTGACATTCGCCGCAGGGCTGGCAACACTTCTGCTCACGAGGGATTTCAGGCGTGCATCGTCTGTTCTTTCCGTGGATTACTCATGCGCATTGCAGCTTGTCACCCCTACAGCCATCAAGGCAAGCATGTACAACGCCGCCACAGAAGGCATATTTATCAAAGGCGCACAGGCACTTGAAAACCTGTCGGAAGTGGACACAATCATTTTTGACAAAACAGGAACGCTCACAAAAGGGACACTCTCCGTAACGGAGGTTCAGCCCTATAACGGATATACAGAAAATGAAATAGTGCGAATCGCCGCATCCGCAGAGGAGTATTACTCCCACCCAATAGCCTCTGCCGTGGTGAAGGAAGCGGCAAACAGAAACCTTGACCTTGAGCATACAGGCGAAGTGGACTTCATAATAGCTCACGGTGTTTCTGCATATGTGGGCGGAAAAAACGTTCTGGTGGGAAGCCATCACTTCGTTGCTGAAGACGAAAAAGTCGTATGTTGTTTTTCCGATGAAGATGCACAGAAAATGCGCACCAAGGGGCAGACAATACTTTATGTCGCCATAGACGGTATGCTCTGCGGGCTGATTGCCCTCAAAGATACCTTGCGTGATGAATCCGCACAGGTTATAAAAGAGTTAAAGAAAAACGGCATCAAAAAAACCGTGATGATCACTGGAGACCACCGTGACTCTGCTCTGCATGTTGCAGAACTCCTTGGAATAGACGACGTTTATTACGAAATGAAGCCTGAAGACAAAGCGGGCATAGTCAAAAAGCTTAAACAGCAGGGATGCAGAATCGCCTTCGCAGGTGACGGCGTAAACGATGCACCGGCACTCCTCACGGCAGATGTTGGCATAAGCCTTCCGCAGGGTGCGGATCTGGCTAAGGAAACCGCAGCAGTTATACTCCTGCGGGAAGATCTCATGGGAATTGTGAAAGCACGTGTGCTTGCGGTTAAAACCATGAAGGTTATCAAACAGATGTTCCGGTTTAACATAGGCGTGAACACAGCTACAGTCGCTCTCTCACTCATGGGCAGAATAAGCCCGCTGACAAGCGCCCTGCTCCATAACGGAACCACGCTTTCGACACTGATTTACGCCCTGAGTCTTTCCTCTTACGGCGTAAAACATAAAAAGGAGAAGTAGATGCTTAACCTTAAAAACGCCGAAAGCGGTTACTGCTACAGAATCAAGAATACTCCGCAGGGGGAATCGGCGCAGAAGCTCGCCGCACTTGGTCTCTATAAAGGCAGTGCCGTAACCAAGCTTGATCTGGATGATGTTAAATACTCCACCGTTAAGGTTGATACTAAAAACGGCGTAAGAGTGATAAGCGGCCAGCTCGCCAAGCATATCACTGTCCGTGCGGGGAGTGGTTCTCCAAAACCTTTTTATGATGCTGCTCCTTCAGCCACAGTAATCACCTACAGCCTCGGCAAATGTGAAAAAAACGCTAAACGCCTCGCCATGCTGGGAATAAAACCCAGAATGAAGCTTAAGATAATCAAAAGTCTGCCCCCTATGGAGTATGTGGTTAATGTTAACCATAAAAACAGAGTACGAATCTCCGAGGCTGTCGCCGCTATGATAATAGGCGACACTGTGAACAGGAAAAACTTTCAGTTCACCTTCTCACCAAAAGGAGTTGAGTTTAAAGTCTCTGGAATTGCAGCGGGGAAAAAAATAGCCACTTTCCTTAACAATGCTGACATAAACATCGGCTCTGTCTTGTCAATGGAAGGAATAGAAAGCGGAAAACGTGTTGATCTTGACGCCGAACAGGAAATAGTCCTCCATACTTTTGAAGGCGTTGTAATTACAATGTCGGAGAAAACCGCCTCACTGATCGAGGTGGAATAAGAAAACCCTTCGCCTTAAAGGGCGAAGGGACATGATTTTTGATTTAATAGTGATATTTGCACTGTAATATAACAATATGACTATTATCAATCTGGTACACAAGTCTGTGTTCATGATCTATACGCCTTGACCATTTACCGGCAAGACTGAACTTAAGAGCCTCCGGTTTACCTATTCCCTCAAATGGACTTCTGTGTATATCTCTTATCAGTTCATTAATCCTTTTCAGGATCTTTCTGTCGTTCTTCTGCCAGTAGAGATATTCATCCCATGCTGTCTCAGTCCAGACTATCATCTTCTATCAGCTCTTTAACAAAGCTTTTGCCTTTTTCATATTCATCAATGCTTTTAGCCAGCTTTGCCGCATTTTCAGGGCTTTTCAGCAGATAAACTGTCTCCTGAAGAGAGTTGTAGCTTTCCAGAGACATCATAACAACAGGCTTGGCATTTTTTCTTGTAATGATAACAGGTTCATGGGTATCGCACACATATTCCATTGTGCTTGCCATATTTTGACGAACCTGAGAATAGTTTTTAGCATCCATATCATACCTCCTGCTATATAATGTACAACTATTTGTACAATTGACAACGAAAAAAATCCTTATCTGCTTTTCATTGTGAGCGAAACTCTGCCCCTGTCCTTATCCACAGAGAGAACACGGACACTAACGTTATCACCCACGGAAACAACATCCGACGGATGCTTGATAAATTTATCCGCAAGATGCGAAATATGCACCAGACCGTCATTTTTCAGTCCGAGGTCAACAAATGCGCCAAAATCCACAACATTAGTGACCTTGCCCTGAAGCATCATTCCTTCTTTTATGTCATCAAGATTTACCACGCCCTTTTTGAATATTACCGGGTCAAGGCTGTCTCTTATATCACGGTCAGGCTTTTCAAGACTGTCCAGAATATCTTTCATTGTAAATTCGCCAAGCCCTGTTTCTTCAGCTATTTTTCTGATATTTTTATTTTTCAGCGCAAGCTTGATAAGCTCCGTATTTTTCAGCGAAACATTCAGTTTCTCTAAAAGCGAATAAGTTCCCTCGTAGCTTTCAGGGTGGATAAACATGGCGTCCATTGGTTCCTCACCGTCATAAACCTTGAGGAAGCCCGCACACTGAAGGAAAGTCTGCTGACCTATGCCGTCAACCTCCATAAGCTGTTTGCGGCTCATGAAGCGCCCTATTTTCTCACGCAGAGCAACAATTTTTTCAGCCGTACTTTTGGTAAGCCCCGCCACATACTGAAGAAGTGAAGGGCTGGCGGTGTTCAGGTCAACCCCCACACTGTTCACCACATCCTCAACCACATTTTCAAGGCTTTCATTAAGTTTCTTCGGGTTTACATCATGCTGATACATCCCCACGCCGATCGAGCGGGGTTCTATCTTAACAAGCTCGCTCAGTGGGTCAATTACCCTTCTGGCGATGGAGATTGCTCCTCTGATTGTTACATCAAGCTCGGGGAACTCCCTTGCTGCGACCTCGCCTGCGGAATAAACAGACGCCCCCGCCTCACTGACTATGGTGTATGTTATTTTAAGCTCTTTATCTTTTATCAGCTCCGCAACGAACTCTTCCGTCTCACGGCTTGCGGTTCCGTTACCGATAGCCACCGCTGTAATGCCGCATTTTTTCATGGATTCAAGAAACATCCTTCTGCTTCCTTCTATATCCTCCTGCGGTTTGGTGGGGTGCATAACACCCCAGTCAAGGAGCCTGCCTGTTTCATCAACAACGGCAAACTTGCAGCCTGTTCTGTATGCGGGGTCAATCCCCATTATAACCTTGCCTTTCACTTTAGGGGTAAGAAGCAGACTTTTCAGGTTCTTTGCAAAAACATCTATGGCTTTCAGCTCCGCTTCTTCTCTCAAAGTTGAGCGGAGATCAAGCTCTGCGGACACGCTGATTGTCTTTTTCAATGCAGTGTTAGAACATTTAAGGGTAATATCATTAAGTTTCATCCCTTTCTGAGCGGAAAGACCCGTCACCGCAGCCAGACAGCGTTCCTCATCTGGAGTCAGCTTTACTTTGAGTACTTTTTCCCTCTCGCCTCTGAAAATGGCAAGAACCCTGTGGGGCGGCAGAGTGGTTATCTTTTCCTCATATTCATAATAGTCTTCGTATGATGTTCTGTCTGTGACCTCTTTTCTCTTTTCGCAGGTCACAAGAGTTGTTGTTGCATAAAGTTCTCGGATTCTGGTTCTGATTTCGGGGTCTCTGCCTATGTCCTCGGAGATTATATCCGCCGCCATCTCAAGTGCCTGAGGAACATCCGCAACTGTCTCATTGAGATATTTTGCCGCTTCAGCCTCAAGTCCGCTCAAGTCCTCCCTGCCTCTTATATAATCCGCAAGGGGGAGAAGCCCCGCTTCTCTGGCTATATCGCCTTTGGTTTTGCGTTTTGATTTGTAAGGAGCGTAAAGATCTTCCACATCCTTAAGGGTTTCAGCGGCACGAATGGCTTTTTCAAGCTCCGGCGTGAGCTTTTCACGCTCTCTGATAGCCTCTATAACCTCTTCCTTACGCTTTTCCAGATTCACTATGTATTCGTATCTCTCAATAACCGCCCTTATGTCCTCGGCTTCCATACCGCCTGTCATCTCTTTTCTGTAACGGGCGATGAAAGGAACAGTGTTCCCTTCGAGGTGAAGTTCAATGAGGTTTTTAACATTAGAGGTTCTGAGCGAGAATTCACTTGATACTTTTTCGATGAACATATCCCAACCTTTTAATAATTTTTTTTATACCCACAGCAGCAGGTAATACCATGCCGCAGCAGTGAGAAAAGAAAGAGGTATTCCCACCCCTACCATAAGTGCTGTCAAGGGTCTGTCCAGACCGTTTTCCGCCGCTATTATGCTGGAAGTAACCATGGGAGCCATGGCAGCCTCAAACACAGTAACCTGAATAGCCTGCCCTCTTGCTCCGAATACGAAGACATACAGCAGGAATATGACAAAGGGAGCGATAATAAGTTTATACAAAAGACCGATCCCCAACCTGCCGTAAGCAGTCTTTATATCTCCCAGATGAAGCTGAAAGCCCACGGAAGCAAGGGCAAGTGGAGTAACAGTAGCACCCAGCGCACGCAGGAAGTCTATCATCCATGAGGGAAAAACAATTGGTTTAAGAATAAGAGCGATCACCATAGCCTGAAAAGGCGGGAACATGACCACTTTTTTCACTATATCCCAAGAGCTTACCTTACCGGATGCGTATTTTGCGGCAACCATAATGCCCAGAGTGGAAAGGACAAAAAATGAGCCCTGATCGCATAAAACACCGATACCGATCATATCTTCGCCGTAAAAGGCATTTATCATGGGAAAACCCACAAAGGATGTATTTCCAAGACCTCCGGAGAGCATGAGACAGCCGATGGTTTTGTCATTCAGCTTAAAAATTTTGCCGATAACAAGGAAAAAACCCGCACCGACACAGAAGACTATCATCCCCATAAGAGCCGGAAAGATAAGATCCATGCTGAACTCAAGCTCATGGATATAAAGCAGTGTCACAGCAGGGAATGTTATATTTATTATGAACTGGTTAAGAACATTCGCAGTTTCCGATGGGAAACGTCCTGAACGCTTCATCACGATTCCCATGACGAAGCTGTAAAGCATTACAAGCATATTTGCCATATCTAGCTCTTCTAAAGGCTGAATTCTGCCCAGACGGGACAGTGGTCAGATGGGGATTCCATTCCCCTTGTATTGTAGTCTATTCCAGCGCCGGAAGTGAATTCCGCCAAAGCCGGGCTGGCAAGAACAGCGTCAATACGCAGCCCACGCTTGGGATCACGCTCAAAGCCCTTGCTTCTGTAGTCGAACCATGAAAAAAGCTCGGTCGAATCGGGATGAACCAGACGGTATGTATCCTTCATACCTACGGAGTAAAACATACTCATCCACTCCCTCTCCTCCGGCAGAAAGCAGCACTTGCCTTCCTTGAGCCATCTTTTCACACTGTCCGCCCCGATACCTACATCAAGGTCGGTGTAGGCGACATTGAAATCACCCACAAGGGCATACAGGTCGCCTTCCTTAAAATTTGTTTTTATATACTCCGCCACTCCGGCGTAAAACTCACGCTTCATGGTGAATTTTCTTTCCGTATCCCTGCTTTCTCCCTGTGGGAAATAACAGTTAATAATGCTGAGTGCCCCTTTTGGGGTGTCATATCTGCACATAATAAAACGTTTCTGCTCGCCTTCAGCGGGAATGCCTTTGACAACGCTGACGGGCTTCTGTTTTGAGATAACAGCCACGCCGTAATGGGTTTTCTGTCCGTAGTATTCGCTGTGAAAGCCCATCTCCGCAAACTCTCCCGCCGGAAAAAACTCATCCTCCGTTTTGGTTTCCTGAAGCGCAATAATGTCCGCTCCGTTTTCTTCCGCAAATGAGGCTATATGCGCCGTTCTTTTCCTTACACTGTTTACGTTGAATGAGACAATTTTCATAATCACTTCCTTAATTTCAGGTTTCCAGTTTACTAAATTTTGTCCATTATAATCAAGAGAGGTTTGGCTTTGCGCCGTAATAAAAATCAGTTATGAGGATAATATGAAAATTCTTTATTTTCCGGGTCTTGCTCATGTGGCGGAAAGAGCGGTGAACACAAAGAACAGCCAGAAATACATACACCTTTCACGCTTGTATGATGTTGATATATTCCCTTACAACAGAACGCCGGATGCCTCAGACGCCAAAGGATATGATGCTCTGGCGGGTTCTTCCTTCGGCGGTTATTTTGCCCTGAATCTCGCAGCACGCCTTGGTATCACAGGCATAGGAATAAATCCGTCTTTTTATCTGGATCAGCGCATTCACTCAATCATGGAAAAAGAAGCAGGAATTGACCATATCGATGCTGAAAAGCTGATAAGCCTCAAATCAACGGAATTATTGACCGCCAATGCGTCAAAGCTGCACATATTCATGAATATGGATGACGATGTCATAGAACCGGAAGGGATAAGAGAAGCATGTGCCAGACATGGAATTAACTTCTATCCGTTCGCAGAAGGCGGACATGAGGCGCAGAATTTTGAAAAAGACATGCTGCCTGAAATAATAAAAATATTAAAATAAGCCGGACGGAGCTTTCCGCCCGGCACTTGCTTCAGAATTTTACAACTTTCGGTGTGTTTTTGGCAAACTGAGGCATTGTCATGCCTATTGTTGCATTTATATAGGTGGGGTCAGTCACTGTGTAGCGTTTACCCTCAAATGTCACATAATCGCCCTTAACGTTATTCTTAAATGCCACTGCAGCAGCTATGTGCCCCGGATAGTCGAGAAATACCACATCAAGTTTGAGCATTTGTTTCACAAGATATGTGAAAAGTATGCTTCTGTCCTCGCAGTCGGAATAAGGGTAATAGATTGTCTCCATGGCGAAAAGGAACTTTTCTCTGCCGAACTGCTGATCATCTGTGGCGTATTTGAAGGCTGTCTGCACAAATTTCAGAAGAATGTTAACAGCTTCCTCATCACTTTTTCCTTTTATAATAGGAGCAAGCTGTGCGATGAGCGGTTTCCCTGCCCACTCAGGAAGTCCTGCCTCGCCGTAGAGGTTGACATCGGTCTGCGGGTGATATTTCAGATATATTATGTCATTCATATTATACGGAACTTTTATTTTGAAAGTCTGACCGCCGTAAGTGAAGCTCAAATCTCTCTCTGAAACTTTTCTGCCCAGTTCAGGATAATCCGTCATGCGGAAATCCATGTAGCGATCCGCTTCGGGGTAGCTTTTCTCATAGGTGTAGACACTGCCGAGGTTGTTTATGAAGCCGTCAGCGGAAACTGCGTAGTATCTTTTGTCCTTAAGGGTAAAATATGAAACTCCATAAAGCTTGGTATCGGCGGGAACAAGCAGGTAGACATTGTTTTTGTCATACGCAGCCCTCGTTTCATATCCGGCTTTGCTTAATACAAACCATGTGAGAAGAACCTTCCCGTTTCTGTCGGCGGCAATTTTCCCCGCAGTTTCACTGACAAGAAGTATAAAGCCCCAGTCGGTCATTTTAAGCTCTTTTTTATATTTAAGCAGGTTATTCATAAGTGGTTCATAATCGGCAAGCGCTGCTTTTTCCCAAAATTCACCAAGCTTTTTACTGTTTAATGGTGCCTCTGCACCGAGGGTAAGTTTTGTATCGTATCCGAGCCTGACGGAACTGCCGAAAAACACAAATTCAAGAGGTCTGCCCTTAATTGACGGAGGTGTAACAATAACAGGTTCAGGAACAGGTACGGGAGCAGGCTGGGGAATAACAGCAATTTCCGGCTCAGGTTTAATGACAGGAGCAGGAGACGGTTCGGGTTTAACAACGTCAGGTGCAGGTTCGGGTTTAACAGGCGCTTTAGGCTCCTCAGGGGCAACAGGTGCGGGTGCGGGTTTAACAGGAAGAGGAGGAAGCGGTTCAGGAACAGGCTTCACAACAGGTAAAGGAGCCGGTTCTTCATGGGGCGGTGCAACAGGCATTTTGATGGGTTTAGGCTCATCAATCTGCTTTATGGGCTCTTCCGTCTCAACCCTGATCCACATTTCTTTCAGAAACGCAGTGAACTCCTTGTCTCTTTCATCTTTAAACTGCTGAAATTCATCCATCTGCGATTTCATATATTCTTCAAATGTCTCAGCATATATCACTGAAAACGTAGCGAACACCGCCAGAATTATTAATGCTGTCCTGCCGAAATGCATAGTTTCCTCCTAATGCGTCAAGAAACCTGAATACAAAGATATTATACAGCTAAAATAGTGTGCGGGTTATATAAAAGTACAGGTAAAAGGAACAAAAATGCCCTCCTTAATACCGGAGGGCATTTGTTAATAGGTTTATTTGAAAGATATTTCTATAATTTCGTATTCGATTTCACCGCCGGGTGCCTGAACAATGGTCTCATCACCGACCTTTTTGTTCACAAGGGCTCTTGCCAGAGGTGAAAGAATGGAAATTGTGCCGCTGCTTATATCAGCCTCATCCGGACCTACTATTTTGTAGGTTTTTCTTTCTTCAGTATCGATATTTTCCACGGTAACAGTCGCCCCGAAGATTACTTTTTCGGAAGAAAGCGAGGAGATATCTATAACGTCGAATCTGCCGATTTTTCCTTCAAGCTCGGCTATTCTCGCTTCTATCATTCCCTGCCTTTCTTTTGCGGCGTCATATTCGGCGTTTTCGCTCAGATCTCCGTGGCTTCTCGCCTCGGCAATGGCTTCCACCGCCTCTTTTCTTTCAGTCGTCTTGAGTCTCTCCAGTTCTTTTTTGACCTTTTGAAACCCTTCTTTTGTTATCGGAATTCTTTCCATTGCCATCCTCCGAAAGTTTCCTGCCGGTGACGAAGGTGTTAATATAGCCGTCATTGAATCTAATTTCAAGTTCATCTTCGAGATGGACGTCTTTTGCCTTCCTGACCAACCTGTTGTTTATACTTACCAGTGCGTAGCCTCTTTCCAGAGCCTTTTCAGGGCTTACCCCGCCGAGCCTCGCACTGAGAAGCTCAAGTTTCTGTTTATTTTCCTTCAGAGCATCCAGAGCCAGTGTTTTAAGCACTCTGTAGGCGCTGTCTGTTCTGCTTTTCATTTTTTCTATGCGTATTCCGGGGTGATGCTTCCTGACTATATTACCGCATACATCAAGCCTTCGGGAAGCGCTGAATAATTTTTCACGCATTTTTGAGGCTATTTTCTGTTCCCTTGAGCCAAGCATGTTTTTGAGAGAAGCTATCTTAGCCGCAGGGGATGATGCACCGAGTCTGCGCCCCAGAAAATCCATCCTCTGATTCAGACGGTTGAGCCTGTTTTCCATGAATGCGGATATTCTGTCCTGATAAACGGCGAGTTCTTTTTCTCTGACAGCATAGCCCTCAGAAAGTTTAACCGCAGCCGCCGTAGGTGTCGCCACCCTTAAATCCGCCGTGAAATCGCATATTGAGAAATCCCTCTCATGACCCACTGCGGAAATGCACGGAACAGCGGTTGCCGCAACGGCTCTTGCCACCAGTTCCTCGCTGAAAACAGCCAGATCCTCAAGCGAACCGCCGCCTCTCATGAGGACAACGGCATCATAAATACCAGTGAGGCTTCCCGCCGTGTTCAGGGCTTTTATAATAGGCAGTGCCGCCTCTTTCCCCTGAACAGGAACAGGCCAGATGTCTATCACAAATCTGCCGCCGGTCTTTTTAGCGGTGGTTATAAAGTCCGTTACAGCCGCTCCGGTAGGGGATGTTATCAATGCTATACGTTCGGGAAGTTCAGGCACAGGCTTCTTGCGGGACTCATCAAAAAGCCCCTCAGCCTCAAGTCTGCGTTTTGTTTCCTCAAACTTCTGCCAGAACAGCCCCACAGAATCATACTCTATCTTACGGGCAATTATCTGGTAGGCACCGTCGGTTTCATAAAGCTTGAGTTCCCCTGTAACCTCAACGGAATCCCCGTTTTTGGGCGTGTATGAACGTGCGGAGGAGGAGGCGCTTTTAAACATCGCCACCCTTATCTTCGCCTTATCGTCTTTCAGTGAGAAGTAGATGTGTCCTCTGGGTGAAACGGAATAACCGGTTATCTCCCCGCTGACGGTGACTGTCTCTCTGAAAGTGCCCTCAAGCAGGTTTTTAATTGCTGCGGTTATCTCCGTTACTGTGAACCGTTTCATTGCCTATTATATATATGTCCTCATCCGGTGAACGCATGTTAAGCTCCTTCCTGATGAGAAGCTCAAGATATTCCTTATCTTTTTTTATAGCTTCAAGCTCTTTCTGAAGGCTTTTTATTTTGGCATCCATTTCCATGAGCTGCGATTCATAAGCATTTTTCAGCCCCACCAGTTCCCTGTATTTCAGCACACCGTTGTGACCGAAAAACAGGTAAAGAACCAGTCCGGCTATAAGCGCAAAGTAAACTAAGCCTGCTTTCATGATTTTTTCGCCTTCTGCTCCACAATTCTAGCCGCCGTCTGTCTCAGAGTGGCGGGCACTTCCCTGGATCTTGCGATATATTCCACATCCTGCGCCATAAGCCTGCCCACAAGTCCCATTGTTATATCAAGCGGAGTCTTGGGGTTTTTAGCCATAGCGCTGATGATAGTATAGCTTTTCATCCATTCCTTGTTCAAGGCAACTTCACGGAAAATATGCTCCGAAGTGCTTTTATTCTTCACAAGGAATTCGACTTCATCCTCCGTCATGCGGGGATTACGCATCACAGCACCGGAAATCTGCTTATTCGGGCTGCGTACAAGAAGTCCGCGAGCCTGTTTGTTGCCCTTGGAAGCAAGTTTTATCTTCTGGGCTATGCTCATTTTCTGAATCTGCCCGTAAAGGTTGTCCTCAAGCTCTTTTTTCACCTCAAAATCAGGCTGAAAACCTGAAATTCCGGTGACTCTTGCCGCTGCCTGATCGCTTAGAAACGGATTTCTGAGCATAAGCACTGCAAGAGAAGGTTCATCTATAAGGATATCCGAATCAGCAAGGTGTTCCAGAATATCTTCCTCAGCGGACTGGGCAAAAGCAGTGAAAATTTCTGTTTTAATTCCTTTATGAGCCGCAACAGCGTTAAAAAAAGCCGGAGAGTTTTTCATCATACGGCAAAGAAACGTAAAAAGCTCCCCGCTCAGGGAAGGATCACTGCACAAAATACCGTATAGATCAGTCCGCTCTTTAAGCCAGTCATACATAGGTTTGGCAAGCGCACGCCGTTTCTCCAGAACGCATTTAACCCACAAAGGTTCATCCCCTGCGGGTACACGGTTTTCTGTAAAGAAACTTAATGCGGTGTCATCATCCGTTTCAAGGCTGATAAACAAAGAGGTGGAAAGCTCCATACCCTGTCCTTATAACTATGCCTGTTTATTCAGATGAACCTGTATGCGTTTCTGCAATCAGGTGATTCCGCATTTTTTCAAACAGTTCCAATGCCTGTGGAAACGTATAGTCCTGAAATGTCCACGGCAGAGGCATGTAGGCATTTTTTCTTCTCTGCAGCTGAAGATCTGCGTATATCCGACCGCCAATATATATTCTGTGAGTAAAGTTCTTTGTGCTTGCCGCCACGACTTTTTCAAGAGCGACATAACCGGGGTCTACATTTATAAACCTTCTTCCGTTCTTCATAAGGCTGTTTTCAAGCTCCACAGCCTTAATCTTGAACTCCGCCAGTCTTTCCGGCGAATCTATAAGCTCATACCCCGCAAAATATTTAGACTGAGGTCTGTCCATTTCCGGAGTGTAGTAATCCGTATGGCTGAAATCAAACTCCTGAGACTTAAATAACGGTTTCCCGAAAATACTGACGATGGCGGTATCGGGTTCAGGAAAATGCTCCCTGTTATACAGAACCGCATTAAAATAAATAACCTTTAAAGGTTCTCTGAAACCGCCGCCGAAAACCATCAGGCCATTTCTATTTCGTCAATTTCCTCGGAGGGTTCGATAGTGGAAACAGCGTGTTTGTAGATCATTTTCTGTGATTCATCCTTAAGAATGATCACAAAGTTGTCAAACCCTTTTATCAGTCCTTCTATCTTCACTCCGTTAACCAAATAAATTGTCACAGCGATGCGTCTTTTCCTGATATGGTTAAGAAAAACATCCTGAATATTTACTTTTTTACTCATAATACCCCCGGAAGTAATAATAACGTTAATTCACAAGTATAAGTCAGGGTTAATTTTTTTTCAAGCCTAATAATCACGCAGACAGGCCGACAGCCTGTCGATGTTCGTAGGGTCAGAGGCACGAAGCTCAGTCAGCCCTTCCATATGCTTAAACCATGTTACCTGACGTTTGGCAAAATTGCGGGTTTTCTGCTGAATGGTTGCCAGAACAGAAGCAAATTCCGCCTCTTTTCTCACTAAAGCAGCCGTCTCACGATAGCCTATAGCTTTGAAAGACTGCATGTTTTCATTATATCCGCAGGCGAGCAGGTCTTCCACCTCGTCAGCCCATCCTGCTTCAAACATCTTTACCACACGCTCATTTATGCGGGCATACATGCGTTCACGTTCATCGGCAATAAGAAAAACAGAGTATTTGTGCCTGGGATGTACATGAAAAACCTTCTGTGCTTCACGGACATTCATTCTGCATAGCGAGTTTATCTCAAGCCCTCTGATTATACGTGTTTTGTCAGACGGAGGAATGGATGCGGCGAACTCAGAGTCAATCTGCCTAAGCCTCTCATGCAGAAGCTCAAAGCCGTGCGCCTGCCCTTCTTCCTCCAAAGCAGCACGCAGAGCATCATCTCTTTCAGGGGCGCAGAAGATGCCTTTAATCAGTGTTTCTGCATAAAGCCCTGTTCCGCCTGCGATTACTGGCAATTTACCCCGTGATATAATATCGTCTGCAATATTTTCCGCATGCTCAAAAAAATCCCCTGCGGAATAGGTTTTATCAGGGTCAAGAATATCTATAAGATGGTGCGGAACAGCCGCCAGCTCTTCCTTTGAGGGCTTTGCCGTGCCGATGTCCATGCCTCTGTAAACCTGATACGCATCGGCGCTGATTATCTCTGCGTTAAAGCGGCTGGCAAGCTCAATAGCCAGAGCGGTTTTACCCGTTCCGGTGGCTCCTGTGATTATGGGAATTATCATCTGTTGAATTTCCTGAACAGAGTTTCCTTATCAAGAGAATATGTTATAGGTCGCCCATGCGGGCAGGTGTGCGGATTGGAGGTTTTAAGGAGATCCGCCATTATTTTGTCCATTTCAGGAAAGGTAAGCTTATCCCCTGCCTTCACCGCACATTTGCATGACATAGTAAGGATTCGGGAATCCTCCTGCCTGCCTTTGGAGCATTCAGCCATTTCAGCAAGCATTTCCCTTATCTCTTTTTCTATATTGCGCTTAAGAATATCCGCAGGAACCTTTACTATTTTCAGGCTGTCTGTGCCGAAAGTCTCAAGCCCGAAACCGAAGGCAGCAAGATCATCGGCATTTTCCTCTGCCGCTTTTATCTCATCTGCATCCGCTTCCATAACCATGGGCTCAAACAGCACAATGGACGGAATATTCACATTTTTTTCATTAAGAAATCTTTCATAAAGCACACGTTCGTGGGCAACATGCTGATCCACAAAGAAGACACTTCCGTTCATTTCGCATATTATCAGTGAGTCGAAAGCCTGACCTATTATCCGGTACGGGCGCTCCTCATAAATCGGCTGTTTGCCTGTTTGTTCTCTGTATGTATTTGAGTAGGATGGCTTTTCCTGAACAGTTTCCATCATGGATGATATATCAAGCGCAGGTTTCGCCTCCGCCACGAAATACTGCTTCGCCTCACCTGTTTCGCCGCTGAACCAGTCGGGCATCACGTTTACTGCGGATTTTTCTTCATCTTCCGCCGGATTATTCCGCTGGCTGTCGAGAGTTTCACGGACGCAGTCATGAACCATGCTGAAAATATCCCTTGAATTCAGCATTTTAACAACTGCCTTAGCGGGATGAACATTCACATCAACATCTTCAGGGCGAACTTTTATTTCAACTGCGCATGCTGGGTATCTGTTATCGGGAATCAGCCTGTGGTAAGCCTGCACAACTGCCTGAACAACCGCCGGGTCTTTCACCACACGCCCGTTCACGGCAACTATCATAGCGTCTCTTCTATATCGCTGAACCGTGGGAAGGCTTGCAGCCATCCTCACAGAAACACCGCTGTATTCTTTCTCCCCATACACAAGCTCATCCACTCCGAGGGCAGATTTTGCTTTCTGCAGAAAGCTTTCATCCCGTCCTGCGGAGTAAGCCTCCTTTGCACTGCTTTTTACCTTAACGGAGACACCATCGGCAAAAACAGCAAACTGCTTAACAAACTTGATTATTTCTCTTTCGAGTCCCTGCGGACTGCCGAAAAACTTCAGACGTGCGGGAACATTGCGGAACAGTTCTTTGACAGTTACGCATGTGCCCTGAACAAAAGGAGCCGGGCGAAGGGGCTCGATAACTCCGAATTTTACACGGAGTTCGTTACCTTCGCCGTTTCTGGCACTTGTTATGGAAAAATCACTCACGGATGATATGGCGGCAAGGGCTTCGCCTCTGAAACCGTAGGAATGTATATTGTAAATGTCGTCAATGTCTTTGATTTTACTGGTGGCAAATCTTTCCACAGCGGCAGGCAAATCACTTTTAAGAATGCCTTTGCCGTTGTCGGTTATTTTTATGAGCGCAAGCCCGCCTTCTTCTATCTCGACGCTTATGCTGTCCGCACCTGCATCGAGGGAGTTTTCCATCAGCTCCTTGACGGCATTGAGCGGCTTTTCCACCACCTCGCCCGCCGCAACTTTATTAGAAACGCTTTCGGGAAGGCGGATGATCTCGTTCATGATCACTCCGCAAAAACACCCATGTTGCGGAATTTATCGTATCTCTGCTCAAATATCTGCTTGGGTGCGAGCGACTTTATTTCTTTAAGGTGGCGTGCAATGGCAGTTTTGAGATTGTGAGCGATCTGGTGATGATTTCTGTGGGCTCCGCCAAGGGGTTCATTGACAATTTCATCAATTACTTCAAGCTCTTTAAGATCCTGTGCCGTAAGTTTCAGGGCTTCAGCAGCACGTCCGGCGTATGATGCGTCTTTCCAGAGGATAGATGCGCAGCCTTCGGGGCTGATAACTGAGTATGTTGAATGTTCAAGCATAAGCACACGGTTTCCCATAGCTATGGCAAGGGCTCCGCCTGAGCCGCCTTCCCCTGTAATAACGGTGATCATGGGCACAGTAAGTTCCGCCATCATCATAAGACTTTTGGCTATTGCTTCCGCCTGTCCTCTTTCTTCGGCTTCTATACCCGGATAAGCGCCGGGGGTGTCAACAAATGTGATTATCGGTCTGTTGAATCTTTCTGCAAGGTCAAACATCCTCTGCGCCTTTCGGTAGCCTTCGGGGCTTGCCATACCAAAATTTCTGCGGATATTCTCCTTGGTATTACGCCCTTTCTGGTGCCCGATGACCATAACAGGGGAATCATTGAAATTGGCAATTCCGCATACCAGAGCCTGATCATCCCTGAAAAGCCTGTCACCGTGCAGTTCAAGAAAGTCTGTGAACATCAGTTTGATGAAATCAAGAGTATAAGGGCGTTCAGGATGGCGTGCTACCATAAGCTTTTGCGATGGTGTAAGACGCTGGTATATATTCGCTTTTACTCTTTCGAGCCTTTTTTGGAGAGAGTCAACCTCTCTCTGCATATCAGAATCTGAAAGAGAAGACATGTTCTTTATTTCTGCAATTTTATTTTCTATCTCTATAATCGGGGCTTCAAAATCCAAGGGCGCTGCCATTACTACACCTTCCTTAATATATTGCGGACAGTGTGATGTCCTTAGAGTCTCTTTGTGTATTTCTTTACTCCGCTGAACTCTCATAAGTCCATAACAATTCAGCGCAAAAAAGACAATTTATGTACAAATCAGTTTTACCTATTACAAGTATCGACTGATTATATAAGCGTTAAATCTGACAACTGCAAGACAATTATTAAATGAAACGCCGACCCCTTAACCGGAAAGTCCTGCGGAAGAGCTTTCCCCCGCAGGACTTTTTTTATCCTGATAGTTTTATTTAAAAGAGTCTATGGCGAGGTCAAACATAGGGGGTTTAAATCCGCCTATCAGCTTGCCGTTAAAGTAAAGAGCCGGTGTTCCGCTTATGCCCATAGCCTGAGCTGCCTGCATCTGCTCTGCAATCTTTGCTGCTGTCGCTTCATCGTTCACAAGCGCTTTAAATGCTGCCGCATCAGCGGTTTTAGCTGCAAAATAGTCTATGATTTCTTCATCTGACTTAGCGTCAAAATCGGGAGCAGTGGAGTAAAGCTCGTCATAGAAGTTAGCATTCTGAGCTGCACCTGCTTCAAACACTTTTGCGTAAAGCTGCGCCTTGGGGTGGAAAGCGAGGGGGAAGTGCATAAAATATATTGCAACATCTTTTCCTGCGAGTTTTTCTTTCAGGTACTCATGGGCTCTTCTGCAATAAGGGCACTGAAAGTCACTTACTTCCACTATATAGTTTTTGGCATCTTTATTGCCGTATGCCAGTGTAAGCTTGCTGAGGTCAATATCAGCGGGGGGAGTATTTTTAAAGACAAGTTTGTCCTTAATTCCTGCACCTGTGGCAACTTCAGTAATATCAGGAATGATATATGTGCCGTCAGTAAAAACGTACTGTTCCTGGCTTCTTTCTGCGTCTTTGAAGGTGAGCTTCACAAACTTAAGGGCTTCAACCCCTTCGACAGGTTCAATAACTTCGACTTCATAAGTGACATCATTCATGTTCTTGGAAGCGAAAAACTTGCCGAGATTTTCCTTCATAACGGCGGAGACATCCGCTTCAGGTTTTGCTGTTTCCTTCTGTGCGCCGCATGCAGCAACGGAAATAAGCAGTAATACGGCGAGAATGCTCTTTTTCATAGACTAAAACTCCTTTTATAAATAGTCAGCACATTAAGGCTAACTTAAAGACATAGAAGATTATCATAGGTTCCGGAAAAAGTCTAATTTACAGTTTAAATTGCCTAAGGCAATTTAAACACGTTCAAAAAACGTACATCCTGTAGTTTTTTTTCACTCGCAGCCTGCGGAGCAAAGCTCCTCGCTGCTCTCACTCCGTGGGCACATCCATGTGCCTTAATTATAGAGTAAATCTGAACATCCTGTCAGATTTACTCACACGCTCACGCCGAACTTCGTTCGTCTTCGCTTCGCACGGCGGCAGCATCTATCTTTACTATGAAAAAAACTACATCCTGTGTTTTTTTCATACACGCTCGCGCCGTGATAAACACGGCTTCGCTTCGCACGGCGCAGTTCCATCCATGGAACTGCTGCACTTGGAACTGCGGGATTTTTTAAAGGTCTTCGATTATTTGGGCGATCTCCAATGCTGATTTTTCCCAGCCGAAACGTCTGATATTTTCATATCCTTTATTTATCAAATCAGTTCGTACATCAGATGAACTGCGGACATCCATGACCTTCTCTGCAATATCAGAAGGGGCAAGCGGGTCGCAGTAGATAACGCTTTCGGCACAGACTTCCCGCAGGCTTGCAGCAGGGGATGAAACAACCGGACAGCCGCTCGACTGAGCCTCCAGAGGCGGGATACCAAAACCTTCATATAATGAGGGGAAAACAAAGACAGAAGCAGAGGCGTAAATGGACGGAATATCTTTATCATCAACATAACCGGTAAAAAACACCCTGTTTTTTAAGCTTTCAGAGTTATTCACCATCTCCGCCACGGCGGAATCCCCCGTGATGAAACCGTCTCTCTTTCCGACAATAACCAGATTCACTCCTTCCATAATTTTAAGTGCTTTCAAGAGAGTTATCAGGTTTTTATTAGGCTTAACGTTTCCCACAAAAAGAATAAAATTTTCCGGCAGGGAATATTTTTTTATAACATCAGGATTTTTTGCCCCGCTGAACAGCTCCTGATCAACAGCGTTATACACAACCTTAATCTTAGACGGATCCGCCGGACAGTATTTCAATATCTCGCCCTTGGAAAACTCCGAAACAGTTAGAACCGCATCAGACACAGCCACGGCACGGCGCATTACAAACTTTGCATAAAGTCTCTGCAATGGGGAAAAAATACCGCTTTCAGCCGCCAGATGATAAGTATCATGCACTGTCACAAGCCTTTTTGCCGCCACAACTGGCAGAACAGGCACATTATAATGGGGCGACCAGAACACATCGCATTCAGGAACCTTGCGGAAAAGCTCAACCTGTTCCTTAATTGTATATATTTTTGACGAAGCCTCGATAATCCGGACCTTTTCCGCCCATGGGAACTCAAATATTTCGTCTTTTTTGCCCAGAAGTGTTATGTCAAAGCGGTCAGTAAGGTGAGGAATTATGTTTCTGATGTATGTTCCGATGCCCGATGCCCGGCACATACGGAAATCAACCGAAAGAGCAGTTTTCATAGGATATAAAAACTCCGTAATATTTCTGAATGGTCATTATTGCACACTTTCTCTGTTCTTAATACCCGTTTGTGTTTCATTTATCATAATAAAACAATGGGCTAAGAGCCTTAAAACACCATCCCTCTCTTGATTATTGCTCTTTTTAGTGATATGTATTTTTTCCCTCAAAAAATCTCATAAGGAGTGCCGCCGCGATGGATTATAAAAGCACGCTGAATCTCCCGGAAACAGGATTTCCCATGAAAGCCAACCTTTCCGTGCGGGAACCGGAACGCATAAAAAAATGGGACGAAGAAAACGCATATTCCAAAATTCTTAAAAAAAGGGAAGGCTGCGAAAAGTATATTCTTCACGATGGTCCTCCATATGCCAACGGTCACATTCACATCGGACACGCACTCAATAAAATCCTCAAGGATTTCATAGTCAAAGTTAAATCATTTGAAGGGTTCAAAGCGCCCTACATACCCGGCTGGGACTGCCACGGACTGCCCATTGAGCATCAGGTGGACAAAAAACTCGGCAGCAAAAAACATGAACTCTCCAAATCGCAGATAAGAAAACTCTGCCGTGAGTATGCTGCGGAATTTATAGACATACAGAGAGAAGAGTTTAAACGCTTGGGCGGTTTCGGCGACTGGGATCATCCTTATATAACAATGGATCATGTCTACGAAGCAAAAACCCTTGAAGAGCTTTATAAATTCTTCAACAACGGCGGCGTTTACAAAGGCTCAAAACCTGTTTACTGGTGTACGAGCTGTGTTACAGCTCTGGCTGAAGCGGAAGTTGAGTATGATAACCACACATCACACTCAATCTATGTAAAATTCCCCGTTCGTGATACAGATAAGGGTAAACTCGGACTTGGTGCTGATGATAAGGTTTCGTCTGTAATATGGACAACAACTCCATGGACACTTCCGGCGAACCTTGCTGTCTGCGTTCACCCTGATTTTGTTTATGCTCTCGTAAAAATAACCGAAGCTGACAACAAAAACCTCGGCTGCGAATATATACTTGTTGCGGAAGAACTTCTGGAAAAACTCCTCGGCGAGTTCAAGATAACTGCATATGAAAAAGTGAAAACCTTCAAAGGCTCTGATCTTGAAGGACTGAAGAATAAACACCCCTTCTATGAAAGGGATTCAGCGATAATACTGGGCGACCACGTAACTTTAGAGGCAGGTACGGGACTGGTACACACAGCCCCCGGACACGGTCAGGAAGACTACGTTGTGGGCATCAAGTATGGTCTTGAAGTTCTCAACCCTGTTGATGATTACGGTGTGTTCAAGAAAGACACTGAAATATTCGCCGGAGAACATATAAACAAGGCTAACCCGAAAATAGTTGAACTTCTTGATGAAACAGGAGTTCTTCTTTCCTACGGCAAGATAGACCACTCCTACCCTCACTGCTGGAGATGCAAGCACCCTGTAATATTCCGTGCCACTCCCCAGTGGTTTATATCAATGGAAACAAATGACCTCCGCAAAAAGGCTCTGGATGAAATAAAAAGAGTTCAGTGGATTCCCGCATGGGGTCAGAACAGAATAAACGCCATGATAGAACACAGACCGGACTGGTGCATCAGCCGTCAGAGAACATGGGGCGTACCCATAGCTGTTTTCACTTGTCAGGACTGCGATGAGGTTTATATACCAAAAGATGTGCAGGAAAAAGTCCTCGCCGCTTTCCGTGAACACGGTGCGGACGCATGGTTCGACATGGAGACGGAAGAGTTCATCGGTAAAGACGCTAAATGCCCCAAATGCGGCGGCAGCAGGCTGAAAAAAGAAACCGACATCCTTGATGTATGGTTTGACTCCGGTGTTTCACACGCCGCAGTGTGCGAAGAGAGAGAAGAACTCGGCTGGCCGGTCAACATGTATCTGGAAGGAAGCGACCAGCACAGGGGATGGTTCCACAGCACACTTCTTGAATCCGTAGGGACAAGAGGCAGAGCGCCCTATGACGAGATCCTCACCCACGGCTTTGTTGTGGACGGCAAAGGACGTAAGATGTCCAAATCCGAAGGCAACACAATAACACCGGACTCAATAATAGATAAATACGGCGCAGAGGTTCTTCGTCTCTGGGTTGCGGCGGAAGACTACACGGAAGACATCAGAATCTCAAACGATATAATAAACCGCCTTGTTGAGTCTTACAGAAAAGTCCGCAACACGGCAAGGTATCTCCTCGGCGTAATATCAGACTTCAACCCCGATACGGATACAATTGAATATGATAAGCTTCTGGATCTGGACAAATACGCCCTTATCCGCTGGCAGGCTGTAAAAGCACGCATATTCAGCGCTTACGACAAATATCAGTTCCATGTGTTTTACCACACATTCCTGAACTACTGCATAAACGACTTAAGCTCCTTCTATCTAGATATAATCAAAGACAGGGTTTACGCATACAAAAAAGATTCGCACCAGCGCAGATCCGCACAGACTGTCCTCTTCACCATCACAAAAGAGATGAGCATAGTTATGGCGCCGATTCTCTCATTCACAGCGGATGAGATATGGGAGTTCATACCCGAATGGAGCGGAAAAAGCGATCTCGTGTTTGAGGAGCTTTTCCCAAAAGCACTGCCCATAAAAGATGCTGCTCTTGAAGCAAAATGGAACAGGATCATCGAAATAAGAAGAGAAGTTAATAAAGCCCTTGAGCTGGCGAGAGCCGAAAAGGTTATAGGACATTCCCTCGGCGCAAAGGTCATCGTCGGACTTAACGAAGCCGACAGAGCGATCATGACCGCTGATGAGGGGATAGAGAAAATCTTCATAGTATCTGAGCTTATCCTCACCGACATAAACACCCTTGAAGGTGCTTATGTTTCAGAGGACAAAACGGTCAAGGTTGCCGCAACCGCATCCGAAAACCAGAAATGCGAAAGATGCTGGTGTCAGGTTCCCACAGTGGGTTCAAACCCTGAACACCCCACAATATGCGCAAGATGTGCCGAGGCGATAAGCTGATATGAAAAAATCGCTTATCTCGCTTTTTGCCGTACTGCTCATTGTGGATCAGGCTACGAAGATTTTTGTTAAGAATACATTCATGCTCCATGAAACCAGAGAGGTTATACCCGGATTTTTCAACTTCACGTATATACTCAATCCGGGTGCGGCTTTCGGTTTTCTGGCAAGAATGAATGAGAGCTACCGTCAGCTTTTCTTTGTTCTGGTTACTCTTGCGGCTATAATAGCCGTGGCGTACCTGCTTTACAGAGAAGTAAATATGAAGCTGCGTGCGTTCTCATACACTCTTATTATTGCCGGAGCGGTAGGCAATTTTATAGATAGGGTTTACATCGGAAAAGTGGTGGATTTTCTGGATTTTTATGTATCAGGTTATCACTGGCCGGCGTTTAACGTTGCGGACAGTGCTATATCCGTAGGGGTCTGCTTGCTTATGCTTGACCTTTTTCTTCATAAAAGGAGTGAAAAGAAATGATAGTAAAACCTGAAAGAGCGCTGATCAGCGTTTCCAAGAAAGAAGGCGTAGCCGAATTTGCAAAAGAGCTTGCCGCAAGAGGAGTGGAAATTATCTCCACTGGCGGAACGGCGAAACTTCTGAAAGAAAACGGCATTAAAATCACTGAAATCGGCGAATTCACCGGATTCCCCGAAATGCTTGACGGCAGAGTAAAAACTCTCCACCCCAAGGTTCACGGCGGTATTCTCAATGTCCGTGATGATGAGGCACATCAGAAAACAATGAAGGAACACGGGCTTAAGAATATCGATATAGTTGCCGTAAACCTTTATCCGTTTGAAGAAACTGTCTGTAAAGAAGGCGTGAGTCTTGACGAAATAATCGAAAACATCGACATAGGCGGTCCCTCAATGGTGAGAAGCGCCGCTAAAAACCATAAATTCGTTACAATCATAGTTGACGGAGCCGACTATAAACGTGTCATAACAGAAATGGACGCAGCAGGCGGCACAACACTTGAAACAAGACGTGACCTCGCCAGAAAAGCATACGGACACACAGCTCTGTATGACAGTATCATCGCAGGTTTCTTCAACAACCTTCTCGGTGTTAAGTTCCCCGATGAATACACTCTCCCCGCACGCAAAAAACAGGGCATGCGCTACGGAGAAAACCCCCATCAGGATTCAGCCTTCTATGTTCAGCCTCTGATCAAAGAACCGGGCGTTTCCACAGGTGTTCAGCTCCACGGTAAAGAACTTTCCTTCAACAACATAGTTGACATTAATGCAGCAGCAGAAATTATTAAGGACTTCACAGGCGAACCCGCAATAACAATCATAAAGCACACAAACCCCTGCGGTACAGCCACAGGCGCAACTCTTCTTGAAGCTTATGAGCGTGCCCTTGAGTGTGACCCAGTGAGCGCATTCGGCGGTATTGTCGGCGCAAACAGAGAGGTTGATAAAGCCACTGCAACAAAGCTTGCAGAGCTTTTCCTTGAGGTTATTGTAGCTCCATCCTTCAGCAAAGAAGCAAAGGAAATACTTGAGCAGAAAAAGAACCTTCGTCTCATAGAGGTAGGAGATCTTTCCGGCGCAAGGGACAATGAACTTGATGTCAAAAAAGTTACAGGCGGCGTTCTGCTTCAGGACAGAGACCTCCACTCTTTTGCTAACATAGCCGAACTTCCCTCACCCACTAAACGCAAACCCACCGAAGGCGAGCTTAAGGCAATGGCTTTCGCTTGGAAAGTCGCTAAACACGTTAAATCAAACGCAATCATATACGCAAACGAACACCAGTCTATAGGCGTGGGCGCAGGGCAGATGAGCCGTGTGGACTCCGCCAGAATAGCCGCTTTTAAAGCACAGAAACCCCTTCAGGGCTGTGTAATGGCAAGCGATGCCTTCTTCCCCTTCCGTGACAGTGTTGATCAGGCTGCGGAACAGGGCATCACCGCCATAATATCCCCCGGCGGTTCAATCAGAGACGAAGAAGTGATCAAAGCTGCTGATGAACACGGCATAGCCATGATCTTCACCGGCGTACGCCACTTCAAACACTAAGTTTCAAAAGATAAGTTCGCAGGACAGGACGTACCTGTCTGCGAACTATCATAAGTAAGGAAAAAAATTAATGAAAATACTTGTTGTAGGCAGCGGGGGCAGAGAACATGCTCTCGCATGGAAACTGGCTCAGAATCCGAAGGTTGAGGAAATCTTCGTTGCTCCCGGAAACGGCGGCACAGCACTTGAGAATAAAGTAACCAACATCCGCATTAAAGCCACCGAACTGAAAGATCTTGCGGACTTCGCAAAACATAATGATGTTGCGCTCACTGTTGTCGGCCCTGAAGACCCCCTTGCTGCAGGTATAGTGGATTATTTTCAGGAAAAAGGCTTACGGGTATTCGGACCCTGCAAAGCTGCGGCGCAGATAGAAGCGAGCAAGGCTTTTGCAAAAGAAATGATGGTCGCAGCAGGAATACCCACCGCTTTTTATAAAGAGTTTACGGATTTTGAATCAGCAAATGCCTATGTACATGAAAAAGGCGCACCCATTGTCATAAAAGCGGACGGACTCGCCGCAGGCAAAGGGGTAACTGTTGCCCTGACTGTTAAAGAGGCTGAAAACGCTCTGAAAGAGATCTTCATTGATAATATCTTCGGTGAAGCCGGCAGCAGAGTGGTTGTGGAAGAATTCCTCAACGGAGAGGAAGCCTCATACCTTGCCTTCTCCGATGGTGAAACTGTTCTCCCTATGGTTTCCAGTCAGGATCATAAGGCAGTTTATGACTGCGATAAGGGTCCTAATACAGGCGGAATGGGCGCTTACTCCCCTGCTCCTGTGGTGACGGATGATATATTTGACTTCGCAACTCAGAAGATAGCCTACCCGTTAATAAACGAGTTTAAAAAACGCGGCATAAAATATGTCGGCATAATATACGCCGGACTGATGATCACTGCTGACGGAGTTAAGGTTCTCGAGTTCAACGCACGTTTCGGTGATCCTGAAACCCAGCCTGTTCTCACACGCCTTAATTCTGACCTGCTTGAAATCTTTGAAGCCTGCATAGACGGCAGACTGAAAGATATAAAAGCAGAGTGGAGCAAAGAACCCGCTGTGTGTGTTGTCATGGCTTCCGGCGGTTATCCGAAGGAGTTTGAAAAAGGCTATGAAATCAACGGTATTGCAGATGCCGACAAAGTGCAGGGCGTTAAGGTTTTCCATGCAGGCACCGCAACTGTTGACACCACAACGGTAAACACAGGAGGACGTGTCCTCGGTGTGACAGCAAGGGGCAGAAACCTTGAAGAAACCATAGAAAAAGCGTACGAAGCTGTTAATAAAATATACTGGACAAACGCCCACTTCCGTAAAGACATCGGAGCTAAGGCACTGAGGAGGCTTAAGAAATGAGTAAAGTCGGTATAATAATGGGAAGCAAATCCGACCTTGGAATCGCAGAAACAGCAATCAAGGTTCTGAAAGATTTCAATATACCATGTGAAGTTATAGTTTCCAGCGCTCACAGAACCCCTGAACGCACAGGAGAATGGGCAAGAGGCGCAGAAAACAATGGTTTTTCCGTAATTATAGCCCTTGCCGGAGCTGCTGCTCATCTTGCCGGTGTAGTTGCCAGTGAAACCAATCTTCCTGTTGTGGCTGTACCCGTGTCTGCGACCACACTCGGCGGTCTTGACGCTCTTCTTTCAATGGTGCAGATGCCCGGCGGAATCCCTGTTGCCACAATGGCTATAGGAAATGCAGGCGCTAAAAATGCAGCTCTTTTCGCATGTCAGATAATCGCAAGGTCTGACGCTGAACTCGGTAAAAAGCTTAAAGATTACCGTGAGAAGATGAAGCAGGACGTTTACAAGGCTAATGAAGAAGTACAGGCGATGTTAAACGGCGCACACTAAAATGCTTATAATGAAGGCGGAGATTTCCGCATTCAGAAAAATATTCTCAGAGGCGGGTTCAAAGAATGAACCCGTCATCTTCCCCACTGACACCATATACGGCATAGGAGCATCCATAAGCGATGCGGCCGCCAACGAAAAAATATACGAAATTAAAAGCAGGGAACTCAACAAACCTTTTCCTGTTCTTGCAGGCAGCGTTGAACAGGTTATGGAAATTGCCGAACCTTCGCAGGCTGCGCTTAATCTCATGCGGAACTGCCCCTTTCCATGCACGGTCATTCTTAAAGCTAAAAAGCATATTAATCCGCTCATGACACTGAACGGAAACGTGGCAGTACGCCTTCCGAAAACTGAACCTCTGGCGGGTTTTCTTAAGGAATACGGAGCAGTTACCGCAACAAGCGCAAACCTTTCAGGCATACCCTACGAAGGCGGCATAGAGAATATGGTCAAAACTTTTTGCACGAAGGTAAATTTCTATTTATACCAAAACAATACGAATATCACACCTTCCGCCATTGTGGATTTTACCTTTACTTTACCGCAAATTATACGTAAATCAGATCTAATCAGCCTTGACATTATAATGTCATATGCTAATTTATGCTGATAGATTTCATGAAGGAGAAGATTATGAAAAAACTCATAGTTGCAATGGCAGTAATCTGTTTCGCAGTTGCTGCTGCAATTGCGGCAGGTCCCGCAAAAATCGATCTTAAAACATGGGTCGCTGGCGAACCTTCCAAACCCGCAGTTCAGTTCCCCCACGATGTACACCAGGCTAAAAACGCATGTACTGACTGTCACGTTACTGAAGAAGGCGGCGCTCTTAAAAACCTTAAAGCAGGCGGCGAAGTAAGCTTTAAAGGTGCAATCGGCGTTAAAAAGACTAAAAATGACGCTCATGACCTTTTCTGCTGGGAATGCCACGTTGCTAAAAAAGTTCCTCAGGGCAAATCCTGCAACAAATGCCACGCAAAATAACAAAGGCATAACAGAAAGAAACAACAGCCCCGCCGGCAATGCCGTTCGGGGTTTTTTTATTTTAACTAAAAACCCTAATTAAACTGTCACTCCGCTTCCGACAACCATATTCCTTCCCATATTCTTTGACTGGTACAGTCTTTCATCAGCCAGATTTACAAGTTTATCGCTGCACTTTGTTTCTGATATGCATGCAACACCAAAGCTGCTTGTTATACGGGTATTTATCCCTTGAAAAACATTGGATTCAATGGTTTTTCTGAGTTTTTCAGCCAGAGTGTATGCACCCTTGCAGTCGGTTTCAGGAAGCAGTATTATAAACTCCTCCCCGCCGTAACGGGCAACAGTGTCTGAGTCTCTGGTGAGTGAACAGGCGATCGAGGCTATCTCTCTTATCACTTCATCACCAAGAATATGCCCGAACCTGTCATTTATTCGTTTAAAATGGTCTATATCAAATATTATCAATGAGTAAGGCTCTTTTGTCCTGCGAGACCTGCTGTCTTCCTTGCTAAGAGTTTCATAAAAATAGCGTCTGTTGTATATGCCCGTCAGCCCGTCTGTAATCGCCTGAAGCTGAAGGAGTTTATTGGTTTTCTCCATATCATCCAGCAGTATTTTGTTGAGAAGATGAGCCCTTAAACGCAGGTAAAATTCCTCAACATCAAACGGTTTATGAAAAAAATCATTCACGCCTGTATAGAAAAGGCTGTTGCGTACTTCACGGTCATCAGAGACTGTCATTGCGATGATGGGAATATTCTTAAAGTTGTAATCTTTTTTCAGAAAATTTACGAACTCTCCGCTGGTTTGACCTGAACCGAAAAAATAGTCGATAAGGACAACATCAGGAACATAGCTGCCGCTCTTCAGAAGATCCATTGCGCTTTCTATGTTTTCCATGCAGATAGGGGTAACGCCGGATTTCTTCAAAAGACCGCTGATAAAATTACGCTGAAGCTTGCTGTCCTCAACAATCAGAGCCTTCATTCCGCTAAAGCAGCAGGTGCTGACAAAATCTTTAACATTTTGCAGAAACACCCCAAGCCCTTCTCTTACGGAATTTTTTATAAAGTACCCGAAAGCTCCGTTCTGAAAGCACTGAATACGCACTGAATCATCAATTAAAGAGGTTATAATAATTACTACTGTCTGTTCAAACTTTTGCTGGTACTTCATTTCTCTGCACAGTTCCAACCCTTTTCCATCGGGCAGAACCATGTCAAGGGTCACCACGTCATAATAGTTTTCAGTCAGTTTTTTTCTTGCCTCGTTCAGATCTGCCGCTTCATCAACTTTATAACTGAATTTTTCCAGTTCGCTCCTGATGCTTTTACGTATCAGTCGGCTGTCATCAACAACTAATGCTTTTTCCATACCATACCTGTCTGAATTTTAATAAAGAAATAATCATAAGACAATTATTGTCGGATCAAATAATAGCATTTGATTGTCTTCTTTCCCAGTGAAAAAAACGTGGAATTAGTGAACTTGGAACTCAATAGCACTTAAATGTTTCGGAATGAAGAGATAAAAAAATACAAAAAAATAATTATTTTGCTTTAGGATGTGTCTGATCGTAGATACGCAAAAGGTCGCTGAGATTCAGGTGGGTGTACTTCTGCGTTGTTGAAAGGGATTCATGCCCCAGAAGCTCCTGAATAGTCCGCAGATCGGCACCGCCTTCCAATAGGTGTGTGGCAAAAGAGTGCCTGAATGAGTGCGGAGAGAAATCCACCGGAAGTCCCGCTGCTTTAAGATATTTCTCCACCATGCGCCCGACAGAGCGTTCAGTAAGTCTGCCGCCGTATTTATTAAGAAAAACTGCATCATCTTTAGGATAATGTCCTTCAGCCGGCACATCAGCACGCACACGCATATATGCTGTAATCAGGTCGCCCAGAATGTCACCCAGAGGGATCACCCGCTCCTTTTTACCTTTCCCCCTCACACGTATACGCATTCCCCGCAGATCAATATCAGAGAGGTTCAGCCCCGTAAGCTCTGAAACACGAACCCCTGTGCCGTACATCAGCTCAAGGAGAAGAGCATCACGCATACCTGCAGGTTCTGTTTTATCCGGCAGTTCCAGAAGATTCAGAAGATCATCTATGTTGAAGACATTAAACGATTTTTTTTCCTTTTTAGGGAATTTCAGCATACGTGCGTAGTTATCTTCTATGACTGATTTTTTATGAAGGTATTTATAGAATGATTTAAGGGTGGACACCTTACGTTCTGCGGTGGATTTGGAGATCCCTTTGTCAAACTGAGATGCGATAAAACCACGCAGAATATAAAAATCAGCGGATTCTATATCGCTTATCTTTTCAGCATCCAGATAGTCTGCAAGCTCTGACAGATCTCCGGAATATGCTTTTATTGTATGTTCGGAGGCATTTTTTTCATTCCGCAGATATAAAATAAAGTCAGCAACAGCACGGTCAATGTTCAATACTAAGCTCCTGAACCAACATCATTATTTTTCATGCGGTTTTCCTCCCAGTCATAGAGATTGTCAAAAAGACTCTTATGAGCATACCTTTCCGTTCCCTCTTTACGATACAGTCCCCGCTTTTTCCATTCAAGCAAAATGCGGTTCAGGGTAAGCGGAATTGTGTAAATAACCTGACTAAGCTCTGAATGGGTAAGCTTGACAGGGATATTAAACCATCCGTTTTCATTTTGAACTTCATATCGCTGTACAAGGATTTTAAAAAGCACTGCAAGCCTTTCTTCCGGCGGACGGGCAATAATTGCTGCCATTCCCTCCAGGTCTGACTCTAAATCCAGCATAAGATGATTCACAAGCATTTTACCGAAGTTATGGTGAGTTCGCACATATTCCCATACCGCTTCATGCTTAACATCAAGCAGCACGGTATCCCTTAAAGCAGTTGAGGCGATATTTGACAACCTGTTTGAAAGAAAAAAAGTTCCGCCCAGAACAGTACCCGGAAGCAGCAGGCTTATTGCCTTAACTTTTGATGTTTCTTTAAAAGTAAAACTTTCGCTGAATTTTGCTAAAAGACCGCTCAGAACCAGACTGAGATTAGGATAAAATTCATTGCCTTTAAAAACAGGCGTACCTTTGGGTATGTGTTTAAGAGTTCCGTAATCCGAAAAGAACTTTTGAAGCTCACTGCCAGCTTTCGACCTGACCCATGGGAAGCCGTGATACCTTATTCTCATAATAAACCCTTTTTAAATAGATACCCCCGGGTAAACCCGGGGTTCTATGCTTTCGCCATGCTATCGCATGTTTTTTACAGCTCAATCTTGAGCTGTCCTGAATCCTGTTGCCCTTGCATTTCGACGTAATTTTTAATTACGTCTTCATTCAAACCAATACTGCTAACGAAGTAGCCTGGCGACCACACTATATTTTCATTCCAGTATACTTTTTCTAACCAATCAAAAAATTTTCGCATACGGGAAGCCAATTGGCTTTTTAATCTACCCATAACATCTGAAATACTATATTTGGGAGGAATAATTATAACCATATGCAAATGATCTAAGTCAAAGCCAATGGCTTCTATTTCAACGCCAGGCATACTTCTCAATAAACTGGGCAACGTTTTACGAATATAAGAACAGACACCAGGCTTCAGGATCTTTCGACGGTATTTACAAACCCAAACTACATGATATTTCAAGTAATAAGCACTGTGAGAGGTCTTAATGATTTCCATAGAAAAGTATACCGTCGAAAGGCTCATTCATCCACGCTTAAAAGCGTGGTGTTCTGTCTTCGACCGCATAAAAATATTTCCATTTATTTAATATAAGCACTGACAAAAAAAAATGATATCCTTTTTAAATATAGCTCATCAAATTAATCCCAAAAGCATATATCCCAGTATATATATTTTTTCCTTACATGCTTGAGGCAAAAATCATGAAGTAGTAGCTTTTAGAAAAGCCGTGGAATTACACGGCGGTTTCATTTTTTTAACTTCAGGAGAGAATTATGAAAAAGTTACTGTTCATTGCTATGTTATGCTCATTTGCTTTCGCACAGGTTTTTGCTGCTGACAAAGAGTACAATGTTGATCTGGTTATCGTGGGTGCAGGTGCCGGCGGTCTTACTGCTGCTGTGTCGGCTCAGGAAAAAGGTCTTTCCACTGTACTGCTTGAGAAAAAACCCGCAGTAGGCGGCACAGGCAACTTTATGGAAGGAACATACGCAGTTGAAAGCTTCATGCAGAAAGAAGCAGGAGTTAAGCTCACAAAGCAGCAGGCTTTTAACGAAGTCATGAGCTATCACCACTGGAAATCAAATCCTCGTCTGGTGAAAGCTGTCATTGACCAGTCTGCAGAAACAATCAAATGGATCTGGGATCACGGTGTTCATTTTGAGGAAGTCAAGACAGCATGGCTTAACAAACCCAACAAAACTTGGCACATCTTCCCCGAATCAGGTTCTAACTACATTAAAGCAATGGTAAATATCTATACCTCAAAAGGCGGTACTCTTCTTACAGAGACCCCCGGCAAGAAACTTCTCTTAGACAAAAACGGCGCAGTAACAGGTGTAATCGCTGAAAACGAAGACGGAGAAGTAATACAGGTTAATGCCAAAAGCGTAATCCTCGCCACAGGCGGTTATGCAAGCAACCTTGAGATGATCAAGAAATACGGCGGTCCGGAATCGCTCCCCACTGTTCTCGGCAGCTACGGCGATGGTATAAACATGGCTCTTTCAGCCGGTGCAGCCCTTGACGGAATGGGACCGCTTATGCTTAATGGAGCTTTCATGCTCGCACCCGGAGAAGCTATATGCAACGGTAAAAATGCCGAACTCCGTGCAATGTTCCGCCAGTCTCTTCTTTATGTAAACTCACACGGCGAACGTTTCTTCAATGAGGAAGTAACAATCGACTGGCCTCTCGCCAGCAACGCTATCAGCCGTGAAGGCAAGTTTACATATGTTGTATTCGATGCAGAAACCCTTAAGGAATTTCAGACAAAAGGATATCTTAACGGATGCGGCAACTGGATAAAACGTGGACAGCCAATGAAAAAGTTTGATCAGCTTTTCCCCGAAAACGAAAAGAAAGGCAACGCTTTCTCCGGCAAAACACTTGATGAAGTTGCCAAAAAAGCAGGTTTTGATCCTGAAGCTTTCAAACAGACAGCAAAGGAAATTACTAAATACGCTAAACAGGGCAAAGATGAGCGCTTCGGCAAAAACCCCCGCACGCTCAGAGCAGTTGAAAAAGGGCCATTCTATGTTCTCAAAGGTCAGCTCCACCACCTTACATCACTCGGCGGTTCCAGAGTTACAGAACACCTTCAGGTTGTAAACGAGCAGGGTAACGTAATTCCCGGTCTTTACGCTGTTGGCGGCGATGCAGGCGGTATGTACGGTGATTCTTACGACCTGACAATAGCAGAAGGCGCAGCAAGCTCATTTGCAATCAACGGCGCACGCCTTGCTGTTAAAAACATTGTAGCCACAGGGAAATAAACACAGTCATAGCTTACCTCTTAAGCTGTCCCGGAAATTTATCCGGGACAGCACCAATAACACAGCATCGAGGAAATAATGCCGAAACTTCTTATACTTTTACTAACATTAATCTTATCTGTTTTTTTATCTGCCGCTTTTGCAGCCGGAGAAGAGAAAACACTCAGAAGGAAACATCTTGAAGCAGAGCTTTCATGTGCGGACTGCCACGGAACAGACACGCCGGAAAAAAAAGCTTCGCAAAAAGCCTGCAAAGGCTGTCATGAAGGTATGGAAAACGAACCTCCTGTTATCTTCATTGAAGAAAATGGCGAGAAACATGAAGTCAACCCCCATAATGCACACCCCGGACAGATGAGATGCACCCTGTGCCACAGCATACATAAACCCTCCACACTGTACTGCAATGAGGGCTGTCACCACACTTTCAGTGCAAAAGTGCCGTAAGAGAGTATTTTATGAATAAAATCAGCAGCAGAAGCGGATTTGTTATCTTATTTACTATCAATTTTCTCGTAACATTCAGCTTTGCCGTTAATGACTCAATGTTCTCCCTTTTCTGTGAAGACAATTACATATCAGGGTTTATTTTCGGTTTTGTTTTTGCTGTTTATTCACTGACAAAAATCATCTCTGCACCTTTTGCGGGCAAGCTTGCCGACAGATTTGGCACACATAAAATTCTTTTCACGGCACTGGTTCTTTATACCCTTGTGCCGTGCTTTTTTCTTATCACAGATGATAAGGCAGTCATTATCACGGTAAGGATACTTCAGGGGCTGGCATGTGCTATGTTTCGTCCGGTAATTTACTGTTTCTTTCCGGCAGATTCTACACGTAAAGGAAGAATATTTGCCCTTTTTGATCTTTCCTTCTACTCGGCAATAGCTCTGGCACCTTACTCCGGTAGCCTTATACTGGAAAGTTATGGTTTCAGAGGAGTTTTCACATCCATGCTGACGTGCTGTGTTGCAGCTCTGGCTATTTTTCCCGCTCTTACACAGGAAAAACCTGCCTATACGAACATGCCAAAGACCCAAATTCAAAAAAACAGCGACAGTGCAATTAACCCTTTGCTGGTTTACATTTTTTTCAGAGGATGGGGCATTTCCGTAATCACGGCCTTTCTTCCTATATATCTTTCAAGAATGGATATTCCTCCATCAAAAATAGGCTTTACCCTCAGTGCGGCAGCTGCATTTACCACAATAAGTCTGCCCCTATGCGGAAGACTCACGGATATTATCCACAAGGAAACACTCATAGCCGCAGGTGGATTCTGTGTATCCTTCACAACTATTTTCACTGTGTTTTTTTCCGGCTTTGGTTCAATTTTTCTTTTGATGAGTCTTGGGGGAATATTTACAGCTATGTCACAGCCCGCCTGCCTTTCCTTCATTATGGAAAACACAGACGAGTGCAGCCTTGGTCATTCTATGGGGAAATTTAACGCATTCATGGGGATGGGGTTTGCCAGCGGCCCCGCATTCGGAGCTATGTTATCCTCCGCAGCAGGGCTCAAGTCAGTGTTTATAATGACAGGTTTTCTGGGAATTGTTTCGGTGTTTGTATTTATGTACGGAACACAGGTATACCCCGGCACTACAGGAACATCAGGGTTTAAGAAAACCTTTTAAAGAATTAACAGCCTTTTCAGCCATCATGCTTTTTTTCAGTTTTTTATCCTTTATTCTCTCTTCGGGTGCAGGGAGCATGCCGAAATGGAAATTGCTCGGAACATATTTTTTGCGTGTGGCTTCATATTTATCCGTAACAAACAAGCCCAGTGAACCCAAAGCGCTGTCACGGGGGAAAGGTTTGCTTTCACCGCCTGTCAGTCTCAAAGCAAGGTCATACCCTGCAATCAGTCCCGATGCGATAGATTCCAGATAGCCTTCCACGCCGGTTATCTGACCTGCGAAGTAGAAGTTATCCTCGTACCTGAACCTGTCATCCAGCTTTGAAGGGGCATTTATATACGTATTGCGGTGAACAGAGCCGTAGCGGAGAAATTCTGCGTTTTCAAGTCCCGGAATCATACCGAAAACCCGCTTCTGTTCCCCTATCTTCATCTTTGTCTGGCAGCCCACAAGGTTATATGATGTGCCTTCCTCATTCTCCTTGCGGAGCTGAAGAACAGCGTAATATCTTTTATCTGTTTCAGGATGCTCAAGTCCCACAGGTTTCAAGGGACCAAAGGCAAGGGTCTTGCGTCCCCTCACCGCCATCTCCTCTATGGGCATGCAGCCTTCAAACACATTCATTTTCTCAAAGTCTTCAAAGGCGACCTTTTCAGCATCCATAAGCGCATCGTAGAAGGCATCGTATTCATCCTTTGTCATGGGGCAGTTAAGGTAATCAGGATCACCTTTGCCGTAGCGGCTCTTGAAGTAGCATTTGGTCATGTCCACAGAGTCGTAATCTATTATGGGCGATATGGCATCAAAGAAATACAATCCGCCGCCCATGAGAGACTTTATCTTCTCCGCCAGAGCATCAGAAGTCAGAGGTCCGCTGGCAATAATGAGCGGTCTCTCCGAAGGAATATCTATTATTTCACCCCGCACTATCCGCACATTTTCCATAGCCTCAAGGCTTTCTGTCACCTTTGCGGAGAACATGTCCCTGTCCACGGCGAGAGAACCGCCGGCGGGAACTCTGCATTCCTTGGCTATGCGGATCAGAAGGCTGTCCATAAGCTCAAGCTCTGCCTTAAGAAGGCCTGAACCTGTGTCAAGAGCCTCCGCCTTCAGAGAGTTGGAGCAGACAAGCTCAGCGAAGCCGCCGCCGGAGTGGGCAGGAGTCATCACTTCAGGGCGCATCTCATAAATGATCACGGGGATATTACGTTTGGCGAGCTGATAAGCGGCCTCTGAACCAGCGAGACCGCCTCCAATTATATGAACCGGATTCATGAAAGACTATTCCTTAACAGTTATGGTGCCGTCTTCCAGAGTCTGAATAGGTTTGGCGTTTTTGCATTTCGGGTATGCTGTGCAGGCGAAAAAGCGTCCCCTCGGACCTTTTTTAAGTGCCATAGGGCTGCCGCATTTCTCGCATTTGACATTTTCGTCAACCTTGAGAATTTCGGGAGCTATGTTGCCTTTCGCATCCGTAATGATATTTGCCGTAAAGCTGCATTCCGGATAGTTGCTGCATGCAATGAAATTGCCCCTTCTGCCTTTTTTAACGGCAAGCTTGCCGCTGCATTTCGGGCAGGGAGTTTCAATTTCCGCCGTCATCTCCTCCACAAGCTTAACCTTGCCTTCCGCATCACGCACATACTGCTTGATGTTCTTGCATTCGGGATAAGCGGAGCAGGCGAGCATTTCACCGAAGCGTGATTTTTTAATAACCATCTCGCTTCCGCATTTATCGCACTCAATGCCTGTGGATTCGTTTTTGGGCTTTTCAATGAGCTTTATTGTTCCGTCCTCCTGCCTTTCGTAATCGGAGGAGAAGTCACATTCGGGATATTTGGAGCAGGCGGCGAATGAGCCGTTGCGTCCGTATTTTATGATGAGTCCGCCGCCGCATTTCGGGCATTCGGAATCAAGGGTGAGATTAACGCTAAACTGTTTTTCCGCAACATCAAGAACGGGTTTGAAGCTTTTGAAGAACTCATCAAGCACTTCATCCCATTTCACAGCACCTTCAGCAACCTTATCAAGGTCATTCTCAAGCCCTGCGGTGAATTTTATCTCGAAAATACTGGGGAAATTGCTTACCAGAAGCCTGCTGACAATACGCCCAAGCTCCGTGGGGCGGAGTTTCTTCTCCACTGTTTCAACATATTCCCTTTCCTGAATAGTCGATATGATGGAAGCGTATGTACTGGGACGCCCTATGCCTTCCTGCTCAAGTGTTTTAACAAGAGTTGCCTCTGTGTATCTTGCAGGAGGCTGAGTGAAGTTCTGCTTAGGGTCGAAGCTTTCGGGAACAGCGGGAGTGTTCTCTTTTATATCAAAAAGAATAGCCTCCGCATCCTTCTGGGCTTCCTCGTCGCCTTCTATATAAAGCTGTCTGAAACCGGGGAACTTCAGGATTTTACCCTGCGCTTTAAACTCGTAGGCTCCTCCGGTGATAAGTATCGTGCTCTGGTCATATTCCGCATCAGCCATCTGGCTTGCTACGAAGCGTTCCCAGATAAGCTTATACAGCTTGTACTGCTCTGCTGAAAGAAACTTTTCCACAGATTCGGGAGTGCGCTCAACGGATGTCGGGCGGATAGCCTCGTGAGCATCCTGCGCCTTGACTTTGGATTCCTTGGCTTTTCTGGCACTCTTGGCGAGAAAATCAGAGCCAAACTCTTTTTTGATATAGTCTGACGCTTCCTTTGCCGCCTCATCAGAAATACGCACAGAGTCAGTACGCATATAGGTAATAAGACCGGCAGGTCCCTGACTTCCCAGATCCATACCTTCGTAAAGCTTCTGGGCAGTCATCATGGTACGTTTTGCGGAGTAGCCAAGCTTGCGGCTGGCTTCCTGCTGAAGCATTGAGGTGGAGAAAGGCAGCGGCGCTTTCTGCATTACTGTCTTTCTGATAACGTCAGTTACGGAGAAGGAAGCTTTTTTAAGATCCGAAAGAACCTTGTCCGCCTCTTCCTTTTTGCCGACTTTTATTTTTTTGCCGTCTTTTTTCTCAAGACGAGCTTTGAGCTTTCTATTTTCGTCATTATCCAGAAGGAACATACCGTCAATAGTCCAGTATTCCTCCGGCTTAAACTTCTCAATCTCCTCCTCACGTTCGCATATGAGGCGGAGTGCAACGGACTGAACCCTTCCTGCGGAAAGACCGAATTTAAGCGGTTTCCAGAGGAGAGGACTTACCATATAGCCCACAAGCCTGTCCAGCACACGGCGGGACTGCTGAGCCATTGCCATATCCATATTTATATCAACGGGGTTTTCAATTCCGTCATGTATACCTTTTTTGGTGATTTCGTTAAAGTAGACACGTTTGATTTTGTCATTATTTTTTTTGCCGAGTTCGCCTGCGATATGCCATGCGATAGCCTCACCCTCACGGTCGGGGTCAGGAGCCAGAAAGATCTTTTCTGCTGTCTGCGCCTCTTTCTTGAGGTCATCCAGAACCTTTTTCTTCCCTCTGATTGTGATATATTCGGGATTAAAGCCGTTTTCTATATCTACTCCAAGCTTATTGGAGGGAAGATCTTTAACATGCCCCACGCTAGCGAGGACTTTGTAACTTTTGCCCAGATATTTCTCTATGGTTTTGGCTTTCGCCGGAGACTCAACAATAACAAGGTTTTTTGCCATACACCCGCACCTGTTTAGTGATCATATTCCTCATAATCCCCAGCACCTTCAGCAAAAAGGGATTTTTTCTCCATCAGGTTAAAGAGAACATGGTTCTTCACCTGTTCAACCCCTATACGGTAGTTATCCGTGTCTATTAGGGATTCAATAACCGTTTCGAGTGAAACCATATCCATTACTCCTGTGATGTGGAGCTTCTGGAGATAGTTCATCGCTTCATCAGTGAAAATATTTTTTTCTCTTCTGGAGAAGTATCTGTAACCCGCAAAAGGGGCGAAACTGTTCATATCAAGAACGGCAAGCACCTGTCTTATCTCGTTGTCCTCAAAGCCGGTGGACTGAAGATAGTCGGCAAGATCCTTTTCGCTGACTTTGTCAGAGGAGTCGATGTAATCGATTACCAGATTAAGTGCAATCACAAACTTTTCCACCTGCGCCTCCGTTTATTCTATATTTGCCGTCAATGTCGCAAACTATAACCCCTTCAAGCTCCAATTCGCTGAGGATTACCATCATATCGCCGACTTTCATTGCCGCTGTGATGCAAAGTTCATCTCTGTTCAAGGGACCTTTTGCAAGGAGGTTATAGATTTTGTGCTTTTCAGGACTGTCAAAGACTATATTACACTCTTCTTGTTTGTCAATGAATTTTCCCCTCGGCAGAAGGGGGCTGAACTCCTCAACAACGTCGTAATAGCTTTCTATAAGCCTCGCTCCGTTTCTGATGAGGTCGTTTGTGGCACGGTTGCGGCAGTCGGGGGAAGCGGGCACCGCAAAAACCTCTCTGCCCTGCTCGTTGGCGTATCTGGCTGTTATGAGAGAGCCGCTCTTTGTGGATGCCTCTATCACTACAACACCATGGGAAATACCGCTTATTATTCTGTTACGTATGGGAAAATTTCGTGCATGAGGGGGTTCGTCCAAAGGAAATTCACTCAAAAAACAGCCGGATTCACAGACTCCGGCAGCGTAACGTGCATTTGCTTCGGGGTAAAGGCTCATCAGCCCGTTGCCCAGAACAGCCGTGGTATAACCTTTTTTCAGCGCTCCCCTGTGGGCATGTATATCCACACCTGCTGCAAAACCGCTTACTACATTAAAGCCGACCTCAGCCAGATCTTCTGCGAGTTTTTCAGTATAAGCCATAGAAGACCTTGAAGCGTTTCTTGACCCCACTACAGCGATACAGGGCATACGCAGAGGCTCAAGCCGTCCTTTACTGAAAAGAACGGCAGGAGGGGCATATATTTCACGCAGCATAGGAGGATAACCGCCCTCCTCCAGCGTGGTTATGTCTATATTATGTTTTCCGGCAAGGCGTATCTGGTTTTCAACAAACTTTCTGTCAACATTCCGGCTTATAACCGCCTGCGCCTGACGCTGATTGAATCCGGCTTCAGCAAGTTCCGTCAGCCCGAGGTCGAACACACCGTCCAGTGTGCCGAGCCTTCCCAGAGCTTTTGAAACTGTCTCATCGCTTATTCCTTTAATGGATTTCAGCGCAAGATAAGTGTAAGCCAGACGAAAATTCAATATACTGTTCCTTTAACCAAAATACCTGTCAATGCTGTAAGCAAGCTTAATCCACATATCAGCAGAAGCTACCACGGTGGGAGTAGGCACGTAAAAATCCCCGCTGTGAAGCGGCGGATGGTTTCCATGCTCATTTGCTCCTGTCCATACAAAAACGCCTTTAACAAGCCTCACATATTCGGAGAAATCCTCCCCGCCCAGAGATGCTTTATCAAAAGGAACACGGGGCAGACTGTTTTCATCAGCAATATCGCATATAAATGCAGCAAGAGCAGGATCATTTATAACAGGGTGAGTGCCGTCCTTGATATCTATTTCAATCTTTACCCCGTAAAGCTCTTCAATGCCTGATGCAAGAGACTCCATTCCTTTCTCAATTGTATCCTTCACTTCTGAGTGAAAATAGCGAAAAGTGCCTTTCAGCTCAATTTTATCTGGAATAATATTGTCCGCACTTCCGCCGTGTATGCTGCCGAAGGATATAAGCCCCGGAAGAATGGGATCTTTAAGACGGGAGACGATCATCTGTGCTTTTGTTATGTAGTCTGCGGCGGCTGTGATAACATCATTGCCAAGGTGGGGCATTGCTGCGTGAGTCGCCTTCCCTGTAAATGTCAGGGCAATATGATGAGAACCAGCCATACATGGACCGGATTTGACACCTAACTTGCCCATGGGTATTTCGTTTTCGGCGTGGGCGGCGAATATACAATCCACACCGTCAAGACAGCCCTTTTCTATCATAAACTTAGCACCGCTAACTATCTCTTCTGCGGGCTGAAATATGTAGCGGATATTAACCTTGGGTTTGACTTCGCTTCTCTGCACAGCCTCAAGAAGGAGGAGAAGCGCTGTCATATTATGATGGTGTCCGCAGAGGTGTTTATATTCTGTTTTATCAGGGTTTGCCGGCAGAGCGTCTATATCCGACCTGAAAGCCACTGTTTTTTCCGCACCGAAGTCCAGTGTGCCGTAACAGCCTGTTTCAAAGATGTGGGAAGGGTTTATGCCTGTCTTTTTAAGGAAGGCAACAATATATTCCGTGGTTCTATATTCCTTAAATGACGGTTCGGCAAGAAGAGCCAGATCATTCATAAGCCTTTCGGCAAGCCCTGCATCGGGCTGAATTCGCTTTACATCCATGACTGTACCTTTCTGACTTTATTAATGCGCACTTTTGTGAGTTAGTTATATTCAAAAATTTCTGTTCCGGCAGGGACAGTGGGTTCAAAGATCTTTTTATCTATATCTATATTGAGATGAATATTGGTGAAAGTCACCTCTGTTCTGTTGCCTGTGGGATCTTCGCTCATAACTTTGGTAATACGGCTTCCGTCTGTGTCCACTTTAATATAGCGTACGCCTATGTCACTGAGAGGTACAAGATTGAGGGTGTTTTCACCGCTTAATGTCACATGAAAATTCTGGCGTATGTTTCCGATATCAAGCATCAGCCTCGTAATGGCATTCTGGTTTCCTTCTGCATTCTTCTGGCGGACAAGCTGTCGTATCTCGCTGTCGTAATAGTCAACTCTGTCTGAAGTAAAAAGGTAATACTGCCTGTAAGGGTAACTGTAGTCCCAAAGGGCACGGTATTTGTTCACCACATATATTCTGCCCACATACTCGTCTTTTCCGAAGTTTTCTATCTCCGTAACCTGCCTGAAATCAGCTCTGTAGCTTTGCAGTCCGCTGAAAGATGCAAGGATTTCGTCTATTGTGGCGCCAAAAGCGCTCATGCTTATGCAAAGAGCAGTAAAAAGCATTATTACTTTTTTCATAAAAAACCTCCGCCTGAATCAGCCGTATCATATTCTGACATTTATAAGTGTCAAAGGTTTTATTGATTGTACAGTAAAAAATAAATCACTTTTAAGACACAAATATATAAATCCGATTACTATTACTTTTTATTAACCGATATTTACACATTATATATAATATACCATCGTTTAATTATAGATACAGCCTATTAATATTCAGCACACACCTTAGAAAATAAGAAATGATAACGCATATTCTATTTTTTATTATCTATACTAATTTGCGCACCCTTTAAATATCAATAAAAAAACTAAACCATCCGTATAGCCTTATATTTTAGGGCTTGACTTCAATAATACATTATTTTATTATCGAATACTTTCAGCCATCAGAGGATAAGTTATGAGAATAAAGAAACTTATGTCCGCAAACAGAGGCGAGATAGCCATCAGAACATTCCGTGCCTGTACAGAGCTTGGAATCCGCACTGTGGCGGTTTATTCCACCGAAGACCGTTACTCACTCCACAGATATAAAGCAGACGAAGCCTACCATATAGGACGAGGGCTTGATCCTGTTGCTGCTTACCTTAATATTGACGAAATAGTTGAACTTGCAGTGCGGGAGAATATAGACGCAATTCACCCCGGTTACGGCTTCCTCGCCGAAAATGCAGACTTTGCAACAGCCTGTGAGGAAAAAGGAATCATATTTGTTGGTCCCTCACCGGAAACAATCAGAATTTTCGGCGATAAAAAAAGTGCAAAAGATCTTGCCGTATCCTGCGGTGTACCGGTTATTAAGGGTTCTGAAGGAATTGTGAAAGACCTTGCCTCAGCCAAAAAATCCGCAGCGGAGATAGGCTACCCTGTACTTCTCAAGGCTATAGCAGGCGGCGGAGGAAGAGGCATCCGTGTCGCAAGGGATGAAAAAGAGCTCGCAGAAAACTTCGACTCCGCCAAAAGCGAAGCTCTGAAGGCTTTCGGCAACGGCGACATAATAATAGAGAAATACATCGAAAAACCAAAACATATAGAGGTTCAGCTCCTCGGGGACAAAGGCGGAAATGTGATCCATCTCTTTGAGAGGGACTGTTCTGTTCAGCGAAGACACCAGAAGCTCATAGAGATTGCCCCTTCAATTAATGTTCCGCAGACTACACTGGATAAAATGTACGAAGCTTCAATCGCCATAGGCAAGGCTTCCAAGCTGAAAAACGCAGCTACTGTGGAATTTTTGGTAGACAAAAACAATGACTTCTACTTTCTTGAAGTTAACCCCCGTATTCAGGTTGAGCATACGGTCACAGAGCTTATAACAGGCATAGATATAGTTCAGAGCCAGATCTTCATCAGCGCCGGCGAACTTATGTCCAGCGAAAATATTGACATAAAATCGCAGGAAACCGTCACAAAGTCAGGTTATGCAATCCAGTGCCGTGTCACAACGGAAGATCCGGTCAATAATTTCATGCCTGATACAGGAGAGATTGAAGCGTATAGAATAGCCACGGGATTCGGAGTGCGGCTTGATGCCGGAAACGGCTTTACCAACGCAAAGATCACTCCTCATTACGACTCTTTGCTTGTTAAGGTCTCCACGCACTCTCTTCAGTTTCACCGTGCCGCAAGCAAAATGCTCCGTTCATTAAGCGAATTCAGAATCAGAGGGGTTAAAACGAATATCCCCTTTCTGGAAAAAGTCATAAACCACAAAGATTTCCTAGAAGGCAACATATGTACGACCTTTGTGGATAATACGCCGGAGCTTTTTCAGTTTCCCACACCCAAGGACAGAGCAAGCAAAGCGCTGATGTTTCTTGCGAACAATGTGGTAAACAACCCATCCGGCGTTAAACTAACTCCGGAGCGTATTCTTCCTAAAACAGATGCCCCGGTAACACTCTTCGGAGAAAAAATACCATCCGGCACAAAAGACATTCTCATGCGTGGCGGTGTTCAGGGTGTGATTGACCACATCCGCAAATCAAAGGAAATCCTCTTCACCGATACAACGCTGCGTGATGCTCACCAGTCGCTTCTTGCCACAAGAGTGCGCACGCAGGATATGCTGAAAATTTCAGACGTTTACGCCAAACACTTGAGCCAGCTTTTCTCCCTTGAAATGTGGGGCGGAGCAACATTTGACGTTGCTTACAGATTCCTCAAAGAATCCCCGTGGGACAGGCTGCGTCTTCTCCGTGAGAGGATACCTAACATTCTTTTTCAGATGCTTCTGCGTGCCTCAAACGCAGTGGGCTATACTAACTATCCGGACAATGTGGTAAAGGAATTCATAAAACAGGCTTCGGAATCGGGTATAGATGTTTTCAGAATCTTTGACTGTTTCAACTGGACCGACCAGATGATCCCCGCAATTGAAGAAGTTAAGAAAAACGGGCGCATAGCCGAAGCTGCGATCTGTTATACCGGTGATATTGAGAACCCTGCCCGCACAAAATATTCTCTGAAATATTACACAGGTCTCGCAAAGGAACTCGCTGAAGCGGGAACAGACATCATCGGCATCAAAGATATGGCCGGGCTTCTTAAGCCTTATGCGGCAAAAATCCTTGTTAAAGCTATCAAAGAAGAAACCGGACTTCCGGTACACTTTCACACCCATGACACCAGCGGTAACGGCGAAGCGTCTGTTCTTATGGCTATAGAAGGCGGGGCGGATATAATTGACGCCGCCATAAGCTCCATGAGCGGACTCACCAGCCAGCCGAACCTTAATTCCATACTTGCGGCAACTGCTTTTGCAAAAAAAGCCTCATCCGTTGACACCGAATGGAGTCAGAAAGTATCCGACTATTTTGAGCGTGTACGCCGTTACTATTTCCCTTTTGAAAGCGGGCTTAAATCAGCCACTGCCGAGGTTTATAAGCATGAAATCCCCGGCGGTCAGTATTCCAACCTGATAGTTCAGGTGGAGGCTATGGGTCTCATAGACAGATGGGAAGAGGTGCGGAATATGTACGCTCAGGTAAATGCGGAACTTGGCGACATAATAAAAGTTACGCCTTCATCTAAAGTTGTGGGTGATTTTGCACTATTTCTCGTTAGAAACAATCTTTCAGTTGACGATATATACGATAAGAGTGATACACTCTCCTATCCGGATTCAGTTGTGTCATTTTTCAAAGGAATGCTGGGACAGCCATACGGCGGATTCCCTTACAGGCTTCAAAAAGCAGTCCTCAAAGATGAGAAACCAATAACAGAACGCCCCGGCGATGCACTGCCGCCCTTTGATTTTGAAGCGGCGCATGCAGAGTTGAAAAAAATATTCGGGCGTGACTTTAACAATGAAGAAATTCTAGCATACGCTCTTTATCCGGCAGTGTTTAAGGATTTTGTAAAGTTTACAGCAGAATACGGTGATCCTTCAGTGTTTGACACGAAATCTTTCTTCTACCCCCTTCATAAAGAAGAGGAGATTGAGGTTAAGATTGAACAGGGTAAGACACTGATAATCAAGTACCTAGGTGAGAGTATGCCCGATGAGAAGGGATACCGCAAGGTTTACTTTGAGTTAAACGGAACCCCACGTACAGTTAAAATAAAAGATAACACATTGACAGACATCATAAAGTCAAATATTAAAGGTGAGCTGGGAAATCCGCAGGAGATATGCGCAACAATGCCCGGAACAATCACCAAAGTTAATGTGAAAAAAGGCGATAAGGTGCAGAAAGGCGATCTGCTTGTAATCACCGAAGCCATGAAGATAGAAACTAAGATCACATCCGCCGCAGGCGGTGAAGTTGCAGAAGTCCTCCTGAATCAAGGGGATAAAATTGAGGCGGGCGACCTCATAATAAAACTGGGCTGACAGATAACTTTTTCGGGAAGTCCCCCTTCACTGACGAAAAGTCTGCCGGTCCACGGCGAAGTCTGAATTGGGCGATTCAGGCTAAGTTCCTTCCAGCTTGAGGGTTAAGGCGGCTCTGAAAGGGGTCGCCTCCCCTCTTATATGATAATTCAAAATTTTCCATCCCTGGAAATTTTGAATACACGCTCACGGGTGGATAAACCACCCTTCGCTACGCACGGCGCAACTCCATCCCTGGAGTTGTATAATCCCAAACTTCAAATAGCTGCTATTCCCTGGAAATTTTGAATACACGCTCACACCGCATAAATGCGGTTTCGCTACGCACGGCGCAACTCCATCCTTGGAGTTGTATAACTCCGAACTTCAAAGACCTGCTATTCCTTGGAAATTTTGAATACACGCTCGCACCGCATAAATGCGGTTTCGCTACGCACGGCGCAACTCCATCCTTGGAGCTGTATGACCCCGAACTTCAAACACCTGCTATTCCTTGGAAATTTTGAATACACGCTCACGGGTGGATAAACCACCCTTCGCTAATCAATCAGAATTTATAAACTCTGCATGTAATCCGCAACACGGCGGCATATTTCGATGGGTATTCCTGTCTCAGCGTTTATGTCTTCTGCTGTTATCCCTTTTCGGGCATGAATATCCGGTATTGCCTCAAGAAGTTTTCGCAGACGCTTTTCGCCAAGCCCCTCAATGGCAAGCATCGGTGATTTTGTGAGATTTTTCAGTGCAAGACTGCGGGAATACGTGATGGCAAACCTGTGTGCCTCATCCCTCATCTTCTGGACAAACATAAGCAGCGGATCGTTTTTCTTAAGATTAACAGGATTTTTGCGCCCGTATAAATGGATGGATTCAATGGAATCCGCTCCGTCATGCTTCATAAACTTTATACTTCGTCCTTTGGATATCGAAATGAAGAGAGAGTCGGAACCAGCCTCTTCCGCAGCCCGCACCGCTGAATTAAGCTGCCCTATGCCACCATCGATGATATAAAGATCTGCTGATTTCTCGGTTCCTTCTGCAATATTTTCCATTTTTCTGCTGAAAAGCTCATAAATTGACGTAAAATCATCATTTTCAGCGGATTTTATCTTATATTTTCTGTATTCGCCCTTGGCGAAGCTTCCGTCTATGCTCGTCACGGCGACACCAACGGTATGATTACCGCCCAGATGCGATATATCCACACACTCTATACGGCGTATATCTCTGTCAGTTTTGAGGAGATTTTTAAGCCTTTCGTTAACGTCCTTTCTCCTGCCAAGCTGGCGGATGTATGTTTCGGTCTGTATGCGGGCATTCTCCAAAGCAGTTTCCTGAAGCTTTTTAAAACCTCTGGTGATGACAGTTTTCTTCTTTCCTGCCATCTTGCTGAGAGCTTCAGCCAGACGTGAATTATCATCCAGCCCGAACGGAACAATCACATCAGGAAACTGGCGTACCTGACCGTAAAACTGCATGATATAGGACTCCAGAACATTTTCTGTATCCTCATCCTCAAAGAAAACCGTCTCACTGCCGATAAGCTTTCCGTTGCGGATAAACTGCATGGTAATTCCGGGCAGATTCTCGAAAGTATGTGGAATAAACACATCCACTGCACGCTGTTCATCAGTGAAAACCACTGTCTGGCGGTAGAAAAGTTTTTCCATTGAACGCAGCCTGTCCCTTATAAATGCTGCTTTTTCATACTCCATACGCTCCGAATAAACCGACATATCACTTTTCAGACGCTCCTTTACTCCGTCAGTATCACCCTTGAAGAATGAGCGTATCTGATCAACCATCTTCATGTATTCTTCTTCTGTGATAGTACCTTCACAGGGTCCCAGACATTTTTTGATCTGAAATTTGAGGCAGTGCTTCTTTTCTGAAAACTTGCGGTCGTTGCAGGAGCGTAGGGGGAAAACCCGCAGAATTTCTGACAAAATACCCCTCAGTTCACTTGCATTCACAAAAGGTCCGAAGTATGAAGCATTTTCATCCGATGTATTTCTGGTCACGGCAAGCTTGGGAAACCTTTCACCTGTTATTTTTATATATGGATAGCTCTTTGAATCCTTAAGGCGGATATTATAACGGGGCTGCTCTGTTTTGATAAAGTTAGCTTCAAGAAGAAGGGCTTCCGCCTCATTATCGGTCACAACAAAGCGCAGTGAGACTGCCGCCTGAACCATGCGGAGAACTTTCAAAGGTTTATCAGTATCAACAAAATATGAGGAAACACGGGAGCGAAGATTTTTCGCCTTGCCCACGTAAAGGATCTCGCCTTTTTTGCCTAAGAAAAGGTAGACACCGGGATTTTCAGGAATTTCATTCAGGGGATATTTGTCCATCGGAACTATTATAATAAATATATTGTTTTTGTGGAGAGGATATTTTAAGCAGGGGCAGATTCTTTATAAAAGAACCCGACCCTGCAAGATATTTATGTTCTGAATCTGCCCACAAGGTTTTCAAGGCTTTCCGCCTGATTGCTAAGTTCGGAAACTGTTGAGGCAATCTCCCCTATTGAATACGAGCTTCTTTCAATGTTGCCGGAAATAACCTGTGTATTCTGGTTAATATTCTGTATAGCTGTGACCTGCTCCTCAACACTGGAGGAGATTATGCCGCTTGCAGTATCTATCTGTTTTACAGACTCGACTATTTTGTCAAAGAAGCTCTGTGTCTCTTCTATACGCTCAACTCCGCCCTCAACCTTATCTTTGGCTTTGAACATTCCTTCGGAAGCAAGATCAGCCTCTTTCTGGAGAGCGGTTATTATACTGTCAATCTCTTTAATAGCGCTCTGAGACCTTTCAGCAAGTTTGCGGACTTCATCAGCCACCACGGCAAAGCCTCTGCCGTGTTCCCCTGCCCTTGCGGCCTCTATTGCGGCATTAAGCGCCAGAAGGTTTGTCTGATCCGCAATATCGTTAATAACATTAAGAATATTACCTATTTTACGTGAAGACTGCGAAAGATTATCAACGGTTGATCCCAGTTCATCCACATTGTTTTTTATATCAAGGATTTCATTAACTGCTGAAAGGAGCTTGCTTCTTCCTGCCGCAATATCCTTATCCGCCGTTTCTGTTCTGCTTTTCATCTCATCCAGAGAACGCAGAACCTCTTCGGAAGAAACACTTATTTCTTCTGTTGCAGACGCCGTGGCGACTATCTGTGATGATTGATCACCAAAGCTCACCGCAAGCTGCTCCGAAGTAGCAGAAAGCTGTGTGCTTCCTGCTGCAACCTGACGGGCAGAGTCCTTAACAGTGTTGATTATTTCGCTAAGTTTTTTTACAAACTGGTTAAAATGTTCCGCCATCTCGCCGACTTCGTCTTTTCCTTTGACAGGAAGAGAAACAGTGAGGTCGCCCTCACCCTCGGAAATCTGCTTGAGGACACTGTTTGCACTTTTGATTCCGTTCAACAGGGTTTTTGAAATCACAAAAGCCACTGTCATTCCAAACAGAATCCCAAAAACAGTAAAGAATATCAGTCCGTATGATGCCTTCTTTTCCACGGCATGTGCCTGAACACCAAGATCCGCAATAAAGTTATTATTAACTTCTGTGAGTGCATCAATTTGGTCTCTCATTGCCTGAAAAGCTTTGGAAGCATCATTCAAGGTTATTACAAGGGCTCTGCCTCTTCCTTCTGCGGTGTCATCTGTGCGTGCCTTGACCACCTCCGCAGACAAGGTTTCCCATTCTGCCCGATACTTTTCATACTCGGCAATAAGAGCCTGCTCCTCCGGAGTATCTGCAGTTTCCTTATATTTATTCATTCTGTCTTTTGACTGTTTAAAGTTATCGTTATAGTCCTTGAGAAGCTGCTGGAAGTTATCACTCTCTGTATTGGAGAAAATCATAGTTCTCTCTGCGATCAGGAGCTGGTGAAGATCCCTGTCCGCTTCAAGAAGCAGCTGAACTGCGGGCAACCGCTTTGAAAGCGCATTTTGCAGCAATTCATCAATACTCGCTGTGCTGTTATGCCCCACAAAACCGCTTACAGCCAGTAGGATAAGAAGAATCCCGAAGCTTATAAGAAGTTTTGTTTTTATCCTGATATTACTGAGCAGTGACATGAATATCTCTCCCTGAGTTAAAATTGATTTAATCTTATAAACAATTATACGGTCGAGTGAATAATTTTCAAGCTAATGTCATATTTGGAAAACAAAGAATTTCTGCCGGAAATGTTCTCCGGCAGAAAGATATTAACACTTTATATAAGAGAATTAACAAAATCAGTATATTTTGAAGTATTTTTTTGATGTTTAACTGCTGCGGTTCCCACAACAAAACCGTCAGCAACGCTCAAAGCCTTGTCTGCATCGGTTTTATCTTTTATTCCGAACCCCATAACAATTTTTTTATCAGTGAACCCCTTTATCTGCTTAATTCTATCTGATATTTCCGGGGAAGAAAGTTCAACACTTCCGCCTGTTGTTCCTCTGATACCTATAAAGTAGATAAAATCACCCTTCAGGCCGGCTGCTTTTTTGATATCCTCTTCCCTTGATTCCGGGGTGACAAAAGGTATGATCGGTATTTCAAGACCTCTGTCATAGAAATATGAGTGAAGCGGGTTCGGCACATCGGGAATAATGAGTCCTGAAAGAACATTACTGAAGTCGTCCGAAAACTTCTTTATTCCGTAGTTATATATAATATTTGCATATGTCATTATGTACAGTTTGGCATTCTTCTTATTCAGCTTTTTTAATCCGGTGAGAACATCTGCCGCCTTAACTCCTGTGCTTAGAGCCTCCTGCACTGCGGATGCGATAACAGGACCGTCCGCCACAGGCTCGCTGAAAGGCACGCCTATTTCCACAAATTCGTATCCTGCGCTTATTACAGCATCAAAGCATTTGATAAAGCTGTCTTTGTCGGGGTAATTGCCGACTATGTATATGCCTCTCATATCTCCCTCTCAGAATCCTTATCTCCCCTGCCGGAAAGATTTATAAGCACTTTTTTACCTTTAAATATATCCTTGTTTTTCAGGACATAGGCTATGGCATGGCTCGATTCAACAGCAGGCACTATGCCCTCTTTGTGTGCAAGCTCACGGAAGGCAAAAACAGCATCTGCATCACGTACATTGTCATACTTCACCCTGCCTGTGCTGTGCAGATATGAGTGTTCAGGGCCTATACCGGGATAGTCCAGCCCTGCTGCAACGGAATGAACATCGGCAACCTGTCCGTCTTCAGTCTGCATAAGATAAGTTATACAACCATGAAGAATGCCTGCTCTTCCTTTGCCTATTGCCATGGCGTGTTCACCTTCATTATCCGAAAACCCGCCCGCTTCAATTCCGTAAAGCGCACAGTCCGTATCCAGAAAGCCCTTGAATATGCCGATTGCATTGCTTCCGCCGCCAACGCAGGCGACTACAGCATCCGGCAGAAAGCCCATCTCCTCAAAGGTCTGCCGTGCCTCTTTTCCTATGACACTCTGGAAGTGTGCCACCATCTCAGGAAAAGGGTGCGGTCCGATGACAGAGCCTATTATGTAGTGAGTATCCTCAACATTCTTCACCCAGTCACGCATTGCGGCGTTTGTAGCGTCCTTAAGGGTCTTTGAGCCGTCATGCACAAGCTCAAGCTTTGCTCCCAGAAGTTTCATTCTGTCCACATTCGGTTTCTGCCTTTCGGCATCCACTGCACCCATGTAAACAGTGCAGTCAAGCCCGAAGAGAGCGGCAACTGTGGCAGTAGCAACGCCGTGCTGACCTGCTCCGGTCTCAGCTATTATCCTATTTTTACCCATGTAACGGGTGAGGAGAGCCTGACCGATGGTATTGTTTATCTTGTGGGAACCGGTATGGTTAAGGTCTTCCCTTTTAAGGTAAATATCCACGCCGTATTCTGCCGAGAGCCTCGATGCGTAATACACAGGTAAAGGTCTGCCTATATACGTTGAGCTGTATTTTAAAAGATCCGCCTTGAATGCCGGATCATCTTTCAGCCTGTTAAACTCTCTCTCAAGCTGTTCCACCGCAGGAACAAGGGTTTCGGGAATGAACGTTCCCCCGAAATCACCGAAAAATCCTTTCATCTGTCCGCTCCTCTTACTGCATCTATAAATTTTTTCATGAGTTCATAGTCTTTTACGCCGTTCTTTTCCACACCGGAGGAAACATCCGCCCCAAAGGGACGCACGCTTTTCACTGTTTCCGCCACATTTTCAGGATTCAGCCCGCCGGAGATAAGCAGCTTATCTCTATATGTATCAAGCCATTCAGGAAAGCCTTTGTATATTCCTGATCCACGGCTTGCATCATACACAAACAAAGCACAGCTTACGTCCTGCTCATCCTTATCTGAAGCATAAGCGAGATTCGGAATAGCGACCGGTTCCGACACCTGAACATAGTCAGCCAGATGCGCCGCATCCTTCACCTCACCGTAAGATACACCCACAACGAACGTTTTTATTCTTTTGTCAGCGTACTTTATAAGCTCCAACACTCTTTCAGCGTCCACATATCTTTTACTTGGTTTGTGCATCACAAAGCCCACGGCGTCATAACCGAGACTGACGGCGTGGTCAATCTGCTCAAAGGTTTTTAATCCGCATACCTTTACGAACATGCTGCCGCCATCATTTCGCTGAAAAGCTCATCCAATCTGTCTGACGACATAAGACCGGAACCGATAAGAAAAGCATCCGCTCCGGCTCCACGCATCATAGCCACGTCCATGGGCTTTTTCATGCCGCTTTCAGCAACTTTCATATAATCACCGTTGAGAATATCCAGCATATGCGCTCCGTAACCCATATTGATTTCAAGAGTTTTAAGGTTACGGTTGTTTACACCCAAAAGCTTCGGTTCGCAGGCAAGCACAGCCTCAATCTCTTCAAGGGAATGTACTTCAAAAAGCACTTCAAGCCCCAGAACCCGTGCTTTTTTGGAGAGATAAAGCATCTCATCCTTATTCAGCACCGAAGCCATGAGCAAAACACAGTCTGCTCCGGCGGTGTATGCGTTGGTTATCTGCTTTTCATCAATGATAAAGTCCTTGCACAGAACAGGGATATGCACTTCCTGCGCAACTGATGCGAGATCGTTTAAACTGCCCTTGAAATATTTTTCATCACAAAGCACACTAACCGCTCCGGCTCCCAGACGCTCATAGGTCTTTGCCTGCGCAACTGGGTCGGCTGCGGTGTTGATATCCCCCAGAGAGGGAGAAGCCTTCTTAACTTCTGCTATGATCGGCTTTGTTTTCAGTGATTCCCTGAAGTTCAGAACAGGCTTATTCCGCCTGCCCGGAAAAGTTTTCAGAGTTTCTATTTCTTTACGTTTATTGGCAATAATTTCATCAAGCATCGGCTTTATCCCCTGAGGCTTTCCAGTTTTTCAACCACTTTTCCGCTTTTTATCACGGATTTCGCCTTTTCAAAACCTTCTTTCATATCAACGCAGATTCCGCTGACATAATATGCTAATGCAGTGTTAATGGCTATCAGTTCAGTGAGCTGTTTATCCATGCCGGAGATCGCTTTCATAAACTGTATCTGTGCGTCTTCACTGTCAGCCACCACAGGCATTTCAAACGGCTCAAAGAAATCTGCGGGGTTAATACTGAACCTTTCTGTTCCGTCCGCAGTTATTTTATAACAGGTGGTCACAGCATTGCTTGAAACCTCATCGTATCCGTCTTCGGAGCTATAGAGAATGACTCCAGTGCGTCCTAGCTTTTCCATCGCCTTGGCAAGTTTCTCCAGCTTTTCAATATTGCTGATTCCGATAAGCTGATAATCCGGGTCACAGGGGTTTGACAGGGGTCCCAGAAAGTTGAAAACAGTGGGAACCTTGATCGCTTTTCTCACCGGTCCGGCAAACTTCATAGCCGGATGAAACTTGGGAGCAAAAAGAAACACATAGCCGTGCTTTTCAAAATATGCTCTGTCCATGCCTTCATCAAACTCTATGGGCACTCCAAGCTGACGGAGAATATCCGCAGAACCGACCTTACCGCTCTGGGCGACATTGCCATGCTTGACAATATTCACACCGGAAGCTGCCAGCACGAGGGAAACAGCAGTGGAAACATTCACAGTTGATTTGCCGTCTCCGCCTGTTCCGCAGGTGTCTATAACTATCCTGTCGCCTTTATCAAGACGTATCTTTTTCTTGTTCATGGCGTTTGCAGCTCCGGCTATTTCATCCGGCGTTTCGCCTCTGAGGCGCATGGCAACAAGAACTGCTGCAATCTCCGCTTCGGTAAGCTCTCCCGCCATTATGGAGTCGAACAGCTCGCTTGCTTCCTCAAAGCTAAGTTCATGACCCAATGCTGTTTTCTGTACCAGTGTCATTTTATCCCCCTTGCGAAGTTTATAAAATTAGTAACCATTTTTGCGCCCTCTTCACTGCGTACAGATTCAGGGTGAAACTGCACACCGAAGAGCATTTTATCCACATCTTCCATAGCCATAGCTTCGCCGTCACTGGCTGCTCTTGCTGTAACAAGGCTGTCTGCCCCCTTGACTGCCAGAGAGTGATAGCGAACAGCCTCAAACTCGTCTATTCCTTCAAATATCACGCTTTTTTCAGCCTTAACTCTGTCTATCTTGCCGTGCATAACAGACTTTGCTTTGCCAACCTCATAACCCAGATGGTAGCCGATAGCCTGCATGCCGAGGCACACACCAAATATGGGTTTTCTGCCTGCGTATTCTTTCAGGTAGTGCAGGCTTGTACCGGAATTGGAAGGATGGGAAGGTCCGGGGGAAATGATTATCCCTTCGTATTTATCTGCATTTACAGTTTCATTATTTTTTATAAGTTCAACCTCCGCCCCGTTCAGATGAAAAAGAGCGTACAGGTTGTATGTGAATGAGTCATAGTTATCAACGAGCAAAAACATTATTGTCCTCCAGATTTTTCAGCCTTTCGCATGCTGCGAACAGGGCATTGAGCTTATTATGCACTTCCTTAAACTCGTTCGCCGGCTTGCTGTCATAAACAATGCCCGCTCCGGCACGGAGTATCATTTTATCAGGTTTAATCATTGCACTTCTTATTGTGATGCAGGTGTCAAGGTTGCCGCTGTAGCCGAAATAGCCCACACATCCTGCATAAAATCCTCTGGCTGTGGTTTCATATTTGCTGATAAGCTCCATCGCCCTCACCTTCGGTGCGCCGCTGACTGTTCCGGCGGGAAAGGTTTTCATGAATGCGTTCAGAGGAGAAAAATCTTTTTTAAGTTCACCGGAAACAGATGAAACTATATGAACAACATGGGAGTAAACCTCCGCCTGAAAAGATTCATCAACCTTAACACTCTCCGGCTCACATCCGGCATAAAGGTCGTTTCTGGCGAGATCCAGAAGCATAAGATGCTCGGATATTTCCTTCGGGTCATTAAGAAGAGCCTTCTTTATCCCTTCAATATCAGCACCTACGGGGTAGGTTCCGGCGATTGGTTTGAGAACAGCTTTATTCCCCACGACTTTCAGATGGATTTCAGGGGATGAACCGCAGAGAACATCCTTGCCGAATTTCAGATAAAACAGATAAGGAGAAGGGTTTACATTGCGGAGCGCTCTGTAGAAGCTCACAGGATTCACCTTTGCCTTTATCTCGAACCTGTTGGAAAGCACAACCTGAATTGCCTCACCCTCGATTATCTCTCCCCTTAACTTCTCCACAAGCTCCATATACTGCTCCTGCTCAAACTCAAGGGAGGGGTCAGCCATTTCAGAGTCATGTGAATCGAAGTTAAGTCCATGCAGTTCCCCTGCCATAGCCTCCGTGCGCTTTACAGCCTTTTCGTAAGCCTCTTCGGCATTGCCCTTCAGCAGGACGGAGCATGCGGCGTAGATTCTCGCCATGCGGTTGTCAAAAACATAAAACTCATCCACCTCAAAAAAGCCTATAAGGTTCTGATCCGTAGGTTCGGGCAGAAGCTCTCGGAGTGTCCCCATATAATTTGCAGACTCATACCCGAAATAACCGACAAAGCCTCCGGCAAAATCTCCGAAGCATCCGTCGTTGTAGCCTTTACTCTTGAAAAATTCCTGCCCCAGATAGTCCATGGGGTTCATCATGAATGTGTTCTTCTTTCCGCCCTTTTCTTCTGTGAGCGTGCCGTTTTTAAATGTAATTACCCTTTTCGGTTTGCGTCCGAAAAATGAGAACCTTGAAAAGCTCTTATCAAGATTCGCACTTTCCAGAAGAAACACGTTTTTCTCATTTGAGAAGTTACGCAGGAGAGCAATGGGGGTAAGAGTGTCCCCTGCTATTTCTCTGTAAACAGTTGCTCTTTCATATTTGACATCGTCAATTCTGCCTTCGGCGATGTCTTTAAACACATTCAATTCCGGATAAATCATTTTATATCTCCTGATTAATTGATTTTTTTCTTTTTCCTAACCGAAGATAAAAAAAGAGAGGGTCGTTGTTTTACAACAACGACCCTCTCTTAAATTCGGTTAAACCAAAAAGAGCCGCTCGGCATGCGCCGCGCGGCTCTGTATTATCACAGTATCTCAAGCGGACAGCCTCCTATTCTGAAAGCGTCCACCACCAAAAACTAGCTGTAAAGTTGAAACCTTTAAATTCCATTTCCATAATCTGCGATTATATGTATCCGTAATAAGAAGTCAAGCATAAATTTTTCTATCCTGCATAAACCATGCAATAATAAGCGCAGTCACCAGGATTGAACCTATAAAAACAAGGAATGAATTCCAGCCTAAACTGCTGTAGATAAACCCCGGAATAAAAGAGCCAAAGGCTCCGCCGAGATAATAAAATGACACATATAAGCCGTTTGTTATGCCTTTTTTATCATCTGCAATCTTATTAACATAGCCGGAAGCAACTGAATGAGCCAGAAACATGCCGCAGCAGAACAAAAACATTCCGAAAAACATCACATACAGGCTCGGATAAGTAAAAAGAAAAAGAGTACAGGCGTAAAAAGCAAGAGCAGAAAATACAGTGTTCATCTCCCCTTTGAAAACCTTGATTATCCTCACGGCATTCAGTGACATGACTATACCCATGATGTAGCCCATATACATCACACCGATGGTAAAAGATGAGGAGCCTGCACTTATCTCCCTCACCCTGAAGGGAATAAAGTTCAGGATAGCGGCAAATGTTGAAAATGTGGCGAATATCAGCAGGTACACTGTTGCAAACTGTCTTTTTTTAAGTACATCAAGTACAGAACGGAAGCAGAATCTTGAGATTTTGATCTCTGCTTCATGCAGGCTGCGAATGAGGAAAACCGCCAGTCCCAGACTGCACGCCAGAATAAGGAATGTCCAGCGCCAGCCGAAATAAGAGGCTATCAGCCCTGAAAAAAATCTTCCTGCAAAACCGCCGAGAATTGTTGATGATATATAAAAAGCCATTTGCCGCTGAACAGTCTCCCGTTTTGTTACAGTGGAGATGTATGTCATAATTGATGTAAGCACCGCAGGTATCGCCATGCCCACAAAAAAGCGTATCACTATGAGAAGCTGGAAATTTTCCGTAAGAAAGAACGCAAGCTGAAGAAGCGCAAGGGCGCCGACTCCGATTGAAAAAAGCTTTTTGGATGAAAAAGATTCCAGCATGTAGCCATAGACAATGGGAGCAATACTCAGCGGAATCATGGTTACAGTGGTAAGAAGAGCCGCCTGCTCCTTACTGACTCCGAATTCGCTCATTAATACCGGCTGGAGAGGCTGCGGAGCATACAGGGCGGAAAATGTCATGACCGTGGCATATACCATGATCAACGTATGGTAAAAACGCACGTCAGTTTATTCCTTTATTTAGGCCGAAAAGTACACCAGCTATGAACATAAGGGCAGTATAAAAAACAAAAGCAAGTATGACAAGCACTAAGGCTATATAACCGAAAATATCAGGCGCATGCATCAAAACTGTCATCAGAGATTCCTCATAATAGAAAAACCACTGGTGTTCCTTGAAAACAACTTCATGGAGGAAATAGAAAACCTCTTTCGCACCCAGAAAATAGACCAAAACTCCAGAGACACAAAGTACACCTAATGTCACAGGAACAGCAAAAACAGCCCGTGCGGGGTTTATTTTCCGGTTTATCATAGTAATAATACAAAAAAGACCTATTATGATAAAGAGATATGAGCTTATCTTAAACCAGAAAACAACATCCGCAACGTCCATAAGATGCTGAACTTCCGGCAGTGTAAGAAGTTTAAAAGACTTATCAGACATCATTGGTTTAAACTCAATATCCTCAAGCCCTTCCCCTGCATTGTTTATGCTTCTGCTGATTTCCCCGAAAAGCCTTATCCGCTCTTCCCTGTCCGTCAGAACAAACATTTTCTTTTCATTATCAGCATTCTTAGGGGCGTATTTACGTACCATTCCGTCTATATCAAGCATCTCATACATTGCAGAGTAACCAAAGTCAACTTTTGACATTGCCGTCCACGCAAAGAAGGCTGAGGTGTAAAAAATACAGATACAGAAAAGTATGTTAAGCAGAATCCCTGCTGTTTTTTTGTTCATATATTTCAGTGTTCTCCATCGGGGGCATCTTTATAAGTTTCCCTTATTTCAAGAAATTTATCCAAATTATCAAAAAATACCTTAACCAGAGCCGGGTCAAAATGCTGCCCGCTCTCCTCTCTGAAGAGTTCCAGAATCCTGTCCAGTTCCCATGCTTTTTTATACACCCTGTCGCTTCCCAGAGCATCGAAAACATCCGCTATGGCGGTTATGCGCCCGAACAGGTGTATATCTTCCCCTGCGAGACCGTAAGGATAACCTTTTCCGTTCCATTTTTCATGGTGGGTCAACGCAACTGTCGCAGCAGCCTTGAGAATTTTCCTCTCGGAATGTTTAAGAATGTTATAGCCCATTAAAGCATGGCTCCGCATAACATCCCATTCCTCATCGGTCAGCTTGCCGGGCTTAAGGAGTATAGAGTCCGGAATCGCAACTTTGCCTATATCGTGCATCGGAGAAGCCATTTTCAGAAGCTCTGCTTCTTTTTCATTCATGCCGCAGCCTATTGCCAGAATATAGGAATACTCCGCAACCCTTTTAACATGATGTCCTGTCTCTTTGGAGCGCATCTCACCGGCTTCCGCCATAGTGAAGATAATCTCCTTCTGGGTCCATTCTATCTCCTGCTGCATAAGCACTGTGGAAAGCTCTTTACCTGTGTATGTGGCGGCAAGCATAAGCCTTCTCACATCCTCTTCTGTAAACTTTCCGTCTTCCGTCATTTTATTTATAGACTGAAAAACCCCTATAACGTTCCCGTCAGGGTCGTGATAGGGGATTGCGATCATGTTTCTTGTGCGGTATCCGGTCTGCATATCAACAGTTTTGTCAAAGCGGGGGTCATTATAGGCATCATTTATTATAATAACCTCATCATTCTCCGCAGCTTTGCCGGCTATTCCGCATCCCAGAGGAATACTTATTCTGTCTACCCCGTGGGCAACCTTTGTCCAGAGTATATCCCAGCGCCTGTCTATCAGCCAGACAGTACACCTGTCAGCAACCACCAGATCCCTGCCCATATCGGCAAGTATAACCAGCATCCGGTCAAGACTGTGTTCGTTGGCAATAAGTCCGATATAATTAAATATGGAAGCTACAAGCTCTTCAGCAGTCGGTTCAGGTTTGGGTGTATAAAGCTGTCCGGGCATCATTTCTTCCTTGATTCTATAATCATATGCACTACTACAATTACTACCATAACAAAACCGGTTGCAAGTAAAATCATTTTTCCATCCGTCAAAGAGGACTGGAAATGCTTCTGGGCTGAGGCTACTTTATTCGGCAGCTGGCTGTAGAAAATGAAGTCCATGGCTACTCCGTGAATACTTTCAATATTTCACCGGTATAAATTCTGTGATAATCTTTTGTCGGGTAAAATTTTTCAGCACCCTGATCAAGAAAATTAGTGCTGTCCATATCCTGAAAATACATCTTTTTACAAAGAAGCGCCAGACGTGACTGTTCAAAACCCACTGAACTGCCAAGAGCCACAGGAGTGAGTCCGGTTTCCAAAGCCTTGTCATAATCACGCCCGGATTTTGAGCCGCAGAAATTCAGCGCAGAGCGGTATTCCTCACTGAAAAAAGAGATCGTAAATTCGTCATATTTTTCAACAAATTCATAAGTGTATCTTGTCGGGCGCACATATATGGTAACGGCGGGCTTGTTCCAGAGAATACCCACGCTTCCCCAGCTTGCGGTCATTGTATTGAATTTTTCTTCTGTTCCCGCCGTAATCAGCATCCAGTCTTTACCGATCAGCCTGAAAGGATTAAACTCCAGCTCTTCAGGCTTAATCTCCTTAAATTTCTTCATTCTATTTTTTCTCCCTTGAAGCAAGGAATTCCGCCACGGCAGAGGTTTCGGAAGAATTAATTTTAAGTCCGAACCCCTTCATCCTTTCCACGGTGGAAACCCACTTTTTTTGATCATAATCCTTTTTTAAAGCAAGCTCAAGACTGTGGCATCCGGCACATTTTGATATGAAAACCTTTTCACCGTCAGCGGCTTTTGCATTTACAGTTATCAATATACAGACAGAAACTACTACGATAAGAAAAATAATAAAAGATTTCATGATAATGCCTCCTTAACTGATAGCAGTAATCTGCACGTCCTTGTCAGATTACTGCACACGCTCACGCCGTGGTAAACACGGCTACGCTGCGCACGGCGTCGGCACTTCCTGTGCCTCCTTAACTGATAGCAGTAATCCGCACATCCTCATCAGATTTACTGCACACGCTCACGCCGTGGTAAACACGGCTGCATACCTAATTTTATCACTGCCTATGACAGAATCAAGGTCAGATAATCGTAAACAGGAGTTATGAAAATCGCAGGAAGCATATTCGCCGTACGGAATCTGGCAATACCCGATAAGCTTATGCCTATACTGAGAATTATCACACCGCCGGTGACAGATATAGCGCTGACATACATAGGTTCGTTAAGCAGAAATCGCAGATTAAATGCCAGAAGACTTAAAATTCCCTGATAAATAAATACGCTTGCAGCGGAAAACATTACACCGATTCCAAGTGTCGAGGCAAGAATAACAGAGATAATACCGTCAAGAAGGCTTTTTACATAAAGCAGGCTCGGATCATTCATAAGTCCGTCCTTTATACTTCCCAGAATGGCAAATGAGCCCACGCAATATATAACCGAAGCGGTTACAAAACCGTTCACAAAGTTCTCGGACTTGCTTTTAATTGCTTTTCTCAGAGTTTCGCCAAGTTTTTCCAGCCGCCCTTCAATATCAAGAAGCTCGCCTATCACAGTTCCAATCACAAGAGACACTATCACGGGGAAAAAGTCATGATCCTCAAAGGCCATTTTTATGCCCAGAACAGCCACAGCAAGCCCCACAACCTTTACAACCGAATCTTTAACCGGTTCTCCGAGCCTTTTCCCGAATACAAGTCCTGCGATACTTCCTGCTGCTATGGCAGCGCTGTTTACTATTGTTCCGGTTATCATCTGAAAAATTTCTCCACATATTCAGTGGCTTCCGCCGCCAGAGATTCCGACTCAAGGCGCATGGTCACTTCATCATTATAATTAAATGCGCTGTAGGTGTAATTGTGACTGCCGGAGTAAACTATCCGCCTGTCAATAACAGTCATTTTGGTATGAAGGCGCTTCTTCGGGCTGTCATAGATCACAACAGCGCCCGCCTTAGCCAGATCCGTACCCGTTTCTCTGTTTGCTTTATTGAGAAACGAGCTTTCATCGTTTTCAATATCAAAAACAACACGAACACGAACACCCCTTTTAGCGGCATTCTCAAGGGCAAGCAGAAGAAGCTCCGTATCTGCGGGTTTGTCCCTGTCTGCCTTAAACATGTATATTGTCATGTCTATTGAATGTTCGGCGGATGTTATATCATCTATCAGCGGAACGATAAGCCTCTTCCCGTCCAGAAACGCAACCTCCGCCGTGTGCGTATGCAGACGGGCGGACAGGTTGGAATATACGAAAAAGACTATAAATGCAAATACGATTAGTGATTTAAAGACCCGCGACCGAGCGGAGCGTTTCCCATAGATTTTCTTTGCCGTTTCCCGTAACAGACGAGTAAAGAAAGAAATGTTCCTTATCAATTCCCACTTCCTCTGCAATAAGGCGAACCTGTTTTGCAATCTGATTCTTTGAAAGTTTGTCAGTTTTTGTAAGCACCACGAGAGTGTTGGTTTCTGTGTCTGAAAGCCATGACAGCATATCCATGTCCTCTTCCGAGGGAAGACGCCTGATATCCAGAATAAGCACACAAGCTTTAAGGTTATCACGGGTGGTAAGATAAGTTTCTATACACTTTGCCCATGATGCACGCTCAGACTTGGAAACAGCGGCAAAGCCGTAACCGGGAAGATCCACAAACATTATTTCATTATCAATGTTAAAGAAATTCAGAGTACGTGTTTTTCCGGGTTTTGCGCTGACCTTCACCAGCTTTTTGCGCCCCAGCAGGGAGTTTATCATGGATGATTTACCCACGTTGCTTCGACCGACAAAGGCAATCTCCGGCAGGGCGCTTTCGGGATAATCCTTCTGAAAAACGGCTGATTTTATAAATTCGGCATTCACTCAAAAACCCCCATTTCACGGAGAAGGCTCTTCATGCCGAAACCGAAATCCACGCTGAAACCTGCAGCATTTTTATGTCCGCCTCCGCCGTTTTTAACGGCAATTTCAGAGACATCAACCTCCGGGATTGAGCGCATGGAGACTTTTTTCTTCTGAGCATTTACAATCACCACGTAATCAACACCCAGTTCGTTTGTTATATAATTACCAACTTCGGAATTGTATTCCTCACAGAACACTGCATAAGCGCTGCGCCCTTTGGTGTCAGTAAACAGGAAGCCGGACTTGGCGGAATTGCGGATATATCTGTCACGCCTGTCTTCCTCTATTTCGATTATAAGTGCCTCACTCTCGCCGAATTCCGTTGAAGGAACGGCGAGAAAACGGGCCTCAAATCTGTCTATGCCCAGCTTCATGAAAAGAATATTCATCTGGAGGCTATCCGCACGCTTCATGTGCCACATGTCGAAATCGTTCACACAGTTCACAAAATCAGCGTATGGAGAAACATCATACCCTTGTGATTCAAGCCACTCATAAGTAAGCTTTGTGGCAGATTTTGAAGTATCATGCACCACGCCGTGATTTCCTTTCAGCCATGCAGAGGTAGGGTGATGGTCGATGAAAGTTATCTCGGTCTCGCCCAGAACACTTTCGTAAGCACGCTTTGACGGCGAAACATCTGTGATTATCACGCTGTCATAACCTCCGCTTTCCTCTTCCAGAGCCTGATCCACCTCGTTGTAGTTAAGATAAAGCGTGTTCACGTTTTTGAGATATTTCTTGATAAGTATGCCGCAGCCTACCCCGTCAAGATCGTTATGTGATATATGAAGATGCAAAATCCTCTCCTCGTATAGGGTTAAGTTTTTTCTCCAACCCTCTCTTTTTTATTACGGAGCTACTCGCCTATTATCTTAACAAGCACCCTTTTGCGGCGTCTGCCGTCAAATTCGCCGTAGAAAATTTGCTCCCATGTGCCGAAATCAAGCCGCCCTTCTGTCACGGCGACAACAACTTCTCTGCCCATTATCTGCCTTTTATGATGAGCGTCACCATTGTCTTCCCCTGTGAGGTTATGTCTGTAGCGGCTTAAAGGTTCATGGGGTGCAAGCTCCTCAAGCCACTTTTCATAGTCTGCTATCAGCCCGTGTTCATCATCATTGATAAATACAGAGGCGGTAATGTGCATAGCGTTCACCAGACACAAATCCTCCTGTATTCCGCTTTCATTGAGTGCTTTTTCCACATCACGGGTGATGTTTATAAACTCCATCCGTTTTGTTGTGTTAAAAAACAGCTCTTTTCTGAATGATTTCACCGGCCTATCTCCTGAAAAATATATTCAGAATAATCGTAAGGACAATACTCACAACTATTGACGTAACGATGGGAAAATGGAAGGAGAAATTCTCTCTTTTTATGGATATGTCACCGGGTAATCGACCCAGACCGAACTTCTCACCTACGATGAATATCACCCCTGCTATAACGAGAATAATACCCGCAGTAATGAGCAGTTTACCCATTCCTCCCATTTAAAGCCCTTCTTTAAGTTTAGCGAACTTTTTCGAGAGACGCCCTTTGAAAGCATCCTCCTCGCTGTATATGCAGCCGCAGTATTTCTGGCGGTACATCTCCATGCGCTTTGATTCATCTATGCCGAACTGCCAGCCTTCCCGCCAGTCTTCATAATGAAACGGCACGCCGTATTTCTTTGCCGCCGCCTCGCATATATCAATAATAAGCTCATGCTTCTGATACTTGCTGTAAAGCAGTGTGGTGGAGAAGCAGTCAAACCCTTTCTCCGCCGCAAGCTCCGCCGCTTTTTCCATGCGGGAGGAATAGCAGTATGCACAGCGCATATTTTCACGGTAGGCAGCATTTCTGGTAAAATCCGTCAGCCCGTAAGTGTCGTCAGCTATCATCCCGATACTTTCCGCCTTATTGAACAAAACAGCCTGCTCAAAACGGGCATACAGTTCCGTGAGCGGATGAATATTCGGATTAAAGAAATATGCGCATATATCGTGCCCGCCCTCCTTCAGCTCCTTAACCGGATAAACTGAACAGGGGGCGCAGCACTGATGAAGAAGTATTTTCATTTTACCTCAGGCAGATTTTTGAGCGACTCTTCAATGGCGGCTTCGGGGTAAGCATAGTCTTCAAGCTTGCCGTCTGTGAAAGCCTCATAAGACATCATATCAAAATGTCCGTGCCCGCTGAGGCAGAAGAGCAGTGTCTTAGCCTCTCCGCTTTCCTTGCATTTCAACGCCTCTTTGATTGTAGCGGCTATTGCGTGGGACGATTCGGGAGCAGGAACTATTCCCTCCTCCTTGGCAAACATAAGAGCGCTGTTAAAGACCTCAAGCTGGGGAACGTTCTGCGCCGTAATCAGACCCTGATTATACAGAGCGCTCACAAGGGGAGATTCTCCGTGATAACGCAGACCGCCGGAATGGATCGCTGGCGGTTCAAAGTCATGACCAAGGGTGTACATCTGCATAATTGGTGTAAGCTTTGCCACATCGCCGTAGTCGTAAGTATAAACGCCTTTTGTAAGTGTGGGGCAGCTTGCAGGTTCAACGGCAACTGCGGTTACTTTTTTCCCGTTAATTTTATCCTGTACAAAGGGGAATGCGATTCCTGCAAAGTTTGAGCCGCCGCCGCACGCAGCAAATATCATATCAGGATAAGCGCCTATTTTGGCAAACTGCTTCTGAGCCTCAAGCCCGATAACGGTCTGATGGAGGCAGACGTGGTTAAGAACGGAGCCAAGTGCATAGTTAGTGTCCTTGCGCCCTGCCGCTTCCTCCACAGCCTCGCTGATAGCCAGCCCAAGACTTCCTGATGTTTCAGGATTCCGCTTAATAGCTTCACGCCCTGCGTTAGTAAGCTCAGACGGGCTGGGGTATATTTCAGCACCGAACATCTTCATAAAAGCCTTTCTGTATGGTTTCTGAAAATAGCTTACCTTAACCATGTAGACTCTGCATTCCATGCCGAACTGGGCACATGAAAAGCTGAGGGCGCTTCCCCATTGTCCGGCTCCGGTTTCAGTGGTGAGTCTTTTTATTCCTGCTTCCTTATTGTAATACGCCTGAGCAACGGCTGTGTTTGTTTTATGGCTTCCCGCAGGGGAAAGACCTTCGTATTTATAGTAAATTTTAGCGGGTGTTCCAAGGGCTTTTTCAAGCCTTCTTGCCCTTACAAGGGGCGAAGGACGCCACAGGGAAATAATCTCACGGACATCTTCCGGTATGTCTATCCATCTTTTATCTGTCATCTCCTGCTCAATAAGGGAAGGAGGGAAAATTGCAAGAAGCTCTTCCGGTGCAACAGGCTTACCGGTTACAGGGCTTACAGGCGGGGCAGGAAGCTTGGGCATGTCCGCCATGATGTTGTACCACTGTTTGGGAACCTCGTCTTTATCAAGATACACTCTGTCTTTATCCATTGAAATAAAGCCTCCGTAAAATATGATATACCCGCTCATTTTAGGTGAAGTTAAATGAGTTTTCAATATATTATAAGTAAAAGAAGATTGGAGTGTGTTTAATGGCTAAAATAGCATTAATCCTTGCGGACGGATTTGAAGAGATAGAGGCTCTCGCAACAACGGATATTCTCCGCAGGGCAAAGGCGGATGTTTTCATAGCAGGGCTGAAAGAGGGTCCGGTTTTATCGGCAAGAGGGGTAAAAATTCTGCCGGACGGTCTCATAGACAGTGTCAGCGCTGATAGCTTTGATGCGCTTGTTCTCCCCGGCGGTCAGCCCGGAGCAGACAACCTCAATGCGGATAAGCGTGTTGCGGAGCTGCTTTATGACTTTAACGCCAAGAATAAGCTGATCTGCGCCATATGCGCCGCTCCTTATATACTCGCTGAGAAAGGACTGCTGAAAGGCAGAAAAGCCACATGCTTCCCATCATATGCAGAAGTTCTCGGCGAAAGCTATGTTGAGAAAAAGGTTGTGGAGGACGGCAATATAATCACGAGCAGAGGACCTGCAACAGCACCGGATTTTGCCTTTGCGATAGTGGACAGGCTGGTTGACAAACGCATTACAGACACCTTAAGAAAAGCCATGCTCTACTACTGCGGATGTTGAGACAGCCTTAAGATATTCCCCTTATCTGCTTCAAAAGCTCCGTTAGCCGCTTTTTTTCATCAGCATTAAGGGTTCTGCCTCTGTAATATGCCCCGTGAAAAACAGCGGCGAACTCATCTGCGAGCTTTCTTAGTTCAGGGTCAGGTATATCAATTTCCGTGAGCCCTGCGGACGGATTCACATCATATCCCTTTGCTTTCATGAGCCTGCGGAAACTTACTGCGTACCTTTCATCCCCTTTTGCCCTGAAAGCTCCACGGAAACGCCACGCCAGAAGAAGAATTACAACAGATAAAATATACGGAATAGTCTTAACCGCCTGAGATACGACTGTTTTATAATCATTTTTAAGCTTTTCGGCAGCGCTCCGAACAGAACGCACAGCCTTGACCTGTTTTGAAAAATCATAATTAATAACAAGTGCGTTCCAGTAAAAATTCACAGTGTCCGCCAAAAGACGCATCCTGAAAGCCAGTGTTCTTTCCCCGCCGCTGAAAACCGAAGCGGTTGCGGGTGTGGGGTCTATACGCCGCCACCCTCTGCCTTCGATATAAGCCTCGACCCATACATGGGCGTTTCTCTGGGGTACGGCGTAGTATCCGCCTGCCCCGTTGTAATACCCCCCTGCGTAGCCGCCCACAAGTCTGGCGGGAATACCGTTCCTCCGCAGAATAACCGCAGCAGCCGAGGCATAGTATTCACAGTTGCCGAGCTTGGAGCTGAAAAGAAAATCCTCCAGCGGAGTATCAGAAACAGGCAGCTTATCCAGCGAATATTTAAATCCGTTTCTGATGAAATACACCTGCATAAACTCAGCTAGCTTCTCACCTGCGGCAGTTTCTCTGAAGCTGTCCGCAAATTCTGCCAATTCCGCCGAGAGAGCAGGCAGCTCCAGAAACTTTTCATAGCTTTGGTATTCTTCGGTCAGATATTTTTCAGAAGCAGAAAAAGCAGTGTACTGAATACGTTTCTGCACAGGTCGGTTCAGAGCATAAACAAACCCCTGCTCCCTGTCGCTGCCCCTCATATCCACATGAAATGGAACATCCAGTCCGAACAGGTATTTATCACCGTATGGTTCAAGATAAATTGTCTGCTCGGTGAATTTTTCAGGTGGACGTATCCGTCTTCTTCTTTCCTGATTATCCGATGCGCTCCATGCCCTGCCGTCGAAGCTGTCCATAACAATTCCACGCCAGTAGGGTGATGCGCCAATGATTTCAGGTGTTTCAGCACGGAAAATCAGCCTTGTATCCTGCTGGATCTCCGAAACATTGCCAAGGGCAACACTGTCGGAAAAACCTGTCATAGTGCCGTCTTCCCTGTTGAGAAACTGAAAAACAGGATAGTTTGTTCTGGGAAGCACGGTAAAAAGCATCACTGCAACGGGAATAGAAATAAGAGGAATAGCGGCGGTTTTGTATATTATCCGCTTTATATGCTTCAAGGGCATTACCGTTCGTTCGTCCTCTGTCATATAAGTCAGCAGAACCATCGAAACAGAGATCAGCATAAAAAGAACGAGAACAAACGCCAGAAACCATATACTGAGGCTGATGAGCGCAGAACCCGCCGCCATAAACATTGCGATCATGTATATCTGCATGTAATCACGGAACTTTTTGTTTGGCTCAATGAACTTAACAGCCTGAATTGCAAGAAGCGCTTCAAGGGCCGGGATAACCATATTATCCATATTCATGCGTGAGACAGTAAAAAGAATAATCACAACAGACAGTATGTTAAGCCATAATCTCGGCATTGAGCCTTTTTTCCGGGATTCAGCCCATGCGCCGTAAATCATTGCGATAAAAAATGCTGCTGCGTAGAGAACCCCGGTCTCGCCAATCAGAGGTAGAACGCCTATGACTGCAATGAGATAAGTAAGAATATTAACCACATTTCTTATTTCAGTCATGGAGGGCAAGCTCCTTAAGCATATCAAGCCTGTGAGGCAGAGTTACGTCTGGAGAATAAAGCCTTTCAGGTGTTCTTAAACCCACAGGTGCCCCCTTCTCCATCAGGCTGTTAATCAGCCATGCAGCACAGGAGAGCCTTTTCTCCAAATCTCCGGAAAGCTTATCAGGCTCTATTATCACAGGTTCAGCACCAAGTGCCGCCATTTCCTTAACCTTCAGGCTTCCGGTTCTGGCAGTTGCCTTCCAGTGTATCATCCGCATAGAATCACCCGGAGTGTAGCCTCGTATTGACATAAGCTCCGAATCAAAGCCCTTCATATCGGTGTCCTTCTCCCCCTGACCTCCTGCTCTGGAGTCCGAATAAACAGACATACACTGCAAAGGAGCAGGAAACACTATCACGTCTTTTGTATCTTCAAGATCTTTATAACGAATGAAAAAATTGAACGGAAACACTGTTGAAACGTACACGTTTCTTATTGTATGTCTGCCTCTGACTGCGAAGACTATTTCGGCAAACTTTATACTCTCTCCGCCGGTATCGGTAAAAGGGAAAAGAACTTCCTGACTGTTAATATGAACCCTTATGAGAAAAGCGGGCAGGAATCTGCGCCCGTTCACCAGCCTTACACTCACAGGACAGACACGCCCGGCGTATATTTCATCCGGCAGACCGATTTCGACACGCAGACGGTTCATGTCCGCAACGCCGAAAAAGCCTGAAACTGCCATAAACCCAAGCATAATGGCAACAATGATATACACCAGATTGTTAGCAGTGTTCACTGCGCCCACACCCATAAATATGCAGAGGGCAATGTATATCCACCCTGCTTTTTTTATTCGTATGACTGCGGGCGCCCCTTCTTTAGTTTTCCTCATGCGGGCATATTCACTTCATCTATCAGCGAACGGATATAAAAGTCTCTGTCGCTTCCCTGAAACTCTTCATTAAACAAGACTCTGTGAGTGATTATGTATGGGCAAAGTTCCTTTATATCTTCAGGGATAACAAAATCACGCCCTTTAAAATATGCATTCGCCTTGCCGAGACGTATCATAAAAAGAGTCGCCCTTGTGGAAAGCCCCGCACGCAGAAACCTGCTGCTGCGTGTAGCCTGAGCTATATCAAGAACATAGTCTATAATTCTGTCCGATGCCTGAACATCCTTCTCTATCTCTTTTTGTATATCGTCAATATCCGCAGGTGAGAGAAGAGGCTTTATGTCGTAAAGTTCCCTGCGCCTGCTTCCGCCGCTTAATATAATCTTCTCTGCGTCCCTGTTCGGATAACCGAGGCTGATTTTCATCATAAACCTGTCAAGCTGGGATTCCGGCAGGGGGAATGTGCCGAACTGATCCACAGGATTTTGTGTGGCTATAACAAAAAACGGACGGTTAAGGCTGTATGTGCTGCCTTCCGCCGTAACCTGCTTTTCTCCCATCGCCTCTAAAAGAGCGCTCTGGGTTTTAGGGGTTGCTCTGTTCACCTCATCCACAAGAACAATGTTATTGAATACAGGTCCCCGCTGAAACTCAAACCTGTTGTCATCCTTATTATAGAGTGAAAGCCCTGTAACGTCCGTGGGCAGAAGGTCGTTTGTACACTGAATACGCCCGAAGCTTAAGCCGAGAGCCTTGGCAAGCCCGATGGCAAGCGTTGTTTTACCCAGACCGGGCAAGTCCTCTATAAGCAGATGCCCTTTCGTAAAAAATGTGAGGAGAGCAAGTCTGAGCCCCTGATCTTTGCCGTGGAGAAATTCACCGAGAAAATTCATCAGCCCGGTTATCTTTTCATTTTTAACTTCCATTGCTCCCTCCATACCCTTTTTATTATTCTACCCCAAAGATCATATTAATAAACAGAATTTCTTTTCAGCCGCATTTCATAAATTAACTATTAATTGAACCATTAAAACGACAGTAACAATCTTATTCCAACATCATCCCCTATTTTGCAGAACCTTTGTCCGTTATTCAATCTCTAGCTACTAAGTAGGGTTTTACTATCAATTGACAAACACTACTATAACAGATTAACATTATTATATTATTCAATAATGTCCCGATAAATATTAAAGGGGAGAAAGAATGAATTCGATAACGTGCCTTTCAATCAAAACCAAGTTCCACATAATGCTTGCTCTTACCATACTGATGTTTACAGTGGTAACTCTTTACCCGTCATACATAACAGCCGCTGTATGCGCTGTCTTTTTCCTGCTGGCGATGTATATCCTTTTCAACTCCGTAACTGTCAAGCTCAAAGAAGTCAGCGACAAACTGGCATACCTGAGCAGCGGTAAAAATGACCTCACTGCAAGAATGCCGGTTATGAAGCCTGACTGCTCCTGCATGATTACAGACATGTCCCAGTCACTGAACACCTTCCTTGACTTTGTTGACAATGAGTTTGTTGACACACTCTACCGTATAGGTGAAGCAGCGGAGAAAACAATGCCTGTCTCCATGGCTGTCATAAAGGTGCGTGAATCTGTTGACGAAAACATGACAATGGCAACACAAGTCGCAACCGCCAGCGCACAGATGCGTATTGCCATTAGCGATATTGCAATGAGCGTAAACGACTCCTCCATGAAAGCGGCACAAAGTGTCGAGATGGCACAGCACGGAACAAAAGCAATACAGGAATCCAAAGCTTCAATGGAAAGCATAAACGGTATAATAAGCGATCTTGGCGGAGAAGTTTCCAAGCTCACGGAAAATGCCAATAAAATCGGCAATGTTATCTCTGTTATCAATGATATATCCGACCAGACAAACCTTCTTGCCCTTAACGCAGCAATTGAGGCAGCAAGAGCCGGCGAAGCAGGGAGAGGATTTGCCGTTGTCGCCGACGAAGTGCGCAAGCTTGCCGAAAGGACGCAGAACTCCACTAAAGAGATAGAAAACATGGTCAAGGAAATGCAGTCAAATATCCGCATAGTATCCGAAGGCGCACAGGGAGTTATCGACTCTGTGGCTGTTCAGAAAAGCTGCACTGAAAACGCTTTTGAAAGCTTCCACACAATTAACGCCGCCGTTGAAGATCTCAACAGCTCAATAGGCAGCATATCCGCCGCAATAGAAGAACAAAGCGCAACAACAGAGGAGATAGCAGGCAGTGTTGAGAATGTGGCCCGCGGTTCAGAACACACTAACGAAGTTGTGACAGAGCTGATGTCTGATGCAAATCACCTCACCGGAAGCCTCAACGGCATTGCAGAGAAATACGCCAAGCTCACTTACACCAGCAAAGGTTTCTACTTCGTAACTGCAAAAATAGCCCACATAGCATTTATGAAGCGTATATTTGACTGCTTCCAGAACGGAACCACAATCCAGCTTCCGGATCATACCACATGCGGATTCGGAAAATTCTATTTCGGCAAGGGGATGGAACTCTTCGGCAAAGACCCTGACTTTCAGGCTCTGGCAAAGCCCCACGAAGGTGTTCATAAACTAGGCAATGAAATAATGAGCAGACTTAAGAGTAATAACAAATCAGGAATAGAAGAAGCAATAAACGAACTTGATAATAATGTCAGAAGCCTTGTGGCAAAACTTGACTTCCTGTCTGAAAAATACAGATAAAGCCTTTGACATCACACCTCTCATTTTCTATAAATAACAATAACGGAGGGGTGTGATGGTCGTTATTTTCCTTGCAGTAACATCTATATACGCATATTACAAAATAGGGAGCTTCCTGCTTATTGCCCTTACCGCCGCTGTTTTCGTTGTTAACAAGATTGCCCGCTACAGAATGGATCATGACCGCAGAAAAAAACGCCTGCCTTCCGATAAAATTGCTCCATACGCCACAGACATAAATATCATTACATTTCTCATACTGGTGGTCACTTTCGTACACAGCATGTACCGGATGCTCACCTTCGGAGTTCCTGCCTGAATTAGCTTTAAGGTAAATTTCACTTGCGTATAAATACGCCATGTCTAACTTTATAATTAACAGTAAATTACAAACTGGGAGACATGTATGCACAGACTTCTGTTTATAATGCTGATACTATCCGTTCTTTTCGGATGCACTTCATACACTGTTAATGTAACCGGATACGGCGGACTGGATAAGTACCCTGCAAAGACATATGACTTTGTGCTTTCACAGGACATAAAGACAGATCTTGAAGCTATGGGGTACGTGGCAATTCTTGAGAATCAACTCGCCTGCATAGGATGGGAGAGAAACACCAAGTCACCTGAATATATGATTTCACCATCCTTCGGAATTTTAAGAGGCAAGGATGAGGAACCCAAAGCCCGCTTTGGTGTGGGTGTCGGAGCAGGAAGCTTCGGAACGGGACTCTCTCTCGGAACTTTCCTAGGCACAGGGATAGGTTCTTCCTCAAGGGATGACTTCGTTAAGTTCCTCGATGTAAAGCTTTTTGCCAAGGATAAAACTAATGAGCAGCCGCTCTGGCAGGGAAAAATCTTCATTGAAGACAGTGAAGACAAGCTCAGCGAGGTAATGCCCATTCTTGTGAAATACGCTGTGGAAAACTTCGGCAAGTCAACTGACGGCAGCAAGGAGTTTACCTTCAACGCCACAGGCAAAAGCATGGAAGCCCTCAAGACCTGCCCGGCAGAGTAAGAAGTATAATTATATTTCAACACTCAACAGTATTTTCCCATTTTGGGAAAATACTGTTGACATCCCCAATGCTTCATTATATTTTTATTTATGAGAATAATTGCCCGGAAAACCATAATAGACTTCTATACTCTGCATCCTGATAGTAAAAATGCCCTTGAAGCATGGTTTTTTGAAGCAAAACAGGCGAAATGGAACAGCTTCAACTGTATAAAAGACAGATACAGAAGTGCAAGCTTGATAGCCGGCAACAGAGTAATTTTTAATATATGCGGGAACAAATACAGGCTTATAGTCAAAATACATTATACTGTTGGGCTTATCTACATACGCTTTATAGGAACCCACAAAGAGTATGACAAAATTAACGCCGCAGAGGTGTAAGATGAAACCGATAAGAACAGAAGAAGATTACAGCAACTGCCTGAGAAAAATAGATATTCTTATGGATATGCCTGAAACACAGGAAAATATTGATGAGCTGGAAATCCTCTCCATTCTTGCAGAGAAATATGAACAAGAGCAGTTCCCCATAAGCGCCCCTTCCCCTGTGGAAGCAATAAAATTTCGTATGGAGCAAATGGGGCTTACCAACAGTGATATAGCTCCGTCACTAGGCGGACACAACAGAGTCAGTGAAGTTTTAAAAGGCAAAAGAAACCTGAGCATCAACATGATAAGGAATCTGCACAAAGATTTTAACATACCTTATGAATCGCTTATAGAGGTATAGCAGAAGAAAATCATAAAGACAGGCAAATACTTATAATACAAAAAAGCCCCTCTAAGAGGGGCTTAATTATATCTATTTCTCTTTCAGCCTCGGAAAACCCATACTCTCACGCATGGCGAGGTAGCTTTCAGCGCAGAGTTTCGCAAGGTTGCGGACTCTGCCTATGTAGCCTGTTCTCTCCGTTACGCTTATTGCGTTGCGTGCATCAAGCAAGTTGAATGTATGCGAGCATTTAAGGCAGTAGTCATAAGCCGGAAGCGGCAGACCTGACTCAACTATTCTGATGCACTCTTTCTCGTACATCTCGAAAAGTTTGAACAGCATGTCCGTATCCGCAACCTCAAAGTTGTGCCTTGAATACTGAACCTCATTATTATGATAAACTTCGCCGTATGTTACGTCTTTGTTCCATTTAAGGTCATAGACGGATTCCACACCCTGGAGGTACATGGTGATCCTTTCCAGACCGTAGGTTATCTCACCGGAAACAGGTTTGAGGTCTATCCCCCCCGCCTGCTGAAAATAGGTGAACTGCGTAATTTCCATACCGTCCAGCCATACTTCCCATCCAAGCCCCCAAGCACCGAGGGTGGGAGATTCCCAGTCATCCTCAACAAAGCGGATGTCGTGCTCTTCCGGTTTGATTCCCAGATTACGCAGACTGTCCAGATACAGATCCTGAATATTATCAGGTGAAGGCTTAAGAAGAACCTGAAACTGATAATAATGCTGAAGTCTGTTGGGGTTTTCGCCGTAACGTCCGTCTGTGGGGCGGCGGCTGGGCTCAACATAAGCAACATTCCACGGTTCAGGTCCGAGGCAGTAAAGGAAGGTGGCGGGGTTAAACGTACCCGCACCAACTTCAATATCATAGGGCTGGTAAAGCACACAGCCCTTATCGCACCAGTATTTCTGAAGACTTAAGATTACATCCTGAAAATACATCTGCACTCCCTTATTTTTTCGCTCTTGCGGCGTGAGCCTTAAGAGGAAGAGCGTGGAGCTTGATAAAGCCTACTGCATCTGTCTGGTCGTATGCACCTTTATCATCATCCATAGAAACAACCATCATATTGTACATGGAGTATTTTGACTCTCTGCCGATGCAGATTACGTTGCCTTTATAAAGCTCAAGGCGGACAGTACCTGTAACGTATTCCTGAGATTTTTCAAGGAGAGCCTTAAGGCATTCCATTTCGCTTGAGAACCAGTAGCCGTTATAAACAAGGCTTGCGAAACGGGGCATGAGTGTTTCCTTGAGGTTGATTACAGAACCGTCAAGGGTAAGCGCCTCAAGGTCTCTGTGGGCAGCCATGAGTATTGTTCCGCCGGGAGTTTCATAAACGCCTCTGGATTTCATTCCCACATATCTGCTTTCGACCATGTCAACACGTCCGATGCCGTGTTTACCGCCGAGTTTGTTAAGTTCAACAAGCATATTTGCAGGGCTGAGTGTTTTGCCGTTAAGTTTTACTGCCTCACCTTTTTCAAATTCAAGTTCGATTACTTCTGCCTGATCGGGTGCGTCTTTAGGATCAACGGAATATTCAAACATTTCCTTAGGAGGTCTGTTAGCCGGATCTTCAAGGACGCCCGCCTCAAAGCTTATGTGCATAAGGTTATCATCACTGCTCCACGGCTGGCTTTTTGTTGCCTTTACAGGGATGCCGTGTTCCTGAGCAAAGTCCATAGCTTCCTGACGTCCTTTTATTTTGTTGAAGAATTCGGGAATTCTCCAGGGAACTATTGTAGTAAGAGAAGGATCAAGAGCGGCAGCAGCGAGTTCAAAGCGAACCTGATCGTTTCCTTTGCCTGTTGCGCCGTGAGCAAGAAATTTAGCACCTGTTTTCTGAGCGACTTCAACCATACCTTTTGCGATTAGGGGTCTGGCAAGCGATGTGCCGAGAAGGTAGCGTCCTTCGTACAGAGCGTTGAATTTTATTGATGTGTACACATAATCTTTAACAAATTCTTCTTTGAGATCAAGGCAGTGGAAATCCACAGCACCTGAGTTGAGGGCTTTTTCCTTAATAGGAGCAACATCGTCTATCTGACCGAGATCCGCAACATATGCAACCACGTCATAGCCTTTCAGCTGAAGCCATTTAAGAATTACAGAAGTGTCCAGACCGCCGGAATAGGCAAGAACTATTTTGTCTCTGCTCATGTTATTATCCTCCGCAAGAGTATGCGTTTAAATTATTTATTACCGCCCATAAGTTCAACCATTACGGCCTTCTGGGCATGAAGTCTGTTTTCTGCCTCATCAAACACAACGGAAACCTCAGACTCGAATACATCCTCCGTTACCTCCTCCCCCAAATGAGCGGGAAGGCAGTGCATGAAATAGGTTTTTTTGCCGGTTGCTTTCATAAGCTTCTCATTCACCTGATAAGGAGCAAAAATACTTTTGCGCCCTTCAAGCTGATCTTCCTCGCCCATGCTCGCCCACACATCAGTATAGATCACATCTGCGCCTTTTACCGCTTCAAAAGGATCACGCAGAGTTTCTATCTTCGCTCCGGTGGATTCGGCAACTTTTTTTGCCCCTTCCACCGCCGCAGGAAGGCATTCATAGCCTTCGGGAGTTGCAACGGAAAAATCTATCCCGAATTTTGCCGCACCGTAAAGCCATGAGTTCGCCATGTTGTTTCCGTCACCAATATATGCGACCTTAACCTTGTAAGTGCCGAATATTTCATAGATTGTCATAACATCCGCAAGCACCTGACAAGGATGGAAGTCATCCGTAAGTCCGTTGATGACAGGAACAGACGCATATTTTGCCAAATCTGTAAGCTTAGAGTGTTCAAAAGTACGGATCATTATTCCGTCAACATAACGGGACAGGTTGCGCGCAGTATCTTTTATGCTTTCCCCACGCCCTATCTGTATATCATTACGGCTCAAAAAAAGAGGATATCCTCCAAGCTCGTACATCCCCACTTCAAAAGAAACACGGGTACGGGTTGAGGATTTTTCAAAAATCAGGGCAATCTTTTTACCTTCAAGAAGGTGGTGTTTTTTGCCCTCTTTCCTCTCTTTTTTCAGCTGTATAGCATTGTCCACAAGTTTTTTAAGGTCTTCGGAACTCCAGTCCCTAAGGGTAAGAAAGTCTCTTTTCAAAATCTACCTCCCGCAAGGACTTTTTCAATAATCGCAAGACCCTTGTCAAGATTTTCTCTGTCTATATTAACCGGAGGATAAATCCTCACTGTTTCATGCCCTGCGGGGATGACAAGCAGCCCTTCTGCGAGGCAGGCTTTCACAAAATCCGCTGATCTTTCATGGAACTGAACACCAATCATCAGCCCGGCTCCACGAACATCAACAACTTTATCTCCAAAAATTGATTTGAGCCTTTCCTTAAAGTAAGTACCTTTTTCACGCACACTTTCCAGAAAGCCGTCAGCGGTTAGCACATCAAGCACGGCGTTTCCTGCGGCGCACGCAAGGTAGTTTCCGCCGAATGTTGTTCCGTGAGTTCCGGGAACAAGGTAATCTGCATATTCAGCCTTTGCGATAACAGCACCGATGGGTACACCATTGCCCAGAGCCTTAGCAGTGGTGAGAATATCCGGAGCCACTCCGAAATGCTCATACCCGAAGATATGCCCCATCCTGCCCATGGCAGTCTGGATTTCATCATAGATAAGCAGAATCCCTTTTTTGTCGCAGTATGAGCGGAGGCGTTCAAGATACCCCTTCTCAACGGGGCAGACGCCCCCCTCACCCTGAACAAGCTCAAGGATAACAGCAACAACATCACCCTTTGCGCATACCTTATCCACTGCATCAAAATCGTTGTACGGAACATGGACAAACCAGTCCGCTACAGGCTCAAAGCCTTTATGTATCTTCTCCTGCCCTGTGGCGGAGAGAGTAGCGAAGGTTCTGCCGTGAAACGAATTTTTCATCGAGATCACTTTATAGCGTAAACCGTCGTGTTTTTTGTTTCCATATATTCTGGCAATCTTCAAAGCAGCTTCATTAGCTTCAGCTCCGGAATTGCAGAAAAATACCTTGCCGCCGAAGGAAAGTTCACTGAGCCGCCTGCCCAGTTCTTCCTGTACGGGGTTTCGGTAGAGGTTGGAAGTGTGTATAAGGGTCTGCGCCTGTCGTGTCACGGCTTCCGTAACAGCAGGATTGCAGTGACCAAGGCTCACAACGCTGATTCCGCATCCGAAATCAAGATACTCTCTTCCTGCTTCATCATAGAGAAAGCAGCCGTTCCCTCTCACGAACGCAACGTCATAACGCCCGTAATTTCCAACCAAACTTGACATTTCTACCTCCATAGCCGGTGAAAAACATGCTCCTGTCGGTTTGCCGCCTACAGCCCTTATGCCATACGGAAAATTTAAAACCGTAAAGCCAAAAAGGAAATATTAATAAAAGCATATTTCATGGATTTCTTCAAGAAAATGATGTGTTAAACGGATTTTTCGCCGAAGACTGCCGCCTCAAAGCGGTAAAGATCTATTTTATCAGTTTTCCATGCGTCATAAGGCAGCCCTGCCTTAGCGCATGTATGAGATATAAATTCATACTTATCCCACCCGTACTCAGTTGCCACCTGCGGAAGAAGTACGCCCCGGTTAAAGCCTTTCACAACGTAAAGACCATCTCTACCCACCTCTGCCTCTTCAACTGATTTTATGGGAATCATCGGTGAAAGCACTGATATTTCAAACTCAAGAGAATCAAACTCGCCTGCTGAAACAGAAGGAAAGCGAGGATCCTGCAAAGCTGCCTGAATAGCCATATCCGCAACGTTTTTTACTATGTTCACATCACTGCGGAAGTTGCCTATACATCCTCTAAGCACTCCATTCATATGGAGCGTAACAAAACAGCCGCTTTTAAAATTAAGCCCCTCCGGCAGGGGCGGAATAATAAACGGGCTGTTATCCAGCGAAGATTTAACAGCATTTCTTGCTGTTTCCAGAAGAAAATTCATCTCTTCCCTGTTTATATCAAAGCTCATACAGCCTCCTGTATAACTAAAGTATAGACCCCGCAAATAAAAAATAAAAATAAATTACATGAACATTTGAAATCCTGCGGACAAAGTATATGATTACTTATACACACAAATCGATACGTCTGCCGCTATCATGACAGAAGCAATATTAAGGCAGGGAGAAAACATGATTAAGAATCTTTCACTCAAACAGAAAATAACCGGTTTGGGCATAATAGCCTTAACTGGTTTCGTGCTGATATTCATAAGCACACAGGTTTATATCAACAAATCCGGACTTCTCTTCAATCAGGAGCGTACTCTGCTTGAAACAGCCACAAGCGTGCTTGAACTCCGAAGGCACGAAAAGGATTTTCTGACAAGAAGCAGCATGGGGAATGTGGAAAAATTCAAACAAGAGATCGCACATACCCGTTCTCTGCTGGACGATCTCAACTCAATGCTGAAAGACGCATCCGTTGAATCCTTTATTAGTTCTCTGGACGTTTATGAACAATCTTTTGACAAAATAGTTGAACTCAAACAAAAAATAGGACTTACAGAAGCAGAAGGGCTCCTGAAAGGACTTGAAAATTCATCAGGAGAGCTTGAAAACCTCCCTGTTTTAAAAAATTCTTTGAACACCAATAATGCTCTGCTGATGCTTAAAAACGATGAAAAAAGTTTTCTTCACAGCAAAAAAACCGAATTCAGCGAAAAATTTGATGAAGCATTCCAAACTCTTATCAATCGGGCACAAGAGAATGGCATAGGCAGTGATGAGGAATTCCTGCGCCTCAGCAAAGAATATCAGAACAGATTTCACCAGCTTGTAAAAGCTGAAACAGAATTGGGGCTCACGCCTGACAGCGGGTTACTGGGTGAAATGAGAAGAAGTGTCCACGGACTTGAAAAAGCCGTGGAGGAGAGCATGATTAATGTCAAACAGATCATTGACGCAGAATCGAAACGCAACACAGTGCTTAATATTTCTATCATAGTCCTGATAACAGTTCTGGTCGGGTTCCTCGCCTTCTCATTAATTATAAATGTCAGAAAGCTGATAGGCTCACTCCAGAAAACAACGGACAAGCTTCTCCATTTTGCCGCAATATCGCAGGGTTCAGACAGCACAGGAAAAGGATGCGAGATAACATCAATCATCAATGTTCAGAATATGCTGACCGAAAAAACATCGGATGCGATGAAAATGGTAAAACTCAGTTCAGCAAGCGTTGCCGCAGCCAGCAGTGAACTTTCGGCAGCCGCAGAAGAACTCTCCTCAACTTTTGAATCGCAGAACGAGCAGATGAACAATGCCGCAGGGGCAATGGAGGAGATGTCTGCTTCTTCTCAGGAAGTTCTGGAAAACCTCCGTATAGCTCTTGATAAAAACAATCATGCAATAAAAAGCGTGGAAAAAGGTAAAACAAAACTGAGAGATCTTTTTACCTCAAATGAGTCCATAAAAAAAGAGACAGAAAAACTGGCAGGCACAATAAACGGTTTAACCGAATCATCGAAAGAGATCAGCAATATCCTGACAGTAATAAACGATATAGCGGATCAGACAAACCTCCTCGCACTCAATGCTGCCATAGAAGCCGCCAGAGCAGGAGATGCTGGCAGAGGCTTTGCCGTGGTGGCTGATGAAGTACGCAAGCTTGCGGAGAAAACACAACAGGCTATCAATCAGGTAGACAGCATAATATCAAGACTGACTCAGGAAACCGACGAAGCATCAAACAACATGAACATTGCAGCAAAGAGTGTTGAAAAAGGCACTTACGCCGCAGAAGAAATGGGCAGTGTGTTTGAAGAAGTTATCGACAGCGTAAATGATGCAGGGCATGCAAACAGCCTCATCGGAGCAGCAGTGAACGAGCAGTCCATGACTATTCAGTCCATCAACAGCAATATCCAGATCGCCGCCAAAGGGCTTGAGGAAAGCTCCATAGCCATTTCAGAAGTGGCAAACACGGTTGGAGATCTTCAGAGACAGGCAGCAGATCTGGACACTCAGGTCGAAGCTTTTAATGTTTAATCAGCCGGGAGGGAAGGAACAATCCTTCCCTCCTAATTTTCAAAACAAAAAATAATCAATGATTTTTATTTCCATTATCTACTCAATATTTCTTTTTTATGTTTATCCGTTAATATAAAAAAGCACCTGATAACCCGTGAAGCCTGTCAAATTAAGTTTTTGTACTCCTCGTTCATAACAGACCCCCCCTATTATCATACTTTCCAACTAGTTTTATAACAGGGTTTATTTTTTTCATATTATACTATAGCATTGTTAAACATTCCAAACATACAGTCCGTTGCGGGTGTCGAATGTATACAATATACAATATGGTTTGACATGATGGGCTAATTATGATAGTAATTTTTTGGAATAATTTAACATCGTTTGTTTTAATAACTACGACAGGAGTGTACAATGCCAAGGAAAGACCTTGTTACCTACCCGAAGAAAACCGGGTACCGCAAGCACACCGGAATGGTCGCATGGCTGCTGCACCGTATAACTGGGGTTATAATCGGTGCTTACCTTATTATGCACATTCTGGGCGTTTCAGGAACTGTTTCCGCTCTTTCATCAGTTACTGGCGCCTCAGTTGTGAAAGCTCTGTTCCTCGTGAGCTTCTCGTTTCACGCTTTTAACGGCGTGAGGATCATCCTTATGGAGTTCGGAGCAGGTGCCCACAGGGAAAACTTCTCCAAATACTTCATGGCAGTGGTTTTCATAACCATCGTCATAACAGTGATCGGCGCGATCCCGATCTTCAGCTAAGGAGGAAAACTAATGGACAATTACAAATTTATGGGTTCAAGCAACACCGGAACTTTTGCATGGCTCATGCAGAGAATTTCCGGCGTAATACTCATCCTTGTTGTTCTTATGCACTTCTTCTCCATGATGAAGGGCGGAGAATACGGTATGATGCAGGCTGTTCTGGCACCTGTTATCGCTTTCGGTCTTTTCCACACTTTCAACGGATTTAAGATGATTACCGATGACTATGTCTCAAGCGCAGGCTGGAGAGGTATAATCCTCGGCGCATACTGGATAGTCGGAATCACTCTTGCGGTTCTGGCGATCAAAGTCATCTGATTTAAAAATTACAAGAGGTATTACCTATGTCTGTTAAAGTTGAATATCACAAGTTCGATGTGGTTGTCGTGGGTGCCGGCGGCGCAGGGCTCAATGCGGCTCAGGTTGCGTCACAGCATGTAAAAACTGCCGTTATCTCGGAAGTTTACCCCACAAGAAGCCACACGATCTCTGCTCAGGGCGGTATTTCCGCTTCCCTCGGCAACCTTGAAGAAGACCACTGGCACTGGCACATGTTCGATACTGTTAAAGGCAGCGACTATCTTGCGGATCAGGACGCAGCCGAATACATGACTAGAAAAGCACCCGAGATGATCATCGCTCTTGAGCATATCGGTCTGCCTTTCAGCCGTACTCCGGACGGAAAAATCGCACAGCGTCCCTTCGGCGGACACACTGCCGAATTCGGTAAAAGACCTGTTAAAAGAGCATGTTATGCTGCTGACAGAACAGGTCACGCTATGCTCCAGAACCTTTATGAGAAATCAGTTGAGCAGGGAACGCACTTCTACAGCGAGTTCTATGCCCTCGAACTTCTCGTAAACAACGGTACAGTTAACGGCGTTCTCTGCTATGACATCCAGAACGGAGAATTCCACATATTCCACGCTAAAGCGATTATCTTCGCCACAGGCGGTAACTGCCGTATCTACCAGACAAACTCAAACGCCCACATAAACACCGGTGACGGTCTTGCTCTGGCTCTCAGAAAAGGCTTCAGCTGGTCTGACGCTGAATTCTTCCAGTTCCACCCGACAGGAATCTACGGTGCGGGCAACCTTATCACAGAAGGCGTGCGCGGTGAAGGCGGTATCCTCCTTAACAAAGACGGTGAACGCTTTATGGAGCGCTATGCGCCCACCATTAAAGACCTCGCACCCAGAGATATAGTTTCACGCTCCATGATGAAAGAGATTCTTGACGGAAGAGGCGTCGGTCCCAAGGCTGACCATATCCTCCTCAAAATCGACCACATCGGTATCGAAGCTATCCTTGAAAAACTCCCCGGTATCCACGAGCTTTCACTCGTTTTCGCCGGTGCTGACTGTACTAAAGAACCTATCCCCGTTGTACCCACTGCCCACTACCAGAACGGCGGTATCCCCACAGGCTACCTCACTCAGGTTATTAAAGGCAATATGGACGGCGAAGAATTCGTACCCGGCTTCTTTGCTGCCGGCGAATGTGCTTCCGCTTCCGTACACGGTGCAAACAGGCTCGGAACGAACTCACTGCTTGACCTTGTTGTCTTCGGACGTACAGCGGGTGAGCAGGCGGCTAAGTTCGCTCAGGAAAACCCCTTCGTTGACCTCGTTGAAGACGCAGGCAAAGAAGGTCTGGCTACAATGCAGAAATTTGCTAACTCAAACGGTACAAACACTTTCGGACCGGTTTGGGAAGAGCTTACAAGAATCATGCAGACCAACGTTGGCGTGTTCAGAACTGAAGCGCTTATGACAGAGGCTCTTGAAGTTCTTGATAAACTTGAAGCAAAAATGGATGACTTCAGAGTTGTGGACAAATCTTCCGTTTACAACCTCGACCTCATTGAAGCTCTTGAGCTTAACAACATGATTCTCGTTGCAAAAGCTGCTGCTAAAGCTGCTCTGGCAAGAAAAGAATCAAGAGGCGGTCACTACAGGGATGACTATCCCGACAGGGACGACGCTAACTTCCTCAAACACACAGAAGTGTACCTTGAAGAAGACGGCAAAACTCCGAGGGTGGACTACAGAAAAGTGCGCATGCAGCCGCTTACTGTTGAGCCTTTCCCGCCTAAAGCCAGAGTATATTAATTCGGGAGGTCTGAGATAATGAAGAAGGTTACATTCGAAATATTCAGGTACGATCCCGATAAAGACAAGGAACCGTACTACAAAACATATGAAGTCGAGCTGAGAAGACCCGGTTATCTTATGCTTGACGCCCTCAACCAGATAAAATGGGAGCAGGATCCCACGTTTACTTACCGCAGATCATGCCGTGAAGGTGTTTGCGGCTCTGACGGTATCAACGTAAACGGTGTAAACATGCTTTCCTGCATGACTAAGGTTGAAGACCTCGGCAGTGATCACATAGTGCTTCAGCCGCTTCCCGGTATGAACGTTATGAGGGACCTCGTGGTTGACGTTGATGATTTCTTCGCGAAATTCATCACAGTTAAACCTTACCTCATAAGAAAATCACCCAACCCCGACAAGGAAATCTACCAGTCTCCTGAAGACAGGAAGAAACTTGACGGTCTTTATGAGTGTATCGCATGCGGATGCTGTTCATCCTCATGCCCCTCATACTGGGCTGATAAAAAATACCTCGGACCCAACGCTTTCCTCAGAGCATGGAGATATCTCGCTGACTCTAGGGATGAAGGTGCTGAGGAGCGTCTGCCTATCCTTAACGATAAGCACGGCGTTTGGAGATGCCACACAATCTACAACTGCGTAGAGGCATGCCCCAAAGAACTCAACCCCACAGAAGCAATTATGAACATCAGAAAAATGCTTCTGGACACTGAGTTCTAATCTTTCAGACTTAAAAACATCGAAGCCCGCTTCTTTTTCGGAAGCGGGCTTTTTTTTATTTTCTTAAATCCTTAGATCTTTTAAAACCCTCAAACTTATGATAAATATAATCAAAAACAATGAAGGCGTAACATGAAAAAACCGCAGGACAGCGTAGCAAAAGTCACACAGGCTCTCAAAGATATGGGAGTGGACACAGAAGTTCTTACATTCTCACAATCCACCAAAACATCTCAGGAAGCGGCAGACGCAGCAGGATGCGATCTGGCACAGATTGCTAAATCCATTGTTTTCAGAGCAAAAAAGGCAGATAAAGCTGTCCTCGTCATAACAAGTGGTGTGAACAGGGTCGATACAAAGCTGATACGTGACCATCTGGGAGAAAAACCAGACAAAGCAGACGCTGATTTTGTCAGAGAAAAAACAGGGTATGTAATCGGCGGAGTTCCGGCAATCGCACACAAAGAAGAGCCGATCGTTTTTCTGGATGGAACACTCACAACATTTGATGAAATATGGTCAGCAGCGGGCTCTCCCTATTCTATCTATAAAATAACACCACAGGAGCTTCTGCGGATAACCGGAGCTAAAGTCATCAAAGTCTGCTGAATTGACACGGTAGGAAAAGGATATTTGTCGGCTTAAGAGGCTTTAACTTTCTTGTTGATCAAATAAACAGCACACAGAGCTATACCGCCGCCGACAAATGTACTCCATGCAACCTTTTCACCAAGAAATACCATACTGAATATGAGTGCGCTCACCGGAACAAGGAACACAAATGAGCTTGCCTTGTCAGATCCAAGCTTAGTGGCACATAAAAAATACACTGAAGTTCCGAAAGTGGTTGCGAAGACTGCGAGCATAAAAAGATTGAGCCAGAAGATCCCGTCAAAAGACGAAATACTCCCCACATCTCCCTTCATGTAAGCAAATACAAATATCGTTGTAAACAGAGACAGATAGAAGTTAAAACCGATGGGGGAAAGAATGGTTCTCACCCTTGAACTCAGGTTTGTGAGCGCAGCCCATGTCGCAGCAGCAAGCAGAAAAAATACATTTCCGCTGTGAAACAGTGCATACCAGTCCATTTCCCATATTCTCAGGATGAATCCTGCGCCTACAGCACCTATGGAAAGCCCTACAATGTCCTTCCCCATAAAACCATCACGGTTGATAAGCTTGTTTATAAGATAAGTTGCGGCGGGAATAAGCGTGGTGGTAAGCACTCCGCCAACACTTGCCAGTCCTTTTTTAAGCCCCATGAAAAAGAAAAAATTATATACAAGAAGAAGAACAGCTCCAGACAGTGCGGCAAAAAAACCTGTTCTGCGGAAACGGAATCCTTCTTTCAGAACAATCATAACGGGGATAAGTGTAAGGCTTGTAAGGGCAAAACGCCAGAAGATAAGCTGATCCGGTGCAGCGTAGCGCACAAGGATTTTAGCGTTTATCCATGAACCGCCCCATGAGATCATCACGAGGAACATTAAAAACATCAGTAGCATATTTGACATTATTTATCTTATTCTAAAATTCTGATTTTTGGAAAGAGGAAAGATGAAAGTGTATGTAAAGTTTTTTTAACACGCCTTCTGCCTGATGTTGTCTGTACCCGGCAGAAGGCCGGATAATGAACTCATTACTTTATAAGCTTTGAAACTTCTTTAAATTCAGGTGTGCCTGCCGCTCCGAGAAGCTGGAACAAAACTGTCTCAGAAATGGTAACGACAGCACCGGCCTTCTCCATGAATCTGAGACCTATTTCCCAGTTAAACTTTGCACGGGAGCATACAGAGTCCGCAACAACGTGGACGCCGAAACCGGCTTCAAGAAGATCCACCGCTGTCTGCAACACGCATACGTGTGTTTCCATTCCTGCAAGCACAACATTCCGGATTCCTTTATTTTTCAGTTCTTCCACAAACGCTTTCTCGCCGCAGCATGAGAATGTTACTTTCTCAAAAAAATCGTTTCCTGCTTCAGCAGTAATCTCACTGACAGTATTGCCTAGACCTTTTGTGTACTGCTGCGTTACAAGTACCGGAGAACCGATGATCTTAAACCCCTTTATAAGCTTGATTATGTTGTTTCTGATACGCTCGTAAACCTTGGGGTCCATTGCGGGAGTGAGCCTTTCCTGAACATCAATCACTATAAGTGCCGTGTCTGCCTTAGAAATTTTGAACATAAGCAACCTCCGTATTAAATTTCCACATATTTTTTAAGTTCACCAGCCGCCTGTTCAAAGGTTTCATACAGTACGGCATTCATCCCCACGCCGAGCGCACGGGCGATATTTCCCTTATTATCATCAATAAACACCGCTTCCTGCGGAAAAATGTTCAGCTTATTACATGTTTCTGTGAAATATGACGGACTCTGTTTGCTGTTTCCGTCATGATAAGAGTTAAAAACATGATGAAAGCTTCCGAAAAAGCTGTCTCTGGCATTTAATTCATCCAGCCAGTGCGTCTGATCGCTCAGGATAGCTGTCCTGTAGTTTTTGCCAAGTTTTTCAGCAAGTTCAATCACATAAGGACGTACAACAAAGCGTGGGAGTATCTCCGCCTTAAGCTCTTCAACACTCATAGGCACACTGATCTGTTTTTTCACATAGTCCCAGTAACCATATTCATCCACCTTTCCCACGCAGAAGCCTGTTTCAGTGATTGCCTGCACGCAGAGTTCAAAGAAGCTTTCGGGCTCATGACCGCATTTACCTGCAATGACCCTTATTCCTTTTGCCCAGCCTTCCTCAGCGATTACACCGCCAAAATCGAAAATAACTGTTGAAACTTTCATCAAATCCCTTTTAATACATAGTGTTCATAATAAGTGCTAACATTCCGTACCGAAAAAGTAAAGAAAGGAAAATACATGAAAGAAAAAGTAATGGTGGCTATGAGCGGCGGCGTTGACAGTACAACCTGTGCAATGCTTATGCTTGAACAGGGTTACGACGTTACAGGCGTTACCCTGCACCTTTTTGACGGGCAGGAGCAGGCCCTTGAAGATGCTGAAAAATGTGCTAAACAGCTCGGAATTAAATGGTATGCGGCAGATTACCGCAAATTCTTCGGAGAGGATGTAATATCCTACTTCATACGCACATATAAGCTGGGCAAAACCCCTAACCCCTGCTGCCACTGCAACCACGGGGCAAAGTTTAATTATCTTTACCGTGAAATGATGTCCGAAGGCTGTAGCGCACTCGTTTCAGGGCACTATGCAAGAATAGTTGAAAAAGACGGAAAAAAGCTCGTGGCTAAAGGTGCGGACACAAAAAAGGATCAGTCCTACTACCTTTCGCTTATGGAGCCATATCAGCTTGAGGTAATACGTTTTCCTCTGGGTGAAATGACAAAGGATCAAACCCGTGAACTCGCTAAAAAATACGGACTGACCGTAGCAGAAAAAAAGGACAGTCAGGATGTATGTTTCCTGATGGGTCAGGACTACAGAGATTATCTCAGAAGCAAGCTGAAAGAAAAAGACGTTAGGAAAGGAAACTTCATCCTTGACGGGAAACCTCTTAAAGAGCATGACGGCATTGTTTTCTACACAGTCGGACAGCGAAAAGGGCTCGGCATAGGTTATCATGAACCTTTATACGTCAGCGCTATTGATCCAAAAAGCGGTGATGTGCATCTTGGAATAAAAGAGGAGTCTGCACGAAGGGGCGTAAAGCTGAAGGATTGCGTTTTTGCAGATTCAAGCAGATATATACGCCGAGCCAAAGCACGGCTCCGCTACAGGATGCAGGAAGCGCCCTGCACTCTTGAGATCCTTCCGGAAGGAAAAGCAGCACTGCTGTTTGATGAACCACAACTTTCGCCTGCACCCGGACAGGTTGCAGCGATATATGAAAAAGAGGTGCTGCTTGGCGGCGGTTTTATTGAATCGGTATTTTGAAAAATTTGATCAGGCAGTAGTCGCTTTCAGTGGCGGGGCGGACAGTACGGCGGTTCTTATGATGGCGGTGGAGTATCTTGGTGCGGAAAATGTCATTGCTGTAACGATGGAATCGCCCCACATCTTTTGGTATCAGGTGGAAAACGCACGTAAAACAGCCTCCCGTCTCGGTGTTCAGTGGATCTCCAAAAAGCTTAATATTACAGATGAATTTCTGGAAAATAAACCTAACAGATGCTATGTCTGCAAAAAGGAGATTCTGAAATCCATAACAGAAACAGCCATCGAAAAAGGAATTGAACATATTTTTGACGGTACAAATATAGAAGACACAAAAGAATACCGTCCGGGTATGGCGGCTATCATCGAATACGGCGTAGTCTCCCCCCTGCTGGACAATGAACTCGGCAAGGAATACGTCAACAAAGTCATAGCTCCGCTTATAGCAGACGGCTGGAAATTTCCCAATGACTCCTGTGTGGCGACAAGGATAAACGGCACAATAACAAAGGATAAGCTGAGAGCTGTTGAAAGGGCGGAGAACACCTTGAGAGACGAATTTGAAGGCATACGGATGCGCCTGTTTGATAATCCGCCGAAGGTGCTGTTCAAGCATCCGAAGAAACTCACACCAGAGCAGCTGCTTAAGTTAAGCTTTGAGCTAAAGAAATCTATCCCCGAATCTGTTTAAGTTCTATCTGGCGCTTAAAAACATATTTGATGAGAGGGTTGCGCTCCGACTCTTTTTTAAAGCGGAATTCAACGCTGATCTGGTTCTTACCCTCAAGGCGCACAGTGCGTATCACTTTGCCCTGAAGAACCACTCCTTTGCCAAGAATATCAGACAGATCCACACTTACATGCTGCCCCTTAGCCGCCTCCGCTTCGGTGATAAGCCGACACCCGCCTCCGGAGAGGTCAACAATTAAACAGTCCCGTGTGTCATATGCCTGACTGGTTTTTTCGCCTTGTGCAAGAGGATGATAGAGGGAAATGCTCCCCTTTATTCTGGTGGAAACCCTGAAAAAGTCCCGAAGCTGATTACGTTCCATTGTTTCCGGTTTACGGAGCTTAAGAAAATAGATGGAACCTGTTTTTACCCTTCCCTGAACCGCAGTGTCAAACCTGTAGCGGCTGTCAGGACCCATGAAGCTGACTTCAGCCTTTGTTCCCGGAATAAGCGGAACAGGAATCCCTCCGCTGGAAGGCATAGCGGCAAGAATACTCCCGTCTTTATCAAAGTCCTCCACTCTGGAGTCGTAACTGCCGGCATAGTCACCGTCATTTACAATGAGAGTAATTTTTGTATTTATCGTAAAAAGTTTATCGAAATCACTTATCAGCTCTGCCATAGTGTTCTTATACAGGACTTTCAACGGCTCTTCAAGATTTTCTAAGTTATCACAGGACAATAAATTTTATTTCAACTGCCCCCCTCTGTCCTTCTTAATTTTCTTCCATTCTCTGTTTTTATACGTATAATTGTCTTTCCCATATTCCCGAAACTGTAAAGGGGATGTGATTTTATATGAGGTAGTTGATGGACAAAGCCAGCCTTGAAATTGAAAATTTTGACATTCTTGACGGAGACGTTCTTATGGAGCTGGATGATTTTTCCAAGCTTCTGTGGGGATGGATCAATGAGGATGTGCTGTCTGTTTTGCCGGAAAGACCCTCAATTGGCTCAGGTTCTCTGCAGTCAGACCCTGTAGCTGAATATAAGTATGTTTTCTTTATTCATTATTTCAACCTGCTCATGGTTCATGTTCTGGGACACAGTCTGGGCAAATACAGGTCATTTGCGAAAAAACATCTTACTGACAAAAATATGCGCGACTTTTTAACAAAAAAACAGAGCATTCAGGATATACTTGCTAAAAACGCCAGGAACATCACAGTGCTTAACGCTATCATCCGTAACTTCATATCAAAACTGATGGAAAACGGAATAAGCACTCAAAGACTGGACAGCAGTCTTGATATGCATTATCTTAATGCTGTCTCAGTTGTTGTTCCCAATATCAGAAAAAACGCCGCTCTGAGAGAGCATATTATTCCATTGGTTATTGAAGACGCTTCTCTCGCAGGCAGGTTGAAAAGACTTTTCAGCAAGTAGGTAAAATGAACAATATCAAACTCATAAGAGTAAAACAGAAAGTCGGTTCCGGCGTTCGTGTATTTGCTTATGTTCTTGTAAATGTACGTACAAAAAAGCACGGATATTCAGAAACCATAAGTGTTGATGTTACGCCAATCATAAAAGACGAGCTGTTAAGCGGCGTTCCGGAAGAAGATCTCTCCAAAACAACTCCTCTTGACGACAAAACCAACAGATTCATCGCCACAGCAGATGCCAACAGAGAGACTGTAACCATTGCTGCCGGGCCGAGAATGATGCTAGGTTCCAGCATCCGCAACAAAGGGGTTGGAACTTTCGCACTGAACGAAATAATACGCTGGATGATAGTAAAATATCCCAACTATATGCTTGATGTAATCAATATCTCTTCAAGCTTTCTTCCTGACAAGGACGACAGAAAAAGGTCCGTACACTTCTTCTCCAACTTCGGATTCAATTTCAAGGAAAGCGGCAGTGAATATGAGGGAACCATGGAAGCTGTCCTCTGCATGAATCTGCACGAGTATCTGAACCGCGGAAAAATTGATGAAATAGATATAAGTAAATTCATCAGAGAACTCTTAAGGGAACGGTATATGATTGAGGAAACCATAAAAAATCAGGGCAGACTCATTCAGGAGCATGAAGTTTTCAGACATAAAGCAGAAAAGGACAAGTTCACCAGTGTATTGATAAATATTCTGATCGTTATGAGTGCCCTTTTTCTTCTCTTCTACCTCAGATAATGCCGTTTTTTACAAAAAGCTTTTTTAACATCAGTGCTTTTGCATAAAACTCCAGACCTGAGATGTAGACATAACATTCCTTTAGCGTGTCGCCTACTGCAAAGACTCCATGATCCTTCACAATAACTATTTTATTCATGGTGAGCCCTTCTGCAACGTTAACGGCAAGCTCATCCGACCCGCTTTTACCTGTCACCACAGGGACATATTTAAGAAACGGCAGAATCTCCGCAGCGGCAAAACAGGCTGCCTCTTTAAAAAAATCGCCGGCAAGAATTGAGAAAACAGTATGTGCGTGCATTACTCTTTTTGCACCAGTCTCACAGATTATCTTTTTATGAACACAAAGTTCTGTGGTTGCAAGTTTGTCATTCGGGCATTCTTTATCAAGGAAAAGCTCAACTATGTTCTCGTCACCAAGGTCATCAAGCATAGAACCTGTTTTAGTGGCATAGAGTACGCCGTTTTCATAAGCTGAAATATTGCCGAAGAATGAAGTTGTGAGACCGTTTTCCACAAGTTTTCTGCCAAAAACTGTCATTTCATTTTTAATTATATTATTCATATTTCCTGCCGCTAAATTAATCATTTTTTGAACCGGAGTGTTTTACGCAAAAGAACAATTCATTTGCTTGAAAAAGTATAAGATATTTGAATAAAAGAGCAAATATATTTTTCACAACAGACCTTAAGGCACAATGTTAGCAAAAATAAACGCAATAAATAATATAAAAAGACATAAAAACAAAAGTCATAAGTTAATGAGGCGCTATGGCTGCTATAAAGAAGAATATAAGTTTGACAACTTAAATTATGAGGCAAAAAACTTTAAAAAAAAGACAAATTAGCAAAAAAAACCTGAACCGCAGAACATACGGTTCAGGTAAAAACATGAAAAGAAAAAGTGGCGGTGGAAATTATATTCTTTTAAACAAAGCCCACAGAGCCATGAATGCAAATGCCGATGCAGCAACTATAAAAGGCAGAGAAGGATTGATGCCGTAAAGCATTGTACTCGCCAGAGGACCGGCAATTATACCTATCCCCTGAAACGCAGAGACAGTACCTGCCGCCGCCCCCTGCTCATCCTTTGAAACAGAGTTAGCAGTAATAGCCTGAAACGCCGGCATTACCATACCCATGCCGATTGTGCCGATACACAAAGCAAGAGCAAGAAAAACAGCGGTATTTGATAAAGCCGTTAATATGAACCCAAAGAAAGCGGTTACAGCACCGAGTTTCATCCATGTTTCCGGAGTTATGCTTTTGACCTTCGTAACAATAATCTGAATAGCGATAAATGAAATACCGCAGGCTGAAAGAACATAGCCGGTCACCCTTGAGCCTTCAATAGCTTCATAGCCAAGCCTGTCAAGAACGAAAAAGCCCATACATATCTGGCATGTAACAACACTGTACATCGTTATGAACGCCGCAAGAGACGGGTATCTGAGCCTTTTATCGGTTATTTTCAGCATTTGCTGTCCTTCTGTCTTTCCGTTATGAGATTCAGTAAGCATCACCGCAAGAACAATAACGGCAGCAAGAGGAAAAACAGCCGCAGCATAAAGAGGAACGGCAAGACCATATACAGCAAGCAAACCGCCGACAACCGGTCCCAGAATCATCCCCAGACCATTTGAAGCACCAAGCGCCGCCATGGATGAAGCCCTCTGTTCCGGAGGGGTCTTATCAGCAACTACAGCCGCTGAAACTGGAGGAATTGCAGAATAAAACAGCCCTATGATCCCTCTTGTAAACACAAGAACAGACAGGGAAACAATCATGACAGGAGGAGAGATAACAGCAAAATTAACAAAAACAGCAAGGATAAGATAGAAAACAGAAAAACCGGCAACTGCTGTTATCAGAATTTTCTTTCTTCCCTGCCTGTCGCTTTTTATTCCCCAGAAACGTGAGAACAGAATCCACATAACGCCGCCTAAAGCCACAGTGAGCCCTGCGTGCCATTCCTTTAGTCCGAGAATTCTGATTATCGGACCTATAACAGCCAGAAATGCCATCATGGCAGAAACACATAAAATATTAGTAAATATAAGAGGTCTTATCGCTTTCATTTATTATCACCATAAATCTGTAAATTCATTTCCGCACCGCAGTCACTGCAAGCCGCTTTGACAACAAGACTTGGCACAGTGTCCCGCCTCCGGCTGAAAAGCACTGCAAGCACAGTAGCAGCCAGAGAGAGGACCGAACCGGCAATCACAACTGAGGTATAGCCGAAAAAACCTGCCATAGCAGTACCTAACATTGATGCTATAAGCCCCACCGCAAGATTCAGGCTATGCTGCATTGCATAATCAGTTGCAGGCATCTCCTCTGATGACATATCCATCATATAAACGGATAAAACTGCTGCCGAAGGGGAATAAACCATAAGCACAGCACAAACGCACATGAATACAACAAAGCTGTTGTCATAACCGTTTACAGGGAAAAGCAGCAGAGGAATGAGCAACGCCTGTATAAAAGTCGTTGAAATAAGTATTTTTGCCTTGCCTATCTTCTTTATAAGCCATCCGACCATTGCGGAGGAAAAGGCTCCCAGAACTGCGCCCACAACATGCACGGCAAAGCCTATACGCTCCAGAGACCAGCCGAGATCAACAAGTATAGGCGTCGAAAGAATGTACACGATTGAAATTCCCATGGGGTAGACCATAAGCAGCAGAAGCCAGTCGCTCTTGCCTTTCCAGAAGGATATAAACTGACCGGAGTATTTTATCTTTTCCCTGCTTTGAATCTCAAAATGAGGCTCTTTATAAAAAATCACCTGAACAAGAGCTATAAAGGTGATTGCCGCAAGCATTATGAAGCACCAGCTCCACCCTATGTACCCGTATATGATCAGAGTTACTCCGCCGCCTATCATGTAACCTATCATCCCGCCGGCAATTTTTATTCCGCTTCCCAGCCCTCTTTCACTTCCTTTAAGAATCCGATAGGCAAGCCCATCTACCGCCACATCCTGCGTTGCGGAGATAAAACTAAGCAGAGTAAAAAGAACAGCAATAACGGTAAAGTCATCAACTATGCTGAACATGGCTATAGCAAGAGGAATAGCCACAAGAAGACTCTGAGAAATCACAAGCCAGCCTTTAAAATGTGTTTTAAACAGCTTAACTTTATCTATAAGCGGTGCCCAAAGAAATTTAAGCAGCCAGAATATTCCGAAAAGGTATATCAGACTTAATCTCTCCAGAGGCATTCCGTGTTTACGCAATATTCCTGCCAGTGCTTCAAGAAAAAAGCTTGGACCCAGATACTGAGTAACATACAAAGAGAAAAGCAGAATAAGGTTACGCTTGAGCGTAAGTTTTTCCTCAGTCACGCTGCACCTTCATCTGCCATTTCTTCGCACGCTGCTGGGCATTCCACATGGCAGTATAACGTCCGCCGGCAGAGGCAAGCTCCTCATGCCTGCCCCGTTCTGCTATCTTTCCGTCATCCACCACAAGGATAGTGTCCGCCCCCGCTATTGTTGAAAGTCTGTGAGCAATAACAATAACCGTACGGTCTTTCACAAGAGAGTCTATTGCTCCCTGAACAGCAGTTTCGCTCTCTGTGTCAAGCGCTGCTGTGGGCTCATCCAGTATGACTATCGGAGCATCCTTCAGGATCGCCCTTGCGATACTTATTCTCTGGCGTTCACCGCCGGAAAGATTACCGCCTATATCGCCTATTTCAGTATTATATCCCTCAGGCAGACGTGTTATGAACTCATCGCAGTATGCAGCTTCAGCAGCGAGGCGCACCTCATCATCCGTTGCATCTGGTCTGCCCATGCGTATATTGTTAAGCACTGTATCATCAAACAGATATACATCCTGAAATACAACTGAGATATTTTTCATAAGCTCGGTCTGCGTCATTGAACGTATATCAGCACCGCCGATTCTTATTGTTCCTTTGGCTGGATCTGCAAAACGCATAAGCATTTTGGTTATTGTAGTCTTTCCTGAGCCGGATGGTCCGACAATGGCTGTCAAAGAGCAGGAAGGCAGATGAAAGGAAACTCCGTTAAGCGCCTTTGTGCTTTCTCCGGAATACGCAAACTCAACATCTTCAAAATCAACAGACGAACCGGACGGTTCTTTTTCCGCTGCTGTAACATTCAGCTCTTCAACAGCCAAAACAGCCTTAATCTTCTGAAAAGCTGTATTCATGATATCTATAACCGAAGCAACACTGGCAAATATTTCCAGCGGTTCAATAAACCGGGACATAATAACAAGAAGCGCAGCGAGAACAGGAAGAGTCAGTGTTCCGCCGGCGATGAAGTACAACCCTGCGGCAGTGACAGCAAGCAGAGCCGCCTGGACAAGGGCAGCTATAACAACGGAAGGCAGTACGCCCTTTGTCTGTCCTTTTTTCTGTACATCCCGGAGAATTTTAAATGACTTCTGAAGTCTTTCCGACCGTTTACCGGTCTGATTGACAGAACGAAGTACAAACAGCCCCTGAGTGTATTCAACAATATCTGACTCCGCAGCGGCATGAGCGTCAGACACATCCTTCTTTTCTTCTGCGGAAGAACGCCTCTTCCACCTGTATACCGGGATGCCCAGCGGAAGTATAAGCAGCATAATCAGCGCCAGTCGCCAATCCTGAAAAAAAGTAACGGTTATAATCACTGCCGGAACCACCAACACCTGCATCATCAGTGACGTAACAACACCAAAGTGAAGCACGGACTCTTCAACACCGCTTGAAAATACGGCGTTCAACTCTCCGGTTCTGTATTTATAAAGCTTTTCAAGAGGCATTCCTCTGAGCTTAAGACCCAGTTTCAGGCGCAGACTGTGGGATATATCAGCCAGTTTCCCTGTGAAATCCACCGAGTGTCCTTGCCATCTGGCAAATGAATAAACAACCCCGAACAGAGTCATAATCCCGATCCAGAAAAAGGCTCTCTCCTGATTTGCATCCATTCCATAAACTGCTTTCATAAAAGGGTAAAAGCATGAAAAAGCCGCTCCTTCAGCGAGAAAAGCTATGAAAAAAAACAGAACGCTTCTTTTCACCGCCTTCCCATGCTCCCCGGCAACTTCCTGCGATATTCTGAATGAATCAGTTATTGTGGCAAAACGGCTTTTATCTGTTTCCACGGTGTTCTCCTTTTTCCTGCTGCATGTGCCAGTCCTGAGCTTTTATATAGTTTCCCCAAAGTCTTGCGTACACGCCGTCCTTCATTAAAAGCTCATCATGACGTCCGGTTTCCGACACTTTGCCCTTGTCAAAAACCACTATGCTGTTTACATCTGTTATGGTGGAAAGCCTGTGGGCTATGACTATAACAGTCTTATTTTTTGTAAGATTTGAAATGGCCCTTATTATTTCTTCCTCATTTTCCGGATCGGCAAAAGCAGTTGCCTCGTCCAGAACCACAACAGGAGAATTACGCAGTATGGCTCTGGCGATGGTAATTCGTTGCTTTTGTCCGCCGGAGAGGCGCACGCCTCTGTCTCCGGCCTTTGTTTCATAGCCATCAGGCAGAGACATTATAAAATCATGTATCTGTGCCGCTTTTGCGGCCTCGATCATGTCATCTGAGGACGCATGAGGGTTTGCCATCAGTATGTTAGAGGCTATGGAATCGTGAAAAAGGAATGTATCCTGAAACACAAAAGAAACAGTATTCATAAGAGCTTCAGTTGAAATATCACGTATATCAGCACCGCCGATCCTTATCATACCGCACTCAACATCCCAGAATCTGGGAATAAGCTTCGCAACTGTGCTTTTCCCCGCTCCGGAAGGTCCTACCAGAGCAGTAACCGTTCCCTGAGGAACAATAAAGCTTACATCCTTTAAAGCGTATTCATCCCTGTCCTCATACCTGAAGCTGACATTTTCAAACTCAACATCAAAACTCTTCGGAAACTTCGGGTTATCCGGTTCTGTAAGGGTCTTAGTGTCCAGTATTTCCTGAATGCGGATAGCGGAGGCACCTGACTTTTTAATGAAGTTTGTCAGCCACATAAGAGGCATCATAGCATCTGCCATGCCTGTACTTATGAAGAGAGAGGCAAGAAATACGGAAAAGTCCAGTGTTCCTTTGTGAATAAAAAATGCTCCTGCCGCACTGACAGATATAAGAGTCGGCACAGCACTGAGTATAATTATACCCAGTCTTCCTGAAATTCCTGTTTTTTCCACCCATCTGCTCAGACTCACTCTGAAGTAATCCAAGGCTTTGTTATATCTGCCGAAGGAGCTTGTTCCGTCATCAAAAGTCCTGACAACAGGCATTGCCTGAACAAACTCAATTACTGCGGAATTGATCTGCTCCTGACTTTGTTCATAGTCTTTGCGGAGAATCTCTGAGTCTCTCATCACCACAGACATAATCACTCCGCCGATGAAAAGAACACTCACACCCGCCACAGCAAGACGCCAGTCCAGAACAAACATCAGTATAAGCGAAAGAATGGGGGCAACCGCCGTTCGTCCTATGAACGGCGTGGTATCAGCAACAAAAGCATGAAGATTTTTAACATCATCCAGCATAACCTTTTTCAGAGCCCCGGAACCTGTATTGATAATAAAGCCCAGAGGAACTTTTGCCAGATGCTCCGAAAGCTCTGTACGAAGAATCTGCTCAAGCCTGAACGCTGCCAGATGAGAGACCTGAAATGAAAAGGTTTTCAGAAGAAAGTACACAACAGCAACAAAAAGCAGAACAGGCATAATATTGTTCAGGGCAACTGACGCATCAGCGCCGGATACTATGATATGAACAGCATATGCCACAAGCACAAGCACGCTTATGCCTGCAACCGCTCCGAGACCAGCCAAAACCATACCTGTCCATATGGCGGGCATAACGGGGGTCATGATTGACCAGAGCCCCCGTTTTGTTTGTTTATTTTCAGTTTTCATCAATATTCCTTAGAAGTAAAATGCTGCGCCGGCACCGACTGTTCTTCCTTTTGAGGGCATTCCCACTACTACATCGCTGCCGTCAACATATGATTTTCCGAAATACCACCCGTAGAGGTCGTAATATTCATCAAGGAGATTATCGCCCCATACATAGACCTCAAGGCTTCCGTTTTGTATCCCGATGCGGGCGTCAAGTTTATGATATGAATCCATCTCGAAATTATCCGCAGTATCTCCTGCACGTTTGCCCATATACCTGTCCGTTACCTTGGTAAAAAGAACAGGATTTTTCATTCCAAAAAATGCAGGGAGATGCTGAAAATGGGCTATTGAGAGGGTTGCATTCCATTCAGGAGTATCAGGAACGCTGTTCCCTTCTTCGGCTCCGGAAGATGAGCCCTGAGGAACGGAAGTTATCTCCGCATCGGTGTAGCCTACGCCTCCGCTGATAAGAAAATGCCCCAGCTTGGCATAGCCTTCAAGCTCCACACCTTTTGACTCAGTGTCAAAGTTTTCAACCTGAGTGAGTCTCGTTGAAACATCATAAACAAGCACATGATCATCTTTATTGTCATTAAAGAAGGCAGAACCGTTGAGACCATATTTTTTATTGTCAGCCTCATACTTGAAACCGATCTCATAGCTGTCCGTTTCTGTTTCTTTATAATAGCGGTCGGCTCTGCTGCCATCGATGAAGCCGGAGGCCCATTCATTGAAACCTGCTGTTTTATGCCCTCTTGCATAAACTGCATATATATTCGTCTGTTTTGTCAGTTCGTATCCGACTGCCGCTCTCCCGGTAAAATATGAGTCAGTTATTTTTCCGGAATCCTCAGCCTGACGGACGGGATTAGGGTTTACAGCGCTTGCCTTCCAGTCGGCATCATACTCCTTCTCCTCATCAGTAAAGCGCAGCCCGGCTGTGAGCTTTATCTTTTCCGCAACCGGAACAGTTGTTTCCGCAAATACAGCGGCGCTGGATATCTTAAAGTTGTTGTTCATTTCGGCGTTATACCATCCGGCAGGGTTAAGGCTGTCGTAACCGCCGGGCAAATCAGCATCGCGGTCCATATGGTAATAATTGACGCCTGTTACCCAGAATACCTTGTCGTGAGGTTTAGAAGAAAAACGGAATTCCTGATTAAATGAAGAGTCATCCATCTCTCTTTTCATCACTCCTTCACCGGTCATTCCCATCAGTTTTCTGTAGACAATACCGTTATAAACATAATTATTTTCGTTCACGCTTGACTGCGCATAGCCTGTAATTGAGTTGAACAGGGCACGGGAGAACTCATGCTCAATATTCAGAGTTCCGCTGTTCATGAATTTATCAGCATAAGCGGAATCCTTAGGGATATCGGTCTGCTGTTTATCATCATAAGGCATAAGAACTTCCGCCCCGAAACGCTTCAGAACTTCCTCATGGCTGTAAATAAGTGTGGCTTTCGTTTTTGAAGCAGGCTGCCAGAGAAGAGTACCTCTGATACCGAAATCTCTCGGTTTTGTAACCGGTTCTGCTGTTCCGTAATAAGTTACCTGACTGTCATTGCCTGCGTATTTAACTGCCAGCCTTCCGCTCAGGGTTTTTGAAAAAGGTCCGCTTACTGCACCTTCAGTAAGAAAAGTATGTTTTTCACCGTATTCACCCCTTAAATAACCCTCAAATTCTCTGGTGGGTTTTTTGGTGATGATATTTATCGCTCCTGACTGGCTGTTTCTGCCCATCAGAGTTCCCTGAGGACCTTTAAGAACCTCCACCTGCTCTACATCCAGTGTTCCCAATGTTGCACTGCCCACATTGTTAGCTACGCCGTCAATATTTATAATAACGGATGTATCATCAGGGCTTGCATTCTGAAGCGCTCCCGTACCTCTCATACGGACAATGCCTGTACTCACTCCCCCGTAGGTGTTTACCTCAACTCCTACTGACTGTTTCAGCATATCCTCAAAATTCTGTATGCCCCTGTTTGACAGCTCATCACCGCCTATAACAGAAATACTGAAAGGAACATCCTTTGCTGTTTCTTCTGCCTTTCTGGCTGTTACTGTAACATCATCAAGCTCATACACATCGCCAAAGTGATTTTCTTCCGCAAATGAATGCGTGGAGATAAGCAGCGCAGCAGTCAAAAAATAGGCTGATATTCTCTTGTTCATCGGTCTAGCCTCCGCAAAATAAGAATGGTTGAAAAAATACAAGTTTTAGTCAATTAACTTATTTTGGAATACTAAACTATTGTTATTCTATAAACTACCTGAATGCGAATTATTCATAGTCGAAAGCGATCAAAAACTGAACTTAAACTCAGTGTATGCATAATCGTTATCACTGTATTGACCCCATACAGTTGAGGGCTTGCCGTATATCAGCATAATGCCGCTTTTAAGGGTAAAACCGTCAGCATAGTAATACTCGCTGAACACTTCAAACCCGCCGCTGTCATCACCGTAATGAGTACCCCTGAAACCGGCTTTCAGATCACCATTAAAATATTTATCACTGGCTTCGTAGGTAAAACCTCTTCCCTCTTTCCCTTCGCTGTCAGTAAAAAGCTGAATATTCAGATATCCGTCGTTGTCAAAATTTCTGTCAAAACCAATAACCCCTATGGTATAGCCGCTGCCGTAGAACGAGCCTTCCTTGTGGGCAAGTTCTCCTCTCAATGTTCCGTTGGAAAGTCCTTTGGCAAAATTAAAACCGTACGCCTTAATCCGCTCATAAACAGGAACAATACTTTCGTTCCTGTACTTCAGCAAAGGTTCATCCGCATACCCGCCGTAATACAGCAAAGCGGCGTCCCAGCCGTTATATGTCGTATAAATACGGGCTGCTCCTTCTGTGCCGTCCGGTTTGTTCTCACTCTCCACACGCACATTTTTGCGGAGTTCGTTTAAGGATCTGTTTTCCCACGGACTTCCCTGTTCCGGCAGTTCGTTCATTTCCGCAAAAGGTATGAATACAGCTTCAACTGTAAAGAAATCTCCGGCGTAAACAGTCTGAACCATAGTCGCAGGCAGTCTGGAGTCGGTTCTTGCACCAGCCACAGGATTCAGGTGATCCCTTGGATTCAGAATATCCATAGGGTTGATTCCGTCACCTGTTCCCCATCTGAGCATCATATTTCCCGCCGTGATATCCAGTCTTTCAGTATTGTACCGGGCATATGCCTCATACAGCCTGAGAATCTCTGTATCTCCCTGCCAGTCTTCCGGTGCGGAATCGTAATAAGCATACGCAGAAGCGTAAAAGAAAAGCCTCTCCTTTTCATAATCCGCTTCAAGAAAGACCTTGCCCCTGTTCTGAATCAGCTTTCCGCTTTTCGGGGTATATCTCGCCGAATATTCCAGATAACCGCCAAACCTGCTTTCTTTTTCTTTTGGCTGTTCAGGTGCAAACTGAAAATCAGCCAGTGGGTCAAACCCGTATGCCGAAAATGAAATAAATATAATTATTATCAAATATTTAATCACAGCAAATCCAGCTTATCTTTTCAGACTGCTCTGTTCAAAGAGAGTGTCTGATATCTCCTCGTTGTACCTTATATTGCTGCGTTCAAGAAATGTCTTTGTCTTTCGTGAAGGGGTCTCCATCAGCACCTTAGTGTATGTATCTATTCCGTCTATATTCACAAATCCGCCGTAAACAGCGGTTTTCAGCATTCTTCCTCCTTTATCGTAATATTCGGTTTTCAAAACCAGAAACATTTCAGGATGAACAAGTACAATCTTCTTTGAATAGTTTGTATCCTCTTTTTTTACAGGAACACTCTCAACCTCGTAGCAGTTTATACCTGAAAACTCTCTCTTTCCGATTAGCCTGTGGGTGTCATCATCCACTTCTCTTTTCTGTATATCTTCATTTGCAAAGTCAGAACGCATGAAAGCTCCTTTCTTGCCGCCGCCGGAAATTCTTCTGACAAGGCTTTCAGCAGGAAGATACAACCACATGTCATCTTCACGCTCAGGATCTTCATATGACCATGTAAGATACATTGTGTCACGCACATCAGCAGGTTTCTCAAACCTGATAAGGCTTTTTTCATCCACACCGTATTTCTTCCTGTAAGACACAGTTCTGCGTTCCAGAGTCTGCTCACCCCGCTGTATAAACATAGCTGTCTCCATAACCGAAGTCAGGGAGGAATCTCTGTCTTCAACCATCTGCATAATATCTCTTCCTGTTATTTCCGATGCCCCGACGGATAAGGCAGTTAAAGTAAGAATAGTTACAATAAGCTTTTTCATTTATTCTCTCCTGTTTCTTTTCCAAGCGGCTTAATAAGCATGATAGCGGCGGGTGCCATAAAGAAATCCGCCAGAAGCGCCCAACTGAACGCCCAGCCCATAAGAAATCCGTTTTTTATATAACCGGTAAGCTCCGAAAAAATAAACGGGGCAAACCCCAGAACCAGTATCATGGAAGTAAAAATTATGGGTCTGCCGACTGTTGTGTATGTTTTGAAGAGAGCATCAGAGTAGTTGCCGCATCTATTGAATTCATTACGGAATCTGGTGAAGAAATGTATCGTATCGTCCACTGAAACACCTATGATTATTGGTGCAAAGCTCATAAGTATAACATCCAGATAGACTCCGCAGAAACCGAGCAGTCCCAGCGAAATGACAACAGGGAAAACATTCGGGATCATGCTCAGAAAACCCAGCTTCGCCGAGCGCATGACAAGCATCATCATTATGCCTATGGCAATTAAGGCAGCTAAGAAGCTGTTGCGCTGCCCTTCAAGAAGAATATCATTAATACGCAGATACCTGTATAACCCGCCGGACATCGCCAAAGTCACCTCTGAACCGAAAATTTCATCAGCGGTCTTTACAGCAAAATACCCGAATTTTCTTCCTTCCATGGTGGAGAGAGACGGAAGCTTAACTATAACCCTCGCCTTATCAGACATAAATGTTACAAGCCTGTCCATTTCGTTTCCGCCGGAGGTTTCATACATAAACAAATACTGAGAAACAGCCTTATCCTCATCTGGTATATGGTAAAACTCCATATCATTGTCATGAAGCGCCTTCCGCATTTTTTTCAAAACATATGTTATGCTTGTTACCTTGCTGGACAGTGGGTGGGCTTCAAGCCGCAAATGGAACTCATCAAGTTTTTTCATGAACTCCGCAGATTTGATACCATTTTCCCTGCCGGTATCTATCATGAACTCCAGCGACATTACACCACCCATTTTATCGCCTATATAGTCAGTTATATCCCTGAGATGATTACCTTTTTTAATCAATTTGGCGGTATTGGACTCCACCTTGACAAACGATGCACCGATAACTGCTGCAACAGTTATAATTATGAAGAAAGTCAATATCTTAACAGGGTGGTTCACCACCATTGAATGTATTTTGACCAATATAATATCAAAGATGTCCTGTCCGCCGTGCCGCCTTGTTTTCTTCGGATTTATCTTCTTTTTACCGAAGGAGAATATGGAAGGAACAAGCAGCATTGTGATAATCATCGCAAAAAATACACCCGCAGCCACATACACTCCCATCTCTCTGTAGGGTTTGATATGGGTTGTTAGAAAAGAAAGAAAACCTGCAATTGTTGTCATTGAGGTCAATACTATGGCAACTCCTGTGACCCCCAGTCCCCTAATCAGACTCTCCCGGCGCTCTAAACCATCATCGTTAAAATCATTAAAAGCTGAGATATAATGCATGGAATCTGCTATTCCGACACATATAAGAATTGTAGGAAGAGCTGTTGTAAGCAAATTTATTGTGAAACCCATATAGGGGATAGCTCCCATAGTCCAGAAAACTGACAGTGCAACCACTGCAATAGGAGCAAAAACACCCCTTACGCCTCTGCCAAGCCATGCCATGAGGGTGAGCATTATAACTATAGTCATCATGAACAGCTTCTTACCTTCCGAAGAAACCATTCTGTCATACTCGTATGAAAAAACAGGAGGGCTGGTTACAAGCACTTCAAGCTCTTTGTAACGTTCATTTTTGACAATACTGTAAACCGCCTCTGTTATTTCGTATCGTGAGTTTACCTCTTTGGTCTGCTCAGGATATTCATAAAGCTCAAGATGGATAGGAATAAGAGTTTTATCCTTGTTTATAAGTGCATTTACGTAAGAAGGCTCAGTCAGAGACTTATCAAGGAGAGCATCAACCTGTTTCTGGTTTAACACTTCATCGCTGATAAATGAACTTATTTCAAGCCCCTGCGGTGTTGACTCAATCCATTCCGCATTACCAAGCCACTGCATTCGTTTTACCAAAGGAACTTTTTCCTCCAGCTCCAGTGCCATGCTCCGCATTAGTTTGAGCATTTCAGGTGTAAATTTGCCGTTTTTGTCTGCTTTCACAAAAAGACTTACAAAATCATCGTTTCCGAAAGCTTCCTCAAACTTTTTCATAACGGTAACAGACTCATCACCCTCCACAAACCATATATCTGCAGAATTATCAAAGGTGAGATTCTTCATATTAGACACAAAAAATACTGTCACAACAGTAAGAAGCAGCAAGACTAACCACCTGAACCGTATGATTTTTTCCGCAGTTTTTTCAAAAAAAACATTTGAGCGCTTTTTATTTTCCGTCATACATAACCTCAAGCAAAATGAATCAATGCAAACACTAGTACAACAGCATCCCTCATCTCTACCTGATTCGGAATTATTCATACCTGATAACCAAGTTTTATACTGCTTATTTTATTAGATTGACAAAACTGTAGCACTGGATTAGAAAAACGTATGAAGCTTATTATGGAGCGCTTTAATGAAGTCAAAACTTTACATATCAAGCTTTTGTGATCTGTGCAGTGATAAATGTGATTTAAATGGGGAAAATAACTGCAAACGTCATACCATAAGCGATCCTGTAATTAAAATAGAGGGTGATTTTTCACCGGAAAGCATAGAGATGATAGATATGCGCCCCGGTGGTATAGGGTATGTGATAGATATCAAAAAAGAAGAAGAGTTTTACACACGTTTTTCATGCAAAGACGGACCCATAGAGCTTGCCGTCTGCCTCGAAGGCTGCACAGAATATATCTACGATAATGAGCCAATAAAGGGATACAAACATACTGCCAACGGCTCGCAGTGCTTTATTTATAGAATGAGCGAATGCAGCGGACAGGGACACAAAAAAGATTCAAAGCCGATGAAAACTGTCGGTGTCAGCATGAACCCATATATATTCAAAATGCTTATTGATGATTACTGCGGTAAAGTCAAAAAGGAATTTGAAGGATTAACTGACTTTACCCGTCCTGTCTTTGTTATGAAGGATCTTAGAAGCACTCCGGCTATGGAAGCCATAGCCCGCAGTATCCTTGATTGCAGGTTTAATGAACCGCAAAGAAGAATTTATATAATCGGCAAGCTGAGAGAACTGACAGCGCTGATCATTACAGAGTATATACTCGAACAGCCTGAAAAGGAGTCCAGCATCCTCCGCTTCGGAGACTCGCAGAAAATCGCAAAAGCAAAGGAGATTCTTCTGCGTGATATATCAGATCCGCCTGTCATTGCAGAGCTTTCAAAAATGGCAGGGATAAATGAACTTAAGCTCAAAACAGGGTTTAAAGAACTCTACGGAACAACAGTGTGCAACTTCGTTAAACAGCGGAGAATGGAAAAAGCGAAGAATATACTGGAATCAGGAAAAGCAAGTGTGAGCGAAGCAGCGTGGAGCGTGGGCTATACTAATGTAAGCTACTTTATATCGGTATTCCGAAGCTACCACGGACTAAATCCGGGAGAGTTTCTAAGTAAAATAAAAACAAAGATACCTGCAAGCAGGATATAGATACTGAAATGAATTAAAAAAAGGCGACTCTAATGAGTCACCTTTCTTCTATATCTTACTCTTTAACAAGCTCGATAATAGCCATGTCAGCCTGGTCGCCTTTGCGATAGCCTGTCTTGACTATTCTGGTGTAGCCGCCGGGACGTTCTTTGAACTTAGGGGCTACTTCATCAAAAAGGAGATTAACAACCTTTTTGTTAGGAAGTCTTTTCAGCACGAGTCTTCTTGCTGAAAGATCTCCGGCTTTGCCGAAAGTTATCAGGGGCTCGACAAACGAACGGAGAGCCTTAGCTCTTGTAACGGTTGTCTCGATTCTGCCATGCTCAATCAGGAAACCTGCCATGCTTCTGAGCATAGAGAATCTGTGCGCCGTCGGCCTGCCGAGTTTTTTGCCGCTTTTTCTATGACGCATCTATTCATCCTCCGAATCTGAATTCACATAACCAATGGCCTCAAGGTCCATTCCAAGTCCGAGACCAAGTTCATGAAGAACTTTTTTGATCTCCTCAAGGGATTTACGGCCAAAGTTTTTGGTTTTAAGCATTTCGCTGTCCGTCTTTCTGCAGAGTTCAGCCAAAGTTTTAATATTAGCGTTTTTCAGACAGTTATAAGCTCTGACGGAGAGTTCAAGCTCTTCAATGCTTTTATCAAGAAGATCAAAAAGCTGATCATTCTTGCTGGATTCATCGACATCAGAATCTTCAACCTCAGGCTCTTCAAAGTTGATGAAGAGGTTCATATGGTCTTTCACAATCTTAGCAGCGAAAGCTATCGCATCTTCAGGTGTGATTGATCCGTCTGTCTCTACTTCAATGATAAGCTTGTCATAGTCGGTACTCTGTCCGACGCGCGCATTTTCAACGAAGTAGTTAACCCTTTTGACAGGCGAGAAAATCGCATCAACAGGAATCATATCTACTTCGTCTATATCTTTTTCAAATTCTTCTGCGGGCACATATCCAAGACCTCTCTGAACCAGAAGCTCCATGTAGAGTTCTGTCTCGTTATCGGTCAGGGTGCAGATTACCTGCTCAGGATTAAGGATTTCAAGCTGTCCTTCCCCTCTGATATCAGAAGAAGTAACAGGACCTTCGCCCTTTTTCCTGATGTAGAATCTTCTCTGCTCATGCACGCCGAGTTTGAGATCAAGCGCTTTAAGGTTGAGAATTATGTCAACTATATCTTCGTAAACACCCGGAAGTGTACTGAACTCGTTGGTAACGCCCTCGATCTTAACGCCCACCACAGCAGTGCCTTCAATGGACGAAAGCATAACTCTGCGAAGAGCATTTCCCACGGTGATTCCGAAACCTTTCTCGTAGGGCTCAGCGACATACTTTCCGTATTTAGCTGTAACTTCACCCACAGGCTCGATCTTCCTGGGTTTTATTATTTCATGAAAGTTCATGATGATCATACGGAGTCCTCCGGTTTACATTAAGCTACTTACTATTTAGAGTACAGTTCCACTATGAGGTGTTCGTGAATCTCGTAGTTTATGTCAGTTCTCTCAGGGAGTCTCACTACCTGCGTTTTCTTTGCGTCTTTATCAAGAGTCAGCCATTCGGGTATGCCCCTTCCTTCTGCTGTATCAAGACACTCTTTAACACGGGCATGATCGCCTGATTTTTCTCTTACTTCAACAACTTCACCGGGTTTAACGATGAAAGAGGGAATGTTTACCTTACGTCCGTTTACAAGGAAGTGAGCGTGGCGAACCATCTGCCTTGCTTCTTTGCGGCTTCCTGCGAAACCTGCCCTGTAAACAACGTTATCAAGCCTTCTTTCAAGAAGAGAGAGAAGGTTCTCACCGGTAATGCCCTGCATTCTTTCAGCTCTCTCAAAGTAGAGGCGGAACTGCGCTTCGAGAACACCGTAAAGTCTTTTAACTTTCTGTTTTTCTCTGAGCTGCATGCCGTAGTCACTGAGTTTTTTTCTGAGCTGGCCGTGCTGTCCGGGAGGATAAGCTTTTTTCTCTATACCGCATTTATCTTTATAGCAACGCTCGCCTTTGAGGTAAAGTTTTGTGCCTTCACGCCTGCAGAGCTTGCAAACTGCGCCTGTGTACCTAGCCAATTTGAACCTCCAACCTTATACTCTTCTCTTTTTACGTGGTCTGCATCCGTTGTGGGGAACAGGAGTTACATCTCTGATGAGAGTAATTTTAATTCCCGCAGCCTGGATAGCCCTGATCGCACTTTCACGACCGGAACCGGGACCTTTCACGTTGACTTCCACTTCTCTCATGCCGTTTTCCATTGCTTTTTTAGCAGCGGCCTCAGCAGAAAGCTGAGCAGCGAAAGGAGTGGACTTCCTTGAGTTTTTAAAACCGTTGCAACCGCCGGCAGACCAGCAGATAACATTACCGTTGATATCGGTAAAGGAAACGATCGTATTGTTGAAGGTTGAGTTTATATGCGCGACGCCTTTAGGTACGTTTTTCCTGTCGCGTTTTTTAGCTGTTTTCTTAGCTTTTGCCATTTCGAACTACCCTCTACTTCCTTTTGATACCGCGTTTGCCCGCAAGACCTCTTCTGGTTCTTGCGTTGCTTCTGGTTTTCTGACCGCGGCAGGGAAGGTGCATCTTGTGCCTCTGTCCTCTGTAACAGTTGATTTCCATAAGCCTTTTGACGTTAAGAGCGATATCTTTTCTCAGGTCACCCTCAACTTTGAGATTGGCTTCAATATAAAGCCTGATTTCAGAGATTTCAGTTTCCGTAAGGTCACCGATTCTCTTTTCAAGCGATATATTAGTCTCGTTAAGTATGGACAGGGCGAGATGACGTCCTACGCCATATATATGAGTAAGTCCGATTTCAACTTTTTTGTTGTTGGGAATATCAACACCAGCTATACGTGCCACTTGAAATCCTCCTTAGCCCTGTCTCTGTTTGTGTCTGGGATTTTCACATATCACCCTTACGACACCTTTTCTTTTTACAATTTTGCATTTACTGCAAATAGGCTTAACACTTGCCCTGACCTTCATTTCTGCACCCCGTTACTTCTTGTGACGATAGGTTATCCTGCCCCTTGAAAGGTCATACGGGGATAACTCTACGGTAACTTTGTCTCCGGGCAGAATTCGGATGAAGTGCATCCTCATTTTCCCGGAAAGATGAGCAAGAATAACATGCTTGTTTTCCAACTCAACTTTGAACATAGCATTGGGCAACGCCTCAACGACTGTACCGACAATCTCGATTACATCGTCCTTTTTGCTCATACGCTCCCTATTGTAAGAATCTCCGGTCCCCTGTCCGTTATAGCAACGGTATTTTCGTAATGTGCCGCCAAACTGCTGTCCGCGGTGACAGCTGTCCAGCCATCAGAGAGGGTTTTGGTTTCATAGGAACCGGCTGTGACCATCGGTTCAACGGCTATTACCATTCCCGCTTTCAGACGGAGTCCCCTGCCGGGGCGTCCAAAGTTGGGTATGGTGGGCTCTTCATGCATGCTGCGCCCTATACCGTGACCGAAAAAGTCTCTAACGACAGCAAAACCGTTCTTTTCAACGGTTTGCTGAACTGCACTGGAGATATCGGAAAGCCTGTTCCCGACCCGTGCATTTTCTATTCCATTAAAAAAAGATTCCTCAGTGACACTGATAAGCCTTGCGGCTTCTTCAGAAATCTCACCCACAGGGTAAGTTCTTGCTGCATCACCATGGAAACCTTCTTTGAATGCGCCTACATCTACCGTAATAATATCGCCCTCGCTCAGGACCCTTTCGGAAGGTATTCCATGCACTACAACCTCATTTACAGAGGCGCAGACACTTGCCGGATACCCGTGATATCCCTTAAAGGACGGAAAGGCAGACCGAGAGTTTATTATATTTTCAGCAAACTTGTCAATATCTTTTGTTGTGATACCGGGTTTGATGAAGGAAGAGAGCTTATCAAGAACTTCCCATACTATGCCGCAGGGGATTCTCATAAGCTCTATCTCTTTCTTGGATTTAATGAATACCATTAACCAAGTATCCTTTTTATCTTAACGTAAACGTCATCCGGATTCCCTTCACCATCCACTTCTGTAAATTTACCACTGTTTCCGTAGTAACCTTTAAGAAGCGAAGTAGTTTCATGGTAAACTTTCAGACGGTTTTTGATCGTATCTTCCCTGTCATCATCCCTGTGAGCAAGTGTAGTACCGCAAAGGTCGCATACACCGCCAACTTTCGGAGGATTATACTTAATGTGGTAAACTTTGCCGTCTTTAGGGCAGCTTCTTCTGCCAACAGCTCTTTCCACAAGAAGTTCATCCGCAACATTGAGGCTGATTATTTGAGTGATCTCAGTTTTAAGATCATTTTTAAGCATAGCATCAAGAGCTTCCGCCTGAGCAATGGTTCTGGGAAAACCGTCAAAAATAACACCTTTAGCGCAGTCAGGAGAGGCGAGCCTGTCCTTCATAAGACCAATAATAAGGCTGTCAGGTACAAGTTGTCCCGCATCCATATATACTTTAGCCTCTTTGCCGAGGGGTGTCTGATCCTTTACAGCCTGACGGAGAAGATCACCGGTAGAAATCTGCACCAGACCGTAGTCACGGATGATGTATGCAGACTGCGTTCCTTTACCTGCTCCGGGAGGCCCGAGAAATATCATATTTATCATATGAGGCTTCTCCCTTTTATTCTGCCTTTCTTAAGAAAACCATCGTAGTTGTGTGACACAAGATGCGTTTCTATCTTGCTGATAACATCCATACCGACACCAATCACAATCAGAAGACTTGTTCCGCCAAAATAGAAGGGAACATTGAATCCTGATATGAAAAGCTGAGGCAGGAGTGCTACAGCAGAAAGATAGATGGCACCAACGAAGGTAAGCCTTGAAAGTACATAATCTATGAATGCAGCAGTGTGTTCACCGGGTCTTTTACCGGGAATAACGCCGCCGCCTTTGTTGATGTTTTCAGCAATGTCAGTCGGGTTGAAGATGATCGAAGTATAAAAGTAAGTAAAGAAAACGATCATTACAAGCGAGAAAACATAATACATAGCCGAGCTGGGTGTGAACCAGAAGCTGATTTTCTGCACAATTTCATTAGTGGAGAAAGTAGCAAGCGTGCTGGGAACTGCCAGAATCGACATAGCGAAGATTATAGGTATAACTCCCGCAGGGTTCAGCTTAAGGGGAAGGTATGAATTATTCACATTACCCTGCTGAGGTCCGTTCATCGCTCTCTTAACGTGCTGAATGGGAAGACGCCTTTGGGACGTTTCCATAAAGACAATTGCCGCAGTAACAGCAAGAATTATCGCAAGCACTATAATAAGAGTGATTATCTGAAGTTCACCTGTCTGCACAAGTGTAAAAGTTCTGCTTATAGCTGAAGGAAAAGACGCTACAATACCAGCGAAGATAAGAACGGAAATACCGTTTCCGAGTCCGCGCTCAGTGATCTTTTCTCCAAGCCACATAAGAAAGATTGTACCTGTGGTAAGAGTGATAGTGGTAACTATTCTGAAACCCCATCCGGGAAACATGACAACATGCACTCCGCTGGGCGAAGTCATGCTTTCAAGACCGATTGCGATCCCCATACCCTGAATAGCACTGATAAGAACTGTACCGTAGCGGGTATATTTTGTGATTTTTTCCCTGCCTTCACTCCCCTGCTTCTTAAGCTCCGCAAGGTGCGGAACCGCAACCGTGAGAAGCTCAAGTATAATAGCAGCGGATATGTAAGGCATAATGCCAAGACCAAATACCGTAAGCTTTGACAGGGCGCCCCCGGTGAACATGTCGAAGAAACCGAGAAGGTTTCCGGACTGTTGAGCAAAAAACTCGCTGAGTGCGCCGCCGTCAATGCCAGGAGTCGGCACGTGAGCGCCGATCCTGTATATGAAGAGGAAAAGAAGAGTATAGAAAATTCTTTTCCTCAGCTCCGGTATCGAGAAAATATCCTCGAATTTCTTCAACATACCTTATTACTCCGGAGTAACTACTTCTCCGCCGGCTGCTTTGATTTTATCAGCAGCAGCAGCGGATACTTTTTCAACATCAAACTTAAGTTTTTTGCTGAGTTCTCCGTCACCGAGAACCTTGACACCGTCTTTATTGCCGCGCACAAGTCCTTTCTCTTTAAGAGTAAGGATATTCACTGTTTCGCCGTCATTAAAGCGGTTGTTTATATCTTCAAGGTTAACGATCTCATATACTGTGGCAAATTTGGCGTTATTGAAGCCTCTTTTAGGGAGTCTTCTTGTAAGGGGCATCTGACCGCCTTCAAATCCGGGTCTTATTCCCCCACCTGAACGAGCCTTCTGTCCTTTTGTACCTTTGCCGGCAGTGGTACCCTGACCGCTTGCAGAGCCGCGGCCGAGTCTTTTTCTTTTCTTTCTGGAGCCTTCGGCAGGCCTGAGATCATGAAGTTCCATCACTTATTCTCCCGGTTTGGCTATGATTTCTTCAATCTTTTTGCCCCTAACCTGTGCAACTTCGTTAAGGGTACGCATTTTGCTGAAACCGTCCAGTATCGCAAAAAGCGAGTTGTATGGGTTTCTGCTGCGTGTGCTTTTGCAAAGAATGTTCTGTACGCCGGCAAGTTCAAGGAGGGCGCGTGTTACGCTTCCTGCGATGATACCTGTACCGGGAGCAGCGGGCTTCATCACGATTTCAGTGGAGACATATTTGCCCACTGTAGCATGAGGAATAGTTCCGTTCACGACAGGAACCTCAATGAGGTTCTTCTTTGCGTATTCAAGGGCTTTCTTTATAGCGTCCGGCACTTCTCTAGCCTTTCCGTAACCGATGCCAACGTGACCTTCGTAGTCACCGACGACAACTGTCGCTGTGAATTTGAAGATGCGTCCGCCCTTTACAACTTTTGTAACTCTGCCTATATGAACAACTTTATCTACAAGTTGACTTTCGTTGTTATTCAAAGCAAACCTCCTAGAATTCCAGGCCGGCTTCGCGAGCCGCATCTGCAAGAGCTTTTATTCTACCATGGTAGAGGAAACCGCCCCTGTCAAAAACCACCTTTTCTATGCCTTTTTCCTTAGCACGCTCGCCGATAACTTTACCGACTTCCTTAGCAGCTTCAATATTAAGAACGCCTTTGAATTTCTCTTTGAGAACTGTTTCAAGCGAACTAGCGGCAACAATTGTGTTGCCGGTAGTATCGTCTATTATCTGAGCGTATATGAATCTGTTGGATTTATTAACCGCAAGTCTGGGAGCGCAGGGTGTGCCTGACACTTTTTTGCGCACTCTTGCGTGCTTCCTTCTTATAGTAGCTTTTTTATTAATTTTGCTCACTATAACGCTCCTTATTTCTTACCAGTTTTACCGGCTTTTCTTATTATCTTTTCGCCGGCGTATCTGACACCCTTGCCTTTATAAGGTTCAGGCTGTCTGATTTTTCTGATGTTAGCGGCAGTTTGACCTACAAGCTGCTTGTCTATGCCCCTGACAACAATAACGGTGTTGCCTTCCATTGCGAACTCTATCCCAGCGGGAGGAGCCACAACAACGGGGTGAGAAAACCCTAAGGAGAGGTCGAGGTCCTTTCCTTTAAGAGCCGCTCTGTAACCAACGCCATGAATTTCAAGTTTCTTTTCGAAACCTTTTGTAACGCCATCAACCATGTTTGATATAAGCGTACGGGTCAGGCCGTGTACAGAACGGGACAGCTTAGATTCGTCTTTCCTGCTAACTGTGATCGTGTTTGCTTCGACAGCAACCTCGGAGTTGTCGTGCAGACTGTGTTCAAGTTTCCCTTTGGGACCTTCAACACAGCACACATTACTGTCGAGAGTGACCTTCACTCCTGCAGGTATTGTAATAGGTTTCTTGCCTATTCTTGACATTTACGCGCTCCCTTACCAAATCTGGCAGATATATTCTCCGCCAACTTTATCCAATATGCACTGTTTAACTGTTTTAACACCCTCAGAAGTGGAAATGATTCCATTACCGAGACCGCCGAGAACGGGTTTAAGATTTTTGTTGTTTACATATACTCTTCTGCCGGGCTTGCTAACTCTTTTGAGTCCCCTGATAACGGGTTCGCCGCCGTCAGTGTATTTCAGATACACAACAATTTTCTTCAGGTTTTCTTCGGATACAACACGGTAGCTTTTCACGTATCCTTCAGATCTGAAGTTTTCTATAATCGCCTCTTTAATTTTGGAATGAGGGATTACAACTTCAGATTTTTTAACCATAAAAGCGTTGCGCAGTCTGGCAAGCATATCAGCAATCGGATCAGTCATGCTCATTCTATTTCTCCTACCAGCTTGATTTTCTTACGCCGGGAATCTCGCCTTTCAGAGCAAATTTTCTGAAGCAGATCCTGCACATGTTAAATCTTCTCAGGAAAGCTCTTGGACGACCGCATATGGGGCAGCGGTTGTATTCCCTGACTTTAAACTTTTTCTTCTTAAAGGCATGATTATATTTAGCCTTAGTTGCCACTTTCAGCCTCCTCGAAGGGCATACCGAGAGCGCAGAGAAGTTCTCTTGCTTCCTCGTCGGTTTTAGCCGTAGTAGTGATTATGATGTCCATCCCTCTGATCTTGTCGATTTTGTCAAACTCGATCTCAGGAAAAACGATCTGCTCTTTAAGACCCATTGCATAGTTGCCGCGTCCGTCGAAGGATTTAGCGCTGACGCCTTTGAAATCTCTCACCCTGGCGAGGGCGATTCTTGTGAATCTCTGAAAGAATTCATATGCCGTGTTACCTCTGAGAGTAACTTTGCATCCTATTGGCATCCCCTCTCTGAGTTTGAAAGCGGCTATTGATTTCTTGGCTCTTGTCACGACAGGTTTCTGACCTGCGATTATTGTCATATCGCTAAGTGCGTGGTCAACAACCTTGGAGTTCGTAACAGCTTCGCCGAGACCCATGTTGAGAACTATTTTCTCAATTTTAGGCACCTGCATGATGTTCTCATAAGAGAACTTTTTCATGAGGGCAGGAACAACTTCCTTAAGGTATTTTTCTTTAAGCTCTGCCATTGTTAATCCTTATCGATGACTTCACCGTCGCACTTGGCGAAGCGGGCTTTTTTTCCGTTTTCCAGAGTTTTAATGCCGAGTCTAGTGCCTTTTTTGCTTTTCTGGCTGTAGTACATAACATTTGATATGTCTACCGGCATCTCTTTCTCAACGATTCCGCCTTCAGGATTCAGGGGACCGGGTTTAGTGTGTCTTTTAACAACATTAGTGTTTTCAAGTATCACTTTACCGTTCTTCCTGTCAACCTTAAGAATCTTGGCGATTTTGCCCTTATCCTTTCCGGTGGTGACGATTACGGTGTCGTCTTTTTTAAGTTTATACTTTGCCTGCATATTCTCGTCTCCTTAAAGCACTTCGGGAGCCATAGAGCATATCTTAAGGAAGCCTTTTCCTCTAAGCTCTCTTGCTACGGGTCCGAAAACCCTTGTTGCGATGGGCTCCAGGTTGTTTTTGTTAAGAAGCACGGCTGCATTATCATCAAACTTGATGTAAGTTCCGTCTTTACGGCGGCTTTCTTTAGCTGTGCGGACTATGACAGCCTTGACAACTGTTCCTTTCTTGACGTTTCCGTCCGGAGCAGCTTCCTTCACGCTGGCAACTATGATGTCGCCCACATAGCCGTATCTTATCTTTGAACCGCCGAGAACCTTGATGCAAAGAAGCTCTTTGGCTCCGGAGTTGTCGGCTACTCTGAGACGTGATTCAACCTGTATCATTACTGTAACCTCTTACTCTGATATAACTTCAACAGAACGCTCGATAATGCGCTTAACCATCCAGCACTTATCTTTGCTGAGGGGACGTACTTCAGAGATCTCGACGGTGTCGCCTATTCTGCATTCGTTCGCCTCATCATGAGCCTTGAACTTTTTACTCTGTTTAACGAATTTGTGGTATCTGCTGTGAAGCCTAAGGTTTTCAACCTTAACGACAACGGTTTTATCCATTTTGTCGCTTACCACAACTCCTCTTCTGACTTTTCTTGCTGCTTTTTCGCTCATTACAGACCTCTTACTGCTCTGCGCTTTCAGCCATACGCTGGCTGAGAACGGTTTTGATCCTTGCGATATCTTTCTTCATCTTGTTGATGGCAGAAGTATCTTCAAGGTCGCCTGTCGCAAGTTTGAAGCGGGTTCTGAAAAGATCCTCACGAAGCTGGCGTTCTTTTTCAACGAGATCTTTCACATTCATATCTTTGAATTCGCTCATTCTGCCGCCTCCGTTTCCCTGAATACGAACTTGCATCTTACGGGAAGCTTGTGAGATGCGAGCCTGAAAGCTTCTCTCGCCTGTTCTTCCGTAACGCCGGCTATCTCATAAAGGATAGTGCCGTTTTTAACTTCGGCTACATAGTATTCCACCGCACCTTTACCTTTACCCTGTCTAACTTCAAGGGGTTTTTTGGTAACGGGTTTGTGGGGGAAAATACGGATAGTCACCGTACCGCCTCTTTTAACATATCTGTTGATCGCGATCCTTGCAGATTCGATCTGGCGGCTTGTTATACGACCATTATCAAGAGACTGAAGACCGAAGTCTCCAAAAGCCACTTTGTGACCTTTGTTGGCTTTGCCTTCGTTGCGTCCCTTGAACTGTTTTCTGTATTTCATTCTTTTTGGCATCAACATTTACTCAACTCCTGCTGCTGCCCTGTTTCTCTCTTCAACTATCTCACCGGTGAAAACCCAGACTTTAATGCCTGTGATACCGTAAGTAGTGAGAGCTTCAGTCGTGCCGTAGTCGATGTCAGCTCTGAGAGTCTGAAGGGGCACCCTTCCTTTGATGTACCACTCAGTTCTAGCCATATCAGCACCAGCAAGACGTCCGCTGCACGCAACTTTAATGCCGAGTGCGCCGGATTTCATAGCCTGAAGAACAGCTTTTTTCATTGCTCTTCTGAAGGCGATACGTCTCTGAAGCTGCATAGCTATATTCTCAGCAACAAGCTGAGCGTTGGTTTCGGGTTTCTTGATCTCACGGATTACAAGAAGAACCTCAGCCTTTGTTATATTTTTAAGCTCAACTTTAAGCTTTTCAATTTCGGCGCCTTTTTTGCCGATTACGATTCCGGGTCTGCTGGTATTGAGGGTAACGCGCACTTTTGCGCCCATACGCTCAATGCCGATGCCTGCTATGCCGGCCTGGAAAAGCCTTTTTTTGAGGAATTCACGTATTTTGATGTCTTCAAGAAGGTTTGATCTGTACTCCTTCTTTCCGGCATACCATACTGAAACCCAAGGCTTGTTAACACCTAATCTATACCCGTAAGGGTGAACTTTGTGTCCCACTAAAACCTCCGTTAATCCGAAAGCACAACGGTGATGTGGCTTGTTTTCTTACGAATAAGAGAAGCCCTGCCGTATGCTCTGGGTGTGTACCTTTTCCACGCCGGACCTTCATCAATCCTGATCTCTTTAACGTAAAGCTTGCTTACGTCTCTGTAATCCTGATTTTCCTCAGCATTGGCGGCAGCGGATTTTATCGTTTTGTAGATATACTCAGCAGCCTTTTTGGGCGTGAACTTCAGCATAGCAAGAGCCTCGTCAACTTTCTTACCTCTTACGAGGTCAGCAACGGGGCGTGCTTTTCTGGGAACTAATCTTACAAATTTTGCACGTGCTACTGCTTCCATCTTATCTACCCTTGACCTTTTTATCATCCTTTTTGTGCCCTTTGAAAGTTCTTGTAAGTGCGAACTCACCGAGCTTGTGTCCGACCATGTTTTCAGTCACATAGACGGGGATGAATTTATTTCCGTTATGAACCGCAAGTGTAAGACCTATCATGTCGGGAGTTACTGTGCTTCTTCTTGACCAGGTTTTAATGACTTTTTTGTCACCTGTTTCTTTAGCTACAGTAACCTTCTTCATGAGATGGTCATCAATAAACGGCCCTTTTTTTAATGATCTAGGCACATTTTCCTCCTATCACTTCTTACGAGCGGAAACAATATACTTGTTCGAAGGTTTTTTCTTTGAACGAGTCTTGTATCCTTTCGTGGGTTTACCCCAAGGTGTAACAGGGTGACGACCGCCGCTTGTGCGTCCTTCACCACCACCGTGCGGGTGATCCACAGGGTTCATCGCAACCCCTCTAACAGTAGGTCTTATACCCAGCCAGCGTGAACGACCGGCTTTGCCAAGGCTCACGTTTTCGTGTTCCTGGTTGCTGACCTGACCAATAGAGGCTTTGCATTCGGCTTTTACAAGCCTGATTTCGCCTGAAGGAAGTCTAAGGTGGCAATATGCGCCCTCTTTTGAAAGAAGCTGTGCATATGTTCCTGCTGAGCGGGCAAGCTGTCCGCCTTTTCCGGGTCTGAGTTCAACGTTGTGAACAACTGTACCCACAGGTATATCTTTCAGCGCTTTCGCGTTTCCGGGTTTGATATCCGCAGACAAACCGCTGTGGATAACATCACCGACATTCATTCCGATCGGAGCAAGGATATATCTTTTTTCACCGTCCTCGTAAGCTACGAGAGCGATTCTTGCGCTTCTGTTAGGGTCATATTCGATTGTCTTGACCCTAGCGGCTATCTCATCCTTGTTCCTCTTGAAGTCGATCAGACGGTACTTTCTTTTTTCACCGCCGCCTTTATGTCTTGTGGTAATTCTACCGTGGTTGTTACGTCCGCCGGTTTTCTTGAGCGCTACAACCAGACTCTTCTCAGGCTTGTCTGCGGTTACCTCTGCAAAGTCAGAATTTGATCTGAACCTTACGCCGTCCGAGGTAGGTTTATACTTCTTGATTCCCATTTAAGCCTCTCTTACACGAACTCGAGTTTCTCACCTTCGGCCAGAACAACGATGGCTTTCTTCCAGTCTTTACGTTTACCCATCATACGTCCGAACCTTTTCTTCTTCCCTTTGCAGTTAAGTGTGCGCACGGAAGCAACTTTGACGCTGAAAAGTTCCTCTACAGCTTCTTTGATGAGGAACTTGTTGGCTCTGGGGTCAACTGCGAAAGTCACCATATTCTCCTCTTCTTTGAGGTTAACGGCTTTCTCGGTGATCAGAGGTTTCTTGATTACGTCATAAACTGTCAACATTATCCTAAAACCTCCTCAATTCTCGCTATGCTATCCTGAAGGACAATAATTTTGCGTGAATTGATTATGTCGTAAACGTTGAGTCCGTTTACATTAAGCAAGTCTACGTAAGGTATATTGCGGAATGCTCTTGCAACCTTTTCGTCAAGCTCTTTAAAGACAACCAGCACTTTTCTGTCAGCATTGAAATTTTTAAGTATAGCAACAGCTTCTTTTGTTTTTCCATCCTCAACTTTGAGGGCATCTACAAATATAAGGCTGCCGTCTTCCTGTTTAGCTCTGAGAGCTGATTTCATTGCGTTCTTAATCTTTTTCTTAGGCATAGAGAAAGAGTAATCCCTAGGTTGCGGACCAAAAATAGTCGCACCGCCTCGCCACAAGGGGGATTTTATAGAGCCGGCTCTGGCGCGTCCGGTTCCTTTCTGTTTGTAGGGCTTCTTACCGCCGCCCTCTATTTTTGCTCTGTTGAGAGTGGCATGAGTTCCTGCCCTTTTGCCTGCAAGCTGCATAACCACGACTTCGTGCATCAGCGCAGGTTTTACGGGGTAGGAAATGATGGAATCATTTATCTCCACCGTGCCGACCTTCTCATTTTTTACATTCACAAGTTCGAATGATGCCATTTAAATGCCTCTACTTCTTAACCGTTTCCTTAATGAAAACGATTCCGTTGTCATGTCCCGGAATAGCACCTTTCACAAGGATAAGGTTTGTCTCGGGGACTACTTTCACTACGGAAAGTTTCTGAACGGTTACTGTGTCGCCGCCCATTCTGCCGGGCATCTTTCTGCCTTTCTCAGTTTCACCGGGAAACTCGCACATCCCGATTGAACCGGGTTCACGATGGAAGTGCGAACCGTGAGTTTTAGGACCGCCGCTGAAGCCGAAACGCTTCACAACGCCCTGAAAACCTTTACCGATAGAAGTTCCCTGAACATCTACAATATCACCTTCTGCGAAAAGAGTAGCGTTCACTTCCTGACCGATTTCAAAAGAAGCGTCTTCAGCCACACGGAACTCTTTGAGTACCTTGTGAGGATCAACGCCCTGTTTCTTGAAATAGCCTTTAGCGGGGCAGTTGACTTTTTTCTCTTTGAGAATCTTGTCAAAACCGAGCTGAACGGCACTGTAACCGTTTTTTTCAACGGTTCTTTTGTTAACAACTACACATGGTCCAGCCTGGACCACTGTAACTGGGATGAGAGTTCCGTCTTCGGTAAATACCTGCGTCATCCCAACTTTTCTTCCGATTATTGCTCTAGCCATCTGCACTATCCTTCAACTAAAGTTTTATCTCGACGTCGACACCGGCAGAAAGCTCGAGCTTCATAAGAGCATCGATGGTCTGGGGGTTATGTTCAAAAATATCGATCAGACGTTTATGAGTTCTGATCTCGAACTGCTCCCTTCCTGTCTTGTCAACGTGTGGAGAACGGAGTACCGTAAACTTTTCTGTACGGGTAGGAAGCGGTACGGGACCAACAACCCTTGCTCCAGTTCTCATGGCAGTGTTAACTATATCCCTCACTGCCTTGTCGAGAATTCTAAAATCGAATGCCTTAAGCTTGATACGAATTTTTTGACTTTCCATTCGTCTACCTTTGGTTACTCGATAATCTCGGTAACAACACCTGCACCGACTGTTCTGCCGCCTTCACGAATAGCGAAACGAAGTCCCGCATCCATTGCGATAGGCGTTATAAGTTCTACCACGCAGCTGATGTTATCACCAGGCATTACCATCTCTGTCCCTTCGGGAAGAGTGATGATTCCTGTAACGTCAGTCGTACGGAAATAGAACTGAGGACGATATCCGCTGAAAAAGGGAGTGTGGCGACCACCTTCTTCTTTGGTCAGGATGTACGCTTCCGCTTTGTACCTTCTGTGGGGCTTAATTGAGCCCGGTTTGCAAAGTACCTGTCCGCGTTCTACGTCGTCCTTTTTGATTCCTCTCAGAAGGATACCTACGTTATCGCCGGCAACACCCTGATCAAGAATCTTCCTGAACATCTCTACGCCTGTTACTATTGTCTTAGTGGTATCACGAATTCCCACTATCTCTACTTCTTCTCCCACTTTAACCTGTCCCTGCTCTATACGGCCGGTTACTACTGTTCCACGACCGGATATGCTGAACACGTCTTCTACGGGCATTATGAATTCTTTATCTATATCCCTCTGAGGTTCAGGGATGTAGCTGTCCATTGCATCTACAAGCTCGCTGATCGCACCTGCCCATTTCTCATCGTTAGGGTTCTCAAGTGCTTTAAGCGCTGAACCTTTAATGATGGGTGTATCATCACCGGGAAACTCGTAAGTTGAAAGAAGGTCTCTTACTTCAAGCTCTACAAGCTCAAGAAGCTCTTCATCATCAACCATGTCACATTTGTTCATGAATACTATTATGTAAGGTACGCCTACCTGACGTGCAAGAAGGATATGCTCCCTTGTCTGGGGCATAGGACCGTCTGCTGCACTCACTACGAGAATAGCTCCGTCCATCTGAGCTGCTCCGGTGATCATGTTCTTTACATAATCTGCGTGACCCGGGCAGTCTACGTGAGCGTAATGGCGAGCGGGGGATTCGTACTCTACGTGTGATGTCGCGATTGTTATACCGCGCTCTCTCTCTTCGGGCGCCTTGTCAATGTTGTTGTAGTCTACAAATTCAGCAAGACCTTTATGCGCCTGAACGCTGGTGATTGCTGCTGTAAGAGTTGTCTTACCGTGGTCTACGTGACCAATTGTTCCTACGTTGACGTGGGGCTTCGTTCTAGCAAACTTAGCTTTAGCCATCTGGAATTCCTCCTAATATTCTCTATCTTATGAATTAGCTTTCATTATTTCTTCGGCAATGCTGTTCGGAACCTGCTCATAGTGGTCAAACTGCATTGTATACGTTGCACGTCCCTGAGTGATAGAACGCAGGTTAGTGGCGTAGCCGAACATTTCTTTCAGAGGCACAAAGCATTTAACTACCTGTGCAGTACCTCTCATTTCCATCCCTTCAACTCTGCCTCTTCTGGAGCTAAGGTCGCCCATAACATCTCCTGTGTATTCATCAGGAGAAACGACTTCAACCTTCATAATAGGCTCAAGGATAATTGGTTCAGCCTTTTTCATAGTGGCTTTGAAAGCCATAGAAGCGGCAATTTTGAACGCCATTTCGTTCGAGTCCACATCGTGATATGAACCATCGAAAAGAGTTACTTTGCAGTCAACAACGGGGTAGCCTGCGGAAACACCTGACTCAAGAGCTTCCTCAACACCTTTCTGTACAGCAGGTATGTATTCTCTGGGAACAGTACCGCCCACAATGTTGTTAACAAATTCAAAACCGCTGCCGGGCTGAAGGGGTTCAAGTTCAAGCCATACGTGACCGTACTGACCTCTACCGCCTGTCTGCTTAATGTATTTTCCTTCGCCTTTCATTGTCTTTTTGAAAGTTTCACGGTAAGCAACCTGCGGGTTACCAACGTTAGCTTCCACTTTGAACTCTCTCATGAGCCTGTCGACAATGATTTCAAGGTGAAGTTCACCCATACCGGAGATAACAGTCTGACCTGTTTCTTCATCAACCTTAACTTTGAAAGAGGGGTCTTCGGAAGCAAGTTTACCAAGAGCTATGGAAAGCTTGTCCTGATCGGCTTTACTTTTAGGCTCAATGGCAACTGAGATAACAGGGTCAGGAAACTCCATTGATTCAAGGATAACAGGTTTATCCTCGTTACAAAGAGTATCACCGGTAGTAGTGTATTTAAGACCTACTGTAGCGCAGATATCACCTGCATAGATCTCTTTGATTTCTTCACGTTTATTTGCGTGCATTTTCAGAAGACGTCCGATACGTTCTTTTTTATCCTTAGTGGAGTTAAGAACATAGCTTCCTGACTCAAGATGACCTGAGTACACTCTGAAATATGTAAGCTGTCCCATGTAAGGGTCAGTCATAATTTTGAACGCAAGGGCAGAGAAAGGCTCATCATCGTCAGCTTTTCTCACTATTTCGCCTTCGCCTCTCATGTCAGTTCCTTTTATAGCAGGAATGTCAAGGGGGCTGGGCATATAGTCAACAACTGCGTCAAGAAGAGTCTGAACGCCTTTGTTTTTAAAAGAAGAACCGCAGAAAACAGGGATAAACTGAAGGTTGATACATCCTTTTCTGATACCTGCTTTGATTTCTTCTTCAGTGATTTCCTCACCTTCAAAGTATTTGTTCATGAGATCGTCATCAAGCTCGCAGACAGCATCCATGAGCTTCTCACGGTATTCCTGAGCCTTAGCTTCAAGATCAGCGGGAATATCATAGTAGCCGTATGAAGCGCCGAGATGTTCGCCGTCCCATATAACAGCCTTCATCTTAACAAGGTCAATCACACCCTGAAAAGAATCTTCAGCACCGATAGGTATCTGAACGGGAAGAGGATTAGCACCGAGTCTGTTTTTAATCTGACCAATTACTTTAAAGAAGTCTGAACCGGTTCTATCCATTTTGTTGACGAAAGCAATACGGGGAACTTTGTACTTGTCAGCCTGTCTCCAAACGGTTTCAGACTGAGGTTCAACACCACCCACCGCACAGAAAACCGCAACAGCACCGTCGAGAACCTTAAGAGAACGTTCAACTTCGATTGTAAAGTCAACGTGTCCGGGAGTATCGATAACGTTAATGCGATAATCTTTCCAGAAGCACTGAACAGTTGCGGAGGTAATAGTAATACCACGCTCTTTTTCCTGCTCCATCCAGTCAGTAGTGGCGGCTCCGTCGTGAACTTCGCCGATTTTATGTGTAATACCTGTGTAGAACAGGATTCTTTCGGTAGTGGTTGTTTTTCCGGCGTCAATATGCGCCATGATACCGATATTTCTCTGAAGGTTTAATGGTACAAGTCTACCCACCTAAGCCTCCCCTTACCATCTGAAATGAGCAAATGCTCTGTTAGCTTCCGCCATTTTGTGGGTGTCTTCTTTCTTTTTGAAAGCGATACCTTTTCCGCCTGCGGCATCAATAAGTTCACCTGCAAGCCTTTCAACCATGGTTCTCTCTTTTTTGCTTCTGGCAGCAGCAACAATCCACTTGATGCTGAGAGCCTGCTTCCTGAGAGGACGCACTTCGATAGGTACCTGATAAGTAGCCCCGCCGACTCTTCTTGATTTAACTTCAAGCTGGGGTTTAACATTTTCAATTGCTTTTCTGAAAACATCTATGCCATTTTCGCCGGTTTTCTGAGCTATGGAGTCGATTGTTTCGTAAAATACTCTTTCTGCAACGGATTTTCTTCCGTCAAGCATGAGGATGTTTATGAACTTGGTAACAATCGCGTCCTTATAGATAGGGTCAGCAATTACCTCACGCTTCTTAGCAACTCTTCTTCTTGCCATCTTTTCTCACCTTATTTCGGTTTCTTTACGCCGTATTTGGAGCGGGATTTTTTCCTGTCCTTAACGCCGTCTGTATCAAGCGCACCGCGAACGATCTTGTAACGCACACCGGGAAGGTCTTTTACCCTTCCGCCCCTAACGAGAACAACAGAGTGTTCCTGAAGGTTGTGACCGATACCGGGAATATAGGCTGTAACTTCGATACCTGAAGTAAGCCTTACCCTTGCGACTTTCCTAAGAGCCGAGTTGGGTTTTTTCGGTGTAGTAGTATACACTCTGGTGCAAACTCCCCTTCTCTGGGGGTTGCCCTGCAATGCAGGAGATTTGGTCTTTTTAAGGACCTGTTTTCTTCCTTTTCTGACCAATTGGTTCAAAGTAGGCACCTAGCACCTCCAAAATTCTTGTGAGTTTTATATAAACTCAAATCTTACGCGAACGGCCAACTTAGTTTTTCTTGCCGTCCCTACTTTGTAATTTTACTTTAAAATCTTTATACAGCCTCAAATACCAAGCCTTTGAAGCTTTAGAGCGCATTTTGAGCGCAACTATACATTCAGGGCGAAAGAGCAAGAATAGTAGCAATGCTTTTATACAATGTCAAGAAGTTTTACGTTAGTGATTTCATGCGGGATAACCGTCTGTTAGGGCGTTGAAATGAGTTGTTTAATTAGCACAAAGAAAATAAAAATGATACCTGTTTTTTCAAAAAAAGAGCCGCCCTCATCAGGCGGCTCCTTATATTATTTAGTAGGGTTGATAAATTTATACTTTTTACTCTGAATAAATTTAGAACCTGTTCCCGCCGGTATAAGCTTACCGATGATAACATTTTCCTTAAGCCCTCTGAGTTCATCCATTTTACCTGAGCATGCTGCATCGGTAAGAACTCTGGTTGTTTCCTGGAAGGAAGCAGCAGAAAAGAAACTCTGAGTATTAAGAGCCGCTTTGGTAATACCCTGAAGTATTGATTTACCCGCAGGAGGTGTAAGCCCTGCTGCGATCAATCTCTGATACTCAGCAACAAACTCTGCTTTGTATACCTCTTCGTTAGGCATAAATTCAGAATCTCCGGGTTCTTCAACCACGACTTTCTTCAGCATCTGGCGGACGATTGTCTCAATATGTTTATCGTTAATAGCAACACCCTGCTTACGGTAAACTTCCTGAATTTCATCCACTATATATTTCTGAAGAGCATCTTCACCCAGAACCGCCAAGATATCGTGAGGATTCACGAGACCGTCAATAAGCGATTCACCAGCTTTAACTCTGTCACCGTCGTGAACGTTAATATAACGCTGAACAGAGATGCTGTAGGTTTTCTTAACGCCTGTCTCCTCGTTTTCAATGGTGAGCTTACGAAGACCACGCGCGGTGTTTTCGATACTCACAAGACCATCGATCTCAGCAATAACAGCAGGATCTTTGGGTCTTCTTGCCTCGAAAAGTTCAGCAACACGGGGAAGACCGACTGTAATATCTTTTGTTTTTGTTGTCTCTCTGGGTATCTTGGCAACAATATCACCGGGTTCTATCATATCGCCCTCATCCACCTGAAGCAGTGCGCCTATGGGGAGGATGTAGCGCTGGATAGTCTTGTTGTCCTCGCCTTTGATAGACACACGGGGCTGTTTTTTGCCTCTTGTGTTGGCAATGATAACCTTCTGGGAAAGACCGGTAATGGGGTCGATCTCTTCTTTAAGAGTCTCACCTTCAACGATATCGCCGAATGCTACACGTCCATGATACTCAGTAAGAATTACCGCAACATAAGGATCCCATTCAGCTATCAGGTCACCCTGTTTAACAGTTGCTCCGTCTTTAACAAGAAGCTTGGTTCCGTATGCGATATTGTATTTTTCAAGAACTCTTTCAGATTTATCAAGAATCTGAAGAGAACCGTTACGGTTAAGAACAACAGGGAATCCTTCACGGTTTATAACCGTTTTCATTTCCTCAAATCTTATCGTACCGCCAAACTTGGCGTTAAGGCTCGACTGTTCAGCAGATGATGATGCCGCACCACCAATGTGGAACGTTCTCATCGTAAGCTGTGTACCGGGCTCACCGATTGACTGCGCAGCAATAGTTCCCACTGCCTCGCCCACTTCAACCACACGCCTTGTTGCGAGGTCAAGACCATAGCACTGGCGGCAGATTCCGTGTTCTGACTCGCATGTAAGAACAGAGCGCACCTTCACCCTGTCAAGACCGGATGCTTCGATTTTTGCAACCAGATCTTCAGTTATCAGGCTGTTAGCTTCAACTATAAGATCATCAGTAATCGGGTCGTAAACATCTTCAAGAGTGTAACGTCCGAGAATACGCTCGCCAAGGGGCTCAACAGCTTCTGTTCCTTCCATAAGGGCAGAGATTTCGATACCACGGATTGTTCCGCAGTCCTCTTCGCTGATGATAACATCCTGAGCAACGTCCACAAGCCTTCTGGTAAGGTAACCGGAGTTCGCTGTTTTAAGAGCAGTATCCGCAAGACCCTTCCTCGCACCGTGAGTCGATATGAAGTACTGGAGAACCGTAAGCCCCTCACGGAAGTTTGAGGTAATCGGCGTTTCGATAATCTCACCGGAGGGTTTAGCCATAAGTCCTCTCATACCGGCAAGCTGGCTTATCTGCGCCTTAGAACCTCTCGCACCGGAGTGCGCCATTACGTGAATAGCGTTATAGAAGCGGTCTCTTTTATATGTTTTAGATTTATCGCCGCCCTGAGTTTCGATGGTTTTCATCATCCTGTCAGTGACTTTGTCGTTGGTTGTGGACCAAACGTCGATAATCTGGTTGTAACGTTCGCCTGATGTAAGCGCACCTTCACGATAATGTTCTTCGATCTCGCGCACTTTCTGCATAGCAGCGTTTATCAGTTCAGGTTTTTCATCGGGTATTATAAGGTCGTCGAGACATATTGAGAAACCTGCCCTGCACGCCTGAGAGAAACCGAGGTTCTTCAGGTTGTCCAGAAACTCTACCGTATGGTAGTTGCCGAGTTTCTTATATATGTAGTCAACAAGCTTAACGAGATCTTTCTTGGTGAAGATCTGGTTTACCACTTCAAAATCTATCCCTGCGGGCACTATTTCAAAAAGGATTATCCTTCCTGTGACAGTGTCATAACGCTTACCGTTTATTCTAACCTTGATCTCAGCGTGAACATCAAGCTGTCCCTGATCATAGGCGATTCTCACTTCCTGAGGGGAAGAGAAAATTTTGCCTGCACCCTTAGCGTTTTTAACACCTCTGGTCAGGTAGTATATACCGAGAACCATATCCTGCGTGGGAACGGCCAGAGGCTTTCCATGGGCAGGTGAAAGGATGTTGTAGCAAGCAAGCATAAGGGTTCTTGCTTCAAGCTGTGCCTCGTATGATAAAGGAACGTGAACAGCCATCTGGTCACCGTCGAAGTCCGCGTTAAAAGCGGGGCAAACGAGGGGGTGAAGCTGGATAGCCTTTCCTTCAACCAACTGGGGTTCAAATGCCTGAATACCGAGCCTGTGGAGTGTGGGGGCACGGTTGAGGAGAACAGGGTGTTCCCTGATGACCTCTTCCAGAACATCCCATACTTCCGGTCTCTGCTCTTCCACCATTCTTTTCGCCTGTTTTATGGTGGAGGCTATGCCTCTTTCCTTTTCCAGCTTGTAATAGAGGAAAGGTTTGAAAAGCTCAAGAGCCATAAGCTTCGGTATACCGCACTGGTGCATTTTAAGATGTGGTCCGGCAACGATAACACTACGTCCGGAGTAATCCACCCTTTTTCCGAGAAGGTTCTGACGGAAACGTCCCTGCTTTCCTTTGATCATATCTGAGAGCGATTTAAGGGGGCGTTTGTTGGAGCTGCGGATTACTCTGCCTCTCCTTCCGTTATCAAACAGTGCGTCCACTGCTTCCTGAAGCATCCTTTTTTCGTTGCGGATGATGATTTCAGGTGCATTAAGCTCCATAAGCTTTTTAAGACGGTTATTTCTGTTGATAACCCTTCTGTAAAGGTCGTTAAGGTCGCTTGTGGCGAACCTTCCGCCGTCAAGTGGAACAAGGGGACGAAGCTCAGGCGGAATCACGGGGATTACGTCCAGAACCATCCATTCAGGTCTGTTGCCGCTTTTACGGAAAGCTTCAACAACTCTTAAACGTTTAGCAAGCTTCAGTTTTTTCTGCATACTGGTGGTGTCTCTCAGATCTTCCTTGAGTTCAAGGAGAAGAATATCAAGATCCACCTGTTTCAGCAGGTCTTTAATAGCTTCTGCGCCGATTTTGGCAACAAAAGCAGATGCACCGTATTCCTCCACCGCTCTGCGGTAGTGGTCTTCCGTGAGGAGTTCCTTCTCTTTAAGAGGAGTATCCTTCGGATTGGTGACTATATATGACTCGAAGTAGATAATGCGTTCTATGTCCTTAATACTGAGGTCAAGAAGAGAGCCTATCCTGCTGGGTGTGCCTTTGAAAAACCAGATATGGCACACAGGTGAGGCAAGGTCTATGTGACCCATTCTTTCCCTTCTTACTTTAGACTGAATTACTTCAACACCGCATTTTTCGCATACGATGCCTCTGTGCTTCATCCTCTTGTATTTACCGCAGAGACATTCCCAGTCCTTTACGGGTCCGAAGATTTTTGCGCAGAACAGACCGTCTCTTTCGGGTTTGAAAGTACGGTAGTTAATGGTTTCAGGCTTTGTAACCTCACCGGAGGACCAGTCACGGATCTTTTCCGGGCTTGCTATGCGAATTGCTATAGAGTCGAAAAACACGGGTGATTTTTCGTCAAAAAGAGTACTCTTCTTCATAATTATGAGTCCTCCCTGCTGTCGGCGGCTTCTTCGCCGTCCGATTCATCTTCGGGTAAATTATCCTGCGATATAAGTTCAAGGTCGAGTGCGAGACCCTGAAGCTCTTTTATAAGTACGTTAAATGATTCAGGCATGCTCGGTGAGAAGCTGAAGTTTCCGTTAACGATCGATTCGTAAACAGTTGTTCTTCCTTCCACGTCATCTGATTTAACAGTAAGCATTTCCTGAAGTATGTTTGCCGCTCCGTATGCTTCGAGAGCCCAAACCTCCATCTCTCCCAAACGCTGACCACCGAACTGGGCTTTACCGCCAAGGGGCTGCTGCGTAACGAGTGAGTACGGTCCGGTTGAACGTGCGTGGATTTTTGTATCAACAAGGTGGTGGAGCTTCATGTAGTACATAACGCCCACTGTGACTTCCTGATCAAAGCGTTCGCCTGTTCTGCCGTCAAAAAGAATGGTCTGCCCATCTTCCTGAAAGCCTGCTTTCGTAAGCATCTCTTTGATATCACTTTCACGGGCGCTATCAAAAACCTCTGTGGAGAATTTAACTCCAAGTGCTTTGCCGGCCCAGCCGAGGTGAGTTTCAAGAATCTGCCCGATGTTCATCCTCGACGGAACTGAAAGCGGGTTAAGAACCACTTCAACAGGTGTGCCGTCAGGGAGGTAAGGCATGTCTTCTTCGGGAAGAATTCTGGACACAACCCCTTTGTTACCGTGACGACCTGCCATCTTATCGCCCACACTGAGCTTTCTTTTTATGGCAACATAGACTTTAACAGACTTAAGAACGCCTGCGGGAAGCTCGTCCCCTTTTTCGACTTTCTTTTTCCTGTCTTTATAAAGGTCTTCTGCGTCCTTCACTTTTTTGAAGTACACATTATTGATTGCCACAAGCTGCTCTTCAAAGTCTCTTCTTCCTTCGATGGGAAGATTCACAAGGTCAGTATAGTCAAATCCTTTAAGGGTGTCTGCATTGAGTGCAGAACCGGAATCCAGACTTACTGATTCGCCTTTGAATGTGTCTATAAGCTTTTTGCCGGCAAGGACAGAAACAATCTTCGCCTTTCTGGCATCTTCAAGAGCGCGGAGCGAACGTTCATAGTCCTTTTTAATATCCGCATACTCTCTCATTTCTATTATTTCAGTACGGCTGTCTTTATCTATTCCGCGTCTGGTCATGACCTGAACGCCGATAACCGTACCTTTTATACTTGGGGGAACCCTGAGTGAAGCATCTTTAACATCACCGGCTTTTTCACCGAAGATTGCTCTGAGCAGTTTTTCTTCAGGAGTAGCCTGAGTCTCACCCTTGGGAGTTACTTTACCGACAAGTATATCACCGGGTTTAACTTTTGCTCCGACACGGATGATACCGCTTTCATCAAGATCTTTCAGAGCCTCGTCACTTACGTTGGGGATATCTGATGTGATCTCTTCAGGCCCGAGCTTAGTGTCCCTTGCCTCAACCTCGAAAACTTCGATGTGAATTGAGGTATAGGCGTCTTCCTTAACGACTTTCTGTGAAATAAGGATGGAGTCTTCGTAGTTGTACCCCATCCAAGGCATGAAGGCCACGACGATATTGCGTCCGAGAGCAAGCTCTCCACCCTGTGTGGCAGGTCCACCTGCAAGAATATCGCCTTTTTTCACGATGTCGCCTTTATCGACAATGGGTTTGAAGTTAATGCATGTATCCTGGTTAGATCTTCTGTATTTAACAAGATCATATATATCAACGCCGAAATCGTCTTTTTCGTTGTAGCGGACAACTATTTTGACAGCATCAACAAAATCCACAATACCAGCGTGTTCAGCAATGACAACCGCCCCTGAGTCAATAGCGCATTTCATTTCCATACCGGTTCCCACAATCGGGGATTCGGTGCAGATAAGAGGAACACCCTGACGCTGCATGTTTGACCCCATAAGAGCCCTGTTTGCATCATCATGCTCAAGGAAAGGAATAAGAGCAGAAGAAACAGAAACTATCTGTTTCGGTGAAACATCCATATACTGAATGTTTTCACGGGGCGTCTGGAGAGAATCCCCAAGATGCCTGGCTGCTATATATTCCCTTACGAACCTGTTGTTTTCATCAAGAAGAGCGTTAGCCTGGGCTATGTAGAAATCCTCTTCCTCAATTGCTGACATGTAAACAACTTCATCAGTAACAACACCGTCTGAAACTTTTCTGTAGGGTGTTTCGATGAAACCGAATTCATTTATTTTAGAATATGTTGTAAGAGACGTGATAAGACCGATGTTGGGACCTTCAGGAGTCTCAATGGGACATATTCTTCCGTAGTGTGATGTGTGTACGTCACGAACTTCAAAGCCTGCTCTGTCACGGTTAAGACCGCCGGGTCCGAGGGCTGACAGCCTTCTTTTGTGAGTTATCTCACTGAGAGGGTTTGTCTGATCCATGAACTGCGAGAGCTGATAGCTTCCGAAAAATTCCTTAATTGACGCACTCAGTGGTTTAGCATTAAGGAGATCCTGCGGAGTGAGGTCTTCGATGTCCTGAATACTCATCCTTTCCTTAACAGTCTTTTCCATTCTGGCAAGACCGATTCTGATATGGTTCTGAAGCTGCTCGCCTGCTGCTCTGACCCTTCTGTGACCAAGGTGGTCAATATCATCAACGTTTGCTATACCTTTACGTATGTTCTCAAGAACACGAACTGTTTCCACAATGTCGTCCTTGCTGAGAGTCGTGTGGTCAAGCTCGATACTGAGACCAAGTCTTTTATTTATTTTAAGACGTCCGACCCTTGAAAGATCGTAGCGTTTTGAGTTAAAGAAAAGGTTATCGAAAAGATTTTTTGCAGTTTCCGCCGTGGCAGGTTCGCCGGGGCGGAGTTTTCTGTATATCTCAATCAGAGCCTCTTCCTGTGTTTTAACTTTATCAACTGCAAGAATATCACGGATAATGCTATCTGAGGACTGTCTGTCAATAAACAGTACCTTGAACTCGTTTATTCCGTTTTCTGCAAGTTTTTCAAAGTTTTCCTCGCTCACTGGGGCGCCGGCCTCAATGATAACTTCGCCGTCTTCACTGACGATGTCTTCTCCGAAGAATGTATCAAGCATATCCTCAAGAGTTATGGGGATACGTGTAATTTTTGCAGCAGAAATTCTTTTTCTGGCAGCTTTGGTAATCTTATGATTAGCCTTAACGATTACTTCGCCGTTTTCATCGACAATATCAAGGCTGTTTCTCTGTCCTACAACATGAGCTTCGTTGTAGTTTTTTGTCATGTTTCCGTTCGGCTCAACACGTACATTGACCATATCGTAGTAAGTGTTAAGAATATCAAGTTCGGTCATGCCGAGTGCTTTGAGAAGAACGGTAACGGGAATTTTTCTTTTCTTATCGATGCGGACATACATGATGTTTTTCGCATCGAAGTCAAAATCTATCCATGAACCTCTGTATGGGATAATTCTCGCACTGTAAAGGTGTTTCTCCACAACGCTTTTGGACGCCGTAATATCTTCGAAGAATATTCCCGGCGAGCGGTGAAGCTGGCTCACGATAACCCTTTCAACCCCGTTAATAACGAAGGTTCCTCTGTCGGTCATCAGAGGGATGTCACAGAGATAAACTTCTGATTCCTTGGCGGAATTGACAAGTTTTTCTTCTGACTCCTCATTTATATCATAATTGACAAGACGCACTTTCACTTTGAGGGGAGCCGCAAAAGTGGTGCTTCTGTCGATTGCTTCTCTGGGCGTGTATTTCGGTTTTTCAAGAGTATAACTGATATATTCAAGAACTGATGTTTCATTAAAGTCGGTGATCGGAAAGATTTCCCTGAATACTTCATCAAGACCCTTCTGTTCTCTCTCTTCAGTGGGAACTCCTTCCTGAAGGAACTCAACGTATGAGCGCTTCTGAACCTCAATAAGGTCGGGCATATCAATTACTTTCTGGATTTTTGAGAAACTGACTCTCTCAATAGGCTTTCTAGTTGAATCCATATTTTATCACCTGTGGGATGTATCCGCTAAATGTTAAAGAAGGCATGGGGGGCGTAGTGCGCCCCCCGGTTTATGCTGATCAAGTTTTTCCAGTTTTAAGAAGTAATTACTTAACTTCAGCAGTGCCGCCGGCTTCTTCAAGTTTAGCTTTGATAGAAGCAGCTTCGTCTTTGGAAACGCCTTCTTTAACGGGAGCAGGAGCGCCGTCAACGAGTGCTTTAGCTTCTTTAAGTCCGAGGTTAGTGAGTTCGCGAACTACCTTAATAACCTGAACTTTTTTGTCGCCGCCGTCCTTAAGGATAACGGTGAACTCTGTCTGCTCTTCAGCAGGAGCTGCATCAGCAGCAACAGCGGGACCAGCCATCATAGCAACGGGTGCAGCAGCGGAAACGCCGAATTTGTCTTCGAGTTCTTTTACGAAATCTGCAAGGTCGATTACAGTCATGTTTGATATAAATTCTACTACTTGTTCTTTAGTTACAGACATTTAAGTCCTCCATTAACTTTGTTTTTGATCTTTGATCGCGTTAAGCACATTCAGGAAGCTGCGGGGAACGTTGCTGAGCAGTGACACGAAGTTTGAGGCAGGTGCGTTCATAGACGCAAGAGCCCTTGACAACAGCACTTCCCTTGAAGGAAGGTCAGCAAGTGTGTTCACGTCTTCTCCGGAGAGAAGTTTGCCGTCAAGGTAGCCGCCTTTGATTTCGAACTTGTCGTAATCTTTTGCGAATTTTTTCATATCCTTGGCGACAGCGGCAACATCACCGTTTATTATGGTGCATGCCGTGCAGAGTTTGAGTGTCTCATCAAGAGATTCAATTCCGTTGTTGTGCAGCGCGATTTTTACAAGTGTGTTCTTGACGACTTTAAAATCGCTGCCTTTTTCTTTCACCGCAGTTCTGATAGCAGTAAGCTGAGGGAAAGTCAGTCCTTTATAATTTGCCAAGAACAGCGCATCACTTGTTTTGATCTGCTCAGTAAGTTCTTTTACATACTGTTTCTTTTCATCTCTAGTCACGCTGTCCTCCAGTTTACAACGAAAATCGGATAAAGATTTTCGTACACGCTCGCAGTCTACAAAATAATTTTTGTATAACGCAGCGTCGGTTTGGACTTTTGTCCTGTTTTAAAGACGGTTTGATAAATTCTATATCAACCGATCTCCGCAGGAATTACGCTGTACAAAAAAGCACAGACACCTGCTTCTTAAACCAGATTGTGTACTGTTAAAGTGTGTTAACCACTTTCTGGTGATCTACCTTAACGCCGGGTCCCATTGTGGTAGAAACTGTTATTCCTCTTACGTACTGACCTTTAGCTGTTGAAGGCTTAAGACGTACAAGAGTTTCCAGAAGAGCCTTGATGTTTTCAAAAAGTTTGTCTGCATCAAAGCTTTTTTTGCCGACGATAGCGTGGATTATACCGTTTTTGTCAACACGGAACTCAATCATACCCGCTTTAAGTTCCTTAACCACGTTACCGATGTTAGGCGTTACCGTCCCCACTTTAGGGTTAGGCATGAGTCCTCTCGGTCCGAGTACACGTCCGAGCTTACCAACGAGAGCCATCATATCGGGTGTTGCAACAACTTTATCGAAATCCATAAAGCCGCCCTGAACTTTTTCAACAAGTTCATCATCACCAACAATATCTGCGCCTGCGTCTTTCGCTTCTTTGGCTTTGTCACCCTTAGCGAATGCAAGCACTCTCACGGTTTTACCTGTTCCGTTAGGCAGACTAACTGAACCCCTCACCATCTGATCTGCGTGTTTGGGGTTAACTCCGAGTTTCACTGCTATGTCAACTGTTTCGTCAAACTTAGCAAATGCAACTTCTTTCACGAGGGCAACTGCCTCTTCCAGGTCATAGAGTTTTTCGTTGTCTACCTTAGCAGAAGCAGCCTGGTACTGTTTCCCTTTTGCCATATTACTGACTCCGTGCGCCGTTTACAGACAAGCTGTCCGGCGCATCATACAAATTTGTACGAGAGCTTATTAAGGCTCTACTTCCACACCCATACTGCGTGCGGAACCTGCAACAATCTTCATTGCCTGCTCGATATCTTTGGTGTTGAAATCGGGCAGTTTGTGTTCGGCGATTCTCTGAACCTGCTCACGAGTGAGCTTGCCGATCTTGTCCTTTTTAGGATTGCTGCTGCCGCTGTTAATCTTCAGCTCTTTTTTAATAAGCTGAGTAACAGGAGGAGTTTTGCAGACAAAAGTGAAGCTTCTGTCTTCAAAAATCGTAAGCAGAACGGGGATAATATAGTCTCCCGCATTCTGTGTTGCAGCGTTAAACGCTTTGCAGAATTCCATAATGTTCACGCCTCTCTGACCAAGTGCAGGTCCGATTGGGGGTGAAGGGTTTGCCTTGCCGGCAGGAATCTGAAGTTTAAGCTGTCCAAGTACTTTTTTGGCCATTTATAACCTCCCGGATTATCCGACTCTCTTAATTTGCAGATAATCCAGTTCTACGGGCGTTTGTCTTCCGAAAATGCTCACGATAACGCGAACTTTTTCTTTTTCTGGGTTAACCTCGTCAACAACACCGATAAAGCCGTTGAAGGGTCCGTCGATAACCTCAACTTTATCATCTTTGACATATTTCGCTGTCATTCTGGGAGCTTGAGATTTAGCGAGGTCAATCATTGCCTTAACATCGTCTTCGGGAATCGGAACAGGGTTGATTCCGCCCACAAAGCCGGTTACTTTAGGTATGTTTTTTACAACATGCCAGTTTTCCGTACTCATTTCCATATGGACGAGAATATAGCCGGGGAAGGTTTTTTTCTTGCTGATTTTTTTCTTACCCTTTTTCAGCTCAACTACGTCTTCCGTGGGGATAAGCACGTCTTCTATCTGGTCTTCGAGATTTGAGTTTCTGACTTTCTCCTCAAGGAGTGTCTTCACACGCTTCTCAAAACCCGAATAGGTATGGACTACATACCACTTTTTCGCCATAATTTGCCCTTTCCTAGTAAATGAATTGGGTAAGCTTTGAAAGCCCGTAATCTACTACACCAAGATAAATCGCACAGATAAGGCAGATTGTAATAACTACCGCAGTGGTTCCCATGGTAGCATCTTTGGTGGGCCAGATGACTTTTTTAAGTTCTTCTCTGACTTCGTTGATGAAAGTTTGTACCTTTCCCATAGTCAGCACATCCTTTATTTATAATAGTTCGCAGAAGCCTACGTCCTGTGGCTTCTACTCACACGCTCGCGCTTTGCTGAGCAAAGCTTCGCTTCGCACGGCGCAGTTTCTTCCTGAAACTGTTTTGCCCGATGGTGTGCTAATACCTTGCTTTATAATAGTTCGCAGAAACCTACGTCAGGCTTCTACTCACACGCCTGAGTTTTGCTGAGCAAAGCTTCGCTTCGCACGGCGCAGTTTCTTCCTGAAACTGTTTTGCCCGATGGTGTGCTAATACCTTGCTTTATAATAGTTCGCAGAAACCTACATCCGGCTTCTGATACCCGTTCAACCAGGAATCTGCTTTTAAAGACACGTTCAGGGCGAACAAGTTCGCCCTCAACATGCGGTTATTTAAAATGGCAGGTCAGACAGGAATCGAACCTGCAGCCTTCGGTTTTGGAGACCGATGCTCTGCCAATTGAGCTACTGACCTACTCTATACTTTTAAATTACTTAGTTTCCTTGTGAACAGTGTGTTTTCTGTCCCATTTGCAGTACTTGCTGAGTTCAAGTTTGCCGGTCATGGTCTTTTTGTTCTTAGTAGTGCTGTAGTTCCTGCGTTTGCACTCTGTGCATGCAAGGATTATTTTTTCTCTCATTTAAGTATCCTTACTCGATAATCTCGGTAACAACACCTGCACCGACTGTTCTGCCGCCTTCACGAATAGCGAAACGAAGTCCCGCATCCATTGCGATAGGCGTTATAAGTTCTACCACGCAGCTGATGTTATCACCAGGCATTACCATCTCTGTCCCTTCGGGAAGAGTGATGATTCCTGTAACGTCAGTCGTACGGAAATAGAACTGAGGACGATATCCGCTGAAAAAGGGAGTGTGGCGACCACCTTCTTCTTTGGTCAGGATGTACGCTTCCGCTTTGTACCTTCTGTGGGGCTTAATTGAGCCCGGTTTGCAAAGTACCTGTCCGCGTTCCACGTCGTCCTTTTTGATTCCTCTCAGAAGGATACCTACGTTATCGCCGGCAACACCCTGATCAAGAATCTTCCTGAACATCTCTACGCCTGTTACTATTGTCTTAGTGGTATCACGAATTCCCACTATCTCTACTTCTTCTCCCACTTTAACCTGTCCCTGCTCTATACGGCCGGTTACTACTGTTCCACGACCGGATATGCTGAACACGTCTTCTACGGGCATTATGAATTCTTTATCTATATCCCTCTGAGGTTCAGGGATGTAGCTGTCCATTGCATCTACAAGCTCGCTGATCGCACCTGCCCATTTCTCATCGTTAGGGTTCTCAAGTGCTTTAAGCGCTGAACCTTTAATGATGGGTGTATCATCACCGGGAAACTCGTAAGTTGAAAGAAGGTCTCTTACTTCAAGCTCTACAAGCTCAAGAAGCTCTTCATCATCAACCATGTCACATTTGTTCATGAATACTATTATGTAAGGTACGCCTACCTGACGTGCAAGAAGGATATGCTCCCTTGTCTGGGGCATAGGACCGTCTGCTGCACTCACTACGAGAATAGCTCCGTCCATCTGAGCAGCTCCAGTGATCATGTTCTTTACATAATCTGCGTGACCCGGGCAGTCTACGTGAGCGTAATGGCGAGCGGGGGATTCGTACTCTACGTGTGATGTCGCGATTGTTATACCGCGCTCTCTTTCTTCGGGCGCCTTGTCAATGTTGTTGTAGTCTACAAATTCAGCAAGACCTTTATGCGCCTGAACGCTGGTGATTGCTGCTGTAAGAGTTGTCTTACCGTGGTCTACGTGACCAATTGTTCCTACGTTGACGTGGGGCTTCGTTCTAGCAAACTTAGCTTTAGCCATCTGGTCTCCTCCTGAATTTAAAAGCCCTCGACCGGAATTGAACCGGTGACCTCGTCCTTACCAAGGACGCGCTCTGACCGACTGAGCCACGAGGGCGTCAAAACGCAAAAAAGGGGCGAACTGGTACGGTGTCGCCGCCTTTGAAAGCACTAGAAAAAAGCGGGTAACGGGACTTGAACCCGTGACCCTCAGCTTGGAAGGCTGATGCTCTAGCCAACTGAGCTACACCCGCATATTGGCATATATACCCACGGAACAACCCGCAGGAAAAAAGAAGTGGGGAGAGGAGGATTCGAACCTCCGAAGTCTTACGACAACAGGTTTACAGCCTGCCCCCTTTGGCCGCTTGGGTATCTCCCCTTCTTATCTTTTAAAATTTATGCCGCCCCGAAAAAAGCGGCTTAAACCGACCATCCTAAACAGACAACCGATTACTAAAGCCTTGTTTATAAGAGCCGGGCGTAACCCGGCTCTTCAAGTGAAGCTGGTGATAGGAATTGAACCCACAACCTACTGATTACAAGTCAGTTGCTCTACCGATTGAGCTACACCAGCGTCTTTAGCGAAGTGAGAGCATATATAAGAGAGCGTTTATTGTCAAGTATTTTTTTGACATTTTTACAGCTCTTTTTCTTACGAACTTCCAAGCCGAAACAAGTGATGCCGCTTGAGAAATCCCCCTGACCGCTCTTAGGTTTCGGGAAGGAAAATATTGCATATACTTTTATCTTTGTCAATCTACTATTTTATGCTTTTTAAGAAAAAATTCAGGAGTGGCTTTTTACTGTTTTTTTTCGGCAAAACCACTGGTGGAGTACACTCTTCCTTTTTCATTGATGAAATACTCCCCACCGTAAGGATCAACAGGTACAACGGTTATCACACCTTTAGCCTTTAGTTCATCAACTCCTGACGGTGTGGTGAAATATTTTTCTTTGTAAATTCTCACTGCCTTTTCCAACTCTATTGCTCTCTGTAAGGCAATAAGTCTTTTTTCATACATTGCACGAACATTTTCATTGCCTGTGTGATTAAGCATATCCAACAAGAAAGCTGCTGCGGTTTCATGTCTGCCGGAGTCATATGCAAGCCTTGCGGCAAGGTTGGCATAAAAAGGCGGCGCACCTTTAATTTTGGCTGCCTGCCCTATGTACTCCGATGCTTTTGCACTGTCTTTAAGGAAATAATAATAGATAAAACCAAGATTAAAAAGAAGCCTGTGGCTTTCCGGTCTCTTTTCTATACCTTTCTCAAGAATCTTCACGGCCGCCTCAGGACGGTTTGCGCTCCACGCAAGAGTTAACGAGGCAAAGTAATACGTGTCATAAAAATAAGGGTCAAGCTCTGAAGAAGACTTCACATTAGCCTCAAACCAGTCCCAATCCTGTCCTTTGATAATACCTCTGTCCTGAAGCATCTTCCCTACATAAAATATTGCGGAAAGCAGGCGGCTGTCTGCGGCAAGTCCTTTAAATTCAAGAGAGGTAAAACGTAAAAGCCTGCCAGAAACAGCTATATCACGCTCAAACTTTGAGTCGAAATCAGCTTTATTGGTAATAAAAGCTCCGCTTAACCATATATGCAGGGGAATAAGAAGGCAGAGAAGCCCCAATGAGATTCTCACGGGAACTCCTTACGCTCAAAAATTACCCCTGCCAGAATAAGCAGAACAGCGGAATATGCCAAAGCATATGCAATTGACCCGAAATATATTCCCGCAGGAGGCATTATTCCGTTTGCGGCAACCGTTTTGAAATCCAGAGATGAGAAATCCGGCACAATATACTTAACAATATTAAGAAAACCGGCAATAGCCGAGTAGGTTTCCGATGATGAAACATAATTCAGCACCTCCGCCAGACTCTGTCCTGCTATATATATAAGGATAGAGAACACCAGAGTCGTAAACGAAGCTGTGACGAATGAGCTGAAAAAGATAATGACGGTATTGAGAAAGATACATTTAATCAGATCAGCAAAAGCTGCAAGAGCATATGCGCCCCACGAAAAGTTTTTAAAATATGCAGGGATTGACGCCTTCATAAGCAGTATAGGGATATGTGTGAGCAGAAAAATAATGATATAAGCACATATTATAAGGAGTGCAAGCCCTGCAAACTTACCGAAGATATAGCCTCTGCGGGAGATATTGCGCCCAAGAACAAAATATATTGTGCGCCTGTCCAGATCCTTGGCGATCAAACCCACAGAGACGGAAAAGCTTATCAGAAGCCCGGCTAGAGACATTGCGCTCAGATTAAAATCCGCTACAACCTTGCCCAGATCCTGCATAAAAAACTGTGAGAAAATGGTGCTTAAAAACATGATAATAATGGCAAAAACAAAGATAGCATAAAGAACTCTGTTCCGTACGCCCTCAAGGAAGGTTATAAAGCATACCTGTCTCATCGCACAGCCTCTTCAAATATACGCTCCAATGCGTTGTCAGCAGACTTCACCGTCACAGCGTTAAATCCTTTCAATTTCATGCTTTCAATGAAGCTGACTATATCCGCAGAATCAACAAATACACCCACAGTCTGCTCATATTCCGCAATTTTCATATCCTTAACAGCCTCTTTCAGGCTTTCAGATTTTTCAAAGAATACTTCCGTCTGTTTGGAAGCCAGCAGAAGTTCTTCCCTTGTAAGCATGCGAACTATTTTTCCTTTATTCATTATCGCAGCCGTATCACAAAGCCTCTCCACGTCGCTTAATATATGAGAACAGAAAAGCACGGTAGCCCCTTTCTCTTTCAGCTCAGTGATGAGGTCAAAGACCATGCGTCGACCAAGGGGATCAAGCCCGCTCATTGGTTCATCGAGAATCACAAGTTCCGGCTCATGGATTAGAGCGGCGGCAATGCCCGAACGCTGAACCATGCCCTTTGAAAAAGTGCGGATCTGCTTATCAAGATTTTCAGTCACCCCTACCCTTTCCGCCATGTGATTAATGCGCTCTTTGACACGGTCTTTAATACCTGATGATGAAAGAGAAAAAGCGAGAAGTTCTTTCAAAGTAAGATAATCATAGTAGTATGGATTTTCCGGCAGATAACCTATATTGGTGCTGTCTACAATGACATTGCCGGATGTGGGGCGTATAAAGCCAAGAATGGTTTTGATCGTGGTGGATTTACCCGCACCATTGAGACCGAGAAGAGCAAAGACCTTGCCCTTTTTCACTTCAAAGCTGATGCCGTCTACAGCGGTTTTCTTCTTTATACGTTTTACAAGGGAATCTATCTTTATCATAAGCGGATTATACATCAAACTTATGGCAGCAGAAACAAAAAAAGCCAACCGGACAAACCGGTCGGCTTTTGGGATTTTAAACTAAGTAAGTGTTAAGGAGCAGTAGGGGCATCGCAGTAGGATACGGTATCGCCTCTGGACACGTTGTCATCAACATTAATAGTAGAGCTGTCTGAATCAGAAGAATAGCAGTTATCTCCCTGAGTATGCTTTGTAACAGCAGCGTAGCTAATATTATTAGTACCTGCAGCAGTAACAATACCAACACCGGCAGAAAGCGTCATATTATCTTCCTCACCATTTGTGCTGTTAAGAGTTATTTCACCGTCAGTATCTGCAGCTATTGCATCAGGGTATTCCTGATAGTCGGCAAAATAACCTTCAAAAGCCGTCTGAACATTTCTCAAGTCAGACTGAGCAGCAGAGTTATAAGCTCTTGTACGGTATTTGGAGAACTGGGGAATTGCGATAGCAGCAAGAATACCAATGATTGCAACAACAACCAGAAGCTCGATAAGTGTAAAACCTTTTTTGTTCTTTTCGATCCTCATCATAAGGATACCTCCTGAAGTAGAAAAAATATCTTTTGGACACATAATTTCGCTTTTAAAAAGCAACTTCTAAAAACAGTCTACCACAAAATTATCCATAGAACAGGTTTTATGCAAGTTAATTTTCACACCATTAGCTTTTAACACACTAAGTTCCTCTGTCAGCAATACTCTGAGGCTGAAAAAAAATTGTAAAACATTCATAGAAAAATAATATTTCAGAAAAAATATAATTTATTAAATATGTAATTATCAAAACCTTGACAGTTTTTTAAGAGAAACATAGAATACGCATCCTTCATATAAAGCCGAAATGGTGGAATAGGTAGACGCAGCGGACTCAAAATCCGCAGATGGCAACATCGTGGGGGTTCGAGTCCCCCTTTCGGCACTCTTTTTATGTTCCTAGAAGATTTTAATATTTCCAAAATTACTAATAATTACTTATATATCTAACATTTATATTTCCTAACGGTTTTAAATACTTTCGTATGGACTACCGCTTTGCTAGTAAAAGAAAGACACTGTCACTTGGTGTATAATACCCTGAAATATCTCTCAAAGAAGCCCGTATAAAAAGAGATGAAGCAAGAAGGATGATTTCAGAAGGTGCAGACCCATTAATGTTGAAAAAAATCAATAAGATTACTCTTCAGACAAGACAACCAATAAACTTTTAGTATCTTTTCAAAGAAATGGTTCGATAATTATAAAGATTGATGAACGATAAAACATGGAGAACGGAAATGTAGAAGACTAGAGATTCATACCCTGCCCTATATAAGCAATATGCAATAAAAATAATCACTCCGCCAGTTTATTACAGAAAAACTCGTTTACGGGTAAACCTTCAAATCTAGGGCTGAATGGTTTGACTATGTGAGTACTTAGTGAGTTACCAAGCGGTAGGTATAATTTTCATTTTGATAGACGTCTCCGCCTGAGCACCTGTCAGACAAAGGCGGTACATGTCGTTTTCTGCCGATGTCTGTTCAAGCTTTACTATCAGCTGAAGAATATCTTTATCATTCAGGGAGAAAGCTTTCAAAGAATATTCTGGATTCAGTCACTTCGAACAATTTTTCCTTTATGGTCAGAATGAGCGACAGACCAGTAAGGCTGTACGCTTCGTCATATTCAAATAGCATATCAACGCCTGTATTGATAAGGTTTCCAGCTCTTGCATACTCCCCTTTTACCTTGATGTAAATGTTAATGGTCCATTATTCATCACCAACGTAATTGGAGAGCCCTACGTACCTGAGTAGCTTGATTACTTTGCCAATCTGCGCAGTAGGTTTCCCACGCTCCACTGAGGAAACTGTGCGGTTTACCCCTGCGCCCTCAGCAAATTCCTTCTGATTAAGCCCCTACCCTTCCCTCTTTTGTTTGAGCAGTTGTCCTGTCTCTTCAATATCTGATATTTTCTCCATATTAATTACTGCTAGAGAACTAAACATAACCTCAAGTATTTCTTTTTTTTCATATGCTACCAATTTGGCAGAGTTATCATTTGAATTAGATTAAATAAAAGGAGAATGGTATGGTTAAAATTAAAATTATTAATGATGTTCCGAAAAGGATAATTGATAAAGCTCGAATGCTTATACATTTATCAAAAAATATGAACACTAATTGGCGAAAAATTTCAGGATTGACGCAAGCAAAATCCTACAAACTAAACAATAACTACAGAATGCTTGTTTTTAACGAAACTGTTTTTATAGGATCTCATGACAGTTATATTCGCACAATAAACTCATTAAAAAAACGTAATCTTGGGTGTAATTATGGAAAATAGAAAAAAATATGCATTAACAAGCTACATCAAAGAAAAAGGTTATGGTAGCTCCATAGGCTTAAACAACTGGATTGCTGGTATATTAAAAAATAAAGAAGACTTTAGAAAATATATTGTTGAACATGAGCATTATGGAAGACGTGAAAAAATAGAAATTTATAAAGACGCTGAAATACTAATAGATAATTTATGCTTACTGAAACCTTACCTGTCAATTTTTGGAAAAGGAGAGAATAAAGAATTTCCAGCATATAGAGGCTTAAAAAACCAGTCTAATTCTAAACAATATATTGATAAACTTAAAGAGAGAAAATCATTTCTAAAAGATGAAATTGAATCCAGAAATCAAGCACTAGAAAACTATGAATTTTTATATGAAATTCTCGAAAAGCACCTTCCCATTGATTTGGAAGGCCAAAGTCTCCTGAATTTGATTAACGATATTAAAGCTCAGACTCCTGAAGGGAAGACAATCAAATTCGATAATAACAATATTAATTCTTTTTCAGTCCTAGACGAACTATTAGAACTTAAAGGGAAACTTGAAAACGAAGATAAATCTAAAGCAAGCAGCATATATCGCAAGATGGCACTGTGCTATATAAAATTGTCTGAAGTTGATGATGCATTAGAGGTCCTTGACACAGCATTAAACATGAATCCAAAAGATAGTGACGCATGGGCACTAAAAGCAAAAATAATATTTCAATTATTAACCAGCGCAAACAAGGAACTCTCTTCAACTATAGCAAGAACAGAGTATTCTGGTCCGGAGGAATTTCCTATTACTTCAGAAGAACAAAATATAAGCGACCTATTTTATACTCAAATTACCGAGTTTGAACAATTAGGAATTATTTTTATTGAAACTTGCATAAACGCTTTATTAAACTGGTATAGCCACAATGGATCAATTCCACTAGTTTCAAATGAAGATATAAAATTTGAGTGGCTTATTATTAACCTTATAAGTACGCTGACTCAAACGACAACTGAAAAGTATCAAAAAGAGATTCAAATAATTTTTTCTAGATATTTGAAAAATTCTAATATCTATTTAAGATCACCATTTTTTGATAAAAATCAAAAAATTATATATGAAGTCAACCTAGTTAGAGTATTGTCCTGGCTATCGAAAAATGAACTTCAAGAATATATTCACCACCTTACAGGTAAGCCTGAAGACTTTAACTTCCATCATGGGTATACATATAACTTTATAACTCACCCAAAAATTAAAAAATATTTCATAGAACATCTTGGTATACAAGAATATAAAAAATTATATAAAGAGCTATGGGGTGTAGAAAATGCAAAAAGAACTGCTGAACATATCAGAGAATTGATTATTCTTGAAACTCAGGATTTTAAGAATTTCAATAACTCACAAAATGATATTAAATCATTCATCGATCAAATGTCTCTGAAATATAATAACTTTGATGAATTCACTAAAAACGAAGCGTGGCATATATTCCCTTTTTCAGAGTATTTTCATACAGATGTTTATCTTTTTTTATTTACTGCGTCTCTATTGGCACTAATTAGTGGAAACGCAACAGCGTCAGCCATAAAAATGGTCGAAGACTTTTCGCAACACAAAGATATTTTAAAAGATATCGCATCAAATGCGAATTCTATCGCAGCTTATGAAATAACCAAAATTCTCGTTTACCATCTTGATCCAAACGGCAGATCAGAACGAAATATTTCTTACTCAGAACCTATTATTGATACTGAATTTGAATTCACTGAAGGTAAAGGCAAACCTATACCATATGATGCACCTAATTACTTTAAGCAATTTGTACACACTATACCAGATATTTATGAAGCAAATTTTGACAACGATATAAGCGAAGAGTACGAGTCAATAATCAATAATTATAAAACACAAATTTCACTTTATAGCCGCAAAAAAGCATGTCACTGTGACACAATAAAAATAATAGAAACATTAAACACATTCCTGAAAATGAAAATAGAAGCAGACCAAATCAAGTATGGTGACTACTTAGATTGCTACTGAAGTCATTAATGACTGTAATTATGATGAGTATCATCAGACGTGTAAACATTTAAAGCCTCTGCGTTTTGCTGAGGCTTTTTAGTATCTTGCCAAAAATTATGTAAGCATCCCTGAAAATTTTACAGCTTAAAATTAGAGTTTTCCTGTAGATTAATAACAGGAGGACTTAATGAAACGCAGTCGATTTTCAGAAACTCAGATCGTAAAAATACTCAAAGAAGCCGAGTCCGGCAGACAGGTAAAAGACATCTGCCGTGAGTACGGAGTAACGCCACAGACTACAACAGGAAGTCCAAATATGGAGGCATGGAAGCCTCAGACATCAAGAGATTAAAAGAACTAGAAGAAGAGAATACAGCTCTGAAAGATATTCTCTCAAAAAAGCTTTAAAGCCGTCGGAGAAACGTAGTTTAGCAGATTACTGTAGGGCCGCTTACGGCATGAGCGTAAATCATACCTGCCGTACTGCAAGCATAAGCCGCCCGGTTTATTACTATCAGCCGGATGTACATGTTATAGCTGTTCTGCTCGAATTGTGTGAGAAATATCCGGGATATAGCTTAGGGTTTATTGCCTACTGAAGCTCAACATGTTCCGTAAGGCGAAAAGAAGGCCTCCAAACAGGAATCCTCTCCCTATCAGTGTGCCTGAATCTATCAACCAGTCCTTGTCTATAGATTTCATGAGTGACAGCTTATACTGTGGGAGGAAATACAGAACATTTAGCGTCGTTGATGATTTTAATCGGGAAGCTCTTACCATAGAGGTTGATCTCAATCTTCCGGCAGCAAGAATTATCAGAGTTCTTGACAGGATTGCTTCTTGGAGAGGTTATCCGGTTAAGCTCAGAATGGACAACGGCTCTGAGTTTATCTCGGTAAAGCTGGCTGACTGGGCGAAATACCATGATGTTGAGCTTGAATTTATACAGCCTAGCAAGCCATTTCAGAATTCATATGTGGAAAGGTTTAATCGTAAATTCAGGAACGAGGTGCTGGACAGGCATTTGTTTTTCTCTTTAAGCGAAGTTCGGGAAGAAGCTGACCGATGGATGGTTGAATACAATACAGAAAGACCGCATCATTCTCTGGGAAAAATGACTCCGGAGGAGTATGCTGAAAGAGCGGAAAACTCTAAATATCTGCTGTAAGAAAAGAGGGACGCTTACAATAGTCATGTCACAATGATGTTAAATCGTGGGCTTTAAAGTAATAACCATTACAAAAAAAACGGTATTTTTGGCGGTATTTCCAAAACCATACAACCAACTAACTATTTATTATAAACGATATACAAGAACTTATCGATTCCCGCCTTCTTGAATAATGCCTAATTCAGCTAATCGACCTGATGCTGTTAAAAGACCATAATAACTAAGTATGTAATTCAATTTAGTCTGATAATAATCTTTTCTTATTTTGTAATATTGCTCTTTTGCGTCCAGCAAATCCACATTTGTTCTTGTTCCTATTGCAAAGCCTTTTTCATTGGCAATAACAGCCAGCTTTGCAGACTCGATAGCCATTTGAAATGCATTAATCCTTGCGTGAGTACTAAGAAGATTTGAGTAGATATTCGAGATTGTTGATGTCACATCAAGGCTGACTTGTTGTAATTCATATATTGTCTTAAATTTTAATTCGGCTTTTTCTCTGACTCCGGCAACCGTTCCGCCTCCCTGTATTAGAGGCAACCTGAAATTCAAGCCAAAAGATGTGACTTCAGAGTCTTCTGCAACCCCATTTGTATCTCCGTTGCTGTCCGAATTAGTGTACGATGCGGTAAAATCAACAGTTGGCAAGTTTTTAGATTTTTCTTTGCGCAAAATGATTTCTGATATTGCCAGCTCAGCTTTTTTATACACTATATCAACGTTTTCTTTCCTAGCTTTGCTAATCCAGTAATCCAGTGAATTAAGTTCGATATCGGCAAGAAAATCTGCTGCAAAATCATCTGCATCAATTTCGCTTTCCGACAGATTAGCGATAATTGCTAACAGTTTTTTTGATAAGGCATAAGCGTTGTTTACAGCTATTTCCTCAGCTAAAACAAGATCGTATCTTGCTTTAGCTTCTGTCAGATCGGTCACGGTTGCGTCACCAAGCTCGAAGCGTTTCTCCAAATCGTTCATTTGCTCAACAATCGAATTCTTTTTGGAAATTGTCACATTCAGATACTCTTTATTAAAAAGCACGTTAACAAACGCTTCCAGAACTGCACCGAAAAGTTCCTCATATGTTTTCCTTAGCAATATTTTGCCTATTTTGGGATATTTCTTTGCTTCCTCGTAAGCAAGAAGAGATTCTGCCCTGAAAACAGGCTGGATAAACTTTAATGTATATACGGATGAATCATAGTTTTCAGAATACTTTGTTTCAACCGCACTCTTATTAGTAAAAACCGCATTTGAACTATTTTTCATCATCGATGCATCAAATGTAATTGACGGCAGTAATCCGGCTCTTGCCTGTTTCGTCTGTTCAAGCTGCGCTTTATAGGAATGTATAGCAGCCTGAATGCCAGGATTATCCTTTGAGGCCAGTTTCCACACCTCATCAAATGTCATAGCATACGTATCAGCAAGTAAAAACAAACTAAAGATAAATATAAAAGTAGATTTCAGCATCACCTTTCTCTCTTTACTGTTCTTTAAAAGCTTTGCGAAAACTGTCAATAATAGGATCAAGGAGGTAACGCATTACAGTTCTTTCACCGAATACGATATCAACAGTTGCAATCATTCCGGGAAAAAGCTTAACATCATTAAATTGTTTCTTTTGCAATTCCTCACTATTTATGCGTACTATCGCTTTATAATAAGTGTCTCCCGTTCGTTCATCTTTGAATGTTCCCGCAGAAACTCTTGCGACTTCTCCCTGAAGAGCGAAATGTTCTCTGGCTTTGAATGCTGTCAATCTGACATAACTGGTTAAACCGGGATAAACAACATCAATATCATCGGGGAATACTCTTGCTTCGATGAGAAGCTCTTTATCTAAAGGAACAATCTCCATAACTAAGCCGTTTGGGGGTATAACTCCGCCAATAGTTTTAAATCTGAGATCCTGAACTACTCCTTCAACAGGAGACCGAATAACACTCCTTAAGGTTACATCCTGTGCAGCAGTCAGTCTTTCTGAAGCTGTTGACAAATCATCATACGCCTTCCTTAGCTGTTCAAGGAGATCATTACGCCACTCAGATTGAATTTTGAGAATCTGGAACTTTGTTTCAATTATTTTTTGTTCTGCACTGGCAATTTCAGCATTTATCTTTCCGAGTTCTCCTTCGGTTTCAGCGACTTTATTTTGGTTTTCCAACAAAATACGTTTTTCTATGTATCTATGTTCATAAAGCTCTGTATTCATCTTCAATGCTTCATCAGATGTAGAAAGAATTTTTTCTAAAGCGGTTCGACGGGATTTCATTGCTGTTATTTCAGCTTCTGTCTGAGCAATTCTCTGACTTAATATCTCTATATCCTGACAAAGCGATTCTTTTCTGACTTGGAATAGTTCAATTTGTGTAAATATTGATCCAGAAACCTCTGATTGTATTTCTGCTTTATATTGCCTGCCGTCTCTTTCTGCCTCAAGTCTTCTGACAAGGGCTTCCAACACTGCTTTCTCATTTTCCAGCACAGCGAGCTGTGCCACCGCAGTTGAAATACTTAATTTTAGCAGTGGTTGTCCTTCATTTACTCTGTCGCCTTCTTTCACCATAATTTCTGAAATAACACCCCCCTCCAGGTGTTCAATTTTAACAGTGTCTTCCGCAGGAATAATTTCTCCATAGGCTACTGCTCCTGCATTAATTTTATATACTGATGCCCAAAACAAAATGCCGATTACACCAAAGAAGATGATAAATAACCCTGTTGTTATGTACTTTTTAGTTGAAGAAGGAATGTTATCTTTCATGCAGTCATCCCTTCTTTAAACTGCATTTGCTGTTTTTTAAGACTGCCCGCAGTGAGCTGCTTTATAACTTCATAATGTGGTCCATACATCTGAAGTAGACCGTCAGAAATCACTCCAAGAATATCTGCATCTGTTACCAACGAAAGCTTGTGAGTAATGACCACCACAGTCGCTTTCCTGCTTTTGGCTTTTTTGATAGCGCTGATCAAAGCTAGTTCTCCTTCGGAGTCCAAAAAAGCGTTAGGCTCATCCAACACGATAAGTTTGGGATTGGCAAAAAATGCTCTTGCAAGCCCAATCCGCTGTTTCTGCCCTCCTGAAAGAGCAACTCCCTGAGAACCTATAATTGTGTCATAGCCATGTGGTAGTTGAAGGATCATTTTATGTGCATCAGTTTCGATAGCCGCAGCGATCACCTCATCATCAGTTGCATCGGAAAACCTTGCGATGTTGGCTCTGACTGTTCCTGAAAAAAGCATAATTTCTTGCGGCAGATAACCGACATATCTGCCAAAATTATCTCTGCTCCAGACATTTAAAACATCTGCATTATCAAGTTTGATACTTCCTGAACGCAGCTTATAGATTCCGGTCATAACTTTGGCTAGTGTACTTTTCCCGGCGCCGCTTGCCCCCAGAAAGGCCACTGTTTTCCCTGCTGGAATTTCAAAACTGATACCTTTCAGAATGGGAAAAACCCCTCCTGCCGGCACATAAACAGCTTTCTCAACACTAATCTTACCTACAGGTACCGGCAGCTCTGTTTTATTTTCCTCTAAATAAAACTCCTCAAACATTTCATTCAGCCTGTCTGCTGCAGCTTTAGTATTAATATAATTTTTCCAACTGTTTATAAGTCCTTCAAGAGGTGCAGTACCTTTAGAAGATAAAATATTTGCAGCAATCATTGAGCCCACAGTTATTTCATTATTAATAGCTAAATAAGCACCAACACCTGTCATGGCAATATTCTGACAGAATCTCGTAAATTTGCCTGCTGAAGCAAGATAGCCAGCCTTATCACTTGTTTCTGAAAGAATTCTTGTACTTTCACCATACTTAGAAAACCAATGCCTAAGGACATGATTTTTCATACCCATTGCCCTGACTGCATCTGAATTTCTCATTATTTCATCTGCAATATGCTGGGCTTCAAGAGATATTTCTCCTGCTTCTTTTAGTTTGCTGCCAGTCAAAAACTCATTTACTACATTGATCATAAGGAGCAGCACCATACTCATGAGCATAACAACCACAAGCAAAGGATGAATGAGCCACACAACAAAAAAGAATACAGGTATCCATGGTGCATCGAGTAGAGTTATTAATCCATGGCTCCCTGACATAAAATTTTTAAAACTGATAACATCCTTAATCGCCTGAGAGCTTACTTTACCAGTCATTGATGCCATATTGATGCTTGCATCCATCATTTTAGGATTGAGGTTCAGATCAATACTGTTTGCTATTCTTATAAGAGAATGTGCCCGTATAAGATCAATTAGTGCTGATAAAAACAATGCAATTACTGCCCCTGTAATAAGCGCTATCAATGTATTTACACTACGGCTTGTGAGCACTCTGTCAAAAACCTGCAGAGAAAATATAGGAATGGCCAGTGTAAGAAGATTTATAAAAAAACTGAAAATTATAATAAAAGAAAAACTGCGCCAACTGACAAATTTAAAAACAGGTTTGTTTACAATATTATTAATTGCTTTAATCATTTAAATAAACCTCTGGCTTAAGGGGAAGGCAGCTCCGAAGCATACGCTGCCGGAGCTGCTTTTAACCTTCAAAAGGAAAAACTGCCGGTATTCTTAGTTCAGGACACCGGCAAGATTGTAATCTTGTTCTTAGAGAGGGCCCGCCTTTAAAAAAGACGGGACTATTAATTGTTAATATGGATTAACCATGGTCATAATAAACATGAACATCGTAATCAGTTTCGGGCTGCCCTATGATTTGAAGAGTGTTCCCGTCAACTGAAGCAGAAAAGTCATGATCGTTTATTTCATCTGCTATTCCCTGGAGGAAGTCGCTTACTGACTGTCCTTCATTGTAAACAGCTTCAAACGAAAGATCTGCTACTCCGTTAAAATCTCCGTCATTATCTGTATCAAGAAGAACAAAAAGTGAATCTCCATCCACAAGATTCTCAAGAACAGTAACATCAAATATTCCAGCAAGAGCATCACTCTCTTCCACATTCGGTGTGGGAGTAACAATAACTGCTCCGTTATCGTCAGTATCAGCTTCGGAACGGTTTAAAACTTCACCCTCAATTGTAAAACCTGTTCCAACGTTATTTGCTGTAACTTTAATAACATCGTAAACACCGGAACCATTTTCAGATTCAGCTGCTTCAAAAGTAAAGTTATCACCTAAATCCCAAAGCTCAAGTTGGTCAAGAAGTGCAGAGACAATATCTCCAACAGTCTCATCGCCGCTGAGGACGTATGACTCAGTGTGCCCGTCAATTGTTACTGAGTAAGTATCACCTACTTCAATTGTTCCCGTGGAAACTGTCACTGTTTCAACCTGAGCAACGGCATCAACTTCTGTGACATTATCGTTTTCAACTGTTATATCAGTGTTTTGAGTATCATCTGCTCCTGCAGGACGGTTGATTACTTCACTTTCAAGAGTGAAATCCACACCAGGATTTACTGCTGTTATTTTGATGACGTCATAAACACCGGAGCCGCTTTCAGACTCTACAGCCTCGAAAACAAAGTCTTCTGTTGTATCCCAAGTTTCAAGCTGGTCGATAAGCGCAGATACTATATCGCCCACTTCCTCATCACCGCTGAGAACATATGATTCGGTATACCCATTAAGTGTCACAGAGTAAGTGTCACCTGCCTCAATAGTTCCGGCAGTTATTACAACCGTGGAAACCTGTGCAATCTCATCGTTGCTTGTTACCGAATCTTCACCTATGGTCACAACGTTTTCTGTAAGCTCAATATTTGACATTACAAGGCTGTAAGTAAAAGACGAACCGCTGATATTAGCCTGAAGTTTCAGTTTACCGCTGTCGTTGGAAGCGGTTACACCTGCATCATCAAGAAGACCAGCAACAGCGTCAATAATTTCATCCGTATCAGCTTCATTTCCGGTTACAGTGTAAGTGTATTCTGCACCGTTAACTGTAAGACTGAAAACATCTCCTGCGTCATATCTCTGTTCACCGAGGTCATATTCAACAGTCTGGGTTTCGGGAAGGACTTCTTCAACATTTTCAGTGTCATTGCTGACTTCAGGCTGGGTATTATCCTGACCTTCTGCACGATTAACGACAGACGGTTCAACGGTAAAAGGAATGCCCGCATTCTCTGAAGTGAGAACAAGCTTGTAACCGCCGTTTCCATCATCTTCAACGCTGTAAGATATATCTCCGGAGGTCAGCAGTTGTATCTGATCCCCCAGACTATCAAGTATATCATAATGACTCTCGCTGTCTTCATAGGCGACAGTGATAGCCGCTTCTGCAATAGAGTTGTCATCTGCATCTTTGATGGTTATTGAGTACACATCACCGTATTCAGGACTGTTATCTCCATCAAATGAAACTTCAGTAACCTGTTTAACATCATTTGCAACAGCTTCCTGAGTTGGGTCAATATCTGCATCGCCTGTGTTTGCAGTGCCGGAGTAGTCCTCACCGTTTACAGTGGAGTCAAAAGATGTACCGTCTGCTTTACCGGTCAGGGTAAGTTTGTCTGCACCTGAATCATAGGAAGCTGTAACATCCGCTTCACCATCATTTATTGCAATTACAAGCGCAGCAGCAAGATCATCAAGGCTATTGATACTATCACCATTGATTGTAACGGTATATTCGTTCTCTCCTATCGTCACTGTGATGCTGTCGCCTATGTCGCTTGCTCCTGTCAGAGTGTAAACATCCACCTGAGGAGTTGCGGCAGATACTGCAGCCTGAGTAGGATCAACATTTATGTCGCCTGTATTTGCAGTGCCGGAGTAGTCCTCACCGTTTACCGTGGAGTCAAAAGATGTACCGTCTGCTTTGCCGATAAGGATAAGTTTGTCTGCACCTGAATCATAAGAAGCTGTAACATCCTCTTCACCGTCATTAATTGCAATTACAAGCGCAGCAGCAAGATCATCAAGGCTGGAGATATCGTCACCATTGACTGTAACGGTATATTCGTTCTCTCCTATCGTCACTGTTATGCTGTCGCCTATGTCGCTTGCTCCTGTCAGAGTGTAAACATCCACCTGAGGAGTTGCGGCAGATACTGCAGCCTGAGTAGGATCAACATTTATGTCACCAGCGTTTGTGGTAGCTGAGTAGTCTTCAACACTAGCTGTGACATTAAGTTCATGTCCAATGGAAGTTCCTGAGACTGTAAGAACACCGGCATTATTTATGATAGTAAAGTCGGACTGTTCTCCGAAAGCTGTGAAAACAAGATCTGCAAGATCTGCGGGACTGGTGGTTTCAGTAATTACTATTTCATGAGTTATGCCGTTGATAGCAACCGTTACAGAATCTCCTGCATCGTAGTCTGCGACACCAAAGTCTATTGTTGTTTCCTCAACTTCTGCCGAAACACCTTCAACATTAGGTGTAGGTGTTTCTATAGATGAACCAGCTGTGCTAGAAGTTATAGTAAACTCTTCTCCTGCTGTTTTTGAGCTTATAATAAGCTGGCTGCCCTGTCTGATTGCGCTTACTTCACTGTTTATATCAGGATTTGCGCTAATCGCAGTTTTAAGACCATTCAGAACTGTCGTCAGTGTTGCACCGGGTTTTGCGGTGTAAGAAACCTCCGTACCGTTTATCGTTACGGTGTAGGTTCCGGGAGCAATCGCTTCAGTGAAGGTAAGAGTGCTTACCTGTGCAACAGGTGAAACTTCGTAAGATGCAGGAGTTTCAATCGCAACTAAAGCATCGTTATCTTCAAAGACCTTATCCGTTATGGTATTGGTTGAGATTGTAAAACCATCGTTGTCAACTCCGGTAAGAACAATTTCACCGTCAACTGCTTCGGCAGTGACTTTTGATGAAATGCTGAAAAGTGCGGCAACTGCGGAGGCTACATCAGCCGCTGTTGCTCCGTTTTCTTCAACTGTGTAAGTGAAAGTGGCATCATCTTCTATTGTAATTGTGATAACATCGCCTGCATCAAAAGGACCGTCACCTATGCTTACCGTGCTGATCTGTGTCTGTACGGTTTCGCCTTCGTAGCTTTCACCTGCTTCAAGACTGCCGCTTGTTTCACCGTCAGTATAGGTTTCATCAGTTATGGTATTGGTTGAGATTGTAAAACCATCGTTGTCAACTCCGGTAAGAACAATTTCACCGTCAACTGCTTCGGCAGTGACTTTTAATGAAGTGCTGAAAAGTGCGGCAACTGCGGAGGCTACATCAGCCGCTGTTGCTCCGTTTTCTTCAACTGTGTAAGTGAAAGTGGCATCATCTGCTATTGTAATTGTGAGAACATCGCCTTCATCAAAAGGACCTTCACCAATGCTTACCGTGCTGATCTGTGTCTGTACGGTTTCGCCTTCGTTGCTTTCACCTGCTTCAAGACTGCCGCTTGTTTCACCGTCAGTATAGGTTTCATCAGTTATGGTATTGGTTGAGATTGTAAAACCATCGTTGTCAACTCCGGTAAGAACAATTTCACCGTCAACTGCTTCGGCAGTGACTTTTAATGAAGTGCTGAAAAGTGCGGCAACTGCGGAGGCTACATCAGCCGCTGTTGCTCCGTTTTCTTCAACTGTGTAAGTGAAAGTGGCATCATCTGCTATTGTAATTGTGATAACATCGCCTGCATCAAAAGGACCTTCACCAATGCTTACCGTGCTGATCTGTGTCTGCGCAGTCTGATTCTGAACTGTTGTGTTAACATCAAGACCATTATCATCAACACCGGCTGAAGCATTTTCAACAGCAGCTTCGGTTTCAAAAGAAGTACCTGCGACACGAGCTGTAAGTGTTATCTCCAGACCATTAAGGCTTGCAACAGGGAACTGATCATTTGCATTAATGAGCGAAACAAGATTAGAAAGTACATCGTTGATTGTTGTATCGCCATCCTGAACATAGTAGGAAACAGATGCCCCGTCGATAGTGATTGTAAATTTATCACCAACATCAAGAGATTCATCAGTGAAGGAAATTACATCTTTCTGGGCAACTGGTTCAACCGCTTCAACATTTGGTGTAACTACTGTTTCAGTTACTGCGTTTTCATGAAGACCGAAATTATCAACATCAAAGACGACGTCAAAGGATGAACCGTCTGCATTACCTGTGACATAAACTACGGTTCCATCTACTGTTGCGCCACCTGCTGCAGCTAAAGCTGCAAGTTCTGATGCCACATTTTCCGGAGTGTCGCCAGCCTGAACAGTATAGCTGTATTCCGTACCGCTTATCGTCAAAGTGAGTATATCGCCTGCATCGTATGATGTCCCCGTCAGATCGATTGTGTGAACCTCAGCTTCAGCATCAACTGCCTCAATTGTTGTGTCCGTTGTGCCGCTTTCAGATACTTCAGCATTTACGACTTCGGGTGTAACAGTAAATACTGAACCTCCATTAGTTCCAGTAATTACAAGCACACCATCAGAATATTCAGCAGAATAGTCATCGTTTATAAACTCAAGAGCGGAACCAATGTCATCAGTGCTGTCACCTGCTTGTACCATGTAGGTTGCGACAGTGACACCATCAATATTGATGTTTACTACATCTCCCTCATCGTAAGGTACTGCACCAAGATCAACAGAGGTTATCTGCTCAGTCGGAGAAGTTGGATCTATATTGCCTGTAAGAACCCGTGCGTCACCAGGAATTGAGACTTCAAATTCATTTCCTGCTGCATCGGCTGTAATGAAAAGACTGCTGCCTGAACGAACAGCAGAAACATTGACATCAGCACTTGCATTAATGGCAGTAGCAAGCTTATTAAGAACTGTAACCAAAGAATTACCCGCAGCAGCGGTATAGCTGAATATTTCAGGAACACCGCCTTCATCGGTAATAGTTACAGAAAAGACTTCTCCGGGGGAAACTGTTGAGTCTTCAAATGTCGCACTAACAACCTGTTTCACTCCAGCAGAGCCTGAAGATGCGTCTTGGTCATTCTCTGATGTTGCCTCATTCTCTGAAAATGTGGTTTTGGCTACATCAGAAGTTATCACAACTGCACTTTCGGGAGTAATAGTTATTAAATTTGTGTCAACATTATAAGAGGCCGCCACTCCGTTTTCTAAATCCACTAAATCAGCAAGAGCAACGCCTATATCGTCAATGCTGTCTCCAGCTAGGACAGTATAAGAAACAGGCGTTGAGCCAATGTTTACCGTTATGACATCATCGGTGTTATATTCAACCGAACCTAGTGCAACTTCAGTCTGTTGGGGAGCTGCAGCTACACCATTTGTAACATCAGTATCCACAGGTGCATCTTCATCGTAGTTCACATTAGCCACAGATGCATCAAAATCAAAAGACTCTCCGGCTTCTTTTGCTGTAAAAAAAACTGTATTTGTATCTGCATCATATGAAACACTTACAGTAGAATCACCAGCAAATTCAGCAGCAAGAGCCGCGCCTATTTCATCTACACTGTCTCCGGCTAACACAGTATATGACTTTGTAACTTCACCGATTGTAACTGTTATGATATCCCCGGGCTGGTATTCTGATTCACCAAGATTCAGAGTATTTACCTGATATGAAAGGGTTGAATCCTCTATTAAACTGTCATCTTCACCAATTTCAGCATTTGCTGCAGATGCAGCAAGTTCAAAACCTTCGCCGGGAGTGTCCGCTGTGATGGTGATAACATTACCGTCAAAAGAAGCAGTGAGTATATCTGCAGCACCGCTGGCGTTGATAAGCGAAGTAAGAGTTTGAGCAATTGTTTCAGGAGTATCACCAGATGAAGCAACGTAAACTATAGGTTCATACCCTGTCAGATTTATAGTGAACGTATCACCCACATCAATAGAATTTCCGATTACAGTTACCGTTTCTACCTGAGCTTCGGCTTCACGATATTCAACATTTTCTGTAACTGTTTCTGTTACAACTGTACTGTCGTCTATACCTTCAACACCGTTTGTTCCGGTTGCAGAAATATCAAAACCCGTTCCTGCAATATTCGCAGTAACAGTGATTTCACTGCCTATGTATGTGGCTGCTAAATCTGCGCCAAGGAGGTCATTGATCTGAGACGAAAGTATAAATGCGATGTTCTCAAGAGTTTCTTCACCTGTGGCAGTGTAAGTGAAAACTTCCTCATTGATAATTATCGAGTAAGTATCGCCCGTTTCAGGTGTTCCGCTGAGAGTTACTGTACTGACTTGTGCCTGTGCAGAGGTTTCAGGCGCAGGTTCCTGCATTTGCATAATTGTAATATCTGCATAGTCGTTAACAACTTCAAGCTCTGCTCTTGCTTCAGCTTCTTCATTACCATCTGTCACTTTATAAGTAAAAGTCACTGCACCGTTAAAATCAGCAGCAGGAACAAAGGTCCAAGTACCGTCTTCGTTATCTGTAAGTGTCCCATGTGAGAGGTCTGCGAGAGCTACATCTGAAACTGAAAGCTCATCGCCATCAACATCGCTTGCGTTGACAAGAAGATCTGATGCGCTGAAAGTTATACCACTGCTGTCTTCAGCTATGCTTTCAAGAACTACAGTAGCAGAAACCACAGGAACATCGTTTACCTCTGTAACTTCAAGCTCTGCTCTTGCTTCAGCTTCTTCATTACCATCTGTCACTTTATAAGTAAAAGTCACTGCACCGTTAAAATCAGCAGCAGGAACAAAGGTCCAAGTACCGTCTTCGTTATCTGTAAGTGTCCCATGTGAGAGGTCTGAAAGAGCTACATCAGAAACTGAAAGCTCATCGCCATCAACATCGCTTGCGTTGACAAGAAGATCTGATGCACTGAAAGTTATGCCACTGCTGTCTTCAGCTATGCTTTCAAGAACTACAGGAGCAGAAACCACAGGAACATCATTTACCTCTGTAACTTCAAGCTCTGCGCTTGCTTCAGCTTCTTCATTACCATCTGTCACTTTATAAGTAAAAGTCACTGCACCGTTAAAATCAGCAGCAGGAACAAAGGTCCAAGTACCGTCTTCGTTATCTGTAAGTGTCCCATGTGAGAGGTCTGCGAGAGCTACATCTGAAACTGAAAGCTCATCGCCATCAACATCGCTTGCGTTGACAAGAAGATCTGATGCGCTGAAAGTTATACCACTGCTGTCTTCAGCTATGCTTTCAAGAACTACAGTAGCAGAAACCACAGGAACATCGTTTACCTCTGTAACTTCAAGCTCTGCGTTTGCTTCAGCTTCTTCATTACCATCTGTCACTTTATAAGTAAAAGTCACTGCACCGTTAAAATCAGCAGCAGGAACAAAGGTCCAAGTACCGTCTTCGTTATCTGTAAGTGTCCCATGTGAGAGGTCTGAAAGAGCTACATCAGAAACTGAAAGTTCATCGCCATCAACATCGCTTGCGTTGACAAGAAGATCTGATGCACTGAAAGTTATGCCACTGCTGTCTTCAGCTATGCTTTCAAGAACTACAGGAGCAGAAACCACAGGAACATCATTTACCTCTGTAACTTCAAGCTCTGCGCTTGCTTCAGCTTCTTCATTACCATCTGTCACTTTATAAGTAAAAGTCACTGCACCGTTAAAATCAGCAGCAGGAACAAAGGTCCAAGTACCGTCTTCGTTATCTGTAAGTGTCCCATGTGAGAGGTCTGAAAGAGCTACATCAGAAACTGAAAGCTCATCGCCATCAACATCGCTTGCGTTGACAAGAAGATCTGATGCACTGAAAGTTATGCCACTGCTGTCTTCAGCTATGCTTTCAAGAACTACAGGAGCAGAAACCATAGGAACATCGTTTACCTCCGCAACATTAATATTAACAGTGTAAGTATTTGAACCGCCATTACCATCTGAAACCACAAATGCAAAACTGTCGGCTCCGTTGTAATCAGCAGCAGGAGTATAGCTGTAAGTACCGTTAGCATTTACTACAACTATTCCGTGTGCAGCTTGAGTAGCAAGAGCGTAAGTTACTGTATCACCATCAACATCAGTTGCCGAAGGAAGAGTACCAGAAAGAACTGTGTCTTCAGTTGCATTTACTGTCGTGTTGGTTGATGTAGGAGCATCGTTCACCCCTACAACATTAATATTAACAGTGTAAGTATTTGAACCGCCATTACCATCTGAAACCACAAATGTAAAACTGTCGGCTCCGTTGTAATCAGCAGCAGGAGTATAGCTGTAGGTACCGTTAGCATTCACTACAACTATTCCGTGTGTAGCCTGAGTACCAAGAGCATAAGTTACTGCATCACCATCAACATCAATTGCCGAAGGAAGAGTACCAGAAAGAACTGTGTCTTCAGTTGCATTTACTGTCGTGTTGGTTGATGTAGGAGCATCGTTTACGGGAAGCACTGTCAGAACAAATGTATCACTTGCAGACAACCCGCCAGTATCTGTTGCAGTCACAGTAATTGTGGCATTCCCGTTATAATTAAGAGGCGGAGTTCCTGAAAAAGTCCTTGTAGCTGCGTTAAATGTCAGCCATGAAGGAAGACCTGATACAGAATAAGTTAGTGCGTTTCCATCCGGATCATTGAACACATTTGAATTAAATGTGAAACTGTAAGGAGTGTCCTCATTAAAAGACTGATCAGCAATAGGGTTGGCAACAATAGGTACTCTGTTAGATATTATAACCGGCATATTAATTACCTCGCTAAGTTTTTATTTTGATTAGAATTGCGGCTGAAGATTTTAGCCATTTTTGAAATTTTTTCTGAAATCCATTTTTCCAGATTCATATGCAGCAACAACACAAAAGGAACATTTTCAAGCTCTATTAAACGCATTAAGAAAGTTTCTCTAACCAGAGTGCCGCTGTCGTTTAAGCCTTCAACAGTGATATTGATTTCTTTCTCATCATTCTCGTGAATCATCCCCTTGAATGAGTATGAGGCGGAATCAAAATAAACCCCGATAGGAAGTCCTGATACTGTATAGGTCAAACCTGACATTGATTGGCTTGTAAGAATATTTGATTCCAGATACAGCAAGAAAGCTGAGATAGGCTTCCCAGCTCTTTTCTGTTTATCTAAAGCCATAACCAAGCTCCCTAATTAAAATACGTATCTTAAACCGAGTACAGCTTCCTGAACTCTCAGATCACCTTTGATCCCTTCGAGATCAACTTTACCAAGACCAAACTCGGTAAGGTCGTTTTCACCTTTCCCCACAGAAATTTCACCAAGATCTGCGTATCTGTATTCAAAATCCAGAAACAATTTTTCTGTTAATTTAAATCCAACACCTGCAGCAACCTGCCATGCGAAACCAGATTCATCGTTTCCAGGACCTTTTCCTTTCAAACCGCCTGAAGTATAGGAAAATGAATCAATTTCATTTTTTGAATATCCAAGACCGACACCAACATAAGGAACAAATCTTCCAAACTCTTTCTGGACATATAAATTCACAAGGATTGCTTTAGAATCTATATCACCTGAAAATTCCTGAGCGCCATTAAAACTGCTGTCGTCGATCTCATAACCCGATCTAACATAGCCGGTGATATCTGCTCTGAGATATTGATTAAAAACATAACCAACGCCAACACCAAAAGATGCTCCGTTACCGATATTATCAAGCTTTGAACCCGCTGCAAGCTGATCATCATTAACAGTCGTTGTTGCTCTTTCATTGTCTAAGCCGGCATCGAAGGCACTGCTGTAAGCAAGTTCACCTTTAACATAAATTCCGCTTTCAGCCTGAACCGCTGCCGTTGAAAGAACCACTAGTGCTAAAACAATTACAATCCTCTTCATTTCCAACTCCTCACATTTATTTTTGTCTCACATATGGGAAACATTAATGTCAGCTTAAAACTGTTGCTGTTTCGGTAACCTCAAGCATATATCCGAACCCCTTCACAGTACGGATGGAGTTTTCAGGCAATTTTTTACGAATATTCTTAATGAGTGTACGCAAAGAATCAGAGGACATAAAATCACCTTGCCACACGTAAGCCTCAATCTCTTCATAACTGGTTATCTTATTTATATTTTTAGATAATACCTCTAAAAGAAGCCTTTCTTTATTCGAAAGAACATACTGTCCCTGTTCGTTCACTATTAAACACTTTGTTCTTAAAAAGCTGTATCCGTTGCTAAGAAGAATTATATCTTTATGCTGTTCTGACAGATGCTTAAAAACAATTTGTTTTAAAAAAACGAGATCAACAGGTTTTTCCAGCACATCAACAGCTCCTATTTTGACAGCATGCACAAGTCCTTGAATGCTGTACTTATCATATGAAATAATTATTTTTGCCTTCATATCTGAAAACGTCTCAAGAAAAGAAGGCTCAATTACATCGTAATTTATAACCAATAAGTCATATTGATATTCATCATAAATACGATTCATTAATTCACTTGCAGTCGCTACAAGTTCAAATGTAAAAAGGTGGGACGATTTCCCGTTCCTAAACAACTTAAAAATATCCTCATCATAAATAAGCAACCGATACATCTCTCCCCACCAGTAAGTTAGTAATACCATAAGCAGAATGTGTAGAACGTGAATTCCACATGTCGGAAATCTAAATTTTTCGCTTATGGCTTAAATTAAACAAAAAGAATATTTGATTTATAAACTAATTCACGTTTAGCTAGACTGTTTGCGTTTAAAGTCCAGCATTAGCTCATAATTCATTATCATTTATTCATTTTTTTTAAATTTGTGAATAAAGAAGGCATATATAATTTTGTTTTAGTTCTTAAAAAAAGTAACATGTTTATTTTCCACAATATAGAACAAATATAGTTTTCTGTGATTTAATCATTCTGATGAAAAAGGAATAAATGCTTATGGACTCAACTTAATAATCATGACTATGGGGAAGGTTTTGTATTGGGATATTAACATTTGATACGAGCCTGCTCCCTTATTTTTTGTATTCATCTATTTAAAATAAAGCGAAGGAATAAATAAACAGGTATTATACTGAGAGGGATTAAACACCCTCTTCTGCTGTGTCAAATATAGCTTTTTAAAGCTTGTGTAAAGCAAATGGAAATTGCTGGAAATATTGTTATAATAAAAAAAATACTGTTCGTTCTAACATGAAATAAATAAATTAAATCCTTCTGAATATTTCGAATAAAATGAAGTTAAAAGGAAAAATATGTAGAAAACTAGATATTAGAAAAACTCTTTATAGTGATGCCTTCTGTTTTCCGCTATTTTTTATACGTTTTTTAACTCGAGTCCCCCTTTCGGCACTCTAAAAGAAAATGGTTTCAGCGCATATGCTGCTGAAACCATTTTTGTCTATTTCATGCTGTCTCTTTCTTTCAAACAAACAAGGCTATTAACATCTTCGACATTTTTACCACCTGTGCCGTGTATGTTACCGTCAGAAAGACGCACATGGCTGGCTCTTGATGGCATTAAGGCTCGCCCCGTCCAGTACGTGCCTTCTTTCCAGCCAGCAGACACAGAAGCCCCGAACGCATGTTTAACAGGATTTTTTGCACTAGGCATTGCCACCGCCTGAAGTTCTTCCACAGAGGGCATCCTTTTTCCTCCCTCATGCCCCTGCAATACAATCCATCTTAGCGGATTACCTGTGTATTCATAGCCGTTACAAATATTAAATCCTTCCGTCCAGTCAACCTTCTTTTCATAAGGGTACTCAAACAGAGACAACGGTCCTTTTCCGAATTCCGCTATTACTTCAACAACTTCCTTTTTTTCACCATCTACTGCCTTTATTATCAAAGTAACCGTCCGTTCCCCTATAATGTCAGCGAGAATAATTTGTGCCCCGCCATGAGAATCGGTTTTGAGTGTTAACGGTTCTGGTTGCTTGAGGATACCCGGCACGGGGTAATTCCATGAGAGTCCGGACAGCTTGTTTCTGGCATTTTTATCCATTGCATCTGCTCTGTTGTCTGCTGTTTTTAAATTAATCTCCAGCTGAACCTGTGGGACAGAGCTGATGGAGATTGTTGCAACTCCAAAACCTGCTTCGATAAAGTCATAGGGTTCGGAAATTTCTGTTTTCAGCTCGAACCCGGAAGATACTCCGCATGCAAAAACTATCATAAGGACATAGAAAAACCTCACTCCGCATACTCCTGAATAAAATCACTAAGCAGATTGATATCATAGAGAAGAAATGAATAGAGGATGCTTGCCAGAGTTTTAAATATATCAACATGGGTATAAGAGGAGCTTGTAATATCTTTATACAAAGCAGGAACCCAGCGCATAATATGTTTTTTGAGAAAATCAAGCTGCTCTCCTGCTAAATATGACACCCCTTTGTCGTCACTGTTCTCTATTCTTTCTGATATTTTCTTAGCCATAAAAGCCATAAATAGTAACTCAGCTGATAAATGCTCCTCACTTATCCCCATACTTTCCGGAATGCCGAAACCGTGCCTGCTGTAAACTCGGAGCAGATCTTCCCATGGTTCCTGTTTCACAAGACCACTGGGGGATAAATAAACAGACTCCTCAATTGCGATACCTTGATCACCTATTAGAAAGAGGGAGGTGTAACCTCTGTTGATTTCATCTAAAGCATCAAGTTCATCAGTGATTTTTTCAGTATACAAAATGAACTCATCAGCACTTTTCATAAATGCGGATATATTACTGTCCGCAGCAATCCTTTTAAAATGCACTGCAAACTTCTTTGTTATTCCAAGGAAGTTATCCGCAGATGGATTATGAAAACATAATGTAAAGTATTCATAAACTGCTGCTCTTCCATTTAGCATCATTATTAAGTCTGTTTCAGTCTGCATAATTAACTCCTAATATATCTTCAGTGGAAAATCTTTTACTATCTGTTCCATCAATGGCAACTTCCCTTAATAGCCATCCGTTCTCACCTTTCTCAACGATTGCTGAACTTATGCCAAGTTCGATTTTAGTTTTATCCAGTAAGCGTATATCCGACACCGAGAACTCTGCTGCACGGTTTTCAGGCACATAGTGGAAGTTTTTTAGTCCCGCTTTTTCCAGAATATTCATAACTTTCACTGCATCCTTGCCGTAAGCTTTTGCAGTTTTAATAAAAAAATCTTTGTGCGAAAATGTTTCATTGTCAGCGAGTGCCACCCTGCTGTTTCGGTGCCACACCTGCGAAGTGAGTTTATTTTCCAGAGAACAATAGTGGATACCTGTTTTAAAGTTATTTTCAGCAGCATATTTCAAAAGCCTAAGGCATTCCTTTTCGCTTCCATCAACAGGAAGCCCGCCCGCATAATCGTATCCATAAAGCACACGGTATGGTTTCCTTTTTATCTTAAAGCCTTTTTGGCTGTAACTCTCTTTGTTATTCCACGGGAACAGAAACTCCAAAAGGTTGACAGAGAACACGCCCATTGATTCTGCTCTGTCCATAACTATTTTCATTTCATCATAGCTGCCAGGCATTACGGGCATTTCGATCATTGTTCTATTAATATATTTCACGGCAGCCTTGAGGTTATCATAAAGGTTCTCAGATATAGTTCCATCCTCATCAAATTTCAGTCCGAACCGTATTTCATCCAGACCGGCATCAGAGAGTTTGCTCAGTGCCGCTTCATCTGCCAGATCACCGTTAGTATAAAGACGAATCTGGGTTGATGGATCTGCTAGTTTCACATGCTCAATAAAATTTATACATTCATCGATAAAAAGCAGAGGTTCGCCTCCGGTTATACCCACGGAAAGGAGAGAACCAAGCCTAGCCCTCACAGTATCAAACTCTGCTTTTATATTTCTTACATCCGAAACAGGCTCACTGTAATCCTGCTGGTTTTTATTTGCGCAAAAGTAACAGTCACGGTTGCATTTCAGAGAGATTATAAATGTTTCGGACTTTTCCCCTGTCCGGCAATGCAGGCAAGATGGAGAGATCCCGCCCCACACAAAACTTTTGCCGTCATTCCGCACCTTGACATGAAGAGAAGCCAGCTCACTTTTCAGCTCACTTGTATCCGAGCATGTATCCGCAACATTTATTCCCTGTTTTCTGAGTTCGCTGTACAAGGTGTCAAACGTTCGGAGGTAGCGTCTGATATCCTTTCTCAAGTCTTTATTTTTTATTTCTTCATACGGCACTTTCAACATAACTGCCTCTTAAATTTTAAATAAACAGGAAACTTCCGCCCCTGGGGACGGAAGTGGCTGTATCATCAGCGTGAAGAAGGTCGAAAAACAATAGAAGGATTTGTCGATTTATCCAGCTTTGTTTTTCCGTCAGCCTGATATTTGTCAGAAGGAAAGCCTTTCACCTTGTCCACACTGGCGGGATATTTTTTCTTTAGTTCATCCATAGTGCCGAAATCAAGCGCCCTGACAAGACACGAACTGACACAGACAGGAGGTTTTCCGTCATCAATCCGGTCTGCGCAGAAAGTACATTTCTGCATCGGATGCTCTGTATTCCACTCTTTTTTTGACTCAGGCTCAGTCACATCATCTCCGTACTTCGGCGCACCAAAGGGGCATGCCTCTGCACAGGAACCGCAGCCTATACATTTATCTCTGTCTACAAGCACTATACCGTCGCTTCTTTTTGATATTGCCTCAACAGGGCATACACTCAGACACGCAGGTTTTTTACAATGGTTGCAGGAGAAAACAGTGTTACTAACTTTTATAGCCGGATATCTTTCACCTTCTTCAATAGTTATAATCTTTCTGTACTGAAGATTTCCGGGCTTAAGTCCATTCCAGTCCTTACAAGCCACAAGACATGTCGTGCAGCCTGTGCAGCGGGACTGATCAAAATAAAATCCGTATTGCATCTTATCACCCTCTGAATTTTTCAACTTTGACCCTGTTGTCAGTTGCCAGTGCCATCCCTTTAGCTATTCTAGAAGGGCGGGCAGAAGTTGTGGTATTGACGTTTCCGCCGAGATCCACAGCATCTTTATGTTTGAGAGGATCTTTATCAAAAATTGTGATTCCGCCCTGACTGATCATAATATTCCCGCGGTTTACTCTCTTCGATGAACGGAGCGATGCTCTTATTCTTCCTCTGTCGTTAGAAATGAGTACCACATCACCCTCTTGGAGATTAATTGACCTTATATCTTCAGGGTTCATGATAACAGGCATAATGATGTCTTTTGAATGGTCATAGATTCCATTGCCCAGAGCTTTTTTGGGGAACATATCCTCATTGGTGAGTTTTCCTTTCTCATCACACATATACATATCCTGAAGCAGCACACTGTTAAAAAGCGTGGAGTGAGACCTGTACATCATGTGATATGAGTGGAGGGTGAAGTTATACCCTTTTTTGCCCCTTCCAGTAACGTCAGGATGTTTGGTATAGCCTGCAACTTTCTTGCCCTGAACATATGAAGGTGCATTTTTTTCCTGATCACAGGCGTGACGCCCTTCTATGAGAGGAATATACATAGGTATGGGATAAACGAAGCGGGCTTTGGAAGAAGCACCGTGTTTTTTGGTGTATATTTCTGCTTTTACTGTGTTGCCTTTGCCGTCTTTTCCGTTAACAAGTTCAAGATCACCATCTATATTTTCATGGAATCTTGCTTCATAGTCTTCGGCAAGAGCCTGACTGTATGCTTCGATTCTGCCTGAAGGAGTAAGAAGCATATTGTTTTTTGAAGTTGGATTATTCCGGTATTCCCTGAGTGCGACTTTATCTCTGAGGTCGCCTTCAGCAAGGGGAAGAATGCCCGATTCCTTAAGTTCTTCATATGATGCACGGGAGTAAATGCTCGGGTTTTCCGCCCATGTATCCTTGACAATCTGCCCCTCGGTCTTGTAATTGCTGTACTGTTTCTCTTTGCCCATGATTTTTGCTATCTTTCTGAAAACTTCAAAGTCGCTCATAACTTCGCCGGGTTTTTTGATTGCTTCCGGCATATACAGAACCTCATCACCAAAGTTCCATGGAGTATGTATCGCTTCTTTTTCAAATGTCATCGCAACAGGAAGAATCACATCCGAATGCTTGGCAGCATGAGTCATAAAAAAATCCAGAGCAACAATAAGCTCTATTTTGCTTTTATCTGTAACTGTCTTCATAAACCATGCCGGATCACCGGTCTGATTACCGAATTTATTACATGCGCCGTTTATAATCATTTTAGGTTCGGGAAGGTGCTTGACCTGCCCGTCATTATATCTTGATTTACCTGTTCCGCCGTTTTCAAAATAGTCTCCGCAGCTGCAAATCATGAAGCTTTTGCGGGTGTCGTTTACTGTGTACTTGGGAGCAGTAAGAACATCTTCGTCATATACGTCATAGCCTTCGGAGTTTTTAATATTGACTTTGGAAAGTAGCGGGTTGCTCACAGTGTAGTCTTTTGGCGATTTAACCCCTGCCGTTGTCTGGTTAAAGTTTAAAGGCCATCCTGTTCCCTGCCCTGATCTGCCGAAGTTACCGGTAGCAAGACCAAGAATAAGGCTTAACATAAGCGCTTGCTCGCCTTCGTGATTACGCTGCCATCCTCCGCCCTGAAGCAGAATTGTCTTTTTAGATGCAATCGATTCGGCAAGTTCCTTAATCACTTTTGCCGGAACACCGCATATTTTCTCAGCCCATTCCGGTGTTTTTGGAACCTGACCGTAAACAGGTGTTTTCTTCCCGTAAAGAGGGTCTACGCCGCCGGGGTCATCGGCACTCCCGTTAACATTATAGCCTATTGCATCTGGATAAATTGATGTGGCTTTGTTCAGCCCTTTTTTCACAAGGAAGTCATCATTCCCAAAAATATACGCTGAAAGGGATGCACCTGCCGGACAGTAATACTCATCAGCGCTTACTCCCTCTGCTCTGAAGCCTTCTCCTTTGGTTTCATCAAAGAAACCGAATAGCTTTGTTTTCAGAAACTCATAGTTATTTTCAGAAACTTCTTTTGAAAACTTGCCACTTTTCAGCAGGTGGTAAAGCATAGCCAGCATCATGGCAACATCTGTTCCGGGCACAGGAGAGATAAACTGGTCGGAAACTGCTGCTGTTTTGGAAAGGTATGAGTCGACTGTAACCAGTTTTGCACCCATATCTCTGGCCTGCATTATGTACCACATAGTATTTGAGCCATAGACGGTTTCCATAGGGTTGAAAGACCAGCATACTATTTGTTCTGCCTGAGTGAAGCTTTGTCTTGATGCAGAAAAAGCTCGCTTAAATGCCGCAGAACCCTGTTTGTTGGGTCCAAGAACAAACCATGAAGCATGTTCAATGATCGGAAAGCTGTATGTGCTTCGGTATGCTACCCTTCCACCGAGAAGTTCAAGGAATCTGTCCGCAGGGTTCTGGTTTTTAAAGTGGTTGGGATCGCCTGTACTATTGTGTGAAAAGAAATTTCTGGGGCCATAGCCTCTTTTCTGGAGATCATCAATTTTGTCGACTATGTAGGCAATTGCTGTTTCCCAGCTTACTCTTTTGAAGCCGGAAAGATCTCCGCGCTCCCCAGTTTGTATCATGGGGTATTTTAATCTTTCCGGGCGGTAGTACCAAAGTGATTTGCTTCTGCATCTCACACAGGAACGTCTCTGGGGGTTATCTTCGTTGCCGTCGATGAGGTTTTTTTCAGGTCTTTCATCGGTCAAATGTCTTTTGATCACCCCGTTTTTCACAACAATCCTTGTTACACAGCAACCGCCGCAATTTGAGGGCGATGTACCGGGAAAAATTGTTTCAGTGTCAGTGATACTTGCAGGGGCTGCATGTCCCAGTTCATTAAAAACGCCTGTAGCGTTTGAAAGGGATGCAGCGGCGGCAAGTGCAAGTGAACCTTTGAGGAATCCTCTTCGGCTTGTGCCAATAAAATTCTTCATATTTGCCTCCTAAGCAGATATGAGAAAAATAGCACCACGAACCATATATAGGGATTGTGAAAGATTGGTGAAAAAACGGTACAAAAGATCACCATTTACGGACTATATGGGTAGAAATTGTCAGCTTGCTCACTAACCGCTTTTTAAGTATAATAAGTTATGGAAAAAAATCTCTTTATCCATATTTATGAGCACAGTGTTTTTCTTAAGAAATGGCTCCGTTATACAAAAGATACCCCGATAATGGCCTTTACGTCAGACTTTGAGAAATCCCGTGTGTCATTTACCTATTTTTTGAGGCTTATTGAATCAGCCATTACTGATAACCCTGAAAATATGACTGTTATGTCTATTCAGGCTGACAGTAAATTTATCAGTGAATTAAGAACCCTGATTACTGCCCACATCGTAAGGACAGATATCGACAGCTTCCTTTTATCGGTTAAGCTTTATAAACAATGCCTGCTGGAAATGATTGCAGAATCCGCTGTGAGGGAACAAACAAAGATAATGATGGCGGTCAGCAAAGTTTTTGATGTTATTGAAATCAACATTGTTGAAGTTTTTCACGTTTCAGACCTGCAAAAGCTTAAAGAAATCATCTACCGCATGTGCAATGAAAACGAAAAGGATAAAGTCACATCTATCCCGATAACGATGGAGAAACTAAGCAAACTCAGCCAGTCTGAGTACGCCGTATGCGAACTCGTAGTTGCGAACCTCTCCACCAAAGAAATTTCCGAAAAACTGAATGTAAGTGTCGAAACAATCCACACTCACAGAAAACGTATCAGAAAAAAACTCAATATTCCAAGTGAGCAAAATCTCTATAGCTACCTTAAACATATTATCTGATCAAGGGCAGTATCCAGAAAGATCTGATGGAGTTATTTTTATCAATTTTATGAGTGAACTCCAGCCCGAATTAACGGGCTGGAAGCATTACACCGTAAGGCATGAATTGATATAAAAACTACACATCTTTGGAAACGGCTTTAGTTATATCATTAACAGAACCATTAGCATCAAAGCTGTACACAGCACTTGCACTATTATCACTGGTTGTTATAACTGTAAAAGTGCGGGGAGCAATGTTTTTATCAGTATGATGATCTACCCATGTTCCTGAGTTGAGATAGAGCTTACCTCCGCCTATATTTCTGTAGGCCGGAACGTGAGTATGACCGAATACAACAATATCAACATTTTCAGAAAGGTTTTCCAGATACTGCGTTCTCGCCTGTCTGAAAAAGTATTCAGGATCAATAGCACCGGGCGCTGCCTCTATAAAGCTGTTTGCAACATTAACATTATTCAGCACCTGCCTTTCAGCCCATGTACGCTGAATATTTTTGAAAAGAACAGGTGCGGTAATAGTTCCGTCCAACTGCTGTGAAGGATAAAAATCAAGGTAGCTGTATGCGTCATTAAATCCTGATATGCGCATATCAAATATTTTTTCCTCAAGGCTCTCATAAGGCGTCATACGCATAGAAATATCTCTGAGGATTGAATAATATACATAAGCTCCGTACTGGTCAGTATCACTCTGATCAGGTATATCAGTCACCCCGGGAAGATTCTTTGGAACTGTTGGATACCCTTCCAGTACCCATGTTGCGGCGTAGCGGGCGTAAAAATAGCCTGCCGGGAGGATAGTGTCGTCATTTCCGCATAATTCGGCATTTGTTACTGTATCCGGTGCGGAGAAAATATCATAACGATGACCATGTTCAATTACGATCTCGTTGCGATCTCCTGTATAGTAAGCTCCAAGCCCTTCGACATCTCTCGCCTGAACAAGGAGAGGAATTGCTTCCTGTAAAATGTCTGCTTCTAGCGTCAAGTCGTGGTTTCCGGGCACATAAACCAGTTTTATTCCACTGTCGATTACGTTGTTAAGCTCCTCAAATACAATCTCGTTGTTTGCTATAACATCTCTGTAAAACTGAGCCTGATCCGTATGGGCAGGAAAATAAACTGGCAGATACCACTCATCCAAAAAATCACCGGCAATGACAAGTTCCCGCACATCTGTGGTTTTTTGAATCCTTTGCAGAAAATTAATGAGCATCGGACGGTTTTTCAAGGTTTCTGTATATCTGTCATCAATACCCAGATGAAGATCACTTATGACAACAATTTTGCTCCTTGTACCATCGCTCTTCCACAGGGGAGCGTCACTTAAGCCTGAACCGGAGCTGCCTGAAGAACATCCTATGTTATTCAGTGCCATAAAACACGCACCTGCACCCACACCAAGGGTTTTAATAAAGCCTCTCCTAGAAAAAAACATTCTGAACCTCCGATAACCTGACGTTATTCTTTTCAGTCCAGAGAATACTCCGAAAAAAGGAAGAAATGAGTTTATGCACTTAAAAGACTCATTATTACACTCAAAAATTTATATTGCTTCAAACTCACTTCCAATAAACAGAAACCTCAGTATTTTCACACAAGAAGGCGTACCTGAAAAACTCCATTTTCAACTTTATACAAAAGCTCTCCGTCATATTTTTTTGCGAATGCTGCGACACTCTTACTGCCTATGCCATGACCGTCACCTGCTGCCACCGGGTAACCATTTTCATCAAATGAAATATTGCCTGAACAAGGGTTTTCCATTTCAAGAAGCAGCCTCCCCGCATTTCGGCAAATAAAACGGATATAAATATCTTTATTTTCAGATTGTTTTCTACATTCGTGAATGGCGTTTTCCAGAAGATTAGAAACAACCATGGACAGTTCCAGGGCACTCAATGTCAGGTTATTTGGAATATCGAGGTTAATTTCCATCGGGATACCTGATTGCTCTGCAATACCTGCATAGTAAGATACAGCAGCATTGACAGCATGATTCTCACAGTAAATCTTGCTGATTTGCGGTGAATTCTGACTCTGGTTCCGGAGTAAATCGGCGGCCTCGTCTGCCTGTCCCTGTTCCAAAAGTTCCAGAAGCACCCGGTTAAAGTGGCGTCGGTCATGAGATGTCCGGCTATCCTGCTCTGCTACCTCCTGCATCAGCTTAATCCTTTCCACCATGCCTTCTGCCGCCAGCTGGAGATACTCACGTTCTGCCTGTATTGTTTGATTTTCCTCTCTCATTGCGTATTGTTTTGTTATTGTCCAAAGGGAATGAATAATTGTAATATACACTGACAGACCAAGCAAAGTGAGCAGAATAAGCTGAATGAAGTTATCCGTCAGCATTGTTTTAATATCGCCGCCGAAAAAATACCCTAAAAAACAGGCAAAAAGAACTGCGATTGGCATTATGTAGATATGCCAGTAGTCGAGCACATTGCGGTAAAGCTTTGAGACCCATATGCGGAAAATAAGAATGACCGCCGTAAATAAGATAAGGCGTATGTAAACAGTGCCGTAATAAGGATTAGAAAAAATATTTCTGAAAGCATAGCTCAAAAACACAATAGCAGCATAGATATTAAGCATTGTGATATAGCTGAAGCACCATTGCATTATCCTGTCGCTGAAAAGAGGCTTTAGGACAATGCCTATTACTGCCAGCATAGCAAGATCAACGTAAAATACCGCAGTGTAGTTCCCTGAGAGATAAAAATAGTAGTTTGCACTGAGATTCCCAAGCAGTATCACAGCCGTTGCGAGGAAATACACAAGCTTATTTTTATATTTCGGCATCGCCATTGTCCAAAGCAGAAGGATCAGCATAATATCAGTGGTTACAGCCCTTAACAGGTCCGGAAAATGTTCAATCATCTGCGCTTCCCTTTTGCTGCCAAATAATCCATATATGCATCACGCACGGCGGAATACCGCTTTGCTGCAATAGGAACAGTTTGACCGCCGAAGAGCGTAAAACTGTCCTTGCTGAAACGCTCAATCTGCCTGATGTTGATGATAAAAGATGTGTGGGACTGCAGAAAATGCCTGTCTTTAAGCAAAAGCCCGCAGTATTCTGAAAAATTTTCTCTGAAAGTACGGCTGAGTACCTTATCTCCATTGGTAAGGCTTAAGATAACCGCATGGTTTCTGTATTCACAGCAAATTATGTTAGACAGCTTGATTATACGCAGACTGCCTGCGGTTTTGACTGTAAAGGTTTGTTCATCAGTGAGATCTGATTTGGAAACGGCAAAAGCCAGAGCATCAAACAACTGCTCTCTTTTAATTGGCTTAATCAGGTAACTAACCGGATTTGCAGCGTAGGCCTGCAAGGCAAACTGCGGCTCGGTGGTGGCATATATAATCTGTGCTTCCCAGTCAAGACGGCGGATTTCTTTACCCAATTCCAAACCGCTGACCATCGGCATTACTATGTCTAATATGTAAATATGAAAACTGTCAGTCTCAATAGCAGCCAGCAGATAATCAGGATGAGAAAACTCAGTCACTTCTGCATCAAGATTATTAATTGACATATACTGGTTAATAAGGGCAGCAAGACCTTGCAAATCATCCGGCATGTCATCGCAAATCGCAATACGAATCATTAGTCCGTTCCACCCTGCACTAAGAAAGAGTTAATCCATAGAATGCGCAATATTGCAACACCCTAACTAAAAAAATCTTCAATTACAATATGTAATAAATCAAACAACCCATAACGTTTTTCTGAACTCATTGAATTTTTAAACTTAGCTTTTATATTGACACTTAACTTATTATGTTAAAAATATATTGTAATATCTGTTTGTCCGATATCTGACATTGAAAAAAATAAAACATACCTGTTTAAGTTCATGATGTACCAAAAGAAAAATTTAAGTTGAAATTCGCCAAATAATATAACAAAGTTAAAATGAAAAATATAACGAGGAAAGCTGATGAGTAAAATTTTGGATAAAAAAATGCTTTCAAGGGACGTGGTGCAGATGAAGCTTCTCGCACCTGAAATCGCATCTGAAAGGCAGGCGGGACAGTTTATCATAGTTCAGGTCGATTCAGATTTCAGCGAGCGTATTCCGCTAACCATAGCTGATGCGGATGAAAAAGCTGGAAGTATAACCATCATCTTCCAGATTGTAGGCAAATCGACCCTGAAACTGGCTCAGAAGAAAACAGGCGAAAGCGTGGAAAATCTTCTTGGTCCCCTCGGAAAACCAACTCATATAGAAAAATTCGGCACAGTTGTCTGTGTGGGCGGAGGCATAGGCGTTGCACCGCTGCACCCGATTGCCCAAGCAATGAAAAAGGCAGGCAACAGAGTAATAACTATAATAGGTGCAAGAACAAAGGATCTTCTTATCCTTGAAGATGAGATGCGTGCTATAGCTGATGAATTAATAATCTGCACGGATGACGGCTCATATGGTCGAAAATGCCTTGTTACTGAGCCTCTGAAAGAAATATGCGAAAAAGGCGGAGCAGACCTCGCTGTTACAATAGGCCCGGCAATTATGATGAAGTTCTGTGCTGAAACCACACGTCCGTTCGGTGTAAAGACATACGCATCTCTCAACACTATAATGGTTGACGGAACAGGCATGTGCGGCGGTTGCAGAGTAACTGTGGGCAATGAAACAAAATTTGTATGCGTTGACGGACCGGAATTCGACGCTCACTTAGTGGACTTTGACAACATGATGCTGCGCCTGCGTTCGTACAAGCCGCAGGAGCAGGACGCCAACCACGCCTGCCACCTTCAGGCAGCAATTGATCAGCTTCAGAGGTAGTGAAATGTCATATATTCCCGCAGATAAACTAAAAGAAGAAGCTCAAACTATTATCAAAGAGATAGATTTTTCAAACCTAAAGCCAAAGGACAGACTCAGGATACCTATGCAGGAAATGCCTGCTCAGGAGCCGAAAGCCCGTGCGAAAAATATTCAGGAAGTCGCTCTGGGATATTTTGAAGAGCAGGTGAAACTTGAAGCCGAACGCTGTCTTCAATGCAAAAACGCACCCTGCATCAAGGGGTGTCCTGTAGAAATAAATATTCCCGGTTTCATCAAAGCCGCAGCAGAAGGCGATTACCAGAAATCGGTGAATATCATAAAAGAATCAAGTATGCTGCCTGCCATATGCGGAAGAGTCTGCCCGCAGGAAACACAGTGCATGGCGGAATGCACCGTGGGTAAATCCCTTAAAGATATGGATAAGTCTGTAGCTATAGGGCGCATTGAACGTTTTGTAGCGGACTGGGAAAGGGCAAAGGGCAAAATGTCTGTTCCTGAAATAGCACCATCTACAGGTAAAAAAGTTGGTATCGTAGGCTCAGGTCCCGCAGGGCTCACAGCGGCTGCAGACGTACGCAAAGCCGGTCATGAGGTTGTTCTTTTTGAAGCTTTTCATAAGCTTGGCGGCGTTATGATTTACGGTATACCGGAATTCCGTCTTCCCAAGGAAATACTTGATAAAGAAATCGATAACCTTCTGTCCATGGGGGTGAAAATCAAAAGAAACTTCCTTGTGGGCAGAACAAGAAAAGTTAAAGACTTAATAGAAAAAGATGGTTTTGACGCCCTGTTCATAGGAACAGGAGCAGGTCTGCCAAATTTCATGAATATAGAAGGTGAGAACCTTGTGGGAGTTTCCTCTGCAAACGAATTTCTCACAAGGGCAAACCTCATGAAGGCGTACACTCCAGACAAAGCAGATACACCAATTTTTACCGGAAAACGAACCGCAGTCATAGGCGGCGGAAATGTTGCTATGGATGCTGCGAGAATGGCTCTGCGTGTGGGAGCAGAAAAGGTTTATGTCATTTACAGACGTACTGAAAACGAAATGCCGGCACGCCGGGAAGAAGTGGCTCACGCTAAAGAGGAAGGAATAATATTCAGCTTCCTCTCAAGCCCTGTTCGCATCCTCGGCGATGAAACTGGCAAGGTAAAAGGAATTGAATGCCTTAAATACGTTCTTGGAGAGCCGGATGATTCAGGCAGAAGGAAACCCGTTGCTGTTAAAGGGAGTGAGTTCACACTTGAGATGGACTCTGTGATAATGGCTCTCGGCAACTCTTCCAATCCGCTGATAAGCCAGACTGCACCGGAAATAGGAGTAAACAAATGGGGCAATATCACCGTTGATGAAGACGGCAAAACCTCCATGGATAAAGTATATGCAGGGGGAGATATTGTTCTCGGAGCAGCGACGGTAATTCTTGCCATGGGTGAAGGAAGGCGTGCTGCCGCTTCCATTAATAAGCTCCTCGCAGATAATAAATAATTGCTACATCCCTCTGTCTGGTCAAACAGCAGGGGGATGTCTTTGTCTGATGAAATACAATTAGTTACAATTTGTTTCTCATTTTAAATCCGTTTTTTGTGTTTATATTTATACTGGGGTTCAAGGAGGACTTCCATGAAGCCCGGAGATATTCTGTTATTTGCAGTCACGGTAGGATTTATAATAGCCTTAACTGCCGCATTGATATCTGCATTTTTTTGAGGTATTGCATTATGCAGACAAAAGTAATGATCATAGACGATGATCTTAAGCTGATCAAAATGCTCAGAAAGTACCTTTCAGAATATTCATTTCTGATTGATGCTTTTGATGAACCCCTTACGGCACTTGAGAAATTTGGTGAGTGCAGCCCCGATCTTGTTGTTCTTGATATAATGATGCCGGGAATGAACGGCTTTGAAGTATGCAAGAGAATAAGAAAATTTTCTGAAGTGCCTATAATAATGCTCAGTGCCAGAGGGGATGTTGAAGACAGAATAGTCGGGCTTGAAATTGGCGCAGATGACTATCTGCCCAAACCTTTTGAGCCCAGAGAGCTTGTAGCAAGAATTCAGGCAGTAACAAAAAGGCGCGATCCGGCATCAGCAGGAGACAGAAAAAACCTTTCATATGACTTCGGAAGACTGCTTGTTGAACCTTCAAAGTTTACAGCGATACTCGACAATGAAAAGCTGGAACTTACCACCAGTGAGTTCGATGTTCTGCATCTTTTTGTGAGAAATCCTTTTACGACACTTGACAGAGATAAAATACTCAATGAACTCAAAGGCATAGACTGTGATCCATTTAACAGAATAGTAGATGTAACAGTGAGTCGCCTTAGAAACAAGCTGAAAGATGATCCGAAAAATCCACAGTTTATCAAAACAATGTGGGGAAGCGGCTATATGTTTATCGGTGAAAGGTTAAATGATTAAAAAAATTCTGGGGTCACTTTTTACAAAGCTGCTTTTAGTTGTTGTGTGTTCAGCAGTAATGCTGAACCTGATTTTTTACTGCACTTTCTCTCACTATGCTGAAAGGGCACAGATAGATGTAAACAAACACAAGGTTCTTTACCTGAACTATCTCCATAGCGAAATAGGTCACCCTCCAGATAGAAAGAAAGCGGAATACCTCTCGCAGAGAGTCGGGCTTACTATAGAATATATATCCCCTGATATCTCATGGATCACCGGAGCAAGAAAAGCGCCGTTTCCGGATAATCAGCTTCATTACCAGAAAATTGCCGACGACATGTTTATAGGTTCGGAAGATGAATACATGGCTGCCAAGCTTGTAGACGGCGACTCAATGCTCCTCCTCAAGTTTTGGCCGGGAACAGAGGAACAAAAAAGATTAAGATCATATGGATTGTTTATTATTCTGCTTGTTTCTCTGCTTATGGGCTGTGTTTTTATGATCATCAGACACTTCCTCAAACCTGTCAGCCTTCTTTCCTCTGCTATAGAAGAAGTTAAAAAAGAAAACTTTGACCATAAGATAAACAAACAAGGGCATGATGAGCTTGCTGATCTATGCAAGATGTTTGATTCGCTCACATCACAAATTGCCCATTCCATAAAGCATAAAGAAAGACTTCTGACTGCAATAAGCCATGAACTCCGCACACCCCTTGCAAGCCTGCGAATAGCCGCCGAGATGGTTAATGATGAAAGCCTTCGGGTTGATATGGCTGATGATATAAAGCAGATGAATATGCTGATTGATTATCTGCTTGAGAGCGCAAGGCTGAATAATGATGTACTCTGCCTTGAGTCTGTCGATCTGAACAGTGTCGTTGCTGATATCTGCCGTTCATACAAATCCAGAAGCGTCCGCATCAATCTGATTCCCTACCACTCCCCTGTTGAAATGCAGATTGATGTACCTGCCATGGAACATGCGCTGAAAAATCTCATTGATAACGCATTGAAATATTCAGATGAATCAGACGAGCCTGTGAAAGTTGAAATAGGACTTGATGAGGAATATGCAGTAATCAAAGTAACTGATAAAGGCATAGGAATTCCGGAAGATGAGCTGGAATTTATTACAGAGCCCTTTTACAGAACGGATATATCAAGAAGTAAAAAAACAGGAGGATATGGTCTGGGACTGGATATCTGTAAACAGATCGCAGAAGCACACAGGGGGAAGCTTGTATTTAAAAGCATTCTTCATGAAGGCACCGAAGCGAACCTTTATATTCCTCTTCAATCTTAAGAAGTTTTCAAAAAAGAAAAAGCCGCTCCGTAATAAACCGAAGCGGCTTTATGTATTCTTTAAGCGGCGGCTACCAGTGCCGTACGATCTTTTTTTTAGTATAATTGTCTGAACGGCGCCGCCGCTTATAACCATGCTTATAATTAAATTATAAGTCAGTTCCCGGTTTACGCAACTAAAAGTGAATAATCAAGCTAAAAAATATTAATTGAAACAAGGGATCACTGATATTTAATACAAAAAAAGCCCGCCTTTTAAAGAAGCGGGCTTAGTATTTTTTGAACAGTTTTTACTATTGAATTGTCGCAGCAAAATCAGTTTCGCCTATGATAAACTTCATAGGGTTAACCTGAACACCGTTTACCAGAACCTCGTAATGGAGGTGAGGTCCAGTGCTTCGTCCGGTGTTGCCCACTTCGGCAATCACCTGACCTTTGTCCACATTATCACCCTCTTTCATATAAAGTTTATTACAGTGGGCATAGCGTGTTACATAGCCGAAGCCATGGTCAACAGTGATCACATTCCCGTAGCCTGCTTTTCTGCCGGAGAATATAACCACACCTTTTGCTGCGGCTTTTATAGGGGTGCCAATTTTATTAGCAATATCAAGACCTTCATGGAAAACACGTCTTCCTGTGAAAGGGGACATTCGGTAGCCGAAACTGCTCGATATCCAGCCTTTAGTCGGCCAGATTGAAGGGGTTGAACTCATGATGAGCCTGTGTTCCTCAAGAAAGTCTGAAAGCTCTGAAAGGCTTGCAGCCCTCTTTTCAAGCTCCAGCCCGAGGGTAACAAGGTTTTCGTTAAGTTCTTCAAAAAATTCTTTTTCCTTCCTTTCGCTGACCGCAGAAAGATCCTGTATGATGTCGACCTCTTTACCGCCTATAGCAAGCTGTTTTTGTGGAACAGGTCCGTTGGCATAGGTGGCAAGATTTCGAACTTTGTACTCAAGCTCGTCAACGCTTGCGATCTTTTTCTCGATCTCCTCAAGCTGCATGGCATAGCCTTCTATTTTTTCCTTAAGTTTTTCATTCTCTTTTTTAAACACCAGCATATCGTGACGCTCGGAGTAGAGGCTGGTTAAAAAGAAAAAGCCTGTGCAGGAAATAACGGCGTAGAATGCTACCAGCATCATGACGAACTTGATCGCAGAGAGGCTAAGCTTCTTGGTCTTCACCTCTTCCAGACGGGATTCGTCAAATATCATAATGGTATAGCGTTTCTTCATCTTACCTCCGAACGCTTAAGAGAGAATAAATATATAAATGTTTTACATAATAAATTTCTCTTTAGCAAGAATAACCTTTGTTCAGCGCAGCTTTTCCAGCATTTCCATAACTACCGAAATGCAGTCTTCCTTCTTCACGGCTTCGGTTTCGCCTGTTTTACGGACAGTGACTTCCACTTTTCCTTCCGCAAGAGACTTTTTGCCGATTGCCACACGCACAGGGTATCCGACCAGTTCCGCATCGGTAAACTTCACTCCCGCTCTTTCGTCCCTGTCGTCATACATAACATCCAGACCAAGCCCTGAAAGCTCTTTGTAGATTGTTTCGGAAAGATCCGCAACTGCCTGCTCATTAGGGTTGAGGGAAACGATAACAACCTGAAAGGGTGCAAGCTGAACGGGCCAGATAATGCCTTTTTCATCATGGTTCTGCTCAATGGCCGCAGCGACAACCCTTGTAACCCCGATTCCGTAGCAGCCCATTATCATAGGATTCCTTTTCCCTTCTTTATCAAGGTAAACAGCGTTCATGCTTTCGGAATATTTTGTTCCGAGCTTGAAAATATGCCCGACCTCTATCCCTCTTGTGAGAACATATTTACCGCCGTCAACGGGGCAGGTGTCGCCTTCAACAGCGTTTCTGAAATCGCCGAAGGTTTTAACATCAAAGTCCCTGCCGAAATTAGCGTTTATTATATGAAGATCCTTTACATTAGCACCCATGACGACATTTTTCATGGCACGGACCGCATAATCGGCATAAATTTCAAGTTCCAGCCCTGCTGGTCCGATGAATCCGGCGGGAGCGCCTTCCGCATGTACAGCTATATCGTCATATGAAGCGAGTTCGGCTGAGGGAGCGCCGAAAAAGTTTTTAACCTTGGCAAGATTAAGCTCGTGGTCGCCCCTTACGAGGAAACAGTAAAAACTGCCGTCCACATTCACAATCATAGCCTTGAGAATTTTCATTACCGGAACATCAAGAAAAGCCGCAAGCTCTTCAACTGTTCTGGTATTTGGAGTTTCCTTTTTTTCAGCGGGAAGTATCTCTTCTTTCCACTCGTCCCAGTTATCACCGCACACGGCTTTTTCAAGGTTTGCAGAATAACCGCCTTTGTCGCTGCTGATCACTGTGTCCTCACCGGTATCTGCGAGAACCATGAATTCATGGGAGTATGAACCGCCGATCGCTCCGGAGTCGGCCTCAACCATAGTGTATTTAAGACCGCAGTCATCGAATATGCGGCAGTAAGCATCACGCATTTTGCCGTAGCTCACGTTTGCGCCTGCATCATCCACATCGAATGAGTAAGCATCCTTCATGATGAATTCCCTGCCTCTCATCAGCCCGAATCTGGGGCGGACTTCGTCACGGAACTTGGTCTGTATCTGATAAAGGTTTATGGGAAGCTGTTTGTATGAGGTTATGAAGCTTCTCACTATGTCTGTGGTCACTTCCTCATGGGTGGGACCGAAGCAGAAGTTTCTGTCGTGCCTGTCTTTAATACGAAGAAGCTCCTTGCCGTAGTAGCTCCAGCGACCTGATTCCTCCCACATTTCCGCGGGCTGAACAGAAGGCATAAGAAGCTCTATTGCGCCGGACTGATCCATATTTTTTCTTATTATATTTTCCGCTTTGCGTATAGCCTTAAGCCCCAGAGGGAGATAATCGTATATGCCTGAAGCGAGTTTTTTAATCATCCCCGCTCTGAGCATAGCCTTATGGCTCACAACTTCCGCTTCAGCCGGAACTTCTCTCAGTGTAGGGATAAAATATTTGCTTAATCTCATGCCGCCTCCGAAATGGTGGTTGAATATCAGCAAAAAGGTTACAATTATTCGGTACATAAATCAACGGGTACTTTTACCGTAATTGTTTGATCTGCCCCGTTCAATGGGCTATAGTGAATGCCTTAGGCGGGGGATTTTATGCACGAAAAACAGCTCGGACAACTACTGATAGAAATGGGCTACCTGACACCTGAACAGCTGAAAGTCGCTCTGGATGTTCAGCGTGTGCATTCCGGCATGCTGGGCGACATCCTTATTTCCCTTGCGTTTGTTTCTGCTGCAGAAACCTCCAAAGCTGTGGCGAAACAGGCAAAAAGAGACTTTATAGACATAACGGAAATCAAGCCTGACACAGAACTTTTAAAGCTTTTTGATATAAATACTCTCAAAACAATGTGCTTTATCCCCCTGAATAAATCGGGCGAAACAATCCGCATAGCAGCCTCCGATCCGTTTGACGTGGGCATAGCAGACACCGTCCGCAGGAGAACAGGGCTCAGGGCAGAAATCCATGTGACGGACAGGGAAAGCATACTCCGCAGCATAGAAATAAGCTTCTATCTCATAGAAAAACCTGTGAAGGATGAAATAGCCCGTCTGGTTTCTGCGGTTAAGGTGGATACCCCTGATCTTCTGGATAAAATAATAAAATACGCCGTCACCGAACGTGCAACAGATATACATATTTCCCCCGAATCCCTTGGGGCGCACATCTTTCTCCGCACAGACGGTATAATGCGCCATTCTTTTGCCGTTCCCTCATCTGTTCATGCTTCTCTCATTTCCCGCATTAAGATACTGTCACATCTGGATATAGCGGAACAGAGACTACCTCAGGACGGCTCAATGTCTGTTCAGCTTTTCGGTGAGGAGTACGACATCAGAATATCCACCATACCCACAGCCTACGGCGAAAATGCAGTGTTAAGACTTCTTGCCAAAAACCTTTCGATGTTCAGCCTTGAAAACCTAGGGTTTGATGAAGCTGTGAGGCAAAAGCTTGAAAGGTGCTTCGCAAAACCCCACGGCATATTTCTCGTCACCGGTCCCACTGGTTCAGGCAAAACCACAACTCTTTACTCTGCACTGCGGCGCATAAACGCTCTCAAACGGCGTGTTCTCACAGTGGAAGACCCCATAGAATACAGATTTCCATTTATTAAACAGACACAGGTAAACGAAAAATCCGGTTATAAATTCTCCTCCGCAATGCGTGCCTTTCTGCGGCAGGATCCGGACGTGATTCTTCTCGGCGAGATGCGTGATGAGGAAACGGCGGAAATAGCCATGAGGGCGGCCATCACCGGGCACCTTGTCCTCTCCACGATGCACACTAACGATGCAGTGACAGCCATACCCCGCCTTATGGATCTGAAAATCAAGGACTACCTCATCGCATCAGGAGTTTCGGGAATAATGGCACAGAGGCTTGTCCGCAAAGTCTGCCGCTTCTGTGCCGAACAGCGCAAGGCAGATGCAGAGCTCCTCGCCTCATACGGTATAGACCCTGAAACAGCGGCAAAACACGGCATGAACTCTGAAATATTCCTGCCTGAAGCCAAGGGATGCCCCTTATGCGGCGGCACAGGGTATGCGGGCAGAACTGTAATATCCGAATTTCTCGAAACCGATGAGGAAATTCAGGATATGATAATAAAAGGCGCAACCCCCAATGAGATACATGCAAACGCTGTCAGCAAGGGGATGCTTACTATGATCGATGATGGGTTTCTCAAGGCGGCAAAGGGCATAACAACCTTGGATGAAATCCGCAGAGTGGCAGTAAAATGATATTTTCCGTGCGGGCATTCGATACATACGGCAAAAAAATAAGGCTGACAGTCAACGCCCGTGACCCTCAGGAGCTTGCGGCGTATCTCTCCCACTGCCGTCTTGAACCCCTAGTAATAAAAGAAACCACTGCTGTTAAAGCTCTCTTTCTGCAAAAAGACAAGCTGTCCCCTTCGGAACTGGTTGAAATTCTTGAGAGCCTTCACCTTGTCATAAAATCAGGAATTCCACTGTCCACAGGCTTGCAGGAGCTGACGGAAGACACAGACAACCCTGCTGTCAAAAGCATACTGAACAGGGTTTCATTCCGGCTTTCATCCGGTGATTCCTTCTCATCCGCCTGTGCATCCTGCGGCGGTGCTTTCGGCGAAACTGTCCTGAGCCTGATCCGCATCGGAGAGGAGACAGGCAGGCTCGACCGCACACTGAAAGATGCTTCTGCTCACGTCCAACGGATGACAGATCTGAAATCAGGAATACGTCAGGCTCTTATTTATCCCGCTTTTGCTTTCTTTTCACTGCTTGCGGCACTGGTCTTCTGGCTTGTTTATGTAATGCCCCAGATGGCTGACACCTTCAGGGTGTTTGAGGCAGAGCTTCCCCCTGTGACTGTTGCTGTTCTGGGTATATCTGATTTTCTCGGCGTTTACGGAATGTTCCTGCTTCTTCTCCTTACGGCTCCGGCAGTTTTGATGCTGTATATCCGCAAAATAGATTCGGCTTTCCGCCTCAGAACAGACAGAATAATCCTTAAACTGCCAGTTGCAGGCAGTATTGTATTTATGTTTAATCTCGCTTTTTTCTCCGAATATATCAGGCTCATGACCGGAGCGGGGCTTCCGCTGTACCGTGCGCTTTCAGTTATGGGAAACAGCTTTGGCAACATGGTTTTCAGCAATGCTGTAAAAGGGATAATGGAATCTGTGAACGGCGGTGCTTCTTTTTCTGCTTCAATGGCGAAGGAGAAGCTTTTCCCGCCCCTTCTGGTGCGTATGGTGAATATTGGCGAACAGACGGGGCACCTCACAGAACAGCTTGAAACCGCCGCAGAACATTATCTGGAAAAAGCTGAGCGCACTGCAAAAAATATATCAAAAGTGCTTGAGCCTGCGGTAATAGGCTTTGTGGGGCTCTTCATGCTTATTATATTCATAGCACTTCTAAGTCCGGTATTCAGCCTGATCAGCGGCATAAAGTAATCAAAGCAGTATCACTCCCGAAACAGCAGAAAAAATAACCACTGACCATGACGGTGCTTTCATAAACTGGAGCAGTCCGAACCCAATGAGCCCGATTACCATTTCCCTGTGTCCAGTTATGCCTTCGATAAAAACAGGGTCATAAAACGCTCCAAGCAGAAGTCCCACCACGGCGGCATTTGTTCCTGCCAGAACTTTCTGAGCGGAAGGAAGAGTCCTCAGACTTTCCCAGAAAGGCAAAACTCCCATAACAAGCAGAACAGACGGAAGAAATATAAATATAAGAGCAAGCATTCCCCCTGTGAGTCCGTTAGGCTGAACACCGGAGACTGCGCCAAGATAAGCAGCAAATGTGAAGAGAGGACCGGGCACTGCCTGTACTGCTCCGTAACCTGCCATAAACTTATCCGCATCCAGCCAGTTTCCCGATGTTACCTCAGCCTGAAGCAAAGGGAGCACCACATGCCCTCCTCCGAACACAAGCGAGCCGGCTCTGTAAAAGCTGTCGGCAAGCTTAACGGACTGAATGTCTGTCACTGATGCTGCTATGGGCAGTGCTATAAGAAGGGCAAAAAATAACGCCAGATAAACCGCCCCCTCTCTGACACGGAATTTCCCTCCGGCACTTCGCCCTGCTGAATCTGCGTTTATAAGAAAATACCCTGCCGCACCTCCGGTTATTATTACGCCTATCTGCATAAAACCGGATGACACGTATATTACAGCGCATGCGGCAGTAACAGCGATTACCGCCCGCAGCCTGTCGGGACAAAGCTTAACAGCCATACTCCACACAGCATGAGCCACCACAGCCGCAGCGGCAACCTTAAGCCCCTTCAGCCAGCCGGAATCAAGTGAATCTCCGAAAAAATCCAGTCCATAGGCAAAGGCGATCATGAAGAGTGCGGAAGGCATCGTGAAACCAAGCCATGCGGCAAAACCACCAGCTTTTCCGCCACGCTTTAAACCAACAGCAAACCCAACCTGACTGCTTGCCGGACCGGGAAGAAACTGGCACAGCGCAGCAAGATCCGCATACTCCTGTTCGCTCATCCATTTCCTTCTCATCACAAACTCGTCATGAAAATAGCTTAGATGAGCCACGGGACCGCCAAACGAGGTGAGACCAAGACGCAGAAAAACACTTAATATTTCGAGGATATTTTTTATTCCGCTCATTTAACCTTCCATAAGAATATTATAATGGAAAAAATGCGCTGTCGGCAAAGGTTTGAGAGTAAGGCTCTTTCCTCTGTCAGGGACGGGATAATTCGGTGATGCGTTCTTTCAGGATACGGGCATGTTCAGCCGCACGGAGCTTTATATCGTCCTTATCACCCGCCAGAAACGGAACAAAAAGATAACCGCCGCTTACCACTGGCTCAGCGAAGTTCATTCCGGTGTATTCGGCAAACTCCTTTATATCATCCAGAAGCTTGAACACAGGCTTTGATGCGGAGTCATCAACCTTGCCCCCCATTGTTGCAGAAGCTATGAGAACTTTGCCTTGCAGTCTGTCTCCGGCTTCACCGAAGGCAAAGCCGTCCGTAAAAACATCAGAAAGCCACTTCTTAAATATCCAAGGCATATTAAACCATTGAAGAGGAAACTGGAAAACTATTATATCGGCATCCGTAAGGGCATCCTGCTCTGCTTTGACATCAAAGCATCCGCCGGCGGAACTGTCATTCAGGCAGCGCACGGTCACCCCTGCCGTTTTTTCAAGCTCAGAGCTAATAATCTTATTAACCGTTGAGCCCTCAGGACTGGGATGACCATACACCAGAAGAGTTTTATACATTTATAATCTTACTTTGTTCCGAAAAGCCTGTCGCCTGCATCGCCGAGACCGGGAACAATATAGCCCAGTTCATTCAGCTTTTCATCAAGTGAGGCAGTATAAACCTTTATATCCGGATGAGCAGTACAGAACGCCTCCACACCTTCAGGAGCAGCTATAAGGCTCATGAATTTGATGGATTCCGCACCCTTGTCCTTAAGCATCTGCGCCGCAGCAATAGCGGAACCGCCTGTGGCAAGCATCGGGTCAATGAGTATAAATTCTCTCTTCTCACAGTTCTGCGGTACTTTGAAATAATACTGAACAGGCTGAAGAGTTTCATGATCCCTGTAAAGCCCTATGTGCCCCACACGGGCAGAAGGCATAAGCTTCAGTACACCTTCAACCATGCCCAGTCCGGCACGGAGTATAGGCACAAGAACAACTTTCTTGCCGGAAACCTCATGAGCCTCCATTTCGCAGATAGGAGTCTTGATCCTGACCTTCCTCAGGGGAAAATCCTTTGTTATCTCATAAGCCATGAGCATTGCAACTTCGTCCACAAGTTCCTTAAAATCACGCTTTGAGGTTTTCTTGTCCCTGATATAACGAAGCTTGTGCTGAATCAGCGGGTGGCTGATTACCGTAAGGTTTTTAAATTTGCTCATTAGTTATCCTCAGGAAGAATAAGGTTAAGAACAACGCCGATTATACCTGCGAGACCTATACCGCCGAGAGTTACTTTCCACATGGAAAGATTGACTCCGCCTATTCCGCACACAAGAATAACAGAAGAGATAATCAGGTTTCTGGGTTTTGACATGTCTACTCTGCTCTTAACAAGGGAGTTGATGCCTATTCCGGCTATCATTCCGAAAAGCAGGAACATAATACCGCCCATTACGGGAACGGGAATTGTTTTAAGAACAGCACCGAGCTTGCCGAAGAAAGCAAGGCATATAGCAAAAACAGCCGCAATACGCATATACATGGGGTCAAACGCCTTGGTAAGGGCAACTGCGCCTGTAACTTCGGAGTATGTGGTGTTTGGGGGACCGCCGAGAACGCTTGCGAAGCTTGTGGCAAGACCGTCACCGAGGAGGGTTCTGTGGAGTCCGGGGTCTTTGAGATAATCTTTTCCGGTGGTTGAGCTTATCGCCAGAACATCGCCGACATGCTCAATAGCCGGAGCAATGGCAACGGGGAGAATGAATATAATCGCTTCCAGATCAAACTGAGGAAAAGCGAAAGAACCGTTTCTTGAAGCTTCAATCCACGGAATAGAAAGCCATGCCGCCTGCCTTATGGGTTCAAAGCTTACATGCCCCATAATAAGAGCAGCAATATAGCCCACACAGATTGCAGTGAGAATTGGAATAAGGCTGAAAATCTTTTTGCCGAATGTAACAACTATTATTGCAGTAAGGAGGGTTATACCGGAGAGAATAACAGCCTGAACATTGTACTGACCATCGCCGAAGTGTTTTGTCATACCCACGGCAACGGGAGCAAGGTTAAGACCGATAACCATAATAACGGGACCTGTCACGATGGGAGGCAGGTATCTTTCTATCGCCTTGATTCCACCCTGCTTTACAAGAAAGCTGAACAGAATGTACGAAAACCCCGCACATGTGAGACCGCCCAAAGTTTTGGCAACACCGAAATTCTGCATTCCATATTGAATAGGTGCGATGAATGCGAATGAACTTGCAAGAAAAACAGGTACTTTACCCTTAGTAATAACCTGAAAAAGCAGAGTTCCGGCTCCTGCGGTAAACAGCGCAATCGATGGATCAAGCCCCGTAAGCAGCGGAACAAGAACCAGTGCCCCGAATGCCACGAAAAGCATCTGAAGACCGAGAATCGTCTTCTTTACTCCCGAAAAATTCTCCATAAAACCTCCTTAATTTATAATAAAAAAAACTACATCCTGTGTTTTTTTTATACACGCTCGCGGTCTGTAAAACAGACCTTCGCTACGCACGGCGTCGGCACTTCCCTGTGCCTCCCGAATTTATAATAAAAAAAACTACAACCTAAGTTTTTTTATATACACACACTCTCTGCACAGCAGACATTCGCTACGCACGGCGTCGGTACTTCCCTGTGCCTCCCGAATTTATAATAAAAAAAACTACATCCTGAGTTTTTTTATCTACACACACTCTCTGCACAGCAGACATTCGCTACCCGCAACGCCCGTACTTCCCTGTGCCTCCCGAAATTTATAATAAAAAAAACTACATCCTGAGTTTTTTATCTACACACACTCTCTGCACAGCAGACATTCGCTACCCGCAACGCCCGTACTTCCCTGTGCCTCCCGAATTTATAATAAAAAAAACAACAACCTGAGTTTTTTATCTACACACACTCTTTGCACAGCAGACATTTGCTACCCGCAACGCCCGTACTTCCCTGTGCCTCCCGAATTTATAATAAAAAAAACTACATCCTGAGTTTTTTTATCTACACACACTCTTTCAGGACACCCGGTTTGGCATCAATCGGCAGACCTTGACCCGCTCTGATTCGGACGTTTTTCGTCCGTCTTGCTAAAACCTTCACCAATACAAAAAACAATAATTATTAAAGATTTACCCGACACTTAAGTGTGTGTTTCATACCGACTTACAGAAACGCACAACAAAACATTTTATATTAAATTAATATCTTTCTCAGATCAAGATATGAATAAAATACCTAAAAAAAAGCCGCTGTTCCTTTAAAGGAAAGCGGCTTTTGACTTTTATTCGGTTTTAAACTTTCGCACTAGGCTATCAAGAGCTTCGGCAAGCTTCTGCAAATCAGAGACAGTACGGCTTACTTCGACCATTCCTGAAGAGCTTTCCTCTACACCGGCTGAAATAACCTGAATATTATCGTTTGTTCCTTCAATTGCCCTGACCTGTTCTTCCACGGCAGTTTTTATTATTGCCATCGCAGATCTTATATCATTAACAGCTTCCACAACATGATCAAAATATCCGTCAACTTCTTTGATGGATTCAACGCCGTCATCCACAGTTTTTTCTGCGCTGCCCATGTGTTCCGAAGCATTTTTTGTTTCTGACTGAAGTCCTGATATAAGGCTGCCTACCTCTTTTGTGGCATTCTGTGTTCTTTCCGCAAGCTTACGCACCTCATCGGCAACAACGGCAAATCCTCTGCCCGCTTCCCCTGCCCTTGCCGCTTCTATTGCAGCGTTAAGAGCCAAAAGGTTTGTCTGGTCTGCTATGTCATTAATCACGCTGATAATATCGCCTATCCTTGAGGATGCCTCGCTGAGTTTTTCTATGGAGCCGGCAAGATCGGCTGTCTCCCTGCGGATGCCTTCGATCCTTTCAACTGCACCGGTAAGCTGTCTGCGTCCGTTTTCCACAGTTTTTGAAGCTGTCTCGGAAAAGCCTATGCCGTCAGTGAGGCTTGAGCTTATTTCTCCGGCGGAAGCGCTCATCTCCTCAACAGCGGCAGCAACGTTTGTAACCTGTGCCGCCTGCTCCTGAAATGTATTTGTAAACTGTTCCGTTGTGGAGGCAAGCTCTGCATTGCCCGAAGCCACACCGGCGGCGTTCATTTTTATCTCAATAATAATTCCGTTGAGCTTCACCAGAAAAGCATCAAAATGATCACAGAGGATTCCAAGCTCATCGTGGGGTCTGCCGTTTACTCTTCGGGTGAGATCCCCTTCTCCTTTTGATATTTCCTCAAACACTCCTGAAAGAATCTTCACACGACTGAAAACAAGAATATTAAGAACTGCAAACATAACAGAAAGAATTGTTACAACGAGTATAAGAGCCCCGATCATAAACACTCTTATCATTTTATTTGCCTCGTTGATTTCACCCATGACAGCGTCTGCTTTTTCAGCAAGGAGAAAATAGCCTATCTCCATACCGTTAAGACCGGTTGAGGGGACAGCGGTAATAAAGAAACCGCTTACATTTGCATAGGCTCCGTTGATTAAAGAAGCAGGATCAATATCTTTTACAGCTTCGGCAAGTTCCTTATTATACGTTTTCTGAGCCACAACATACTGTCCGATTTTAGTATTGTCCCGTGCCTCTTCCGCTATATCAAGATACTTCTGATCCATCAGCATAAGCAGATCAATCTCTCTGGAGGCAAGCTCTTCAACAACGTCATTGACCCCCTGAATAAACTCCATGGATCCTATAAATTCGCCATCATTAAAGATAGGAACTATTGCCCGATGCGAAAGCCCTGCGACCCCTATCTCAAAAACCACAAGAGGTTTCTGTGTTTTCTTGATTTCAAGGAGGGAGTATCGGAAAGAACTTAGATCATCTCCATATTTTTTGGGATTCCATGCCCGCAAAAAAGATTTAGTATCAGCGGTATGTATATGAATCTGAACTCTTTTCAGTTTCGTGTTTTCTTTAAAGCTTTCTGCCAGCTTCTGAAGCTGGTTTACAGCCAAATCTCTGTTTCCGGTAAGAAGAGACTCTTTCACAGCTTCATCATTAACGACTGCCAAGGCATTGGTAAGCCCGACATTATCCTTCGCATCCAGTTTTTGTTTAAGTGAATAAGCGAGGTCATCAGCAGTCTTGGCGAAAACAGACACAGAAATATCCTTTGTAAGGTTCTTCGTGTAAAGAAAAAGTCCGAAGAAAACAACAAGAGACGCACCGAGAATAAAAATACCGAGTTTCTTTTTTATTGATATTTCGACCATACAATCAGCTCCGGCAAATATATTGAATATGTTTATACTCAATATTACCTTTAACGGTGCGCCTGTTCAAGAAGAAAGTTTAATACTGATTTAGTCTTATATCATATTTAGACACTAGTAATAAAAGAAAAGGCGATCATATGACCGCCTCGGATTACTTGATAAGCTGATTTTCAGGCAGGTAAGATAAAACCATGACAAAAATACTGCCTGTCAGGCTCATTATGCCGAGCCAGGCCGCTATGCCAATTGCCGTGTTCCATTCCTTTATACAAGGGAACAGAGCAATAAACAGAATTATCCAGCCAAGGATTCTGAAAAGGTATTTATTGGTCATAGAAAAACCTTTGGAATGCCTTTCCATGGTTATTGAAACAAGGAAAAAACCAATGAGAACCATTAGAACCGAAAGGAGAATATTCATAATTAATTACCCCTTCCCGCTGCTGCGGTGGAAAAAGCATTTTCGGGCATATTTTGTTTTTCGTGCAGTTTCCATCCGGCATATCCGAAAATAATTCCCAAGCCGAACACAGTGAGATCAAAAGCCATAATAATCGAATTCCCCCCAGCAAGCGCACTGAAAAAGTTTACATCAGACGTGAAAGCGTTCAATACAGGCATAAGGCAGTAAAGTCCGCCGGCAAGAAAAAGCTGTTCCTTCCATGCGTTTTTCGGAGTGCGGATCAAAGGATGCAGAAAGAAAATGAGCCATGCGGCAAAGAATATATAAATTTCCCACTGTGCCCTTGCCGCAATCTCCACAGGGAGAAGCCTGTTAGCCCAGAAATGAACCCCTGTAGCGGCAACAAGCCCTGTTATTCCACCCACATTAAGGATCTCCACAAGCTTTCTTCCGAAGGATTTATTAATCACGGATGATTTCTTGTTCACCCATATTATAAGCCCTGTTCCTATCATAACTGTCCCAAGTGCGCCGGAAACAAAGAACAGCCAGCGGAGAAAAGTATCAGCGAAGCGTGCCAGATGAAGTGACGTAAGCACACCGGAGATTTTAGCTGCGCCGTCCGATGCCTGCATGTTCATCATCCCCATAAATCTGCCTTTCGGACCTTTATAAGTCAGCCTCTGAGAACTTCCTGTTCCTTTGAATCCGTTGACAATATCCATCCCTGTTCCGGGGCTGACTGTAACAAGCGTATTTTTTGAATACGGATTGCTTATGCTTATACTTCCCGCCTCTCTGCCGAGCCTCTGTTCAGCATCTGCGAGTATTGCTTTTATATCAGGCAGGGGAATCTTCTCCGCAGGCAGAGGTATCTGCTCCTGACGCATGTGCATTGCTATGTGATCATCAAAAGCTTTAGCCGATTTCTGGGCTGTAAAGGGAAGAATATAGATCATGACCAGCACCAGTCCGGAGTAAGTGATCATCAGGTGATAAGGGAGAGCCAGAACGGATGTGAAAATGTGAGCATCAAGCCATGATCTGAGCCCTTTTTTACGCCGGAATGTAAAGAAATCAGCAAAGATGCGCTTGTGAATAATCACACCGCTTATTATGGCAATAAACATAAACATCGTTGCAGTGCCTACTATTGCCCTGCCTGTTGCTCTGTCAAGTCCGTAAAGCTCAATATGAAAACGGTAGAGAAAGTTTCCGCCCTCTGTATCTCTAGGATTAAAATGCTCACCTGTCACAGGGTCAAGATATGTCATAGGCATAGCAGTGCGGACATAATCCTGCACTTTCATATCCATAGGCAGTCTTTCCCTGTGCCCCACCTGTAAAACAGGGGTGCGTTTATTTGCGAAAGTGATGCCCCACTCTGCCGCATCGGGCAGGCTGGATTCAAGATACCTTATTGCCATTTCAGTCTGAGCTGCCCTGTCAGCGGCTTCCGGCGCTGCTTTATGGGTTTCAGGGTTCATCCAATAGGTGATTTCATCTTTAAAATATGAATAAGTACCGGTAAAGAATATCGCAAACAGCAGCCATCCGGCAAGAAGTCCGCTCCATGTATGAAGGCTGCTTATGGATTTACGAAAAGTATCCTTCATCATGCACCTCCCAACAACAGCATTGCCGCCGTGAGAGCAAGCATAACAGACATCACAATCCACACTGTTTTTGTTTTCGCATTTGAAAAAACCCATATCAGCGCACAAGTGTAAATGATAAAGAAAACCATATTTGCTGCCTTTTCCGCCTGAACAGGGGCAAAAGGCATAACACGGATCAGCAGTGCGGTAATCATTGCCGATAAAGCATAACCGCCGACAATACCCAGAATGATGCGGGAGGCGGTTTCAAATCCGCCGGATTTTTCCCTTATACTTTTAGTCATATTGTTCCTCTTGTAATAAAGATACATGCTTACAAACTTCAAAACATGCTGACTGATTAAAAACGAATCTCTAAAAGGATTTCTATATCTAAGCCAATGTTAAAAACTGGATAGCAATAATATTAGTCAGTGTCAATAAATTTAATAATAACTAACTAAGTTCATTATTATTTAATATCTTTAGAAATATAAGGATAAGCGAAGCCTCTTTATTGTAATCAACACCATTTTTGTCTGCTCACAAATTAAACAGTGATAGATTCATTTTTAACCACAGAGACTTACTTATCTTCTCAGTATATGCAGGGAACAGGTATTTTTCCTCTGTCCAGAGTACCTGCATAATATTTATAAAACTGGTACGCATCTTGCGAGGGGAAGCATAAAGAGGTGATTATTATGTTTAAATTTTCGTCAGGGCTGGATAATAAACTGCTGAAACCGCTGGAAAGAATGGCTTCAGGCAAATGGGATCTAAACGGCAGGTTTGAGTCCTTAAAAGGCGGGTTAGCAGTAAGTATAGGGAACGTTTTAAATAAGGTATTCGACTCACTCAAGAAAACAATCGAATCCATATCCAAATCATCTGTCACTCTTTCACAGATAGCTCCGGAACTTGATCAGGCAGCGAAATCCCTTGAGGAGCAGTCTAAAATTCAGGCTGAAAAAGCTGTGCAGATCGCAGCAGCGGGCAAACAGATGGCTGTTTCCGTTGAACACGTAACGGGAAGCACCCTTGAGGCAACACAGTTTTCATCACAGATAACAAAATCTGCCGGAATAGCCATGGAGAAAAGCAGGCTTTCCGAATCCTCCATGCTTGAGGTGAGGGAGATGGTTACAGGTTTGAAAAACCAGATGGAGGCTCTTTCTGAGCAATCCGGAAAAATAGGCTCAATCATGGAGATGATAAAAAAGATAGCAGACCAGACAAACCTTCTCTCACTGAATGCATCCATAGAAGCCGCCAGAGCAGGTGAGGCGGGAAGAGGCTTCGCAGTGGTCGCCACCGAAGTGAGAAAGCTTGCAGAACAGTCGATGGAAGCAACAAGCGGGGTTGAAAATATTCTCTACAGCATAAAAAGCAGCATAGAGACATCTATGGGTTCCGTGGGCAAAGTCCTCTCTTCCGTGGAAAAATCCGCAGAAATAAGCGAAGAGGCTGTTGAGGTTCTTGCTGAGGTTGCAAACCACATGGACGAGCTTGATAAGCACCTCAACACTATAGCCGCCGCAGGACAGGAACAGGATGTTACCGTTAAATCTGTCGTAGGTGAAATAGACGGCATAGCGTCTGCCGCTGAAGAGCAGTCTGCCCTTGCAAGCCAGCTCAACGGCATTGTGGATAAAATAAACGGCGGATGTGACGATCTTCTCATATCCATAGGAGTCTTCCGCACAGGTTCCCACGAAAAGGCTGAAAAAGCAGCTCTGGAAGCTGCAAAAAGCAAAGAAGTGACTTCGATGAACTCATCAAGCATAGAAAGCTACATGAACCAGTTTATAAAGCGCAACAGCTACATAGAACTTGCCTACATGACAGATGCGAGAGGCAGGCAGATAACACCCAACATATGGAACAGAAACGTCAGGGGATCAAACGACAGCCTTTCTGTGGGCTCCGACTGGTCAACAAGAGACTGGTTCAGAAAGCCCAAGGAAACAGGGGATGTTTATGTAACCGATATATACAGGTCAGTTGCAACAGACAACTTCTGCTTCACAGTTGCAGCCCCGGTTAAAGACAATTCAGGGAACGTAACGGGGGTGCTGGCGGTGGATATAAGTTTTGCTGATATGATGTAACCGGTTCATTTTTTCTGAGCAAGGAATACTCCTGCGGCGATGACAGCGGAACCGGCAAGCTGAGACACTCCGAGAGACTCGCCCAGTATTCCCCACCCCATGAAGACAGCAAAAACAGGCACAAGGTTTATAAACACAGCCGCACGGGTTGCGGGTATCTTGCTTATTCCCCAGTTATACAGCCCAAATGCACCAACCGTAACAAACACGCCGAGGTAAATAACAGCCGCTGTTACTTTTGGGCTCCATTCTGTGCTGAAAGCATCTGCCGCTCCGCCTGAAAAAAATATAAGCCCTGCTCCGACCTGAATAAAAGTCAGCACCCACGGATTGAACCGTGCTGACAGGCTGCGGGTAAGCACCATGTATCCCGCTGCGCAGACCATAGCGCCCAGTTCCATAATATTGCCCAATGCAGGATTTGAGGCTTTGTCATCCGCTCCGCTGCCGAAAGTAAGCCAAGCCACCCCCAAAACAGAAACAGCAAGCCCGAACATGGCTGTTCTGCCTGTTTTTTCACCGAGAAACATCGCTGAAAGAACAGCAACAAACATGGGAACAGTGGAAGAAATCACCCCCGCCTGCGAAGCAGTGGTAAAGCGCAGTGCGTTTGCTTCCAGAAGAAAATAAAGGCACGGCTGGAAAAGAGCCATAATACCCAGAAGAAGAATCTCCACCTGTGTAATATTTTTAGGAAAAAGTCTGAAGCAAAAAGGCAAAAGCAGGATGAATCCCGAAGCCATCCTTATCCAGACTATTGTTGAGGGTGAAAGCTCTGCCAAAGCGATACGAGTGGCAGTAAATGAGCCTGCCCAGAAAACAACCGCAAATACAACCGCCATGAAAGGCAGAAGTGCGGAGTGACGTTCGGTCATAATTATTCCTCCGGTTGATAGACAGACTATAGAATATTTTCAGGTAGGAGTATTGAAAGAAATTGACCCGGAGCAGGAGTCAGCATACTGTGCCGGGGTCGAGCCTGTAAACTGTCTGAATTTATTGGAAAAATGGCTCTGGTCGGCAAAGCCTGTCTCCAGCGCAGCATCAGCAAAGGGCGTCCCCTGCCGAAGAAGTGTCTTAGCCAGCTCAATGCGCTTGCCTGTGCGGTAAACATGGGGCGGAACCCCAACCTCCTTACGGAACGTGCGTAGAAGGTAATATCTGCTGACACCGAGTTCTTCAGCCATATCCTCCAGAGTCACCTTGCAGGAGAGATCACCGCTTAGAAATTCCTTTGCCCTGCGGACAAGCTTACGGTCGGTGCCTTTGCGCATTTTACCGCATCCGTTCAGCACGCCGGAAAGACCCTCCGTAACCGCTGCTTCAAGCTCCATGCTCTCTTCCGAATAAATCAGAGCGTTATAAAGATTCATAAAAGTTTTATGTACACTTTCTGAATCAACAACCATTTCAGCAAATTCGGGATAAAAAGGTTCACGCTCAAGGATATCTCCGGCAAGCTTTGCCATGAGGTCATTTTTGAAATAGAGCATGGTGTATGTGGCACGTCCTCTCCGGACGGGAATACCGGAATGAACCTGCGAGGGATTTATAAAAAAAGTTTGATCAGGCATTACAACAGTGTCGGAGTCAGAATTGCTCACGCAGTAGCATCCGCCTTTGTGCATCAGCCCGATGGAATACATATCATCATGCACATGCTTGGGAAAAGCATGCATGCTCTCCGTAACCCGGCATGCTTCAAACCCTTTCATAAAATCTTTATGCCAGTAAACTGCGTTCACTCCTGCTTTCATGAACTGAATTATACTCTCAAAAAACAAAAAATGATTGAAAAAAATTGCCCCTGAACAATTTCAGAAAAGCCTGCCGAGGATATACGGCACTGCTGTTTCCACATTAAGCACTCTTTCACCCACGGAAAAAAAGCTGAAACCGGAATCTTCCAGAGTATCAAGCTCTTTCTGGATAAAACCGCCTTCAGCACCTATGGCAAGAGTAACAGGCTCTGATGGTTTTACTGATAATCCGGAGCCCGTAGGGTGAGCAGCTATTCGCAGTGTATTTTTGCTGATTTCAGGTAAAATTTCTTTCACAAAAGGCGTAAAAAAACGATGAAAGGTTATTTTGGGAAGAATTGTATCTTTCGACTGTTCCAGAGCAGGAATAAGGTAGTCATCCAGTTCATTGAGCAGAGGGCTTGACCAGTAGCTTTTTTCCACACGCCACGAATTAAATATATGGATATTCTTAACACCCAGACATGTTACGGCGTAGAGAACTCTTCTTAAAACCTTCGGGCGGGGCAGAGCGAGGGCGAGGTTTACTTTCAGGGGAACCGGAGGATCAGTATCCGGTGTGAAGCGAAGAACAGCACACTCTTTGCCGATTCTTTCCACAAGTGCCGTTCCGAGTTTTCCGCCCAGAACCCCTGCTTTAACTTCATCTCCGTCAGTTTTTTTGAGCGTTTCTTTCAGGTGTTTATGCTGTCTGCCCGAAACTTCCGCTCTGCCTTCTTTCAGCTCACTTTCTTTGAGAATGATAATGTTCATAAAGTGGATGATACTGCCTTAAACATCGGCTGTCAAAGAGTTAAGCTGAAATCCGCCCGAAGGGTGAAATTATCTTAATTCACTCTCCGAGATGCTTTTCCAGTATCTTGAGTTCTCAGTTTCATGCCCCTGAAGCCCGTATGCTATTGCCTGATAGAGATTGCTGTAATACAAACTGCTTTCAAAGCCTTTTTCCATAAGGATTTCAGTCATCTCCATACCGATTGCGGGGTCACCTTCATGGGGCATGGCAAAAAGACTCACGGTATAGCACATATTCTTAAGATATTCGGGACTGATGTTCGGAAATCTGCTTCCCATTATGCACCTCCGCAGGAGAATAAAGCGGTGATACAGGTATACGTTAAACGTGACGGGTCGCCGTATGTTGATACTTATATTATAAGCACAACAATGAACATCCGCAAGTGGGATTCAAAAAAAAGACGGAGCCCACAGCAAAGGCTCCGTCAGTTTAAGTTAACAGGAGGAAATTTCTAAAATGCTTTTACCAGAGTAAACCACAAAGCATCACCTTCCTTGGTATCTTTAGCGCCGAACTCTTTATAATATTTCAGCCTGAGCTGGCTTTTTATCTGAGGCACGGCCAGATTCACTTCAGGTCCGGCAGCATAAACACGGTCGAGATCATCAGAGGTTCTGTCACTGCCTTCATCCTCGGTGATCTGCCAGTGTGCATAACCTGACACACCAACATCAAAAAGACCTATGCTTCTGCCGAATCCCCACTCAACAAGAACATCATCGCCATAGGTAACATCAAGCACCCTGTTCTCGAAGTGTTTTTCATATCTCGCAAGAAGAGACAGGCTCCAGAGCCTTTCTGCATCAAAAAACAGGGTTGTGCCAGCAGTTGCGGTAATGTTGTAATGGTCACCGCCTATGGAGACTGCATCTTTCTCATCATACTCACCGCTGGGGATAAGCATAGAAAGGCTTATTGTTATGTCCTGCTGGGGCTTGTGCCAAGCAAGCACGAGTGGCTCAAGGGTTATATCGCCTATCCCTGTGCTGTCGCCGTCGATATTAGCAGCATCGATCTCAAGATTAACATTAACCACGGGAATGATTACGTTCATGCCGTAATCTGCACCGAATATTTTCTTATTTGTCACATAAACAAAACGGTGAGCCATAGCATATGATTTAACATCAAAACCGTTATTAACCTTATCACCGTCTTTATCTCTCATTGTATCTGCGGTGTAGTAGTTGTTATACATAACATAATAGAAACCAGGTCCGGGGAAGGATGCCGCCTTAATGCCTTCTGAACCGAGAGGGTAATCCACCGCTAAGGCATCAAAAGCAGCCCCGGTAGTGAGAATAGTTATAAAAGCAGCGATCAGTATAAACTTCTTTTTTATGTCAGAATAAAAATTCATCAGAAACTCCTTCTGTAGTTATAGTAAGGGCTGTAAATTTAAGTACCCCTTTATAAAAATCTGTTGTGGCGTGTTTTCCGGCATCCTTACAGAATATTTCCGCCCAGCCGGACAAATGCTTTCTGACGAAAACGTCAAACATCTCCTGATATTTTACGTATTCTTCAAAATTACCGGTTTCCAGAGCAGTTATACGGAGAGATGCCAGATGTGCTGCATAAGACAGCTCGGTGCCAAGATAATCATGCCTGTTGTTGATCTCCATATACTCCGCAAAACCGTTGCATATGTACTCCTGAGCCAGTTCGCTTATAAGCTCAAGACTGGCTGACTTCATAAAAAGCTGCTCATAAGGCGGCTTGGCGCCGTAATCCGGTGAAACACCGCGGAAAAGCCTTGTCCAGTCACGCTTAAGCTCTGTTATCATCTCCTCACTGTCCACAGCTTTGCGGGCGTATTCGGATATGGATTTCAGGGCATCGGCTATTTTCTCTTCAGCCACATCCTCCGCAGAAAGATTAAGTAAGGCTTCAAGAAAATTTTTGTCAGGATTGTAGTTATAAAAAGCAGCAAGCAGTCTGTACACCGCACGGTCTATTTCCGCATCAGAAACCGCTTCATCTTTTTTGAATAAAATATTTTCATTTCCGGTCATTTTTGCACCCCAGTTAAGTCCGCCCTGAACTGGCAGAGCGGACACGGATTAGGTTTTATTCTATGTAGAACACGCTGGGCTTTGTACCTTCTTCAGGCAGATAAGGTTTCGGTTTGTATTGTTTAAACAGTTTTGAAACCTCACTCTTCGGTTCATCCAGATCCCCGAAGAATCTTGCGATAGCAGGGCAGGTTTCCACACATGCAGGCGGAAGGTTTCTTTCTCTTCTGGAGGCGCAGAAGGTGCATTTGTCAACAGTTCCGCTGACATGCTCTTTGCTTCTCAGTTTTTCGTAAGCATCCTGTCCTTTGCTGCCCCAGTAAGTCGGAACATCTTCAGAGTTAAAGTATCTGGCGTCATACGGACACGCTTCCATACAAAGCTGGCAGCCCACACATTCAGACGCTGTTACCTGAACAGTTCCGTCTTTAAGTTTTTTTGAAGCTCCTGTAGGGCACACCTCCACACAGGGAGCATTATCGCAGTGGTTACAGATAAGAGGCATGTACTCAACTTTGCTGTTGGGAAACTTACCCTTCTCCTGTGTGAGTGTTTTTGTGTAAAAAGTGCCGGGAGGCGTAGCGTTCGCCTGCTTGCAGGCAACAGTACAGCCGTTGCACCCATAACATCTTCTTTTATCAATTATCATCACAAGTTTCATTGTCCGGCTCCTAGCTCTGTTTATAAATTCTTACGGGAACAGTATTTGTCACACCCATAGCCACAGGGTCGAAATCATTAATGTTGTTCCCCGTAAGCTTGTTATAATGCAGGTATTTAGTGCCTTTGGGACCTGAAGCTTCATTAAGCCTGCCAAGAGCGCCGGCAACACCTACAACACCCGGCTGGAGCAGCTCTGTAACAAAAAGTTTGCCGTTCACCTTGCCATATTCAGACTCAATCACCACCGTATCACCGTTTACGAGACCTTTCTCTTTAGCGGTTTCCGTGTTGAGTGAAACAGTTCCGTAGAACGGATCAAAAGTTTCTCCCACTTCGTTCAGGTAAGGGAGCTGGTCAACAGCACCTATCCTCATCGGTGAATACTGAGTTTTGTATGTGATTGATACAAGGTCGTATTTGTCACCTTTTTTGACAGAGTTAACCTTGTTGGGACGCCATGATATCGTCGGTTCATAAAAGGAGAGATGCTCCTTAATATCCCAGCCCGGCATATAGATCTTATCTTTGTGCTTGTCAAAAAAGCTGCGGAGCTTATCGCCGCTGTCCTTCAGTCTGGCAAAATAGAACGGAAAGCGTGTTTCTCCTTTATCGTACCTTCCGGTGTTGTAACAGTCACCGGGGGCTTCCCGCTGAATAATCAGCCCGGTCTTGTTCATACTGTCCATAGTATGTTCTTTGCCGAAATATTTTCTTACACCTCTGTCCCAGACTTCCCTTACGGTGTAGCGTTTATCGAGGTCGAAATAGTCCTCTTTGTCCAGAAATGCGATTGAGATCTCGCCGATCATTACGCCCATTTTATTCATGGCATCGTTAAAGTTTGATATGATGCCCATGCGCTCGGAAATATCCATGATAATATCCTGCGACTGACGAGAATCGTAAACAGAAGGAAAGGGGTCTCTGTACATAAGCATTTTGAGCCCCATAGTGTCTTTCTGATACACATCAAAGGCTGATTCGTAGCAGTTTACTGATTCCTTCTCAAGTATTGCGTGGGAAGGCAGAAGGATGTCTGACATGTGTGCCATTTCATCATAATGATAGGCAAGAGTTGCCGAGAACGGTATACGTGACACAGATTCAGCTACCATATAAGGTTCTGTGCTGCTGCTGATAGGGTTTCCCCCAACTGTGAGCAGCGCATCTATCTCGTACTCCAGACCGTATTTATGAGGATCCATCGCAATCTGATAAGCAAGTGCGGGTATGGAGTGTTTGTGAGGGAAAAATTCATAGAGGTCTATGTGCTGAGGCGGCCATGTGGGTTCTTTGAAAAGAGCCTCCATTTTGGGTTCAACAACGCCGTCCTTATCCGGTGACAGGAACGGTCCTCTCGCACAGGCAACGTTTCCTCCGGGCACATCGAGAGAGCCCACAAGCATATTGATCACCTTGCTCATCAGATCTCCGCCCACACCGTCACGCTGACCCATTGTGCCCCTCTGGCAAATTATAGAAGATGTGCGGAGGGGGAATTTTCTTACTTTCCCGCTGTTGTCTTTCAGATCTACTGTTTTACCTATGCTGGCGTTTTCAACAAACTCTTTGGCAACGGTACGTATTTTGCCCGCAGGAACAGTTGTTATTTTTTTAGCCCACTCAGGAGTGTTGCCTTTCAGGCTCTCTTTAACAAGCAGGAAGCTTGCTTTCAGCTTTTCTTTACCGACTTTAATTTCAGCTTCGATATCAGGTGTTTTAAGAGTTTTATCATCAAATGATTTTACTCTTTTATCTGACAGGTCATAGATCTGAGGCTTGCCGTCCTTACCCCTGAAATAATCTCCGTTTGCATTTATAAGATATGGTGAATTAGTCCACCAGCGAAGGGATTCCACATCGTATTTTTTAACTTCATAAATTATCGAATGTGCAACGCCCATCAGAAAAGCAAGGTCTGTTCCCGGTTTAATCGGAACCCAGTCCCCTTTTCCTGCTTCCGCAGAGCATCTGGGGTCTACTACAACAAATTTTGTTTTACCGCCGACAATAGCATCCACTGCCCCTCTGGCTCCCCCGTTGGCAGCTCCGATGGACATTCCCGTGTGTCTGCCCATAGTGACCACATATTTTGCGTATGTAAGGTCAGAGACAGTAACGGGGAAAATACCCTGAACAAGGTCCGCAGCATAGTGAAGCGCACAGAGAGTACCATTGCTCTTCAGATAATTAGGTGTTCCGTATGCTGCCGCAAAGTAGAAAAGATACGTACAGAAGTAGTTCATGTCACCAAAGCCGACCTGAAAAATGAATCTTCTGGGGTCTTTATCCCTGACTTCTTTGAGCTTCTTTGCGGTTGTGTTGAGCGCTTCATCCCATGAAATCTCAACCCACATAGGATCTTCATTCAATCCTTTTTTGGGGTTGGTTCTTTTCATTGGCGCTTTTACTCTGTAAGGATTATAAAGGTTCTGGATCAACGACTGCCCTCTGGCACACATTGTTCCTTTTCCGTTTTCGGACTTAGGGTTCCCCTTAAGTTCGACAACTACCCCGTTTTCCACACGGTACATATTTGCACAGTCTCCACGCATGCACATACGACAGTGGCTGAAATGCCATCCATCTTTACCGTGAGGGGCTGTTTTTACTTCCGCAAGCCCTTTTGCCTCACTTTTGCCGGTGTAGCCTGTTCCGATAACAGCAGCAGTGCCAAGCACTCCAGCCGCTTTCAGGACTGTTCTCCGGCTTACTTTCGAGAATGAATTTGCCATCGTTCTCCTCCATGATTTAAGAACATCTGTTGTTTCTGAGCTAATCAAGTCTTGAAAAAAAGTTACAATTCTTTTATGTGATAAAAAAGGACCAGAGTATTTAATAAGCTTGGGACCAGAATTACACCTAAGGATGGTTTCAAACAAAGTTACATTTGATTCAGAGGTTAAATATGATCCAGCATGTAGTGCTTGACAAAGATTCACGCATACCGCTCTACGTCCAGCTTGCAAAACAGATACGCAGGAAGATTGAGGACGGTGTATTCAAAAGAGGCGAAAAACTCCCCAGTAAACACAAAATAATGTCCGCTCTTTTAATAAGCAAAAACACTGTCTCCGCAGCCATGGAGCTTCTGGTGAACGAAGGGATGGTCAAGGCATTCCAGAAATCGGGATATTTTGTAGCGGAACAGTGGGATATCAATATTCCCGACTGGCAGGCATACATAAAGCGGGCAAAACACAAGCCCGGCAATAATGAACTCAGATTCTGGGCGGATGCGGGCGGACTGACCGATTTTGGTCTCAGTAGTGATTTTGATATTTTTCCTTTTATAGTTGAAGCATTTAATAAAGCATTAACAAGATCTTATGAATTAAGCTGCAAAAATGACTACTCCGTGTCAGGCTATATCCCCCTGAAAAAGTCGATTATAAAGCATCTGGCCCTGTCAAAAATACATGCAGAGACAGACAACATCCTAATATGCCCCGGCAGTATACAGGTATTATACCCTCTCTATGAATCACTTATGACCGGAGGTTCAAATTTCCTCCACGAAAAAAGCAACCTGATAGTTGCTATTTCTGATATACACTCCATCGGCATGAATATGATTCCCATCGAGGTGGATCAACACGGACTCTCTGTTGATGAGCTGGAAAAAGCCATATTGAAATACAAACACCCTGTTCTGCATGTAGATATGCTTGATCAGGCGCCCACAGGAATAGTTGCAAGCAAGAAGCGAAAAACAGACATAATGAAGCTGGTGAATAACTATAAGCTGCCTGTGGTGGAGATAGAGCATCTTCAGGACGCATGGTACAATAAACCTTTTCCGCCATCATTAAAGTCAATGGATACCTTCGGTAATGTGATTTATCTCGGGATGTTCATAAGAAGTTGTCCGTTTGATCTTCAAATTACGTGGATAGTCGCCGACAAATACATCATAAACCACCTCAGTAACGTGCTTATTCAGGATGGGATAAAAGCTAACTTTTTTATGCAGATTGTTGTGGATGAGATGTTCCGGAGCGGAATGTACTACAAAATGATGCACGCCATACGTCATTTCATCAAAAAAAGGCGTGAAACTGCACTGAAACTCTGTGAAAAACACTTGAAAGATGTGGGAAAATGGAATGAGAAGAATTGCAGCTTCCACTTCTGGCTGGAGTTTCCGGAAGTGAATACAAAAGTTATTTTTAAGGACAACTACTACAAAACCTTCCACCCCGGCTATTTTTTTGACAAACAGGACACCACACATATTCTGCTCTGCCCCGCTTCCATCAAAGAAGAGGAGATAGAGCCGGCAATAATGGAGATAGCAAGGCTTGTAAAAGGGAAATAAAAAAGCCGCCTCCTTTTAGAAGACGGCTTCAGGAATATGCTAGAATTTGAGGGTTGCGAAATAATCTTCGGGTGTTTCTGCTCGTCTGATCATTTCAAAAGAACCGTCCTCATTGAGAAAAAACTCAGCAGAACGGAGCTTTCCGTTGTAGTTAAAACCCATGGCGTGTCCATGGGCGCCTGTATCGTGAATTACTATGAAGTCTCCCTTTTCGATAACAGGGAGGGTTCTGTCCACAGCGAATTTATCGTTGTTCTCGCAAAGAGAGCCGACAACATCATAAACAGTGTCAGCCTTGGCGTTCTCTTTCCCGAGGATAGTCATATGATGGTAAGCGCCGTACATTCCGGGACGCATGAGGTTTGCCATGCAGGCATCCACGCCGACATAGTTTTTGTATATTTTCTTTTCATGCACAGCCTGTGTCACAAGATATCCGTAGGGTCCTGTGATCACTCTGCCGCACTCAAGATAAATCTTCGGTTTAAGTCCATTCGCAGAAAGAATACCCTCATATTTTGACTGAATTTTAGAGCCCAGTTCTTCGAGATTAATGGCGTCCTGCTCCGGTTTATAGGGTATGCCTATCCCGCCGCCGAGATTGATAAATTCAAGCTCTATGCCTACCTTTTCGGAGATTTCAGCAGCCATTTCAAAGAGAATAACCGCAGTCTCAACAAAGTAGTCAACATTAAGCTCATTTGAAGCAACCATGGTGTGCATTCCGAAGCGCTTAACGCCCTTTGCCTTGCACTTGGAGTATGCCTCAAACATCTGCTCACGGGTAAGACCGTATTTTGCGTCCTCCGGCTTGCCGATAATTGAGTTGCCGCCCTTGAGGGGACCGGGGTTATAACGGAAGCATATCAGTTCCGGCAGACCTGCAACTTCCTCAAGGAAATCTATATGTGTAATGTCGTCAAGATTGATAACAGCACCCTGCTCTTTAGCCTTGAGATATTCCTTTGCAGGAGTTTCATTTGAGGTGAACATAATATCCTCACCGCTGATTCCCGCCATATCACAAAGGAGAAGCTCAGTGTACGAGCTGCAGTCTGCTCCTATGCCCAGAGATTTAAGCGCCTTCATAACAGAAGGGTTGGGAAGAGCCTTGACAGCAAAATATTCCTTGAACTCAGGAGCCCATGAAAAAGCCTTCTGAAGCCTTTCAGCGTTCTTAAGAATCGCTTTTTTATCGTATATGTGGAAAGGCGTCGGATGTTTCTTAATCAGTTCTTCAATCTGTTCCTTAGTGAAAGGGACTTTCTTTTCTGCCATATTAAAGTTCTCCCGATAATTTATGTTTTTTAACTAATGCGTTTAACATTCTTCCGCCGCATATTCAACGAAAAAAAAATATCAATCAGTGTTTTTGTCATCCATATGCTCTTTTATTATAGACATTTTCAGTTTTTTCAGATTATTGGAAAGACTGACCTTGTATATATGAGGATTGAGGAATCTTTTATACGTACCATGCAAAGCAGCAAGTTCAGCCTTTGCATGTGCCTGTATATCCATCAGTGGAATCGGTTTTCCTGTCCGTTTCCCCTTTTCCATGACTCTGTGAAGAAGAAGCTTCGCCTCAGAATAGTTTTCCAGTGTTTTATATGAATACTCTATGGACGGGTGATTCAGCCTGATAGGCTTTTTTTCAGCTATGAGTGTGTTTACCTCTTCCATGCTGTCTTCCAGAAGAACAAGGTCAGAGAGCATCATACCGTCATCACCGTAAAACCTGTAAACGTTTTTTATGCCGGGGTTGGACATTTTTTCGGGGTTGTTGGTTATTTTCATTGCTGAAACAAACTGCCCTTCTTCCTCTTTTGCAGCAAGCTTATAAACACCGGTAAGCGAAGGATCTCTGTCAGCCGTAACAAGCCTTGTGCCGACACCGTAAGCGTCAATCCGTGCGCCTTCACGGCTTAACTGTTCGATAATCCACTCATCCAGATCGTTTGAGGCAATAATTTTTGCTTCGGGAAAACCTGCTTTCTCAAACATTTTTCCCGCTTCACGGCTCAAAAAGCTTAAGTCACCGCTGTCCAGCCTTATGCCGTAGTTTTTGCGCCCGTCTTTTTTGAGTTTTTCAAATACTTTTATTGCATTCGGCACACCGGATGTCAGTGTGTCGTATGTGTCAGCAAGGAGTATGCAGTCATCAGGATACATATCCGAAAATGCCAAAAATGCTTCAAGCTCGTTTTCAAAGCTCATTACCCAGCTATGCGCCATAGTTCCCTTGACAGGAATTCCGTATTCCTTGCCGGCAAGCACATTTGAAGTCGCTTTAACTCCGCCGATAAAGGAGGCTCTGGCGGCAGAAAGAGCGCCGTCTGTCCCCTGTGCCCTGCGAAGCCCGAACTCCATCACGGCAGCATCTCCGGCAACACAGCACACTCTGGCAGCTTTTGTAGCTATAAGTGTTTGAAAATTAATGAAGTTCAGGAGCAAAGGTTCTATTATCTGAGTTTCAAGGAGAGTCCCCGTAACACGGAGGAGAGGCTCATTAGGGAAAACCACTGTACCTTCCGCCACAGAGTGTATTTCTCCTTTGAACCGAAAGTCTTTAAGATAATTGATGAAATGGTCGGAAAAGTAATTAAGGCTTCGGATATATTCGATGTCACTGTCATAAAACCTGAAATTCTCCAGAGCATCCAAAAGCGGATCGAGCCCTGCAAAAACCGCATAGCCTCCGCCGAAAGGCTGCCTGCGATAAAACATATCAAAAACTGCTTTTCTGTCAGGATCTTTTTCCAAAAACCCCTGCATCATGGTGAGTTCGTAAAAATCCGTCATGAGGGCGGAGTACGAGCATTTCATGTCATAACCTGACGTCAGCGGACTGAACTATCCTGACTCCTGCCTCTTTCATTGCGGAAAGAGCCTTGACCACATTGCCTTCAGGAAAGTCCACACCTTTGCAGGCGTCCTCAATCACATATGTTTCAAAACCAGCCTTCACAGCGTCCAGCGCTGTGTACATTACACAGAAATCAGTAGCCAGACCTGTTACATAAACCTTGGTCACTCCCAGCTCTTTCAGACATCCCTTAAGCCCGGTCACAGTAACACCGTCATTTTCTGTAAAAGCAGAATACGAGTCAATATCAGGGTTTGCACCTTTTCTGATAACAACATGAAAAGCATCTGCATGCAGATCCGGGTGAAAGTCAGCCCCGTGTGTTCCCTGTATACAGTGATCCGGCCACATAACCTGCTCAATACCGTTTAATGTCTGCACGCTGAAAGGTTCTGTTCCTTCATTGCTTGATGCAAAAGAGCCGTGATTGACCGGATGCCAGTCCTGCGTTCCTATGGTTATTTCAAAGCTGTCAACTAATGAGTTGATAACGGAAACTACCCTGTTTCCGTTTTTGACCGCCAGCGCTCCGCCGGGGCAGAAATCATTTTGAACATCCACAACTATAAGTGCGGTATTTTTTCCATGTGTCATATTTCACCTACTTAACAGCCAGAATCCGTGCGTCCTGCCGGATTCTGACACACGCTCGCGGTTTGCAAAGCAAACCTTCGCTACGCACGGCGCAATCCCTTCCTGGGATTGTGTTACAGTCTGCATCTGCCATTGTGCGAAACAATTAGCTTCATCCTGTAACTTAACAGCCAGAATCCGTGCGTCCTGCCGGATTCTGACACACGCTCACGCCGAACTCCGTTCGTCTTCGCTACGCACGGCGCAATCCCTTCCTGGGATTGTGTTACAGTCTGCATCTGCCATTGTGCGAAACAATTAGCTTCATCCTGTAACTTAACAGCCAGAATCCGTGCGTCCTGCCGGATTCTGACACACGCTCGCGCCGAACTTCGTTCGTCTTCGCTACGCACGGCGCAATCCCTTCCTGGGATTGTGTTACAGTCTGCATCTGCCATAGTGCGAACCAATTAGTTTCATCCTGTAACTTAACAGCCAGAATCCGTGCGTCCTGCCGGATTCTGACACACGCTTGCGGTTTGCAAAGCAAGCCTTTGTTCCCTGACTGCATAATACACCTGCGTGCATAGCACCTTTTAATATTCTCCCCTGACCGTAAGTAAAATAAAATATGTAAAACAACTATACTACCATTAGCAGCTATGTCAAAGGGGGAAAAGGAGGTTTTACAAAACTTGAGAAGTGATGAACAAAAAACCCGCAGATGAAAACCTGCGGGTTCTGTTAATTTAAGTCAGACGGTAATTTTATTCCTGTTCTGCGGTTTTCAGATCACCCAGAACATAGTCAATAACATCCTTGGCGCTGAAAGCAGGGTTACCGTTTTTGATAAACTCCTTAACAGCGGCAAAGCATGAGCCGGCTGTCACCAGAGGCTTTTCAAAATAACCGTTCATATACTGCGTTGCATGCCCGATATTAGCCAGAAGACCGTTGCAAAGGCATTTGCGCCCGTGCGTATCCTCTTCAAGACCGCCCTTGCTCACATATGTTTTAACCGGTTCAGCGGGGCATCTGTATCCCACTGTTCCGTCCTCTTTCCTGAACAGAGTTCTAAGGTAGCCAAGATTGCATATTCTCGGTCTGGCAGCATATTCAGCGGCTTCGGAGAGTGTGCCTAAAACTTTAAGCACCTTAAACGGAAAACCTGTAGGTGATGCGAAGATATCGGTTTTCACATCAAATTTCCCGAAGGCAAGAATCGCTTTTTTCAGCTTTTCATCAAGTCCTGATTCTTTGCAAAATGCGAAAGCAGTGCCAAGCTGGACACCGGCTGCACCTTTTTTTATTGCTTCTTTAAGCTTGTTTGCCTCATCAAAAGCTCCTGCAAGCCAGAAGGGCACATCAAGTGATCTGATTTTTTCAAGGTCGATAATATCCTTCTCGCCGTAAACAGGTTCTCCCGATTCATCAGTGGTAATGCCGCCCCTTGGGGGAGCATTATGACCGCCGGCTATCGGGTATTCCACAACAAGTCCGTCAACCTTTCCTGTTGCTTTTTTAACCATAGTGGTTGCCAGAATATTTGATGAGATAATAGCGAGAAAATCAGGTCGTTTAAGAGAAGGCAGCCCGCTGCCGAAAAGCTCCTTCGGATCGAGAGAAACATGAAAGCTCTCATCCTTCTGTGCGCCTTCAACGTTAAGCCTCATATCACTTTTCAGGTTTTCGGAAAAACGGTCAAGAATACCGGGAATCTCTCTGGGAATACCTGCGCCCATTATAACATAGTCAACCCCTGCCAGCATTGCTCCGTAAAGTGAAGCAAGATTGGGAAGCTGAATTTTTTCAAGCAGATTTATGCCTACCTTTCCGCCGTGTCCTTCCTTTGCCAGATAAACTTCTGCAAAGTTAGACGCAACAGTGAGTTCTATGAGTTCTTTAGGTGAATTAACGCTGTGCATGGGGATATTAATGTATTTGCCCTGCTCAGTTAAACCCTCTTCCCTGAAATATTTCTTCAGAATCCTCAAAGCGGCGTCCTGAAAGGGAAATGCAGCAAGCGCCCGTCTCATGTGACCGCCTTTGTCCCCTTCCTGAAGCCTTCTGGCGAAAATAACGTCCATAGCTACTCCTGAGACAACGCCGAGCTGTCCCTGCATGGAGACTTCTCTCGCCAGTGCCCAGTTGGAGACCGCAGCCCCCATTCCGCCTTGTATAATAAGTGGATGGCTCATTTTTTACTCCGGATTTGCAAATTAATTGTCGTTCGCACAAAATAGATTATTGTGCCGCATTTTACAAGAAATATATAACCCTTGCATTACTGAAAGAAAAACATAAATTATGGAGTATAGTTGACAAGCAAAAATATACTGCCATAATACTACACAAAGAGGCGGTAAAACTGATATTACACAATATATACAACATATTAACAGGTATTATTATGAATGCACTTCAAGAAACCACAGAATCGGTTATGACAAACCGCAGGAATTTTATACGAGCTAAAATAGCAGTGAAAATGTGCGGATTTTTCTTTGAAGAAGGCGATGCAGGCGAAAGAGCCTACAATGGCTGTTTCATGAGCAAAACCATAGATATGAGTGAAGGCGGCATGCAGATTATCCATAACGGAAGCCTTAAACCCGGCATGGTGGTCGAACTCAGAACAAAAAATGCAATAGGCTTTCCTAAGTGCCTCAAGTGTGACCAGTATTATAATATGCGCTCCAAGATAGAGCTTGCTCCTTTAACTGCCCGTGTTGTATGGACTCAGGGGAGCAGATGCGGTCTTGAATTTGTTAAACTCTCCAACTTCAACAGAAATGTTATAGCTAAGATCGTATGGAAAAAACACATTGAGGAGATCAAAAGCAGCAAAGAAACTAAACAGTAAAAATTATCATTTAATAAAACATATTAAATTATTGACAACCTCTAAGGTATGGAATATCCTATGATATACATTACATCATTTAGGAGGATGCCAATGAGCCTTGTAACCAGACAAGCACCCCTTTTTAAAGAAATTTCCGTCGTGGGAAAAGAGTTTAAAGACGTAAGCCTCGAAAGCTACAGAGGTAAATGGGTTGTTCTTTTCTTTTACCCCCTCGATTTCACATTTGTTTGCCCCACAGAAATCACAGCTCTTTCAGATGCTATGCCTGAATTTGCTAAAAGAAATGCTCAGATCATAGGCGTTTCCACTGACAGCAAATTCTCTCACCTCGCATGGATCAACACCCCCCGTTCAGAAGGCGGACTCGGCGAAATCGCTTATCCCCTTGTTGCGGACTTCACTAAAAAGATATCCGAAGACTACGGCGTTCTGCTTTCCGGCGGGATGGCTCTCAGAGCAACTTTTATCATTGACCCCGAAGGCGTGGTTCAGTTTGAACTTGTGCATGACCTCGGCATTGGCAGAAACGTGGATGAAATCATGAGAAGTCTTGATGCTCTCCAGTTTGTAAGACAGCATGGCGAAGTTTGCCCCGCAGGCTGGACTCCCGGAAAAGACACAATGATTCCCGACCCTGAAAAGAAAAAAGAGTTCTTCAAAAAGAACCCTTCAGGACATCAATCCAAATAATAAAGAATCCGTGCATTATGCCGGATTTCTGATACAAGCTTAAGCCGCATTAATACGGCTCTGTTATGGCAGTGAGCGCTCCTGAAAAAAACGGGAGCGCTTCTTTTTTTAGTTTTGCCTGCCGCTGGCAGGATGTATGCGTGATGGTATATAGACCAGAAAATCGGTTCCTTTTCCCTTAACTGAGTTTACTTCAATACGCCCGTGATGCTTATCAATAGCTTCTTTGGCGATTATAAGCCCAAGCCCTGTGCCACGGTTTTTTGTGGTGAAAAAAGGGGTAAACAGTCTTTCCATAACCTGCTCATCCATACCTGGACCGGAATCAGAAATTACAATACGGAGCATGGAACATGCCCTGTCCATCTCCTTGTCCATATACTTGATTGTGGGATCAATGGAAACCTCAACCTCAATATCCCCTTCCCCCTGAGCCTCACAGGCATTTTTGAGAATATTGCTCAGAGCCATAAAAAGCTTTTCCCTGTCAGCTCTGATCACAGTGAGGTTGCGCAGAACACGAAACCGGATTTCAATTTTTGAATAAACAATCTTTATACTGTCCCGAAGCTCATTGATAAAACTTTCGAGATCCACCTCATCAAACGTTACCGTCATTTCACTGAGCATGTGTATGTTTCCGAGGATCGATTTTATCCTGCCGCTCTCTTTCTGGATTATTCCGGCACATTTTTCAATGTATTCGTTTTTAGCTTTGGCGGCGATGATCTGTGCCGTACCGTCAATGACAGTGAGAGGGTTTTTGATCTCATGCTGAAGGGATGATATATCCATAATATCCCCCAACGGCTGATTAAATTCATCAAGGGCAATAACAAAAAATTCATAATCCTTGCGGGAATTAATAACCTTAATACCGTAGGTGCCTCTGGGAGTTTTGAAAACAAGGTTATCACCGTTAATCTTGCCAAGAAGAAACTCCCCGAACCGGCGTATGCCGAAAGCGGACATTTCATCCATTAAAAGTTCGGCCTGAAAATTCGCAGATTTTACCTTGCCGTCTTTTGAAACTGTGAAGAAAGCAAATGGAACATCCTCGAACTTTTTATGCGACATTATCACTCCGCTGCGCTGTAAGGCTCAAAGGAGAAATCTGTGGCGTAGCTGTCCGTAATTTTATGAGTTCCTGTATCCACTTTGTAATAGATTACATTTTCCGTAGAAGGAAAAATAGCATAGTCGAATTTATTCAGGCTGCTGTTCATGTAGTCAACCCAGGCGGGCAGAGCTGCGCTTGCTCCCGCCATTGAGTATCCTGCGGCTTTGAAATCATCAAAACCGACCCACACACCGCTGACAACATTGGGCAGATAGCCCACAAACCAAGCATCTTTAAAGTCGTTTGTTGTCCCTGTTTTCCCGCCTGCGGGTCTGTTAAGCACCTTTGCCCTTCTGCCTGTTCCGTTCTGGACAACATTTTCCATCAGATCTGTCATAATCTGCGCTGTTTCAGGCTTTATAACATCAGTTTTACCCTGAGCAGGTTTATATTCTTTAACAATTTCGCCTTTTCCATCTTCAATTTTAGTCACGAAATAGGGCTGAACCCTGTAGCCTAAGTTGGGGAACACACTGAAGGCATAAACCATTTCAATAAGAGGGGCAGAACCGGAACCGATACTTACAGAGAGATCCCTCTGGAGATGTTCCGTTAACCCGAACTTTTTTGCATAGGACAGAATTGTGCCTATGCCTATTCTCTCTGCGACTTTGATTGTTACAACGTTTCTTGACTGGGTGAGAGCTTCTTTGAGGGTCGTCAGTCCGTAAAATCTGCCGGAGTAGTTTTCAGGCTTCCAGTATTCGCCTTCCTCCTCCATCTCTTTCACAACAGGCGCATCATAGGTCTCAGACATAACATTGTATCCATGCTCAAGCGCGGCAGAATATACAATAGGCTTAAACAGACTGCCCACCTGACGCTTTGCCTGAACAGCCCTGTTAAACATTGATTTTGAGTATTCAAACCCGCCTGTAACAGCTAGGATCGCCCCAGTGTGCGGCTCAATTGAGATAAGGGCGCTCTCAAGATCAGGGTCTGCTTCAATTGAGTAAAAACCTTTATCTTTATCAGCCGGAGAAACGAAAATTACAGAGTTCTTTTTTATGATAGTTGCAAAATCTGTCAGACGTGAGTAGCTTCCGCCCCTTGGTCTTGCCCATCTGCTGTCATTTATGCGGAGTATGCCCTTTGAGCCGTCAGCCAGAAGAATTTCAGACTGATTTTTTTCAACTTTCGTAACAATTGCACGCTGAAAACCCATTGCCAGAATATACGGACGCTCCTCTTTCAGAACTGCGTCAAGCCGCTCTTTACGTTCTTCCGGAGATTCGCCTTTTTTCTCTTCAAAAAGGGTAATACCCCCTGTGTAGCCAAGGTTTTTATTCAGGCGGAGAATATTGTTCTTGATTGCTGTTTCGGCATTTTTCTGAAGATCCAAATCAAGGGTAGTGTAAATTTTATAACCGCTGTTTTCAGGGTCTTCCTCATCTATTTCATCTTTAATAAATTTTATAACCATATCGGTAAAATAACCGGCGTAGGAGTTTTTCGGTTTTATTTTATCAATAAGATGAACATCTTCCGCTGCGGCTTTTTTGTAAATGTCTTCTGTTATATATCCTGTTTCAAAAAGTCTGTAGAGAACATGGTTTCTGCGGTTAACGGCTTTTTCCATATTGATATGCGGGGCATAAATACCGGGCGCTTTTGGTATTCCGGCTATCATAGCGGCTTCAGCGAGACTCAGCTCTGAGGCTGTCTTGCCGAAATAGTTTGCAGCAGCAGCCTCAACACCGTAAGCCCCTCTGCCGAAGTAAACCTGATTAAGATACATTTCAAGTATCTGCTCTTTCTCCAGAAAGTTATCAAGACGGTAGGCGAGAATAGCCTCTTTTATTTTACGTTTAATCTTTTTCTCCGGGGTCAGATATATGATTTTCACAAGCTGCTGAGTGAGTGTGCTGCCCCCTTCCACAACCCTGCCCGCCTTCACGTTTGACACGAAAGCACGCATTATTCCCATCATATCCACACCGCCGTGGTCGAAGAATCTTGCGTCCTCCACCGCCACAATAGACTGCCACATATATTCGGGCATTTCTTTTATGGATATGGGATAGCGCCTCTCCGTACCAAGCTCTGCAATGGGGTCGCCGTTGCGATCATAGATTATGGTGGGTCTGTCGTACTGGAAATCCTTGAGCTGTTCAACGGAAGGAAGCTGACGACTGAGCATGTATATGTAGCCCAGAACACTGCCGAAGCAGAACAGAATAAGAAAAACCGCTGTACCTGCTATGAGATACACGGGTCTGGTATTTTTTATAAAATCTTTTATCATTTTTTCACACTGTACTCAAAGAGCATGTCACGAAGTTTAGCGGCTTTTTCAAACTCCAATGCCTCTGCGTATTCCTGCATTTTTTTCTTCAATTCGGCAATATCTTTGTCTCTGTTGCCTGTCAATCTTATACCATCCTCATCGGGCAGATCAACAGTTACATAGTCTTTTTCATAGATGCTCTCCATTATATCAGAGATTTCATTGCGTATGGTTTCGGGGGTTATATTATTTTCTTCATTGTATGCAAGCTGTTTTTGCCTTCTGCGTTCCGTCTCATCCAGAGCTGCCTGCATACTTGGGGTTATCTTATCGGCATAGAAAATTGCTCTGCCGTTTACGTTCCTTGCAGCTCGTCCTATTGTCTGAATGAGAGAACGCTCCGAACGGAGAAACCCTTCCCTGTCTGCATCCAGAACTGCAACGAGACTGACCTCCGGTATATCAAGCCCCTCACGGAGCAGGTTTATACCCACAAGAACATCAAATTTACCAAGACGAAGGTTGCGGATTATTTTTATACGCTCCAGAGTGTCTATCTCCGAATGAAGGTACTCCACCCTAACCCCAACTTCCTGATAATATTTCGTAAGTTCCTCCGCCATGCGCTTGGTCAGTGTAGTTACAAGCACACGCTCGCCATTCGCAGTTATCTTCTGAATTTCCGCCAGAAGGTCATCCACCTGTGTTTTTGCTGGGCGAAGTTCTATAAGAGGGTCTATAAGCCCTGTGGGTCGGATAATCTGCTCCGCTACGACACCTTTGGAATCATTCAGCTCATAGTCTGCCGGAGTGGCACTCACGTAAAGCACACGGTGGACAGCGCTTCTGAACTCCTCAAATTTCAAAGGTCTGTTGTCCAGAGCTGCCGGAAGACGGAAACCGAATTCCACAAGGGTTGTCTTGCGGGATCTGTCTCCGTTGTACATTCCCCTTACCTGCGGTACGGTTATGTGCGATTCGTCTATTATAACGAGTGCGTCTTTAGGCAGATAACTAAGCAGGGTGGGAGGAGCTTCGCCCGGCGTTCTGCCTTCAAAAAAGCGGGAGTAGTTCTCAATGCCGTTGCAGTACCCAGTTTCCATGATCATCTCAATGTCATACATTGTGCGCTGAGTGAGCCTCTGCGCTTCAAGGAGACGGTTATTCTCCTCCAGAAAACGACAGCGCTCCAGAAGCTCGTTTCTGATATTCTGAACTGCTGCTTCTCTTGTTATTTTGTGAGTTACATAGTGAGTCGCAGGATATATGGCAAGTTTGGGGCGTTCTTTAATCGTTTTACCCGTTACCGGGTCAAACTCGGAAAGCCTGTCCACCTCATCACCGAAAAACTCTATACGGTAGGCAACGGAATCTTCATGGGCAGGGAAAACCTCAAGGGTGTCGCCCTTCAAACGGTATGTGCCCCTGTGGAAGTCATAATCATTGCGCTCATACTGTATCTCCACAAGCTTTTCCAGCACCTCTTCCATGTCAGCAGGTTCACCCGTCTCAAGGACAACAAGCATACCGCTGTATGCCTCCGGCGAACCGAGACCGTAGATGCAGGAAACACTGGCAACAATTATTACATCACGTCTTTCAAGGAGGCTTCTCGTGGCGGAGTGGCGGAGCTTATCTATCTCTTCGTTTATGGACGAATCTTTTTCAATATACGTATCACTTGAAGGAACGTAGGCTTCGGGCTGGTAATAGTCGTAATAACTAACAAAGTATTCCACGGCGTTTTCAGGAAAAAACTTCTTAAATTCCCCGTAAAGCTGTGCCGCAAGGGTCTTGTTGTGCGCTATAATCAATGCCGGCACACCAAGACGCTGGATAACATTCGCCATGGTGTACGTTTTGCCGGAACCTGTAACACCAAGAAGAACCTGCGCATCCGCACCGTCACGAAAGTTTTCCGTAAGCTGGTCTATCGCAGCGGGCTGATCCCCTGCGGGCTGATAATCTGAATTAAGTTTAAAAACCATAAGAGATATTCTATATTTTTTTACCGTCAGTACAACGGGTAATTAATTATTTTTAAGATAAGGGCTTGATTTTTTCTCCTCTTGGTAATATTCATTTTGTTTCAGATAAGTAAAATAAAAGCGCCTCATGCGCCGAACTATTTTGAAGGTGAATGAACAATGCCTATTTACGAGTACAGATGCAAGTCATGCGGAAAAGTTACGGAAGTGATGGAAAGCATCACAAGCACTGAGAAAGTAAAGGAATGTCCCGCCTGTAAAGGCGAGGCGGAAAGAATCATGTCTGTCAGCGGGTTTCAGCTTAAAGGCGGCGGATGGTATGAACAGGGCTACACGAAAGGCTCCTCATGCGCTTCTGCGGATTCATCCTCCCCAAAATGCGCCTCATGCCCTGCTGCGGCAGGAAATTAAAATATCGAACGCGCGTCACAGCTACGCGCGTTTTTCTTTTCAGCCGGCGCAGCCGCCTCCGGTTTTTCTAACAGAGTTTACATAATCCGCCAATATGCGGTCAGCCTTGCATATGTGATTCGTCATCCAGTCCTGCATCTTTCTTTGAAGAGTGAGAGGAAGGGACACAGAATAGCCTTTTGAGAAATATATATCTTTTATCTCTTCAAAGTCTGCCCTGAATTTTTTGTGCTGAGTAATATGGAAATCAATATCGTGATAGTTGTTCTCACCCATGAATTCTTCTTCTCTGGGGAAATACTTAAGAATATGAAGCTCAACAAACCGCATGGTTTTACGGATTTCTTCCTTGCCTTCTCCGTTTTTCATCGCTTCAAGCAGGCGGTTTATGGAAGCGGCAAAGAATGTGTGCTGCTGATCCATAAACTCTATTCCGTTTGCAAAACCATTCCCAGTTTTAATCATAGACATTCCTTGTATGTTATTGAATTAACTAATACCAGACTTTACAACAAGACAAAAACGAACACAATATTTTATTAGACATCATTCAGAATTAATTTAAAAATAACTTATATAACAATATTTTGAGACACAAACACAGGTTTATCCTCCGGCTTGCCGAAATAATACCCTTGTCCATAATCAACACCGAGAAGAGCTATTTCACGGGCTATGTTTTTATTTGATATGAACTCGGCAACGGTCTTCATTCCGGAGTGCCTGCCAAGGGATACAATAGATGCGATTATCTCCCTTGAGCTTTCATCGTCCTCAACTCTCTTCACAATGGAGGCATCAATCTTCAGATAATCCGCCCTTATATTCATCAAATAATCAAAGTTGGAAAACCCCGCACCGAAATCATCAATTGAGATCTTTGCCCCGCCGGATTTAAACTTCTCAAAAATCCTGTTAGTCTCATCTATATTCACAAGCTCCTGCGACTCGACAATCTCAATAACCAGCCTGCCCAAAACCCCATTGTTCTTCGCCACGGTAAAGAGATAATCCATTGTGTCACGGTCGAAAATATCCTCAACGGAAAGGTTGATCGAAAACTGGTAAGGCAGGTTTTTAAATACTGCCACGGATTTTTCAATAACCCTTGCGGTCAGCCTTGGGTACATGTTTGTTTTCTTTGAAATATCAAGGAACTTAGCCGGACTGATTACATCACCGTTTTCGTCTATTATCCTCATCAGACATTCGTATTTTTCACTGTCGCCGGTTTTCATATCTATTATAGGCTGATAATAAGCGGTGACACGGTCGTTCTTTAAAGCATCAGAAACTTTCCTGATTATAGAAAGATTTTCCTCAAAATCAGCCTTGATTCTGTTATCCGCCTGAGAATAAACAAGAATATCCTGCTTAAGTTTTTTTGCTCCATTCAGTGCCATGTCTGCATAAGCAAGCAGGTTGTCCTTATCCCCTGCTATTCCTGCGGTAAAGTATATGTGTTTATCCTCGCCGTGACGCTCCTGAAGAATTGCCCCGACTCTCCGCATAGCAGCAGATACATTGTTTTTAAAAACAACCGGATCTGCATTATTTGCAAGTATGCCAAACTTATCAGAGTGCAGCCTGTAAACCGAATATCCTGCCAAAGCAGGAAAAGCCACGAACTCTCTGGCTGTTTCAATCAGAATCCGGTCGGCAAAATGATTGCCGAAAAACTCATTGATCTGCTTAAAGCCTCGTATATCAACTATCGCAAGAATCGGATATTCCATGGGTTCAGCGTCACTGATAAGCTTCACCCTGCTGCCGAGCCCAGTGAGACTGTCACTGTTAAAAAGCTCTTCAATCCGGTTGCGGTTTTCCACCAGCTCTGTGATGTCGTTAGCACAGGCTATGTATTCTATAACTTCACCAAATTCATTCAGTATCGGAGCGATTGTCGCACTTATATAAAAACTCTCTCCGTCTTTCCTGCGGTTGCGTAGAACCCCTTTCCAGACTTTGCCCTTTGTTATAGTGTTCCAAAGCTCTTTAAAAGTCTCTATAGGAGTGGTGGAATGCTTTATAATGTTATGCCTGTTTCCGATCAGTTCCTCTCTTTTGTAACCGCTTATTTCACAAAATTTATCGTTAACATAAGTCATTACACCGTATTCATCAGTGATTGTGACAACTGAACTTTTATCCAAAATAGATTTGTACTGCTCAAGAAGATTTCGGTGTCCTTCCTGCCGTTTTTCCAGTTTGCGTATCATTCTGTATATAAAAATACCTGAAATTAAAACAACAGCAAAAAGGTAAGAAATTACCCTTTTGACTTTCTCTATATCCTCCTGAACAAGCTTTTCAATAAGTGCCCGTTCATCTTCAAGCTGTTTTTCAAGATCACTGAAATAAAAGCCTGTTCCGATCACCCATCCCCAAGGCTTATACACTGTTGCATAAGTTACTTTCCGTTCAGGAACAACAGTATCAGGACGGGGCCAGAAGTATTCAACGTATCCACCTCCGTTCCTCACTATTTTGTCTACTTCCTGAAAAAGATACTTTCCGTCTCGGGAGCGCATGTTTTTAAGGTTTTTCCCCTCAAGCTCCGGATTCCCCGGATGCACAATGCCGGTAAAATCACTGTCATTAACCCAGAAATATCCTGTTTTATCTTTTCCGTAACGCTCACGGCGGATGGAGGAAATAACACGCTTTTTTGCCTCATCCTCGGCACTTTCAATTGTAAATGAGCTGCCAATGAACAATGGAATATTTTTCAGCTTCTGAACATAGCCTATCTTCACTTTACCACTGGTACGGAGGCTGTCATTAAGCTCATATGAGCCGAATCCTCCTCCTGAATTCCTCAGGCCGTTCAACAGAGCCGTAAGTTCAGGGCTGCCTTTAAGCAGATTTACGATATTCTGATTAATAAGTTTTTTATTCTCTTCATGGTAAATAATTGTTCCGTCATCAGAAATCAAAAAGTAATATTCTGAATCATCCGCACCTTTAAAAGCAGAAATCATCCTGCCAAAATCAGCTTTTTTGTAAGCGGTATCCCCATCCAGACTGAGATTAAGATATTCCGCAGCAGACCCAACTCTCTGTGCAACAGAAGCTTTTTTCATCTCTATATTGCTCTCTCTCACAGCATCAATACGAATCAGCATACGCTCAATCTCGTTCTTCACTTCCGCCTGACTGTTTTCAGTAAATTGTTTTTCCAGCAGTACGGCACGTTCACCGTAATCATTTTTTGCATTTGCATTAATAAAATACAAAACCACAGCAGAAAAAATCATTGCGGTGGAAAGAGAAGCAAACAAACTAAGCAGTGATGCACTGTATTTAAAAACGGACATTAACACCCTCAAATAATAATTCGGGAACAATAATTCCTATATTGTAACTATTATTTCAACAAATAACAATCTTTCCTCTTGTATTTTTATGTGCCGGATAATAACCTATTCATCTACGGAGAAAAAAACTTATGGCAACTTTGGCGAGAAACAAAAAAGCTTTTTTTGACTATGAAATAATCGAAAAATTCGAGGCAGGGATTGTTCTTCAGGGAACAGAAGTTAAATCCACCAAAGGCGGAAATATAAACCTCAAGGATTCTTTCGTTAAAATTATCGGTGAAGAAATGCACCTTATCAACTGCCATATATCCGAATACAAACAGGGAAACATCTCAAACCACGAGCCTACCCGTTCCCGCAAGCTGCTTCTCCATAAAAAAGAGATCACACGGCTTATCGGTAAAATGAACGAAAAGGGGCTTTCAGTGGTTCCCTTAAGCGTATATCTCAACTCCCGCAACTTTATCAAAGCCGAAATAGCCCTCGTAAAAGGGAAAAAGAGCCATGATAAACGTCAAGTAATAAAAGAACGCGACCTGCAAAGAGAAATAAGCAGAGATTTCAAAATAAGATAATCATTCTGCCAATTTAGCAACACCTTATGTGATTTCACCAAAATTTATACTATTTTTATCTCATTTACCCCTTGACTCATCCCGCAGAGCGATTATACTTGTATGTACAAGCAAGGAGAAAGAGATGAAAGGTCATACTTCAAAAAAATGTCTTTATGCAGCAAGCATGAGCTTTGCCAGACAAATCTCAAAACTCGCTGAAGAATGCTTCACCTCAACAGGTATGCACCCTTCACAGGCTTTTCTTCTTGTGCTTGCTGCTGATGAGCCGGGCATAAGCCCCACCCGTGCGGCAGAGCTTCTTTCTCTCGCCCCGTCAACAATAACACGCTTTGCGGACGGACTTGAACGGAAAGGCTACATAACCCGAAACAGAAACGGGAAAACCGCGGAAATGTTTGCCACTAATAACGGTTTGGCACTCACAGCAAAAATTTCAAAAGCATCCCAAGACCTCTATGAGATGTATTCTGAAAAACTTGGGATGGAAGAAGCGGACAAACTCGCAGAACTTATAAACGATGCAGCGGAAAAAATGAGATAAATATCTCTGGAAATAACAGAAACAAGTTTTAAGGAGGATACCATGAAAACACTTGTACTCTACGGACATTCAACGCCTGAACAGTCATTATCAAATGCAACTATAGTTGCAGAAATAGCAAAACTGCCTGATGTTACAGTAAGAACATTGGCTAATCACAGACCTGACGGTCATTTTGATGTTTCAGCGGAACAAAAAGAACTTGTTAACGCAGACAGAATAGTTTTTCAGTTCCCTTTTAACTGGTACGGCATGCCTTGGCTGCTTAAACAATGGGTTGATGAAGTTATTACCTATGGATTTGCCTACGGAGAAGGTGGCGATAAATTGAAAGGAAAACCAGTTATTCTCTCTTTTACAACAGGTGTTCCGGCAGATGGTTATGTGAACCCCACTACAGATGAACTGCTTTTGCCAGTAAAACAAACACTGGCACTAACACAGGTAAAACTTGAGGAAAGCGTGTCTTCAAATGGTATGATGTACATCCCAGGAATGGCGGGTGACAAAGATCAGGTCCAGGCTAAGGCACTCGATCATGCAGAACGCCTTATCGCAAGACTCAAATAGATTATAAAGCGTGCCTTCTGTAAACACAGAAGACACGCTTTTTCTTCACGATCTTATAAAGACCTTGCACTAAATTGTTTAACATATATAATAATTCTTCTCACGGGGGCGATCGGTTTCGACGGGGAATCGTAGGTCTTGGGAGCATGCCGAGGTCGGCACCTCGTTAATTAGCCGGCAAATAGTAACTGCAAACGAAGAATTTGCACTCGCTGCTTAATTGACGGCGACGCACGAAGTGAGGCCTGCTCACGGCTGACCCTAGTGCGCCAAACAATAGTGAGCCAAGCCCTTTGAACCGCCTTGAACAAAGGGATTGAAACTTAAAGGCTTACCTGCCGGCAGGGCTGTCCGTGGTCACGGTGGCAGGAAAATCTAAACACGGAACAAGCATGTAGCGCCTTTGGCTGTAAGTTTTTCGGACGCGGGTTCGATTCCCGCCGCCTCCATTTTTTGATTTCTTAAAGTGTTATTTATAAGCAATTTGCCAGACAGATGTAAAGAGTGGTGCCCAAAATGGTGCCTAAAAAATATTAAGAGTTCCTAAACTGTACTCTTCAATAATTATCACATCAAATTTGTCCTTCAGTCTGTGGGAGAAAATCTTTGCCGGAAACAAGGCATAGACGGCGATAACATTGGACTAGCTCCCCCCTTGAACGTGGCATGATTTAATACAGTTAAAGGATTGAAGTCTAATACGGTACTTATACAAAATGATTTACAGGTTACTCCGTTTTTATTTAAACTCAGTGCGCCTGTCCCTTTCAATTGCACCCTCCTGTATATCCCTAATCAATAAGGGCTTTTACCTTTGAAACAACAACCTTTTTAATATTAGTGTAATTCAAGCGGTGCTTGTCTTTTACCATTATAATATTGCTGCAATATTTAGCAAAAACTTCTTTATAAGAAAACAGCTCGTCATTAGTAGCAAAAATTGCATATATTTGTTGAAAATTATTTTCCAGAACAGTTTTTTCCAGTTCAACACATTCTGAAAGGTACTGAAATTCTGGGTGTCGTTTACCAAACTGTTCACTTGGATATAAACAGGGATTTATCAGTAATCTAAGCGTTCCTTTTAACTGCATTGCGAAAAAAGCACCATACGAAGATGCAACAACTAAATCAATTTTATGTTCGCATATTAGCTTGTTGGCTTGCTCAATTGCTTCATGCGGATTTGCAGAGAAAGTTTCCGTAATAACATCAGTATTCGGTAAATACTGCGCAAGTTTTTTACCTGTTGATGAGTCTTTTGATGAACTATAACCATGTATATAAAGAATCTTTTTCTTATCTTTATGAGGAAACATAGTTTCAGCAATTTCTTCATATGTTAGGCCCAAACTTTTAAGCACCATTATTTCATCACAAGCTTCATAATGCGGCATAAAGAGTACCCTTCTGGTTTAATATTTATTAAAGATAAACTTCACAATTCTCTCTGCAGCCTTTTCAGTTGCTATCTCGATATCATCTTTTGTCCATATATCTCTATGATACTCTGTTAAAGATAAAGCGATAGAGTACCTGCTGTCAGCATATCCGGATTTGTTACTAATCGAGTTTTGTTTTTTGGTTTTGAACCATTCATTACCGATGGATTTATTTATATCCTCTTCAAGCAGTATTTTATTCCCGAGCTTATTAACTACATTATTAAAATCATCCTTGGAAAGCCCTGCATCGTCACGAATAATAACGTTATTACGTCCGCTTGATGGCATTATATGCTCGATATTAACATTATCTGAAAAATCAAATTTAGATTTCTTTTCTTTGGCATATAAATATTCATTGATGTAAACAAGGAGATTTTTGCTATATTCTCTAATTATCTCTTTTATATCTATTTCTTTCCAATTCTCTCTTATGTGCTTATCAAAATCATTTTTAATGGTGTCAACAGAAACCGCATTATCAACTAATTTAAGATTTTCTTGGAATAAGAAAGTTTTAAATTTACTGCTCGAGTAACCGGCATCAACGACTTCCAGCAAAATAAATAGCCTCAATAAACTCTCACATATATCTGTTACTTTTGACTCATCTATATCATCTGCTTTAAATCGATACAGATAACTGGACAGAAACAGCTTAGAGTTTTCATTGCACTTTAATAACAACATAATCAACGGATAATCTTTTACAGTATCCCACAGTCTCGTAATTTTATCTAAATTCTCGCATAATTCCAATGGTTTTCTCAGCAGTTCTTTATTAATTACAGTATAATATCTCCTCAGTCCTGGAGTTGTGACATCTATTGAGTTGTCTCTGGCATAATCTTTGTCCATTGCGCGACGAATATACATAAATTGCTGCAATATTGAACCAATGTCTACTATTCTGCGATTAGATAATTCATCGGCAAGCTTATTTATATTTTGCCATGAATCATTAAACTTTTCTTTATGTTCACCTGCTTTTGAATATAACTCAGCAGAGATAATATCCGCATCCGTAAGAGGCAGACCGGTCGAATTAAGCGAATTGAACATTGTAATTGCCTGTTCAACTTGCCAACTACGAATCTCTATGACCTGACATTTCCCTAAAAAATCTTTGGCGAATTTATTTAACGCACTTTCTGATTCAAGAAGACGCAGCTTGTCATAGAAATATTTAAAATTGCGAAAATGGTTAGTGTATTTATTATCATTATGCTTGCGCGGAATTTTACACACGCTTTCCTCAGATGTTTTATAATCAGCAGCTTCAATAATTTTTTTTATTTCTTCCGGATGCAGTTCATTAATTGAATTATTTTCAATTATCAATATCTCTTTGGTCTTCTCATGATCTTTCAACATTGACGGAATTTCTTCTTCTTCAGCTTTATACAAAATTCTCATTATTTTATTTCTATTTGCTGTTATTCCGGCCTTAAGCCCTTCTGAGTCTTCGTCATTTGGGATGTTGTGAAGTGCGTCTTTTAATCTGATTAATAATGCCTTAAGCAGTAATAAAAATGTTGTGGTTCGCTGCTGACCGTCAATTAGGCTAAGGCTAAGTTTATCATTGTTTGAGCAATTGATTATAATGGTTCCGAAAAAATAAGGGTCAGCTGCACCTGAATTGATAAATTCTTCAATGTCTTGCCATAATTTATCACACTGATTTTTATCCCAAGAATATCCTCGCTGATATTCAGGTATTACAAAGTTTTCATTTTTTTCAAGAGTAAGATATTCGCTTATTGTTCTTAATCTTGGTTCAATCTCTTTAGCCATTTTAACCCCCGTCAATCATTTTCAAACGATAGTGCTAATTCGACAATATTATAGCCAGAAGTATATTATAGCATAACTTCAGCCCTTCGTTATTTTTCTTTATGTAATTAAACACTCTCCGGCGTCAGCGTCTGTCGCCATGACATGCAAAATTAATAAATACAGTATATAATCCGCTGACAACATTAAATTGTATCCGTAGCAAGGTGTATATGAAAACTTTTCACGAATTACTTGAAAAATACAGGCACACTGAAAGTAAAAGAAATGTTGAAAAACTTGGGAACATAAATGGCATGCAGTTTCAGTTTTTATGTGGTTTTGATAAGGTTAACTTTCAAGACTTAGAAAGCAGACTGAAGGAAGCTGGTATAACTATGCACGAGCTTACTGCGCAATTCCCGTTTATAGAGGACTGTATATCAAACCAAAAATATGAATTTATCGCCTTCTACCTGAATTTTCAAAAAACTGGATTCAAAATATTCTTGCGTTATTTTTCAGAAAGCAAGACAGCGGAGATAATCGCCCTGATCCCGCCCGAACACCAAAATCACGAAAGCCACGCTAATGAATTAATGCGATATTTTGAAAGCATAGGCTTACCCTTTGAAGATAACTCGGTGGACATGATGCGCAAAAAAGATAGCGTTGAATTAGTTATGTTTGAAAAAGAAGACGGCAAATATGATGTTTATGGAGAAATTTATATAGATGTGTTTACGCATAAATAAGCAAATTGCTACAATAATTTCAGTAAATGAATCAATATTGAGACCAACCATGTAAATCATTTTGTGCAAATGCAGTTTATACCTAAAAATTTTCGCCGTATTCCATAATGAAACTATTCACGGGTAGGAGCAATTCCTTTAGCGGCATTCATAGTCTTGAAGCTATGGTGAAAAACTGACTTTATCAGTATTAGCAGCCAAGTATAATATTCACCCTAACCAGATTTGTAAGCGGAAGAAAGAAGACATAAAAGGTATGGCAGCGAGCTCTCGGGAAACGGTACGCATATCCTGAAGGAACTTTATGGTTGATATCGCAAGAAGCAGCCTGTCCAGCAGCAGTCAGTATGAGCTTTTGGGTATCAAGTGCTCCTGCTGTTACTATCCGGGTTCCGATGAGTCGTCTCAGAATCTTGAACTCATGCGTTATAGATAAACAGTTTATGGCGACAAAACACCATATAAAGTTCACAACGGATTAGGGGCTCAGAGTTGAGAGCAAGATGATATAATGACTGTAAGTTTACACCTTATATCAGTATAAAAACTGTACCGAAACCGGAGACCGTCACCAATCCGTAAAACACATCTTGTTTGTTTGTGAGAAAAAGCCATAATAATTCATCCATACGTCAATAAATGACGTTCAATGTGAATATAAATTAAAAGCAAATTACGTGCAGGGCTTAAATGAAGGAAACTGAAAAAACAGCAATAATTTTTATCGGAAACTCAAAAGAAAGGCATGATTGTTTCATGGATAATTTGTGTTATTCGTGCGGATTTAATACAGAACAGCTCTCAGCTTTTAGCATTCGCGGAAAAGACGAACTTTCATCCAACGAGCAAATATATGTAAAGGCCGACTATATAGCTGCTTCTCAGCTCGGCAGAAATGACTTTGATTCGCTTCATATAATTGCATATGAAGAGTTTTATCCCAGTCTCATAAATGAGATAGTTAAACATATCCTAAAGCCTGATTCGCCTGCATTTATTTATGCAAAAAATGAAAACAAAGATAAAATAAAAGATATGGTAAAGATTATATGCCACTCTGGAATCGATACTGCACTTGAAAAAACAGCAGAATTTTTCATCAAAGGAACTATATCCAGCAGTCCGGCGTTCTGCCCGGAGCAGCAGTATATCGCAAGAGCAATAATAAATTTCTTTAATGTTGAAAAACCTGAAGAAAACTCATTGTATGTTAAAATATTTGATATAAACAGAGGAGAATCGGCAAAAAGTTTGCTTAGGAGTGTCAGAGAGGTGATAGAAACCTATGAGAGCAATGCACTTTTTCTGCATTATGAAATATCTTCAGGGGTTGATGAAACAAAATATTACAGTTTTTTTTCAATGCTTCTGAATAGCCTGTGCGAAGATAGAGAATTAGATATTTTCAATACTTGTGAAATAGTAAAAGACATAGTCTGTGAGTCACGGCTTACGATTTATGCAAATATATGTAGTGAAAAGAACTTATGATTCGACTAAAGTACATATATTATAATAATTCGTTGCTTATCGCTGAATATATAAATCTTCCCAACGCTCTGGCAATAGAACCGGGAAAAAGAAACGATAGATTGTTTGGATTCGGAAATATAAACAGCATAGAGTCATTCGACAAGATGTTCCGCCTATATACTGATATAAAAAGCATATTTATCTTTACTGGCGGAAATATAGATAATCAATACGCTGATTTATTAACACAGGTTATAGCTGGCTACGACTTAGGAGATGTTCATATAGAAACAGTGCAAGGAGAAGATAATGAATAAGCTCAGTGTAGCTGTAAAACTTCTGCATATGCTTACCACAAATAAAGAAATCAACTCCAAGATGGTGCAGAATGAGTTTGAAATAAGCCTGAGGACAGCCCAAAGGCATCTTTTGGAACTGGCGGATCTGCCTTTTGTTCAGAAAAATGATGAACGCAACTCATATTCACTCATAGACGGATATAAAATCAAAAAGGGCATACTGGAGAATGCGGAATATGCGTTCATAAAGTCTTTGCTGAATTACTCAAAAAGCATTCTAGGCAAGGAAAATGAAGATAAAATCAATAAAATCAACAGTAAAATTGATGTATCTTCACATATCATCATCGGTGAAACAGCAATTGATTATGATAATATCGCTCAAACCCATTCAAGGCTAGAGAGAGCAATCGCTGATAGTGAGAAAATTGAGTTTTTGTATACAAAATATAACAAGAAGTACATGGTTGACCCTTATTCAATCATTTTTAATGATGGCTACTGGTATCTTGCTGCCGGACACGATGGATTGCTTAAAAAGTTTATTCTCGACTACATAACAGATATAAAAAATGCAGGAACGTACCTGTTCATCCCTGATAATTTTGCAGAGGTATTAAAAAAGCCTCAGAGCATATGGTTTGAACAGGGGAAAACCATAACAGCAAAAATAAAAGTAAGCCCTTTGGCGACAGAGTATATCAAAAGAAGAGCTTTGACGGCAGATCAGATAATGGAAGAGGAATTTGAGGACGGCTCTGCCATTATAAAATTTGAAACCGCAAATGAGATGGAGTTTTTCCAGATAATAGTTCGCTGGATAGATAATATAGAAGTACTTGAACCTAAGGAATACAGGGAGTTTTTGAAAGTAATAGGGGAGAAAATTATAAATCTGAACAAAGATATAGACTGACTTAATGAATAAGCAATGTAGATAATGTCACTGGGTAATCGCTAAAATATAAAAAACTCAATTAGTAAGAAATGAACAATAAAAAACATTCGTTCCACGGCACAACAAAAGGAGCTACTGTAAATTACTGTTAAAAAAGGGATGATTGCCGTATTAAACAAATGAATATTAATGACATTGTGGTTATAAATTAGAATTCCCTCAATTAATCTTATAAACCGCAACCATTGCGACATGATTTGTCGCCCAACTATGTAAGAATCTGTCATGGAGGTAAACAGCCATGACAGATTTTTGCAAGCAAGCCCTTTATATTAAACCTACCAAGCTTTTCCTTAAAGGAAAAGGAAACGAAGAAGCCATCAGCTATTTTAGTAATCTTTTCGGTCTTTCCGACATTGAAACAAGAACGTTGATCGCTCTGACCAATTATTCCTTCAGAAATAGAAGCTTTAATCTGCTCACTGACTTTTCAGAGAAATTAAAACTATCTGAGAAGGATTATTATGATGTATTTGAAGCCATAAAGTTGTTGGAGAGAAAAAGATTTATAGAGTTTGAGGATACTGATGCCATAGAAGAATTGTACCCCGACATCATTATTTCGAAAAGCTTTAAGACTTTTATGCTGACAGGAAAAACTCTGGATATTGATTATTCAGATATTTTTTCAGTATTTGAACATTTTTCAAAAATAATAGACGAACATAAATCTAAAACAAAAAAAGATCATATTAAGCTTATCAGTAAACTCAATGACATTCTCGAGAAGATGCACCCTATTCCTGTTGTATCACTGCTGAAGAACACCTGCGATGACAACAAAATATTGTTAATATATCTGCTTAAAGAGCTTTTTGAAGGTAATGAATTGGAAGATATAGACCATTATCTGAACAATATATATTCCGAAATCTCAATTAAGATGAGATTAAAAAGAGACATCGTAAACGAAAAGCTCGATCTCATAAAAAACGGATATGTGGAGGTCGAAGCACAATCAGGATTTTTCAGATCAGACTTTGCGCTTTCACTCACAGACAAGACAAAAGAGATGGTCGGCTTGAATTTTGAACAATCCACCGAATTTAAAAGCAATAAGCTGGTAACTATCAAACATGAGGAAATCAACACAACACTTGTTTTTGACAGTGTTCTGAAGACACATATAGATACCCTAACCTCAGCTCTTGAAGAAAGCAGACTCGAGCAGTTAAACAGAACATTAAAAGATAAAAACCTGCCGTCAGGGTTTGTTTGCCTCCTGTACGGAGCCCCCGGAACAGGAAAAACAGCAACAGTGCATGAGATCGCACTCAAAACAGAGAGAAATATCCTTCAGGTTGATATAGCAGCTATCAGGGATATGTTTGTTGGAGAAAGCGAGAAAAATCTCAAAAAAGTTTTTGAGGAATACAAAAAAGCAACAAAAACATTGAAAAAGACTCCCATACTTCTCTTCAATGAAGCCGATGCCCTCATTGGTAAAAGAATAGATGTTTCATCTAGCGTGGATCAAATGAATAATTCAATGCAAAATATACTTTTGGAAGAGTTGGAAAAATTTGAAGGCATATTTTTTGCCACGACAAATCTGATGGATAATCTTGATAACGCATTCTCACGCAGGTTTCTTTATAAAGTTGAATATACAACTCCGTCCAAAGAGTTGAGAGAAAAAATCTGGAAGCTGAAAATACCTGAATTGAACGATAACATTATCGGAATACTCAGTGCATTTCCGCTTTCCGGCGGACAAATAGAAAATATCGTCCGAAAAGCAATAGTTGATTCTGTTATAATAAACAAGGAGATTATTTACACTGATCTTCTTGAACTGATAAAGCAGGAAATATCTTTCAAGTCAGGTAATAAGGTCGGATTTTAAAGCTTGATTGATACTTAAAACTACACGTATTTCCATAGGAGAACTTAAATGAACAAGATCGAGCCAAGAAAACAAGGTTATTTTGATTATCTTTGCGGTGTCTATTCTATTATCAATGCTTGCCGCAAAGCAAATATCATTGATGAAAATAGCGAACAGTCTCTCTTTAATGATTCAATAGATTTTTTGAATGATAATGTAATTTTGCTAGAAGCTGTTAAGGGCGATGGTATCTACTTTAAGGATATGAAACCACTGCTCAGGCACATCGGGGAGAAATATGGTTTTGAGCATTCTAAACCCTTTAAAAAAGAAATAAATATTGCTGATTTTCTCAAAGAATGTGCAGATATTTTGAAAAAGGGTAAGTCAGCGATTATAATTTTTCTTAATAAAATTCCGGCATATTACCCAGACATAATTCCGAATAAAGACTCGATTGACCATTGGACGGTACTGAGCAGCGTCTCAAAAATAGGTATCAGCCTTTTTGATTCATATGGGTATAATTCTATTCGCAGAGCAGACTTGGAATCTGGAATATGTCAAATAAAACAAACATATACAATATTAATCACTAAAAAATGAAAAGCCGGTAGCTTATGGCATAAATAACTTATTCTTACATTTATACCTAAGCTGACCATTGGTTCTTAGATCTGGAAGATGCTAGGTGAAGGATTGAAAAATGGCGTATGGGCTACAATACATTTGGATCTCATAAAGCTTTAGAAGGACTCACGCCTTTAGAATATGTATTAAAATACTGAGAAGGAATTCAGGCTGATTTTTTTAGGGTCTCTTTGGACGTCTGTTTGATAGCCAAATATACAACCTTAAAAGCCGATTTGTCGGAGCTGATTGATATAGGTTAAAATTGCTAAAGAGATTGAACTCTGCCCGGGAATAATAGTGCCCTCTCTTCAGGGTACTTTTCTTTTACAAAGTATTCCGGTTTTACAGAGCTTTGTGCTATATTATTCACAGTACATGAGAGGTAATAAATGACTCTGACACTTGAAACACTGGAAAGCTGGCTGTGGGGCGCGGCGGACATTCTGCGTGGAAGCACAGACAGCTCTGACTATAAAAACTACATCTTCGGCTTGCTGTTTTTGAAGCGGGCGAATGATGTTTTCTTTGAAGAAGTAGAAAAAGCAACGGAGAGAGGCTACACAGAGCAGGAAGCAAAAGAAGATGACGACATCCATCAGTTTGCCCTGCCCGAAAGCGCATTCTGGAGCACCATCGCCCAGAAGACGGAGAAGATTGGCGAAGCAATAGACAAAGCCTTTGCCGAGATTGAAGAGAAAAACCCGTCCCTCGCCGGAGTAATGACCGCTGTGCATTTTGGGGACAAAGAGAAACTGACCGATGCAACCCTAATGCGTCTGCTGGGACATTTCAACAAATACAGCCTTGCCAATAAAGACCTCTACACCCCGGACCTGCTGGGGCAGGCATATGAATACCTGATTAAACAGTTTGCAGACGATGCCGGAAAAAAGGGTGGCGAATTCTACACCCCAAAAGGGGTGGTAAAGCTGATTGTGCACCTGTTGAAGCCGGAAGCAGGCAACACAGTATACGACCCCACCTGCGGCAGTGGCGGTATGCTGATTGAATCCGCACGGTATATTGCAGAGCATGGCGGGCTAACCCCTTCGGGCGTAAACGTGACGCTCTTCGGGCAGGAGCGCAACCTTGGCACATGGGCAATCTGCAAGCTGAACATGATGCTACACAACTACCGCAGTGCCCAAATTGCAAAAGGGGACACCCTCAGCGACCCGAAACATAGAGAGAGTGACGACACGGTAAAAACATTTGACCGTGTAATTGCCAACCCGCCGTTCAGTCTGGACGGTTGGTGGGAAAGAGCAGAGGTAACCGCAGAAGCCGAAGGGAAAAAGCCGAACTATGCTAAGGAAGTGCATGACGCTTTCGGGCGCTTCTCATATGGCACTCCACCCCGAAGCTATGGGGATTTAGCCTTTGCCCAGCATATGGTAGCATCATTAAAGCAAAACGGACGGATGGGTGTTGTCTTGCCCCATGGTGTGCTGTTTCGTGGCAGTGGCGAGGGACAGATTCGCCAAGGGATGCTGAAAGACGACATTATAGAGGCAGTGGTAGGGCTGCCCAGCAAGCTGTTTTACAACACGGGTATTCCCGCATGTGTGCTCATCATTAACAAAAGCAAACCCGCCAACCTGAAAAGGAAAGTGATTATTATAGACGCATCGGCGGATTTTAAAACAGGCTCAAACATGAACATGCTGGAGCAGGAGCATATTGAAAAAATCGTGCAGGCATATAACGCAGGGCAGGATGTGGACAAATATATGCGCATCGTGCCGATGGATGAAATTAAAGAGAACGACTACAACCTGAACATCGCCCGCTATATAGACACCAGCGAGGAAGAAGAGCAGGTAGACATAGAAGCAACGCTAAAGGAAATAGTAAAGCTGGAAGCAGAGGAAAAGGCGATTGACGCAAAACTGACCACCTACCTGACGGAGCTGGGCTATGACGCATAAACTGCCGGATGGGTGGAGAGAGGTTAAGCTTTCTGATGTTTGTACCCTTAGGGGTGGTACAGGATTTAAGGAAGAATACCAAGGAAATGTGTCCGGTGAATTTCCTTTCATAAAAGTTAGCGACATGAATTTGAAGGGTAATGAAACCTACATACATACTTCTAATAACTGGGTGAGTGCCATAGATGTTAAGTCAATGAAAGGAGTTGTCTTCGCTGCGAATACGGTTGTTTTTGCTAAAGTAGGTGCAGCGTTGTTGCTTAACAGACGACGCATACTGACAAGGGACACCCTGATTGACAATAATATGATGGGGGCGACTCCTAAAGAATTAATTATATCTAGCTTTCTTTATTTAGTCTTACTTCAAACGGACTTTGGTAAACTTGTTCAGGAAGGAGCAGTTCCTTCTGTAAACCAAACACAGCTCGGAGCAATATTAATCCCCCTCCCTCCTCTTGAGGAACAGCGGAAGATTGCGGACATTTTGGGCACGGTGGACGACAAGCTGGCAAACATCGACCAGCAGATTACCGCAACCGAAAACCTGAAAAAAGGGCTGATGCAGCAACTCTTCACAAAAGGCATCGGACACACTGAATTCAAACAAACCGAAATCGGCACCATCCCCAAAGCGTGGGAGGTAGTGTCTCTTGGAGGGTTAATTACTCCACCGACTGCAGGGGTAAGTGTTAATTCTGATGAGTCTGCTTCAAATGCAAACTATGGTATTTTAAAAACAAGTGCTGTGTCACTTGGGAAGTTTTACGCTGACGAATATAAAACTATTGCGAATGGCGAAGAAGCACGAGCAAGAATTAATCCTGCTAGAAATTCAATTATTTTGAGTCGCATGAACACTCCTCAATTAGTTGGTGAATCGGGTTATGTTTCAAAGGATTTCCCAAACTTGTTTCTTCCTGACCGTTTATGGCAGTTTTCAGCAAAAACTCCTGAAACTCTATGTGTAAAATGGCTGTCTGCTATTTTGTCGCATGGATATGCTAGGGCTGAGTTGCAAAGAAAAGCGACGGGAACGAGTAATAGTATGAAAAATATTCCGAAGTCTGTTTTGCTCAACATGAACATACCCCTCCCCCCCCCTGAAGAACAGGAGAAAATAGCTTCCATCCTTACCGAGGTGGACAACAAGCTTGACTCACTCAAAAAGCGGAAATCAGCATACACCACACTAAAAACCGGACTGATGCAACAGCTACTGACCGGACAAAAACGGGTGAAAGTATGCCCCTAACGCTTGACCGTCTGAAAGAGATTATGAATGAAGCAATCAGTATGCTCTGGGAGCGTGATGTATACTTGTTTGAACATGATGTACATGAGCAAGCAATTGCCCACAGGCTCGCACTATACCTTGAAAATGTTACTGAATTTGACGGCTACAATATAGATTGCGAGTATAACAAAGACATGAACGACCCGAAACGCTCACAGGGTGAAGTTGTACGCCCTGACATAATCGTCCATAGGCGTGGTTCAAACGAACATAACCTTGTCGTCATTGAACTGAAAAAGGCAGGCATCAGAGCGAATGACGCTGAAAAGGTACGTGGGTATGTAAAGGACAAACGTTTGGCATATAAATATGGTGTGTATTTTGCATTTCCTGTTGGTAAAGGCACCACTTTGGGTGGATTATTTAATGGTTTACAGTATTACCATGATGGGGGTGATTAATGAGCGAACTCAAAACCTCTGAACTCCCGGCTATTGAACTGTTTCAACTGCTGGGGTACGACTATTTTGATGCAAGCAAGCACGACTCACGGGGGAGCATCCATGAGGTTGTGCTGACCGACAGGCTGGCGAGCGCCATCCGCAAGCTGAACCCGTGGATGGATGAAAACGGGGTGAGCAAATGCGTGCATACCCTCACCAAAGTTACTGCCGACAGCCTGATGAGTGCAAACAACAATCTGCACAAGCTCATCACTTCGTCTCCTCTGGCGAATTTCTCCATCCCTGACCCTGTTACCACCAAGCATAAAACACCCGTTTTTATAGATTTTCAAAACCTGGAGAATAATGACTTTCTCGCCGTAAACCAGATGAAGTTTTATGGCAGTGGCGTAAACTCAAAGCCGGACATTGTGCTGTTTGTGAACGGTTTGCCTTTAGCTGTAGTCGAATGCAAGTCTCCCACAAACAGAAACGCTATTGAAGAGTCCGTCACAGACCTGAAATATTACCAGGAAAACAGTCCGGAGCTTTTTTACTATAATCAGATTTGCGCAGGCATCTACGAAGTCGGCGGGCGGTATGGCTCCATCGGTGCAGGCAGCACCCACTACAGCGAGTTTAAATCTGAAGATATTTCGGAGCTTACCGCAATGCTCCCCAGACCGCTAATAAAGCAGGATATTCTGCTGTATAACCTGTTCCGCAAAGACAAGTTTCTGGACATTGTGCGGGATTTCACCATATTCGAGGTAGAAGAAGGACGCACCATCAAAAAACTCCCACGGTACCAGCAAATAAGGGCAGTGCAGAAAACACTAACCAGACTGCAAACCGAAAACAACGGCGGCGTGGTGTGGCACACGCAGGGCTCTGGCAAATCAATCACAATGCTGTACCTTGCCATTAAGCTGAAGCGGGAAGAAAACGGATTCGGCAACCCCATAATAATAATCCTTACCGACCGGGTTGACCTCGACAAACAGATTTCTGACACTTTCAAACGATGCAGTCTGCCGAATGTCATTCGTGCGAGGTCTATCAGCGATTTGAAAGAAAAACTGAAAGACAGCTACGGCAAAACAATCACTACCACTATTCATAAATTTGACGAAGAGATGCCGGACGACATTGAAAATGTTCAACCGCTGACCGAGGCGGAAAACCTGTTCGTCATGGTGGACGAAGCCCACCGCAGTCAATACGGGCTTTTTGCCGCATATATGCGCAAACTGCTCCCGAATGCAAAATACATCGCTTTCACCGGAACACCCATAGACAAAGAGACAAAAAGCACCCTCGGCACGTTTTACGGCGGAGAATATATTGACAAGTACACCATCAAGCAGTCTGTAGAGGATGGCGCAACGCTCCCTATTCTGTATGACATTGGACTGCCGGAACTGTTTCTGGAAAAAGAGCAGATGAACAAAGCATTTCAGGAATATTTCGGCAATGAATCACAGGAAAAACAGGAACTCCTTAAAGCAAAAGCCACCGGCATGGGGAGCATCCAAAGTGCAAAAGAACGCATACGAAAAATTGCCGAGCATATTGTGAAGCATTACCGTGATAAAATTCATCCAAGCGGTCACAAGGCTATGATTGTGTGTTACAGCAAGTTTGCCGCTGTGGAGTATAAAAAAGCGTTTAACGAACTGGCTGAGCTGGGGCTGAATCCTTTTGAAAGCAAAGTTATTCTGAGCCATTCACCCAAAAAAGACCCGAAAGAATTTGATGAATACATAACTCCGCAGAGCGATGTGCAAAAAGTTACAGATGACTACAAGCTCCCTTTTGGTGACGCAACAAGCCTGAGTAAGGGCGGTAAAAAACTGTATGACAACACCGCTTTTCTGATTGTGTGCGATATGTTGTTAACCGGATATGATGCCCCCATTGCGCAGGTTATGTACCTCGATAAACCGATTAAAGAACATAACCTCCTTCAGGCAATTGCACGAGTGAACCGCACTCGGGCAGGCAAAGCATACGGCTTGATTGTGGATTATTGCGGAATCACCCAGTTTCTGGTGGATGCGCTGGAAATTTTCAGCGGCGACCTTGAGCCGAATGATGTCATGACCAACCTGAATGAAGAAAAACCAAAACTGGACGCAAACCACGACAAGCTCGTGAAGTTTTTTAAAGAAATAAAGATTGACCGCAGAGCAGAGCGGGAAAAATACCTGAATGCATGCGTACATCTTATTGAGCCGGAAGATGTGCGGGACGAGTTCAAGGCATTGCTCAAAGCATTCAACCGCTCTATGGACATTGTTCTGCCGGATGAATACGCCGCAAAATATGGCTATGATATGAAGCTGTATAACGATATCCGCACAAAAGCCGCAAACACGTATGCGGACACTACGCTTTCCATCTCTGCGGAAGATTTTAAAAAGCTGAAAAAACTGATGGACGACCACTTGCGTGCGAACGGGGTGGAGCACCTTATGGATGCACCTGTTGCCATTACTGACCGCAAAAAGTTCCAAGAGGAACTCAGCAAGGTGAGCGACCTGAAAACCCGCGCACTCACTATTGAAAACCGTATAAAACATAAAATCAGCATCGAGCTGGACAAAAACCCTGAATTTTACAAACCCATTGCAGAGCTTTTGCATGAGCTGATTGAAAAACGGAAAGCCGGAATGCTTTCAGTTGCTGAATTGCTGGAAGAATACGAAAAGATGCAGGAGAAAATTCTGAAGCATGGCAACGGCGGCTTTGCGACCGAGCAGGAATTTGCGGTGTTCAAAACACTGGAAAAACATATGGACGGCAGGGCGAAGGAGCTAACGCCTGAGCTGATCCGTATTGCATATGAGCGCATCACCGACAGTACGGGCAAAATCATTACCGACTGGCACACCAAAGAACACGAGATGAAAGAGATGCGCACTGCAATCAAACTCCATATGAGAGACGAACTGGGGATGAAGGCCGCAGCCGACCTCGCTCTGGATGTTGTGGAAGTGCTCAGGAAAAACACATGATTGTGAAATACGGCAACAAAGTTATTGAATTTGCCCATATTGTTGACCCTAAACTGAAAAGAGCATACATCACCGTGGACAATAAAAACGGTGTTGTCGTAAAAACGCCGGAAATGTCAGATGAAAAAATGCAGGAGCTGGTAAAGGGAAAAGCCCGCTGGATTCTGCAAAAGAAAGCTCTGATTCAGGAGAACCTCAGCAACTTTGAGTTTGAAACAGGTTCTAGGCTGCCGTACCTTGGCAAAAGATACTATCTGAAGCTCGAAGAAGACAAGGATGCTCCTGTCGGCAGAGCATATCTGACATTCAATCATTCAAAGTTTACATTGAGGTATAACCCTTACCTGATGAAAAAAGAATTTATGTATAAAGCTCTTGATGGGTTTTATATAGAGAAGGCTAAGGAGCGTATTACTGCTTTGGCTATCAAGTGGGCTGAAGTAATGGGGCGAAGCTATACAAAGATCACCTTTAAGAAGGTCGCAAAAAGATGGGGAAGCTGTTCATCCAGAGGGAATATAATCTTCAACTATGAAGCTATCAAGCTGCCGATAGACTGTGTTGAATATATCGTAGTGCATGAGCTTGCCCATCTGGTACACCATGACCATAGCAAAGATTTCTGGAAGCTTGTTGAGAAATATCTGCCGAACTACAAGGAGCAGCACGATAAAATGCGTGGTTTTGGTCTATAATAAAGCATTAGCTGATTAGTGAAATATATATTTAGAAATCATAAATACTATCAAATTAAGCTGACCAAATTGCTCAATAGTTTTATAATATCGATATAGTCCGCATAGCAGAAAAGGCGGCTGCATTTCTGTGCGGTCAGCTCCTTGAAAATACCAAGCTGATCCAAGTGACCGAGCGTCTTGGTGACAGTGGCAGGAGTAATACCGGTCTTATCCACAATAAACGGATTAAGGTTGCCTCTTTTGATTTCAGACTAAAATGATTTCTTTTCAAGAATAACGGTGGGGATAAAAAACTTGTCCGCAAGCTCCTGATTCCATTGCTTACGGAGGTTTGAAGGAGTGATGGTCAGAATATTCCGCTTACGCTCTGCCCATTTCTGTGAAATAACAAGCCCATCCTCAATGGTTTTGCCCAAACCGACTTCGTCAGCAAGCAACGCACCCTTAGAAAATGGCGATTTGAAAGCAAACAGTGTCGTATCCACCTGATGGGGCTTTATTTCAACCTGTGCATCAATGAGAGTAGCCGCAAGTTTTTCAGGGTCTCCCGAAGCAAGCTGTTTGGTAAGCTCATGTGCAAAATACTTGGCATGGTAATCTGTTATTCCCATATCTCCCTCTCTGTTCTCTCCTTATTTTATAAAATAATTTGCATATAGGCAACATATTGCAGCAGCACGAAAAAAACACTTGAAGTTACTATCCTTGCTTGCTAAAATTATAAAAAGAATGTTGTTTGACAACTGAATATGTGAACAGAGGCGAATGCGTTACATGAAATGTCGCTGCAATTAGGGGCCATGACTTGCAGCACCTATAATGAAAGATCTGTCTTAGCATACGGGAAACAATCTATGACCCCGGCATACGACCGTTGCAGATCGGATAAGAAATATGAAAGCAGACCACCGCTTGTTTTCAGCTTGTTTCCTGATAAACAAGGGCAGTATTTGCATAAAAATTGGCAATAATTAAAAATTGAGCTCAAATCGCCATGAACGCCCCCCATAAGGGAAAAATATCAAACCTGAAGGCGTTGGGTGCTTTGTCAACTGGTTTATGTTTTGAGGACACAAGGTGCAAATCAGTTTAATGACAAAGTGTTATCTGAAACTAACTGGCATTATAGTTTTAGATAAAAGATAATGAATACGTGAGTAACTGTCAGTGTGAAAACGTCAGAGAAAGTGTCCCTGTAACCTAAATCATTCGATTTAATCCTCAAAAATCTCAAAAAATTATATAGGGAGAAGTTTGCTCAAAAATAGCCCTATATCAATTCAAATGAGCATTTCGCTCACAAAAATCGATAATTTAATGAAAAACGCAAAGCCCTCAGTTTCACAAATCACAAAACAGAGGGAGAATTATGTCCAGAATGGAGAAACGCATAAGCATAGACTTTAACTCATTAATGATACATCAGTTATATACTGAGATAGCTCCGGCATTAATGATACTGGAGGATAAGTTTAACCAGAAATTTGAGAAACTTTCTTCCGGCGTTAATGAGTACGTAAGCTTGAACCCAATAAAGGTAATAGAAAAAGGAGAGAAATATGAAATAATTTCAGGAGTGTCACAATATTTAAAAATATTCCGTAAGGTCGGCAAAATCAATGCGATACAGATATTAAATCCGAAATACAGTATTGAAGCCGTAATAGCAGCCGACATATTAACCTCGGATCTGCACCTTTGGCACCCACAGGCCCTGATAATACATGCGGGTGTTTTATCCTATCTGCAGAAACACCCAAGCGTCGCTTCAAGAGTCGAAGAGATGACTTGGCTAAGAATCACCCCCATAAATGATTTCTTGCATTCCTCAAGCTTAATTAAAAGGAGTGTATACTATGATTTAAAACAAAAGCATTACTCAAAGCCAGACGAAGAAAAAGCTAAGCCCGAAGCTGATATCGTGAAAGCATCTCAACCAATAGCTATTACAGGCAAATTACCTATGCGCATGTTTATTGACGCTTACAACGATGCACTGCTCAGTCTTAGTTTTGATAGCAAAAACCAGTTTATATCGGCTCACATAATCAATTCACAAGCAAGTACTGATATAACTGAACAAGTACGCTGCTTAGAAAAAATTACTCACGGGATTCGACTGTCGATTTCGCTGGATAAAGACTATGCCTTTGAAATTTATTTTCTCAAACATGTTGATTTTATCGATGATAATAGTCGTTTAGTACTAATTCTTGACGGAGAAAAAATAAAAGGCAGGTTATTCACCAATAATCAGCAAAAGACTGTGAGTTGTTCTGAGCAGGGAGAAATAACGTTCAAAGACTGCAAAACAATAATCGGGAAAATAGCTAAAGACAGCCACAGTTACACATTCAACCACGTCAACAGCAATAACAAGATAGTATCCTCTGTTAATGATGTGCTGATAAAGCCAATTATTGAGGTGCAATCATGACACCCCTGTTTTATTGCATTAATTTAAAATCCGCAATCAGCCGGTATCGCAAGATACCGGCGTTGCAGGCGATTGCAGCTTTCATAGGCTTAACAGGAGATGATTCTGAGCAGTTGTTCAGTGACATGCTGCCTGCGCTAAAATATCTGGGAAAGCAATATGGAGTTGTTTTACCTGAGTTTCAGCAAAGTTTGAACTCCGATGAAGACAGGAACTTTCTGACCACACGCCCTATTCTGGGTTTTGTACTTACTGTGCAGCATACTCAGTCATTCAGATTATACGGTCATCAGTGCCTGACCCTGCTTCATATGATTAATGCTAAGTTCCCTAACAACATGAACAATAAATTATCTCGGTACTCGCTGGCAGCAAGGCGTTTTTTTGCGTTGTACGATAGCTTCTGTCAACAGAATAACATCAGACATATATCATGGGAGGAACTCAGAACAATTACCGACAGCCTAATCCGCTATCAGCCACAGGACAGACATAATATAGAAAATTTTATTTCTCTTATTGATGGCAACTGGCGTGAAATAAAGAACGTTCATCAACGCAGAGTCGGTGCAACATTATTCGAACCGATCAGACAAAAAATCAATGTTGATGAGCAAATTATAGAATATGTTTCCAGTACTCCGGTTGCCGACAACGAAGAGGGTGCAGATGCTCTACTTGAAAGCTATCTGAAAACATACTTCAGGGAAATTGATTCCAAAACGCCGCCAGACATAAACAGATGGAAGCGCCCCTATCAAAAAGCCGCCATAGCTCAACACCAGCAAATCAGCCCGTTTGCGAGGGATGTTGCTCAACTCTCCGAGCTCAGAACACTTTATAATGCATACAGTGAAACTGATAACGAGTTTTCAAAACAATGCATAGGCATTTTAATCATATCGGCAAATACTGGTCTGACGGCGGAAACAATTATAGAAGCAATTCCGTGGCGCAAAAAACAAAAGGACTTTCCCATCCGTTTTCAGGAGAATTATTCAAAATATACTTATCCTTTATTTGCGTTAGGCTATGAAAATAAAAAACCGGACGGAGCGATTTACCATAAATCAAGCAGAATCGTTACAATCTACCTTCCCGAAGGCTTGAGCAGATTTATACAGGAGCTTGAGCTCGATACTCTGAAACAGACTCCTTTCAGTTCTGTAAAACAGCACACGGCAAAGCTTATAAGTAAAATCAACAAAAGGAACAACACTAGTCTTTCAGTTGCCAGAATACGGAACAGCTTTATCAGCCATTATGTCAGTAACTGGGGACTGGACGAGATGTATGCGGCACTAATTTCAAACAATTATACCCACAGAACCCGCACGCAGATGAACTATACGAGATTTGATCCACTTGAGATTCACAAAAGATATTCAAATGCCTTTGAAAACGCAAACAAGTACTATCAATTTTTCCGAACTTACTCTCAATCACCAGCAGGGCGAGCCTTCCCCTTCGGCTCTAGAGCTGTTCCTATGGACAACGCAGTCATGACGATTTTTGAGTATCTCAGAAATAAAATTACAAGTTTTGGAAGGAGCATGCAGTTTACAGAACGAAGGAAACACTACAACTATCTGACTATATACACCTTCCTTGTGCTGCAGCTTATTACAGGGCACAGACCTGTTGCGAATAGCTCCACATGCAGAACCATCTTTATTCCGGCAGAAAAGATTGTAACAGTGAGTGACAAGGACAATATTTCATTCTCCGAGCACCGTACAATTCCTTTGCATAAAGGCTTCTGGCAGCTATATGAGCGTCATAAAACCGTTCAAAAAAGCATACTGAATCAGATGAGCCTTTTATACAATATCCCTACCCCAAACGAGCATTGTCATCTTTTGACAGATTCGCTTTTTCTGTTTGATGATAATAATCAGCAGCAATGGTTTTCAAAAGAGACTATTCAGCAATTCCTTGAAAATGAATCAATAAATTCTAACTTTCTCCGTCATTGGCTGCGAACATGGCTTCAATCGGAGGCATACAGCAAAACTCTTATCGATCATGTTTTCGGGCATTTTACCGCAGGAACAGAAACTATGAGCACCTTATCCATGCTTAACACCTGCGACCTGTTCGATGACATTTTGAAGTATCAGGGGGTACTGCTCTCAAAATTTGCAATCAAGGAGCACGATGATGTTTGAACAAGTTATTATCGAATATATAGAAAAACTGCAGGCACATTTAAACTCAATCCCTGAAGAGAAGCCGAAAGCAAGAATACGGTTTGAGCAGAAATTGAGATTCACAGCAGAATGCACAGAAGCGATACGTAATCTTCTGTCGCCAATGGAAGAATACCCTATAGCTTTGGAACAGATGCAGGTAAAGAAGCTTGAAACAGAAACACCATATCCCAGATATACTGAAAGCTATTACGGATACCACAGACAGCTTATCATCCTGCTGCAGTTATTAAACAAGAAAAAGGTTATTATATCTGCTATACCGGAAAAATATGACAAGCCGAAAAGAGATATTGTCACCAAAAGCAGTGTGAGGCATATTCACGAGCATAGCCAATTTTACGAGCTTTGGGGCAAACTTTATTCTAAGTTCCCTGAAAAAGCATGTAACATAATTGACTTACAATGCGTCTTCCTGTTTGTCCTTATGCGTGAGTCATTCTGCTTTTTTCCAGACCTCCCTGCCCTGCTCTCCGGCTTGACAGATGATGAAATCGGAGCAGGTACCGGGGAGTTATATTTATCAGCAACAAAGGATGCTGATAAAAGAAACATACGCATTCCTTTATCAGACAGAGGGCAAACAATCCTCAATGCTCTTATGCTCCAAAACAATCACAACAAACCGTTTCATGGACTTAACACGGCATTATTTAATAGCTGGCTGAAAAGCATGGGATTTGATATGCCCTTCCTGGCCGTAAGAAATCTCTTAATCAACCGCACCAGTCTGTTCCTTCCACCCTTCATAATTGCGGTAATGTCCAATAATCTCAGCTTCACCAGCATCAGCCCTGAATGCAGAAAGCGAATATACACAGGAACAGTCAAACCACAAAGATCCGCCTCACCCCGTAAAAACAGGAAAAAAGTTGTAAATGTATCTGTTCAGCAGCAACATTTTTTAGTGAGCGAGCATATTACTTTCATTAAAACTCTCTCTTCTGAAATGCACAAAGCATATCGTAACAACAGAAGGAAAACGGCTCAGCTTCAAAGCAATATTGAAAAGTTTTACAATAAAAATCATGGACTTATATCCACTAATGAGACGCTCTGCCTGCTCACTGATTGGCTGTTTGACCTGATTCGCAAACCGAAGAAAGGAAGCAGTCTCGGGACAATTGTCACATACTTCGGTCCGTTCGCAAGAGTGTTGATTTATGAGACGAGAAGCCGACCGCTTTCCCATATGAAGTCATCGGAAATAATCGAGCTGATCGAGAAAATCATAAATCAGGATATTCTCAAGAACGGTAACAAAAAGAATATGGGTAGAAGGCTCAAATCCTTCTTTAGATACTACATCATCAGATTTACACACAAGGATCCTAACGGTGAAATAAGCGACTATCTGGGTTCATCTGAAATGAGAGGTACATCATCAGAGACAAGGACAGCCATCATAACACCACATGAATTCGATATGTTTATTGCTTATCTTAATGATACATATCCGGAAGATGCGTAGATTATGACTATTTGCTCTGCACTTGCTTTCTGGGGAGGAATGAGGCGCAGCGAAATCGAGCTTTTCAGGGCGGACAAGGCACAATCGGAGCCGGAAATGCTTTACCGTGTATCTGAATCAAAAACATTTTCAGGACGCCGCCCCGTACAGCTTTGGGCAATTATGCCTGAACATTACAGGAACATACTTATTGATGAACTCCAGAAGGCAGAAAAACGTAAATATCTGTTATGGGAAGATGACGAAGAACGCTATTACCTCAATGCAGAAATATTTCCAAATATCATACGTGAGCTAAAGAACTTCTTTCAAGATGATGAGTTGGTTTTTCACTCTTTAAGGCACTCTTTTGCGTCAAATATGCTGATATGTATCTTAAGCAACTGCATAGAATGAGCAAGCATCTATCACATCAATATCAGCTAGCAAGACTCACAAAAATAATTTCAGCCTGCTCTTTCATTCAGCTTATTAACTTTTATATCATAATAAAAGTTCCAAGCAATCCCCGCATAAACGATACTCGTGAACAACAGTAACGCTCCTGTCTTAACCGGACCTATATCTATGATAAAATTAACTATTGATATTAAAAATCTCGTTTTTAAAGCTCCCGTAGAATAAATCTTTTCAATCATGTCCCAACGTATAAAACAAACTAATAATGCTCCTAACAAAAAACTAGACAAAGATACAAATACATTGAGAATTATGTTTATGCGGTTCATAATTATTTTTTCTGTTATCAATAAAGAAATTCCACTAACAATAAATGAACCTAAAAATATTACAAGTAAATATTTGGCAAATAAAACATATTGTTCATAATTACCCAAAAAATATAAAATAATAAATAGAACTGTATATACAAAAACTGATTTTACAATATATAAAGAAATATCCTTTCTTATATATTCCTTTGAAAATATATACATTTTTTCTTTAAATCCATCATTCTTTGTTACTATTTTAGTAGCCAATGCTCGTTCAATACCCATTTTATTTACCAGAGAATCAATAACTTCAGCTTGTTTTTTCCCATTATTAAGTTCGTTTGAAACATAACTCGATAAAAACTCTATAGCATTTAAAAATTTTTCGTTTTCTAAATCATTCACAAGATACTCCCCCACACAAAAAATATCTTTCAAATTCAGAACCAATCTAAATACCTTAGCCATATAGATCATGACATCAAAACTAATTACATACACAACTACATAATATTTTACGAGATATTCATAATAATGTCAAATATAATAGCCTCTATTTCTTTTATACTTATGGACTTTTATATTTATAAACAAGCATTTAGCTAATAACTATACCCTTCATTCCTAATCAAAATTACCTCAAAGAAATGTAAAAATTCAAATAAAGAGAAATAACAAGCCGGAGATCAATCCTTTCAGCAAGGACGAGTTAAATGCGCTGTTCGACGCCTTCAAGGATTTTTATCCGTTTTACGTAAATTTCATATCGTTTCTTGCATTCAGCGGCTGCCGTCCGAATGAAGCTGTAGCTCTGCAGTGGAAGCATATAGACTGGGAAAACAGAATAATCATGGTCCGGGAAGGGTATGTTCTCGGAGAAACCACAACACTCAAAACTTCAAGCAGCAGAAGGGACATAGATATGAACGACCTTCTTTTAAATCTGCTTCAAGAACAATATACAAAAAGGACGGAGAATGCTGAGCCTTTCGTCTTCACCAATATGCTGGGCAAGCGTATCTGTTGGGAAAATTTCAGGCAGAAATACTATAAAGCAATGGAAACAGCCGAATTGCCCTCAAGACCGGCATACCAGCTTCGCCACACATTCGCTTCGTTGGCATTGAAAGCAGGAGAGGATCCGACCTGGGTTTCCAAAACACTCGGCCACTCGAGCCTCAGGACAACATTGGAAAAATACAACAGATATATAGCATCAAAAGACAGAAGGGACGGCAGTCTGTTCGCAGGAGAATTTAAAGATGGGATCTAATTCAGGAATAGCATTTTTAGGAATATTTGGTTTAACAATTACAATTTTGGCTTTATTTGCAGCCCGTGGGCTTGAAAAGGTAAACGAAAAAGAGAGGGATAAAACAAAAAGGAAGAAGAAAAGAACTGCACTCAAAATATACAGGAATGCAAAACGTAATCCTTCACGCTTTATAAGATCGATGAAACACCGGAGGAAATAGCTATGCGTGTTTTTTATGAAAAGACCCTGAATATTTGTTCCGCGGTAGCAAAAGTCATTGTGCTTGAGCTTTTCCTTAAATACGGACTGACACTTTTAATGGCATAAAGGAGTAAACTAATATGAGAATGATATGCAAGAAGATTTTTGAGCTTTGTGTTATGCTGTCAATGGTTGCTGTTTTAGGTATTATCTTAAAACCGGAAATGCGGCTTGAGCTTGCACTTTACTTAATCGCTTCAATTACCTGCGGGTTCATCATCTTTATTTTATTAAAAAGTAAAAAGGATGACTGAGCATTTTTCTAATTCTACCGTTCGGGATAATGAATCTGGTTTTTCTTATAATTCTCCCTATCGGTAAAATTTATTGATTTTATTCAATTTTAAGCCTATATTTTACCGAAGAGGATAATTATGCGTATAATCAGCAGTGAAGATTTGGGTAAAATAATCAGAGAAAGACGCAAAGAGCTGGGGCTGACGCAAACTCAGCTTGCCCAGCTCAGCGGTGTCGGCCTGCGCTTTATTTCCGAGCTTGAGAGAGGCAAAGAGAATGTCCGTCTGGGATATGCAATCAAAATTGCCTCCAATCTCGGAATAGATATTACCGCAGAAAGCAGAGGCTGACATGAAGTATCTGAGTGTAAGCATTCCTACCAAAAGCGGACTGAAGCCTGTCGGCAGGCTTTATGAGGACTATTCCTTCGAATATACAGGTAGTATTCAGATTTCATGTTCGATGCCCATCGACAGCGAAGCTGATAAAGAGATTGTTTATAACTTTTTCACCGGACTGCTGCCGGAAGAGGAACAACTAAAGGCGGTTGCACAATTTTATCACCTCAGCGTAAGAGATTCCTTCGGGCTGCTTAGTAAGCTCGGCGGAGACTGCGCCGGAGCGTTGTATTTTTCCGAAGACAGCAATGTTCTTTTGAAAGGCTCTTACAGAAAGCTGACTTTGAGCGAACTGGGTAAAATCATAGACGAGCTGCCCAGAAAGCCTTTTGCTTCCGATATAAAAACAAGAATGTCCTTAGCCGGTGCACAGCCGAAGCTCCCAGTCATGTATGACGGAAATGATTTCTATCTGCCGGAGGAAACAGCCGCCAGCACTCACATCATAAAGCCTGTGTACAACCAAAAGCTTGAAGGCTTGGAAGAGAATGAGCATATATGCCTTACACTTGCTAAGTCAGTCGGACTGAACACCATAGATTCGAAAATAATAACCATCGGAAACTACAAGGCGCTTCTGGTTAAGAGATATGACAGAAAGCCTGACGAAGATCAGATAATACGTCTGCATCAGGAGGATTTTACCCAGTGCTTAGGTATACCCAGAGACAGCAAATACTACGGCGAATACAAACAAATTGCCGACATTATCAGAAGATACTGCAAATCACCTGTTCTGGATATTCTTTCATTAATCAGATGGACGCTTTTCAACTATCTGATAGGCAATGCGGACGCTCACCTCAAGAATATTTCTCTGCTTTATGATGATATTGAATCGGGAAACAAGGTAAGCCTCGCACCGTTTTACGATATAGTCTGCACTGATATTTACGGCTTCGATGTTGAAATGGCAATTTCAATAGGTGAGCAGATTAATCCCGGACACCTTACCATTGAGGACTGGAGAAAATACGCAGATGATTTGGGAGTAAATATTCGACTTATACAGACAACCTTTAAGGACATTACAGAAAAAATTAATTTCAAGTTAATTGCTGACAGCGACATTAAAAGTCAAATTCAGGAAAAATATAACCAGAGGAAAGAATGGCTCTTGGAAACATTAAAACAATGAAGAGGACTCTAAGGCTAAGCGATTACTCTGTAAATCATTTTATGTAAATGTCTTTTTTGACTTCTGCCCTTTCGCCGCTCTTATGAACTCCCCCAACACCTCTGCACTTCTGAGCAGCTGAGGTTCCGGCATCTCTGCTTTTATGATTTTATTAGCCATGTTTATACCCTTTAATACTGCTATAGCAGAATTATTATACAGAAATATGGGTAACGCAACATAAATACTGGTGAAGCACTATTATAGACTGACATTGTACTGGAAAGATAATAAATTTTGGTCAAGCAGTATTTATAATGAGTAGGCTGTAAAGGAGGGGAAAAAGAATAATTTTTTACGGCTTTGTTTGATTCAAATAAACCACATTATCATTCTTTCCGCAGCATTTTTTATACTTCAATCTGCTACCGCAGGAACAAGGATCATTTCTTCCGATTTTGTCCTTCTTTGCCTCCTGTCTGACAGGTTTGGGCATATTTAAAGTCCGGATGGAGTTAGCAATATCAGTAAGCATGATCAGGTTTGCAAGGATAAAGCAGCCCTTTTACCTTTTTCCGAAAGCTCTGCAACAGTCTTTGCCGCAACCCTGCACATCATTTCGCACATTTCCGCATAATCAGCGACTCCAGTCTCGCCTGCTGTTTTATCGTTAAGCTCCAGAGCAAACAGTTCATCCTCATAATGCTCTAAAATGAACTCAAAACCGCTGATACACTTATGAAGAAGTTCTATCAACCCTTTCTTGCCGTATACATCAACCACGTTATTAACGGCAGCTTCGGTTATAGCGGCAACATCAGAGGGAAAGCTATTATCTTTATCTTTCATAAAAAAACGTGAAATAGAATTATACGTATCCATAACCAAAGTAACGGCTTTTTGCGCTTCTTCCATATCCGGCAGTGATCAGTTCAGGAACGAGGTGTTGGACAGACATTTGTTTTTCTATTTAAGCGAAGTTCGGGAAGTTTGTGCCCAGCGGCACATGCATATTGCCTCTATCGAAGCAAAGCTTCTCAGGAGGCTCTACTCTGATAATGGATAAGGAAGTAAACGGTTTAATGAGTTTTTTTAAAGTTTTTTATCAGTGCCTGCGTAGTGATTAAACACTCTTAATAAATGTCCTCGATTAATTTCAGGCTAAATAATCATCACAATTGACATATAGTATAATAGATATTATAGTATCCGCAAATACAATATTTTAGTTTTTAGGGATACCATAATGACTTTTATCACTTTAGAAGATATGGCTGAATATATCAGAAATTCATTGAGAAACACCCGTCTTGAAAAGAATCTCACTCAGGAGGGGCTTGCCGAACGATCTGGTGTCAGCCTCGGCACATTGAAGAAGTTTGAATCAACAGGTCAGATTTCTCTTGAGTCGCTTCTCAAGCTCTGCCTGGCACTTGACTTACTGAATAAGTTTGAAAATTTATTTGATAAAAAAGAACAGCCGAAATCATTGGATGATATTTTATCGCAGGATAAGACAAGAAAGAGAGGACGCAAGAAATGAACCATGCCCCTATACAGCTGCTGAATGTTTTTTACCATGCTGACAAAAAATATCATATGGGAAGACTGGCCTCCAGAGATAGAAAAATCTGGTTTGAATATTCACCTGAATTTATCGCTACAGGTTTTGAGCTGTCGCCTTTCAAACTACCGCTGCAGCCAAATGCTGTCTCTGCCGATACTAACGCATTTGATGGCCTGCACGGTGTATTCAATGACAGTTTGCCCGACGGATGGGGAAGGATGCTTCTTGATCGTCAGGTTGCAAAATATGGAATAGCCCGCCACCTGCTTACGCCATTGGACAGGCTAAGCCATGTCGGCAAATACGGCATGGGGGCATTGTCATACGAGCCTGAATATTCAGAAGATGCCCAGCTTGAGGAAAATCTTGACCTAACGAAACTTGCAGAAGAAATGCAGCAGATTCTTGAAGGTGAAGGAGACGACGCACTGCTGAAGTTAAAGCAACTTGCCGGTTCATCAGGTGGTGCCAGACCAAAAATCACCGCAAAGGTAAGTCCTGACAAAAAGCATATAATGTCGCAAACAAGCAGCTATCCTGACGGTTATGAGGACTGGCTGATTAAGTTTAACTCAAGATTTGATGATGCAGACTCAGGCAAAATCGAATATGCATACAGCATTATCGCAAAAGATTCCGGAATAAACATGCCTGAGACTTACCTTTTCAACACAAGTACCGGAAGCTATTTCGGTGTGCAGAGATTCGATAGAGATAGCGGCAGGCGAATTCATATGCATTCGCTATGCGGACTTATCCATTCAGACTACAGGTTTCCATCTTTGGACTATACCGATCTGCTGAAAGTCACTCAGGTACTCACGAAAGACATGAGAGAAGTAGAGGCCGCATTCAAACTGGCGTGCTTTAACGTCATCATGCACAACAGAGATGATCACAGCAAAAATTTTTCGTTTTTGTACATAGATAAGGAATGGAAATTATCGCCTGCTTACGACCTGACATTTTCATCGGGCCCTAACGGCTATCAGAGCATGACTGTTATAGGAGAGAGTCTTAAGCCCACCCTGACACATTTAAAAGAGCTTGGAACAAAGGCAAATATAAAAAAAACTGAACGGATTATAGACCAGGTTCTAGCTTCAGCAATAAGGTGGAAAGACACCGCCGCCAGCCTGAACATTAGTGACAGCACAATAAAGAATATCGACCAGATAATTAACTCTCACATGAAAGCAGGCTAACAAGCACTCATTAACCACTCTTTAATGAGTGTTTAAAGAGTTTTCTTTCAATGCCTAAACACTGATTTGTGCGGTATGGGAACCTGTGGCGGATGATGTAGCCGTCTGCGCCTGACATCGCCAATGCGGAAAATTCGAAAAGCACTCTGACAACTGTCCGCTTATGGGTATAAATGTAACCACATATCTTCCTGAAATCAGTATTGCTGATAATCAAAATTTCCGCTGTGCGGCTGCTCCATTCTGGCAAGGCATACCCAACGGGCAAATCACCTATACGGTATTTAATCCTCCCCTGAGAATATAGGCGGGATAACACCTATTTAGAAACTGAGAAATACAGAAAAAAATTCTACTATAAATTACTGTTAAAAATGAGATGATTACCAGTTCAGTAGTAGAATTATTCGTAAAATTCATCAACATTCTTTTGCGTATGGGGCGGTTTTCCTGGAAAAGATCCCTGCTATCTGAGAAATTACACATTCTTATTAAATCTATTAATGATTCTTAGGTTCCATTTCACTTTTATATACGTAGTATTTTTGTTATTATTTAGACGAAAAAATATGCGGAGGTTCGGGATGCGTTGGCTCATTTTTACTTTTCTTCTTTTTTCCCTGATAAATACAGCTTTTGCCGGTTCCGGCAGTGCGAGGTTTTCTGTTCTGCCCGCACCGCCTATGTTATCTGTCAGTATCGGCTTTGAGGAGGCTTCAGGCAACAAGGCGCTGGATGCTGAAGAGTCCGGTGCTGTAATTGTCAAAGTAACCAATTCCGGTCAGGGTGATGCTTTCGATGTGAAAGCTCAGCTTAATCCTCAGAAGCAGTTTAATGGTCTTGATGTGCCCGGCTCGCTTGACATAGGTACTGTTCCCGCAGGCAAAACGGTTGAAAAGAGGATTTCGATTAACACTACAGATCAGCTTGAGACAGGCGTTTATAAGCTTGGCATAAGCGTTAAGGAGCTTAACGGCTTCAACCCAGCTCCCACAGGCATAGCCTTCAATACGAAGGAATATAGAGCGCCTAAGCTGGTTGTTGCTGATATGAGCGTGCTTGACTCCTCCAGAAACGGGCGTATTGAGCCTATGGAGAATGTTGAGATAAAGGCTCGCATACAGAACATAGGCGCTGGCGATGCGTTTGATGTTAATGCCGACATATTGCCCGGTAATAATGTTTATCTCGGCGGAGACAGAAAAAGCAGTTTTAATCTTGGCACAGTGGCTTCCGGTCAGTATATGGATGTGTCATTTATAATATATACAAACAGCATGATAGCTGACGGGGCAAGGGTTCCGGTGGATGTGAATATTACTGAGAAAAAAGGCCGCTTTGGAGCAAGCACTCCCTTGAAGCTTGTGATGAGCAACAAAAACACAGGCGGCGGTTTTGTGACTGTACAGGCAGCGGAAGAGAAAAAAGAGACCGTTGTTCCTGTCGCCGGACTTTCTACAGGGGTGGACACAAAGGTTCCTGTAGGTCTGAAAAAGGCTGGCAGGTATGATGTTGCGGTTGTGATAGGCAATTCACGCTATTCCAATGCTCCTGATGTTGACTACGCTCTCAATGATGCCAGAGTGATGAAGCAGTACCTCATAAAAACCTTCGGCTTTGACGAAGGGAACATCATATACGCCGAGGACGCTTCACTCGGCAAGTTCTACGAGATTTTCGGCAACACAGCAAGCATAAAAGGCAAGCTGTTCAATTACATAAAACCCGGTATATCAAATGTTTTTGTATACTACGCAGGCCACGGAGCGCCGGATCTCGATTCTTCAGAGGCATATATCGTGCCCGTGGATGCCAACACCCATTATCTTTCCAGCTCCGGCTATAAGCTTCAGACGTTCTACAGCAACCTTGACAAGATGCAGGCAAAGAAAATCACGGTTGTGATTGATGCCTGCTTCTCCGGTGATTCAGCGGCAGGTATGCTTTTTAAAGACATCAGCCCCGCTATGGTAAAGGTTAAGAAGCAGTATGAGAAGCCGAAGCTTGCGACACTGTTGACCAGTTCAGGTTTTTCCGAGGTTTCCAGCTGGTATCCGGAAAAACGCCACTCTATGTTTACTTACTGGTTCCTGAAAGGCTTGCAGGGAGATGCGGATCTGAACGGGGATAAGACGGTTACGCTGCTTGAGATGAAGAAATACGTAACTGACAATGTACCGTATAAGGCCAGAAAGCTTCACGGCATCAATCAGAATCCTGTGGTTGACGGCAGTGATGAAGATGTTCTGGTTGTTTTGAAGTAGGTTTGGGATGCTGAAAAGTCTGATATGTATTTTGCTGATCTTGATAGCGGCGCAGGGTTACTGTGGCGATGGAAGGCTTGTGAAAGGCGTTACTGCTGACGGTTCCTGCGCTGTTGTGGGAATGACTGCGGAGCAGGCGAGGCTGACCGCACTGCAGAATGCCCGCATGGGTGTGATAGAGAAGGCGGCAGGGGTGAAGGTGAGCTCCAGCACAGTTGTTACGGACGGCAGGATGGCGGCTGATTTTATCAGGGTTTATGCCAGTGGTTACATTGTAAAAGAAGACAGTCTGTGGCACGATTTGAGGCAGTATAACGCAGGCGGAGTGCCTGTGCCTGAGTATAGCGTTACGGTGACTGCGGATGTATATGTGCCGGAGAAAAAGAACATACTCGGCCTGAAGGCGGAGCTGAATAAGATGCTTTTCAGAGAGGGCGAAAAGGCTGAGCTGAAGATAAATGTTAAGAAGGACGCAAGGCTTGCGGTATTTAATATCAGGGCGGATGACAAGGTGGAGATGCTTTATCCAAGTCAGTATATGAAGGGAGAGACGGTAAAGGCCGGTGAGACGTTTATTTTCCCGGGTTATGATGCTCCTTTTGAGCTTGTTATGGGAACGCTGGAGGGGCATAAGGCGGACTCAGAGGCTTTTCTGGTCGCGGTGCTTCCGGCAGAATCAAAGCTGCCGTTCAGTGTGCTTTTTGATAATAAACTGTATGATTTTTCTGAGTTTTTCGCTGCATATGCAAATATAGCGGATGATACAGAGGATTCGCTTATTGCCTATACAGTGCTGGGTGAGGGGAAATAGTATGAAATATGCTTTAGTTATTCTGCTGGCTTTTTTTAGTTTAAGTGTTTTTGCTGCAGAGGATGTTAATTCGAGATTGCAGCAGGAGGGTAACAGGGGTGTTTTGCGGTATGACCTTAAGGGTGAGCCGAATGAGGACGCAGAAGTGAACCTCTCTGTGGAGATTGAGGGGAAGAAGTATACGCAGGAACAGCTTAGTGTCAGTGGTGATGTGGGCAAGGTTGTCACCGGAAGTAATAAAGTAATCTACTGGGATGTGCTGAAGGACTTTCCGAGGGGACTTGTGGGCAATGTCAACTGGTTTCTGGATGTCGGCGGAAAGGAATATAAAGACCCTGTGACCGGCATGGAGTTTGTTTTTGTGAAGGGCGGCTGCTTCCAGATGGGGAGTAACAGCGGGGATAGTGATGAAAAGCCAGTGCATGAGGTATGCGTGGATGACTTCTATATAGGCAAGTACGAGGTAACAAACGCCCAGTACAGAAGATACCAGTCGGGCCACAGCAGCAAGGACTACGAAGGCAACAGCCTTAACGGTGACAGCCAGCCAGTGGTTTATGTGAGCTGGGATGACGCAAAGAGTTATGCCAACTGGCTGAGCAGGCAGGGCGGGAAGACCTTCCGTCTTCCGACGGAAGCGGAATGGGAATATGCCGCCCGAGCGGGAACAAGGACAGAACGCTTCTGGGGAGACAGTTCTGACAGCGCCTGCGGCTATGCGAATGTAGCGGATCAATATGTTATTCAGCAAAATGGATGGTCTAAAGATTCAAATGATTTTAAATGTTCTGACGGTTACGCGGCGAGTTCTCCAGTAGGAAAATTTAAGCCGAACGCCTTAGGCTTGTACGATATGCTCGGCAACGTATGGGAGTGGGTAGAGGATATATATAGCAGTGACGCATACAGCAAACACCAGCGTAATAACCCTATATATACGGGCAGCGGCTCTTATCGGGTTTTCCGAGGCGGCAGTTGGCTCAACTCGCCGCAGGGCGTCCGTTCCGCCGATCGCGGCTACGACTCGCCAGGCAACTTGGACAGCTTCCTCGGCTTTCGCTTAGCGATGACAGTCAATTAACTTTTAGGTTTTTTACCTTTTTACCTTTTGAATAGATAATTAGTGCGAAGCACCTTTTAAGGTTTCCCTCACCTGTGCAGGCTTGCGTTGTATATGCCGCAACAGGTGAAAGGGAAACATCCTGAGCTTTGCTCAGGATCGCGCGAAAATTGACCCAAGGCGGTCATCCTGAGCGATTAGCAAAGGATCTCTCACCGATAGAGATTCTTCACTTCGTTCAGAATGACGGCAATGGAGCGCGAAGCGAAACAAAACCGCCAATGGCGGCGAATCAGGGCTTGCAATGAATTATGTTTTTGGGGCTATCCTAGATAATTAACGCATATATTCTCTAACTAGTTGTTTTAACAGCCTTAATTGTTCTTTTGGTTCAGGATTATTAAATCGCCATTCACATTCTTTCAGAAACAAGTGAAAATGCTCCTTAGGAATCCCGTTAAATTTTCTTAAGTGACGCTTTGCCTGATTCCAAAAATTCTCAATTCCATTTATATGATTGCCCTTATTGGCAAATAGTACACTGTGATTTATGCGGTAATGTTTAAATTCAGAGACATCAAGAACATTGTAGCTCTTGAATGTGTCTGTATAAACAATACTATCAGGAGCAATTTTCTCCCAACTACACAGGATCCCGCAAACGGTAGCTTGTGCTCCGCCCCCCTGCAATGTTTTGGATAAACACACCGTAGACTTTCAACTCCTGAATGTCCCTCAAAGCGGTGTCATTCGAACACTTGGTCAGCTTTGCATATTTTGAAGTGTTCATGTATCCTTCAAAACTATCATCAAGCATTAAATTAATAATCATTCTCTGACGCTCATTAATTGAAAACTGCTTGAGATGACTCCACAGTTCTGTTTTATACATAATTGACTTTAAAGTGTTTTCAGCACGCTCCAGGGCACGGCCCAGACAATCCAAAAACCACTCAAGCCATTCGGTTATATCAGTAGTTCCCTTCTGCTGGCACTCAAGCTGAAAATAGTAGTCTTTACGCTCTGCCTCAATCTGGCTTGAAAGACTGTAAAAACGCTCAGAAATACCGTCTGCACAGGCAAGAAGCATATCGGTAATAGCACGGGCTATACGACCGTTGCCATCTTCAAAAGGATGTATAGTAACAAACCAAAAATGGGCAATTCCTGCTTTTATGACTGGATCAAGAGTTATATCAGAGTTAAACCAGTTGAGAAAAGCAGCCATTTCGTCAGAAATTTTATCTGCATGTGGGGCTTCGAAATGTATCTTTTCACGTCCAACTGGACCGGAAACAACTTGCATTGCACCAGACTCTGGTGTTCGCCACTGTCCGACAGCAATTTTGTACATTCCGCTTCGACCGCTAGGAAACAATGCAGAATGCCATGCAAAAAGTCTCTCTTCAGTTAAATCTCGAGAAAAATTATGAGTAGCATCGACCATCATTTCAACAAAACCATCGATATTCCTGCTGGCAGGAACAAGCCCTGCAATATCGATTCCAAGCCTGCGTGCAATAGATGAACGTACTTCTTCCCGGTTGAGGAGTTCACCTTCAATTGCCGAAGAAGTCACAATATCACTGGTCAAAGTTTTTAAGCTTGCCTCCTGCTTTAAATCAAACCCGATCCCAGCCATCTTCCCAAGAAGAAGCCCCTGCCTGTAACGGACATCAGCAAGCTTAAATGCTAAAGCTTCTGCATTCCATTTGAAGTGAGGCCAATCGCTCTGCTCATATAACCACATAATATTCACCGCAAATTTTAATGCGAATATAGTCATTATTTACTGCAAGCGCAATACCTATTCACCGCATATTATACAGTGTTTAAAATGTACTTTCACCGCATGTCAGATGCATTATACCAATTCGCTCTGCATTCTTATCTTTGCTGTTGAATTTCACGAACAATTTTACTACATTTATTATATTGAGGTGAATTATGCCGAATATCAAACCGGTTTCGGATTTAAGAAATTACAATGAGGTTTTACAGGATGTTGCCGTTAATGAACCTGTTTTTTTAACTAAAAACGGTAGAGGACGCTATGCAATTCTTGATATAGAAGATTATCAAAAAACTCAGGCAACTATTAAACTACTAAAAAAGCTTTCTGAAGCAGAAGTAGCCGCAAAAGACGGTGGTTGGCTTACAACTGAAGAAACGGCAAAAGAACTCGGCATCTAAATATGAAGTTAAGAATAAACCCTCTTGCTGTTGATGATCTGAAACAGATCAAAGCATATATAAGCGAAGAGTTGCAGAATCCTGATTCTGCCCTAAAAATTGTAACAGGTATTATTGAGCGTTATTCACGATTGACAGAATTTCCGCAAATGGGCCCACTCTTGTCAAGCATCATAGATATAGAAACTAACTTTCGATATTTAATATGCGATACATATATTGTGTTTTACACGATTAACAAAGAGTATGTGTCAATTTACAGAGTGCTGTCATCACGTCAAGACTACATACGAGCACTGTTCAAATAATCCGATTCAATTCCAAATTTAAAAATCAAACCGCAATCCGAATATGGACATTAGGCAAGGAAAATGATATACAAAACTGTGTCCGTACATGGATTTTGAATCCGAAAATGGACACGGCACTTTTGCAGTTTTAATTTTCATAGGCAGAATTTAGTGCCCAAAACGGTGCCTAAAAAGTGGGAAAATCTGTCCGGATATGGACAGCCAGCAAACAAGTATAAAAGTCATCAATCAATATTCATCAGCAACTTACATCAATTAGAAATCCATTTATGGACAGCAAAATCCAATACAATGGAACCGCCGCCTCCATTTCTTTAACCCACTTATAAACAATGATATTTTATATTTCTTAAGCATCTTCATTATTCTTTCAATTAGACCGGCTCACAATGAAGCTACAAAACAATACTTCAGGTTGTGATATAACTGCTGAACTTTTTAGCTGCAGCTATAATTCTGCAAGGAAAGCCTGACAAGATAATTCGGTTTATTTTATTCATTGGCTCAGCTTTGCGGTTGCATGGTTTGAAGCCGATGTTATGCAGTAGATTGAATCCAAAGTAACTGAAAGCAGGGAGTTATAACCATAAAATCGGAAGGTTTTTCTTACGGTTTTGACCTCTATAGATACCCCCGGGTAAACCCGGGGTTCTATGCTTTCGCCATGCTATCGCATGTTTTTTACAGCTCAATCTTGAGCTGTCCTGAATCCTGTTGCCCTTGCATTTCGACGTAATTTTTAATTACGTCTTCATTCAAACCAATACTGCTAACGAAGTAGCCTGGCGACCACACTATATTTTCATTCCAGTATACTTTTTCTAACCAATCAAAAAATTTTCGCATACGGGAAGCCAATTGGCTTTTTAATCTACCCATAACATCTGAAATACTATATTTGGGAGGAATAATTATAACCATATGCAAATGATCTAAGTCAAAGCCAATGGCTTCTATTTCAACGCCAGGCATACTTCTCAATAAACTGGGCAACGTTTTACGAATATAAGAACAGACACCAGGCTTCAGGATCTTTCGACGGTATTTACAAACCCAAACTACATGATATTTCAAGTAATAAGCACTGTGAGAGGTCTTAATGATTTCCATAGAAAAGTATACCGTCGAAAGGCTCATTCATCCACGCTTAAAAGCGTGGTGTTCTGTCTTCGACCGCATAAAAGAAAGGGCACCCTTTTCTATGTGATATTACAGGAAGCGGGTGACGGAGATTTGCTCAAAAAATACTTAAGAATCCAGATTGAAAAGAGAAACGACAGTGCAGGTGCATGCACTGTCGCCTTTAAGGGGTAGGAGGAAACTAAAAGTTTCTGCGTTTTATAGAGAGGGCTACTTCACTTTTTTATTCCACTTCATGTTTGTTTTATGACATTGATCACAGTAATCCGCAAAAGGCTCATGAACCTGATGGCATTTTGCGCAGTTCAGGTTTCCGTAATGCGACTTGTGCGGATTTCTGTGCCTGTCGGCAGTTTTGGGAGCGAGCTGCTCATATCCGCCATGGCAGCCCGTACATTTCACCGATACTGTATCGTAATCATCGTAGTCGTAATTAACGTGACATGCCGAGCAGCCGACACCTGCTGTTTTATGGGAATCAGCAAGCTCCGCCAAGTCGCTCCATGTGGCATATTTCTGAACAAGATCTTCCATGTCTGCCTTATCAAACACCACCTGTTTTTTTGAGGAGATAATAATTTTACCTTCAGCATCAGGCTTATGGCAGGTAAGGCATGTTTCCTCTGTTGCTCCCTGAGCCTCGGTATGCTTAAGGTGTATCCTGTCTCCAAGGCTGCCCGTTTCAGTTCCTGATTCATGACAAGTGAGACAGTCGGAGAAGGATTCAACCTTTTCGTGTTCAGATTTAAGCACCTCAGAGGGTATACCGTGACATTCGGAGCAAACTGGCTGGACAACGGCAGACGCCAACGCAGACAATGACTGAAAATACAGAACTGAAATCATAAAAATATATAAAAACCACTTTTTTATGTGCATAAATTCAAATCCTTTGCGTAAAAAACGGCTCCGGCGAACCGGAGCCGCAATATTATTTTTAGAAAGCGTACATAAACTTAAACCAGAACCTGTCGGTTTCTGCTTTGTTTTCCACCTCAAACTCCTGCTGGTATTTCAGATGGAAGGCCATATTCTTATAGTCGTATTTTACTTCAGGACCGAGTGCCATAGCCTGACCCTTGTTGCCGTCAAGGTATTTATCTCCGTCGAGTTCATCATCGGTTACCTGTTTATAGTAGTATCCGTTGATACCCACTGTCCAAGGTCCCTTATGCAGACCGACAAAGCTGTCAAAATGAAATTCCTGACCAGATTGATAATTTGTGTCAGAATTTTCGGTGTTTATGTCGTACATAAACTTGGCAGAAACCTCAAAACCGCTTTCATTGAGATATGTGACTGCAAAAACAGGTTCAAAGGTAAAATAATTTCTGCCTATATTGGCTATGTCGTCCTTATCGTAGGAACCGGAGGGAAGAATTATGTCAGGTCCCAAAGCGATATGCAGATTATTAAAGTGCCATGCGTTAAGCAGACCCATCTGTATGTCACCCATACCGGTTTTGCTCTCGCTTCCAGCAGGGGTGTCCAGCTCAAGGTGAACAAAGGGAAGTATTATATGCCCGCCGACATGCCCGCCTAAAAGTTCAATATCAGACATATATACAAAACGGAATATGGTAGCAGTTCCCTTTAATTCAAAATCAGGAACAGCACTGTTGCCGTTGGAGTCATTAAACCTATCCGAGTGCATATATGTTGTATAGTTTATCAAATATAGTCCCTTAGGCGGCAGAACGCCTGCCATTGTACCTTCCGACCCGTTGGAAGAAGAGGAACCTCCGCCCTCCGTGGCAAATACAGAAGTACTTAGAGAAACCATAAGAAAAGCGCACAAAAAGAAGGTTTTAATAAAATTGCTTAGTTTCATATCTTTTCTCCCTATCTTTTAAGCTGTTGAGCAGCGTCAGCACCGGCAAGGCGACCTGAAGTAGCGGCAAAGCCGAAGGCGGAACCTGATGCAAAAAGTGTGTAAGTGTCACCGTAGAGACCGCCGACATCGCAGCCAACTGCGTAAAGACCTTTTATGACATTGTCTTTTTCATCAAGAGCCTGCATGCGGTCGTTGATTCTCACACCACCGAGAGACACATAGGTCATGGGTTTTATTTTGATTGCGTAGAATTTGCCTTTTTTAACAGGAAGAATCCATTTTGTATCCATCCAGAATTCATCATCCAGATTTTTCTCTTTGTGGTTGTTGTAACGCTCAACTGTCTGTTTCAAAACGGCAGGTTCAATATTGATTTTTTTGGCAAGTCCTTCAAGGGTATCAGCATAAACTGCGTTGGGGTTACCAGCTTTCTCTGAATCCTCAAACTCTTTTTTGAGATTTGTAAGCTTTGTCCCGATGGGAATAATTACGCCTATTCCCGCTTCGATACCGTCTTTTTCAGCATATTTGTCAAAGGTGTCCTGATCAAACACAACCCATGCGTAACTGTCAGGCTGGCGGTACACAATATTTGAGGCATGGGTGAAACTGAAAACCGCAGTTTCGTCAACAAACCTTTTGCCGTATTTGTTTACCCAAAGAGCAGGCTGCCAAACCATTGTGAAAAGATTGCCGAATGGAACTACGCCTGGACCGTCGGTCCCCTGGTGGGTCATAAGTCCCCAACCTTCTGTTGAAGCACCTACCTCCATAGACATATTTATGCCGTCACCGGTTTTTTTGAGGGGTACGGTGGATGCCACCTTTGTGCTGTCAAACCTTGTATATTTATCAATCATAGCTGGATTATTAGTGAATCCGCCTGTGGCGATAATAACGCTTTTGGCGTTTACTATAACCTTATTGCCTCTTGCATCCTCTCCTTCAACACCTGAGACAACTCCGTTTTTATAGATCAACTTCTTGCCGGGAGTTTCATAGAGAACCTTTATACCTAGCTCATTACCAACATCAAGCATCCTGTTTACAAGAGCAGCTCCGTGAATATAGTTTTTGTAATCCTTAACAAGATGCCATACGGGTGAATCCGCATACGACATTTTAATAGCATCAAAGCCAACACCAAGACTTTCAAGCCATCTAATTGTAATATCCGACTCGTCCACAAACTGTTTGAGAAGAGCGGCGTTTGTAGTGTAATGGCCGTACTCCATTATTTCCTTATAAAACTCTTCTTTTGAAATGTCCTGCGCATCGTCTCGCAACTGCTTAGTGCCTATGGCAAACAGCCCTTCAGCATAGTTGGATGTGCCGCCCGCTACGGGCATTTTTTCAAGCACTATCACCTTTGCACCGTTCTGAGCTGCGGAAACAGCGGCGGTAAGACCTGATGAACCGGCACCTATAACAACAACATCTGTGTTGAGAACTCTGTCCTTTGCAAAGACCTGCCCGAAAGACAAAGCAAGCATCATGCAAACCGCAAAAACCTTAACAAAAATTTTCATAAATAAACCTCCAGAAATTTAAGGCGGAATGTGAATAAAAAATCCGTCCGAAAGAAATATTAAAGCAGAGGTAATAATTTATGAATCAGGTCAGATACCGCTTAATCAGCAGAATAGTTTTGGTTTTCATTACGGTTGTTTACACCTGAAAAGCGAAGAAGAATTTTGGAAAAGATTAAGTAGAATTACCGGAACTTATGAATCAAAGCTGATGGAGACCACTGTTCCTTTTTTACTGTTACCTATGCACAGTTCCGCACCGATTACCGAAGCCCTGTAGTGCATTATACGGAAACCATGCCCTCCGTTTGATGAACCGTTCAATCCTTCACCGTCATCACAAATGGAAATGACATTCTTCCCTTTGCACTCTTCAGACTTTATACTGATTTTTGTACACTTACTGTGCTTGACAGCATTATTAACGGCCTCTTGAACTATAAGAAACAGATGGTTCGCCTTAGATTGATCCTCAAATTTCATGACACCTTCTGTTTCAAAAATGCATTCAATATTGTAAGTTGCTGAAACTCCCACAGCAAGACGTGCGAGGGAATCCGAAAGATCCTCACTTCCGCCGTGTATCGGATAAATACTGTAAAGAATACTGCGCATAAGCGTTTGTGTTTCTCCGGTGTACCTCACTATTTTTTCTGTTATTGAATATTCCTTTGCCATGTTTTTATCAATCATGCTCAATAGACTTGAGGACATCATCGACACGGCTGTGAGCATCTGCCCCAGACGGTCATGCAGGTCATAGGCAATTCTCTGTCTTTCGTTATTGCTTAATTCTACAATCTGCGTCTCAAGAAGCCTGCGGTCGGTAATATCGCTCACAACCATGACAATCGACAGAATAGCCCCTCTGCTGTCAAGGACAGGTTGAGCAAAAGCTGCAAGAGTTCTGTCCTTGTAACTGAGCTCACATATTTTTTTTATCTTTTCGGCTATCGCTTTTTCAAGAATACATACGGAACAGTTTCTCCCCATACCCGGACATACAGATACACAGCTTTTGCCTTTCATACGTGACATGGGAATATTAAACAGACCGGATATGATTTTATTTGCCCATATAACCTTTTTGTCCGGATCAAAATATATCACCCCTTCACTCATGGCGTTCAGGATTATACTTTTTTCCTTTTCTGATTTTAAGAGTGCATCATTGGCGTTTACAGCGTCTGAAATATCCATAACAAAACCGACTCCGGCAATGTATCTTCCTGAGCTGTCGTATTCCGCTCTGGCGCTGTGGATTACGTTTATGACCTCTCCTGTTTTTTTAAGCATACGCCATCTCTTTTTCCTGATACAGCCCTCCTTCCGGAAACGGATAAACTCTTTTATATGCTCCTCCACCTGTTCATAATCGGCAAGAATATCCGCAAAGTTGTAACCGATAAGCTCATCAGAAGAATAACCGGTGACTGTTTCAACACCGCCGGAAAGACCTGTAATATTGGCATTCTCATCAATAGTCAGTTCAAATACCGGCACGTCATCAAAGGCCAGCATCTTGCATTCTTCGTGTCCGAGAAGCTCATTGTAGGCATTTTTAGCGGCTATAAGCTCCTGCTTCAGATACGTTCTTGCGGCAGAACCGTTTTTTGAGTCTTCATCGTTTAATGCATCTTTTTTTTTCATAGTACATTTCTCAAACGTACCCACTTTATTGCGTACTTTGTTAATTCGCAGGCGTTTTCAAGTCCCAGTTTGTGTTTTATGCTTTCTCTGATCGAGTCGATGGTTTTTATGCTGAGATTGAGATTCCCTGCCATATGTTTTGAAGAAATGCCTTCCCCTATATATTGAAATACCTGAAACTCTCTGTCCGAAAGAGTTTCCACCACATCCGCATCGCTTTTGCACTTAGAATTCAAAGCTTTGTTAACCACATACTGGGTCATTCTGGGGCTGAGATACATTTTCCCGTTAACAATCTGGCGTATGGCGCTTATTATAACTGATGGCTTCTCGCTTTTCATGATATAGCCAGAGGCCCCTGCGCGGATGCTCCTTTCGGCGAAAATAAGCTCATCGTGCATTGACAGTACAAGTACATGAGTATCAGGATACCGTGCTTTTATGCTTTTTATGAAATCAAGCCCGTTTGAATTTTCTAAGGACAAATCCACAATAGCAACATCGGGATGAATCTCGAAAAGCCTGTTCACGGCAGATGGTGCGTCTGTGGCGGTGGCGCACACCTCCATGTCGTGTTCCTTACTGATGAGAATATTAAGACCTTCAAGAAGAATTGCATGATCATCGATCAAAAAGATCGATGCCTTTTTAGCTGAACTCATACTCACCTCAAAATAAAAAAAAATTAATGGCTGGCAGTAGAAATTTTACTCATATCTGCATATCTCAATAATATGAGTAGGCATATACTTCTTTCAACTTAAAATAAAAGCACCGGAAAAGAACAATAAGAACATTAAACTAAAAATATTCTATATATAAACACTTTATCGTTATAAGCCATAGCAGGTCCCATAACAAAAACAGTAAAACTACCTAAGTAAATTCACCTTACAAATTGCAGAAAACCTGCTGATTCACTGCTCCTATTTCCGATGATATTATTAACATATTTTATTAACTTCCTCAGGGGCGGAGCATGCCGATAAAAACGGACAGTAACAATTTTATTGTGCTTTTCATTGTAAACTTTGTCATAACCTTCTGTTTTTCCGTAAATGACATATTTTTCCCCCTTTATTTAGGCTCCTTCTCTCACGAAGCTGTGACTTTCGGTCTGGCATTCAGCCTCTATTCCTTATCAAAAATAGCTCTGACACCTCTTACAGGAAAGCTTCTCGATAAAACCGGAGCGGAAAAAGTCCTTCTCTTTTCACTGTTTGCGTATACGGCTGTCTCCTGCTCATTTTACTTTGTTCATGACGCAGTCACGACACTTGGCTTAAGAATACTCCAGGGAGCGGCATGCGCTATGTTCCGACCCGTTATTTACTATCTGCTTAATTCGGATTCCGAAGGGCAAAAAGGTCGGACTATGGGAAATTTTGATCTGTCATTTTACTCGGCTCTGGCGGTTGCGCCCATCTCCGGAGGATTCCTGATAAGCAATCTGGGATTTTCGGGAATATTCCTCTTGATGTTCTTTTGCTGTCTGTCGTCAGCAGCATTGTTTATTTGCTGCTTCAGGAAAAGCAATAAGACCGGACAACAGAAAAAAATAAGTCCTCCGGGGAATATTTCCTCCGAATTTTCCGTAAACCTCATAATGTTTTACATATTCTGCCGCAGCTGGGGCATATCAACCGTGGCTGTTTTTCTGCCGCTCATTCTCCATGATGCAGGCATGGGTATCGGCAGAACAGGAATAATCATAGGGACAACAACGGCTGTTACTGCTGTTACACTGCCGTTTACTGGCAGGCTTGCAGACTCGGTGCGCAAGGAGACGCTCATTTTGACAGGCGGGTTAGCAGTGTCCACCCTTCTGCCCTTTTTTGCTGTAATTTCAGATTACCGCCAGCTTATAATTCTTGCCGCAGCAAGCGGTTTTTTCAGCGCTGTTTCACAGCCTGCCAGCTCTGCACTGATGCTGGAACGCACTGATAAAAGTGTACTGGGACAAACGGTAGGAAGATTTGGACTGTTCATGGGGCTCGGTTCTGCATCTGCACCTGTATTGGGTTCCATGCTTTTCCACACAGGAAATATCAAAACATCTTTTTTCGTATCAGCAGCTCTGGGAACCGCAGCCTCTCTTATGTTTCTGTTGTCGGGTCAAGAACAGGGCGATAATCCTGCCGCAAAAAGAAAGTATTTATAAGCAGAATTTTCTCGTTATATCAACGGAGGAACTTCAAGTCCGATCTTAGTCTTCTGCTCCGCAGAAAACTGATGTCTCTTTTTACTTATGTGGACCTACTATTTTTCTAAGTATTTTAATTCAAAAAGCACTAAGAAATCTGCTCTCACTGTTTAAATTCATCGATCCACAATATAATCCCATATCTGGCAAGTATTAAAATCAGAATCTGGTCATTGATGGAATCAAATTAATTATTATTCTATAATATAAACATGAAAATAAGCTCTACAAAGGCGCTTAAATGTTGGGAAATTGTTTTATTAATATTGATTCTGATATGTCTGCTTACGAGCAAATTGCCCATAATATAGGCAAACAAATCAGGGACGGCAGATTGGTTTACGGCGAAAAACTCCCGTCTCAGCGGGATCTTTGTTCAATCTTTGGCGTTAGTCGCCCGACTATTATAAAAGCTCTGGAAATCCTTGAGTCAGAAAATATAATCAAAATTGAAGATAAAAAAAGGGCGGTAGTCTGTTCTGACCCTTATAACGAAGATAAGAACAAAGTCAACTGGAAGCAATACACATGTGCAGCATATAGTCATTCTCTGCCATGCTCTTACAGAGCCGTAAGTTATCTGAGGAGTAACCCCAATGTAATAAACCTGTATGAATGCACATTCGGGAAAGACTTCTTTCCCGATAAGCCGCTCAGGGAAGTTATGAAATATGTTGGCGAAGATATGCATAAGATCATTCACCACAGCAGTCTGGATATACGAGGCACTCTATCACTCAGGCAGGTTATCTGTGACCACCTTACCCAAAAAGATATATATGTGAAACCATCTCAGGTACTTATATGCAATAACCTGCAAAATGCATTTAAGACAATATTTGATTCTATATGTAATCCGCATATAAATTTTTTTATTGAAAATGAGTCTATCTTTCTTTTTGACCAATCTGCTCCGGAAACATTAAATTTTCAGCCAATTAAAATGGATCGTGAGGGCATGATACCGGAAGAAGTTGAACATTATCTGCGTATTAGAAAAAAAGGCATATTGATGCTGGACACCGATTACGGAATGCCCACAGGTATAACTTATTCAATGAAGAGAAGGAAAAAGATAATTGATATTTCTGCTGCGTATAATCTTCCTATCATTGAAAGTAATGTAGTGAGTGACTGCTGGCACACCACTCCCCCCCTTCCGACATTAAAATCAATGGATTTAAATAATAATATTATATATGTTTTCTCTCTTGCCAGACCGTTCATGTCAATGCCTATGACTGCTATTGTTGTTGCGGAACAGCTTATGCCGTCACTTCTGAATGTAAAATTAATGAATGATGAATATACAGATGTTATCCCTCAGATTGTTATGGAAAAACTTCTGAGTAAAGGCATATATACCTCTTATATGGACGAAATACGCCCAATGATTATTGAGCGTTGTGCAAAAGTCGATGAGCTTCTCAAAAAATACTTTACGGGTATTGCTCAATGGGAGAAACCTGATCGTGGTGTAAACTGCAGGCTCAACTTCGGACATAACATGAAGCATTGTTTCAAAAAGCTGCTGAAAGACAATATCCTGCTTTATCCTCCCGAGATATTCGGGAGTGATAATAATTTTATCTGGTTCTGCTACACCGGAGTATCTATAGAAAAGTTGGATTTTTCCCTGTCAAAAATGGCTTATTATATTAAGAATAATACCTAGGATATACCTATCTGGTAATCCGTCAAAGTACCGTCTGGATATTGTAAACTCCTCCTATAAAATCGTAATTGTTATTAATTTTACAGGAGGATCAAGATGAAAAAAATCTCTTGGTACAAGCAAAAAAGCATTACCGGTATAATGCTTACTGCAGCAGCCCTCTTATTTTCATTAAATGCTTTTGCGGCAAATAACTTCAAAGAAATGTTTAATGAAAGTACAGTGGAAGGCCAGCTCATTTATCGTTATCAAAATCTTGAAATTGCCGAAGGCATAAAAGATGGCTCTGATAGTGCAGTGGGCGGCATGTTAAGTGTAAATACAGGCAGTCTTCATGGTATCAGCCTGGGAGTGACTTTCGGCACTGCCAATGACATGTTCAGCAATGACAATGATGGAGCCTATGGTCTATTGCAGGAAGATCATGAAGGTTATGCAACCCTTAAAGAATACTATATTCAAGGGGAATGGTTAAAGACAGCAATAAAATACGGGGCTCAACATATTAACACACCATGGGCAAACGGCGATGAGTACCCGTGGTTTCTGCCTATAACCTACAGAGGCCTGTCTGTAATCAACAGAGGTCTCAGCAATACAGAAATTCATGGTTATTATCTCACAGATATTTCAACTCCGAACTCTGATGAATTTGTTGATATTTCAAAAAATGTCAGCTCTGGTGCCGATAGCAATCCGCTTATTATCGGAGGGATAAAATACGCTTTAGATTCAGAATCTTACATTTTTAATGCGCAAGGCTGGGGTTACCATGTAGATGATTTTATTGATATGAGTTACGTGGACTTAAATGTCGGAAAAAAGTTTGGTCCATGGACAGCTTATATCAAACCTTCATACCTAACTCAGAAATCTGCAGGAGATGAAATACGCGGGGATTTCGACACATATCAATATGGAGTAGTGGCCGGTACAGAAGCGTACGGATTTAATGCAAGCCTCCACTACTCTGAAACAGGTGATGATAACCTATTCAGAGGATGGGGACACAGTTCTGTGGTTCCTGCACAGTTTCTTGTATCAGAAAGAGCCGAAGAAACAGCATATATGGCTTATGCCGGCTACGCATTTGATGCTATAGGCATACCCGGTCTTTACGCAGCAATCACCTACGCATCATTCGACACGCCGGATTCAGGCACTAACTCTTCTTCCGATGCAGATGAAATCGACTACAACGTTATGTACGATTTTAATGACAATATCCTCGGCGGTGCCCTTAGCGGCCTGCACCTTGAAGTCAGATATGCAGACATAAACTTTGACTCAGACCCTGACATGACAGAACTTCATGTTTTAGCAATATATTCTTTCTCTTTTGGAGGAGAAAAATAGTTTTTAATAAATCAAACAGGAGATAAAAATGTTAAAAGTAACAAAATTTATTTTAATCGCATTTGTCGCAGTGCTATTGAGTTCAAGCTTCTCTTTTGCAGAAGACTTACGTGCTGACGTTGTTGTAATCGGTGCAGGTACATCCGGCACTTCCGCAGCTCTGTCTGCTGTCTCAAACGGAGCAAAAACTATTCTTATTGAAAAGGCTCCTTTCCCTGCAGGTGCAGGCACTTTTTCAGGCGGTATGTTTGCTGCCGACAGTTCTCAGCAAATTAAAGAACAAAAAACCGTAGACAAAGAATGGCTCTTTGAAAAATTTATGGTGGAAACAAATTATCTTGCTAACGGTCGTCTTGTTAAGAGAATCATTGAAAATGCTGGTAAAACAGTTGATTTCCTTAATGAAAATGGTGCTGAACTTGCACTCGTTCCGGCAGGGTCAGGTGGTCAGTACTGGCACGTTGGGACACCGGATACACTCCACGGTTACCAGAATGGAGGAGGATCAAAAAATATCGGACGTCTTCAGGCTACATTCAAAAAGAAAGGCGGAACTCTTCTTTTTGAAACAAAGGGCTTAAGAATTCTCCAGGATAAAGAAGGCAAAATAGCAGGAATAGTTGCCGAAGATGCTGACGGTAACGAATTCAATATCTATGCAAAAGCAGTCATCGTGGCAACAGGCGGTATGGGTGCAAACAAAGTAATGGTTGAAACATACACAGGCTATAAAAATCCACCGCTGTCACCAATTCAAATGGCACAGGGCGAAGGACTTAAAATGGCATGGAATGCAGGAGCTAAACAAGGCCGCGTTATCGGTCAGTGGTTTGCTTTAAATCCTAACCATAAAAAGAAAACACCTCTTGGCGGCGACTTCATACTTTGGCTCTTCAGTGATGCGCCTGTTCTCAAAGTCAATAAAGACGGCTACAGATTCTTTAGAGAAGACCATTCATCTGAATTTGCTATCGTTGCAAATGCTTATATGCAACAACCTGATTATGTAGGCTGGCACGTATTTGACCAGAGTGTTGTTGACAACATGAAAAAGCACGGACTCAAATACCTTATGAACAAATATGGATATTGGAAATACACTGACTTAGAATTCTATGAGTTCAATGAGAAAAACAACCTCAAGGAACTTGCTGACATCTTTGAAGCTCCATACGATATCATGCCTTACGTAAAAGACGCTATCAAATCAGAAGCTTTTGTTGTCGCTGATACTATTGAAGAACTTGCAAAGAAAATGAACATTGACCCTGCAGTTCTGACAAAAGAAATAAAAAGATATAATCAACTTGCGCATGAAGGAGAGGATGTGGACTTTTATAACGCTCCTCAGTTCCTCTTCCCCGTGGAAAAAGGTCCTTTCTATGCTTTTTCTAACATAGCAAGAAGCCTTGGAACACTTGGCGGTGTCGAAGTTAATGAAAATCTTCAGGCTCTTGACGATAACAATCATCCTATCAACGGTCTATATGTTGTTGGTAACGATGCAACAGGCATGTACGGAGCCAGCTACATAGAACTGGAAGGTGCGACACTTGGTTTCGCATTCACATCAGGTAGACTGGCGGGAGAACATGCTGCAAAAATGACTAAATAAATTTCCACTTCTCAGATTAAAGGAGTGCCCTGTTGTGGGGCACCCCTTTTTATAATAAGCTCCCCCACGGAGTAGACATTCCAAATTTAAAGTTTTTCCGGCAAACCAGATTTTCCCTTGTGACTATTTTGTGATCAAATTTTAGTAAAAAATGTTTCTGATAAACGAACTATCAACTTCATAATATATTGTTAATAATACAATTTAATCTAACATTACTTACTGTTCCATAGCCATAAATCTACAATTCGATTCCCGCAGCCGCTGATTTTGAGTTACTTGTTTATCAATAGTTTACAATAATATATACATTTTTTTAGCGTTCTTGTTCCATTATGTTCCAAAAACATTCTCTAAAATCCACATAATCTTGAGGTACTTATGATGGTATGTTATCTTTTATTAAAAGAAGATACCTATTCCCCCAGTTCCTCTACTATGCTGCTGAACTGCTCCAGTGCATTCTGGAGATTTTCGACAATTTCCTGAGCGAGAACTTCCGGTGCCGGAAGGTTGGCTGTATCCTCTAAGCTTTCGTCTTTCAGCCAGAAGATATCTAGGTTTACCTTGTCCCGTTGGATGAGTTCGTCATAATCAAAGCATTTGAAACGTTCTGTTTCCGTTCTGCCGCCGAAGCGGTTTTCTGGGTGGTAGCAAGCAATAAAGTCTTCAAAGTCCGCAGAAGAGAGCGGATTTTGTTTTAGTGTAAAGTGTTTGTTTGTGCGGAGGTCATAAATCCAGATTTTCTTTGTCCAAGGCTCCTCACGTCCTTCCTTGCGGTCGAAAAAGAGTACATTAGCCTTTACCCCTTGCGCATAGAAAATACCTGTAGGGAGACGAAGAAGAGTGTGTACATCACATTCCTGTAATAGCTTCCGGCGAATTGTTTCACCTGCGCCACCTTCAAAAAGTACGTTATCCGGTACGACAACAGCTGCACGTCCGTTAATTTTCAGCATAGACTTGATGTGCTGCACAAAGTTAAGCTGTTTGTTGGTTGTGGATGCCCAGAAATCGTCACGTTCGTATGTAACAGAATCTTTGTCTTCTTTGCCTTCTTCATTGATGATTTTGATACTGCTCTTTTTGCCGAACGGCGGGTTTGTGAGTACCATATCAAAACGGTCGGCAGGCAGGCTGATTAGTGAGTCTGCAACGTTTACTGGTGTACGTTCAATACCTATGCCGTGGAGGTAGAGGTTCATAATGCAGAGGCGTGCTGTGTTGTCCACAAGCTCCCATCCGGTGAATGTTTGCTCCTGCAAAAATCTTTGCTGGTCACGGTCGAGAATGTACCCGCCCTTTTTGGTGATGTAGTCATATGCACCGAGGAAAAAGCCGCCTGTTCCACATGCGGGGTCACATATTGTTTCTCCCGGAGCTGGCTTCATAACCTCTACCATCGCCTGAATAACAGCACGAGGGGTAAAGTATTGCCCTGCACCGCTCTTTGTGTCCTGAGCGTTCTTTTCCAGTAACCCTTCGTAAATGTCACCCTTAACATCTACACCAAGGCGAAGCCAGACTTCTTCGTTTATGAGTTTAACAAGTCTTTCCAGTAAGGCAGGGTTCTGGATTTTGTTTGTTGATTTTCGGAAAATATCGCCAAGCATCCCCGGCTGTTTTGATAGAGTTTCAAGAGTATGTTTATAGTGCATTTCAAGAGCATCGCCTGACTTGCTAACCAGTGATGTCCAGTCATATCCATTCGGAATCTTATTCTCTTTATTCAGCGGAGGCAAAGTCTGTTCATATGTCATTTTCAAAAAAATGAGGTAGGTGAGCTGTTCCACATAGTCACCATAGCTTAATCCTTCATCACGAAGCAGGTTACAAAAATTCCAAACTTTATTTACAATTGCTCTGGTTTCCGGTGACATAATCTATTGCCTCTTTCTTGTTTTCTTTGTTGACTGAAATGCTTCTTTTTCTGCTTTGATTCGCTCCAGCAAAACTTCTGCTGGTTCATCATCAGGATTCTGGGGGACGAGCTTACCTGTAAATGCATACTCAAGGATTTTGGACTTTAGAGCCTGAGCTTTTTTCAGTTCTTGTTCAACAGTTTCAAGGGCTTTGTTGGCAACGGAGAAAAACTTTTCAATCTTTGTAACTATTTGTCTTTGTATTAAAACATTTGGCACTTGTATTTTTGATGTTTTTATTTTCTTTAAAGTTAATCTGGTAATTGCAACACCAGCAATATTTTTAAACATCTCGTCTCTGGCTATTCTTGAATTCAAGAAAAATGTAAGAAACTCAGGCAATAGTTTATTTTCATCTGGACGTAAAACACATACGCTAGAAAGGAGAGAATATTCTTCGTTGAGAGTATTTATACATGCTCTTCCAGTTGTTGCCCCATCTTTAATGTACAGCACATCCCTATATTTGACATCACATCTCGAGTAAATTTCATCATGGTCTTTCTTTGAAATATAGGTAATGTTGTCCAAATCCAATGAATATTCTTTTATATTTTTTGCTGTAATATATTTATAGTCTCCATTAGGTTTATTTACTGGAGAATGATGTGTGCCGTCAGTAATTTTTATACAACAGTCACTTAAATTTATCTCTTGCCAAACACAATCAGATTTAATGAGTGAGCCTTCAAATGCAGCTTTCAGGACGGATTGTTTGTAGCGTTTGAGCTGGGCTTTTGTTTTTTCGAGGGCGGCGATTCCGGCATCGAGGCGAGAAAAAAGAGCCTCAATCTTCTCCACAATCCGCTTCTGCTCCGTCAGAGGGGGGAGATGAATTGAAATAGACTTTACTACGTCTCCTGTTATTGCGTTGAACGTTGTACCAGTTCCCTTACCTGAAAGTTCAGGCTCGATTTGCTTAAAAAAATAGTACACATACATATAGTCAACAATTATTGGGCGTACAGCTGCGAGACCTCTCCCAATGCAAGATTTATGCAAACTCAGATTTGTTGGACCAACAGGGGCACGAACACTAAGCAGTATGTCATTTTCAAGAGCAATTTTATTTGGTTGATTGCACCACTTTCTTGGAGTAGGTGATTTTTTACCAAATTCTGTTTTCCCTTGGTAGAATGGTAACCCATCACCATCGTCATTGTATGTTTCTGAAGGAGGGGACTGTCCAAGTACAATCTCCGAAATTTCTATCAGCTCTGTCTCTACCCAGCCCTTTGGCAATTCATTCACGCTACCAATACCCCGTTAAGTTCGTTAATCAACTCTTCCAGTTTTTCGCCAAACAGATCGTACGCTCCGAAAAGCCCGCCTTTGCCGCTGAAAGCGGGGAGTTCCAAGTCGTTCCTTGTAATCTCAGCGTTGTTGGCGATGTGACTTTTAATAAGCTCCAGCCACTCAAGCTGTTCTGCGGTAAACTCTATACCACTTTCCTGCTGCTGTTGCACCCAGTTTTCAAAGCGGATTTCAACAAGCTCAGGGAAAGGCATAAGTTCATTGTCTTTATGAAGAGCATAACGGACAAGGCTGATGATATTGGTGAGAATCTGAAATGAGGGCTTGCCCTTTACCTTGCTTTCTTCCAGAATTCTATAAGCATTCCACAAATTTTCCTGATTAAGCAGATACGGAGGCTTCTGTATCTTTTCTGCCAGCTCTTTCACAGAATCGTATGTTATATGCCTTTGGGAATAAGGCTTGCTGAAGTAAACTTGCAGGGCGGTTATTTCGTCTTTATTTTCTTCTATAAATTCAGAAAATCTTTTGACTATTTTTTCAGCTTTCTCTTTTGCTTCTGTGCTGAATCCTGCTTCCAGCGTTTCATCTATACTTACTATGTCGATAATGATTTCTGTCTGTTTCTTAATTTCGACCAATGCTTTTCTGAAATCCGGATCGTCAAGCGGTGCGCAGGCAGTGTTGACTAAATCTTCCCGCACTTTCTCCACTTGCTTTTCCGAGGGGTCTTCACCATATAACTCTTTTGCTTTTGCAATCTGGACATCTTTGTCCATAGCATCCACAAGATTTCTGCCAAGCTCCTGAATGCCTGTGCCGAAACTTATTTTAAATTCTTCTCTTTGCTTAGGCGTCAACTCTGCATCCAGCTTTGCCAGCCTGCCTGCGAGGGTCTGTAATGTGTCGTCATCACGAACGAACACTACACTTTCCAAGAGTTTCTCAAAAGAAACACCCTTCTTACGCTCCATACTGCTCATGTTTGTTTTGTCTGACTCGCAAACGCCTACAGCATCCACAATTACAAAGTGAGTCTTTTTTTCCGCATCGCTGGTTACTGCTTTCAGGTCGTTGTCGTCAATAACCCTTGTACCCCTTCCCTTCATTTGCTCAAAATAGTTCGCCGAACGCACATCACGCATAAAAAGCAGAACTTCCAGCGGGCGGACATCCACTCCTGTTGCAATCATATCAACTGTTACAGCTATTCTCGGATTGGTAGAGTTGCGGAAACTCTGCAATATTTCTTTCGGGTCTTCTCCGCTTACTCTGTATGTAATCTTTTTTGCAAACTCGTTCCCTTTGCCAAATTCCTCACGAACTATACGGACAATATTTTCAGCGTGGTTGTCATCTTTTGCGAAGATGAGCGTTTTAGGCACCATTGTTCTACCGGGCATAATCTCTGTGAAGAGTTTTTCTTTATATGTTCTGATCACTGTGCGAATCTGGTCTTGAGCCACTACCGAGCGGTCTAACTCGTTATTTCTATACACAAGGTCTTGATCAAGAATTTCACCGCGTTTTTCACGGGTCTTTTTATTCATTACATCAACAGTGTTTTTTGCTTCGACCTTGCTCCCTGTTTCAGTGATCTGAGTTCTGATGCGGTATACTTCGTATCCTACATTCACACGGTCTACCACTGCTCTTTCGTGGGAGTATTCCATAACCAGATTCTTGTTAAAGAAACCCATAGTCTGTAAAGACGGCGTAGCCGTGAGACCAATAAGAAATCCGTCAAAATACTCCAGCACCTGCCGCCAGAGGTTATATATTGAGCGGTGGCACTCGTCAGTTACGATGAAGTCATAATGCTCAATAGGAATAGCCGGGTTGTATTCAACATCAAACTGCTTGTCAGATGCTATTTCACCAGCGGAGTTCTCTTCATTTTCCTCAAGAAATTCTTCATCACCTTTCAGCATTGAATACAGACGCTGGATGGTTGTTATGGTTACTTTGCATACATCATCAATGGTGTTGCTTTTGAGCCTCTGGACATTATATAGCTGGGTGAATTTGCGTCCGTCATCGGGCGTTGTATAATTCTGAAACTCTTTTTCTGCCTGCTCGCCAAGGTTCTTTCTGTCTACCAGAAAGAGTATACGCTTTGCCCCTGCAAATTTTATAAGGCGGTATATGAATGTTATAGCTGTGAAGGTTTTACCGCTTCCTGTAGCCATCTGAATCAGCGCTCTGGGGTGGTTTTGTGCAAATGATTTTTCAAGGTTTGTAACAGCTTCGATCTGGCAGTCACGCAAGCCGTTTATGTTGAGTACAGGCATTTTGCGTAGACGTTCTCTAAGGGGTTTTTCTTCCTCTGCCCACTTTTTCAAAGTTTCTGGCTTATGAAACCAGTGAACACGTCTGGAGCGGTAATCAGGCTCTTTTTCATTACGAAAAAAAGTCTCAACACCTGTGCTTTCATATGCGAATGGGAGGGGGCTGTAGTGCGGTATATCATCAGGGAAAATTTTCATGTAGCCGGCGGACTGAAATTCTACACCAGAGAGAGTTTTACCCACTGCTTTGGCTTCAATCACTCCAACTGCTTTACGATTGACAAAGAGGATGTAATCCGCCTTCTTGCTGTCCTTCATCAACATTTCACGTACAGCTACACCGAGAGAAGCACCGAGATTAATTTTGTCCTTCGACTGAACTTTCCAGCCGGCCTTTTTCAGCATTTCGTCAATTTTGATTCGAGCCTGCTGCTCCGGATTTATATTTTCAACCATAGCTCACCCCAATTAGATCAACCGCACCACATATTAAAGCACAACTTTGACTGATTGAAAATATTTGAAATCTTTTTAATCTTAGATATACATGAATAAAAAGAGGCGTAACTTTGCCTCTTCAGAAAAACAATTAAAATTTGTGGTCTTGACTTACACCGAGGATTCTGCCTCTGGGCATCTCTGTTGTTAAGGCGAACTCCGCCCAGTCAAGAAAGAATAGATGAGTAACAGTATTCAAACAATGTCAAATAAACAAAAGATTTTAAAATGGCAGGCTTCAAAAAGAAAGCAGCCGCCTCTGTGAAAAAAGCGGCTGCTTATTCTGTTATGGCTCCTAGTTCTTCGGTTTAAAGAAGATGGAGGGTACTGTATCTCCTGAAGTAAGGGAGTTACCGTTGATATCCCTGGAGGAATCGGGCATACCTACAGCGGTTCTTACTGCGGTGGGGTATTTTGCGCTGATCTCTTCCACTGTGCCGAAGTCAAGCGCTCTCTGGGGGCATGCAGCCACACATGAAGGCGCAAGACCATCATCAAGCCTGTCCCAGCAGAAAGTACATTTCTGCACAGGGTGAGCTACCGCCCAGCTTGCTTTCTTAACAGGTTCGGACTCATCGTCTCCAAACTGAGGAGCGCCGTAAGGGCACGCTACAGCGCAGGAACGAATGTTCTGGCATTTGTCACGGTCTACTATGACTATGCCGTCCTCTTTTCTCTTATAAATTGCACCCACGGGGCAGGCTGCCGTGCAGGCAGGGTTTGCGCAATGGTTGCAGGAAAGCACAAGGTTAAAAACCTTTACATTCGGAAAAGAGCCGCTTTCGGTTACGCCAAGCCTTCTCCAGCTCGCTTTGCCGGGTTTAACGTCATTCCAGTCTTTGCACGCTACAACGCAGGCGTGGCAGCCCATGCATCTATTCTGGTCAAAGTAAAATGCCATCTGTTTAGCCATGGTTTAATCCTCCCTACGCCTTCTCGATTTTGATACGGCAGTCGTTGCCCGATGTCATACCTTTACATATTCTTGCTGGTCTGGCTGTCATAAGAGTGTTTGTGCAGCCGCCGACATCAATTCCTGAGCTATTCTTCTGAAACCAGCCGCCTTCTGAAACATAAACGATTTTGGACGCAACTCTGTTTGTGATATGAGCAGAAGCGTACATTTTACCCCTGTCATTGCTCAGAAGGACTCTGTCTCCTTCCTGGATTCCCAGAGTTACAGCATCAGCAGGGCTTATCCACATTGGTTCGTAGATACCGTCTTCCCATACACCGTCTTTCCATTCACGTTCAGGCTTGAGGAAAGCTGCGTTACCGTCAGCATCTTTTTTATACTGCTCATTAAGGTAAGCAACGTTATTGTGCGTAGCATGAGTTCTGTACATTTTATGATAATTGTGCAGAGTAAATTCGTAGCCTTTGCTGTTTGAACCTGCGGGGTCATCGTGAGCAAGCTCATGACCGGGCTCCGTTATATCCACCGCATGTCTTCCCTCAACTGTGGGAATATACATAGGGATAGGATAAACAAATCTTCTGCCTGTGTTATCGCCATGGTGAGCAGAGAATATCGAGCCGCTGTTGGGAAGGTCAAAGTCTCCTGAGCCGTTATCGGATGTTATGTTATCGATATTATCATGATATCTGGCTTCATAATCCTCAACCATTCCAAGGCAGTAAGCTTCAAACTTGCCTGTGGGAGTTTTAAGAGGATTATTTTCAGGGTCGTCTCTGAAAGCCTTATACTGGATTGCAGCTTCCGCAGGAGTTGCTATCTCGGCAGCGCCTTTTTTGCAGATCTCGTCATAAGTCATACCGTAAACAGTGGTAAGGTCAGAGGCATCCCAGCCTGCACGAAGTCTGGCTTCCATACCTTCTTCACCAAGAGCATAGTCACCCAGATATTCATTGCCGAGACCAAGCTTTTCAGCTATTCCGGCGCATATGGTGTACTCGTCAAGAACTTCGCCGGGTGCTTCCGTAACCACATTAGACCTGATAAGTGTATCCTGACCAAACCAGCCTGTTATAAATGTGGGTTTTTCACCGATCATTTTTGAAGGCAGTATGTAGTCAGACATGGTTGCAGATGCAGTCATAAAAGGTTCAAAGTTTACAATAAGCTCGCACTTTGATTTATCCTTATATATTTCCCAGTTATAGTTAACATCACCGCTGTTATTTACCATGATGTTTGCGCCGGAAACAAAAACTGCTTTACCGAAGTTAGCAGGAAGGCGTTTTACCTGTCCGTCATTCCATTTTGATTTACCTGTTCCGGCGTTATCGAATCCATCCGGTACAACGAATGCAGGAACATTCACTCTGCATGCAGTAGGCATGTAAGAAACAGGAGAAGTGATCCTGTCTTCAGCGTAGAGCCCGCTCATGGCTATTTCGTTAGCCAGGAACATATCAGCTGGGTCAGGTCCATAAGCACCGGCTTTCGCAGCAACAACAAACCCTGAAGAGCGTCCGGCGTCGCCGAAGTTTTTCGTAACAACAGAAAGAACACGGTTAAGCCATACTGCCTGCTCACTTTCTGTGTGGCGCTGATAGCCGAGCCCAATGTGAGTGGTAACTTTTTTCGTCAGATAAAGTTCCGCAAGTTCACGGATTTTTGCAGCGGGAACACCAGTGATTTTCTCTGCCCATTCGGGAGTTTTCGCTCTCTGACCCCATATATGCACGCTTTTGCCGTAAAGCACATCGTCAGGGTTGACGTTGTAGCCAATAGTATCGGGATAGATGGAGGTTTTATTGTTATATCCGCCTGTTAAAAGGTCACCTTCATCACCCATAATGAACGCTGAAAGTGAACCGCCGTCCGGCACTGCATATTTAGCCGCATCCACATCAGGATGAAGCAGACTGTTGCCGTTATCAAAAAAGCCGTAAAGATGCTTATTGATAAAATCAACATCAAGCTTATCAAAATGATTTTTCAGGATGTGGTAAAGCATTGCAGTAATCAGTGCAGCATCTGTGGAAGGCATGGTACTGACAAACTCACCGTCAACAGTTGCTGCAGTTTTGGAAAGCCTTGTATCAATAACAGTTACAGGGATACCTCTTTCCTTACACTGTGTAAGATACCAGCCTGTGTTTGTATCGTAGATTGTCTCCATGGGGTTGTACGCCCAAAGAACAAGATGATCAGTATTAAGCACATCCTGCCTTGAGTTTGCCAAAGGGAGATAATAGTCTTTACCTTCAATGAGTGCGCCCACATGTACAACAGCAGGTACGCTGTAAGAACCGTAGTGTTTTGTATATCCGCCGTTATGAAGTACAAGAAGCTTGTTTACACCGTACCATGACCAGCCGCTGAAGTCGCCTGCGGCATGGATTTTGTGGTATGCGCCTCTGCCGTGGACAGTTTTTATCTCCTGCATTTTCTGTGCTATTTCCGTGTATGCCTGTTCCCATGTGATTCTTACGAACCCATTGAGATCGCCTCTCTCCCCTGTCTGCTTGAGAGGATAAAGAACACGGTCTTTACGATAGAATGACTGTCTTCTTGAACGGCAGCGTACGCAGGCTCTGAACTGAGGTTTATCTCCATTATTCATATCGAGATCTTCACGTTCATCTGTCACGATTCTTTTAATTACACCGTCTTTAACATAGTGCTTTGTAATGCACCCGCCGCCGCAGTCGTTAGGGATGCAGCTTATTATAGCCGTTTCTGTTATCGCAGGTGCGGAGGGACGGTTTTCTTCATCCTCTTCCATGTATGTTTTTCCGCCGTCGCCGGAGCCGCCGCAGCCATAAACTGCTGCTGTCGCACCTACTGCGCTCACTCCCTTAAGGAAATCACGGCGGGTTACCTGATTAAGTTTATCTTTAAGACTCATATTATCCTCCTAATTACCGACCCAAAAACTGCTTCCATGCGTTTTTGAGCAACGTTACGCCCGGGATAAACCCGTGCTATACTCCACTTCACTGCATATTATGCAGTCCTGCATAACATCAGCTCCGTGAGGCACATCCCTGTGCCTTTCAGTATGCATTAGGCGCATGCGCCGTTTTGTGGCATACAAAGCATGTGTTGTCCTGCACAGGGTAGTGGCAGTTGTTGCAGTGTCTCTGAAGGCCAGCTCCCGAACCGCCCCAGCCGGGTCTGTGATCCGCAGGGGGAGTTACGCTGTGACACTCTATACAGCTGTCTTCCTTATGGCAGGTCGTACATGAGCTTCTGTCCCATCTAGCCTCAAGTCCGTGACCTTTCTTTGTCCACGAAGGCGTATGGTTTCTCGGAGATACCTCCTGATGACACTGGATACAGCTAACCTGATCTGTATGGCACTCAAGGCATTCCTGCTTGTTTACCTTACTCGCTGAACCGTGTCTGTCTATCCATGACATGTCATGGCTGGAGGGTTTATTGGATTCCACAGCAAAGGCATACATCGCTATAAGCAGCATACCCATTACCATAGAGAGTACAGTTATCTTCGCTTTCATAAATCTCCTCCCTAGAAAATAATGTTAGCCCACAGCTCTGCCGTGTAGTTCTTGTCAAGGCTGGAATCAACATCATCATAGAACTCTGTGTCTTCCATGCTCAAGTCAGCCATAAGGCTTAAGTACTGCACAGGCTGATACTGTCCGCCGACATAGTAGCTTCTTACGGAGTCCTTCCTCTTGTCGTTTACGTAGTCATACTCGTAACGGTTAAAGGAGGTTCCTGCCCATACATCCATAGTGCGTCCTACTTTCTGGCTTATCTGAACACCGTACTGAAGACGCTCGTTGTCGTCTGAGTCCGCTGTGTTCTTGATGTCCCAGTAGTCTACACTGAACGATATGTAAGTGTTCTCTGAAGGGAGTCCGAAAATGTCGAATTTACCTTTGATTCTCGAATAATCACGGTTGTCGAAGTTCTCTTTACCGCCCACTGCCTTAGCCTCATAAGCCAGACCCGCTGCGAAGTTCTGAAGGAATGACTGATAAACTGCAGCTTCATACTTGTTGTACTTGCTTGCAGCAAGAAGAGTATTCGTCAGAGGGTTCACTACGTAAGAGTTCTCATAGTCAACCTCGTCAAGAAGACCCTCATACTTCAACGTGACGATAGTGCCTGTGGCTGCTACTTCATACACGCCTTCGGCGTTCACTGTGGCAGCATCATTCAGAAGCGTGTACTCAAGAACAACATTACCGTTAGGGATAGCCTGATCAACTCTCAGCTTAGTGTAGTCGTCTTCTATGTCTGTTACATCAAGACGGACATACTCGGCGCCTATCTTAGTTGTTTCCATCACCTTTACATTGATTCCGCCGCCGAAGAGGGTGTCGTCATCAATATCGTAATAGTAGCTTACGGGCTTGCCTCCGAAGGCATAGACCTCAACCATATCACCGAGTTTCACTGAAGCGTCTGCTCCGTCAAGCTGGAAGGTGTTCTGGTGGGAAAGATAGAAGCGTCCTACGTTGAGGACTGTGTTCTTGATTACGCCGTCGAACTGAGCATAACCGTGGTAAAGTCTCGGAGCCCAGTCATCGTAGCCGAGCTGGGTATCAAGAGCGTCACGGTGATAATAGTAGTAATCATCGCCCCAGCTCTTCTTGTGGTCTCCGTCAATGTCATCAGCGAATCTTGCGAAAGCGGCAAATCTTACCGTTCCGTCTCCAAGCTTAACTGAATCTGTGTGGACTCTCAGATACTGATAAAAGTCCTGATCGTCTGCGTAGTCGTTTGTACGCAGTCTGTAGCGTGACGTCAGCGTGAGGTAGACCTTAGTGTCATCTGTAAGACCTATACCTTCGTAGCTCTCCTTAAACTGTCCGGGAGAGACCTGCTGCGTCCAGCTGTCCGGCGTGTTAGACGCGCCGTTCTCAAATGCTTCCGCCTTCATTGTCAGCGTGGACAATAAAAAACAGAAGAGCATACACATAACCGACAGGTAGCGCATACTTCCTCCTTTGTTAAAATGTATAAATAAAATCCGGCAACCATATTCCGGATAACCATGCTGTAGTTTCTGAAAAAAGCTACCAGACAGAAAGTGAAACGAAAGTGAAATAAGACCAACTATTTGTATGAGTATAATTTATTATTAAAAGAACATACGTTCCTGATATATTTTTAATATCAGACATAGACAGATGAATAAAAACATAAACAACATTTATATTTTAGGGGAAAATTAATTATTAATAAAAATAGACAAAGATATACTGAGCGGATATGAACTGTTTAATCAGTAAGATAGAGTGATTTTAAATATTTAATAACATCTGTCAGAAGCAGCCTCCGCATAGTTATCGTCAATTTTGTATCCTCTGCCTCGTATGCAGTGAAGGAGCTGTTTATCAAATGGTTTATCAACAAGCCGCCTCAGCATGTAAAAATGTGATTTCAGTGAGTTGCTCATGGGAGGCTGATCTTTCCATATATCAAACTCAAGCTCCTCTCTTGTGACTATTCCCGGATATTTCTCCATGAGGCGCAGCAATATCCTGAAACAGGCATGGGGAAGAGTTATGCGTACGCCGTCACGCTCTGCCAATCCGTTTTCAGGATCAAGAGTGAGGTCGGCAACCCTGAAAACACTTGCAACGCACTGCCTGTATCTCCTTGTCAGAGCCCTGAGCCTTAAAAGAAGCTCCTCAAGGTCAAAGGGTTTTGTGAGATAATCGTCTGCACCTGACTCAAACCCCTGCACCTTGTCGCCAAGCATAACCCTTGCAGTAAGCATCAGCACAGGTATCTTAAGGCGCATGTTCTGCCTTATTCTTTTGCAGATCTCAAATCCGTTTAATCCATGCAGATTAATATCAAGAATCACAGCGTCATAGTTGTTTTCATGCAGAAGTTCCAGAGCAAAATCCCCGTCCATTGCATAATCCAGACTGTTCCCGTGCCTTTCGAGGAAATCTATGATGTTTTCTGAGATATCCGGATCATCCTCAACCAGCAAAAGTTTCATACCTTCAGATCCCTGCATTCTATTTTCCATCAAATCACCCGCATTATTTGACAATATTAGTTCCATATCAGTGAAACTTTAGTGAAGCGCCCTTGTAAACAAATATTCACAGGCAGAAACCATCTCCAACTCTTCTGTAATCTGAAGCTTTTTACCTATTTCACAAAGTCCAGAATCACAGGACACTCATATGCGGTGTTCTCCGGAGGAGTTTTTTTAAGCTTTTTAATTCCCACAAGACAGGTATTTGCAGAGATAGCCTGTGCAAAACGTGATGTGGGACGATCCGATGTCAATACATTCACCTGACCTGAAAGACATCTGGAATTCTTTTTTAAGGGGTTTTCAGCGCAATACCATGCACCTTCCGCCACTGCCACAACTCCGGACACAATATCATCTGTCAGGAATGCACAGGAAACTATGCTGCCTCTGTCATTATAAATCTCAACAAGGTCATCGTGCTTAATACCCAGCTTTGAGGCATCGCCTTTGTTAATAAGAGCAGGCTCCCGTTTGTCAACTTTGTATTTGACACTCAGAGAAGTATTGTCCAGCTGGGAGTGCAGTCTGCGCTCAGGGTGGGGAGTCAGGAGCTGGAAAGGATATTTCTTTACCAACGGAGAGTTAATTCCCTCTGTGGGCTCCAGCCATACAGGATACCCCGGACAGTCGCTATAACCGAATGAGGCTATTTTCTCACTGAATAACTCTATCTTTCCTGAAGGGGTGCGAAGATGATTTTTAACAGGATCTTCTCTGAAATCAGCATAGCGTACATATTCAATACTGTCCTTCGGCGGAGTAAAATGGACGTACCCCTTCTCCCAAAATTCCTCAAAAGGCACATGTGACTTCACTTTTCCGTAGCTCCACCGAATCCACTCATCGGCGGTTTTTCCTTCGGTAAATTCCTTTTCAAAGCCGAGCCTTTTTGAAAGCTCCTGAAAAATATCAAAATCGTGCTTTGCCTCAAACATTGGCTCTATAACCTTTTTCATGGCAAAAATATATTCAACGCCATAGGATGAGCCGAAAGAGATGTCATTTCGTTCAAAGCTGGTCGCCACAGGAAGCACTATATCGGAATATTTTGCAGTGGGTGTCCACCATGGTTCATGAGTGATCACAGTATCTACCCTGCGGATCCCTTCGATGAGCTTATTCACATCGGGGTGATGACCTATCGGCGTTACCCCGGCGGAATAGACAAGTTTTATATTTGGATAGGTGAGTCTCCGCCCGTTATAGGCGATTGTTTTGCCCGGATTAAGCAGAAGTTCCGCCATTCTGGAAGCGGGAATATTAATCCCAACCGGGTTCTTTTTCTGAGAAAGCATAAGGGGAATGCCTGCACCTGAGTATGGAGTTCCGGCGCCGCAGAAGGACATATTGAAATAGAGTCCCCCGCCGGGCAGCCCTATCTGCCCTATCATGCACCCAAGAGCAACAAGGCTCCAATGGAACTGTTCCCCGTATTCAATTCTCTGACACGACCAGCTTCCGGAAAGGAGAGTCCTGTGTTTCACGCTCATTCTGGAAAGCTCTTTTGTTTTTTCCGCAGGCACACCGCATATTTTTTCCGCCCATTCTGCGTTTTTCACAACGCCGTCAGTTTCACCTTTGAGATATTTAAGAAATACATCAAACCCTACAGTATATCTGCTTATGAATTTTTTATTGTACAGGTTCTCCTCATACAGGGTGTAGCACATTGCAAGTATCATTGCCACATCGCTTGCAGCCTTTATAGGCACCCATTCGCTCCCCAGTGCCTTGATTGTGGCACTCTTGGTGGGGTCGATATTAACAAACTTGATCCCTTTGTCACGCATCTTCCTGAACCATTCATTGCCTGTGTGTATAGGCACCTGGTAGTCAATTTTGTCTGTCTTAAAAGGATCTGTGCCCCACATTAAAAGCAGCTCCGTGTGCTTCAGCACCACTTCCCTTGAAGTCTGCTGGCTATAAACCTCCATATCCCCCATTACATAAGCAAGAAGCTGGGCTGCTGCTCCCGCTGAATAATCACCCACAGTGTCGCAGAAACCGCCGAAAATACCGAGCATTCTGCCCTGAAGCCCTGCTGCCTGATGTATTCTGCCGGGGTGAGCCCATCTGGCGTAGGTGGATTTAAAAATAGACTCATTGCCGTATCTCTGTTTTGTTTTCACAAGTGATTCGGCTAAAAGATCAAACGCATCGTCCCAGCTAACCCGTACAAACTCTTCAGCGCCACGCAAATGCCTGTTGTCTGAACCGTTCAGATAGCTTTTCCTTACGCACGGATACTTAATCCTGTTCGGAGCATAAATGGCCTCATTCAAAGCATAGAGAATGTCCACAGGATCCATATCCATTCCCATAGCTTCAATTTTCACCACTTTCCCCTGCTTGACATGAGCCTTAACAGGACCGAAATGTGTGGCATGAACAATAACCTTCTCTCCGCTTTCCGCCAACACTTCAGGGCTCCATGTCAGAGCGGTAAGAACCGCCGCTGCCGTTTTGATAAATTCTCTTCGGTTCAAACGCATTCAATCCTCCAAAGGCATCTTACGCTGTCCGGAAACGGATGCGTTGCTGCCGAAATAAATGACAGCATCAGAACCTGTTTTCCCATCAGACTTAAGCTCAAGCTTCCAGCCCAACTGAGTACACATCCTGTGCGCAATAGTGAGCCCAAAGCCAAATCCATCAGCCATGGCAACTCCCTCTGCATCATTTAAGCTGTCTCTTACATACTGCGGTATACCCGGACCAGTATCTCTCACGGATATATAGGTTTCGTGTATTGAAACCACTACCTCTCCTTTTTTTGTATAGGTAATGGCATTTCTTATTATGTTGCTCACGACAATGTAGAAAAATTCAGAAGCCACAGGCAGGACAATACCCGCATACTCGCAGACCTTCACTTCAACCGGCTTGTTTCTGATCAGGTAGCTGTTATTTTCCACACTTTCCCTTATCACCGATGCAGCCCTGCATGAGCTGCCGCTTTCATGCCTTTCCTGACGGGAGAGCCACAAAAAGGAGTTAATCAGGTGTTCCATATTAAGCGCTGCTCTTTTTATACGGGAAATAACATTCTGCGTTTTTTCACTGCTGCATTCCGGTTCCTCAGTCAGTATCTTTACAGCTCCCTGAACCACCGTTACAGGCGAACGCAGCTCATGGCTGGCGTCCCGTGCAAAAGCCTTCTCCCTGTCCAGTGCGGACTGCATTTCATTTATGGAATGCTCCAAGGCTTTTGCAAGAAAGCCCACCTCATCATTCCTAAAATTTGCGGCGAGGTTTTTTGGTAATTTTCCGTCTAATCTCCTGCCTTTTATGATTCTTGTGAGCCGTACCACTGGCGACACAGTCTTGTATGAAGTTACTATCCCGAAAAGAAGCCCCACAATAAACACTGGCACAAGGATGACGGTGAAATAAGTTCTGGAAACATTAAGTGCAATCTGATCAGTGAGCAGTGTGGTAACGTTAAAGAGTATATAAAACCTCTGACCGTTTCCAAGATCTCTCACGGCAACATAATAGTTCTGTTTGTCATTATGCTTTTCATAGTTTCCTTCAGGAATCTCAGCAAGATCTTTTGCCGCCCATTCAGGAAGAAGGTCTTCACCCAGATATGAGGTCATGTAAGGAGATTCCGGCAAAAGGATCTCAGAACTGAAAATCACCGGGGAAAAAGGAGAATTAACAACTGACTCAATATACCTGTCTGTTTCGAGTTTAAGCCTTTTCTTCAAGGTGTATTTTTCTGCATATTTAGTTGAAATCAGAATACCGGCAGCAAGCGCCCCGCCAAGAAGGATGCTGAAGACAACAAATACCAGAACTATTCTTAAACGAAGTGATTCGCTAATAAAACTCACAATAACTGCACCATTGTTGATCAAATATAAAACCATTAACGTATTAATCAATCATTATCCGAACAGTAAGGTGAAATGAAAGTGAAACGAGAACTGCAGTAATGGGCCTCCGTCTCTATTCCTCTAATGTTTTACACTGCTATCTGACATCTATCATAAATGATGCCATCAGGGCGCACAGCAGAAGAGGAATCATTATAATCCCTGCCGTCTGCCACGAATAATGACCTGCTAAAAAGCTGAATAACACCGGACCGCAGAACATTCCGGCATTTTGTCCGAGCGCTATAACAGACATCCCTTTACCGGTAAGATGCGGTTCTTTCATTATTTCTGAAACAGATGAAAAAGTTGCCGTCGGCACGATACCCCCCGTTATTCCAAGAATTATAAGCAGAAAAGGGAAAGCGGTAACTCCGGATGTGAAAAGAAAAAGCATCACAAAACAGACCATGACAAGACCTGAGATCAGAATTATTTTTCTTGACTTGAGCAGATCGGAAAACCACCCGCACAGGGGTGCGGAAGCAAGAGAAAAAAGCATAATAAGAGCAGTAAACATCGAAGCTTTCAGCAAAGAGAGCCCCAGTTCCTCCTCAAGAAAAATAGGTGCATATGTTTTTACAGATACAATAACAATATTATAGATCATAAAAACAGCAGCAAGAAGCCAGATGCTTTTGTTTGAATAAGACCAGCGACAGACCTTGCCGTCTGTTTTATATTTCACAGTGAAACCACCAGGCATATGAAAAAATACAAGGAAAGCAGCAAGTGCAACCAACGTGTAAACAGAAGTGAATATCCACGCATTCTGCCATACTCCGAATGCCGGAGCAGCAATAAACATTATGATTGTTCCGATAGGAACCCATGTTGCCCATACGCCCATTGCCGCGCCTCTCCGCTCCGGCGGAAACCATGCGGAAATAGCAGCAGGACCTGTAACAGAAATGAGACAAAGCCCGATCCCTTCGATTATACGGCTGAAAATCAGCATATCCAAAGAGGTTGAAGTTCCACCCATAACAGATCCGGCAAGCAGTGCCAAAAGGGCAATGGTTCCGGAAGGCTTCATCCCTATTCTGCCTATAATGTGACCTGAAGGAAGTGCAAACAACATCCCTACAAGGGCAAACAAGGACATAAGCCATCCTGAGACCTCAATGCTCATGTCAAAATGCTCCACCAGCTGCTGCATCATGGGCGGCACTTTAAACTGGTTAAGAGGTGCTGCCACACCTGCAACAAACACGATGAGCAAAATTAAATAACGATTGTTATGCATTTTTCCCTCAGATACATTAAATTATGGGTATAGCAGTGTATATGATATCTATATCCTGTTTATCAGTTTTTTATTTTCCGGTATAAAGTCGCCCTGCTTATTCCCAGAGTTTTTGCCGCCTCTGTGGCATTTCCGAGTTCCTTGATTGTTTTCAGAATAACATCCTTTTCCAGGTCTTTAAGAGCATCCAGTTTGTTAGAGAGCGAATATTTTACTCCGCCTGTTATATCGTGAGGCAGATCTTTCGGGGTGATGACTCTCCCCGCTGCAACAGTTACTGCATATATCATTGCATTCTGGAGCTGCCTTACATTCCCCGGCCAGGGAAACTCCATAAGGATTTTTTCAGTTTCCCCGGCCAGTGTACAGACAGGCATATTAAAGTTGTTGCAGGTGCTTTTAATAAAGTTATCCGCAAGGAGAAGTATATCCTCACCCCGTTCTCTGAGAGGAGGCAGCTCAAGCTTTACAACCGCAAGCCTGAAATACAAGTCCTGACGGAATTTTTCTTCCGTAAAATTGCCGCATAGAGTTTTGTTAGTTGCGGAAATAATTCTGAAATCAACAGGAATACTTTTATTACCGCCGATTCGTGTCACTCTTTTCTCTTCCAGAACACGAAGAAGAACAGGCTGAAGCGCAGGAGGCATATCACCGATCTCATCAAGGAAGAGAGTTCCGCCGTTTGCATATTCAATCTTCCCTTTTCTTCCTGCTTTTTCCGCACCGGTAAACGCCCCGCTTTCATAACCGAAAAGCTCGCTTTCAATAAGATTCGCAGGAATCGATGCACAGTTGATCGCAACAAACGGACCTGATTTATAATAGAAGTTGTGTATTGCCTGAGCAAAAACCTCTTTTCCCGTTCCGCTCTCTCCGAGAAGCAGTATGTTAATCGGTTTGCGGGAAACCATCTTTGCGGTATCTTTCAGAGTTTCCATAATCTGACTTTTACCTATTATTCTATCGAAAGTAATGCTGTGAACTCTCGCAGAATCTTCGGTCGTTACACTTTCGGTTTTCTTTCTTATGCGTATAACCGCACCTTGGGCATGCTTGAGACGATCTCCGTGAAACGGGTCAATATCTACAATAAAATGCTCCGAAGAATCAGTTTTCAGCATCAGGTTCTGATCGAGAACAGCTCTTCCTGTGTGCAGTGCATTTATTAAAGCTGTGGAGTCTGAGAGTATGGTAAAAAGATTAATCTTTGAATCACTTGAGAGATTCAGAAGCCTTGCTGCTTCTTTGTTTATGTTAATAATGCGTCCTGAATCATCTATTGAAATATAGCCGTCTTCAATATGGGCGAAAGTTGCCTTAAGGGTTGAATTCATGAGCTTAAGGCGTTTATCTCTCCGAAACAGCTTAAGCTGACTGCTGATTGCGGATGCCACGGAAGTTACCCAGCCTAATGTATGGGTCATCATTCTGGTTATATCTGCGTTTCTCTGAACAAGCCTTATGCTTCCTATTGTTTCCCCGTATTCATTGAATATCGGGGCAGCGGAACTCAGGTTGCTTTCAAGAAACTTGTAAAAATTAGCCGGACCCATTATCTGAATAGGGCGGCTGTAGGCAAGAGCAAGGGTATGAGCGGTACAGCCGACATATTCCTCACTCCAAATATCTCCGATATCAAGCATAAAGTCATTCCATATCCTGTCAGAGTTATTTGTTTTGCTGAGAAGAATCCCGTTTTCATCGGTAATTGACATTGTAAAGTCAGTTCCTTCAAGTATCTCCTGAAACTCTTTTATGAAGCCTGTCGCAACTTCTATGAAAAGACTTTTCTTTTCCTTGATACGCTCAAAATCACTTTCACTGAGCTTGGGAACTTTGATCGGGTTGTCCCATCTGATTCCGCAGCGTATGGAGCGTGTCCACATTTCAATTATTTCCTCAGGGATAAAAGCTGCATCATCAGGTAGTTTTCCGGTTTCAATAAGCGTCTGTTTTGCTTCAGTGACTTTTCTCCAGACCTCTGGATCACAACTGGTTAGGACAATAGGCTTAAGCTGCCATATCTGACTTTTCTTTTTCATAAAACGCCTCTGTGCTGAACTTGCGTAAAATCCAGCTAAATAAAAAATACTGACTTAAATATGAGACAGATCTCACTTTTGAGACACTCATAAAGAAACATACCAAAGATTATATACTTGATAATATTCAACTTTTACCAAGAAAACCAATTGGCATTTCCATTGCATTATATAAACAAGCAAACTCACTGCCCAACGGAAATATAGTTCCTGCTGACGGAGAGAGCAACAAAGTTAATTAATTTTTATTTCAGGAGAACTTTATGAATCAAAATACTCAGACTGCAAATCACGCGTCAGAGGCTGATGAACTCTTTATAAAAATAGCCTCCGAACCCGCATCACGGGAAATCATGTACAAAACTCTCAATTACTGTTTCACTCCCCGCCCGCTGGAAGAGATCAAAACTCAGATAAGAAAATGGGTTGGGGCCAAAGCGATGCTTCATTCGGCTCAGGCAGTTGTCAACTGTCTTTTAGAGTCCGGGGGGCTGGAAACTCTTAAAAATGAGAGCGCCATAGAGCTTCAGACAACCCCGGCAGGAAAAACCGTGGCGGATGCTGCGGCTCCAAATAAAAGGCTGCATCAGCTTTTCAGAAACTCGCCTGAATATGCGGATATTTTCATAACAATTATCCGTGCCTGTGCGCAGCCGAAAACAACGCAGCAGATTGAGAGCATGTTGGCAGATAACGAAATAATGGCACGAGAAAATATTTTTGCCAGTTACTTCATCGGTGAACTGGAGGACGCAGGCGCCCTTGAATGGGATGTTAAGTGGGTTTCAACACAGTCGGGCATGGAAGCTGCCGCAGAGAGAAACCTCTTAAATCATAAATAACAACAATATGTTATGCGCAATTTTAATTAGGAGGATTTAATGCAACATTTTAAACTGAATCGTAGGGATTTTTTAAAGGCTACAGCAGTTGCCGGTACTATGGCATCAGCTGGCTCGCTCCTCGGCGGCAGCCTTGTACCCGGAGCGGAAGCGGCAACAACTGATGACACTCAAATCATCAGAACAAACTGCCGAAGCTGTACAGCAGACTGCGGCGTTCTTGCCCATGTTAAAAACGGGCGTGTTGTGAAGCTTGACGGCGATCCTGATTTTTCCAGAAGTGAAGGCGCACTTTGTGTCAAAGGGCTTTCCGGAATACAGGCACTCTACCACCCTAACAGACTTAAATACCCGCTTAAAAGAGTCGGTCTGAGGGGGGAAAACAAATGGAAACGTATTTCATGGGAACAGGCTATAGATGAGATAGCCCATAAACTTATGGAAATAAGGGCGAAATACGGCGCAGAATCAGTATTTGCATCAACAGGCGGAGGCGGAAACCCCAACTTCAACGGCGCCTGCAGGTTCTGCGACACTTTTGACACACCGAACTGGTTTGAGCCCGGCGCTGCTCAGTGTTATATGCCCAGAACACTTATCTACGGCATGGCATACGGAGATAACAAGTCCTATCAGGGTACAGATACCAGCCTTGGCGACTCAAACGGTGTCGAACTCTATTTCTATAATGAAAGAAACGCCAAAAGCCTTGTTATGTGGGGCACAGCTCCCGCTTACAGCGGACCTTCACAGGCAGGACGAGTTCTTGCTGAAAACAGGGCAAGAGGTCTGAAAACAGTTGTCATTGACCCTCGTTTCACTCCGGATGCTTCAAAAGCAGATATCTGGCTGCCCATCAGACCCGGAACAGATGTGGCTCTGGGGCTGTCATGGGTTCGTTACATCATCGCAAACAAGCTTTATGACAAAGACTTCTTACAGAAATGGTCAAACCTGCCTTATCTGGTAAATACAAAAACAAAAATGATGCTCAGAGGCAAAGAGCTTTTCAAAAATGCTGATGACAAAACATTTGTCGTCTGGGACACTAAAACAAACTCTGCAAAACCCCTTCCCTTCCCATATGACGACAACTTAGACCCTGCGCTTGATGGAACATTCACAATAAACGGTGAAGAGTACAAAACCGGATTTCAGCTTCTCAAGGAAAGAGCTGAACCCTGGACTCTGCAAGCTGCCGGAAAAGAATGCTGGCTTGAGCCGAAATCAATAGAAAAAGCAATACTCATGTTTGCAAAAGACGCCCCCTCCAGTATAGCACTCGGCGTGGCAACAGACCAGACCCCCAACTCAACTCAGGCAGCGCAGGTTACTGCTGTTCTGCATATTCTCATGGGTTATTTTGAAAAACCGGGCGTCCTGCTTCAGCGTTATGAAGACAAGGGCGTCGGAGGACTCCTCAGAACAACAAAACTTAAAAGCTTCCTCTCTGAAGCACAGCTTCATAAACGTCTGGGCTCTGTTGAGCATAAAGGTATGCTCCACTGGTGGATTGCACAGCCCACAGCAATACTTGAAGCCATGACTACCGGCAAGCCCTATAAACTTAAAGCATGGCTTGAACGTTCAGGCAACAAGCTCGGCACAGTGGCAAATGCGTCCGCATGGGTTGAGGGAATGAAAAACCTTGACCTGATCGTGCATATCTTCCTTTACCCCACATCTTTCTCTGCTTATTCCGACTATCTTCTGCCTGCAACGGAATGGCTTGAGTCAGACTTCATAACTGCTTCCTTCAACAAATGCTTCTCACGCAAGGCTGTTACACATCTTTATGAAACAGCTAACGAGACATGGATCTGGGCTCAGATAGCAAAACGCTGCGGAGAGCTGGGGCATGAAAACTGCAAACGCTCTTTCGACAAAGCTCAGACAGCGCCAGAATCACCCTATTACAACACATACGAAGAGCAGCTTGACCATTGGACAAGCTTTTTCGGAATGACATGGAAAGAATACAAAGACAAGACGCCTTTTGAATTTACTCCGATGGAAAGATTCAGACGCTACTATGTTTACAAAGAAATCAACCCTAAGACAGGCAAAGTAAAAGGCTTTAACACAGGAACAGGTAAAGTGGAAGGCTATATGGAAAGCCTTATCATTCTGGGTCGTACAGGTCAGCCCTTCACAACCTATCCTCTGCCTCCGGCAACCAAGGATTACGATCCGCTGCCTTACTACCTCAAACCTTCAGAAAGTCCCGATAATGAAGTAGGTAAAGAATATCCTCTTGTTATGACCAACGGACGCCTCCCCTTCTGGCATCACACAACTCTGAGAAATATCCCGTACCTCAGAGAGATCAAGCCATACGCAGAACTGTGGGTACACCCGGCTGATGCCAAGAAATACGGTGTATCTCAGGATGACTGGGTTCAGATCGAATCAATGAGAGGAAAAATCCACGCGAGAGCGCTTGTTACTGAAGGAATCGCAAAGGGAGTAGTTTATATGGAGCGTTTCTGGAACCCGGAAAATCTTGATACTCCCACCCACGGCTGGCAGGAAATGAATGTGAATGTTCTTTCCAAACAGACCGCTCCTTTCAATGACTTATGCGGAACGTATACCCTCAGAGGCTATCAGGTGAAAATATCAAAAGCCAAAGAAGCTCCAAAAGGCATCTGGACCGAACCGAAGCAGTTTGAACCATGGATGCCCCAAGTGTCTGACAAAACTAAAACAGTGGAGATTTAACAATGAAAAAAACAGCGTTAGTAATAGACCTTGACCGTTGCATCGGATGCTACTCATGCGAGATCGCCTGCAAGAATGAGAATAAAATCGACCTCGGGGTGCAGTACAATAAAGTCTTCACCATAGGTCCCACAGGCAGCTTTCCAAATCTGGAGATGTACTACCTCCCTGCCGTATGCCAGTCATGCGAAAATGCTCCCTGTGTGGAAGTATGTCCCACCGGCGCATCATATGTGGATAAAGACGGTGTAATACTCGTTGACAGCAAGAAGTGTATCGCCTGCATGTCGTGCATATCCGCATGCCCCTACGGCGCACGTAAATTCAATGAAAAACAGCAGTACGTTGAAAAATGTACAATGTGTTCTCACCTTCTGAATGCGGGAGATCAGCCCGCATGCGTTAAGGTTTGCTGTGCTAAAGCCAGATTTTTCGGTGACGTCAATGATCCGGAAAGCAAAGTTTCCAAAATTATCAAGGAAGCCGGCTCCGCTGCCCGCAGCCTTCCCGATGAAGGAAACCACCCTGCAACACGCTACATACTGCACGATAAAACAGCAAAATGGCAAAACAAGAAATCATGGACATTCTTTGAGAACATCTGACAACAAAATTATGGGGCGGCAGCACTGCCGCCCTGTAAAACAGGAGAGCCGAAAATGGAAACAATTGCAGAATATACTGAAATAAACGGCTGCCGTGAAAGCATGTATCTCTTTCTCATGCATTTATACAAATCGGAAGTTGATGAAAGCCTGTTCATGCAGATGAAGAATGCTGCATATCCCGAAGACGGAAACACCGAAATCACCAACGGATACAGGATTATAAAAGGCTATCTTAATCTTCCGCATACAGATCCTCTGACAGATCTTGCGGTTGACTACGCAAAAGTATTTCTCGGAGCCGGAATTGTGGATCCCAAGAAAGTCGCCTACCCGTATGAGTCCGTCTACACCAGTCAGGAAAGACTGATAATGCAGGACGCCAGAGACGAAATGCTCCGGATTCTGAGGGAAAATAAGCTGGGGCTTGAAAACAGCTACAACATACCCGAAGACCATATATTTGTTCAGCTTGAATTTATGGCACATATCTGCGGAGAAATACGCAAAGCCTTTGAAAAAGATGATAAAAAAGCAGCAGCCGTTCTTCTGGGTGAACAGAAACAGTTCATAGAGAACCATCTTTTAAACTGGGTTCCGGAATTATGCTCCGATATTAAAAAATTTGCCCTGACTGATTTTTACAAAGGTCTGGCTATGATTACCGAAGAATATACAAAAATGGATCTTGCCGTTGTTGAAGACATGTTATCCGCATGTACCACGCCTGAATAGCGAGGCATGTATGTATACTAAATGGCAAATGACATTTTTTTTGTTTTTAGGCATCGTAAACGCCGGGATATTGCTCTGTATTGCAGCAAAAATGATCACAGATTCCGGAGAAAAGGCTGAGAAATATGCTTTGGCTGTTTTCCTGACAAGCTTATTCGCAGTCCTTTCTGTTGCTCTGGGACTAAATAATCCGGCCGGAATCATCAACATACTAGCCAAACCCGGAACAGGACTTAGCAGTGCTGTGATATCCCTTGCAGTGTCTGCTGTTTTCGGACTGGTTCTCTTCATCAGAAAACCTTCAGGTATGTACATTGCCTTTACATCAGCGGCAGTGTCAGCCGCAGTTATATTCTGCCTGTCCAAGCTATACATGATCAGCACCAGACCAGCTCTGCATACTTTTCTTTTGTTAAGCCTGTTTATTGCGCTTTCCGTGCAGTTTACTTCAGTGCTGGCGGTAACAGACAGCTCATGCAGTAACAGCTTTTTCAGGAAAAAATCTATCATTTCACTGTGCATTCTCAGCGTAAGCGTTCTGCTTTTCGCCGCTTTTATACTGAGAATCAAAATGCTGGCTCCTCCCGACAGGATACTCTCCTTTGAACAGCTCACATCGGGAAGCCTCGCACCGGTGATGTGGGGAGCGGTGTTAACAATGTTTGTGATCCCTGCGCTTGCTTCTTTTATACCGGCGCTGAGAAAGCAGCCAGCATTGAATACGATATTCAGACTGTCCGCTGCACTGGGAATATTCCTGCTGAGTATTCTGATAAATCAGATGCCCGCAATGACAGGAACTGTCGGCGGAGGAAGAATACTTTTCTGAGGCATTGTAAAGGGTATTTAAAGAGTTCAGATATGAAAATTTCCAGAAGAACATTTATTAAACTGATCTCGGTGGTATCAGCAGCACCAAAGCAGGCGCTCTGTGCGGAGAATGACAGACAAGACTTTCTGAGACCTCCCGGAGCTGCTTCAGAAAAGGAGTTTCTGGAGAGGTGCAACAGGTGTCAGAAATGCGTGCAGGTGTGCCCAACAAATGTGGTGATGCCGGCTTCCCTTTCTTACGGGTTAATTGATATGAACACTCCGGTAGTTACTTTTAAGGTGTCTTATTGCAACTCCTGCATGAAATGCACTGAAGTCTGCCCTACAGGAGCACTCAAACCCATCAGCAAAGAAAAACTTGATATAGGAGTGGCGGTTATATCTGAGACAGACTGTGTGGCATGGGAATGGACAGGCTGCACTGTGTGTGTGGATGAATGCCCGCTGAAGGCCATATATCTGGATGAAAACAAACGCCCTGTGGTGATACCTGAAAAATGCAACGGTTGCGGGATATGTGAGTTGAAATGCCCGTCCACTGCGCTGCGTAAAACCACCCGGAATAAAGGTGTAATAGTTAAACCCAGAACAGACGGCGTACCGGCGAGAGAATACAGCGAAGAAGCAGGGAGCGGTAAAAGTTGAAACGGCTGCATTTATCCAAATACAGAATTCTGACCCTTGCCGGAGGTGTAATCATCATCACGGCAGCTTTTTTTATCGGCACAGGAGTGGGCTCATACTGCACACTCTGCCCGCTGGGGTTTCTGCAGATAGCAGCTGCCTCTGGCAGTCTTCCGACAGGCATGCTGTTCGGTACGCTCTCAGGGCTTATAGCCGTGCTGGTTTTGGGGCGTTTTTTCTGTGGCTGGTTCTGCCCGACAACTCTCATAAAAAAAGTATTCGGCAGCAACGGCAAAAAATATCAGCCTTCGGAAAAAGCCAACAAATATATAAAAAGGCTTCCGGTGCTGATTGCGGCTGGCTCTGTCGCTGTATCATTTTTAGCAGGATTTCCGGTTTTTTGCCTGATCTGCCCTATAGGCATTTTTTTCGGTTTCATCTTTGCAGTCCTGAAAATGCTGTTTGTACTTGAACCGAGCTGGAACCTGATAATTTTCCCTGCAATCCTCGCAGCGGAAATACTGATATTTAAGAAATGGTGTTCTTACATATGCCCGGTATCCGCATTATTCTCCCTTGTCTCAAAGATACCTTTTGTCAGGTTCAGACCAGTGCTGAACAGCCAGACATGTATTTCACACAGCGGAGGACTCTGTTCATCCTGCATAAGATCCTGTCCGGAAGGAATAAACATTACAGAAAACGATGAAGATATGAACACAAAATGTACAAGCTGCATGGAGTGCATTGACAACTGCCCAACACACTCACTCTCCTATGCGCGGAATAAAACCAACAATAATCAGGAGGATTTATGAGAAAGCTACTTTTAATTTTTTCAGTGACATTCTGTACGGCGCTCTTTAGTTTTGCTGCCGACAATGTAAAGGATATGTTCGCTGACGGTTCGCTTAAAGGCGAAATCAGAATACTCAGTTTTCAGAGGAACTTTGACAAAACCACACCGGACAGGCTGGATAATGCCGCCGGCGGATTGCTGTATTACCGCACCGCATCCTTTAAAGGAATATCGTTCGGTGCAGCTTTCGCAACGGCAAACAGTATCTTCAATGACGATGATGATGCCGTTTACAGCCTTCTTGCCAGAGATGAAGACGGAAACCACAAAAGTGTCACCCGTCTTCAGGAGTATTTCATCCAGGGCGAATGGTTTGATACAGTCATCAAATACGGGGCGCAGGAAATCAAAACCCCCATGTTCAACATTCATGACATCCGCATGATGCCCAGAACTTTCAAAGGGCTTTCCATCGTGAACAATTCCCTTGAGAATCTTACTCTTTCTGCTTACTACATCACAGACTCAATGGGATGGAGTGATGATGAGTTCATCACACTCTCCAAAGCTGTTGCGGACGAACCCGGAGGCGCTGCATCGATATCTGAAGATAACCACATGGCAATCTTCGGAGCATCATACAATATTCCCACAGATGCTGTGAAAGCCAATGTTCAGGGCTGGTTTTACACCATGGAGGATGTTTACAGAGAGACCTTTTTCAAGGCTTCGCTGAGCAAAAAATTCGGCGAAACAAACATTTATTTCAACCCTTCATACTTTACTCAGAAATCTCAGGGCGATGAACTCAACGGCGAAGCTGACACATACCAGTACGGCTTCAACACAGGTGCGGTGTTTAAAGGCTTTAATGTTACAGGCTTTTATGCCAAAACAGGTGACGATGGTCTTGTTCTCCCATGGGGTGATGATAAGGTTGTAATCCAGCAGGTACTGGCATCGGGCAGAGCAGAAGAGGACGTTTACGCAGTGAAAGCGGCTTACGACTTCTCCCGTATAGGTCTGAAGGGTCTGAGTGCATATGTTTTCTATGCTGAATATGATGTACCGGAATCAACAGGCAAGGATCAGTCTGAAATAGATTACAGTGTTCAGTATGCCTTTTCAGGAACTCTGGACGGACTCAGCCTCAGGGCAAGATACGCTGATATAGATGTTAAAGACGGCGGCGAAGGCTACAACGACATCCGATTCTACGCTATCTACAAATTTGCCCTCGGCAAAAAGTAAAAATAAATACCGATATCAAACAGCGGGCAGAAATGAACTGTACGCTATAATTTAGACAAATAAAAAACGGCGGTGACCGATAACCGGAAACCGCCGTGAACTTACTAAAAGAGTCGTATTGTATACTGAATAAATCCGCAAAAAATGAGGACTTCTTTACTCCGCATCTTGAATCACTTCTGAAATTCTTCGGCAATGAAAATGTGAAACCCATCGTTGCCGAAGGTCTTGGTGTAATCCCTGAAAAAGCGGCAAAAATTACGCTTTCTTTTTAAAAACTGAAGCTTTATACAGGCAGGCAATTCTAAGTTTTAAAAACAGAACACCTGTCTCTAGCTTAATTAAAGACACTTACAAAAAAGCTGAGAGAGACGAACTCTCTCAGCAATTGTTAATGATAAAGGAGGAACTTAGAACGCTTTTACGAGTTTAAGCCAGAACGCATCGCCTTCTTTTGTGTCCCGCGCTCCGAACTCTTTGTAGTATTTTGCCACAATCTGCCCTTTTAAAGCAGGTATTGTGTATTGAACTTCTGGTCCCACAGCGAAAATACGGTCTTTTTCATCTGTGGTTTTATCGCTGCCTTTGTCCTCTGTAACCTGCCAGTGCGCATAGCCTGAAATACCCACATCCCACAGACCGAATGTTCTTCCGAGACCGTAATCTATATCTACATCATCTCCGAATGTAACATCTGTTGCCCTGTTTTCCAGATGCTTTTCATAACGGGCTAAAAAGCCGAAGTGCCAGAGCCTTTCAGGATCAAAATAGACAGTGTATCCTCCTGAAAGCTGGAAAGTGAAATGGTCGCTGCCGATATTCGCTGCATCTCTTTCATCATACTCACCTGTGGGCAGATAGACGGCTCCGGCGAGAAGTGCATCGTATCTGGGCTTGTGCCACGCAAGGGCAATGGGCTCAATGGTAATATCCCCTATTCCTGTTGAGGAATCATCAACTCCAATTCCGCTCATTTCGATATTAAGATTAACCGTGGGAACAATCAGATTCATACCGTAATCAGCTCCGAAGATCTTTTTATTGGTAACATAAACAAAACGGTGAGCCATAGCAAATATTGTGGCGTCAAAGCCGTTGTCTATCTTATCTCCGTCCGCATCTTTCAGTTCATCTGATGTGTAGTACTGGTTGTACATAACGTAGTAAAAACCGGGACCGGGCAGAGTAGCCGCTTTCAGACCCTCAGAACCCAGAGGATAGTCCTGTGCCGCAGCGGACAAGGCGAGGCAGAACATAAACATACAGGTTAACAAAGTTTTTAAGCCTAACTGTTTTTTCATAATCAAAACTCCTCATATTTATTTTGAGACAACACATCTCTAACTGTTTTTTCTGTCCGGCTTCCATGTACTGTATAATCCGTAGCCTATGGAATCAGTCGGACAGGCATCTCTGCACGCCATACAGGATGTACAGCGTTCAGTTCTTTCATTGCTGCTGACTAAAGTGCTTTCCCCTTCGGGGCATACATCCCTGCACACTCCGCAGGAACTGCCGGAACAGGTTTCGCTGTTCATCTCCGGTCTCAGCTTCGGACCGAGAATCTTTGAAATAAGCATAAATACTGCTGAAACAGGGCATATGACTGAACACCACCTCCTGAAAATGAAGACTTCCGCAAATATCACCGCCGGAAAAATGATAAGATTCCAGCTTGGCTCCATAACAACAAACAGTTTAAAGAATGCGAATACTGCCCCGAAAAACAGCCCTATGGGGCAGACAAGGCAGAAAACAGGAAACTTAAGCAGAAACGAAAGGATAACCGCTGCCGCAAGAACAGCATAAGGCAACAGCTTTTTGTATCCGCCGGATTCTCCGCCTTTGCACGCAGTGCATTTGTCAGTGCCGCACATTGAGCGCAGAAGTGTTGTTGTACAAAGCCATGAGCAGAAAAAACGTCCCAGTATATAAACAGCCAGCACACCGCCGAATACAGCAGGGATCATTTTTACAGGCACGCTTCCGGAAGCTGCGCTGATTTGGAGAAACCCGACCGGACAGGCATTACAGAAAGTGCCTGTTCCGAAGGATACTGCCGTTCCTGCAAGGATCAGCAGTGCCGAACCATACAGCACAAGTTTGCGGATTCCGGTAATTCTGATTTTACTCACGGAAACCTCCTCCGGCTTCCGCCTCTGCTCTGTTTATGACTATTATCCCCTTATTCTGTATGTGCGAACGGAGAGACGGCGCAGGGCATACGACCTCACATATCCCGCATCCGTTGCATTTATCTGTGCGGATCACCGGTCTTTTCGCCTCATCAAGCTCAATCGCCTTCAGAGGGCACTTATCCACACAGACGGTACAGCCCGTAAAGTCCCACGCCACACAGTCTTTTTTAACGATAACCGCAGCCCCTATATCAAGAGTCTCCTTAGTAACTGGCTTGAGCGCTCCCGTGGGGCAAACCTTTGAGCATTCAAGGCATGAATTGCAATAGGACTTTTTGAATGATACATGGGGTGTATTCACACTCATCAGCCCGTTTTCCAGCGATGCAGGCACAATTACCCTCGTGGGGCAGACCTGCACACATTTCTGGCACCTGTTGCATCTGGCAAGAAATTCATCTTCCGCCACAGCACCCGGCGGGCGCAGAAACGTACTCTTTCTTTCACCGGCAAAAACTTCCCCTGCTGATGCCAGACATCCCGCCGCAAATGCAATGAAGCTCCTTCTCGAAAATCTCATCAAGCTAACCTTTCCCTAATAGAAGAATCTTCCTTCAACGCCCCTTGAGACCACAGGCATCTGATTAACAAGCATACTGAGCAGAAAGAGCCCTGCTGTTCCGCACACAAAAACAAAAAGCCTGTATTTCACTTTTATAAAACTGACAGCCAGTGCAGCAGCAGGAGCAATCAGTGTGACCACAACAGAAGACCAGAAGAGGCAGGCAAGATCCCCAGACAAAAGCTTCGGAAGCTGAAGCACTCTGTCATGAACAGAAGCAGAGCCTATCCGGTAAAGGAAGAAAACCGCCGTGATGCAGTATGCGGATACCGCCGTAACATAGAACCTGAATATAAAGCTCTCCTTTCTCCAGTCATTCAGAAGAAAAAGAGCAATGTACATACACAGGAAAAGGAACATCAGAAAAACCGCCGGAGTATCAAGGGCGGGGCGTGTGACGATCATGTACACCCTTGAGAAGCAGTAAATGCACACCGTAGTAAAAACTGCTGTTGCTATTCCGGATATTGTTCCGTTTTCTCTCTTTTTTAATAAGAGCAGCCCCGCAGGAATAAGCAGTATGTCGGCTATTATGGCACTGCTTAAACCGGAGGCGGGATGTCCCAGAATATTCATGATTTTCATCGGGCTGCCTATTGTGAAGCAAAATACCGCAGCAGATATAACCGCAGCGGCAGCTCCGGCAAAGGCCGCAGCACGGTACGGTTTTTCCTGCTGAAGTGCTCTGAAAGCACCCCCCAGAGCCATTGATGCGCTCAACATGCCGAAAAACAGAAAAAATGTCATATTCCATTTTGTAAGCATGACACTACCCGACCAGCTCGTATTCCGTTATAAGGTCATTAACTATTGCCGCATCCATCTGAAGATACGCTGTTGTTATTTTTGCCAGACCTTTGTAAAAGCCTGTTTCGGCTACTCTTTCCACATCTCTGCAAAAACTGGGAATCCAGTTGAGGAGGTGATCGGTGATGAAATCCCTTTGAGCGTTTAAAAGCCTGAGACACTCCGCACGCTCATTCCTGCTTTCATTTATGCTGAGCCTTTTGCAAAGCTCACTCATGAACTCAAGCTCAAAGAAGATGTGATCCTCTGGCTCGTTATACTTCTCGGATCTGTCCAGACCGAACTTACGGTAAACCGCAAGCACCCTGTCTCTGGCGTCCTGCATAAGAAGTCTTTTTGGGCTGGTGTAAACAGACTGATAAGGATAAGCACTCATCTCTGTTTCCGTTTTCCCCGCACCGAGAAACGTTCCGGCATAGTCCACCGCAAGCTCCGTTACAGTGTCTCTGCATTCTTTCAGGCTTTTTTTCATGATCCTGATTCCGTCAGTGAACTCATCGGTTCCTTCTGCGGCATCCGGAATATTTTTGATACTGCTTATGAGTCCGTCATTAACCTCGGTTTTGTAAAGCTGTGCCAGAAAGCTGTACATATTGCCTCTGCATGCAAAAACCTCTGAGTATTCCGCTGTATTATTCATGTTATGCTCCCTTACGGATTCAAAGGGGTCAGCCTTTCATCGGCTGACCCCTTAATTTCGCCGTTAATCGGCATCAGGGAAAAACTTCCACTGCTCCTTGTTTATCCATTTTGCTGTTTTGTCGTGCAGAATATATCTGACTGTCGGACCGTTCCCTGAATCGGGAAGGCTGTGGACATTTTCTTTTCCGGCTGCTTTTATCGCCTTGGAAACATCACTGTCAGGGTCTTCAATATCACCCACAAAACGAGCCTTGGCGCAGCATGCTTTAACGCATGCAGGTTTATCTGGAGCCTTGAGGTGGTCGCAGAGTGTACATTTTTCCACTACACCAACTCCGACATTGAAAGAACGCGCACCGTAAGGACAGGCGGACATACAGGCGAGACAGCCTATACACTTCGCTTTATCAATGAGTATTACACCCTCATCATTGATATAAGATGCTCCGGTGGGGCATACCTCAACGCAGGGAGCGTTTTTGCATGACTGGCAGACAGTGGGCAGGTAGTACATTTCGATGTCGGGGAACTTGCCCGACGGTCCCATAGTCTGCACCTTGTTGTAATAAACACCGAGGTCTATAAGGTTTTCGTTTTTACATGAGATCTCGCATGAGTAGCACCCTATGCAGCGGTCAAGATCTATTACCAATGTTTTCTTCTTCATGTTAGAGCTCCACTATTTTTGTAGGTTCTGACGCTTTGGGCATCCACGGTTCAAATTGTTTAGCCTTTGTCCATACACCCGCAGGAGCTCCGTCAGCTTTATAAATTTTCACCAGATAGCCTCTGAGCGTGTAGGTTCCCACAACTTCGTTAAACGGCTCTGTTTCTTTACTGAGTATGTTTACATTCATTTCACGGAAGCCGTTTGTCTTGGTTCCAAGGGTTTCAGGGTTCCAGAAACGCTCCATGTAAACCACACCTTTCGGTATGCCTTCCGTAAGAAGGGCTTTGGCGTTAATCTTACCTCTGAGTGATTCAACCCATACCCAGTCGGACTGCTGAACACCGTATTTCTCGGCATCGGCAGGGTTCACCCAGATTTCAGCAACAGGCTGAATCTCTCTGAGATACGGAACATTGCGGAGGGTAAGGTGATGCCAGTAAGGAAGCCTTCCGTTTGTCATAACAAGGGGAAAATCCTTTGCCATAGCGCTTTTCGGGCTTTCGGATGGTTCCATGTAAAAAGGCAGAGGATCATAGTCATGTGAAGCCGGAGGCAGAACATAGGGCGAAAAAGGCTGACCGGTTCTGCTGAGTGTTATAAGGCTTTCAAGATAAAGCTCCGCCTTTTTGGAAGGAGTGTTGAATCCCGCAGGTTTGCCAGTTTTGGGATCTTTCTGAAGGTAAACGTAATGCCTTCTCCATTCGTCCATGGCAGCAAACTCAAAGGGAGCTTTCTTAACGTATTCCTTCCATGTGATTCCGAATCCTGCATTACACCAGCCATCGAGCTGTTTTTCCCATGTGTCGTAAAAAGGAAGTTCCGGTGCGGTTTCCTTGGGGTCAAATGCTCTTTTACAGTTTTCATGCCCAAGTTCGCCCAGACGTTTGATCAGCCTTGCGTAATACCACATTTCATTGCCTGTCTCAAACAGGTGAGTAACCGCCCTTCTGGCGTACATTCTGTTGAATGAGTCAACTATGAAATCTGTTTCAAGCCATTCGTTAAGGGGAATAAGGTAATCCGCATAGGCTGAAAATGATGTCGGGTACATATAAGCATGGACAATCAGATCCAGATTATGAAGTGCTTTTACCCACCTTCCGGCGTTTGCAACAGTTCCGAGCTTGTTTCCGGAACGCTCAAGCCATGCTTTAAGCTTGTAGGGTTTTCCTGTTTCCATGGCATCCAGAACGCTTGTGGGTTTTGCTATCCACCAGTGAAGCATTCCTTTGTATTCCATTCCGCCGAGACGTTTTCTAAGCTGTTTTTCAGGCAGGAACTTAACAAGGGGAGAAGTCTTAACCTTAAAGCCGCCGTCACCTGCGACCTCTTTATCATCAAATCTCTGAAGACCTGCACCCGGTTTTTCAACATTACCGAGAAGCATATTAAGAATTGCAGTGGCATGAGCCGCCTGTGTTGAGTTAGGGAACTGGTCTGTGGCAACTCCGTGTCCGAGAACACCGGGGGTATTTCTGGCGTATATATTCACTGCTTTTTCTATGTCTTCTTTTCTCAGCCAGCAGTTTTCAGCAGCTTTTTCCAGTGTCCAGGGTTCTGCTCTTTCCTTGAGGAGCTGAAAGCCTGTTTTACACACTGCTCCGTTGACTTTAAATGAGCCCCCAAGCACAGGGGACAGTTTATCATCCCAAGGATATTCAATTGCCTTTGCTGAATTTGTTTTCTTATCCCAGACAACATAAACATCTTTTCTGCCGTTCTTTTTAATATCACTTTCGCGGAGAAACATTTTTGTCTCTGCATTAACAAGATAGGGAAGGTTCGTCCACTTCATCACAAAGTCTTTGTCATAAAGCTCATTCACAAGGATGTATCTTATCCATGAAAGAGCCAGAGCAACGTCTGTTCCAGGTCGAAGAGGGAGCCATACATCTGCTTTTGATGCGTCAGGTGTAAAACGGGGGTCAACCACTACTGTTTTAACTCCTCTTGCTCTCAGCTCGGCGAGAATACGCCCTGCCTGTGAGGGACCGCTGAATGAAGGAGCCGCTGCCCAAAGGACAACACTCTTTGTTTTTCCTTCTTCATAAAAAAAGGTTTCAACGTTGTTGTTATCGCCGTAGCTAGTGTTGCCTCCTGCAAAGCCGCCGCCGTAAACAAGTGTGTACATAAGAGTTCTTGGCATATAACACTGCGCAGCGCCAGGTTCAAACCAGTTAGGGGTTCCGAAAACATTGGCAACCCTGCATGTTGTGAAGAAGTTGGGGTTACCGCCGCCGCCTGTTGAGGCGAAAACAGATTCCGCACCGTACTTTTCACGTATTTCCATAAGCTTATGGGCTATTTTATCAATTGCATCGTCCCATGAGATACGTTTCCACTTGTTCTCTCCTCTGGCGCCTACCCTTTCCATCGGATATTTAAGACGGTTGGGGTTGTAAAGCGCCTGAATCCCCGACAAGCCCTTGGGACAGAGTGCTCCTGCGCTTCTTTCAAACTCAGGATCTCCTTCCAGCTTGATGACTCTGCCGTTTTTCATGTGGGCAAGAACACCGCAGTCTGCTGTACAGTTACGGCAGTTTGTTCTGATGATCTGTGTTCCGTCATTCTCGGCAGCATGTGCTTTTGATGCTGTGAGCCCTGTGTTAGTGAGCGAACTTACTGACACGGCTGTACCAGCAACAACAGTTGCCTTGATGAAGTCTCGTCTACTGATATTAAGTAGCTTCATACCTTTTACTCCTTAATAGAATTAATAAAACCACAGATGAGTCAACGAGCCTGACAGCCGGTGCACACGGAGCTGTCAAGTACGTTTTCAACTGTTAACCATTTACCGTCCCACTCAAGCCCGCCTGATTCCTCAAGGTTACCGATGAAGTAACCTCCGAGGACAGCGGAGTCCTTAAGCGAAATTTCCAACATATCTTCGATCTCATCCTTTGTTCTGGGGGTTGTGCAAAACCGAAGAATTTTTATGTAGATCTCTGCGAATTCGGGCTCTGAACCGAGCATGTTCTCCAAACCTGATACATGGTTTAGCTTTTCAAGAGCAGAATGCCCTTCTTTTGATATCTGCCAGAGCTTTTTATCTGCTCCGCTTTGGTCTGCAATAAGAGCCTCACAGTCTATAAGCCATGAAACAATTGTCGCCGGAGGCTGGATGAGGCATATGTTTTTCGCCAATATGCCCGCCTGCCGCACAAGCTCATCAAACGTTCTGGAAGTTTCAGCGAACTGAAGCAGCCCGCACATGATCTTTTTAGAAGCATGCTCAAGCTGTATTCTCTCAACAATTGCATCGGTCTTCGCCTGTTCAGTCTCAGGCAATGAAGAAGATTCCATAAAACACCTTCCATTGTAATTTTTAAAAAAAAATTTAATGACGGAATCTATTGATGCAAACGGAGTGCCACAAGTGCATATTCTTATGTATTAATGATTTATATCAAACAGACTTTCTGAAAAGTGTTTTGTAACTGAACATGTCTGGATGACTGAACATTCTTTTGATTTTAGTGATTGGAAGCCCCTTTCTGTTCCTGTTGAATTAATCCTTCAGAAGGTACATTATGGTTATATGCGTAAACATAAAGGAACAATACATAAGACTCCTATTTGTTTTACAAGCTTTGATTTAGAGTTCTGGAAAGCGGTTGAAGACGAAAAGAAATATTTTATTGAACATGGAATGTTCACTGATTTTTCCAGAAACATACCGGATGAAGTATTATCCCTATGGAGGATCTCCAAAGAGAGCGGAGTCTGTTGGGATAGTGAATCAATCAGTGTGCCTGTTTTATCACAGGAGCAGCTTGGTATTACTTTAGCGAGAAAACAGCTCCTTATTGATCTGATAATGCCTTTTATGGAGGAATTTCAGGGTATTCTTGACCACACGGAATTCACAATGAGCGTGTGTGATGAGAACGGCGTGTTTCTCCTGATACCGGATAACGGCAGCACAATCCCTTTCTGGGACAAGCTTAACCTCACGCCCGGATCCATATGGAATGAAACAACAATAGGCTGCACAGCACACACCTTAGCAAGAAAATACGAGAAACCGGTTCAGATAATCGGCACGGCTAACTACAGCAAAGTATTCAGAGATCATATAAGCTGCGCCGCACCTATTTACAACGAATACGGAGATATTCTCGGAACCATAAACCTTGTACAGCTCAAGGCGGACAGCTCGCGCCTTGTGGAGCATGCCCTCGGCTGGGCGACTGCTGTTGCCTCTGCCGTATCAAGCCAGTTCAGGGTTTTCAGAAGAAATAAGCGGCTGAAAATAATGAACTCGACCCTTGAGGCAACATTTGAAAACTCCGAATACGGCTATGTTTCCATAGATGAGGCAGGCTACATAATACATATCAACAACAAGGCTATCAAACTTCTCCGCCTTGATAAAAGCAATGTAAAAATCAACATCTGCTCGTGTTTTGAAGACAGCAGGGCTATTAAAAGCGCACTGGAAACAGGACGACAGCTCAGCAGCAAAAACTTTCAGCTTAAATGCGATCCCAATGTGAACCTTGAGGCAGATATAAAACCATTCCACGGTGACGATCTCAGACATGCAGAAGGGGCAATAATGCGCATTTCCATGAGAAATGATCAGCAAAAAACTGAAAGCCATAGGAAAACACCCTTTACTTTCAACAGTATAATAGCCAAAAGCCCCGTCATGGAAGACCTCAAGGACACCATTGAGCTTGTCTCGGAGAAACCGGTTAATATCCTCCTTCTGGGAGAAAGCGGAACAGGCAAAGAGGTCTTCGCACAGGCAATCCACAATAACTACAACCCGTCCGGTCCTTTCGTGGCAATAAACTGCGCCTCTATACCTCATTCACTTATAGAGAGCGAGCTCTTCGGCTACGAGGGCGGAGCATTCACAGGAGCAAACCGCTCCGGTAAAAAAGGTAAAATTGAAATGGCAAACGGAGGCACACTGTTTCTGGACGAAATAGGTGACATGCCGCTGGAGCTTCAGCCAGTTCTTCTTCGTGTTCTGGAAGAAAAATGCGTCACCAGAATAGGCAGCCACAAGAGCATCCCTGTGGATTTCAGGATAATATCCGCCACAAATAAACCCCTCTGCGGAAATATAAACAGCAAGGAGTTCAGGCAGGATCTTTACTTCAGGCTCGCTGTGGTAAACATTGAGCTGCCTCCCCTCAGAACAAGGGGTATAGACATACTTCTGCTTGCCGACCATTTTGTAAAAAATACCTGTGAGCGATTTGACATTCCTCACTACACCATATCAAAAGAGACAGAGAAAGTGCTTGTGAGCTTTCCCTGGCCGGGCAACGTGCGGCAGCTTGAAAATGCGATGATCTATGCTGTAACCGTTGCAAAAGCTGACAGAGTCATACGTCCGGAAAACCTGCCAAAAGATATTCTGGAAAGAAGCGGAAACATCTCAAACCCCATGTCAGAAATAGTTAAGGATATAAAAAACGACATGATAGTTCAGGCAATAGAACAGACAGGCAATATCAGACAGGCAGCAAAGCTTCTGGGAATATCAAGAACAACCATATACAGCAGACTTCAAAAGCTGTGAACATATCGGTATTTAACAGTCTTTTACAATTCCGCCTTTGACACTCTCCCGTATACTTATAATATTACATAAAGAGTTGACATTCGATACATACAGCAATCAAGGGGTTCAATATGGATTTTACCAGTCAGGTTGTTATGGTTACAGGCGCAAATGGCGGCATCGGAAGCGCAATTGTGAATGAGCTGCTTAAAACAAAGGCAAGTAAGATATATGCTTGCGCCAGAAACACAGACTCACTCAAGGGAATGTTTTCAGATTCCCGTGTTCAGCCAGTTGAGCTGGATATTACAAAACAGGAAAATGTCAGATCCGCTGCTGCAAAGTGCAGTGATGTAACAGTTTTGATAAATAACGCAGGGATTGCCATGGGCGGTCTTCTTGGTAATCAGGAAAAAGCCCGGGTTGAAATAGAAGTTAACTATTTCGGCACACATTCTATGTGTACTTTTTTTGCACCTGTTCTCAAGAATAACGGCGGCGGGTGCATTGTTAATATCGCATCTCTTCTCAGCTTCGTGAATATGCCCTCAATAGGCACATACAGTGCTACTAAAGCGGCTGTGCATTCTCTCACTCAGGGACTAAGAGGCATATTGACAGCGCAGGGAACAAAAATTATCGGAGTTTACCCCGGTCCGGTCGAAACAAGAGCGACAAAAGGGCTCCAAATGCCTATGGCAAAACCAGATGATGTTGCTGCTGAAATTGTTACAGGAATCATTGAAGGACGTGAAGAAATATTTCCGGATAAAATGTCAAAAGAAGTGATGCAGGGTCTTGCTGTCGATCCGAAAGCTGTTGAACGTCAGTTTGGATCCTACTGATACTCCCGTAAGTTTTTACTTCCTCACTCCCTGCCGATAAGGCAGGGAGTGAGAACAAAACCTTTTACTGGAATACAGCCATATATAAAAACATAAGTTAAACTCTCTCAAACCTGTAAAAACTTTTATCCCCACCATAAGATAACAAAACCGGACAAGCGTACGCTGCCTGTCCGGTTTTGCCTTTTCATCAGGAACTGTTCAGCTTTGCAGTTTTGGAGGAAGTCTTATAAGCCGCCGTAAATAACATAATACATAAAACCTGAAATAATCAGGCTGATACTGAAACCTATTTTAAAAAACATTCAGATCTCCTTTCTACGGAACTTTCAGACCAGTATCATGGCATGTATCACAGTAGTTTACAGATTCTTTATGGTTTGCATGGCAGTTTGTGCAGGATATTTCATTATACGGCTCATGGGGAGCATGCGGGTTAAATTCATACATATCCGTGAGTTCCGCTACATCTGCAAAACCGCCGTGGCAGTCTTCGCAGGCTTCAGCCGGAGCAGGATTTTCCACTCCTACAGTATGGCATACAGCACAGTCCATACCGCCGTGTTTGTTAACTTCCGGAGTCTGCACCGCTGCAAAAACCGCTGTGACAGCACCAAGCAGTATAACTGAAATTATTTTATACATTACATTTCCTTATCAACTCATCCTACGGGCAAGCAAGTGCCCGCAGAATGGTGTTCCCACCTGTTTTGTACCTCTTAGTAGTGCTTTTCGCCTCTTTCTTTGCCTGTCATATGGTCTATCTTTATGCAGTAGGCGTTCATAGCCTTATTAAGCTTTTTGTAATAACCTTCAATATCTTCTGTAAAAGTGGGAAGATACTTTGTACTTATCGCAGTCATTACAGCTTTCTTTTCATCAGGGTCTTCCACAAGGCTCACACGCCCGAAAACCATAACGCTTTTGAAAAGTGTACCCAGAGTGTTTTTATAAGTGCTGGGGATTGCGTAGTTAACAATTGTGAAACATACGTCCGGGTTTTCTGTAAAATTTATCATTTTTTCTCCCGGAACCTTAGAAGTATGGATATAAATATTTCCATCCTTAAAAACGTATGAAATGGGAGTTCCGACAGGAAAACCTTCTTTGTTTACTGTAGACAGAATCCCGAACCTGCCGTCATGCAGTGCGGCAATAGTGTCTCTCTCATTCATGGCCTCTGCCGTGTTCCTTAAAGGACGGAACTCACGCTTTTTTTCCTGTGCTGCAAAAAGAGTGGATGGAGAAACCGCACCGGCTGCAGCTATAACACCGGCGCCTGCCAATATCTTTCCGAATTTGCGTCTTGTTACGCCTTGACTGAGCTTTTCATCTTTCATATATAGCCTCCTTATGTAAGATAAGGATATTTAAACCAAACAAAGCTAACACGAAAGATGCAGATCGATTTTATTTTAGATATGCAGACCAGCAATGGACAGAAATAAAAGCTTTTATACAAATAGTTTACAACTACATAACACAAAAGAATATCAGGACTTACATGTTGCCTGAAGCCGAATATCTGTTATTATAATACTGATTTTATTTACGGGATGACCGCCATGCTCTACATTGATGAAAACTCTCAAAAACCGCTCTATGAGCAGGTTTACGAATACTTTGTATCCGGTATCACCTGCGGGGAATACAGAAAGGGCGATAAGCTGCCGTCAACACGCTCCCTCGCCAGAAGCCTGAATCTTTCCGTAACCACTGTCACAAAAGCATATGATAATTTGTGCATGGAGGGATACGCTGTTTCCGTACCCAAAAGCGGCTATATTGTCCATAATCCGCCTTACAAGTCCGAAAGGAGCGCACGCAAAAGACTTGCGCCGCAAGCTGAAACAAAGATTTTTAATTTTGATTTCAGTGACTTTGATTCAGGAAGTTTTCCTTTATCAGTGTGGAGACGTTTATCCAATAAGGCTCTTCTGTCTGCCGACATCGAAAAGATCGACTATTACGGTGACAAGCAGGGGGAGTATGAATTCAGGGAAGAGATAGCCAAACATCTGAGGTTCTCCAGAGGTTTGTCATGCAACCCTGAACAGATAATTATTTCAAACAGCACCTCAGCTATCTTGGACACGGTTGCTACTCTGATGCCGGACAACCGGACATCGGTTGCATTTGAAGACCCGGGCTTTGAGTTAAACAGACGTGCGTTCATTAATAACAGGTTCAGAGTCATCCCGATCCCTGTTGAAGCGGACGGAATAGATACCGAAGCGGTAAAAAAATCTGCCGCAGGACTTGTATTCACAACCCCCTCGCACCAGATGCCCATGGGTGCTGTACTCTCATATGAAAAACGGGTAGAGCTGACCGAATGGGCCGAGAAAAACGGCTCATACATAATAGAAAATGACTATGACTATGAGTTCAGATATGACATCAAGCCTCTTCCGGCGATGTATTCCATGAACAGAAGCCGTGTCATATATTCCGGTACTTTCTCCAAAATTGTGTCACCGGCTTTACGCATATCGTATTTTGTTCTGCCTGAACCGCTTCTGGAAAGATACAGAGAAATGTATAATAATTATCATTGTGCAATCCCCTGGATTCAGCAGAAAACCATTACTTTCTACATGCAGGAAGGTTACATGACCAGACGCATGAACAGCCTTCAAACCATTAACCGCAAAAAAAGAAACACTCTTATATGCGCTGTCAGAGAAATACTGGGAGACAGGGTAAAAATAAGCGGAGAAAGCGCAGGAACTCATATTTTACTGTCGGTAAAGCAGCCGGGAGGAGATCTTGTACAGCAAGCCATTGAAAATAATGTCAAAGTTTACTCTCTTTTACCCCATTGGTATGATAAAATTCGACACGATCCGAGTCAGATTATAGTCGGATTCAATTCAATCAGGGAAAAAGACATAGAAGAAGGTGTAAGACGCCTTGAAAAAGCCTGGTTTGAATAATTTTAAAAAATAAGGAGATACCATGCCTAAGCATTCCGGTTCATGTCTTTGCGGCAAAATAACTTTTGAAGTCGAAGGTGATTTTGAGAACTTTTTTCTATGCCACTGTGAATACTGCCGTAAAGACACAGGCTCTGCACATGCGGCAAACCTGTTTTCATCCACAGCGAAGCTTACATGGCTTTCCGGAGAAAAAGATGTGAGAACTTTTGATTATGACGGACACATTAAAAGCTTCTGTCCGGAATGCGGATCAGCCATGCCTAATTTGCAAATGAATGGCAAGTTGGTTGTTGTCCCGGCGGGAAGTCTTGACACTGATGTAAATATAAGACCCCAAGGGCATATATTCTTATCTCACAGAGCAAACTGGGATAACAAACTGGAAGAAATAACCGGATTTGAAGAACTGCCTGAAATCAGGACGTAATACGCTGCCCTCCAATAAGATCAGTTAACAAGCTAAATTTACAGGCCGGTTCAATTTTCCAATACAAAAGTATCATCTCAAGAGACTATTTGATACTGAAATTGTCAGATACCGAATTGATACTTTTTATCAAAAGTTTATATATAATTAATTACACTTGAAATAAACATACTATTCATAATTCTGTATTGTCAAAAATATTAATTTAATCGATTTAATTTAATAATAATGGAAATAAAACATCACTAATACGTATATAAGTATCTGTCACTACACAAAACATAAATTATTATTTCGTTAATTCTCAAAACATTAGGCCAAAATATATTATTGTCTTTTTTTAACTGACACTATATAACCGCTATATAGTTTAATATATAACGGGTGAAAAAATGAGATTTGAACATTTTGGGAAATTTCCCGCCAAAACAATTATCCTTATCCTTACTGCGCTGATATTTTCCTTGATGTCAATCAGTTGCGGTTCTAGCAGCAGCAGTGACGGAGGAACATCTGCAATTCCTCTGTCAAGTCCGAAAGCAGTGAGCGTCACTCCCAAAAGCGGCTCCTTGGATCTTGTATGGACTAAGGTTGCGCCCATTCAGGGAGTAGAGGCTACTTATGAAGTCTGGTACGGCACAGAAGAAAGCCTTTCCAGTGCCACAATGGTTCCATTGACTGCGACTATTGCAGGTAACCACGTTTCACTCACAATTCCCAATCTTCAGAACGATATAACCTACTACATACGTGTTCGTTCTGTTTATCCGGGCTTCGGTAAAGCTGAGTTCAGCTCAGCCTTCACAGGAGCCCCCATCGGAAAACCTCCCGTCCCGCAGATCACCGATCAGGGCGGATGGGAAAATATGCTTGAAGCAGTGTGGGAGGATTCCCCATACGCAACTGAATATAAGGTCTACTGGAAAAAAGACGGCACAGGCACAGAGCCTCCGGCAGACGCTTCTGTAAAGAAAACAACCCGCAGCCGCACTCTTATAACCGGAATCGATAACGGCGACACTTACCGTATATGGGTTCAGGCGACAAACACAGCGGGTGATTCAGCTTACACATTTACCGATGCTTCATCACAGCCGGCAGATGCAGTACCTTCCGTTCCTGACAACATCACAATAACAGGCGGAGGAAAGGCTCTGGTTATAACATGGGACGCAGCATCACAGGCTGCGGGATACAAGCTTGCTTATTCAGAAACCAATGATATAAGCACTGCAACAGAGGTAAATATTTCGCCTGACAGCGGAACAGTTACTGCCAGAGTAACGGAGCTTACCAATGGTCAGCTTTATTATGTGTGGATTCAGGCTGTCAACTCTATGGGCGATTCAGTTTTCAGCGAATCTTTCAGCGGTACTCCCGTTTCCAAATCATCAATAACTCCGATCAACTATTCCGACATGAATTTCCGTCTCGGCAAAGCGGAAGCTGAATACATCTGGGCGGAACAGGTTCCTGTGAGTGTGTTCTTCCCTGAAGGCAGATTCAGCGACCGTCTTTCAAGGTTCAGAGAAACAGCAGTGGGTAACCTTTTCTGTGACGGTGCCGCATGGTATGTCCGTGATCAGCACGAGCCTGTGGATTTCGTATTCCTCAACGGCGGTTATATTGAGGGTCCCATAGCAGAGGGTGAAATACTTCTCGGCAAAGTAGTCGGGATGATTGATCCTGACGCTGGGGAAGACACTCTTGTTGTGCTGACACTCAAGGGAGACAAAGTCATTGAGCTTTTCAAACAGGCGGCAGCCGTCAAGCATTCAGGGAGAGGCAATTCCGGCACAAGCGGCTGGGGCATAGTCTCATCCGAAATCCGCTACACCATTCAGTACAGAACAGTCAACCCTGCAATGCCTCCCACAACAATGGAGGAGGAAGATGCTTACCGCAACGGATGGATAAAGCCCGGCACACTGAAATTCAACGGAGAGGACATAGATCCTAACAAATCATACAGAATAGCCACCACATCATGGCTGGCGGATGCGCACGATAGCTATCTTGCTTTCCTCAGTGCCACAAACAGAGTCAACTATCCAGAATACTTCTGGCAGGTTGTAGCTCACTACATATACGAGATGGATTCCATAAGCCCCTATACAGACGGACGCATATATCTCATAGGCGGTGTTCCGCTTCAGACTCCCGGTTGGGAACCCGGTCCGATATGGGTTCCGGGAGATCTCAACTGGACTCCTCCTTATAATCCGCCGTACTGACAAATTGTTTTTAAGGGCTTCTTCATAACTCAGTGAAGGAGCCCTTTGTTTAAATTATCCATACTGCATTTGAAACTCGGAGGTTTCAGATATGAAAAAACTATCTTTTTTTCTGCTGCTTCTCGTGATAGCGGCAGTTTCCGGCTGCTCCGGCAGTTCGGGAAGCTCTTCTGACGATGCTGATAACGTAAAGTCAGTAAAATTTTATGACGGAGATAATGAAATAGAATCGTTATCATTCGCATACGGCACTCCATCCAGTTTTACAATCTCTGTTACCGATTCGTCCGGCAGCCCTATAACAAACAGAGACCTTGAGGTTATAGATGAAGACGGGCTTCTGGAGCTTCCCCTCTTCGTAAAAACCGGAACGGACGGCAAAGCCAGTGTAAATGTCGGTGTAAATGCTGTTTCTGTAAACGGAAGCAACGGAACCATGTCATTCATCCTCTACGGCGATAATGTCAGCCTCGGCGGAGAAGCTTATTCTCTCCCCTACAGCATCGAACCGTGGGATCTGAACCTTTTCGGCGGAGAAGTTGATATATACGCTTCCGCAATTCCCGGCACAAAGCTCGAAACCATATTCAGAGTGCCGGACGGAGCAGTGCTTATTCCTTCACAGCAGGAGATAGCCGCCGGAATAACCCTCACCGTCTCTCCGAAAAAAGTGACAGTGGGCTACGACGGCAGCTTTATCACAACTGCATCCGCAGGTGAGTACGATTACGAAGTCGGCATTGCGGACAGAGATGAGACCTCACCCCTCAAAGTAGTGGTCAGAGTCGGTGACGGAACAGAAGAAAACCCCTTCCCCATAGTTCAGTATGGTGAAATGAAAAATATGGGGCGTGATCTCTATAAAACATCCCATTTCAGACTCTTTGCGGATATAGAGCTGGAAGATATATGGGCTCCAGTTAACTTTGAAGGATCTCTTGACGGAAACGGTCATTCCGTGACTGCCACAGGAAAACAGATCTTTGAAACACTCCAGAATGCCACAGTACAAAACCTCACTATTAAGGGCAGTGTTAATAATCCAACAAGCGGAACATCCGGCGGATCACCTTATTACAGATCAGCTATCCTGTCTGTTTATACAGCCAATTCAACTATAAAGAATATTACAGCAGAGGATGCCTCAGTAACCGTTTCCTGCGCCGCAGGCAACAATATACACAGCTATTCAGGACTTATAACCGGATTAGCCACAGGCAGCACATTTGAGAACATCACCCTGAATGGAAAAATAGATGTTACAAACTGCCAATACTCCAGACAGGGAATGCTTGCAGGCTCACTGGGCAATAGCACAGCACAATTCATCAATGCTTCAGGTGACCTTAAGGCAACCTATGTTTTTGTTCCCATTCTGGGCAGTATCGCCGGTTTATCCAGCGGCACAATAACCGACAGTTACGGTGGAGCAAGTATATCGGTAAACTACTCAGACTATTCATATTACATGGGCAATATCGGCGGAATGGTAGGTGAACTGAGTACAAATGGTCTTATGGAACGCTGCTTTTCAAACTCGGACGCTTTAGGAAGAGGTCAGTCCGGCGGACTGGCAGGGCGAATATCAAGGGCAACAATTAAAGACAGCTACGCCACAGGCAATGTACACGGAAAAGACTCCGGAGGAATAGCCGGATATGCAGCTTCAAGCGACAACTCAATCATCAATTCGTACGCAACTGGAAGCATATCAAGCGGAGACTTCTATCCGCCGGGCCTGCCCACAGCAGGCGGACTCCTTGGTTCTGTTGATAACACCTATTCTTCTGTTGCCTCCACATACACATCTACCCTTGCCCTTAATGCCGCAATAACTTACGACACACCCACAGGTGCGGCAAGAATCTGCAAGGACATGGGAATAATAACAAGCACCACAGGTCCTTCAAACTACGCATTCAGAGAGATGCTGATCGGCGGAACAGCGGCTTATTCGTCTGACGACACGGGAATAAACGGAGCAGACATCACGCCTGCGGAGCTTACCCCGGATTTTTTCATAACGACTCTGGGCTGGGATCCTGATGTGTGGGATTTCGATTTCGATTCCCGCTCATACAAGCTCCCTGTGCTTAAAAGCCATAATGTAAACACACAGACCTCGTTTGACATGCCGTCCCATTTAAGATGACAAGCGGAAATTCAGGAGAAAAACTATGAAAAAGCTCAATATAACAAAGCATTTGTTCTGGCTTCTGCTGCTTGCTTCCTCTGCTCTGTTTACTGCCTGCGACAGTGACAGCAGCAGCAGTGACACTCCGGCAGAGCCGCAGGCAGAAATCATTGTGGATATGCCTGAGCACCTTTATCACGAAGATACTGTAACAGCAAAAATAAAACTTAGAATAGGCACAGAACCCATAAGAGGAGAAACAGTAACCGTAACCGAAAACGGCGGAACAAACCTCACCATAACTCCTTCAGTATTCACCACGGACTACAAAGGTGAAGCGGAGTTTACTATAACTACTGCCTCCGGTCTGCCTGAGCCGGAATCGTCACTGGGGGTCAGCCTCACTCTGGCTTCTGATACGGCAGAGCAGGAAGCCTCTCTCTTTATAGAGCCTGTTCCTGCGGAGTTTAACGGAAAAAGTGCCGTAAGCTATATCTTCATGGATATGAGAGACGCAGAAGCAGACCCCTACGACAACACAGTTCTTATTGACCTGCCGGAAGGTGAGAACATCACAATGGGGCTTGAGGAAATCTACTTGATGAACGGTTATGTCACAGCAGAGATATTCGGAAACAAAATCCGCCTGACTCTTGATGAGGATATGGAAATCACCGGCGGACGCCACACCGTCCTCCTCCCGCTCTACACAGGAGATGAATACACTCCCCTGAAATACACCCTTGTGGTGTCTGACGGCAGTGAGGGCTACCCCTACCCCATAGAAAATCTGGATCATCTGCTTGCCCTTGCTCCCTATACTGATATTGATTCTGCCAGACACTTTGAGCTGTTGAGCGACCTTGATCTAAGCGGTATAGAAAACTGGACTCCCATTAACTTTAAAGGGATTCTGGACGGCAAAGGACACTCTGTAACAGGTATGACCATAACTGTTGACCCGACGTTAACAGGTTCGGTTAACGCCGGTTTCTTCGGCACTCTTGATGGAGGAGTAAAGAATCTGCATGTAGAAGGAAGCATCACCAGTTCATCGGAGGCTGTAACAACAAACGCCGGACTGCTCGCAGCGGATGGAATACAATCTGTTATTGAACGCTGCTCGACATCCGGCACAGTATCAATCGCATATGGGGCTGCGGCAGGTATTGTTTCCCTAGGTAACGCGTCAATAGATCAATCGTACTCGACAGCAACAATAGAGAACATAGGAGAAAATGGGTTATTGGGAGGTATTGCAGTATACGCCGCAAGTGTTAAAAACTCGTACTTTGCAGGCAGTATTACAAATTCATCCACTGCCGCGGCCAACTATGCGGGAGGCATAGTAGCCGGATCGGGAAGTGGTGTTTATACTGTTGAAAATTGCTACAGTACAGCAGAGTCAATAATCTCAAAAATGAAAAGTGCAGGTGTTGCATGCGGCAATAATGGAGCAAATACTCCCGCAGTAAAAAACAGCATCGCTTTAACACGTACACTGGTGGGAAGAAGCGCATACGTAATAAGAGTAACGACAGGACGTGACAGAGACGCCACAATTGATTACAACGTTAACCAGACTAATAATTATGCGCTGTCAGGGATGGAACTGCTTTTATATGACGCAAACGCCGCTGACTTGAAAGGCAGTATATATACCCCCTTGGCAAAAAATAATACGGGAAGAGACAGCCTGTTCGGCGAAGACATTACCCCCGCCGAGCTTACACCGGAGTTTTTCACTGACCCTGTTGATGCAGGGGGAGTAATAAAAAGTGTCGGCTGGGATACGGATATATGGGATGTTGATTTCGCTTCCAGAGATTATAAGCTCCCCATACTGAAAGGTCTTGACCTTGAAAGGCAGCGGAATATAGCTATGCCCGCTCACCTCATAACACCCTGATATATTTTTTAATGACCGCATTCCGTATGGGTGCGGTCTGTTTTTTATCTGACTGCCATGAAAGCCAAAAACAAAGCAGGAGCAATAAGTAATGATAATCATTAAAAATAATGATTTACGTTGAAGATTTTTCATGTTACGGATCGTTATATTTATTAAAATATATCGAATTGTTGTTTTCGGCACGGCAAGGAAAAGCAGTCGTTAAAAAAAACTGCAGTTTAACCTAACTTTTTATTTTCATAGGAGGTTTGCTATGAAAAAGCTTCTTTTAATATTGGGACTGTTCACACTCGTTTCTCTGACAGCAGGTGCAACTTGCAACACAATATCCGATGAGTTTGATTTACAGGATATTGAATCTGATCTGAGTGACTGCTACGAACTTGATAACGATATTGTTATTGATCTTATGAATCCGTGGACGCCTCTTGGAGATGCTTCCACACCCTTCACCGGTTCACTCAACGGTAACGGGCACACCATCAACGGCTTGACCATTGGCGGAGCAGCCGGCATCGGTCTCTTCGGTGTGACAGACGGCGCAACAATTGAAAACCTGATCATTGACAATGCCGCAGTCGGTGGTGACTGCACCGCTGATATTGAAAATGCAGGAATCCTTGCGGGTCAGGCTATCGACACCACAATATCAAACGTTAGCGTTGAAGGCGTAATTTGCGGCGTAAGCAAAATAGGCGGGCTTGTGGGCTATGCCAACGGCGGCACAATCACTAACACAGCAGCTTATGTCACCGTAAGCACCTATGAAACTGTTAACCTTGACAACTCCGACCTCATCGGCGGTCTTGTGGGTCAGGCAGACACAACAGTTATCTCCAAGAGCTTTGTTCAGGGTGATGTAAATGCGGAAACATCCAAAGTCATGGGCGGACTCGTTGGTGAGATAATAGGTGCTGACGCTTTCTCCAACTACTTTGAAGGAGACATCATCGGAACAGGAAACGTCGGCGGTCTCATAGGCAGAACATACGGCGCAGTTTATGATTCATACACCAAAACCAACGTTTCCGTAATGCTCACATCCTCACCCGCACCCTCAGGCGGTATGGTTATTCTCTCTGTTCTTGCAGAGGGCACAGGTTCAGGTGTTGTCGGCTACCTCAGCGGAAGCTACGCCAGAGTCTACAACACATACGCAGTGAGTGACGTTGTTCAAGGTTATCAGGCAGGCAGTATAGCAGGTGTAATAAACACAGGCTATACAGCAGACCCCACAAAAACCGTTTACTGCAATGCTGCACTTGTGGATGAAATACGCGCTATAAAAAACCCGGCAAAACCCGGTGAAGCAACAATATACAAGGTATTCAACAATCAGGGCTCATCAACTCCTGTTTACGGACAGAGCAACTGGTCGAAAGACGGAATGGCACTGAATGAAGACATCTTCCCTCTCACAGTTAAAATCACTGATGCTTACTCAGAAGGCACAGCAGTTGCCCCCGCAAATTATGTATCACTCTTTAACTCCTACATGTCTGCTTGCGGTTTCAACGATAACGAAGTTTGGAACGATGCGACAACAGAAGAACCCTACCCTACACTCATAGATGTCGGTCCTTCTTTTGACTAAATCTTAAACGGCGGCACCCCTTGTGCCGCCTGACTTATTTTTACGAGGAATTCGATAATGAAAAAGACGTTAGCTATACTGACAGTTTTAATTTCATCACTAGCAGCCCTTGCGGCAGAAAACAACAATTCAGATGATAAAATATACACCCTAGAAATTGATGTGGTAGAAACCCAGACAACCGGAGACGTAATCACCAGAGAAGACATGGACAGAGACAATGCCTATGATCTTTGGGAGGCGGTTCGCTACACCCCCGGCGTAATCCTCTCCGGCGGCGGCAGGAGAGATGATTCATCATTTACTGTGCGTGGCTTCGGAGCTGACAGTGTGCCGGTTTTTGTTGACGGAATAGTCATAGCAAATCCATACAAAGGTGACGGTGATGCGGCAAGGATACTCACCGGAGATCTGGAAAGCGTGACAATTCAAAAAGGCTACAGCTCAATGCTTCTGGGCGCAAACACCCTCGGCGGAGCGGTGCTTATGAACACAGCTAAACCGAAAAAAGAATTTGAAGCACGCATTGACGCAACATTTGAAACAGACAGCATCTACAAACACTCCGCCAGTTACTACCTGACAAGTGTCGGCACAAAGCAGGACAAATTCTACCTGAAGGCAACTGCACAATACCGTGATATTGACCACTTCAGGCTTTCTGATGACTTTGAACCTAAGATAAGTAATCCCCAAAAGTCGGGTGAAAGACTATTCTCCGACTCAACAGATACTAAATACACCCTCCTCGCCGGAATAACTCCATCACAGAGCCTTGATATATGGGCAACATACACCCTGCTGGATTCTGATAAAGGAGTCTCGCCGCCGGAAACAGATATACAGAATTATCTGTTGTGGGACTGGACAAACTGGAAACGTGAAAGTGTTTCTCTATCAGGTTCATACAGTTCAGGAAAGTTCACCCTTGATGCCATGGCTCACTATGACAAATATGACAACAGCCTAATAGAGTATTACAACATGCCCAGCTACGAAGCGGGAGTGAGTACGCCGCCTTCGGATTATGATGAATATACAGCCGGAGGACGAATCACAGCCGGATGGATGTTCAACACCAAAAACAGAATACAGGCAGCCGCTACCTTCAAACGGGAACAGCACACTGGGCTCAGAAACGACAAAAAAGAGATATATATCAAAGAAGATACAATCTCACTGGGTGCAGAATACACCTTTAACCCCGTATCAAATCTGACACTGGTTGCGGGAATTGGCTATGACGCTCTTCAGCCGCAGGAATACTGGGGCAAATCCAACGACTTCGCCCAGCTTATAGGCGAAAAGGAGTTTGTGGTAAAAACTGAAGACCAGTGGCTTGTCACAGGACAGTTGGGGGTATTTTACGAGTTCATAAAGGATCATGAGCTTCGTCTCACATATGCACGTAAAAACCATTTTCCCACAATGTCACAACGTTATTCCACCCGTTTCGGCAGAGAACTTCCCAATCCCAAACTTTTACCGGAAGTTGCTGACCATTATGAGCTGGGCTACAAAGGAGATTTCGGCAAAATACGGCTGAATACCGCAATTTACTACAGCCAGCTTGATGATAAGATAGTTACTATGGAAATACCCAACCCAAGCCATCCGTCATCTCTTGTTGATTATACTGTGAATCTCGACAAGGTGAGCTTTTACGGTTTTGAAGTGGGAACAGAAGTCTTTCTGAACAGGTATATAGGCGGCGGGGCTGCATTCTCCGTCAATAAATATACTATGGACGAATCATCAGACAAAACAGTGAATGAAATCAACTATTACCCCGAGATCACCGCCAATGGCTATATGATAATCGCACCGACAGATAAACTCAGCATCATACCCAGAGCGGAATATATCGACTCCCGATATGCTGATACAGAAGGTGATGAAGTGCTGGACAGCTATGTTCTGGCACATATCAAAGTCTCATATGACATAAACAGGTATATGTCTGTTTCAGGTAGTGTGACGAATATTTTTGATGAATATTATGAAATTAAACAGTTCTATCCGCAGGCGGGACGCACATTCTCGCTGACACTCTCTGCAAAATATTAAACCCCTAGCGCAGAGCAAAGCTTACAGAAAGAACAACGTACACAGTTTCAGACGGAGAAGGCAGAGGCGAGGCATCCAGAACTGCCTGTCTGGCTGCTTCATCAAGGAGTTTAAAACCGCTTGATGAATGTATGCTGGCATCGTCCACTTTCCCGTCTGTGTGTATGCGGAACTTAACTGCGGATGTGCCCCTCATACCCATACGTCTGGCTACTGTCGGATATTCCAGACTGTCATGAATTTTTCTGCGTATCCCTGCGAGGTTAATCTGCATATAAGCTTCAGCTATATTTCCGCTGCCTACCCCCTTCCCTTTTCCACTGCCCGTTCCGGCTGTTTCTGTTCCGGATTCCTCTGCGGCGTCCTCTTCCCCGCTCACATAGCCGGAACCGTCATATTCAGGCAGTTCAGGACTAACAGGGACATTCACAGGGACGTATTCCTTATCACCAAAATCACTCACATACTTAGATTCACTCTCCTGAACAGGTTCTGAAACAGGAACAGGCGGCGGAGAAACAGGTTTCACAATCGGTTTTGGTTTTTCAGCAGGTTTCGTCTTAGACTTCGGCTTGCTAATTGGCTTAGGCTTAACAACAGGTTTTGGTTTAACAGGTTCAGGAGATACCTCCGGTAAAGGAGCGGCGGCCGGTGCTGCCTCTTCAACAGCCTTTGCCACAGTGAATGCAGAAATATCAATTGTTTTAGGCACAGAAGGAGCAGGAGTCATATTCATCTGACCCGCAAAAAGAAGACCAGCGGCTGCTCCGTGCAGAAGAAGTGATACGAAAAATCCTTTTAAGTAGTTCATAAGCTCTAACGTTCTGTCTGGATACTTACCTTTGTGAACCCGCTGTCTTTGATAGCTTCAACAGCGGAAACAAAAGGCTGTATTGTCGCCTGCTTATCAGCGCTGATCAAAACAGGCGTGTTTTTATCTTTGAATGCAAGCATCTCCGGCAAATCTTCAATGGACACCTGCACACCGTTCAGATACAGGTTCCCTTCTTTAGTCATATCAATCTGGAGAGATTCTTTGATAGAAGGATTTTCGGCGTTCGCCTCAGGCAGATTCACAGGGATTATCCCTTTCACCATAAAGTTTGCAGTTACCAGCACTATGGTTATAAGCACAAGCATGATATCAACCAAGGGAATTACATTGATTTCTGAAAAGTTATCCTTCATTGTCTATATCCCATCTCATCAATATCTTGCGTGCTGTTCCGGAGAGAGTGTTGTAAAGCACCACAGCAACGATAGCCACCACCAGCCCCACCGCAGTCGCCTTCAGCGCCAGAGAGAGGCTGACCATTATTTTGCCGGTTTCTATATTATTTGTTACACCCACATTATAAAAAGTCAGCATTATGCCGAGAACTGTTCCCAAAAGACCGATATAAGGTGCATTGCTGGCAACAGTACCGATAAACGGAAGATTTTTCATGAGGACAAGTTCGAGTTCCTTGCGGGATTTATAAAGCGAAGGATCTGTTTTACGGAAAAACAAAGCACGTTCCACACCAAGCATTACCGCTATGAAACAAAGAAAAATAAGAAAACCAATGACCCCGTAGTCAATCAAATCTGCAAGCCAGCCCATTATATCTCCTTATATATCTTACAGTCTGCGCAGATAGCGCTATGTAGTTATATATATAACGATTAAGCGGTAAGCTCAAGGTGAAAAATATGGCCGGCGATATATTCTTTTAATGTTTTTTGCGTTCTATTACAGAAACAGTGAAAATAATCATGAAAAAAAGACTGATGATGCTTGTACTTATAATTGTTGCTCTGATTGACAGATACACCGTTAATAAAGAGCATAACAATGCACCTAAAGCAAAACTTAAGCCCATAACGCTGTTCACCCTGCCGATAACACATGCGATGTTGTCCTCGTTATCCCGTAACAGCATAAGCATACTCGCAGGCTGGGAAACAGCACCGGAAAAACCGTAAATCCCTACAAGCAGGAAAGCGGCAGCAAAAGAATGGGTAAAAGGCAGAAACAAAAAGATAACAGAAGAGATCAGCCCTCCTGAAAGCACCAGCGTATCATAGGGCACATTATCCGCAAGCCTTCCCATTGTTTTCAGCATTAAAACCATTACCACTGACGGAATAGATAGAAGCATACCCACATGAAAAGTGTTCATGTTCAGCTCATTTGTGAGATAAAGCGGAAAATATATCAGAAAACAGGCAAGCATCACTGATTTTCCTGCAATAAAAAAGTAAAAAAACGCTTCAGACTTTGATCTTTTGCAATAATAAGTTTCTTCCATATCTATATGCTTTGACGTGTTTTTTGAAATAATGAACAGATAAACGACCATAGCAATCAGGCAAAGTAGACATGAAACTGCAAAAAGAAAGGTAAATCCAAACTTTTCTTTAAGAAGCCCGCCTGCCAGAGGTCCAAAAGCAAGTGACAAATAATAGGAAGTGTCAAAAGAGCCGAAAATATTTCCTTTTGGTAATCCAACATGATCAAGCTCGCAGTTGAGAATACCGTATAATACCGGGCGGAAAGCAGCACAGGCGAAACCAAGCAGAATCCTCAGCGCTACAACTGCGTAAACATCGTTAAACACTGTCATTAATAAGAAAACAGTTCCGAATGTGATGATGCTTGTCAGTAAAACAGCCCTGCTGCCAAACCGCAGCAAGGTATGCCCCATGAACCAGCCGAAAAATATTTTGGATATCTGGTATGATGATGCGGAAACACCGATGAGAGAAGCTGTGGCTCCAAGCTCATTAAAATATATGGACAAAAATGAGTCAGACATGCTGAAGCCAAGATTTATAAGAAAGTTAATTCCGAACAATGCGAAAAAAATCTTATAAAAATCTCCTTCCAGACTGAGCCGCCCGATACCGCAATTATCCATATCCACACTCATGAATCAACCGGTTATCGCTTTCAGCCGAAGTGTTTTAATTGTTCTGCACCAAGTCCGCTTCCGGCAAGCTGTATTTTAGGGCGGAAATAATACTCGGCAATCACAATCATAATCAGGAGAAGGTAAATCATCCCGCTGAATATGAACAGTATTCTGAAATCCCCTCTAAAAAGCATTCCCCCGACCACAGAGCTTAGTCCGATCCCCGTTGCGATCGATAATGCAAACACAGATGAAGTTTTCAGATAAGTTGAATAAGCGGAACTTCTGAAAGCCGCTGTAGGGAGAACAGTGGACTCGATACCGCTTCCCGCTCCCACGATAAAGGCGCCGAAAAGGAGCGTCGGCATTGTATTAAATGAAAATACCATATAACCTGCAAAAAGAAGAAAGTAGGAGAACACAAGCAGAATCTTCACATGGAACTTGTCTGTAAAAAAGCCTGTCAGCAGCCTTGCCATAAAGCTCGCCAGAGCATACGCCGCAATAACAAAACCTATATTGAACCCGCCTACGGATTTTGCATATAATACAGCGAAGGATATAAAAAGCCCGTATCCCATGGAACTCATTGTTTTGAGAAGCACAAAGAAGTAAAGCTTATTATTTGTCTGCATCTCAAGCTCCGGTTTTGGTTGTTCTGACCGTAAAAAGCTCTCTGATTTTGTGTGGATAAGGAATACAAAACAGGATGCGACTATGCACAAACCTCCGAGACAAAGAAAAAGAGTTGTCATAGAAAAGGCGCCGGAAACTGCAAATGCAACCGGTGGTGCAACCATCATCGCAATGATAGTTGCCGAACCGATCACCCCGATTGCTTTACCAAGATGTTTTTTATTCACTACATCAGCAGTAACAGAGTTGTATATCGCACGCACCATCCCTGAGGAAAACCCCTGGATAAAGCGGAGAAAAAATACAAAAAAGATACCGCCGGCAAAGGGATACATACATATAGTAATCCCCAGCAGGTAAAGAGCAGCAAAATAAAGCCGCATCTTGTTAATATGGCAGGATACAACTCTGCACACAAACATTGCACAAATTGCAGAAAGCGCATACATGCTTGTAAAATATCCTGCAAACGAAACATCCTGTCCCAGTGCCTCTGTTATGTATATAGGCATACTGACCGTGATTCCGTACTCTGCAAAGAAAAACAATAAAACTATAATAAAATTAGAAGCAAGATTCATTTTGTCTCAGCCATTAAGGCACATTAAGTTCAAATTTATGGTGACATCCTTCATTGCAAAACAGTGCAGAGGTTTTATGTATTGAGTGGCATTTTGTACATCTTATATCTCCCGCGTGTGATGCATGAGGATTAAGCTTAACATCATGACCTGAGCTATTTTTTGTAATAATAGACTCAGAGTCTTTCATATCGCCGTGGCAGCTTCTACATGCCGCCTGAGGAGCTTTGCCTGTCGGCTGTTCTTCTGAATGGCAGTCCACACAGTTAAGTTTGTTTTCAAGGTGTCTGCCTTTCAGCTGATGTTCAGCATCCGCATAAGCTGTTATAGTAAATAATGTAATTATAATTAGCAAAGTAAATATATATTTCATTCGTTGTCTCCTTTTTTAATGCAGCAAAAGTGGTAACGGCAGACAAAGCTGCCGCTACCGTTTTATTACAGGGAGGAAAGTATCTATAAATCGATTCTAAACTGGATACCTGCCTGAATGATTGCCGCTGAGTCGGTCGGTTTCTGTCCTTTTTTGGTTGCGTTTTCTTTCATGTCATAGAAACCGATTTCAGGAGTTATCTGTACGTAGCGGTTAAGCTTGTAGTTGTAGTTTGCGAACACACCCATGTTATCATCATCTTTTTCGTACATATCAGATGAAGAAGACTGGAAGCCGTAACCTACTTCAAGTGTTGACTGTTTATCGACTTTGTAAACAAATGTCACACCGCCGCCGTATGTTTTAACATCCTCAACTTCTCCTTTAGCATTAAGGTAGTTGGGCTGAATAACAAATTTGGAAGAATTGGAACCTGTGCTTACCTGAGCATAAAGCCCGCCGTTCACAGCGTAGAAACCTGTGAGCTTAAGACCGAACTTGCCGTATGAAGGGTTAGCAAGGAATGAGACGTGATACGCAGAGGTATCAAAGTCTTTTTCTTCATTATTAGCATCTTTCGCAGTTGCACTGAACATAGAGTAAGCGCCCATAAGAGAAAGACGAAGAGCAGGAATCGCATACTGAACTTCAAACTTGGGAAGTTTCTGTTCAACATTTACGTCGGAATACTGAGAACCGGTAAATATTTTTGAATAGTTTGAGCTGTCAGGTCTTGTGTCGAAAAGAAGAACCTGAAAGTTTTTGCTGAAATCATATCTTATACCGGGTCTACGAGCGCCGCCGAGTCCGCCGAAACCAGCTATACCTGAGTCACCTGTGAGCTTTCTTCCCATAGCGGGACCAGCGCCGGCTATTGTGGACTGCTGACCAACATACACTGCTCTGTCACCGTCAAATGTCATACCTACATAAGCAAGACGAAGACCGTTGCTGGCGTATGTAGTATCACTTGAACCGTTAGGCTGATTATATTCAACATGGGCGATTATATTGTCTTTTTTGAATATAAAGCCCAGCCTTGAGTTTATCTGCACACCAAGCAGAGATTCAGTTGTATCAGTTGTTTCACTTTCAAGATCCTGCACCATACCGTATGTTCTTATGCTTGCGTATATATCAAGCTTACTGTTGGAAGGACCGTCGATTTCAAAAGCATAACCCGTTATGCTTACTGTCAGAAGAGCTATTACAGCTAATATCTTTTTCACAAATCAACTCCTATTTCTTCATTTCATCAACAGCTTTTATTGCTGCGAATCTTCCCGAGTTAACTGCCCAGCCAAGTGTCTGTCCGGCTGAAACAATATTGTAAGTATCACCGTAGAGCATGCCTCCGGAGTCGAGCCCTACAACAAAAAGTCCGGGAATTGCTTTATTATTTGCATCAAGAGCAGCAGCGTTTTCATCAACTTTGATACCGCCGACTGAACCAAGGAATGCAGGATAAGTTACCAGCGCATAGTATGGAGCTGTTTTAAACTCTCTGAGGTACTGTCTGTTCTTGAAGAACTGAGAATCTTCATGGTTGGCATAGCTATCGTTAATCTGCTTGATAGTTGCCTGAAGAGTAGCTTCGTCCATGTTGAAGCCGTAGTTTTTATTCAGCTTCTGAACAAGCTCTTTGATTGAATTAGCCTTAACAACCTTGTTGCCCTGAACATCCATTTCAACAGATTTGTTGAAGTCGTTGTTGGGTTTGAGGTCATGCACGCCGTACAGTGCGCCGCCGTTGTCAGTGATGTGTTTAACTGTTGCAGCATCAAGAAGCTTGATAACAACGCCGTCAGGCTGGTTAAGACTTGCGTTTCCGCTGTAAGCCCAGAGCATGCGGTATGTTTCGTCCATGAAACGCTTGCCTTCTTTGTTCACCCAGAAGAAGGGTTCGTTGAAACCGCTGCGTGTAGCACGTCCGATGTCTGTTTTAGGCATGGGGTCATGCCACTGCATGAGACCGATATTATGAGTATCAGCACCGGCAGAAAGAGCCATGTTGATACCGTCGCCAACTCTGAATTTAGAGCCTTTGTTTACAGAAAAGCCCTTGAACGGAGCATATTTCTTGACCATATCAGGGTTGCCGCCGTATCCGCCTGTGGCAATAATTACGGATTTAGCGTTGATAGTTACTTTTCCGTCTTCCTCGCTCTCAGCAATAACACCGGCGACTTTCCCGTTTTTGATAATGAGTGATTTACCCGGAGTTTCGGTTAAGGCAGTGATGTTGTATTTTTTGAATTCTTCGATCAAACTTTTCAACATTCCCGCACAATGACCTGTAAGGGGGTGCCATGCCGGATCTTCCAGATATGTGTAAAGGAATATCGGGTCAAATTTAACATTGTGTTTCTTGAGCCATTCGTATGAATTGTTTGACTCATTAATGAACTTACTGACTATGGGAGCAACGCCTGCATAGTGGTTGTAATCCATTATTTTTTTGAAAACATATGATTTGTCTGTAAACTGGTGAAAACCATATTTGTTTTGCTGGTCGCTTCCTACAACAGTCAGACCGCTGCAAATTGTCCCGCCGCCAAGAGAAGGCAGCTTCTCAATAATGACAACTTTTGCTCCGAGTTCTGCCGCCTGTAAAGCAGCCGTTACACCTGACGCACCAGCGCCAACAACAACAACATCCGTGTCATATGTTTTATCCGCAAAAGCCAGCATTGGAATAAACAAACAACACAAAAGGGCCATGAAAAACTTTTTCATATGTTACCTCCTGTTTTATAATCTGGAGGCAACATAGCCCATGAAAAAAAATGAAAATATATACCGGAGTATTGGTTTTGTACTTTTATTAAAAAAAAATGATAGTATATATGTAACTTTGGAGAGTACATATGAAGTCATATTATATGGCATTACCGTGGATTGCCCGCAATACAAGCGGCATCATAACGGAAACTTTTAAGACAATCGGCAAGTTTTCAAAACTCAAGAAGAATACTGTTGTCTTGTCTCAGGAAAGACTCTTTGACAAGTATGTGTATGTTGAATCAGGCTTATTAGGGCAAACCACCAATGACGTTTCGCTGAAAAAGCCGTCTATTATGGGGCTTATCCCACCCGGAAGGATGTTCGGACCAACCCCCATTGCCCGCAAAGCAGTGAGCATCACAAACTTTTACGCAATGCGGGAAAGCACCGTCTACATAGTCCGTCAGGACGATTTATTGCGCTATATGGAAGATAAACCTGCGGTAAAAGAAGAATTTTTGCTGGCAACAATATCAAGGCTCCACACACACATTGAGAAATTTGCCGTTGCTGCCATGCTGACCCCGAAAGAGCGCCTCCAGCTTTTTTTTAAAGTCATACTGATATCTTATGAAATTGACCTTGCTGCAAAATGGCTGCGGCTTCCTGTAAACTTATCCATAATCGAATTCTCAAATATTGTTTACACAACCGAGCAAATGCTGGCTAAAATTTTTATGCAGTGGAAAAAAGACGGACTGCTTAAAAGAGAAGGACGTTACACGATCATTAACAAAAATCTCCTCGAAACGCTTGACTGGTCGAGCAACGAAGTCGCATTTTACGACAAGTAACAGACATAACACACTGCCAAACTTCAGACACATCAAAAACATTCCCAAGACCGTGAGCAAAAAGAGCATTATATTTTTAAAATACAAAATATCCTTTTATTCCGAATACTTTAACTCTTAAGCAAATGATATATGATACTCCGTATAAAACCCCGGCAAACACAACCGGCGGAAAAATACGGAGGTACACCATGCTGTACTTAGAATTTTTATTTCTTCTCGTAATGCTATACATAGGCAGCCGTTTCGGCGGCATAGGACTCGGTGTTGTTTCAGGCATAGGTCTTTTGATTGAAGTGCTGGTTTTCAAAATGCCCCCCACCTCTCCACCCATCACCGTTATGCTTATCATCCTTGCGGTGGTTACATGCGCATCTATTCTGGAGGCTGCGGGCGGTTTGAAATATATGCTTCAGATAGCGGAGAAGATACTCCGATCCAACCCTAAGAAAATAACTTTTCTTGGGCCCATAGTAACATATACAATGACATTAATGCTCGGCACAGGGCATGCAGTCTATACTATCATGCCTATCATCGGCGATATTGCACTCAAAAACGGCATACGCCCCGAACGCCCGATGGCTGCAGCTTCTGTGGCTTCCCAGCTCGGAATAACCGCAAGCCCGATTTCAGCAGCGGTTGTTTACTATCTCTCCGCTCTTTCAGGCATAGCAGAAGGGCTCACTCTGCTTTCCATAGTCGGCGTAACCATCCCCGCCACCTTCATCGGAACCATAGCAATGTCAGTTTACAGCCTCCGCAGAGGTAAAGAGCTGAAAGATGACCCTGAATATCAGAAACGCATGGAAGACCCGGTATGGCGTGAGAGAATACTCAACACCACCGCAACAACGCTTAATGAAAAACTGCCCGCATCCGCCAGAAACGCAGTCTATATATTCCTTGCATCTCTGGCAGTAATAGTAATATTCGGCATGTTCCCCTCTCTCAGAACCATAGAAGGCATGCCCAAACCTGTTGATATGGCAACACTTATTCAGATGATGATGCTCGCCTTCGGCGGTCTGATACTCATAGTAACCAAGACAAAACCCTCACTCGTTCCTGAAGGTGTTGTGTTTAAGTCGGGTATGGTTGCCTGCATCGCTATATTCGGTATAGCGTGGATGAGTGACACTTATTTCCAATATGCCATGCCTGCTTTTAAAACCTCAATAACCGAAATGGTCAACGCATATCCGTGGACATTTGCACTGGCAATGTTCATAGTATCAGTGGTTATCAACTCTCAGGCGGCAACATGCAAAATGATGCTTCCGGTGGGTCTCGGTCTCGGTCTGCCTCCTGCCCTGCTCATAGGTATAATGCCTTCAAGCTACGGATATTTCTTTATACCGAACTATCCGTCAGATATTGCAACATGCACATTTGACATCACAGGAACAACAAAAATAGGCAAATTTTACTTTAACCACAGCTTTATGGCACCAGGGCTGATCGGGGTTATAACAGCCTGCTGCGTCGGTTATGCCTTAGCACTTTTCATAATCTGACAAAGTAAACATACACTCCTGAAAAGGACACGGGCATATTCCGTGTCCTTTTTTTATTTCACCGGACGACCTATGGTAATATTACTTAAAAAAACGAAACAGGTAGCTATGAAGCGTATTTTTTCCGAACGCCCAGTAAGAACACAGATGCTGATGATGATTTTTGCTGTGCTTATGCTCCAGCTTTTGATAAGCGGGCTAATTTTTGCCGGCATGGTGGCTGATTTCCTTCGCTTTCAGATAGGAGAAAAGGCTCTTAACATAGCCCAGACCATGACAACAATGCCGCTGGTTCAGACATCCCTTGAAGCACGCAGTGATGAAGACGGCAGGCTTCAGGCTTTGGCAGAGGAAGTGCGGCTCAAAACAGGAGCAGCTTATGTTGTGGTTGCAGATAACTTCGGAATACGCCTCACACACCCAAACACTGCGAACATCGGCAAAAAGTTTCAGGGAGATGATACAGACAGGGCAACAATACACGGGGAAGCCTATGTATCTGAAGCCGTGGGAACTCTCGGTCCTTCTGTGAGGGGGATAGCCCCTGTTTATTACAACGAGCGTATAGTGGGCTTTGTCGCTGTCGGCTATCTTAAGGAACGCATCCGGGCCACTATTATTGAGCATCAGAAAAAGCCGCTGATGTTCGTATTAATGATGCTTGCAACGGGACTGGGCGCCGCTGTTCTCATCGCCAACCACCAGAAGAGGATAACTCTTGGGCTTGAGCCGGCAGAGATCGCAGATCTGTTTCTTGAGCGTAATGCAATAATAGATACAATCCGTGCCGGGATAATCGCAGTTAACACAGAAAATGAGATCCGGCTGATCAACAAGAACGCCATGAGGGTTCTCTCCCTTGAAAAAGATTATATAGGGCATCACCTCAGCGAAATTTTTCCCCCGGAATATTCGGCAGAGGTAATCAGAAGCAAAGAAAATATGGAAGACACGTCTATGATAGTCAGGGATGTGGATCTGCTTGTGAACGTTATGGCGGTAATGCACATGGGCAAGGTTCACGGTGCTGTTATAACCTTCAGAAGAAAAAATGAAATAACTCTCTTGGCACAGGAGCTTAACCGTATCAGGAAATACTCTGACATGCTCAGGGTTCAGTCCCACGAATACTCAAACAAGCTGCATACAGTGGCAGGGCTTATTCAGATAGAAGCCTATCAGGAGGCGCTGGAGCTTATTCTCTCTGAAACAAAAATATATCAGGAGATGATAAGCTTTGTTAATGCCAATGTGCCCGACCCCATTGTTTCAGCGCTGATAATAGGGAAACACAGCAGGGCAAGGGAACTTAAAATAGACTTCACCATAGCTGAAAACAGCCGCATGACTGACCTCCCTGATCATGTAGACAGGGAAAAGATTGTGACAATTCTGGGCAACATACTGGACAACGCCTTTGATGCGGTAATAGACTCACCAGTGAAGCAGGTTCTCCTCACAATGAAGGATTCGGGCAAAAGTCTGCTGTTTCAGGTTGAGGATTCAGGGAAAGGACTTGAACCGGAAATTATCGAAAATATCTTTGAAAAAGGGGTAAGCACCAAGGGCGATAACAGAGGCATAGGGCTTTATCTGGCTAACAATGCCCTTATGGAGATGCGTGGTTCCATAAGCATGGCTAAAAGCAGGCTCGGCGGTGTATCATTCAGGGTATCAATCCCCAAGGAAATGTTTCATGAAGAGAATAAGAACGGTAATAGTTGAAGACGACCTTAAGATATCAGAACTTCATAAACGCTTCACCGAAAAAGTAGAAGGCTTTGAGGTGGTGGGCATAGCAAACTCTCTGGCAGACGGTGAGGAGATGGTGGATCTCCTTGAACCTGAGCTTGTGCTTCTTGATCTGTTTTTTCCCGAAGGAAACGGAATGCAGCTTCTTAGGAATATGCGGGCAAAGGGAAAATCTGTTGACGTGATACTTATAACAGCAGCAAAAGAGGTAAGCTCACTTCAGGAAGCCCTCCGTGGAGGAGCGTTTGATTATCTTGTTAAGCCTGTGATTTTTGACAGGTTCAAAGCATCTTTGGAAAAATTCCGCACATACAGCACGGAGCTGACACGCAATGCAGTGCTTGAACAGCAGATGATAGACAAACTTATACATCCGGCCTCTGAAACACAGGATGAAGGCGGACTCCCGAAAGGCATAGACCCCATAACTCTGCGGAAGATATGCGCAGTGTTTGATGAGAGCGGAGCAGACGGATTTTCTGCCGAAGAGGTCGGCAAAAAAATAAATGCAAGCCGCAACACCGCAAGACGTTATCTGGAATACCTGCTGGCATCCGGTTTTCTGTATGCAGATATAGACTACGGGACAGTGGGAAGACCGGAGAGAATTTTCAGGAAAATGAGTATTTAAAAGAAAAAAGCCCCATGCGGCACACAGGTCCGCACGGGGTTTGGTGAGAGATTTATATTTGTCCGCCGCCCAAAACTTTGTACAGCGTTACAAGGTTGTTCAAATACTGCTGTCTTACCGAGATTACCCCCTGTTCTGCTGCAAAAAGCGAACGGTGGGCATCCAGTACATCAAGATAGTTTGATATCCCGTGTTTATAGCGTTCACTCGCCAGTTCATAAACTGTGCGTGTGGACTCCGCAAGTGACTTCTGCGCCGCAAGCTGGTCAGTAAATGTACCTTTAGCCGCAAGCTGATCTGCAACCTCACGGAAAGCAGTCTGAATGGCTTTTTCGTATTCCGCCGCTGCTATCTTCTGGTTAACTTTGGCAACTTCCAGAGTGGCCTTGTTACGCCCGGCGTTGAATATGGGTATATTTATCTGCGGAGCAAAAGACCATGCAAGTCCTGAGCCTGAGCTGAACAGGTCATCAAGTCCGTTGCTGGCAAGCCCTGCCGAACCGGTAAGCGTAATAGACGGGAAGAAAGCCGCCCTTGCTGCACCTATATCAGCATTAGCAGCCTTGAGCGAATGTTCCGCACGTTTTATGTCCGGTCTGTTCAGCAGTGTTTCCGAAGGAACACCAGCAGGCAGAGGCTTGAGCGCTGTTATCTCATCCGGCAGTGAAGCCTGAAGAGCGGCAGCGTCAATATCAGTACCAGCAAGCAGGGTAAGACTGTTAAGATCCTGCGCTGTAAGCCTTGTGTACTGAACTTTGCTTATCTTTGCGTTTTCAACCGCAGTGGCAGCTTGTTCAAGTTCAAGCCTTGTTGCGCTGCCCAGCTCATATTTCTTTTTCACAAGTTCATATGCTTCCTGCTGGTTTTTGAGGGTTTCCTCTGCCAGTTTCAGCATTTCCCTGTCGCCCAGATAAGTGATGTATGCGTTTGCCACCTCTGCTACAAGGGTGATCTGCGCCGCATTTCTTGCCTCTTCCGTAGCGAAATAGCTTTCAAGGGCTTTTTCACTGAGGCTTCTCACTCTGCCGAAAAAATCAAGCTCATAAGCAGCTATTCCGATACCCACACTATAACTGGATGCAGTATAGGAACTGCCTGTGGCACTTGCATTTTCAGGCACACGCTGACGTGTGAATGAGCCTGTCGCATTTACATCCGGCAGAAGGTCGGAGCGTTGAATTCGGTAAGCAGCCCTTGCGGACTCTATATTAAGAGCCGCAACACGGAGATCTCTGTTATTTTCGAGGGCTTTCTCAATGAGAGCCCTGAGTTCCGGAGCAAGGAAGAAGTCTTTCCATGCCATTTCAGCAACATTAACAGACATGTTGTCTGCCTGCCCATATGCCGAACCTTTGGGAAAAGATGCAGCAACGGGGGAGGCAGGTCTTTCATAAGCGGGAATCATAGAGCATCCCGCCATTATCACAGACACGGCAGCCGCCGCAATTATGTTTTTACTTACCATTAGTTGTCTCCTTAACGTCAGCCGGTGTGCGCTTGCCGAACTGTTTCATTATAACAATATAAAACATCGGCACAAAAAGTATGGCAAGGAATGTAGCGGAGGTCATACCGCCGATAACACCTATACCAATGGCGTTCTGGCTGGCTGAACCTGCACCGTTGGATATGGCAAGGGGAGTAACACCGAGAATAAACGCCATTGACGTCATAAGAATCGGTCTTAACCTCTGTTCCGATGCTATCATAGCAGACCGCAGCAATCCGTATCCGCTGTCGTGCAGGTCTTTTGCAAATTCAACGATAAGAATGGCGTTTTTCGACGCAAGACCAATCGTGGTAAGCATACCCACCTGAAAGTAAACGTCATTGGCAAGGCTTGCTGCAAGGGTCGCAGCTACTGTACCCACAATACCAAGAGGAACAATAAGCATTACCGCAAACGGAACAGACCAGCTTTCATAAAGAGCAGCAAGAGACAGGAACACGATAAGCAGAGACAGCCCATAGAGCAGACCTGTCTGCGCTCCTGCTGCACGCTCTTCATATGAAATACCTGTCCACTCAAGGCTTATACCCTGCGGAAGCTGTTTAGCGTACTCTTCCATAATCTGCATTGCCTCACCGGAGCTTACCCCGGGAGCCGGAGCGCCCAGAATTTCCTGAGAAGATGTACCGTTGTAACGCTCAAGTTTTGGTGAGCCGTATTCCCATTCAGCAGTGGAGAAAGCAGAAAATGGAACCATCTCGCCTTTGTCATTCCTAACATACCATTTATAAATATCTTCAGGCAGCATTCTGTACTCTGAATCACCCTGAATATACACTTTTTTGATACGCTGATTATGGAGGAAGTCGTTAACATAACTTGAGCCCCAAGCTGTTTTCAGCGTGTTGTTTATACTTGCGATGGAAACGCCCAGAGCGCTTGCTTTTTCATGATCAACATGGATCCTGAACTGAGGAACATCATCAAAACCGTTGGGACGAACCCCAACAAGCCTTGCATCCTGCGCAGCCATCCCCAGAAGCTGATTTCTGGCATTCATAAGAGTCTCATGCCCGAGACCGGCTCTGTCGAGGAGCTGAAGGTCAAAACCTGTGGCGTTACCAAGGGCAATTATTGGAGGCGGATAGAAAGCAAACACAAATGCGTCTTTAATTGTTGAAAGATTCATCATAGCTCTCTGAGCTATGGCAAAAACTTTCTGGTGCTGCTCTGTTCTTTCTTCCCAGTCTTTGAGACGTACAAACCCCATCGCAGTGTTTGAGCCTCGTCCGGCGAAACTGAAGCCTGTAACTGTAAATATACTGATTACAGACTCTTTTTCCTGTTCCATGAAATACTGTTCAACTTTCTTCACGCTTTCAAGAGTCCTCTCCTGAGTGGCTCCCGGAGGTGTTGATATCTGTACAAGCATAATACCCTGATCCTCATCAGGAAGGAACGATGTGGGTATCTTTGTGAACATAAAGCCGAGTCCGGCAATTATCACTGCATATACTATGAAGAACCTGAAAGCTCTGGCTGCAACGTATCCCACACTTGTTCTGTAGGCGCTTCTGCTGCGGTTAAACATGCGGTTAAACCATCCGAAGAAGCCTTTCATATGCTCCTTATGCCCTTTTTCAACAGGTTTGAGCATTGAAGCGCAAAGTGAAGGAGTAAGAACAAGAGCCACCACAACGGAAAGTACCATCGCAGAAACTATTGTAATTGAGAACTGGCGATAGATAGCACCTGTGGAACCTTTGAAGAAAGCCATAGGAACGAAAACCGCAGAAAGAACAAGGGCGATACCCACAAGGGCGCCTGTAATCTGGTTCATTGATTTTCTTGTAGCTTCCTTCGGAGGCAGACCTTCTTCACTCATAACCCTTTCAACGTTTTCAACAACGACAATGGCATCGTCCACCAGAAGCCCGATTGCGAGAATCATGGCGAACATCGTAAGAACGTTGATAGTAAACCCGAAAGCAGAAAGTATTCCGAATGTACCCAGAAGAACAACAGGGACTGCAATAGTCGGGATAAGTGTCGCCCTGAAGTTCTGCAAAAACAGGTACATAATGAGGAAAACAAGAACAACTGCTTCTAAAAGGGTCTTAACAACCTCTTTTATTGATATTTTAACAAAAGGGGTCGTATCGTAAGGGTAAACAACTTCAAGCCCTTCCGGCATAAACTGTTCAAGCTCTGCAACTTTTGCTTTAACATTGTTAGCAGTTTCAAGAGCGTTTGCCCCTGTGGCAAGACTCACCGCCATACCTGCGGCGGGCTTGCCCATATATCTGGTTACAAAATCATAGTTCTGAACACCGAGTTCAACCCTGGCAACATCCTTCATACGTACCTGAGAACCGTCGGTATTAACTTTGAGAAAAATATTCTCAAAATCTTCAACAGTTTTCAGCCTTGTCTGAGCAGTGATTGTTGCGTTAATCTGCTGACCGTCAACAGCGGGGTTTCCACCAAGCTGACCGGCAGAAATATCTGCGTTCTGTGCGCTTATGGCGCTTATGACATCATCCGAAGTAAGCTTATAGTTATTAAGCTGATCAGGGTTAAGCCATATACGCATGGAGAAAGGCTGACCGAAAACCTGAAGCGAACCGACACCCAGAACCCTGCTGAGAGGATCGGACATGTTGGAGCTTATGTAGTCGCCAATCTCATTCTGAGTCATTGACCCGTCAGCAGAGTAAAGCCCTATAACCATAAGGAAACTGCTGTTCGACTTTTCAACGGTTACACCGAGCTGCTGAACCTCCTGAGGCAATGACGACAAAGCAGACTGAATCTTGTTCTGTGTCTGAACCTGAGCAATATCAGGATTTGCTTCCGGTTCAAATGTAAGAGTAATCTCAACATTACCGGTTCCGTCACTGGTTGATGAGAAATAACGCAGATAGTCAATACCCACAAGTTTCTGTTCGATAACCTGCGTAACACTGTTTTCCAATGTTTCAGCAGATGCTCCGGGGTAGCTGGCACTTATGGAAACGGTGGGCGGTGCGATCTGCGGGTACTGCTCAACAGGCAGTGTCTTTATGGCAAGAACACCTGCGAGCATTATAATAATTGCAATCACCCATGCAAAGATGGGACGATCTATAAAGAAATTTGACATATTATATCATCCTGCTGTTTTACGCCTATTCGGCTTTTGTTTCAACCGGGTTTACCTTTGCGCCGGGACGTATCTTCTGGAGTCCCTCAAGAACAATTCTGTCACCGGGCTGAAGACCGGACATCACTGCCCATTTATTTCCCACAGCATCAGATACGCTAACAGGACGTGGATTCACAGTGTTTTCAGAGTCTACCGCCCAAACAATTACACTGCCGTCAGCATTTCTTACCGCTGTCTGCTGGGGAATAAGTATAGCAGCGTCGTCCCTGGCCTGCGGAATCCTTGCTTTTACAAAAAGACCGGGCAGAAGCTCCCTTTCAGGATTCGGGAAAAGAGCGCGAAGCTGAACCATTCCGGTTGTTTCATCCACCGTAACATCAGAGAACTGCATTACACCTTTATGAGCATAAGGTTTTCCACCGATGAGAAGCTCAACTTCAGCCGAATTTCCAAGGGTTCCGTCATCCGTTATCATGCGGCGAAGCTTCATAACTTCTTCCGCAGACTGGCTTACATCCACATATACACTGTCAAGCTGCTGAACCTTGGCAAGAGCAGATGCCTGATTAGCAGTTACAAGAGCCCCTTCCGTCACGGAGGACTTGCCGATATGCCCGGAAATGGGAGAAAAAACCTTTGTATAATCGAGATTTATTTTTGCTGCTGCCACAGCCGCCTTTCCGGCAGCCACGGCCGCCTTAGCCTGAGCAAGCGCAGTTGCAGTATCTTCATACTCCTGTGTGCTGACACCGCCGACTTTAAGCAGTTCAGCGTATCTTGCCTCTTTCGGCGCAGCAGACTGCAAATCAGCCTCGGCTTTCATAAGTTCAGCTTTGGCACTGTCATATGATGCCTGAAAAGGTGCAGGATCTATCTGGTAAAGCTGCTGACCGGCGCTTACACTGCCCCCTTCCTTAAAGAGCCTTTTCTGAATAATCCCTGAAACCTGAGGACGTATTTCAGCAACTCTCACCGCCGATGTACGCCCCGGCAAATCTTTTGTAAATGTTACTGCTTCTGCTTTAACAGTATAAACAGTAACTTCTGCAGCCGGTCGTTCTCCTCCGCCCTGCGGCTGGGAAGCGGTGGCTGAACCGCCGCTTTTGAAAATAACCAGTCCGATAATAACTGCCGCAGCCAAGCCTGCGAAACCTAATAACTTTGACTTCATACAATATCCCTTCCTATGTGATTATCAGCCTTTTTACCAGCTTCAACATTTCCTCTTTGGCATTTTTAAGTCCGTCATCAGTTATGTTTCTATAACCGTACGAACCAAATGTGCCTATAACCATCCCGGTAAAAGTGTTTGCCAGAATATATGGATCAACATTCACAAATTCTCCCGCCTTGATCCCTGCTTCAAAGATTTCGGACAGAGGCTCAAGCAGTAAATAATGTGTATCCTTTGCATCCTCCTCCACTGTACGGTGTGAATCCAGAAAACGGAAATAGAGGCATACTTCTTCATTAACATCGAAGATATCCTCAAATACCGCCATAAGTTTTTCAGATGGTCTCATACTGCTTTCGCGTATTTCACGGAATCTTTTTTCCAAAGGTTCTACCATCTCAGCATGGACATACTCCATAAGGCTTTCCTTATTATCAAAATAGTTATAAAGAGAACCCTTGGAGACACCCGATTTTTTGGCCGCCTCTTCCATGGTTATGCATCCGTTCTCCCTAATCAGTTCTATAACTGTCTTGACAATTCTTTCCTTAAAAAGGTTGTCCAAAACTTCTTTTCTTTTCTTTAAGTTCATCCGTTTCCCTTTATTGACTTCCCAGTCATAATATGACTAAGCAGTCAAACTACGACCGAGGGGTCATGATGTCAAGATTTTTATGGACATTAATTGTAAATAAACGTTAAGAAAATGTAACTTTATCCGAAAAACGGACATTTTTGAGCCGGGTAATCAAAATTCTTTGCTTTAATAATCTATAAGTATTAAAATAACATAAATCATCTGTCTGTTACGACCGTTTATACACAAAGAATATCCGGAGAAACTGAATTAATGAACCGAACCATAAACAGCTTCGCTGTCCTTATCCTGCTGGTCTTTTTTTATTCTTTAAACGCATCGGCCGAAAGTAATATTTTCACGCCGGAAGAGCAGGCATACATAAAGGATAAAAAAACAATCACAGTCGGGGTTGTTGACAGCAACGAACCCTATACTTATTTCAGAAACGGAAACATAAAAGGCTACTCCATCGACTTCATGAGCATGATTCAGGAAATCAGCGGACTCAGAATTGAATATAAAATGGGGAACTGGACAAATATTTACAACTCTTTCCTCAACGGTGAGCTGGATGCAATAAACGAAATATCATACACACCGGAAAGGGAAAAATACATTTTATTCAGTGTTCCCTACCACATAAGAAGAACTGTCGTGTTTGTCCGCAATGACTCCGGAATAAAACCCGGCGACAATCTAATTGCTCTGATGGGGCTTAAAACCGGTTATATCAAAGATATCTTCTACTCAGAGATACTTAAGAAACAACGCCTGAACCTTCTGGAATATAATAATAATGTGGACATGATAAAGTCTCTCGCTTTTGGCTGGGTTGATGCGGTGTTTGTCAGCGAACTCGGCGGGCGGTTCATAGCAAGGGAAAACACATTTTCTAACATAGTCTCCGTAGGGACTTTAAATTTTGAAGGGCTGAAAGATGAGGATCTCCGTATCGGAGTTCTGAAGACAAATCCTGTTCTTGCGGGAATAATCAACAAATCTATAAAAGCACTGCCGGAAACAAGAAAAGACAAGCTTGAGAGGCTCTGGTCAATATATAACGGACAGGTTTTCAGCGCAGCGGAAAGCATAGAACTCACACCGGAAGAGGAATCATTCATCCGTTCACGCCCATCGGTTTCTGTGGGCATGCTGCCCGACTTTTATCCGTTCAGTTTCGCATCAAATGAACAGATCATGGGCTACACAGATGCTCTTCTGAAAATAATCAGCCGCCGCACAGGAATAGACTTCGCATACAATATAAAACCCTGGTCAGCTATACTGAATGATTTCAGAGACGGCAAAACGGACATGATTGCAGACATATCCATGACAGAAGAGAGGAAAGCGTTCACTCTCTTCACAGATGAATACGCCCGCATCCCCAGTTATGTTTTTATCAGGGACGATTTTGGAAAATACACTGACACTTCATCTCTGGATGGCAAAAAAGTAGGCATAACAAAAGGGATTTTCTTCAAGGATCTTATAAATAAAGATAAACTCAGAGAATTAAAGGAATATATATCAAGGGATGAGATGTTCAAAGATCTCTCCTTCGGTAAAATTGACGCTATTATAACTTCACTTAATTCCGGCAGCAGCATGATAAAGAAATATGCTCTTCTCAATGTAACCATTGGCGGCGAATTCAACTCCGACGAGAGAACGGTTGAAGACCTCCGCTTCGGGGTCAACCCTAAGCTTTCTGAGCTACACAGTATTATAACAAAAGCTCTCGCAAGCATAAGCCAGGAAGATAAAATATTGCTGGAAAATCAGTGGCTTGTGCCGCAGCTAAATGAGATCAAACGTCCGGCTCTGGCATTTACTGATCAGGAAAAGGAATACCTTGAAAGAAAAAAGATAGTACGGATGTGTGTTGACCCTGACTGGATGCCCTTTGAAAAACTTGAAGGCGGCAAGCGTCATACGGGCATAGCAGCAGATTTTATCAAACTTATGCAGAGCAACTCCGGCATACAGATTCACATAGTTCCCACTGAAACATGGGCAGAAACCCTTATAAAAGGGCAGAATAGAGAATGCGATATAATTTCACTGGCAATGCGTACACCGGAAAGGATGAAATATTTCAACTTCACTTCTCCATATCTTGTTATTCCTACAGTGATTGCAACATCCATAAATGACCCTTTCATCGACAAAATAGATGATGTTCTGGATAAAAGCTTCGCCACCGTAAAAGGCTACGCCATTACAGAAATGCTTAAAAAGAAATACCCGCATCTCAAGCTTATTGAAGTGGAAAACGATGCGGAAAGCATAGCTCTCCTGCAAAAAGGGGAGGTTTACGGAGCAATCGGAACCATGGCGGGCATAGGCTATCAGATTAAGCAGCAGAAGATTGTTGATATAAAAATATCCGGAAGGCTTGAACAGGACTGGGAGCTAGGCATAGCTGCCAGAAACGATGAACCTGAGCTTGCAAGAATCTTTCAGAAGCTTGTGGATTCCATAAGCGAAGAGGACAGAAACGCTATTACCGGAAAATGGATGAGTATCCGCTATGACCAAGGATTTGACCACAGACTTTTCTGGCGCATAATGGGCATATTCGCAGTCATAGCCGCCGTTATTGCTTATTGGTCGGGCAAGCTCAGGAAGCTGAACAAAGAACTTCAAGCAGCAAACATAAGGCTTCAGGAACTCAGCGACAAGGACAGCCTCACGGGGCTTTACAACAGGCGTTTCTTTTCAGTAAGCAGCCAGCAGGCTTTTAATATATGCCAGAGAAACGGAATACGCTTTTCTGTGGCTATAATTGATATTGACCACTTTAAAAAGGTTAATGACACCTTCGGGCACCTTTTCGGAGATAGAAGCCTTCAGGAAATGGGCAAAACACTTCTGCGCCATTTCCAGAGGCAGACTGACGCCTGCTCACGCTTCGGAGGAGAAGAATTTGCGGTTTTTATAACCAACACAGGGGAAGACACCCTCGCCAACCGCATAGAAAATATCCGTATTGAAATTGAAAAGAAAATTATAGAAATGGAAAACATGCGCACCACTCTGACAATCAGCGCAGGAATATATTCATCCGTACCAACGCAGGAAGACACTCTGGACGATGCCCTTAAAAAAGCTGATGACGCTCTCTACAAAGCAAAAAATGAAGGCAGAAACCGTGTAATAATATGGAAGGAAGAAAGCGAGTAAACAAAATCATACTCCCTGATGTACCTGCGAACACACCTAAAGCCATAACTGCCCCTTATCTCAAAAAAAGAGCGTACGCTCATTTTTAATACACCTCACTGCGGAAGGTCTCACGCTCTTTCAACGCTTTCTTTCTCCGGCTTGATAACACTGGCATTTTCAAAAATAAATAATGTTATAACATTGCAGAAGCTAATATTGATTGACAATCGGCAAGCTTTATTATAACTGTATACTGTATACAGTTGAAAATAAAAAATACTGTTATAATAATTGAACCGCTTATATAAAAAGCGGTCATTGAGATAGCAAAATATTACCATCAAGGAGAGATTATGTCTAACAAAACGATTATCTGGACCGAGATTGATGAAGCACCCGCACTGGCGACTTATTCGCTGCTCCCCGTAGTTCAGGCTTTCACAAAAGGCACAGGCATTTCTGTTGAAACAAGAGATATTTCACTTTCAGGACGCATCATTGCCAACTTTCCCGACTACCTCACGGAAGAGCAGAAAATCCCCGATTTCCTCTCTCAGCTCGGCGAACTCTCCCTTAAACCCGAAGCAAATATAATAAAACTCCCCAACATCAGCGCATCCATCCCCCAGCTTCAGGAAGCGATAGCAGAGCTTCAGGAGAAAGGCTACAAAGTGCCCGATTTCCCTGAAGAGCCTAAAACTGACGCTGAAAAAGAGATAAAAGCAAGATATGCAAAAGTTCTCGGCAGTGCCGTTAACCCTGTTCTCCGTGAAGGCAACTCCGACAGAAGAGCAGCAGCAGCCGTTAAAGAACATGCAAAAAAACACCCCCACAGAATGATGAAACAGTGGCCGAAACCTTCTAAAACCCGTGTTGCATTCATGTCCGGCGGCGACTTCTACGGCAGCGAAAAATCAGTTACAGTTCCCGCAGCCACAAACGTAAAAATAGAATACGTTGCTAAAGACGGCAGCGCAAAAGTTCTTAAAGAAAAAACAGCTCTCCTTGCAGGCGAAGTTATAGATTCATCCGTAATGAACGTTGCATCTCTCCGTAAGTTCTACGCAGAGCAGATAGAAGCAGCCAAAAAAGAAGGCGTTCTTCTTTCTCTTCACCTTAAAGCAACAATGATGAAAGTTTCCGACCCCGTTATGTTCGGACACGCTGTTCAGGTTTACTACAAAGACGTGTTTGCAAAACACGCAGCAACCTTCAAAGAAATCGGCGTTAACACAAGCAACGGTCTCGGCGATGTTTATGCAAAAATCAACAAGCTTCCCGCTGACAAAAAAGCAGAAATCGAAGCTGACATCATGGCTGTTTATAAAACAAACCCCGAACTTGCTATGGTTGACTCAGACAACGGCATAACAAACCTTCATGTTCCCAATGATGTTATTGTCGATGCGTCCATGCCTGTCGTAGTACGTGACGGCGGTCAGATGTGGGGACCCGACAACAAACTCCACGACACTATAGCTATGGTTCCCGACAGATGCTACGCAACAATGTATCAGGCAATCATCGAGGACTGCCAGAAAAACGGTCAGTTTGACCCCGCAACAATGGGCAGTGTCTCCAACGTTGGTCTTATGGCTCAGAAAGCGGAAGAGTACGGCTCACACGACAAAACCTTCATATCAGAAGGCGAAGGCGTTGTCCGTGTTGTTGATGCAGACGGCAAGGTTCTTATGGAGCAGAAAGTTGAAACTGGTGACATCTTCAGAATGTGCCAGGCAAAAGACGCTCCCATTCAGGACTGGGTTAAACTCGCTGTTACAAGAGCAAAAGCATCAGGCGCTCCCGCTGTTTTCTGGCTTGACCCCGCAAGAGGACACGATGCGCAGATCATCGAAAAAGTTAAAAAATATCTCAATGACCACGACACAACAGGGCTTGATATCCGCATCATGACTCCCGTTGATGCTATAAACTTCTCAGTTGAAAGAATAAGAAAAGGGCTTGATACAATCTCCGTAACCGGTAACGTTCTCAGAGACTACCTCACTGACCTTTTCCCCATACTTGAACTGGGCACATCAGCAAAAATGCTTTCCATCGTTCCCCTTATGAACGGCGGCGGTCTTTTCGAGACAGGAGCAGGCGGTTCAGCACCCAAACACGTTGAACAGTTCCTTAAGGAAGGTCACCTCAGATGGGATTCACTGGGCGAGTTCTGCGCTCTTGTAGCTTCACTGGAGCATATGTCAGCAGTATTCAAAGATGACGTAGCGGCTCTGCTTGCTGAAACTCTTGATCAGGCTGTGGGTAAAGTGCTTGAAAACGGCAAATCACCCTCACGTAAGGTTAAAGAACTTGATAACAGAGGCAGCCACTTCTACCTTGCTCTCTACTGGGCACAGGCGCTTGCCGCTCAGACAAAATGCAAGGAAACAGCAGCTAAGTTTGCTCCCGTTGCAAAAGCACTTGCTGAAAACGAAGCTAAGATTAATGAAGAACTCAACGCTGCTCAGGGCAGACCCTCTGACATAGGCGGATACTACAGACCTGTTTTTGAAAAAGCAGTTAAAGAAATGCGCCCCAGCGCAACATTCAACTCAATTATTGACGCTATGTAGTTAACTCTGCAAGCATAGAAATATCTTAAAAGGCGGCATCTTTAACGGTGCCGCTTTTTTTATAATCTGTTATTCGGCTATGGCTTTCTGTTCAGGCTGTTCATACTCAGAAGAACAGAATAACCCTCTGCCACCGAGATGTTCCTCGTATTCCGCACCCCACTCCTTCATCATCATAAGAATAGGGATCAGTTTGGAACCTATTTCCGTAAGTCTGTATTCTACCTTCGGCGGAATCTGATTATAAACCTCACGGCTTATAAGACCATCCCCTTCGAGTTCCCTTAACTGCTTGCTCAACATTCTCTCAGTTATCTCCGGCATGCTCTTACGAAGCTCTCCGAAGCGGAGAACAGGATCAACCGCAAGCCTGTAGAGGATCAGTGCTTTCCATTTTCCGGACAAAACCTGCACCGTAAGCTCGAAATAACATCTGTATAATTTTCCGTCCAATTCCTTGACTTTACAAAAACCCATAATACACCTGCTATACTAAATGTAAGTACATGAAAAAAAATACCGTACTTGTAAAAACAATATTACTACTATATTTTCTTTCATCAAGACTAAAAATTATCTCCTGCGCACCTGATGCAGAAGATGCAGACATTGAATTATTAAAGGAAGGAGGGTACGAAATGTTTGTACTTCATGTGGAAATGAAACTTAAAGAGGGGAAGGCGGATGAACTATATAAAATCTATTCCGAAATATACCCCCTTGTAAAAGAAGAAAAAGGATGCACTGCCTACAAGCTGACATTTACAGGCGACAAAACACAGGCCGCCATGTTTGAAATATGGGAATCTGAAGAGGATCTTGCCCTCCACGGAGAACAGCCGCACATCAAAAAACTTTTTTCCGTCTTCCCTGATGTACTTGTGGGAAAGCCCGAAGCAACAAAATATGAAATAAGCGGAATAAAAAGAAACGCAATCTAGGAGGAACAAACCGGATGTATGCACTTGCGATATGCGGAAGCCCCCGCAAAAACGGAAACACCAGCATAATACTCAACACTGTTCTGGAGACCCTGAAAGCCAAAGGCTGGGAAACAGAAATGGAGACAGTCGGCGGACAGAACATCAGAGGCTGCACTGCCTGCGGAGCCTGTTTTAAGAAAGCGGACGGCACATGTATAATTGATGACGATCTTAACCCTGTTATCGCTAAAATGTTTAAGGCAGATGCAATAATCATAGGTTCGCCCACTTATTTTGCAGATGTAACAGCAGAAATAAAAGCCCTCATAGATCGTGCTGGTTTTGTGGCGATGGCAAACGGCAACGCACTGAAAGGTAAAATAGGCGCAGGTGTCTCCGCTGTGAGAAGGGGCGGTTCAATTCACACAGTTGACACCATCAACCATCTTTTTATGATCTCAAGGATGATAATTCCCGGTTCAACATACTGGAACATGGTTTACGGACTCCACAAAGGGGATGTTGAAAAGGATAAAGAGGGTCTGGCAAACATGAGGCACATAGGGGAAACCATTGACTGGCTGGGCAGAGCAATAAAGCCTCACATGGAATCATACCCGGATATAACCACAGAAAAAGAAGGATAAAGACAAAACACCGCCCCGCCGATGGGGCGGTCTCTCGTTATACTCCAAGAAGCAGAACGTTACCGTGCTAATTTCCGGTTGATTTATTGTGATTATTAAATCATTCTTAATTAAGATACGGGGGGTCGTTTGATTTGAAAAATCTCCTTGAGCATATAATCGCAGAGACGGAAGCTTTTCTGATAAACTGGACAGAGCGCATGAAGAGCGCCGGTTATCTTGAGCATACAACGGCAAAACGGGAAGACTGCATACTCAGCCTGCACGGTGTCATTTTACCTGTCAGAGAGTATATCAATCAGGGGCTCAAACCGGATTTTCCGGAGCTTTTGAAAAACGGACGAAATGTTGCCGAATTTCTGCTGAAATCAGCACACAGGCACTATGAGCGGGGGATCGGAGAAGAATATTTTTTCGGGTGCTTCAAAACACTCCTCCACGCTGTTGAAGATATAATCCTGAAATATGACGCTGAACCGGCGGAAAAACTACAAAACTACATTGAACTGCGCCGCATAATTGACTCGATGGAAACACTTGCCGTCGGGGAATGGCATTCAAGAAATGCCGCAGAAACCGCAACCATCCTCCAGAATAAAAACAGAGAGCTAACTCTTCTTAAAAATAAATATGAAAACATTCTTGAATCTGCCTCCGATCTGTTCATCACCGTTTCGGAAAACGGGCAGATACTGGAAATGAACGCCTCTGCAAGGAACAGATTCGGTGCCACAGCCATAGGAAGCAATGTAATGGAGAGCCTCAAACCGGAAATGAGCTTTCACAAATTTCTTTCTGTTTTCCTCTCCGGCGAAACCCATGAAATCCGCATGCCGGACGGCAAATCAATATACTCGCTCGTAATCATTCCACTCAAAAAAGTATCTTTAGCATCAGAAGGTTACGTTATTGTTCTCAATGACATAACATACATTGCAGACCAGCGCATGAAGCTTGAGCAGGAAGTAAGTCAGAGAACACAGGAGCTGGCAGAATCAGAGAAACTGTTCCGCTCTCTCTTCACTTCTGCCGGTGAAGGAATAATCCTCACCGACATCAGCCTGAGAATCTTACAGGCAAACAGTAAAGCTGCCGAAATATTCGGTCTGCCAGAAAAAGACATGGAAGGAAAAAGCTGTGTGCGCTTCATCCATCCTGACAGCATAGATGCAATGAGATCCGCTGTGATAATAGCCCAGGACGAAATATGGAACGGCGAATTCAACGGAGTAACGGCAAAAGGCGAAACCTTTCCCGCCAGCATAACTCTGAACAGGTTTCAGATGGGCAGCGGAGACTTTATCCACATCATAGTGCGCAATATCACCCGCCAGAAGGCTATGGAAGAACACCTGAAAGAAGAGAAGGTCAAGGCGGAGGAGATGAACGTAACCCTCCGCAATGTGCTGAAAACCATAGACAGAGAGAAAGAGGAGATGATGCTTACTATCTCCCAGAAGATAGTTACAAATATAATCCCCTCTGTTCAGAAGCTGACGGCAGAGGATAATCCTGAGATCAGAACAATATACTCAGGCATAATTAAAGACCTGCTCGCAGGGCTCACAGAGGAGACAGGAAGCCTGAACTCTGTGAATATGGCGAAGCTTACCAAAGCAGAAATACAGATATGCCAGCTCATTCAGTCCGGTTCTGACAGCAAAGAGATAGCGGAAAGCATGAATATTTCATTTGATACAGTGCAAACTCACAGAAAAAACATCCGCAAGAAGCTGGGTCTAAGCGGCAGAGACATTAGCCTTTTTACCTATCTCAACAACAGATAAACACCTCATCGGGTATAAACGCATACCCGATAAATACCCTTTTCCCCACATTTAATACCCATCAAACAGGCATTATCATACCTTCAAACATACGAGGTATGGCTATGGATTCAATTAAACGGATTGAAGCCTTCCGGAATTTTTTTCATTACGGCACAAAAGAAAAAATGCAGGAAGCATATGCCCGCATAACAGACACAGAATGCGGTCTGACAAAAAACATTGACTGGGAAGCCGAGGAATTTCTGTTCAACAGACTTTTCGTAGGTCCCGCATCCCCCGAAGCCCCTATGACAGCATCAGTTTATCTTGATCCTGAGAGACACACCAACGGCAGAATCACTGAAAAAGTAAGAGAAATATACACAGCTGCAGGTCTGAGTCTGTCAAACAGAGGCTCAATCCCCGAAGACCTTCTCCCTGTGGAACTGGACGCATGCTGCATATTAAAGCGGCTTGCGGAGGTTGATGAAAACTTTATTGAGTTGTACGAACAGCTCACCGCAATGCACATGTACATGTGGATACCTCTGTTTACCGAAAGAGCAGGTTCTCATGCAGATGAATCCTCGGCGGTTATGCATGTTCTGTGCATGCTTGATGAGTGGATCAAAAACGAGGTGACATCGCTGGTGATGTCAAAGGAGAAAATATGAAAAAGGATTTATTGAAAACAGGGGGAGTTTGTCCCCTGAGCAGACGCTCATTCCTTAAAAGTGCGGCAGCAGCAGGCATACTTTCCTCTCTCCCTGCGGGCATTCTTCAGGCGGCAGAATGGGAAAGAACCCATTATGAAGGAGACTACGAAACTTTCCGTAATGCCTGTCCGAGAAACTGCTACGACACATGCAGCATCAAAAGCTACGTAAAGGACGGGGTTCTCCGGTTTGTTGAAGGGGCAAAGGAATCAACATTCACCGGCGGAGCGCTCTGTGTGAAAGGATTCAGCTATCCCAGAAGAGTATACAGCCCGGACAGGATCAAATACCCTATGAAACAGATAGGCAGGGGAACAGGAAACTGGAAACGAATAAGCTGGGACGAGGCTTTGACAGAAATCTCCAACAAAATACTCGAAATAAAAAAGAAAGACGGCTCGCTCCTCGGCATGGCGCTGGATAAATATTCCGGCAACTTCGGCATAACACACTACGGCGTGGAGGGCATGATGAGTTCCCTAGGATACACCACAAGGTTTGTGGGCACACCCTGCTGGCCTGCGGGTATCGATGCACAGAACTTTGACATGGGCAATATGTGGTGCAATGACCCCGAAGACATAGTCAAGGCGAAATATATAATAATCTGGGGGGGCAACCCTGCTTGGAACTCTGTACACTCCATGAAGTTTGTTTATGAAGCTCAGGAAAGAGGAGCAAAGGTTGTTGTTATCGACCCCATAATGACTCAGACAGCGGCAAAAGCCGACCTTTACATAAGAGTCAAAACATCCGAAGACGGCTCACTCGCCCTCGGCATGGCAAGGCATATACTTGATAAAAAGCTTTACAACAAAGAATTTACAAGCAAACACAGCAAAGGTTTTGATGAGTTTGCCGCATACCTGAAAAAGAATGTGACAGTTGAATGGGCGGCGGAAAAATCCGGCGTTCCGGCAAATGTTATCAGACAGATTGCGGAGGAATTCGCATCGGCAAGCCCTGCGACAATCTGGGCGGGCTACGGTCTTCAGCGGCATGCAAACGGCGGTGTTAATGTACGTGCCATTGACGCTGTAGTCGCAATGACAGGCAACATCGGCATCGAAGGCGGCGGAGCCAGATACGGACACCTGCACACATGGGGCTTCAACTACAACGCCATGGTTCAGAAACAGCCTGAAGGTTCTGTGGGTTATCTCGGAAAAGACAAGATCAAGAGCGAATTTCACGGACCGGAGGGCGAAGCACAGGCGGCATACTCCGACAGAACCATAAACATCAACAAGATAGCCGAATCCATACTCACAACAAACGAACCGCCCATAAGGCTTCTCTGGGTTGCGTGTAAAAACCCCTTCGGTCAGGACTTTGACCGCAATAAGCTTAAAAAGGCATTCGACAAGCTTGAGATGGTAGTCACCGTTGACCAGTTCTTCAATGAAACTGTGCAGAACTCCGATATAGTCCTCCCCTGCACCACACTTTTTGAGGAATACACTGTCAACGTATCTTACTGGCACTACTGGATAGGCTTAAACGAAAAGGCTATCCCCGAACAGTATGAAGCAAAATCCGACCTTCAGATAGCCGCTATGCTCTCAAAGAAAATGAATGAACTTGAAGCAGGCTCATGCACATTCCCCCAGATCACAGACACTAAAGTCTGGATGGAAAAAGAGTTTAACGACGGCATACACAAGCTTTTCGGTATTGAGAGCTGGGAGGATCTTAAAAACGGACCACGCAAGGCACAGCTCCCATCCAGCGCATCATGGAATGAAATGAAGTTCGGAACACCTTCCGGCAAATACGAATTCAGCTCCGACCTCGCAGCCGAATACGGACATACCAAACTGCCGGAATACAAAGCTCCGAGAAAAGCTTACGATAAATTTCGTGTTCTCACTCCCCACACTCAGTTTGCCCTGCATTCGCAGTTCAACAATATTGACATAATGCGTGACTTTAACCCAGAGCCCTTTGTTTACATCAATCCCGCTGCGGCGGCGGCAAAGGGCATTAAAGACGGCGAACCGGTTAAGGTTGTCAACAAAACAGGAAGCGTAACCCTCAAGGCAAGGGTAACCGACATAGTGGCTGAAGATGTTCTTGTGCTGTATGAGGCATGGTTCGGCGGAAAAACGGATTTCAATGTTCAGGAACTTGTGGATGATGAGTCCTCAGACATGGGAACATTTAAAACAGGCGCTCCGGGTGTTGCTCTGCATGACCAGTTTGCCGGCATAGAGAAAGCGTGAGGAGATTACAGATGAAAAAACAGCTTGCATTCCTTGTAAATTCTAAAAAGTGTATCGGCTGCTACTCCTGTGCCATGGCTTGTAAAAACCAGTACCATCAGGAAAAAGGAGTTGTGTGGAGAAAGCTGAAACCCCTTGAGGAAAATGACTATCCGCACAGAGACAGAGCTTTTTATTCCCTTGCCTGCAACCACTGCGCAACTCCTATATGTGTTGAGGTGTGCCCCGTCGGTGCCCACGTAAAACGTGAGAAGGACGGTGTAGTGGTTCACTCATCAGATAAATGTATCTACTGCCGTCAGTGCATAGAAGCCTGCCCATACGGCGCACCCGCTGACAACGTTGAATTGCAGCGTGCGGAAAAATGCAGCATGTGCGTTGAACGCATTGATGCGGGTCTTCTTCCCGCCTGTGTTCAGGGATGTCCGGCGAAAGCGATCACTCTGATTGAGCTTACAGAAGAAAAACTGCCCGATTATGTTAAACAGTATCCGGTAGGATTTGATAAATTTGAGGAATTAAACCCCTCCACGAGATTTGTGGAAGCGGTTAAGCCAAAACTTGTTCTGAACAAAAAAGATTTATGATACATCTGACAGCCGGGCATGAGAGCCCGGTGTGTCTTTTTTTCGAGGTTTTTGTATGAAGATGTTCCTTCTTTTTATCCTGCTGCTTCCATTGTCAACAGCCATAGCGGAGGACTATACAGCAAAGTCAGGAACAACGCTGAAAACGGATATAGAAATACCCGAAGCAAAAATCGGCGGCGGAGAGTTTTACACTCTGACAGCGATCCCCGAAGAAGGAGTAAGGCTTATAAACGATAACGGCACACTTTCAATGATATTTCATAATGCCGGTTCATATAACCTTATGATTAAGATAAACCGCATAGTAAAATCAAGCTGCGGAGGGGTAGAAGTAACTGAAATAAAAGCAGAAAACATAAGTACTAAAATATATTAATCCATTATTCTGATACACCGGATAAGAAAAATCTATAATTATTCTATTGACCCGTTGCCCTTAAAACAAAACAGTGCTATATACTTGTCTTGAAAATGCCATAAGGTAGGACATGCACAGCTATATCACAAGCGAAGCACAGATCCGTGAAGCCGTAAGTCTTCTGAAAGATGCGGGACTTGATTACGACCCCGCCCATGAAGTATTTCTGGGCATATACGAAGACGGAAGGCTCATCGCCTCAGGAGCCAGAGACCATAACATTCTCAAGATGGTCGCCGTGGATGAGGAATACCAGAATACAGGGGCATTCTCCGAAATTATCAACGCTCTTATCACTGACGCTTTTCAGGCAGGTCACGACCATCTCTTTGTATTCACAAAACCCATGTACACCTTCCATTTTGAGAGTCTCAACTTCACCCCTTTATGCACCACGGATAAGGTTGCGGTACTGGAATTCGGCAAAAACATCAAAAGCTATCTGGAAAACCTGCGTAATCTTTCACGAAGGGGCAGAAACTCAGGGTTGGTAATGAACTGCAACCCTTTCACAAAGGGGCACAGATTCCTTATTCAGACCGCTGCCAAAGAATCTGACTTTGTTTATGTCTTCGTTGTGCAGGAGGATAAGTCAATCGTCCCTTATCATGACAGGCTTGACCTTGTGCGCAGGGGCACTGCCGAGCTTAAAAATGTTTATGTTATCCCCTCCGGTGAGTATGCAGTAAGCCGCATCACTTTCCCCTCATACTTCCTCAAAAACAAAGAACAGGTCACAAAACAGCAGATAGAAACAGATTTACGCATATTCGGACAGCATATTGCTCCGGCATTTAATATAATAAAAAGATATGTGGGCGAAGAGCCTGTATGCGAATTTACTTCGCTTTATAACGAGGCAATGAAACGCCTTATGCCCGAATACGGCATCAAGCTTGTGGAGATAGAGCGCAAAACAGCGGGCGAAACCCTGATCAGCGCATCAACAGTGCGCAGGCTTCTCTTTGACGGTAAACACGAAGAAATGAAAACCCTTGTTCCCGAAGCTACCTATGAATACCTTTTAAAAAATAAGGATATGCTCAGGGCAAGATTTGATAAATTTTCCAAAAGCTCAAAATAAAGGACGGCAAAAATGAAAATCGCAAGAAGAGCGCAGGCGGGAACCATGCAGTCAAGCGACATTATGGTCTTCGCCGAACCGGGGGATGAACTCATCATCGAGATAGATTCCACCGTGGCAAAACAGTATGAACACCTCATAAGGGCTAAAATCACCGAAGTGATTGAGCGAATGAATGTCACATCCGGGATTTTCCGCATTAAGGACAGAGGAGCGCTTGACTACGCCATATCTGCGAGGGTTGAGGCTGTCATAAGCCGTGCGCAGGAGCAGGAAGCATGAAAGCTGTATGGTATAAGGAAGCAAAGCTTCTCCGCACCTTTATCATCAAGATTCAGCAGGGTGAGGAGCTTGTGGAAAAGCTCACCGATACTATCCGTGAGATAGGTCTGGATCACGCAGTAATAGTATCTGCCGTGGGTTCAGTAACAGATGTCAAATTCCGTGGTATTAAGGCGGGAGCAAAGCTTCCCATCACTGTTCCCAGAATGGCGGTTCACAATGTTGAAGGACCCCTTGAGCTTCTGGGGCTTAACGGAAACTTCTTCCCTGACGCCGAAGGAAATCCCGACTGCCACCTGCATATACAGATGTCCAAATCATCCGGCGAGGTCATAGGCGGACACCTCTTCACAGCAAAGGTTTTCGCATCCTGCGAGATAATGGTATCCGAACTCCGTGCCGAAGGCATAGAACGCCACTACTCAAAAACAGGCGGAACCGCCACAATCTTTATTGAGGAAGAATATGAGTGACGCAGCAGCATTAAGAAGAACACTGCTTTATGTTCCGGGCAACATGCCGTCTATGCTTCAGAACATCCCTATTTTCAACTGCGACTGCGTGTTTATAGACCTTGAAGACGCAGTGCCTCTCAATGAAAAGGATGCGGCGAGGCTTCTTGTCCGCAGTTTTCTTGAAGGCTATAAAGAAAGAAATAAAGAGATTTTCTACCGCATAAACCCTCTGGATACAGAGTGGGGATTTGATGACTTAAGAACAGTTCTCCCCGCCCTGCCGGACGGAGTGCGCCTGCCCAAAGCAGACACTCCGGAGATTGTTGAAAGGCTTGACACCTTCCTCACAGAGTGCGAGGAAAACTTAGGAATAGAGATAGGCAAGTTTAAAATTATTCCGTCTATTGAAAGCGCCCTCGGCGTAATCAACTGCATTAAGATAGCAAGATGTTCCTCAAGGGTAATTGCCCTCGCCTTCGGAGCAGAAGACTACACAGCCAGCATGGGAATAGAAAGAAGCAAGACAGGCGAGGAACTGTTCCACGCCAGAACCCGTGTTGTGTGGGCTGCCAAAGCGGCAGGAATTCAGGCTATAGACACTATCTTCCCCGATGTTAATGATGAGGAAAGCTTCGAGAAAGAGGTGCGCCTCAGCAAGAGACTCGGCTTCACAGGCAAATCGCTCATCAACCCCAGACAGATAGATGTAGTCCATAAGGTTTTTGCTCCAACCAAGGAGGAGATAGACTTTGCACTTGAAGTGATAGACGCTATCCTCAAAGCAAGGGAAATGGGAACAGGCGTTATCTCCCTCAGAGGCAAAATGATTGACGCCCCCATTGTAAAACGTTCATCAAACGTACTCAAAACCGCCGCATCTCTTGGACTTGTGGACTATGAAATATCTGACGAGGTGATCTATGGCACTAAATAGTCTGGGCAGATATGTGCCTGAAACCTTTAACGGAATAAAACGCACTCCCTATAACTCCGAAGCCCTGCTCACCCCGCAGGGAGCAGAATATGCCCGTCCGGTTAAGATTGTGCGCCCCGGCGAGCAAAAGCTCCTTAGCGGACTCCGTGAGGCTATAATAGCTTCAGGTCTTAAGGACGGAATGACAATAGCAACCCACCACCACCTGAGAAACGGGGATTTCCTTCTTAATCAGGTAGTAAAAGAGATAGATGCACTGGGTATAAGAAACATAACCATAGCCTCAAGCTCTGTTCACCCTGTCCATGCGGAGATCATCCCCTACATCAAGAAGGGCGTGATCACAAGCCTTGAATGTGGAGTAAACGGACCTGTCGGCGAAGCCGCCTCCAAAGGCGAGATCGACTGCCCGATTATAGTCCGCAGCCACGGCGGAAGGGCAAGATCCATGATGACAGGCGAAGTGGTTGTGGATGTGGCGTTTGTTGCTGCTCCCTGCTGTGACGAATACGGTAATATGAACGGATACTTTGGTCCGTCCGCATGCGGCAGCCTCGGTTATTCCCACGTTGATGCCCGTTATGCAAAAACAGTTGTTGCCGTTACGGACAACCTCGTTCCCTACCCCGTATGCCCCGTCGTCATACCGCAGACCTGCATTGACTATGTGGTTCAGGTGGAGAGCCTGGGCGATCCGAAAAAGATCGTTTCCACAACAACAAGAGTCACCAAAGACCCTATCGGGCTTATGATAGCAAAATACGCCGCCGAAGTTATCAGGGCTTCCGGTCTGCTTAAAAACGGATTCTCCTTTCAGACCGGAGCAGGCGGAACTTCCCTCGCCGTTGCGGACAATGTCCGCCGTATGATGCTTGAGGAGAAGATAAAAGGCTCCTTCGGCTCCGGTGGTATCACAGGCTATTTTGTTGATATGCTTGAGGAAGGTCTTTTCCAGACCCTCCTTGATGTTCAGTGCTTCGATCTCAGAGCAGTGGAATCCATCAGCAAAAATATGTGCCATCAGGAAATCAGCGCAGATACATACGCCAACCCGTTTAACTGCGGAGCCGTGGTGAACATGCTCGATGCGGTAATCCTCGGAGCAACAGAGGTGGACGTTGATTTCAATGTAAACGTGAATACCGAATCAAACGGATACCTGCTCCACAACACAGGCGGACATACCGACACAGCCGCCGGGGCAAAGCTTGCGATCATAGTCGCACCCTCCATAAGAGGACGCCTGCCGATCATCCTCGATCAGGTAACTACTGTAACCACTCCAGGTGAAAACATTGATGTAATCGTTACGGAAAGAGGTATAGCAGTCAACAGCAAGCACGAAGACCTGAAAAAAGAACTGATAAAAGCTAAAATGCCCGTCAAAGATATACATGACCTCCGTAAAGAGATCACCCAGATAACAGGCGTGCCCAGACCAGTGGAATTTACAGATGATGTAATTGCCCTTGTGGAATACAGGGACGGAAGCATAATTGACTCAGTCAGAAGAGTTAAGGAATAAGCTTCTTCAGGCAAGAGACGCCAGATGGCAGCTCGTAACTGAGCTCGATGGCGGTGACGGATGCCTTGTGATGATCTCCTCCAACATGCCGGGGGAACATAAGCACAGGGCGGACGGCATAGTATCGTGGGCTGAGTCTGAGCTAAAGAAAATGATTCAGATAAAAACACTTAAGGTAATTGAAGATACGGCGGGCAGAGCGGTTTTTATGAAAACTGCCCTGCACCCGGCCGAAACAAAAAAGGCAGGGGTAGGCTTGGAAGAGCTTTACCCTTTCTGCCGCCTGCTGGACATTGATATTTACTGCGGCGGCAAAGCATTCGGGAGGACGGAAGCGGGCATAGGCAGGAGACAATGCCTGATATGCAGGCAAATTGCCGCAGACTGCATCCGGACGGGGAGACACACCTATGAAGAATCAGTCAGAGCTGCTGAAAAACTTATCAGCGGATTTAACTCATATATCTGACTGCCTCACGGCAGGAGCAAAAGCAGAGCTTGATCTCACCCCGAAACCGGGACTTGTGGATGCCTTTGACAGCGGATCACATGATGATCTCTCCTATGCGGGCATGCTTCTCTCAGTGTCCCTTCTTCCCCAATATTATCAAGAACTTGCCCAAGAAGCCATAAACGGTGCAGACGTCGCCGGACTGCGCAGAACAGGACTTGAGGCGGAAAAGCGCATGATTGATATATGCGGAAGCAACGCTCACAAGGGCTATATATTTTTAAGCGGTCTTGTTCTCATTGCCTGCCTGAGCGGCGGAAACCTTGAAGACGAAATAGCTAAAACAGCACGGAAATTTTTCGCTGAAAACCTGCCCGAATCCAACGGAGAAACCGCACGGAAAACCTATAGCACAGGCGGAATAATCACCGAATGCCTTAACGGAATGCCGTCAGTTTTTAAGCATGCTCTCCCGGCAATGGAGGACGAATATAAAAAAAACGGATGCACCAAACGAACCAGATTCGCAGGGCTGGCTGAAATAATGCAGACCGCAGAAGACACCACCGCCCTGCACAGGTGCGGAGCAAAGGGACTTAAAATAATAAAAGAAGACGGAAAAGAGCTTGCCGAACGTCTCATTTCAGATACCCATGTTGAATGGCTTCAGAAAAGAAACAGATTCTACAAGGAAATAAGGCTAACAATGGGCGGCGCAGCCGACCTTCTTGCGATCGGCTGTTCCGTAATGCTTCTTAATGATTCTATCGAAGAGTTTTCGTAAGCTTCTTTAATATCAAAACAGTATCCTTCCCGGTTGCAGCAAGCCAGTAATTACCTTTGCCATCAAGAAAATAATAGTTATCCATCCCCATCCCGGTTACATACGCCACATCAAGCCCGTCTGTTTTCATTCTCATCAGGCTTCTGAAAACCTTGCTTGAGGGCATTTTATCATCCATCTGTTTAAACAGTTCCTCAGCTTCATCCTTTGTTTTGGAAAAAGACGCCCATATCACAGCCTGTTCTCCTCCGCATTTATATTCGGCTACATAAGAGCTTTGAAACTCAATCTCTTTCCCGTGAAGGCGGGCTATGTCCTTCGCCGAGTCCTTTCCTGTTTTGACAGAAACAACCTCGCACCCTTCCAGCGCCGGCACTCCGGCAAATACGTTTACAGCCGCCATTATCATAAACACCGTAAAAATGACTTTTAACTTCATAACAAACCCTCCTGTTTAAGCTTAGTACCGACTCCGGCAGAAAAGTTCACAACTATGGTTATTAGCCTGTTCTCATATCCTATTAAACTTGTAAAATTATGAAAATCCCATTTGATCTAATACCTTTTCAGTGTAAAATTAATTCAGTACTTTCTTTTCAAAAGAGGTGAAAAAATGAAAAAAACACTTTTAGCAACCGCATTTATCGTAACAACTTTCGTCTTCGCATTTGCAGCGTCTGACGGCGCAGCCCTTTACAATAAGTGTAAGGCATGTCACGGAGCAGACGGCACAAAAGTCCCTGCGGGAGCAAAAGAGGCCCTGAAAGGACACAGTGCTGCAGACATTGAAAAAATGCTTACAGGCTATAAGGACGGCTCATTCGGCGGAGAGAAAAAAGCCACCATGCAGAGAATGGTCGCCAACCTCTCACCCGAAGATATAAAGGCTCTTGCTGATTATATCTCCAAGTTCTGACAAACGACATGAAAAAGCTTTTAATTGCTTTTGCTGTTTTTGCGCTCTGTCTCCCTATCTGGGGAGCAGAGCATGATCACGGCAAGGACGGGGATAAGACAGAGGAACACGTACATAAAGAGGCTTCTCCGGAAACTCAGAGTGATGTCGGCGTTACGGAAAAACTGGGTGAAATAATCGCCCTTGATATTCCGTTTACTGATTCAGACGGCAGAACAGTCACAATGAGAGACCTGATCGACAAGCCTACTATTATTGCGCCTGTTTATTTCAACTGCCCGAATGTCTGCAATTTTTTACAGTCCAACCTTTCATCAATTATTCCTCAGATAAAGATGGAGCCTGGCAAAACTTATCAGGTAATATCATTCAGCTTTGACGACATGGACACGCCGGAGATAGCCGCAGATAAAAAAAGAAACTATCTGAAAGCGGCAGACGGCAAAATAAACCCTGAAGGCTGGATATTTCTCACAGGAACACATGATAATATAAAAGCTTTCCTTGATTCGGCAGGCTACAGGTTTAAAAGAGTCGACAGAGACTTCGCCCACCCTGTTGCCGTGTTTGCTGTTTCGCCCACAGGAAAAATAATACGCTATCTGTACGGAACAAAGATTCTCCCCTTCGAGCTTACAATGGCTGTGGTGGAAGCTGAAAACGAAAAACCCGGTCTTTCTGTGAAGAAGATTGTCTCTTTCTGCTTCAGCTACGATCCGGAAGGGAAAAAATATGTCTTTGATATTATGAAGGTTTCAGGCGTGGTTATTCTCGTCACCCTCGCCGCTTTCGCCGCATTTCTCGTTTTCGGCGGCAAAAAGAAAAAGAAGTAAGGAAACTCGGGAGGACCAAAAAATGAATAATAATACAACCGCATTACCGAGTTTTAGCGGTACATGGATGTACCGCCGCCGTGCGAAGCGAAGCCTTGTTCACCAAGGCGTGAGCGAAAAAGACAAGCCGCAGGATGCGGACTTGGCAATTAACTAAAAACTCGGGAGGATCAAGAAATGAATAATAATACAAGCACGTTACCGAGTTTTTTTAAAGACTCGGGCAGTGACCGTAAAGGGATACTGAGCTGGCTTCTGACAACGGATCATAAGCGAATCGGGCTTATGTATCTCTACATGGTGCTGGGAATGTTTATTGTGGGCGTCTGCCTCGGTCTTCTCATAAGGCTTGAGCTTATAGCCCCCGGCAAAGACATAATGGAAGCCCAGACATACAACGCTGTTTTCACCCTGCACGGGGTGATCATGATATTTATAGTGGTGATACCAAGCATTCCCGCCGCAATAGGCAACCTTGTGCTGCCAATTCAGCTCGGTGCGGAGGATGTTGCCTTCCCACGGCTTAACCTGTTTTCATGGTGGCTTTACCTCATCGGAACAGTGCTTGCCCTCTTCTCTCTCTTCACAGGCGGAGGAGCACCGGACACAGGATGGACCTTTTACGTGCCTTTCAGCGAGTTCACAACAACCAATGTAAACGTTGCGGTGCTTGCGGTTTTTATACTCGGCTTCTCATCTATCCTCACCGGTATAAACTTCATCACCACTATCCACCGCCTCCGTGCGCCCGGGATGACGTGGACCAAGATGCCCCTCTTTGCGTGGTCGCTCTACGCAACAGGCTGGATTCAGGTTCTTGCAACTCCTGTTCTGGGGATCACAGTTCTTCTTATATTCGTTGAAAGGGTTCTGGGAGTCGGACTGTTTGACCCGAACAAGGGCGGCGACCCGATTCTCTATCAGCACCTTTTCTGGATATACTCACACCCTGCGGTGTATATAATGATACTTCCCGCCATGGGCGTTGTGAGCGATATTATACCTGTTTTCGCCCGTAAAAGCATTTTCGGCTACAAGGCGATAGCCGTATCAAGCCTTATGATCGCTTTCGCAGGGTCACTGGTTTGGGCGCACCACATGTTTACATCAGGCATGAGTGATACAGCAGTGCTTATCTTCTCACTGCTCACATTCATTGTTGCCATACCCTCCGCCATAAAGGTCTTCAACTGGGTAGCAACACTGTACAAAGGCTCCATAATTATCGAACCTCCCCTTGTCTACGCACTGGGATTCATATTTCTTTTTTCCATAGGCGGTCTTACGGGGCTTATCCTCGGCTCAGCGGGAACAGATGTGCATGTGCATGACACCTATTTCGTTGTAAGCCACTTCCACTATGTGATATTCGGCGGGACAGGCTTCGGGCTTTTTGCCGCTCTGCATTTCTGGCTGCCGAAATTCTATGGAAGAATGTACAATAAAAAAATAGCCAACTGGGCTTTCGGAATACTTTTTGTGGGCTTTAACACCCTTTATCTCCCTCTTTTCGCAATAGGTCTTGAGGGCATGCCCAGAAGATATTATGACTATCTGCCCCAGTATCAGACCGGGCACCTGATCTCGACCATCGGTTCGTGGATCCTTGCCGTCGGGCTTCTGATAATGTTTGTAAACCTCTACAGAGGCATAACACGCGGCAAAAAAATAGGACGCAACCCCTGGGGCGGTGCAACTCTCGAATGGCAGGTTCCCTCGCCTCCCCCACTTCTTAACTTTGACAAGGAGCCTGATACCTCCGGCAAACCATACAGCTACAAGGGGGTAGAGAGAGATGAGTAGCCACGTTCATAAGGATTATCAGGGCGCAAAGCTCGGCATGTGGCTCTTCCTTTTTACGGAAGTGCTGCTCTTCGGCGGGCTCTTTGTTCTGTACTCGGTTTTTCTGTCTAAATATCCGCAGGAATTTCATGACGCCGGAAAAGATCTCAATGTGATAATCGGCACGCTGAACACGGTTGTTCTTCTCGTGTCCAGTTATTTCATCGCCCTTGCCATATCATTTATCCAGAGAGGCGACAAACAGAAGGCGATTCTTTTCACATGGCTCACAATGGCTATGGCGCTGTTTTTCCTCGTTAACAAGTTCTTTGAGTGGAAGGCGAAGTTCGGACACGGCATATACCCCACCTCGCCCCACCTTGCGGAGCTTCCCCACGGGGAGAACATCTTCTTCGGTCTGTACTATGTTATGACGGGTCTCCACGGGATACACGTTATCATCGGCATGACAGTAATGGGCTTCATGATCCATTTCCTTAAAAAGGATGCGATCAGGCAGGACGACTTTGTTAAGTTGGAAAACGCAGGACTCTACTGGCACATAGTGGATCTGGTGTGGATATTCCTTTTCCCGCTGTTTTATCTGGTTCTGTAGAAGGAGGTTTGAGATATGTCAGAACACAACGGTCACGTTCTCAGCGTTAAACTGCTCACATATATTCTTGCCGTCCTTCTTCTGCTCACATTTATCACAGTGGCGGCAACAAGGGTGGATTTCGGCTATTTCAAAGTGGTGGTTGCGCTTGTGCTTGCCACAACGAAATCCCTGTTTGTAATTTTGTTTTTCATGCACCTGAAATACGAAGATAGATTTATTAAGTTTATCGTATTCATGTGTTTTTTAATTCTCGCCATCTTCATAGGAATGACCTTCCTTGATGTGGCGTACAGGTAAGGGGCGGTTTTATGGAAAATAATCTCGTAGATGCTGTAAGCAAAGTTGATCAGGCTTTCCTGTTCATCTTCGGCATATCATTCGCAATACTTTTTCTCATAACGGCCGTCACAATCTGGTTTCTCTTCCGTTACAGTAAAAAGCGGAACCCTGTCCCCTCGGACATTGAAGGAAACGTACTGGCGGAAACACTCTGGACGGTGATCCCTACCCTCCTTGTTTTTGCTATGTTCTGGTTCGGATGGACAGGCTATAAAGCACTGCGTGAAGCTCCCGCAGATTCAATGATTGTTCAGGTTGAAGCACGCATGTGGTCATGGAAGTTTATCTACGAAAACGGACGCACCAGCGACAAGCTTTACGTGCCTGAAAACACGCCGATCAAGCTGGACATGACCTCCGTAGACGTTATCCACAGCTTTTATGTTCCCGCATTCAGAATTAAGATGGACACTGTACCCGGAATGCAGACCTACGCATGGTTCAACAGCGGTGAGGCATCACAGTACGACATTCTCTGTGCTGAATACTGCGGTGTGCGACATGCCTATATGCTATCCAAGGTTGTCGTTGTTCCGCAGGAAGAGTACGACAAGTGGATAGAAACAGGCGAGGCTGATTCCGAAAAACCGGAAGGCATGCTTGTTCTTGAGAAATACGGATGTCTTGACTGTCACTCAATGGACGGAAGCGAGATCGTGGGTCCCAGTTTCAAGGACATATACGGTCATGAAGTTACTGTCATTGAAAACGGTGAAGAGAAAACCCTCACCGCTGATGAAGAATATCTTGAAAGAGCCATTAAAGATCCCTCAGTGGAAATCGTTAAAGGCTACGATGATATGATGCCGCCGTCTGATGAAATGACGGATGAAGAGCTTGAAACAATTGTAGAGTTCTTCAAAGGCGGAATGGTTATGGAGAAGAAAGGGGCGAAGGGAGCCAAAGTCGCTGAAAATGAAGGCTGCCTCGGCTGCCACTCAACAGACGGCAGCGAAATTGTTGGCCCCAGCTTCAAAAACATGATCGATCGTAAACTCACTGCCGTTCACGAAGGCAAAACTGTAGAAGTTGTTGCGGACACACGCTACATCATTGACTCCATCAAGAATCCGGATGATTATATTGTCGAAGGATACGATGGCGGCATGATGCCCTCATACGATCTCAGTGATGAGGACATGAAAGCGCTCATCGAATTTTTCAGCACTCTGAAGGATTAATGAATACAGATTATCTCAAACTTATAAGAATTAAGGTAACAATTTTGGTGGGTCTTTCCGCATTTGCGGGGACCTGCCTTTTTTCTCCTGTAATCAGTGAGAAACACCTCTACGGCGTCCTTGCCGCTGTTCTTCTGTCTGCGGGCTGCTCCGCACTGAACCAGTGGCAGGAACGCAAAGAGGATTTTCTCATGGAGAGAACCAGAGACCGCCCCCTTCCTTCCGGCAGGATGAAACCGGAGGAAGCGTTGATGTTCGCCTGCATAATACTTGCCGTTGCATTTACACTGATAGTCCGTATGAAAAATCCACAGCTTTTCATTCTGGGTGCCGCAGCGGTTATAGTGTATAACCTGCTTTATACCCCGATGAAAAAGCGAACCCCCTTTGCGCTTATGACCGGCTCTGTTTCAGGCGCTTTTCCTCCCCTCATAGGCTTTACCGCCGCCGGAGGAAGCATATTTGATACACGAATAATGGCTGTATCAGTTGTACTTTATATCTGGCAGACGCCTCATTTTGCGCTGTTATCTGAAAAATATGCCTCAGACTACGCCAGAGCGGGCTTCAAAACCTTAAGCGGTACATACGGCAGCCTCAAGGCACAGAAATTTACAGATCTCTGGACATCCGCCTATGTAACGTCATTGTTCTTCATACCCATGTCCGGCGTGTATTCCCACGGAATATCATCATGGATTCACGTTGGGCTTACACTTGCGGCATTTGTTCTTTTCCTGAAGTACAGGCTGCTGCCTTCAAAGGCTTTTCATGCTTTGAACGCATCGATGGGATTCTTCTTTATTCTTCTGATTGCGGATAAGATGCTGACCCTTATCTGAAACTTTCCGGGTCTATTGAATAACGCTTGAGAAGCTCATAAAAATCCGCTCTGTAAACGTCCGCCATGCGTGAAGCCTTGCTGACGTTTCCCTTATTTATCTCCATAAGCTCGGTGGCGTATCTGCGCTCAAACTCTTTTTTTGCTTCCTTGAACGTCTGCGGTGCGGCAGTGTCAGAGGAAAGACGCACGGCATCAGCCCCTATTTCCGCACCTGTTGTGAGAACAACCGCACCCTCTATGGTATTTTCCAGCTCACGGACATTCCCGTGCCAGTCATAGGTCATTATCTTCTCAAATGCCTGTTTTGAAAGGTGTTCAGCCTTGCGTCCGTATTTCTGGGAATACATTTTTATGAAATGCTCCGTAAGCAGCGGAATGTCCTCCCTGCGTTCACGAAGGGGTGGAATACGGAGATGGATGACATGTATGCGGTAGAAAAGGTCTTCCCTGAAAGTGTTTTTTTTGATCTCTTCGGTGAGATCCTTATTGGATGCGGAAATCAGCCGTATATCAAGACTGACTTTCTTCTCGCTCCCCAGCGGGTAAACCTCTCTGTTTTCGAGGACACGGAGCAGTTTTGCCTGCATAGAGAGAGGCATCTCCGACACCTCATCCATAAAAAGCGTTCCTTCCTGCGCCTGCTCAAAGAAGCCTTTCTTTTTCCTGTTTGCTCCTGTGAATGCTCCCTTCTCATAACCGAAAAGTTCACTCTCCATAAGGCTTTCAGGGATGGCTGATGAGTTAATGGCGATAAACGGCTTATCCTTGCGGGCGCTGCTGAGATGGAGCATCTTCGCCACAAGCTCCTTGCCTGTGCCTGATTCGCCCTGAATATAAACACTTGCCTCACTTCCAGCGGCAAGGATAATCTGCTCATTCAAACGGCGCATTTTGTCGCTTCTGCCTATGATATTTCCGGCTATGACAGTTTCACGGAGCATATTCCGCAGACGGAGATTCTCACGGGAGAGATTATTTTTCTCCACCGCCTTTTCCACCTGAATAACAAGCTCCCTGTGATCAAAAGGCTTGGTGAGATAGCCGAAAGCGCCGCTACGCATTGCCTCCACCGCTTCATCTATGGTTCCGTAAGCCGTGAGGAAAATTACCGGAAGCTCCGCATCAAGCTTTTTGATGTTTTCAAATATCTCAAGCCCTGTTTCCTCCTCAAGCTTCATATCAAGCACTGCTGCGTCAAACACTTCGTTTTCCAGAAGTTTCATCGCCGCTTCACCGCAGTCAGCGGTTAGGACATCAAAGCCGGAGCTTTTCAGGCGGAGTCTTATTATTTCAAGCAGGTTGCGGTCATCGTCAACAGCCAGAATCTTATTCACGTCCGTTTCCTTCCTGACTCTGTTTTATACGCAGGTCTATCTCTTTGATTGCCTCAAGGCGGGCATTTATCTCTGTGAGCTGGTTTTTAAGCCTCTTTTCCTGCGCCGCAAGGCGTTCATTCTCCCTGCGGAGTTCCGAATTTTTCATTCTGAACTCATCCGCAGTCTCTTTTAAGAATGCACTCTCCGCCTCTTTTTCCGCAAAACTGCTGTTGATTTCAGTCATTCTTATACCGAGGCGCTCAGCTTCAGCGGCTGATTCAGCGTACTTGCCCATAAGATCAGCAACGACAGAAGCCTGTATAGTGTAAGGACTATCAGGATACAGGTTAGCCAGGGTATCCATGTAAACCCTGACATCCTGTGCATTGAAATAAGGGCTTTTCGGGTCGGAGCTTACAAGCATCCGCATAAAAAGCCTTCTGTCTTCCTCTATATCCTCCGCTCTGTCGAGCATAGTCATCACTCCTTCGTAATCACCTAATTTTAAAAAAAGCATACAGCTTTCACCCACGCTCTGCTTTGCCGCAGGTGAACAGCCGAGAAGTGAAAAAATCAGAAAGAGCGCGGCAGAGTGAAAAGAAATTCGCTTCCTTCCCCTTGTCTGCTTTTTGCCCATATTTCTCCTCCGTGGCGGGAAATTATTTTTCTGGCAATGGCAAGCCCCAGACCGGTTCCTTTGACATCACCCTGCTGATTCCGTCCTCTGCGGTAACGTTCAAAGATGTGAGGCAGGTCTTCCCCGCTTATCCCTCTCCCGTTATCTTTGACAGATACCAACAAAAGGCGTTCATCTGTTTTTTTTGCGCTTATGTTTATCATTCCGTTTTCAGGAGTATACTTGAGTGCATTGCTTATGAGATTTTCCGCTGCACGGCTTATCATTTCAGCAGCCCCAAAAGCTTCGGGCAGTTCTTCTGCTATATCCTGCACAACCTTGATTTTCTTTGCAGCCGCTATGGGTTCAGTCTTTTTTATTATTTCTTTTAATACGCCGCCCAAATCAAATGCCTGCATTTCATACGGTGCATCATTTATATCCAGTCTGGAGATTTCTATGATCCCGTTCACTGAGGTTATCAGGCGTTCAGACTCAGCGTTAATAATATCCAGCAGTCTTCCTGAGTTTTCCGGATCATTATCAAAAACGCCTTCTTTAAGCATCTGTGCCGCCTCTTTTATGGATGAAAGCGGAGTTTTAAGCTCGTGGGAAACATTGCTGACAAACTCCTCTTTTTGCTCCCGGCTTTCCTTAAGTCTTCTTATCATTATGTTAAAATCAGACGCAAGACGCTCTATTTCATAAGGTGCTTTCAGGTAAAAGCTTTCAGGAAAACGCCCCGCCGCAACCTCATTTGTTTTCTCGCCAAGCTTCTGCAAAGGGCGGGCGATGTTGCGGGTGTTAAAAAAAGCAACTGCTGCTGCCCCTATAATACATGCTGTCATAAAAACAACTGATCGGTGCAGTACCTTTTCGACCATCTGGTTTGAACGCTCCAGTTTTTTCTGCCATTCACTGTCCGCAGTGTTTTTAAGTTCGCTAATCTTGTCTGTAAGCAGGGCAGAAATTTTTTCAATCTCTGTATCTGCTTCAGTATTGTTATGTTCTTCCCCTTTGATCTGTGCTGTAGACATTTTAGAGAAAGCACCGTAAAGCTCACTTACGCTGTCGTATATATCAGTCTTCGATTTTCCCGTTACAGTTTCTGACAGGTGCTGACTGACTGATTCCGCCTCAGCCATGAAGCCGTTAAACCGCTCATAAAAATCCTCGTCTCCGGTCACTATATATTTCAGTCGGAATTCATTCATGCGCTCAATTGAGGAGATAAACCTGTCCGAATCGGCAATAACCGGAAGATTTACGGAGGTCACGTCATGGAGGATTCTATGAATCTGCTCAGTTTTATGAAAAACATAGATTATGAAGTACGATATAAGTACAAGAAGAATAAGGTTTGTCAGGGCAAGCCTGCCGAATATGCCTGTGAGCTTCATTGCGTAATTTAGCATAATCATACCGACGCATACAACAGGCAATTTGTTTCTTTTTGTCTCATAATTATTTGCAGGTAAAAGACTTTATTATATCAAAACAGTGTATGTAAATCCATACGCTCCAAAAACCCGCCATAAAAGGAAATGCTGATTCATATGAAGGAAAATCCATACAGCTATAATTTAACGGCAGAAAACTTTCTTACATATAATGTATTTGTTATTAATAAGTTACGCAGGAAACTGCTTTTTGGCACGGTTAATGCTTAATAAACTGTAATTAAGTTATTCGGAGGAATAAAACATGAAAAAACTTATCACTATACTTGTACTCGGCATGATGGTTGTAACAAGCGTAGCTGCTTTCGCTGGCGATAAAGCAGAAGAAACCAAACCTGCTGACAACCAGACTCAGACTGAGAGCAAATAATTTAAAACCACCACAGGGAGAACAAGGATTGTTCTCCCGTTCATCATCATCCCGCAGCCCACACACTCCTGAGTATGTAAGGGGAGTGACCCGAGAAAGGCACGTCTGTTTTCAGGCGTGCCTTTTTTAGTAAGCGTGTGCGTCAGACTGACAGGATGTACAGGATGACGCCATTAATAAGGAAAAGAGGACACGCTGGTCAGACGTGTCCTCTTTCAGAAATATATGTTAATGGTACCAACAGGGGTCTTAGTTCTCTATATTATTCAGCAGTGCGGACGTTTCTTTAATCATACCTTTAAGCATCCATCCGCCGCCTTTGTAAAAATCTGTGCGTGAGTTTTCAATAACCTTATCGGCAAACTCAGAAACCCAGCGTGCCATATGCAGTCCGTAGAACAGGCGCATATCCTCAATAAGAGCGCAGCATGTTTCTCTGTCTTCTTTTTCAAAAGCTTCAAGAGCCTTGAGGGAAAGGAAGTTCATATAAGCGCATTCATATGCAATGTGATCATCCGGTTCTTTATGCAGTTTATTTATCTGCAAACCGTTTTTTCTGTACATTTCCCGTACGTTAAGGGTTGATTTTCCAAAGAGTGTTCTGTCTGTTTCGGTGTAGACAGATTCCCATGGAGGTGCAAGCAGACTTCCGGGACCTATAAACAGTACATTATAGTTATCAGTAAGTTCGCTGAAGCTGCTTTCTGTGTAGGATGCAAGATATTTTTTCACTAATCCGAGACCTGTCACGGATTCAATGCTTTCACACATGGGCCAGTCGCTGTCCATGATATGTGTGGTTTTCAGACTTTCAATAAAGTCTTTTGAGGGAGCCTCAACAAACAGCTTATTCATAAAGCTGTGAGTAATTGTTATATTCAGAAGCTCCTGATAAACTTTTTCGCAAGTTTCTTTGAGCAGCTTATCCATCGACTTCTCCTTTTAATGAAACAAACCTGTTGTGTTTATGAAGGAGAGGGGAAAAATTCCCCCTCTCCGACTTCTGTTTATTTAAACTTCTTCGGGGTTGACCGCAGTTACTCCGCCTGCCGCATCTTTATGGGCAAGATACACAACATTAGGCTTAGTAGTAGCAGGGAACGGGCTGATAGACTGCACGTTGCCGTATTTCGCTTTAAGCTCTTCTATTGTGCCGAAGTCAAGTGCCCTTGACGGGCATGCCTTAACACACGCAGGATTGGGTACACCGTTTTCAAGTTCATCCGTACACATAACGCATTTGGTCATATGACCTTTTTCGTAGTTGTACGAAGGAGCTGTAAACGGGCACACTTCTCTGCACGCAAAGCAGGATATACATGTGGACGGATTGAAAGTAACAACACCGTCGCTTGCTCTTTTGCTGTAAACCTTACCGGGGCAGATTTCAAGGCATGCAGGATCATCACACTGGTTGCATGCCATTGAAGCATAAAATGCGAACACATCGGGCTTAACTGCATTTGTGTCTGCATTCTGCCAGCTTCCGCCGGCAAATTCGTAAACCTTTCTGAATTTTGTACCTTCAGGAAGGTTCTGTCTGTCTTTACAGGCGTTCATACATGCCTTGCAGCCTGTGCAGTGCTTTGTATCAATATAAAATCCGTATTGTTTAGACATCTCAAGCCTCCCTCTTAACCGACTTTCCTGACATTAGCGAGAACGCTGTGCTGACAGTTACCTTTTGAGAATGCTTCAGGACGCAGACTTGTGAGGACGTTGTTATTTCCTCCGAAGTCAATCACATTCTTGTCACCGACTTCGTCTGAGGACATAAAGCCGTCCTGTATAAACTTACTGTCATACCTTTTACCACCGGGGTTGTACCACGCACCCTGAGGCAGAGCAATAACTCCGGGCATCATTCTGGGGGTAACTTTCGCCTTAATCCTCACCTTACCTCTGTCGTTCCATATTTCAACGAGATCTCCGTGGCGGATTCCGAGGTTTGCAGCGTCACTGGAGTTAATCCATGCGCTCTGAGGGCTGGCTTCATTATTCCATGTTGTGCTGCCGTAGGTAGAGTGAGTTCTCTGTTTAAAGTGGTGACCAACAACCTGAAAGGGGAAGTCATCTCTTTTATCGCTGGTGTAACCGTCCTGAGTCGTATGGAATTCAGGTATCGCACATATTCTGTCAAGATTATCTGCGGGAAGAATCCACTGATGGCTGAGGTTGTAAAGTCTTTTTGAGAAGATCTCAAACTTGCCTGAAGGAGTGGATACAGAGTTTGTTACGGGGTCTGCAACAAATGCCTTGTAAGCAACAGTAGGAGTAGCAGATGTATCAACTTTTCTCACCAAACCGGCTGCTTTTGCTTTAGCATATGTATCAAGTCCTTTTTCAGCAGTGAAAACGCCTTGATCGCCGTTTACTCTGAGAGTTTCGTTGAAAAGGAACTCAAGCCATTCGTCCTGAGTTTTGCCTTCTGTGTACTGATCAGCAATACCGATTTTAGCAGCGATGAGAGACATCATTTCATAAACTGTTTTACACTCGAAGAGAGGCTCAACAGCCTTAGTGTCGAATACCAGAATCGCAGAGTTTCCGCCTGCGTTTGATGTCACGTCATTCTGCTCCCAGTTTGTACAGTCAGGAAGGATATAGTCTGAAACAAGAGCCGAAGCAGTGAAATGGTTTTCAATAGTAACTATGCACTCACACTTAGTCTCATCCTTATACATCTTCATTGTTTCGTTGATATCGCCATGCTGGTTTACCATGCAGTTGCCCGCATAGTTCCATATGAACTTAATTGGCAAAGGAAGAGGAGTGTCCTGAGTAGCAAGACCTCTTACTCCCCATGTTCTTCCTGTCATAGAGGTATGGTCAAGTATTGCCTGATACCATGTGTAGTGTGAGATAGTGTAAGGAATAGGGTTGGACGGGAAAGTTGTTGCCCATCCTCTGAAGCGGATGCTTACAGAAGAACCGCTTTCACGTGAGCCTGTTCCGCCGCCCTGAATACCGATATTCTGTGTAAGGATAGCAATAAGGCTGATCGCACGGCAGTTGTTTCCACCGAGGTAATGCCTCTGAGGTCCCCACCCCTGAATGATCATTGCAGGTTTTTCATTAACAAGTGTTTCTGCAAAAGATTTAATTGTAGAAACAGGAATACCTGTGATTTCTGATGCCCATTCAGGTGTTTTAGGAGTTGAGTCAACACCAAGACCAAGGATATAGGATTTGTATGAACTGTTGGGAGCAACAGGAGGTTCTCCACCTTCGGGAGCGCCCTGAGCTGTGCCGCTAGCTTCGACAATACCTGTCATAGAAGCTTCGTCCCAGCCTACACAGCGTTCGTTAATCCATGCTTCGTTAAGCAGATTCTCGTCGAGAAGATGGTAAACCATACCAGCAACAAGAGCAGTGTCTGTACCGGGTCTGATGCTTATCCAGTCCGCTTCAAGAGCTATAGCAGTATCCGTAAGATGCGGATCCACAGAGATAAACTTAAGGTTGGGGTTTTTCTCTTTTGCTTTCTGGAGATGGTAAGTGTAATGCCCGCCTGAACCCATACGTGTGTTTGCAGGGTTGTTGCCCCAAAGAACTACAACATTACTGTTAACAGCATCTGTAATTGTGTTCTGGCTGGAACCGCCAAGCAACATAGGCAAATAGGGAGCAATCTGAGGTGTTGAATAAGTGCCATAATGATTAAGCCATCCGCCCCAAAGGTTATGAAGCCTTGCTATCGGGCTGTTATGAGGCTGCCATGATTTTGAGAAAGCCGCATCTATAGTTCCGGTTGCATACTGGATATAGAATGAACCAGGACCATAGTTTGATTTAACATCAAGCATTTTGGCAGATATTTCGTTGATTGCCTGTTCCCATGAAATTCTTTCGTACTTGCCTTCTCCTCTTACGGTTCCGGCAACTCTTTTCATAGGGTATTTTACTCTGTCAGGATGATAGAGCCTCTGGCGTATAGAACGCCCGCGTACACATGAACGGAACTGAAACCCTGCGCCGTAGTCTCCATACTCATCAGGGTTTTCGTTATCTGTGCTTACACGAACAACTACTCCATCTTTGATGTGAAGTTTCAGGGGACAGTGGCTTCCACAGTTAACATTGCAGCCATTCCATACTTCTTTGTCGAATGAAGGCGCACTGGGGGTATCGCCGTCATCATCGCTGCTGCTTGAGCTTCCGCAACCAAGTGTAGCAGCTGTACCCAGAACTGCACTCCATTTAAGGAATGAGCGTCTGGAAACGTTAATTAAGTTTTTGAGTTTTTCCTTCTCGAAAACTGACATAATCTTCCTCCTCGTATACCGGTTGAACAACCGTTGCCGTAACAGATCATGTTCTAAATGAATTGATAGTTTTTTAACATGCTAAGGGTAAATACTAGGTAAAGAGAACGTCGGTTTAATTTGATAAAACGAGAAAAAGAAGGAAAAAAATAAAATTATTCAGTAATAACCAGTTTTATATATCTGTATAATCCTGCGGCGTCACTGTCGGATATCTTCGCATGGGTTTTCATGGAACTCATAATGCCCGCCCACTGCTCAACACTGAACCTTCTGTGGTTAATGGCAGAATGGCAGGAACTGCATATTTCGTAGTACATGTCTTCATAGCTGCTAAGGGCTGCTTCAAGTGTCTGAGAGATATAATCGCTTTTTATAAATCCCTTGATCAGCACTTCCTTCATTCCCTGTTTAGCACTTCCGGTTTCAACAGCCGATGATAAATCGTAAAGAATGCCATAGGTAATCCGCCCGTTTTCAGAATAAAGGGTCTTATCGCCCTTCCTCATCCAAGCAGTGAGCTTTCCGTCACTTATCGGAGAGCCGAACTGAAGCAGTGCAGTTTTTTTCCCGCTGACATCTGTGAGTTCTATATCTTTATTAAGCCATCCGTAACCAGATGCAAATGCAGTAAAAATACTAAAAACAAATATTAGAGCGATATAACAAATAATGATGCTTCTTTTCATCTTTATTACTTAATATTATTCTTCCGTTATTACAACCGGATTTTTGTACGCCTCGTTATTTTTTATTTTTCCCTGAATTTTTTTCAAAGATACAAGGCAGCTATGTGCAGCACACGCCTGAGCAAGTTTTGATGTGGGTCTGGAAGGTGTGAGAACGTTCACATTTCCCCCAAGACATCGGGCTCCAACACCGCAAGCATCCTCAGGAGAATACCATGCACCCTCATCCACACGTACTACGTTTCTGCGCATCGTGCTGCTTATCTGTGCCCCGCAGATTATTGAACCCCTCTCATTATAGACCTCAACAAGATCCCCGTCTTTTATACCCAGCTCCCAGGCATCTTCGGGGTTAATAACCACGGGTTCACGCCCTTTTATCTTGTACTGTTCTTTCAGAGATATGTTGTCCATCTGAGAATGCATCCTGTGTTTAGGATGAATCGAGAGTAGGTGATATTTATGTGTCTGCGCAAGATCTGCCCCCAGCCACTCTTTGGGTTCTATCCATGTGGGATGCCCCGGACAGTCATCATATCCGAAACTTGCCACTTTCTCTGAAAAAATCTCTATCCTGCCGGATGGAGTAAACAGCGGAGAGGTATTCGGATTTTTGCGGTAGTCTTCCAGCCTCACAAATCTTTTATTTTTTGAAGGCACTTTAAATTCAATAAACCCCTGACGCCAGAACTGCTCGAAAGGCATGTTGGTTTCGACGTTTGCGTAGCTCCAGCGTATCCAGTCCATCTGGCTTCTGCCTTCTGTAAATTCTTTTTCAAATCCAAGCCTTTTAGCAAGCTCAGTCAGCACCCAGTAGTCGTCTTTTGCTTCGTAAAGAGGCGGAATAACCTGCTTCATAGCCCATATATGGGTATGTGAATACGGGTCGCCGTATGTAATGTCATTTCGTTCAAAAGTTGACGTAACAGGAAGAACAATATCAGAATATTTCGCCGTTGCGTTCCAGACTATCTCATGGGTGATTATATTTTCTACCCCGCGCATCCCTTCCAGCAGCTCATTGGTATTGGGGTGCTGGGTAATGATATTTGAACCCATATTATGAAGCATGGATATTTTAGGGTAGGTGATTTTATTTCCGTTAAAATCGATTGTTCTGCCGGGGTTAAGAAGCATCTCCCCTATTCTTGAAGCAGGAATCACTGTTCTTGCAGGGTTTCGTCCCTGAGACATCCTGCGGGGCATAACTTTTCCGGAATATGAAAGCCCCCCGTTGCCGAAATGATAGCCGCCGCCGGGTGTTCCGATCTGCCCAAGCATACAGGCAAGAGTGATGAGCGACCAATGAAACTGCTCTCCGTTGTCTGCACGCTGGCATCCGTAATGACTTGTAAGCAGAGTTCCTGTTTTACGAAACTCAAAAGCAAGTCTTCTTATTGTACCGGCACTGACTCCGCATATTTTTTCGGCCCATTCAGGGCTTTTTCTCACACCATCATGCTTTCCGGTAATGTAGTTTTTGAAAATATCAAAGCCTACGGTGTATTTATTTATAAAAGAGCTGTCGTATTCGTTAGTAGTAAAAAGCTCAAAACAGATCGCCATTATCATGGCAACATCTGTGTTAGGCTTTATGGGGATCCATTCCGCATCCATAAACTTGGCAGTTTCAGTATAAACAGGGTCAATGCTTATAAACTTCATCCCTGCATTTTTCATATTCACAAACCACTCAATACGGGTATGATCCGGCACAGAATAGCTTATCCTGAATGTTTTAAAAGGGTCAGAGCCCCAAAGAACCATGGTTTTGGTGTGCTTGGCTATCATCTCGTATGTAGTTTGATAGCTGTATATTTCAAGCCCGCCCATTACATGAGGCAGAATGTGTGTTGCCGCTCCGGCGGAGTAATCACCTATTGTGTCGGTAAAACCGCCGAAAAGCCCCATAAATCTGCCCTGTAGAATGTCAGGACGACCTATTACGCCGGGGTGCGACCAGCCTGCAAATGACGGGCGGTATATTGATTCGTTTCCGTAATTTTCCTTAACATCCCTGAGTATCTTCGCTACGAGATCCAGAGCGGTTTTCCAGTCAACCCTGACAAATTCTTCACAACCCCTCAGAGAAGTGTCTCTCTTTCCGGCGAGGAAGCTTTTTCTTACGCAAGGATATTTTATTCTGTTCTGGCTATGGACATATTCAGGCAAACTGTACAGCATGGACGTGGGCGCATAATCATTTTTATGAGGCTCCACTCCCATAACTCTACTGCCGGACACTACAGCCATTACAGCCCCGAAATGGGTCGCATGTGGAATTTTCACTCCGGATGCGGAGTTTGTCATTGCGAAAAGCTCATTGTAAGCGCCGCTCATCATTAAGGCGGAAGAAAAAAGACCCATCTTAAGCAGGTCCCTTCTGCTTATTCCGTCATAACCGTTCATAACAATAATAACCTCGTAAAATAATAAGATGTCACTGCATATTCCCGTCTGCGGCGGCTTTTTTTGTCTCACATCCGCAGTCTTCCTTGAGATTGTAGCAAAGTGTCACTGTTGTGCCTTTATCCGGTTCGGATTCAATAAGGAAGCTCCAGCCAAGGCTGGAACACAGACGCCTGACAATGGCAACGCCGAAACCGAAACCTTCTGCATGGTACTTCCCTGAATTTTTCCGGAGAAGATTAAGCTGCGTACTGCTTATGCCCATGCCCGTGTCTTTAACAGAAAGACATTTCTCCCGCAGGATGACCGTCACCTTACCTGATTGAGTATAAGTAAAGGCGTTGCGCAGGAGATTTGATATAAGTATATTCATTACCTGCGGAGCAACGGGAAGCATCTGAGGATAAAGCTCCCTCACCTCTATCTTAACAGGCTTATCTTTTATAAGATACAGATGTTCCTGTATGGTATCGGTGACTACAGAAAGCGTATCTGTTTCCTCAAAGTCAAACTCTCCTATGGTTTCATATCTTGAAAGCCAGAGGAATGATTTTATAAGATGCTCCATCTTGGATGTGGCACGGTGTATCCTTCCGACAATACGTGCCATTTTTTCGTCTTCAACCGCCTTTGAGTTTTCAAGAAGCTCAAGAGCGCCCTTGATAGTGGTCACAGGGGTGCGCAGTTCGTGAGATGCATCACGTGCAAAAGCAGCCTCTCTGGCAACAGATGTATGCAGCTCGTCCAGAGTATTCTTAAGGGTCGCCGCCAGAAATCCTATTTCGTCATCTCTGTAACCCTGTACAAAATCATCGGGTAAAGGCGAGCCCGTACCTCTTTCTTTGATATAATCAGCTAGCGTCACCACAGGGTTAATAACTTTATGGGCGGTAATAAGTCCCATAACAAAGCCGAAAACCATGATAGGCATCAGAACGCCAAGTATCGTAACCCGGAGAGAACTCAGAGACTCCCTGCTTGCATCCAGCCTTGTCACATTATACAGCATGTAGAACTTCACACCATCAGGCAGCATCCTGATTATGATGTGGTACTTCTGCTGGTTGCTTGTTCTAGAGTATTCTCCGGGCTGAAGCTTTGGAAGTTCAGCCTTCGCCCACTCAGGAAGCAGATCTTCACCGTAGTAAACGTTTATGAACGGCGAAGACGGTTTAGGCATAAAAAAGGAGTTTGATGTCGGCGCAGCAAAAGTGGACATATGGCTGCGGAGGTAATAATCCGCCTCCATGCGTATTGTCCTCTGTTTTGATCTGGTTTCGCTTATCTGTGTTGAAACAATAACACCAAGCACAAGAAGTGAACCCAGAAGGAGGCTTATACCTGTAAAAACAAGAATTATCCTGCTTCGCAGACCGGTTTTAAACCGCATCTGTCTCCTCTGGGGGCTCTTCGGCTATTTTATATCCTCTTCCCCTTACAGTATGGAGAAGTTCTGTATCAAATGGTTTATCAACAAGCTGGCGCAGAGTGTAGAAATGAGCCTTAAGCGCATTTGTCTGCGGAGGCTGATCTTTTCAGATGGCATACTCAAGCTCTTCCTTGGAAACTATCCCGGGGTGCGCCTCCATCAGCTTACGCAGAATCGTGAAACAGACTCCGGGGAGATCTATTATTCTTCCTTTTCTCATCACACAGCCGTTTTCAGGATCAAGGCTGAGTCCGCCGACTTCAAAAACGCTTGCCACACTGTGTTTTGTTCTTCTCACAGCCGCTTCAAGGCGCACCTTAAGCTCCGCAAGTTCAAAGGGTTTAGGAAGATAATCGTCCGTACCGGATTCAAATCCGTCAAGCTTGTCGTCCAGCATAGTCCTTGCGGTCAGCATCACAACCGGAATGTTCAGTCTCAGTTTGCGTCTAAGGATCCTGCATACTTCAAATCCGTTTATACCGGGAAGGTTAATGTCCAGCACAAGGGCGTCATAGTGATTCTCCTGTGCAAACTGCAGCCCCGCTTCGCCTGTGATGGCATAGTCCACACTCCAGCCCTGCATTTCAAAATAGTCGATTACATTTTCCGCAAGATCCGAATCGTCTTCAATCAATAACAATCTCATTTTTTGTGACCTCTTCATTTCAGATAAATTCAATACGAAATATAGGCAACAGTAAAATTAATGCACGACAAAAAATAACCCTATACAAATTTTACACCGGTTCACATTGCCGCATACTTCCCCAAAAAGGTATAAATACCCCATACTAACATAGATTAACAGGCTTGGAGTAAAGTACAAGTAAAGACCAGGTAAAATATTAAACTTGTCTCATAGAATATTATACCATTAGCAGATAAATAAAGTTTTTATTTCTTTTATATGTTGCCTTCCCTGCCGTTTCTGATAGATTCAGCGGATCACCGGATTTTAAGGAGATGATAATTATGAATCCCTCAGGTTCTTATTCTGTTCTGGACAGCGGAAATGGAAGAAAGCTGGAAAAAGTTGGCGGCTTTATACTGGACAGACCATGCGCACAGGCAGTCTGGGGCAAAATGCTCCCCGAAAGCGAATGGAAAAATGTTCATGCCATATTCTCAAGAGAAGGCGGCAGCAGCTGGTCGTACAGAAAAACTCTGCCTAAGGAATGGGTGATTGAAGTAGACGGTCTGAAGTTCTACATAAGCCCCACAGATTTCGGTCATCTCGGTGTTTTCCCTGAACACAGATACTCATGGAGCTTCATGACAGATCTGATCAATAATTACGACAAAAAGCTTAAGGTCCTGAATCTTTTTTCATATTCCGGAGCAGCAACACTCGCCGCATGCAAAGCCGGTGCAGATGTAACCCACGTTGACGCCTCGCAGAAGATAAACGACCTCGCCAAACGCAACATATCCCTAAACGGTCTTGATCCGTCAAAGGTGAAATGGATCACCGATGACGTTATCAAATATCTCAAAAGAGAAGAGAAAAGGGGTTCAAAATATGACGGCATCATACTTGACCCGCCAAGCTTCGGCAGAGGAAGCAAAGGCGAAGTTTTTAAAATAGACACCCACCTGCCGGAGATAATAAAGCTCTGCCGCAGCGTGCTTAGTGAAAACCCGTCCTTCATTATTCTCACCTGCCATACACCGGGATATACACCGCTCACCCTGAAAAATATTCTTATTCAGGCGATGGAAGGCAAGAACGGCATAATAGAAACAAGCGAACTGACACTGGACAGAGGGGAAAGCCCGCTGCCTGTTCCGGCAGGTTACTTCGCCGCTTGGAAACGGAGATAACCGGATGAAGCTTGATATATTATACAGCGACAACCACATCCTTGCAGTTAACAAACCGGCGGGATTAAGCACTCAGGTATCCAACGAACATAAGGAAAGCCTTGAGGAATATGCCCGAGAATGGGTCCGCCGTGAGTTCAATAAGCCGGGCAATGTCTTTCTGCATACCGTTCACAGGCTGGACAGACCAGTAAGCGGAGCAGTGCTTTTCGCCAGAACAGACAAAGCACTGTCACGCCTGAACGCATTTCTGAGAGATAAGAAAGCAGAAAAAATATACTTCGCTGTTATTCAGGGAAACCCGCCGGCGGAAACAGGTACTCTTGTCCACCATCACTCCCACGGAAATTTTAAGGCAAAAATAACCCAGAACCCACACAAAAACTCGAAAATAGCAGTGCTTGAGTATGAGAGGATCGCAAAAGTCAGCGGTCTGTCACTGCTTAAAATAAATCTTGAAACTGGCAGATACCATCAGATACGTGCCCAGCTTTCCTTTGCAGGATTCCCAATAGCCGGAGACACGAAATACGGCAGCAGAATAAAAACAGATAACGAAGCAGTAGCCCTACACCACAGAAAGCTCACTTTCAAACACCCCACCCAGCAGGAGGAAATTACAGTCACAGCAGACCTCCCCTCCTTTTACCCATGGAATCTTTTTCGTGAGGCAGTCTCCCGCTGAGACTGCCCGCTTTTCAATAAGACTTTTCAGCAGAACATAATACCTAGTAAACAAATATTATTATTCTTTTTTATTACAAACAATATAGCCATATCCATCGAAATGTACCCAAAACCCATGGTAAAGACAAAGTAAAACCATGTTTTCTATAACAGCGTTCTTGCCCTTTACCTATAAATGACAAATGCTGATAACCCCGTAATAACATATGTTTGCTAACCATTGAAACACTTATGAATATACAGATTTTTGTATTTTTAATAATTTCGGCATAACGCTTCCAAAACACAGTATCGTTATTGACAATGAAGATTAGATCTTTTAGTCTAGATGGAAACTAGGAAATATAACCTTCTGTTTTAATTTCTTTTATTTAAAAATTTGGAGTGGATGATGAGAATATTTTTCTTATTTACCATCATGGCTGCCGGCATTCTGTTCGGTACGCTTTCCGCACATGCTTCGTCCATAGTTCCGGACGATGAAAACTGCATGATGTGTCACAAGTATCCGGGTCTCAGCAGGGTTAGCGACGAAGGATATTTAAGGCAGTTCTATGTGGATTCCGACAGGTATGCCCACTCCGTACACACCAAGGTCAAGTGTACGGGATGTCATGTTGACATTAAGGAAATACCCCACAAGGAAGCCAAAATAGTTGACTGCTCCACCGAATGCCATATAACAATGGGCGATTCGGCAAAACCTTTCTCCCACAGCAAAATTGTTGAAGAGCTAAAAGGCAGTATCCACAATGTTGACAACGAACATGTGAACGCCCGCATAGCCGAAGACTTTCCCACCTGTACAGACTGTCACAGCAACCCCACTTACCGTTTCATAACAGACGATGTAAGAGATGTTCATGACGCCAGAACACAGGATAAAATCTTCCAGAAATGCAGTGTCTGCCACGATCAGGACGTTTCCTACAAATACTATTTCAACCACGTCACCCACAGGATCAAGAACTTATCCGCAAGTGAAGATGTTGTTAAAACATGCAGCAAATGTCACTCAAGGGACGACATGGCGGAAAAACACAAACTCAAAAACGCCGCCAGTACCTATCTCGACACTTTCCACGGAAAAGCTGTTGAGTTCGGAATGGAAAACGCTCCCACTTGTATAGACTGCCACGTCAGGGACGGACAGTCCGTTCATAAGATTCTCAGCCACAAAAGCCCGGACAGCGCCACTTATGTTGAGAACAGATACAAATCCTGCGAGGGTGAAGGCTGCCACGTCAACACCACCAGAGAATTCGGTCTGATCAGAATGCACGTTGTGATAGACAAAGACCTCTACCCCGTTGAGTTCTGGGTAGCCTTAGCCTTCACAGTGCTGACGCTGGGAGTATTCTTCCTGCTTCAGGGTCTTATGGTGCTTGAGCTCATCAGGATTATGTTCCCGAACCTGAGCTTCAGGCGTAAGAGAAACGGTTAAGAGCGGGGGGCAACGAAAATGAAAGGATTACCTTTAGTTAAAATAAAAAACGGTGAAAAACATTACCTGAAACTCACTCAAAACCAGAGAGTTCAGCACATGTTTATCATGATCACATTCATACTCCTTGTGGCTACAGGCTTCCCCCTGAAATTCCACTTCTATCCCTGGGCAAAACCAATGATAGAGATGTTCGGCGGTCTGCATGTCACAAGATTCATACACAGAGTATGCGGCGTTATCATGGTCGGTCAGTTCTTCTACCACTGGTACTACCTGTTTAAGAACATGGCTATCAACTACATAATACCCGCTAAGAAAACAGGAACATTCTCATGGGGCGAGTTCGGACGCTTTGTGTACTACTCACCCATGTGTCCCCGTAAGAAAGATGCGCAGGATATAGCGTCATTCATCAAATATGCACTCTTCATCAGCGATGACATGCCTAAGCATGAGAGATTCCACTGGAGAGAGAAGTTTGACTACTGGGCAGTTTTCTGGGGTATTCCCGTTCTCGGAATCACCGGTCTTTTCCTGTGGTTTCCGGTGTGGGCGACATCATTTCTCCCCGGCTGGGCAGTAAACATAAGCTACATAGCCCACTCTGACGAGGCTATGCTTGCTGTCAGTGTTATCTTCATCTGGCACATGTACAACGCTCACGTCAACTATGACAAATTCCCCATGTCTCCCCTCTTCCTGACGGGTTATCTGCCCGAACATCTCATGAAGCATGAGTATTACATGGAATGGGCGAGAATAAACCGCATAGTGGAAAAAGACCCCTCACGTCTCCTTGATCTTGATAAGGAGAAGGAAGCGGAAATGCTTACTAATCAGGAAAAAGTGGAACTTATCAGAGAACAGATAGAGTTTATGAAAGAAAGCACTACCGGCGGCAAATACAACAAAGGAGGTTCTCACCATGAGTAAGCAGAGACCCGTTTTTGTAAGATATTTATACTGCCTCGCAGGGATAGCGTTCCTTCTGTACTCCACCTACATAGTGTTCATACTTGTTATGCACATATGGCATCACACTCCCCACGGGGAAGCCCATGCAGACAGCCTCAGCAAAGAGGACAGACTGTATCAGGAGATGCTGAAAGGTGTGGACACCCAGAACGCCGGACTCGCCTATAAAGACATAAGCGAGATCCACAAGCTTTATGACTTCCACAAAAATGAAGCAGAAGCAGTTACGGACAGCAAAAACCTCTGCGTTTCCTGCCACGGGGATGTACCCCATGACAAGAAAAAAGAGATCAGAGCGTTTCTTAACATGCACGCTTACTTTATGGCATGCGAAACCTGCCACATAAAAAGCGAAACTCCCGGTGACCATAGATACGTATGGTACAACAAAGTTACCGGAGATGAGAAATCAAGCATAGACACGGGCTTCTTCCTTGAAGACACCCCCTACAAACTCATGCCCCTTAACAGAGGCGGAGAAGAGCCGAGGGTGTTTGATACCGGTGCTATGGTCAAATATGTTGGTGAATTCAAAAGCAAAGTCGGCGAAATGGTTCCAGCCGCAAAAAGTGCTTCTCTGAAAGTCATCCACAGACCCATGAGCACTATTGAGAACTCCGTTAAGTGCAACGAATGCCACAACTCCAACATAAACGAGGCTTATCTCCCTCTTAAAGAGATAGGCTACAACGAGAGAAGAATGGCGCAGATCGTAGGAAATGAAGTTGCGGGCATGATCGACAGGTATAAGGAATTTTATATACCCAGCTTTCTGAAACCCAGCGAGGAAAACTAAGTGAAACTCTTACTTGCGGCAGTAATATTTTTTTCGGCAATAACACAGGGGCATGCGCTGAACTTCAGCGCATCCCTCCTTTATAAGGTAACTTTCGAGAAACAGTCCACCCCTGCTGATGTTGTAATCGAATCAGCAGATACCGCAGGAATCTATGACGCTTTCAACGGAAACTACACTGTCTATAAAAACGGCAGTGCGGTTTCCTCGGTTAAGAAGGAATTCCTCAAAGGCGGCAACTGTTTTGTCAAGAACGGGAACTACTACCTTTACTGCAACAGCAAAGCTAACTCTCTGGACATGGTCTCTTCAAAGTTCGAGATCTACTCCTCCGCCAAAGTAGCGGTATTTGACCCCACTGACGTTGCTGTCAGCGGAGGTTACGCCTACGTGGCTGATAACGACAACCACAGAATTGTTAAAATTGACCTCGCCGAAGCAAAAGAAGTCGCAAGCGCAGGCAAATACGGCAAGGAACGCCTTCAGTTCTGGTATCCTTACGCCGTTGCGTTTGATCAGGCAGGTCAGCTTCTTGTATCCGAAGTTCTCAACACCAGAATCCAGAAAATAACTAAAGAACTGAAATTTTACGAATTTATCGGCAGCTGGGGAATAAATCAGGGACAGTTCTACCGCCCCACGGGCATAGCTCTCTCTGGCTCTACCATCTTCGTTGCTGACGGATATACCGGTCTTATACAATATTTCGATAAAGACGGGAAATTTGCAGGTGTCCTCACAGATACATACGGCAATAAGCTCAAGTTCGGTTCTCTGACCCACATCAGGATCAGCGGAAACACCCTTGCCGTGGTGGATGCCTTCGAAAAGACAGTATTCATTTTTCAGTTGAAGGAGAAAAATTGAGAAGTCTGTTTTTTTTACTCACAGCCCTGATTTTTTGCTTTTTCAGCGCAGAGGCTCAAACGGAAAAACTAAACCCTGATTCCTCAAAGGAATGCTCCATCTGTCACTATGAATGGATGCCTGAATTTCTCTTTGACCTCAAAGGAACACCGCTGGTCGAATTTCAGAAGGATAAAGTGGTCGCCACTGAAAAAATGTGCTTCTCCTGTCATAACGGCACAGTGGGCGACAGCCGTATCAAAATCTGGACGGGTGACGTACATAAGCTTGATAAAATCCCCGCCCATATGAATATACCTCAGTCTCTTCCCCTCACAGACGGCAAAATAGACTGCCGTACATGTCACTCCGCCCACTCCACAGGCGCACCGAGGGATGAAGGGGTCGAAAAAAGCGTATTCCTGCGTATGGATAATGCAAACTCCGAACTGTGCAGAGCATGTCACACAGATATAGGAAGCGCTAAAATGGGCATGACCCACCCCATGACAGAGGTTAAGGAACACAGGGACGAAACAGCGTCAAGGCTCCACAAGTCAGACGGTAAACTCGGCGCAAAAGGCGAAGTTATCTGCCAGAGCTGCCACACGCCCCACTCACCCAAAGAGGAAAAACTCCTCATTAACTACAGAAACCATTCGGAACTCTGTGCCACATGCCATCTGGACAAGGTTAGCGACAAGGATCACAACTACCTGAAAGGCATGCTGAACCACCCGATAAACATAAAGCACGACAACGCAACCGAAATAAATAAGATCAAGGCAGAAGGCGGTTCCTACGGGCTTGAGAATGAAGTGATATGCCTCACATGCCACTCTGTGCATAAGGCTAAAACAGAGACTCTCCTCCTCCGTAAAAACTCCGACAACTCACTCTGCTTTGTATGCCACGAAACACAGAAAACAGTGCTCGAAACCAAGCATGACATGAAAACCATCAAAGGTTTCGTAGCCAAAGACGGTAAAACAGCACAGCAGAAAGGCACATGCGAAAGCTGTCACGACCCCCACGGCTGGTCACTTAAACTGCCGAACACTAACGACGACATGATCACCAAAGGATGTATGAGCTGTCATCAGGAAAAAGGGTTTGCCAAGGAAAAAGTGCTTGAGTCAAACCTTTTTAATCACCCTGTGGGCAAGGACATCAAAACAGATATGAAAGCCTATGAAAAACTGCCTCTCTTCGGTGAAGTAAAGCAGTTCTTCACTGAAATAGGCGGCGATAAGTCCAAACAGAGAATGGTCACATGCGCCACTTGCCATGATGTACACTCCAAGGACAAAAACTTCCTCAGGGTCGAAGCTACAAACGGCGCTCTCTGCATTGTCTGCCATGATGAAAAGAAAATGATAGAGAACACCCTCCACGGCAAAGAGAAGCTTAAAAACGGCTGCCTTGACTGCCATAAGGTTCACAACAGCACCAACAAACGCCTCCTTGTTAAAAAAGAGGATGACGGATGTATGGACTGCCACAAACCCGGCGGCAGCGCAGAAAAGAAGATCACAGGCGAGCACTCCCACCCTGTAAACATCAAGACAAAAGGGAAAGTGGATGAAAGGTTCAAGCTCACTGACGAAAACTTCACCTGCACAAGCTGCCACGACCCCCACAAACCGTCTAAAAACGGAAAGATCGACAAAGACTTCCTCAGAGGAAACTTTGCGGACTTTGACAGTTTCTGCTCCGCCTGCCACGAAGGAAAGAACGAAATAGCCGGCTCTGACCACGATGTGAGAGATAAAGATACGGCAAATGCTCCCGTATGCGCCCAGTGCCACAGTGTTCACAATGCCAAAACAGATGAAAACATAATGACTCTGGAATACGCATACAAAACTAAAGACGACTACTGCTACGTCTGCCACAGTGAAAAAGGCTCTGCATCAAAGAAAACAGTGCATGACGGACATAAGTTAGGCAAAATAGAAGCCCACGAGAAATACGGTCAGTTCCTCACTGAAAAAGACGGAGAATACTACCTGTACTGCTCCGGCTGCCACACTGTTCATAACAACGGGCCGAAAAAAGGCGAAGAAGGTACTTTCAGCAACAGCTTCCTTAACAAGAAACTCATGGAAAAAGGTAACTTCTGCCAGAGCTGCCACAGCGACAAGAAAGACTTCGCCTCATCAAAGCATAATGTTGCCAACTTTGAGAAGCACATGGCAGAATTTGCAAAAGCCAAGGAAGAAGGAAACTCATGCGGTGCATGCCACACTGTGCATAACAGCGGATATTTCCTCTTTGAAAAATCACTGGGAACAGATTTTGAAACAATCTGCAAAAGCTGCCACAGTGAAGGAAAAGTCGCCGAAAAAACAAAAATAATAACAAGTCACCCGACAAATGTTAAACCGAAGAAGGAAATTGATATTTACCTTCTGGATGGAAAAATAGTATGCTCAACCTGCCACGATGTTCACGGTTCAGTGAAAGGCATGGTGAGAAATACCGGTGAAAGCAACATGTGCCTCGCCTGCCATGCCGATCAGAAGAGCGTAGTGTACTCTGAGCATAACTTAAGCAAGCTGGACTATATGACCGAAAAAGTCAGACAGACAGCGGAAGCAAACCCCTGCTATGTCTGCCATATGCCTCATAACTTCCACAAAGACAACAGACTCATGTGGGCGTTTGAGCAGGGCAGAAAGTCTGTGTTTGCATTTGAAATGTGCGGAGACTGTCACAAGAAAGACGGTTACGGCTACAAAAAAATACCCGAAATCACCGCCCATGACAAAATGTTCAAAATATTCCCGTACAGAGAGCAGTATAAAGACTTTCTGTACGATGACGGCGGCAAGGTATCTGCGGAAGGTTCAATAACCTGCCAGACATGCCACGACCCGCACGTTTGGAAAAAGGGAAGTACGGAGGCAGCCTACAATGTTGACGGAACTGATAAAGACAGTTTCCTGAAACTGGAAGTGAAAGATAAATTCTGCGCGGTATGCCACGGTAACACTACGGAAGAGCTTTTCTCCAAATACCATGACAAGGCATACAGAGAAGGCAGAAACAAACAGATTGGCGAATCCGAAGTTCTCAGGAACCTGTTTATAATACAGCAGAACCTGCAAAAACTTCAGGGTAAATAATATGCGTTCATTTTTAAGTATGCGAAATACACTTTGCGCATTTGCATTTTCAGCGGCGGTTTTTTCCGCCGCAAATGCGGGCGCAGCGGACAGTTCAGATGCTATAAAAGCTGCTGATGCCGCCGAACCTGTTTTCTCCGCCGTTTCAGGAATAAAAGATCCGCACGGTGGAAAAGCAGTGCTGTTCTTTGATCACACCAAGAGATTCGACCTTAATATTCTGGCGGAATTTCTTAAAGACTGCAGTAATTATGAAGGAGTGAAATGCTTCTGTGCCGATATTTCCGGCGCCGATAAAAAAGAGCTTTCATCATTCTTCTCAGGCTCCGAAACAAAAGACTGTATCTACAAGGCATCCTCAACAGAAAATGCACCGTACGCATTATTTGTTAAAGAAGGCAAACCCGCCGGACTGATCAGCAAAGACGGAAGCTTTGCTTCTCTCACCCCGGTGTACCTCTCCTATCTCGCAGGCAAAACAGACGAAAATAAACTGTCTGAAATGCTTGATGCAGCAGAAAAAGGCGAAAATTACAAAAAAATAGTACCCCGCATGAACTTTGTGCTGATGCTTGCCAAAAAAGGTGAGACAGAAGCCGCCATCAATGAAATGGATAAAGTTAATGCGGCGGAGCTGGACGATAAAGGGAAACTTCTTCTGGGGCAGACATATCTGCGTCTTAAAGCGGCAGAAAGAGCTTATAGTGTTTTTTCTGCCTGTCAAAACAGCATTGAATGTGTTCTATACAGCGGCGTAGCTGCCTACCTAAAAGGAGACAGTGACAAAGCGCTGGAGATCCTTAACGGCATCAAAGACCGTTACGAGGATCAGGATAAACTGAATTACTATCTGAAAAAAATATATGAATCACAAGGGGACAATGCACATGCTGAAGAGATTCGGTTGCCGGAAAATTATAATACTGGTTCTGAGTAGTCTTTTCCTGCTTACTCCGCAGGCATTTGCTCAGCTTGAAATAATTTTCCCGATCACTGATAAAGTTAAGTCAGTGAGTGACATACATATAATAGGAAGATCGTCTGTAAACGATCCTGTCACCATAGAGATCAACGGTGAGAAAAACGTTAAAAAACTCATTGAATCCAAAGGAGCGGACGGCAAAAAGTTTTATATGCTTATGACTATCCTGAAGCTCAATGAAGGTGACAATACAATACTCGTAACACAGGGTAAAACCGTTATGACTGTTCAGGTGAACAAGGTTGACTCACCAACCACAATTACAGACTGGACAGAAAGCTACCAGAACTTTCACAGCAGCGACAGAAAAGAGATATGTCTGAATTGCCACAGGTTTCAGGATCTTAATGACTGTGTCAACTGCCACAGGGATAAGTTTATGGGAACATGGGTTCATGCACCTGTAAAACAGGCTAAATGCTTTGTGTGTCACGAGAAGGACAATAACCTTATCCCTCAGGAGCCTTTTTCTGTAACCTGTCTCAAATGTCATGAAAATTTCAACAACCAAATGCAGAAAGCCCAGTATATCCATGGTCCGGTTGCCGCAGGTTTCTGCACAATATGTCATTCGCCCCATAAGTCCACAGATAAGACTCATCTGCGAAAACCCGTCAACGAACTGTGCGACAGCTGCCACGCATCCAATGAGCTTGGTTTCAACTACCACCAGAAAAGTTATATCAAGTTCCATCCGGTAGACAAAGTTTTTGTAGAAAAGCTGAACAAAACTCTGGACTGTGGCGACTGCCACACGCCCCACTACTCAAGCGACCCGCTGCTTTTAAGCACGGATAAAATCAGCAGAGAAGAACTCTGCGCCAAGTGCCATGAAGAACAAAGCACAGCAGAACTCCTCAAGGTTCTCACTGACAAGCATAACGCAGCAGGTAACTGAAGCTTTAAAGAGGATATTATATGAAATTTACCAGACTTTTATTGATTTTACTCAGCGTCATTTATATAGCAGGATGCGGCGGAAGCGACAGTATAAAACCTTCTGTCAATGATGACACACGGACTATTACCTCCGTCAAAATCTCATCTGACGGAACACTCAGCTACACTGGCACAGGTGCCTTTGAAGGGTTCTCTATTACAGGAACCATACCTGCTCTTTCAGGCAGCACTGTTTACATAGAAAAGACTGACTCTGTTTATGTTAAAGACAGCTACACAGCTCTTTCGCCCCTGTTTTCCGTGAGGTTCACCGATAAGGCGTCCTCAACTCCCCCGGCTGTAATTTATAATGCTGTTGTCACTCTGCCCTACTCCCTTTCAGGATCAGCGACAGACGCCAACACAGTTTTCCTTGCATTGATAAACGATCACCCAGTCATTCAGACCTCAACCAAACCGGCAGCAAATATCATCCGCGCGGCGACAAGCATTCCCTTAACTTTTTTTGCCGGATATTTGAATGAAGCCGAAGAACCGCAGACAAAGAAAATTATCAAACTCCTCTCCAAAAGCTTCAGAGAAGCAATGGATGACAATGAATATTTTGAGCGTCTGGGAATGCCTCTTCCCGATATAATAAGAGGAACTGCGAATGTTCAGCCCGGTGAAAGAGTTGCCCTCGGTATAGATGAAAATACTTTCGGAGAGTCGGTTCTTAATGTTCAATGGAGTGTAAGAAAATCAAATGGAGCTGCATTCCACTCTGACACAGGAACAGAAACAGTTTTTATCCCTGATTCAATAGGTAAGTACACCGTAACAGCATCCGTAACTGGAAGCACAAAAAATATCACTGAAAACCTTACAATAAACGCTTTCAGCTATTCATACGACAAAGACAACAACAGACCGTACTGCCTTCTTTTCTGCCACAGTGGATCAATCAACTCACCTGAATACACTGACATGTACGGAAGAGAGATCCTCAGGGGCGAAATTATCTCCGCATGGACTGCAAGCAGCCATGCAATATCCTACAACCCAACAGTAGCAGCAATAAACAGCACATCCTGTGCAACATGCCACGCAACAGGAATGTTCTTCCCTGACAGAGACGACAATGGAATTGATGACCATCCCGAAGCTTACGGCTTCGATGATACAATGACAGTTAACACCGATGCCTCGACTGCTTCTTCTCACCTTAAAGGTGTAACCTGTGAAGCTTGCCACGGTCCTTCGGCTGAAATATCCGGCGGGCTTAACGGAATAATATCTATCTCCGGTCACCCGACATCTGCATCTATCTCTTCCGGAGTATGCCTTACATGCCATAATGGCGGATTTCACTTCGCAGAATTTTACAATGCTGGCAGCAGCACCCATGAAAACGCTAATACCGCCAGCCCTTCCGTCACCAACAGCGCCTGCTTTAAATGCCACACAGGTGAAGGCGCACTGGGCATGATATTCGGAAAAGAGATCAAACTCGAAGATACAGACAGGGTCAGCGGGATCACATGCAACGTATGCCATGACCCTCACGGTGAAGGAGGGCACAACGCCCAGCTCAGAATTTCCGGCACTGCGGAACTTGTTCTTCATGACGGCACAGTGAGTGTAAACGCCGGCGACGGCAAGATATGCTACACATGCCATAATACAAACGGAGCAGGAATAGGTTCCGTTCCCCACAATTCTCAGGCTGAAATGTTTGAAGGCAAAGGCGGACACACCTACGGAGAAACAATTGCACTCACCTCTGCCCATAAAGCAGCGCTTGACTGCGTGGACTGCCATATGAACCGTGGTGCGGGCACAACCCACATTATGACCATGAGCGTCAACAGCAGCGACAGGCTCACATACTGCAACAGCTCATGCCATTCAGGCGTAGCGGTTGACACAGACGGCAGGTACGACTATCTGGGCAGAACAGAATCTGTAAGAACACTTATGGAGACTCTTCAGGCAAGGATCAATACCCTTGCAGGCAGAGCTTCAGACAGCGAAATTTCTGCTTCTTACAACACTGTAACAGGCAGCAGCGCTCTTATAACTGCTCTGAACCGTGCCGCCTATAACTACAACTTTATAAAATCGGACAAAAGCTACGGTCTGCATAACTACAGTTACGCTTCAAGACTGCTTGAGCTGTCCATAGATGACCTTACTTCATTTTAATTTCAGGAGAACAGAGTGAAACTATTAAGGGGATTTTTAATTTTTGTTCTTTTAGCGGGCTCAATGCAGAATGCTTATTCATTCGGCATAGACGGCTCTTTCTCTACTTCTTATGAACACTCTGAGGAGAAGGGAGGGGATTCCGAAGGGACATGGGAAAACACGCTGATACTCGACAATGTCAGGCTGCTTAATCCTTATCTCGGATTCAATTTTCACGGAACATACTCAGCAGAGGATGGGGAAAGCTTCACAGATATATATTCCGCCTACCTTGAATTCAGCAGCTTTGAAAGAGCCCTTGAAATCAAACTCGGCAGATTTTCATATCTCGGAAACAGATTCCTCACCCTTGACGGAGCAGAAGCCACTGTGAGAACAGACTACTATTTCGGCGCCACAGTTTTCGGCGGCGTACCGGAGTATTTCGATTCTGATGACAGACACATAAACGAATCTTTCCGTGACACAGGCGACAGGCTCTACGGCGGTCGCATCTTCCTCAATGGTGTTAAAAACTACACAGGGTATGTTTCATACTCCAAGGAAGAGGACGGAGACAGAACAATTCAGGAACTCCTTGGTGTGGGCTTGGGAAGAAGGTTTGTTTCCCTTACCGATAAAACAGTTTTCCTCTCCCTTGACGGTAAAATAGACTACGATATGGAAGATGATGACATCTACAGAGGCATGGCAAGGGTCTATGCCCGCTATAAAAAGCTCGGTCTTATTGCTGATGTCACAAGAATCAGGGTTGAAGACGGTTCCGACAGGCTGGGAGAGCTTATAATAACCAACTTTTCTTCCGGCAAGGAAGACAGATACTCCTACACTGTGGAATATGCAATAAACGACCACTACACAGTTTATCAGGGCACCGTTCACACTGTTCTGCTGAATAACTTCGGCGAATGGATAACGGGGGATATCTACAAATTCGGCGCTAATGTTAATCATTTCAAAAGTCATGGTCTCACATCGAACTTTGAGATTTACATCTATGACGGCAGCGATTCCGAGGCAAACGGCTTAAGCTTTGCCCTCGACTGGAGCATAACAAGAGAATTTCGGTTCAGTTTCGAGGCAGAGTATGTCGGACGTTCTGAAATAATAAACGGTACGGCGGGCATGGATAAAGAAGACTCCATATACTCCATATACGGCGAGATTGAATATGACGTAATAAAAGATCTCACCGTGGGCGTTTATGCGGAAAACAACAGGGAAACACGTTATCTGCCCGAAAACAGATACGGTGTGAAAGCTACTTACAGCTTCTGACAAGTAATAAAAATTATACTGAGGAAAATAGATGAATAAGCGATTCATATGGTTTTTACTGGTTCTGCCGGTTCTTCTGTTCGGCTGTACGAAGTTTTACTACCAGTCTCCGTACGTTAAGTTCAACCACGAACAACACGTAAACATTCTGTTTGAGCAGAAGAAGGACTGCTTCTACTGCCACAAACTGCCGGATATAGAAACCTTTATAAACAAAGGGAGCGATTTTAAGATCGGTGCAGAACTTAAGATCGACAACACATGCCACACATGCCACAAGGAAGAGATAACCAAAGTTGTTTCAGCTCCCCAAAACTGCTATGTGTGCCATGACAACCTGAAAACCATGAAACCGGAAGACCATCTCACGCAGTGGACAAAGCTCCATGCTGTTCCCGCTGCACTGGACAAAAAAAGCTGCGAAAGCTGTCACTCTGACTGGTACTGTGAAAGCTGCCACAGCCAGCAGTATGCAAAAGACGGATACAGACATCCCAGAGCCTTCAAGCTCACCCACTCGGTTGAGGCAATGATGGATCCTGCATCCTGCGATAGCTGCCACAAGGCATCCTTCTGCATAGACTGCCATAAGGATACCAAACGATGAACAATTACAGAGTAATAAAACGGGGTGAATCCGTGAGAGTTTTTATTTACTGCATAGTATCATTAATGGTTCTGGCATCTGCCGTAGCCTGCGGAAGCAACAGCTCAGGCAATTCTTCCGCACAGAAAAATATTATAGGCATTCCGCAGCTTACAGATTCAAAAAGTCACAGCGGATGGGAAAGGAAGGACTGTTCTCTCTGCCACCCTTCCGCACAGCTTGATAAAATACACGACTATAACCCTGCTCTGGCTTCAAGCTTCAGAAAAGTTGACGCCAGCGACACAGGCGCATGCCTCTACTGCCACGGCACAAACGGCATAAAAGGAATAACAGCGGAAAGCTATCAGTGTACCCTTTGCCATGCAAACCCCACAATAGTGGCATCGGCAAGTCTCTTCGGAGGTCACACCACAATGCATGACCTTGACGGAGACGGTAAAATAGGCAACTCGGACTGTGTGGTATGCCACCAGTACACAGATATGAACGGCTCCATAAGCCTCACAAGAGACTTCAGACAGAGTTCAGCCGCCTACGGTGACATAAGCGCATTCTGCCTTAACTGCCATGACGGAAACGGTGCATTCGGTGTTAACCCTCCTTCATTGACGTTTGACGGTGATTACAACAATATTTACGATACCTTCAAAGGTCTGTTCGGCAACACGTTCACCGCTGATATACACGGAGCAAAAGACGGTATGGGGCAATCATTCGGACAGTTCAGACCCGGCTCAGGCTACACAGGCGGAATGGAAGTAAGCTGTATTCACTGCCATGATGTGCATACATCAGACAATACGTACCTTATAACTCAATCCGGCGACAGTGCAGCCCTTGCGGACGGTACAGCCCTGAATGCTCCTGTGAGTGTCGTGGGCAATAACTTCACCGAACTCTGCGCTCTCTGCCATATGAGTCCGGACGGAGCAATTACAGGAAACGGATTGCAGGAAGTAACACACCCAAGCGGCTATGACTCAAACTGCACAAACTGCCACTACCACGGTGCAGGCTACGGGGATAATACGAATCTTTTTTAATGACTATAACTTAAACGACAGGAGCCCTCTTTACAGAGGGCTTTTTTGATCGGCAAAATTATATCTTTCATTACTCGTCTTTTACGGGAAAAAGATTTCCAAACCCCTCAAAGAACAGGTTCCATTAAAAGTATATATTCCGGCAGTCTGGAGAGCTTAATGTTCTCCTCAATTTAGTTTTTCTGGATTATATTTGGCTTCTTTGGAAGGAGTTTGAGGACACCTTTCTTTTTCATTAAAGAAAGGTGTCCTCTTATATTATTCGATAATTTAGAAATCTATAACGATTTCACAACACTGGTTAAAGTAGTCCGCCGCTTCCTTATACATATCTTTTTCATAATAGATTTTGGCGAGGGCGTAATAGATGCGCTCTTTGCGAGGGTAGATGTCCTTAACTGATTCAAGTTGGCTGAGAGCGGCATCAAACTGTCCGGTCTGCATATATGCGTATCCGAGAAGGAACTTCACTTCCGGCACTGTATTGCCTATGCCTTTAAGCACTTCAAGCGCGGCGGGATATTCCTTAAGCATGAAATACGCCTCAGCGATCCTTGTTTTTTCGGTGTCGTTCAGAGAGGCAGTATCTATGCCTTCGAGGCGTTTGCGGGCATCGTCAGCCTGCCCGCTTCTTATCATATTTTTAGCGAAGTTGATCTCAGGCAGCCTGCTGACAGTCTTATCAACCCCCTGAACATTCGTAATATTATTGTATTCCGCTTCGCTTATCCTGCCCTGCTTAAGCTCTATAAACTTTTCCAGCTTCGCCCTGTACTGCCCTTCAAAGCCTATTCCGTGGATAATTTTATTATCTCCGTCCAGTACAAGGGTCACAGGCAGAGTAAAAATCCCCCATGAATCGGTCATTTTGGCATTATCGGAAGCATAAATAACATTCTCTGCCGGCTCAAGCTGTTCACTGACCCCAAGTTCAACAGAAACGCAGACAACATCACTTTTAGCGCAGAACTGTTTAAACTCCTCAAAAGTGTTTTTACTCAGCCTTTTATCACCTTTCCAAAGGAGAAGAACTTTTAGCGGTGCCTTGTCCTCTTTGTCAGTGTATGCACCGGAAGCGTACGTGAAGTTTTTCATCTCCACTTTGTCACCTTCTTTCAACTCTTTGAGAGGAAAAGCAAAAACCCCGAAGGTCATAAATAAAGCAATAAATGTAAGTGCAGTCTTCTTCATAAAACCTCCTTAAGGGTTCTGGAATACGTTTTCCCTGTCATAGGTTTTTGGTTTATGGCAGCCGACAACGCATGTTCCGCCATTCTCCGTACGTGTAAACTTAATTGGCAGTTCCCACCCGCCGGAGCCGAAAGGCACACTGTTTCTGATATGAAGCGGTTGATTAGAGGCATGAACCTCGTGGCATGCCTTGCAGCTTCTTCCCTTACCTGGAATCATCACATGCAGATAATGCAAATTCTGTTCGCCGTTGCGGAAGCCTGTACCGTCAGTGGTGGCGGATTCGAGATTGCCCGTATCGTGGCACTCATAGCAGAGCTTGTACATTCCATCTGTGTACTGGTTGTAGAATGTTTTGGGGAAGTGTTCATACAGTATGAACGGATTACCTGAACCATGTACATTATGGCAGGCGTTGCAGCCGTCAAACTCTACCGGAGCATGGATATACTGCGAATGCTCTATCCTGTTGCCGAGATCCTGATGGCACTCAAAACATATCTGTTTTGTATCTGAGCGGAGAAGCTGACCGAAGTCAGACGCATGAGGATTGTGACATTCTCCGCAGCTTCCGTCCTCAACCGGCTGATGTTTATATTTAGCGTTAAGAATATTTTCTTTGAAATCGGGATCCATATCACCGTGGCATGTGAGACACAGTGATTTTTCGTCCTCTGCCTTAAGATGAAATTTAGTATCCGAGTTATGGGGATCGTGGCAGAGAGTACAGTCGTCCGCAACGGGAGCATGGACACTTACCTTTGATAGATCCTCTTTTTTGTCAGAGTGGCATATGAAGCAGAGTTCATCCTTAGCAGCTTTAAGCTGGTACTGATGGTCTGAAGAGTGCGGATCGTGGCATGAGGCACATTCTCCTGCTCCCACAGGACCATGGAGGAATTTTTTGCTCATTTTATCATTTTCATGGCACTGAAAGCATGTTTCAGATTCTGTTGCGGTAATAAGCATATACTGATTCGTTCCACCGTGCGGGTTGTGGCATGCGGTGCAGTCTCCGCCTTCAACCGGAGCATGTACAAACTCTTTCCCGCCCTTTTCATCATGGCATACAAGGCAGACAGGACCGTCATCCGCCGGTGATGTAAACTCATGAAACTCTGATGGTTTGGCTATATGCTGTTCATAATCATCCATCAAATGACATGTGGTGCATTCGTCCGCTTCGACCGGGGCGTGAAGCACCTCATACTGTTTTATGTCTGCATGGCACTCAGCCGTGACACACGTCTCGGCATTTGCCTGAAACAGGGAAATACAGACAACTCCCGTAAGCAATAACAATTTTTTAATCACTGTTAACCTCCTGCTCATCCCTCATGAACATATATTTCTTCTTTATTTCCCAGAACATCATAATGTGATCAGTATATAAAATCAATGTTCTAATTAAACTGTTCCCCATATTTACTGTCTGCTCTATATTATTTGTATTATGAATATTTGTCAGAAATAATATTCTCTTTGCACAGCATTAATCCATTTAATGTTAAAGAGTTTCGGTTAATCCAAAAAGCAGAACCGTTCGGGTTTGCATTTTCATAATGGCGTATGAATATGAACCCCATTACGAATATCTCTTTCAACTTATTTTCGTTTATGCTTTTTCTGTTATAATAAATATGGGAGGCATAATATGGCACATCTCACAGCAAGAAACGGTTTCAGGGAGCTTGCAGACAGGCTGAACCGCTTTCCGCAGGGCGCTCCTTTAAGCGAAAATCTTTTCAAAATACTCTCTGTCCTCATGAGCGAGGAGGAAGCCGGTTATCTTGCCCAGATTCCCATAAAACCTTTTACAGCCAAACAGGCGGCTGAAATATGGAAAATGTCCGAAAAAGAAGCAAAAAAACGGCTGGATTCCTTTGCAGATAAAGTCCTTATACTTGATATGGAAGTCGGCAAAGAAACACAGTATGTTCTTCCTCCGCCAATGGCAGGATTCTTTGAATTTTCCATGATGCGCACACGGGGCGACATCGACCAGAAATACTTAAGCGATCTTTTTTATCAGTACATAACAGTCGAGGAAGATTTCATAAAATCTCTTTTTGTTCGGGGTGAAACCCAGCTTGGGCGTGTTTTTGTTAATGAAAGTGCCCTCGGCGAAGAAAACAGCATGCATATTCTGGACTATGAAAAAGCAAGTGAAGTCATAAAAACCTCCGAACATATGGGCGTCAGCATGTGCTACTGCCGTCACAAGATGGCGCATATGGGCATGGCGTGTGATGCTCCTATGGACATCTGCATGACCTTCGGCACAGTTGCGGACTCCCTCATCCGCCACGGCTACGCACGCAGAGTGGATGAAAAAGAGGGAATCGACCTTCTTCAGCAGGCATATGACAGCAACCTTGTTCAGTTCGGCGAAAATGTAAAGAAAGAGGTCAGCTTCATATGCAACTGCTGCGGATGCTGCTGCGAGGCAATGATAGCAGCACGCAGATTCGGCATCATGAACCCTGTGCATACATCAAACTATATACCGGAAATTGACGATCATGCCTGCACCGGCTGCGGAAAATGCGCAGAAGTCTGTCCAGTTGAGGCATTGGGTATGGTATCCGCCAATGATCCGCATAAACCGAAGAAGAAAAAGGTCAGGCTTAATGATGAAACCTGCCTCGGCTGCGGTGTCTGCGTCAGAGTCTGCCCCACAAAGGCTATTACAATGAAATACAGGGGAAAAAGGATTATTACTCCGGAAAACTCCGTTCACAAGGCTGTAATGATGGCTATCGAACGAGGAGGTCTTGAACACCTCATATTCGATAACCGTGCCCTCTTTTCCCACAGAGCTATGGCTGCGGTTTTAGGGGCAATTCTGAAGCTTCCGCCCATTAAACAGGCTATGGCAAGCGAGCAGATTAAATCCAGATATTTCGGCAAACTACTGGAAAACAGCAAGAAATAATTCTGAGGGGAGCAGCCCCCCTTCTTCCCATATGTTTGAATTATTTCAAATTAGGGTTTGACATTCGCTCTTAAATAGCCTATTTAATACTCGTCCGTACGACTGACGCAGATTAAGGGGGATCACCCCCGGGAAGTACGGTAATATATGCTTAAAGTCGTGCGTCTGGGCTGTTCTTAGAACTGTTCGGGCGTTTTTTGTGCCCGGGCGTACGGGAGGATTTTAATGCAGAATCTCAAAAATTTTGACCCCGCCGTTTATGATCTAATCATCAAAGAAGAACAGAGGCAGATAGACAAGATACGTCTTATCGCTTCGGAAAACTATGTTACCCGTGCCGTTCTTGAGGCATCCGGGACTGTTCTCACCAACAAATACTCTGAAGGCTACCCCGGCAAACGTTACTATGAAGGTCAGCAGTTTATTGACCCCATTGAAGAAATCGCAATCGAAAGAGCGAAAGAACTTTTCGGTGCTGATCACGCCAATGTTCAGCCCTACTCCGGTTCCCCTGCGAACCTTGCCGTTTATCTTGCTTTCGTAAAACCCGGCGATACAGTTATGGGCATGGCTCTGCCCCACGGCGGACACCTCACACACGGTTCCCCTGTGAGCATCACCGGAAAATATTTCAAAATAGTTTCCTACGAGCTTGACGAGGAAACGGGACTCCTCAACTACGATACAATCAGAAAACTTGCAATAGAAAACAAACCCAAAATGATCATAGCCGGTCACTCAGCATACCCCCGTCAGCTTGATTTCAAAAAATTCCGTGAAATTGCTGACGAAGTTGGCGCAATCCTTTTCGTGGATATGGCGCACTTCGCAGGTCTTGTTGCAGCCGGAGCGCACCCCAGCCCAGTTCCTTATGCTGATGTTGTGACTACGACAACTCACAAAACCCTTAGAGGACCCAGAGGCGGTATGATCCTCTGCAAAGAGCAGCACAAGGCAGCTATTGATAAGGCTGTTTTCCCCGGAATACAGGGCGGACCCCACAACCACACAACTGCCGCTATCGCTGTGGCGCTTAAAGAGGCTATGGCGCCTGAATTTAAAGAATACGGTCATCAGATAGTCAAAAACGCAAAAGTAATGGCTGAGACTCTCCTTTCAAAAGGATTTCAGCTTGTTACAGGCGGAACAGACAATCACTTGCTCCTCATTGACCTCACTAATAAGAACATCACAGGCAAACAGGCTGCAAAAGCACTTGATGATGCAGGCATTGTTCTCAACTGTAACTCTGTTCCCTATGACAAAAGGAAGCCCTTTGACCCCAGCGGAATCAGGCTTGGACTTGCCGCTGTGACTTCCAGAGGCTTCAAAGAAGAGGAAACAAGAAAAACCGCTGAGTTTATCAGCGCAGTTATAGATAACTGGCAGAACGAAGAATTCCTGGCCAAAACGGCTAAGGATGTCAAGGAGCTGTGCAGCAAGTTCCCCCCACCGGGACTTGACTGAAAATAATTTACAACCTTCTTGCTTTATACCGCTGCCCTCCCGGAAGTCACCTCTCCGGGAGGGTTAATTTCAGTCTTTTCGTTGACTTTTCTTTTAATCTCATACAAATAAAACATATAAACAATTTTGTTTAAATACCTGTACTTAATACTTGACATAATAAATTTTATTAATTAATATTTTTTATTGATAATATTTACGATTATGCTTTTTAAAGAGCCATAATTGAAGTAATATGACTTAAACACATATCTAAAAGGAGGCAGACGAAATGTCAAAATCACTTAAAGGGACAGAAACCCTTGAAAACCTTATGAAAGCTTTTGCCGGAGAATCTCAGGCGAGAGGCAGATACACTATGTACGCTTCACAGGCAAGAAAAGACGGCTTCCGTCAGATAGAAAATATCTTCCTTGAAACAGCTGATAATGAAAGAGTTCACGCAAAAAGATTCTTCGACTACGCTCTTGAAGGTCTCGGCGATGCTGCTCCCATGATGGTAAACGTTAATGCGGACTACCCTGTCTGTTACAAAAGCACCAAAGACAACCTTCTTTACGCTGCTGACGGTGAACATGAAGAGTGGGAAATACTCTACCCCAAATTTGCTCAGATAGCAAAAGAGGAAGGATTCCCTCAGGTATCAGCTCTTTTCACACGCATAGCAGCAATCGAAGCTCACCATGAAAACAGATACCGTAAACTTGCAGACAGCCTCGCAAACGGCATGGTGTTCAAGAAAGACGTAGTTGTTAAATGGAAATGTCTGGTATGCGGACACATACACGAAGGCTTTGAAGCACCCGGCGTATGCCCCACCTGCGCTCACAAACAGGAACACTTTGAACTTCTGATCGAAAACTTCTAATTAATAATCGTAATTTCCATCCATGGAAATTACTTAAAACGCTCGCGCCGTGCAATGCACGTCTTCGCTACGCACGGCGCATTTCCATCCATGGAGATGTTTGGGGACACATTCAAAATATAATCACAATGATAAGCCCGCCATGTGTGCGGGCCTATCATCTTTTTGGTATCCTGATTTTAGAATATACCTAATCTGCTAGATCATTGATTCAGATAAGTCGTTATGAGAACATTACTCTGCCTGTTAGAAGCGGGAATAATATCATATTCAAGATATGTATTATGGATCATCTGCATTCCGTGATAAACAGGCATTGTCGAGTTTATAGAGTTTTTGATTCTGTATGTTCCTGCGGGAAGATCACTGAAAATATATCTGTTGATAAACCAATACTGCTTCCAAAGATTTGAATCAGTCGGTTCATGACCAGTGAGCGGAAGTTCAGGGCTATACTGATAAGTTGTGTCCGGCACATACTCAGCAGATGTATCCTGATGAACAAGCACCATCGGAGCATCTTTAATCCAGTTATCAGGAACTAAAATCATAGGCAGGGCAAGTCTTACAGTAAGTGCAGGTTCAATCACAAGATAATTTGCAACAAGATTATCCGCCTCTGCAAGAACTGCTGATTCTCTCGTTGAAGAATTAAGAAGAGTGTGAGAGGCGCTTATAGAAACAAACCAATCAGTGTCTCTGTACGGATGCGAGTTGTTATAAAGTCTTGTATTTTGGGAAACAGCCATCATTGCCTCAACTCTGCTCATAAAAATCTCTGACTGTTTTTTCATTCCTTCAAGATACAGATCAACATAGTATGAAGCAGGCATTCCTGTTTTAGATTTATGACGCTTTTCCAGAATAAGCTGGAGAGTGATGAGCTGAAGATTAGCATACATTTCAAACTGATTAAAAAGTGCCTGATGATTCTGTTTTGAGAAGGCGTACTTAATATTAATATTACCCCACAGATTGATCGCACTGCTGGTATCAGTTGAACCACTCATAACACGCTGGAATTGTCTCAAAATCTCTTCAAGCTCAATAATATTCAGTTGTTTCTCAAAATCACTTACAAGCAGCTTCCAGTCTTCATCATCGTAACCAGCCGCATGTGATGTAATAAACAAAAGAGTATCATGAAGACGCTGAATTTTAACTATACTGGAAGAGAGAGAGGTAACAAGAGTGGTGTACTCATTACGTTCTGTCTGTGTCAGAATAAGCTGAAGTGATTGGCTGATCTGAACTTGAAATTTTTCCAGCTCCGCCCTTATTTCTTTTATTTCATTGCTGACATCTGTAATAGCATCAAGAATTTCACCGGTAGGGACAGAGGGTTCGTTTGATTCTCCGAAAATTTCATCAAGTACCCAGCCTGTAGCACGGTCTCCTATCTGCTGACCGGCACCTTCCACTAGCCCTTTTGCAAAAGCAGCAGCTAATGCTCCCTTGGGCATAGGTTCTCCGGAAAAGCTGTGTTTGCGCCCTAATTCAAGTTCATTAAGCAGAAAGGTATTAAAATCATCAAGGCTCGAATACCCTGATGCAGCAGAAGAAAACTCTGATTCTGAAAAGTCGGTATAATAGAAGTTTATATCAGTAAGCAGTCCCTGAGAAACAGGTATCGTCAGAAACTCTGCCACAACAGCTTCAGCAGCACCAAAATCTGTTTCACCGTAACGTGATATAAACTCTGAAACAAGAGTTGAAGCATAGCCAGCATGTATCATACGGCGTTCTTTTGCCAGGGAAGCACTAACATTGGCTTTAAGGACGTCATTAAAAATGGTTCCGGAGGATCCAAGCCGCCCACCGGTAATTTCAAGGTAATAACCATATTGTACTGCATCATAGTCTACTGATACAAGAAATGTCCCATTTTCTTTGGTTTCAGCAGTAAAAGTTCTCACTAAACTGCCATCTTCATCAAAAACAGAAACATCTGCACCTGAAACAGGTTCACCGGCTGTTGCAATACCCATTATAAGATACGTTGAAGGTTCGTTGTCTGAGTTATCTGATCCTGAGCCGCAGCCTAATAAAAATAGAATAAGAAAAACATTTAAACAATTTCTGAGCTTTCTGTGCATCTCACACTCCACCAAAAATACATAATTATTTTTAACAGCAAATTTAGAAAATAAAATACCAATATGAAAAATGTGTTGTGGGGGGGGATAAAAAAAAGCCCGATCAGAATACTGACCGGGCTTTGTGTTTTGCTATTTTGTCCTAAAAGCTTACGCAGTTACAACGTTAACAGCGGCAAGACCTTTGGGAGTTTTTTCAACGTCGAATTTAACTCTTTCGCCTTCTTCAAGTGTCTTGAAGCCAGCTTTAGCGATTGCGCTTACGTGTACGAAAATGTCATCACCGTCATCTTTGGCTATGAAGCCGTAACCCTTAGTCTCATTGAACCATTTTACAGTTCCTTCTTGCATGAATAGTCTCCTGTTAAAAGTAGTAAAAGAACTACAGTTTTGAAACTTCCAGTTCAACTTGCCTTAGATAATCGGTGATTATGCTCGACTCGTACTCGTCTGGTAACTAAACTGTACTCTTTGCTCTAATTTTATAATACCCTAAATTGCAAAAAAAAGAATCATTTTTTTGCAATTTTAAAAAATAATTTTAAAGCTAAATGTTAAGCACATATAAAAGCATAACCATGAAATGACAAAAACTCCCTGCAAGAACAAAGATATGCCAGATTTCATGGAAACCGAAAACACCCGGCCAAGGGTTAGGTTTTTTAAGGGCGTATATCACTGCCCCTATGCTATACAGCACTCCGCCGGAAGCAAGCCAGACTACGCCGCCTGCCGGAATATTCTTAACTATGGGATAAATAGCCACAATGCTTATCCACCCCATTGCCAGATATATACTTGTTGAAAGGAACCTTGGCGCATTAATATAAAAAAGTTTGAAAAATACGCCCACTACTGCAAAACCCCAGACGATGCCGAATATTGTCCATCCCCAGCCTCCGCGGAGAGGAACAAGGCAGAACGGGGTGTAGGTCCCGGCTATCATCATAAATATCATAACGTGGTCAAGCTTTTTGAGAATACGGGTGCCTTTTTCATTCAAAGGAATGAGGTGATACGCAGCGCTGGCAGCGTAAAGCAGTATCATTGCAGAACCATAAACAGAAAAAGATACTATATGCCATGCAGTTGCGTTCATAGCGGAAAGAACCACAAGAACAGTCAATGCAGCAACAGACATCAATGCCCCTGCCAGATGCGAAAAACCGCTTACCGGATCTTTTATCCTCATAACAAATCTCCTTTCATATAATGAATAAGGTATGATGCGGCAAACTGCAATACTTAAGTTTGTCAACTTCTTGTTAAAACTTCTATTATTTGATAATTAAATAAACATTTGTCTGAAAACCAAACAAAACAACATAAAATACGTCTGAATTATATCGTTGATAAAAGACAACTTTATTGCTACTATAACGACTGATCAAAAAGGCAGAAGTTCACAAGCGGCTTTGTTTTAAGGGATGTGACAGAAATTTTATTAAAAAAATAAAATTGACCTTTCGTTATCAACTGCACGAGCTTATATTTTAATGCAGGAAACAAAACACAAGCTAAGGATTTTTTTGATGAATTATGAAGAACTGATATTGGGTAGACAGCCTATTCTCAACAAAGAAGGCTTCACCTGCGGTTATGAATTGCTTTTCCGCAATCCCGGAGAATCATCTGCCGTTATAAGCGATAATACATCTGCAACCGCAAGGGTCCTCGTAAATATCATACAAAACTTCGGTCTTGAAAAGCTTCTGGGCGGGAAAGACGGATTTATCAATATAAATGAAAACATTATCATGCAGGACATACTTGACGTTCTGCCTCCGGAAACCCTTGTTTTTGAAATAATTGAAAACACTGTCGTTTCCAAACAATTGATAGAAAGGATTAAATACTACAAAGAAAAAGGCTATCGCTTCGCCCTTGATGATTTGTTTTTTTCAGATGAATATATGCTGATGTTTGCTCCCCTCCTTCCTCTTGCGGACTACATAAAGGTTGACTTCTCCCTCACCAGCGACAATGACATCAGGTACAGAACCCGTGAACTGAAAAAATTCCCCGCAAAGCTGCTTGCAGAAAAGGTTGAAACGCAGGAAGAGTATCAAAAAGCTCTGGAAGCAGGATTCGAGCTTTTTCAGGGCTATTATTTCGCACGCCCTAATATAATTTCCAAATCCGCCATTGAACCGTCCAAAATATCAATTTTAAAACTCCTCAACCTTCTCGGCAGCGACAGCTCTCTTGACAAGATAGAGACCGAATTCAAGCTCCAGCCGGAATTCAGCCTTAAGCTTTTAAAACTTCTCAACTCCTCATCTTTTTTTATTCGCTCAGAAGTCCGCTCCATAAGACACGCTATAAGCCTCCTCGGAAGACAGCAGCTCCAAAAATGGCTGATAATTATGCTGTATGCCTCAAAAAACAAGGATAACAGACGCAGTCCGCTTCTGGAAACTGTTCTTCTGCGTGCCAGAGCAATGGAGCTTCTCGCCGCACGGGTTTACGGAGAAAGCTCAGGAATCTCAGGGGACGCCTATTTTACAGGATTAATATCTATGCTGGATGTAATATTCGGTATTTCTCCTTCAGAACTTATAAACTCACTGAATATTGAAGGCTCAATCAAGGATGCCATAGAAAGAAGAGAAGGCAAGCTGGGAGATCTGCTCCGCCTTATTGAAACATCTGATGACTGTTCAGCGTCTATAAATGCAAAATTGTTAGAGAATCTCAGGCTCACTGTTAATGATATAAGCGCAATAAAATATTCCAGTTTTGAATGGGTGGCAGAACAGCAGATTATCCACGGCTGTTAATATAGCATTAAAACATTCCCCTAGAAATGAACATCCTTGTTCATAACAACGCTTTGAACAAGCTTTCTATTTTCGCTTTAGATAATTTTTATTATAATAATTCAATATAGTTACGCTCTTGACACAGATCGCTCATAAAGTTATTCTAAGAACTGTTAAATTTTCATCTGAACCGTTTGAGGTTTTTTAATAACATATCGTTTGAGTGTGCGGGGGTTTTATTATGCCAAAAGTCAGAAAGCTGTCACTCTTTATGAAATTCCTAATCCCGCTTGCAGGAATAGTTGCAATGGCGGCTATAGTTTACTCTGTTTATTCCATTATCGGTCTGAACAAAGTTAAAGAAGACGTTATGAAGACAAAAGTCACCGAGATAGAGCGTTTTCTCCAACACACTGCTGATTCTGCAGCAGAAACAGTTCTCACAAATGCTGTAATTCTCTCAAATAATTCTGAGATAATGAATTCTCTCAGTATGCATGATACTGAATATGCAGGAGAATACATCGGCAGAATACACTATCGCCTTGAAAAGAACAAAAATTTTGAAGGTATCAAAATTCTTGTCACATCGAAAGGGCTGACACCGTTTGCTTATGCAGGTTTCACCGGCATAACACCCGAAGCGGGGTACACTCTGAAGCAGACAGAGCAGACCAAAGCTCCTGCCAGCGGATTTGAGGTTACACCGGAAGGGCTCTGTATGAAAGGAGCAGCACCCATCACTGATAATGCGGGAACCTACTTAGGTGCGCTCCAGATAGCTGTCAATGCTGATATTATAGCAGAAGAGATGAAAAAGGACATGGATGTTTCAACCATTGTTCTTGTCAATGGTTCTTCGGTAAAAGGCGAAAAGTTTGGAAGTTACACTGTGGCATTCAACGGTGACTCATCTCTGCTTTCAGAGCTTCAGAAAACAGGGCTTCCCACAGGCAGTGCTTATACGGTTACAGATAACTACTTCACAGTCACCAAGGAAATTAAAAATAACAGCGAAAATTCCATAGGCTATTTTGTGGCGGCTGTTCCTTTACAAGAAATAAATGAAGCGGTTTCCGGTGCGAAAAAAGTTACTTCACAGCAGTTTTTTTATACAATAGTCTGGTTTTTGTTTATAGCCTCAGTAGTTATCGTTATCCTTTTTGTGACAATACTTAAACCTCTCAGAGGTCTTATAACCACCACAGAAGACCTCGCCGTGGGCGACGGAGACCTGACAAGAAGAATAAACTACAAAAGCGGTGATGAGTTTGAACTTGTCTCCGACAATATAGACGCATTCATAGAAAAGGTTCAAAATACCGTCATCACATCGCTGGACAACGCCAACGAGACAGCCAGCGCCAGTGAGGAACTTTCCTCCACATCTGAATCTCTCTACAGCAACATACAGGAGATGACGAGTCTGGCAGAAGAAAACAGTCATATCGTAAACAACATAGCTTCTAACCTTGACAAAACGGAAGAGCTTGCGATCAGCACCACAGAAGTTCTGGAAGACAGCCGGAACATGCTCACCAAATTTGTTACCAACCTTAATAATGTTGTCAGTACAATAATCTGCGAAAGCGAGCGTCAGGCTTCTCTTGCAAAAGATATGGAAAACCTTACAGAACAGGCTGCACAGATCCGTCAGGTTCTTTCAATAATCAGCGACATAGCAGACCAGACCAATCTCCTTGCTCTTAACGCATCAATCGAAGCGGCGAGAGCAGGCGAACACGGACGGGGTTTTGCAGTTGTTGCTGATGAGGTTCGCAAGCTTGCCGAACGCACCCAGACATCACTGGTGGAAATAAATAAAATTATCGGCATGATCACTACGGGCGTTGAAAAATCAAACACCCAGATAAGCGATATATCCGACAAAATAGTAACAGTGGCAGACAACTCCAAGGAACTCATAAGCGAAGCAAATGCCACAGGAAGCAAGCTGGGCGATACTGTCAACGTATCCTCCGAAGTGGTGAAGATGAACACAATCATAGCCACTAAAACGAAGGAAATGATCGAAATAGTACAGAGACTTACCGCCCTCTCCACTGAAAATAAATACTCAGGCGAGAATGTTGAGGAAGTTGCGAGAATGCTTTCGGAAAAATCCGGCGGTCTGCTTGCGGTACTCAAAAGATTCAAGGTCTGATAAATGACTCTGAGCGGTCTGCTCGATAACCTTAATGTCCTGATTGTGGAGGATAACTCCGTAAACAGAAGGACAATGGAGCTTGTGCTTGAGCAAATGGTAGGTCGGGTTTTCACTGCCGTTGACGGAAATGAAGGGCTGGAAATATTTCGCCGCCGTGAAATAGATGTTGTTTTCACAGACCATGACATGCCGCGGATGACAGGGCTTGAACTTGCAAGAGAGATCCTTGAGGAAAAGCCGGAGACCCCCATTGTTCTGGTAACAGGGCACAATGAAAGTGATGTGGTGATCAGCGCACTTAACAGCGGGATAACACACTTCCTGCCGAAGCCCATTACCAGAAGAAGCATAAGCCGTGCGCTGGAAGAATCCTACCAGAAAGTCCTTGTCAAAAAACTTGAACATGAAAGCCGCAGAAAGGACCTTGAGCTTCTGCGTTTTAAAGAGCGCTACCACTCACTTCAGGAGAAAAACGCCTTTGAAAAACAGCTTAACCTGATCAGAAATGACTTTCAGGGGGTTATGCTGGAAACAGAAGACAGACCTTATTTTATAAATACATTCTACAAACCTCTGGATACCTTAAGCGGTGACGGCTACTCCATAAGAAGACTTTCGGACGGCAGCATATTTGTTTTTCTCATAGACTCAATGGGAAAAGGGCTCTCAGCGTCTGTGACCACTTTCATGAGCATAGCTTTTATCAACCACATCATAGATCGCTTCAACGAGCGCAACGGTTCCGGACTCCTGACACTTATCAGCAGGTATCTTGAATATATCAAAAAAGTTCTCCTTGAAGAAGAGATAGTAAGCTGCGCTTTTCTGCGGATTGACGGTTCTTTCACAGAGATCGAGTACTCCCTTTTCTCCGTGCCGTCTCTCTCTGTTTCCATGCCTGACGGTTTACGGAAAATAAAAAGCAACAACCCTCCCCTCATGTCATCCACAGAGGGTTTTACGATAGGCAAAGAAGATATAACAGGAATGTTGTCACTGGCTGTTTTTACTGACGGACTTCTGGAAAACACCTTCATAAACACAGCAGAACATAAGGAAATGCTGTATGATCTTATAAAAGACAACCCGCCCTTTATGCACATGCGCACTTTTCTTTCCAGTACAGTTACCAGTTATGATGACGATATTACATTTATCTTCATAAATTCATCAATTGGCGGAGAAGCCGATGTCACTTCCGTGACCCCTGTTTTTCATGATGTTATGACTTATATAAACGGTGTTGAGGCAATGCTGAAAAAAGACGGTCTGTCTGATGATGACGCAGCCTCAATGACAGGGGTTCTCACCGAACTTGTTATGAATGCGTTTGAACACGGGTGCCTCGAAATTGAACTTGAAGAGAAAACAAAGCTCATAACAGAAGGAAAGTACGATGAGCGCCTTAAACAAACAGACTCCCTGACTGACAAATTCATCAAAATAAGAACACGGGTGGAAAACAGAGGCGGCTCACTTGTTTTCTGCGCCGAGGTCAGTGATAATGGACGGGGGTTTGATCCCCGCAGAAAGCGTAAAGGGAAAAAACCCTTTTTCGGAGGCAACGGAATAAGAATGGTTACTTCCGCTGTGGATGATATATACTTTAACGAGAAAGGAAACAAAGTAAGAATCTATAAAACGATCCGCGGAGAATGCGTATGGAAATAAATGTTCACGACAGACAGGTCGAAATCAAAGGCAACATAAAGACACTGGAAAACTATATGACAATTAAAGAGGTCGTACAGTCCATGGTTGACAGAGGTGCAGACAGCATCACCTTCATAATTGAAGACTCCCTCTCTATGACCTCTTCCGTTATCGGCTATCTTATGAAGCTTGTTAATGTGGACCGAATCCACATCCACATGTACATAGGGGACGACAGGCTGATAGACCTTATGGAAGAACTCAGTCTCGTACAGGTTTTCGGTGTAAAAAAGCTCAGGGGCTGATTTCCGCCGACAATCACCCCTGCTCCTGCTACCCGTCAGAAAGCCGCAAATCAAAAGCTGTTAATGCATTTAACTCTCAAACCCTGATATTTTATCCGCCCATATTGTTCTGTTTACCCTTGAACACTTGCTTATGAGGGTATATTCTTAGCCTATGAACTTAATAATTAAGAGGTAAATATGTTCCTTGTACTGAAAATGGGCAGCACTCTGAAAGAGCTTGAAGATAACTACGGCGGCTTTTCAGACTGGATAATCCGCTTTATGGGCGCTTTCAGGAAACAGGTAAAAGTTATAGACGTTCAGAACGGTGATAAGCTTCCTGAACCTTCGGAGTATGAAGGAATTATTATTTCCGGCGCACATGAGATGGTCACAGATCACCATGACTGGAGCGAAAAAACAGCGGAATGGATTAAATCCGCAATTGAAAAAGAGATACCTCTTTTGGGTATCTGCTACGGTCATCAGCTTCTTGCCTATGCCCTCGGCGGCAGAGTAGACAACCACCCTTTCGGTGCGGAGATAGGCACAGTGGAGGTTGAACTCACAGATGCGGGCAAAAAAGACCCTCTTTTTAAAACTCTGCCTAAAAAATTCACAGCCCACGCCACACACACCCAGTCAGTCCTTAAACTGCCGGAAGGCTGTGTTGTGCTTGCGGGAAACGGTTATGAACCCATACACGGCTTCAGGTACGGAAAAAACGCATGGGGAGTTCAGTTTCACCCTGAATTTGACTCCTTCATAATGGAGCAGTATGCAGAACATCAGAAACACAAAATCAAAGAGCCTGACAGAATAATGGAGCTTATAGATGAAACACCGGAAGCAAACGCACTGCTTGCGGCGTTTATGGAAATGTTTTCAAAGAGCTGACAGATGCTTTTCATCAGTCAGGAACTCACAGAGCTTGCCGGAACTGAGTACATAGCTGTGACCACTAACGGCACTGTAAAACAGGACGGAAAAGCAAACATGGGCAGGGGCAATGCAAAAGAAGTTGCAGCAAAACTGCCCCGGATAGCATGTGAGCTTGGCAGGTTGATAACAGAGAAAGGCAACAGGGTTCATTATCTGGGCGATAAGGTGTTCAGTTTCCCTGTGGAGGAATCGTGGCTTTCCTATGCGGAACTCCGGCTTGTGGAGCGTTCCGCAAGGGAGCTTCTGGAAGAAGTGAATAAAAGGAAGCTGGAACGCATAACGCTCCCCCTGCCCGGCTGCGGGAAAGGGGGATTAAAAAGAGAAGATGTAATCTCTGTTCTGGAAAAAATATTTGACGACAGATTCGCTATTACTGAAAAGCCTGCCTAAAAAGAAGCAAATGCACGAACACTGCATCCGTCCGCATCGGCATACTTCAGCGGCAGTGCGGTAAAGTTCACCTCAGAAGGCAGCTGTTCCAGCCCGGCGAGGTTTTCGATAATCAGCATACCGCTGCCTAAGAGAACTCTATGTACCGGCAGGGTGTTATTCCCCACCTCATCAACCGAAATGGAGTCAAGCCCTATTCCTTTCAGCCCCAAACCTGCGGCATATTCCGCTGCACTAAGTGAAAGAACCGGAAATCCGTCAAAGTATTCATCTGTTCCCCACTTGGCGCCCCAGCCTGTGCGGAGAATAATAAACTCAAAACCTTCTGCGGCTTTCAGCATATCGGGTTCAATCACCTTTACTCCGCAGGGTACATCGATCACCACAGCTCTTCCTGTGAACTCACCTATGGAGTAGTCATCAAGCTTTCTGCCATCCCTGAAGACATGGTACGGCGCATCCATGTGTGTTCCTGTGTGGGAAAACATATGGAAAAGTGTCTCCCTGTATCCGTCTATCTCAAGCCTCTCAAGCACAGGCTTTTCTGTACCGGGGTAAACAGGCATGTTTTCTGTAATCGTATATGTGAGATCTATGTATTTCATTGACTTGACTCCTTATTTCCAATAGCATATATCTTGCGGGAGCATTTCCCCCTATTCACAAAATACCCTATATTCAAAAGACTTTAAAGAGGTATCTCCTGATGCAGCAGGAATTGATGTGGCGCATTATTACCACAGCGCTTGTATTCATTACAGCCATAATTTCACGCATAATTTTTCTAAGATACGTCCAGAAGCATACTTTCCCGAATGCTGATGCAAAAAGACGTGTACTTGTCACCACAAGGAATGCTTTTTTCCTTACGGTAATCCTCATAGTAAGCATAATCTGGCTTTCTCATATCCGTAATATAGCCATCTCCCTTGCTGCTATTGCTGTCGCCGTTGTTATAGCCACCAAGGAGCTTCTGCTTTGCTTCCTCGCCGGAATAATAAGGGGCATCAGCCAGCCTTTCAGAATTTCAGACAGAATAGAGATCAACGGACTGCGGGGCGATGTTATAGACGTAAATCTCATTAACACCACTCTCCTTGAAATCAGCTCCACTCACCAGTACACAGGGCGAACCATCACCGTTCCCAACAGCCTGTTTATGAGCAGTCCGGTGGTAAACGAAACCTATCTTGATGAATTTATGCTTCATATTTTCAGCATTCCTCTGAAAACAAATGAGGATATAGAAAAGATTGAGAAAGTTCTTCTTGATGCAGCAAACGAGGTATGCACCGAATATCTTGAAAGTGCAGTGAAATACATGACCGAGGTCAGTACCAGAGCCGGTCTTGAGGTTCCTTCCGTTGAGCCCCGCATATCAGTTGAATTTCATGACAGCGAAACCATCAACATGCTCGTCCGTGTTCCTGTGCCTTCCCGCAGAAAAGGCCGAATAGAGCAGGCTATAATACGTCTTTATTTAGCAAAACTTAAGGCAGGTGCTTAAAACCATTTCTTACGCCTGAAGTAAACAAGCATAGCCCCCGCAACGGCAGTCATAAGCCCTAAAACCGCCGGATAGCCCCATGGCTTTGCAAGTTCCGGCATGTTCTGAAAATTCATGCCGTAAAGACCTGCGATAAATGTCAGCGGAATAAATATAGCGGAAAAAATAGTAAGAACCTTCATCACCTCGTTCATCTGCTGTCCGTTGAGCGAAACATAGAGATTAAACATGTCCGTTGCTGTGGCATGAACCGACTCCACAATGTCACGCATGTGTTTGTAGTGGTCTTCCAAGTCCTTGTAATAAGGAAGAACATCATCGGGTATATCCATATAGTCGCTTACCTTTATGCTGTTTATTATCTCCATGTAACGCCAGAGAGAGCGCTTGGCGTGCCCCATCAGCTGTTTGATGCGGTATATTTCAGCCACGTCAAAATCCTGAAAGTTTTCCTGAACAGTCCCTTCGAGGTCTTCCATAATATCAATAATCCGGTTGAGGGTTTCATAGCTGCCGTCACTCAGTGCATCCAGAAGAGCAAAAAGAAGATAAGGTACACCGAGCTTGCGGAGCTTGGTATTTTTCTGAGAAAGTCTTTTGAACAGCTTAAGATACATAGGCACAGGTTCAGCGCTGAAGGTTATAACGTAATTCTCACCCACGAGAATCTTCGTGTCCGCAATGATGAAGTCCTCTCTGATATGGCTGTACATCAATGACTTAACGACTATAAAAACGAAATTGTCATATTCCTCAAACTTAAGAGGCTGGGAAGCGTTCTGGATGTCCTCCAGAACGAGGTCATGCACATTCAGTTTGCGCCCTATCTCACGGAGAACACCGTGAATAGCATCGCCTGTCACATTAAGCCAGTTTATTGTGCCTTCCCGTCCAATCGCATCGATGCAGGCTTCCACAGTATCGCAGGAGCTATGCTCGAAAACATCTTCGTTGTAGCTTGTACAGGCGGCTAAAAAGCCAAAATCAGCCGATTCCTCATGGAGTGTACCCGGAGCGGATCCGAGTCTTTTTTCCGGAGTTTTAAAAACTCTCAGCATAAAACCACCTCCAGAACTTATTTAAGGGTATTTCTGCCTGCAAGTGACATAACCGCTCCGGCGGCGCAGATAAGTGAAAACAATATGAAAGCCATGCGTAAAGCGGTTATTAATCCTTCTTCGCTCATTGTTTCTATTTTAGCAGACCCTGCAAACATATTCAGTATTATAACGGATACTGCGATGCTGAATGTCTGTCCCATAAGCCTCATGGTCGAAAGGGTGGAAGAGGCAAAGCCGTAGTCCTTCTTCTCCACTGAATTCATGATCACAGTATTATTCGGAGTCGAAAACAGACCCAGACCCAGCCCAAGAATAAACAGCATGATCGAAACCTGATAAAGCTCCGCCCTGCCGGTCATAAATGCCATTGAAACAAGAACAAGGGCTATTATAAGCATTCCGCCAAAGGCAAGGTTCTTCGGGTTTGATTTATCAGCCATCCTCCCGGCAAACGGCGTAACCGCAGCCATGGCAAGGGGTTGAGCCAGCATGACAAATCCCGCCTTTTCGGATGTTAATCCGTAATTAAGCTGCAACTCCATACTCACAAGAAACAAAACACCTGATGTGGCACAGTAATTCAGCATAGATGCGCTGTTTGCAAAACCAAAGGTCCGGTTGCCGAAAAACAGACGCACATTTATCAGAGGATCTTTCTGATTGTATTCGTAAACAGTCATAACCACCATGACTATAAGCCCCAAAACAAAAGCGGAATATCCCCGTACATCAGGGACTGACAGTCCGCCGAATATCAGCAGAACCATAAGCATGAACAACAGCATACCTCTGTAGTCGCTCACTTTTCCTTCACGCCCCTTTACTGGCTGAAGTGTTGCAAACGAATACACCGCAACAAGCGCCGCAAGAACCCATGTTACATGAAGGATGCTCCGCCAGCCGTAAAGCTCATTAAGAAAACCGCCGATAACAGGTCCCACCGATAATCCTGTATATACTGTAAATGTTACCCAGCCTATAGCACGCCCACGCTCTTCCGGCGGATACACGCAGGAGATAAGCGCCATTCCGCTGCAGTAAATAAGAGCTGACGCAGAGCCCTGCAAAAATCTGAAAACTATCAGAAACTCGCCGGAAGGTGCAAACCCGCACGCAAGAGTAGCAGCGGCAAAAGATGCCATGCCTGCTTTAAACACAGCAGGGTAACCAAGATAATCAGCAAATCTGCCCGCAGGCATCAGAAGAATGGCACTCGCCAGAACAAAGCCGGAAATTACCCAGCCCGTCATTGTGACGCTCATCTGTAAATTAAGCGCAATAACCGGCACAGCGACAACCATTGCGCTTCCCATAAACCCTGTGAGGAAATAACCCGCCATGACGGCAAAAAGTGTATATTTTCTGTCTTTAATACTCAATTCATTCACCTTAAAAGATTTTTAATTATAACTCATAGCACCTAAAATATCACCCCTGCATTTTTCTTTTGCCAAAAAACAGTAAAAGAGCTATTTTTTTCTGCGGAAAAACTGGAGATCTCTTTGAGAAAAGTTCAGATATTTGTCCTCTCACACAAGTTTAATAAAAACAGCATAGCCGCCCTGACCGGAGCATTGCAGATTTTTCCTGAAACAGTGGAGATTGAGCCTCTTGTTATGTGGGACAGAGATGCTGTGGCATCTGCTGCTGCAAAAGCGGCGGAGGATGGCTTTGTCCCTGTCATATGTTTTTCCTTCACCACGCTCCATTTCCTTGACACGGTAAAAGATCTTCTTTTCCTCAAAAAAACTCTTAACAACCTGCCGCTGCGTCCTCTGTATGTTGCAGGCGGGGCTCACCCAAGCGGTTCAGCCGAGGAAACTCTGAAATGCGGATTTGACTACATTGTAAAAGGAGAAGGGGAATATTCCTTCCCTGCCATGATAACAGCAGTAATGCGGGAGGAGGATCCGGCTTCCATAAAAGGGGTTTGCACACTGGCAGACGGCAAGCTTGTTTCAAAGGGGCGCAGCGATGCTGTAAACCTCGATGATTACCCTCCATTCCCTATGCGCCTTACCAAGTTCAGCTATATAGAAATCACCAGAGGATGCCCCGTTGCATGCAAATACTGTCAGACAAGCTATATTCAGGGCGCACACTACAGGCACAGATCTCCTGAAAAGGTTCTGGAATATGCAGAAAGGCTTGTATCTCTCGGCGTGAAAGACATACGCTTCATCACCCCCGACTGCCTCTCCTACGGCAGTAAAACCGTTGGTAAACCGAATATAATGTTCATAGAAAAATTCCTGAACGACCTGAAAAAATGCGCAGGGGAAAGCAGCATACACTTCGGCTCATTCCCTTCGGAAGTTTTTCCATCTTCGGTAACAGAAGAGGCAATGGAGCTTCTGGCAGCTTATGTATCAAACAACAACATAGTTATAGGTGCGCAGACAGGCAGTGACAGGCTGTTAAAGCACATAGGGCGCTCCCACACTGTTGATGATGTAAGAAAGGCTGTGGGACTTATTTTAAAAAAAGGATTCGGTGCTAACGTTGACTTCATGTTCGGGCTGCCGGGAGAAACCGAAGAGGACGAAGAGGAGAACATCCGCTTCATGACAGAGCTTTGGACAATGGGCGCAAAGGTTCACAGCCACACATTTATGCCGCTGGCGGGAACACCCTTCGGCAGCCTCCCCCCTGTGGTTGTGCCTCCCAAAACGGCTAAACTTCTTGAAAAGCTGGCAGGATACGGAATTCAGTATGGTTCATGGAAGGCGCAGATGGAGAAGTCCAACCGACTGGCTGTTTTCAGAAAAGTTTTTGCGGAAACAAATGATACGGAAAGGGCGGTTACAGAGTCCGATAACTACTCTGCACCGCCCCTCCAGAGGTGTAGCCTTTTATAATTCATTAAAGCCCCAGGTCGTCTGAGATTTCGGAAAGTGCGTTTATGACAAAGCCGATATGCTCGTCAGCATCTATTCCAAGCTCTTCAATGCCCTTGGCGATGTCTTCTCTGTTTACTGCCCTTGCGAAGCTTTTATCTTTAAGCTTCTTTTTAACACTTTTTACTTCAACATTTGCGATCTTCCTGTCGGGGCGGACATAAGCACAGGCAAGAAGAAAGCCGCAAAGCTCATCCACTGCAAAAAGAGTTTTCTCCATCGGGGTTTCACGCTTTACGCCAGTGTGTTCCCCGTGGCTCATCACCGCACGGATAATATCATCCGCCCAGCCTCTTTCCTTTAGTATCTCACACCCTCTGAACGGATGATCCTCAAGGGTCGGGTAGAGTTCATAGTCAAAGTCGTGAACCAGCCCCGTTATTCCCCATTTTTCCTCATCACCGCCAAGCTTGCGGGCATATGCCCTCATTGCCTGTTCAACGGACAGAGCGTGCTTCAGCAAAGAGTCCGACTTGGTGTACTCCGTCAGAAGCGCATAGGCATTTTCTCTGTTCTGCTCCATTTTCTGCCTCACTATATCAGATAAAGCAAATTTTAAACCCATATGGAGCTTTCGGCAACTGTGTTATCGTTTTCAAACATGCAACGTTTTTGTTATTATCAAGAAAACCAAACATACCTATAAGAAATCTTGATAACTAAACAATGGATACCATTGTATTTTCAGCGGATCAACATTTATTTTCAGCTTATTAACAAATGTGATTTTTCAAAACACTTTGTCAGAAAATTCAAAAATAAAAAAAGCCCGCTTTGACGGGATCTTGTGTGAATACTATATGAACATAAAAAATTAACTTTTTTCTTAGTATATTAATCAAATAATACTGTTGCCGGGTGCGTAATGCTTATTTTTCAGCGCAGAGAAGAAAAACAGCGTAGTTGTTGACCTCTCCGTCACGCTCCTTAGCCGTATGGGCTGCAGTTTCAACAGAAATATTTCTGAAACCGCATTCTTCAGCCGCTTTTTTTATCTCCGCCTTATCAAATCCTGAATGATGTACTCCTGCGCCGTGGTCGTGGAAGCTCCCGTCCTCAGACTCAAGATCAGCCGCACAGAGGTGACCGCCTTTTTTGAGAGCCGCATATGCTTTTCGGAAAAATACACCTATGTCCTCAAGGTGATGAAGCATCATTCCGGTGGTAATCAGGTCATAATTTTCTGAAGGCAGTTCATCAGATACAACATCAAATTTCAGGGTTTCAACATTTATTCCTGTCTGCACCGCCTTTTCTTTAAGAGTTTCCAGCATCCCCTGAGAGCTGTCCGCACCGGTCAGCTTTCCTGCCCTGCCATGAAACTTCAGCAGAATCAAGCCTGTGCCCGTGCCGACATCAAGAACGGACATATATTTGTTAACATTAACTTTCTTCATAATGGCAGATGTTATATCCTCTGCCAGTTTCACTCTGCGTTCCTTTGCATCCCATGTGGGTGCGGCTTTGTCAAATTTATTCATAATTCACCCGTGTTTAATATTAAGTTTAATATGTTTTAGCATACAAACACCAAAAATGCACATTCCATGTCTTAAAGGATATATTTCACAGCATATTACTTAACAACTGCTTGACAGGCGTTCATTTCAGATGTATCCTTGACTTAAATTCATAACATCATTCTATTAATATTTCAGGTTTTACAGCAATGACTTTTAAAAAAATGACCACTAAACTGCATGATAAGCTTCTTGACGGTATTCATTTCCACACTACGGAACATGAACCGGAGACCCCGTTTTTCGATGCGGATAATATAAGAAAACTTCTTGATAAGGCAAGAACTTACGGCATTGATATTTTAGGAATAGAATGCTGGACAAGCAACCGGATGGACTATTTCACCACAGTCTGCCGTGATATTTATGTGGCTACCCACAAAGTACCGGAAAACCTCTGGGCGGACAAAGCCCTCACCGAAATCATGGACGAATACGGCGAAAAAGTGCTGGAAAAATTCCCCGATGACAAACCCCTATTCTCAGTTGAGTTCACCGGAACAGGGGAGTGATAACAAAAATGAGTTACGTGTTCTCAATCCTTAAACGCACAATAATAAAAATAGATTAACTTCTTGGACCCAAAGTTAATATCATTTAATATACTTATTAATTATATCCACAATAGATGCTGTTTTAAAAGTAATTACTCCTAAAAAAGAAAAATTTGGATCATTTGGATCAAGTTCTTTTGCTATCTCAAGAAGCTCCCTGTGATAAGCCATAAAGCTTATATGCAACCTTGTCCTTTTGACTTTGCTTATATGGTTCACTTTTTGATAAAAACTCATTAATTCTGTTATTTGACGAAAGAGCGTTAATTTAATCTGATCCTCGTCAATTTCCGTAATGCTTTTTGGTATATCTGCAATCTTTTCTTTAAGTTCTATTAGTAACCTATTATTTTCATCCTGTTTCTTAGCTTTTATTCTAAGTCGTTCAATCAAATAATTGCCAATTACTGTTATTCCACTGCCAACAAGAACGCCGACAAGAGTACCATTGAGCGTTGAGTCTTGAATCAATTTTACAGTGTACATCTGCTCTTCCATTTTTAACCTCCTTGATAATATAGGTTATTTATGAAATTGTACTAAAAATTAAAGTTATTATAAAATTAATTCCTCACTCCTCAAGGTAAAGCTCGATCCCCTTGTTCTGCATACTGTCCAGAAAGTTATTGAATGATTCCGCAGCGGCGCTCTGTGCTTTGTCCCGTTCGGTGTTTATCAGTTGGTAATTATCCTTCAGAACCCCCACAACACGGGCATCTATCTTGTTTTTCCGCACAAGCTCGTCAAGAACGCTGATAACCCCTTCTTTATCCATGCCTGCTCTGTACGGTCTGTCTTCAGTGAGTGCGGTAAAAATGTCCGACACCGCCATGATCCGGCAGCCAAGGTCAAGCCTGTCCCCTTTTACATGAAAAGGATAGCCGTTGCCGTCAAGGGTTTCATGATGAAATGATGCCCACTCCTTGATATTGTCAAAGATCTCGAAGCAGTTAAGGGCGTAATAGGTGTAATAGGTGTGCTTTTTGATCATCCTCTGCTCGCTCACATTCAGCGACCCGTTTTTATAAAGAACATCCGGCAGAACGGCAAGCTTACCCAAGTCATGCAGGTATCCGGCTATCTCCATATTACGGACAGACTCGGCGTCCATTCCGCACATTTCCGCAAGGATAGAGGCAGATTTTGCCACACCCGCTGAATGGGTGGATGTAAAGCTGCATCTGAAGTCAATAATCCGGCTGATCAGCTTTGAGATTTCAAGGATTTCCTCTGAACCAAGAACCAGAGTGTTAAAACGGTAGTCACGCTTGATAAGCCTGTATTTATCCGGTTCTTCAAGATTAAACCAGAAGGACTCCTTCTCTGCTATGTGCATAAAAGCGTCAACATGAGACGGCTTAAACCACCTGCCCTTCATGGACGCTATCTTTTCCATCACCACAGCTTTCTGCTCAAGTGCGCTTTTGTTTCTGTCGGTCATAATATCCACTCTGTCGGCAAGGTGGATTATCAGTGCGCCTTCCGGCAGCTTTGATCCCAAGTCGTACGAGGCTTTGCCATGGTTCCACTTTTCATGATGATAGCGGATCATCTGTGATATGTTGCCGAAGCAGTTCTGGTTTTTAAAAAGCAGGTGCCCCACATAGCCGTGACCGTACTCATGCCCGGCAAATTCGGGATTGGCAAGCTCCTTAAACTCTTTTTCCGCAACGACACCTATGTCGTGTAAAGCGGCAGCGGCAACTACGTCATTAACATCCGTTTCCGGCAGCCCGCATTCCCTTGCTATCACGCCTGCGATAAATGCAACCCTTTGGTGATGGCTGTTTATGAAAGGATTCACCAGATCCACAACTCTTGAGAGCCCCATAACCAAATCAAGGCGTGAAATCACATAGGAAGTTATGTATTCTCCGTAGTTTTTGCTTTTCATCATCTGACCTTCTTTAAGCGACATAGCAACACCGTTATTCAGAATTTAATAAAAATCAGCCGCCGCTGAAAATTTTATATATTGCGGAAAAGTCCTCATCTGCAATTCCTTTGCGGAACATTTCACCGTAAAGCTCTTTAACAATTGAACCGGTATAAAGAGGCGTATGGAGTTCGTGGGCAAGGGACTGCAAATATCCCATATCTTTAAAAATGCAGGCACCGGAGAACTGAGCGGAAAACTCGCTGTTTTTAATTTTGTCTTTTTTTGCATCCATTACAAGTGATTTACCCGCACCCTCTGCAAGAATATCAAGGAGTTCTCCCTTGTCTATTCCGGCTTTTTCACCCAAAGCAGCAGCTTCGGCTATGGAAGCGCAGAAAACCCCAAGAAGCATATTATTAATCACCTTTACTTTGGACGCTGCTCCCTCTTTTTCAAGATAGCATGTTTTTCTGCCTATGGCATCAAGCACCGGACGTGCCTTTTCATAAGCCGCCGCAGAGCCGGAAGCAAGCACCACAAGCTGCCCCTTTGAGGCCGGCACTGTGCTGCCGAGAACAGGAGCTTCAAGGTACATTCCGCCCATTGACTCCACCTCATCATAAAGCTGGAACACATCACCGAAATGATTGGTGCTGGTGTCTATTATCAGCTTGCCTTCCATATCCGCAGAGAGAATCCCGTTCTCCATCCAAAGCACATCAAGGACAGCGGAAGTATCAAAAAGATTCAGAACGGTTATATCAGCCGCTGATACCACTGCAGCAGGACTAAGCACAATTTCAGCTCCCAGCCCTTCGCATTTCTCAAGGGTTCTGTTCCAGATAACAAGCTCAAAGCCCTGCTCGATCAGCCTTTTTGCCATTGCTGTACCAAGATTGCCCAGTCCTATAAACCCGATCTTCATATACTCCTCCGAACCCCGCTGTGAGGGGGTGTTATAACTAAGATGCTACTTTATGCTTACCTCACGCTCTTCACGGAGGATACGCCATCTGCCGTCCTCAAAAACAAGTCTGCTTTTGCTGAAAAAGCTTAAAATTTTGCCGTCTTTTGAAAAATATTCTATAAAAGACACCTCGGCAAATTTGCCTTTCTGCTTTTCTTTAACAATATTCAGTCCGGCATGTGTGCTTTCGGCTGTCATTTCCGCAAAGCGTCCGCAGAATGACTCAATGTCAGGGAAAAAACGTTTAAGCTCGCTGTTTTCGGAGTAAAGGTCATATATTCCGCCGCCATTCCCTTCGGCGTATAGTCTGGCTCTGTGCTCAATAATCTGTTTCGGCGTCATCATTAAAATAAGTCTCCACAGGTATGTCACGCCCTTTACCCTTTGTAAAAAGAGAGAAGCGTATGCGTTCAAGAAGCACACGGAACGTTTTTCTGTCAAGAGCGGAAATATACACTGCATCAGGTCTGGAATTCTTTATTTCCATAAGGCTGTGCAGCCTCGCATCCGCGAACATTGTGTCGGGCAGTACATCATTAAGCACAAACTCCCTCTCCTCCTGCGGCAGAAGATCCGTTTTGTTCAGAACAGTAATCATCTTTTTGTCTGTGAGTTCCAGTTCAGCCAGAACAGCTTCGACAGAGCGGATGTGGTTCATAAAGCCGTGGTTTGATATATCCACCACATGCACCAGCAGATCAGCTTCGTTAAGCTCTTCAAGAGTAGATTTAAAAGCTCCCTTAAGATTATCCGGCAAGTCACGGATAAAACCTACCGTATCAGTTATGATAACATCCCGCTCTTCGGGAAATCGTATCCTCTTTGAGCTTGTATCGAGGGTTGCAAACATCAAATCATCCGAATAGACCTCACTCTGAGTCAGGTTATTCAGAAGAGTCGATTTGCCGGCGTTTGTATAACCCACTATAGAGACAATAGGCAGACCGCCTCTGTTTCTGCGGCTTCTCTGCACTGTTCTGTTCTGCTCAATCTTTTCAAGCTTTTTTGAAAGAAAGGCTATACGGTCATTAATACGCCGTTTATCTATTTCAAGTTTGGTTTCACCGGGTCCTCGTCCGCCTATCCCCCCTGTCAGCCTTGAAAGTGCATCATCTCTGCCGGAAAGCCTCGGCAGAATATATTTAAGCTGGGCAAGCTCCACCCTGATTTTTCCTTCATTTGATTTGGCACGGCGGGCAAATATATCCAGAATAAGCTGTGTACGGTCAATCACTTTAAGCTCCGTAAACTCCGAAACCGCTCTGGACTGAGCCGGAGAAAGCGGGTTATCAAACACGATGAAATCGGCTCCGGTCTGCAAGGTACGGATCACCACCTCTTTGAGCCTGCCCGGACCCATTACATATTTTGGATGAATCTGCGGCTTTATCTGTGTGTATATCTCAAGCACGTCCATCCCTGCGCTTTCCGTAAGCTCTTTAAGCTCTGCCATATGCTCTTCCGCCTCATGCTTCCTGCGGTATGAACCCACAAGTATGGCGGAATGAGCGTTCTTAACCCTGAAAAGAGTTTTGGTTTTATCCTCAATCTCTTTTTCCAGAGCCGTTATAAATTCATAATAATCTGTATTCTGTCTATGCGGATCAGTATCACCCAGAAACCCGAACATATCCTGACTGTCCGGCGGAAGAAGATAAGCAGTCTGCATACTCATGGGTATGCCTCTGCTGTCTCCGTGAAGCACTGTTATGGAGTCAAGACGCAGCAGAGCAAGGTCCGTGAGGTCGTCATCGGTAAGATCCTCCCCGCCCGTATGAGTATGAACAAGCCGCAGTCCACGAAGCCCGCCGGGGGTTATTCGGTATCTGCTCAGTACAGGAATAACAATTTCCGATGAACCGCCTATAATAACGTACTGCACTGTATTTGTTCTGTCGAAAAGAACCGCAGTCTGTCTGCCTGTCTCAGCGGAAAGCTCGCAGAGAGCCCTTGCGAATTCGGGTGAAACCACGGAGAATGATGATGACTTTCTGTTGTAAAGTTTTTCCAGACGTTTAATCTGCTGCGGGCGGAGCCCTTCAAGGTGACCGAATACTTCTATTGGATGCCTCCGTTTTTTTTAAGTCTGCTATTTTATACTTCTGCAAGAAGTTTTGCAATATTTGCCGTGATAACTAAACTGGCAATCCGATTGTCATTTTTTATTGTTATTTTAAAAATTACGTTTATTATATTTCCTTAACCAATTCGGAGGCATGAATGATTTCAGGCAATATGACAAACGACAAGAAAACCGAAATTATCCTTGATTTTGTAGTTGAAGCAGCACGGGCATTCGGAATAATTCAGGAAGCGGGGAAAAAAATAGGGGCTGTGAGCGAAACAGGCAAAAGGATCTGGGCTTTGCTGAGAATTCTTAAGCTGTATGGTCCGCAGACTGTTCCGCAGATAGCTAAAATGCGCTCCGTTTCCAGACAGTATATACAGAGACTCGCCAATGATATAGTGGATGAAGGATACGCAGAATACAGCAAAAACCCGGGACACAAGCGTTCCCAGTTTCTCAAAATCACCCCCAAGGGTGAGGAACTTTACAGCGAGGTTTATGACGCAATGAGAGAAAACGTTGATCCCGTTGCGCCGAGATTCAACGAAGAGGATCTCGCATCAGCTGACAGAGTCCTGAAATCTCTGATATATGAGCTTGAACATTATTTAGGAAAGTCGAAAAAATAAGCGAAGCCGTTTTTTCCGCCGTGTTTCACATCATACATGGCGGAATCAGCTTTGCTGACCAGTTCATCAATGTTGCTTCCGTCATCGGGAATAATGCTTATCCCTATGCTGGCTCCGATCACCTGAGCGTCACCGCATCCCTTGTAGGGACGTGAAATCATTTCTATTATTCTTCTGGCAACAGCTCCGGCTTTTTCTCTGTTCTCTATTTTGCTTAATATAACAAGGAATTCATCCCCGCCTATCCGGCATGCAGTATCCGCTGTGCGTATACTTGTGAGTATGCGTCTTGATGTTTCCTTCAGCACCTCATCCCCGACCTTATGCCCGAAACTGTCATTCACATGCTTAAACCCATCAAGATCAATGAAAAGCAGCGCCGCCATCTCCCCGTATCTATGGGTTCTTTCCAGAACGCTTTCGAGCCTGTCTCTCATAAGAAACCTGTTCGGCAGACCGGTGAGGATATCGTGCATTGCCATGTGACGTATCTTTTCCTCACGGAGTTTTTTATCAGTGATGTTCTCTTTCACCGCCACATAAAAAAGCAGGTTCCCTTTATTGCACTTCACAGGGGTTATTGTGGAAAGCTCCCAGAATATATCACCGTATTTTCCTCTGCTGCAAAGCTCGCCGCTCCATGTTTCACCGGAGAGTATAGTCTCCCAGAGGTTTTTATAATATTCCTGCGGATGTATTTCTGATTTAAGAATATTTACATTCTTCCCCGTGACCTCTTTTGAGCTGTATCCTGTTATTTCGCAAAAAGCAGGGTTCACATATTCGATGTGCCCTGATGAATCTGTAATAACAACAGAGACCGGGCTCTGCTCCACAACAAGAGAAAGCTTCATTATCTCTTCAGAGCGTTTTTTCTCTTCCGTAATATTTCTGAAAACACTCTGTACAGCCATCCCGCCGCCGCTTTCATAAGACTGGCTGGACATTTTTACTGTTATCTGTTTGCCTTTGTTGTTTATCAGTGTCCTTTCAAAACCCACAACAGGTCTGCCTTTGCTGATCATTTCTCTGGTGAAAGTGTTAACATTTTCTCTTTCATTCTCTGGAACAAAAGATAACATATTGACACCTAAAGCTTCTTCCGGTTTTTCATAACCTAAGATCTCTGCCCCGGCAGGGTTTATATAAGTAATATTCATATTTTCATGGACAACTATACCCATAGGGGAAAGCTCAGTAAGACGCCGGTATTTGTTTTCGCTTTTTTCAAGAAGTCTGCGTGTTTTGGTTATCTCAGTGCAGTCCTCAAGAGTACAGACTATACCGGTGACCTTACCTGTGGCATCCCTGCTGAGTGATGCGCTGACATTCACATAACCAACCCCGTCATCTTTCCAGGAGCAAAAAAGCTCACCGTAAAATGCGTTACCGTTTTTAAGAAGCAAGTCAAACGGACAAACATAATCATAGAGAACACAGTTGTCCCCAACGAGCTTACCGGCGAAAAAATCTTTGATACACCTGTTAAACCAGTTTTTGCGGTTATCAAGAACCAGCATTTCACTTGCGGAGGAGTTAGCAAACTTTATTCTAAGTTCCGTGTCTAAAATAACAACACCGGAAGGGAGATGCTCTGTAACTGTTTCAAGAATATCCGGAAGATCCGCAGAACCGTATTCGGTGTTGATGCTTTCTGTTATATCAGTACCAACACACAAAAACTTCCCTTCGCCTTTGTTCATGGGTATTCTTGTAAAACGGTATGTACGGGTATTGTTCTCTGAATCGGAAAGAGTTATGCTTCTGGTGGAAACATAGGAAGGTGAGAGGGAGTCGGAAATATCTGAAGAGAATCTGCCGCAAAACTCACTTCCGTAGACAGATAAAAATTTCTCTGCTTCCTTGTTGACATAAAGGAAACATCTGTTTTTATCAGTTACAATCACGATGCTGTCGGAATCAGTAAGAATACCGAAATCAGTCAATCCTGAACTGAAATTTGTTTTCATCTGCCACCCTGGCTATGCATTGTGTCTATCAATAATGGTTATAGTTCCATAGGGATATAGTGATCCAATTTAACTATTTATGCAAGGAAATATTGTAAAGACAGATCGAAAATACCAATAAAGTAGGATAACAGATAAAAAATACAGGTTGACATGTTATTTTCTAAAACAATAAAATATCATCTCTAATAAGGAGTTATATAATGTATTCAGGTTTTTTCAGTGATAACTGCGCAGGAGTGCTTCCGGAGATAATGAACTCGTTAATATCTGAAAACAATGGGTTTTCACGACCTTATGGTCATGATCAGACAACAGAAGAGGCAAAAAAAATTCTCAAAAAACACCTTGGGGATGCAGAAGTTAACTTCATGCTAACAGGAACAGGGGCAAATGTTGCGCTTATTGCTTCTGTTCTCAGACCTTTTCAAGGAGTGATATGCACTGACACAGGTCACATCAATGTTGACGAATGTGGGGCTCCGGAGAGATTCACCTCATGCAAACTTCTCACTGTTCCGTCTTATAACGGGAAACTGACTCCTGATGACATAACCAGATACGCCCACTGTATGGGTTTTGAGCATAATGTCCAGCCGGCTATGGTTTCTATATCGCAGGCAACAGAAGCAGGCAGCCTGTATACGGTTGATGAAGTAAAAGAAATAGCACGTATAACCCATGAGAACAGTATGTATCTGCACATGGACGGCGCAAGAATAATCAATGCTGCATGCGCCATGAACAAAACTATAGGTCAGATCACCGGTGAGCTGGGTGTTGATATTCTCAGCCTCGGAGGAACAAAGGCAGGGATGATGTTCGGCGAGGCAGCCGTCTTCTTTAATAAGCAGTTAGCCAAAGATTTCAAATATATACGCAAGCAGTCCATGCAGCTTCTTTCCAAGTTCCGCTTTGTGGCGGCACAGTTTAAAAGAATGTTTGAGGATGATCTCTGGTTTCGTGCGGCAAGCCACGCCAACAGCATGGCGGCGTATCTGGGCAGGGAGCTTGAGAGCATCGAAGGAGTAAAACTCAGCAGCACACCGGAGGTCAACGCAGTTTTCGTACAGATTCCACGCAAGGCGATTGATAAAATCATAAACGAGTTCGGCTTTTACATCTGGAATGAGAAAATAAACGAAATACGCCTCATGACCAACTTTGCCACCGACAAAAAAGATATAGACGCATTTATCAGCAGACTGAAGGAAATAATGAAAAAGTAGTGCGGAATGCCCCGGGCAACCCCGGGGCGGTTTTTTTATGTACATGCTCACGGCAGAGTGAACCTGCCGTTCTTATTTGTATTTTTTTCGTCTGAACAGGTCTGTTCTTCGTGAGATCACACGGTCTATAAAAAGAACACCGTCAAGATGGTCGGACTCATGCTGAATGAGGATCGCCTCGAAACCTTCGGTCTCAATCACTTTCTCCTCCAGATTTTCATCATGATACTGCACAAGAATTTTCCTTGCCCTGTTAACGTTGCCTGTGTAATCCGGCACGCTCATACACCCTTCCCTGAAAGGGGTTATTCCTTCCCACTTCAGGATCACCGGATTGATAAGCACCTGTTTGCCGTGGTTCTGCTCACACTTGGGGTTCTTACCCGGATCTATTGCTATTATCCTGTAAAGTTCGCCTATCTGCGGCGCCGCTATCCCCACTGAATGCGAGGACGAATCCATTGTATCTTTCAGGTCTTCTATAACCTGTTTAATCTTATCGTTCAGCTCCGTCACATCCTCTGAAATCTCTTTCAGAACCGGATCAGGGTAAACCAGAACTTCTCTGACTGCCATATATTACAACTCGTATGTTTCAATCTGTCTGACGTGAATGTCTGTTCCAAGCTCTTTGGAAATTTCCTTCAGTCTGTCGGTCCATGTTTTGTCGGGGAAATATTCCGGCAGAACAACTTCCAGAACCATTATATAAATCGGGTTTTTTTCCTTTCCCGCAACTTTGGTCTGGAGGTCAATGATATTTATACCTGTTTCAGAAAGGTACGAAGCCACTTTATGAACTATTCCCGGCTTGTCGGAGCCGTAAACAGAAATAATGTAATGATCTCCGGCAGGCGCCTGCTCTGTTTCTGTCATGCTCTGAACCTTCACGGAAACGCCTTTTTTCTCCAGAAGCCCTTCAAAAAGCTCTTTAACTTCACATTCGCCCATGGGTTCCTCGTGGCTCACTATAAAAATAGCAGCAAAAAAACCCTGAAGCAGTGTGGAGCTTGAATCTTCGATATTAAAATTATTCTCAAGGAGAACTTTTGTTACATCAGCCACGATACCGGGTCTGTCTCCCGCAACGAGCATGAGTGAAAAAAGGTTTGCCTTTCCCATAGATGCACCCCGTTATTACTAATGACTTATTATGCTTTCACCTGAATATTTGTCAACGGACTTTTTTGCTCCCAAATAACATCCGAACCATATTAGTATTGAAAAGAAGTGTTTAAAGACCATATAATTATAAACATACATTTAAACAAAGGGGGCAGAAACACATGTTTGATCTCTTCACTGACAGAGCAAGGCGGGTGATACTCTACTCCAGAGAAGCTGCCGAAAAGCTCCTCCAGATATCGATAGATACTGAACATATCCTTATGGGACTCCTCAGGGAGAAAACCGGAGTCGCCGCTGATATCTTCAATAAGCGGGGGCTGGATACGAATGTCCTGATAAATGACATTAAAAAAATGAGCGTTCAGGGCAGAAACCTGATGATAAAAGGCAGCCTGCCGTTCAGCCCTATGGGTAAAACTGTGCTTGAAGCTGCTGTTGAGGAAGCACGTCTGCTTGAAAGCAAATATATCAACACCGAACACATACTTCTGGGTCTGCTCCGTGAGCGCAGAGGCAAGGCCTACATGCTCCTTAGCAAGCTGGGCTTCGAGCTTGCCCCGGTACGAGAGGAAATACGTGCCCTCTCCTCCACAAAAACCCAAGGAACATCAGTTGCAACCCCCACTCTGGACGAATTCGGGCGGGATCTCACTGAGCTTGCCAAGGAAGGAAAGCTTGACCCCGTGATAGGAAGAAGCGGAGAAATAGAAAGACTGATCCAGATCCTATGCAGAAGAATAAAGAACAATGCCGTAATCATAGGTGAGCCCGGTGTGGGTAAAACTGCCATTGTTGAAGGACTTGCCAGAGAAATGGTCTCCTCCGGAATACCGGAATTTCTTAAGAATAAGCGCCTGATATCTCTGGAACTGGGCAGCCTTGTCGCAGGCACAAAGTACAGAGGTCAGTTTGAAGAAAGAATGAAAAACCTGATCAAAGAGATAGAACAGGCTACAAATATCATCGTCTTCATTGATGAGATACATACCATAGTCGGCGCAGGTGCGGCGGAAGGCTCAATCGATGCCTCAAATATGCTTAAACCGGCTCTCGCAAGAGGTTCTTTCCAGTGTATCGGTGCTACAACCCTCACTGAATACCGCAAACATTTTGAAAAAGACGGCGCTCTGAACAGACGCTTTCAGACCATATCCGTAAATCCGCCCAACTCAGATGAGACCATTGAGATCCTCGGCGGAATAAGGAAATATTATGAAGACTTCCACAAGGTCTATATACCCGATGATGTACTCAAGGAAACAGTTTACCTGACAGACAGATACGTCACAGATAAATTTCAGCCGGACAAAAGTATAGACGTAATAGATGAAGCATGCTCAAAGCTGAAACTCAGCGTTAATATCCTCCCTGATAACCTCAAGGAAGTAAAAAACAAGCTTGACGCTGCCATGGATAAGCGCAACAGACTCATAGCCGACAATGACTTTGACTCTGTGGAGAAAGTTACCAAAGATATTGACCGTCTCGGCGGTAAACTCCGCAATCTCATGGGTGAATGGACTCAGGAGCTTGACCTCAACTGGCCCTCACTGGACAAAGACAAAGTGTCCGAAGTTGTTGCGATGATGACCGGAATCCCTGTCCAGAAGCTTAGGGAAGACCAGATGGAACGCATCGCAAACGTCGGAAAAGACATAAAGAAATTTGTTATAGGTCAGGATGAGGCAGTTGATGCCCTCGCACGCTCCATAAAGCGCAGTTTCGCAGGGCTCAATAATCCCGACCGTCCTCTCGGTTCTTTTATATTTCTGGGTCCCACAGGCGTGGGCAAAACAGAAGTTGCAAAACGTCTGGCAGAGATAGTTTTCGGTTCGGCAGGCTCACTCATACGGATTGATATGAGCGAATTTATGGAAAAGTTCAACGTCTCCCGTCTTGTGGGCGCTCCTCCCGGATATGTGGGATACGAAGAGGGGGGCAAGCTCACCGAACAGGTACGCAGAAAACCTTACTCCGTGGTGCTTTTTGATGAAATAGAAAAGGCACACCCGGAGGTAATGAATATCCTTCTTCAGATTCTGGATGAAGGGCATATACATGACAGCTTCGGGCACATGGTGAATTTTAAGAATACCGTAATCATCATGACATCCAACCTCGGCACAAAGCTTACGCTGGATTCACGCTCAATGGGCTTCAGCACATCTGAAGATAAAGTGAGCTTTGAGATAGATTACGGCAAATTTAAATCAAACGCTTTCCGTGAGCTGAGAGATCGCTTCTCACCGGAATTTCTCAACAGGGTGGACAATCACATTGTGTTCAAACCACTTGGGAAAGAAGAGCTTTTCAAAATCATCGATCTTCAGGTTGAGGAAATCAACCAGAGGCTTGAAAAACATGAGAAAACTGTCGCCCTCAATGAGGAAGTTAAGGAGTTTCTCCTTGAACAGGACTATAACTTCAACTACGGCGCAAGACCCATCAAGCGTCTGCTCCAGACACATGTTGAAGATAATCTGTCCGACATACTCATATCGGGCAGATACAAAAAACGCAAAAATCTCAAGGCGGTTTTAAAGGATGGACAAATCACTTTCAAATAAACGCATTGCCATAGTGGGAGCCGGTGCTATCGGCTGCTATTATGGTGCATTTTTTATAAAAGCAGGCATAAATACAGAACTTATCGCAAGGGGAACGCACCTGAAAGCTATGCAGGAAACAGGTGTCCTCAGCTTTAAGAGCAGAATTCACGGAGATTTTACTGTTCCGGTGAAGGCTGCGGGAGAACTTACCGGCGAATATGATATAATAATATTCGCTGTTAAATCACAGGACACGGAAACAGTCTGCGCCGGCGCTGTTAAGCACCTGAAAAAAGACGGATACGCCATTTCCTTTCAAAACGGTGTGGAAAACCCGGCAGTTCTTGAAAAATATTTCGGTAAGGATCGTGTGCTTGCAGCCAGTCTTTACATCGGAGTATGGATAGAGTCACCGGGAGTGCTTAAACATTCAGCATTCGGAACAATAACTTTCGGTGCATTCAGCAAAGAAAGCAAATCAAAAGAAGCTGATTTTGAGGCTATCCTTGCTGAATCGGGGCTTAAATATAACGCTGCAGAAAACATCAAATATATTCTCTGGAAAAAACTTGTCTGGAACATAGCCTACAACCCTCTTTCAGCCCTTCTGGAAAGCAGATGCGGGAAGATGGCAAAAGACCCCGAAGTTTTTGACATGATGGTGAAGATGGTTAAGGAAACTCTGGCAGCAGCAGAGACAGAGGGAGTCATAATCCCTGAATCCGAATGGATGCCTCTGATCGCCCATAATGATAACCTTGACGACTACAAAACAAGTATGCTGATAGATATACAGAAAAACAGGACGCCGGAGATTGACGGCATACTTATGCCTGTTATAAGCCGTCTGGAAGCTGCAGGTAAAAGCGCCCCGTACTGCGAAACAGTTTACAAGTCACTCAAGTTTAAATACGGCAAAACTTTTGTATATACTCCCCGTGTTGCTGCGGATGTCATAGTGAGAAACGGAAACTCCGTACTTCTTGTCGAAAGAAAGTACGAACCGAAAGGGTGGGCAATTCCCGGCGGCTTTGTGGAGTACGGAGAAAAAATTGAAGACGCCGCCTTGCGAGAGCTTCAGGAAGAGACAGGAATAAAAGCCTCTGATATAAGCCTCCTCGGCATATACTCCGACCCATCAAGGGATAAACGGGGGCATGTGGCTTCCGCTGTTTATTACACCGAATCAGACAGTGAACCGGTTGCAGGAGACGATGCCAAAACTGCACAGTTTTATTCTCTTGACTCCCTGCCCGCGGATCTGGCGTTTGATCATGCGGAAATACTGGCAGACTACGTAAGGATTAAGCCTAAAAAGTGATAGCTGTAATATGAATGAGCTTGATAATAAACTCAAAAAACATTCTGTTCTTTACGCAGAGGATGATGAAGGGATACGCAAAAGCTATGAGATGATACTCAGAAAGCTTTGCGGTCCCCTCCGCTGTGCGGCTGACGGCAACGAGGCATTCAGCCTCTATTCAGAAAAAAAGCCGGACATCCTCATAGCCGATATAAAAATGCCGTATATTGACGGATTGCAGCTTATTAAGAAAATACGCAATGTAGACAAAGATATACGTATCCTTATGACAACAGCATACACAGATGAACAGTACACCTTACAGGCAATTGAGCTTGATATAAGCCGTTATCTGGTTAAGCCTGTAATGCTTGAGAATCTGAAGAGAGCGCTTTACAAATGTGTCCGTGAAATAGAGGACAGAAACCCCGAGCAGATTTGCTTTGAAAACGGACTTGTCTATAACATCCCTCTGAAAAACATTACATCAGTTAACGGGGAAATTGCCCTCACCAATATAGAGTCACGGATACTCGAAATCCTTATAGAAAACAGAGGGAGAATAGTCCGCTACGAAAAGTTTGAAACAGAAATCTGGCGCAACGAATACATGTCAAAAGAAACACTCCGCAGCCATATTAAATTCCTTCGCAAGAAAGTAGGAAATGACAGCATTAAAAGCGCTAAAGGTCTGGGTTACTTCATTAATTTCTAAATACTAGCCATTCTAATCTTTTATCCGTAATCAGTCTGATTTTCCTTCACGATATTTTCACGCCCACATGATAAACCATATTTATAGTGATTTTTTAAGACACTCTAAGCATTACCGGACTGAGGTTAGGATGAAAAACTATCTTGTTATCAGCAACAACACCATTCATCTCGAATGGATAAACGAAATACTGACTATTCAGGGGAATAAATGCCTCACGCTGCGTTACGATGAAAAGGAAAAACTGGCAAATACCGAAAACACATTTAAGCCTGATTTTGTTATTTTTGATATCTTTTCAAGCAACTTTGATGAGGACTGTATACGCCCTTTTCTGGATGAGGAAAATTCTGTAACTGTTATGCTCCTCACCTCTAAAAGCAATCCATTCCAGAAATACTATTTCAAAAAATACGGTATAATCAATTTTCTCTACATTGAAAATGACGTACACTCATTCACCGAAGCACTGAAAGGTGTTAAACCCAGAAAGCGCATGAAACCATGGCCGAAGACTGTTCTTCTGCTTACAGTGCGGGAATACGAAATTCTTCGTCACATTGCAGGCGGAAAAACAAGCAAAGAGATTGCAAAGCAGCTTCAAATAAGTAAAAATACTGTGGATACGCACAGAAACAAAATGCTGCAAAAGCTTAAGCTCTCCAACTCCACCGCTTTGGTGAACTACGCCATCAAGTCAGGTTTAATCTGAAGCAGGAGAAAACAGAGGCTCTCATACGGGTGACTAAGTGAAAAAAATTCCTTTATCCGAAATTCAGAAAGGAATGATAATCTCCAGACTGGACAAACAGGGTGTACACTTTCCCCACTACGGGCAAGTGATCACAAATTTAGATTTCATTGATAATCTGAGAGAACAGGGTGTCGTTCATGTTTATCTTGCAGATGAAGAAACGAAACAGACCCTGTTTCCATTTGAAAACTTCGGATTGGCGAAAAAAGATTCTCTGCGCCCACCATGCAGAAAACCTGAAGACGAAACGACTGATGATGAGAATATGCGTCCGGGAGTTTTTTCTCCGGGAAATAACCTCATGTTCGCACGGAAGATCCGCCAACGTGCCCGCAATAATGTTAAATCCATCTTTGACAGAATCATAGCCGGTGATAAACCGGATCTTGATACAGCAAAATCAGTTGCGGACGAATTTGTCAGCACATGCCTGTATAAAAATGAAGTATTTATGAATATGCTTCTGGTAAAAGAAACACTCGAATGCGAAGTAAACCATGCAATCAATGTAAGTATTCTTTCAATAGCTTTAGGCAGAAGACTCGGTTTGCCCACATATGAGCTTGAGAACCTTGGTCTCGCCGGTCTCCTGCATGATGTCGGCATGCTTACCATGCCTGAATATGTTTACAGGGAGTCCTCATCCCTTTCCGATTCCGAATTCAAAACCCTGATGAGCCATTCTGAAAAGGGCTTTGAAATGCTAAAACAATGCGGCGGACTTAACGAAACAGTCCTTCAGGCGGTATTGCAGCACCATGAAAAAGCCAACGGTACAGGATACCCCGAAGGTCTTCTTGAAAGACAAATAACAAAGAATGCCAAAATTATTTCTATAGCAGATACTTACGATACAATCACTTCAGACCGTCCCTACAGCAAAGGACGTTCGCCCGTTCAGGCAATCAAAATGATATTCGGATGGTCAGGCAAGCACTTCAATGAAACTCTGGTTAAATTTTTTGTAAGCCTGCTTGGCGTATATCCGGTCGGCACAATCCTCCGGCTTGAGACAAACGAAGTCGGCATAGTCTATGAGGTTTCAAGAGGAAGCTCAACGAAGCCAAAAATACTTGTGATTATTGATGAAAACGGTCAGGAGGTTGAACCCTTCCCCGTTGATCTGAACAACAGAAATATTCTTACAGGACAGCCTCTTAAGGCTATAAAAGAAACTCTTACCCCTGATCAGATAACCACTGACATATTCAGCGTATTGGAAAAATATCTTTTCAACGGGAACTGAAAGAACTGCGGCGGTGCAAAAATGCTCCGCAGAGACCAATACAGAGAAAGTAATTATAATTACAATAACGGAAATTTTATGAACTATTCTTCGGGCAGGTTTTCATATCAATACGAGAAGCAGAAAACAACCTCCCGAAAAGACAGGGAACCGAAAGGTTCCCTTCTTTATTTTAAGAGTTCATTCCGGAGCAGTTTCTGCATGTGCCTTTGATCATAACACCGACAGAGTCCACATATTTTCCGTATTTTTCATAGAAAAACTTTTTAAGTTCATAAGGATCAGTTTCAAGATCTTCCACGTAACCGCATTTTGAGCATACATAATGAACGTGGTCGCCAATATTGATTTCATAAACAGGCTTCGCACCTTCAATAGGTATCTCTTTAAGGAGACCTTCCTCAACAAGAAGATTAACATTTTTATATATAGTTGCCAGAGAAACGGAAGGGGAAACAGCCTTCACAAGCTTATGGAGCTCGTCAATGCATACATGCCCTTTACCTCTGATCTCACTGAGCAGAAGCATCCTCTGAGGTGTAACCTTGAGGTTTTTCGACCTGAGTGATTCTTCAAAATTCATATTACTGCTCCTCTACCTTTCAGTCAGCTGTAACTGGCTTTTATATTCAAACTAATTATGTCTTCAATTACAAATATATTTCAACTAAAAATAATAATTCTTTAGTTCTTCACAATACTTTTTTAAAAGCCTGCAACAGCCTGTTCTTGTAAAATACTGAGAACAAATAACTTTTAGCTTAATTTCGATATTTCTAAAAGAAAAAAAATACTACCTGATAAGCTGTTCAATATTATTTTTTATATTATGATCCGCTATTTGTCCATAGAAATATCTAGAGAATGCTCATCACATGATAAAAATTACAACTTAATAAGGGCTTAAAATATTAACAAATTTAAATAAAAATGCTCTTCTCCGTCAAAAACGGAAAAGAGCATGTGCCGTTACTTTTTTATAATTTTTACTGATTTTATAACAATTGGCTTCTGCGGGACATCGCTACCGAAATATCCGCTGCTTCCGGTGGGTATTTTAGCCATTTCGTCCACGACTTCCATACCTTTTGTCACCTTGCCGAATACTGCATAACCCCAGCCCTGAGGAGTTTCAGATACATAGTCAAGGAAATAGTTGTCAACATAGTTTATAAAAAACTGTGACGTGGCCGAATGAGGATTATTTGTTCTTGCCATTGCGATTGTTCCACGCTCATTTTTTAAACCATTTGATGCCTCATTTCTGATAGGTTCGCCTCCGTCCTTATCCTCAAGGTCTTCGGTATATCCTCCGCCCTGAGCCATGAATCCGGGAATAACTCTGTGGAAAACAGTACCTTCGTAAAACCCTGATTCAACATAGGAAAGAAAGTTTTTTACCGTTTCAGGCGCTTCCTTGTCAAAAAGCTCAACCTCAAAATCTCCAAGATTTGTACTGAATACTACTTTTGTGTTTTTCATATTAACCTCTTCTGTTTTGTCAGCCTCTTTCCGGGTGCTGCAACCGAATATGAGTACAGCAGCCAGCAGAAAAATGAGTTTATGCCGCATAAAAACCCCGTTTTTTTTATTTAAGTATAAATAATAGCTTGTATCTTTCAGGAATTCTAATATTTTCTGCAAATGTGACGATTATTTAATAAGTGATTACACCGGAAGGTGATTTTGTGGGAAATAAGAAAACCGTTATTATTTTGAGCCCTGACAGCAATGAACCGGTAAAGAGTTTTTCATTTACCGGACGTATGTTAAAAGTCTGTATTATTGGAGCAGTTATTTTTGTTGCAGCTTCGGCAGCCGTTTTTACAGTTTTATTTGACTTCACCGTGGACAGGTCACACTTTCTCCAGTGGAAAAAAGAAAACGACCGACTGACGAAACAGATAAAAAAGTATGAACCAGTGATTGCTGAACTTCAGCAAAAATCATCAGCTCTTGACTCCACGCAGGGAAGACTACTTGGCACTGCTTCTCTCGCTGGGCTGCAGGTTTCTGACCCTCAGCCAGAGGGGGGGATCGAAAGCTCTCAGCCATATGAAATTGCGGATGATATTTATCAGAATAATGCACTGAATCATATGACAGACTTTCTGCGAAAAGAGCTTGATACTCGTATATCAAGCATAAACGGGCTGGCTAACCTGATAGAAGAACAGGAGTTTCTTTTACAGTCAACACCGTCGGGCTCACCTACTGAAGGCTGGATCTCAAGCAAATTTGATTACCGTTTTTCTCCGTTTACAGGAAGGCTTGTATTTCACGAAGGAATAGATATTGCATCTCCATTCGGCTCTCCTGTGCGTGCAACCGCAAAAGGGATTGTGATTTTCTCCGGTTATAAATACGGCTACGGCTACCTTGTTACCATCGACCACGGTTACGGATTTGTCACAAGATATGGACATAACAGCAGACTGACTGTTGATGAAGGTCAGGTTGTGCAGCGTGGAGAAAGAATTGCACTTGTAGGTTCAACCGGACACAGCACCGGTCCGCATGTACATTATGAGGTTCTGATTAACGGTATTCCTGTCAACCCGATTAATTTCATGTTTAATACCTCATCAGACAAAAAAAAGAAAAATATCAGATACGTCAAGAATGAATATAATTGATTTTAACCTCTTATAACCATATGTTATCTTAGAGGTTATGACATGCGTATTGAATGGACAAGCTACATACAGACTAACAATGAACTCCTTGATTCCCAGCATAAAGAACTGTTCAGCAGAATGAACAGATACTTTGAATGCACTGAATGTAATTCGACTCATCAGGAATTAATTGATACGCTCAACTATCTTGTTGAATACGTCAAAACTCATTTCAAAACCGAAGACGATATAATGACTGAAATTGAGTACACACGGCAAAAGGAACACAGAAGATCACACCGTGAGCTTACCGAAAGACTTGTGGAAATATATAAAGAACTTATAGACAACGGCGCATCGGATGAACTGCATGATAAATTGGCAAGATTGTGTCAGGTGTGGTACGTGGCGCATATAAATGATTTTGACAAGCGGCTTGCTTCTTACATCAAGGCTTATAACAGAGCGCACAACAACGTCTAGCCTGTCTAATCTGCCCGCAACCAGTCTCTTTCCCAGCTAATCTCTTTCTGCATACTAAACGAATGGTATTCGCCTTCGCTGCACACGGTGTTGTCCCATCCATGGGACAAAAAAAGCGGAGCCGAAGCTCTCACTTGATAACATCAAACTGTACATCCAGTCAGTTTGATGTACACGCTCACGCCGAATAATATTCGCCTTCGCTGCACACGGTGTTGTCCCATCCACGGGACAAAAAAAGCGGAGCCGAAGCTCCGCTTTAATTTAATTTGGTTTTGTACTTATGATGCAGTCTTAGTTAGGGCGAGTGAGGCCTGTGAGGTCTCCGCCAAGATCATCAATTGCATCATACATAAGCTGTCTGGCAAACTTACTGTTGTGAGCCCAAGCTGCGGGTTCTTCATACATAAAGTTTTTCCATACCGAGCCTGCTTTAGCAAGCTGGTTTGTGCCTATTTCAGAGTCTGCTGCACGAGCTGTAAGGATAAACTTAAGCCTGTTTTCAGGTGTATCTGCATCAAGATCTGCAGGATCGACTGCTGCAAGTATTGCTGCATGGTTAGTTTGAACTTCCGTAAGTATTGTGTCAAACAGTCTATCACCATAAGTCTGAACTCTTGCTTCAAGTACATCAGTATCATAGAGTCCGCCTGAACCGTGGCAGCTTACGCAAGTTGTTCCTGTTTTCGTTATGATAGCTTCAGCAGTGTGAACTTCGTGGCAGCTTGTACAATCAAGTTTACCGCCGAAATCTGCACTTATTGTAAGGTGTTCGAACTGTTCAGCATATGTATTAGTACCATAGGTTACATGCATTTCAGACTTTCCGCCGAAGAGTGTAGCAAATACAGGTGCATAGTGGATATAGTTAATATCATAAACCCTAGTAGCCGTATCAGCACCAACCTTAACGCCATCTCTGCCTTTATGGCACTCGAAGCATACCTGAGCATTGCCGAGTTCAGCAGCAGTTACAGTAGCACCGCTCTGGAATTCAAACACATGGTCTGCAGGGAATGTTCTTCTGGCAGTAATGTCAAAACCTTCAGTAGTGTTCACAGGATCGTGGCATGTTACGCAGCCAAGAGCATGGAAAGGTTTAGTAGTATCAGGCTCACTGCCTACAGTCATACTAACTATACCAGAACCGCCGTGGCAGGGTTCACAACCATTAATAGGATCTCTGTAGTTAAACGGCTGAGCAAGGTAGTTACCGTGAGTTTTGCCGAAACCAGTAGCAAATTCTATTGCTTCGGCTTCTTCAGCACCTACAACTTTATTTGCAGAGTGAACATCGTGGCAGTCAGAGCAAGCTGTAGCAGAACCAGGGTTCACGCTGTAGCCCTCAACAGCAACGCCATTGAATGAACCGGCAAAGTGTGTGTCTGCGATAGTTCTTGTTGAACGTGAAGCATGATAGTCAAGATCGTCTTCATTTGCTGTAACGTCGTCATAACCTGCTGCAAGTTCGTATTCGATCATATAATCATCGTATCCGTGAGCATTGGGGTATGCAACGCCAGTGTATTCAAGTGAAACCATGTGGCATGCAGTACAAAGGTTGAACTGCTGAGAGAATACAACTTTTTCAACATCAGTACCACCGTTGTCAAATGTCTCTACAGTATCTGTAGCACGAAGTTCAAATGTGTGATCATCGTGGCATGTTGAGCATGTTTTCTGAGAGAATTCGTCAAGAGCGGGAGCTACGAACGTATCAGCAAGATCGCCTTTATTTTTAGCAATAGCTCTTACACCTGTGTTACGGGCAACAAAACCTTCATTGCTGTGACAAGCCGAGCAGCTGCCGCTTCTTGCAGAGCCAGAGTGCCCACCGCTTTCAAACCTTTCGGTTATCATATCTGCATAAGGATGGTGGGGAATATGGCTGTCAGGAAGTGTAGCGTGGCATGTTCCACACTGTTCAGTACCGGGTTTTGAAAATTCAGGTTTGTATTTTCCGGGAGCGGAAATATGGTTGCTTGCTTTGCCGTGACAAGCTTCACAGCTTACTGCAGCAAGTCCGCCAGCAGGAATATCTGCTGAATCAAGATAGCCTTCAAACCAGATACCCTCATTAAGTGGATCATGGCATGCTGTACAACCATCACCAACATCAGCACTGCTCACATGGGTACTGTGCGTAACATGTTTGCTTGCGATATGCTCTTCTAATGTTTTACCATTGTGGCATGTAATACAGGCATTAGCACCTGCGTAGTCATTTGATGCAGATGTGTCATTGTCAATAGTGTCAATGACATCATCGACAATACCGCCAACATCTGGGTTTGCTCCATCTTTTCCGTCGGAGCCGTCTGAACCGCAGCCGACAGCAACGAACATGCTAAGTAATGTTACCATTACAAGCAATAAAAGCCTTTTTGACATAAACTTTCCTCCTTTAATTTTATGCCCCTTATTCAAAGCCCTTTTCTCCTTCAAGAAGGATTAAGGACTATAACGCCATAGTCAAACGATGTTTCAATTTTTTAGACTCTGTTAATAAACTAAATATCTATACGATATTACTCACGTTATCGAAGTATAGCAAAAAAAAATGATTTGTCAAAATGAACTTAACTCTTGATCCTAATAAAATTTACATTAGCTTTACCGCCTTCATTTTTCTATATTTTGAATACTAACGAATCTTGTTAGTTATTACTAATACGGCATAAATATTTATCATATCACTTGTATATGAATTTCTTAATATTTGCATAATCTCCCACAAGAACAGTAGGAGTTTAATAATACTTAACCATATTATTAATGACGAAACATAGAAACAAAGAAATATTGGTAATGCCAAGGTAAAGATTATTAATAAAATAAATTAACATCGGTTTATTTTAGCTTGATAAAAATTTTCCATTTACTATTGATAAATAAGACATATTAAGTCACTAGGATATGCTGATAAATTAAGTTTCTATTGAAAAAAGACATCGTTTTCAACTCTGTTATAAAATTTTACCGATATATTACCAAAGATATTCAAAAGATTATTTTATGAAAAAAAGTGGAATGATACGAAAATAAAGATCACTGTTTATGAAATAATCCTCTGTCCTTCTTCAGAAAAAGGAGAGGACGCTGCTCAAAATAAAAAACTCATTCTACCTGCACTTGCCAAGTGTGAATGCGGAACCACCCTTTTCTTTTGATTTATAGACACAAGCATCTGCCTCTTCCAGAAGAATTTTGTAATCTTCAGCATGGTCAGGGTAAAGGCTGATACCGATGCTTATGCCCACTTCAAGCACAAGATCATTGCTTGTATATATAGGGGCTGTCACTGCTTTGATAATTTTTTTTGACATGGCATCTGTTTCATCAACACTTTTTACGTTCTCAGCCAGTATAACAAACTCGTCACCACCAAGGCGCGCCACAGTATCAGTTGCCCGCACTGTATTAAGAAGCCTGGATGCAACCTCCTTCAGGACAAGATCGCCAATATGATGCCCGTAAGTATCATTAATCGGCTTAAATTTATCAAGATCCATATAAAACAGGGCAAAACGTTTGCGGTATCTGTTCCAGTTGTCTATGTAATCTCTGGCTTTTTCCTGAAGGAGAAACCTGTTGGCAAGTCCGGTCAGGCTATCATGAGTTGCTTTGTAGTAATTTTCTTCGGATGCGTTTCTGAGTTCTTTTAAAGAGTTGAATTTTTCTATTCCCTGCTCCACAATTTTTTTCAAAACTGTTCTGTCACAAGGTTTCTGGAGAAATTTAAAGACTGAACCTTCATTTACAGCTCTGACGGCTATTTCCAGATCAGCATTTCCGGTAAGCATAATACGGACACTGTCAGGGTTGATTTCCGAAGCTCGTCTTATGAATTCCACACCATCCATTTTTGGCATTTTATAATCGGAAATAACCACATCAAACGCCTCCTCACGCATCATTTCCAGTGCTTTGACAGGTGAGTCGCACAGAGTGATATCCATATCCCGGAAGGTACGCCGGAAGGTGTCAAGAATAAACTTATCATCGTCAACAAAAAGAATCCTGTTTTTCATTGGCATTCCCGCTGTGTATCCATAACTATATATACATTATTTACACAGTGTGCCAAAGGAAAATTCAGGTTGCAGGCTGAATATCCTTCCATCTCCCGCTCTTGTAGCGTGCATAAAGCAAAACAGGAAACAGAAGAAAAAGCAGAACAACCGATGTCCAGCCGGCTTTTGCGGAGAAATGCAGTGTGTTCATAATAATATATGTTGCCGCTGTGATAGACCAGTTTGTCCCCACTGAAATAATCATAGCCCAGAAGGTGTCTCCTGCTCCTCTGAGAGCGCCCATAAAAACAACCATCTGCGCAGTAACGAGAACATAAACAGAAGCAAGGCGGAGCATGTATGCCGTCAGTGGCACTGCGGACTCAAATGCGGGATCAACGGCATCGGGTCTGAAAAATTCCGTAAGCTGGTATGGGAAGAACACAAAGAAAAACGCCACTACCACAGAATAAACAGTACCAAGCTTCAGACCGGAGATAACAGTCTTATGCACTATGTCGTGCCTGCCAGCTCCGATGTAGCGCCCCACAAGGCTTGTCACCCCTATTTCGACTCCAAGTAAAGGAACAAAAGCAACATGATCCCAGTTAAACATAATTGTCGCCGCTGTAGCTGTCGCAAGTCCCTGAGCGTGAAAAATCAGCACTATGAACGTAAAAGCTGTAAAACCGAGAAGAAACTCAATTCCTGCCGGCGTGCCGAACTTCATGAGTTTCATAGTCAGCGCCTTATCAAAGCGGAAAGAGCCTTTTATGCCGTATGCTTCAACATTTGATTTTCTCATATAAGCAAGAATCAGGATGGATATACCGAAAGCCGTTCCGACAATTGTTCCTACGGCAGCACCCCGCATCCCCATTTCCGGCATGCCGAAGTGTCCGAAAATAAGCACCCAGCTTGCGCCAACATTCATTATCATTGCGCCTATGGAGGAGAACATAACCACACCGGTTTTGCCTATTCCGGAAAAAAAGCAGCTGAGAGAATGTCTTATGAGAAAGAGAACAGAACCGAATATCAGGATATCAAAATACTGACGCTGATAGAAAAGCTGTGCCTCATCTATCCCTGTTTTGGAAAACATATAGTGTATCAGCGGGCGGGAGAGAAGAATAAGCGGATATGCCAAAACGGCTATTATTATGCCCTGAAATGCGGATACACCGCACATCTGCTTTTTACCCGCACCGTAAAACTGGGCGATCATCGCTGTGGAATAGCCTATAAGCCCTATGAAAAATACGGAAAGCATGAAGCTGCTCATGCCGCCGCTCATGGCAGCGCTCATCTGTACCGAACCCAGACGGGAGAGGAAAACCCTGTCGGTAAAGACCATCACCGTTTCGCATGCATTTGAAATAAGCATGGGAAACGCTATGTAAATCATCTCTCTGACGCCGCCTTCGGCGAACCTGACGTTACTGCTCACAAATCACCTGAATTATAAAGAACAAAAATTATAACTCTGAAAATAGTTTTCAGCAAGAAAAATTCAGTCGCATATATAACTAAGCTTATCTGTATAATTTACGATTATATAAAAAAATATTAGGTATAAATTATGACAAAGGAACAAAAGGCCGTATCTGACCGCATAAAGCTTGCGGACGGATTTAAAAACAAGCGCCTCGAAGCGCTTTTCCGCAGAGAGAAAATGAAAGCAACTGCAATGAAGACACGTCTGTTTTTTGCAGTTTATGCCATCATGTACTCATACTTTGCGGCTTTTTCCCAATTCAGCGAAGTCAGAGCAGCAGGAGCGGCAATGGCTGTTTTGTCCGTTGTTTTTGTCATCAGGGTTCCCCGCAGAATATCCCATTTAAATTACCTGACCGGAACTGCGGTATTACTGCTTTTTGTTTTCTCCGCCCTATCCGCATTAAGCTCAGGCAAAATGCCGCTGACACTTTATGCAGGAATAATTCTGCCGTTTCTTCTGCTTGAGATGCCGCTGAAAGCACTTATTTATCTGACTGTTCTTCCTTTTACCGCTCTGATTTTTATCACAAACACAGGAAGCGCACTTTTAGCTGTTTTCCTTGAACTGTCAGGAATTTGTATCTACACAATATATGGTTATATGAGAAGAAGCTACTTCCTGCACATGAGGCGTGAAAAAGCAGGACAGCGCAGCTCCCAGACAATAAAAAGCGCAGGAAACGGCAAAGGAAAAGACACACTCACAGGGCTGATAACGCTTGGCGTATTCCTTGAACTGGCAGAAAAAATAATGGAAACCCCGTCAAAAAATGACAGCTTCATGATAGTGCTGGACATTGACGGATTTGAAAAGATAAACAGAGCCTTCGGGCAGGAAAGCGGAGACATGATCCTTAAGGAAACTGCCCAAAGACTTAAAAGTCTCATAAGCCCAGCGGATCTGCTAGCCAGAACAGGAGGCGGGGAATTTGCCTTACTCCTTGCAGACGAAACAGAAAAATATGCCAAAGGGCTCACAGAGCGGATAAGGGTGAACATGGAAAACAGCAGATGGAAGACCCAGAAGTCAGAAGCAGTGATCACTATAAGCGCAGGAATCGCCCTTGTCTGCCCCGAAGGAATGGAAAGCGCCGCAGACGTTTTCCACAAAGCAAGAGAAGCGATGTTCACAGCAAAATCCCACGGCAGAAACCGCATAGCAATGTACGGAGATGCTGACTGTTAGCCTATTATGCAGTTCTTCATAAAATGGCGTATCCTTTTGAAATCAGGGATATATTCAGCAACATAAGCCCAGAATTCAGCACTGTGATTGGGGTGTCTCAGATGTGCCAACTCATGCACGCATACATAATCGGCACACTCCGGAGGAAGCTTGGCAAGCTCATAATTAAGGGATATGCTCCCGCCTGTGGTACAGCTCCCCCAACGGCTGCCTGTCTTGCGGAAAGTTACTTTACGGTATATAAGCCCCATTTCGGAAGAGCGTTTCTCAAGCAGAGGCGTAATAATCTCCTCCGCTTTTCTTTTCCAGAAAAGCTCAAGTGCCCTGAAAAAATACTCCTCTTTAAAAAGGTAAGGATTTATTTCCGCCTTTATGCGCCCCTCCGCCAGCCAGAGTTCAGCCCTGCCTAAGCCTGCAAGCGTACTGCGGATTATCTCCAGCGGATATTTTTCACCGAATAAAGGAACGGGGAATCCATCCTTAAAACAAACAGTGTCAAACCTTTCCCGCTTGACCGACATCCGGCGGAAAATCCATTCCGCCTTTTTATTAAGCACGGAGATAATAGTTTCTTCCGGCACAGCAGGTGCTTTGACCGTAACCACACCTTCAGCATCTACTGATATGTATATATTTTTAAGCCCTGCCTTCACTGTGTGACGGTACGAAACCTCACGTCCGCAGGGAAGCAGAGCAGTTTTTACTCCATCTTTCATGAAGCGGATAATAACCCGCAAAACATCGGATTACAATCATTCATTAAGCGGATCTTCCCCTTCATGCCAAGAAGCGAGATAGCGTTCATACAAATGAAAATCCTCACCCTTATGCTCCGTAAATGTCACATACATATTATCAAAGGGGATAAAAAACAGGCTGTTAAGAATATCCATAAAACCAAGGGCAAGTTTACGCCTCTGGTTCACTGTGCGTCCTTCTCTTATATCCGCATTGACAAGCGCCACACCCTCCTTATTATTTTTCACCCTGCCAATGAAAAGGTTGTAGGTGTCATACTCCCGGATGCTTATGCCGATGTGGTCAGTGCCTGTGTCCATAACAAGTGAAAAAAGCTCTTTGACCCTCTCGGCGAGAGCTTTTTTCTCGTCGTCGCTTATTTTCCTGTTAATTTCGAACTGTAAGTGTGGCATATGCGCCTCCTTTATAGTATTAATTATATAATCAAATAATGTATTCGCCAGTTGAAATGAGGCAGGAAAAGTTATGGAAATTGTCAGAGCAGAAACATCCGATATACCTGAACTATGTGGTCTTTTGTCTTACCTTTTTGAGCAGGAAGAAGAATTTACTCCTGATACTCAGGCTCAGGAGAGAGGGCTGAAAATGATAATAGAATCGCCCGAAACCGGCGACGTATTAATAATGAGAGACAACGGACAGACCATAGGAATGGTCAACCTGCTTTATACCGTAAGCACGGCACTAGGCGGCAAAGTCGCAGTGCTTGAGGACTTGGTGGTTACGCCAGAGAACAGGAACGGCGGAACAGGAAGCTGGCTGCTGAAAGCGGCAGTGCAGCACGCAAAAAAGCAGGGCTGCATGCGGATAACGCTGCTCACTGATGCAGTGAATGAAAAGGCGCAGAGGTTTTACGCACGGCACGGCTTTTCACCCTCGCCGATGGTTCCCATGCGCCTTATGCTCTGATTACTTCTCAAAAAGTTTCAGGTACTCCCCGTAGCCTTCCTTAACAAGATCTTCCTTGGGGATAAAGCGTAAAGCAGCAGAGTTCATGCAGTACCTCATGCCCGTGGGAGCAGGACCGTCTTCAAATACATGCCCAAGGTGAGAATCACCGTATTTGCTGCGAACTTCTGTTCTTGCCTGAAACAGGCTCTTGTCAACACGGGTGACTATATTATCCTGCTCAATGGGCTTGGTGAAGCTGGGCCATCCTGTGCCGGAATCATACTTATCTTTTGACGAAAAAAGGGGCTCACCGGATACAACATCAACATAAATGCCTTCCCGTTTGTTATCCCATGTTTCTCCGGTGAAGGCTCTTTCGGTTCCCTCATGCTGTGTAACTTTATACTGCATGGGGCTTAGACTGCTCTTAAGCTTATCATCTGAAGGCTTTTTAAAGTTTTTCCAATCCTTTTTTGGTGAAGCCTGCTCTTTTCCCCATGTTTTTTCGATATAACCTGCCCTGCCGGAGCCAACTTTATATCTGTTATAGTGGGCAGCGTTCTTTTTATAATAATCCTGATGATACTCCTCGGCTTTGTAAAACTTTACGGCGGGAAGAATCAGCGTTGCAATGGGCTCCTTGAATTTGCCGGAATTTGCAAGGGCGAGCTTTGAGATCTCCGCTTCATCTTTCTGCATGTTTGAATGGTAGAAGATTGCTGTTTTATACTGCGTGCCTTTGTCTGCAAACTGACCGCTTCTGTCTATGGGGTCAATATTTCTCCAGAAAACTTCAAGCAGTTCCCTGTATGATATTACAGAAGGATCAAAAGTTATCTGTACTGCTTCGTAATGTCCTGTGTAGCCTGCGCTCACATCCTCATAGCTGGGATTTTCAACCCTTCCGCCTGTATATCCGGCTATTACATCTTTCACGCCGTCAAGCTTTTCAAAGGGAGGCTCCATGCACCAGAAGCATCCGCCCGCAAATGTTGCCGTCTCGTATTTTTCAGCACTCATAGATTCACCTGTCAGTATAAGAATAAGTAATGCCGGAATGAGAAAAAGCTTTTTCATACAACCTCCGTTAAAGGGGTATAAATAAATATATGGTTAGTTATGATGTAATGAAAGGGGATTGATGAATAAGTTCGGCACACTGTGCAGAGAGCGGTTAAGCCGGACCACTGAGCGTGAGTCCGGCGGTATATGAGATTAAAATGTCCCGTAACTGTGCAGTCCGGAAAGGAGCAGGTTTACGCCGACATAAGTAAAAATAGTGCTTAAGAAGCCGATTACAGCAATAACAGTTACTCTGCGCCCCTGCCACCCTTTAACGTATCTTCCGTGGAGGTAAAAGGCATAGATAAGCCATGTGATGAGCGACCATGTTTCTTTCGGATCCCAGGACCAGTAATGTCCCCAAGCCTTATCCGCCCATATTGCACCGAATATCAGCCCGCCTACAGTAAACACAGGGAACCCAACGGAAACGGCCTTATATGTAAGTTCCTCAAGAAGCTCAGAGGTCAGCCCCAGTTTTTCAGCCAGAGATGATAAAATATTTCCGAAATACCAGAAAAAAAGCCACACAGTGAGAAAACCCACAATGATTATAGCCACATCCGAACTGTCTGCCCTTCTGAACAGATCAGAAAACGGTTTGGACATCCCTTCCCTGTTGCCGGAGGAAATTTTAAGGAGCATGTCTGCCATCATTCCCCCCATTGTAAAAATGAAAAGGGATAATGTACCTGTCCAGAAAATATAAACACCGGAACTTTTGCGTCTGTCGCTCATGGCAAGATGCAGGATCGCTGCTATGAACGAAACAGCAAATGCAGCATAAGCTATAAAGCTCAGTGAAGCATGAGCAAGCAGCCAGTTACTTTTCAGTGCCGGCAGAATGGGCTGAATATCTTTTGACATTCCTGTTGTGTCGATAAACGCCACCGCCATTCCTGCAAGCATAGCCGCAAGCGCCCCGAATGCCTTTGTTTTATAGTAATACTCAACAAGAATATTGCCCAGTATAAGACACCATGCAAAGAAAACCAGAGATTCATAGAGATTTGTTATCGGGATGGACTGAAAAAAGCCCAGATTATATAACTGAGAAAAAGCGAACCAACGGATTACAAACGCTCCGGTGTGGCACGCAAAACTTATTACGGCAACAGAAGACGCAACCTTGCCCACTATATCTTTTCCGGTAACAAAATAAGCTATATAAATAACCATTGCGAGCAGATAGCCGAGACCTGCCGCCGCAAAAAGCGGTGATGAACTCATTATTTCCCCCCCTTTCGTTCTTCAATAGATGCCGAAAGGTTCTTAAACATTTTTTCGGCTTCCCTGCGTGCAGTCACCCTGCCTTTATCTTTATTATAGAAAAAGCGAACGGAAACAGTGCCGTTTGTTTCTTTTACAACTACCCAGACTCTTCTGTGAGAAGTGTAGAAAGCCACGATGACGCCTATGGAAATGATTATAAAGCCTATGTATATAACCGGCAGTCCCGGATCGATCCTGGCGGAGAGAACGGAATACTCCGCTCCCCAGACATCGTTAAAAGTAATATGGAGATTGCTGAAATCGCCGGATGCCGGATCTTTCATAAATATCCACTCACTCACGGAATCGCCTTCTTCGTTTATAAAAACAATATTCAGCGCAGGGTTAAGAAGCTGGGTGCTGAAGTTGATAAGATTCCCGTCATTGTCCTGACCGAGCGCAGGGGCAAAGTCATTCAGCTTCGCTTTAAGCTTCAGTTCCGGAATATCGAACTCCTGTCCGAGAATCATGGAATATTCTGAGCTGATACCTGAAATCAGAGAATCGACAGTAAATTTAAAAATGACATCCTTATTAGGAAAAACTCCGTAGCTTGACTGATAAAATGTTATGCCCTCAAACTTTACGGGGCTGTTTACTGAAACATAAGCATCTGTTGTTACATTATCTTTTATAAAGTGTATTTTGGAGCGGAAAGAACTCTGTTTGGGAGAATTTTCGTAAAATTCAGTTTCAAAATTTTCAAGATAAATGTTGAAAGGGAGGGTAATATCTTTTCCTTTACCTATGGTGACAACATTCTCCATCTTCCCTTCCAGAATAGCGATATTGCCGTTATAACCGAATATGCCGCCTATAAATCCTCCCGCAATAAGGATAACAAGACCGAGATGAGTTATAAAAGCGCCGGATTTGCCGTATCTGCCTTTTTCAGCAGCTAAAACATCGCCCTCTTTTGTCTTATTCCAACGGGAGAAAACCTTGTCAAAAGTTTTCAGAACATCTTCGGAAGAGACTTTAAACTCTTTTTCCTCAAAGAAATATGTCTTAAAAACATCCTTATCGGTGCTTATTTTTCCGGTGAGCTTCTTCCACGTGGAAGGAAGCTTCTCAACGGAGCAGAAAATGAGGTTCAACGCCAAAAGCAGAAGGATGAAGTTAAACCAGTATGTATGATAAAGGTCCGTAAAACCTGTTTTATCCAGAAATGACCAGACAGCGGGTGCAGCGTCTCCGAAAATCTCTGCAAGCCTCTGCGTGGTTTCCTCTTCAGGTGCATGCTGTCTGATGAATGTACCTATTGAAGATACGAAAATGATGACTGCGAAAATAACGAGTGCGAACCTGAGTGAACCCATGGCTCTTAAGATTTTTTTTATCATAATTAAAATTCCCGTTTATAAAATAAATTACTGATTCTTTGTCTGAGCGATTTTGTTTTAAAAGAATCCGGTAATATATATAAACCCTTTAGACCGATTGAAACAGTTTTTTTTTGTAAAAAAGAATCGGGGGCACTATGCCCCCGATTAAATGTTTTGTCAGTTTTCTTTAATTATTTCGCTGAAGCCTGAGCTTTTTTCATTTCAGCTATGGCATCGTTAATCATTTTGATTCCGAGCTGAGATTCATCAACTGACTTGGTGAGAGATTCTCTCGCCATTTCAGGGTTGTGGAAACCGTCAGAGTTTTCAGCTACCCAGTATTCCCAAAGGATATGGGCTTTAAGCTGCTGCTGCTGAGCCTGTTTAATGATATCTTCGCTGATGCCTTTGTCTTTGCCTTCAACTATTTTGTCGATAAGCTGAGACAGCCAGAATTCAGCTTTTCTCATTTTGCCTTTAGTGTAAGCCTTTACAGAGTCAATAGAGTAGATTGCATCTTTCTCTGTCCAGTTAGGGTGGCATCCGCTGGAAAGGCATGATTCTTTGATATGCTCTCTGGGTGTCACTGCGAAGTGAGAAGTAAAGGTTTTGCCTGTCTTCTTATCTTTAATCTTCGGAGTGTGGCATCCGTCGCAGCTTACGCCTGCTTTAGCGTGTTTAGAGTTGTAGTGTGTTTCAGCTTCGGGGTGCTGTGCTTTCCAAAGAGGTGCGCCGCTGAAAGCGTTTTTAAAGTCTATGAAGCCTATTTCGTTTACATAGTGGTCATAGAGCTGAAGCACGTCTTTGAAGGGGAAATGGTTAGTTCTGTTGTCGTCAAAAGTAACTTTTCCGCCGGTTTTAAGATCAGTACCGGGGTTGCAGTTATATTCAACGTGGCACTGACCGCACTGAAGCGTAGCATCATATTTTTCAAGCAGAGCGATCTTTCTTGTGTAGCCCCTCATACCCATATCGATAACTTCGATTTTGGTTCTGTTGGGATCTTTATGCCACAGAGTGTCCGCTTCGGGTCTTGTAAGAGCCTGAATAAGAGCATCTCTCACGATTCTGGGTTTAGCAGCGTGAGGATCATGGCATGTGTAGCAGTTAAGGCTATGCTGAAGTTTTTTGCTCTGGATCATAGCTGTGGGGTTGCTTTTTCTTGAGAAAGGTGCGCCGACATTAGGATCACCAAGGTAAGCCCAGTCAAGGATATGGTCCTGAGTTTTACACTGGAAGCATACGGGGTTTACCGCAGCGGCAGTCTGTCTCATGAAAGGTTTGTGATCGCTTGATTCGGGGTGAGTATCAACGATGCTGTCCCAAAGTTTGCCGGGTTTTTCGTTAACATACATCCATCCGTTTTTAGGCTGGAATCTTCCGCCCGCTGCACGGTCAACTATAACCTGATCAAGCAGCATGTAGCCGTGGCTTCTTGTAAGAGCATGCTCTTTTGTGAAGCCGTGGGGAGCCATAAGCTTGTCCCAGAAGGGGTTGGGCGCTCTGTTAGTGAGCTGAGACTTTTCATCTCTTGCGGGTCTGTGTTTGTTGACCTCAAGGAAACTTCCGTGCTGTTCTTTGTGGCATGCTCCGCAGGCATCCCATGAAGTGAAAACCTCGGGACGTTTTGAGGAATCAGCAAGGTGAGCATCAAGCCCGCCGTGACAGCTGATACAGTTAACGTCTTTGTGCTTTCCGGACTGGTGAAGCCCCTGAACCACATCATGACATTCATAACAGGTTTTAGGGTCGACTTTTTTGACTTTCTGAGCAGCCTCAGCGGACTGAGCTGATACGAGAAGCATAAGTCCTGCGAGAGCGCCGAGAATAAAAGCGCACTTTTTAAACATGTAAACCTCCTGAAGAATTAACAAATGTTTATGCGTTGTCTAACTATACCTGTAAATTCGTAAATGAGGCGTTAAGGTTCTTAAAAAGCCTGTAAAGATTGTAAACACGAAGACAAGAAAATCCCCTTTATACCCCTGATTCAGCAGGCGTTTTTAAGGACTTCGGAGAGGGTGAACCGTCGTAAGAAAAAGACTGGAAGATAAGAGCAGCAAGTATAATTACTCCTCCGGTAAACGTAGATAACCCCGGCATTTCAGCATATATAAGCCATATCATCAATGGTGCAAGGAATGTTCTTGACAGGGAAAACAGGCTTATTTCCATTGCGGTTATGTATCTTGCTGCGGTGGACATGAACACTCGCCCAACGGGAGCTGATAAAAGCCCCATCGCAGCCATAACAAGCCAAGTACGCATGTTAAGCTCTGACGGTTCAGCAGCATAAAAACTGATTCCCGCAATTGAAAACCCTCCGAGAGCTATAACCATTGTTCTGCTGATATGCGGATACTTGCGCCAGATAACATAGTTCAGGGCTGAAAACGATGCGCACACTATTGCCATCACATTACCGAACATTCCGCCTGTTCCCAATGAGTCTGCTGTTATCACAAAGATACCGCCCATAGCCGCCGCCATGGAAATAAGTATTCTGGGAGAGGCTTTTTCTTTAAGAAGTATACGGCTGTAAATTGCAGCAAAAACAGGTGAAACGCTCATAATAAGCACTGCATTTGCAACAAGAGTATGTTTAACAGCAAGAACAAGGGTTGTTCCGCTTCCTCCCATAACCAGTCCTGAAATAATTATTGGCAAACCGCCGCTGAAAACAGCGCCTTTTATTCCTCCTTTCTCTTTAGCCTGTGTGAGAACAGACATGGAAAAGAATGTAAACAACCCGAACAGAAATGCTGTATCCCAGCCGGACGCTCCGGACATCCTTATAAAAACCGGATCAAGACTCATAAGCAAAATACCGGTCAATACAAAAAATAGTCCTTTTTTCTTATCTGACATCAATCACCTTCTTAAATCATACTCTATAGTATGATTATATAATACTTGACAGTATGATTTGCAAGGAATAAAAATAAGCAATGAGCAGATCAGTTGAAAAATACATGGAAAAACAGCACCTGATACTGGATTGCGCCCGTAACCTTTTTCTTGATAAAGGGTACAGAACCACCAGTATGGACAGTGTGGCGGAAGCTGCCGGAGTCACGAAACAGACTGTCTACAGGTACTATCCGTCCAAGAAGGATCTTTTTGCCGCCGTTCTGGAGGCTATGGGAAAAAACAAAAGGGTTTATGAATTCGGAGGCGGCGATCTGCGTGACGAGCTGGAGAAATATGCCGTTTTCTTCCTGACACAGCACTTGACACCGGAACGTATCGGGCTTTACCGCCTTGTGGTTGCAGAATCAGTTCATGAGAAGGAGCTTGGGAGCATATTCTTCACCAACGCCCAGTCGGTAAGGCAGAATAATCTGGCGGAATATCTTGAAAATAAGCTTTCCAGCGGGGATAGTGAAAAACTTGCGGGAATCTTCGGTTCGATGCTTCTCCACATGCGTTCAGGCGTTCTTCTCGGCACAACAGCCATACCTTCACAGCAGGAAATTGAGGATTTCTGCCGTTTTAGTGTCAACGTGTTTCTCAACGGCTGTCTGTAGCGGCAGCTTTGCCGGCAAGCGCACCTGTACTCCAGCACATCTGAAGATTATATCCGCCCGTGGGAGCATCCAGATTCAGGATTTCCCCTGCGAAATAGAGGTTATCTATTATTTTTGATCTCATGGTTTTAGGATCAATCTCTTTCAGATTCACCCCGCCTGCTGTCACTGTGGCTTTATTGAAATCGTGAAAAGAATCTATAACAGTTTCAAGCTCTTTCAGCATACCCACAAGCACCTTTCTGTGCGCTTTTGAAACCTTCGCTCCGTGTATTTCACCATCCAGAGCGGAAAGCTTCATCACAACTGTCAGCATCTTAGGGGGCAGAACAGAACCCAGAACGGTCTTCATCATCTTTTTATCATTGGCAGCAAAAAGCTCCCCAAGGCGCTTGTCAAGCTCCTCACGGGATTCATCAGGAAACATATCCAGCAGAAGGCGCATTCCATGTTCCTGCCCTGAAATGCTCCTGCTTATGTTGTAAACGGCGGGTCCGGTCATACCGTCCTTTGTGAAAAGAAGATCACCTCTCTCTTCGGCCGTTTTTTTCCCTGAATATGCGCTGATGGAAACATCACGCAGACTTAAGCCTTCAAGATCAGCTATCCAGCGTTCTTTTAACTTCACAGGGGTAAGCACCGGACGCAGGGGAACCAGAGAGTGTCCGCATTTTTCCGCCCACTTATACCCGTCACCTTTTGAGCCTGTTGCGGGGTAGCTCAGACCGCCTGTTGCAACTATCACTCTTTTTGCACGTATTATATTGTTTTCAAGGACTATCCCGGTTATGAGTCTGTCCTTAATCTCAAGGCGTCTGACCTCGGTATCTGTCCATATTTTAACGCCGTTAAAGCGGACAAAGGCAGTGAGTGCTGCAAGTACCGTTTTTGCGTCATCAGTATCCGGAAAGACTCTGCCCGCATCCTCTGTGACGCACTTTACACCCAGATCACCAAAAAACTTCAGTGTATCCGCAGGGGAAAAAGAGCTGAAAGCACTGTAGAGAAAGCGTCCTTCACGCCCGAATACTTCTGCAAGCCGTTTTATATCAGGTTCATTATTGGTAATATTACAGCGTCCGCCTCCGGTTATCAGAAGCTTTCGCCCCAGAGAAGCACCTCTTTCAAGAAGCACTGTTTTAGCGCCTTTTTCAGCGGCAAAACCAGCCGCAATAAGCCCTGCGGCTCCGCCGCCTATGACGGCTATGTCAAAAATTCTTTCAGTCATTCATCTTCCGTACAGCCAAGGCAGATCCTTTCATCCGAAGCTTCCAGATCTGCTCTCATGGATTCCCTTATATAATCCATACCGTTATAGAACCCTTTCATCATTACGGAAAGAAGAAAACGTCCCTTAGGTGTAATAACTGCGTGACCGTTTTTGCTCCCGATAACGCCTACAGCTTTTAGAGCATTGTATTCAAAAAACGGTTTGTAGGACGGCTCTCCCCGCAGACCGAACATTTCCACCATCATCCTGTACTGCTTGACGGAGTAAGACCCGAACCTTGTGCTTTTAACCACGGATGCCATACCAGCCGCTACACGGTCCGCATACTCCTTTAATGAAAATGAGTTGGCGTAAAGAGTACCGTTCAGAAAACTGAATGCACCGGAACCAAGCCCCACGTATTCACTGTGGTCAACCACATATTCATCTATAAATTCCTTCTGTTTCAATGCAAAAGCCCAAGATGTGCGCTGGATGTAAGGTTCGTTCATGTTTTTCATGATAAGCGAAAAAAGCTTCGCCTCATTCTCATTGGTGGACTTTCCGATCTGCTCTTTCAGTTTTTTTCCCACAAAAGGTGCATACATAAGCGGATAAAAAGTTGCCTGCTGCGGTTTCAGCTCACGAACCTTTTTTATGTCATCAAGGAGTTCACCCTCTGTCTGTCCGGGGAAGTTATACATCAGATCCACGTTGACGATAGGGAAGTGCTGCAGGATCGCCTTAACCTTTTCAAACTGTTCTGCACCTGTGCCGAACTTCTTTCTTCTGCCTATATTTTCCAGATATTTATCATTGAAAGTCTGTATACCAACAGAAAGACGGTCTATGCGCCCTTCTGTGTATCTCAGACTTTCCGGATCTATATGGTTAGGATCGCTCTCGCATGAGACTTCTGTTATGCCGAAAAGCTCCCTCGCCAGATCTATGGTTTTCGCAAGTTCATCAGGAAGAATAGAGGTTGTGCCTCCGCCGAAATAGACAGAATTAAAGCTGTAGCCGAGCCTTGCTGTCATCCTCATTTCATCACGCAGAAGGCTGAAATAACGCCTTGCTGTCTCCTCATGAAACTTGAATCTGTGAAATGAACAGTAGGGGCAAAGAGTAAGACAAAAAGGCACATGCAGATAAAGAAGATAGTTTTTATTTCTGTCCGCAGGCGGAAGAACTGTTGCGCTTTCGTCAGAAAAACGGAGATAATATCTAACAGCCGCTTTCATTATAAGCCTTGCGGCTTTTGAGGAAAAGTCCCATCTGATCCCGTTCCGCCCTTCTGTTCCGTTTTCGGACGAGCGAGAGAATGAGCTTTCCCTAGGGAATCCCGACAAAATACACCCCCACAAATAAATAGTGCCGTCCGACCAAGACGGCGTCAGTACCATTAACAGTTATACATGTTTAAAGAACATTTCGTAAAGAGTAAGCATTATCTCCACTAAGATTAATATAACAATATACCACTCGACCCTGAGAGAATGAGCATTGTGCTGAAGTCCGAGCTGTTTCTCCGTGGTGTCTGTCACCAGCTTAAGTTTCCTTTCCAGAGCCTTGCTGCGCTCTATTATCTCGTACTCGTCCTCAAGTTTGAGATAAAGCCTTTCCAGTTCGGGATGCTCCCAGAGGATTTCGGGCTTCTCATTCACCTCAACACCGCCTACCATTGTGTGCTGAATAAGCAGCGCAGAACCGATAGTGCTGACAAGCTCCCTGTAGGTGCGTGTTTTGCCCATACCGGACTTAAGGCGCATGGCAAGCGGCTCTATCTGTTGGAAAACCTCGGACATCGCAGCCTCATATCTGCCAAGCATAACGCTTTTTGCCAGTATATCCGCCATGGTAAGCACATGCTGGCGGGTAAGCTCGGTCACACGTACGTAGTCACCCTCAAACTTATCCTCATTTGAATCAGTCTGGATGAACAGGCTTTCAGATTCCACCGAAGGATTGGGTTCATCAATAAACGGCTCAAGTTCCGAGAGAATATCGTTTTTTTCTTTGTCACTCAACCCCACAGTGACAACAACGCCGAAACGGAATATAACCACCCACTGATCCTCTCCCAGACGGAAGCTCAACGGAAGATGAGAGGTCCGTTCGCCGATTTCGATTCCTTTTGTGCGTATTTTTTCGCTGACGGACATTGCCGTCATTATGAGTTGCATTTTTTCACCTGCCGATATAAAAACTACTTATATTATAGAATTATAGAACTTTCCCATAAACTAATCATCAGAATTTAACCGTTTTTACAAAAATAAAACAAATACAGACATATAACAGGTGGCGAATGCGGAAATTCCTTACTCCTCCCGAAATTACCCAGACCATGCTCGAAGCATCCGCATCAAAATGCGCCATGCCCGCTGCAAAAGTGTTTGTACTTGCCCTTCTGGCGGGAGCATACATCGGCTTTGCCGCTCATCTGGCAACTATGGTAACAACCGGCAGTTCGGAGTGGATAGGCGTCCAGCGTTTTCTTACGGGAGCTGTTTTCTCATTTGGTCTCATGCTTGCCGTTATACCCGGTTCGGAACTCTGGACAGGCAACACAATGATGATAGCCGGAGTCATGGACAGGCGTATCACCTTCGGCGCCATGATGCGGAACTGGGTTATTGTGTACATAGGCAATCTGATCGGCGCTGCCCTTCTTGCTGCGCTGATTGTCAAAGGAACGGGGCTCACTGACGGACAGTTCGGAGCAACGGCAATCAAAATAGCCTACGCCAAAACCAACGAATCTGTTTACGGAATTCAGCATCAGTATGCTTACTTCTTCCGTGGGCTTCTATGCAACTGGCTGGTTTGCCTCGCTATACTCATAGCCATGAGCGCACAGGATATAGCAGGAAAAATACTGGGAATCTTCTTTCCCATAATGGCATTCGTTGCCAGCGGATTTGAACACTCAGTGGCGAATATGTACTTTATCCCTGCGGGCATATTTGCTTCCGCATTCCCCGCAGCAGTATCTGCCGGCGGGTTTGAACCCGCATCGCTGGCAGCTCTCAACTGGGGCACTATGTTCACCGGAAACATCATAGCCGTAACCCTAGGAAACCTTGTGGGCGGCGGAATTTTCACTGCGTGCGCCATGCTTTTCATATACGGCGGGAAAAAGCAGGAAAACGGCATCAAATAAATATTGATTTGCTTATAAATAGGATTATAGTTTTATTTCGTCTGCCCGTGATATTTTCTGATACGGGAATGAGGTAGGCTTTGTTCCGCACGATTTTTCTTCTCATATTGTCCAATGTTTTCATGACCTACGCATGGTATGGTCATCTTAAGTCTCTCAGAGACAAACCTCTGATAATAGCAATACTTGTCTCATGGGGCGTGGCTTTCTTTGAATACTGTCTTCAGGTTCCGGCAAACAGGCACGGCTTCGGCATATTATCCCTGCCCCAGCTTAAGGTTATTCAGGAAATCATTACAATGGGTGTATTTGCTGTTTTTGCCGTGTGGTACATGAATGTTCCTGTGACACGTAATTTTTTCTACGCCTCCATGTGTCTGGTGGGTGCTGCGTTTTTCATATTCAGAGATGCAGCGGCAATTCCGTGAAACCCTAACTTCCGCTTGATAATTTTCCGACATGGGTAAAACATATAATTATGGATGAAAGCATATGAGCGCAAGCATGAACATAAGCATTCTTCCGCAGCCGGATGATACCTCCTGCGGCCCGACCTGTCTTCACGCTGTTTACAGCTATTACGGTGAAGAAGTGGAGCTTTCAAAGCTCCGTGAAGAGATAGCCGAACTTGAGACCGGAGGAACCCTCGCCGTTGTTCTCGGTCTGCATGCCCTGAAAAAGGGATATAAAGTCACGATCTATTCATATAACCTTGTTGTTTTCGATCCCACATGGTTCAGACTTCCCCCTGAAGGCATAATAAAAAAGCTGAAACAGCAGATGGAAGTGAAAACTGACCGTAAACTGCGCTATACTTCTAAAAAATATATAGAGTTTCTCACTCTCGGCGGTGAGCTTAAATTCGCAGACCTCTCCCCTGCACTGCTCCGCAGGTATCTGGACAGGCAGACTCCGGTGATAACGGCACTCAGCGCCACTTATCTTTACCGCAGCCCAAGGGAAATACCGGAAAACACCGACTATGACGACCTGAAGGGCGAACCCTCCGGACACTTTGTTGTCATTACCGGATATGACAAACCTGCAAAGAAAGTGAGTGTGGCAGACCCCATGCTGCCCAATCCGTTTATGAAAACAAACCGCTACAGCGTGAGGATGACTCATCTCATCAACTCCATTCTGCTGGGCGTACTGACATACGATGCCAAGCTTCTGGTTATCGAAAAAAATGAAAAAAATGGTGATGTGCAGAAATGACAAACCTTATAGTAGTTAACACACCTTCAGAATGGAAGTTTGATACCCCTGATGCGAGGGTGGTTTCCGCATGGAACTACCTTACCGACCCTGAATTCAACACAATGAAAAAAGCCAAAGTCTTCAACCTTTGCCGCTCCTACCAGTACCAGAGCTACGGGTACTATGTTTCGCTTCTGGCAGCGGCAAGGGGGCATATGCCTTACCCCAACGTAATGACGATTCAGGACTTCAAATCAAAAGCCTTCGCAAAGCTTATTTCAGATGAAATAGACGAGCTGATTCAGAAGAGCCTGCACCATCTCACATCAGAGAACTTCACCCTGAGCATATACTTCGGGCGTAACCTCGCCAAAAGATACGACAAGCTCAGTTCACGGCTTTTCGGCATGTTTGTGGCACCTATGGTGCGTGCTGATTTCATCAAGGTGAAGGAAAAGTGGATGATACACTCCATAGCGCCCATATCCATGAAACAGGTTCCCGAAGAGCATTTCGGTTTTGTGGAGCAGGCAGCCTGTGATTTCTTTGTCCGCACCCCCAGAGCCACACATAAAAAAAATTACCGTTTCGACCTCGCCATACTCACCAATGCTTCTGAAAAAACCCCGCCGTCTGACGATGTGGCTATTCAGCGTTTTATAAAAGCCGCAGAGAAGGAAGGAGTAAGCACAGAAATAATCAGCAAGGATGATTATAACAGGATACCTGAGTTTGACGCTCTCTTCATAAGAGAAACCACAAGCGTAAACCACCATACCTACCGTTTTTCCCGCAAGGCAGAGACCGAAGGGCTGGTGGTTATAGATGACCCAACCTCGATCCTGAGATGCACAAACAAAGTTTATCTCTCTGAGCTGATGCAGAAAAATAAAATACCTACACCCAAAACCACAATTCTGCACAGACATAACATGAACCACGCTAAAAAAGTGCTTCCTTTTCCCATAATTCTCAAACAGCCTGACAGTTCATTCTCCCAAGGAGTTGTTAAGGTAAATGATGAAAAGGAATACAAGGAGGCTATGGAAAAACTCCTTGATAAATCAGCCCTTGTTGTTGCACAGGAGTTTATGCCCACAAGCTTTGACTGGCGGGTGGGTGTAATAGGCGGAAAAGCGCTTTATGTCTGCCGCTACTTTATGCACGGAGACCACTGGCAGATTGTGGAATGTGACGAAAATGGACAGCTTCTCAACGGAACCTTTGACACAATGCCTGTTGAGGATGCTCCTGCCGGTGCCGTTGAGCTTGCGCTCAAGGCTACGAAATGTATAGGCAACTCACTTTACGGAGTAGACATAAAGCAGGTCGGAAACAAGTTTTACGTAATTGAAGTAAACGACAACCCAAGTATTGAATCGGACGTTGAAGACAATGTACTCGGCAAAAAGCTCTATGAAATAATCATAGGCGAATTTGTGAACAGGCTTGTTGCGAGGAAGGTAAAATAAATATGTACGATCTATTTTCCGTCTGCGGAATTGAACTGGAATACATGATTGTATCAAAAAACGGACTGAACGTACTGCCCGTATGCGATAAGATTCTCGAAGCGGCTGCGGGTGAAATAACCCAGAGCCTTGAGAGGGGGGCGGTCGGCTGGTCCAATGAGCTTGTACTTCATGTTATAGAGCTTAAAACAAACGGTCCGGCAAAAGATATCGCCGGACTGGACAGCCTTTTCGCAGACAGCATAAGAGAGATCAACCGCATTTTAGAGCCCATGGGCGGAATGCTCATGCCTTCTGCCATGCACCCGTTTATGAATCCGGATACGGATATGCACCTCTGGAACCACGGCGACAGAGAAATATACGAAACCTACAACAGGATATTCAACTGCAAGGGGCACGGCTGGTCTAACCTCCAAAGCACACACATCAATCTCCCTTTCTCATCAGACGGGGAATTCGGCAGGCTGCACGCCGCCATCAGGGTTCTTCTGCCTCTGATTCCCGCCCTTGCAGCAAGCTCACCCTTCAGAGAGGGAAGCCACACAGGCTGGCTTGACACAAGGATAGATACTTACAAAAACAACCAGAAAAAAATTCCTTCCATAACCGGACAAGTTATACCTGAACAGTGTTTCTCATGGGAAGCGTATGAAAAGGGCATTCTTGAGCCCATGTACCGTGACATAGCTCCATATGACCCTGAATGTATATTGCAGGAGGAATGGCTTAACTCCAGAGGGGCAATAGCCAGATTTGACCGTAAAGCCATAGAGATACGCCTCATGGACATACAGGAATGCCCCAGAGCGGATCTTGGTGCTGTTTCGCTGATCACAGAAACCCTGAAAACCCTCGTTAAAGAAGACTGGAGTTCATATGAAGCCCAGAAGGACATGGATCAGTCCTACCTTGTTGACCTGCTCCGCAAATGCGCCAAAGACGCCCGCAATGTTGATATTGAACATGAAGGGTATCTGAGCCTTTTCGGCATAGAAGAAAAAACCACCGCAGCAGAACTCCTCCAGAAACTTGCAGAAAGAATGCCCGAAACATCTAACTATAAGCAGGAGGCGCTTAAGCTCTGCTCCATAGATTCACTGGCAGAAAGAATCATGTCCCGCACTGGCAGCAGACCGTCACCTGACGCTTTGAAAGAGGTTTACGGTGAACTTGCTGTATGTCTTGCGGAAAACAGGTTCTTTGAACCGTGAACATAGTAATAACCTGCGAACATGCAAGCTTCGCCGTTCCTTATGAATACGTGAACCTGTTTCAGGGTGAGGAGGAAATACTTCTCACACACAAAGGATGGGACGAAGGGGCAAAACACTCAGCAGAGGCTTTGGGCAGACTCATGGATGTTACTCCGATTAACGGCGAGGTGAACCGTCTGCTTGTTGATCTCAACAGGTCAGAAGGGTTCAGCGAGCTGTTCTCCGGGTATATCAAAACTGCTGAGACAAAGCAGGCGATCCTTAATGAATATTATAAACCGTTCAGAAATAAAGTTCTCATTGCCGTAAGCGCCGGAGTGCCAGTGCTTCATATCTCCGTCCACTCGTTCACCCCTGTTCTGGATGGGGAAGTGCGTGAGGCGGATATAGGCATCCTCTACGACCCTGACCGTGAGTCCGAAAAAACCTGCGCCGGCATAATAATCGAATCTCTGAAAAATTTACCCTATAAGGTGATGGAAAACAGCCCATATGAAGGCAGAACAGACGGAACTGCCGCATGGCTCCGCAAACTTATGCCTGACGGCAAATATACAGGCTTTGAAATCGAGCTGAATCAGAAACTTCTGACTGACGGCAGGTTTCCCCGGGAAATAACAGACGCTCTCGCAAAAGCCTTTTCATCTATTCCATAAAATTTCAAAAAACATTATGTACTCAAGATCAAAATTGTTTTTCTATTTCAGATAGTGTACATTTGCATTATTTGGTGGTTCAATGAGAAGCAAACATGAACATTTTGAAAAAGACATTTCAACCCTTTACTCGCTTGTAACACATTCCAATACTGATAAAATTAGTACTAATACTGATACAATTAATTTAATTACTAAAGGTTTATCATTATTTTTAATTTACACAAACAGCCATTATTTATATAATGAAACGTATTTAAAAGAACAAACAATTAAATTTATTTCTTTTCTTGAAAATTTTAAATATAAATATGGGCTGATTGAAAATATAGTTGAAAAATTAAACTCCCAACCTAAGCTGTACACTAAAAATATAAGATTTGAAATAGATTCTTTATGGGAAATTTCATTTAAAGATGGCAGATTCTCTGTCAGTGTACTTACCGATGGTAATATATCAATGATTAACAATGACGAAATACTCATTATATATAAAAGAGATGAAGTACCTTTGAAATATATGTTATTAAATAAAGATGATAGTAATGCATTAGAAAACTTTTTATCTTTCATTAAGGAATTTTTTGATGACAAAAGATGAACTAAAGCACTGCTCTCTCTATAAAAGAATTATCGATAAAAAGAACATCTTTCAGAGTATATATGCAGTTGACTCATTTATTTTTGAAAAAGATTTACTTTCAAATGAAGATTTTAAAGATTTGCTGAAATTAAAAGATGTATTTGATGAGATATTTATAAACGATTATATAAATCAAGTCCAAAAACTAATCCATAACGTTCTAATTGAGGATTCACTCTTTGAGTGTTCAGTTTTCTTTAGACCAAAAAAAATTCAGAGGCGTTCTTCAGAAAACGATGAATTACCTAGCGATTATATTACTCCAGAGGAAATAGAAAGTCGCCCTATTCACAGTGCAAGTCTATGCACACAAATTGCTATTGCATCAATATTAAATTCACTCCTTCATGATGTTGACGAAAACAATGAGAGTCAGACCTTAAATGAATTAGGAACAATTTTTCCTGCAAATTTTTATGGAAATATACCTTCAGACAAAGCAAGATTTCTTTTTGTTCCGTGGCAACAAAAATACAAAGAATATTCAAATGTTATTCATGATTCATATGAAAGATACTTAGAAACAAAGGAATATTCCCATGAAGTAATGTTGGATCTTGTAAATTTTTTCCCGTCTATTCAACCAATTATCGTTTATAATTTCATTATTAAAAAACTATGTTCAAAATATTCTGATAATGATTTTGAATTCTTAAAAATTACTTTGATTAAGTTACTTTATCTCAAAGTTGTAAATATTAAAGGTTTTGAGAGTAAATACTATCACGGTTGTGAATATTCATTAGAAACCAATTATACACAAGGAATACCTCAAGGTCTTCCACAAGCATACTTCTTTAGTAACATCTGTATGATTAAAGTTTCAGAACTCTTTAATTCAGTATTTAAAGGAGAATCATTCTACTATGTTGATGATTCAGTAATATACACAAATATATTTCAAGATATAAACGAAAATGAAGTCAGTAAACATTTTTCAGATAAATTAAAATATCTGAATCAAGAATTAGAAAAAATTAACATTTCAGATTCGTCAGTAAATTTACCTTTGAACTCAAATCCTGATATTTTAGCCTTAAACAACAAATTGGAATATAAAATTAAAATCCATGAAAACGAAAAAAGTGAAATATCTACAATTGATAGTCAAAAACTCGGAAGCGTTCATTTATCGGTATTGAGCAAAATTGCCTCTTTAAGCTCTTTTGAATTATTAACTATATTTACCGACGAAGAAGAAATCACTCTAAGGAAAAAATTTGCTGTATTTCAGGAAAGTATCGAAGCAGAGATTGAACGTATAGAGAAATTGCACGAGTCAGTCAGTATTAAGTTTTATAAAAAATATTTAATACGATATAAAAAATTTATGAAATTTAGAGAAAGACTTTTAGAACAACGAGAACGTGAAGATATCGATAATAATTTCATCAACGATAGTTTAAAAAAGTTCGATATTTTTAAAGCTGATGACAAAATAGAAGCAAGCCTTTGTAATGAGTTTTTCAAAGAATATACTGAAGATATTTTAGTGACAGAGCTGTCATTTATTATACATAATGTTTATGACCAAGAACAATATAATAGAATATGCGAAACAATAACTAAGTTTGAATCATCGATCTTTGGAGAACAGAACAAGCAATATTTTGGGCAAGTAATATCAACGAGAAATCCGGATAATAACATTGAAACAACCTATAATAATAAATATAGATTTTTGCAAAGAAGATTAAATAATTTGTTACCGTATTACACAGGAAAGCACACTGCAATAAAAGAAAAGAAAATCAATGATTATTCAAGTCAAACTGAACATTTTTTTGAACAATTCAGTGATGGGTTTAAGAATCTATTTTCGTACATAACTAAGTCTGATCACGAATTATATAGAATGTGCTTGAATGCTTATTTTTCAAAAATATTTGATATAGAGCTTAATGATTCTTTAAAAATCCATCATCTCTCAAAGAAGAATATATCGTATGATGAATTTAGAATTTTATGCTTTATCAGAAATAAACACTTTAAGCTACAAGATTTTAATCTATTTCTAAACAGTGCAAAACTTAAATATAAAAATAACCCTTTTGACTTCGCCATCACAGAAGTTATTGATTATTTTCAAACTTTTATCAAAAACCCTATTCTCATTGACCATATTATCCAGATACATAAATATACTAGTGATTTATGGAAAAATGGCTCCAAATTCTTACATTTTTATACTCTTCATAATCAAGAACATGCAATTGAATTAATTAAAGGATTAATAACTTTTTTAAAAAATGTTGATTATTTTCAAATAAGCAAATTTGATTATTATATATTGTTTATTAGTTGCTATTTACATGATATTTCTATGGCATTGCATCCAGATTTACATAACTCTTTTATCAACAGAAAAAACGCAGACAGTAATTTAATTGCAATGAAATATAAGGAAGAAATATCTAACCTCAAAAATAATGAAACTATAGATTTATCAAATATAAATAAATTATTATTGACTGCTTTTAAAAAAGTTGATGTTTTTTTTGAAAACGCAGTAAGAAATATGCATGCAAATAAAAGTGCAGAATTTATCAGAAAGTCACATGACTTAGATCTTATTGAGCGTTCAATAAGAGAAGTTGTTGCAGAAGTCTCTGAATCTCATTCATTTGATACTTCAGACATATACTCAAAAAAATCAAATGCAAAAAATACACTTGTCAGCAAAAAATATATGAGTGTGCTACTAAGAGTTGCAGATTTACTGGATGTTGGAGAAGGACGGGTCACAACAGCAATCATGAATAACCATGAGTCATATATGAATGAGACTACCAGATTCCATTGGCGGTCACACTTAGCTATAGAAGGGTTTAAAATTAATACTACTTATACGAACACTAAGCTTGAAAATAACAAAGATGAGAAAGAAGTTAGTTTTCTTTCAAATGGTTCTATAAATGAAAATATTGAAATTGTTTTTTTTCTTAATATTAAAAATAAATTAAGCTTTGATGGTAAAAAATGCACAAAGTGTATAAAAGTAAATAATATAAACGAAGCAGATCTTTTATTAAAAATTGATATACCGAGTGAAAATATAGATGAGGACTGCAGTCTCCTGTGTAAATGGATGGTTACTAAAAATGAATATCTTATAAAAGAGTTAACTGCTCTACAAAAATACCTAGGGAGGACCAACAACTTTTTCAATACTCAATTTTCAATTAGATTTGTATCTCAAAGTGATGCAAAATTTCTCAAAAACAAAGACTACACTGAACTTAATACGTATTTATTAAAAAAATAATACGATGCATTCAAAAAAGCAGCAGAAGCTATTTAGCTGTTGCTTTTTATTTTTTTAGTGATAATGTCCGCCGATGAAGTTCAATTACCGTAATCCTCACTTGCTTATGCTCATTTACACTGTCCTCGTATCCGGCTCATTCCATATAGGTCATGTTCTTGTAAACTAAGAGGTGGTACCCATCTTTAGTACAGTTTTTAGACTGAAATAAGGTGGAAACTCTCAGTCATTTTATCATCTTTTTTCCAAATTTGAATCTCTAATCCGTTATAAGCTTCATATGGCGTTCTGTCGCCCAGAGAAGAATGCGGTCTTCCTGTATTGTAGAAATTTATCCAGTCCGCCAGTCCTCGTTTCAGCTCGTGTCCGTTATCAAACGCATGGAGATAGACAAAGCTATATTTCAATGTCCGCCAGATGCGCTCAATCATGACATTATCCATCCAACGCCCCTTGCCGTCCATAGAGACCTTAATACCTGCATCTTTAAGGGTTTGCGTAAAGTCATAGCTGGTAAACTGACTCCCCTGGTCAGTATTAAATATTTCAGGTGTTCCATACTTTTCAAGGGCTTCTTCAAGTGCAGCCACGCAGAAATCAGAATCAAGGCTGTTTGAAAGTCTCCAGCTGAGAACTTTTCTGCTGTACCAATCCATAATAGCCACCAGATAGAGGAATCCTCTTCTCATTGGTATGTAGGTGATATCAGAGCACCAAACCTGATTAGGTCGGTTTATATCAATATCTCTAAGCAGATACGGGTATGTCTTATGCTCCGGATGTGGAACACTGGTTTTGGGCTTCTGATAAACGGCAGCTATGCCCATCTTCTTCATAAGTCTACTTACACGCTTGCGGCTGACATTGTATCCATACCTTCTGATAAGCTTTGCCATCTGTCTGGAACCGAAGTCAGGCGTCGCCATAAACTGCTTATCTATTATGTGCATAAGTTCAAGATTCAAAGCCGATTCGCCGGACTCCTGATAATAATAGCAGGAGCGGCTGATGCCCAAAAGACTGCACTGACTGCTGATGGACAGGCTGCTTCTTGCGTTATCGATCATAAGCTTCCTCCGGGATATGCTTACCGTTTCCCGAAGGCTCGCTGCAAAAAATCCCGCTCCACTGTCAGCTGACCTATTTTTGCATGAAGATCCTTTATCTCAGCTTCTGTGCGCTCTTCCGACTTGCAGGGCTTGTTGGCAAAGATTGATGCCATGCCTTCTATAGCTTCTTTCTTCCACTTGGAAATCTGGTTCGGGTGAACATTATACTTGGCTGATAATTCTGATAAAGTCAGCTCCTCTCGAAGAGCTTCAAGGGCTACTTTCGATTTAAACTCCGCTGAGTAACGGGTACGTTTGGCATTTGACATCGCATGGTCCTCCAATATGCTTTTTACACCTTAGCATACTGTACAGATTTTGGGGACCACCTCTCTATATGGATTCCACTGCCCTTACCTTTGTGCGGTTTCTTATGGGCTCTATTCTCTTCGGAATATATGTTTTCCCCAGATATGAAGTTAAGTTCCCTTCAATGGGCGCTCTTGCAAGGTACTTTGCCATAAGCGCCAGCATGATATTTTACTTCTGGGCAATGTTTGAGGCACTGCGCTACACCACACCTCTGAATACAGGGATAACTTACACTGTCGTGCCTCTTTTTTCCGCTGTTTACGGTATTTTTCTGTTGAAGGAAAGAGTTTCCGCACGGAACTTTGCCGTTCTTCTCGCCGCCATGTTCGGTGCTGTCTGGGTAATAATAGACGGTTCACCTGCAAAGCTTATAGAGCTTGATTTTAATAAAGGAGATCTGATCTTCCTCGCAGGGTGTCTCTGCATAGGTCTTTATTCGCCGCTGTCAAAGCTGCTCCACAAAGGCGAGCCCATGCCTGTTCTCACTCTATGGACCATGATAACCGGTACGGTGTGGCTGCTTCTTATAGCCAACGTGAAAATACTTGAAATAAATTACAACGCTCTTGATGCGGTTTTCTTTTCCGGCATGGCGTATATAACTGTTTTCGCCACCATAGCCACATTTTTCATAGTACAGTATTCAAGCAAAAAACTTCCGGTGAGCAAGGTAATGAGCTATGTGTATCTGACGCCTGTGTTTATTATACTCATTCAGACACTTCTGGGAAAAGGTCTGCCCGATGCGGCAGTTATCCCCGGAATAGTAGCATCACTTGTCGCCACATTCTACTTTCTGCGCTCCTAAAGGGCGCTCACTCTGTTGCGCCCGCCTTTTTTAGCTTCATAAAGCGCTCTGTCCGCACGTTTTATGATACTGTCCATACTCTCGCCCGGAATGTACTTAGCCACCCCGCAGCTTACGGTAACTTTGGGCGCTCCGCCGCAGCTTATCAGGTCTATTCCGGCCCTTATCCTTTCAGCTATGGCGAGGGCTATTTCCTCACCGCCGTAGGCGAGAATAATAAATTCATCACCTCCCCAGCGGGCATATACATCAACCTGACGTATTTTTTCAGCAGCGGAAAGCACTACTTTTTTAAGTATCTCATCTCCGGTACTGTGACCGCAGGTGTCATTTATTGCCTTGAATCCGTCCAGATCGAACAGAATGATTGAAAAAGCGCTTCCGTTCCGTTCGGCAAACGCTTCCGCACGGCGGAACTCACCCTCAAAGGCTCTTCTGTTCAGGAGCCCGGTAAGCTCATCGGTTGTCGCCATCTTCTCAAGCCTGCTCTGGAATATGTTTACAGTGAAAATATTAATAAGGATTACGATAATACTCACAAACAGTCCCAGAAACATATTCTGCCAAAGGTTTTTGCGTAAGCCTTCAAGGGACTTGCTCTGGTTGTTTTCAACAAAGAGAAACCAGTCCAGCTCCTCCACATAGCGAACAGTGAGAAAAATATTGTCCCCGCCTCTTTTGAACTCATAGAAGCCGGAAAGCTCGCTTACTGTCAGCGCACTCTGTGCAAGATCCTTCAGCCCCTCTTCCTCGTATATGTTGTCAGCCAGAGTCTTGCCTCCGGGGTGCATCTGGATGAAACCGTCTCTGTCCACCAGATATATATCACGGTCATATTTAACCTGATAAGCGCTAAGAAGATTTGTTATGCGCTGAAGCTCAAGCCCCACACCCGTGACGCCAAGAAGGTTGTTGTCATAGTCGTTCAGTCTGTGGTTGATAAAAACCGTGAGCGTGTCTTCCGAAGCCTGATTTTCATCAATGATTATATCGTAATCCTGATGCAGATTCTTGAAGTCGTAATACCACACATCGTGGGGATCGCCTTGGTGGATAGTTTTAAGAATCCCGTCATAGTAATAGTATTTTCCTGTTGTTTCAGAAACAAAAAAAGCAGTGAAAAAGCCGTATTTGCTTCTTATTTCCTGAAGATATTTTTCAACTGTTGCGGTGTTCTGTTCACCGTGAAGAACCCAGTCCTTCAGAAAAGTATCATGCGCCATAAGGGACGATACAAACACAGGACGCATAAGATCCCGCTGAATTTCTGTGTATATATTATCCCTCGTAAGGGGCAGAGAGCCGTATATTTCATTCTCTCTCATGGTCTTCTTTACGGAGAAGTAATTGATCAGGTTAACACACAGGAAACCTGTAAAGAGAACGAGACACAATATGGTTATAAGCTTAGGTTTTACGGAAACAGCCATCGGATACCTCTTGTATGTATCCAAAATATAATATTAAAGGATAATAGTGAAGAAATATTGTGCAGGATTACAAAAATTTATACAGGGGGTACAGCCTTGCACCCCCTGTTTTATCATACGCTTTTGTAATTGAGAAGAAGGGCAGAGTTAATTATAACCGCTACAGAACCGAGGTTATGCACCAGTGCCCCCATAACAGGGTTAAGAAGACCGCCCATAGCCAGAAAAATTGCAACAAAATTAAGTATAAGTGAAAGAGTGATGTTTATATTTATAGTGGACATGGTTTTTCTCGCCAGCTTAAGAAGGTGGGGCACCGACTTGATTTCGTCACCCACAAGGGCGATGTCCGCCGCCTCAACGGCTATATCACTGCCGATGCCGCCCATCGCTATCCCCACATAGGCACATTTGAGCGCAGGAGCGTCATTTATTCCGTCCCCTACCATGCAGACCATCTTTTTCTGCTTCTGGTATTTGTCTATGTAGTACATCTTGTCTTCCGGCAGGCAGTCAAAATGCACTTTTGCGATTCCGGCGTTTTTGGCTATATGTCCGGCCGCTTCCTGATGATCTCCGGTGAGAAGTACACTTTCGACTTTTAATCCGCCGAGTTTTCTGATCATTTCGGCAGATTCATTCCTTATGGCGTCAGCGAGGGCTATTATTCCCGCTTCTTTGCCGTTTACAGCAACATATATGACAGTGCATCCTTCCTTTCTGTGTGCAGAGGCTGCACTTTTAAGTTTATCAGACAGTTCAACAGAGTTTTCCGACAGCATATCCAAATTTCCGGCAAGAACTGTTTTCCCGTCAACAACCGCCCTAACACCCCTGCCTGCTGTCATCACAAAATCATTGGGTTCTTTCAGAGATGTATTATGTTTTGCTTTAAAACCAGCCACAACAGCTTTTCCCAGCGGATGTTCCGAGCGTGCCTCGGCAGATGCGGCAAGTTCAAGAAGATCCGCCGCCGTGATTTCAACGCTGAAGCTTTCCACAGCGACCACTTCCGGTTTGCCGTAGGTGAGCGTGCCTGTTTTATCAAAGGCTATTTTTGTAACCTTAGCCAGCCGCTCAAGGGCATCCCCCTCACGGACGAGTATGCCGAACTTAGTTGCGTTGCCTATTCCCGCCATGATAGCGGTGGGTGTGGCAAGCACCAGAGCGCAGGGGCAGAAGACAACCAGTATCGTCACTGCACGTATTATCTCACCTGTGACAAGCCATGTACCTGCGGCGGAGACAAGGGCTATAACAACTATCCATGTCGCCCACTTGTCAGCAAGCCCGACAATTTTAGCCTTGCCGGCATCCGCTGACTCCACAAGGCGGATCATTCTCTGGAGAGATGAATCCTCGCCGACTTTCACCGCCTTCATGTCAAAAGCGCCGAACTGGTTCACAGTTCCGCTGGACACCTCATCCCCGACTCCCTTATCAACAGGGAGGGATTCGCCTGTCATAACCGCCTGATCTATTGATGTCTGACCTGCAACTATAACTCCGTCAACAGCCACAGTTTCCCCCGGAAGGACACGGAGCAGATCCCCGACCTGCACATCCTCCGCAGGGACTATTGTTTCACTGCCGTCAGGAGCAACGATTCTTGCAGTGCGGGGCGAAAGCTGCACAAGCTTCTCTATGCCCGCCCTTGCCTTTGCTACTGTACGCTCCTCAAGCATGGCACCCAGAGCCATAATGAAAGCAACCTCGCCTGCGGCGAAGGTTTCACCTATGATTACCGCTGCTGTCAGGGCAAGTGCCACAAGCACATCCGCCTTGATGTCAAACTTTGTCACAAGCCCGATTACAGCACCTTTTATAATCGGCACTCCGCAGAGGATTATAGCAACCCACGCAGGGTCAAAGGGAAAGCGTCCCCATTCAAAAAAACTTAACCCCAGTGACAGGCATGACAACACCAGAAACAGAACCGTGCGTTTGTCCTCGTCTGTAAAATATTCTTTTATTTTATCCATTCACTACCTAGCCTATTCTCGAAAAATGCTCCACGGCTTTAGCGAATTCGGCTATGGTTTTATCAGCATTTCCGTGTTCAATACCGTCACGGACACAATGCTGGAGATGTCCCTCCAGAACAAGCTGCCCCACTTTGTGCAGCGCACTTTTAGCAGCGTTTATCTGGATGAGTATATCCTCGCAGGGAACATCCGTATCAACCATATCTGAAATAGCCCTGAGCTGACCTTCGATTTTTCTTATTCGTGTGCGCACCTTCGGTACGTCTATGCACTGACGCATTTTTTACCTCCTACAGCTATGCCGGCTATACCCATAGGGGTATGGGTATAGTTACTCCTGTTCTTTGATACAGTCAACAAATTTATTTTGAACATCAAACTTTATTTTTCAAAGTCATATTGAAAAAATTCCCTTAACTGATAAACTTTCAATTCTAAATATACCTATGGAAAACAGAAATGGAAAAACTCTCTAACGTAGTTGTGGAATTTTATGAAAAACTCTCCTCATGGGAGCATTCTGTGGTAAAGGACACCGGGCTGACTCTGCCCCAGATGCACACCATAGAGGTGCTGGGCAGCAGCGAACCGATGCGTATGAAGGAGCTTGCGGAGAAAATGGGTATAACCACCGGAACACTCACGGTGAATATTGATAAGCTTGTAAAGCTTGGTTACGTAGTGAGAAAACCGAACGAGACAGATAAACGCTCCTACTATGTGGCGCTCTCTGATGAAGGAGAAGAGATATACAGCCGTCATCACGCACTGCACCTTGAACTGACAGAGGAAATCTTAAGCGAACTCACACCGGAGGAGGGGCAGCTTCTGGAAAAACTGCTCACCAAGGCAATGCGGGCGTTTTAAGCTTCGCCCGCCATTTCAAGAATTATATTGTATTCATCCGCAGTTACCGGCTGAACGGAAAGGCGCATCCCCTTCTGAACAAGCTTCATCCCTTCAAGCCCCGGCATGTTCTTTATATCCTTCAGGGTGACAGGCTGCGTAAACTTTTTCACAAAGCTCACCTCTGTCATAAACCAGCGTGGCTTCTCCTGCGGTGATTTCGCATCGTAATACCTACTGGTTTTATCCCACGAGGTGAAGTCCGGAACGGCATTTTCGGCACATATTTCCGCCAGCCCCACCACAGATGGCTCAGTGGTGTTTGAGTGATAGAAAAGAACCTTGTCCCCTTTTTTCATCTCATTCATCATAAAGTTGCGTGCCTGATAGTTCCGCACGCCTTCCCAGAAGGTTTTGTCTTCCTTCGCCAGCCTGTCTATGGAGTAGGATTCCGGCTCGGACTTCATAAGCCAGTATTTCATTTTCCGTCCCAGCGGTTTTTATGCACCTTTGCGGCATCGTACCTGTCAACACTGTGCCCTTTGGCATCAGAATAGCCGATGGCAACAAGCGCAAATGCATGTATATTTTCAGGAATTTTCAGCAGTTCCTTAATCTGTTTTTCCGCATTTTCATTGGGATAAAGCCCGCACCAGACAGCCTCAAGCCCTAAGTCCTGCGTGGCGAGGAGAATATTCTGCACAGCGGCGGCGCAGTCCTGCGGCCAGTAGCCTTTGTGTTTTTCCCTTGAAGGATCAGCGCAAACGGCGATACCAAGGGGCGCCTGTGAAAACATAGCTCCGTAAGGGTGGATGGAGGGGACTTCCCGCAGGGTGGATTCATCGTCTATAACCACAAAAGCCCACGGCTGGGAATTTCCCGCTGAAGGGGCACTCATCGCCGCTTTCAGAAGCAGTTCAATCTTGTTTTTTTCAACTTTTTTAAATACGGAAAAACGCCTTATGCTTCTTCTGTTTAAAATTGCCTCAAGAATCTGCATGTCTCCTCCTTTATAACAATCAGCTTTTCTGCTGTTCCTTCGCCCATGAGTCTTTAAGCGAAACTGTCCTGTTGAACACAGGTTTTTCTTTGGTTGTATCCGGATCCGCCACAAAATATCCCTGCCTCATAAACTGAAACGAGGTGAATTCCACAGCTTCCGCCAAGGCAGGTTCGCCCCAGCATTCGGTTATTTTAAGAGAGTTTGGATTTATATTCGCAGTAAAATCCTTACCTTCTTCAACATCATCAGGGTTTTCCCTGGTAAAAAGGTTGTCATACATACGCACTTCGCACTTAACGGCGTGCTTCGCACTCACCCAGTGGGAAGTTCCCTTAACCTTGCGCCCGTCCTCTGTCCAGCCGCCACGGCTTGCGGGATCGTAGGTGCAGTGAACCTCTGTCACATTGCCGTCAGCATCTTTTATGACGTCAACACATTTAACATAATATGCGTGCTTCAGCCTTATTTCACCGCCGGGTGAAAGCCTGAAATATTTTTTAGGCGGGTTCTCCATGAAGTCTTCCCGCTCTATGTAAAGTTCTCTGGAGAAAGGGATCATCCTCTTGCCGTCAGCTTCGTTTTCGGGGTTGTTTTCCGCTTCAAGCAGTTCTTCCTGTCCTTCCGGATAGTTCACAATCACCATCTTAAGGGGATCAAGAACCGCCATGCGCCTGTGCGCCCTCTTGTTAAGATCATCACGCAGGCAGTTTTCAAGAAGGGAGTATTCAATAATGCTGTTGCTCTTGGAAACGCCTATTATGTCCGTGAACATGCGTATAGATTCCGGCGTAAACCCTCTCCTTCTCAGCCCTGCTATAGTGGGCATTCTGGGGTCGTCCCACCCGTTGACATACTTATCCTGAACCAGCTTAAGCAGCTTGCGTTTACTCATTACGGTATTGGTAAGGTTGAGTCTGGCAAACTCAATCTGCTGAGGATGATACACGCCGAGTTTTTCCAGAAACCAGTCATAAAGCGGTCTGTGATCCTCAAACTCCAGCGTGCAGAGCGAGTGTGTTATCCCTTCGATGGAGTCCTCAAGCCCGTGGGCGAAGTCATACATGGGATAAATACACCACTCACCGCCGGTATTATGGTGTTCTGCGTGGGCTATGCGGTAGATAACCGGATCACGCATGTTAATATTCGGAGAACTCATATCTATTTTCGCACGGAGAACCTTTTCCCCGTCCTTAAATTCGCCTTTTCTCATGCGTTCGAGCAGGCCGAGATTTTCCTCCGCACTGCGGTTTCTAAAGGGGCTTTCCTTTCCCGCTTCTGTAAGGGAGCCTCTGTACTGCCTTATCTCCTCCGCAGTGAGGTCGTCAACATACGCATAGCCGTCTTTCACAAGCTGAATTGCATATTCATAAAATTTCCCGAAATAGTCGGAGGCAAAATACTCCCTGTCCTCCCAGTCAAAGCCGAGCCATTTGACATCACGCCTGATGGACTCCACATACTCCGTGTCCTCTTTGAGCGGGTTGGTATCGTCAAAACGCAGATTGCACTTACCGCCGAACTCTTCTGCCATTCCGAAGTTAAGGCAGATAGATTTTGCGTGACCTATATGAAGATAACCGTTCGGTTCCGGCGGAAAACGGGTATGCACACGCCCTTCGTTTTTGCCTTCCTCAAGGTCTTTTATGATAATGTTCCTTATAAAGTTTGAACCTTTGTAAGTTTCTTTAGAATCGCTCATGAGTTTCACCGCTTATTTTTTGTTAAACTTCAATATTAAAGTAAATATACTCCGAATGCAACACCGTACAGGAACACACCTATTATTACACACATCTGTTAATTCCCGCTTTACTTTCTTCAGTAACACTATTATATTCTGTAACCATATTTTATATTCGGAGATTTTTATGCCCGACAGTTTATTTAAAACAGACCCGTCAACAGGCGATTTCAGAATAGAAATTCCGGAGTTTTACAACTTCGGTTTTGATGTGATAGATAAAAGAGCGGAACTGACGCCGGACAAGACAGCCCTTATTTTTGTGGATACTGACGGTGAAACAGACGCCCGATTTACATACAGAGATTTAAGTGAAATGAGCGCAAGGTTTGCCGGCGTTCTCAAAAAACACGGCTTCACTAAGGGCGACAAACTATATGTGATGATTCCCCGTGTACCGGAGTGGTATGCGGTTATGCTGGGCTGCTTCAAAATGGGTGTTGTTCCCATGCCCGCGCCGAAGATACTTCAGCCCAATGATATAAACTACCGTATAGCGGCATCCGGCGCTAAAGGTGCTGCGGTTTATCATGACTGTCTGGAAAAAATGCAGAAGTGCAACCTCAATAACCTCGACGGAAAAATAGCCGTAGGTGCGGAATGCGAAGGCTGGATATCTTATGAAAATGAGATGCAGACAATCTCCCCTGCCTTCACCAGAGAAGATGCAGAGCCCACTCTTTCGACTGATCCCCTCATTATGTACTTCACAAGCGGCACGACCAAGTTTCCCCGCATGGTTCTCCACGACCAGACATACGCTCTCGGGCATTACATAACAGCCCGCTTCTGGCAGGATTTAACAGAGAACGACATCCACTGGACACTCAGCGACACAGGCTGGGGCAAGGCAGTGTGGGGCAAAATGTTCGGTCAGTGGATCATAGGGACAACAGTGCTGATGCACAACGCCGCAGACCATTTTGAGCCGGAGAAACATCTCTACATAATGGAAAAATACGGTGTAACCACCTTCTGCGCACCCCCCACGGCTTACAGGATGATAATCCTGCAGGACCTCGCCAAATACGATTTTACAAAGCTCCGTCACTCCGTAAGTGCAGGTGAGCCTCTTAACCCGGAAGTCATACGCATCTGGAAGGAAAATACAGGCACAACCATATACGACGGCTACGGACAGACAGAAACAGTGAACACAATTGCCAACTGCCCGGCTTTTGAAATACGCTTCGGCAGCATGGGCAAGCCAACTCCGGGATTTAATATTGATGTTGTTGATGATGACGGTCTGCCCTTGCCCGCAGGAGAGACAGGACACATAGCCATAGAATGTGCATCAAGCCACCCTGTCGGGCTGTTCCATGGATATTACAATGATGAGAAAAGCACAAAGGAAGCATTCCGAAACGGCTGGTATTTCACAGGAGATAAGGCTTACAAAGATGTCGATGGCTATTTCTGGTTTGTGGGAAGATCTGATGATGTAATAAAAGCAAGCGGATACAGAGTCGGTCCGTTTGAAGTTGAAAGCGCTCTCCAGAGCCACGGCGCAGTTGCAGAGAACGCAGTTGTCGGCTCTCCGGATCCGATCAGGGGAACAATAGTCAAGGCGTTTGTAGTGCTGAAAAAAGGCTATGAACCGTCGGCTGAACTTATTAAATCACTTCAGGAGCATGTTAAAAAAGAGACAGCTCCGTATAAATACCCCAGAGAAATCGAGTTTGTGGACTCACTGCCTAAAACCGTCAGCGGAAAAATCCGCCGTGTTGATCTCAGGCAGAGAGAGGAAGCAAAACACGCTGATATTATTAAGGAATAGATATAGATGTACACGCTCACGGCGGGCTGAACCCGCCTTCGCTTCGCACGGCGCACTCCCGTCCTGGGGAGTGTTGGGAGTGTTGGTTCTATATCTTTTCTAAAGCCTGCTCTGTCATTACAACAGCAATACGCACATCCTGTCGTATTGCTGTACACGCTCACGGCGGGCTGAACCCGCCTTCGCTTCGCACGGCGCACTCCCGTCCTGGGGAGTGTTGGGAGTGTTGGTTCTATATCTTTTCTAAAGCCTGCTCAAAGTCTTCTTTGATATCTTCGATGTGTTCAATGCCCACAGAGACACGGATAAGCTCGTCCGGTGAGCCAGCGGCTCTTCTGCCTTCGCTTGTGAGCTGCCTGTGGCTTGTGCTTGCCGGATGAGTAACCAGAGTGCGTACATCTGCAAAGTTCGCCACATGGTTAGCTATGGTGAGTGACTCTATAACCTTCACCGCAGCATCCAGACCGCCCTTAACACCAAAACTCAACACGCCGGAGCCATAACCTTTAAGATACTTATCTGCCCTTTCTTTATTTGGGCTGTCATTCAGGGAAGGATAATTAACCCACTCCACCTTTCCGTGACTGTTGAGGAATTCCGCAAGTGCTAGAGCGTTTTCCGAATGAGCCTTTATTCTTAAATGGAGGGTTTCAAGTCCCTGAAGTATATAAAACGAATTTTGCGGTGAGAGACACCCGCCTGCATCACGGAGCGCCTCAACACGCACCTTTACACCGAAAGCAGCCGCACCGAATGTTTCTGCAAACTTCAGCCCGTGATAGCTTGGGTTGGGTTCTGTAAATGACGGAAACCTGCCAGAACCCGCCCAGTCAAATGTTCCGAGATCAATAACAGCACCCCCCATTGAATTGGCGTGTCCGCCTATATATTTAGTAAGTGAATGTATGACGATATCAGCTCCGAAATCCTTGGGACGGCATAGAATGGGTGTTGCCTGCGTGTTGTCCACAATCAGCGGCAGTTTATGCTTCTTAGCTATCCTGCTCCATGCCTCAAAATCGGCAACATCGCATGAGGGATTGCTGACAGTTTCTATAAACAAAGCCTTTGTTCTTTCATTAATAGCTTTTTCCACGGCATCAAGGTCATACTGGTCAACAATATGCACTTTCACACCGAGGTTTCCGAGAAAATATGTAAAAAGGTTCACCGAACCGCCGTATAGTCTGGATGATGAAACTATTTCATCGCCTGTTCCTGCTATGGTGCTTATTGCGGCGAACTCCGCAAAGTGCCCGGATGAGGTCACTACAGCGTGAGTTCCACCCTCAAGCAGGCAGAGCCTTTCCTCCAGAACAGCAGTGGTGGGGTTGGTTATGCGGGAGTATATATGCCCGAACTCTTTGAGGTCAAAAAGGTTTCTTGCATGCTCAATATCCCTGAACTGATAAGCGTTTGTCTGGTAAATGGGTACTGTGACCGAACCGTTGTGCTCTTCGGGCTTGTAGCCCCCTCTTACGGCTAATGTTTCCTGTCTGTGCGACATAGCTTCCTCCTGAGATGGGGGATTTTCTGAAAAAACGGCTCTCAAAACCGTGCTGTATAATGTTATTTCGGAACAGGATAAACTATACACTCATAATGTCAAGATAAAACCTATAGATTTACTATGCTTTGCTTTTTTAAATTCATTGAAAAGCACGAGAATAAGGCTATAATACTTTATAAGTTATAGACAAAGGTAAAAATATGATAAACGGCAAACCAAGAATTTCTGTAACAACCCTCAACATACTTAATGTGCTGTTTATATCCCTTTCTTTCGTTTTTGTTACTTTTTACTTCATATTTTATCAAGCAGATAAAGAATTTGAAGCGCAAATTACAAATGTGCGGGAACGTTTTGTCGAAAACCAGAAAGTAAATATAAAAACAGAAATCAGCCGTGCTGAAAGTAAAATAGCCAGCCTGCGCTTTATGCGCAATGAAGCTCTAAAGTCAGAGCTGAAAAACAGAACTGAAAACGCTGAAGCAATAATAAAAGAGCTTTACGGGGCAAATGCCGAAGCAAAAGTGATTAACAACACTTTAAACGCAATTAAATGGGACAACGGCACAGGGTATTACTTCGTATTTAATGAGGCAGGCAAATTCACCTTCCACGGAAGCAATAAAACGCTTACCGGCACGGATATAAGTGAGATAACGCTGAACAATGCAGAGCTTGGGAATTTCCTTTCTGTCCTCCGCAAAGAAGGAGAGTCTTTCGGGACTTACAACTGGACAAAGCCTGACAGCAGCCCAACTGATCTTTACCCGAAAATTGCCTACGCAAAACACATACCGGAAATGGGACTGTACGTTGTTGCTGCATCATATACTGAGTATCAGGAAAAATCCCTTCAGGAATACATTCTCAAACTGTTCAGCGAGGAGCGGTTCGGCTACAACAACTACGGATATTTCTTCATAATGGACAAAGATTTCAATATGCTTATGCATCCCGTGGACAAAACACTTGAGGGCATGAGCGTGTTTGAAATAAAGGATGCGGAAGGGGTAAATCTGGGAGAACTCTTCTCAAATGCAGTGAGGCAAAACAGCGCCAGCTACGTAACATATCTGTGGAACACTCCCTCAAGCACAGAACCGGAAGAAAAAACCGCTTTTCTTAAAACGATCCCTGACTGGCAGTGGACAATTGTCACAGGGTTTTACTCAAGCGACTTTGATACATACATTGATCACCAGCGTGAAACTCTTAGGATACAGTTTCTTGATGATCTTTTTAAAATTATAGCCATTCTGCTGATCATCCTTCTGATAACCACACTTATAAGCATTTATATCAACGTATATATCAGGAGAATAGAAAAAAGCCGTCTCCGTGAGATGAATATGCTTGAGCAGTACAAGCTTGTTCTTGATGCTTCTTCCATTGTGTCAAAGACCGATCCGCAGGGGCGCATAAACTATGTTAATGATAAGTTCTGTACAACTACCATGTATTCAAAAGACGATGTAATAGGCAGATCTCACAATATAGAGCGCCACCCTGCCACGCCGAGAGAGACATTCCGCAAGCTGTGGGAAACGATAAGCAGCGGCAGAGTGTGGCACGGAGTGCTTAAAAACAGAAAAGCCGACGGCACAAGCTATTACAAGAGCGCAACCATAATCCCACTCAAGGATGAAAACGGAAATATCATAGAATATATCTCCTCCGGTCATGATATCACTGAGTTAATAGAAAACAGAGACAGGCTTGAAAACATCTTCAACACGGATATTCTCACAGGGCTGGGCAGCAGGATGAAGCTTCTTGCTGATCTTGAAAAAAGCACATCACCGGCAGTTGCCCTGCTTGATATAGACAGCTTCAGCAGTATAAACGACCACTACGGCAATGAAAAAGGGGACGACGTACTACGTGAGGTCGGCTCCGGTATTTTCCGCAGACTGAGCAGAAAGCCTTACTCTTTCTACAGAGTCAATGCTGACACTTTTGCCGTAGCTGCTGACGGAGCAGACCTTGAAGCCTTCAAAAACGACATCAGGCAAACGCAGAGAAACATAGCATCCCACGGTGTAAAAATCGGCTCGGAAGAAATACCAGTGACCTTAAGATGCGGTTTTGCATCAGGCAGCAGGGATGTTCTGGCATATGCCGACATGGCTCTTAACAACAGCAAGATAAGAAACCTTGAATTCTATGCCTATGATCCGGCGGACAGTCAGATGTCCGAAAATTACAGCAGAAATATTGCAACTCTTAAAAGCATCTATTCCGCAATCAGGGACGACAAAATATTCCCTGTTTTCCAACCGATATACAATATCGCAAGCGGCAGGATAGAAAAGTATGAATGCCTCATGAGGGCGGAAGCTGAAAACGGTGAAATACTTATGCCGGGCGATTTTATTGAAATAAGCAAAAAGACACGCATATACCCCCGTTTAACACTGATAATTATAGAAAAATCTGTGCAGAAATTCAAAAATCTGCCCTATGAATTTTCCATAAACCTCACCATAGAAGACCTCATGAACGATGAGACGATGGAATACCTTGTCACATACGCAAAAAGTCATGATGTGCTTAACAGGCTTGTGGTTGAGATTGTGGAAACTGAGGAACTGAAAGGTTTTGAAGAGGTTCTCACTCTGTTGAAGGAGCTGAAAAATCAGGGAGTTAAAATAGCCATTGACGATTTCGGCTCCGGTTATTCTAACTTCGAGTACCTTATTCAGATGAATGCAGACTATGTGAAGATAGACGCCGGCATAATGAAGCATGTGCTTAAGGACGAGCGTGCAACGGAAATTGTACGCTCTATAGTCACTTTTGCAAGGCAGACAGGGGTAAAAACCATTGCGGAGTTCATAAGCAGTCAGGAGCTTCTGGATGCTGCCGCCTCCCTTGGTGTGGACTACGCACAGGGCTACCACATAGGTAAGCCGGAAAAAGAGCTTATTGACAGTTAATCTTCGTATATCATCTTAACAGTCATTCCGCCGTCTGCTGTAAAGTTTTGTCCGGTAATAAACCCTGCCTCTTTTGATGCGAGATAATAAGCCAGCGACGCTATATCCTCTCCTTTACCGACTCTGCCAGCAGGATGCTGCGCATGATCCGCTTCCGTAGTATCCCAGCCCGAAACATTTATCCATCCGGGGCTTATGCTGTTAACTCTGATTTCAGGTCCCAGACTTACCGCAGCAGCATGGGTAAAAGCAAGAAGACCGCCTTTGGAAGCTGCATAGCTTTCGGAATTTTTTTCTGACTGCAAAGCTCTTGTGGATGCCATATTAATTACGCTTCCGCAGTTTTTACGCAAAAATGGCACACAGTGTTTTGTCATAAGAAATGCTCCGGTCAGGTTAACGCTTATTATCCTGTTCCAATGTTCAAGGCTAAGTTTATCCAGGGGGGCTGCGTAGGGGCTGGCGATTCCCGCATTATTAATCAGTGCATCTATCCTTCCGAATCGCCCGGAACATTTCTCCACTGCGGAGCGCACGCTGTCTTCATCTGCAACATCAGTAACGGCAAAGGAGCTGCCCCTTACTCTGTCTGATGCGCTAATGCAGGCGTTTTCATTGATATCTGCTATAAAAACCGACCAGCCTTTTTCAGCAAAATACAAAGCGCAGGCAAGCCCTATCCCCTGCGCTCCTCCGGTTATTAACACACATTCCTGCATAAAAGCCTCCCGAAAATGAATTATTGTGTCCTGACGTTGTCCTGTTTTTGTAAAATTATGCCGCCGGAGCAAAAAAAAACAGCAATTGTCCTCAAAAATAATATAATATACCCAACATAATATCAGGAGAGCTTTTATGAAAAAATACGCAGTATTATTAGTATTTCTGCTGACACTCCCCGCACTTGGAGCGGAAATAGGCTTTAGCGGTGGCTTTACCAGCCCCGATGATCTGGGCGCTTCATATTACGGAGCGGATGTTTCGGAAACAATTGACATCCCGGATAATCACAAACTGAAGCTCACAGCGGGTTACAGGATAATCGATTTCAGCGATGCTGAAGGCTTCATGCCTGATACCCTTACTCAGAGCAGCCTTGGGCTGAATATAACCGGACCGGAATATCTGGTTTTTGCTAAGGCCGGTGTTGCAAGTGACGAACCTTTTGAAGAATCGGACGGTTATTTCGCCAGTGTTGCTGTTGCAAAAAATGTCTATGAGAACGGTCCTCACAGATTTTATCTGGGGCTTGCAGCATCGAATAAAGAAATTTTAAGCGACTTTTATGTTATACCCACAGTAGGATACTCTTACACATCTCCGAATCTGTATTTTCTTGCCGGAACATTAAATATGATCAAATGGAAACCTGCCGAAAAAGTCAGCTTTGAAGCATCAATAAATATTCTCGGGCAGGGGAAGGTTAAAGCCACATACCACTGGACTGACAGTTTCAGGACATCACTTGTTTATGCAAACAATAAAGACACCTACTACCTCGGCGAAGACTATCCGGAGGATTCTGAACTCAAAATAAGAATAGCCTCTGTCAGCCTTGAAGCAGAAAAAGACATATACAATTATGCTAAACTTGTACTCTCAGCAGGAATGATCACAAGCGCAAGATACCAGATTCTTGATGACGATGATGAAGTTCTGAACGATAAAAAAATAAATTCCGGTGCGACAGGCAGCGCAGAATTGCGTATAATGTTTTAGGAGGCGCCATGGAATTCTACCGCATACTCGCAAAGGCTTATGATGAGGTTTTCCCGTTTTCAGATACCACCTTCGGCTTTCTTAAACAATATGCCGGAGATGAAGTCCTCGACATAGGCTGTGCCACAGGAGCCTACGTGAGAAAATTTCACGAAGAAGACTTCACAGCAGAAGGCATTGAGTATGTGCCGGAACTTATCAGCTACTCAGAAAATGTGTCCGTGGGCGATATGCGCAGTCTGCCTGCTGGTTTTGACGGCAGATTTTCCCTTGTATACTGCATAGGGAACACACTTGCCCACTGCGCAGATCCCAAAGATGCGGAAGAGATACTGAAAGGCTTCGCCCGTACACTGAAAAAGGGCGGCAAGGCAGTAATACAGATACTGAACTACACCCGGATACTGAAAAACCGCCCGGCGGGACTCCCTTCCATAGAAACAGGTTCCGTCAGCTTCCGCAGAGATTACGTATACAACGAAAAAAACATAGAATTCATAGGAACATTAACCGCAGGCGGAGAGACATTCTCTTCGTCTGTCCTTCTTTATCCCCTTACTCACAAAGAACTTACAGAGGCGGCTGCGAAGGCCGGCTTTGCTTCATGCGTCCTTTACGGTGATTTCAGCGGAACAGCATTTCAAGAGAATGAAAGCTTTATGCTTGTCAGCGTTCTTTCAAAAAAGGATTAAGTTTTATTACCATCAGTTCGTTAGGAAGACTTTTCAAAAAAGTTTTATTCCTGTCTCATGTTAAGGTTGTCAAAAATGTCATATTACGGTTATATTCCTGTCAGATTCTTGTCGGCGGGAGGAATATCCAGTGGCATCATCAGATTGGTTTAACCTGATTTCGGGACTGTTCGGAGGTCTCGGTCTTTTTATATTCGGCATGAAACTCATGTCCGAGGCTCTTCAGAAATCCGCAGGGCAGGGACTCAAAAAAGCCCTCGAAAAGCTCACAAGCAACAGATTTGTAGGCACATTTGTAGGGCTCGTAGTCACTGCGATTATCCAAAGTTCATCTGCCACAACCGTAATGGTAGTGGGGTTTGTAAACGCCGGCTTAATGAATCTTTCTCAGGCAATCAGCGTTGTACTCGGCGCAAACCTCGGCACAACAGTCACTGCCCAGCTCATTGCATTTGACATACACGCACTCGCCCTCCCCGCCATTGCCGTAGGTATGATACTTAAAATGTTCTCTAAGGATGTTACCAAACAGTATTGGGGCGAAATTCTGCTCGGATTCGGTATGCTTTTCATTGGCATGGAAATAATGAAGGACGGCTTCGTTCCCTTACGCAAAACAGACGGCTTCAGGGACATGTTTGTCTATTTCTCAAGCAACCCTGTTCTTGCTGTAGCTGCGGGAGCATTCCTCACAGTTATTGTTCAGAGTTCATCTGCTACCATAGGCATAACAATAGCCCTTGCGACAACAGGTTTGATAGATTTTTACGGTGCCTGTGCCCTTGTTCTGGGCGAAAATATAGGAACAACAATAACCGCCAACCTCGCTGCCATAGGCACAAACAGAACAGCAAAGCAGGCTGCTTTTGCGCATTTCCTCATAAATTTTCTCGGCGTTGTATATATGCTGTTCATTTTGAAATATCTGGTGGAGTTTGTAAATTTCCTCACTCCCAACGATGCAGACTTCGTGGCGGCGGATGGTTCCAAACCTTATATCGCACGCCACATAGCGAACCTCCACACCATGTTTAATATGATAAATCTTGTTATTTTCCTACCGTTTATACAATATCTTGCCAAAATCTGTGAAGTAATGGTCAAACCGGATAAGCCGGATGAAAACCGGATGGTTCGTCTGAGTGATAACATTATGAGTACCCCTGCCATAGCCGTTGAGCAGGCAAAAAGAGAGGTTCTCCGCATGTCCGGTTATGCGGGAAATATGGTCGAGGCAACCAGAAAATACCTTGTAAGCGGAGATGAGTCGGAACTGGGAAATGTTAAAACCTGTGAAGGCTATCTGGATACCTTTGACAAGGAGATCTCCGCCTTTCTTGTTAAGCTATCCATGAAAAACATCAGCCAGAACTCCGCCTCACAGATCAACAGAATGCACCATATAGTCCATAATCTCGAAAAAATCGGTGATTACTCCGAAAGTATCTTCAATTCTATCAAGAAAATTAAGAAGAAACAGATTGTCTTCTCCCCTGAAGCAAATGAAGAGCTGAGAAACATCTATGAAGTTGTTGAAAGATTCTACAAACAGACAATGGAATGTTTCGTCAGCGGCAGCAACAATATTGACACTGAAGATGAAGATATAATAGACAGCATGAGAAAACGCTTTAAAAAGAACCATGTGAAAAGACTCAACGCTAATGAATGCACCATTGACGCAGGGCTTATCTATGTTGATATACTGAACTGTCTTGAAAAAATTGGCGACCACACATTCAACATAGCGCAGGTTCTGATGACAAGCGAGAGCGCACCCATCAGCAAACCGCACTGACTTCATGAGACAAAAAGCACATCCTGTCTTTTTGTCTCACACGCTCACGCCGCATTCAATGCGGCTTCGCTTCGCACGGCGCAGTCCCATCCATGGGACTGTATGAAATCTTAGTCCGGCTGGATGATACGTACTCTGAAACTATTACCACCTCTGGTGTTGGGCTCAAGGGTGATGCTGCCTCTGTAAAGTCTGCAAATGTGCTTAACTATTGAAAGCCCCAGTCCCGTGCTGGAGATATTCTTATTGCGGGATTTTGATACTGTGTAAAAACGTTCAAATATCCGCTCACGCTCCTCCGCAGGAATCACAGGTCCTCCGTCGTCCACATCAAGGTTGAATTCACCATCGCTGCTCGTCATTCTGACTTCAATAAAATCCTTTCCGGAATAGGCTATGGCGTTCTCCACGAGATTATTGACAAGACTGCTTAAATGCGCCCTGTTTATCCTCACAGGGGCGCCTTCAGCGCTGATACGAATTCCGGGAGCAAATTTATCAGAATAGTAATCCTTCAACTCCTCCGCATATTCCGCCAGATCCGTTTCCTCACCCGCCTCCATATCATCTGCAGAGGATGATTCATACCTGTGAAGCTCAATTACATCATTAATAATCTGATTAAGCTGAGTTGTGCCTTTATAAACTTTGCCCAGAAACTTTTCCCTGTCCTCAGGTTTCATACCGGGGTGTTCGATTAACGTCTCGGCATAACCCATTACAAGGGCAAGCGGGGTTTTAAGCTCATGGGATATATTTGTTATAAGCTCGCTTTTATAGGTGCTGTAGCGTTCGCTGCCTGTTATATCAGTCAGAACTATTATCCGTGACCCTTCCATAAAGCGGACGTATATTTCATAAACCGTATTCTGAAGCTCGTAGACCTTTGTGCTGTCAGCCTCATAGGAAAGAATTTCCTTGGAAAGCACAATGGAGTCCTTGTCCGTGACTCTTTCAAGAATATCATCACCCACATGAATTGAGCAGCCCAGAATCTTTTCAGCCCTTCTGTTGGCAAGTTCAACCCTGCCGTTTTTATCAAGCTTAATAATCCCTTCTTCAAGGAGATCCACCAGCCCGTTAAGCTGTTTTTTCTCTGCCTCAAGAATATGTTTCTGCTTTTCAAGCGCATTGTAAGTGCGGTATATCAGTCCCGCCACCTTATCCATCAGCCTGCTCTTAAACACAGGAAATACAGGAGGGCGACCGCTTTCTATGTCCTCGACTATGCGGCTTATCTTAACCACAGGGCGGCTTACACGAAGGCTGATAAACCATAAAACGGCAAACAGCACAGCAAAAAGCCCGAAAAAAGTGGCGTAAGCCTGTTCCTTCATCTGTTTTTTGAGGCTTTCAACATAAAGCATCGGATAAGCAATACGCAGAACATTTCCACCCTCTTTCAGCTCTCTTGCGTAGTACATCATACGCTGTCCGGTTGTTGCGCTGAATCTGACTTCCATGCCTTCACCGTTTTGAAAAGCGGACTGAATTTCAGGGCGGGACCTGTGATTCTCAATTTCCGGCACAGAGTCAGCAGAGATGTAGGAATCGTCAATCACCACCCCGTCAGGGCTTATGACTGTTATGCGGAGAGGGGCGGAACGGCTTATTGCTTCGATCTTCCCTCTGGCTTCATGTGGAGGAAGATTCAAAACACCGGCAGCATTTATAATCTCCCATTTATTTTTAAGTTCATGAACAAGCTCATTCTCAGCATTCTCCAGAAGTTGTTTCTGATATGTAAAAAACATAAGAAGAGTCACACACATTACAGGTATGATTATAAATGAAAAAAGACGTATATATATTTTCACAGCCGGCTCCTTGGCATGTTCAAATGCCCGCAGTTTAATTTAGTATTACCATGAAGAAAAAAGAAAATAAACTCAAGGAGATGTTAAGCCTTAAAAGTAACCTCAAAATATGCTCCGCCGTCGTTGCCAAGAGAATATTGACCATTAAGCTGCTTAACAAGGTTAACAACTATGGGAAGCCCCAGAGTTTCAAGAGAGTCTATTTCAAAATCCGGCGGATAGCCTTTTCCGTTGTCTCTGACTGTCATAGAATAGTTCCCGTCATCATTGCTGAAAACAAAACATATCTCAGGATTGCTGTCAGCACTGCTGAAGGCATATTTTATACTGTTCATCACCAGTTCATTCACAATTAATCCGCAGCACATTATCGTATCTATAGAAATGGATACAGGAACCACATCCTCTTTAATCTTAATGGGAATCTGCTTCATATTCATTCTTATATGCTCAAAAAGACTGTGAAAATATGTATCAAGACGCACCACAGACATATTCTCCGAACGGTAAAGGGACTGGTGAAGCAAAGCCATAGCCATGACCCTGCTTTCCGCCTCATTCAGTGCGTCCTCAGTTTCCTTTGAGCTGCTGGCTTCTTTCTGCAGATTCAGAAAACTGCTTATAATCTGGAGATTATTTTTGACCCGGTGGTGTATCTCTTTAAGCAGTATCTCTTTTTCTTCCAGAGATCGTTTGATGGTTTCCCTGTTTTTTATCTGTTCACTTATATCGTAATAAGAAATAACAGCGCCCTGAACCCTGCCTGCTTTTTTTATAGGTGCTGCAAGCACCTCCACATCAATCAAAGAACCGTCTTTCCGTATAAAAATCTGTTCATCCCTTCTTCTCATGCCGTCTTCAATTGTTTTGCGGACAAGACACTCAGACTCATCAAGGCAGCTTCCCGCTTTATCTTTCCTGTGGAGTACAACATGGTGAGATTTGCCTAAAAGCTCTTCTCTGGCATATCCGGTTATCTGCTCAACCACCGGGTTAACAAAGATGATGTCTCCGTCCTTGTCAACCCCGAGGATAGCCTCACCGGTGGATGAAAGAATCGCCGCTTTCTGATCATTAAGCTCCACCAGCTTATCCTTACTTTCGGCAAGCTCAAACATCATTCCGTATATCATTCTGTATCCCACAATGATAACAACCAGACCTATAAGCCATATGAAGGCATATGTCACAGTAGATAGAATAATTTTATTATATTCGATTGCAGATAAACTCTTAAGAGGTACACTCACGCTGATTCCGCCTCTTATTTCGCCAACTTTATAACCCTGAAAAGCATGACACTTAAGACAGCCTTCGCTGGTGATAAACGGACGCATAAAACGCAGGTAAGGCTCACCGTTTATATTATTAACGGATATATATTCCCTTGCACCGCCATAAATTTTTGCCAACGCCTGCTTTTCCCATTCATCGGGTTTATTGGCGGGATTCATCAGAACATCGCTTGTCAGATGAGTTTGAAGAACATCCGTATTTCTGGACATTTCATAGACCTGCCTGCTCATGTATGCAGGATTGACAAGGGTGAGCTTTTTGCCTGAATCAGTAACCACATCTCTGTCCGGAACATGGCTCAGATAAGGATTAGGCTTTGTTTCATCAGTCACAGGAACATAAACACCGCCGTGAAAGGTACTCCATCTCCTGTAAAGTTCGTCTTTAGTAAAAGCGGATTCAGCCATCATGGCAGCTATTCGTTCTGTGGTGTGTTTTGTTTCTATATACTGCAAAAACCATAGAACAGACATCAGACCTGTCCAGATAATTAACAGCAAAACAGAATAAAGCTTTATCCTTCTGACTTCCTCACTCATCCAATACCTCAAAACGGCCTTGTGTCTTAATTCTATTTTATATCTTAAAAGCATGGTTTCAAAGCGATATGAAATTTTTTTACATAAAAAAAGTGAAAATGAACAATAATTCAAAAAAAAGGCTGCCGAAAGAGGCAGCCTGTGGTTTATGCTGATTTAACTTTTATGCTGTCCACATTTCCGTCGGAAAGCTCAACAACCTTGTGAGCGTACTCCGCATAATCTCTCTGATGGGTAACCATAACCACAGTCAGCCCTTCCTTATTCAGATCGCTCAGTATTTTCATCACGGCGTCCCCGTTTGCTTTATCCAGACTGCCTGTGGGCTCATCCGCAAAAAGTATTGCGGGTTTGCCGACTATGGCACGGGCAATCGCCACCCTCTGCTGTTCACCGCCGGAAAGCTGTGAAGGAAGACGTTTCTCCTTACCTGCCAGACCCACTTTGGCAAGTGCTTCATAAGCGCTTGTTTTCTGCTCCTTTCCCGCAGGTCTTAAACCGGAAAGAAACGGAAGCATAACATTCTCAAACGCTGTCATATAGGGCATAAGGTGATGAAACTGGAATATCATTGCCGCCTCTTCCCTGCGGAAACGGTCGGTTTCACAGCGTTTCATTCCCCTGAAAGTCTGGTCCATGTATATAATATCCCCTTTGTCAGCATCAAGGAGTGAGGACATTATATTGAGCAGGGTGCTTTTCCCTGAACCGGAACGCCCCAGAAGGCAGACAAACTCACCTCTGTTCACTTCAAGAGACACCCCGTTGAGTACCTGAGTAACAACGCCGCTGCCTACGTAACTTTTATATATATTATCAACTTTAAGCATAATTAACCCCTCACAGCCTTATGATTGCGCTTGCAGGCTCAGTTCTCGCAGCCTTGAGAGCAGGAATTACAGAAGCCGCAATCGAAACAACGCAGACTATGCCGACACTGAGGAGAAGATGAGCAGGCTCAAAATGCACAGCCGCTCCGTCTGTCAGCTCCATTTTTTCAAGTATCTTCACCGCAGTGAAATAGCCAGCGGCAAATCCTGCCAGACCTGAAGATGCGCCTATCACAAGAGACTCAAAACTGAACAGGCAGAATATCTTTGCCCTTGAATAGCCCATAGAGCGGAGTATGCCGATTTCGCTTTTGCGCTCGGCAACAGACGCCATCATAAAAACAGCAAGCATAAAGCACGCGATAACAAGAATTACACCGCTTATGACAAGCACGAGGTTTTTAACAAAATTGACTGTAAACATCCTCTGTTTAACCACGCTCTGCATTGCTGTTACATCAATATCAGGAAGAGACAGCTTTATCTGCGCCACTATATCGTCAATCGGGCAGCCGGAACAAAGTGCTGAAACTTCAACAAATGTGACCTCGCCGGGCTTATTTTTAAGCTCCTGAAGCGCAGTAATGTCCATAAACACCAGCCTGTCCTCATCTGTCCCCATGGGGGCAAGAACACCTGCCACATTAAAGGTTTTACCCTCTATCTCCGTTTCCCGTCCTTTCTCCAGCCCAAGGAGCTTCGCCGCCGTATTTCCGGCTATTATGTCATACTTTCCGAACTCGCTTCCATGTTCCAGCCCGTCTACAACCATATCCGCTGTTTCCGGAAGCGATTCAGGTTCCTGACCGTGAGGCTCATGATCAGCCGTGTCTATGTACCAGTAGCTTTTGATTTTAAGCTCTTCTATCCAGTTGATACCCACAACAGCAAACTCTTTCCCGTTTACGGATGAGCTTTCCAGAAGCTTCGGGGCTATTGCGCTTATGCGGTCTTTATATCCGATGCTCATCACGCCGTCATGCACAGTATCCATATCAAGCTTATGGACATTGTAAGACATATTGCCCATGGAAAAACCGCCGTAGCTTACGTCGAGATTTTCTGAGTGAGGACGTATAAGAATATTGGCACCGTAAGCTGTAAGCTTCTGCTCAAGACTCTCCCCTACGGTGGCTGAAACATAGTATAACCCGACCACAGAGATGATCCCTGCTGAGAAAACCAGCGTCAGCATTGCCGTGCGCAGCAGTTTGCGCCGGAGATTTTTTAACGGTATAGTAAAAAGATTCATGGCTATTCCTAGAAATACATTGCGCCGGTGGCTATGTCAGTTGTTTTTATATAAACAAAATCTTTGTCAAAAGTTCTGACGAGAGGAGAAGGATTACACCCGCCTTTCACCTCATTGATCTTCCTTGAGTGGAATTTCATTCCGCAGTTGTTGCAAACCATGAAATCGCCCTGCTGGGAGTATCCTTTCTTTTCACGGTAACATACGTCACATGCGTCAAATGCCGCCCTGATTACACCATCACTGCTTTTGAGAAGAAAAAACTTAACATCCTTGCCGTTCATTTTTGTATGGTAGTAGTGTGCCTTTCCATCGTTAACATCCTTAACGGCTATCCTGACAACACCATCCTTAGCTTTGACCTCTTTGGTTTTGCTTCCGCCCCAGCTCCATGCCGCTACAGACATTACAAGCACGCCGAGTAAAACTGCTTTAAACAATATTTTCATAAATCCTCCGTTTGTATTTAAATTATGAACCGTTCAGAAAAGAAAATTCCGCGCATGCGGCACTGCCCCTGCGGAGTGGGCAGTGCCGTCTGCGGAAGACTCCTCCCCCGAGAAGTCCTGAAAGCTTTATTCATATTTACTTGATAGGAAATATAGACGACTGTTTTTCATGTGGCAACAGCATACTTGAAAAAAAACTATCTTCTCATAAGCAGCTGATATACAGCCATAATTTTATACATAAAAATTCACTTACATGCCCCAGGCAACTTTACAGCCTTTTTTTATCTCTTATCCTGTGCAGTTTTTGCACAGATCACGATTGTTTAATATATGCTTACATTGCCTTGCCCATGACTAATAAAAAGAGTATAATCGTACGAATAACACGGAGGTATCTTCTGATGAAAAAATTGATTCTACTCTTCACTGCGTTTATGCTTGTCTGCACTATGTCAGTGACCTTTGCTGCGGAGCGCTTCGTTATCCCTCTTGATGCGGAAAATGATCTCTACACCTCAGACAAAACTTTCAAAGTCGACGGCATAGAAATTGCCGCAACAATGTCTCGCCCCACGGCAGCATTTCAGCCTATTAACTTTGCATTTACTTTCAGCCAAAACGGAAACCCCGTTGAAATTGAGAATGGCAAAATCAGGTTCAATATGAAAATGGATATGGGTGAATATGCCTATGATCTCACAAAAGACGGTGTTCCGTACATCGCAACCGCCGTTCTGCCCAAGTGCATGATGGGCGGCGAGCTTTGGTTCGGTAAGCTTACCTTCTCACTCAAAGGAGCTGAACATTCCAAAGTTTTCTTCTTTAAAATTCCGAATAAAAAGGAGTAACCCTTGCAGAACCTTGATCTTTTAGGGTTTCTGTCGTTAGGATTTTTCGGAGGGTTCGGGCACTGCATCGGCATGTGCCACCCCTTCGTCCTTTACATTTCAGGCAGATTCGTAGGCGGCAACAAGGGCTACGCCAGCATGTATGTTCCCCATCTCAAATACAACCTCGGGCGGACAGTAACATACTCTGTAATGGGCGCTGCGGCAGGAGCATTGGGCAACATGGCAACTCTTGCAGGAAACATGGCGGGAATACAGAAAACATCTGCGGTATTTGCAGGGATCTTTCTTATACTCTATGGTCTTTTATCTTTCTTCGGCTATAACCTGATGAATAAATTGGAAAACCGTTTTGCAGCAGAAAAAATCATGAATCTGATAAAAAAAGTTCAGCCGAAAACAGCCTTCGGCAGCGGTATTGTTTTAGGGCTTATACCCTGCGGGCTGGTTTACGGAGCGCTTATAGCCGCTTCTGCCTCTGCTGATGTGCTGAAAGGCACTCTGTCCATGTTCCTCTTCGGTATCGGAACAATAACCGCCATGATGCTTGCCGCAGTATTCGGCAATTTCATAATGGGCAGAAGAGGGATATTCAACTTTCTCAGCCTGATTCTGCTTATCTGTATGGGCGCATGGTTTATCTGGCAAGGGGTAAGGTTTTAGCCCTTAGAGTTGATCCGCATTGAGTTAAACACAACAATCAGCGAACTGACTGCCATGAATGCGGCAGAAAAAATCGGGTGTATCTTGCCTGTTACGGCGAGCGGCACTGCAATAAAATTATATGAAAAAGCCCAGAAAAGGTTTTCTTTTATCACGGCGAAGGTTTTCTTCGCCGTTTTGTTCAGCTTAAGAATAACAGACAAATCGCTTCGCATCAGCACTGCATCAGCACTTTCTATGGCAATATCAGTCCCTTTGCCCATAGCTATGCCGGCATCGGCCTCCGTAAGAGCAGGGGCGTCATTTATCCCGTCTCCGACCATAGCAACTCTGTAGCCTTCGCTCTTGAGCTTTCTGATCATTTCTGCCTTTTCAAACGGTGTAACCTCCGCCATACACTCAATACCTTTAACACCAAGGGTATCAATGAGTTTGTCAGCGGCTTTTCTGCTGTCTCCGGTGAGGATAAGAATTTTGCATCCATTGCTAATCAGCCCTTTGAGGGTATGCGCCGCTTCATCACGCACGGAATCGGAAAGAAGAATGAATCCCAGCGGTTCATTATCTTCTGAAACAGCAGCAACAGTATGCCCTTTTGCGGAAAAATAGTCATGAAGTTCACGCATTTCTGTTGTTACATCAGCATGTTCAGCTATAAATTTAAGTTTACCCGCTCTTATTCTTTTTCCGTTGATATCAGCCTCAACTCCGTTTCCGGGAATTTCACGAAAATTATCAGCAGCGAGAAATTCCCCTTCATAGTAGTCTGTTACGGCTTTTGATATGAGGTGGGAGGAGTAACGTTCAACAGACGCCGCAAGGGTGAGGGTGCGGTTTGAGCCAAAATCATGAACATCCGCCACTTTCATCTCGCCCTTTGTTATTGTGCCTGTTTTATCAAAGCACCAGCAGTTTATGCGGCTCAGGGTTTCCATTACTTCACCGCTGCGGACAAGTGCGCCTATTGATGCAGTCTTTGTGGTTGCAATCATAACGGCAAGGGGGGTGGCAAGCCCAAGAGCACACGGGCATGCAATAACAAGCACAGATACAGCGTTCATGAGTCCTTCAAGTCCGCTTCCTGTACGGAAATACCACCACCCGAAGGTTGCTGCGGCGATTGTGATTATAGTCGGAACAAACCAGCCGACGATGCTGTCAGCAAGATTCTGGATGGGAGCTTTCTCCGCCTGCGCTTCCTCGACCGCCTTAACTATGCGGGAGAGAACTGTACCGCTGCCTGCCTGAACACATTTTATTACAAGGCTTCCATTAAGGTTTGCTGTTCCTGCAAAAACATCCGCCCCTTCGGTTTTAAACACAGGGGAGGATTCGCCGGTAAGCATCGATTCATCAATTTCGCTCTCACCATATACAACAGTTCCGTCAGCAGGCACTGATGAACCGGGGAGAACTTCGAGGAAATCGTCTGTTTTCACTGATTTCACTGGAACAAGGACAGCCTCAAGTCTGCCTTCGGCATATGCTGCTGCGTCAAAATCATGTATAACCCGCACTGTCTGCGGCTGGTAAGACAACAGGCGGGTAACTGCGCCGCTGTGGCGCAGCTTGGCTCCGGTTTCTATAAATCTGCCCAGAAGGATCAGGGTTATTATCATGCAGGTAGTATCAAAATAAACTTCCCTATCGGAGAAGACTGCACTTATGCTGTAAAGATATGAACTGAAAGAGCCGAGAAACACCAGCACATCCATGTTCAGCACACGGTTGCGGACAGACTTAAAGCTGTTTATTATAAAGGGATAACCCGAATAGAACATAACAGGCGTGGCAAGCACCCACGAGAGAATTTTAAAGAAACGCTTCATCCCCTCGTCCATGCCCTGAAAATATCCGGCATACATGGCAAAGGTATAAAGCATTACGTTCATTGCAAAGAATGAGCCAATGGAAAAACGGTAGAAGTATTCCTTCCGTTCCTCTTCCAGTACGCTGTTTCTGCCGCCTTTATTAACAGGCATGGGCGGATAACCCAGCGAACGGAATTTTTCAAGTACGGAACCGAGTGTCATAGCACCCTTTTTCCAGCGCACCCTTGCTTTATGAGTGGCGTAGTTTACCCGCACATAACTGACATTTTCATCCTTTCGGAAAAAGTTTTCCACCAGCCAGATGCAGGATGAACAGCGAACACCTGAAAGCACCACATCAATGGAGCATTCTCCGTCCGCTTCTGTCAAATCTTCCTCAAAAAGCTCATCGGAAACACGGGCGGAGTCCACCCCGCCCTCTTTCCAGTCGCTGCGGCGGATATAGAAGGAATCAAGCCCTGATTCATGAATCAGTCCGTAAACACTCATACACCCGTGACAGCAGAAGTATAAGGTCTCTCCGTCCTGCTCAATTTTAATGGCAGAGTTTTCCTTAACATCCAAAAGGCAGTGGGCACACTTTTTACTTGTCGTCTTCGTCGTCATCAAGCATCCGGTATTTAGGTCCTTCAATATCGTCAAACTGTCCTTTTCTGCCTGCATAAAGAAAAAGCCCCAAAGCTATAGCTCCGAGGATGAGGCTGACCGGAATCAGCAGGTAAAGAGCTTCCATTTATCCGGCGTATTTAAGTGCAAACAGAAGAGGTATACCTATCATAGTAATAAGACTGATGATCATCAGAATCGTTCCTTTTCTCATAAAAACCTCCTGAAATGAAAACTAGTAAATATAAAAATTTTTCTTAAGTCTTATCTCTTTACCATCCACGGCAAAGCTAACCTTAAGAATATGGTAACCTTTTTCAAGCTGAGGCATTGAGGCTGTGTATCCGTCACCGTCTTCAGCGGCTTTGATTTCAAACGGAACCCCGCCCACCGGTCTTTCCACTTCGGTTTTGATTTCCGCAGGCTTAAATGTTCCGCCGAGGCTGAAATCAAGTCTGACACTCTGGTCGTACTGCTCTATTTTTTTCACCGTGAGTTTCAGTCCTTTTTCCATCACAGTGTCTTTCATCTCGTCATAAACAAGCCCTTTTTCATAAGAGTCAGCTTCAACTCTTCCGTCAAAAAGCTTTTTCCCGACTATGGCTGAAGGAGCAACGGTTATGAACCCCAGCAGAAATATGATAATTGTTATCCTCATTTTTTCCTCCCGATAGGTTTGCGGAAACCCGCCTCCGCAAAAACAGATGCAGGGTGTTCTCCTTGAGTTTCTGCTTTCAGACTGAATGTTCTGACAGGATATTTCCCGAAAGCTTCCTCCGGCAGAACAATATAAATCTCCTTGCGCACAGACTCACCGGAGGCGAGTTCAAAGGTGCGTTCCGGCTGGATATCCCAGCCTTCCGCCTCTTCAACACTGAGACTCACAGTAACATCACTGCCTGTGCGGTTGGTCAGCCTTACTTCAAATCCGTTTATTATACGCCCATCCTGTTCTCTGGGCATTGATTTTGAAGCAGGGTACACCTCAAAAGCGAATGGATCGCTAAACAGAAGCCGCAGTGTAAACAGAACAGTAAATATCAAAAATAGCCCTGCGGTTATCAGGACATTTGCCCTGAAAAACTTCGGTTTGTCCTCAAGCCCGTAGACATAGCCGATGAGAGAGGTCTTCCCTTTTTTAGCCATGACTTTGCCGCATGCCTGAGCGCATTCGGCACAGTTTATACACCCCTGCGAAAACCCTTTGCGTATGTCTATTCCCGTTGGGCATGTTTTAACACAAGCCAGACAGTTGATGCACTCATCCCTTCTGTCCGGATACATGGTAATAGCCATTGTATGAGCATCAAACATTATTCCCTGAAGCTTTGCATAAGGACAGACCGTAGTGCAGAAGCCGTGGCGGAAAAATGCAAAGTTGATATACGTTATAACCGAAAGCACAATCCAGAAGCCGGCAGCAGTTCTGCTGAGTTCAAGATGAGCCAGATCTTTTATAAACTCATATGGCGAAATGAAATACCATATCATACAGGCTGAAATCAGCACGCTGAAAACAGCGGTGAAAGTATGTCCTTCCATCCGTGAAAGAATGGTTTGTTTTTTTCTGTCCATTTTCCTGGTGAAGTCCACTATTAATGTCTGGGGACAGAGCCACCCGCACCATACCCGCCCGAAAACCTGCGTTACGGATATGAACAGAAATGTAAGGGCGAATATAAACAGAAGAATCAGGAAAAAATCCTCTATCCATATTGCTTTCCCGAAAAAGAAAAATCTGAGGCTTGCAATATCAAACCGCAGTAAGCTTTCCCCATTGAGGCGCATAAACGGTACACCGAAAAAAAGCAGCACAGCGCCCCATCGCACCGCTTTTCTGTAAGACTGTAAGTTAGAGGTCATTTTTTCTCTTCTTTGTTTTCCTGTTCGTCGTCATCTTCAAGCATTCTGTACTTTGCCTTTTCCACCTTGTCTTTGCGTTTGGATGAAAAAAAGTAAATAATCAGCCCTGCAAATACTGCGGAAAGAAGGATTCCGTACAAAAGAAATGACAGTACATCAATTTCCATAAAACTATCCGTCCTTTATAATAATACAGCCCTCCGCTCCGTGGTGTAGTAAACGGAGCGGAGGAACTTTTCCCCTGTTAGGTTACTTTTCTATACTTTCCTGATAAGCTTTTTCCTGTGTCCATCCGCTGATTGCGGGGGTATATGCTACAAAGTAGTAAGCACCCCAGAGAATCAGCCCGATGAAAAGCACAACCCAGCCCACCGGAAGCTTATGTTCCGTATCTTTGCGGTTAAAGCTTTCAATGTTGTCGAATTCTTCGTTCATGGTATTTCTCCTTAGTTATCGAGGGATTCGATGTACTCAACCAGAGCCCAGATCCTTTCTCTGCTGAAAGATGAGGCAAAGCCGGGCATTACACCTTCATAGCCGTTGGCTATTACAATGTATGTGTCTCTGGAAGCGGGTTCAGCTTCTGCGTAATCCACAAGTGAAGCGCCGATGTTTCCTTCAGCATTGACACCGTGGCAGCCTGCGCATTCTGCGGAGTAGAGAGCTTTGCCCTCTTCAAGCGCAGCGGCGTTTCCGGCAAGGGGGTTTTCATCTTCAACGGAATCTTCCTCGATAACCATTGCCCCTTCCTTCTCTACAGCCGTACCTATAATCTGGAGATAAGCAACCATAGCGTCAAGCTCTGTTGATTCGGCAGCCTCCTCAACATCCTCATCCGTATAAGGAAAGCCGAGGGCATCCATTCTTGCCTTCATTTCATTTACGTTAAGTGCTTTCTCCTTAAGCCAGGGATACTTAGGCATGTTTGACTTAGGGAAGAACGCCTGCGGATTTTCCATATGCTGAATATGCCACTCGTCAGGATATTTACCGCCTATTCTGGCAAGATCCGGACCTGTACGCTTTGAGCCCCAGAGGAAGGGACGGTCATAGGCAAATTCACCCGCTTTGGAGTAATCGCCGTAGCGGAGAACATCCGCCTTAAGGGGTCTGACTGTCTGAGTGTGACAGTTCACACAGCCCTCTTTCTGATAAATATCACGCCCAGCAAGCTCAAGCATTGTATAGGGCTGAAGATTTTCGAGTTTCGGGTGCATACCCTTGGTAAACATAGGAGCTATAGTGGTAACTACAGTACCGATGAGGATAGTTACAGCAACCATCAGTGCAAAGGGTATGGCTCTGGAGTATATATCTTTTTTATGACTCATCACCGCACCTCCCTACGCTGCCTTCACATCAGCAAGGGCAGCCTTAGCCTGTCCCTTTCTGATAGTCATGAATACGTTATACACAAAGAACAGCATGCCCACGACAAAAATTACGCCGGCTACGGTTCTCATCTGCCAGTAAGGGTAGTTGCCCACAAGGGTTTCCATGAATGTGTATTTCAGACTGCCGTCGGCATTAGTCATTTTCCACATTGCACCCTGCTGAATACCTGTTACCCACATTGTGATGGAGAACATAAGCTGTCCCACAAGCACAAGCCAGAAGTGGATGTTAGCCACTTTTTCGCTGAAGATTTCAGTTTTATAGATGTGAGGAATAATCACATAAACTGACGCACAGATTATCATTGTAACCCAACCCATTGTACCCATATGCACGTGTCCGGGAACCCAGTCAGTGTAGTGGATAAGTGAGCTTATTACTCTGATCCCCTGTGAGGGGCCCTGAATGGTCTGAAGACCGTAGAAGGTGATCCCCAGTACAAAAAACTTAGTGAGATAGTTTGTTCTCATCTTGCCCCAGTCAGCATCCACAGTGAAATAACCGTTGATAACCGAACCCCATGACGGAGCTATGAGGAAGATAGTGAACACTATGCCAAGAGTCTGAATCCAGTCGGGCAGCGGAGTGTAAACAAGGTGGTGAGCCCCTGTCCAGAGATAGGCGAATATAAGCGACCAGAAAGAAATAATTGAAAGTCTGTGGCTGTAAAGGGGGAGTCCTGTCGCTTTAGGAAGAAAATAATAGAACATCGCTAATATGGGTGTGGTGAAAAGGAAACCCACTGCATTGTGTCCGTACCACCACTCCACGTTTGCACTGTTTGTACCTGCGAAAAGGTGGTAAGACTTGGTAAGAGTTGCGGGTATATGCAGGTTGTTCACTATGTACAGAATAGCAACTGCTATAAGCGTTGCGATAATGTACCAGAGAGAAACATACATATGTTCTTCTTTTCTTTTAAAAATATTGGCTAAAATAACGATGGTGAATATCACCCAGAGAATAACGATGGCAATGTCTATGGGCCATTCAAACTCTGCATACTCAAGGGACTGGTTCATGCCTATGAAAAGCGTGAAAGTCGCCAGAACCATGCCTACGTTAAACAGCCAGAGGTGAAATCTGGCGAGTTTGCCCAGCACAAGGTTCCTTTTCGTGAGCCTGATTGTGAGATAGTAAAAAATACCGAACTCCGCACCTATTCCCAGCCCGTAAGCCAGTACGTTAGTGTGGATAGTTCTCAGCCTTCCGAAGGAGAAGTACTCACCGAAGTTGAAATTCGCGTCCCACATCTGCACAGAGATGAGCAGACCGATAACAAGCCCGATGACTCCCCAGAAGATCGCAGAGAGTATAAACCCCTGCACCGTTCTGTAGTCATATGAGTATTCGTTCATCTAGAACCTCCTGCCGCCGTTATGACCCGGCAGCGACATGTATATGAATTAAAAAATGAAATCCCTAACTTTCGAGGCTTTAAGCTGCCCTGTCATAGCCGACTGGATATCCGCTAGTCTGTGAGTTACGTTACAGAAAGGCTGTCTGGAGCATGCGGAAGGATGGGAAAGACAAACATTAAGATCAAGTGTGGCTCCCATACATTTAAGTATATCATAAAGGCTTGCATCCATAGCGGACGGAGAGGCTTCTATACCGCCGTGTTTGCCTGTGCGTGTTGTGATAAACCCGCACTTCTTAAGTCTGTTGATAACTTTTGCAGTTGTAGGTTTAGGAACACCCACTGCAGCGCTTATTTCTTCCACTTTTTTCATCCCGCCGCTTTCGGCTAAATAAACAACAATCCGTATGGCATAATCGCCTTCTCTTGCTATGAATGAGTCCAATTGTTTACCTCATAGGTCAACAATATCCCCGTTTTTTTATCATGTCAACAGATTTAAAAAGACAAAAATAATCCTATATGCATGATAGGAAATGGGAATAAAGCTCTATCCCTTGACTCTCTTGTTCATCGCCTGCCTTGATATTCCGAGAAGAGCGGCTGCTTTGCTCTGGTTTCCGCCGCTGATTTTCAGCGCCTCACTGATAAGGATATTTTCCATATCTTTGAGAGAAGGAAACCTGCCGGAATAGGTAAACTGAGTCCCCGCAGGTACAGCGGAGCTTACAGCACCTCTGCTTCTGCCTGTGGATTCAAGATAAGCAATCACATCACCCGCTGTAAGCATGTTCGGGCTCCGTGCCGCAAGGTCATAGGCGATAGCCCTTAATTCTCTGATGTTTCCGGGAAATGTGTATGAAGAGAGAATACCTGCTGCTGCTTTTTCAAAGTTTTTTTCAGGAGTGCCGAGTTCCACCCCCGCCATCTTATAAAAATGGGAAAAAAGCAGGGGAATATCTCCTTTTCTGTCCCGCAGAGGAGGAATACAGAGTTTATGTATTGCAATACGGTAATAAAGATCCTTACGGAACCTGCCCTCTGTCACCTTTTTATCAAGGTCTGCATTAGTCGCCAGAACTATGCGGACATCGGCTTTTTCTTCCGTGTCACTGCCCATTGCCCTGAAAGTGCCTTCCTGCAAAAAACGCAGAAGTTTAAGCTGAGAGTTTTCAGAGATATCTCCCACCTCATCCAGAAACAGAGTTCCGCCGGACGCTTCCAGAAGAAGACCCCGCCGGGCTTTGTCCGCTCCGGTGAAGGCACCTTTTTTATGACCGAAAAGGGTATCGGAAAAGACTGTATCATCCACATCCGCAACATTCACAGGGACAAACGCCCCTTTCCGCCTGCTTGCCTTATGGACGGCTTCTGCCATAAGCTCCTTTCCTGTTCCTGTTTCCCCGCATATCAAAACGGGCTGCATTCCGCCTGCCACAGCCTCAATGTATTTAAATATTGCAAACATGGAGCTTTCTTTTGTGACAATAGAAGAAAAATCGGAGGAGCATTTTAGGTGCGATGCCTCAGTTGCTTCGGTAAAGCTTTCCACCTGACGTTTAAGTTCTTCTTTTTCAAGGATATTTTTGATGGTAGTAATGAAACGGAGGCTGTCCACAGGTTTGAGGATGTAGTCATCTGCGCCTTTTTTCAGGCAGTTTACAGCGGTCTGGGAATCATCCGCCGCCGTGATAATAATCACCGGAGTTTCAGGATACTTTGCCATTACGAAGTCGAGAATATCGTTTCCGTCAATCTCCGGCATATAAAGATCCAGAACAATAAGAGCAAACGCTCTCTGCTCAAGGATATCAAGTGCCTTTTGCCCGCCGGACGCAGTGGTGATGTTTTTATAGCCTGCACTCTTCAGGGCAAAACTGTAGGAGAAAAGGATATCCTCCTCATCATCCACAAGAAGTATAGGAATATCGTATTTCAGCATAGTATTCCTTCTGGTTATCCCTGTGCGGGGAAAGTCACCGTAACGGTCGTACCCTTCTCCGGTTCGGAGGCAAAATCCAGCTCGCCCTTATGCTCTTTAACATAAGTATACACTATAGAAAGCCCCAGCCCGGTTCCTCCGTCCTTAAGCTTGGTGGTGAAAAAAGGTTCGGTTATTCTTCTAATTATATCACCCGGAATGCCTACCCCTGTGTCTGAAACGCAGATTTTCAGATTTCCGTTTTCATCTGAAGTGCAGAGAAGTCTGACAGAGCCGTTTTTATCAGGGAGAGCCTCAAGTGCATTAAGAATCAGATTGATGAGTACCTGCTCCATTTTCTGCCTGTTTCCTTTGACATTTGGAACAGGCTTTATGATGTCCGTGGAAAAATCAGAAGTATATTTCAGAATATGCTGATTAAGTATTTTCACTGCAGAGGTGACAACATCTTCAACATTAATAATGTCTTCCATGTTTTCCGTGTCCCCTTTGGAAAAACTTTTAAGCTCATGGACAATTTTTTTAATCCTCTCCGAGCCGCCGGCGATTCCTTCCAGAAGCTTCGGAATATCCTCACGCAGGACAGAATAAGGCAGATTTTCCACCTCAAAATCACCTTCTGTTTCGTAAACTCTGTCAAGCACTTCGCTGAACCCTTTCCAGAGATCCAGCATCATTTTACTGTTAAACATTATGAAATTGTTGGGGTTATTAATCTCATGGGCTATGCCTGACACCAGTGTGCCAAGCGCTGTCATTTTATTGGTCTGAATGAGCTTTTCCTGAAGCTGACGCTCTCTTTTCTCAAGCTTTTTAGCCTCAGTAATATCTTTGAAAGAAAGATAAAGGTAATCTGTTCCGCCGATACTGAGCCGCTGGGAGTTGGCAAGAAACGTGAAAGTCTCGCCTGTTAGGCGGGTCATGGTACATACAGCCTCGTCCTGACCGGAGTCACCGAGAATACAGCCGCTTACCGCCAGAACACGTATAAGCTCCGAGGGGACCTTACCGAGCATTTTATCTTTTCTGAACCCGAACATCCTTTCTGCAGCGGGGTTCAGGTCAGATACAGTATGTTCGGGCATTTTAAGCAGCACGAGTGCATCACGGTTCTTTTCAAAAATTTCATCAAAATTTCTCGCTGTTGTATCCAGCTCATCCTTCATTCTTTCCAGTTCACTCAGATCCGAAAAGATAAAAAGATATCTGGTCTGTTCGCCGCCCAGACTAAAAGTGGAAATATTCATCAGAACTGTTTTGCGTCTGTTGCCGGAAAGGGAAATATCAAACCTTTTCGCCTGACTGTCTCTGCCCTCAAGAACGTCCTCAACGAAACCTTTCAGGGAAGGCTGCAGGGATGCTATGACATCTCCAACATTTTCACCGTAAATATCGCCCCTTTCTATGCCGAATATCTCCATAAAGATATGGTTAAAGTATTTGATTTTAAAAGCTTCATCAGCAACCACAATACCTTCTGCGGAGTTTTCCAGAACAGTTTCAAAAAGCCCGTTCTGCTCCACAAGGTTGCGCTCCACGGCGGCTCTTCTGATAGCCATTGACACAACAGAATAAAGGGACTGGGTTTCAGCCGGTTTAACTATATATCCGTAGGGTGCGGCTTCACTTGCCCTGTCCATTGTGCTGATATCTGAATAGCTGGTGAGAAAAACTATGGGAATGCGGTAGGCGGTATTGATGATACCTGCGAGGTCTATGCCGTCCAGATCAGATTTGAGGTTTATGTCCATAAGAACAAGTACGGGAATTTCCTTTTCGATCTCCTTCATCGCATCTTCAGGTCTGACAGCGTACACAACGTCAGAATAGCCGAAACTCAACAGTTTCGACCTTATATCCATAGCAATCAAGGCTTCATCTTCAACAATTAGTATTTTTCCCATAACAATTCCTTTTGACTACAACAATCTTAACAAACAAAGTGTTAAAATTTCAAAACAAAAACAGTTCCGCTGTTATTTTCAATACGCAAATCTCCCCCCAACTGGGAAGAAAGCGATGTAATTATCTGTGAACCGAGGGTATCGGAAGTTCTGAAACCTTCTGTGTCGGCTATTCCTGCTCCGTTATCCGCAATGCTTACCTCTTTTTTTCCATCATCCGTAAAACTTACGCAGATATTAATGCGTGCATCCACTGAATCTCTGTCGAAGGCATGCTTGTAGCAGTTTGTGATTATTTCCGTTATCAGCAGGCTTATGGCTATTGATTCGTCAAGATTAAGCCGCATCTCACAGCAGTTTACATCAACATAAACCGGACAGACAGAAGTGTACGTCATAGATATCTCACCCACAAGGCGTGTAAGATATGCCTTGAAGTCCAGCCCCTGCGCACTGTCGCCCCTGTAAAGCATTTCATGGATTATCGCCATGGATTTAATCCGCTGTATGCTGTTTTTAAAGTAAGCAACTGCCTTTTCATCATTCAGATACTCACTCTGAATACTGAGAAGACTGCTGACAATCTGAAGATTATTTTTTACTCTGTGATGTATCTCTCTTATAAGAAAGTTTTTTTCCTCTATCCCGGCTATCAGTCCGTTTTTGATTCTCCTTTCTTCTGTTATATCTCTGAAAACCAGAACACCACCGCTCTCATAGGAGTCGTATTCGAGTTTGTTTATACTGTATGCAACAGGAATAACATCTCCGCTGCTGTTTCTGAAAAACACTTCGCCTTTGTGTATGCCTCTGTTTTTATTCACCGCTTCAAGGATCGGAGATTCCGGGCTTCCGTCCTCGGCGCAAAGTATGCTGTCTATGTTGTCCGGCTGGGATAAAGGGCTGTACTTCAGGATGCGGGCAGCGGAATTGTTCATGAATTTAATATTCATAACTCCGTCAAATACGATTACTCCTTCATCCATTGCGTTCAGAAGTGCCTTGTGTATATTCTCAAGGCTGAAAAGCCTGTTTGTAAGGTACTTTTCATTACTTTTATCAACAACTATTGCATAGATATATTCCTTGTTCCTGAAACGCACCTTAGCACAAAGCAGAAGAAAATCCTTAACAGTGTCCTTCTCATTTTTAAGACTGCACTGCATTTTACCCTGTCCTTCTGTTTCAATCTTCCTGAGAAAATCCGCAGAAAAAGGGTTTTCCTTGAAAATAGAATCGGAAAGGGCACGGTTTTTCATCTTTTCTACACCTGTGCCGAAGAAAATCTCTGCGGCACGGTTGGCATCCTCTATCATGAGAGTGTTGATATTAATAAACAGCATGGGAACGCCGGAAAGGCGGAACATTCCCTCATACCATTCCATCCTGTTCAGGCTCTCTCTGAATTTCATATATTTATCTGAAGCATCGAATACAAAACCGGTCAGCGAGAATAAATCACCATCGGACGAATACTCCGCCATGCTGTAAAACTCAAGCCATCTGAGCCTGCCTTCGGAGTCAGTGAAAGGAAGAGATTCCATCTCTTCTGAGTTCTCTGTTCCCTTCCGGTTTTTCTCATAGTCTGCGATGCGGTATATTATTTCAGCGTTTTTTTCTTCATCTCCGGTAAAACCAAGAAGGCTTGAGGCACTCCGGCTAAGTACTTCAACAGACGGTTCGGGGCGAAAGCTGAAACTATAATATGCCGAACTGCCCGTACTGCTCATTTTATCCAGAATAATAGAAAGATGCCTCTCCAGCTTTTTCATTTTTTCAAAATGCATTATTATTATTCCGGCAGACACGGTGAAGGTTAAAAAAACTGCAAGCTGAAAACCCGCTGAAAAATACTGGATATTAACTGCACCTTCTCTTGTGCCTTCAATTAATACGGGATAGTTCATTTTATGAATTCCCCAGAGGATAAGTGACACGCCTGTCACCTTCTTTCCAAAGCCGTAAAATGATTTTGAAACAAGAATAATAAAGCCTGTGTAGATAAATGCTGCAGCAGAGAAAACAAAGACTACTGCATCTATTACAAAATACCCGGCTCCGTAAAAAACAGCCGCAGCAAGCAGGATTTCAGCCGCAAGAGCCCCCTGAAGGACAAAGCGGGGCTTCTTTTTATCAATAAGCATATGAGCGCCCATGACAAGCAGCACAGCCCCCATCAGTACAAAGCTGAGTTTCAGAAAAAACAGGAAATCGTTTTCCCCGTTTCTGAAAATAATCATCTCAACAGAGTACCTTATTATGTTGAAAAGCCAGCTGTATCCCCAAATTTTGAGATAATCGTTCCTTTCATTTATGTATAAATACATAAACATAAACATAACCGCCATTGAGGCGGTCAGTATGCCGATTATTTCATTAAGAAAATCTGCCTGCATTTTAAAATCAACTCCTGCATCAGTTCCTGCAATACGCCACAACAAACTGAGATATATTTCCCAACGGAAGAATTTTTTGCGCTGCGCCGAGTTCTATTGCCACCTTCGGCATACCGAAAACCACGCTTGTGGACTCATCCTGCGCTATGGTGTACGCACCGGCTTCTTTAAGTTCCAGAAGACCTTTTGCCCCGTCATCGCCCATACCAGTCATTATTACCGCAACTGCGTTGGAACCCACATATCTGGCTCCTGAGCGGAAAAGAACATCAACCGACGGTCTGTGCCTGCTGACTAGAGGACCTTCCTTTATTTCAGTGTAGTATCTGGCACCGCTTCGTTTGATCAGAGTATGTTTATTTCCCGGTGCTATCAATGCTCTGCCGGGAAGCACGGTATCACCGTTTTCCGCCTCTTTGACACTTATTTTAGACAGTGAATCCAGCCTTTGGGCGAACGAGGCTGTAAAGTTCTCCGGCATGTGCTGAACTATAACTATTCCAGGCGAATCCGGCGGCATGGCAGTCAGAAACACTGTAAGCGCTTCTGTTCCCCCTGTGGATGCCCCAACGAGAATAACCTTTTCTGTGGTTTCCATCATAGCCTTGCTGGTGCTTTTCGGCATGATCACATCCGCCGTCAGCTTAGGCTGAACAGTGTGGGAAACGGCGGATATTTTTTTGACAGACGCTTTTGCCGCAGCCTTTACCGCATCACAGATAAGAATCTTGGATTCCTCAAGGAACGCCTTTGTGCCCGACCTCGGCTTCTGGATAACGTCCACAGCACCGTATTCTATGGCTTTCATAAGTGTCTGTGAGTTATCGACAGTAAGGCTCGAACACATCACCACAGGGATAGGGTGCTGAGACATAAGCTTTTTAAGAAATGTGATGCCGTCCATTCGTGGCATTTCAACATCCAGAGTGATAACATCCGGAATAAAATGCTTCATTCTCTCCGCTGCGTAGAACGGATCCTGACAGGATGCCACCTCGCTTATTTCCGGATCGGATGAAAGGATTTCTGTGAGGGTTTGCCTCACCACTGCGGAATCATCAACAACAAGAACTTTCAGACCCATAATATCAACCTGCGTCCATCGTATTCCTCAGGCTTTTCATAAAGACACGTCCTTCCGAGGAGTAGAAATACAGTTTTCTTCCCATATCTCCGCCCACATCCTGTGCAGTGACTCTATAGCCCAAAGCTGACAAAGCGGCAAAAGCCGCCTGTATATTTTTTGTGCCTACAGTTTCTCTCTTTAGCTTAACTGATTCTGTGCGGAACATGTCTGCTCCGCCGAAGACTTTGACCTCTATTTCGGAAGGAACAGCCCCCCATGCATTGAAGCGGCTGTGCATATATGTTATTGAACTGTCAACGAATTTATTGATATGGGAAGGGTTATTTCCTACCACTGAAAAATTGGCGAGCGGGAGCATGGCGTGGCACATCCCGCCGATTTTAGCAGCTGACCAGAACATTATCACTGAAACGCATGATCCGAGAACCGTACTAACCACAGCAGGTTCTTTTTCAAGATACATTTCACATGGTTTCAAATAAATGCTTTTGATCAACTGCCTTATTCCTGAATCATACTTTTCTGTAAACTGTCGGTGCGACTGTCTCCACATCAAGGTCCATCCCATGTATGGTTTCCGAATGTCCTAAAAAAAGAAACCTACCCCGTTTAAGATGGCTCACAAGCCTTTTCAGAATCCTCTCCTGCGTGTCTCTGTCAAAGTATATTATAACATTACGGCAGAATATTATGTCATAATCCTTATCATGAGAAAACTTTTCATCCATAAGATTAAGGCGGGAGAACCTGACTGACTTTCTTATAAACGGCTTCAGACGCACCTTGCAGTCATTTTTATCTTTTGATCTTAAAAAGAATTTTTTTTTCAGTTCAAAGGGAAGCTGGGCTATTTTTTCTTCATTATAAATAGCTGTGCATGCTTTTTGCAGCACATCGGTGGATATATCCGTGGCAAGAATTTCATAATTCCAGCCTCGTATATTTTCAAAAAAACCGTGAAGCTCCATTGCAAGAGTATACGGTTCCTCACCGCTAGAGCAGCCTGCGCTCCAGACTTTGACCTTGGCATTGTCATTATCTTTCAGAAGATAAGGCAGAACTCTGTCCCTCATATATTCAAAGTGACCGGGCTCACGGTAGAAATCGGTTTTGTTTGTTGTTATAACATCTATGAGACTGACTATTTCCTCCTCACCCTCACCTGAGTTAAACACAAAATCCAGATATTCCTCATAGGTGGTAAAGCCGTGTTTCCTCAGCCTCTTTCTTAATCTTCCCTCTACCATCTGTTTCTTTGTCGGGGGGAGCTTGATTCCGCAGTGATTTTCTATGAATGATTTAATGCGCTCAAACTCCATGGATGAAAGATTCTGACGAAAAACATCAAAATTAGAAGACATACACCACCTTTCCAACCCCCGTCCTGCGGTGTAACTCCGCAGAACGGGATATTTTATTTTCAGTAACTTACAAACTCTTCATCCAGCTTGTCATTGTCATCGTGCATATTAAGACTTATGCCCTTTGAAGAGTCTGTCTTCTTTGTTGTTTTAGCAGAAAGTGCAGGTGTTTTAGCAGGTTTGAAGCCTCCACCTGTATTACTGCGGGTTCTGACAACAGCTGAGGAACTGCCGCTCATTCTGAAAAATGCCACTGCATGCTGAAGCGACTCTGCCTGACTTGCAAGTTCTTCTGCTGTAGATGCCATTTCCTCGGATGCTCCGGCGTTTCTCTGTATAACCTGATCAAGCTGCTGAATAGCACTGTTGATCTGTTCTGCTCCGGTTCTCTGTTCTGTGCTGGATGCGGTTATCTCCTGCACAAGCTCCGCTGTTTTCTGAATATCCGGCAGTATCTGTTCGAGAAGCGAACCTGCTCTTTCCGCAACTTCAACGCTGCTTACAGAAAGCGTACTTATCTCGCCTGCGGCTTCCTGTGAACGTTCGGCAAGCTTGCGTACCTCACTGGCTACCACAGCAAAACCCTTTCCGTGTTCTCCTGCTCTTGCTGCTTCGATAGCAGCATTGAGGGCAAGGAGATTCGTCTGGCGGGCGATTTCCTCTATAATAGAAATCTTGCCTGCTATGTCTTTCATAGCTTTCACAGTCTGAGCAACCGCAGAGCCGCCTTCCTTAGCATCATCAGCCGCTTTTCTGGCAATTTTCTCTGTCTGGAGGGCATTATCAGCGTTCTGGTTTATGTTTGAGGTCATCTCTTCCATTGAGCTTGACGCCTCTTCTGCCGCCGCCGCCTGCTCAGTTGCACCCTGTGACATTTCCTGCGCAGCGCTGCTAAGCTGTTCACTTCCGGCTGAAACATTCTCGGATGAGCTTTTCACGTCGGAAACTATATCTCTCAGTTTTGTTATCATGTCTCTCAAAGCAGAAGCGAGTTCGCCTATTTCGTCCTTGCTGGTGAGATCTATATGAGCATCAAGATTACCGTCTGCGACCTGTTTTGCGAATTCAACTCCCATAAAAAGAGGCTTTGTTATCATCTTTGTCATAACAACCGCAAGGATTACTCCTATTATAATTGCTATGATTATTCCGGTAACCATTGTAACAGATGAGGCGTTCAGCACTGATACAGCCTGCTGTGCTATCTCAGTGGTCTGCGTCATCCCCGCTACAGCTATGCCTTCGGCTTTTGACAAGAGAATACCTGCCGTTACATTTCTCTGATCACCAATCTTGTCAGAATCAGCCCATGTCAGGGCGAGTGTTTCCATGGAGCGCTTATACCCGTCCAGAGCGAGCTTTATATTTGCAAGCTGGTTCAGGTTAACCTGCCTGCGGGTTACAGACTCTATCTCATTGAGGGTCGCCTCTATAGATGCAAATTTCGGGAAGACATCGGTCAGCTCCGTAAGATCCCTTGTTGCCTGCGCCTTCCAGGCTTCGATCCGGATATGGTTGCCATCAATAATGACATTACTCATGGCAGTAATCTTCCGGCTGCGTTCAGCAAGCTTATCAGCACCGATTCCGCTGCGTATTTCAGTAAGCAGGGCTTCTTCCTGACTGTGAAGATAATCTTCGGCATTTTTCATGAACGATGCCGCATAGCTGTTCATATTATTCTTTGCATCATCAAGTTTTTTGTTGTTTTCAGCAGTCTGTTTCGCCAACCCCTCGTACTCATTTGCAGCCGCAAGCACATCTCCTGCTGCTGCGTTAAGTGCTTTAAGATTTTGAGATTTTTCTCCCAAAACCTGAATATCGGCTATATACTTTTTCAGGTTTTCAAAGCTTTTCAAAGCCTTGTTATAGTCTTCCAGACTTCCTGTGTACTGAAAGGTACGCATGCTGAGCATGATTGAGGAGTTCGTTCTTTCGATTTCACCGGCGAGTTTGACTTCCGGAACGTACTCTTCCGAGAGTTTAAGTGACTCCGTTTTGACCCTTGACATGTTCAGCATAGCAACAGCGCCAAGTACTGCTATAATGAGGATTAGCAGTCCGAACGCCATGCCGAGTTTTGTTCCAAGTTTCATATTTTTAAGCATTTTAATCCCTCGCTCTGTAATAGCCATAAATTAAGCTGCTCACACGCAGAGATCAGATGTAACGGTCTGCAGGGGAGGGAGGCATGCTCCCTCCCCTTTTACCGTTCACAACGGCGTCAGATATAAATGACGGCTCATCCGTCGTCAGAAAAATACGGAAAAATTCCGGTTTATGAAGCGTTCTCCTGAAAGCCGGAGTACATACTCAGCTCATCAGCAGAAAAAACTTTATTAATATTAAGAATGATTACAAACCCTTCGCCTTTTTTTGCCATCCCCTGAATAAATTCAGTGTTAAGCTGTGTGCCTATTCTTGGTGCAGGTTCGATGAACTCTTTTTCAAAATCCACCACCTCCTGCACAGAATCCGCCAATGCGCCGAGTATTGCGCTTTCGCCGTCAAGAAACACTTCAACTATGATTATGCAGGTGTTCACCGTACGCTCCGTTGCGGACATTCCGAACTTGAGCTTAAGGTCAATCACGGGGACAACATTTCCCCGCAGGTTTATTACACCTCTCATAAAATCAGGCGTCTGCGGCACTTTGGTCACATTGGTGTAGTCAAGCACTTCCCGGACGGACATGATGTTCACCCCGAACACCTCTTCTCCCATCTTAAAGGTCAGTACTTGGCAGTTCCCGGTGTCGTTTATGTTTTCCGACATAACTACCTCCGATTTGTCAGTAACTTATAAATTCTTCGTCCAATTTGTCGTGGTCATTCCCTGAAAGGTTCAGTTCCACTCCTTCTTTCTGCTGTTTAGGTTTAGCCGGTTTAGGAGCCGGTGTTGTTTTTGAGTTTATGTGTGCAGTCTTTATAGCCTTTTTGTTCTTAGCTGATGAAATACCGGAATTGTCCTTCATCTTGAAAAACTGCATTGTCTGCTCAAGTGAATCCGCCTGTCCGGCAAGCTCTTCCGCAGTGGAAGCCATTTCCTCGGATGCTCCGGCGTTCTGCTGAATAACCTGATCAAGCTGCTGTATTGCGCTGTTGATCTGCTCCGCTCCGGTTCTTTGTTCACTGCTTGAGGCGGTTATTTCCTGCACAAGTTCTGCTGTTTTCTGTATATCCGGCAGAATCTGCTGAAGCAGGCTGCCCGCTTTTTCTGCAATTTCAACACTTGTGGTGGAGAGGTCGCTTATCTCCTTAGCTGCTTCCTGAGAACGTTCAGCAAGCTTGCGAACCTCGCTTGCAACAACTGCAAAGCCTTTTCCGTGTTCTCCTGCTCTTGCTGCCTCTATCGCAGCATTCAGTGCAAGAAGGTTTGTCTGGCGGGCTATCTCTTCAATTATCGAGATTTTGCCGGCTATATCCTTCATAGCCTTAACTGTCTGATCCACTGCGTGTCCGCCTTCTTTGGCATCGTCAGCCGCTTTTCTGGCAATCTTCTCCGTCTGGAGGGCGTTATCCGCATTCTGGTTTATGTTAGAGGTCATCTCTTCCATTGAGCTTGATGCCTCTTCTGCCGCCGCTGCCTGCTCTGTGGCACCCTGTGACATTTCCTGAGCGGCGCTGCTTAACTGACCGCTGCCGGATGAAACATTAAGAGAAGCCGCCTTAACCTCAAGCACTATGATGCGGAGCTTATTGATCATATCCTTCATGGCTGCAGCCAGCATACCGACCTCATCTTTCTGTTCGAGGTCCATATCGGCGTCCAGATTACCGTTTGCCACTTCACGGGCGAAAGCTACTCCCATGTTTATGGGTATTGTTATTCCTCTTGCTATCACCACACCTGCTGCTATGCCGAAAATGAGTGCAGCAGCGGACATAACAAGTATCATCACAAGTGCGCTTCTGAAATCCGCAAGCATCATATTGCTGCTTTCAGCGTTAGCGCTGTTAGTAAACTCCTGAGTTTCTCTGGCGTTTGTTACCAGTTCCTGCTCAAGCCTCACCTGCTCTGCAGTGCGTTCTATGTAAAGAGAAATATTGTCATCATAATTATTGATAGCCTCTATGAGAGACTGTGCGCTGTCTATGTTTACCTTGTTAACAAAACTTGCCTTGAGAACTTCTGCGGTTTCTCTGGCACTTCTCACTAACTTTCTCAGTTCTTCGGTGTATTTCTGATCTCCGCTGCTCTTAAACTGCCAAACCATTGTTCTTGCTTTTGCGAGGTTCAGCATGATGTTGTAGGAGCGTGCGATCTTAGTTACTTTATCCTCAAGGGCGTGAGCATCCTTTGTTGATGATGCCACAAGGGTCTGAAACTGTTCCAGCTGCTCTTTCACGGTATTTTCAGCTTCTTTGAAAACATTTGTTAAGGCAACGCCCATTCTGTTTTCATCTTCGGTTTTTTCATTTTCGACCAGTACATACTTATCGAAAACTGCACCGTATTCCCCTGCATTGTCGACAATACTGTTAATTGCTTCCGTGATCTTCGGATCATTCATCCTTTTGGATGATTCTTCTGCGCGGGTTTTTAATCCCTGAATCGCATTACTCATTTCGTCTATAGACGCCTGATCCTTTCTGAGCATGTAGTTTTTTTCCTGCTGGCGTGCATTGAGCATAAACTCGCCCACAGTCCACATATCTTCGGAATACTCAACGCTTCCGAGAACTTTGTTCATTCCGGTGTACCCCGCAAGCCCCACCATAAGGGTAAGCAGAAGGACAATACCGAAGCCTATCAGCAGCTTCATGCCGATCTTCAGATTCTTCAACATATCAACCTCCAAGGTTTTCAGATAAAAAAAAATTAAAAAAATATATTTACTCTATGCCGTGATATATCTTCACAGCGTCTATGATCAGTGCAACTGAACCATCGCCGAGTATCGTTGCTCCGGATACTCCGTGAACCTCCTTAAATATTTTGCCCAGTGACTTTATAACTGTTTGATGATCACCAATTACTGCGTCTGTAACGAAGCCGACTCTCCTTCCGTCTATTTCGGTAACAACTATCTGCTGAATTTCAGGCACATTGCCTTTGATGCCGAAAAGCTCACGAAGCTTGATGTAAGGCACAATATCGCCCCTGACCTGAATGATGCTGCGCCCGTGGGAATTTGCCACATCCTTCGGCGTGAGTTCAATACACTCCTCCACCACTGCAAGGGGTATAATGAAAAACTGGTCCGCAACCCTGATGAGGAGCCCGTCTATGATTGCCAGAGTGAGGGGAAGTTTCAGGCTTATCACTGTTCCTTTGCCTTTTTCGGAGGATATATCCAGCGTGCCTTTGAGAGACTCAATATTCTTTTTGACCACATCCATACCCACGCCTCGCCCGGATATGTTTGAAACGGCTTCGGCAGTGGAAAAGCCCGGAGCAAGAATCAGGTCACACGCCTCTTTTGCGGTGAGTTCTACGCCTTCTGCTATCAAGCCCTTTTCAATGGCTTTTTTACGAACCTTTTCGGGGTCTATGCCTCTTCCGTTGTCGGTTATCTGTATGAGAACGCTGTCGCCCGAATGTCTGGCGCTGAGTGTGATTGTTCCTGTTTCTTTTTTGCCCGATGCTTTTCTCTCTTCAGGCATTTCAAGACCGTGGTCAATACTGTTTCTTATGAGATGTACAAGGGGATCATTAAGCTTTTCGATAACGGTTTTATCCAGCTCTGTTTCAGCTCCTTCGGTGACAAGCTCTATCTTTTTGCCCAGAGAATGGGAGAGATCACGCACAAGCCTGTTGAACTTGCTGAATGTCGAACCTATGGGGAGCATTCTTATGCTCATGGTATTGTCCCGAAGGTCCCACACGAGCCTTTCAACATCCTCGGCTATCTTAAGAAGTTCCGGCTCATTTTTCCTTGCCGCAGTCTGGCTGAGGCGTGCCTGAACAGTTACAAGCTCACCTACAAGATCCACAAGGAAGTCCAGCTTATCGGACTGCACCCTTATGGATGTCATGCTTTCCGCCTCGGCTTTTTTCGCCTTGGTTTCCTTCATGTCTTTTATATGACGCTGTTCTTCCAGAGCCGCTGTCACAGCAGATGGAGCAACAGCACCTTTTTCTATGAGCATCTCACCGAGACGTTTCTTTTCAACAAGCACTTTTTCAAGCTCTACCCTTGAGATATCACCTTTTTCAACCAGAATATCACCAATTCTTTCATGGTTTTCCACTTCTGATCCGTCATAAAAAGCAACAGGAGTGATTGTAATATCGCAGTCGTCTTCAACAAAAATGAAGACATCCCTTATGGCGTTTTCACCTTTATCCGTGGAGAGAATGATATCCCAATTTACGTAACATTTCTCACTTTCAAGCTCTTCAAGATAGGGAATTCGTTCAGGATGTGCCACAATTCGGCATTCTCCCAGCTCCATTAGTTCATTTAAAAGAAGCTGGACATTGACACCCCTTGAAAAAATATCTTCGTACGGCTTGAACTGTATCCGATATGTTGTAAGCGGTTTCCCGGCGGAGGTCTTTTCAGTGTCGACAGAAACGGATGCAGGAGCATCCTGCGGGGTTCCTCCGTGAAGTGAAGCAAAAAAACTTTTAAGCTCCAATGGTTCACCACATGAAGAATCAAGACTTTCGTCCGCAACCATTTCCTTTATAACATCACAGGACTTCAGAGAGTTTTCTATCATCTCCTGTGTTACGGCAAGCTTGCCTTCACGCACAAGATCATAAGCGGTCTCGATGCCGTGAACAAAAGCAGCAAGGTTGTCAAAACCGAACATTGAGCCCGAACCCTTGATAGTATGCATAGCCCTGAAAACTTTTGCCACCAGATCAGAATCATCCGGTGTGTTTTCAAGCTCCATAAGAGACTGCTCAAGGTCTTCAAGCAGTTCTCCTGCCTCGGTCACAAATGCCTGTTTATGAATATCTGCGGACATAACCCTATCCTAAAACTTTTTTTACTACTCCCAGAAGCTGTTCGGGTTTGAAAGGTTTGACAATCCAACCCGTAGCGCCTGCTGATTTACCTTCCTGTTTTTTAGAATCCTGAGACTCGGTAGTGAGCATGATTATCGGAATAAACTTAAAAGCTGCCTGCTTTCTAAGTTCTTTTATCAGGGTGATGCCGTCCATATTGGGCATGTTAAGGTCTGTCACCACCATATCAATTTTCTTACCGGATATTTTAGAGAGGGCATCTGCTCCGTCAGAGGCTTCAATCACCTCATAGCCCTCTTTTGTGAGTGTAAATTTTACCATCTGCCTTATGCTGGCGGAATCGTCCACACTAAGAATAACCTTTCCCATTAAACACTCTCCTTTGCTGCCCAAAGGCAGTTTCCGCATTTATCCTGACTGCACCCTGTGCGCCTTGAAAACCCCAGACTGTATTTCTTGAGTTCAAGGGGGCACCCTTCTTTCTTGTCAAAGGAAATATTCTTTCCCACAGAAGAAAAAGTGCGGTGCGCAGAACACATAAGCTGAAAAAAAGTGAAATCTATACTGGACTCACCTGAAATATTAACCTTCACTCTGTCCTCTGTGGAATAGAGTTCCATAAGCTTTTCACGCACCTGACCAATGTTGCAAACTGTAAGGTCGCCGGATAAGGAAAGGATGCAGTCCGAACCGTTCTTTTCCTCTTTGATGTCTAACATGTTCATACTCCTAAAATAACTCTACATTGTCCGGTTCTGCCGCCGGCTTCTTTTGTTTACCGGTGCTGCTTTTGCCTACGCTTCCGCCGAACCCCTTGATGTGTTTTTCAAATATCTCTCTTTCGCTTTCCATTGTGTACATGGTTTTAAGATGCGAACTGAGATCGCTCAGGCGGAGTGTGCAGAGATTTACACCCACATCATTCATTGCAGCGGAAAGACCAATAAGATCTTTTCCGACTATATCAAGCGGTTCGATCACATGCTCTATCCTTTGCCTGTTTATATCCTGATACTGAAGCGATATCACAATCCCTCTTATTCGTTCTGCGGTTTTCGCTGTTTCTTCCTGAAGGCGTTTTATAGTTTCTTTTGCTGAATTTATGCCGCCGTCAAGGAGACCCAGCGCTTCATTCACATCCTGCTCTGAAGACACGGCAAGCTCGTTCATTTTCTCCGCATTATCAGAGGATTCATGGTAAATATCTTCTATATCGTTTGTTATAGTCTTAACAGAATTTCTGATATCCATAGCAAAACGGTTTGACTGCTCGGAAAGCTTTCTTATTTCATCAGCCACCACTGCAAAACCCCTGCCGTGTTCCCCTGCCCTCGCCGCCTCGATGGCTGCGTTCAACGCCAGAAGATTTGTCTGATCTGCAATATATTCCACCTGAGAGACAGTGGAGTTAACCTTTTCGGCCCCCTCCATAATCATATTAAGACGAGAGCTGACCAAATCAGAAAAGGCTCCTGTTTCCTTAAGAGTTTTGATAACTTCAAGCAAAACCGTTCTGTTCTTTTCCATCATCGAGTTTCCGCTTTTGTCATTATCCATAAGGTTCGATATTGCAGAACCCGCAAGATCACCCTGCGCCTCTACCTGCTCCACTATGCTCATAAAGTTGCCGCTAATCTCGTTAGCTGATTCTTCAGAATCCCTGATCACATTTTGAAGCTGTCCTGAGAACATCGGCATTAGATCTGCCCTGTCATCCAGAAGTTTTTTTGTGCATGTAATAAACTCGTGCAGCTTGTTCATTTCCGCCTGTTTTTCTTCCTCTGCCCGTGCGCTGCATTTTTCAGCAGTTCTGACAGCAGAGATGTAGGCGGCTGAAACAGCCGCCGCACTTAAAACAATAGTCACGGCAAATGCAGTTAAGCCGCCGGTGAAATACACTGCAACAGATGCAGCCGCACCTGCACAAAGCGCTATATAGATGCCTGTTTTGTCACTCAGTTCCCGCATAATATTTCCTTTTTGCTTTTATTGATGCGGCAGCCATCCCTGTAAATGACAAGAACAGAAAAACCATCATCTGTGCCGCTGATAAAACGCTTATGTTGAAATATTCAAACAAAGCCATAAAAATCCCTGAAATAGCTATCATCGTAATGCCTGTTCTGAAAATCATTGAATTCATGTTTTTTTGCTCCTCTGCAAAATTGTGTGTGTACTCTCAATGAGTTCAGATGGACTGAATGGTTTATGAAGAAGCCCTACGACCATTTCCTTAACGTATGAATCCTCCGGTTTTACATCCAGATAGCCGGTTATAAGCAACACAGGGATTTTAAGCCCGTTTCTGTGAAGAAAATCAAGAACTTCAAGCCCTGTCATTTCCGGCATCATCACATCAAGAAGAATAAGGTCAAAGCCTTTTCCAGTCATTTCTTTGTTTCTAATTTTCTCTATACACGACAAACCGTTAGCGGCTTCAGTAACCTTGTATCCGAATTTTCTGAAGTAAAGACATACGCCTCTTCTCAGCTCTTCTTCATCTTCAGCAAAAAGTATTTCAAGCTGTTTAGTGTTATCCATGTATGTTTATAAAGCAACACCTGTGCCAAAAGTAAACACTTTAAAGAACAGCATGTTACAAAAAGTTACATCGAAACACCGAGTCAACATTAGTTGACACAATTTGCAAAGGAAGCCAAAAAGCCTTATTTCCAAGCAGTTACAAAGATGTCAACTTTTACTGACAAAACAACACGATCCGATGAATTCCCCTCTGAATGAGGGTATGCAAAGAGTGTCAACCCTTATTGACTCAACATGGAAACATGAATAAGACAGAACATTGACACCTGATAATAAAAGATTATAATAAAAATATATTCTCAGGGCGGGGTGAAACTCCCCACCGGCGGTGATCCCACACAGGGTAAGCCCGCGAGCGTTCCGTTTCTGATAAACGGAAGTCAGCAGATTCGGTGAGATTCCGAAGCCGACGGTACAGTCCGGACGAAAGAGGATCTGACGCATGCCGTAATTTTCATGCCTTTACTTCCCCTTTAATTCTGCCCTGATTTACGAAAATGAAGAGGTTTACCGTGAATCAGAAATGTATTTTACCCAAAACATCATTCGAGAGGGTTGAAGATGCCCTCAGTTCGCTGAAAAACGGCGGAGGAATTCTTGTTCTTGATGATGAGGACAGAGAAAACGAAGGAGATCTGATCTTCCCCGCAGAGACAATTACACCCGAACAGATGGCTGTTCTCATTCGGGAATGCAGCGGCATTGTGTGCCTTTGCCTTACAGATGAGAAAACACAGGAACTTGAGCTTCCCATGATGGTGGATAAAAACACCAGCAGTTACGGGACAGGCTTCACAGTCACAATCGAAGCCGCAGAAGGGGTCACAACAGGTGTTTCCGCTGCGGACAGAGTAACCACCATACGGGCTGCTGTGAAAGACGGAGCAAAGCCCTCCGACCTGAACAGGCCGGGACACGTATTTCCCTTGAGGGCAAGAAAGGGAGGAGTTCTGGAGCGTCAAGGGCACACTGAAGCTACTGTAGACTTCATGCGTCTTGCAGGTTTTAAACCCTGTGGAGTTTTATGTGAACTGACAAACCCTGACGGAACAATGGCAAGAACTCCGCAAGTTGCCGCATTTGGAAAGGCACACGGATATCCGGTCGTTACTATTGAAGATCTTATAAGTTATATAAAAGCAAAGGATACAGCTCTGACCGGAGCTGCTAAGGCTTAGTGACTCAAAACCCGCCGGAATAAAAACGGCGGGTTTTAATGACTAATTTACTGACCTTTAAAATTTACTATCCCCAGTTCCATCCATGGAACTGTATATAAATGTTTCAGGCTTTTGAGTTTGGCAGAATCTCTGTCTTAATAATATCAATACGCCGTCATGCCGTATTGATACACACGCTCGCGCCTTGTAGAACAAGGCTTCGCTTCGCACGGCGCAGGTTCTTCTCCTAATAATCCAAAATTTTCCATCCATGGAAATTTTGGATACACGCTCGCACCTTGTAAAACAAGGCTTCGCTTCGCACGGCGCAGTTCCATCCATGGAACTGTATATAAATGTTTCAGGCTTTTGAGTTTGGCAGAATCTCTACCCAGTAGCCGTCAGGGTCTTCGATGAAGTAGATGCCCATTGCCTCGTTTTCAAAGCAGATGCAGCCCATTTCCTTATGAAGTTTATAAGCGCCATCAAAATCATCCACGCCAAAGGCTATATGTATCTCATTCTCGCCGAGGTCATAGGGCTCTTCCCTGTCTCTCAGCCATGTAAGCTCAAGCTGGTGCGGCGTAACCCCATCCCCAAGATAAACAAGGATAAAGTCTCCGTCCTCCTGATTATATCTGCGGACCTCTTCAAGACCTAAAGCCTTTTTGTAAAACTCAAGACTCCTGCCGAGATCAAAAACGTTAATATTATTGTGCAAAAACCTAAACTTCATCAACATACCCCTGTTCAGCGTCTTTTTATTTGTCAGACAAAGACTTTAATCTGCAACAACAGTTCCATATTTTCAAGGTCTTTTTCATAAATATTTGTTAAATCAGCCTTCCCAGTCAAGCAGCCTCTTCTCGCCTTTCAGTTCTCTTATTTCTGTTATATCCTGCGTTACTTCCACAGTGCCGATATAAGTTCCTTTATTGTCCCTTACGGCGTAATAGCATATCAGAAGCATCTTCCCCCGCAGATTTATCCAGAATTTTGCCTCGGATTTGTCTCCGTTTCTGAATGATTCAACTATGCGGTTCACCGTATCTATGCTGTCCGGTGGGTGGCAGTTCTGCACCTTACGTCCTATTACCGCCGGACTGCGGGTGAAAAATCTGTCCTTCGGCTCTGAAAAGTATTTCACCTCATCATTTTCATCAACAAAAGTTATATCAATCGGCAGACTGTTCATCATTCTGACAAGCTGATTTACAGAGAGAAACCCGGTACCGCCCATGCGGATAAACCCTTCCTGACAGGCTTTCGGTTCTTCTGCCGAATCAGTTTCCGCAGGAGGCTCAACAAATGCGAAGCCGATTTCAGCAAACATTCGCAGCATATCCGCATCATCCTTTCCGTTCAGACATTCTGCAGCAGCGGGAAAAACAACAAGATTTTCCTTGTATGTCATACGCATCATCAGCATGAACAGCCGTCCTATAACAGTATGCTCCTCAATACCTAAACTGTCAGCGGCATCGAGGGCATAATTTATCTCTTTGATAACTTTACGTATATCATCATCCAGAGACCATATAACCTTCAAGGGCTGTTCAAAATAACTGTGTTTTTCGAGAAACGGAAAAAGAATATTTTCTGTTTTAAGATAGTGCGGCTCAAAATCGATTAGTCTGCGGAAGTCCTTCTTCAAGGCGGAATAAACTGACGAATACTCCACAGATGATTCTTCAAGAGAACTTAATTCCCTTATCTTGACTTTCATTTCATCCATATGAGCAGCAAGCGCCCTGTTCTCTTCCATCAGCCAGTAAACAGCGCCTCCGTGAGGTTCTTCCCATTCATATTCCTTCAGAGCCGGAATGATAACATTAAAAACTTTTTCAACTTGCTTTTTAATACTATCAATAGAATAGCCGGATTTAAGGAGGCGGTCGCCCATCACAAGAACCTCCATTGGAGTTATCCCGTCCAGAAGAGGCTTATAGGTGTCAAAAAGCTCTTTACCGTCCCTGCCGTCAATGAATCCTGAAAAAAGAAGAAACAAAGCGTCTGCCCTTTCTTCTGAAAATCCGCTTTTTATGGTCATTCTCCGCATACCTCCGCTTTTTAACAGTTTAACACAACTAAACGGTTAGCGGCTCCTTAGACTGAGTTGTTCCAAATAGGTTTTGGGGGATTAAAAGAAAAAAGCCTCCCGGAATAGGAGGCTTCAGTATTATAATTATTTTTCTGTATTGCGTCTTTTCCAGAAGGAGTCGCCGCTTTTTTCCCTTTCGGGGCGTGTTTCCCTGTTCCATCCGCTCTGACGTGACTGTCCGTCTGAGGAGTTTTTATCCCTGAAACGGTCGCCGCTCTCGAAACGGTCTTTCTTATCACGGAATCTGTCTCCTGCGGGGCGTTCGCTTCTGTCACGGAACCTTTCGCCTGAGGGACGTTCGCTTTTATCACGGAATCTGTCTCCTGACGGGCGTTCACTTCTGTCACGGCTGAATCTGTCACCAGCGGAACGGTCGTTTCTGTCTTTGCGGTCACGGCTGAAACGATCTCTTGAGCCGCCTGCGGAACGTCTGCTGCCGCCTCTGCCTTTTGACTTGTCCATACGCTCACGCTTTTCATCTTCAAAGACTCTCTGAACCCTTTTGGGGCTGAGACCTATATGATCGGGTCCTGCGTAGCTTTCTCTATCAAGAAGCATGGATACAAGCTTAAGAGCTATATTGACTTCACTGTGTTCAGCAGTGAGCATCTCAAGCACTTCAGCAGCTTTTTTATCTATTTCGCACTCAGCAACCTTATCCACCAGTTTTGCAATGTTCTCATCCCTGACTTCCTGAAGTGTAGGGATGAATTTCTGTGTCATAACATCGCCGATGCTGCGCTGAATACGGTTAAGGCCTCTGAGTTCCTGCGGTGTAACCAGTGTAATGGCTATACCTTTGCTTCCTGCCCTGCCGGTTCTGCCTATTCTGTGTATGTAGCTTTCAGAGTCAAAAGGCATGTGATAGTTAAAAACGTGGGTTACATCCTTAACATCAAGACCTCTCGCCGCAACATCTGTCGCCACGAGAGTATAAATACGTCCGTCACGGAAGGAGTTCATCACTTCTTCCCTCTGGTGCTGTTCCATGTCTCCATGAAGCCCTTTTGCAGAATAGCCTCGCCCTATAAGAGTGGTGCATATGCGTTCCACTTCTTTTTTGGTACGGCAGAAAATAATTGAGCGTGTAGGCTCAAAGCTGTCTATAAGACGGATGATTGCATCATCCCTTTCCTGCTCTTCTATAACGTAGTATCTCTGGTCAATATCTCTTACGGTTTTTTCCTTGTTCATCACACTTATGTGAACCGGGTCCTTAAGGATAGTCGCAGCCAGTTTCCTGATCGAGTCAGGCATGGTTGCGGAGAAGAGAAGAGTCTGTCTGTCTTCGGGAAGGAAGGTAAATATTTTCTGTATATCCTCAAGAAATCCCATATCAAGCATTTCATCTGCTTCATCCAGAACAACTATTGAAGGAGTAAAGTTTTTTACCTTACCGGAGGAGAGTATATCAAGAAGTCTGCCTGGTGTGGCAACAACTATGGGAGTTCCCCTTCTTAAGCGCTCATACTGGCGTGAATACGACTGACCGCCGTAAACTGTTGTAGTGTTGATGTCAGCAAATTTGCCGTATCTGTAGAGTTCGTCACTCACCTGCATGGCGAGTTCCCTTGTGGGAGTTATTACAAGCATCTCCACTTCGCCTGTCTTTTTAAGACGGCTTATTGAAGGCAGCCCGAAAGCCGCTGTTTTCCCTGTCCCCGTATGTGCCTGCCCTATCATGTCTTTTCCTTCAAGAAGGTGAGGGATAGCCTGCTGCTGGATTGGGCTGGGTGATTTGAAGCCGCATTCCATAATACCGTGCATAACTTCTGCGCTGAGCCCGAAATGCTCGAAGCCTGTTGTTTCTTTTTCGTCCATTATTATCTCACTATATTTTTTCAGGCACGCTTGAAGCAGCCGACCGGCTTATGCTTATCTGACTCTGAATACAAATCACTGCGGGGGGTGCTTGCTTTAGGATAAGGAAATCATCTGGGGGATATTCTTATACTATCGTCCTGTAGAATACACAATAAACAGATTTTGAGATTTTGCAACGTAATTTTAGAACAAATCAGTCAATTTATTTAGAAATCATTCATTTTCTTCTGCCGGATCAGGGTATTTTCTGTTAAGACGCACAGTAAACCTTGCGCCGTCTTTAATATTACGCACCATGAGAAATCCGTTCATATGTTCTTCGATAATAGTTTTTGACATAAAAAGACCTATCCCCAATCCCACAGACTCACCTTTTGTTGTAAAATAGGGTTCAAATACTCTATCCAGATGCTCCGCCCTGATACCGCCTCCGTTATCTGTGAAGTCTATATCTATATATCCGGCATGGGGCGTTATATTAACAGCAACAGTTCCCTGTCTGTTATCTGTTGCCATATAAAGCAGAAGAGCATCACGGGCATTCTGAAGAATATTCAGAAACACCTGTTTCATTTCGCCTTCATAACCTTCAACAATGTATAGCTCCGCATCCTCATCCGTAACATCTTTCTCGCAGTGAAGCTCATATTTCCGCCCCGGAGTCTCACAGAGAAGAGTCACCTTGATATTTACCGCAGAAAACTGCGTGTTTATTATGTTATAGACAGCAACCACAGTGCGCCTGATGTCGAGTTCCACTCTGTCTTTGTCGGGACGGAAAAAATTGCGGAAATCATCAATTGTTTCAGACATGTGCATGACTATATCCATGAGAAACCGCACCTGTTCATCCACATATTCATCCGTATGGTGTTTTTCCTTGGCGATTTCCCCCATCTCCTGAATGCCGAACCCTATGGCAGTGAGCGGCTGGCGCCACTGATGAGCTATGGCGTTGATCATCTCGCCCATTGAAGTAAACTTCGCCTGCTGAAGGAGCATTTTTTCCTGCTCCTTCCTTTTTTCAACCTCTTCCGAAACCTTCATCGCCAATTCAGTATTCATCAGGGAGAGCTTCATCATTCTTAATATTATGCTTATATAAAATGCAAAAGCACAGAACATCATAATCATGATAAACAGCATTTTTTTATAAAAACCCGATAGGTCGGCGTATGCTTCGTCTTCCGGGATAACCACAGCAAGAGACCAGAAGTTGTCAAGCACATGAACAGGAGTGTATGCCGCCAGTTTTTTTATCGGTCCAACCGACTTATCACGCACCATATCATACGTATATTCACCGAAACCGGATTCGCCATTCAGCATCTTTCCGACAAGTGCAGCCGAATCAGGGTATTTTTCTGCTTCAAATTTCACATTGATAAGATCTTCACCGTGAACAGGGCTGAAAAGAAGATTAGCATCTTTGTCCACCATCCATGCATAGCCGGACTCCCCTATGCTTATGCTCTGTATGTATTTTTTTGATATATACTCAAAATCCACGAGGGCGCTTAAAACCCCCTTAAACTCATCACCTTTAAAAACAGGTACATTCAGCGACACAGTTTTAAAACCCTGTACGGCTGAGAAAACATCGCTAAGATTCGGCTGATGGTTGTGCAGAATAAGCTTAACATGAGCCTGGTCTGCGATATTTGTCCCCACCAGATCTGGTCTCTCCGGGTATGTATAAATAATCACACCGTTTTCATCATATCTGGTGACTGCTTTAAACGGTTTTTTATTAAATTCATAAAGGGTTTTGATGAGGCGTTTACCGTCATGTGTAAAGCTGATCATTTCAGGAGCAAGGGAATACTGCATGAACATATTGGTGTAGCTGCCGAAAAATTCTTCAAGCCCGGTAGCCGCCTGTTTAGCGAGAAGCATCTGTCTTTCCGAGAGTTTTTCCAGACTTTTTTTACGAACTTCCGTGTAGGAAACATAAAGAGCGGCAAAAGCCGCAGTGAATAAAACTATAAGGACACCGAAACGCAAAAACGCCTTCATATATACATATCCTCTGAATCATAGAATATTTTGTCAGATACAAAAGCATAACCCCTTGAGCCGGGGTTCGCAATCTCAATAACAATGTCTAACTGTTTTATATGAGGGGAAGCTAAGAGCCCGCCGCCTTTTAAAGGCGGCAGGTTTATGCGGAAGTCTCTTATTTAGAAAGTTTTTTGGCTCTGTCTGTGTGCCTTTCCTGCTGTGAGAGGACTCTTTTTCTCAGACGAATGGAAAGAGGCGTAACCTCAACAAGTTCATCTTCGGCTATGAAGTTAATTGCTTTTTCAAGAGTCATAGGCATAACAGGAGTAAGCGTAACTGCCTCATCCTTGCCGGAAGCACGCATGTTTGTGAGTTTTTTCTCCTTGCAGGGGTTCGCATTCAAATCGTTATCCTTGTTGTACTCGCCAATGATCATACCCTCGTACACAGGATCACCGGGGCGTGTGAAAAGAACTCCTCTGGGTTCAAGATGGAAAAGAGCATAAGCCACGGCTTTTCCGGCACGGTCTGCAACTATTGAGCCTGTGAAGCGTGAAATGATTTCGCCTCTGTGGGGCTCGTAGCCGTCAAACAGTGAGTTCATGATACCTGTACCCTTTGTATCTGAAAGAAATTCATCACGGTAGCCGATAAGCCCCCTGCTGGGTATGGAGAACTCAAGCCTTGCTCTGCCTGTTCCGTTATTCACAAGGTTTGTGAGTCTCCCTTTTCTAAGGGAAAGTTTTTCTGTAACAACGCCGATAAATGCCTCGTCACAGTCTATAAAAAGCTGCTCAATGGGTTCGCAGAACTGACCGTCTACTGTTCTTGTGATAACTTCGGGACGTCCGATGCAAAGCTCAAAGCCTTCGCGGCGCATTGTCTCAACAATAATCGCCATCTGAAACTCGCCTCTTCCCTTAACGATGAAGCTGTCAGGAGATTCGGTATCTTCGACTTTAATCGCAACGTTTTTCATTGCTTCTTTGTAGAGGCGCTCACGTATTCTGGAAGACTGAACAAATTTGCCTTCTCTTCCCACAAGCGGGCTTGTGTTGATGGAGAACTTCATAGAAACAGTGGGCTCGTCTATTTTGATTCTTTTAAGAGCCTTGGGAGCTTCCTTGGTGCAGACAGTATCGCCGATTTTTATATTTTCTATTCCTGAAAGAATGATAATGTCACCGGGTTCAGCCTTTTCAACATCTTTCATTCCCGTTCCTTCATATGTCTGAACCTTGCTTACACGAAGAGGTATCTGTTCGTTCTTTTCGTTTATGCACACAAGGGTTTCATTTGTATGGGCTGAACCGTTGATAACTTTTCCAACCGCAAGTCTGCCGAGATAATCGGAGTAGCTCAGGTCGCTGACAAGCATCTGAAAAGGTTCAACATCATCATAGGTCGGAGGGGTGATGTGATTTATTATGGCATCGAAAAGAGGGCGCATATCAGTTCCTCTTTCCTCAAGTGTTGTCTGGCATATTCCTTCTCTGCCTATGGCGTAGTAAAGAGGGAATTCTATCTGGTCATCGTCTGCGCCGAGGTCTATGAAAAGGTCGTAAACTTCGTTAAGCACCTCATCGGGTCTGGCGTCCTGACGGTCAATCTTGTTTATCACAACTATAACCTTGTGTCCTGCCTCGAAAGCTTTGCCCAGAACAAAACGTGTCTGAGGAAGAGGACCTTCTGAAGAATCCACAAGAAGAATTACCCCGTCAACCATTGAAAGTGCCCTTTCAACCTCGCCGCCGAAATCTGCGTGCCCTGGTGTATCGAGTATGTTGATTTTTACTCCGTTGTATGAGACGGAACAGTTTTTCGCAGCGATGGTTATCCCGCGCTCACGTTCAAGGTCCATACTGTCCATCAGGCGGTCATCCATTGCCTGATTTTCTCTGAAAACACCTGCCTGTTTAAACAGTGCATCCACAAGAGTTGTTTTACCGTGGTCAACGTGCGCTATGATCGCAATATTTCTGAGTTTCTGGTTAAAAGCTTTTGCCATGAGGAGTTTTTCCTGAATTTATTTCATTTGTAATGATTTCATATCAGCCCCGACGGGCACAGTCCGCAAAATCAGCCGAAATTGAAGGCTATATCTTCTACTGAAATTATTTTGAAATGTAAATAGCAGTGTTTTGTTTTAAAAATTTTCCTTAAGCCTCATTACTTATAAAAGACTGAAAACATAAAGAAAAATTGAGTGCAAAAAATATGCGGAAAATGCTATAAATTTTTATGAAGAAATACCGTCCATCCCTACAGGGCTATCTTATCCTCACCTTCCTCATACTGATAGGTGGGGGTGCAGGCTTATTTATGCTGCCTTTTATCACTAAAAACGGCGGGTTAAGCTTTGTGGATGCTCTTTTTATGTCCACGTCCGCTGTGTGCGTCACCGGACTTTCGGTAATGAACACGTCCGATTTCACCCTTTCCGGACAAATGATCCTGCTCACCCTAATTCAGCTTGGTGCTTTGGGGATAATGACGTTAAGCTCATCTCTGCTTCTCTTCATAACAGGAGATCTGGATTTCGGCAAGCGGCTTATGGCTTCCCGTCTGGCAGAAAGCTACAGCCTTCGTGAAATAGAGAATGTTCTTTTTTATATTGTTATCTACACTTTCGCAAGCGAGTTCATCGGGGCTGCTCTTCTGTGGATAGGTTTCCTCATTGACGGCTACACAGGCGCACATGCCGTTTATCTGGCGGTGTTTCATTCTGTTTCGGCTTTCTGCAACGCTGGTTTCAGCACATTCGATTCCAGCCTCACCGGTTCCGGCGGCATGGTCAAGACAGTTATCATGCTGCTCATAACCGCAGGAGGGCTTGGTTTTTACGTTGTTTTTGATCTTGTCCGCAAATGCAGAGAGAAAACAAGGCTACGCATTCATACCAAAATCGTTCTGGGCATGTCGGCATTCCTGAGCTTCGGAGGGGCGGCAATGCTTTACCTCACCGAACACGGGCGCATGGGGCTTCTGGACTCTCTCTTTCAGTCCGTTACAACACGTACAGCAGGATTTAATACCTTTGATTTATCCGGTCTCCATAGCGTGAGTATTATGTTTATGATCATCCTGATGTTTATCGGAGCTTCGCCGGGTTCAACAGGAGGCGGAATAAAAACCACTACAGCATTTCTTGCTGCAATTTCCGTCCGCAGAGCAGTTGAAGGGGAAACTGGCGTCAGAGTATTCGGAAGAACAATACCGCCATCAAATATATTGAAGGCGTTTACAATAATATTCCTTTATTCCATAGTGATCTGCACTGCATCTGCTCTTATCCTCATTTTCAGAGAAACACACTTTCTGGGGGTTCTCTTTGAAGTTGTCAGTGCAACAGGCACTGTAGGACTGTCAATGGGCATAAGCGCTGAAGCTGGCACTGCAGAAAAGCTTATTCTGACTGCGTGCATGTTTATAGGCAGGGTAGGCCCCAGCGCTATACTTATTGCAATGACAGGCAGGAAGAAGGAATCAAAACTAGCTTATCCTGAAGAAAAACTCATTCTGGGGTGATGAAAATGAAAAAAGACATAGCAGTTCTGGGACTGGGAATTTTCGGCTTCCGCATAGCGACCGAACTTACCCGAAAAGGGCACAATGTTCTGGCTGTGGATAAAGACAAAGTAATTGTCGAACAGATAAAGGATAACGTAACCGAAGCGATTATAGCTGACGTCACAGACCACGGAACGCTTTCCGAACTTGGAATAGACAAATTCGATATAGTCATAATAGGCATCGGAAGCAGTTTTGAGCAGGCTCTTCTGACTCTGGCGGATCTCAAGAAGATGGGCTGCGCCCATGTTATCGCCAAGGCAAACAGAAAAGTCCATGAAGAACTTCTACTTAAAATCGGCGCTGATGAAGTGATTCTCCCTGAACGTGAGGTGGCAAAACGCCTCGCAGACAGAATAAGCAGACCGGACATGATGGAGATTCTCACTGTTGACGGAGAAGTAAGCCTGATCAGTGTTGCGATTCCCGCCCGCATGGAAGGGAAAACCCTTCTTGAGCTTGATTTGAGGAAGGAATATCAGATCAACGCAGTGATGATAAAGAAAAACGGAAGCAAGACAAGCATCATCACCAACCCGAACATGAAGCTCCACGAGGGGGATGAACTGATTGTCGCCGGACAGGAAGAGGACATAGTAAAGGCGTTTGCAAAGTAGCTTGAAAGCTACTTCACAAACGAAAACATACACTTAAGGTATTCCCCTTCGGGAAAGCCGACAGGATGATCTGCCGCATACCCTGTCTTCTGCATTACCTGTAGCGGGCGTCCAGCTTTTCCGGCGGCTTTGAGCACTGCATCAAAAAACATATCTGACGGAACCCTCGCCGAGCATGATGCGGAAACAAGTATCCCTGCGTCATCCAGAACACCCAGAGCAAGGCGTGTGAGTTTCTGATAGGCTGATACCGCACTCTGCACATCTGACTGCTTGCGTGCGAATGATGGCGGGTCAACAATAACCATCCCGAACCGTTTCTTCTGTCTGGCAAGTTCTCCCAGAGCTTCAAAAGCATCCATACAAATTGTGCTGTGGCGGCATTCGGCTATGAGAATATCGTCTTTATTCAGCTCAAAGTTGCGCTTTGCCGCCTTGAGAGCAGGTTCGCTCAGATCAAGACTGATAACCGAGGAGGCACCGCCCCTTGCCGCATAAATTGAAAAGCCGCCTGTATATGAAAAAACATTGAGAACATCACGATTTTTCGCATATTTTTCAACCTTGGATCGGTTGTCACGCTGATCAAGGAAAAAGCCTGTCTTCTGCCCGTGAACGGGTTCGGCTTCAAAGAGGATTCCGTTCTCCCTGAAAATAACCGCTCCCTTGGGGGCAGAGCCTTTTAATACAGCTCCATCGCCGATGTTGGGGGATATTTTTTTAACATCTATGCTTCTGCTCAAACGGAGAATTATACATTCAGGTTTGAGGAGTTCATCAAATATTCCCTTAAGCAGATCGAGATAAGGAAGCCATATTGCAGAATCAAACTTCATTACGAGAGTTTTATCATAATAATCGGCAATTATACCGGGCAGACCGTCATTCTCGCCGTTTACAAGGCGGAAGCCTGTGGTTCTTTCATCGGCAAAAATCTTTCTGCGGGCAGAGATGGAGGTACTTAGCTTCTCTTTAAGCCAGTCGGAGTCGATTGTAACAGGTTTTCCCCTGTGAAGCATGCGGATTCGTATGGGTGAATCGGGATCATAAAGCCCCAGCCCAACAAATTTACGCTCCTTGTCGTATATAACGGCAAAAGCGCCCGCCTGAGCTTCCTTATTCTGTTTCACTATCCCTTTATCAAAAACCCACGGATGCCCTTTCTTAACTTCCTTTTCCGCTGCGGGTGTAAGCTGGAAAGAGACCCTCTCTATTGCTATATCAGCCATCTGTTGCTCCGTTATCTGTATCTGCGGCGATATTAAACAAAATAGGGAACTAAAGCAAGCAAAGGGTACTAAGGCATTAAAGAAGGCTGTATTGGAGCAATCCTTAAAGCTTCCGGTTCCTTATAATTATAAATAACGGCTTTAACTTTAGTCTTTGGAATACGAATGATAGGGGAGTTTTTATCTCCGTCAATTTTCCTGACAATATATTCTGAACCGATGGAAGAAAGAATATGTACTTTATAAAGACCAATTTCTGAGAATGAATATCTGAAATCAGCTACATCTATAGCATTTGGTTTTGAATTATTATCGAAAAGCAATGCGGCATCATTACTGCCTAGTTTCAAAATTTTAAATGGGAGTCCAAGAATTACATTGAACTGATTATTTTCTTTATTAAATGCAAGAAAAAATGTGCCCACAACAAAAAGGATAACAAAAATTAGAACATGGCTTGCAATTTTTTCTTTTAAAAAAAACAATAAAATAATAATAGCGACCAGCTCAAAAATCACTGATAATAAAGCAACGGAAGTCAAAGCCACTATACATAACTTTACATCCTTAATAAATACAAGCACCGCACATGTATAAAGTAATAATGGTGCTGCTATTGACGAACCAAATGCTAAAAATAAATCAATCTTTTTATAATTTTTTAGAAAGGTCAACTTATTTTTTTTATATAAGAATTCCACTGTTAGTATTAATAATATTGAAATACTATAGAGATATGTAATTAACCAATCGAACTTTAATGCAACTGCACCAAAGCTTGAAATAAAAAAAACTATTATTTGTGATAAAAATAAATATCCAATTAATTTATCTTCGTCTAAATCATTAAATGTCTCAAAAATACTCGCCCATGCAAATGAATAAGCAGCAATAAACGGAAAAAAGACAACTCCGCCTATCATGGCAATAACAAACAAATAACCTATAAAAAAAGATTGATCTAAGTGTGGAGCAATACCCAGTATGAAATAGTACGTAATAGTCCACAAACTTCCAAAAATCAAAATACCTGAAACAAATAATCCTAAAAAGTTACTTTTTTGATTTGTTGCACCAATAAATGTTCTCATATCTTTGTCCATATCATTCCCATTGCTAGTTTATATTATTAAACCACTATTTATAAAAAATATCATTTATAAAGAACGCAAAAATCAATAATAAAATGTATAATCTGTATAAGGAGTGATAACCATGAAGCTCGCCTATCCGTGCAGGTTCAGACTAAAAGACGAACTGTACAGAATAAATTTCAGGGATTTCAGGGAGATACACTGCGAAAGCCGTTCCTATGAAGATGCTCTGGAAACGGCGGAGGAATGCCTCAATAATCTGCTGGAAGCAATGCTTGAGGAGGAGCAGAGAATCCCATCCCCCTCACAGCCCAGAGCGGACGAGGTGCTTATCCCCGTCCGTACGGATATTGCTGAGAAAATTTCCTATATTTCGTAAACTTTTACCATGTTTGTTGAGCCTTTCACACCCAAAGGGACACCGGCGGTGATGATTATGTTATCCCCTTGTTTGGCGATTCCCTTCGCAACGGCTATCTCCGCCGCAGTTGAGAACATTTCCTCTATGTCATGAAAGCCTTCCGTAAGCCCCGGAACAACACCCCAAAACATGTTCAGCTTGGTAAAAGTGCGTTTATTCGGCGTGAGTGCAAGTATTGGTGCTGCCGGTCTGAACCTTGCAACGCTTGCCGCTGTGAAGCCTGATTCGGTGTACGCAACAACGGCGCCCGCTTCCAAATCCTTCGCCAGCCAGCATGCAGAACGCCCCACAGCCCATGCTATATTCTTTTTGTCAGTAACATGCTCATCGCTCTTCAGGCTGAATTCGCTGATGACATGCTGCTCAGTCGCTCTGGCGAGGCCGTCCATAACCCTCACAGCTTCAACCGGATATTTACCGGAGGCTGTCTCCTCTGAAAGCATTACGGCGCATGTGCCGTCAAACAATGCGTTTGCAACGTCAGTACACTCTGCCCTTGTGGGGAGGTTGCTGTCCACCATGCTTTTCAGCATCTGTGTGGCGGTTATGGTCACCTTGCCTTCTCTGCGTGCTTTGCGGATAATCACTTTCTGAATAACAGGTACATCGAAGAGAGGCATCTCAACGCCCAGATCGCCCCTTGCCACCATAACTCCGTCAACCATGGGGAGAATTTCATCTATATTCTTAACAGCCTGGGGTTTTTCTATCTTAGCTATGAGAAGCGGCGGATTTTTATCTTTGGAGATAATAGAGCGTATTTTCACAAGATCCGCAGCACTGCGGACAAAGGAAAGGGCAACCACATCCACCCCCTTTTCCAGTCCGAAAAGTAGGTCTTTGCGGTCTTTTTCGGTGAATGCAACCACGCTGAGATCGGCAGAGGGCAGGTTAACTCCTTTTCGTGAAAACACGATTCCGCCCCGCACAATGCGGCAAACAACCCGTTTGCCATGTATAGACTCAACAGTAAGCTCCATTGTTCCGTCAGCAAGCACCACACGGTCGCCTTTTTTAAGGTCTGCCTCAAGGTTTTCATACTGAACAGGCAAAGCATCCGTCTCTGCAGAATCTTCAGACATAAGAATGCACAACTCGCCTTTTCTCAGTTCAACACCTTCATCAGGGAGTATTCCCAGACGGATCTTAGGTCCGCACAAGTCCTGAAGAATTGTCACACAGGTTTTCTTCTCCGCAGCTATGGAGCGGATGAGGTCAATCATTTTTCCGTGGCTTTCGTGATCCCCGTGGGAAAAGTTCAGACGGGCTACATTAAGCCCTGCGTCAATAAGATCGGAGATTGTCTGCGGATCTGATGAAGAAGGACCCAGCGTTGCCACTATTTTTGTGCGTCTCATGAGTTTCCCCCGGAAAATAAGATTATATAAAGAAAGAATACACTAAAACAGGATGCGAATGAAGGTTATATGACGTAATTATTGATATTTCTTTTGCTCTGGATTGCCCTGTCCACATCCTCAAGCATATCAGCAAGAGTGGACTGGGACATGACATCTATAAGCTTGCGGGTGATGCGTGTCATGGAAAGGCGGACACCGCAGATTGAGTAGTCTTCGCAGTAGTCACATTTGGTGCTGTTTTCATCCTCAACACACGGCACAAGGGCAATAGGTCCCTCAAGGGCACGGATTATGCGCTCCATAGTTATCTCAGAAGGGGCTACAGCAAGCTGATAGCCGCCGCCTTTGCCTATTTTACTGACAAGAAGACCGTCATTCTTGAGAGTAAGCAGTATGGTTTCAAGAAACTTTTTGGGTATTCCTTCCTTTTCTGCTATTTCAGATATAAGCACATGCCTGCCTGCCCCGTGTATCGCCAGATATTGAAGAGCCTTCAGACCGTAAACGGTTTTCATTGAGAACATAAACAATCCCTTTTAAACTTAAAGAAATGTACATAATCCGCAGTTTGTTGTCAACAGATAGAGGCTTAAGTGATTTAAGGCGCAATTAACCTTGACACAGAACTACAGATTAATTATTTTCATCCAGTAAATATATATATTTTATAGCGAATATTGCAAGGATAATTGATGATATATCTTGATTACAACGCCTCAACCCCTGTGGACAGCGAAGTTAAAGAAGAACTTATCTCCGCTCTTGATACATACGGCAATCCATCAAGCCTCCACGAACAGGGGCAGAAGGCAAGAAGCATGATGGATGAAGCGAGGGCAAAAGTTGCTGATTTCATAGGTGCTTTCCCTGATGAGATAGTATTCACTTCCGGCGGAACTGAGGCAAATAATCTCGCTGTTTCGGGCTTTGCAGGCGGCTCTTTGGCTGTTTCTTCAATTGAACACAGTTCCGTCCTGAAGCCCTGTAACCAACTCACGGTAAAGGGGTTAGATGTTCATTATCTTCCGACTGATGAAACAGGCATTGTGAAACCTCACAGCATGCCGAAAGGGGTCTCTCTGGTCTCTGTTATGCTCGCCAACAACGACACAGGGGTAATCCAGCCTGTGAGTGAACTGGCAGAAAAGGCGCACACTTCCGGCGCAATCTTTCATGCTGATGCTGTTCAGGCTGCCGGAAAAATAAAAATTGATGTGCGTGAACTTGGGGTGGATCTTCTCACCCTTTCCGCCCACAAAATGTACGCCCCGAAAGGAATAGGAGCGCTGTTTGTACGGCGTGGGCTCAAAGTCTCGCCCTTGATGTACGGAGGCAGTCAGGAAAAAACTGTACGCCCCGGCACAGAAAGTACAGCACTTGCAGCAGCATTTGCAAAAGCCTGTGAGGTTGCTGCAAAGCGTATGGAAGAGGATGAAAAGCGAATCCGCCGTCTGCGTGATATGTTCGAAGCGGCTGTCACTGCAAAGGTTAGAGAATGCAAGATAAACGGAGCCGGCTCACCCAGAGTCTCAAATACATCAAATATAACCTTCAGCGGGCTGAAAGGAGACACGCTTATAATAAACCTTGATCTCGCAGGGCTTTGTGTGTCCGGCGGTTCAGCGTGCAGTTCGGCAGATTTCAAGCCCTCCCACGTTCTGCTTGCAATGGGCAGTTCAGAAGATGAGGCACGTTCATCCGTGCGCTTCTCTCTGGGCAGAGATACATCGGAGAGTGAAATAATTCAGGCATCGGAAATAGTGGCGGATACAGTAAACTCAATGAGAGCAAAAATATGGTAAAAAAGCGTGTTGTAGCCGCCATGAGCGGCGGGGTGGATTCATCAGTAGTGGCGGCAATGCTTATTGAACAGGGCTATGAGGTAATAGGTGTCACACTGAAGCTCCACGACTGCGCAGAAGCTTCAGACAGCCCCTCCTGCTGCGGCATAGACGGCATGACAAAGGCACGCTCCACGGCAAATGCTCTGGGAATACGGCACTATGTGTATGACTGTGTAAAGGATTTCGAGAAGACTGTTTTGGAAAGCTCATGGAAGGAATACGACAGCGGCAGAACACCGAACCCATGCCTTTTGTGCAATGAGTTCGTCAAGTTCGGTATTTTGCAGGACTTCGCACGCAGTTTGAAAGCTGATTTCATAGCCACAGGGCATTATGCTGTAATAGACACATCGGGCGGTCTGCCCGTTCTTAAAAGAGGCAAAGACAAAAACAAGGACCAGTCATACTTCCTCGCCGGACTCACGGGTGAACAGCTACGGCATTCTCTTTTCCCCCTCGGCGGAATAGACAAGCCGCAGGTGCGGGAATATGCCCGCAGGCTGAACCTACCCACCGCAGAAAGCACAGAAAGTCAGGATGCATGCCTCGTGGGCGGGTTTGACAGCTTTGCGGAAATGCTCCGCTGCCGCTTCGGTTCACCTGCAAAACATGGGGAGATCATAACCACAAAAGGGGAAATAATGGGCAGCCATAAGGGTCTGCACAATTTCACAGTGGGGCAGAGGCGCAACCTTGGGCTCACCACATATAAACGCTTCTGGGTGAAAGAGATAGACCACTCAAACAGCAGAGTGATCATAACAGATAATCAGACAGAGCTTCTGAGTAAATCCATAACGGCAGACGGCTGGACATGGCGTGAGGGATTCACCCCTTCGGACGGTTTTTCCTGCCTCGCCCAGATACGCTACAGACACGAGGCGGTTCACGCAAAAATATATACCGAAGCGGACAGCGTATTCAGAATAGTTTTTGAAACACCCGAAAAGTCCGCCACACCCGGTCAGGCTGTTGTCCTTTATGAAGATGAAACAGTTCTCGGAAGAGGCTGGATTCTGGATAAATAAAAACAGTTTAAGCCGTCTTCCAATCCATTATTAAATCTAACAGCCCACACTCTTGCAGCTAAAAGATACGGAAAAAGTACCATATTTGTAAACAGATATGGCACTTTTACTATTAATTCAACAACTATCCCCATGCAATAAATTTCACAATTTGTTTCATGCGTGAAAAGTATTACACCCCAAGTACTTATATTCATCACCTATTCTTAAAAAATTATATATTGATCATCATTATCACGCTTCTTGTATTTATTTAAACGTTATGTTAATTTACTGAAATCAAACTTTCTGGAGGACAGTTATGAATAAACTTTTTTTAACCATGCTAGCAGTATTTACCTTTGCAGTGGGCGCTTTGGCTGCACCCTACTCAGGTTATACGGCAAATGATCTTGTCGGCTCAAACCTGTCGAGCAGGACCTTTTCTAGCATAATAGGTGCCAGACCGGTAGATGCATCCCAGTGCAGGCAAATTCCAAACACTACGTACAGATTTCAGGAAGGGCTGCTTTTTATAACTTCCGGCAAGCTGCGTGACGCAATCCAGAATTACAAATCAGCTCCATACAATAAGTATGATTTCGTCACTATCAACAAGACATCTTCAGCAACGATGACTTTTAATGCGAATGACACTTACATAGGATGGCTGAGAACCACACTCACTCCGGAAGATGTGCTATTTATAACTATGCACTCGCATAAGCCGGTGGAAATCAGCATTAGAAATGTTTCTGTTTATTCAAATACAAGGCATAACGAGGTGGACAATATCACATCAGAAGATCTTGGCTGCTACGAAATAATAGGCACCAATTCTACAAACCTGCTTTCACGTTATATGTGGCTTATGTCTCATAAAGGCGCAATGGCAAAAGATGCATATTTCAGAATGGAAACTAAACATGCGGTGAATAGCAGTTTTACTAACTTCACTACTTATGTGAAGGAGTTCATTATCAAGGGTGAGCCATGGGTTGCTGATTGGAATATGATTAAAGCCGAATACAACATAAATTTTTAAGGAAGTGTAAAATGAAAAAAATATTAATATTTATAATAGTTTCAGTAATTACCTTTTCGGCTTATGCAGAAACAGGCGGTATAGGAACCATGAATATTCAGGAAGGGACACCGCCAGATCCTTTTGTATTTGCTGACAGCCATTATACAATCCTTCGTTCCGATAAGCATAACGCATACAGAATAGATGATGGTTTCTGCCTCAATATGCCGCTCACAAGAGAGGTCGGCGTCCCCGATAACGATGAGGAAGAGCCCACAGGAAACCTTATGGTTACTTCTGACGTTTATTTACAGGAAGCCGGATTCTATTCATATACTGAAAATGGGCTGATTACCCATGATCTTTCAGAGGATAGCCGCTACAACTATTCTCAGCCGTGGACTGAACCGGAAGCAATGAGAGGCAACCCAAGCATAACAGGTCATAAATATTACATAGGAATTAATCATAATTTCAGAGATACTCCGGTTGCCTTATACGAACATGACATGGGAGCCTTTGATCTAATCAGGCAGGACTTCACCTCATCAACAGGATATGAGAGACAGAATATTGAGGTGATCGTTTATACCAGAAATAAACCTCACTGGAATTCGATCCCGACTATCGGTACTCACGTCATTTTCAAAGATGAAAACGGAGCTACCCCCCCTTCAGATCCCAATAATCCTTCTGCGATTCCGACCATAAGAAATTTTCTAGGTTGCTACAGTGTTGAAGACGCTGCTGATCCAAGTGTGCGTAGAAATCTGTGGCTTGCGTCTTTCAACTTCACGTCCAAGTATCCCGGATTTTACTTAGGTGATGGTTTTGAACACAAAATAAGAACTAAAATATATAATCCGCAGACACTTACATACTTCCTCATGTATAATTTCAAACTGCAGTAAGCTTTTGCCCCCTTCTATTGGCTGGAAGGGGGTATTTTTCTGGTACACATATTGCTTATTTGCAACATATAGAAAATATTGCCAAAAAAGGTACTGGCTATGCAGATTACAAACTCCTCCTACAGCTACTATAAATCTATGCTTACATCTCAGGCACTGCCGGAGCATTCCAAGGCAAATCATGCCGGAACAAAAATAAACGGAAAAAATGATCAGGTAACAATCTCCGAAGAGGCACAGATGCAGGCGAAAATCGGGCAGTTTCTTGCTGAGAAACCCATGACAAAGCTTTACTACTCGGAATTATCGGAGAAAGACGGAGAAAAGGCCGAAGCTTTTATCAGCGATATGATAAACAGTTACGAAGGCAGTGAATTTGAGAAGTTTGACTCTTTTTGTATTACCAGCGGAATAAGCAATACTGATGAACTAAAATCGCAGCTTGACAATACCCTTGCGATGAAAAAGGCCTTCTCAATAGCTCTTGCTTTGAACAGAAGCAGTGAATTTGACGAGGCAGCACAGTACGATTACGAAGAATACGGCTATATGACCGGCAGCAGTCTAACAGGTTCTGTTTTCAGCATTCAGGGAAAAACCGGTGAATGGGAATACATGCTCAACAGACTGGGCAGTGATTGGAGTTCATTTTACAGCGGCTTGAAAGAAGCAGAAAACAATAACGAACTTATAAGCTACACAGAGAGCTTTATAAACAGCTTGTCCGATGAACAGGAACAGACTCTCAAAGACAATAATTTTCTGGCACACCCGACATACGCAGGAATGGGCATAGAGGGAATAGGAAAATTCACTAAGGCATATGAAGAAATCCCCGGTTATGCAAAGGTTGATGACCCGTTGAAGTTTTCCGAACAGCAAACGGCTTCAAATGTACTTTCCAAGCTGGAAAGATTGTCTGGAAGCATTAAATCGGTACTGTATTCCGCAGAATGTACAATACCCGTTATGTTTGATGAAGGGCTGTATCTGAGAGATGACAAGAACAACATAGTCCTGCAGCAGGGAAAGTTTTATCATCCCGACAACAGGCTCACCGATGAAGAGATACAGGAATCGCTCAAAAACTGGCTAGGTGAGGATGTTTATGATCATGTTACAGAAAGTGTGGCAAACGAACTTCACAGTGAGTACCAACCCATAAAAGATCTGCTCAATGAATCCGGTCTGATTTCATTCTTTGATGGAACCGACCCTTCCGCTCTCTACGAAAAATTTCCCCCTGCTAACCCGACTTATTCAACAGCAATACCCGAAGGCGAAACCACTGTGATAGCTGATGAAAACACTGTGCTTGTTTTCCCGCCGGAGATCTTTGTGCTGCCTGAAGCTTCGGAGGAAGAGGCTGCGGAGCCAATACATTCTGGAATAACTGCCGACAAAACTGCCGGAACTGATATTGCACACGGCAAAGATTTTCAGGATACGAAGAGCATAGACACGCCTAACACAAATGAATTAAGCCTGGGTGAATCGTTCCTTAAGTATATAAGGCAGAAGGCAGGCGAAACCTCGCTGTCTGAAAAACCTCAGGAGACCGTAAGAAACGAACTGCTCTCCGAAGCGAAGAAGTTTTGGTTTGATATAATGAAAAATCCGGAAGAAAAAGAAGTATAAACCCGAGGTGCATCTCCTGCCCCAGCCTTCCCCTATTCATGTCTCAAGGGCGAACGAAGGCTTGCTTTATGCTAAAATATACTATTGACATCATGCCGCATCTGATCTATTTTCCTTAAAACTACATAAAATCCATAGAAATTATATATAAAAGGAGAAATCAAATGGGAAGAATAGCAGAAACACTCACAGACCTCATCGGCAACACTCCCCTTCTGGCTATCGGACGTGCTGCACATGGTGCTAAGGCAAGAATCGTGGCAAAGCTCGAATCGTTCAACCCCGGCGGAAGCGTAAAGGACAGAATAGGCTTCGCAATGATCAAAGCGGCGGAAGATGCAGGACTCATCAACAAAAACACAGTTATCATAGAGCCCACAAGCGGCAACACAGGCATAGCCCTCGCCCTCGTGAGCGCAGCAAGAGGATACAGGCTTATTCTCACTATGCCCGAAACGATGAGTATTGAACGCCGCTCGCTCCTTAAGGCTTACGGTGCGGAGATTGTTCTCACTCCCGGAGCGCAGGGGATGAAAGGAGCAGTAGCGAAGGCTGAAGAGCTGGCCGCAGAAACGCCGAACTCATTCATTCCTCAGCAGTTCAATAACCCTGCAAACCCTGCAGTCCACAGAACAACAACGGCAGAAGAAATCTGGCGTGATACTGACGGCAAGGTGGACATCATCATAGGTGGTGTGGGTACAGGCGGAACAATCACCGGAACAGGTCAGGTTCTTAAAGAGAAAAAAGCCTCTGTTCAGGTAATCGCTGTCGAGCCGGATGAATCACCAGTACTTTCCGGCGGAAGCCCGGCTCCCCATAAGATTCAGGGAATCGGTGCAGGCTTTGTTCCGCAGGTATTTGATAAAAACGCCGTGGACGAAGTTTTCAGGGTAAAGAGCACTGAAGCCTTTGCAGCCTCACGCCTTCTGGCAAAAGAGGACGGGCTTCTGGTAGGCATTTCATCCGGTGCGGCATTCCATGCGGCAAAGGAGATAGCTTCCAGACCGGAAAACGCAGGCAAGCTTATTGTGGTTGTTTTTCCCGATACAGGCGAGCGCTACCTGTCAACCACTCTGTATGCCGACCCTGAAGTTACTGCTTAATAACAAAAGAAAAAACGGGCTGTGTGCAAAAAAAGCCGCAGCCCTGTATTTTTACTGGAGGATATTATGGAAAAAGCTGCATCCATTAAAGCGGCGGAAGCTGAAAGAAAATTTTACGGAAAAATTGCCCGTATAGAAGAGATTGCCGAATTCGCCTCACGAATGCGTTATAAAATTATCGGCATTGCCTCCTGTATGGGCTTATCCAAAGAGGCGGGCAACTTCGCCGAATTTATGTGTATCCGTGGTTTTAAGATGCATGAATTTGTTGAATAACTTCGCAAAAAATCAGTTAATAAGGTGTTTTTATGAATATAGATACGATACTCGCACAGGCGGGCAGCAGAAGAGATCCGCATACAGGAGCAGTCAGCACACCAATACATCAGTGCGCCACTTTCCGTCACCCTGCACTGGGGCAAAGCACGGGATATGACTACAGCAGAACGGCAAACCCCACACGACAGGCTCTGGAAAACGCAATGGCAGAGCTTGAAAACGGTGCAAGAGGACTCGCCTTTTCCTCCGGCATGGCTGCAGTTGACAATGTAATCCGTCTCCTTTCACCGAATGATAAAGTAGTAATAACAGAAGACCTTTACGGCGGAACATACCGTATCTTCCAGAAGGTCTACGCCCAGTACGGCATAGAGGCAGTATATGTTGATACTTCAGACATAAGGGCAGTTGAGGCGGCACTCAATGACCGGGCTGTCAAAATGCTTTTTGTTGAAGTGCCCACCAACCCGATGCTGAAAGTGGCAGATATAAAAGCACTTGGAGAGCTTGCTAAAAAACGTGGGATAATTTTCGTGGTGGACAACACCTTTCTTTCCCCTTATTCACTGCGCCCACTTGATCTGGATGCAGATATTGTTCTCCACAGCGCCACCAAATACCTTAACGGGCATAATGATGTTGTGGCGGGCGTGCTTGTCACAAAAACACAGGAGCTTGGAGACAGGCTGTTTTTCTTCCAGAACTCTGTGGGTTCCATACTTTCTCCCAATGATTCATGGCTTGTCCTGAGAGGATTGAAGACACTTCACCTGCGCATAGAAAAACAGTCGGCAAATGCTCTGGCTGTTGCAGAGTTTCTGGAAAAACACCCGAAGGTAAAAAAGGTTTTTTATCCGGGGTTAAAGAGCCACCAAGGTCATGCAGTTCAGGCAAAGCAGGCAAAATGTTTCGGCGGCATGGTATCATTTGAGGTTGACGAACCGGCTCTAGTGCCGCAAATACTGAAGAGTGTGAAGGTATTCCACTTTGCTGAAAGCTTAGGCGGAACAGAATCGCTGATAACCTTCCCCGCCGTTCAGACCCATGCGGATATTGAACCGGAGATAAGAGAACGCCTCGGAGTAACCGACAGGCTTCTGCGCCTCTCAATCGGAGTTGAGCATGGAGATGATCTGATAAACGACCTCAAAAACGCCATAGAAAACGGAGAATAAAATGAGCAGTGACAAAGCCGGAAAAAATACACGTCTGGTTCATACAGGCTACGATATAGACCCGCACACAGGGGCACTCAGCGTGCCCCTTATCCACGCTTCCACCTTCAGACAGAAATCTGTCACAGAGTTCGGAGAATACGACTACTCCCGATCCGGCAACCCCACAAGGGAAACTCTGGAGAAGATAATCGCAGACCTTGAAGAGGGTTCACACGGCTACGCTTTCGCCTCCGGCATGGCGGCTATCTCCGCCGCACTGATGATCTTCTCTCCGGGAGATCATATAGTTGTATGTGAGGATGTTTACGGCGGGACATGGCGTGTGCTGACGGGACTCCTTGCCCGTTTCGGCATAGAGTCAACCTTCGCTGACGCCACAGATGTACACGCTTTTGAAAAAGCAGTAATCCCCGGCAAAACGAAGGCGCTTTACCTCGAAACTCCTTCAAACCCGCTTATGAAAATAACAGATCTCCGTGCCATGAGCGAGCTTGCCAAAAAGCATGACCTCATAACACTTGTGGACAACACATTCATGAGCCCTTACCTTCAGCGTCCTCTTGAGCTGGGGTGCGATATAGTGCTGCACAGCGGGACAAAGTTTCTCAACGGACACAGCGATGTTCTCTGCGGTTTCGCAGTTGTGAAGGACAAAGCTCTGGGCAAAAGGATAAAATACGTTCAGAACTCAGTCGGCGGCGTTCTCCCGCCCAACGACTGCTGGCTTGTTATCAGAGGGCTCAAAACACTGGGCGTACGGATGGAAGCGGGACAAAAATCCGCACAGGTCATAGCCGAAGCACTGGAAAAACATCCGAATGTCAAGAAGGTTTACTACCCCGGTCTTAAGAGTCATAAAGGTTATGAAATCAATAAATCCCAGAGTGAAGGGGCAGGCGCTGTCCTCTCCTTTGAACTGAACAGTACGGAGCTGACCCACAGGCTGTTGAATGAAATGCAGTATGCGGCTTTTGCAGTGAGCCTTGGCGGCGTGGAAAGCATAATATCATACCCGCCGATGATGTCCCATGCAGCAATGCCCCCTGCGGAAAGAGAAGCCAGAGGCATAAGCGACTCTCTGGTTCGTCTGTCATTAGGTGTTGAGGACACGGAAGACGTGCTGAGGGATATATTAAGAACAATTGACTAAATGTATATTTCAGCGGTTGTGCGGAAAAGCCGCAGAAGCTTCTCCGCATAACCAGCTGTCAGATTCTATTCTCTTAATGTCAGATATAAAATTCTTTTATTCCTCTTATATCATAGACTTATAAACATTAATTCAGTTTTCATGATACAGACTTTGAATATCAGTCACAGCCAAGAAACAATATAGGCTAAACACGTTTAATATGTCAAGAAATCAAGGCATATAACCTATGGCGAATAACAGTTATTAAGCTTATAAATAAGCATGAAAAAACAAAAAACAGAACAATCACCGATACTTGTTTCCATCGGAGACACTATAAGAAAAAAAAGAAAAGAGCTTGGATTCTCTCAGGAAAAACTAGCTGAACTGGCAGAGCTTCATACAACAACTATATCTGAAATCGAGTGCGGTAAGAGTAACTTAACGATCAGCACAATCGAGAAAATTTCCATTTCGTTAAACACCCCTCTTATATCACTTATGCCTACGGTTTATGACTCTGCCGATAAAGAGATATTAGAAATCATTTTCAAGATAATCAACAATCACAGAAGATTAAATACGGATGAAAAAATACGGCATGCTGAACTTTTGAAAAGCATTTCATCTGTCTACAGCAAATGAGCTTAATAAGAGAAAACAGGGCTACGCCATCATGTCGATGATAGTGCCGAGCATCTGATCCGCAGTCTGGGTGGTGACGATATTTGACTTGTATGAATTAAGGTAAACCATACTGCCCACAATTTCTTTGGCAATACCAGTGTCTGATGCCTCAAGGGCTCCCTGTTCAACACTGAACGAGCCTTCCGGCATGGGATTGCCGTTTGAGTCAACAACTTCTATCCGTCCCCTGTATGCGCCGTCGGAATAGATTTCTCCGTTGTCAGTGATTTCAAGTCTTCCGCCGTCGGAAACATTCTCAGCGACTATACCTCCGTCCTTCGTGACGAGGTTGCCGGCCGCATCAACTGAGAAGTCACCTCTTCTGGTGTAGCTTTCAGTTCCGTCTGCATTCTGAACCCTGAAGTACCCGTTGCCGTTTATAGAGAAATCCAGCTGATTCCCCGTGGGAATGGCATAACCTGTGCCTTCATTGGTGCGGATAGTATTAAGCTTAACTCCGCCCTGATTGGCAAGCTCTGAAAATGTGGAAGAAAGGGACTGAAAAGCGGGCGTATTTACATTGGCAATGTTATGCGCCGTGGCATCCTGCGCCTTGGAATAAGCCAACAATGCTGATGATGAGCTGTAGAGGCTCTGTATCATTTCATATCCTTCCTTGACACCTAACTGGTTTATGTAGATCATAATATATATAAAATAATGGAGGAAGCCATGACTAATTTAACCGATGACCAGCTGAAATCACTCCTTACGAATGCAAAGACCGTGGTTATAGTAGGTGCGTCAAACAAGCCCGAAAGAGCCAGCAACGGCATAATGAAATTTCTTATGAAAAATGGATATACAGTCTACCCGGTAAACCCTGTGGAAAAAGAGGTTCTTGGTGTCCCCACATATGACAGCGTGGCGGAAGTGCCCGTTAAACCTGATATTGTTGATGTTTTCCGCAGAAGCGATGCAGCGGCGGAAGTGGTGAGAGAGGCAATAGGAAGAGAAGCGGGGCTCATCTGGCTTCAGGAAGAAGTGATTACAGAGGAAGGAAAACGCATGGCGGAATACGCCAACATTCCATTTGTTATGGATAAATGCATATTCAAAGAATATCTCCGTCTTGGGATAAACAGATAAATTTATACATAACCCGGCGTCCGGGGTGAAGACCCCGGGCGTTTACTTATTTACCCTCTTAGGGATCATGCGTTCAGTTCATTGTTGTTAAAGACAAAAAAACGAAATCATTATTTTGATAAAAGTAGAAAAATACTCAAAGTCATGTATATTTACACAATGATTTAAGGGAGGAAGTACAAATGTGTGATTGCAGAAAAAATATCAAAGTGAATGAAAGCTATACAAGCTTTAAGAACATAAACTGCTTTGAAAACGCATGCCTCGTGGTAGACAACCTGCTGCGGGTTCTCAAGGAAACCGATACCAGCAACGCATTCTGGGACAAGTTCATCAGTCTTATTCCGCAGGCATACTATGAAAGAGACCCGAAGCTTGATTCCAGAGAGACACTGCTCTATATAGTGTGCAAGAATGCCCCTTTCCTTATGGATTTCTTTGAGGAGAAAGATGATGAGGAAGCCATACATGCCATGACAAAGTGCGAACAGGAATGCTGCTAGGAAATACTCCTCAGCGCACGTTTGCAGATTCTCTCCGTTTCTTTTGACGGATTCTCGGCAAGCCATCTGTCAGTAAGCTCCCGAACCCATTCAGGGCGGGTTTTGGATGCATCATTAAGCCAGTTTGCCACAGAGTCCTGTACATATTTTTCTTTATCAGCCCTTAGGGGTTCCAGAAGCGGCAAACCGAGTTCAGGATTTTCCTTGAGCCTGCTGATGTGCCTGCACCAGACGCCTCTGGGGCGTGTTACCTCGCTTGCGAACCTGCGGATTAAATGACTTTTTTCCGCTGTCCAGTAAGTAAGAAGAGATACGGCTCTTTCCACATCCTTTTCTATATCATCCCTCATGCAGATCCACGCCATTTCACGTACGCCCATGTGAGAATCATCGGCAAAGGGTTTTATACGCTCAAGTTTATCCGCAGTGTCGGCATCATCCGCACCGACTGAAAAAGCACACCAGTTCCGCACAGTATCGGAAACATGGGTGCAGAGATTCCGGTAATGCTGCTCTGTAATTCGTCCTGATCTCACGCCTGTGAGTATCTCTTCCCCCAGCCGCCTTGTTACTGCCATAATCTTCTGCCCGGCAAGCTCTTTCCGCAACGCAGGCAAATCAGCCTCAAAGCCTGTTTCCCGGCTCACATTCTCAAAAAGGAGAAGGCTGTTAACCATAAGGTTTTCATTCAGGTTAACAGTCTCAATCAGCCCTTGATTCAGAAGTTCAATCACTTCCGCCGGAACAAGGGACGTTTTTACCGCCCCTTTCCGTTTTTTTATCTGTTCAATATCCATTTATCCCGCCATATGCTTCACAATATCCAAAGGAATCGTGGTTTTATCAGATATTTCCTGCGGGCTCATACCCGCTGCCGTAAACCGTTTAACTGTCATCTCCAGAGGCTCTGCGACTTCAACTATGTGCCTGTCCGGATCATAAACACGAAAAACCTTCTGCCCCCAGGGCTGTTCCTGAACAGGACTGATCACTTCCACACCGCCGGATACGGCACGGACAAAGTCGGCATCAAGACCTTCACTCTCAAAGCAAAGTTCAAACCTGTTGCCTGTTTCTGCCGGAGTCTTTGCCAAACCGATCGTAGCCAGCGCAGCATCCTCCTGCCACAGTGAAAATCCGTTTGTGTAGGACAGGTGTACTCCGCTGTCCATGTGTTCCTCAAGTCCGAGAGTGCCGGAATAAAATTCTCTCGATTTTTCCATATTCTTAACAAAAACGGCAGTTAAAGCAAGTTTCATAATTCACCTCACAAACAATAAAATACTCCGGCATTCAAATGCTGTATTGTATAAATCCGACATTTTTCAGAGATGCATACTCTGTTGGGGTAATGCCTGAAAAGCGCCGGAAATTCCTGATAAAATGCGACTGGTCATAAAATTCGAGAGAGTGAGCGCATGACACTGATGCTGCACCGATTTCCAGCATACGGCAGCTTCGTTCAAACGCTGTGAGCAGACTGTATTCTTTAACCGCCAGCCCGGTGTGCTTCAGAAAATAACGCTCAAGCTGCTTTTCAGAGATCCCTGCGTGAAAAGCGGTTTCTCTGACTGTTGGAGGAGCAGTACCGTTAAGCATGGCTTCTGATATTTTGCGGAACACGCCCCTCTCTGCTCTCAGATTCTCAAACAGGGGCAGCAAAACAGACTCAACAGTTTCTGACATTTCATGTTGTGATCGGCATTTACGAAGCCTATCGCATATGCGGTGGACAATATTTTTTGTAAAAACGGCAGGTGTACTCCCGTTAACGAAGCTTTCTGCGGAAGTTCTCAGCAGGCAGGGGATAAGAAACGGCTTTATCTGAACGCCAAATAAACAGGAATGGGGATTTATGATATTCTTCAGAGAGCAGTTCATTGTTCCGGCTATGAATGAATTTTCAGGGTGGTTGATGTCAAATATAAGGCTGAAATAACTGTCCGGAAATATGCCTATCTCCACCGGTTCGGGTGCCTCTGAATGTAAATACCAGTAATCAGCAACATACTCCGCCGCCCTTGCCGACGAAGCAAACCTGTTTACGGACAGCATATTTTCACCTGTGTTTATCAAGCAGTTTTTTAAACTGTTCAGCCGTATAAGGTTTATGTGTAAGGAATTTGCCGTTCAGGAAAGCATAAAATGTTCCATGGGCACATGCAGATTTCTGCGCTTCATCCGCTGTTTCATGTTTTATCAGAGACACGCTCAATCCTGCTTCTTCCGCAGTTTGTTTCATCTCCACGGCATTTGATTCAAAATAAGGACATTGATTAGAATAATATATAACCAGATTCTCCGCTCTGTCAGTTAGGAGAGTCTTGCTTTTTTCCGTAAATACAGGCATTGGAGCATCTTTTTTTAACCGCAGGGCAAGAAGCTCGAAATAAGGAGGGGCTGTATCGCATAGCTCAAACCCTTGTTTAAGAAAGAAAGCCTTGTCAGTGAGAAACGATTTGGAGGAAGTGACAACGGCAACGCCGTTCATCCCTTCTGCATCTTTGATACATTCATTCAGAAGCGCTTTTGCATTTCCGCACCCTTTATATCTGCCGGAAACCCAAAGGCAGTGAATAAACATGTACCCGCCTGCGATAACCGGGCGCCATGCTTTTTCTGCGGGAACATACTCAATAAAAACTTTTCCGTGAACAGGGAGTTTTTTGAATACCAATCCATCAGAAAAATGCTGTTTCAGCCACTTTTTTCTGTGAGCAATTTCAGCCGAATGATTTTTTGAAAGGGTACAGCAGATATGCTCTTTATCAATATTATCCTTATTGAGGAATGTAAAATCCATCCGCCGTTCTCCGATAGGTTTTTATACATCAAAAATAAAAGCATTCAATGCAATAGTAAACAGCAAGATCGGTATTATTCATCAGGCTTTAAAATTTGCAAGCCGCTTTGCTTCCAAACTCATGCTTAATTTAAAAAATAAATAAAAAAAGCTGAATAACTTTATAATTTATCGTAATACAGCCATATTATTTACATTATTCCATATATATCCTATTATTATATTAAAATAAGGAGATAAAATGGATTCCATAGATTGTGCCATTATAAGCGAGCTTAAGCAAAACGGCAGAGCTTCAACATCGGAAATCAGCAAAAAAGTGCATCTTTCTGTTCCCGCAGTTGCAGGCAGAATAAGAAAGATGGAGCAGACAGGAATAATCAGCGAATATACAGTGAGGATAAACAGGGAAAAGACAGGTAATAAACTGCTGGTTTTCATATTTGTCAATATAGACCACACAGCTAACATTGAAAGTTTCCGAAAAAGTATTACCGCTTTTGACTGTGTTCTGGAATGCCATCATGTTGTGGGGGAGTATGACTATCTGCTGAAAGTTTCGGTTGAAGATACAAAAGATCTGGAAGACTTTTTATCTGAAAAACTAAAAAAAATAAAGGGTGTCGCATCATCAAACACCGTGGTGACGCTGACATCCATAAAAGAAAAAATAAATGTATAAAAACGACGCCTCTGCCCTCCTCAAAGGCTTAAAATTCGGCATGGTACTCCAGCTCACAGTCGGACCCGTGTGCCTGCTGGTGTTCAATATATCGGTATCATACGGTTTTTTCAGCAGCCTTCATGCTGTTTCAGCTATAACAGTTGTCGATGCGCTGTACATCGCTTTGTCCGGCGCAGGGGCAGCGGCGCTTCTGGGACGTCCGTCAGTTAGAAATACTGTCAGATTCGCCGGTTCTGCCGTGCTTATTCTATTCGGGGCAAACACAGTATCAGGGGCATTTGACTTGTCGCTATTGCCTCAAACAGCTCTGTTTTCAGATATTTCAGGGACAAATATTTTCATGCAGGGGTTTCTGCTAACCGCATCTAATCCCCTGACTATAATCTTCTGGAGCGGCATGTTTTCTGTACAGATCACAGAAAACAGATGGAATAAAAGAGAGCTTTTTATGTTCGCCGCAGGCTGTGTGACAGCAACAATATTATTTCTCACATTTACAGCAGCGGCGGGAAGCATAATGGGCGTTTTTCTGCCGGAAATCATGCTGGATATTCTTAATCTGGGCGTGGGTATTATTCTGATAATATTCGGCTTTAAACTGATTTATAAAAAAGAAAGAATATAAAAAGCCGCCCCCATGTAGTTCAGGGGCGGCATTGGGTTTTTATTCGTTGTTCTGTGCGGCTGTTGCCTTGGGGATTATTTTGCAGAAGCCTGAAAAAATCAATTCAGGATCTTTTTCATATGTCTCTGCAAACTTCTTAAGCTGTGCATTGTAGTTTGCATCTATATCCACATTTCTGAACTGGGTTATGAATTCCTCGATCTGCTTTTTGAGGAAGCTTCTGTCCTCAGGAGTGAGATAGTCAAGCTTGCGCACACCCGCTCCGAGCTGTTCGGGGAGTATTTCGCCCCTGATGTATGCCGCTCCGGCTGTCATGCCGCTGCATACGTAATAGCCGATGGGGTTGGGAATATCCGCCACATTAAGCACAACACCGACTCCGCCCTGAGCGTATTCCATGAAATAGTCGCCCATGCGTCTCTCGCCGCCCAGACCGTAAACCACAACAGGAGGTTTGCGTTTTTTGAGCTTGGCTTCGGCGAGCTTCACAAAATCAGCCCACTTCATCCTGCTTCTGACCGCTTTTCTGCGCTGATACCTCATGATCAGCTCACGGAGGATTTCGTCCTTGGGAGCGTTCTCGAACCTTTCGGTATCGATATTTTTCCACTCCTCCGGCACTCCGGCTTTCATAAGCAGAAGGTTGCGGACACCGCCGCTCTTTGCCACTCTGTATGTTCCGCTGACGGAATAAGCGGCAAAAAGGTCGCTCACATCTCCGGCTATGTTTATTTCGCCGGGGTTTGCGGTGTTGGCAACACCCACCTGAGCATTTGCGGGAACAGTAGTCACAGTGGAGTGATTAGGGATTACATTTATCTTTGTTCCATGCACAAAAGCGAATGAGTGGTTGCCCACAAGTCCCCTCACGGTGATCTCGTCACACTTGATCCCCGTTCCGATGACCCTCTGCCCCATGACATTATCAAGGAAGAACTTTTTAACGCCTCTGCGGACGGCTTCCTTCATCATGAAGTTAAGCTCAAGGCTTTCTATCTGGTCAAAGCCGATATCTATGGTGAGGCTGTCACCCTTGATGTTTGCCAGAACTTCTTCAAACCTGTCTTTGAGTTCTTCAGCTACCTCTTTCTCCGGCTTGAAGACCTTGCTTCTGCTCTCTTTCATCTTGATTGTATGCACCTGCTTAGGAAAGTCCTTCTCACCGAAGGTTTCAAACAGCAGGGGATCACTTCCGTGGTAGCGGAAACGGCGTGAACCCACCACATCAGAATGGGTACTCATGCCCAGTCCGGCGGAGAGCCCTTCCATATCCTCATGGAAGCTGTGTATCAGCTTTGCTATGTTATCACTTGCGGTTTCAGGATCTATCCTGTGTCCGTACGGACGTGATGTAATTCCCCATGCACACTGACCAGTGTGGCATCTCTGGCAGAGAGTACAGCCCAGAACATGAAGCTGACGCATACCCATACCCACAAAGTCCGCTCCGGCAAGCATAACGAGGAAAGCGTGGAAGCTGTCCATAACGCCGCCTTCGGCTATGACGGATATTTCCTCCCTCAAGCCTTCCCTGCGGAGTGCAAGATCAGCCATGTGAGTGAGGTAAACTATATTCAGACCACGGTTTTTCAGGTCAACAGAGTGAGCCGCCCCCGTGGAGCCGTCACCCGCTTTTATGGTGATGTAGTCAAAGCCTGCTTTAGCTATTGCCACTGCTATTTCAGGGAAGTTCCATGCAGTGCCGTAAACATCCGCACCGATCAGCTTGTCATCACCGAGAAGCATACGGAGAGATTCCACCCTCATGGGCAGCTCTTCGATTGAATACTGAAGGTGCTGGGGGTTTGGCGCAGTGAGATGGCGCAGTGCCTCAACACAGCGGAGCAGGGCTATTTCATAGTCGTTTTTCTTATCCTGAAGCCTGCCGCCCTTACCTTTCTTCGCATCCTGACCGTATTTCATTGAGATTCCGGCGAATTTATCAAGCTCAAGCCACGGACCATAGCCCCCTGAACCGAACTGGAGAATGCAGTGCTTGGCAGCGGGCATCATGTCAGGGTGGATATATCCTTCCCCTGTGAAGAACGGTCTGCCCAGCTTGATGCTTGCCGCAAGCCTTGCGAGTATCGCTTCGTGGCTGCTTGAGCCGTAGCTCTGGTGAACATCGAAAATAGGCGTATCGCACACAAAGCGGGCATTACGCTTGCCGAGGGTCATTTTACGCATCTGCCCGGCAAACTCATGCAGGTGGTCACGCTGGGGAGAGAGGATCTCCGCAGCATCTATCATCCAGTCCTGATCAAGCTTTGAAGGATATTTGCCCAAATGTGCGCTTGAGACAGTGGATTTACCCGCGGCACGGCTGATTATATTATTAATAACCTCTGAACCGGAGAGAGTAACGCCGACCTCTTTGTAATCGGGGTTAGGGAAAACCTTGATCGCCCTCTGGGGACACATTTTCACGCATCTCTTGCAGTTACAGCATTCATCAGGGTTTATCCAGAGTATCTTCTCCAGAAAAGCCGCCTTATCTTTATCCTCAGGCTCCACACGATTGCCGTCCGGATCAAGATAGCGGGTTTCCATGCTGAAAACACCTGTACCTGATTCCGGCTTGGTTAAGTTGTGGGTGCATGATTCAACGCATGTTGCACAGTGAACACACCCTCTGCCCGGTTCCTCGGCATCGTCAGTTACCTTAACCCAGTATTTTGCACCCTGAGCGTAGATACCTGTGTCTGCGGGTTCCGTGTATCTTATGGATCTTTTTATTACTATCTCTTTTTTATATTCAAGCATTGTTCTTCCACCCGTAGTCAAGGCGTTTCACCTTCTTGTCCTTAACCTCGAAACCAACTATCCTGCCCGCTTCGGGGTCGCTCATTGTGAGTTCCTCGTTCATGAAGTAAGCGGCGCTGATAACAGCCCTCTGTTCACTCCCCATGAGTGCCACTTTGTCGTTTATCCCTATGCTGAATGAGCGCAGGTGATCTCTGTCAGTGAGACCGACCATGACGTCATCCACAAGGACAATACCCGTGGCGGGACCGGAAATCTTCATCCTCTCAAGGAGGGGATTGCTCATTATCTCCCTGTAGCGTGCAAGATCCTCTTTGCTCATGTTTGCAAGCTCCTGCGGGAACTTACGGCAGATAATCCACTCTATTTCCTTGAGGGAATAACCTTTTTTCAGCAGATATTCTGTCTGAAGAAACAGAGCTTCGGAGTCTGTTCCCACATGGAGGTGAATATCAAGCTGTTCAAGGGCTCTTGCGTTTGAAACGTCACTGGAGAGGTGTCCGTTGTGCGCTCCGGCAACTTCACCCAGTGATATGGGCTGCGGTCCCCACCAGAGCCCCTGCCCTTTACTTGTTGGCCAGCGGAGGTGTATGAGGCACGCCTCGTAATAGCTTTCCTCAAACTGGTGGAGGTTGTAAATATCTATGGTATCCTGAAGCTCGAAGGCTGTAAGAAATGTTCCGTTGTATTTTGAGCTTGAGAATATGCGGGCATCGTCCTTAAACGCCGTATTGAAGCGCCCGACCATCTGTACCATGTACAAGGCTTCGTCGCTCATTTTCTCACGGTACATCATCTCATCCACAGAGGGCGGAACAACCGCATAGTGCATGATGATCGGCAGGTCGTAGTCATAGTAGTATTTCTTCTGAACCATGTTAAACTTGTCCAGAATACGCACGCCCCAGCTTCCGATAACCTCTTCCAGTTCCTTGATTTTGTCCTTGCTGCGGAACATTATGTGAAAGTTATAGAAGTTGGTATCCTTATACAGCCCCTTGAGAGTAACGCCGGCTCCGGCACGCCCCCTGTACTGCAAACACCTTGCCGCCTTGAGAACAGCGCCGAGGCTGAAATCGCCCACTACGCCGAGAAGACCGCAGGCACCGCTTGCCAGTCCCTCTTCGCCGCCTGAAAACTCAAATACGCTCAGATTCCCCGAACGGGAAAGTCCGTCTGTCATCATATCAGTTTCCCCCTTCGAGTTCATCTTTGGTTATGTACTGTTTTTCACGCAGGTTTTCTGCGGCCGAACCGGCGGATGATATACTAAGAGCCGCTCTGGGACACGCCTCGACACTTTTGAAGGTGGCATCACAAACTTTTTCTGTGAGAAACTCATAGTAGAAGGCGTCTTTTTCAGGAGTCCATTCTCTTTCCAGCTTGATCAGGCTGCCGTCTGAGTAATGCCAGCACCAGTCACACTGAATACAGATTCCGCAGTTAAAGCATCTTCCCGCCATAAGCTGTGCGAGGTCGGCATCAACTGTTTTCACTATTTCATCAAAGTTGCCTGTTCTTTTTTCAAAAGGGAGAGTCTCTTCAATGAGTCTGCCGCTCTTTTCAAAATATTTGGTGTTAAGTGTATTGTAGAAAGCGGTTTTTCTGTCTTTATCAGTTTCAATTGTTTCACCGAGGTACTCACGCACGCTCTTCACAGTGTCCTGCGCCAGTCCCACAACACGCACAACCATGCCTGTGTTGTCTGTGGCGCCCATGGCGGCGTCACCGGTGATGAATATTTTACTCTGAACATCTTCCGGCAAATCACGGCAGATCATTCTGGGAAAATCCACAGTGAATTTTTCGCCGACGAAGAAAAGGTCGGGTTTATCGCCAATGGCAAGAACTATGCGGTCAAAGGCGTATTCCTCTGTCTCACCGTAAACAGCCACAGGCTTGGAGCGTCCGCTCTCGTCAACGGGGCCGAGCTTCATCTTCTGCACTGTGAGCTTGAGCCCTTTGCCGTCTTTTTCTATCTTAAGGGGGCTTTTAAGGAACTTAAAGCTCACACCCTCACGTTTTGTTTCTTCAACCTCGCCCTGATGAGCTGTCATTTCAGCGGATGTACGCCTGTAAACCATAGTGGGTTCAGCACCCAGACGAACAGCGCAGCGCACCACATCCATTGCGGTATAACCGCCGCCGATAACGCCTATCTTCTCGCCTTTTTTTATTCCGAGGGCGTCAAGCTGTCCGAGATTTACTTTTTTCAGGAATGCTATACCGTTTTCAACACCGTCAAGCTGTTCACCTTCTATGCCCAGTTCTCCGGGTTTGTGCGCTCCGGTGGCGACTATCACTGCGTCATAGTTTCCGGCAAGGTCTTTAAAGCTTTCTTTATTTATATTGGAGTTAGTGTGTATCACCACACCTGTCTCTTTTATAAAGGCAAGCTCTTTCTCGAAAACCTCACGGGGGTAACGGTAGGCCGGTATGCCTTCACTGAGAAGACCGCCTGCTACCTCGTGTTTTTCAAACACTTCCACACTGTAACCGCAGCGTGCAAGGAAATAAGCAGCAGAAAGCCCAGCGGGACCGGAGCCTACGATGGCGATTTTCCTGTCCTTCTTTTCTCCTGTCATTGCAGGTTTTAAGCCTTTTTCATAGCCCGCATCGGAGATGAAGCGTTCGAGCGCTTTTATATCCACAGGCTGATCATATTTCGTACGGTTGCATGCTGTTTCACAGGGGTGATCACAGAATCTGCCGCAGCCCGAACTGAATGGATTTGTTTCCTTGAGAACATAAAAAGCCTCATCAAACCTGCCTAAAGCCGTGAGGTGAAGGAATCTTGGTATATCGTTTCTGGCATAACAGCCATGATTGCCGAGATGATCACGGCTGTAACAGGGACTGAGCCTGTTAATGTAAAGCGGAAGCAGTTTCTTCAATGCTTACCTCCATAGAAAATGATGTTATGACCGTTATTAAAATAATAATCTAATGATACTTGTCAATATTACCTAACAAAAACACTATAATATAGAAAATTAAAACGATAAAGTTTTTTTTGCATATTTTGATCTCTATCAAGTTAATTATAGCGCAGAGAGCGTATTGTTTCAAAACAAAGAAAAGTCAGGATTAATATTACGGCAAAGCCGGAAAAATATATAATGAGAGGTTCAGAATGCATCAGGGATGTTCAGGAAGTTTCGACAACGGCAAACAGGTGGTAGATAAATTAAGACATATGGGTTACGGCTCAATGCCCATGCCTGCACCTATGGTTATCCGTTGCTCAAACTGCGAAGAAAGCTTCAACATGGAGACATTCGAGGCAAAATGCCCCAACTGCGACATGACATACGGAGTAACCCCCTGCCACAGCCATGATCCGGAAAGTGTTCAGGCGGCCGGGATAGACTATTAACTGAAAATCAGAAGCGGGTTTCCGCCCGGTGCGGACATCCGCCTTTCTTTATTTAATCACTTCAAGAAGCAGGTTCAGCATCCTGTAGATCTTGTCCTGCTCTTGTTCATCCATTGCAAGAATTTCCTTCATCAGTCCGTCCCACTCAGCGGGAAGCTGCCTGCCCCCTGCGGTCAGGATATAATCGCCTGCTTTATCCGTATCACCCAGAAGACAGCTCACAGGGACATCAAGCACCTCAGCCAGCCTGCAGAGTATGCCTATCCCTATTTCTCCCCCTGTGTTGTTGTTCAGAAAACGGGTAAGATGCTGATAGGAAATACCCGCCTTTTCGGTCACTTTCAATCGTGACTGTCCCGATTCGGCTATGGCTTTCAGTATGTTACCCCTGATTAAGTCGATCCTGTTCATCTTTACAGAATACAGTAATACACTGATTCAATATATTACCTTATAGGCTATATTATTTACATTTTGACTTAAAATTTTATCTTATAAGAGCTAAAAATAATTATATTTTTATCTGACAAATGCCCGCCTCCGCCAAACTCCATACAGGAAGCGGGCTTGCGATGTGCCGTCTTTTAATCAGGAGCTTTTTTATCTCTTTTCCTCAAATCTGGGTTGACTTATCGATCTCTTCATAGCAAAATAGCTCATCGGGAATCAGGGAAGTGCGGTTAAAATCCGCCGCTGCCCCCGCAACTGTGAGCCGGACGAAAGCTCCTTTTCTTTGCCACTGTCTGATGTACGGGAAGGCCGAGCAAGTAGAACGAAGGCGAGTCAGGATACCTGCCCCGGGGAATAACTGCCCATCGGAGGGATGGATGAGATTATTACACGCCAACGATACTTCTGTGCATATAATCTTCACTTATTAAGCATCCTCTCCATCGAATTACGCTTATTTTACGGAGGCTTGATTATATGCTTGAAAAAGTTATGAAACGTGACGGGCGCTTTGTGCCGTTTGATCAGGAGCGCATTGCAAACGCCATTTTCAAGGCTGCAAAATCTGTCGGCGGAACAGACAGAAATAACGCTGCAGCCCTTTCCCTTATTGTTACAAGAAAACTTACAGATGCTTACGAGCGCTACGGTTCATGCTCCGTAGAAGAGATACAGGACTACGTAGAGAAAGTTCTCATAGAGCAGGGACACGCCAAAACAGCCAAAGCTTTTATCATATACAGAAAACAGCGTGCAGACATCCGCTCCATAACTGACAGCATGGAGGGTTTTGAATCCATAGTTGAGACTTATCTCGGCGGAAGCGACTGGCGTGTGAACGAGAACAGCAACACAACCTATGCTCTTCAGGGGCTTAACAACTATATTTCATCCACTGTGACAGCAAAATACTGGCTGAATAAAATCTATCCGCCCGAAGTGCAGAAAGCACACACAGAAGGGGATTTCCATATTCACGATCTCGGTCTTCTCGCTGTGTACTGCTGCGGATGGGATCTTAAAGATCTCCTGGTGAAAGGCTTCAGAGGGGTCGCCGGCAAGGTTGAAAGCAAACCCGCCAAACACCTCCGCACAGCACTGGGACAAATAGCAAACTTCTTCTACACACTTCAGGGTGAAGCAGCGGGAGCGCAGGCTTTCGCCAACTTTGACACTTATCTTGCACCATTTGTAGCCTATGACAAACTTTCCTATAAGGAAGTTAAGCAAGCTATGCAGGAATTTGTCTTCAACCTCAACGTACCCACCAGAGTGGGTTTTCAGACGCCTTTCACCAACCTCACCATGGACTTATACGTACCATCAACCCATAAGGACGAGGCGGTTATAATCGGCGGCGAAATGATGGACAGAACCTACGGAGAGTTTCAGGAGGAGATGTTCTTGGTAAACCGTGCCTTCATGGAAGTTATGATGGAAGGCGATGCAAAAGGACGTATATTCACTTTCCCCATACCGACTTACAACGTTTCAAAAGATTTTGACTGGGAACACCCCATAGTTCAGGAGCTGATGAAGATAACTGCCAAATACGGCATTCCCTACTTTGCAAACTTCGTAAACAGCGATATGAGTCCCGAAGATGCACGCAGCATGTGCTGCCGCCTGCGTCTGGACAACAGAGAGCTTCGCAAAAGAGGCGGAGGTCTCTTCGGCGCAAACCCTCTCACTGGTTCAATCGGCGTTGTTACTATAAACCTGCCGAGAATAGGCTACACAGCAGGAAGCGAACAGGAATTTTTCAACAGGCTTTCCTCTCTTATGGAGCTTGCCAGAGACAGCCTGAGAATCAAACGCAAATCTCTGGAGAAACTGACGGAAAACGGTCTCTACCCTTATGCCCGCTTCTACCTTGAAGATATAAAAGCGAGATTCGGTCAGTTCTGGAAAAACCACTTCAACACCATCGGAATAATAGGAATGAACGAAGCAGCGCTGAACTTCATCGGCGTGGATATTATGAATAAAGAAGGGCTGGAGTTTGCAGAAAAGATCCTTAACTTCATGAGAGGCAAACTGGCGCAGTTTCAGGAAGATGACGACATGCTCTACAACCTTGAGGCAACGCCCGCCGAAGGCACTTCATACCGCCTCGCCAAGCGTGATATCAAGGATTACCCTGAAATTATTACTTCCGGTTCCCTTGAGCGTCCCTACTACACCAACTCCACACAAATTCCTGTGGAAAAGGCGAGGGATCTCTTCGCTGTTCTGGATCATCAGGACAAGCTGCAGCCTCTTTACACAGGCGGTACAGTTTTCCACGTTTTCCTCGGTGAATCAGTGGATGAACCGTCCGCAGTGGGCAAACTCTTAAAAGAGATAACATGCTGCTATAAAATACCTTATATAACAATAACACCTACATTTTCCGTATGCCCTGTACATGGCTACCTTAAAGGTAAACACCCCGAATGTCCGCTTTGTGCGGAGGAGAAAAAGGCGGCAATTTTTCAGGAACTTGAGAAACTCAAAGCCGAAGTTTAACGGCTTTTGGGCAATATAAAAACGCAAGGAGGCAGATAATGGAAAAAGCTGAGAGAATCAGAGAGCTGGAAAAGGAAATGGCAGAAGTAAAAGGCACAACTTGCGACGTTTACAGCAGAGTTGTGGGCTATCACAGCCCCACAAACCACTGGAACGAAGGTAAAAAAGAGGAATTTATAAACAGGGGGACTTTCAGAGTTTCCAAATGAGTCACACAGACTTCTTCATTGCCGGCTTTACGCCCGTCAGTCTTATAGATTATCCGGGAGAAGTGGCGGCCACTGTCTTCACCCACGGTTGCAACCTGAGGTGCAGATACTGCCACAATCCTCTTCTGGTAACAGGCCGAAAAGGGGAAAATAAGTCATCTGAGTTTTTTTCTTATATGGCTGTAAGAAATATAGGGGCCGTCGCTGTTACAGGCGGCGAGCCTCTTTTTTCAGATCACATTGCTGATTTTGTATCTTTTCTTAAGAATGACGGTGTGAAAATCAAGCTGGATACAAACGGATTTGCTCCGGCAAGGCTTCTGCCTCTTCTGGAGCAGAGGTTTGTGGACTATGCGGCGGTGGATATCAAAGGTTTCTGCGCCGAAGATATAGAGTACATGACCCGCACAGCACGCTCCACAGAGCCTTTTGTAAAAACCATTCATGCACTGAAAAACAGCGGAATACCTTTTGAACTGCGCTATACCGCATGGAAAAAGCCCGATGAGGAGTCGCTCTTCTGGCTGGCTGATTTCGCAAAAGATGTTCCTGTGGCGTTGCAGTTCCTCCAAAAATCAACCCCTCTTCTGGACAAAAGGTTTAATGTTCCCATGAGCAAGGCAGAGTTTTACTCACTTAAGGCACTGTTTGAGTCCTGTTTCTCCAAGGTTATTATCAGAGAATAACAGTTTTTTATTGTCTGAAATTCTCAAAAAATGTAAGCTTCCGAAATTTAATTCGTTTTTTTGGGGGCTTGCATGCTCGGTTTATCAGGATGGGCAGTGCCGCTTGGGTTTATACTCATGCTTGCCAGCGCTGTACTCTGTATTGTTTACGGAATAATGAACTGGAACAAAGGCTACATGACTGATGAGGAATTTCTTCAGGAACAGGAATGGGCCGAAGAGGAAAGAAAAGTTGAGGAGACGCTCTGATGGAAATGAGTCTCCCTCTTCTTACCCTCGTGGTGATCGTTTACCTCGCCATTGTGGGCGGACTAACTGTAAAGGCATATAAAGGAACAGTCAGCGCCGCAGACTACATGGTTGCCGGGCGAAAGATACACCCTTTTGTCATGGCTATGTCATACGGAGCCACATTCATCTCCACATCCGCAATTGTCGGCTTCGGCGGGGCTGCTGCGGTTTTCGGAATGAGCCTTCTCTGGCTTACTGTTCTCACCATATTTGTCGGAGTCTTCATCGCCTTCGTCTTCTTCGGCAGACGCACAAGGGTCATGGGGCTTAACCTTAACGCACATACATTCCCCGAATTTATCGGTCTTCGTTTTCAGTCCCGCACTCTTCAGGGTTTATCAGGGCTCCTTATATTTGTTTCAATGCCTCTTTACGCAAGTGTGGTTCTCATGGGCGGAGCAAAATTCATAGCGCAGATATTAAGCGTAAACTACAATGCCGCTCTGTTCTTTCTCACTGTAATTGTTGCCGTTTATGTCGTTATGGGCGGTTTGAAAGGGGTTATGTACACTGATGCTTTTCAGGGGTCTGTGATGTTTGCGGGGATGATTATTCTCCTTTTCTTCACCTACTGGAAAATGGGCGGAGTTGTGGAAGCTCATCAGAAACTTACAGATATGGCGGATATAGCAGTGAACATCTTCGGTTCTCAGGGGCACACAGGCTGGACATCCTTTCCCACCCTGGGTTCCCCGTTCTGGGTCACAGTGGTCACAACCATGGTTATGGGCGTGGGGATAGGCGTTCTGGCGCAGCCACAGCTTATTGTCCGCTTCATGACTGTTAAAAGCAACAGAGAGCTTAACCGTGCGGTGCTTATTGGCGGAATATTCGTTCTGGTGGCAGTGGGCGTGGCGTTTATAGTCGGCGCATTATCAAACGTGTATTTCTATTACATGAATGAGGACACCGCCGGAAAAATATCCCTCATAGCCGCTAACAAAAATGTTGAGGAGATTATTCCTCTCTATATAAGTAAGGCTATGCCCCAGTGGTTTACCGCTGTTTTCACAATCACCATGCTTTCCGCCGCCATGAGTACCCTCAGCTCGCAGTTTCATGCAATGGGAACATCATTAGGCAGAGATATTTATGAAAAATGGCTGGGAAAAACCGGCAACTCTGTGCTGATAACAAAAACAGGCATCCTGTTCACCATTATGCTAAGTTATTTTTTCGCATGGGGGCTGCCCCTCTTCTTTGACGGCGGCACGGCGATAATCGCAAGGGGAACGGCAATCTTCTTCGGAATATGCGCCGCTGCATTTCTGCCTTTATACTTCGGAGCTATATACTCTAAGAGAGTAACAAAATTCTCCGCATTTACAGGCTTTACAGCGGGTACGCTTATCAGCTTTTTCTGGCTGTTTTTCGTCCATGAAAAGGTTTCCGGACCCATGATGATGTGCAAGGCAGTGTTCGGAGTTGACTCCCTCGCCGCAGGCTCAATATGGTCAGCGGTCGATCCGCTTGTTATAGGTCTGCCTGCATCAGCAGTGATAACACTGGCAACAGCGTTCATAGGTAAACAGCTCCCGAAGGAGCATCTGGACAAGTGCTTTCACGGCATCGGGAAATAAACATAAATAAGGGATTTATCTGTTGACAACGGATTAAGGAAATCATAATATTTCTTTCCTTATTATACTACGCCGTGGTGGTGGAATTGGTAGACACGCAGGTTTCAGGTACCTGTGGGAGTTAATCCTGTGGGGGTTCGAGTCCCCCCCTCGGCACTATAAATAAAGGGTTTCAGCGCATCGTCCACCGAAACCCTTTTTTAGTGGAGTGACTACAAATGACTACATTGACCACGGCAAAAAAACAGACATTCGAAACCCTTCTGAACAGTTCCGAATCATTCCGAACCTTTCCCGAACCTCGCCTTCACTTCCGCCACGTGGCTTTCCCATGTTCCGGCATACTGTTTATCAAGCTGTTCCTGCCAGCTTCCATATGCACCCCTGCGGAGAGCGGCATAATGCCTGATTCGGACATCCTCAATCTCCTCTGCCGAAGGCTCATGAGCGACATTCCCGTCATCGTCATATTCCGTTAGATGCGCCGCAATTGCCCCGTTTATCTCTTCATCCGTCATTGAAGCCGCAAGCCTTTCAAGCCATTTTTCAAAAACTTCCATCATCCGCCCCCTTAAAATTTGTTGGTGTACGCACTCAACGCCCACCACTGACTACCGTGATTGCCGTATGGGATACAAAGTATCTGCGTAGCGTTAAAAGGTATTCCGTATATTTTGCCGTTCGGGGCTAAAACGCCGCCATACCATTTTGATGATCCGGTCAGATTCCCGATAAGATCGGTTGTGCCAGTCGCAGGATCAAACTCAAGTATCTGCGTAGCGCTAAAAGGTATTCCGTATATCTTCCCGTTCGGGGCTAAAACGCCGCCCATCCACTTGCTTGTGTCGCTCAGACTGCCGATAAGATTGGTTGTGCCCGTGGATGGATCAAACTCAAGGATCTGCGTAGCGTTAAGAGGTATTCCGTATATTTTGCCGTTCGGGGCTAAAACGCCGCCAACCCATTTTGATGTTTCGGTCAGATTCCCGATAAGATTGGTTGTGCCCGTGGATGGATCAAACTCAAGTATCTGCGTAGCGTTATAAGGTATTCCGTATATTTTGCCGTTCGGGGCTAAAACGCCGGCAACCCATTTGTTAGTATCACTGCTCAAACTACCGATAAGATTGGTTGTGCCTGTGGATGGATCAAACTCAAGGATCTGCGTAGCGTTAAGAGGTATTCCGTATATTTTGCCGTTCGGGGCTAAAACGCCGCCTCGCCATTTGTTAGTATCACTGCTCAAACTACCGATAAGATTGGTTGTGCCCGTGGATGGATCAAACTCAAGTATCTGCGTAGCGTTAAAAGGTATTCCGTATATTTTGCCGTTCGGGGCTAAAACGCCGCCTGCCCACTTGTTTGTGCCGCTCAGACTGCCGATAAGATTGGTTGTGCCCGTGGATGGATCAAACTCAAGTATCTGCGTAGCGCTAAAAGGTATTCCGTATATCTTCCCGTTCGGGGCTAAAACGCCGCCTGCCCACTTGTTTGTGCCGCTCAGACTGCCGAAAAGCAGTCCGCCGCCCAATGCGCCCGCAGGGTCTGTTGATGCGTAACCTTCAAGCGGGTTGGAGTACGGCGGGATAATCTGCTCAAGTGATTTGCCGCCGAGCTTTGCCGAGTCCAGCGCCTGTTCGGTTTTGCCGAGCTTGCCAGCAAGGGCAGATTCATTTGCTTCAGCCGCCGTTTTTAGATTTACAAAATTCGCATCAAATTCAGATGCCGAAAGCGGCGCACCTTTTTCATTTACTGTCGTGATATTCACTGCCATTTCTTATTCCTCCCCTATTTCTATGCTGTTCGTATATAATTAATTTTAAACGCAATGGTTATATCGCTAAATATCTGCGCACCGTTATCGGACAGCGGGTTGCAAAAAATTATAACTTCATAAAGCTCCGCATCCCAAAAATTATCAGGGAACAATTCAAGATCCAATTCGACAAGACCTAAATCTGTCATACCTGCCGGCGCTGGTGTCGGCAAAATCTCTTGTCCCTGAATAAAAATACCGTTTTCATTCACTCTTAAAACTTCATGAACAAGACCAAAAGGCTTATCCTGCCTAATTTCTAAATAAAAATCTTTACCAGCCAGCACTATAGGGCGTGACCACAGAAACGTCACCTTCTCTATTTTATCTGCCTCATTCGGCAAAAATAAAGACGGAAGCCTTACATAATCGAGTCCCGTGATATATTCTGATTTAATATAACTAGACCAGATCACACCATCCGACACTTCCAGATATTTGTCCGCTGTAATAGACCCGTTCGCTACAAGATCCATATTCAGTACCAAAACTCCATCTGACATGTTAAAAAGCGCAAATTTATCATTACCTTCCGCCGGACTTACAAACTTCACTTTATCCGCCATGAGTGCTATTTCTGATACATCCTGCGCAGGGTCTCCCAGAACCTTCAGCCCGCTTATTGCCTTGCCCGTTGCGGCGTCGACCACAGCCAACATAAACTGGCTCTCCGTCTGCTGCATCCGGCTCACAAGCCCCGTCTCACTGTCATAAACAGTTGTCTGTATCTGCCCGATTTCCGCCGTTATATCCGTGAGAGCATCGGCAATAACGTTCATATCTCCGTCATACTCTGTTTGAGCCACCCGCAACGCTATCTGCTCCGCATTTTGCAGGATTGCCGTTCCCTGCGCTATGAGAGTACTCCCCTGCTCTGTCAGCTTTAAAAGAGCCTCGTTAATGCGGGGATGAAGCGGCGGTATATCTGAAAATTCTTCCACAACTCCGGGCTCAACTATGTTTTCTTCAAGAGCCAAAACACCCGTTATTTTATTTTTAATCTCCGGAAGATTGACAACATCAGCAAAACCCGCACGCACATCATCCGGATTAGCATCACCCGCCAGAGCATCAAAAAGCTTTCCCGGATCTGCATCTGTTGAGCCATGAACACCGGAAGAAAAGCTTGAGAAAAACCCGTAAATATCATGAGTACGCACAAAATAATAATAATCATCTAATGCGCCCAAACCGCTGTCTATGTACGCATTGTTCACAGATGCGCCGACAAGATGTTTTGTGCCATCTTCTGTATCTGCCCGCCAAATCTCATAATAATCAGCATCAGCAACAGCAGCCCAACTCAATTTAACCGCAAATAAATCACCCACAGCCGCTAAATCAGCAGGTGCTGAAGGAGCAGTAATAAGAACACTTACGCCCGCCGCTTCACCATCGTTCCCCCACGGGTCTGTGGGGATGACGGTGTAATTATAACGCCCCGCCGTAAGTGCGGACGAGTCTGTGAAAACAGTGCCGTTAAACTGCTCAACCAACAGCACCGGCGGCTGAATCGGCGCAGTTGCACGGGCTCTATCTATACGATAATGAGCAACATCCGCAGAAACACCGACCCTCCAACTTAGACGGATACCCTCCGGAGTGCGCACAGCGGCTAAATTCTGCACAGCCGCAAAAGTGTTTTGTTCGCCGCCGAGAGTGATAGAATATAAAGTACGGTGCGGATAAAGAGATTCCGGAGCATTCACAACGCCGTAGTTTGTGCGACTACGGATTACAAAATAATAAGTCCGCCCGACAAGAAGCCCGCCAAGTTCAAAACGGCTGCTCTTCGTCACCCCTGCGGAACGCCAGTTCTCCGCATCTTCAGAATACAGAAGCTCATACTCTTTGACATAAACAGACGGATTGCCGCTTATTTCAACCTGCCTGAACGACACAATAACCCCACTTAAAGGGTTTTTCGGCGTGTACACTGCGAAATCTTCAGCAATAGTTATATCTGTGACAAGCGGCGGAGTGATGTTCACCGGCTGACTGCCGACAACAATTTCCCCGATTTCCGCAACGTCCCCGACCGCACCTAGTTCATATTTTTTTTGAACTTGAACTTTGCTGTATCTTTCAGAATTTATGAGCGATGTAAAATCATCTGTGTAAATACTTTCGTTATATTCTTCCAAAGTCAGCTTGAGAGAAAGCCCCTCCTCTTTCTCTATACCTATGAGTCTATAAGGTTTATTTTTAGCTTCGCCAACGCCCATAATCCACACATCGCCTTTATTTACAGTGTCGTTATGAACTATAGAGATAGAGCTTATTTCAATTGACGTCATAGCAGAATACGCCACTTTCAAAATTTCGCCGTCTGCCCGCCGGACCTTGAAAACAACCTGTTCACCCGCAGCAACCGAGACAGGCACATCAAGAGTCAGCAAATTCCCGTCTACAGCCTTCACACGCCCGCCGTAACCATATTGCGGGGTATCATGCTGAAATTCGATTATATCGCCTATTTCCGCCACGACAGCATCAAGCCCTGCGGAAAATTCCAGAGCCTTCTTTTTTGACTTTGCTTTCCGCAGTGCGAAAGCAATTTCTCTTTTTACTTGTGCTTTGTCTGTGAAACCGTAGAGCTGAATAGTGGTACTATTAACCGGCTCTGCTATTCTGTCAGCATCAAAAACGCTGACCATTTGCTGTTCATAATCGCTTGATTCATCAAGATATTGCGCCTCAAGCTGATTCGGAATACTACCGAAATCGGCATATGATTCCGAATAGCTGTCTTCAATAATATTCCCCATGCTGAAAATCTGCGAAACTTCAGCCGGACGATCAATCACGATACGCAGCTTGTCACCGCTCCAAATACCCGTTGCTCTGCATGAGCCGAGGATTTTTTGTATCATCTCTGTGAGACGAAACTCTTTATCAATAACAAGGTTCATTTCAAACCTTTTCTGATAAACCAAATCACCGTTATCATCGGTGTAATAGACCTGTTCATCACAGAAATCTGCAAATTCCTGAAAAGATTCCAAGTCTATCTGATCAGCATCCAGAAACCGCCCCGCTCCGTAGCGTGTGTTTGTGAGCAGATCATAAAGTATATTCGCCGGATTTGAGCTTGAAAAAGATTCAGCGTCTAAATCCCGCACATCTTTTATCAGTCTGCCTGAAATTACAGTTGTGACCGAAGGAGTAGAACCGCTTATCGAGTCCGTAGCACGCACACGCAGAGCTAACAGAGCCGTGTTATCATACGCCACATCAACAGACTGGATTTCAACAACACGGGAAAAGTACGAGTCCGCCGCATTTTTTGTATCCCCATCAGACACATCCGCAGTCAGACGTGTAACCCTGATCACCCGGCGGGCAGTCGAATTAAAATTAAGCCGATAACTAAAAATAACTTCAGCTCTTGTTGCCGCCGTGCATATAAACTCTGTGTCTCCGTCCTCCGGGTCAACAGCAGTAACCCAGTTTTCAGATTCATCATACAGCCGATACTCAATAATAAACTTTACAGACTTATTTTTAAGATTTCCTTTATCATCAAGGTTATAAAGCGCAGGAAACGCAACAGAAACAACAGCAGAATCGCACACATCAACAGTTGTAAAAGACTGACTATTGTTATACGTGATCTTCTTTCCGCTTATTGCCGTGTCTCTCCGGATATCCGAAAAACCCTTTATCGGCGTCTGATCAGCAGAACCGAGGCGGGACGCAAGATAATATATTCCGCCTTTTCTTGTGTATGAAACACGAACTATCTTTTCCCCTCCTAACGAAACTAAATCACCGTCTTTTCTTAATTCTGCACGACAATTAACAACCCATCCCGTATCTGCAAAAGGTAAATCTATAGACACTTTGAAATTCCGATTAGACTTATCACCGTCTCCGCTGCACAAAACAACTTTTTTAGTTGAACTGCCGAAAGTAAAATAAAGCGTCAACTTAAACGATGAACTAGAAACAACCGGCTTTCCCTCATCGTTTATAATAATCTCCTGCCGGAAAAGTTTATCAGGCACAAAAACGCTAACGTTTATCTTATCAACAGAATATACCGCAAAATCATTGTTAGCATTAAATATTTCCTGCTGCTCTGCTGATAAAATAATATTCTTTTCAACTGATTCAACATAAGACGCATCAGCGAAATCACTTAAAAAAGTGTCGTTCACCTTAACTGTCTCTTCGCCTATTCCGCCGATTTCACCTTCAGACAAGCCGATAAGATAATTCAAGTATTGCCCCGTCTGTTTGCCGGATTCCGCATCTCCGTCAATAAACCCGCTGATTATCACCCCGCCAACTCTATGACGCCCATAGACAACAGGAACAACATTCCCCTCGCCGACAATATTCTCGATTCCGCCCCAGTTATACGTCCGGCTGTCCTCATAATCATTGCGCAGGGTGTTGCCGGGTATGCTCGGCGTAAAAAGCCCCAAAGCCCCGATAGCCCCGGTTGCGAGCATCGACCCGCCGAAGGCATAAGCATATACAGCCCAGCTTGCGCCACCGCTCAAAAAACCCGCCGCTATCGCCGCCGTGCCGAGAACTATATTAAAAAGATTTCCATCACCCTGAATATCATTTATAAAAATAACTTCATCACGGGGATTAACCCGCCTTTCCCATTCAACCCTTTTTCCGTTTATAACGGGGTAAAAATCACCTGCGGTAAAGTCTGTGCAATGCTCAGAAAACAGATCAAAAACTGAAACAGGCTCATATTGAACTTCTTTTTCTATACGATTCCGTTTTTCAAAAACGTTCGGGATAACCTTAATTTTTACGATAAAATCCATGAATACGCCTCCCCCATCTGCGTAAATGACTTGTATAAACTCCATGCGGCTGCATAGAGTGAATAAACTGAAAACGGTTGATAACAATACCGATATGCCCCGGTACTTCCCCACTGTTGCAAATCAACACAAAATCGCCGGGCAAGGGCTTTTCTACCCGCTCAAACCCTTCGTGCATATTTTCTGCTATTAACGCCGCTGTTTCGTCCTCCGCATACTTTGCATCGGGCAAATCAACGCCGTACACCTCTTTATAAAAAAGCACACACAGCCCCCAGCAATCCACCCCTGCCCGGCTTCGCCCGCCGTGAGCATAGGGTATTCCGAGAAAACTAGCGCACATAGACATGAGCTTTCACCAACGCCGGAAATCCGCCGAAATTCTGATTATTTCCCTTTGCTATGCAATCATCAAAAAGCTTTGTGCATGTGCTGTCAGTTCCCGCATATTTGCAGTTAGAATCACGAAACTGATTGTAACAAAAATTTGAGTAAACTTTCCGCCCCGGCACTGTCACACCGAGAACATCAACCCCAACGCCGAGGGTAAAAATAGCCTGTTTCTTAGAAACTTTTGCAGATTTAATACGATATGTGTACACAACAGAGCCCTTGATAACGTCTTCCGCATCCGCAAATACTTCACGTATCTTTACCGCCCGCCCCATCATTTCATACTGTTCCAGATAATATTGCATGAGTCTGTCAAGATTTCCGGTAGTCAGAGTGACGTCATTCAGCTTTCCGTCAGAGCTATATGTTATCCCGCTACTCTGCACTGCCGCCGGAGCATAAACCACGCCGTTGTAAATGGTTTCCTCTTTAATATCCGTAAGATACAGAGCATCCGCATCTGTATAATAAACATCATACAACGTAAACCGTTTAACTATTGATGAATAAAGAACAGAGTTATCGCCGATATTACGCATTAGGGTCTTCCTTGATTTTCACTGTCAGATTAAAGCTTTTTGCGTTATTATGCGTAAAATTAAGCTTGTCTTCCGCAAATAAACATTGATAAGTCACACCGTTATTGTGATTCACAAACCAAAATGGCTTCAGCCCGCCTTTTCTGTCTTCAAAAAAAGCTTCAAGCAAGTCTTTCTCAGCAGTCGTTAAGTGTACATGCCGCAGCGTAAACGCTTTTTTCCCACTGTCCCACGCTGCGGAACGCTGTTCATAACCCCTTCCGAATGTTACAGATTCCGTCTTAAACTCTATAGTCGTGTCTTCTATTGCGTTCGGTTTTTTTGGGTATGTATCCATAAATCACCTACACATATCTTTTAATCGCTTTGCGAACTTCGCCATTATTAGCAATGTTTTCTACCATTGTTGATACAATCTGCTTTTTCATTTCCGGCAGTGCTTTCAGCACCCCTTTTTCATCACTGCCATTTATCGTTATTCCGCCCATGTTTATAGTCACCCCGCCGCCGAATTTTCCTTTTTTAAACATCTGCGTTGTACTTTCGTCTATTATTGACTCACCCGCCTTTGCATAGTACGTGCCCGTTTCCGGCAGATCAAACCACCCGTCATGCGCCTGCCCCACGAGCCCGCCAAGCAGTGTTCCCGCTGCTATAGAACCAAACAAAGCCGCCCCCGCAAAAGCCCCTGTTGATGCCACTTGCGCCGCCGCCGCAGACATTTTATACTGCCCCGCCAGAGCCACGTTAGCCGGGTTCACAGATGCCGCTGTGTAAACACCGGCTATATACTGTTGATAAAGTCCCTCTATAGTCAGAGACATTGCTTTTTGCACTGCCTCAGTTTTCACCACGTCATAAATGTTCTTAAAGAGATCATCCACGGCAAACTTGCCCGTTTCACTCAAAACAATCACACTTTCCGCAAGCTCCGCAGTTACGCCGCTCATAACATCTTTAACCGCAGATGCCACCACAAGCTGACTATCAAGCTCACGCTGAAAAGTTGCTGTAGCCTCCGTCATTGCTTCCGCAGTGTTGATTATTTCATATTGCAACGCCTTCCACTCGTCCGCCGCCGCTATGATACGTTCATCCCCCATTGCCTGCATAACCATATCTTCATACTCAAATTCAACCTGTATGCGCTGTTTGCTCTTGTAGTCCGTTGCTCCGTTGATAAAAAGCTGACGTTCCGCCTCTTTGATTTTATCCATGATCGTCATGCCAAGTTTATCCGCTTCCTGCTCCTGCCCCCAGTTCGTTGCGCCACGGTCTATATCATATGTATCTTCCCGCCCCACCTGTTTAGCCAGTTCGATAGCCGCCCGTTTCTGCTCATTGTTCTTACGCAGTGTTTCCGTTGCTTTCGCTGTTTCAAGACTCACAGAGAGCCACTTATCAGCCAGATTTTTTAAAACAGCGGTAGACTTGTCCATATCATCATACTCAGCTTTGATGCGCATTACCGCCGCTGCATAGCCATCAAGCCCCACCTGCATTTTTGCCAACTGTGCTGCACTAAGGAGCTTTTCAAGCTTCTCCTGCGCTTTCGGGTCTGTGTATTGCGGAGTAGTGATATACGATGCCGCAAGAGCTTTTATTCTTTTAACATCAGCCTCATAGGCTTCTTGCGCTGCCTTCTCCGCAGCCTCATAACCTTTTTCAAGTTCATCAAGCCCGCTGACACCGCCATTTAGCAAAGCGTTTAATTCTTCCGCATTTGCGTTTATATATTCCTGCCAACTGATTAACCCTTCGCTTGCTGCCAAAGCACCCTGCAATGAACTTGAAACATTTTGCCCACGTTGCCAAACCCACTGAACACTCTGAACACCTAAATCATTTAAGTCTTTAAAATACTTACCCCAGAACTTAACCCCTTCCCACGATTCCGCCGCAGTTGTCATAAGCATATTCTTTGATTCATCAGAAACATTCTGCATTTCTGCACGAAAACGGGCAAATTTGTCTGCCGCAGAATCAACTTCCCCGCCGAGCATCGGCAATTTTTCCTGCATCTGCCGCATAGCTTCAGCCAGAAGAATTTGCCTTTTTTCAGTGTCTGTCAGCTCACGCCCGTACTCTTCTGTTTTCTGCTTCATAAGTTCTGTCTGACTTATGATAATCCCTGCATCATCAAGCAACTGTGTTGATCCACGGGTCAAACCAGTGAATATTGTTGATGTGAGCTGACCAAAATCTTTCCCTGTCTGCTTTGAGTACGCCCGCAAATACGAAAGCGCAGTAGTGATCATTTGCGGGTTCATTCCGGCAATCAGAGCCTGATTCGCAACAGTCATCATCTGCAAATCGCTCATTGTGCCCCGAACAGCTTTACGCATATCGCCAAGCAAAATTTCAGAAACAATGTTCGCTGATCTTGAAATTCGGTCAAACCCTGTGCTTATCTCGCTTATGCGTGCGCCTTCTTCAAGCGTACTCCAGAGTTCTTCGGAAGCACCTTTTACAATCCCCAGAACATTACGCATACCCTCAAAGCTCTGGTTTATCCGTACCGATTCTTTATAGAGTTTTCCGGCGGCGTTCTCTATCTTGCGAAAACCTGTTACCGCTCCGCTTGAATCACTCGTAAATTTAAACTGCGTTTCCCGTGTGTTCTTATTCATCTGAAACCCTTCCGAACCCTTTCAAACTGTTCCGAACCTTTCAGAACCATTTCAAATCCTTTTCTTTTTCCTTGCGGGCTTTTATAGCCGCTTCGATTGCGGCGTCCATTTCCTGTTTCTCAGTGTCGTTCACAACGTTGTAAAGTGCGGTCTGCATCTCTTCCAAAATCTCTTTTGTTGCGTTTGCACATTTTATCCGGCGGAAATCCTCGGTAATGGCGATATAACCTATCTGCCTGTAAAGCCTAAAAAAATGACCGAGCGGAAGCATGTTCAACTCGGTCACCGTAAGTCCGTAAAAACGGAGCAGCGAAGCATAAACAAAGTCATACTCATATTCGTCCGCTTGTTTTTCTATTGCCCGCTGTCCGTCTCCAAGTTCTCCGCCGTCTGCTCCCCCGCTGTTATAATCTCCGGATCAAACCCCTGCGCTATAAGCATCAGCGCATCAAGCATCCCGTTATCACACTTCGCTATAACAGCCGCCGGAAGCCCGCATGTTTCGAGCAGTTCCGCATATTTCGCACGTATAGCCATGAGCGAAGGCTTTTCCTTAAAAAATTCCTGAAGCTCAAGTGAACGCACATGCGCAAGCCCGCTTAATTCAAACTGCTGTCCGTCTATCTCAATGGGCGTTTTCAGGGAAAAACTGTTTACGTTTATAACCTTAGCCATGCAACTACTCCGCCGTTACGTCAGGATCACCGAAACGGTAAAGTCTGTCTGACGTGTCAGATTCCGGAAGAGCGAGAAATGTCACTTCAAACACGCTCATTTCCCCTTTAGTATATTTACGATTTACATTTTCGATTTTCGGAGCTGCTTTAAAAACAACCAAGCAATCATCAAGCACGCCGGATTTCGGCACAAGCTTCAGCACAGCAGCTTTGCTTGATATTTTCGCACCCGTAGCGTCATAAACATCCACAGCCGTTTTTTCCGCATCAACAGAGTCTGTCACAAGCTGCGCACCGTACAGCATCGCCACAAGGTCTTCTTTTGTGTATGCCACCATCGGCACTTTTACCGTTACGGTTGACTTGTCTACTTCCGAGTCAATTGGCATCGAGAGCTGATCAACTTCCGTATCTGCGTACTCTATGTTATGTACAAATTCCACTCCGCCGGCAGTGTACCCCAGTTCACGGGTCCCGAATGTCACTTCGCACGCACCAAGCTTTTTAACTGTTCTTGTCTCAGGCATTTCTAATCCTCCCACATATCCGTTTCATAGTCGGCATCCAGAAAAACCGTAGCCGCCCCAACCTTTTCAGTTCCGAAAACAACTTCGATGTTATCACCCTTGGGCGTCAACATCCCGGTTGCCCCGCCCAGTGTTTCATCATTGCCGATAATTTTATACATCTCCGAAAGCCCTGTCCGAAGCCTCTGGCGCAGGTCTGCCCCGCCTTCAAGCAGCAGAGTAACCGCCACTGCCGTTTTCCGCTCCTGAAAGTCCGCCTCCGTTACCTGACATTCACCGTCTTTTATCACTACAAGCGGGTATTCCTTCGGGTCATAATCCCGCCCCTCGTCTTCTTTCACTGCCCGTACTGTCAGGCTGTAGCCGTTTACTTCGGTATAGCCCGTCAAAGCAGTTTTAAGAGCGTCTATTATTTCCTGCCTTTTGCTCACGGCGCATCCTCACTGATATAAAGCAGGGTTATTGAATCCTGCTCTTCTACCCCGGCGATGTAACACACATCCCCACGGAAGCTTACTTCAGTGCCGATTTCGGCATCCGCCACATCCGCAGGCACGCATACTAAGTGCGGCTCTATCACAACAGAGCGACCGAGATCAAAATCATGCTCCGTCCGCTCCGCAAAATACAGCACCGGGACGGGTTCACCGCCACCGATCACCGCCGTTTCTTCCGACATAGTGTCAAGCATCACCCGCATATCATCTGCGCTGATCAGACTCATTTTTCCCTCAAATTCATAAATATTTCCGTTTTTTTATCGCTGTCATTGCTTGATCCGAAAAAGAACTGGATAATAGCGGCAACAATAGTACCGAGAAGAAACCCGACAACAGTATCAGCAAGCCTGATATTTTCCGGCGGAATCGGACAAAAAATCAATGCCGGAATCAACACAAACGCAAACAAAGACCACGCCAGAGCCAGATAATACACAAACCTTTTTGAAAAAAGGTCAGTTTGCATAAGTGCGGTTCTCTGCATTTCCCGTGCATCTGCTTTATCGCCGAACATCAGCGCATCAAGCTGTTTTGATTTTTCCGCTTCGATTCTGCGAAGCTCCGCCGCACCGGCTTCACCCTTTTCAAGCAAAGCCCCTATATCTATACCGAGCTTGTCTTTTACAACGTCAAGTCCTTTATCTTTCACGACATTGTAAAGCTTCGTCAGCCCCAAACCTGCGAGAGTTTCCAAAATCATAAAACCCTCCCCCCTTTTAATAATTATTTATAAAATTCGCCTGTTTCCATCTGACTGGCAAGTTCCGCAGCCCTGCCTTTAACCTGCCTCGCCCATGCACTATCAAGCATTTCGGCGGCAGCTTCTTTGTATTTACCCGCTTCGATATAAGCGAGAGTCTTTTTAAACCCCTTAAGCTTCGGTGCGCCCATATTAAACGCCATATTGACAAGCACGCCCTGACGTACTTCGTCTAGTTCATCAAACCACGGAAAAGCCGTCCGGAGTTCACTTTCAGCCGTCAGTATATCGTTTCTTAACAGTGTGCGGGCTTCAGCATCGGTTATTCCGTTGTCTTCGATATTGCGCCCGAAACCGATCGTCAGCTTGCCCGCCGGACACTTATACGGCATATGCTTTTCGCCGCTTTTTTTCGTGCCTTCATGGCGTATTAACTGATTTATAAATCTGTCTGAAATCAACACTTTCTCCCCCCTTCATGGCGTATCTCACAACCTTTTTCCAGAGCCGAGACACGGCTTTCCACTTTATTGTATTTTGAAAAAAGGTCTCTCTGACTCTGCACAAGCGAGTAATACGCACCTTTTGCAAACCAAGCGATTACTGTCAATAAACCGCCTATGAGTGCTAAAAGCACGGTGTTTAAATCTATCGTGAAATTCACACCCTCCCCCCATCCTTTGAATCACTCCAAACCCTGCCCCGTGGGCAACGGGGCAGGGTACAGGGAAACCCAAAGGGTCAGGCAGACGGGTTATCGTCCCCACCACCCTCACCGCTGTTATCATCAGCGGGAGGCGCAGGCGGTTTGTCATTCCCGCCGCCTTTTTTGCCCTGTTTTTTATCGCCGGAGGGCGAATTCAGTTCCATAAAAGGTTCAACTTTTCCTTCACGAGTAAGTATCTTTGCTGTTTTTTCCGATACAACTTTACCATCAACACTAACAACTTCACCCGCCTTACGGTCTTTTCCGCCAAGAACTATAGCTTTAAGAACTTTGAGTTTCATACATCACCGCCTCAAGCTATCACTATATCTTTGCAGACAGAGAACGATGCAGAGCGAGCAAGCTTGACATCTCCATACTGACTGGCATGAAGAATGATAAAGTTTTCTCCTGCTGCCGAATAAGGATCTACAAGCAGCCTCAGACCGCCCCAGAAACCTATTTTAATTGCAGAAAAATCACCATAAACAGCCGCATGGCATTTACTTACAGACGTGCCCTTAGTCAGATTTGTGGGCAAATGAGTAGTATCAATAGCATTCCTACTTGCTATCCTGCCCATTCCCTCAATCGGCACAGCCCCTGCGAATTCCGTCCATATCGTCTGACTGCCGTTAACATCATGGCGCAAAGTTTTTTCGCAATAACCCATTGTTTCAGGAGTAATCAAAAACGCAAGCTTGCCCATTTCAGCAAGCTGCGCTCTGACTTTTGTCTTCATGTCAACAGCAGTCTCAAACGTGAATGCGCCGCCGTTTTCGCCGATCTCGACCACTTCAACGCCGTCTGTGTAGAGAATACCTGTGGGGTTATAACCCGTGCCATCACCCATGATTGCCGCTTTGTCAATGGCGAGAGATATAGCCTCTGCCATCGTGCGGAGAATGCGGTCTTCAGATTCGACACCCTGCATCTGCAACAGCATGTGAGACACTTTAACTTTCGATGCGATTCTTGTCGGCTCAAGAGCTATATCATCCCAGTCTGCGTCGCTGCCGCTTACGGCATCATTTTCGCCAAGAAACTCAGCCGTAGGGGTTCCGGACTCCACAGGGAATGACTCTTTACCGACCAACCCGTAGATTGCATCTGCGCCGAGTCTCAGAACGTATGCCTTCTGCTTCAGCATTGTGATATAGTTCGGGTTAACATTAGTCTGGATAAGCGAGCCGCCTACACCGCCAACGCCACCGACGGTCATATCACGGGAAAGAACATCGTACGGAATATACGCCTCATTCCTTTTCAGATTCAGCCCGTACGCTCTGGAAACGTCCTGAACAACGCCGTATTCAAATTCTGCTTCACGGGCATTTCCGCCCGCAATAGCACTGATATAACGGCAGATATTGAACCTTTTGACATCAGAGCGGCTCAAACCCTCACTCGGATTTTCAACAGTGGAAACAGGCTTAGAACCATCCTGCTTTTCCCTCATCGCACGGCAGAAATCTTCAAAAGTTTTGCCATCACGAACAAACTGCTCCGCAAGATCTGTTTGACCAAATTTACGACCCATAAGCGTTATGTCATCCGCTCTCTGCCTTTCCGCCATGATTGCATCCTGCACACCCGCAGGATCTACCGGGTTCTGTGCGCCTCTTGCGCCTGTTTTAACAGTGTCTTCTTCTTCGTCATCATCCATCTTAATCCCTCCCTGTCTTTCGACCTCTATTTCGTATTCTCTGCCGTCTTCCCTTGCCCTGCCTATTCCTACCGATGTGTCCGCCGGAATAGAAACAATAGACACTTCATACGGCATCCATCTTGTAGCCGTATATTTCGGAGACTCTTTATCATCATGCGGGTTTTCATGAGTCAGTTTCAAAATCTGAAAACCGACTGAAACATTACGCATAATGCCGTCTACCACATCTTGAAAAACTTCTTCCGCTTTCGCATTTTTGCTGAAACGGACAGTACACATACCCTTGTTTCCGTCTATCCACGCCTTTTCCACAACGCCGATAGGCACATTCGCATTGTGCTGAAACAGCAGCGGCGCACCGTCATTCATGCGGCTGAAATCAACAGCATCTTTAGTGTGTTCCAGTTTTACCCATCCCCACCAGTGATCTATGTATTCATCACTGGAAAAGGAAAATGTCACCGTCCGGTCTTCCGCCGTCACAGACTCACGGGTGAGGCTGAACGACCGCCGGAAGGGTTTAACCTTCATTTTGTGAAGCATCTCCTCCCCCCTTTTTCGTTTTCTCTATTAATTCAATCTCTTTTTGTCTCTGCTTAATAACATCTTCCCAATCCTCACCTTTTTTGCCTACTTCAGATGCAAGCGTAGTAAGGTTCGCTTCAAGTGCAAGGCGAATCCCGTTCACATCTTTCACAGGGTCAACCCAATCAAACCCACGCCCGATGAATTCAGGAACAAAAAGGCTCTCTACTTTCCGCAGATCGAAACGGGGCAGTCTGCCGAATAAAAACGCCTGCCAGAACCAAGCTTTTGCAACAGGCTCAAGCACAAGCGAAATCAAATCATCATGCTCAACATATGCCATATCCCGCTCAACAAGGGCTTCCTGCCTTAAGCTGCTATAGTTCGCACCTTCATAATCCTGCGCCAATGCCGAATAACTAACGCCGACAGCGGCGGCTATATCACGCTTAACCGCTTTTGAAAAACTTGTGAAAGATTCAGGGTTTATGTTCGGCTGAAAAGCGTTCATCTTGTAACCGGCGGGCAGAACCTGAAACATGCCGGGTGCAATCTCCATTACATCACCGTATTCAAGATCTGAGTCATCGTCATCACCGCCGGAGTATGAGGCATCGGGGTCAATTTTTTCAATAAACCCGCCCACTGCCGCCGCCGCACGGTTCTGAACAAGCGTCCCCTCACGATATTTTTCCAGATGTTCAATATCTTTTATAACAGTGCGAAGTTCCGGCGCACCCGTAGCCTGACCTATCCTTTCCGGCAAATAATATTCGATTATATCTTCCGCAGAAACACGGATAACCTTTTCGTTATACGGGCTTTTTTTCTCTTTCAGATGCACCGCCCGCAGTGCGCCCCATTCGTCAAATTCCCTACCGCTGATTATATTGCGGTGTTCATCGTTCAAATTCTCCGCAATCTGATCCGGCTCTATAACCTGCAATGCAAAACCATAGGGGTTATCAAAACCCCGCACAAAACGTATCAGCGCAGAGCCGTCACGAGCCGCACCGATAATAACAAAATTGCAGACACGGCGGAGATTATCACGCCTATTAACGCTTGCTACCTTTGCCCATTTCCAAAATTCCGTTTCCACGGCGGAGTTAAATTCAGCGTCCGAACCCGTACACCGAAAAGCGAACCCTTTGGGTCCGACAACGTTACGCACTTTGAGCTTAAACGCTCTTACAACTATGCCGCTGTTATTATGCAGTCCCCTCGCCATGCGGCGGAGAACAGGTATCTGGTTTACGCTTGCGTTCGGGTTTCTGGAATCGCCGAGAGACCAGTCAGAGCGAAGCCGCCCGCCGATAGCCGCAGAGTATGACCGCCTTGCGCCAGTGCGGATAATATCTTCTGTGATAGGCACATACACAGGCATAACATCACTAACAGCAACAGCAGACCGCACCAGTTCCTTAATCATTTAAAAACCTCATGCGCACCGGGCGAAACGGGCTTTTCCCGCTCTTACGGCGTTTTTCTTCCGCAACTTCCGCTTTATATTTCGCCCGTATCATCATCAAATCAGTAACGGGCATACGCTCAATACGCACCCCGTTCACTTCCTGCTTAAGCTGATCATGTGTTGCTCTGCGCTCCAGAACCGCTTCGATAGCATCGAGGACTTTCTGCGCATGGCTCCGCCCGTCAAATGCGCCTTCCTGCGCTTCCAAATCAGCCGTCAGGCGGATTTCACCGCTCGCCACAACATAGCGTTCATTATTTTTTGTAATATATGCTTCGTAAAGATAAAGCCCCTGTAAGGGCTTCGGTTCGATAGAAGAGATAAGAGAAGAGGAGATAACAGCAAGAAAGCCGTCACCGTCCGCAGACGCAAGCACATCAAACGCACCGCCACGCCCACGGAACGCATATTTCAGCGTCCATCCCGCAGAGGCGGGATAATCCGCATGATTGAACCGCCACGCCACAGTTTCGTTAATTCTGAAAGTTTTCGGAATAGCATCACGTATTATCATGTAAGCATGATAAGGGTATCTCTTGCTGTTTACATCACCGTGTTTTCCGTAATTTCCGTATTTTCCGCACTTTTTTCAAAAAGCGAAAAAAACTTTTATTCTACATCATCAGAGAGAAAAAAGGAACTGCGGGAATATACAAAACCCGCAGTCACAAAAAAGGATATTCCGAACCATTCGGAACGATTTAAAAGGATTCGGAAGGGTTACGCCACACACAAGGAACGGTCAAATAAACCCGCACAGGAAAAGTATTTTCATCTCTCGCACGGATGAATTCTTTACCCTTTTTACATACACGCCCTCCCGCATCCACACAGATATAATGTTCATCTATAATTCCGGTAGACTGAAACCACGAAGCCGCCTTATTCACCCATTCGTCAAATGATTGAAATTCAAATGCAAACATAGCCTCAATTTCAATTTTTTCCATCACTCACCGTCCTTGAGGGCTTCGTCAATCATTGCATTGATAGCCGTGAAATCTTTGTTAGTCTCCCTTGCAACAGCATCGATAACAGTGCGGCTTAATATTAACGCACGATTAAGCCTTCGGTTTTCCTCCATTATTACTAATACTGACATTGCGTTTTTTTTCGGCGTTTTCTATTTCTCCCTCACCCCTGCAAAACGGGCACGGTTTAAGTTCGCTCATGGTTTCACCGCTCCTATCCGTTAAATTCAGGCAATTTTGCTATTTCAAGCCTTGTCATTGTTTTTGCCGTAATAATCCTCTGTTCATCGTCATCCAGATCCACCAACGCCAAACAATCTAATGTGATTGTCTCTGTAATCAGTTTCGTGTAATCATCTCCATAATCGATCTCAAAAACACGGACAGGCGTTTCGGCACACGCTATACATACACGCTCCCCGGCTATGTCATAGCCGCAAAAATCCCCCTCACAGCCGCAATAAGCGCACGGAGCAGATGCCTTGAGTTTTTCTTCAAGAACATCCGCAAGTACTATATACCCGTCTTTTCTCACAGCATCAGCAAACGCCTTTATTCCGGCTCTTGCGTTTTTGTCATTCCACTCCAGAACTATGCAACCCGAAACCATTGGTTTACCATCAAGCCTTTCCACATAGTATTTTTCAAAAAGCCCCTGTTTACGTTTGTCCATCTATATCCTCCTTAAAACTCTATTCTCACGCCGCTATGAAAGCGGTTATGCAACACTTCACCAAAAAACCACCCGTACCGCACCCCTGCCCGCAGGAACACATCAGGGAAGTCCCGTCCGTAGCCACTACCTTTCGCCGAACTGTCAAAAACTCTGTCATGCGCCGCAAGCCCGCCGTAAATCTCCGCTCCGCTCACTTTCGCCAGAGCATTAAACCCGACCATATTCAAACCCTTGTCATTTCTGTTCGGAAAGCTTGATAAATGCTCTCCGTACACCTCCACATTTCCGAACCGATAGTTTACGCCGATAAACCCAAGCGGGTTTTTCAGCCCGTTTTCTGCGTCACTCACAACGCCAAACCCCGCATAAATGCCAGTTTCCGCCGTTGCTGAAAATGCACACACCAGTATTGCCATGATAAATAACACTTTTTTCATGTTTCACCTGATTCCTTTATTTATTTTTCAAATAGATTTCATGCCGCCGAGTTGTAATATCTGGCAGGCTTCAGCGGTATATCCCCTAATGTTTTATATCTGCCGAAGTGCCCGAACTGCACAAGCATTGACGGGAAAGTAGCAGAATTGTTACTCCCGTTTCCCCCGGTAAACTTTAACCGCCCCTCCAGAAACCGGATCGGATTACCGACAACATACTTATGAAACCATTGTGTATCAGTCCGAGCCGGAACAAGCATTATCACAGCCGCCGCCTTATATTTTGAATACTCTGATTCTTCCGCCGCCTTCTCCACCCACAGGGCTATTTCAGAGCCATACGGCGGATTCATCCAACACCTATAACCCGCCCAACTCTGTTTTAAGCCGTCACTTTCTTTTGTAAAATACTTCTCACACTTAGCGTTTTTATCTGATGCGCACACATCCAGAGTAAAATTAAAAAAACTATCAAGCTCATTAAAAAGCCCTTGCGGTGTCCCCCACTCTACAGATGCCGATGAAAAAACTATCCCCGATTTCATCCCTGCACCTCACGCCACTGCCGAGGCTTCCAGAGCCATCGGTTTATAATTTGCAGATACAAGCACAGCAGCCATAGGCGGGCATACACTGTTCCCGCATTTCTCGACCTGCGCCGCTGTGCTGAGTTTCTTACCATTTGCGCCGTATTCGATGATGTATGAATCCGGAAAGCCCTGCGCACGAAAAAGCTCACGGGGTACAAGCATACGCATACCTATGTCATAAATCGCCATCAACTCCCCACGGATATAGACACAAACAACTGAAAAACGGTCTTTTGTTACTACCGTGCCCAGAGGATCGGTTACTGCACCGCCGTGCTTGTCCTGACCGTAGTATGACACCATAAGCGCATATACTAACGCATGATGCCCACCGCCTGCGCTCACTGTATGGAGCGGATTATCAAGTTTGTCCCCGGTGTTTGTTCCTCTCATTTTTGACATATAAGCAACCGTTAGCTTTAATTTACCGCCACCGCTTGTCGTTATTGTTCCTGCTGGGTCATTCAATGAGTGACCAATGCTCTCACTGAACTCTCTTGTCATATACCCGGTAACAAGTGTCTGCTGATTACCTGTGGTAACTGTCGGCAAAGGATCTTTTACATCACTCGGAGCATGTTTTGATGTATTCGTCATGATGTTTGCAGTAACAAGAGCATGATGATCCCATGCCGTAACAGTGCGAAGGGGTTCTTCAATGTCATTGATTCCTGCGTTGCTTGAATTCTGGTGATGCACGATGAACGGCGATATTATGTTGGGGCTGTGTTCTTCGGGTACGATATACGGGTCTTTATTGTTCACGACAAATTTGTCTGTACCCGCCGCAATGCGCATCATGCTTTTATCTGCGAGAGGACGTTTGCAGGGTAGCTTCCGCTCCTTGACTTCCTCTTTTGTCAAAAAGATTGAATATGTAGGCAATGACCAATTGATTATGTCTGCAACAGGAATCCACGGCAGAAGTCCGTTCTTCCCGCCTTTGCTGTGTGTAGGTTTCGGGAATGTAATAGGCTGTCCGTCACAACGTGCAACGAGAAACCAGCGTTTACGAATAGTCGGCACACCGTAGTCAGCAGCACACAGAACTTTCGATTTTGTCTTGTAGCCGAGGGCATGAAGCTCCGCTATGAAACGTTTATATGTTTTCCCTTTTCTCTTTGTGTCAGGGCGTAATTCCTGCTTTTCGATCGGCATATATTCGCCTGTTTTGTTTGATGCCCTGAGAGGTCCCCACGTCATGAACTCCTCAACATTTTCCATTATGATCACACGAGGGCGTACAGTACCCGCCCAGCGTTTAACAACCCAAGCAAGACCCCGGCGGCGTTTTGAAACTGGCTTTCCGCCTTTTGCTTTACTAAAATGCGTACAGTCCGGAGAAGCCCACATAAGCCCCACGGGACGACCTTTTGTTACTTCGTAAGGGTCTATTTCAAATATATCTGAATGAAAATGCTCTGTATCGGGATGATTCATCATGTGCATAGCAACTGCATTTGCATCATGATTGATTGCGATATGCGGACTCATACCGAGAGCCGTTTCTATTCCGAGAGATGCCCCGCCGCCGCCGGCAAAGAGATCAACTATCAATTCACCTGCGCTGTCCATGCGTTCAGAGCGGTCTATATAGTCAAAAACCGATTTCATCCTTCAAAACCCCCGCTCTTCTATAAAAACAAGCAAGTCATAGGGCTCTATAACCCACTTTCCGCCGGGCTTTTTCGCCCGCAGGCTGCCAAACTCTATATGATTACGGACGGTGCGGTCTGTGCAGTTCAGCAGCAATGCCACATCTGCCGTTGTGAAAACAGTAAAGCGCAAGCCTGCCCGCTGATTCTGCTCAATCGTTTCCTGAATTTTCTGTTTAACCCCGCCGGGTGTTATGCCCGCCTCTACCCGTTTATCCATCCGCTCACCCTCCGTTTTGTTCTGTTTTTCTTTTCTCTTTTCTTCTCTATCCGCCGTTCCGTAATCTCGTCCTGTTCGTTCGCCACTGCCGTTTCAGCTTCCGCCGTTGCCGCCTCAATCTCTTCCCGCAGTGCCAAAACTCTCTCATACATCTTGTCAAAATCAGGGTTCAGAATCGTCAACGCTGCCGAAGCATATACACGGCAATCAAGCGGCTCATTTCGTCTGCCGCTAGGCAGTTTCCAAGTCCATTTACCCGTCTTATCGTTATGCTCTTTCCGCTCTGCCGTGAGCTGCTCAAAATGCTCCAAAACATACTCAAACGGAAAGTGCATATATCCATATCCGTATTCCTCAATTTTCAAGCGGCTATATATCGTATCCTTGAAACCGTCCGTTCCGATGTTTGCAAGACGCACCCTTGCAGTAGTTTTTTTAGAAAACTGCACAGGAGGCGCACCCGCCGTACTCGCACCTTTAACAGCGAAAATCCGCCGCCCCTGCCTAGGCTGAACATACCTATAAACTGTTTTTGTATGATGCCCGCCGCTATCAATACAGGTACAAGCAATCTTAGCCGTCCGCCCATCTTCAAAAGTGTATGTACGGTCAAGCAAGCTTGAAAGATGCTCCCATACTGTTTCTTGTCCTGATATGCCGCCGCTTGTCAGCATTGCGGGATTCCCACGGAAGGTTTTATAACAAACGCTCCATGACTCTTCACCACGCCCCCACGCAACAACTTCAGCTTCAAGGCGGTCATCCTGCACATCCACTCCGCAAGTGAGAACTAAAGCCTCTTCAGGCAGGTTATCCCAGTCATAAGCACCCGGATTGCTGCGGTTTTTCTCAAAAATAAGTTGAGCATCCACAGTTTCAATCCTGTCAAACCACGGTAAAGCCTTACGGGTATTCACAAATGTTTTCATTAAGCTTGTATCACCCGTCCGCATAGCTTTCTTAGCAGCGAGATATTCCTTTACAATCTGCCGCCAAGACACCATACCGAGCGGTGAATACAAAGCATTGATATGATAGCCACGGGTAGGGTTTCCCGGATTATGTGGAATCCATTTTCCGGCTATCATCATTTCGTGTTTCTCACTCTCACGAATCAAGCACCCGCAGGACGGGCAGCAATATTCAACATCACTTGCCAAATCTCCAGCAGCGTTGACATTGTATTTCAGCCCATCAAAATCAAAAACAAACTCACTCTCACAGTGCGGGCACGGGACGTAATAATAACGCTGATCAGAATCCTGAAACGCTACCCAGATATGCCCTTTTGAAGTTGTCGGTGTGGAGTTTTTATATCTTTTGGCACGTATGCCGTAACTGTCACTTCGCTTTGAAAACAATGATATAGCGTTTCCTTCTTCGCCCAGTTCAGCGGGAAATCCGTCTATGTCATCCATGCAGATCACACGGGCAGAGTAAGAGCGGGCAGATGTAGCAGAGTTTGAAGAAACAATCTTAAGAAGCCCGCCGGCGAATTTCTTTTCTGTGATGCTGTCTTGATTCCTCTTGCGCCCAAATGTGCGAATACCGGACGAAGCCAAAGCAGGGTCAAGCTTTGTTTCAACATGCGTTTTAATCACTCCGTCAGAAGGCATTACAAGCAGAATATTAGTAGGGTCAATATCCATATAGTAGAGCAGCATATTTTGCCCAACTTCTGTCCCGCCAATCTGCGTTGGTTTCACTGTCACAACGTCAGTCACAGGGGACTGCGGAGACAAAACATCCATCACCTCTGTCCAGTACGGAGTTACTTCATTCCGCCATCTGCCCGGCATTTTTGCAGATTTCGGAAGAAAGCGTCTTTCATTCGCCCATTCTGAAATAGTCTTATTTTCCGGCGGCTGAATTGCCGCACGGTAAGCATCAAGACAAACTATCTTTGCATTTTTGCGGAACTTTGCCGCTTGTTCATCAAGCTTCGTCTGCAATAGTGCCAAGCTCATACGCTTTATCCTCAAAATTTTTAAGCAACTGTCTTATTTCCGTTTCAAGAATAGCCCGGCATGTGTGAGCATCGTCACAATCTGCAAGCCGTTCTGAAAGTCTATCCGGCATTGCGAAAAGAGAATCCTTTGTCATACCCGCAAGCCCCGCCACGAAAGCCTCAACGGCTTCAATATCAACTAACTCACCTTCAAGCTTTTTAAGTTCAAGCTCTTTCAGCGTTGTTTCCGTCACCAGTTTTTTAAGCTCCGTTTCGTTTTTAACTGCCTGATAATCAACCGTAGCCGCCAGATTTCGGTCAGTTCGTTTTTCAGCGGCTTTCTTTATCTCGTACTGCACATAATCCTGAACAACCGCCCGCAAGTCATATTGACCGTGACCAACCTTTTTAAAAACTCCTTCTTTAGCAAGTATTTGCACATTGCGTTCTGTCATCCCTAACAGTTCGCCCACATCCCTCGCCCCGACAACAAACTCCATCCCTCTATCCCCTCAAAACGAAACCGAACTCTCTAACTCACTACAAAAAAACGGCAATCCCCTGCGCCTCCGTCGACCCGTAGTTAGAGGGGGTGTAGAAAGGACCCGTGATTCAAGAGCCATCATCTTAATCTGACCCCGCCGCTATAGACTGACGTTGCTGATTGCGCCCGCTGATAATTGCGGTATCTTGTGAACTCTGTATCAAACCTGCTCACCATGTGAGCATTTGCGAATGCTTCAATATTCCTATGTGAAAGAATCCTGCCGAGACCGGGACCGTGCCAAACTTCAAGGGCTTCCTTGCCCTTACTTGTCTTATACCCTGCACGCCTAAAGATACCTTCATAGCCTGATTTCATCTGCGCAACAAACCATCCGTACCCTTGTTTATTCCTCGTCTTCTGCCTGCCTTTTGCTTTTGTGATTTTGTAGCTTACACCTGTATTTGCATACATAGCTTTCCGAGAGCGGGCTTTCTGCCTAATACCGACTATCTTAGCTCCGTAGTATTTCGTAAGACTTACGCCGAGCTGACCAGAGCCACGAACATAGACAGCCCGTCTTGACGGTGTAGCCCGCTGAACACTCAACATGCTTTTAATCTCTGATTGATTAAGCTTTATGTCATAGATATCCCTTACCTGTTTTGGCAGATTAGAACGCACTGAATCAGCCGCACGGTTGAGAGAGCGAGCAATAGCCAGATTCAGTTTATCCCTGTCAACCTCGTCCGTGATGCCGCTGAAATCCACATGCAAATTAATAGCCATATCACACCCGTCCGAATTCGGTCTTGAATACAACCGTCCCTGTTCTGTCAGTGATTCGGTTCTTTGCTATATTAACTTCCATGCCGTCATTGCCTTTTTCCGGATAGTAATACTTGTCACGATAGAGAAGCATAACCACGTCTGCGTCTTCTTCAAGACTGCCTGTTTGCTTCAAGTCTGACAGCATCGGGCGTTTATCCTGCCTTTGCTCCACACCTCTGTTTATCTGCGACAACAGAATGACAGGAATGCCCAAATCTTTGCTAAGTGCCTTCAGCCCGTTGACATTACGTCCATACCCTTCAATTGAATCTCTGCACCCCTTCGGAAACGGCATCTGAGAGAGCTGATCAATCACAATAAAATCAACTTTCCCTAACTTCTCCAGTGCAACAGCCCTTACCTGTTCTGCCGTGAAACGACTGTCTGAATACTCCATCGGCAATACAAAAAGCTGCTCAAACGCCGGGTTCAAATCATTCCGGCTTTGCTTCGCATACTGCAAATCATACTTTGTGATACCCGTGAGCAGAGCTATAACCTTTTCAAGAAAAACATCTAAGTTGTTCTCCATCTGAAAATAAAGTCCTTGTTTGCCGTTTGCAGCCAAACCCACGCTAACCCTGATACTGAATGAAGTTTTTCCCATCGAAGGACGCCCGGCGATAACATACAAACCCGCCTGAAACCCGTTCAGAGCTTCATCAATCGGTTTAATACCGCATAGTGCCCCCGCCTGTCTGCCCTCGTAATAGCCATCAATGCGAGACTGAAGAGCGTCAACCCTGTCCGGAAACGTCTGAAACCTAGCTCCGGTGCGTATATGCCCCTGCAAACGCTGCACAGCGTCCATGACGATTTCTCCGCACGGCTCTGACTGATACGCAGACTCGGAAACATCGGCGCAGATAGCGATAACAGCCCGCAGCCTCGCTTTTTCCGCCACTATCTCCGCATAATCCGCCGCCTTCCGCCCATCCGGCAGAATCTCAACAAGAGAAGAGAGATACTCAATCCCTCCGCACCGCTCAAGTTCACCTTTTCCGTTCACATACGCTGCTACCGTGACTACATCAACAGCCTTGCCCTGACGCTTCATATCACTGATAACTTTAAAAATATACTGATTCACCGGAGAATAAAAAGACTCCACAGAGATAATTGCACTGATACGCTCTATCAGGTTTTCATCAAGCAGACAGCAGGACAAAACAGCCTGTTCAGCTTCCGGAGAATGTGGAACAACACGTTTCATATTAACCACCGTAACCTATTATATTTTTTGGTTTTTTAGCAGGTTCACCGCTCTGCTTAGTGCCGTTTTTCGCTTTCATCTGCACAAAGAGCTTGTCAAACTTTTCCCGCAGACTTGCGGGGCTCAAGATAACCGTAGACCAGAAAGAATCATTGTTTGCAAAAAGAAAGACCGCTTTGATTTCCTCAAAAGTGCGCTTATCACGTTCACGCATGAGGCGTATTTCTTCCGCCCATCTGAAAAGATTCGGCTTGCGCATTTTCGGATTGTTGAAACGAAGCTCCCGCTCCATGAATTGAACAAAATCATAATCCCCTTGCCCGTAAACAGGGGAGGCAGCCGGTTTCCTAACCGGCTTTTTCTTTTCTTCTGTTTCTTGTTTTATATTATTATTTATATTATATATATTATCTTCTACTTCTACTTCCTCGGAATGATTCCTAACCCTTCCGAACGCTTCCTTAACTCTTTCAAATCCTTCCGAACCGTTCAGAACGCTTTCAAACCCTTTCAAGATGCTTTCAACACCACGCAGCATATTTTTGTTATACGACTGATGTTTAGTGAAGTTCACTATAATCACTATCTCTTTCTCATAATAAACCTTGCCCGCTGATGCGAATTTTTCAAAACCTGCGCTGATTTCTTCCGCAGTCAAACCCGTGTCAAACATGAGAGGGCGCATCTTAAGCTCATAAACCCCCGCAAGGTTCGACCTCGGAGAAGTTAAAAGGTATATAAATAAAAGCTTTTCTTTAGGCGACAATGAGCCGATGTAATCATCTTCCCAAAAACCGCCGGAAACAACCCGCCGTGGATATGCCATTTCTTAAACCCCCATCGCTCTTGTCAAACGCCTTATATCCGCCTCATAATTTTCAGCAGGAATTAACAGTTTCAGACGCTCATAATCGCAGTAATTAAACCTTTTGCCGCTCTTTTTAGCAGCTCTTATCCTTTCCAGAAGCCTTTCAAATTCGGTATTTTTTCTCATTTTCTTTGCTCCTCAAGAATCAGGACAAACCTATATTGTCCCGATTCCAAAGGCTCAAAATGCTTCTTTTGATTAAGTTTGAGTTAAAAAATCAGCTATGCAGTATTAATCATCTCTCAACCCCGCAGAAAGTATCCCCATAACTTCAAATTTCTGTCCTCTCAAAGCTGCTGAAACTCTTTCTTCTCCCCACCCGCCGGAATATGGAATCTTATTCAGTGTGCATATTGCGTCTTGAATAACATCCTTCAGCCGCCTGTTTTCTTTTTCAAGCCTGTTCACTTGCTCTTTATCAGTCATCACCGCACCCCGCCTAATTCCCTATTTTCGGCACTATCCCGCCGTTTTTCATAAACTCGTCAAGCTTTGAATTGTCACCCCTTGCCAAAGCCTCTATAGCTGTCTGAAAATCTCCGGTATCCGGCGCAGATTTACCCGTCATAGCCGCTTTTGCCATTGCTTCTATAGTTGCTATAGCCGCTGTTGCTCTCGCTTCGATACGCTCCATAGCCTCCTGATAACGCTTCTCCATGCGAAGCATGACCGCATCATTACTGACTTGTTTAGTTCCTTTTTTTATAGCCATGATCCTCACCCTCCACATTTACTGTATCCGCAGTTCGGGCAGAACATACATCCGCCGTCATGCGCTAAAACTGTTTTATGACACTCCGGACAAAGAGCCGCCGTTGCTCTCGCCTTAACCGTCTTTTCTCCGGTCTGCCGACTTAAAACTTTGCCCGCTTCCTTGCCAAAACTCACTTTCATCTATGCACCTCTCCGCCCGCAGAAAGCGCAGTTGTTTTAACCAACCCACTACCCCGCAGACTCCATCTTAAAAATTTCTCATAGTCAGTGAACTTAACACCTTTCTTTGCTCTATCTATCTGTCCCGTCAAAAACCAGAACTGAACATCCCTGCGGATTCTTTCATCTTTATGAAAAGTCCAATCCGGATAATCCGTTTTGCCTTTTTCAACCCTGCCTCTGCTGTCATATTCCTTATGAAAAAGCTTTTCATAAGCCGCTCTGCATTCATTACCGCAGACAACCCTTTTCCGCTTATTCACTCTGAAAAACTCTTTCCCGCAGATTTCGCAAATGAACCGAACAAGCGGTTTTTGCGCCGCCTTTTCCGCCTTTCGCTGATTTGCAGCTTTCTGCTTACACAGATTGCCGCAAAACTTAACCTGTGCCCTTTTCAGCGGAGTCCCGCACACTTCGCACGGTCTCCGTTCCGGTTTCTGCCGTGCTTTATCTCTGCATTTATCAGAACAGTATTTCCGCCACCATTTCCCCGGTATCTCCATACCGCAAACAACACATTCCGCCATTTTCCCCGCCTTAAATAACTAAACAGATGCCCCCTGCCCCCGCACAGAGCATCTTTTTAACTATCCAAAACTAAACAAACACAGGCATACACACCCCCTTTTAAAAAAATCCTTGCCCGCCGACAGAAGGAACAACGAGCAAGGCAACGGTGGGTCAAACACTCTTTACGCTGTAAGCTTTAACATCCTTAATCCCTGTGATAATTTTAGTCACAAGCCTGTCTACTGCATCCTGCACAACGTTTTCATAGTCATAGCAATACATCTGCAGGATGATTCCGCCGGAGTCGTTCGTAGTGCTGTAAAGCTCACACTCAAACGCTGCAGTAATCTCTTCATCATTGCGGTAAACAGGTATGGTTATGAGGATTTTTTCAGGCAGACGCAGGTCCTTATTGTCCTTTCCGCTCTTTATCTCCACAGAGATAATTGCGCCCCTTTCATGGTTTTTCTCAGTAGAGACGACCTTTCTTGTCGCCGAGAGGGTTTCGAGGATATCTGCGAACGCTATGTCAGTGACCTTTGAATCTCTCATGCTGATATGCGGATAAAGCTTCTTCATGGACATTACAAAATCCTGATGCGAAGCCTTTTTATTGATGATTCCTGCAAACTCCCTAAACTGAAAAGTCGGCATCATCTCAAGCGTAGCCTTACGCTTGCGCCAGTCCGCCGCATCTTTCCCGCTGCCGTAATCAAATACAGCCTGAATTTTGGCGGAGTCATAGAAAATTTTGGTATTTTCGACTTTATATTCGTTCACGAACTCCGCAAAATGCCCGCAGTCAACGATGTTTACATCGATTGAATCATCCTTAAACCTGCCGACTCCGTTTTCAAATTCCTTAATTTCGTAGCCGTTGCGAATAAGCACATGACGCTTATCAATTTCCTTGAACGGCGGTAAAAATTCTTCTAACTCTTCCGCCGGCATCGGCTGAATTATCCCTTCTTTATGCAAGCACATATTCTCAATCCTCCTTTTTCAAAACTTGGACACCCTCACGCATTGCCGATGGCTCGTAGCGTGATGTTATAAACGCACTGCCCGCCAACTTTTTCGGCGGCACCGTGAATTTGCTGTAACCTTCCATATCCATCGTAAGCGAACCATCCGGCATTGTTTTGCCCTGCTTAAACTTAATAGACATAACTACTTCTGCATTTCCACGCCCCGCATGAATAGCCATACCTGCTTCTCTGATATAACTGACAAGCTCAGTGATCAATGTTCCGTCACCGATCCCCGCCACAGTGCGCACAAGACACTCAATATCAGCATCCTCCACAAGCGGGCTAACTTCCGCCTGATAAAGCGAAAGCACTTTCTTTTCTGCCTGCGTTTCCGGCGCAGACTCTTTTACTGCCGCTTCTGCCATTTTTTACCTCCGATTATTTCTTTATGTTCATAGCAAAACAGGCGGTAAGCCACATTAACGAGAACCCGAAGCCGAACCCTGTTATTATTGCTATAAATGTTTCACCGCTCATGCCGCTTCTTCAGCCTCTTTATTCATGCACTCAAGCGCAAACGGAGCATCCGAAACAAACATTTCCGGATAACGCCCGAAAAACGTTTTTGCCTCGTTTGCGTCCCATTTTCCGTTTTCTGCGTCCGCCAGAGCCCAAGCTATAAATATTGAGAAATAAAGAAGTTCAAGCCGTATAATGCGCTCTCTGTAACCGGCGGGGCTCATTACACAACCCCCTGCACACGGCGGAGAAAAACCATTGTTTTCTGCACAGCCTCACGCCCTTCAGCGAGAATAATAGTGCGCTCCTCCGGTGTTATTTTGCCGTCCTCAAGCCCTGCGGAAGCAGCGGCGGTAAATTCCGAAACTTCTTTCATAGTATTTAGAAATGATTTTGAAATAGTTTTTGCTTCAGACCGCATTTCCGGCGCAGGCACAAGCATAAAACCCAAGCTATCAGCCAAAAACCGCACCGGAGCGGAATAGTCTTTCTTGCCCCTTGCCTTTGCAATCCGGCAGACCTCAAGGATTCGTTCAAGCGGATTTTTCATGCTTCCGCAGTCCACGCACCAATGCTGTATAGTTGACTGGCTCAAGCCTACTGTTTTTGCCACAAGTGCCGTGTCACGCCCAATGACTGCCCTCATAGCCTCGTGAGATTCACGATGTTCCATAACACCCTCCGTGTTTTATGTATTCCCGCAGTTCCCAAAGCGGCAAAAGCGGGGTATGCTCTATTTAAGCGGACTTTGACAGCAGGATAGTTTCAAGCGAAGCATCAACACCCCTTTCACGAAGAAACAGCACTATTTCATAAGCTGTTTCAGGTGACGGGCGACGCCGCCCCGAAAGGTACGACCACCAAGCTTGATCACTGACGCCTAATACCTCTCTCAACTCAGACCGAAGATTTTTAGGCACTATTTCCCGCAACTTTACATAAGCCATTTTGTAAACCCCTTAAAAATAGGTTAGTACATAATGTAAAGGGTGTCAAGAAAAAAAGTACAGTTTGTAAAGAGTGAAATATGAATTTGAATTAGAGCAGTTAAGACTTGTACAATTTGTATAGAGGATATATAATTTATCTATAGAGCGTATTTTTTATAAATATCTTATATATCAAATATATAATCTGATTTTACTACAGGATAACCGAACCGTTCTTAAGCATTTCAAATCATTCTGAATGGTTCGGAACATAAGAGGAAAAATGTCTTTTAGCGAATTACTGAAAAAAGCTATTTCTGCAAGAAACCTTTCATATAGTAAACTGGAAGCACTTACGGGAATATCATCAAGCAGTATCTCGCACTACTCAAACGGACTAAGAGAACCGGATATTGAAAAAATCAAAACACTTGCAAAAGCCCTAAATGTTCCCGCCGGCTATTTTTTCGGCGAAACCGATATAGACAATAAAAACGAACCCATCCCCGCTATATTACCAGAACCCACGGTTCATTGGGGTTCAGCTCCTCCGGATGCGGCAAATCAGCAGAATTTTACTTTCATACCTATTTTTGAGAGCAGAGCAGCAGCAACACCGGCTATCGTGGAAATCAGCCGAGATAATGTGGACGGATGGGTCTGCATCCCTAAAATTAATCACACAGAAGACACATGGCACGCTTTCAAAGTGCGGGGCGATTCCATGAGCCCGTATTTACTTGAAAATGACCTCGCAATAATTCAGCCATACACAATGTCACCCGACTATCTTCAGCCTGACAAAATCTATCTTGTACATATAATTGACGATAACGGAAACACAGGCTTAATGCTGAAAAAAGCAATGATAAAAGACCATTACCTCTTTCTTACATCTGAAAACAGCAAGTACAAGCCCCTAATAATCGACTTGAGAGAAATCAACCACAATCCGATAAAAGGCATACTGCGGAGAGTTTGGAGAGAAGCATGAGAGAATATTCAAGATTTAACAAAGAGCAGAATTTTAATAAAACAGTAAGCGAATTTTATGGCATAATAAAAGGTATTATATCAGATGGAACGGTAGTGCAGAGAGAGGCGGAATACCTACTTAACTGGATGCGAAGGAATGAACCCATCTTTGATCACACGCCCGCACTGCGAATATATGAAGACTTAAAAACATACCTCTCTGACGGCTTTTTAGATGACAGCGAACAGGCAAAACTGACCGCCCTGATTGATAATTACAACATGTTTGAAGCACAGGCAGGGGATGTTACCCATCTACTAGGATTATGCAAAGGCATAGTGAGTGACACAATCATTAAGCCCATTGAAGCACAAAAACTTTTCCGTTTTCTTCGCTCTCAGAGTAGCCATCTTTACGAATTTCCTTTCAATGCACTTTTCCACCGCCTTCAGCGGTTCATAAATAAAGCAACTTTGGAAGAAAACGACCTTGAAGCCATATTAGCGCACATAGAAACCTTCACAGGCGAACAGGCAGGCATAACAGACCTTTATGCCGACCTTTCAACACGCCTGCCTATAGATAACCCTGAACCTCATGTCTATTTTGAAAATCACCTCTTTTGTCTCACAGGCGAATTCATAACAGGCACAAAAAAAGATTGCGAAAGCATACTCAAACAACTTAATGCAGTTCCGCAAAAAAACGTAACAATGAAAACTGAATATGTGGTAATCGGGCTTATAGAAAGCCCAGATTGGAAATATGGCAATTTTGGCAACAAAATTAAAAAAGCTATGGACTACCGCAATGATTACGGAAGGCAGATAAAAATAGTGTCTGAAAGTCACTGGTTAAAGCATTTTTAAGGAACAGCCCCCGAAACCGCAATCAAAAACCGCTGCACTATTTTCTCAACTGTTTCCGTTATCGCTCTCCCTTTTCCGGAGCTTGAAAGAATTTCCGCAGACGGTATATCAGTAAAATCACTAAAACGGTATCGAACACCCGGATTATCGTTATTAACAAACTCAATATCCATTTTACAATAATCAAATTCTCTTTGTGCCGCCGCCGCTGCTGTACCGCTAAAAGTGTATTCAAAATCAATAATATTAAGCTTATATTCAGCCTTTTCACCCGAAGCACCGGAATAAAACATTGCTTGCTTTAAATAAGAATCAAAGAGACTTCCGAGATCAAACCGGACTTGAGCAGCGGCACCGACAAAACCGGAAGGGTATTCAGCAACAAACAAATCTTTTGATTCATTATCAAGTGAAATCACGCCCTTTTCCCTCATGTCAATCTGCCTGAACCTCTGCTCAGAATCAAAAGTAACACGGTCATTCAGCACCGCTTTTGACGCACACCCGCCCGCAATCAGCATCATAATAATCAGCAAATAACGCATATTCCCGCACCTCCGGTTTTTTTTTCAAATAATACCCGAAAAGTGCAGAAACATCACCCGAAAAAGAAAAAGCCCCGCCGAAGCGGGGCTTGGGAACATGGAAGGAGAAAGAATCCAACCATAAGAAAAAATACATATCTATTTCGGCTTTGGCAAGACATATTCCTTGCCTGTGACAACCCCGCTGCCTTTCCAGTGGGGCGCAATCCATGTCAGGCGGCGTTCTTTATGCCCGCTTCCGTGCGCCTGTTGCCGCCAGTGTCCACGGACAATCCAAGCACCTTGAAGCGCTCTGCCTGTTCTGAAGGCTTCCCGCTTTTCCGATGTTGACTTCCAGCCTTGCAGATAAACCCTGTTGAAAGCGTTTGCGTGCGCCACAGCCCGCTTTTTCGGATTTGTGTATTTGCGCTGAAGCGCTTCGGTATATTCCTTTTCAATAGAGACAGGTTCAGCCCTGAAGCTCTCCTGAACAAAGAAATATATGGAAACCATCCAGTTCACAGCCGCTTCAAAATCCGCCGGGTCAAAAGCCCTTGCCTGTCTGCGGACATGATTCAGCATCGGTTCATCGTCCCGTGGCAAGCCACAGAGAGGAAATATAGATACCCCGCCGTCTGTTTCCGCAAGGGGAAAGAACCCCTTTTCCCTGTCCGGCTCATTCCAGACAAAGAAGCCCTCTACATCGCTTTCGTTTTTTTCTCTTTTTGTTTTTTGTTCTGCATCCATTGCTATGTAGACACAGCCGAACCCGCCCACAGACTCAAGACAGTTGCCGGAGAGCTTCAGTGAATCTGTCTCTTTCAGCATTTCCACCAGATCGGCGGGAATACGGATCACAATCTTTCCGGAATCCTTGTGTGCGGTCAGCACACCGAGGGAAACAGGGGGCAACGCCGCCCCCTTTTCAAGATTCAGGTGTAGATCAGCAAGATGCTTCATCTTCCCAGAGCGTCCCAAAGCTCTTTTGACACCCTCTTCACCTTCGGGTATCTTTCCAGAAGGTCTGTATGAGTGCAGTGGTTGAACATAGCACCATCAGAGAGGAGTTTTTCTATATAGTCTTTTCCCTCTTCAAAAGTAGGGAAATGCTCAAAAAATGTTGCGCCGGATGCAACCATGAGCTTGACAGAATATGGACAATATATCATTTCGACACCTGCCTTTGTCGCCTCGTTCAGCAGACGGTCTCTCTGGCTATCTGCCATGCAAATAGCAGACCATCCCTCACCCTTTTTTTCCCTTTCTTTGTAGTCTGCGGGGATGCAGAAACCGCCCTCTCCGAGTTCCCATTTTATATAGTCTATCACATACGTAGTTTTCATGAATTCCTCCGCTGCATATTTCAGCAGATCTTTTCTTACGGGGTCATTTTTCCCCATCAGGTATACGGCGTTGGGTGTGATGCCTAACAATTTAGCCAATTCTTTATCTTTCATTTTACCGCCTTTTTATAGCCCCGCCGGAGCGGGGCTTTTGGGTCTATTTATTCAGGACTCGTGTCCTGTAGTAATACTGGAGTGTTCCGCCACCGCCGAAGGTGTGACCTGTATGTTCCACTTCCGTTTCCTCTTCAAAATTGCGGAGGATATAGTTTTCATGCCTGTTCAGGCTGTAGCCGCTTTTGAAACCGCAGCCGCCAACAGATACACTTACCATGAGTTCTTCGCCGATTTTCAGAGTTTCTGCTATTTTGTGAAGTTTTCTCATCCTTGTCATTTTCTTTCTCCTTTCTTTTTTTTTCAGGGCGGTGTTCCCGTCCACCCTGTCTATGAGATAATAATATCTAAATATTTTTAGATTGTCAACACTTAAATCTAAATATTTTTAGATTATTTTTCAGATAAAAAAAGCCCCGCCGAGGCGAGGCATGTAATTACTTTTTGTTTGTCAGCAGTTCAAAAAACATATGATCGAAATCAAACGCTGATTTTTCTATATTCTTATCCCTTGTTGATTCAGCAGCATCTATAGCCATATCCCCTATTATGCTCCATTTTTTTTCTTTAGGGAGACTATCAAAAAGCTCCCGAATCTGACGACATTTTGCTGCTACTGCCGCTTCGGATGCTCTTGTGCTTTCATCGAGAAGAGACTGATATTCTTCTTTTGTTACATGCAGCTCCTGTTCTCCTACATAAATTCTATGATCTGCTTTCTCTGATTTGTACGTTTTACCGTTCCAAAAACCTGTGACCCCTTTGATTGTAACTGTTGCCATTTTCTTTCTCCTTTCTTTTTTTTTCAGGGCGGTGTTCCCGTCCGCCCTGTCTATAATGCAATAATATCTAAATATTTTTAGATTGTCAACACTTAAATCTAAATATTTTTAGATTTATTTCTCTCCGCTTTTCAACCGCTCCCGCAGTTGCTTTATGTATCAGATATATGATACATAACAACATGAGCGTAAGACGAGATAAAAACGGCAAATTCATCATTGACTACTACCCGAACGGGCGAAAAGGCAAAAGAGAACGTAAGGTTCTTCCTGCCTCAGTCGTGACCGAAGAACAAGCGAAAATGATCGAAGCCGCCCTTTTAAATACATCAAAGAAAAAGGTAAATATAAAAGAAACTTACACAATAAATAACCTTGCACAACGATTCTTTGACTTTATCAAAATCTACAAGCGTAAAAACACAGTCATTGATTATGAAATAGTCTTTAATGCTCAAATAATTCCGCATTTCGGCAAACTAACAATACCGGAACTAACTACCGGGCACATAGAGCTTTTTAAAGCACAACGGCAAACTGACGGCGTTTCAAACCGCACAATAAACAAAGAACTCTCTTATTTCTATGCTTTTTTGAATTGGGCAGATGATGAAGCCGGAATAACAATACCACCGCTAAAAAGAAGGAAACTTCCTGTCACAGACAAAAAACCTTTAGTCCTTTCACAAGAAGAAGTTATCCGTTTTTTAAACGCTTGCGGAGGCTACCACAAGCTCTTTTTCTGCATACTCTATTATTGCGGACTCAGAATATCAGAATGCTGCAATATCAAAATTGAAGATGTAGACACCGGCAGTAAAAAAATCTATATCAGAGAAGGAAAAGGCGGAAAAGACCGCTTTGTCCCAATCCCCGATTTTCTGACCGAACCGATAAACTATCATGTGAATATAACCGACTCTGAATACCTCTTCCCCTCTCCATATGACTCAAAAAAACCGCATTCAAGAGACCTCAGAGGCATCATTGAATACGCAAAAAAACGAGCCGGAATAACAAAGAAAATATACCCGCATCTCTTCAGACACACATACGCAACACATCTTGTAGATGCGGATGTAACCGACTCCGTAATTCAAACAATTCTCGGACATGCAGACGCAGAAACGACAAGAATATATCAGCAAATCGCAATAACTAAGATGAAATCAGCACAAAGCAAACTCACTGACTACAATAAAGAACTGATAATAAAGAAAACTGACTACAATAAATTTAAAAAAGACTGATATATCAATAACAAACACGTAATTCAGGTACCTGTGGGAGTTAATCCTGTGGGGGTTCGAGTCCCCCCCTCGGCATATGAAAAAGCCTCTGACATTTGTCAGGGGCTTTTTTGTTTACAGGGGACGAGAACGGGAATTTACGCCGACCGAACAGGGAGGAAAAGCCGCCACGACGGCGGCGGAAGTAAATGCTCTGGACTTTTATAAGCTTTCAGGACGAAAGCGAAATAAAAGCGAGTCCCCCTCTCGACACTTTAAATAAAGGGTTTCAGAGATTTTTTCTTTGAAGCCCTTATTTCATGAAATGACTACATCTGACTACATTAACCACCCTAAAATAATCTTTGCTGGCGTTCAGAAAGCAGTCCTAGATATTTTTCCTGCATAGCAGCAGATAAAAAGCTCGCCTTAATCATGCTTTCCCAGTCTGAAGAAACCGATTTCAGTTTAGAAACTGCCTTATTAATTATTTTGTCATTTAAACCAAGCCTTTCAGCAGCAAAATAATCTATCAGATCTTCTTTGCTTATTTTGTTTTTCTTCGCTCTTAACGGCAATGCAAGCTCTTCAATCGGATTCGGAATAGCTATGGTTGTATTCAAAAGATCATAGATACCCCCGGGTAAACCCGGGGTTCTATGCTTTCGCCATGCTATCGCATGTTTTTTACAGCTCAATCTTGAGCTGTCCTGAATCCTGTTGCCCTTGCATTTCGACGTAATTTTTAATTACGTCTTCATTCAAACCAATACTGCTAACGAAGTAGCCTGGCGACCACACTATATTTTCATTCCAGTATACTTTTTCTAACCAATCAAAAAATTTTCGCATACGGGAAGCCAATTGGCTTTTTAATCTACCCATAACATCTGAAATACTATATTTGGGAGGAATAATTATAACCATATGCAAATGATCTAAGTCAAAGCCAATGGCTTCTATTTCAACGCCAGGCATACTTCTCAATAAACTGGGCAACGTTTTACGAATATAAGAACAGACACCAGGCTTCAGGATCTTTCGACGGTATTTACAAACCCAAACTACATGATATTTCAAGTAATAAGCACTGTGAGAGGTCTTAATGATTTCCATAGAAAAGTATACCGTCGAAAGGCTCATTCATCCACGCTTAAAAGCGTGGTGTTCTGTCTTCGACCGCATAAACGGGTGAAAGCCGGACTTTGCCGCCTTCATATAACAGAGAAAAGTTCTTGAGGTGCATATCCTCATTGCCTGTAATAAATGAAAACAAAGCCAGCCTGAAAAGCTTTTCTTTTTCAACCTGTGGGAAGGTGCAGTATTTTTCTATTATCTTTGCAACCTGTTCCATACTGGAGCGATACTTAGTGTTTCTGGTGGCACCGGATAACTGGGCATTTTCCGGTTCGCTCGCTTCAACACTGCAAAAAACCTGTAAAATTTTAAAAACAATCTAACCAACCCGGACAGGCAAAGCAGAGATGATCCTTTCTATATTATCCTGATTTTTGCCGAAATCGACCAAGGTAAGCTTCACCGAGGAGCTGCTGGTAAAAACCGCATGAGTACCTTTTCCGGAATCAGGAGTCAAAACAACTTCAATGGTTTCTCCCCAGCTTTTCCATGTCATATCCGTTTCCGCATTTATTTTGCCATTCTCTATATCTTTCTGTGTAACTCTGTATTTCAGACCAGTTTCGAGAGTATTGCAGACAGTATCAAAAGCTTCGTCAAAACTCAGAGGGATATTCACTGTAACAGATGCAGACGGCTTGACGGTTTTGCATGCTGAAACTTTGCCAGAGCCACTGAAGCAGCTTATTACATAAATTATGCTGCTGAATATCAGCCCGAAAAGAAAGCCTGCGGTAACTCCGATTGTGAAAGCACTCTCAAACCCCAATACCGGCACTTTCAGTAAAAAGATGATCAGCCCGAAGGTTGCCCCTGAAACTGCAAATAAACGTACATAGACTCTCAAAGCTCTCTCTCCTGAGTTCTTAAAAGTTAAAACCGAGACTCATATAAACATCATCTTTATTGTCATCAGCCAAGCCGGTTTTAAATCCGGCAGATAATGATAAATCCGGAGTAATATAATAGTGCGCATCAAGTTTCAGGGTTCCTTCAGAGGTGTCATAACCCAGTCCGTAACGCATTATGTCTGCACTGAGGCGTACTTTGAAACCACCAAAGGACTTACTGAACCCGCCTTCCAGACCGGCTCCGGCGGAAAAACCCTCTTCATATCCTGTTGAAGCACGGATCTTTGTATTAAAAAGTCCGTAAAGCAGTCCTCCGTAAACTTTATAAGCCTTGCCGCCGCCCGGATTTATGAAAGCGGCGGTTGAGTGCAGTTCATCCAGATGCTCCAGACCAAAATTCATTTTCCATGACACAGGGCTGAAAATTTCCGTAACAGAAGCAAGGGAATATATATCAACAAAACTAAGCTTTTTCAGAATGAGATCCTCATTCTCTTCTTTTCTCACGGTTATATCAAAAAAAGCCAGTGAAGAGCCCTCAAGAAACCCGATGTCGCTGTCTTCAGGTGTATGCAGAGCCGGACGCCAGTTTATTTCACTGAAAAGGTTTCCGTTGCTGCTGCCTGTTTTTAAACTGACCTTTGAGGGTCTGTGCCCCTCAAGAGGCTCTTTTGGGACAGAGAAATTATACTCTATTTTTTCAGGTATTGCAGCACGGCGGCGGAGTACGCCAATAAGCTCCTCCGTGTACCGGTTTACCTCTTTTTTTCTGTTTTTGAACTGAGTGTATTCAATCCAGAAGTCCAGCAGACGGATTTTATCCTTGTTATTAAAATCTTCCGGTATATCTAGCTTATCCTGTTCAATTGCCTGAACTGCTGCCTGATAAATGGCCGGTTCCATGTCTTTGAGCATTTCTGCCATTCTGGTGGATTGTGACGGACGGAAAACAGCTTCGCCGAGCAGCCCCTTGTCTCTCAGAATATAAATGGTATCTATAGGGATAACCCACAAAAAGCCCTCTGTCAGATGGGACTCCGGTTTTGCGGCTTCAATGATAAACAAAAGGTTATACGCACAGTTTTCATCAAAAAAGTAATAACGTGACCATGTGAGCTGTATTTCATAAGAATGCAAAACCATCCTGCGGACCTCTTCAGGGGTGAGTTTAAGCTCATACTCCCATATGTCTCGCTGATTGATGTTATCATATTCTCTTATTTTTCTGTGATACGGTAAAATTTCAGAACGTCCGGCGTAAAGCCCTGTAACGCCTTTAACAGCATACATTATCCCGCCGTCTGTGCCGTTGTAATCGGCTGCGTAGGTGATCGCTGTGGAAACGAGCTTACTGTCAAGGGAGGAGTCAAAGCGTATTAATGTATGACCAAACATAGATGCAGGGCTGTTCATATGGTAAAACGGAAAAATAATGCTGGCCTTAACAGGGTTTATGCTATCCATAAACTCTTTGAGTTCAATACATTCATCAAGATGAAGATCTGATAAGGGTTTCCCCAGCTTTTCAGCAAGAAATTCCGCACGTAGCGGAAAACGGCACACGGCAGAGCCGTCACCCCTTAAATTGTCTCCATATATGTTTTCATACAAAGACAAAATCTCCGCATACGGATCATATTTGCCGTTTTTGTTAAGAAAAAAATCTGGATCGTCCACAAGGCTCCGGTTGCCGAAAACTCCTCTTTCATAGTGCAGGAGAACCTGCCACTCGTGAGAGCTTGCAGCTTTTGATAAGATATCATGCTCATCTGAAAAAGCAGCTTTGAAAGGCAGGAGCAGAAAAAGACACAAAAGGAAGGCACACCTCGCGGTGCGCCCCTCTTTAGTTTGTTTAGATTGTTGCATATATTGAATCTACTACCTGAGCATATTCAACATCAGCGGAAGGGAAAATAACAGCAAAGTTAGCCTGAAGTTTTGCAGAGAAAGCGTTAACATCAGCAACTTCCATGAGTTCAGCAAGGCTTGTTAAAGTTTCGCCGCTGCCTTTTGCTATATCAATGGCAAGAAGGTCAAGGTTAGCCTGAACAAATTCATTCACTTTTTCGGAAGAAGCAAACTTAGAAGGTTTTTCGCATCCGAGAGTACCGGAAGTGATACCGAAAGTCTGGTTACCTGAAGTTCCATTAGTTGTCACAGCAAAAGACTGAACAATAACGGAGTCCTGCTCACCGAGCAGATGGGTTCCGAGTCCGCAGCCTGTATTTCCGGCAGCAAAAGCGGCTCCGGTAAATACTGCACTTACAGCAAGGGCTACAAAGATTTTTTTCATAATTATCCTCCAACAGCTTTCAGGTTCATATGAATACAAAAGAACCGAAACTGACATGAATAATGTTATCATATAGCCCAGAAAATGCTTGTTATTTCTCACAAAAAATTAACTTTTTTTAAGTTAATATCCTCTTTATCGTATGTTCAAATTTCAGCAATAATGATTTAACTCACGCTGAACACAGGACAACTCAGCCGTCCATACCCACTAATTCACCATTGAGCTGTCATCAAACACAATCATATCTCCTTAAAATACTAGTGCAAAAGAGGATATTACTGCAAGTCTCTTTTCCCCATTGTTTGAAGGAGTACAGCAGTACAAAATGCCTAAACACTAATGGAGGTTAAGTATGCGTAAAGCAGCTTTAGTACTTTTATTTACGCTGATTTGCATTGCCGGCTACGCAGGCAAAAAATCAGTAGACAAAGCAGACGTTACATTTGTTGACTCAAAAAATTGCTTTGAATGCCACGAAACGGTCAAAACACTTCACGAAAGAGGCTCACACGCAGGTGTGAACTGCGGCTTCTGCCACTCTGTTCCGAAGGAACATTCCACAGAACCGTCCGAAAAAAACCGCCCGACTGTGCGCACAGACCACAGGGCATGCGCTCAATGTCACGATGCTGAACTTAATGACATGCTCAATACCAAGTATCATATGTCATGGGCAGGAAAAAACGGTGCTGCAAGTTACCAGCTTGTAAAAAGAGCCGACGGTTCATTCCAAAATGTCCAGACACGCATACCTCGTTACCATGTGGGAATTCTTGCTGATCTGACAGTAAACCGTATGGGCGGAAGATATGACTACAAACCCGGATATTCCGAAGCTGTTCCCGTTGAAAAGCTTTGGGACTCTGTGCAGGATCTTCATCCGGAAGACGGCGATAACATGTACAGAACAAGACCAAGCACCGCATGGCGTCCCCAGAAAATGAAGGGAATAGCAAGCACCGCCTTCTGCCTTAAGTGTAAATCTGCTGATAACATACTCGATTATTCCTACCTCGGCAGAAAGGGAACAGGAGCGCCCCTTGACTTAAAATCCCCTATCTTCCCGACAATTAAAAAAATGGAGACAAGCTTTAACTGCAACTTCTGCCATGATCCTCATTCCGCTGAACCCCGTGTTGTAAACGACATCCTTATTGAAGGGATGACCGATCCGAAATATAAAGACAACGGCTACCAGAAGAATGCAGGCAAAACAATGGCAAAAGCTGAAATTATAAAAATGGGTGAACGTGGTTACGAACGCCGTATAGCTATCCTTGAGCGTCCGGATTCAAACCTTATGTGCGGTCAGTGCCATATGGCATTCCACACTGCTGTCACCTACAAGGACAGAGACACGGATGAAAAATTTTCAGGTACGGATTTCGGTAACCTTTCGACAACCCTTTTTACGAAAAGCCCGCTTGAAAACCAGGAATATTATAAAAAACATAACCTTTACAACAAGGTTCATCCCGTAACAGGAACAAAATACGCCTCAATGGAAGACCATGCGCAGCTTGAAATAGTTTCCCAGTCTGCACACGGTAAAGCAGGAGTAGGATGTACAGACTGCCATTTTGCTAAAACTGCTGACGGACATATGGAGCATCAGCCATCGCTTCCAACTGAGAAAACAGCTATGACATGCCTCAGATCCGACTGCCATGGTGCAGGAACAACATATAACTGGACACAGGCTGAACAGGCTCTCTATCAAATAGAAGTTATCCAGCAAAAAGCACGCAATCAGCTTACATATCTGCGTACAGAGCAGGATAAAATTATCGCTTATATGAAGAGAGTAATAGACGGAGAAATCAGCGTAAGCAAAGATTCATACGCTAAACTTGACAATGCTCTGGAACGCGCTCTTACTGTTGTGGATTTCTGGCAGACAGACTACTCACAGGGAGTACACGATCCCAAACTTCACGAAGAAACTGTTTTCACTTCAATGAAGGAGCTTAACACTGCTCTGGCTGAAGCGAAAAAAACCGAAAAGAAATTAAAATAATAATTCAGACCCGCAGGCATCCCTCCGGATGCCTGCAATTTCTTAAAACTATTGAATTCCCGGGCATTTAAACTATTATTAATATTTATTATATCAAGGTTAATTTATTTATGGAAATCATAGACGAAATCATAAAAACTCTGACTGATCGTTCAGCGCTTAATAAGTCAATTGCTCTTTTTCATAGAGGGCTGACATCAGGTGACAGGGAAATCTACAGCGATGACAACTACCGTGCAGAAAACATGCTGGCGGCTGTGGAAGTGATAAAGCATTACAAGGGCGATGTAGACTATTTTGATCTGCTGCAGAATCCCGGCATAATGAAACCTCTGCTGGATATGGCGGAGACGCATATCAGCGGAGGCACACGAATCGATTTTCTGATTGGGGTAACAAAAACTTATAACATATGTTATGAGCATATGCTCCTTGAATCGTCAATTCCCAGAACAGAAGCTCTTAACTTTATAATAAATTACAGAAAAGTTTTTGACGCCTTTGAGCTTTTATCCATGCGCAAATGGTTCATGCAGATAACAGAAAAATACCATGAGGAAATAAACAATCTAAGCAGCGACTTTCGGTTTGCCGAATCACAGTTCAGAGCCATACTAGAAACATTTGACTACCCTGCTGCCGTTGTCTGTTCAACAGGCAAAATAAGCATGATGAACCAGCCGGCCTATAAATATTTTGCTTTAATAGACAGTCTGGAGAAGCAGATCTGCAACTTGCTGGATTATCACTATATTAATTTCTGTGATTTTGTTAAATCCTACGGAAGAGACACTGATAAGTATGTGCGTTTTATGAACGGCGAGCAGTTTCTCACCCGTCTGATGAAACTTACTCCTGAATCATATATATTCAGCATGCAGCCCGTTCAGGAACGTGACATGGTAAAAAGCCTCAAGGAAAAACTTGCAGGTCTTACACCTTCCGAAACCGTTGTATGCTCCTATATAATAAGGGGCTTAAGCACAAAAGAGATTTCGGATGAACTGTTTATATCGACAGATACAGTAAACACGCACAGAAAGAACATAAGAAGAAAACTCGGATTAAGCGGCAGAAATGAATCAATAGCTGACAAACTTTGCGAAATAAGGGACATTAAGTTCTGAAAAACGCAAAATGTGCTAATTCTTCAGCAGTGTTCAAATGATAAATTCTGCCGGAGAATAAAAATCAATAAGCCAGACAGCCTCTGCACCCGTTGTACTGGCAGTCGGGCAGAACTTCGATCTTTCTGCCCGCCATTCCGCTTAAGAAATAGATCAGGGCGCTGTTTGATGCCACTCCGCCGGAGGCAAAGATCTTCTCGTTGCGGTATTTCTTCATCAGAGGATAAAGCCTCCGCGCGATAGATTCGTTCACGCCTGCTCCGATCTCCTCTGTTGTGTACCCTTCAGCTATTTTGCCGATTATCTCACTTTCGGAGAAGATGGCACATGTTGAACTCAGTTTAACAGGATTATCAGTCATTTCTGCAAGCTGATCCAGCGAGATCTGTAGAATACTGCAGGCATTTTCCAGAAATCGTCCGGTGCTTGCGGCACACTTATCATTCATCACAAAATCTTCGATATAGCCTTCCTGCACACAGATCACCTTGCTGTCCTGCCCGCCGACATCCACCAGAAGGAAGTCTCTTTCGCCAGTAGCTTCAAGGGCTCCTCTGAAGTGAGCTTTGATTTCGGAGATAACGTTAGCATTAGCAAAGTTAAGAAGATTGCGCCCGTAACCAGTTGCAGTTATTGAGTCTGCGTGTTCAAGCCCCGCTGCATCGAGATCAATAACAAGTCCTTCTGCTCCTCTTCTCACGAATGAGCGGTAGAACTCTGCTGTGTCCCAGCGCCTGTATGTTATTTCTCCGTCTTTGAGAAAAGCAAGCTTAACATATCTGCTGCCGAGGTCTATTCCCGCTTTAACGGTCATTTTTACGTGCCTCCAGCATTTCTATAAATGATTCTATGCGTATCTTCGTCCGTGCATCTATCCCGGAGGGCGAGTCCCCTTCGATGGTAAGAACCGGTACGTCCATGTGCTTTCTGATCGTGATATCCTGCATCTGGCGGTAGCAGAAGGACTGAACATAATGTATCAGCCCGTCTATACGGCGTTCTGCCGTTTGTTTTCTCACATCCGCAATCCGCCCGAAGACATCATAAGGGTAAGTGTATTCGGCATATCTTGATATATAGTCGGCATTGGTGCTGGGAATTGCGAACTGCCGCTGGATTTCATTAAACACCACAGAAGCGCCCTTCTCCTCTATAAATGCGTACATGTCATCATATATTGTGGGAACACCCAATACACCGAGGCGTATTTTCCGTCCGGCACTGTCTCGTGTTTCTATCTCAGCAAGTTTAGCATCAAGTTCAGCCTCGTAGCTGACGGGCTCTGTATTAAAATCGGTGGAGGTTACAAGCCACAGATGATTTTCAAATCCTGAAGCTTTTTCTTCAACAGTCAGAGTATCCAGCCTGCGGAGTTTTGTGCGTATGGGGTCTGTTATTTTAGTATATTCCGCCGCAGCCTCATAAGTTGTGCCAAGTGAAGACGCCAGAGAGCGGAACTCCTGCTCAAGAAAGCTTCGCCTGTCCTTCTTGCCGAAGGGATATGCAAAACTGTGAACAGGTATGCCGTGTTCCATAAAAAGCTCTGCCAAAGCATGAGAGTTGCTGCAGTCGCCTTCTGTAACGGCGATCACCTCATCTATGCTCCCACGGACGACAGCAGTGTAGATCCCTTTGATCCATGCACATATATTGCGGGGAAGCCCTTCGGTTTCGGCATAGTCCACAAAAGCAGTGGGGTCGGAATCGGTTATAAAGATATTATTAAGATCCACCGGGACCTGTCCGGCAGCGAGAATAATTTCAACGGGAATGGTTGTTGTAAAGCCGATGCGTTTTTTCATGAAAGGCTGAAGTCTATGTACCTGCGGACCTCTTTATGAAGCCCTCTTCTATTGCGGAATATCACTCCGTTTTCCTCAAACATTCTGTCCATCTCCGCAAAATCGACTATATCATAAGTTTCGTCAGTTACCATGTCTTTAAGCCTGTAAACCTTTGTTGTTTCATTAGATGAAACAAGGGAGCATTCCAGATCCCTTCTTTTTTTATAAAGATGAACAAGGTACACCCCGTTTTTTTCTTCAAAGCGCACCTCATCCCATGTCATGTCCTCACGGACAAGCATCCATCTTTCCTGATACATAAATCACCTGTTTAAAAAAGTAAGAACGGGGATAAATATACGCACATATGTGCGGGAATGCAATAACCGCCGTCAGAAGAATCTACTTCTTTATCTTTTTGTTTTCACGGTAAACGGCGGCGTATTTTTCTATATCTTTGAGCAGGCGCACGTTGTACTGCCCTTCAAACTGTTCTGAGGTTTTCTGCCCCATTACTATGTCAAAGAGGTCGTTATCGAAAATTTTAAGCAGAAGCTCACAAAGCTCTTCCATGTCCGTTTCTGTATAGTGTGAGGGGAGATTATACTCCACAAACTCACGGACTACCATTTCGTTTTCCAGCATAGCACGTCTGGCTGCGAGAAAGAGAGCTTTTTTAAAAAGAGGAGTGTCTTTCATCCGTTACCGCCCATTAAATGTTTTTGTAATGTTTCCCTCATAATATCAATACTTACAGGCTTTGCAAGATAATCATCCATTCCGGCCTCTATAAAACGCTCTCTGTCCCCTTTTATGGCGTATGCGGTGAGTGCAATTACGGGCACATGTTTAAAAAAACTTGCTTTCTCATACTCATTTATAAGTTTCGCCGCCTCTATTCCACCAAGTTCCGGCATGTTTATATCCATAATAACTATATCAAAGCCGCCCTGCTTGAATGCCTCCACAGCCTTTCGCCCGTTGTCCACGCAGACACTCTCAAGTCCGAGTTCTTTTAAGATCAGACGAACCATCTTTTGATTTACCGGATTATCCTCAGCCACAAGGGCAGTTCCGCTGAAACCACCTGATTTCGGACCTTTCTCTTTAATGTCGGCAGCGGGTTCATCGTGCATATAGCTCACAGCTATATAAACCGATTCATAAATATCTGTTAATCCTATTGGCTTAAGCAAAACAGAAGAGGAGCGCTTTCTCAGTCCTTCTTCTTCAAAGCGCCTGTGCATGTCCATAACCATTACAATAGGCACGCCTTCGTGGGTGCGTATGCTTTCAAGAAATTTATCCTTGGTGCTTTCGGAGTAAACATAAAAAACAACATCCAGAAACGGAAGCTGCTCAATATCAGCAAGAGATGAGAAATATGCCGTTTCATTGCCGAATGCATTGAGATAGCTCATTATCTGCTGTTCAGTCACACCCGGTTCGCCGAGTTCATCATCAACATAAACAGCAGAGTAACAGTCGCTGACACGTTCCACATCCGCCACGGGTTTTTGATTCATTATTTTAAAATCAATCTCAAACCAGAAAACAGTGCCCTGCTTTTCTGCCTCATGGAAGCCTATTTCGCCGTGCATAAGTTTAACTATATTTGATGAAACACTTAAGCCTATGCCTCCCAGCCCCTCAAATCTTTCTGCTATCTCAGTATCATATTCCGCAAAAAGCCGTCTAAGCTCTGCCTGTTTTTCATTATTTATCCCTACGCCGTTGTCTTCAACGCTGAAACGCAGACGAACGGTCTCATCACTCCGACCGACACTCACCACATCGAGCTTTGCATATCCGCCGGGGTTATTGAACTTTACAGCATTTTCCACAAAATTAGACAGCACCTGGCTGATACGCACAACATCGCCGTTAAGCTCGGAAGGTATGTTGTGATCTATGTAGAATGCAAACTCCACACCGCTTTCGGATGCCATAAACCCGAAAAGCTCACTCATGGATTCAAAGGTGCTTAACGGATTGAATCTGTCGTAGTTGAGATCAAGAGTGCCGGTCTCAAGCTTGGAAAAATCGAGTATGTCATTAACAACACCCACAAGGTTGCTTGAACTGTGCTTTATTATGCGCAGGAACCGTTTCTGGATCTTATCAAGCTCGGTTCCGTCCAGAAGCTCAATGAACCCCAGAACTCCGGTGAGCGGGGTGCGAAGCTCATGACTTATATGGGCAATAATTTCGGATTTGGTGCTGCTTGCTCTGCGTGCGGCGTCCATTGCTTTTTCAAGTTCAACGGTCTTTCGCATGTTTTCTTCATTCATCCGGTTAGCATAGTGAGCCATCTGCTTAAACTCTTCATAATTCATGCTTTCGGCGTCTATCATGGCTCCTTTTTCTGCCGCTCCGGAGAAAAAGTCCATAAACTTGGTGAATTCACTCTCAAGCATCCCTGAAAAACGGCGGGCGATAAGGTAAGCAGCACCGAAGACTATCAGAAATGATAAGCCGACAATCGCCATTGATTTCAGCAGCCCTAGCTGGAGTTCGTGTTTACCTTCGTCTATAACCCGTCTTACATCGTCGACATAAATAGCAAAGCCTATCACCCAGTTCCAGTCCGGGTATTTGAGATTATATGCAGCCATGGAAGAGGGAATAACAGCCCCCTGCTTAAGCCAGTCAAATCCGAAATAGCCTTCCCGTTTGTCTGAAATAAAGTCCAGAATATCACGCAGGGCGGACTGTTTTACCGTACTGCCGATGTTTCTGATGTATTTGCCTGTCAGTTCATCTTCCGAATGGGTTAGAATTTTGCCGTCATCACTGAGTATATAAAAAAAAGCTTTCTCACTGCCCACAAGGTGAGCGATTCGCTGAAGTGCTTCTTTCTTAACATCTTCAGCTACATCCTCCACATAACCGCCCGTACCCACAATCAACCCATAGGGTTCAAAGTAACTGACGTAGGAGATCTTGCCGTGTGAGAAATCACTTTCGCCGGGTTTTTTCCACTGATAGCTGACAAACCCGCCGCCCCTCATGGCTGTATCTTTGATCTCTCTGATTACATATCTACCTCTGTAATCAGTAACACTTGCAAGGTTCATGCTGCGGGGAATGCCGAAATCGCCTATTACCTGATTGAAATCTTTGTCAAAAATGAAGAAATAGCTGTCTGCACCAAATGTAAAATCAGAAAAAGCCTCTTCCAAACGCTTTGTCACTTTTTCCTTTGATTCTGTTTTACCGTACTTTCCATATATATTTTCAATGAACCCCATGCCGTAGCCAAGCCTGTTTTTAACCTGTGTTTTGAGCTTTTCTTCGGCGAGGCTCTTCTCATTATCAAGAAAGGTGGCAACCTTAAACGCCATTATCTGAAGATTATCCTTTCCGTCTTTCAGGAGTTTTTCATCAACCTGCGCACTTTTTTCGGTAAAATCTCTGTACTCATAATAGACAAGGAAGGATGAAAAGAGAATTATAAACAGAAAAACCGCTGCGAGGCTTGTCAGAAAATAGGTTCTGCCAAGTGAGTAAGATTTTGACACCTTTCACCCTGAATAAATTTTTTAAATAATTTTAACACTAAAAATATGTATTATCCAAGCATAACCAGAAAGTTAATCTGCTTTAACTTTATCGATTTCTGCTTCAACAGCAGGTTGAACAGTTACTGAGCCGAATTTATGGTAAATAACGAATCCCGGCGGTGTGCCTTTCGGCTTCTTCACATGCTTTTTCCTTGTATAATCCACAGTTACCCTTGCCTCATGCCTGTGCTTACTGAATGCGGCGGTTATGGCGGCTGCGGTCTGTATGTCTTCTTCCGAAGGCGGGGTTTCGCAGCGGAGTATAAGGTGAGCGGAGGGAATTTTCTGAGCATGAAACCAGTAGTCATCAGGCTTTGCAAACTGAAACACAAGACGGTGATTGGTAACAGAATTACGCCCGGCGTAAGCCTTGCCGCAGGGAAGCTGAAAGCACATAAACTGTTTCTGCTTCATTTCCTGCTTCGACTTAACCTTATCTCCCCTGCGCATTTCATCCTCAAGGGCTAAAAGTTCCTCTTCTCCGGCGGATTCCTCAATAAAGTAGATCTGTTCCTCAATTCCTTCGAGAAACTGGTCAATCTCCTTAATTCTCTCCTCTATCCTGAAAACAGAGCGTTCCATCTTTGCCGCTTTTTTAAAGAGCTTGGCAGTATACGCAGAAGGATTTTCCCCTTCAGGCATAAAAAACTTTCGCTTTTCCACCCCTTTTTCGGTGTAGAAGCTGAGTTCCATCTCTCCGGAACGACCGTCTATTTCAGCCAGATTATCCCGCAGAAGAACCCCTTTTTCATATATGTCCTTCCAGCCCTCGGCGTCCCTAAGCTCTTTCTCCAGCTCTGCACGGAGGGAGGTATATTTTTTACGCTGCTTTTCATAAAACTTCAGCAGCCGCCGTTTTGCAGCACTGCTCTTTCTTATTTCCGCATCACCGTTGAGAACACCTGCATATTCAGCCAGACTCATGCTTTCTTCCGCTTCCGGCGATTTAAACGGAATTACCTTGCCGTTTGCTGTGATATAAAATTTGTCATCATCAAAAAGGTAACTGTCTATGTAAGCGCAGGTTTCCGCAAACGTAAAGCCTGATGATTTCAGTTTTTCCGCATGCTTTACAGTAAGCGGATAAAACCCGGCAAGCTCACTGAAGTTACCGCAATTCTCGTGATTATCCGTATTAAGGCGCTTGTTTGCCTTCGGAGCAGTATATTTCTCACCTATGCCGAACGCTCTGTCCGCATCGGCATTGCTTTTATTAAGCAGGTAAAGAACAGTTCCTTCGCCGTCAACAACGGCAACATTCGACATTCTGCCGATAAGCTCTGCCATAAGCCAATACTGAATTATCTTTCCGCTCGGACGGCGCTTAAGGAAAGTAAACCGTACCAGACGGTCATATTTACGGCAGTCTATGGATTTGAGAGTTGCCCCGTTCAATGCCTCAAGCCTGTCTGACTGAGAACCATCGCACTTGGGGGAAGGAAACACAGCAGGAGTGTCCCCGCAGCGTATGCGGATACACTTCACGCCCTCTGCATAAAGGGAAAGATAAAGCGAATCATCCGTTACACCTATGCGGTTGAGCTTACTTCCGGCAAATTCCGCATTGAGCAGGCGAACAGTTTTCGTAAGAGTCAGTCCGTCCATTAACCTTCAGCTTCCGCAGGGGGTGTATCCAGATATTTGGCAAAAGCCTTCTTATCAAAGCACTTTGCGTATGCCTCTTCCGGCGATATCTTACCGTCGGTCAGAAGCTCCTTTATAGCTCCGTCCATAAGCTGCATACCTTCCGCCTTCCCTGTCTGGATGCTTGACGGAATCTGGAAGGTTTTCCCCTCCCTTATCAGGTTAGCTATGGCGCTGTTCACGAACATTATTTCCAGCGCCGCAACACGCCCTGGTTTATCGACTCTTTTAAATAGCTGTTGGCAGACAACACCTTTGAGAGATTCACTGAGCATGGCACGGATCTGCGCCTGCCTTCCTTCGGGAAAAACATCTATAATCCTGTCAACTGTTTTAGCGGCGGAATTCGTATGGAGGGTACCGAAGACAAGGTGTCCTGTTTCGGCAGCGGTTATGGCAAGCTCAATTGTTTCGAGGTCACGCATTTCACCCACCAGTATAACATCAGGATCCTCACGGAGAGCCGCTTTCAGAGCAGCTGCAAAGCTCTGAGTATGTGCCCCGACCTCCCTGTGATTGATAAGACACCTTGCAGGTTTATGCACAAACTCCACAGGGTCTTCCACAGTTAATATATGATCGGGACGGTGTTTATTTATAAAGTCGATTATTCCTGCAAGTGTGGTTGATTTTCCGCTGCCGGTTGCACCTGTAACAAGAATCAGCCCCCTGCTGTAATCTGCAAACCTGAGAACCTGCGGCGGCAGACCAAGCTGCTCAACTGTGAGTATTGTATCGGGAATTATTCTGAAAACAGCGCCCATGCCTCTTTTTTGGCAGTAGTAATTGGCACGGAAGCGTGCCTTGCTCGGAATTTCATATGCGAAATCAAGGTCTTTTTTATCAAGAAACTTTTTCCATTGTTCCTCGGAACATATTTCAGAAAGAAGCTCAGTCAGCATTTCATTGGTCAGGCGGTCATACTTGAAAGCTATCTCAGTAAGCTCGCCGTGCTTTCTCATCTGCGGTTTAACCCCTGCGGAAAGGTGCAGGTCACTCCCGCCTTCGTTCATCAGGTGGTTGAAAAAAGCGTCTATTTTAGCCATGATTCCGCTCCGAACAGTAATTATGTCAGTTTACACCACATTTGCAGGGATTTAAAGAACTTATGGCGAACGGGAAAGTTAGCGTGTAAATTTTTTTGTGCTGAATTCGGACTTTTTTTGTTGACAAAGAATATGCAACGACCAATGTTATAAGCAAGGAAATTTTCCCTCCCCTCCTTAACACACATGCTTGGCCGGTCGCTTCCCCAACGCGGCCGGCATTTTTTATGCAGAGAAATGAACCTATTTCACAACTACACTACTTGATGTAGCGCTGGATGGTTCCCATCAATTCTTCTATGATTTCGTCGGGGTGGTTTTCTTTTATAGCGGAGGAGACACAGCTTTTCAGGTGCTTTTCCAGAACCATGAGCGTAACCTTATCCAGACCGCCCCGCACGGCGGAGATCTGGTTCACTATATCAATACAGTATGAACCTTCCTCCACCATACGGATGATACCGCCAATCTGACCCTGAATTTTTTTCAGTCTGTCGAGAGTATCGGCGTGTTTCAAGATTTTACCTCGTAGCCTTCGTCTTCAATCGTTTCCTTGATAGCGTCAAGGCTTGTTTTGGCGCTGTCAAACTCAACAGCAACTGATTTAGTTTCAAGTGTCACCTGAACCGAAGCAACACCAGCCATGCCACCGAGGGCTTTTTCCACTGCCATTTTGCAGTGACCGCATTTCATTCCATCAACTTTAAGTTCTGCTTTTTCCATTACTGCACTCTCCTTAAATATTTATCAGGGTTCCACCTCTTCAGCCTCAAAGCATTCAGCACCACCGAAACAGAGCTGAATGACATGGCTGCACCGGCTATAATCGGGCTCAAGTAGCCCATAGCAGCAAGGGGAATGCCCAGTATGTTATATATCAAAGCCCAGAACAGGCTAAGTTTTATATTAAGCATTGCACTTCTGCTTATTTTCAGAGCAATGCCCAGTTCCTTCATTGTTCCCTTAAGCAGTGTAACACCTGCGGTTTCTATAGCCACATCTGTGCCTGTGCCCATCGCTATGCCCACATCAGCCAGAGCGAGGGAAGGAGCGTCATTTATGCCGTCACCCACCATAACAACCGTGCGTTCTTCCGCTTTAAGGCGTTCTATCACATCCTTCTTGCCGTCCGGCAGAACACCTGCAATTACATTGCTGATACCTGCTTCATGAGCTACCGCATGCGCTGCCTTCTCTGTATCTCCGGTGAGAAGGTAAACATCCATGCCAAGCCTTCCGGCATATTCCACAAGCGCTCCGGCACTCTCTTTTATTTTATCCGAAACTGCGATCAAGCCTGCGGCTTTTCCATCAACCGTAACAAAAATCATTGTACGCCCAAGAGCCTCAAGCTCCTCTGCACGCTTTTCAAGGGAAGAAAAATCAGCATCAGCAAGCCTTCTGCTGCCGACAGTGACATCATGCCCCTCAACCGCAGCCCTGATCCCTTTACCTGCATCTGTAGAAGCATTCTCAGCGTTCGGCAACTCAAGCCCTTCTGCCGCTTCAATAACAGCCTTTGCCAAAGGATGTTCGGAGAGCATCTCGGCTGCGGCGGCAAATTTCAGTACATTTTCCCTGCTGAAACTGCCTGCTGTCTCTATTTCACGCACTGCGGGTCTGCCTTCGGTAACTGTGCCTGTTTTATCAAGAACAAGGGTGTCAGCATGGCTGAGTTTCTCAAGATATTCGCCGCCTTTAAAAAGAACACCGAAGGAAGCCGCCCTTCCCGTTGCGGTCATGACAGATGTCGGTGTTGCAAGACCAAGTGCGCAGGGGCATGAGATAACTATTACGCTGGTGAAGATGATGATAGCTTTGGTGAAGCCCGCTCCCATTATAAAAAACCAGAATGTAAATGCCATCAGGGCGAATATTATAACAAGGGGAACGAAGTATGAAGAGATTACATCCGCCATTCTCTGAATCGGCGCTTTTCCTGCCTGCGCTTCTTCCACCATGCGGATTATTCTGCTTAAAAGAGTATCAGCACCCACACGGGTTACTTTAACAAAAACCGTTCCGCCGCCGTTTACCGTGCCTCCGGTAACAAGCTCCCCTGTTTCTTTAAGAACGGGGAGGCTCTCACCGGTAACCATGGATTCATCTATATAGGAAGAACCGGAGATTATTTCTCCGTCCAGAGGTATCTTTGTTCCAGGTTTGACAACCATTGTCTCGCCCACCATGACAGACTCAACGCCGACCTCTGCTTCTTTGCCGTCATGGAGAACAATTGCTGTCTTTGCACCAAGTTCCATCAGGCTCTTAAGCGCATCGGCAGTGCGTGCTTTTGCTATAGCTTCCAGATACTTGCCTAGCAAAACAAGGGTGATCAGCATAGCTGAAGCCTCAAAATAAAGATGCCCGTCAAAGAACATGCTGACAACGCTGTAAAGGTAAGCAGTGGTAGTGCCCATAGCTACGAGGACATCCATATTCGCCGACTTATGTTTCAAGTTGGCGTAAGCTCCTTTATAGAACCGCCATCCGCCGACAAACTGAACAAAAGAGGCAAGTACGAACTGAACCCATTTATCCATAAAAATATGCGGAAACAGATTAAGCTCAAATACATGATCCACCATGGCAAGGCTCATGGGCAAGGTAAAAATAATAGAAAGGATCAGAATTATCTTTGTTTTTTTCTCCGCCTCGGCAGTGTCTGCTGCTTCTCTGGAAGCCCCGAACCCTATATCTTCAATAAGGCGGATAATATCCTCTTCCTGCAGCGTGTCCCTGTCATAAGTAACACGCCCTTTTGCGGTGCTTAGATTCACCGCAACTTCTTTAATCCCCTGCTGCTTGGAGAGTTTTCTTTCTATTCTTGACGAGCATGCAGAGCATGTCATTCCTGTGATGCTGAGTTTTACACTTTCTTCTTTCATACATATACCCCGTAAGGGTATAGTACGCCGATTATCCGTCAGATCAAGAGAAAACTTGTCCGATAAATTTATCAGGTTTTCAAGCGCTTAATTTCAGCGGCTTTATGACCTGCTTCTTTAAGAACACTCTCAAAGTCAGCAAGGGTAAAAGGCTTTTTAAGAAATCCGAAAATCCCCAGATTTTCAGCCCTGCTCTCATAATCTGGCACATCGTATGCAGACATCACCACCACAACAACTTCCGGATTCTGAGCCTTCATTCCGGCTATCATCTCAAATCCTGTCATTTCAGGCATCCAAAGATCGGTTATGACGATGTCGATACTATTTTCATGGAAAATGTCCAGACCGTTTCTGCCGTTATCAGCTAAGATAAGATTTCCGAAAAGGTTCCGCAGTATTGTTGCCATGGCTGTTCTGGCGTAGCTGTCATCCTCGACAAACAACGCCGACAGTGTTTTTAAATCATTCATTTCAGGCATTTTAAACTCTCTTCAAATAAAATAAAAATATATGCCGGATAATATACCGGTTTATAAGTATAGCTTTTCGTCCATATCTTTCAACCTTTCACACAAAGAATTAATAATTCTTAATGAAAGTCTGTGGTTCAGCCCTATTAATTCCCTGAAAGCTTCCGGCTCAATTTTGAATATTACTGAGTCTTCGCCTGCTGCTGCCGTTGCTGTACGGGGTGTATTGAGCAGGTTCGCCATCTCACCCAGAATGTCACCCTCGCCCACTGACGCCACAGGAGTTTGTGCGCCTTCTATAAATATATCTACTCTACCCCTGTAAACATAGTAAACATCCTGAGATATTTCCCCCTGACGGAAAAGTTCTTTACCCTTCGGATAAAAGTCAGAATAACGCTTTGCCACAGAAGATTTATGCCCGAAAAAGAAACGCTCAATAAGGTTTTTCCGTTCTTCGCTGTGGACACTGAAAACTTTGTTTATCACCAGTATGTCTGTTCTGTCAGACACATAAACAAACTCGGCGCAGATAAAAAACACCTGACACACCAGATAAACCCATATGAGCAGAGCGATCAGAGCGCCGATTACTCCATAGAGTATGTTCATTTTCGCCATTCCCGCCATAAATCCGAATGCGAATTTGAGAACAAAAAGCAGTAACGCAAAAAGAAGTGCCCCTTTAAGAGCAGCAGAGGTGGAAGGACGGCGCACAGGCAGATATCTGTAGCAAACAAACGCACCGGCAAAAGCGGCAAAAACAGGAAGTATGAAACCAAGACCTCCTAAACGTTCTATCAAATCCGCACCTATGCCTAACTGAAGAAGCATTCCGCTGATAAAACCGAGAACAAGCCTTAAACCTGCAAAAAATGTTACCAGCAGGAAAAAAGCAGGGATTATGACTATGGAAATGAAAGAGGTGATTATAAAATTTCTGTTTTTGGGAGAAGGAAAGATAACATCAAATGCCCTTTGCACAGAAGTGAGTATGAGCCTTGATGTCCACAGTAGGTTCAACGCCCCGAATATCCCCACAGCCCCAGCCGCTCCGCCGCTGAGTCCGAATTTTTCCAGAAATTCTCTGTCCAGATTTGGACTGAAACTTTGAAGAACCCTGAAAAAATCATCAGAAAAAGCAGCATGACTGTTAAGGAATGATTCAAAAATAGTAAGCATCAGCAGGATGATCGGAATAATAGAAAGAAGGAAGTAATACGCCACAGCCCCCGCATGATTGGTAAGCTCATTCTCCGTATAACGGCTAAGGGCTATATAAAATCTCTGAATAAACGGAGTTCGGTTTTTCATCTGTCCGGCGGATGTGTCAGACAACTTTAACATGCCACGGCTCAAAGCGCACACCATAAGGGTTTTTCCTGTCATACCTTATGCGCATGTAGCCCTCCTCAAGCAGTCTTGAGTATTCTCTCGTGGTGGCGAATCTGTCTGTGAAGTTAAAGTGTCCCCAGCCTTTTATACCTACGTCAAAGTCTCCTGTTCCGTGAAATGAATAGCCAATGGGAGCGATAGAACGTGAAGCCATGGAGATATTACCTTTTGTGTCAACTATTTTGGCGAGGAAAAGTCCCGCCTGTTTAACAACACTCCTCACACCGGAGGTAAGTATCAGGGTTTTCATATCCGAAGTAATCTTTGCGTAAGTACCTTCAGCCTTGCCTTTGTAGATATAGTGACCGGTTCCGGGAACTTTGAAAACATGCTTTTCATTAACCTCGTCATAGAGACTGTTGAAGATTCTGTCTCCATAGAAGCCGTAAACGGATGCGCTGCGTCGGAAGAAATCCTCCATAAAACCTTTTTCCTGCGGTGTAAATTCTGCAAGAGAACCACGCAGGCTCATTGTCTTCAGTGCGTCACGGTAGGAAAGTATATTGAAATTTCCGAAACCGACAAACTTCATCAGCTCACGCAGCTTGGTATTACAGCTTGTTATGAGGGCAAATTCCGCAGGAGAGGCAACGATATCGTCCTTGAAACTCCGGTTGAACTCTTTGATTTTTTTGAAGTATTCACTGTTGTAAAGAGTCTGTCCGTCCTGAAGGCGGCAGACATCAGTGCTTAGTTCCTTTTTTTCCTCTGTAAAAGGGTAAACGAAGCCCAGCACCTCTTCCGGATTAAGCAGGAGAGAGGCGGCGGGGAGTGAAGCTGTAAGTTTCAGAAATGTTCTTCTGTTCACGGCAAAGCACCATGTAAATTATTCTGCAGAGCAGTAAGCGTCAAAACCGTTACGTTCGGCATAAGCAAAAATATCAAACCCGTCAGGGGCGCATCCGCTTAGATCACATGCGGCGGCAAAGCTTTCCCACCCTTTTCTGATCTTTGCGGCATCTTTTTCAGCGGGAAACCCTTTTTCACATATATCAGTAAGGACAAGCTCCGTCCTGCCGAAGTTTCCGTCTATAAAAGCGGTTCTGCCGCTTTCAGCAGGGATGAGTTCTGTTTTTGCTCTGCCCTCTGCTGTGGAATAGTAAAACAGACCTGAGCCTGAATCCACCGCAGCAAAAGGCTTCTTCTCGCCTATTGCGTAAACGTACAGTATGTCTTTGTTTTTGTCGGTTTTATTGTCAGAAACATTGTCGCCTATATCTATCCGCACATGATCAGACCTTACACTCAGGAACAGTTCACATCCAAGAACCATAAACATAAGGATAACAACAGGCAAAATGCGTTTCATAGCCTACTATACAGCATTACGAAACAATTTAAAAGAAATTAGGGATAAAAAATATTGGAGATGAAAACGGGAAACCCCGCAAAGGGCTTCCCGCAGTTAATATTAGAATTTGTAAGTAAGGTTCAGTGCGAAGATATGTGCGTCAATATCTTTGAATTCGCCTTTGATTCTTGTTGCATCGTTGCCCTTCACAACATTTCCTGCTTCGTTATCGAAGGTTCTGTTTTCATCATCAAGATAGTTGTAAGCAATATCAACATCAAAGCTGCCGAAATGGAAACCCGCACCGATTGTATAAAGCCATCTGTCACCGGAGGGGAGCATGGGGTCAACCCACTCATCGGGAATGGGGCTGTAATCTCTGATTATTCCCGCACGAAGATCAACTTTTTCATTCAGCTTGTACTGACCGCCAAGACGGAGCGCCCATACATCATCCCACTTTTTAGGTTTTACGCCTATGCCGGGAAGACCTTCGGGGTTGAGTTCGTCATACGAAGACCACTCAGTGTACTGACCGTCGAACTCGAATGTCCATTTGCCGTTAGACCATGCAGCAGCAAGGTAAGTAACGGCAGGGAGGGTAATATCTGCTTTGAAATCTCCGGTTACTCCGGGGATATTCATTGTTGTTTCACTTGTCCCGTCAACTTCGTGTTTCATTTCGGGTCTGTAGCTTGCGCCGAAACGCCAGTTTTTACCGAGTTTATAATGAGCTGCTACGTTCCATCCCCATACGCCGCTGTCACCCTCAAGCTTGAGAGGAAGACCCGCTCCGGAAATATCGGTAGGGAAATTAGTTGGTATTGAGCTTTCAATAGTTACATCCATTTTCTGATACACAAGACCCGCTGCAAGGCTGAGATCATTCGTAATCTTATAAGCAAGAACAGGATTAAATGTGTAGGTAGCTATTTCTGCGTTTTTACCGCCAACAAGATGAGCGCCCGCCCAGTCGTCCTTCCAGTCCATACCGAGACCGAAGGTGATGAAAGAGCCGAAACCGAACGAAAGCCTGTCGTTAATTTTTGTTGTTATGTAAAGGTTAGGGATAACAAATGTCTTGTCTTCTGTTTCACTGGAAACATCCCTACCCATAAGTTCGCCTTCAAAGGAGGCAGTTGGCTGAATAAGAGAAAAACCTAAAGAAACCTGAGTCCCCTCAAGCTGTGTGATGCCTGCGGGGTTGTAGTAAACGGCCGTGGGGTCGTCAGCCTGAGCAGCGAAAGCTCCTCCCATCCCCAGCGCTTTTGCGCCCTGCTCGTTAATCGCAAAACCGCTTGCGAATGCTGCTGACGGCAAAATAAAACACGCAGCGGCAATAACTAAAACTAAACGTCTGAACATAAACAATCTCCTGACTTTTCTGACGGGATATCCTTTGCAAATAATTGACAACTTTATTGTTATTTAACAAAAGCAAAACCCGTACATAGATAAGACAAAGTTTTAGAATATGCAAGCAGAAATCGTCAGCACCCCTGAGACCCCCTTTTATAAAGGGTCAGAAGCCTTTTTTATCTCATTAAATTCACTTTTTAACCTCTGTTACGGGACATTTTAACAAAGATCGGTTATCATTAATGAAACAGGCAATTTTCGGCGGTATAGATACAATGAAATCTCGTGTGATTTTTACAAGCATACAGCAGAAGATCTTTTTTTACGCTGTCCTCCTGTTTTTCGGAATACTGACATTAAGCAGCTTTACGCTGTATTTCATTATCGAAACCGAACTTCAGGACAGGATCTCAGAACAGCTCAATATCTATGCGGACAGCCTTGCAGATATGGTCAAAATATCCGTAGACAGCGCATCGGAGCAGTATTTGACAGGTGTTCTTCTTGAGCGTTCATCTGTTATTGAAACAATGGAAACATACGGAGCAGACAAAAATAAAGTATTGGAAATCGCCTCAAAGCCGCCCCTCAGGGATGCCTCCATCAGTATCAGAGACAAAAAAGGCATGCTCATGGTTTACGGCATAACCGGTGAAGCATCCTCCTGCGGAAAATCCAGAGTCACAACCCAAAGATTCACAAAAAATGACATATATTATATTTCAGGAACCTACACCACACCCTCACAGGGCTGGTGTATTACTGTATCCGTTCCGTCATCCTCATTTAAAGACATTCTCCAGGTTGAGGAGGTGAGGCAGGCTATACTTTCAAAAAAATTTGGAAAAAGCGGTTACGCCTACGTTCTTGACTCATCCGGCAATGTGCTGATTCACCCGCTCATAGAAAATACAAATGTTTACAATGCGGCAGATGCTAAAGGCAGATTTTTTATAAGAGAAATGATTCATAAAAAAGACGGGGAGACCTACTACCCATGGAAAAATCCGGGTGAAACAAAACTGCGTGAAAAAGTCGCCAGCCACAGACATATCCCCGGGCTGGGCTGGATAGTAGCCTCTTCGAGTTATCTGGATGAAATCTACCTGCCGTTATTCAGGCTGAAAGTTTACCTTACTGTTGTTTTCTTTATATCCGTAATCACCGTTATCCCCCTCACAGTATGGCTCAGTGCCAGTATTACAGATCCGATAAAGGAACTTACCCATGTTATAGAAAAAGGCGGCACAAATATAAGGCTGAGGAAGAAAACTGCTGATGAAACAGGAAAATTGATAGATCACTTTAACAGATACATGGAAACCATAGACGAATACAGGTACAAGCTGGAACAGGATCTTCAGGATAAACTTAAGGCAGAAAATGCACTTAGAAAAGGTCTGGAGATGGAAAAAGCAGTAAGTGATATATCTGCCGGTTTCATCAGCTTTTCATCCATGCCCACTGATGAAATATTCCGCAATGCATTAATAAAATTCTGCATGCTTATAGGCGCATGCAGAGCCGCTGTTTACAAAAAGACCCCCGACAGATGCAGGATGCTTTACAGGTTTGATCCGTCAGACTACCCTTTGGGAACAGAGGAATGCAAAGCCTTCACAAAATGGCTGTTCGAGAGGCTTGATGAACATCCTGAACTGTTTATAGAGTCCGTATGGCGCAGTAATGAAAGCCCCTATGCCATGCACTTCCTAAAAAGCAGACGCACCGAATCCGCCGCCGCATCCTCCATGAGCATAGAACAGGAAAACGACTCAGTAATCCTCTTTGAATTTGAAGAGCAGCTTAACCGGGAAAGATATGAAAACATACGTTCAACGATGAGGCTTTTCAAAAATATCTTCGACAGCGCAATGAAAAGAGTCGTATGGGAAGATTCCATAAAAAAAGCCTATGATCATCTTGAGCGCAAGGTTCAGGAACGCACTGCGGAACTTACGGAAAAAACCATTCAGCTCGAAGAGCTTTCAAAAAATTTAGAGAAACGTGTTCAGGAGGAAACAGAAAAACTCCGCACGCAGGAACAGCTTCTTGTTCAGCAGTCCAAAATGGCTGCAATGGGTGAAATGATCGGTTCCATAGCACACCAGTGGCGTCAGCCTCTGAACGCACTTGCCCTGCTTATTCAGGATATAGAAGAAGCTCACTTCTGCAGCGAAATAACTGATAAATATATAACATCCTCAGTTTCTGATGCCATGCGCCAGATAAATCATATGTCAGTAACCATTGATGATTTCCGCAACTTTTTTAAGCCTAGCAAGCAGAAAACAAAAATTAACGTGCCTGACGCTGTGCTTGAGGTTGTCTCCCTGATGGCGTCACAGATCTCCAACAACGCCATAAGCGTTGATTTCAGATGTTCATCACACAGGGAAGAAGATGGCGAATCCGCATCTGTTCATCCGGCTATCTACATCAACGGCTATTCCAACGAGTTTAAGCACGTTATCATGAATATTTTAAACAATGCAAAAGACGAAATAGTAAAAATGAAAGAAACTGAACAGAAAACAGGACAAATATCAATCAATGTCTCCGCTGAAAGCGGGTTGGTAAAAATATCAGTAAAAGACACAGGCGGAGGAATAGCCCCGGAGTTTATGGACAGAATCTTTGAGCCCTATTTCACCACCAAAAACCCGGAGAAAGGGACAGGCATAGGGCTTTATATGGCAAAAGTAATAATCGAAAACAACATGGGCGGAAAACTTTATGCACGTAACAGAGAAGAAGGAGGGGCAGAGTTTATCATAGAAGTCAGTGAAACAATGCCGGATACGTGAGCTTTAAGACCTTCTTGACTTTTATCTATTAAATCTATATTTTAAATCAACAAATATCTTTACTGAACTTTTGACAATTATTTTTCAATGATCGGCTTGACATAATCCTACCGCTTGGGTATATTTAGGCATACCTAACTTATTTAGTATTGTTTAAGGAGACATATTATGACGGTATCAATAGTTGGCGGACTTGACAGGCTTGAGAAAGACTACATAAACGCCGGAAAAACTCTTGGGGTTAAAACCAAGGTTATACTGAAAAAACAGACACATATAGCGGACATTCTGGAAAACAGCGACGCCATCGTTCTTCTTACCTCCAATATAGCTCACGGTGTTGCCAGCAAAGCCAGAAACATCTCCAAACAGAAAAATGTTCCTCTGTTTCAGGTCCACAACTGTAGTGTCAAGAGTGTCGGAGGAACCATAGAAAAGTGCCTCAAACTCTTTGACAGCGGCGAATGTATGGGAGACTGCATTAACTGCAGCCAATTTGCCAAAAATGCCTGAAGCTTTTCTCTGCTTCATAAAACAATGAACGCCGCTTTTCCTTATTGCCTCCTTAAAGCGGCGTTTTTTTATATCTCATCCAAAAGCGTTACTTATTTATAGCTATTATCACTTGCGTAATAAGCTCTTTGAAACTAGGATGTGTAGATAAGCACATCTTTAGTGAGAGTTCCGGATGCAAAGAATTCTTTTATTATTCATTCTGTTTTTTTATACGTCAGCGTCTTTCGGTGCGCCGGATGATGTGATGACTGTGAACTTCTGCGTTTATGACAACCCGCCGATGATAAAGCTTGATGACAAAAGCGTGGGCGGCATAGGTGCGGATATCATGAACTATGTGGCGGAAAAGGAAAATCTCAGAATTAATTACATGGCGGCATCATGGGATGAATGTCTCGGAATGCTTGACACAGGCGATGCTGACATCATATTCCCCATTGCTTTTTCACGCGAAAGAGCGGCTGTTTATCACTTCAATGACGAAACCGTTCTCACCAACTGGGGTCAGATATACTCCGGCAATAACGAAAAAATAACATCAATCCCCGATCTCGACGGTAAAAGGATAGCCGTGATGGAGACGGATATATACTTCAAAAGCGACCAAGGGCTCAAAAACCTTGTCAAAGCATTCAATGTAAACGCAGTTTTTATATACGCCAAAAGCTACCGGGAAATCATTGAAGCGGTGGATTCGGGCAAAGCTGATGCAGGGCTTATGAACAGGCTTTTCGGTCAGATGAATGAAAACAGCTATAACATACGCCGCACGCCTATTCTCATTCATCCCATTGAAATACGTTTTGCCATGCCTAAAGGTAAACAGAAAAGCCTTGTACTCTCCGTGATGATTGACAAGCACATTTCAGAAATGAAAAACGATAAAAGCTCCCTTTACCACAAATCCCTTGATAAATGGATGGGCGTGAAGGAAAAAGGTGATTTTTCATCTACTCTGCGGGTAATAACAGTGGGGCTCGGAGTGCCTCTTATTCTTCTTTTTCTCATAAGTCTCTTTCTTGAAAAGAAGATAAAGAAAAAAACCGGTGAATTAAGCGAAATGAACGGACTGCTCCTCAAACAGATAGAGGAGAGAAAGCAGGCGGAAGAAAGGCTCAGAAACAGTGAAGAGAAATACAGCAGCCTTTTCCAGACATCCACAGACCCCATAATTATCATGGACTCTGCGGGAGTGATCCAAAACGCCAACAATGCTGTTGAAAGGCAGATAGGATACACCTGCGAAGAACTCAAAACAAAAAAAATAAGCTACCTTTTTCCTGAATTTGAACTGGACGATAACATGCCCAGCCTTATCAGAGAGGGAAGGCAGCAGTTTGAAAAAGAACTTTACCGTAAAAACGGTGACAAGTTCGATGCTGAAATTTCTACTAACTCATTCACAGCAGGTGACAACAGGTTTGTCCAGATTGTGATAAGAGACATAACAGTCCGCAAGAAAACCCAGCAGATACTTGCCCAGAAGAAAAAAGATCTTGAAAAGCGGGTGCAGGAAGAGGTTGAGCATAACCGAATTCAGGAACAGATGCTTATGCAGCAGTCTAAACTTGCCGCAATGGGACAGATGATAAATGCAATCGCACACCAGTGGCGTCAGCCTCTCACCACCATCGGGCTTTACGTTCAGGATGTGGAAGATGCTTTTGAGTACGGTGAGCTGAACATGGACTACATTGCCCAGTTCAGAGATCACTGCATGGAGCAGGTTGCCTATATGTCTAAAACCATTGACGATTTCCGAAACTTCTTTAAACCTGACAAAGAAAAAGAGATTTTTGACATATGCGAAATAATGCGTGAGGTTCTTTCGCTCATTAATCCGCAGCTTATCAATAACAATATAGAGCTTAAAATCTTTTACGGTGAGCATCAGGTTATTCTCAAGCCCGGTGTAATTGAACTGCCCAGCCAGATAAAATGTGTAACATCATACGGTTATCCCAATGAATTCAAACAGGTTCTCCTCAACCTTATCTCAAATGCAAGGGATGCGATTATCGAATCCAGAAGTGCAGGAGCAGAAAACTCAGGACTTATCAAGCTCATTGTCGAACCCGAAGGAGATATAATCAGAATCACCCTTGAAGACAATGGCTGCGGTATTCCGGAAGATATAAGAGACAGAATATTTGAACCTTATTTTTCAACCAAGGAAGAGGGACAGGGTGTCGGCATAGGTCTGTATATGTCCAAAATCATTATTGAAAATAACATGGAAGGCAGAATTTACACCAACCCCTGTGAAAAAGGGGCAAGCTTCACCATTGAGTTAAAAAAATGGGATATGGGGAAGCCTGCAGCGGGCAATTAAACTAGCCTTTGGCGATTACAAATTCCGCCTCAAGCATGTCATAACTTATCTTGTCAGGCATAACTTCAATGTAGTCCCCGACATGAAATCTTTTTTTCCTGCGCCTTCCGACGAGGGCGTTTCCGTCATCACTAAGGGCATAATAGTCATCCTCAAGTGACGAGGTATGCACATACCCCTGAAGCATCAGCTTATCAAGGAACACGAACATTCCGTTGGAGTTAATCCTGCTGATATAGGCGCTGAAAGGCTCATCAAAATGTTCGTAAAGATATTTGAGAGTTTTGAATTTCTGGATATCTCTTTCCGCCTGAACAGAGTTCTGTTCCGCAGTGCTGCACATGGATGCAAGACTCTCCAGCCTTCCGCCGTCAATATTATATGGATCATTAAACAAAACTGTACCCAGAAGCCTGTGAACCAAAAGGTCGGGGTAGCGGCGTATGGGGCTTGTGAAATGAGTGTATGATTCGGAAGCAAGCCCGAAGTGACCAATGTTTACAGTGGTGTAAACAGCCTTTGCCATTGCGCGCACAAGCTGACCGCCGAGAACATGGGCATACTGCGAATCATTGATTTTTTCACTGACCTCACGCACTGCAAGGCTGTCAACAGATTCACCGAAATCCACGGGCATTCCGAATGCGGCGCAGAGATTTTCATATTCCTCAAGCTTCTGCCTGTCGGGCTTGTCATGCACACGGTAAATGGAAGCATCAGCGTATTTTTCCAGATACTCAGATACCGCCTCATTAGCCTCAATCATAAAGTTTTCTATAAGCCTGTGAGCAATATTTCTGTCAAGCGGGTGAACATCTTTCAGATCTCCGTTCTCATCAAACTCAAAAACAGGTTCCGGCAGGTCAAAATCAAGCATGCCCTCGCCTGCTCTGCGTTTCATTATCTTTCCCGCAAGCTCCGCAGATTCGGATATCAGGAAGTTAAGGTCCTTGCTGCGGGTTTTTTCTCTGCCTTCAAGAACATCGAAAACGTATGTATATGTGAGCCTTTTATCGCTTTTTATTATCGAGCGGTAAAACTTCTGCCCTGTTCTTTTTCCGTTATTATCAAACTCCATGGCAGCGGTCATTGTGAGTCTTTTGGTATTGGGTCTGAGGCTGCAAAGGTCATTTGAAAGCATTTCAGGCAGCATGGGGATTGCAAATTCCGGGAAATATGTGCTTGTTCCTCTCTTAAGTGCTTCTTTGTCAAGGAACGTGTCAGGGCGAACAAAGTGGCTTACATCCGCTATATGAACATACAGCCTGTGACCGTTCTCTGTTTTTTCTATGGAAATCGCATCATCAAAGTCACGGGCGCTCTCGCCATCAATAGTTACAGTGAAAAGTTCTGTAAAGTCAGTGCGTTTCCCTGTATTTTTCTTCAGTTTTTCAGCGTTTTCCTCAACTTCCTGAATAACACGCTTGGGAAACTCACGCTCAAGATTGTATTTAGCGAGAACAATTTCATTCTCGATCCCCTTGTCTTCAATTGTTCCCAGTTTTTTAACAACTTTGCCTTCGGGGCGGCGTTTTTTGTCAGGGTATGATGTCAGTTCGACTATGACTATATCACCCTCTTCCACCTCTTTTGCGTGGATTTCAGGTATAAAAATGTCATATAGAAACTTTTTATCCAAGGGCATGCAGTAAATAGCATAGCGGGACTTTTCTATGCGCCCGACTATTTTCTGCATACTGCGGGTGATAATCTTAACCACTCTGGCTTCTGTTTTGCCCCTGAACTTTTCAAGGCTCACGGCTACTATATCACCATTCAGGGCGTTGCCTACCTTCATTGAGGGAACAAAATAATCGCTCCCGCCACCGGTGAGAGGAGTAAGAAAGGCATAACCTTCGGGGTGAATATCAATTTTACCGGTGATAAGGTTTATTTCCTTTGCGGGTGCATATCTGCCGGACTTCAGTTTAATCAGCTCACCGGAGCGGGTGAGTTCGTTTATTATTTTTTTTACTGCTTTTTTATCAATCCCCATCAGCTTGGCTATTACACCGGGGGGGAGAGGGTTGTCGCTTTTTTCAAATACTTTAAGAAGTTCTTTTTTTAAATCAGTCAAATCCATGTTCCTTCGCTTTTTTGCGCAGTGTGTTTCTGTTGATTCCCAAAAGTTTGGCGGAGACAGACTTATTGCCGTCCGTTCTTTCCAGAACAGCCCGCATCAGGGGAAATTCAACAATTTTCATATATTCTTCAAAGGCGTTATAGCTCTCTGAAAGTGTTTCAGCCTCAACAATGTTTGAAGCAAGCTTGTAGAGTTCATCCGAAAGACAGGAGGCATCCTTGTCCTGAGCCGTGCTGAAAATTTTCTGCGGCAGCCCCTGTTTCGTGACTTCATCTGTGTCTGTGTTTACTATTGCGTACTGTATAATATTTTCCAGTTCTCTGATGTTTCCCGGCCAGCGGTATTTCGCCATGGCTCCCAGAGCTTCGCTGCTTATTTTCAGTACCCTGTTTTTTATCCCTTTATATTTGCGGAGAAAATGGTTGGCAAGGTAGGGTATATCCTCTTTTCTGTCACGCAGCGGCGGAAGCTCAATGGAAACAACATTGAGTCTGTAGAACAGGTCTTCTCTGAACTTTCCTGTATCCACGAGCCCTTCCAGATTTTTATTGGATGCGGCAATAATTCTGGTATCCAGCTTAACTGTACGGCTTGAGCCGACAGGACTAATCTCTTTTTCCTGAATAACTCTCAAAAGTTTGGACTGAAGTGCAAAATCCATTTCAGATATTTCATCAAGGAAGATGGTTCCGCCGTTAGCTTCTTCAAATTTTCCTTTTTTATCAGTAACTGCCCCGGTGAACGACCCCTTAGAATGACCAAAAAGCTCGCTCTCCATGAGATCAGAAGGAATAGCCGCCATATTGATGGGCACAAAGGGCTTTCCGCTCCGGTTGCTCATTTCGTGTATCATATGGGCAACAACCTCTTTGCCCGTACCGGATTCACCGCAGATCAGCACATTGATGTTAGCTCCCGAAATTTTGCCTATGAGCTTGTAGATTTCGAGCATCTTACGGTTTTTTGTTTCAAAGTCATAATCTGCGCTTTCTGTTTCTTCTGTTTCAAAATGGTCTCCGGCAAGGTTGAGGATCTTAGCCCGAAGCTCTGCAAGATCAAAAGGCTTAGGAAAAAAGTCAGTAGCACCTGACTTAATACTTTCAATAACATTTGAACCTGTATCCTGAGCCGTCATGATTATGAAATGAATATGAGGGTAAGTCTTTGACCACTCCCTCACAAGCGCTATGCCGTTGCTTTCCCCCAGAAAGAGATCAACAAAGCATATGCCTACACTGCCGGAAGAAAGGACTATCTCTCCGTCTGAAGGGTTATCCGCTGTTACAACGCTTATTTTATCATCTTCAAGCCCTTCTTTGAAGAGCCATAGAATATTTTCCTCATCATCGATCACTAATATTCTGATTTTGTCTTTCATTTTGGTTTCCTGAAAAGCAGCAGTCAAAAAAAATCATCTGCCTATTTATTATACACCTTATAATCTACCCAATTAACACCGGTTCCGCCAGCATTTACTACATAAGAAGGTCTTTTTTCTTTATTTTCATCACGAAAACAACCGGTCTCTATATTAAAATCATGGGCAGAAATCATGGGAAGAGTACATATTAATAACCACCATTACGTCAATTATTCCTTTTATTAATAATAATATAGTTTGTATTGTAATATTCTTTAAATAAAGTTAAAATCATCACAATACGTATCCGGACTCTTGCTATGAAAGTTGAACGTAAGATACACATCTCCGAACTTAAACTCGGCATGACCGTGAGCAGAACAGAAAAGGACGGTCTGCATTTTCCTTTCTTTGATAAAGAACTCACGGATACCCGCTCTGTCAACGTACTCAAAAACTCTGGTGTATCATGCATATACATCCTTGAAGAGCAGGAAGTTGAGGAAGATAAAGAGGGTGAGCTTTCCGGCAGACTGTCACAGCTCATGAGCGTTCCTCTGGAAACATCCGATTATTTCCTTATAGATTCATCCCCCGCCGTTGAAGATATTGTTCAGGCACGCACAATATTTGAAAACATCAGAGGCAAAGCACGGCTTCTGCTGGACACAGTTAAAAAAAACGGCAGGGTTGACTCACACTCCGCAGAAGAAATTACCGGAGAGCTTGTTGAGGTTTGCACTCATAAGCCGGGTATCTTCACTGCAATGACCCACCTTAAAAATCAGGACGACTACACCTACAGTCATTCGCTGAATGTAGCCGTTATCTCTCTTGCTCTCGGCAAAAGGCTTGGCAAATCATCTGATGAGTTAAAAACGATCTGCCTGTGCGGTCTGCTGCATGATGTCGGCATGACAAGAATCAGCGAGCAGATTATTACAAAACCAGGAAAACTAACCGAGGATGAATACTCCGAAATAAAAAAGCATCCCGAATACGGGTACAAGATACTTAACAACGGAGTTCTGCCCCCTGAAACCGCTACGGTTGCATTGCAGCACCATGAAAAATCGGACGGCAGCGGTTATCCTTTCGGTCTGCATGAACGCCAGATCAGCAATATTACCAAAATTATTTCCATTGCGGATGTTTATGATGCCATAACAAGCAAGAAAGCTTACAACCACGAGAGAACGCCATCTGAAGCGTTAAAAATCCTTTTCAGCTGGTCCGGCAAACACTTTAACGAAACATTGGTAAAATTTTTCATCAATACTATAGGAATTTACCCGGTGGGAACCTTAGTGATGCTTGATTCCGGCGAACTGGGCATAATCTTAGAACCCAATAAGAAAGATCTCACACGTCCGAAGGTACTTGTTGTTACTGACGAAAAAAGAGACAAACTCGATAAATCACATATATTTGATCTTGCCCGTTATGATCTTAAAACCATGAAGCCGATAAAAACAATCATATCTTCCCTGAACCCCAAACAGCACGGGATAAACAGCGAACATGAACTGGACAGATTTGCAGGACAGTTCAAAAACACAGTCAGAGAAGCATTCTAAGCCTCTTTTCAGGCTGTTTTCTCGCTGTAGTCCTCAACATTTACGCAAATGTAGCAGACTTTGCCTGTTTCCGAACATTTGCCCGCCCTGTAAACTTCACTCGCATTAAATTCATTTTCCAATGCCTCGTCTACTGCATCGGAAACCGCCTTAACAAAAGCTTCGGGAGAATCCACAAATGAAAGATCTGCAAATTTCAGTTTTTCCCTAAACTCATCCTTTCCGCAGGAACGGATAAACTCTTTAGAATAATCAAAACTGAAAACTCCCGGAGCCGTTTTTTCACCCAAAAACAGCTTGATATACATCAAGTCAACTCCGTAATAAAATTAGTGCCTGTATATAACCTGAATAAACCAGCCAAGTACAAGTAATTTAAATAAAGCGCTTCTTCGCTGGATATTTCATATTATATAATATGACAAGCGAAGGTAAAAATAAATCAGAAAAAATTGTTACATAATGAATATTTTAATCAGAGGCTCATTATATCTAATCAACAGAAAAACTTATATAAAAATATTTTTTGCCCTTCTTTGTTTTATTCAGCAGTGAATAATAAGCATAATAATATCCTTCTTTAACATATTTTAAAGCCTCTATTGCCGTGCAACGATCTTTGGAGTATAAAATCCGAATGGCTATAGGCGTTTTCGATTCAGGCATCGGCGGACTCACTGTTTTTAAATCTATTGCGGAGCATTTTCCGGCTCTGGACATATATTATCTCGGAGATACGGCACGAGTACCTTATGGCAACAAATCTCCTGAGACTATAATAAATTACAGCATTGAATGTGCCCGCTACCTCATATCTGAGTGCGGTGCGGAAGCAATCGTCATAGCCTGCAACACAGCCTCTTCCTACGCAGTTGATATAATTGCCGACAGGTTTAAGGTTCCGGTCACAGGCGTTGTTCTCCCCGGTTCAGAACAGGCTCTGAGAGTGTCTAAAAAGGGTAAAATAGCCGTCATAGGAACCCGAGCCACCATACGCAGCGGTTCGTACCGTGCTGCCCTTGAAACCATGTCTGAAATAGAGCTGGATATATACGAAAACGCATGCCCCCTCTTTGTACCCATCGTCGAGGAAATGATGACGGAAAGTCCCATAGCGGAGCTTGCCGTAAAAATGTATCTGGATGACCTCAGCAAAAAAGGTGTGGATACCCTTGTTCTGGGCTGCACGCATTATCCTATGCTGAAAAGAACAATATCAAAACTTTACCCGCAGTTTAATATTGTGGATTCTTCTGAAGTAATCATTGAACACCTTATAAAAAGCGGTCTGAATACCGAAGGCAGGGGTTTGAGAAAATTGTTTTTTACAGATGAATCACCTGCTATGGAAATGCTCAGAAATGAACTTGCGGCAGGTGCGCCGGTTGAAATAATCAGTCTTCCCTGAATCCTACTTCCCTATATAAACATGCAGGTTGCCGAATATCGAGGCGCTGTATGTGACCATTTTCTGCAGCATCCATGGAGCAAAAACAATCACAGCCACCACAACAGCAACAATCTTGGGAATGAAAGAAAGGGTCATCTCCTGAATCTGGGTAACTGACTGGAAAATACTGACAATCAGCCCCACCGTAAGCCCGAAGATAAGCATAGGCGAGGCTATTAGCAGAGCCATTTTGAGCGCATCAGAAAGAAGAGCAATTACAGTATCAGAAGTCATATCCCGTCACCCGTATTATCAGCTTAGCACTACATAAAACTTTTTACAAGGGACGACACGATCAGCCCCCAGCCGTCCACAAGGACAAACAGCAGTATCTTGAACGGAACGGAGATCATAACAGGGGGCAGCATCATCATACCCATCGAAAGCAGAACGCTCGCCACTACAAAATCTATTATAAGAAACGGCAGAAACAGCAGGAAACCCATCTGAAAAGCCGTCTGAAGTTCACTGACGACAAAAGACGAAAGCAGGACAAAATCCGGAATCTCCTCCACTGTTTTCGGTTTTTCCCCTCCAGCTATGTCAATAAACATACGCATATCTTTCTTGCGTGTGTTTTTAATCATGAACTCACGGAACGGCTTTTTAACCTCGTTCAGCATCTCAATAAAGCCCATCTGCTCTGCAAAATAAGGCTGAAGACCTTTCTCATATGCCTGATTAAACACGGGCGTCATAATAAAAAAAGTAAGGAAAAGAGCAAGACCCACAAGAACCTGATTAGGAGGCATCTGCTGGGTTCCCATTGCTGTGCGGAGAAACGAGAAGACAATAAGAATCCTCGTAAATGACGTCATAAGTATAAGGATAGAGGGCGCAAGGGTAACAATAGTTATGAATGCGATAATCTGCAGAGTAACCGCCACATCATCTGGATTCGCCGCTGATTCCAGCCCGAAACGGAAAGCGGGAAAAGGCAGGGGATCAGCAGCAGCCGCACCCAATGGGATAAGAAGCATTAAAAGAGTGACAATCAGCGTTTTTTTATTGATTTCAGTCTCTCCCTTATGATGTTTCTTGAAGCCTCTATATCTGTTTTAACATCAGACCCTTTTGCGAAGAAGTTCAGATATGAACCGAATTCGCCTTTTCTGGCAAAACCGGATTTAATTCTGTTGACCTCCGCTTCGTCCGTAACTTTTTCAATGAGATTAACAGACATATCTGTAACGCCGAATATATAAACAGCATCCCCCAGTTCATAGAAAAACAGGCTTTTACGTATTTCGAGATCCACCTTGCCAAGCAGCCTGCCGGAACCCGGAAGCTCTGACAACACCCTGCGTGAAAGCATTCTGCGTGTAAACCAGTAGATAACAAGAATAACTACAATGACAAAGCCAAGTCCGGTGATCATCCGCACATATGCGCCGGTACCCACAGCAGAAGGAGCCTCCGGTGCGGGAGCAAAAGAAAAAGACGCAACAACAGACTTTTCAGCGGTTTCAATCTTCGGTTCATCCGCCGCTGTGGTAAAATCCACGATAAGCTTTTTTCTGTCCCCTTCTGAGTGTATGTACGCCTGCGATACGGGAGAATCCCAGAACTCCTCGGAATATACGACTTCTTCAGCTGTCTGGAAACTGATTATATAGGATTTATCAAGCTTTATGACATTTACGTCAGAATAGCCCTTTTCAAATTGAATGCTGAACCTGACGGAGCTTTCCGTAAGCTCCGACTTAACCTCCGCTGCAAAGGCGGGAAATGAACATAAAAAAAGCAGGCAGACGGCGAAAAAAAGCCGAATTTCAGCCATAGATACCGTCTTTGTACATTTCGGTAAGTTTTTCCTTGTCCAGTATTTCAGTGATACGGATGGCAAATCTGTCATCCAGAACCATAACCTCGCCAAGAGCAAGGGGCTTGTTGTTAACAAGATAATCCACAGGCTCACCGGATGTTTTGTTGAACTTAAGGATCGTTCCTTTCTCCCAGTTCAGCATTTCCCTTATGGACACTTTCTTGCGCCCCAGCTCAACTCTGATATCGAAAAGGACCTCACCGAACTGGTTTTTCGCATGATTTATCATTAAAACCTCTTACTGGATTACAAATTCAGTTACATAGACGTTGGCTATCTGCCCTGATGCAAGCAGAGAGTTGATCCGTCTCATTATCTGCTGTTTCATAATCATCTTGCCCTGAGCAGAGTTGATCTCCTCAAAACGCTTGGATGAAAGTATCGTGATAATAGCGTCCCTTATTTGGGGAACACGTTTGTCAATCTCGTCTTTCAGCCCCTTGGTCATAGTAAGCTCAAGCTGAAGGGTAACACGAAGATATCTGCTTCCGCCGGGGTCTGCAAGGTTTACCACAAAAGGTTCCATGGGGTAAAGCTCACCAATCTGAGCTACTGCCTCTGCCTTCGGGGCTTCCTGCTCCGCCGCACCGGGTTGTCCGGCTGCCTGAGGTTTCGGTTTAAGGAACATAAAATAGGCTCCTGCCCCCGCTCCTCCAAGCACTATAAGAAGAATGAGGATAATAATGATCAGTTTTAGCTTAGACTTCTTCTTCCCGCCCTCCGGCTGGGTGTCTTTTTCTTCTGCTGCCATTACTGCCCTCCGTGGTCTTCTTCAAAAATATTTTTATTGGTTTCCGCAAATTCGGGGCTGACAAGATTAATCTCAACCCTGCGGTTTTTTGCTCTGTTTTCAGTTGTTATATTCGGCAGAAGCGGATGAAACTCGCCGAATCCGCCCGCTGAAAGCGTCTGAGGGTTTATACCTTCTTTGATTAAATAACGCACCACCGAAACTGCTCTGGCTGTGGAAAGCTCCCAGTTTGACGGGAAACGGGCAGAACGGATGGGTGTGTCATCTGTATGTCCTTCAACATGAACATAGTAGGGTGAGTCTATTATAACTGTGCTGACTTTATTCAGAAAAGGCACAGCGTCACTCCTCACCTCGGACTGACCGGGCGCAAAAAGGAGGGAATCCAGAACACGGATGGAAACACCTTTTTTTGTTTCTATAACGCTGACTACTTCTGAAAGGTTTGATGATTTGACATATTCCCGCAGGGTTTCAACAGTTTTCGCATTTGCGCTTCCTGTCTGTTCAACAACATTGATACGGGTCATGATGTTCTGTGCGCTCACTTCATTAGGGCTTCCGTGGAGGATTCCAGATGAGCCCTGAAAAGAACCGAACGATTCAAGAATTTTCTTTTTATCCAGCGTAGACATGGAAACAAGCAGAACGAAAAAGGTAAGAAGAAGCATGTTCATGTCTGTGAAAGTGGTCATCCACTTAGGAGAACCCTTTTCACAATCGCAGGATTTTTTCTTTTCAGACATTAGATTAAACCTGCCTTTCCATAAACCGGATTATACACCCCGGCACAAAATCAGTCAAACTGGGACTTACGTTTATTAGGCGACAGGTATGCGTTAAGCTTCTGTTCAACAATTCTGGGGTTATCCCCTGCCTGAATCGCCATAATTCCGCCTATCATTATCTGTCTCTGAAGCACTTCCTCACCGGAACGTACTTTGAGTTTGCCTGAAATAGGTGCAGCAAACATGTTCATTATGATAGAGCCGTAAAAGGTTGTGATCAACGCAACCGCCATGGCCGGTCCGATCGCTGAGGGGTCGCTAAGGCTCTGAAGCATCGCCACAAGTCCCACAAGCGTACCTATCATACCCATCGCAGGGGCAAAGTCGGCAATTGCGGTAAAAATAGCCGCTCCTTCCTTGTGCCTTTCCTGCATATATTCAAGCTCGGTTTCGAGTATTGTTTTTATAACTTCCGGCTCTGTTCCGTCCACCGCAAGGCGTATACCTTTTTTGAGGAACTCATCAGAAACTTCATCCTCCGCAGATTCAAGAGAGAGAATACCGTCTCTCCTTGCTTTAACTGCAAAGCCAACAAGCTGCTGAATAAGTTCTGCTGTATCAGTGGCTTTATTGAAGAAAGCCTTCATCAGAATTTTGGTGATACCGGTTATTCTGTCCAGCGGGTAGTTGATCATGACAACGCCCAGCGTACCGCCTATAACGATAAGCACAGAAGGGTAATCAACATAGACCCCTACACCCGCACCTATTACAAGGGCAGAAATAAGAAGGATATATGCTAATAGAAACCCGATAACCGTTGCTAAATCCATACACTCCCGTCCGGCTGCTTTATCAAAAGAATAAACTTTGATATAAACATCTTGTAGTATTCTACCCTTAAAAGATACAGGAACGCCAGCAAAAGAGTCAAGCTTATTTTAAAACAGCCTGCATCCGCCTAAAGAAGCGGACTTTAATTAAATCACAAAGACGCCCACTATATTGTTTTCGGCTTTTTTTCGTAAAAGAATATATTTTTTAAAGGCTTTAAATAAAAAAAGGCGTCCGAAGACGCCTTTTTTGTATTTTCAGTGTGAATCATCATTAACGTTTGAGAGTAAGAAGCTCCTGAAGCATTTCGTCACTGGTTGTGATAACCCTTGAGTTTGCCTGGAAGCCTCTCTGGGTTGTAATCATGGTTACAAACTCATTGGAGAGATCAACGTTGGAGTTTTCAAGGGCTCCGGACATTATCTCACCTCTGTTGCCGCTCTGAGGTTTGCCAATGGCGGCAGTACCTGAGTTGCCCGTTTCCGCAAACAGCGTGTCCCCGACTTTCAGAAGACCCTGGTTGTTTGTGAATGTGGCAAGAGCAACCTGAGCAAGAGTCATAACCTCACCGTTGGTGTAGTAACCCACAATTTCACCCGCAGGGTTGAACATAACTTCCTCAAGAGAACCGACAGCATATCCGTCCTGTTCTGCGCTGTTTTTTGACGACTCCTTAGCGGAGATGTAAACCCCGTCATAACTGGACGGAGTGCCGAGGAACATGGAAATATTGCTTATGATTCCTGCTCCGTTTGCCGGGTCAAAATTAAAGCTGAGGTCAGTAACCCTTGTTCCCGCAGGTGACGTAAGGTAATTGAACGAACCGTCATTGTTGAAATGAAGAAGGATTTCGTTCCCTCCGGTTTCGTTGAATGATACAGCAGTATTGTCATCAGTGGTGGAAAGAGTAAGCTTCCATATGTTGCCGGATGAACTTACCATATCATAGGTATATTTCAGCGTGTGGGCGTTACCCTGAGCATCATATATTGTCTGGGTAGTTGCCATCTGACCGCCGCTTGCAGTCTGCGTGGTCTGATATTCAAAATAGTTATAGAAGTTAAGATAACTTTCAGCGCCGATTACTTCAAATTTAAGAAAGTCCACCGCATTTGAAAGCCCTTTTTCTCCTGTAACCTTTATCTTGCCGCTGTTGTCCTCAATATCACTTATGTGCTGCTTGATCTGCCCTTCGGTAGAATTTTCAAAACCAAGATACCCTGCCATCATAGCACGAAGATCATCCACAGTTGAGCCAAGGGCAGGTATTGTTCCGGTTCCCTGAAGGTCTGCTCCGCCCACTGATCCTGTGAACTGGAGTATTGCAGTGGCATCAAGACCGAGACTCTCACCGGCATTGGTATAAAGTTCTGTGAGAAGATCCGACCCCTCGGCATATCTGAGGAACTGTTCTGAATATCCATAATCCATAGAAGCCACGAAACTGGGATCATCATCCGGATCAACAGGCTGTATAGTCAACGAACCCGCCGGAGTGATGTTGCTCTCAAAGATAGAACCGCTGTAGGCCTTGTCCACCATAAAGTTTGAAAGAGTGAGTCCCTCTGTTGTTCCGCTGGCGGTGAGGTATTCACCAACATTTCTGAACTCAAATCTTCCTGATGTTTCATCAAAGCTCACGCTGAATCTGTCGGCCTGAATCACGTTTCCGTCTATAGCCTGCTCAATAACTGCGGCAAGCTCCGCCAGAGTATTGAAATCCCTTCCTGCGTATTTTGTCTGCTCAAAGAGGATCTCATCACTGTTTCTGGAAGTTGAGACTTCATTGTATGTTCCGGCGAGAGACTGCATTATAACAGCGAGATAAGGTGTTCCGCTGAAAGAGTTAAGCTGAACATCTATGCCGTTGTCCGTATCTCTGGTGATCTTAATCTTTCCGTTGACAACATCAACAGAAAAGTCTGAAGCAGGGGCGGCGGTGGTATCGAATGTCACTGTCTCTCCCGCTGCCCAGGCACCCGTCCACGCTGTAGAGGGTATGGTAAAGAGGGCTTCACCGGTTGCAGGGTCGGTAGCTGTGTAGGTCTGCCCCACAACACCGCTGTTCACTGCGCCTGAAACTGAACCCACGACATTAAACCTCGCAGGGTTTGTGGGGTCTATGGTGACAGTCCAGCTTTCTGTTGTTGCGTATGAAGCGTTGGGAGTCACAACTGACTCATCAAAAACACCGTTCACTGTGGTCTCAACAAAATTGTTTGCAACTGCGCCGTTACCCACAGCTGCTTCGAGTTTGTTTTCAATCGCAGTGGCGAGTTCGCCCATTGTTCTGAAATCCACACCGTAAGTCAGGGTATGAGCAGCTCCGTTGATGTAAACCATTAAATTTGACTCAGAAGCCAGATTGAGGTTCACATCAGAGTCGCTGTAAGCGTAGCTCATATCTGTAATATCTGTGGCGTGGGCCTTTATCACCACCGGCTCGCTTTCAGCAAAGTCCATTTTAACCCCGTTTGTTGAGAAAACAGAGAAAATATCGTTTGAGCTGTCCGCCGTGTGGAGCAGAGCCGGATACTCAAGCACAGATGAGTTGGCAACTGTGTTAAGAACGGCATTCATGGAAACTTCCGTAGTAGCCTTAGCCTGAATTGTCTGGAAGGCGGAATTGATAACGATGTCGCTTACTTCGCCGTTGTCAATAAGCTCTCCGGTGAGAGGATCAGCCATCCACCCCTGAACAGGGTATCCGGCAGCATTTACAAGGGTTCCGTAACGGTCAAAGTTAAAGTCTCCCGCTCTGGTGTAGTAATATTCGTTCATGCCTTCACCGCGTACGACAAAAAAACCTTCACCCTGAATAGCAAGGTCGGTGGTTTTCGATGTTGTGGTTGGTGTGCCGGAATTGAATATATTATCCACAGCAGCAAGATAACCACCCATACCTACCTGACGGGGGTTGACCCCTCCTCTGGCATCGGTGGGTGTTTTACCGCCCACAAGAGTCTGACTGAACAGATCCTGAAAAACGGCACGTCCTGCCTTAAAGCCTGTGGTGTTGACGTTTGATATATTGTTTCCTATAACGTCCATAGCCTTCTGATTGGTGTTCAGACCGCTGATGGCCGAGTACAGTGAACGCATCATAAGCGCACTCCTTAAACCGCTGATTTAAACAGGGGAGTGCTTCTCCCCTTTACAGCCTTAGTAACTTCTTACCGCAATAACTTTATCAGCGTCGAGTTCCTGTCCGAAAAGGTCGAAAACTATTTTGCCGTCCTTCTGAGAAACGCCGGAGACATAACCGTTTCCGTAAGTTGTTGCATTAATCTCATTGCCACTGGAATCATACGCCTTTACAACGAACTTGTACTGTCCGGCGCTGACAGTTTCACCGTCACCGTCCGTACCGTTCCATGCGATGCTGTTTCTTCCTGAATCAAGCTGACCGGCGTCAACAGCGTTTATGAGATTTCCTGCGGAGTCATAAACATAGATTTCTGTTCTGTAGCTTGCCGTATCAAGGTCAAAGTCAATTAACGAGCTTTCACCGTCAAAAACGACACTGTTGCCTTCGTATTCCACCATTTTGCCGATGAAGCTTGAAGCACTGAACAGAGTATCCATGCTGCTGGTGTCTGCACCGCCGTCAACAAGCTTATTAACAGCCTCGCTTATGCCTACAAGCTGTTCAACCATTGAGAACTGGCTGGTCTGGCTGGTAAGCTGGTTGTTATCCATAGGTTCAAGAGGGTCCTGATTCTTAAGCTGTGCAACAAAAAGATTCAGGAAATCAAGCATGTCCATTTCGGTGGAGCCTGTCTCTTTTTCATCCTTCTTAGTTGTTGAGCTTCCGCCGTTAAGAATATTTTGTACCGATTCTGATATCGTGGTGGTCATAACAGCCTCCGGATTTACGCGTAGAGCCCTCTTGAAGGGTCTGTCTCCTCTTCGGAGATCTCACCTACGGTAAATTCACCTTTTGCACCGCCGGAGTTTTTCTTCTTGAAAAACTGCTGGTCGGTTCCGTCCTTGGAGTCTTTTTCGGCAAAGAAAAATTCCATTTTTTCAAGCACAATCCCTTTCGCTTCCAGCTGCTGTCTTACGCTTTCTGCGTTATTGACAAGCAGGTTTCTCGCCTGATCGCTCTCCATAGTGATTCGGGCGCTTATCTTACCGGCATGTTCCACCAGCTCGATATGCAGCTTACCCAATTCTTTCGGCATAAGCTGTATGGTAAGCTTTTTCTGATCCCCTGCCTTTGTATACTGGACAAAGTCGGCGATCTTATTAATATCACGGGGTGATGTTATTCTGATTTCAGGTTGTTCCTGCTCATCAAAAATACTCTGTCCCGTCTTAATTACGGTTTCCCCGGCATCCGTGTCGGGTATATCCGCGGTAGTGGTTTTAATAATCTGCTCCTCTTCAGGAGCGGTCTCTGCGGTCAGCGGTCTTACAATTTCGGCAATCTTAACCTCTTCCCTGCTTATCTTTGCCTCTTTAGGCATTGAAAGCTGTTCAAAGGCTTCGTTTGCCGCCTGCTGCTCGCTGTCTGTAAGGGTTTGATCCGCCTGTGTGTACCCTTTTGCTTTAAGGGCTTTTAACATTGCGGAATCAAGAGCCGTGCTGCCCGCTGCGTTGTTCGCATCTTCCGCAACGAATGACTCTGCAAACTTGTTAACAGTTTCTGCCACGCTGATTCCGTTCAGCATAAGCACTTCCTCAAGCTTTTCGAGGAAGTTAACCGCATCCTCTTCGGTTTCAAGAGCTTCAAGTTCCTTCTTGAGCTGCTCTTTCTGTTCCGCAGGGATATCAAGTTCGTCAATTACTTTTCCGGCTTGGGCTTTCGGGTCGGTTTCCTTAGCGGCCTGCGCCTGTGCAGATACAGCGCCTGTCTCAGCTGCTTTAAATGTGCTTTTGAGAAAATCATCAAAAGAGCTTTTACCGCTCTGGGCGCTGTTCTGTGCGGAGATGGCTGTGCCGAATGAAGGTACGCTTCCCGTACCCGGCGTGATGAATGACATCAGATCCATTGACACACCTCCGCTGTGTATATAGAAAAGTCTGTGCCAATTCACTGTTTAAAGGGGTTTTGATCAAAAAGATCCGTAAGAATCAAGGGTTTGATTGTGATCCGGCTAAAGTTTTTGTTCCATCAGCCGATATACGATCAGGAACTTTATTCCTGATCCTGACAGCAAAATTTGCCATCTATGGAAATTTTTACATATAGACCGGAGCAGGCTTTAAAAGCATTCTCAGGAGCTATTCTTTTCCTGCAAGAAATTCAGCGGCGATTTCAGCACCCCTGCGTGAAGGGTTGAGCCCGCTGAACAGTAAACCGACATTCTCCACATCAGCTTTCACTTTAGCGTAAGAGCTAAATATTTTCTCAGTGTAATCAATAATTTTGCTCGGAGTTGCATCATCCTGAACAGCTTCAGGAACTATAGCCCTGCCTGCAATAAGATTCGGCAGCCCTATAAATTTTGTCTTAATAAGCATTCTGCCCAGAAAAGCTGTAAACCTGCCGACTTTGTAAAGAATAACCATCGGTGTCCCGCTGACGGCTGTTTCAAGACTCGCAGTACCGGAGCATACCCATACAAGGTCAGTGTGCTTCATTATATCCGCCGTCAGTGTGGCTACCTTATAGCCTCTTTTCTTTAAAATACCGGAGAGGAGTTCCTCGCTGACCGATTCCGCTTTTGAAACTATAAACTGGTATTTATCCTTCAGAGAATCCGCAGCAGTAAGCATTAAAGGAAGGAGTGTCTCCACTTCTCTCCGCCTGCTGCCGGGGAGTATACCTATTGTTTTTTTATCTGGATCAAGCCCCGCAGCCCTGAAAAACTTTTCCCTGCTTTCGTAACTGTATTTAAGATGATCTACAACGGGGTTGCCTATGAAATGAGCGTTTATTCCCTCTTTTCTGAATATATCCTCCTCAAACGGAAGGATGCAGAGAAGAAGATCAACGCATCTTTTTATAACCTTGACTCTCTTGTAGTTCCACGCCCAAACCTGCGGAGCTATAAGATAGATAACAGGGATACCGGACTTTTCAAGCTTTTCTGCAAACCGGAGATTAAATCCCGGATAATCCACTAACACGACTGCGTCGGGCTTAATCTCTTTTATTTTTTCCAGAAGAACATCACGGACCTTAAAGAAGAAGGGGAGCTTTTTGATTACACCATCAAACCCTATTACGCTTAAATCATTGATATCGTAGTATTGTTCCTGACCTAGCGAACGGAGGCGGGCTCCGCCTGTGCCGTATGATTTGATATCATAAAAACCGGAGAGTTCTTTGATGAAGTTTGCCGCATGAGTATCGCCGGACTGTTCTCCGGCGATGATAAACAGTTTCTTACTTTTCAACATATGGTGTCAGAAATACCAGAAGTTCTTTTCTTGTACTTCTCTTCTGAGTCCCTTTAAAAAGATGCCCGAGTACAGGAAGCTTGCTGAGTCCCGGAACTCCCTGAATGTAATTAATTTCCTCATCTTCGTAAAGACCGCCTATTACAGTGGTTTCCCCGTTAGCGAGAAGCACTTTTGTTTCCGCCTTTTTCTCATCAGCGGTAGCAGTTGTTGCCGTTATTTCGCCGAGTGTACTTTTTTCCACAAGAATATCAAGGAAAACCATGTCGTTTGATGTGATGTGCGGTTTAACGGTGAGGATTATACCCGTGTCAATCTCCTCCGTGCTGGTGTCGTCACCGGAGGGGACTATCAGCGCCTTGCTTCCGCTTTTTATTGTTGCTTCCATATTGTCCAGAGTGGTAACCCTGGGGCTGGAAATTGTTTTAGCTTTATTCTGGCTCTCAAGGGCGCTTAATGCAAGATCAAGCCCGAAAGTTCCGGTACGGTTCATAATCCCCAGAGCGAAAGTCCCCACAGCTTCTGTTGCGGGTATATTAACCATATATCCGCTTGAATCGCCGCCTACGTTTACTGTATTAGGGAAATGAACCTTTGTTGTGTCTTTTACTGTTGCCCCCCACTGAACACCGAAATTAAGGCTGTTCAGATCGGAAACTTCAACAATTCTTGCCTCGATTGTCACCTGAGGGGTACGCTTATCCACAGTTTTCATAAGTCTTTTAACTTCTGTTATAACCTCGCCTGTGTCACGCACCACAAAGCTGTTTGTTCTGGCCTCCACCTCAACGCTGCCCCTTTTGGAAAGCACTGATTTGAGTATACCTGTGAGCTGGGACGCATCAGAGAAGTTAACAGGGACAATTTCCGTTTTAAGGGGCGCAAGCTCTTTTGCCTGTTCGGCGGCACGGAGTTTGGCGGCTTCGGCGTTCTGTCTTTCCTCATATTTCTGGCTTGAGGTAATCCACACTATGCCGTTTTCCTCGATCCTTGTGAGGTTTCTGTCACGAAGTATAAGCCTGAGGGCAGTTTCATAATCAACCTCTTTAAGATAAAGGGTGACTTTGCCTGCAACCTCTTCCCCGAAAATTACGTTTTTTGCTCTGCCGAAATATATCAGTCGGATCGCTTCACGCAGATCCATATCCTTCATATTGAGCGTTACCAGATCCTCCGGTTTCGGTTTATCTGCCGTTTCAGCAGAGGCGGACGCCTCCGGTTCTGAAAGGGACATATCAGCTCTGGCAAATTCCTCAAAGCTTGCACTTACCAGTATGCCGTCCTGAGTTTCATCAACCCTTGCAAAGATATCTTTTTCCGGTGTGAAGACAATAACCGGTTTGCCGTCTATTTTAAGCACTTCCACATTTCTGAACGGAAGCCTTGCGAAACTGAACCTGTTCTGCACAGTGCCGAGCATCTTAACATCGGGGTCAAACTCAAGGTGCAGAGCATTATTGACTACTTTTTTCGTGTAGTTCACTCTGCCTATTACCCTGATGATTATGCTCTGAACATTTTTATAGCTGAGGGCATCAATGGCGGCTATGTACCTGCTGTCTGCGGGAACAGCACCCATTTCGCTGGCAACTGTCAGCTTGTCACCGTCCTGCCCAGCGAAAAGAGGCATACGGGAGGAAACTCTCATAAGAAAACGTACTTTCTTGGGCGGATAGTATTCACCGACCCTTATATCCGACACGATCCCCTGAGAAGAGTATCTTTTTTTATTCAGTGAGCTTGTGACATCAAACAGATCCACATACATAGTGCTGTCATCAAGATAGCCGTAGTCATACTTTGTTATGCCGTCAAGCCCGAATTCAAGTTTGAGCATCGAAGCATCGGAAAGGTTCCTGAAACTGCGCACAGTTGAAGCAAGCCCGGCTTTTTCCGGAGCAACTGCGCTCACATCCATTCCGTATTTTTCAAGAGCCGCAGTCTGCTCGCTGTAAACACGGAAAGTAAGACTAAGCATATTCTTATCCTGAGAGTAGTCATAGTCCACATTATCAGTGAGAAGAATCTCTATCTGGCTTGCATCCTTACCGGGAAGAAACGCCAGTCCCTCCACAACCTCATCAGAGAAGTTGTATTTAAGAACCTCTTCATTCATGGAAGTACCGGGGGCAAAGATCACAAGTTTGTAAGGGCTTTTGGAATACAAAACCCTGAACGTGGTTTCCTCGGCGGAACGCAGGCTCATGGCATATTCACCGTCGCCCAGATCAACTATCCTGATTCCGGAAAGCAGGTTGCCCTTAACGGAAGCTTCCTCCACAGGCTGTTTCCCCGCACAGGAAAGCACGGCAAAAAGCGTCAGTATCAATACTAAAATTCTGTATCTGCTCATGAGGTTTTCTCCTTTGAGGAATCTGCTTTAAGATGGTCGAGCTTTATATCCTTGATTTCGGTTTTAGTGTTTCCGAATATATCTTTGCTTGTATCACGCACTTTTATAAAATCCTGCCCTATGAATATAATTGTGCTTCGGTTGGCACTGAAAATATCGCCTGTTTTAAGGTAAAAGCTTTCATCCGCCACAGCAAGAACGGCAATATTACCTATCTCTCCGGTGAGGATACCCACAAGCTTGAATTCATCAAATTCAGGTATAAGTATCGGGTTGAGGGTTTCGGCTTCCGCTTCCTGCGCCTGTCTGTATTCATCAACAACACTGGTGAAAGGGTCCTTTGAAAAGGTGTATTCAGGCGCCACATAAACAGTGCTGAAAAGCTCAATAAGCTCACCTTTCTGTTTTTCGAGCCTCTCAAAATTCACTTCAAGGGGCTTGGCAGGTTTAACCTCCGCCCTGTTTTTCATAAGCTCTTCACGGTCAATATCAGTACAGCCCAGAAGAACAACGGAAGCTAAAAGAAAAATAAGCTTTTTCATTACCTAGCCCCCTTCTTCGCTGCTTTGACAGGTTTGGTTTTTGCTGCGGAATCAGCAGAACCGCCTGAATTAAACCTATATGAGTTAAGGCTTGCCGTTACATCCAGCACCTTTTCTCCGGTTTTGCTTTTTAAAACTTTTATCTGCATATCCTGAAGATTAATTATTTTGTTGAGGTAATTTATGTCATAAAGAAAACGCACAAAATTCTGGTATTGAGTTTCCATACGCACATTGAAATTAACGCTTGAGTGAAAGCCGTCGATTTTTTTCTCTCCGCCGGGCTGGAAGAGTGTAACCTTAACACCGTCCTTTTCGGCAAGCCCGACAGCCTCATCATAGAGCAGATAATAGCCCTTTTCATCCGGCAGAACCTTCAGAACTATCTGAAACTGTTCCTCCATCATGGCAAGCTGTTTTTTGAAATCATCATGCGCCAGAGCATAGGGCTGAACATCGTTAATTTTATATACAAGGTCATCATATTCCTTTTCCAGCCTCTCCATTTTTTCCTGAAGCGGCATCAGAAACAGGTAATAATATCCACCGATTATAACGGCTATGACTGCAATTTCTATCATCAGCCTGAAGCGGAACGGAATGGAGGCAAATTTTTTCAGCATTAGTCCAACCTCACGCCGGCAGTAATAATAAAGTTATTTATTTCGACTGTTTCTTCATCTTTTTTGTCTGCTTTTTCAAGATCGATAGTGGAAAACATCTTGGTTTCGTACAGGTTCATAACAAACCTGTTCACTGATGAAACACGCAGTGAGGAACAGTTGAGAACTATCCTGTTTGTTTCAAAACTTATACTGCTTGTCCATACATCTTCCGGCAGAGATTTTTCAACATTGGTAAGTATTTTATAATAGCCCTTCTGCCCTTCCTTGAGCTTGCGGACTATCTCAATTTTTTTCTGTATATCATCCATCTGAGAGCGGAATCTCTCGACTTCCTGTTTAACCTTCTGAAGTTTGCGGAGTTCGGTCTGTTTTTTGTTAACCTGTTCTTCAAGGTAGGAGATCTTAGCGTTAACAGTCATGTTAAACAGCATTATGCCTGCAAAAACGGCTGCAATAGCCAGAACAAATGCGCTTAACTCGATCTGAATGGGCTTAATCTTCTTTTTATGCTTCCTACCGAGCAGGTTAACCCTTATCATTTTTCCCCCGCACTCCTGAGAGCAAGCCCCGCCGCAACAGCGAAGGAGTGAAATTTTTCCTCTATAAGTTTTTTATCAGCAGAGCCGGCTATCTCCATTCTGGCAAACGGATCAAAAATTGACACATCTGTCTCAACAGCTTTTTCTATCCTTTCACGCAGACCGGGCAGAACAGCAGCACCGCCGCATATAAAGCATCTTGCCGGTTTTGACTGGCTTGCTGCATCAAACATTTCTATAGAGTTTTTGATTTCCATCGCTATCTGAGAATTAAAGGAGTCCACAGTATCTTTGAGGTTTTCATCAGATTCTATTGCTCCGGTGTTTTTCACCATCCTTTCCGCTTCGTTATAGGTTATGGAAAGGGACTGGCTCACCATTTCACAGAGGTTTCGGCCGCCTTTGAGAACTTCTCTTGAAAATTCATAATTTCCGTTTCGGGTGATCGTGATAACAGTAGTTGAGTGACCTATGTTAACAAGAACCGCCGTTTCGTCGTCTGTTTCATAATTTTCGGTGAATGCGTTCATCATAGCGAAAACTTCAAGATCAACCACCAGAGGTCTGAGTTTAGCTGCCTCAAGAACCGACTTGAAATCAACAATCAGATCTTTTCTGGCAACAGCAAGTACAAGGTCGGTCTCACCCTTTGCTTCATCAATCTCAACTGTTTCATAATCTATGCTCACATCTTCTATATCCATCTGGATATACTGCTCCGCCTCCCACATAAAGGTTTCACGAAGCTCATCCTGATCTGTTATAGGAACGGAGAGTCTTTTGGCAATAACCGCACTGCCCTTAAGCCCTGCTGCTACATTTCTGGAAGAGAATTTCCCTGATTTATAGGCTTCTGAAACGGCTCCGGCGACTTCGCCGTAGTCCATAATTGCGCCTTCGACTATGACATCGGGTGTAAGAGCTACCTCAACGGCGCTTTTAACCACATATCCTTTTTTCTTGGGCTTAAGCTCGACAATCTTCACCGAACTGCTCCCTATGTCCACACCGATAAGCTGCTGTTTTCCGCCCAACATCTATACTCCCCGATAAAGCTCAGTAAAAAAACAGGTTCTTTCTCCGGTGTGGCAGGCGGCGCCGGTCTGATTTACGATGTAAAGCAGGGTATCCCCGTCGCAGTCAAGCTTCACAGAAACAACCTTCTGGAGGTTTCCCGAAGTTTCGCCCTTTTTCCAGAGAGAATTTCTGCTTCTGGAAAAATAATGGGCGTATCCTGTTTTCTTGGTAAGCTCAAGCGCATCTTTATTAGCATAAGCAAGCATAAGCACATCTTTGCTCGCCTCATCCTGCACAACAACAGGAAGAAGCCCCGCCTGCTTTCCCCAGTCTATTTCAATCATATCACTAATCCTAAGTCAAATTTCGGCAAATTATTTCAATTCTTTAAAAGAAAATTCTCTGTGAGAACCTTCATAACATCCTGTTCTTCCTGCTTTGTAAGAACAAGTCCACGCATTTTCATGCCGTGGATGACCCTTTTCCAGTCATCCTCAGTGCGTTTTTTTTGGTAAACGATTGATGCAGTATGGCACTTGCCGCATTTCTGTTCGATAAGCGGAAAAGTCTTTCCGCCTTCAGAGCATGCGAAAATAAGGCTAGCAAATACGGGGAAGAAGCTCACCCGCAGGCATATCGACAACACGTCTGCCGCCCACCGCCGTTTCAAGTATAACACGACCTTCTCCATTTACAAATCCGATGATGCAGGCATTCCTGCCTTCGGGGAAACTTTTCAGCTTTTCAACAACATGAGAAGCATCTGAAGCTGCTACAATTATAACAGCTAATCCTTCATTAGCAACAGACAGAGGGTCAAAACCGAGAATTTCACACAAATTTCCAACATCCTGCCTTAAAGGAAGATCGTTTTCACGTATAAGAAATCCTTTGCCGGCACCTTCGGATATTTCATTCAGTACCGCAGCCACACCGCCTCTGGTTGCATCTCTGCAAAAGTGAACATCATATTCATGAAGAGACTCAAGCATTTTATTCAGCGGAGCGCAGTCGGATTCTATATTTCCCTCGAACCCAAGCTCTCCTCTTGCAAGAAGAACACTCATACCGTGGCGGGCAAGATCGGAAGTGAGGATAACGGCGTCTGCTTCCTTTATATTTTCAAAAGACGCCCAATCCTTTACAACCCTGCCTATCCCCGCAGTATTTATAAAAAGACCGTCAGCAGCGCCTTTTTCCACTACTTTCGTATCACCGCAGACAATTTTCACACCCGCTTTCTCAGCCGTTTCCGCCACAGCATCAACGACTTTTTCAAGCTTTTCCGCCTCGTAGCCTTCGGGAATAACTATACCCAGTGAAAGGTATTCCGCCTTTGCCCCGCTCACGGCGAGATCATTCACCGTGCCGCATACGGCGAGCTTGCCGATATTTCCGCCGGTAAAAAATTCGGGACGCACCACAAAACCATCTGTAGTAAAAGCGGTTCTGACGCCTGTTTCAAGATGCGCCGCATCGGGCATTTTTTCTGATGCCTCATTCCCAAGCCGGGAGATAAAAAGCTCTTTTATAAACTTATTGGTGGCACTTCCGCCGCCGCCCTCTGCAAGTCCTATTTTTTTCATTACCTGTTTCCTTGAATATTTTATATAATGAAAAGATTATTAGTTTTTGTTTTGTTTTGCAACTTTCTTGATACAAAAATAAATTTGATATGGTAGGCTACTTATAAATGAAACCTATAACTGATACCTATCCCGAAAATATAAAGCCTTCAGCAGAAGATCTTTCCGGTTGCGGGCATGCAGTTGAATTCGCAGCAGAAGCTGTCCCTGAACCTGTAATCATACTTAACCATGAAAGACGTCTGGTGTCATTTAATTCTGCCGCAGTCAATGTTTTCGGGCAGCAGAATGATTTCTCTGGCAGGCTGCCCGGAGAGCTTTTGGGCTGCTCCCATGCGGTTTCGTCGCACGATCAGTGCGGAACAACAGAGTTCTGCAAACACTGCGGAGCTAACAAAGCATTTCAAGAAAGCCTGAATGAAGTCAAAGCAGCCAGAGAATGCAGTATCCTCAAGACAGACGGTGAAGTGATGGAGCTAAGAGTCACATCAACTCCCATGAAAATGGACGGTCTGCTTTATCTGTTTGTTTATATAAAAGATTTGAGTGATACAAAGCGTAAAACTATCCTTGAGCGTCTATTCTTCCATGACATAATGAACATGCTATCAGGCATAAGCAGTGTTTCGGACATCCTTGAATCTGCTGAAAGCGTGACGGAAATCAGGGAACTTTCCTCCATTATGCGTATGACTTCGGTGAGCCTCACTGATGAAATACGCTCACATAAACTTATCTTTGAGGCGGAAAACGGTGAACTGAATATCAGACCGGAGGAAATTTCGCCTCTTGAAATAATAAACGAGCTTAAAGCGCTGTACTCCGCAGGAACAGTCTGCATTGATAAAGCTATAGTGGTGGACCCTGAAAGCATTGATATCCGCTTTATCACAGATAAGACCATCCTGAAACGTGTTCTGGGCAATCTCATTAAAAACGCACTTGAAGCAGTGGGAACAGGCGGAACAGTCAAAATCGGCTCATACCCCGCTGAAAACGGAGTCGAATTCAGAGTATATAACAAAGGCTTTATCCCCAAGGATATTCAGACACGCCTTTTTCATAAAAATGTTAGCACAAAGGGAAGCGGACGAGGGCTCGGAACCCACAGCGTTAAACTGCTCAGTGAAAAATATCTCAGAGGCAGGGTAAATTTCTCTTCATCTGAGAGCATGGGAACTGTATTCCGTGTTGTTTATCCTTATGAGATCAAATAAAATATATCAGCGGTGTTTCAGGCAGGGTTTTCTCTGTTCATTTTTCAGCAGATCCGCCGATACAGTTATAGAATTAAACTCCCTGCGAGGTTGTATTTATGCGTTATTGTAAATTTTTTCTGCTTATTCTCTCAGTTTTCATAACTGTTTCCTGCGGCTCCGGCAGCAACGGAGGGGAGACAAACTTCACTGACGGCAGCATGAGATCAGTCGCCAGCTTCACCGAAGACGGAATTTCTCACACTCTGGGCACTTATGAAGAGGACGGGGACGGAATACCTATAACAAATGCGGAGCTGAATCAGAACTCACCTGATGTAATTTATCTTAACACTCATAACCTCTGGCTTGCTGTGTGGGAGGACGAAAGAAATGCAGGAACCCCCGGTAAGCAGAATGACATATACGCAAGATATATCAATGCAGACGGAAGCACCTGCGGAAGCGAAATAGTTATTTCATCCACAAACGGAATGGAAGTTGCTCCGAAAGCTGCCTTTGATGATGTCAATGATGTTGCTGTTATCACATGGCAGGACAGCAGAGGGGACAGCAACGGCGGTAAAATATATTTTAAAACCCTCACTCTCACTAATCCATCAACCTGCGCTGCTACAGTAGGCAGTGAAAAATACTTTGGGTTTACAAACAGCACAGTGGGTGACGGACTTGTTGTGAGAGAATCACCGTTTATTAAATATTATGACGAAGCATTCTATTTTGTCTGGATTGAAGAACGTCAGCAGGCACATACAGTATTGCATACGTGTACTCTCGGAGCAGGTACACTTTCCGTAGGGAATACTATTTCCAGTCATTCCTATCTTGGATTTGCACAAGTTGACACAGCAGACCTTAACAACGCTTCTCCGTTTCCATCGGAATTCATGCACACATCAAGCGCTTACAGCCCCCTTAACAGCGGTTACACAACAATGAAAGTAATAGCTGCTGAATACGGAGTTGATGAAGAGCTTATCACTGTGGAAAGGTATTCCAGTATAGAAAACCCAAGTATTGATTGTTCAAACTCAGGTTCATGCATGATTGTTTTTGAGGGTCTAAGATCTGAATATACATTTGGGTGTGAAGAGAATAGCGGAGTGGTTGAACCAATTGCGTGGGAAAACACTGATCTTGATACCACAGCAAACATATATGCTTTCAGGTTAACGGAACTCGCTGACACCAGCAGTCAGCGCAGAGTCAACGTCAGAGAAGATGAGATATCCAACCATGCTCCTTCAGTAAAGTTTGACAGTGTAACACAGCGTTATCTCATTGCATGGGAAAAACACGAAAACTCTGTGAAGCCTAAAATATTTGGTCAGTTACTCTCCTCTACAGGGAGCTATTATTCCGGCAATTTTCAGATAGGCTATGATTACGAAACTACAGAACATGCCCAGACAAGCCCAGACATTGCCTATGACAGCACCAACAGGCGTTTCCTTGTGACATGGGCAGATGCCAGAACAGGAGCAACATCCATTGAAAACATTGATGTTTACGGACAGTTTGTTAACAACTCCGGTGCCCTGAGCGGAAACAACTTTCCTCTGACTACAAACCAGTACAACCAGCAGAACCCTTCCGCTGCTTATAACCCTGCAAGCCAGAGGTTTATTACCCTTTGGGAAGACGCAAGAAACCTTAGTAAAAGTGACTGCGGTTCAGCACAGCCGTGCGGTTCAGATATATATGCCATACGCTATGCACTTGGTCAGCCCCAGATAACTCTTTATAATGAAACAGGTTCTATACTGAATCCGGCGCAGATAAATTTCGGTAACATTAATACTTCAACCACTCTTCAAAAAAGCTTCAGAATAAGAAACTCTGGAGATGATGTACTCAGACTTAAGTGCTTCAGCGCCCTTAATTCACCATTTTCTTATATTAACCTGCCCACCGTGTTGAGTGCATGTGATGATAACTATCAGGATATTAACCCCGGCACAGAACAGACATACAATGTCACATTCTCACCCACAACCAACGGAACATTCACAACAAGCTTTGAGCTGGTGTCCAACGCAGGATACAGAACCATATACCTGACAGGAACAGCACAGCAGGCAGCCATAGAAGTACCTAACCTCACAAACAATACACTTAGCTTTGCTGATACAACTATTAACACAACTTCATCAATGTCATTCAGAGTGAGAAACAGCGGACAGGTAAACTATGTTATCAATATTCAGGCGGGTTCCCCCTTTTCGGTGGATACGGCAGGAAGCCCTGCAATGCCCTATACTCTTAATGCAGGCAGTGAGGCTGTTTTCTACATTAACTTTACACCTGCCTCCACCGGAGCAATCACCAGAACCGTTACGATAACCACAGATGCCGGCATATCAACCAGCTTCAACGTAAGCGGCAGAGGCTTAGCTGCATCTGACGGAGGCGATAACGGCGGTGACAATGGTGGAGACGGAGGCACAGGCGGAGACGATGACGACGGTGAACCCAGCGGCGGATGCTCCGCAGGGGGAAGCGCCAACCTGCCCATAGCTCTTTTTGCCCTTGCAGGAATTGCTAAAGTAATGATGAGAAGAAAAGAACAGGAATAACAACAGGGCGGGGCAGAAACCCCGCCTTTATTTTATCTTTCGTATTTGTAGTATGCCGAGCATGAACCTTCGGAAGAAACCATGCAGGGACCGTAAGGATTCTGCGGTGTGCATCCGTTATCAAACATCGGACAGGCACTGGGTTTCATCTTGCCCTTAAGAACATCCCCGCATTTACAGCCTTTAAGGTCAGTGACACCTGTTTCAGCTATTCCAAACCGGGCAAGAGCGTCCACAAACTTGTATTCATCCCTGAACCGGAGACCGCTCTTAGGAATCCTGCCCAGACCTCGCCAATCTGTATCAGCCTGATAAAAAACCTCTTTCAGAAGAGCCTGCGCTTTCACATTCCCTTCGTTTTTAACCGCTCTGGTATAAAAGTTCTTAACTTCATACTCGCCTTTATTGTGCTGGCGCACCATCTCAAGTACGGATGAGAGGATATCAAGAGGCTCAAAACCTGTAACAACTGCACTTCTTTTCTTTGCCGTCACAGGCTTGTATATATCAAGCCCTGTAACTACGGAAACATGACCGGGACAGAGAAAACCGTCAATCTCCAGTGTTTCATCCGAGAGGAGAACATCCATAACCTCCGGCACTGTTTTACAGAACGGAGCTATAAAAACATTTGTCCTGCCCAGCTCCTTAGCCGTCTTAGCCAAAGCCGCCGCAGTGGGTGCTGTTGTTTCAAATCCTATACCTATAAAAACCGTGTCTTTCCCCGTTTCCTCCGCTATCTTCAGCGTATCAAGGGGTGAGAAGATAATTCGTATATCTGCACCTTCCGCACGGAGTTTCTGGAGGCTTTCGCCCCTGCTGCCGGGAACACGGATCATGTCTCCGAAAGTGACTATGGTTACATCATCACGGGAGGCGATTTCAAATATCGCATCTATCTCCCACTGCGGGGTAACGCAGACGGGGCATCCGGGACCTGAAACAAGCTCGATATTTTTCGGCAGAAGGCTGCGGAGACCAAACCTTGAAACAGCCATAGTATGACTTCCGCAGACTTCCATAAACCTGTAAGTTCTGGAAGGTTCTGCCTCATGATTTATGGCAGAGAGAAGCTTTTCAGCAAGCTCCCTGTCCCTGAAATCCTTGACAAATTTCACAGCTGTCCTTCCTCGTCCAGAAGATCGGCAAACTCTCGGAGCGCCTCAAGTGTTTTCTGCGCCTCATCAGGATCCATCTTGGCGATGGCGAATCCTGCGTGAACCATCACATAATCCCCGACAACCACCTCATCAGGCAGCATCATAAGAGATACTTCTCTGGTTGTGCCGTCTATATCAACAACGGCTTTAAAATCATCCATTTCAATAAGCTTTCCGGGAAAACCCAAACACATATATATGACTCCTGTTTATATATAAACTTCTTTTTCCTGCGTCTTGAACCGCACTGCGTATAAAAGTCCGAAAATGAACCCTCCCACATGCGCCCACCATGCAACACCGCCGCCGTCATAACCAACAGATACAGCACCGTTCATGAACTGGATAAAAAACCAGAACAGCAGGTAGAACACAGCGGGAATATCCACAAATGTTATAAAAATTATTATAATGAGCAGTGACTTAATCTTAGCATGAGGATAAAACACCAGGTAGGCGCCCATAACACCCGCAACCGCTCCGCTTGCCCCTACCATCGGGATAAGAGACTCGTAAGCGAGGAGAAACTGGCTTGCTCCAGCAAACAGACCGAAGAGGATATACATAAAAAAATATCTGGCATGCCCCAGCCTGTCCTCAACATTATCACCGAAAATGAAGAGGATGTACATATTACTGAAAATATGAAAAAAACCGCCGTGCATAAACATATGTGTGAAGAAAGGGATCACACTGTCACTCAGCAGGGATTCGTAATGGGTTACCCTCTTCGGCACAAGCCCGTATTCGTAAATAAACCAGTTAAGCTCATATCCCAAACCAAGCTGATAAACGAATACTGCGATATTAGCAAGGATTATAATCCAGTTAACAAACGGAAATGTCCTGGAGGGTACGTTATCCTTTATTGGAAAAAACAATCTGCACCTTCATCTTTAGAAATTATCGGCGTATATTACACTGCCGGAGTTTATAAAGTATAAAAAAGATTAATTTTTTTAAAGTATATTCTTAAATTTTACTTCCATTTTACTTTAAAGATACTATCATATGCTCATAATACTTTTATTAAACCATTGGAGGTAAAAGGTATGAAAATATGTTTCCCCATAGCAAAAGACAACGGACTTGAAAGTAAAGTCTACGGACACTTCGGCTCCGCACCAGCTTTTATAATTGCTGACAGCGAAACAGGCACAGTAAGCCTCCTTGACAATGCTGATCTTCAGCATGTACATGGCGCATGCAACCCTGCGATCGCTCTTGCGGGAAAAAGCATTGATGTAGTTGTGGTCGGCGGCATAGGCGCCGGGGCCATCTCAAAGCTTAACAGCCTTCGCACCAAAGTGTACCAGTCTAAGGGCGGCACTGTTAAAGACAACCTCGAAGCGTTTAACAAAGGCGCTCTCAATGAACTTGTCTCAGCATCATGCTCAACCGGGCACGATCATGACCACGGGCACGGGCACAGCTGCGGACACCACTAAGCAACCGCACCCCCTGCCTGCCTGATAAAACGACGACAGGGGGTTGTTCATTTTTTCACAAATATACCGTTGCGGCACGGGGCATTTCCTATTATCATGACCCTTTTTAAGAGGCGTTATGACAATCATAAAGAAAATCTGGTCCTACTTCAGAAAACATCTTCTTCTGCTCATCCTTGCGGTTGTTTCATCGCTCTTTGTAGCGGGAACTGACGGAGCGTCCGCATATGTTCTCAAGCATGTTCTGGATGATATTTTTATAAACCAGAATGAAAAGATGCTTACCGTCATTCCAATTGTCATATCAGTGATCTTTCTTTTCCGTGGCGTTTTCCGGTTTTTACAGCTTTTTCTTTTAAGAAAAATCGGTCTGAAAGTAGTTCAGGAAATGCGCTACAACCTCTATACAAAAATGATACGCCTGCCCATGAGCTTTTACGACAACAACAGCACAGGGGACATGATGTCCAGAATTGTCAACGACATCAACCAGATTAAATCATCAATCCCCTCTTTCATAAACGTGATGAAGGACTGCTTCTCCGTTATTTTCCTCATAGGTGTTGTATTTTATCAGGACTATGAGCTTGGTCTTTACGGACTCATTGCCATCCCCTTCATGCTGGTGCTTATCAGAAAAACCAGTAAAAAAAGCAAAAAGTACAGCACAAAAGGGCTTGAAAAAATGAGTACCCTTGCATCAGTTCTTCAGGAATCATTCTCCGGAATCAAAGTTGTGAAATCATTTGTTATGGAGAAGTTTGAGGCAGGGAAATTTGCTGATGAAAACGATAAGGAGACAACTTACCAGATAAAACGTGCCAGAGTTTCCGCCATAGGCTCACCGCTTATGGACATTATCTCCGGTCTTGCGCTTGCGGTAATAATTTACTACGGCGGATACAAGGTAATCACCGGAGAGTCAACACCCGGTACTTTCTTCTCTTTCATTGCGGCGTTTGCGATGATGTTTGAGCCTTTTAAAAAAATTAATCAGGAAAACTACACCATACAGAACTCAATAACTGCGGCGGAAAGATTCTTTCATATCATGGAAATGGATAATGAGATTCTCGACAGAAACGGCACAAAGGAATGTGACGCTGTAAACAAAGAAATTGAGTTCAAAAATGTGGTTTTCAGCTACAAAGGGCATGAGGAGAAGGTTATCAATGACTTCAGCCTCAAAGTCAGCCCCGGACAGACAGTGGCTTTCGTCGGCTCAAGCGGCGCAGGTAAAACCACTATAGCCAGTCTGATACCCAGATTCTATGATGTCACAGGCGGCAGCCTTACAGTTGGCGGAACAGATGTGAGAGAGTTTGATGTGTACTCTCTGAGGCGCAACATCGGCATAGTTTCGCAGGAGCCCTATCTGTTCAATGATACCATACGCAACAATATAGCCTACGGGGCATCGGATATTACGGATGAAGATATCAAGGCGGCAGCAGATTCCGCTTACGCCACCGATTTTATAATGAAGCTCCCCGAAGGGTTCAGCACAATGATTGGTGAAAGGGGAGACAGACTCTCCGGCGGACAGAGACAGAGGATTACAATAGCACGAGCCCTTTTGATAAATCCGCCTATCCTCATCCTTGACGAGGCTACAAGCTCACTGGACACCGAATCGGAACGAATAGTGCAGCAGGCACTGGCAAACCTCATGAAGGGAAGAACAAGCTTTGTGATCGCTCACAGGCTTTCGACCATACTCAGCGCAGATATGATTGTGGTGATGGATAAAGGAAAAATAGAATCAATCGGCAGACACGATGATCTGATAGGAAAGTCGGAAATATATACTAAGCTTTACAACATGCAGTTCAGCGAGAGCTGATTATCTGTTCAAGAAGTTCCACGAGCCTGCGGGTATTCTTACCCAGTTCGTAGCCTTCCTCCGCTCTTGCTCTGGCTGCTGCTCCAAGCTTTATGCGCATTTCGGCGTCATCAGCAAGCATGATCATCTTTTCTGCCAAGGCATCCGCGTCTCCAGCGGGAACAAGAACTCCGGCCCCGTCCAGAACCTCCTTGACACAGCCTGTGTCAAAGGAGATCACAGGCAAGCCGGCAAACATAGCCTCAATAACTGTGTTGCCGAAACCTTCGTTCAAGCTTGTAAGAACACATATATCAAGAGTAGACATGAAACCCGGAATATCCGTAACAAAGCCTGCAAACTTTACGCTTTCCTCAAGCCCCGAAAGCCTGATCTGTTTCCTTATCCTTTTTTCACGTTTTCCTGTACCTGCTATGTAAAGCTTCGCATCGGGCACTGACTGTTTAACTTTTGCAAACGCCTCAATGAGTATGTCATGCCCCTTTTCAGCCTCTAGCCTGCTTTTTATTCCGAAGATCCGTCCGTTATTTACCTTTTCTGCAAGGGGGAAATCGGCGGCGGGCTTGCTGTTGGGCACAACATGCACACGTTCAGTATCAAACCATTTTATCTCCGCCAGCTCGTCCTTCAGAAACTGGTTAGGCACAATAACCGCATCGACTATTGTTTTATGTAGAGCCCTGTCTTCAAGCTTATTTTTAATCTCCTTGAAAAGTCCCACACGGTGAACAACCGGAATGCCCGCCAGCTTTGACGCCGTGGCACCGATGTTAAGGTCTTTCGCAAGACTCACTATGGAAATATCTATGTCATTCTTTGTCAGAATTTTTGAAAGTTTATATATGGTCGGAGGGTTGTACTTCATTCCAAGACGGACTTCATAAACAGTGAAGCCTGCCGCCTCGTAAACACTTCTGTGAGCAGTGCCTTTGCGGATAATCATAATGACCTTATGACCAAGCCTCAGCAGCTCCCTGCCGTAGTCCACAGTCATTGTTTTTGCACCGGTCCATCTTTTGTTAAAGTTAATAAAAGCAATATTCATGGATTTATTTTAGCATAATCTAAGCTTTAGGAAACAAATAAATTTCAACCTCTTTAATGCTGTATTTTAAAGGCATATTCTCTTGTACGTTTGGCTTATTTCTATTATGATCGCCTTTGAAATTCATTTTTCGGAGGATGCGATGAATTATTTTCAGGAATCTTGCAAATATATGCCCGGCGGTGTCAACAGCCCAGTGAGAGCCTTCGGCTCCGTAGGCGGAGAGCCTGTTTTTGTGGACAGAGCAAAGGGCTCAAAAATATATGACGTAAACGGAAAAGAATACATAGACTACGTCTGCTCATGGGGTCCTATGATACTGGGACACACTGATGAGGACGTTCTTAAAGCAATAAAAGACGCAGCAGAAAAAGGAGCAAGCTTCGGTGCGCCAACTGTAAATGAGCTTAACATGGCAAAACTCATCACAGAGATGGTTCCATCCATAGAAATGGTGCGTCTAGTAAGCTCCGGAACCGAAGCTCTGATGAGTGCGATCCGTGTTGCAAGGGCTTATACAAAAAGAGATACCATTGTTAAGTTTGAAGGCTGCTACCACGGTCACTCAGACAGCCTCCTTGTAAAAGCGGGAAGCGGTCTGCTCACCTTCAACCAGCCCTCAAGCCCCGGTGTACCCGAAGATTTCGCAAAGCACACACTCATAGCCCAGTACAATGATATAGACAGCGTAAAAGCGCTTTTTAAAGAGAATAAAGACAAAATCGCCTGCGTGCTTGTTGAACCCGCTGCAGGAAACATGGGACTTGTTCTTCCCGAAAAAGGATTCCTTGAAAGCCTTAAAAACCTTTGCTCTGAAGAAGGCGCACTTCTTCTTTTTGACGAAGTAATAACAGGCTTCCGCATGAGTGCAGGCGGAGCGCAGAAATATTACAATGTTCAGCCTGACATTACCACTCTTGGCAAAATTATCGGCGGCGGTCTCCCTGTCGGAGCATACGGCGCAAGGAAAGAGATCATGGAAATGATCTCACCAGTCGGCGCTGTATATCAGGCAGGCACACTCTCCGGCAACCCTCTGGCAACTGCTGCGGGACTTGCTACACTGAAAAAACTCAATCAGCCCGGCTTTTATGAGGCTCTTAAAGCAAAGTCAGATATTCTCTGGAACGGATTCGGCGAAAACTGCAAAAAACTCGGTCTCAAATACGCCTTCAACAGTGTGGAATCCCTCGGATGCATGTTCTTTACAGACGGCGAGGTTAAGTCCTTTGCACAGGCAGTAAAGTCAGACACCAAAAAATACGCTTCCTTCTTCCACGCAATGCTGAAGAGAGGTGTAAACCTTGCTCCTGCGCAGTTTGAGTGCATGTTTGTTTCTGCCGCCCACACAGACGAGGATCTGGCAAAAACAATCGCAGCCCATTACGACAGCTTGAAAGAAATAGGCTGACAGTAATAAAATTTATGTGGGGAAGCCGTTACGGTTTCCCCTTTTTCATAATTTCTTGAGAAAAAACATACGTTGTGATACTGTCCCTTCCTCACGGAGATAAGATGAACAGCGAAGAAAAAGAAAAAACTGAATCAAAACTCAAAAAAGCCGACAAACTAATGCACGCAAGCTCAATAGGGATGTCGTTCGCATTCAGCATAGTGATCGGAACGGGTATGGGCTGGTGGCTTGACAAGTTTTTCGGAACAAAACCTGTACTTACCTTTATTTTTATGCTGTTCGGAATAGCCGCAGGATTTAAAAACATGATCTATTTTATGAAAAAAGCCGGCGTTTTTGATGAAGATAACAAATAAAATCATCATTCTTTCGTTGATCTTTTTTGTTATCTTGTATACAGTATGCACGATCTTTTTTAATAAAAGTTTCACGGCTGGGGTTTTGTGCGGTTACTTAATTGCCGGACTAAACTTCTTCATGCTTTCACGGAAGATAAAAAATGCCTTTGAAGGTAAGATCTTCAGTGCCCTTGCCTTTAATACTCAAATAAGGCTTCTGGGTACCGGAGCCGCAGTCTGGGCAGCTTATGAATATCTTCATGTCAGCATGATAGGCATACTAGTAGGGATCTCTGTTGTACCCCTGTGTATCCTTCCGGTCGCCATTCATCACTACCGCTCCGAAAATGATGATACATCAGACGGATGCGGAGGGTCGGCTTGACTTTCACCTGACCTAAAAAGTTTTAAATTGTTTTTACGGAGAACTTGAAGATGGAACACCCGCTTAATATTTCCATGCTTTTTCCCGCGGAAATCGGACACACATACTGGCATGTCATGATGACTTTCCTTGTTATGGTGTTTACCCTTTTCCTCGGAAGCATAGCCTCCAGACAGGGCAGCGAAGTCCCCGGCAGAACGCAGGGCGTATTTGAAATGGCTGTTGGCGCAGTCTACAACATGGGCGTAGATCTCATGGGAGAAGAAGGCAAACCTTATATACCTCTTATTTTCGGTATAGGTGTTTATGTACTCTTCTCAAACTGGATGGGACTTATACCCGGTTTTCTTGCGCCCACATCAAACCTGAACTCCACCATTGCTCCCGCACTGGTTGTTTTCTTTACTTATCAGGCAATAGGAATTAAAAAACACGGCTTCCACTACATCAAACACTTCCTCGGACCCGTGGCTTTTCTTGCCCCCCTTATGTTTATAATCGAAGTCATAGGCCACCTCGCAAGACCTATGTCGCTCTCCATGAGGCTTTTCGGTAACGTTTTCGGTGAGGAGCTTGTTATTGTTATTCTTTTCATGCTCGTTCCCTTCCTCATACCGCTCCCCATGGTTATGCTCGGCATGTTCACCGGCGCTCTTCAGGCGTATGTGTTCATGATGCTCTCTATGATCTATATCAGTGGTGCACTTGAAGAAGCACACTAAAAGATAAACTAATATCAGGAGGACTTAAATGTCTAAAGCAGCAAAAATTCTTTTCAACGTAGCAGCAATCATGGCTGTATTTTCAGTAAGCGCATTCGCAGCAGAAGGCGGCGAAACTTACAAATGGGCACACTACATAGCAGCAGGCTTCGGCATGGGTATCGCTGCTCTCGGTACAGGTATGGGACAGGGTAACGCTATCAGAGGCGCAGTTGAAGGTATCTCCAGAAACCCCAGCGCATCCGGTAAAATCTCCACTACTATGATCATCGGTCTTGCACTTATCGAGTCAATCGCAATCTACGCACTCGTAGTTGCACTTATCCTTCTTCTTGTTGTTTAATAACAGGCACTAATAAAAGGGCAGGGGCTCCTCAAAAGGATTCCCTGCCCTTCTTTCACCATAACGGAGGCTTAAATGTGGCAGAAAGTCAAAAACTTCAGCCGTAAAGACCCTCTCATCTTCGTACTTGTCATTATTGTTATTGTTGTGGGAGCCACGTATGGCGGTCTTGAGGCTATGCACATGACAGGTAAAGATACGTTCTGTAAAATTTGTCACGCAGAACAGAGAGTAGGCGTACGGGGCGAACACTACACCTGGGACAAAAACATCCACAGCAAGGCGGACGTAAGCTGTCTTGACTGTCACGGTGATCCCGGTATACTCGGTTATCTTGACGCTCACGTCATAGCGGGTACAAAAAGTCTTTTATATGAGATATTCGTTTCAGAAGAAAAAATTCAGGAACTTCTTACCCACGCAGCTACTGACCCTGTTGCAGCTGAACACGCAGCACCCGATGCGGCATGTCTTTTCTGCCACTCAGATGATGTAAATCAGCAGCTCCGCAGGGAGAAGCTTATCTCTGTCGGAATCCACTTCAGGAATCTCGACGAAGTTAAAAACCCCACTTACAGAACAGAATACGGTCTTGCCAGCATAACAGGTGAGCCTGTAACAAAAGGTGTTGAACCGAATCACGCTGCCCATATTCAGGCAGGTCTTCTCTGCACCAACTGTCACCTGGGAGTGGCGCACGGCGGCGAGCTTTATAACAAACCTAAAATGCAGACATGCTTCGACTGCCATGACAATGTAAGAGAACAAGTGCAGACAGTTCCCGCAAATGAGGACTGCGCTGCTTGCCATACAATGCAGAAAGGTCTTCAGGAAGGCACTTATGTAAAAGGTGTGGACGAAATGAGATGGTACATGGCTGACCTTGAGTGCGGTGATTGCCATGACTCGGCTTTTGATCGTCCCAACACTGACAAATGCGTTATGTGCCATGATGAGTCCTATGCGGATATAATGACAGACACTCAGGCGGCTTTTGCTGAAAGACTTGAAGAAGTTAAAGCGAAATATGCACAGCTTTTCAATGAAAGAGAAGATATGCCCATGGGCAAACGCGCTCTTTTCAATGAGTATGCACGCATTATCAGAATAGCCGAGATGGACGGCTCAAAAGGCGTCCACAACCCTGACTACCTTGACGCACTCTTCACAAGAGCTATTGAGCTTACCGAAGCCATAGATACTTGGACAGAGCCAGTTGCAGAAGAAACCGCAGAACCTATGGTTCAGCAGGCTGCTGCAGTCGAGGAAACCCCCGCAGAACCCGCTTTTGCAGGAAACCCTGAAGAGCTTATGGAAATTGCTTCTGCTATGGAGATAATCAACATAGCTGAAAAGTATGTCCCTGAGCCTACAAAACCCGCAGTAAACTTTGAACATCTTGTCCATGCTCAGAAAATGGCATGCACAGAATGCCATTCAGAGCCTGAATCAGGTACTCTGAAGTTTGAACCGGGCGAAGTAAAAGGTATGAAAAACGCTTTCCACGAAAAGCTCTGCATCGACTGCCACACAAAACAGCGTGTGAAAAAGTCCTGTAACACATGCCATAAGTAATCTAAAAAACAGACAAAAATATAAGGCGGCTCCCTGAATAAGGAAGCCGCCTTTTTTTATTTGATTTCTGCTGGATTAAGGGAAAAACTACAGTCCTGCAAAAAGAGGAGCAGCGGCGAGTATGGCAAAACCTGCAACAATAAGCCAGAATGGACTAAAAGACATAATGCTGATGCTGACCACTCCGAAGTAGATAAGAAGCCCCAGAACACCTAAAAAAGTTCCGAGAAGCCATGTAATAAATTTCGGTGCAGTAAGTTTCATTGTGTACCCCACAAGTTTAATTATATAAGATATTATTCGGCAAAGACTATATTTTCAACCTTTTTCATGCTTAACAAATCTTTTACTCATTTTGGACTAAACGATAAAAATTATCCTTTGTATTTTTTAAAAATTGAACTATATTAATCTCTATGCATAATCGTTGCGAAATAGCACGATTTATATTGTATCATTGGGAAAAAGGACAAGGAGGATAAAATGCCCGATTTTGGAAATCCTTTCAGCGGTTTGAAAAGTGATCGCAAACTTACTGATCAGGAGCTTGTCAGAGCAATCCGCTTTATGGTAGCGGCAGAGTACGAGGCTATCCAGCTTTATCAGCAGCTTGCCGAATCAACAGACAACAAGCTGGCTCAGGCGGTTCTTATGGATATAGCCGATGAGGAAAAAGTGCATGCAGGAGAGTTTCTCCGTCTGCTTAAGGAGCTTGATCCTCAGGAAGAAGATTTTTACCAGCAGGGATATAAAGAAGTTGAAGACGAATTTCTTTCCGGAGCAGCTCCGGAAGGAGCAGAACCTGCGTCCGGCACTAGCGGCGGGCTGGGAATAGGCAGCCTGAAAAAGAAATAATTTAAGGAGGTAAGTATGAATCTGCTTAGAAAAAATTTTGCACCCATCAGCTCTGCTGCATGGAAAGAGATAAATACACTCGCAAAAGAAACACTCTCCGCCAACCTTTCAGCAAGAAAATTTGCTGATGTTGAAGGTCCTTACGGCATTGACTATACATCAGTAAGTGTTGGACGTCTCGCTCTGCCTGCTAAACAGAAATCAGGTGAAGTATGCTTCGGCGTGCATAAAGTTCTCCCCCTTGTTGAAACAAGAGTCAACTTCTCACTTGATATCTGGGAACTTGACAATATAGACAGAGGCGCAAAAGACCTTGAGCTTGAACCTCTCACCGAAGCAGCAAGAAAGCTTGCAGCATTCGAGGAAAACGCTGTATTTAACGGATTTAAAGACAGCGGTATTGTGGGTTTAAACCAGCTCACAGCCAAGTCAAAAATTGCCATGACTCTTGATAAAGACAGCATTGTGGACGCAGTGAGCGAAGCTCAGACACGCATGATGAAAGAAGGTATAACAGGCGGCGCAAACCTTGTGGTTAACCCTGCATTGTGGAAATATCTCGCCCGCCTGTTCCCCGGCGGCACACTGGGTGACCTTGTGAAAGAACAGATTAAAGGTTCTGTAATATACTCCGAAGCTGTTGACGGGGCACTGCTTGTCGCAGACAGAGAAGGAGATCTCGAACTCACAATTGGTCAGGATTTTGCAGTGGGATACCACAACCATGACTCAGAAAAGGTGCATCTGTTCCTTACTGAATCATTCACTTTCAGAGTAATCACACCGGAAGCCGTAGTCGGTTTTTCTGTAAAATAAGTTTAAAGGGGAGCGGCCGCTCCCCTTTTTTTACCTATATTCCTTTATCTTCTGTTTCTTTTTTGTGGTCTTTTCTGGAGAGGTATCTGTTCAGAGCATAAACATATGCTTCTGCACTTGCCACAACTACATCGGTATTTGAGCCTCTGCCTGTGACATCATACCCGCAGCCTTCAAACTCAACAGAAAGCACAACTTCACCCTGTGCATCCTTACCTGCTGTGAGAGCATTGATTTTGTAGCTTTTAAGCCTTCCTGTGATGCCTGTGGTGCGTTCTATTGCCTTAAGGCAGGCATCTACAGGTCCGTCACCTATGGATGCGTCCACAAAGGTCTCTCCTTCTTCGTTCTTAAGCTCAACAGTCGCAGTGGGTATGCCTGCGTTGCCGCTTGCGAAGGTAACTGTTCCAACAGTAAAATGCTTGATAGATTCATTAAGCTGCTGTTCAACAAGCATCTCAAGGTCTTCATCAAATACCTCTTTCTTTTTATCTGCAAGTACCTTGAATTTGTTGAAGGCAGTTTCAGTCTGTTCCGCATCCAGAGTAAAACCAAGAGCCTCAAGCCTCTTGATGAACGCATGACGCCCGGAGTGTTTACCCAGAACCAGAGCGTTTGAAGGATAACCGACACTTTCAGGTGTCATTATTTCATAAGTGATCCTGTTTTTCAGCACGCCGTCCTGATGTATCCCGGCTTCATGGGCGAATGCGTTTTTGCCCACTATAGCTTTGTTGGGCTGCACACCAACACCTGTAATGGATGTCAGCAGCTTGCTTGCTCTGTAAATCTCTTTAGTGTTTACGTTTGTTTCCACATTAAACAGATCCTTACGCACGTTCAGAGCCATTATGACTTCCTCAAACGCTGCATTACCGGCTCTTTCGCCTATTCCGTTGATGGTACACTCAACCTGTGTCGCACCGGCACGGACGGCCGCCAGTGAGTTAGCAGATGCCAGACCGAGGTCGTTGTGACAATGTACGCTTATTCTGGCTTTATCAATATTAGGAACTTTGTTCATTATTGTTGAGATAATTTTTTCATACTCAAACGGAACAGTATAACCGACAGTATCAGGCAGGTTTACTGTCGATGCTCCGGCTGCGATAACAGCCTCAACAACCTGACACAGGAAGTCCAGATCCGTTCTTGTGGCGTCTTCTGCGCTGAACTCAACATCTCCGCAGAGGTTGCGGGCGAATTTCACTGCACCTGTGGCTATTTCCAGAACCTCTTCACGGGTCTTTTTCAGCTTATACTGCATATGGATGTCGCTTGTTGCGAGGAATGTGTGGATTCTGGGGCGTACAGCGCCTTTCAGTGCATCCCAGCCCACGGAAATATCTTTCTGATTAGCTCTGCAAAGCCCTGCTACTCCGGCATTTTTAACAACAGCCGCAACCTTCTGCACAGCCTCAAAATCTCCTGGAGAAGAGATGGGGAAGCCCGCTTCCATAACATCAACCCCCAGCTTTTCAAGCTGGATTGCCATCTTGATTTTTTCTTCGGTATTCATGCTGAAACCGGGTGCCTGTTCGCCGTCTCTCAGTGTAGTATCAAAAATTATCACTCTTTTCTTATCCATTTTAATTCTCCTTATGTATTCATTTTATCAGTTATTAATTTTTATGTTTTATCATCATAGAGGAAGCCATAGAGCCTGTAGCACCGTAGTTTTTCTTTTCGGATGGTTTTTGCCGATCATTTTCCGCCTCCTGAGTTAAATTTCTGTCAGTTTTTACAAAAAAAAAGGTCTCATCCCTCTGAAGGGTGAGACCTCTTAATATAACTTAAGCCTGTATAACAGGATATTCTTACAGCTATACTTCCTGCGCCTCTTCCTCCAGATGAACTTTATTTTTCCTTAGTAGTAGCGTAACTATACCGCTTGCAGCATAAGCTGATGCAAAGAGGAACAGAAACACTTCGGGATAGAGACCAAGGACAAATATGAAAAGAACAAAAGCCACCAAGGAGTTAAAAGGCTTTTTATGGAAATATTCAATATTTTTAAAGCTGAAATATGGAACGTTGCTCACCATCAGGAAAGCTAAAATATAGATCATGAACGTGAACCACAGGGGAACTTCTATTGCTGTGGGGTCACCGAAGAAATGACGGGCAAACAAAACGCTTGTCACCACAACACCAGCAGCTGCGGGGCTGGGCAGACCAACGAAAAACTTGTTTGAAATTCTCTTAGACTGCACATTAAAACGGGCAAGCCTCAGTGCGGCACAAGCCACAAAAAGGAAAGCAGCCATCCAGCCGAGCCTTCCGTATGGTTCCAGAGCCCATTTATAAACAAGCAGAGCAGGAGCAACACCAAAGGAGATGAGATCCGCCAGTGAGTCAAGCTGAATACCGAACTCACTGGATGCGTTAAGCATCCTTGCGATCTTTCCGTCCAGTCCATCAAAAACGAACGCAACGAGAGTGGCATATGATGCCATCACATAGTTGCCGTTCAGAGTCGCCACTATGGAGTAGAAACCGCTGAAAAGCCCCAGAAGCGTCACGAAATTGGGGAAAATCGCATTACGGTTCAATTCTGCCTCTTTGTTAAATACCTTCACTGACATCGCCTTATATTATTAATCGTCTGTATCAAGTTTTTCGTTATACTTCGCTATAACAGTTTCACCTGCTTTTACAATATCGCCATTTTTAACGATGATGTCAAAGCTTTTAGGCAGGAACAGATCCACACGGGATGAAAATTTAATTATACCCAGCCTGTCACCGAAGCATACTTTATCGCCTTTCTTCCAGTAGCACACAGTGCGTCTAGCTACCAGACCGGCGATCTGCTTGACAACCATGGGACCGTATTCCGTATCCACATAGATAACATTCTGCTCGTTTCTGTCACCTGCATCAGGTCTGTCAGCAGGGATGAACGAACCGGGTTTATGACGCATTCCGGTAATAGTGCCCGCAACGGGCATTCTGTTAACATGAACATTAAAAACATTCATGAAAACACTGAGCTTGTTATAAGTTCTTCCTTCAAACTCAGTTTCCGCAATGTCGATAACCTTGCCATCCGCCGCTGAAACAGCTATTTCGTCAAACGGGGGAATATCTCTTTCCGGATCTCTGAAAAACCAGAGAAACAGGGCAAGAACAACAAGCGAAAGGAAAGTGAGCAGACCTTTCGGCAGGAAGAAAATGAGGATGAAAACAACAAGGGCCGTAAGAATAAACGGATAGCCTTCTTTTGCAAACAAGGGAGAACTCCGAAAAAATTATTTCAGGGCGGAAACACCGCCCTGAATAATTACAATATATTAGTTTTTATCTTTGTCAACAATCTTGCTCTTACCCAGCCAGCTCATCATGCTGCGGAGCTTTTTGCCCACTTCTTCAATGGGGTGTTCCTCACCGATGCGCTCAAGGGCTTTAAACAGGGGTTTATTCACACTGTTTTCAAGCATCCACTCATTAGCGAACTGACCTGTCTGTATTTCTTTAAGCACCTGTTTCATAGTTTCTTTTACTTCAGGGCTGATAACTCTGGGTCCTCTTGTCATGTCGCCGTACTGGGCAGTGTTGCTGATTGAGTAGCGCATGTTGGAGATACCGCCTTCATAGATAAGGTCAACAATGAGCTTAACTTCGTGAAGGCACTCAAAATATGCCATTTCAGGAGCGTATCCGGCTTCGGTAAGGGTTTCAAAGCCGTATTTGATAAGCTGTGCGAGACCGCCGCAGAGAACAGCCTGCTCACCGAAAAGATCAGTTTCTGTTTCTTCCTTAAAAGTAGTTTCAAGAACACCGGCTCTTGCTCCGCCTATTGCGTTTGCGTATGAAAGGGCAGCTTCTCTGGAGTCGCCTGTTGCATCCTGATAGATAGCGATAAGGCAGGGAACACCGCCGCCTTTCTGGTATTCAGCTCTCACAAGGTGACCGGGTCCCTTGGGGGCTATCATAACCACGTTTACATCCGCAGGGGGAACGATCTGGTTGAAATGGATGTTGAAACCGTGAGCAAAAGCAATGGTATCGCCAGCTTTAAGGTTGGGAGCTACAGCCGTTTTATAGATTTCGCCCTGAGTTTCATCGGGAGCGAGGATCATTATAAAATCAGCCCATGCAGCGGCTTCAGCCACTTCCATAACCTTAAGACCTGCACCTTCTGCTTTTTTCCATGAAGGGCTGGATTTTCTCAAACCCACAACAACCTCAACGCCGCTGTCCTTCATGTTGTTGGTGTGTCCGTAACCCTGTGAACCGTAACCGATTACGGCAACTTTTTTACCTTTTATGAGCGAAAGGTTAGTGTCCTTCTCATAGTAAACTTTCATCGTGAAATTCCCTCCGGCTGTTTAGCTTAATTTTATATTTTTATAACTTATATCTTTTGGGAAAATTTTTATACATATCTTTTCCCCGATTGCAATGCAGATAAACGGCTATGAGCAAAAGCACTATTTATCGCTGGTGGCTTTGCTGCCCCGTGCGATTGCCACACTTCCGGTGCGGACCACTTCGATTATTCCGTATGGCTCCATCACTTTGAGGAATGCGGTATTCTTATCTTTTGTTCCCGTGATTTCTATAACAAGAGACTCGCCGTTGAGGTCAATAGTTTTTGCCCTGAACGTGCTGACAATGTTGAAAATCTCCGGTCTGGTGCGTCCGTTTGCATGGACTTTCACAAGGAGCATTTCACGCTCAATGTGATCCATAGCCACAACATCACGCACTTTTATAACATTTACAAGTTTGCGGAGCTGTTTTATGATCTGCTCGATCACAGCGTCATCGCCCCATGTAACTATTGTCATGATAGAAAGTCCTTCCTCCGCAGTCACACCCACGGAAAGGCTCTCAATATTATAACCTCTGCCGCTGAAAAGACCTGATATGCGGGAGAGAACGCCGAATTTGTTTTCAACAAGAACGGATATGATATGTCTCATCTGTCTGCCTCCCTACTTAAAGATCATTTCATTGTTTGAGGCTCCGGCAGGAACCATCGGGAAAACATTTTCCTCTCTGTCAACACGGAAATCCATGATAACAGGGACATTTTTGACCTTGAGGGATTCACGGAGAACAGCCTCGACTTCGGAGGGCTTCTCCGCACGCAGACCAACGCACCCGAAAGCTTCTGCGACCTTAACAAAATCCGGCTGGCATTCAAGGCATGTGCTGCTGTAGCGTTTGTTAAAGAACATCTGCTGCCACTGCCTGACCATTCCGAGGAAGAAGTTGTTGAGGATAGCCACCTTAACGCCGACTCTGTACTGGACAGCAGTTGTCATTTCCTGAATATTCATCAGGAAGCTGCCATCGCCTGCTATGTCGAAAACTTCCTTGTCGGGTCTTCCGAGTTTAGCGCCGATTGCTGCGGGGAAACCATAGCCCATTGTTCCGAGACCGCCTGAGGAGATAAACTGGCGGGGACGGTCAAACTTATAGAACTGACCTGCCCACATCTGGTGCTGTCCGACCTCGGTGCAGATTATCGCATCGCCTTTTGTAACCTTGTAGATCTGCTCCACAACGTACTGAGGCTTGATGACTTTATCGGAATAGACATAGGAAAAGGGCTGTTCCTTATTCCATGCGTCAATTTTTGACTGCCATTCGTTTCTTTCCGTTTTATGTTTTTCCCAGTTGAAGCTGCCGACCTCTTCCAAGGCCTGTTCAAGAACGACTTTGCAGTCGCCTACTATGGGTATCTCAACGGGAACATTCTTACTTATGGAAGCGGGGTCAACATCAATATGAGCTATTTTCGCATGGGGAGCAAAGCCGCTGAGCTTGCCTGTTGAGCGGTCAGAAAACCTTGTGCCCACGGCGATTATGTAGTCCGCTTCGGTTACAGCCATGTTGGATGCCTTGTTTCCGTGCATTCCAAGCCAGCCTACGCACTGTGAGTGAGTTCCGGGGAATGAGCCGAGACCAAGGAAAGTTGTTATAACGGGAACGCCTGTGATCTCCGCAAGCTTTTTGAGTTCTTCGGAGGCATCTGCAAGTGTGACACCGCCGCCGGAAAGGATAACGGGTTTCTTTGCTCCTTCGAGGAGCTTAAGCATTTTACGTATCTGTCCGGGGTGTCCCTTGGTGCTTGGGCTGTATCCGGGGAGATTGATCTCTTTATCCCAGTTAAATTCAGCCTTGGCAGCCACTACATCCTTCGGCAGGTCAACCACAACGGGTCCGGGTCTGCCTGTTCTCGCCACATAGAAAGCCTCTTTGATGCTGGGAGCTATATCTTTAGCATCTTTAATCAGATAGCTGTGCTTAACTATGGGTCTGGTTATGCCCACTATATCTGCTTCCTGAAAAGCATCGCCGCCGATGAGGCTTGTGGAGACCTGCCCGGTGAAAATAACCATGGGTATTGAATCCATATAGGCATTGGCTATCCCGGTAACAAGATTTGTTGCTCCGGGACCTGATGTTCCGAAGCACACTCCGACTTTGCCTGTGGCTCTTGCGTAGCCTTCCGCTGCATGTACCCCTCCCTGCTCATGGCGGGGGAGGACGTGGAGCAGATCCGCGTCAAAAAGTGTGTCGTATATGCCTAAAAGCACACCGCCGGGGTATCCGAATATAAGGTCGGCTCCCTCTTCGTGCAGTGCTTTAACTAATATTTCCGCTCCGGTTATGGGCATTGTAATTCTCCTGATTGCTACAAACTATAAATAAGTTAGATAAACGGTTCAGTCCCTTTTGAAGATGGCGCCGTCTGCCGCGCTTGAAACACCTTTTGCGTATTTCAATAGGTAGCCGTGCTTAACCTTGGGTTCAGGTTTGACCCAACGGGCCTGCCGTCTCCTAAGTTCATCTTCGGAAACAGCGAGACCAATACCTCTCTCCGGGATATTGATGTCAATGACATCCCCGTCTTCTACTAACGCAATCATGCCGCCTTCCGCAGCTTCGGGAGATATGTGCCCTATGCAGGGTCCCCTCGTGCCGCCGGAGAAGCGTCCGTCTGTAATAAGTGCAACTTTGTTAAGCCCCATGCCCATTATGGCGGCGGTGGGAGCAAGCATTTCACGCATTCCCGGTCCGCCCTTGGGACCTTCGTAACGGATGACAACAACATCACCGTTTACTATTTTACCGGCGTGGATAGCAGCCATAGTTGCTTCCTCGCTGTCGAATACTTTTGCCTTGCCGCTGAAAACAAGCATGTCGTCATTAACTGCGGACTGCTTGATAACGCATCCGTTGGGAGCAATGTTCCCTTTCAGGACAGCGATTCCGCCCTCTTTATGATAAGGGTTGTCCAACGGACGAACTATGTCCTCATCAAAGATGCGGGCTTTGTCGGCGATTTCATATATTGTGCTGCCGCTAACGGTTATATTGTCCTCAAGCAGAGGCTTAAGACGTTTCTGGAAAGCGGGGATACCGCCTGCGGCGTCAACGTCTTCCATATAATACTCCCCGCCGGGGTTAATGCTTGTGATGTGCGGCGTGGATTTGCTGAATTTATCAAATGTCTGAAGGTTAAGTTCAACACCCGCTTCATAAGCGATTGCGGGAAGGTGAAGAGTGGTGTTAGTGGAACCGCCGAGAGCAAGATCCATCTTCACTGCGTTGTTGAACGCCTTTTCATTCATAATGTCTCTGGGTTTAATGTCCTGACGTACAAGTTCGCATATCTGAACGCCTGATTCAAAGGCGATTCTGCGCTTATTGCCTGAACCCGCAAGCCCTGTTCCGCATCCGGGAAGGCTCATGCCCATAGCTTCGGTGAGACACGCCATAGTGTTTGCGGTGAAAAGACCCTGACAGGCTCCCTGTCCGGGGCATGCGTTCATCTCAAGCCCTTCCATCTCTTCAGCGGTGATATTGCCCGCACGGCACTGAGCCATAGCCTCGAAGCTGTCTGTGATGAAAGAACGTCTCTTCATGCGCCAGCTTCCGCCGAGCATAGGACCCGCCGTAACAATAATAGATGGAACATTAAGCCTCGCCGCCGCCATAAGCATGCCGGGGGTGATTTTATCGCAGTTGGATAGGAATACCACTCCGTCAAGAGCGTGTGCTTCAACCACACACTCAATCATATCGGCAATGGCGTCCCTTGAAGGAAGGCTGTAGTGCATTCCTGAATGTCCCATGGAAATGCCGTCGCAAATTCCGGGCACACAGAAAATGAAGCCGTGCCCTCCGCCTGTGTGAATGCCTTTGTCAATGAAACGCTCTAGGTCTCTCATCCCTGTGTGTCCGGGTATAAGGTCGGTGAAACTGGAGCAGATGCCGATGTGCGGTCTTTCCATGCTGCTTTTGGGTACGCCTGCGCCGTACATAAGCGCGCGTGCAGGGGCTCTGTCCAGACCTTTTTTCACTCTGTCGCTTCGCATTAGGCTCTCCTTAATGTAGAAAAAAGCCTTAAAAACCCTGCGGTTTCAAGGCTTTGAGAAAGTTTTGCGCCCTGCCTGACTTCAGGCAGGCTAAACATTGTTAAGCAATAACATTAGCACAACACCTATACATGTTCAAGGTGTAAAACGCCGTTTATAGAGATTTAAAGAAAATAAGCCTGATTCGGGCTGATTACAATAAAAATAATCATCAATCCGCATCTAGATCAAATAGAAACTGCCCTGAAATACACATAGCTCTCCGCCTTGTTGCTTTTTAATTTCTTTGCTGATATTCTTTTCCCGATGGATTCAGATAACATTTTTTCCAAAGATAAATTCGATGAAGACGGGCTCACGAGCCACATACGCCCGCAGAAGCTTGACGACTACATAGGTCAGCACAAGGTTAAGGAAAACCTGCGGATATTTGTTCAGGCTGCAAAACAGCGCGGGCAGAGCCTTGATCACTGCCTGTTTTACGGTCCTCCCGGTTTGGGCAAAACCACCCTCGCCTACATCATTGCCAGTGAGCTTGGGGTAAACATCAACTCCACATCGGGACCTGTGATCGAAAAGGCGGGAGATCTCGCCGCCATTCTGACAAACCTTCAGGAAGGGGATGTCCTCTTTATAGATGAGATACACCGCCTTCACTCAAGCGTTGAAGAGATACTTTATCCGGCTATGGAGGACTTCAAGCTGGATATAATAATCGGCCAGGGACCTGCGGCAAGGACAATCAAGGTGGATCTGCAGAGCTTCACCCTCGTGGGCGCAACCACCAGAGCGGGACTGCTCACTTCACCCCTGCGTGACCGCTTCGGCGTGATCATGCGCCTTGAATTTTATGATGAAGATAACCTCGCATCCATAATCTCCAGAGCTTCAAAAATACTCAACCTTAAGACAGAACATGCAGCGGCACTTGAAATAGCCCGCAGGAGCAGAGGCACTCCCCGTATAGCTCACCGTATTCTCCGCCGTGTGCGTGACTTTGCTGATGTGCTTAATAACGGTCTTGTGGATCTGGATATTGCCCGTGAGGGGCTTCTCCGCCTTGAGATAGATAATGAGGGGCTTGACGCCTCCGACCGTAACTTTCTCCGTGCGATTATAGAAAAGTATGAAGGCGGACCAGTGGGGGTGGAAACCCTCGCCGCCACAATGTCTGAAGAAAAAGACACCATAGAGGACGTCATTGAACCGTACCTTATATATAAAGGATTCGTCAAAAAAACCCCCAGAGGCAGGGTGGCAACACGCCTCGCCTATGAGCATCTTCATCTGGAATCAAAAGGCAGGCTCTGCCTTGACGACTTCATGGAGGACTGATGGCTAAGAAGAAATCGGTCTATATATGCCAGAGCTGCGGCAGCGTATCCCCTAAATGGATAGGCAAATGTCCCGAATGCGGAGCATGGAGCAGTTATGTTGAGGAGATGCCTCAGGACGAGGCTTCCCCGTCCGCAAAAGTGCGGGATGTTCAACCACTCCTTCTCGGCTCAATCAAAGGGCTTGAGGTTGACCGCACAATAACCGGAATCGGCGAGCTTGATCAGGTTCTGGGCGGCGGCTTTGTTAAAGGCTCTGTGGTTCTCGTTGGCGGTGAACCGGGCATAGGCAAATCAACCATTATGCTTCAGGTGGCGGGTATTCTCGGCACAAGGGGAGTAAAAATACTTTACGCATCCGGCGAGGAATCGCCCTCCCAGATAAAGATGCGTGCAGAAAGACTGGGCATATCAACTGATAATCTCTCGATCCTTGCCACAAACTCCCTTGAAGATATCCTAACAGCGGCAGACAGAGATAAGTTTGAATATATTGTGGCTGACTCCGTGCAGACAATTGCATCTGAGGAGTTAAGCTCCGCCCCCGGAACAGTGGGACAGGTGAAGCATGTCACCTACCGCATGGTGGAGGCCGCCAAACAGAAGGGCATAACAACTCTTATCGTCGGTCAGGTTACAAAAGACGGATATATCGCAGGTCCTAAGGTTTTGGAACACCTTGTGGACACAGTTCTATACTTTGAAGGGGACTATTCCAGAGGGATAAGGATACTCCGCTCCGTTAAAAACCGTTTCGGTCCCACAAACGAAGTCGGACTCTTTGAAATGAGCAGTCAGGGACTTCTGGAATGTCCTGACGGCGGACTTCTCGGCAGCACACAGTCTGACGCCGCCGGAAAAGTGCTTGTTCCCGTCATGGAAGGCACAAGGGCATTCCTTGTTGAGCTTCAGGCTCTTGTCACACCCACCTATTTTCAGTTTTCACGCCGCAACGCCAACGGCTTTGACACCAACAGGCTCAATATGCTGATTGCTGTCCTTGATAAAAAAGGCGGTCTTAATCTCGGTGCATCGGATATTTATCTGAACATAGCCGGAGGAATAAAAATAACCGAAACCTCCGCCGACCTTGCAGTGTGCGCCGCAATAATTTCTTCGTTCAGGGAAAAACCGGTCCGGACAGACACTGTTTTCATAGGAGAAGTGGGGCTGACAGGGGAAACAAGGAATGTAGCCAACATTAAAAACAGATTGACCGAGGCGGTCAAATTTGGCGTGAAGCGTGCATATCTCCCCGAAAAGATGGACTTTGACGGAAAACTTGATATAATCCCAGTTAAAAATATTTCAGACTTTCTTGACAAATTCTAAGCAGACACCTTGTCTGAAACCGCTTACGCGGCTTGTTGAAACATCAGTTATTGGAGGAAACATGGGCTTACTTACAGGAAAAAAGGCTCTTATCTTCGGCATTGCCAATAATAAAAGCATAGCTTACGGCATAGCGAAAAAATTTAAGGAAGAAGGGGCGGAACTTGCGGTCTCCTACGCAGGCGAAAAGCTCGAATCCAGAGTAGTACCCATTGCAGAAGAACTCGGCGCAAAGCTCTGTGTTCCCTGTGATGTCACATGCGATGAAGATATAGCGAAAGCATTCGGCATAATAGCCAAAGATTTCGGTAATATAGATATTCTTGTCCACTCAATAGCCTTCGCCCCCGGCGAGGCTCTCAAGGGACGTTATATCGACACCGCCAGAGACGCTTTCAAGCTCTCAATGGATATCAGCGCTTATTCGCTGGTGGCACTCTGCAAAGCGGCAGAACCCATAATGAATGAATGGGGCAGCGTTATTAACATGTCTTACTACGGCGCAGAAAAGGTTGTTACAAACTATAACCTTATGGGTGTGGCAAAAGCCGCTCTGGAATGTTCCACACGCTACCTTGCCTGTGACCTCGGCGAAAAGAAGGTTAGAATAAACAGCATATCCGCCGGGCCCATCAAAACCCTTGCCGCTTCAGGCATCGGAGGTTTTAAAAACATTCTCGCACACATTGAGGAGCGCTCACCCCTTCACCAGAACGTTACCATCGAAGATGTCGGCGACACTGCGGCTTTCCTCGCAAGTGATCTTTCCAAGATGATCACAGGCGAAACACTGCACGTTGACTGCGGCTATAATGTAGTCGGCGTATAATAAAAAACTTCAAATCAATAAAGCCGCCTCATAAGGGCGGCTTTTTTTATTCAGATTTTGAACCTTACTCTGTATTTTTTAAGAAGCAGATCCGGCTGGTAGCTTCTTTTTGACTGGCGGAGACTGTCTTTGCCCATATCCTGTTCAAAGTTGATGAATTTATACTTTTCAGGCAGGTGCTTGGCAAATTCGTTGAATATAAACTGATAAACGCCCTTAAACTCCACAAGCCCCTTGGCAAAGTGCATTACATAAGTATCGGAGTTCAGCTCCTCACCCAGTATAAAGCCGCATGGTTTACCGTTTGCGTAGTAAATCTCCCCGCAGAGGACAAGTTCCTCACAGTGGGTCAGAGCCTCCAGACACGCAGTATAGTCTGTCTGTTCTTTCGGAAGATCCGCCTGCTCCTGCCATTTCTCAAGGATAGAAAGAGCATCCTCCTTAACTTCGCTGCAGATAGAACGGCTTGTGCCCTCATACTCCTCGTGAAACTGCTTAACAAGATTGCGCTTTTTGTGCAGCTTACGCCCTGCGTATGTAGCCATCTTTTCTCTGGTGTATATGTAGTCCGAATCCGCTTCATCACTGACATATTCTATACTTTCAGGATCAAGCAGGGCGAGGCTTTCCTCTGAGACAGGAAAGAAAAACTCCGCTTCTTTCTGAAGCTCAAGAATTTTTTCCTTTGAATATGCCTGAATATTGTTCACCGGCTGGATATACTTTTTGCCGTCGTAAGTTTTGCCTTTGATAACAGGCTCGTCCCCGGCGCATATCTCATACTCATGCGTATCTCTGAAAAGAAAGATATTGGCAAAGGTATATTCGGAAAGTGGTTCGGATATACTGCGAAACCTTCCGTACAGCAGTTCCTTATGATTTAAATCTATTTTTTCCCAAGTCATACAAGTCATAGCAGATGAAAATACTACAAGGGTTGTCTTCTTTCAATGGGAAAAACTCTTAACATCATTTACAGCGTCAAAAAAAGCGGATCAGGCAATTAAAAAACATAAATAAAACAGGAATATCAAAATAAAAGCTTACGATCACGGGAAAATTTTATATAATAATATTTCGGACTTCACAAAACCGGATAATTTTTGTAACTTACGAATCATCAGCGGAGTGGGAGAAAACATGCACTTTGATTTTGCTCTGGGCGCGGCTATCCTCGCTTTCATACATATAACGCTTTATCTTTTTCTGGGGAACAAGTATCTCCAGCACCTTACAAATCTGTTCGCAGTTCTGGCGTTTCTTCTCTTTACGGGGAGTATAGCTACTCACTGGAAACATTTCGGGCACTTTCCCTCCTACTCCTTGGGTGATCTTTTTGCTATGGTCTCCCTTACGCTTACTCTTATCTACCTGCTTCTCTACATGAAATACAGACGCCCCCTGCTTGGGCTTTTCATATTTCCCATAGTTATTATACTCAGCGCCCTTGTACTGGTTCTGCCTTCCGCCGCACCGAAAGACGCAGCAGGAGCAAGCGGCATATGGCTGTTTATCCACCTGCCCTTCACTGTTGTGGGCACTGCTTTTTTTATATTTGCAACAGTGGCAAGCATTATGTACTTTCTTCAGGAGCGGGAGCTTAAACGCAAAAACTTCGGGATAATATTCAAACGTTTTCCGCCACTTAATCAGATTGACCGTCTCACCGCCATAAACCTCCTTTGCGGGTTTTACTTTTTCAGCGTGGGTTTGATATCAGGCTTTGTCTGGATGATGTACGAACCCGACCGCATAGGGTTCATTATGCCGAAAATGATATTTGCCGTTATCACATGGGTGATATTCGGCTTGATAACATATTTAAAAAAATACAGAGGCATGACGCCGAGAAGCACCGCCTACTCGACTTTGGCGGGGTTTATTTCCGTTTTGGTCACTTACGCCGGTGTTGCGTTTTTTCTCATGGGCTGAATATAGATGCAGTTAGCAGTTGTAGGATTAAACCACAATACTGCGCCTGTTGAGGTGCGGGAAACTTTGGCAGTAGCCGAAGCGGTTCTGGAGGAGCTTTATGCAGATATCCTCCGTAATGACAGAATATATGAAGCAATGGTGATCTCCACATGTAACAGGGTGGAATATTACATAGTCACCGATGACTTTCTCTGTAACGTTGACAGTGTTCTCAAGATCATTTCAGAGCAATGCAGAATTGAACGCTCTATTCTCCAGAAGTACACATACATCCATTGCGGTGAAGACGCCGCAAAACATATCTTCCGTGTGGCCGGCGGGCTTGACTCTCTGGTTATGGGCGAACCTCAGATATTCGGTCAGGTAAAAGATGCCTTCGAGAACTCACGCAAATATAATGCGGCAAAAACCTTTATCCGCAAACTGGAAGAATTCGTTATCAAAACCACCAAAAAGGTCAGAACCAACACAGGCATAGGGGATAATCCGGTTTCTGTCAGCTCTGCTGCTGTTGAACTGGCTTCCAAGATTTTCGGCAGCCTTGAGGACAAACATGCCCTCGTGGTCGGCGCCGGGGAAATGTGTGAGATCGCCTGTAAACACCTCCGGGGCGCAAGCATCGGAGGCATAACCGTTACCAACAGAACATTTGAGAAAGCTGAACGACTCGCTGAAGAGGTCGGAGGAAGCGCTGTTCCCCTTGAAAACTTCCGTGAGGAGCTTTCCCATGCGGATATAGTGCTTTCATCAACCGGAGCAAGCGGATATATGATCGAAGCAGCTGACATCAAGCCTGTTATGATCAAACGCAAACATAAACCGATGTTTTTCATTGATATAGCCGTACCCAGAGATATTGACCCTGCGGTGGCTGACATTGAGAACGCATACGTTTACGACATTGATGACCTGAAAGCCGTTGTGGAGTCCAACAAAAAACTCCGCCAGAAAGAGGCTGTGAAGGCTATGGAATATATTGAAACCGGAGTGGCGGACTTCTACCGCTGGGTAGAATCCATGAAGATTGTACCGGTGATAAAGGCCCTGCGTGAAAGCTTTGACGAAAAGCGCATGCTTGAGCTTGACCGCTTCTGTGATAAGTTTAAGGTCAGTGATGCCGGGGAACGCAGAAAGCTTGAGTACCTCCTCAGCGCATTCATGAACAAGGTTCTCCACACTCCACTGAACAACCTGAAGGATCTGGCTCCCGGCAAGGAACGCTACAGTCTTGATGAAGCTGTTAAAATTATTTTCGACTTAAAAGATTAATACAGGGGATAGATAATGAAAAAAGTAAGAATTGCAACAAGAGGAAGCATGCTCGCTTTATGGCAGGCAAACCACATCAAGGATCTGCTTGAAAAACAGCACAAGGTGGAGTGTGAGCTTCTTGTTATCAAAACTCAGGGAGATAAAATTCTCGATGTGCCCCTCGCTAAAATTGGCGGTAAAGGGCTTTTCGTGAAAGAGATAGAGACAGCACTCCTTGAAAATCAGGCGGATATAGCAGTTCACAGCATGAAGGACGTCCCCATGGAGCTTCCTGAAGGTCTTGAACTTTACGCCAGCCCCGAAGGGGAAGCACCGGAAGATGCTTTCGTCTCAGTGAAATACAAAAATATAGCAGACCTGCCTCAGAATGCTGTCGTGGGTACAAGCAGCCTCCGCAGAAAGGTTCAGCTTGCACGCCTGCGCCCTGATCTTGAGATAAAAGATTTAAGAGGCAATGTGAACACACGCCTCAGAAAGCTTGACGAAGGCGAATATGACGCAATAATCCTTGCCCGTGCGGGTCTTGTGCGCCTTGAATACCATGACAGAGTGACAGACGTTATATCAACCGAAGACATGCTTCCCGCTGTCTGCCAGGGGATTCTGGGTATAGAAGTCCGCAGTGACGACAAAGAAAGCAAGGCTCTCCTTGACTTTCTCCGCCATGAACCCACAGAAACAAGGGTAAGATGCGAAAGAACCTTCTTAAGAAGGCTCGAAGGCGGATGTCAGGCTCCCATAGCAGGTCATTCCGTTATTGAAGGCGACCGTATTATAATGAAAGGGCTTGTTTCTGACCTTATAGGCGAAACATACATAGAAGCCGAAAACAAAGGCAGTGTCCTTGATGCAGCCGAAATCGGTTATGAACTTGCTGAATCTATACTTGCCGCAGGCGGTAAGGAAATACTGGATGAAATATATTCAAAATGAGACAGGTTCTTGTAACCAGACAGAAAAGCCAGTCGGCTGAACTTGTGCGCCTTCTTGAGAAAGAAGGCTTTCAGGTTTTCTCACTGCCGCTCATAGAGACATCTCCCACAGGTGCCGAAATTCCTGCAAGCGAATACGATGTGGCAGTTTTCACCAGTCCTGTTGCCGTTTCCTCCTTTGCCCCCAACTTCGGCAAAGTTAAATTCCGCTATACTGTTGCAGTGGGAACAAAAACCGCCAAAAAACTTGGAGAGTACGGCATCACTCCCGACGGAATTCCGGATGAATTTTCAGCGGAAGGACTGATCCGCATGTTCTCAGAAATTGACGTAAAAGGGATGACGGTTCTCTCTCCCGGTGCGGAAAAGCGTGCTGGGGATCTCTGCGGCTATCTTGCAGAAAGGGGAGCAATTGTTGACAAAATAAGCACTTATAAAACATCCCCGGTAATATACGAAAAAGGCTTTGTTGATAAATACTTAAAAGACAACGGCATAGATATAATAACCCTGACCGCACCGAGCGCCGCAGAAAGTCTCCTCTCCCAGACAGAGAACTTAAAGAGTGTGACACTTGTCAGTATAGGCAAAACCACATGGCAGTATCTGAAAGAAAGAGGGCATGACTCTGTTTATCCTCAGGTGCAGACCATAGAAGGCATGACTGAATTAATAGCTAATCTTTACAAAGGAGTTTAACATGGCATTTCCCATAGACAGAGGCAGAAGACTCAGAAGTAATCCGGCAATCAGAAAAATGGTGAGAGAAACTCACCTTTCAGTTGATGATCTTATCTACCCTCTTTTTGTGGCGGAAGGAGAAGGGATCAAAAAAGAGATCTCCTCAATGCCCGGCGTTTACCAGATGAGCATTGAGCATATTGTTACGGAATGCCAGAAACTCAAGGCTCTCGGTGTTCCCGCTGTTATTCTTTTCGGAATCCCCGAACATAAAGATGCCTTAGGTTCACAGGCATACGATAAACACGGCGTAATCCAGAACGCAATCAGAGCAATAAAACACGAAGTCCCAGAAATGTATGTTGTGACAGATGTCTGCATGTGCGAATACACAGACCACGGGCACTGCGGAATTATCAAAAACAACGATGTTGATAATGATGAAACACTGAAATACCTCGCTCTTGAGGCTCTCAGCCACGTTGAAGCAGGTGCGGATATGGTTGCCCCCAGCGATATGATGGACGGACGCATCATAACCATCAGAGACATTCTGGACTGCAACGGCTACCATAACATCCCGATTATGAGCTATGCTGTTAAATACAGCTCTGCTTTCTACGGTCCTTTCCGTGAAGCGGCAGAAAGCACACCCTCATTCGGCGACCGCAAAACATACCAGATGGATCCTGCCAACAGGCGTGAGGCTCTCCGTGAGGCAATGAGCGATGTTGAAGAAGGCGCTGATATCCTCATGGTTAAACCCGGTCTGCCCTATCTTGATATAATCCGTGAACTTGCAGACAATTTTGACAAACCTATCGCAGCCTACAATGTCAGCGGAGAATACGCAATGCTCCACGCCGCCGCTCAGAGAGGCTGGCTTGACTATGAAAAAGTAATGTTTGAATCCCTTCTCTCAATGAAGAGAGCAGGCGCTAAACTTATTCTCACCTACTTCGCAAAGGATGCGGCGAGGCTTCTCTGAGATGAATGGAGTCTACGCTTTTAAATGGCGCGGCGGTGCCCTTGAGACCATTGAAGAAATGGACGCAGTTCACCGCAGTGACCTTGTGGATCTGGACAACCAGATAGAACTTGCAGAAAAAAATATACGTTCTTTCACAGCCGGAGGGGCTCATCTTGATATGCTCCTCTGGGGGGAAAGAGGTGCAGGCAAATCATCCATAATCAAAATGCTCCTCACCGAATATCATAAACAGGGGCTCAGAGCGGTGGAGTTCCGTCAGGAAAATATAGCAGAACTTTCCGCTCTTTATTCCACAATCCGCAGAGACTCCAGACACTACTATATGATCTTCTTTGATGACATATCGTTCGACCGCAATGATGCGCTGTTCAGGCGTTTTAAATCCGCACTTGAGGGCGGGTTGGAAAAACGTCCTTCAAACTGTATGATAGTTGCCACGTCAAATATGCGCCATATGGTTCCCGATAAAGCTGCGGACACCAACGATATTTATGACCGTGACGAGGAAAATGAAAAAATCTCCCTTAAATCACGTTTTGCCATAAACATAGGCTTTTATCCCATGAGGAAAGAACCCTATTTGCGCATTGCGGAACATTACCTTAATAAATTCGGGTTAAATATTGATGACTGGCAGAGGACTGCGGAAAACTACGCAATGGACAGAGGCGGAAGAAGCGGAAGAATAGCCAAACAATTTGCTATACAAATGCTCTTAAACAACTCTTAGGCTCTGCTCAGCATGATGGTACGGACAGGTTCAACAAAATGAACATCCGCAGGGGCAAGGCTGTATGAGCCTAATTCATCAGCGCTTACCCATGCCGTATCATCGTGAACCTTAGGGACAAGACGCCCTGAAATCCAATCGCATTCATAGACAATAAGGCGGATTGACCATGTGTCGTAATGGTGGATACACTCGCCTATGAGACCGCCCACACGGACATATATGCCCAGTTCCTCATTAATCTCACGCACGATCGCTTCTGCGCCGGATTCGCCATGCTCAATCTTTCCGCCGGGAAACTCCCAGAAACCGCCAAGCCTCTGGTTCTCACCCCTGCGGGCAAGGAAAACTTTGTTGTCTTTAAATATCACCGCTGCCGCAACATCTGTCATTTTTTTCTCCGAGGTCTTGTAATTTTATAATAATTTCATGTAGAATTGTATAAATATTTAAAGGTTCATACACAATGTTCAACAAAATTAAAGGATTAATCTCAAAAGGGGAGCGCAAGCGCAGCTTCAGGCGTGCATCAGGCGGGTTCAGACTCTGTATAACGGTTCTTAAAACAGATAAAAAAACAGGGCTGACAGAACCGTCCACTTGCTTTATTGCCCGAGTGCATGACTACAGCGCCGGGGGACTCTGCATATTCCACAATAATAACCTCCTTGAAGGTGAAGAGGTGGAAATAGGCAACAAGCACTCCATGAAGAAACTGGCGTGCCTTAAGTGCCCGAATATGCCTCTCACTGCGGACTCATTCGCATCAGATATAATCAGAGGGCGTGTAGCATGGCGCACCCACAAACTATGCGGCATCCAGTTCACCTCAATCCGCAAAACTGATGAAAAGAAAATCAACGACATGGCTCTGGACAAGGTTAGCGGCGGCAAGTAAGCTTTTTTGTTAAACGATCGTCCAATACCTTACATAAGGCACATGGATGTGCCCGCGGAGTGCGTACCGCAGCGCATGCGAGGAACGCAGAACGAAGCGGAAGCAGCAAACGGCTTTGCCGTGAAGCCTGCGTGTGAATAGAAACAACAGGGATGTTGGTTTCTATGAACTATCAGAAGACAGACAAGGTTAGCGGCGGCAAGTAAGCTTTCTATTAAACGATCGTCCAGTATCTTAGATAAGGCACATGGATGTGCCCGCGGAGTGCGTACCGCAGCGCATGCGAGGAACGCAGAACGAAGCGGAAGCAGCAAACGGCTTTGCCGTGAAGCCTGCGTGTGAATAGAAACAACAGGGATGTTGGTTTCTATGAACTATCAGAAGACAGACAAGGTTAGCGGCGGCAAGTAAGCTTTCTATTAAACGATCGTCCAGTATCTTAGATAAGGCACATGGATGTGCCCGCGGAGTGCGTACCGCAGCGTATGCGAGGAACGCAGAACGAAGCGGAAGCAGCAAACGGCTTTGCCGTGAAGCCTGCGTGTGAAGAATGTTTGTTTATCCGGTGAATGGAAAAGAGAAGGGGGAACTTTTTGTAAAAAGCTTCCCCAAACCCCTTAAAAAACTTTAATCTGCTTCGCAAATGAGGCAGAGTTTTTATCCTAAGACTTCTATTCCGGGCAGTTTGCCGAACTCAATATATTCAAGAGATGCTCCGCCGCCGGTGGAGATATGCGCAAGTTTATCAGAAACACCTGCCTGACAAGCAGCGGAAACTGAATCACCGCCGCCGACAACCACCACAGCGTCACTGTCGCCAAGGGCTCTCGCCAGTGAGAAAGTGCCTTTGGAAAACTGTTCCTTCTCAAATACACCCATAGGGCCGTTCCAGAGAACAGTCTTACACTCATCAAGTGCCTTTATATACAACTGCGTTGTCTTCGGTCCTATATCAAGCCCCATCATGCCGTCGGGAATGTTCTCCCCTTCGGTGATAATACCTGTGGATGTATTGAATTCCGGCGCAACAACATGATCCACCGGAAGGTATATCTGCACCCCTTTTTCAGAGGCTTTTTTGAGAATTTTGTCTACAGTTTCATCCTGATCATTTTCAACAAGGGAGATGCCTGTCTTAATGCCTTTGAACTTCAGGAAGGTATAAGCCATTGCTCCGCCGATGAAAATCCTGTCAGTGAGCGAGATAAGCGATTCTATTACGCCGATTTTATCGGAAACCTTCGCACCGCCGAGGATAGCAGCGAAGGGTCTGTCAGCGTTTTTAAGAAGCTTTTCAAAATACCTTATCTCCCTTTCAACAAGGAAACCTGCTGCTTTGTCCTCAACAACCTCGGGAAGACCGTAAACCGATGCGTGCTTTCTGTGGCAAGTTCCGAAGGCATCATTAACATAAGCGTCCGTGAGCTTCGCAAGCTCCTCCACAAATTCGGGGAGATTTTTCTCTTCGCCTTTGTAAAAACGGAGGTTCTCAAGGAGAAGCACTTCACCGTCACGCATTTTGCGCACAGTGTCCTGCACCTTTTCACCTATGCAGTCGTCTATAAAATCCACATGGAAATAGTTTTTGCTTATGTATTCGGCAACTGGTTCAAGGGAATACGCCGGATTTCTCTCGCCTTTGGGTCTGCCTAGGTGTGAGGCGAGAATAACCCTCGCCCCTGCGTCCTTGGCATACCTGATGGATTCCAGAGCCTCACGTATGCGGGTATCGTCCTGAACTACACCGTCTTTGAGGGGGATGTTAAAATCCACCCTCATGAACAGTCTTCTTCCTTTTAATTCAAGATCTTTTATGCTTTTAGCCATTTCGTTTTATCCGTCAAGGATTACAGAACTCTGGTAACGAGTTCGGCAACTCTGTTCGAGTAGCCCCATTCGTTGTCATACCAGCTGAAAACCTTAAGCAGTTTGCCGTCGATAAGCGTTGTAAGCTCTGCATCAAAGATTGATGAGTGAGGGTTGCCGTTGAAATCGCATGAAACAAGGGGCTCTTCGCTGTAGAAAAGAATGCCTTTAAGCTTGTCAGCCGCTTCTTTGACAGCAGCGTTGACTTCTTCAACAGTAACAGATTTTTTAAGGCTTACAGTAAGGTCAACTATAGATACGTTGGGTGTGGGAACACGGACAGACGTACCGGTAAGTTTTCCTTTAAGCTCAGGCAGAACCAGACCCACAGCCTTAGCAGCACCGGTGGAAGTGGGTATCATGCTGAGAGCTGCGGCTCTTGCCCTTCTCAGGTCTTTGTGAGGAAGGTCCAGAATCTGCTGGTCGTTAGTGTATGAGTGGATAGTAGTCATAATTCCTGACTCTATACCGAAATTGTCATTAAGCACTTTCGCAACGGGAGCAAGGCAGTTTGTTGTGCATGAAGCGTTAGAGATGATATTGTGCTTGGTTTTGTCGTACTGGTCGTCATTAACACCTATAACAAGTGTGATGTCAGGGTCAGTGGCCGGAGCGGAGATAACTACTTTTTTAGCACCTGCTTTAAGGTGAAGCTCTGCCTTTTCTCTCTTAGTAAATATGCCTGTTGATTCGATAACAACGTCAACACCCAGTTTACCCCAGGGAAGATTTGCAGGGTCTCTTTCAGCGCTGATAGCAATTCTTTTTCCGTCAACTATGATGGCGTCCGCCTCCGCCTTCACGTCAAAGCCAAAGATTCCGTGTACAGAATCATATTTAAGAAGATGTGCAAGAGTATCGGGGCTGGTAAGGTCGTTTATTGCGACCACATCAACGTCAAGTCCTCTTTCAAAGATCGCTCTGAATGCGCAACGTCCGATTCTTCCGAATCCGTTAATACCGATTTTAACACCCATCATGTGCCTCCATATATTTTAATTAGTTTCATTAAACTGAAAAACTCCGCATAAACGGAGTCAGTATACCGTCTTAATACGCCTGAAACATGCGGCAAACACTGCCGCCTAAATAGCACACTGTTCTGCTGAAAAACCTTATCAGCCGGCTTCCGGCGCACTGTCTCCGGCGTCACTAACATTTACACTTGTTTTGGCTGTTTTTCCACCACAAAGTTTATCATAATCACGTTTAAGGCGGGCGATCTCGCTGTTAAGGAAAGCGAGACTCTGTTCCATATCCGGCTGCTTGAGGGATGCCTTGTTATTAAGAACGTTTATCAGTCTTTCAAGCTGATAAACCGTTTTTTTATTCAGCTCGGTGTATCTGGTCTTGCTGTCGTCAAGGTTAACCTGATAATTCCTCAATGCACTCGCCGCACGGGTGAGCTTATTGCGGAGTTCGGCATTTTCGTTCCTTGTACGGAGCAGTTCGTTCATTTTATCTTCGGACAGAAGACGTTCAAGAGTTATACGCATTTTCTGGAACTTTGTCTGAAGCTCCTCATAGCTTTCATTCAGGGCGGAATATTCCTTTTTAAGTTCTTCTATCTCATTTATGTCGTTAAGTTTTGACATTTTATACTTTTTAATCTGCCCTTTGTATGTTTCAAGGGAGCTGATAAGTTCGTACTGTTCCGTCATGTCAAACAAATGCTCTCCGGCTTCGTCAATCTCACCGTCATGATTCGGCACGGGGTACATCTGCTGCTCTATTTTAAGGAGCTTCTCTCCTTTATAAACATCTATATGTTCTGTGGTTTCCTTTCCTTCCAGAGCATCGCTGAGATGGCACCATGAGCATGGCTGGTCAAAACCGTAAAAGACTTTATAACATTCCTGCCCCACAATCTCATTCAACGGAGTATCCCCTGAAAAATTGCCGGCAGCACGGTTTACGTTTTTTACTATATAATGCCTGTCCACGGAGAAAAGCGGCATGGGCAGACCGTCCATCAGCTTTCTTATCTTGTTTCGGCTTATCTTGACTATACCGAGAAGCTCTTCAGACTTAACAAGCTCTTCACTGTGGGTTTCAAGCTCCGCCTCAAGCTCATGTATCTTAACATCATTATCTGACAGAACATCATCATAACTGCCGAGCTTACTGTTAAGGGCTTCCGCCTCTATCTGAGCAGACTGAAGTTCAGCCTTAAGGTTCAGAATCTCCTCGTTTTTGGCGACAATCTGCTCTTTAAGCTCCATAACTTCTTCAAGGCTGCTGTCATCACTGCTTTCGGCGTTCTCCATCTTTTCCAGAAGCTCATTCTGAACAAAAAGCCTGCGCTGAAGTTCGAGCAGTTTTCCGTCTTTTTCGGCTATATTTATCTCAAGTTCCGTAACTTTACCGATCACTCTTTCAAGCTCACGGCGGAGTGTCTCATCAGCAGTATAGTTTCTGAAAACAGGTTCGGGAGCAGGCTGTTCGGTGAGCGCCTTTGACGCAAACAGAGAAAGAACCCTGGCAGATTTCTGCCCGCCTTTGCTGTCCTGAATGACAAGAATGATTTCACTCCCTTCCGCCTCAATCCGGAAGAAGTAAAAGACGATTATTTCATCCCCTTTTCTGAAATAAATAACAGATTTGGACTCATCCTCAAGCCCCGGTCTGATAGTTTCAGGAACAGGCATGAGTGATGTTTTTCCCCCGTCAATACGGTACATTTTGCCGGCGTGCGGCAGATATGCAAACATGGGGAAATCCAGCCCTTTGAGGTTGGATGCGAGCATGTCCAGCATCTTCATTTAAAAAACTCCATCAATAATATCCTGAGCAGCAAAGTGTATATACATCCACCAGCTCCGCTCCGTTTATTTTAAGAACCTTAGCGCATTCGTTGACTGTTGAGCCTGTTGTGTAGATATCGTCAACTATGAGGATTTTCTTTCCCGAGCAAACGCCGCTGACGGCGAACGCACCGCTTACGTTCCTTATTCTCTGCTTTTTTTTCAGTTTCCACTGATAGCCGGTTTTCCTGCGGCGCACAATGAGCCTTTCGGCCTTTTTCCCGCTTATTCCGGCGATATATTCAGCCAACACATCCGCAGGGTGCATAACCCTCCGCAGTTTTCTTGTATAATGCGAAGGCACGGGGGCAATCACATCATATTTGAGAAAAATGCTGTCCGGCTGTTTTATGAGCCCGCCCAGATGAAAAATACCCCTCACACCGTAAGCAAACTTGATTTTCTTTAACAAATCCTTCAGCGGCGGAGCATACAGATAGTCAGTATGCAGTCTGTCATAACGTCTTGTAGGGCAAAAACCGCATACAAGAGCCTCTACGTTCAGAGGGTGCCCGCATGTTTTGCAGAATGTTGTCAGATTACGCAGATTTCCGGCGCATTCAGCGCAGAAGATTCCACCGGGGGCATCTTCCCCGCAGGAAGCGCAGACAGGGCGGAAAATTTCCGATAACATCCGTTCTCCGCTCCCTTTATAAGCCTTATTTCACCAGAAGCGATTCACCTGTCATCGCCTCAGGCTGTTTAATTCCCAGTATATCAAGAAGCGTAGGGGCAATGTCTGCAAGTTTGCCTCTGCCGCTTTTCAGCCTGCATTTATAATTATAAACTATAAACGGTACAGGATTCAAGGTATGTGCAGTGTGAGGCTGATCATTCTCATAGTCCCACATCTGCTCGCAGTTGCCGTGATCAGCAGTTACCGCAAGCACAGCCCCTGTTTCACCCGCAATCCGGATAACCTCACCGAGGCACTCATCCACAGCACGGCATGCCTTGACGGCAGCCTCTTCTATTCCGGTGTGCCCTACCATATCAGGGTTTGCGAAGTTCATCACCGCAACATCTATTCCGCCCTTGAGGAAGACTTCCTTAAACCTTTCCGCAACCTTATAAACGCTCATTTCAGGTTTTTTATCATAAGTAGGAACATCCTTTGGGGATTCTATGAGCTCCCGCACTTCACCCTCAAAAACAGTTTCACGCCCACCGTTAAAAAAATATGTGACATGTGCGTACTTTTCTGTTTCCGCTATGCGGAGCTGTTTTAAACCCTGAGCGCTTATGACTTCGCCGAATATATCGTTCAATTCCTCCGGCGGATACGCCACGGGGAAGCTGTAGTTTTTTTCATATCTTGTCAGTGTCATAAAATTGACCTGCGGATGGTCTTTTCTGGCAAAACCGCCAAATTTACTGTCATTAAAAGCAAGGCAGAGTTCCCTTGCCCTGTCCGCACGGAAATTATAAAAGAACACAAAGTCCCCGTCCTTAACCTTTCCGTTAACACCTTCTATAACTGCGGGCTGTATAAATTCATCGGTTTCGTTATGTGCGTAGGAGTCAAGCACAGCCTGAGCGGCTGATTCCGCCCTGCGCCCGATACCCAGACGGAGGATATTGTAGGCTTTTTCCACTCTTTCCCATCTTTTATCTCTGTCCATTGCATAATACCTGCCAGTGACAGTGGCAATCTTTCCTGTCTGTTTTTCAAGAAGGAAAGCTTCAAGCTCTTTGATATATTCAATGCCGCTTTTCGGAGGAGTGTCTCTGCCGTCCATGAAGGCATGGATGAAAATTTCTTTGATTCCTTTCTTCTGCGCCATTATTATCAGACCCTTAAGATGGTCAATATGGCTGTGAACCCCGCCGTCAGAGAGAAGACCAAAGAAATGCAGCCTCCCGGAGCCTTTGCGGGCATCATCAAAAAAAGTGTTTATATTTGAGTTTTCCTCAATGGCGCCGGAACGTACATCCATGCTTATTTTCAGGAAATCCTGATAAACTATGCGCCCTGCGCCTATGTTTGTGTGACCGACTTCAGAATTACCCATCTGTCCGGCAGGCAGACCGACCCTTTCCTCGCTTGCGTCTAGGAGTGTATGCGGGCATGTGTCTATGAGTTTAAGAAAATTGGCAGGATGGGACTCAAAAACGGCGTTGTTCTTTTCATCTTCACGGCAGCCCCAGCCGTCAAGTATCAGTAATATAAGCTTATCAACCATTACACACCTTTTATATCCGCTGCGAATTGATACTGACTGTATTTAACAATACCATATTCTCGCGATGCAGTCGCGCAAGCGTTAAGATAATAGAGGCGGTGAAAAACGGCAACAGAAAAAGACTCCTCACGAAGCCGAAAATAAAACAAAACACCGGCAAAAGCGGGAATTCCCGCCTATGCCGGATTTATGCTACATTTTTATGAGACCCTTTTTTTCCAGTTCGGATTTGCAGTCGGTGCAGTATCTTGCAAAGGGAACATATTCGAGCCTTTTTTGCTCTATTTCCTCTTCGCACTCTATGCACACGCCGTAAGTTCCGGTTGCTATACGCTGGAGAGCCTGCTCAACCAGCCTGAGTTTAAGCGCATCGGTTTCGACCTTACCGAGCATGAGGTTTTTGTTGTAGATGTTGTAAGCTTCGTCAGCGGAATCCTGAACCCCTTCAGTACCAAGCTTTATTGCTTCGTTATACTTTTCGTTCAGTTTCTCGATAAGCTCTTTTTTCATATCGAGCAGTTTCTGTCTATGGTAGCTTAACCTTTCAGCATCCATCATACATTAACCCTCCTATTTATGGTAGGGATGACCCTTTATTATAGTTAATGCCCTGTAGAGCTGCTCCGCCAGAACGACAAGGCTTATCCTGTGCGCCATTGTCATCGCAGAAAGCGAAACAGTTTCGTGTAAATGGGCTTTAAGCTCCTCGTGCAGACCGTCTGCCTCGCCGATAAAGAAAGTAACTCCGCCATATTCTTCAAGCTTTTTTTCCAGCCATGCTGCAAATTTTTCGCTGGTGAATGTTTTTCCCGCAGGGTCCATCCCCACAAGTGCCCCTTCTCCGGCCTTGAGCAGAAGAGGAAGCTGCTTTGATTTGTTGGCGGAAAAAGCCTCAACCACCGAACAGTCAGCGTATGCGCCTATTCTTTTCACATACTCCGATGTCAGTTCTTCTACGGCTTTGTCACGTATCCGTGAGGTCATTACGATCTTTAGTTTCATAAATTAAACGGAAATATCAGAGGGCTAACCGTTTGTCAACCAAGAACGGCACATTTTAGGAACTTTTAACATTAAAATAAGCTTAAAATGCTCTTAAACTGCTTTTTATGCCCATTTATAGGGGCAAAACTCATACATATGTTTATATTTCATGTTGAAAATATGTCTACATGATATATAATTGTAACAAAAAGGAGGCAACAGTGAGTATTTACACACCTAATCAGAAGTCAATTGCCGAATGCATTCAGCCGGATTCGTGCATGAAGGACTGGAAAGACTGGCACTGGCAGCTCCGCCGAACGATCAGGGACATAAAAACCTTTGAGGCGGTGCTGGGAATCAGCTTCACTCCGGAAGAGCGAAAGCATCTGGAAATGACGGCTGAGAAGTTTCCCATCGCAATAACCCCCTATTACGCCTCTCTTATAGACAAAGAGAACTGGCGCGACGACCCCGTATTCAGACAGGCATTTCCATCAGTAAACGAACTCATAACCGAAACATGGGAAATGAGCGACCCTTTGTCCGAGGATGTTGACAGCCCGGCAGAGTGCATAACCCACCGTTACCCGGACAGGGTTCTTTTTCATGTAAGCAACATGTGCGCCATGTACTGCAGACACTGCACAAGAAAACGTAAAGTCGGTGATAAGGATTTCATCCCCGGCAGAGAAACCCTGGAAAAAGGGCTTGCATACATCAGAAAGACCCCCGAAGTGAGAGATGTGCTTATATCCGGCGGAGACCCGCTCATGCTGACGGATTCAGCTATAGAGTGGATACTGGACGAACTGAGCGCAATAGAGCATGTGGAAGTGATAAGAATAGGAACCAGAATACCCGTTGTTCTCCCTTACAGAGTAACAGACGATCTGGCAAAGCTCCTCGGAAGTTACCCTAACCTGTGGCTTAACACTCATTTCAACCATCCGAGAGAGATCACCGATTCATCTATGGCAGCCCTCAAAAAGCTTTCATCCGCCGGAGTTCCACTGGGCAATCAGTCTGTTCTCCTCGCAGGGGTAAATGACTGCCCGTACATAATGAAAAAGCTTGTTCAGAAGCTGGTGAGCAATCGTGTGCGCCCGTACTACCTTTATCAGTGCGACCTTTCAGAAGGTCTTTCCCACTTCCGTACACCAGTGGGCAAAGGTATAGAGATAATCGAAGCTCTCAGGGGACATACAAGCGGTTTCGCCGTTCCTGTTTACGTCATCGATGCTCCCGGCGGTGGCGGGAAAATACCAGTCAGCCCCAATTATGTAGTGTCATGGTCAACCAATAAGGTTATACTCCGCAACTATGAAGGGGTTATTTGCTCTTACAAAGAGCCTGACTCATACGAGCCTGTGTTCTGCGACAGAAAATGCGACACATGCAACCTTGTCCTCAATGTCACGGGAGAGGAAAACCCCTCTGCAATAGGGATAGAGCGTCTCATGGCAGACTATGATGACCAGATAACGCTGATTCCCGAAGACACTGAAAGGCTGAGGAGACGCAACGATGACGGATGAGATAATAACTCTGGACGGTGCTTCGGTACATCACGGAAAATTCAGTGACAGGGTTTATATACTCTCTTTTCCTGAGACCTGCGGAGAAGAAACCGCAGCAAAAGCGGAGGAACTGGCAGAAAAAAACGGCTACTCCAAAATAATTGCCAAAGTGCCGGATACCAAAACAGATATTTTTCTGAACAGAGGCTTCATAACGGAAGCAGAGCTGCCTTTAAAAGACGCTCCGTGGGAGAAGGCGGTGTTCCTATCCAAATTCACTGACCCGTCCCGACGTGAAGAGAAAGAGAAGAAGCTTCAATCAGAGATCCTTGTGAAAGCACTCAGCTATCAGCCTTCACAGGAGGTCCCCTTTGATATGTGCGAGAGGATGTCCCCTGCCGATGCTGACGAAATGGCGGAGGTTTACAGGGTAGTATTTGAGTCCTACCCTTTTCCCATTCACGATCCCGATTACATAAGAAAAACAATGCGGGATTCAGTGGCATACTTCGGCATAAGAGAAAACGGGAAGATAACCGCTCTGGCAAGTGCGGAGCTGAATCCTCATATCAATGCGGCGGAAATGACTGACTTTGCCACTCTGCCCGATGTGAGAAGCAAGGGATACGCTGGCGCACTCCTCGCCAGAATGGAGGATGAAGTGCCTAAGCTTGGCATAAGCACTTTTTACACCATAGCCCGCTCTCTCTCCTTTGGCATGAATATAACTTTTGCAAAAAGAGGATATAATTTCGGCGGCAGACTGATAAACAATACAAACATCTGCGGCGGAACAGAAACCATGAACATCTGGTATAAATTTTCAGGGAGCTGACGCTCCCTGCTTTCTTTTTATCCTTTTTCAGTCTTTTTTATTATTGATTTTAATCGCAGGAAATATATGATTTAGCTTATACACAAGATTAAGGACTGAATTATGACTCAATTGAATTTTTCCGAACGGACAGATCTGAACAGTAATACTGTGTCTGATTATGAACATATTTTCAGATATGCAAAAGCCTGCATGGTTACCTTTGATCCGGAGACAACACTTATTACCGATGCAAATGAAGCTGCATGCCGTCTTTACGGCTACAGCCTCAGGGAACTCACCCAAAAAAGAATTCTGGATCTGACAACCTCAAAACCGGAACGCGCCAGAAACCTGATAGAGCATGTGCTTCAGAATAAAGAAGACGTAATCGGAACATGCCACAGAGATAAATCCGGCTGCCTGCACTATCTTGAATTTCATTCATCAGTATTTATGTCTGGCAATAAACCTTTTATCTTCAGCATAATTCATGACATCACTGAAAAAACTATAGCAGAACGGGAAAGACAGCAGGCTCTGGAATACAGCGAAAACAAATACCGCACCTATGTTAACAATGCCCCCATCAGCATATTTATAACCAGCCACACAGGGAATATTATCGAGATCAATAAAGAGGCCTGCCGTATTACAGGTTACAGCGAAGACGAGCTTCTTTCGATGACAGTTATGGATCTTTGGGCTCCAGACTCAGAAGAGAGCGCCCGCAAGGCGGAGGAAGCTCTTTTTGAACAGGGTATAATGTCAGAAACGCTGAAATTCATCCGAAAAAACGGAGAAAGTTTCTTTATGAGTGTTTCTGTAATAAAAATCGCCCGAGACAGATTTATAGGCTTCTGCCAGGACGCCACAGCCACTGCCCAGCTTGAAAGCGAATTGAAAATAATGAACGAAAGCCTCAAAGAGCAAGTTAAAATTGAGGTTGAAGCTCGAAGAAAACAGGAACAGATTATACATGAACAGAAAAAACTGGCAGACATGGGGCAAATGATCAACGCCATTGCCCATCAGTGGCGTCAGCCGATTAATGCTCTGGGGCTTTATATACAGGATGCGCATGAATGCTGGAAGAGAGGACTGATGAATAATACCTACATGGATTTGTTTTCTGAAACCAGTATGGGTATAATAAAGCACATATCATCCACCATTGATGACTTCCGCCTGTTTTTCGCACCTGATAAGAAGAAAGTGCGCTACAACGTAATCAGAGAGATTTCAGAGCTTGCAGGACTCATTGAGGTTCAGCTTGCCGCAAAGAACATAGACATACGTATAAACAGCAACTCTGAAGATGAAATACAGGTTTACGGATACGCAGGCGAGTTCAGACAGGCGCTAATCAATATAATATACAATGCCGCTGACGCCATAGAATCGGCACCGGACAAAAGACACGGTGAAATCAGCATAAATATCGGCACTGAAGGATGCTCTGTCGTAATAACTGTTACAGATAACGGAACAGGCATACCTGATGGACATCTTCTTAAAATATTTGAACCCTACTTCACAACCAAAGAAGAGGGCAAAGGAACCGGCATCGGTCTATATATGACAAAACTGCTGATTGAAAAGCATATGGGAGGCAGAATCACCGCCTCAAACAGCGAAAAGGGCGCCTGCTTTGCCATAATTCTGCCTAAAGGGGGAAACTGTGATGAAGAATAAAACAATTCTTTACGCAGAAGATGACCTTATGGTGAGTAAAGTCATGTCCATGATACTCGCCAGAGAGTTCAGAAAAGTTTACACCGCAAGAAACGGCAAAGAAGCTCTGGATCTTTTCCGTGAGCATAAGCCGGACATAGTAATAACAGACCTTGCTATGCCCGAAATGAGCGGCTTTGAGCTTGTTGACAGGATAATGGAGGAAAAACCTGATACAAAAATCGTTGTAACAACAGCGTACAGAGAGGAAGCGGACAGAGTTCAGGGCGTAAAAAAACTTTTTAAGCCCATCGACAGGGATGAATTTTTCAAGTGTCTTGATGAGCTTGGCAAATAGTGAGCCTAGGACTTAGGAATCAGTATTTCAAAAACGGCTCCTTCCTCAGTGCTTTCTGCGGTTATTCTGCCGCCGTTGTGTTTTTCTATTACCATTTTTGACATAAACAGCCCTATTCCCGTGCCTTTGCCCTCCTCTTTTGTGGTATAGTAAGGGTCAAAAACCTTGGGAAGCTTATCGGGGCTGATTCCTGTGCCGTTATCTTTTATGCGTATCAGAACATTATCAGACGTATTTTCTATCTCGATCCTGATAAATCCTTTCAGCACACTGCCCTTTGCCATGTTTTCCTCAATGGCATCCACGGCATTATAAACTATATTCAGCACTGCCTGCTTAAACTCATCCAGATAACCGGAAACAGAAGTCTTCTTATTCGGACAGTCACCCCACAAAGTTTCCTCTGTACAGTCGTGAATATTGTCGGAGCAAACACAGTATATGCGGTAACTGATTTTTCTGTCATAAAGCTGAACACGCAGCAGTTTCATCAGCTTGATCATTTCAGATGCCACGTCAAAACACGTCTTGGTTTTATCAGGTGCAAAAAAAGTACGGAAATCATCGATGGTTTTTGACATATGCAGAACCAGATCCTTACAGACAGTCTCAAAAGTGCGGATATATTCTTCTGAAAGCTCGCCTGATTCGTAAGTATCCATAATATCCTGAATGTAAAGGATCAGAGCGTTTATAGGCTGGCGCCACTGATGAGCTATGGCGTTAATCAGAAGCCCCATATCCTCAAGTTTTTTCTGTTCAAAAAGAAATCCTTCCTGTTTCTGCCTGATTGCCACCTCATGCCGCACTCTTTCCCCTAATTCCTCATTGAGTTTTTTCAATGCCTCCTCAAGGAGAACGCTGCGGGTGACATCCTTGCAGATGCCCATATAAACTCCGCCTTCAACTTCGGCGATATTAAGATAAATATAAAACTTTTCGCCGTTCTTTTTTGAAAACTTAAGAGATGCACTCTTTGATCCGTTTGCCAGCATCTCATTAAAGGCTTTTTCTGCTTCTTCTCTGTTTTCAGGCGCAGCCAGATCAATAAGCCTCATTGAAAGAAGCTCGTCCCTTGTATATCCGGTAATCAGGCACATTGCTCCGTTTACGTCTTTGCACCTGCCCTGCGGGTCGGTGAAGAAAATAGGATCGGGCGCATTTTTGACATAAGTGACGTATTTTTCTTCTGACGAATGTAGTCTTTTGGCGCTGTCTTCAACTTCTGCGGCAAGCCTGTCATTCAGTTCTTTCAATGTTTTATTCTTTTCTTCCGTCTCAGCGAAAAACCGCAGACGTTCACTTATATCCCTCACAACGGATATATTATATTTTTCATTGTCCCGCTCAAATGTTTTAAGGCTGGCTTCAGCGGGCAGAAAAGTTCCGTCCTTTCGCCTGTGGACACAGTAAATAAGGCTGTTACTGTCTGCTGAAAGTCTGGTCAGATAAGGAGAAAAATCTCCCCATTCCTCCGGCTCAACACGAAAATCGTTTACAGAAAGCTTCTTAATCTCTTCAGAGGTGTATCCGAGGTTTACACAGGTTTTTTCGTTAGCATATATAATTCTGCCGTCTGAAGCTTTGGCAACAAATATTGCATCATTGGACATATCCATAATTTCATAAAGGAACTGAACTTCTTCTGTTTTACGTTTTAAAGGACTTATATTCTCCACTGCAACCAGCGAAATTTTTTCTCCGCCGGCTTCTATAAGTGTTTTGACTATTTCAGCATGTTTTATTTCGCCGCCGGCGCATATATGACGTGAGCAGAGAGAAAGGCTTCCGCTGCGGATTATTTCATCCCATTCAGTCTTAAGTGCATCAGGATCAAGATCGGGACATAGGCGCACAGCATTCATCCCTGCCATTTCTTCTTTTGCATAGCCAAAATATGAAGAGGCAGCTTCATTTGCTTTCAATATGTCACCGTTTTCGTTCTGCCAGAGAAGGGGTGCAGACGCTTTTTCAAAGGAGCGTTCAAATAACTCAGACAAAACGTTTTTACTTATAGAAACATTATCAGATTTCAAGTTAAACCCTAGTAATTAATTATGATTCATAATATCATATTTCAGGAAATATACACAATCATATCAATCGTTATTAAAAATAATTACCATAATAACAATCAATATCAACTAAATAGGCTTGTCAGGTATAAACTGCGGTTGGAACTTAGGTTTCTCTATCCAGAAGTCTGTAGTGAAGTGCCTCCAGAACATGTTTAGGAAGAATCTCCTGCACATTTTCCATGTCTGCCAGTGTGCGGGCGACCTTAAGTATTTTTGAATAGGCTCTGGCGGAATAACCGAACTTGTCACAGGCGTTTTCAAGAAGTTTCATACTTTTGCCGTCAAGCCTGCAGTATTTTTTTATCTGCTTTTCGCCCATCTGGGAATTAAGGAGTATTTTTTCACCGCTGAAACGCACTTTCTGAGCCCTATGAGCATTAATCACTCTTTCTCTCATAGTCTCGGAACTTTCACCGTCCTCAAGACCGGCAAGCTCCTTCAGGTCCACAGCATTGACCTCCATGTGTATATCTATCCTGTCCAACAGAGGACCGGACAGACGGGCACGGTATTTCTGAACTTGAGACGGCGTGCAGACACATTCTCTCTTGGAGTCGCCGTAATATCCGCACGGACAAGGATTGCACGCAGCAACAAGCATGAATGATGCGGGGTATTTCACCGTTCTGTCGGCTCTGGCAACCGTAACCTCTTTATCTTCCATTGGCTGGCGGAGAGTCTCAAGCACACTCCGGTTAAACTCCAGAAACTCATCCATAAACAATATGCCGTTGTGGGCTATGCTCACCTGCCCGGGCTTTGCTTTGGATGTTCCGCCCACTATGGAAACAGAACTGCTGGTATGGTGAGGAGAAACAAAGGGACGCTCGAAGCTTATATCTGCCATATTCTTCACAAGCCCTGCAACGGAATGTATCTTGAGAGTCTCTATCGCCTCTTCCATATCAAGCTGCGGAAGAATACCGGGCAGCCTGCGGGCTATCATAGTCTTTCCGCTTCCCGGCGGTCCTATCATAAGTATATTGTGCATTCCCGCTGCTGCAACCTCTGCTGCACGGCGTGCGGTGAACTGCCCTTTAACATCCCTGAAATCGTGCATCTGTTCACGGTAGGCAGGCGGACTTACTGCGGTTTCTTCTTTAAAAACAACGCCGTCTTCATTCATGAGCCAGCCCAGAACATCCTGTAAACTTGCTGCGCCGCCGATATTGATCCCGCTGACCAGAGATGCTTCCGCCACATTTTCAGCAGGGAGAATGATGTTCTCAAACCCTTTTTCCCTTGCAGCATAAGTTACGGACAAAACCCCGCTCACAGGACGCAGCCTGCCGTCCAGAGAAAGTTCACCTATGAAAAGGGTTTTGTCTGTATCTGCATCGATATGCCCCGAAGATTTCAAAAGCCCGATGGCAACAGGCAGATCAAAGCCTGTGCCCTCCTTACGGAAATCGGCAGGTGCAAAATTGATTGTGATTGGTTTATTGAATATGGAGAACCCCATATTCTTCAGAGCGGAGCGCACCCTGTCCCTGCTTTCACGGACAGATGTTTCAGCGAGTCCCACCATGCTGAAGGACGGAAGACCGACATTTGCCGTATCCACCTCAACCTCAATAAGAACACCCTCAATACCCGCCACGTGAGCAGAAAAAATACGGCAGAACATCGCCCCTCCTCATATTTACAAAGAGTATATGCTAATAAACACGGGATGTTCAATAGTAAAGACCAAAAGAAAAGGCGGGGTTTCCCCCGCCTGCGAAAGCTGATTTACTTAAAAAGTTTCAGTACCCCTTATAAAGATACATGAAGTGTGCGCCCCCTGCGAGGCTTACACCTTCAAAACTGCCGAACAGTTTGTCCCATACGGTAATTTTCTTATCAAAGCTTCTAAGCTCAACATTTTCAAGCTTAAGCTCGTTCTTCATCTCTTCAAAGGCGTCTCTTCTGCTGCCGAGGTTATCCACAAAGCCCATCTCAAAGGCTCTCTTGCCGGTAAAAACCCTGCCGTCAGCCTGAGAGCGAAGAAGCGTTTCATCCATGTTTCTGCGCTTCTGAATATCCTCAACAAACTGCTCATACATATCCATAACAGTCTGCATCAGAATTTCCTTTTCGGCATCGGTCATTTCTCTGTCAGGAGAACCTATATCCTTAAATTCGCCGCTTTTCAGGGCAAAGTTTTTAATGCCTATGGTGTTCATCAGCTTCTCATAGTTTGAAAGCTGCATTATTACCCCTATGCTGCCCGTGATTGTGGTCGGCATGGCAAATATGCGGTCGCATGCGGCGGAAACATAGTAGCCGCCGGACGCTGCAACGCTCTCCATCGAGGCGTAAACGGGCTTATTTATCGTCTGGATATAGTCAAAAATCTCTTTTGTGGGGGTGATAACTCCGCCGGGGCTGTTTACCCTTATGATTATACCTTTCACCCTGTCATTTTCAGAAAGCTCTTTCAGTGTGTTAATTGTCTCTTCCGCATCATATATTATCCCTGAAACAGAAATTTCAGCTACAGTGTTTTCCGGAAGATGTCCGCCCTCTGCACCGCTGATAACATAGACTGCTCTGCCCACAAGACCGAGGATCAGAAGAATCATTATAATTTTTATTGTTATTTTCCCTATACTTCTTTTCATATGTCCCTCTTTAACGGATTAATAGCAGAATATAAGAGCGCAGTAAAGCCAATTAGCTGTCAAGGGGCTTGAACCAATCCGTATAAATGCTATCCTTACTATATTAACGGAGGACATGTAATGGACAATTTCACACTGAACATTCCCACAAAAATCTTCTTCGGCAGAAATCAGATAAAGGTTCTGGGAAGACAAATAGAAAAATACGGCGGCAAGAGGGTTCTTATCTGCTACGGCAGTAAAAGAATAAAAAAAGAAGGGCTGTTCCAGACCATAACAGACAAACTCGCAGACAGAGGGCTTTACTTCACCGAACTCGGCGGAATTGAACCTAACCCCAGAATAACCAGCGTACGTGAAGGGGTTAAAATATGCAGAGAGGAAAACATAGACTTCATCCTTGCGGTGGGAGGGGGAAGCGTAATAGACTGCGCAAAAGTTATCGCCGGTTCTGTAAGTTATGACGGAGACCCATGGGACTTCTGCCTGCGTAAAGCAGCAATCAGCAAGGCGCTGCCCATCGGCACTGTGCTTACACTCGCCGCAACAGGTTCCGAATCAAACGGAAATGCCGTTATCTCAAATGTTGAGACAAAGCAGAAGCTCCCTGTTTATTCGCCTATTCTCTGGCCGAAGTTTTCCATCCTTGATCCGGAATACACATACTCTGTGCCTCCTTTCCATACAGCAGCGGGCATAGCAGATATAATGAGCCATATATTCGAGCAGTATTTTTCATCCACCGCTGATACATTCACGCAGGACAGGCTGGCGGAAGCACTCCTTAAAACCTGCCTTAAATATGCTCCCGTTGTTATGGAAAACCCCACTGATTACACTGCCAGAGCAGAGATACTCTGGGCTGGCAACCTTGCCCTCAACACTCTTCTCTCTCTGGGAAAAGAAGGTGACTGGGCAAACCACGCCATAGAGCATGAAGTCAGCGCAATATTTGATATATCCCACGGGGCTGGGCTTGCCGTTCTTTTTCCGAACTGGATGAAATATGTGATGGATGACACAAATGCAGATAAATTTTACCAGCTTGCGGTAAATGTGTTCGGCGTTGCGGAAAGCAGCGATAAAAAAGCCGCAGCATTGGAAGGAATAGACCGTCTGAGATCTTTTTATAACTCCATAGGCATGCCCTCAAAACTTTCTGAAACAGGTGTTGAGGAGGAATCTCTGCAAATAATGGCTGAAGGCGCTGTCCGTTTCGGTGAAATAGGCACATTTAAAAAACTGAAATCAAAAGACGTACTCGCCATTCTTAAAATGGCTTATTAATCAGACAGGAGGCAGTTATGAGCATATCTTTCAGGGCTTATGTAACATCTGAAAATTCAGACGGTACATATTCAGGCAGGATCACGGAACGCAGCACAGACGATCTCCCCGCAGGGGAAGTGCTTATCCGTGTGCGCTATTCATCACTGAACTATAAGGATGCTCTGTCCGCCTCCGGAAATAAAGGTGTAACAAAGAAATATCCGCACACTCCCGGTATTGACGCTGCCGGAGAGGTTGCGGAATGCACAGACGGCAGCTTTAAACAAGGCGACAAGGTCATTGTCACCGGTCATGACCTCGGCATGAACACAGCAGGCGGTTACGGAGAATATATCCGCATACCTTCGGCATGGGTTCTGCCTCTCCCTGCCGGTTTAACAATGAAAGAGGCTATGTCCCTCGGAACAGCGGGTCTTACAGCCGCACTCTGCGTGGAGGGTCTCCTGCACATGGGGCTGAAAAGCGGTCAGATCGCAGTCACCGGAGCAACAGGCGGTGTAGGAAGCATTGCGATCTCAATATTAAAGGCGGAGGGTTTCACCCCTTTTGCAGTAACAAGCAAGGCGGATCAGGCAGATTTTCTCAAATCGCTGGGAGCAGAAGGCATAATCCCTTCCTCCGATTTCACAGCAGGAAGCGAAAAACCACTTATGAAGCCCATATGGGACGGCGGCGTGGATGTTTTGGGCGGAAATGCCCTTACGGCGATGCTTAAATCCGTAAAATACGGCGGTGCGGTGTCCTGCTGCGGACTTGCCATGTCTCCTGATCTTCCGCTGAATGTGTTTCCTTTTATACTGCGGGGCGTCAGCCTGATAGGGATAGACTCTGTAGAATGCCCTAATGATAAACGTATCAGAGCATGGGAAAAGCTGGGAAGCATATGGAAGCCATCTATGCTGACTGATCTCAGCCATGAAACAGAGCTTAACGGACTTGATGAAAAAATTAAGCAGATGCTTGCAGGAAAAGCAGCGGGAAGGACAGTGATAAAGCTCTGATAAGATCATTCTGATACTTTTTTATATTGATAATTTCACTGTTCTGCCTGATCATGGACTATGAAAGTTAAATTCACCCGAAGTCTGCCCTACAAGCAGGCGAAAATGACTTTTTTCATTGCCTTCACTCTGGGTCTTCTCCTCAGCGCCCTATTGCTATGGATGGATTTCAGAAAGGAACAGACGAATGTGGAAGCCCGCCTTGGGCGTATTAATTCTATGATGTCCCAAACGGCGGGCTATGCTCTTGTTTCAGGAAATAAAAGCCTTGCCCAGAGCATAACAGACGGGCTGATACAAGTCGGGATAATCAAAAAAGCACGTCTGGTAAATGATAAAAACGAAGCACTCGCCGAAAGCGAAGCACCTGATGTTGATTCAGGCTTTGCCATTTCAATAATACGCAATATGTACACAGGAAAAACGATATTCCGTTTCCCTCTGGTTTATGGAAAGAACTGGAACTACGCAGGTTATGCGGAAATCTATCCCGATATCCAGAGCATATCAGAAGACTTCGCCTCACATGCCGGCACAGTGATAATATCAACATTCCTCGTTACTGCTGTTCTCTCATTGCTTTACGCTGTTTCGTTTCATCTCACACTGGTTCGTGAGATTCAGAAAATTGCAGGCAGACTCGCAGTTGCGGATCCTTCAAGCCAGTCAGTTTACAGCATCAACGTATCTGACAGGCACGCAAAGGATGAACTTGGGGTTCTCACAGAATCCCTCAACATACTTTTTGCCAGATATCATGACAACCTGCTGAAAGTCAGCAGAACAGAAGAGCTAAAATCCGCAAAAGAAGCAGCAGACACGGCAAACAGAGCAAAAAGCGAATTCCTCGCCAACATAAGCCACGAAATACGCACGCCCATGAACATAATACTCGGTTTCGCCGAAATCCTCGGCAGGGAAATAAATGAACCTGAGCATGCAAAGCTCCTTGAGGCAATCAAGGACAGCGGCGAAACATTGATGAAACTCATAAACGATCTGCTTGATCTGTCAAAAGTTGAATCAGGGAAAATAGACATAAACCCGTCACCCCTTAATATCGCCGCAGTGTTTGAAGAGACTATAAACATTTTTTCCGCCACAGCAGGTCAGAAAGGCGTTGAACTTCTGACAGAAACGTCCGGGTGTCGTAATGCAATTCTATTCGACGGAACAAGGCTGCGTCAGATACTTTTCAACCTCGTGGGCAACGCTGTCAAATTCACGGAAAAAGGCTTTATAAGGCTTTCATGCAGTATGAAAAACGAAGATAAAGACACATGCTCTTTAACTGTCACAGTGGAAGACAGCGGCATAGGAATAGAGGAAGATCAGCTTGAAACAGTATTTGACAACTTCACACAGCCGCAGGGGCAGGATCACGCCAGATACGGCGGAACAGGTCTCGGACTTGCCATCACAAAGAAACTCACTGAAGCAATGAACGGAACAGTAACTGTTTCAAGCACTAAAGGAAAAGGTTCAGTATTCACAGTCAGATTCCTCAATGTTCCCATCTCCTGCAAAATTGAAAAACAGACGCCGGCAGACGAAGCAGTCATCTTCGAGCCTGCAACAATACTAATAGCTGACGACAGCCCCCAGAACAGATTTCTTATCCGTCTTCTGCTCAAAGAATACCCCTTCACTTTTGTAGAAGCTCAGAACGGACGTGAAGCTTTCAGCAAGGCAGAAGAATTTATCACTGATGTAATACTGATGGATATGAAAATGCCCGATACTGACGGATACACTGCTGCTAAGATGCTGAAAAGCAGCGGCAAAACAAAAAATATACCCATAATTGCAGTTTCGGCGGATGTCTTAAATGACCGTATGGACGAGGCATTTGCCTGCGGCTGTTCGGTCTATGTGAAAAAACCCATTGTTTCATCAGAACTTATCAATGCTCTCAAGGTCTTTCTTACATACACGGTAAAAGAAAATCCGAAGCCTGCCCTCACTGCGGAAGTTTCAGTTCTTACTGATGAACAAAAAAAATTAATCAGAGATGAGCTTTACGGAAAATGGCAGAGTATATCAAGACGGTTCGTTATAAGCGATATGATAAGCTTCGCAGATGAGGCTCTTGTCCTTGCGGAGAAAGAAAATATAAAAGAATTGAAAAACTGGGCGGAAAAACTTGCAAAAGAAGCAAAAGAGTTCGATATTGACTCATTAACCGGAACGATAGATAATTTTACCGGATTCATATAAGGAGACAACATGAGCGACACATGCGGATGCGGAAGCGGCGGCTGCGGCGGTCACGACCATGACCACGAAATTGATGACGAGAGTATGGTGAGCATGGCTTTTGCCATGGAAAAAGAATTTATGGACGAAATAAATCAGGCGTGCGAAGTTAACGGCATGAGCTTTGAAGAATTCGTTTACAGCTGCCTTGAAGTTGGCATCGGCATTACAAACGGCGATCTGCATCTTATCGATTCAGAAACCGGTGAAAAAGTCGAGTAAGAAAAGAGTTAAGACCGGCACTGAAAAATGTGCCGGTTTTTTTATATCATTTTTCAGGAAAGAGTGCGTGAAAGCGCTTTTTTGAGATTTTCCTCAAATGAGCTTTCCGCAGAGAATGATATGCGGACGGCGTTCTCAGCATCTTTTCTGGAATAACCAAGATTGCACAGCGCACTCACCACATCCTCTGAGGATTCTTCCGGCTGGGTTTCTGTTTTAAAAACAAGACCAAATTTATCTTTCAGCTCAAGGATTATCCTCTCCGCCGTTTTCAGACCGATCCCCGGGATTCCTTTAATCTTAACCACATCACCCGAGACCACCGCTTTTTCAAACGACCTCACATCAAGCCCGGAGAGAATGCCCAGCGCCATCTTGGGTCCCACTTTGCTTATTGATGTCAGGAGGGTAAAAAGCTTTTTTTCCTCAGGAGTCACAAACCCGAACAGGCTGATATCATCCTCACGGACATTCATCAGCGTATAAAGGGAAGCCTCTTCCCCTATATCAGGCAAGGAAGCAAAGCTCTGCATGGAGATGCCTATTTTAAAAGCTACGGCGCCTGTATCTATCACTGCAAAGTCGGGGTGCTTTTCAAGCAGTTCGCCTTTAACTCTGTATATCAAAACCGCCTCCCGGTAATCTCAAGTCCCAGACACACTGCCACAGCCAAGGCATCGGATGCATCAAGCGGGCTTTTGCCCATCTTCATGCCGAGGAGAACCTCCACCATATGCCTGACCTGCTCTTTATCCGCCTTGCCGTAGCCCACAACAGACTTCTTCACCTGCAAAGCGGTGTATTCATTAACGCTCATGCCGCATGAAAGAAGGGTGGCAATTATTGCCCCCCTTGTCTGCCCCAGAAGCATTGCGCTTTTTATATTGACTGACTGGAAAATATCTTCAACCGCAGATATCTCCGGTTTATATTCACCCACAGCCCCTCTGATTCCTTCGCATATTACACCAAGGCGTTCAGGGAGAGTTTTTTTGCTGTCAGTGCGGATCACGCCGTGGTAAACATGTTCCACTTTCCCCGGCCATGCCCGCACAACACCTATGCCTGTGCAGTTAAGTCCGGGGTCAATCCCCATTACTATGCGGGACAACTAGTCCTCAAGCTGAGACATTACTTCGTCATCAGCCTCAAAGTTAGAGTAAACCTCCTGAACATCGTCCAAATCCTCAAGAGAATCGGTAATGTTCATAAGCTTACGGAGATCTTCAGCATTCACGGGGACACTGTTTTTAGGTTTCATGGTTATTTCTGCAAATTCAAAGGAATAGCCTTTCTCTTCAAGAGCAGTCTTTACATCCATGAAGTCGGAATACTCGCAGTAAACAGCGAAGACATCGCCGTCATCCACAACATCTTCTGCTCCGGCTTCCAGAGCTTCTTCCAGAAGTTTTTCCTCATCCGCCTTGTCTTTTGCGATCTCAAGCAGACCTTTCTGTTCAAATATCCATGCAACGCAGCCGGCTTCACCCATGCTGCCGCCTTTTTTAGTGAGAGTGCTGCGGACTTCCGCAACCGTTCTGTTCCTGTTGTCTGTCAGAGTTTTAACAAGGATAGCAACACCGCCGGGACCGTAGCCTTCATATGTCACATCTTCGTATGAGGCCTCGTTGCCTTCGCCTGTTCCTTTCTTGATTGCCCGTTCAACGTTGTCTTTAGGCAGGTTTACAGCTTTTGCCTTGTCAAGAGCCAGTCTGAGGCGGGGGTTCATGTCAGGATCTCCGCCCCCTTCTTTTGCTGCCACTGTGATCTCACGGGCAACCTTAGTGAAGACTTTCCCTTTTTTAGCGTCCTGAGCCGCCTTTCTGTGCTTAATATTCGCCCACTTACTATGTCCTGCCATACGGGTTTACTCCTTTGAAAAATATATTTATCAAACCTTTAGGGGTATTTTGCATAAATAGCCCCCACAGGGTGCAGGGGCAAGCAAAAAAAGCAGAATAGTATAGTATAAATGCAGTTTCAAAAAAAGATCAAAATCGCAATGAAAGCGCTAAAAATTTATGCTGCCGAGAAACGGAAACCACCTTACAAGATATGCACTGAGAATAACCATGCTGTTTGTCGCCATAAGCAGACCTATTATTATGAGCAGTACGCCCGAAACTTTCTCAACTACCATGACAACCTTTCCAGCTCTTTTCATACCGGAAATAACATGCCCCACAGCAAGGGCAGCAAGGAGAAAAGGAATCCACAGACCCAGCCCGTATGTAACAAGGAGACCTATTCCCTGTCCCACGGTTTCCTGCTGGGAAGCCATGGCGAATATAGCCGCAACCACAGGACCAAGACAGGGGGACCAGCCGAGAACAAGAGCAACGCCAAGAAAAAATGCCTGAATAAGAAACGGTGCGCCGGCCTTGCGCTGATAGTTCCATTTTTTCTGCACCAGAAGCTTGTTTATACGAAAAATGCCCGCCATATGCAGACCGAGAATTATAATAAGGATGCCCGCAATGCGTCCGAGCATTATCTTATGCTGCGCCAGAGCCTTACCGACTGCGGTTGCACTCGCACCCAGAACCACGAAGACCAGAAGAAACCCAAGTCCGAAAAACACCGCCCCGAGAACAGCCTTAACCCTTGCTTTTCTTGATTCACCGGAGGTGAGGGTATCTATTGTCTCACCGGATATAAAAGACAGATAAGCCGGAAGCAGAGGAAGAACACACGGGGAAAGAAAAGACAGAACACCTGCTGTAAATGCTGTAATAAATCCGATTTCATTCATAATCACTACCTTATACTCATTTTTCACTTTGGTAAAGACAGGCGGAGCTGTTAAATGTTCCCCGCAAATATATATTATATTCAGATATTACGCTAAAACGATACTGAAATACCTATAAATCTTAGGTTTCTTAATATCTTTTACTAAACTTTTTCCTTGATCAACTGTCGGATTATGTACATTATAAAATCAAAGTCAAGACGTTACGGAGTCAGCCAATGAACAAAAACACTAAGTTCCTCGTTGCCACTGCGGTCATTGTAATTGCCATTTCGTTCCTGCTTTTCAGCGGCTTCAAATCAGAAGGGGTGTATTACCTCACTGTGGGCGAAGTTCTCCATAACCCGGAAAAGCTTAATGAGAAGGGCATGCGCGTGAGCGGTGAAGTTATCCCCGGCACAATCACAAAAAACACAAAAGAAAGGCACCTTGTTTTCGATATCATGGATGTTGAAGAGGGCGGAGCAGTGATGACCGTTGATTACAAAGGCATTATTCCCGACACATTCAAAGAAGAAATCCATGTCATCATCGAAGGCAACTACGACATTGAAAATAAAAAGTTTATTGCAAAAACTCTTCTTACAAAATGCCCCTCAAAATATGAGGTTGACGCAGAAGAAGAGACAACTAAAGGATAATTTTTATACCTTAAAGAACTTTTTATACAATTCCATATCAACTTAGTATACTATGCAAAGTTTATTACGGTGTGCGGGGTCTGTCCGTAAACGGGCAGATACTCAGCGGTGATGTTTTGCAAATCTAAAAATCACGAGGTGAACAGTGGGCGGAGCAGGATTTTTGTTTATGCTCCTTGCGCTTATAACAGGCGCAGGTGCTTCTTACTTCTACTTAACAGGGATGAGAAGCGAAAACAAAATTTACGATAAAATCGGAGGATATTTCCTCATCGCACAGACAGCGGCAATCGGTATTGCCTCTCTGGTTCTTCTTCTGGCGCTTGTCACAAGCAATTTCAAGATTGAATATGTCGCTCAGTACACAGACCTTGCACTGCCTATGGTTTATAAGCTCAGTGCTTTCTGGGCAGGGCAGGCAGGTTCTCTACTTTTTTGGGGACTTCTTCTTGTTATATTCGCCATGATTGAAATGATAAGGCTCAGAGATTACGACCCAAGATATAAGAGTACTGTTCTTTTTGTTATATCAGTTTCGTCTTCTTTTTTCCTGATCCTTACCTGTTTCGTTACCAACCCTTTTGCGGAACTGAACTTTATGCCGCAGGACGGCGTGGGAATGAACCCCCTTCTCCAGAACCCCGGAATGATTTATCATCCGCCAACACTTTTCCTTGGCTTTGCCGGTTTCACAGTTCCTCTGGGACACGCCATAGCATCCATCATCACCAATGACGGTTCAAACCTTTGGGTGAAAGAGAGCAGAGGATGGGCAATATTCTCATGGGTTTTCCTTACAATAGGTATTGTTCTCGGCGGTCAGTGGGCTTATGTTGAACTTGGCTGGGGCGGATACTGGGCATGGGATCCAGTTGAAAACGCTTCTCTTCTTCCATGGATCACCGCTACTGCTTATCTGCACTCCGCTCTTATATACGAGCAGAGAAACAAGCTCAAAATATGGACTCACACCCTGCTGATGACATCCTTTATACTCTGCATATTCGGAACGTTTCTCACAAGAAGCGGCGTTATAGAGTCTGTTCACTCATTCGGCAAATCAAGCCTCGGTACATTTTTCATAGTATTTATGGTGGTTGCAACAGTTGCTTACCTCATCATGCTGCTCACAAACCTCAAGCTTTATAAAGATCCCGAAGAAAAAGAATTTCACTTCTCCTCCAGAGAAGGAATGTTTTTCATCGCAAACTGGGTTTTCCTCGGTCTCATGGTTGTTGTCCTTGTGGGAACAACCATGCCTATCCTCTCACAGGCATATTACGGGATTATGGGAGTCTTCGGAGTTGTGGGCAATAAGCTTACGGTTAATATCCCCTACTTCAATAAAGTATCCACCCCGTTCTTCATACTGATCCTTCTTTTTGCGGGTCTTGCCCCCATGGCTCAGTACGGCAAGGAGATAGGGGAAAGCTTCTATAAAAAAATAATACCCGCTGTGATTGCTGCTCTGGCATCTATGGTGTTAATGTATGTGAAAGGCTATACAATGCCTATCCCTCTCATTCTCACAGGTGTGACAACACTTTCACTCGCCACAATCATCACAAGGATTATAACCTCCGTTAAAAATAACGGAGCCAGAGTAATCCTCACTCAGCGCAGGCACTACGGCGGACTCCTTGTCCACATAGGCGTTGTTATAATGGCTTACGGAATCATCGCCTCATCCTTCTACAACATCAAGGATGAGCATGTGGTAGCCCCCGGTGAAAGCTTTACATTCGGTCAGTATGAAATGCAGGTGGGTGAACTCACCGTAAATCAGGGTCAGAACTTTACATCTGTCTACGCACCTGTTAAAGTAACAGAAAACGGTAAAGAGATAGTCACTGTCGCTCCGGAAAGACGCTTCTACAACAAACGTGAGGAAGCATGGGCGGAAGTTGCAATCTACTCGAAACTGAAAGGCGACCTCTACTTCATACTTGCCAGCTATTCCAAACCTGAAAACTACATCGGAATTCAGGTAGTTTATGAGCCTCTTCTCATTTGGCTCTGGATAGGCTGCGCCGTTATGTGCGTGGGCGCTGTTTATACTGTTACCGGCAGGAGCAAAAATGCCTGAGCCTATTTTCAGGCTGGATAATGTTAAAAAGAGATACGGTCACACCGAAGCATTGAAGGGTGTGACCTTTGAACTTGCGGAAGGGGACTTCATGTCTGTGTTCGGACCGAACGGGGCAGGGAAGTCCACCCTTCTGAAAATCCTTTCCACCCTCACCAAACCGAGTGAGGGTGATATTTTTTTTAAAGGTACGCCCATAAAAAAGATGAAGGATGATTTCAGAAGACACTTCGGAGTAATCTCGCACCAGCCTTTTTTATATGAAAACCTGAGCGCTTTTGAAAACCTTGTCTTTTACGGCAGGCTTTACGGACTAAAAGATGTCCCCGCAAGGGCGGATTTTCTGTTGAAAAGAGTTGAACTTCTCGCCAGAAAGCATGACAGAGTACGGGCGTTTTCAAGAGGAATGCTCCAGAGGCTTTCCATTGCCCGTGCGCTCATGCACGACCCTGATATTATCCTGCTTGATGAACCCTACACAGGGCTTGATCAGCATGCCTCACTGGTTCTCACAGGCATCCTTAAGGAACAGTTTTCCCTTAAAAAAACCATAGTTATGGTTACTCACAATCTCCCCAGAGGTTATGAGCTTGCCTCCAGAATAGTTGTTGTCAAAGGCGGCAAATTCACTCTGGACAGCAAAAAAGAAGAGATTCCCGAAAAAGAGTTCGAGGAAATATACATGCAGGCGGTAAGCTGAGATGGGCTATTTTAATACCGTATTCTGCATTTTCAGAAAAGATATTCTTGAAGAGTTCAAGTCCAAGGAAGTTGTTAATTCCATGCTGGTCTTCTCCCTCCTTGTCGTTGTTGTATTCAGCTTCATTTTCGAGCCGGGCAGCGACATGAAAAACGAGGTTGTCGGCGGCATATTGTGGATGAGCTTTGTTTTTGCAGGACTTCTGGGGCTGAATAAGTCTATGATGACAGAAGTTCAGGGGGGCAACCTTCAGGCGCTTCTTTTATCTCCCGTTGATCCAAGCTCAATCTTCTTCGGCAAAGTTTTAAGCAATTTTACATTCATAGCAATGGTGGAGATAATCACAATCCCCATATTCACAGTGCTTTATAATGTAAATGTTTTCGCAGGCGGAGCATTGACTGCATCTGTCTTTTTCCTCGGCACATACGGGTTCGCCGTGCTGGGAACGCTGTTCTCGCTCATATCCGTAAACACCAGAACAAGGGAAGTCATGCTTCCGCTTCTGCTTCTGCCGATACTTGTTCCGGTCATTCTCGCCTCAGTGCAGAGTCTTAATATTTTTGTCCTCGGTCACGATCATGCTCTTGCTTACCCGTGGCTGAAGATCCTTCTTATATTCGATATTATTTTCACCGCCGTTGTATTTGCGGTGTTTGACTTCATAGTAGAGGAATAGCTAATGAGCAAAGAAAAAATCCTTGACGCAGCACTTATTATCCTTGTGCCTTTCGGTCTTTATATGGCGTTTATCTACGCTCCCGTGGCAAAATCTCTGGGACCTAACCAGAAGATTTTCTATTTCCATGTGGCATCAGCGTGGATTTCGTTTTTCGCCTTTTTTGTGACCTTCTGCACGAGCATTCTTTACCTGATGAAGGATGACTTCAGCTTTGACGATATAGCTGAAAGCTCCGCCGAAATCGGTCTTCTCTTCTGTACCATAGTTCTTACCACCGGTCCCGTTTGGGGCAAGGCTGCATGGGGAGCTTGGTGGACATGGGACCCCAGACTTACCACCACTGCGATCCTCTGGTTTATCTATGTGGGCTATATAATGCTCCGCAAGTTCATAGATGAAGACAGCAAAAGAGCCCGTTTTGCAGCTGCTGTGGGTATAATCGGCTTTATAGATGTGCCTATTGTCTTCTTCTCTATCCGCATATGGAAAAATACCATACACCCCAACGTGGTACAGAAAGGCGGCGGCGGACTTCACCCCATGATGCTTCATGCTATGTTTGTTGCTCTTCTGATATTCACGCTGCTTTATTTCAGCCTGCTTATCAAAAGAGTGCGCCTTGCAAGGGCAAGACGCAGATTTGCAGCTCTGGAAAGAGCATCCTAGAAAAACTCCAAGCCTCCCGGTGCAAACCTGCGGAGGCTTTTTTAATCAGTAAAATTACCATGCCATTGCCTGCTTTAAGCTGTATAATTCATTCATAGACTTATTTAAGGCGGTGGAGTTATGTTTGAATTAATTGCTCTGGCTCTGGCAAAGGCTCTGGCGGCTTATCTCTTCAAATTTTATGTTCTGGCGACACCAGTTGTAAAAATCGAAGGCGCACCAAACTGGTTTTATAAGGAATCTTCAAATGAAATATGCGTATTTGCCCACGAGAGGGGCGGCTACGACGCCGTGGACGCACTGAAAGGCAGTTCATATACCCTTATGAATGAAAAGATAAACGGCATACTTCAGGTGGCGGTCTATGATGAATACAGAAACCTGAAAGACCCTAAAGAGATAGAATTCACAAAAGCATTTATGAAAGACCCTGAACTTCCCGTGTTTATAACCAAAACAATGCAGTTCAGAAATATAGTGTACGACAAAGATATACACACCGCATTTTCAAAAGCATGCATAGGGAAAAATGAGCTGATAAGCTATCAGGAAGAAAGGCTTGAAAAGCTGAAATACTCCCTCTCCCACGAACGCGCCGGAAACGCGTTCGATGAACTGGAAGAGTCGGTTAAATAGCTTATTTTGAAGAGAAAAGAGCGTGGAGGATCACCGCCGCACTCTGTGACACGTTCAGCGAGTCAATATCTCCTGACATGGGTATGCGGAACGCAGTGTCAGCCTTCTCCAGCACACCGGGGCGTATTCCTTTGCCTTCGGAGCCCAGGATAACCGCTGATTTTTCCGCAAACTTCACATCATTCAGCACTGTTTCTCCGTCCACATCGGCGGCATATATCTTGTAGCCCATCTTCTGCAAATCTTCAGCGGCAGAGCTGATGTTCGTTGTTTCATAAATATCTGCATAGAACAAAGTTCCGCTTGAAGCTTTGCAAACTGCCGCCGTGACAGGAGCCTGATGATATCTCGCCACGATTATTGTCTTCACGCCGAAACAGTTCGCCGCACGGATTATAGTCCCGTAGTTATGGGGATCCTGTATCCTGTCCAGAATGAGGACATCGCCCTGTATATCTTTCTTATGGCGGACAAATTCTTTCGGTTCTATATCATTTATCTCTGCCGCAACGCCCTGCGCCTCATCCCCGAAACGGTGTTCAAACTCCCTTCTGCCAAACTCCGCCGCTTCAAGGTCATCAGGTTTCTCCCTGAATGTTGAGCCCTTGCGGAGAAAAAGGTTTTTAACCAGTCCGAGTTTAAGCGCTTCCGCTACAGTGTTTCTTCCGTGTATTATCATATTCCTTTCCTTAGCTGATTAGCTAGAGGGAGTTATAACAGCCCTTGAAAAACCCCGCAAGGAAAAAGAGTTTCACACAAGCTCATCAAAATAGAGCCCCCTCATGAAAAGCTCAGTGAGATACTGCTGGTCACGGTACTCTCTCGTAACTCTCTCTTCCTTTTTTTCTTCAAACTTCACAAGAAGATCTTTAAGCTCTTTGCGCTCGTTCACTATTTCGTCATACTCTACAAAGCGCAGGTGTTTAACCTTTTCCTGCTTGGCAAAATCTTTTTCACGCAGTTCACTGTGATACTCAATAGTATCGTATTCCGCTATGCGGAGCCTGCGTTTATCCTCGATTCTGCTTGCTGTTTCTGCGATGGCTGAGTTGTGAAACTTAACCACCTCGCCTGATGAATTTCTGTTGTCCTGCCTTTCCGGCAGAGCGCTGCTGCGTTCGATTTTCATACTGTCCCCCTGACTTGTACAAATTAGGGGTGCTTGAATACTGTGCGGGAACCTTTTGAAGCGTCTGAAAATACTGGTAAGAAAGGAGTTCTTCGCACGGGCACACCTATAAGGCAACATCCCTGTAAAACAATTGCATCCGTGCATCTTTCTTATCGGCTAAAACGAAAAAAACTTAAGTGATTTTTAAGAAAAAAAGGGAAAAAATATATAGAAACTTATAAACCTTTGTGAAAAAAGCTCCTTTTCATACTGCTAAGGAGAGTCCTATCTTTTAAAGAAATTTTAGATGCTAAGGAGTTAGTGTAAGAATCCATATCTGCTGCGGAAGAAAAGACATCAAGAAGAAACCCGTTTTTTTTCATTACATCCGCACGGAACATTTCTCCGGTGTAAAAGAAGTCAGCAGCGGCGGCTGGTTTCATTATCCGTGGAATTGCCTGCGTTCCGCCGAACCCGGTGATTATCCCAAGCTTCGTCCCCGGATGGGCGAATACGCTCTCAGCCGTGGCAAGTCTGAAATCACACGCAGCAGCGAAATCCATGCCTCCGCCCATGCAGTAGCCGTCTATCTCCCCTATGACTATCTGCGGAACAGTACGCATCAGGTTAAACAGAGAGTTACCGAGCATCGAAAACCCCTTTGCGGTGAACCCGTCATAGTCATACATAGTCTTGAGGTCTGCTCCCACTGCAAAACATCCGGAAGCACCCTGAATACGGATCACCTTAGCGGGAGTCTCCGCCGCCTCTTTAATGCTGCGGATAATCTTCTTTATGGTCGGCGCATCCAGCAGGGTAAACCTGCCTTCAGGCGGGGTAAGCGTTATGAATGCTGTGAGTTCTTTCAAAGTGAGGCTTATCATCACTCATCCTCAAACCGGAGATCTTCCCAGCGGTTTTTGAATACCGGCTTTCTCTTCTCTATAAAAGCGCCCATACCCTCACGCTTGTCCTCACAGGAAAATGAAAAGGTAAAAGCGTTTTGCTCAAACAGCAAAGCCTTGTCAAAATCCATCTCCAGTCCGTTATTCACAGTTTCTTTGGCGAGACCAAGTATAAAAGTGCTTTTTCCGGAAAGTTTCATGCACAGGGAATCCACATGCTCATACATTGATGAAGCATCGCTGAATACTGCATTAACTATACCCTTTGCATAAAGCTCCTCCGCAGAAACTGCTTCGCCGGTGAAAACCAGATACTTTGCGAATGTTTCATAAACTTTGCGGGAAGCAAGTTGGGTTCCTCCGAACCCGGGAATAATACCTAAGTTAACTTCAGGAAAGGCGAATTTAGATGAAGAGACAGCAAATATAAGATCACAGGCAAGAGCGGTTTCAAATCCTGCCCCGAATGCCTCGCCGTCAATCTCGGCTATCACCAGCTTTTTCAGCCTGCGTATTGTCTTTATAAGTCTCTGCCCGCGTTCGGCATAGACTCTGGCTTCCTTCTCACCGAAAGAACCCAGATCTGACACTGCACGCCCCATTGTAAAGCTGCCGTCTTTTCCACGAAGGCGTACAAAATCTATATTTCTGTCCGCTTCCGCATCCTCAAGAACACGGCAGAGTATAAGCGGATCAAAGCATCTTTTTTCTAATGTAATAACCGCTGATTTTCCTGAAATTTCAAGACCGAAACATCCCATCATTCACCCAGAATCATAACCACGCAGAGCATGGCAACTATAATAATGCACATGGCAGCAAGGCGGTAGTTTTTCTTAGCCAGCCCGTGCCAGAGAACATAAAGCACACCAACAGCAGGAGCTGTGATAACCGTCCATATGCCTGTCATTATGGTGTCAGTCCCGTTGAGGGTAAACGCACCCGCTATATGCCCTGCAATGCTCTTATTAACATATTCAGCGCCCAGTCCGAGCAGATTTTCCGCCAGACCGAGGATAACAATGCCAACACCGAAAAGACCTATATATTTAAGGAGTCTGCCAAGATTTTTTTCCATAACCCTACCCCAGCGACCTTATGAACATCTGCAATGCAATGAGGAGCAGAATGAATATGAAAAGTTTTTTGATTCGGCTGTCCGTCACTTTGCGGAGTTTTGCCGTAGCGAATGTTGAACCGATGAGAACTCCGGCTATTATGGAACCCGCAAGCTGCGGCAGCATATACCCGTGAAAAATGTACGCTACACAACCGGCCGCCGCCGTGAAACCTATCATAAAATTGCTTGTTGCAGTCGCCACACGCAGCGGCACGCCGGAGAGAATATTCATGGCAGGAACCTTAAAAAAACCGCCGCCGACACCAAGCATGCTCGAGATAACGCCAGCACCCGCCGAAACAAGCATAGAGTAATGCACTTTTTTTACCTTATAGTGAATCACCCTGCCCCGCAGTTCATCCATGTACGAACCGGAATAAAATCCATTTCCTTCATCCGGCGGTGTCTCGGCATCTTCTGTGCTGACAGTCTTTTTCCACATGAGATAAGCAGTTATAAGGGTAACAATGGAGAACATGATAAGGATAGGTCTTTCGCTCACGGAAACACTGATGTAACCGCCGATAAGAGCGCCGAGAATAGTCACTGTCTCAAGTGTCACAGCAAGAGGTACATTGACAAAATTACGGTTGAGGTTTGATGCAGAGATAAGCACACTGCCCACGGTTATGGACGCAAGGGAAGCCGCCACCGCTGTGTGAATCGGGTAACCGAATATAAGAACAAGCACAGGGACAATCAGCACTCCGCCGCCGATTCCCAGCAGATAACCAAGGACGCCCGCAAGTATCCCCACGGGGATAAGCTGTAATATTTCAATCATATACTGATATAGGTTAATGAATGATGAATGTCAACTTAATAGCTTAAAACTGCACATCCTGTCAGTTTTAAGCACACGCTCGCGCCGCAGTAAATGCGGCTTCGCTTCGCACGACGCAACTCCATCCTTGGAGTTGTAGTAAGCATCTATAGTCTCAAATAAAATTCAAACATTATCTTGACTCAAAGATGTTTTTTCTTAGTTAGAATCATTTGTTTGAGTTCTTCTATTGTATAAGGCTCCGGTTTTCTTTTATGCAACATGGAATGGCAATTTGGACAAACAGGGACTAAATCTTTGCAAGGATCAACCATGTAACCCTGATTTATCGTACTGAGAGGTTTTGTATGATGCACATGGATAAACTGTCTTCCAACATCTCCATAAAACGCAGAAAAATCAAAATTACAAACGATACATTTATAACCTTTTATAGCAAGACACCTTTTTCTTGCAATAGAGTCTCGTTCATAAACATTAACAATAATACTTTTTTTTGCACCTTCGTATACTGGGGTATCAGTAGAAATCTCCTCAGGAATCTCAAATCCACTCATTTTCAATATTGTAAATTCATCAAGTATTTTTTGCAGCGATACTAACTTCCCACCATTTGGAAGCTTGGCATAATATTCAATATGTGATTCAACAGAATCTAACGCTTTACTTAATCCAATATACCCAAAATCATCATGAATCTTCCTCAGAAAGTATTCCACAGAATCATTATTAATATTTCGAGAATAATTAATCCCTCTCAGCATACAAGATAATACTTGAATATAATGACTTGCAGAGGCTTGATTCATCTTACAATTCACAACAAGATAACCTATAGCCTCAATTCTCGTTATCTCTTGGTTATAGAATTTTTTACCTTGCTCATATGCTGCTTCAATCATTGTTTTTGTTATAACCGACATACTGCTAACCTCTAATGTATTAAAGAAGTTAAGCATTAACTTTTTATTAAAGCAACAAATTCAGGCTGCTCTCTAATCAGTCGGCATATAAGAATAAACATCTCTGCTGCGGTAGCGTTCCTTCATTTTGCGGATTCCCACGTTTTTCACAAGCCTGTCGTGTTTTTCACGGGCTTTTTCCATCGCCTGTTTACCCATGGGGTCATAATCGCTGAGAGCCTCAAAACCTTTGGAGACAGACAAACCGGCAAGCTTTTCCGCTTCTATGCGGAAGCTGACGCAATGCTCCTTGAATGAAGGCATAGTGGCAAGCTTATAAGCCTTGACAGCCTTCTGAAGCCGGAACATTTTCTGATAACTCAAAGCAAGGCGAAGTGTGTGCATCTCCTTGGTAAAAAAAGAAGGATCAATATTCATCACCCGTATAAAAAGATCACCGAGTTCTTCCGCCTCTGTCATCAGCTTCATCATTGTTCCGCTGTAGCGGTTGTTGTGCAGAGCCTCTTCTGCGTATTCCAGCATCAGGTGAGACCCCATGCGCCCCTTACCCATATACATAAGATGCTGCGGGACAAAACGGTTATGCGCCACAATATCCGCAGAGAGATGCGCCGCATAACCATGGGCAAATGCCTGTTCCTCATCGGTTTTAATACCCTTAAACAGCTTTGATACAGTTTTCCATGAATGTGTGTCGAGATTACGCTTATATTCCGAAAAATCTTTCAGAAACAGGAAAAAGTCAGGAAAGATATTGCCCAGCATGAAGTAGGCAGGGTATGCTTTAATAACTCCGTTTGCTGACGCTAAGATACTACTGGCTATGGCAAGGTGCGTCTGGAAGCCCCATGCAAAAGCCGAATCAGGGACAAAATACAGTAAGACAGCGGCAAAGATAGATATAGTTTTCATGCTAATATAGTAGTAACAGCTCCTGATTTCCGCAAGAGGTGTTGACAAAATAAATTAAGATAATTAAGGTATTAATATCCGCTAACAAAATGAACATAAACCGGAGGTAGTTGTCATGAAAGAAAAAGCTCTTGAACTCAAAAAGGAATTCACCCGCATGAAAGATGACTGGGAAGAACTTACCGAAGGCGAAAAACAGATAGCCAGAGACCGTGAGGCAGAGTACGATAAGCTCACGAAAGGCATGAACGAAGCAGATCTCAAATGGATTGAAGACGGTTTCGCTGTGTGGTATGCGGAATATATTGATGTTGAAACCAAAATTTTTATAAAACCCTGCGAGGGATAACGGAGATTATAATGAAGCGGATATTTCTGGTGCTGGCGGTACTCCTTTCGGTTGCCGCCTGCGTTACAGTGGGCAAAAAGACCACATCAATGGACGACACAACCTATTACACGCAGTTCTCATTCTTTTATAAAGCGGGTATCCATAAATCCGCAAACTACCGAGAAGGAACGCTTATCCCAATCAATACCCCTGTGAAAATCCGTTCCATAGGCGGATATGACCTCACGGGTGATGAATCCTTTGAGATAGCCACTGTTGACGGCAGGCATAAGATTGTCGTATCTAACGATAAAGATAACAGCGGCGTAAGCCTCACTGATTACAGGAACAAGCTTCTCGGCACGGAAAAGGTTGACTTGTCCGGCTATTCCGAACAGGCACAAAGCTTTATCCGTAATGGTGAAGCAGCCAAAGGAATGACCAGAGATATTATGCTCAAAGCGCTGGGGACTCCTCCTGTGGATTTAACCCCTTCGCTTAATGCTGAGACATGGATTTACCACCTGAATCTGTTCCAGAAAACATATGTTACTTTCGGTGAAGATGGAGTAGTGAGGGATATTTTCCACAAATAATCAGTAAAAAACTTCTTTAAGATACAATCCGCAGGCGGGGGCGGTCATTCCCGCCTTTCTTCTGTCTTTCCCTTTGATAATCTCATGTATATCCGCAGGGGTCTGCTTCCTGAATGCACCCCTGACAACCGTTCCGGTGATGATGCGGATCATCATGTGCAGGAATCCGCTTCCGTTGATTTCAAAATGAATATAGTCCCCGTCGGTGTAAACCTTTGTGTGGTATATGGTACGGACAGTGTTTTCCTTCATGCCTTCTGCGGCGCAGAAACAGGCAAAGTCATGCTCGCCCTCCACAGCCTTCAGAAGCTCCGCCATCAGCTCGATATCAGGTTTCTTCTTCAGCCACCAAGCCCTGTTTCTGTCCAGTGCAGAGGGTGTCCAGCGTGTAAGCAGCCTGTACATATATGTTTTGCTGACGGCTGATTTCTGGGAGTGAAACTCCGGCTCAACATCCTCCGCAGATTTCACAGCTATATCCTTGGGGAGAATGGTGTTTATCCCCATAACAAAACCTTCAGGAGGTATATAGTTTTCCGTGCGGAAATTAAAAACCTGATTGAGAGCATGAACTCCGGCGTCTGTGCGTCCTGAACCTATTGCAAAAAGGTTTGTTTTATACATTGTCGCCAGTGCTTTTTCTATCTCCGACTGAACAGTGCGCACCTCTTTCTGCGCCTGCCATCCGCAAAAATCTGTTCCGTCATATTCCACAATACATTTTCTGTTATACATAGTAACCGCCGGCAGAAAGAGTTATCACCAAAAAAAGTGCAGTATAATCTGACAGTTTCATATTTGGAAGTCTCATTCTTTCATCAAAAGTTTCAAGCATAACACACACGGAGTTCCTTGAATGTGTCATGGCTTTTTCCGCTAACGGAGCGAGAAACTCCTTTATGGAAAATAGCCTGCCGATTCGTTTTTCACCTTTTGGTCTGAAGAAAGTGAAGAACTCCGGCACAAAGCTCAGGGCACAGCCGAGAGAAACACTCAGCCCCTTGGCATCAACAAAAGGAACAATGCGGAACACACGGTAAAACAGCGCAGTGAGGTGATCTGTTTTGATCATGAATGTAAGAAGCGACGAAAAGAATATCAGAAGTGTAAGCCTGTAAACTATAAAAAGCGAAGACTCTGTATCTCTTATTCCGAAAAACCAGTGGCTTGCGAATGATGCAATAAGTACGGGAGAAAGAGGAATGAGCGCTCTCAGAAAAAGAACAGGGCTAATCCTTGAAAATAAGAGAACTGCGGCAAACACTGCCCAGAAATAAAACAAGCCGGAAGGGGATTTCACCATTCCGGCCGTAATTGTCAATATAATAACAGAAACAGCCTTAACAGCGGGGTGCAGCCTATGAAGGAAGGAATCAGTATCTATATAAGAACCGAAACTCCCCCCAGCCACTTAAAACCGCACCGTCAGACAGTCCTGAAATAATCAGGCGTCTTTATTTTCGTTCTCGATTTTCTTTTTATCCGTTTCCGGAGTGATATCGAGGGCGTCTTCTGCATCCTTTGCGGACTTTTTAAAGTTTCTGATGGCTTTTCCGAGACCGTCACCGATCTGAGGAAGTTTGCCCGCACCGAATATAACCAGAGCGATTATAAGGATGATCAGAATCTGCTGAGAACCTACTGAACCCATACTTTGCCTCCTAAAGATGTATGAACATTAATACACATCGTCCATTTATTCAAGGCTTATTATACTTGCGAATCCGCTTTATAAGTGTCACTGATAGACTTATAAATAAAAGCACTCCAAGCCATGTGTAACCGTATAAACTGAAGAACGTTCTCTGTGTGAGAAGGTTCATCTCGTAGTCCAGATACCCTTTTTCGCCCACACCCATAACGGACTTTATACGTCCCTTCTGGTCTATAAAGGCAGATATTCCGGACTGTGTGCAGCGAGCGATCCACCTGCCGAATTCCGAGGCACGCATCACATCTACTGCAAGGTGCTGATAGCGTCCGTGGGAAAACCCGAACCAGCTGTCGTTGGAGATGATCGTTACCATATTTGCCCCGGCTGCGATCTGAGCCATGAGCTGTTTGTAAAATGCGCCCTCGTAGCAGATCATAGGCGCAATCTTCATTTTATCAAGGTCAAAAACGCCGAACGTATCACCTTTGCTGTAATCCTGCGCTCCGCCGAAGAAGTATTCATCCACAGACTTAAATAGCCCGCCCAAGGGAAAATACTCACCGAATGGGACAAGATGCACCTTGTCATAAACCGCAGAACCTGCCCCTGCGTAAAGGGCGGCACTGTTGTAGTAGCTTCGTTTGTTCTCCTGCTCTTCCCTGCGCATTACGCCTATCAGAACAGGAGTGTCCTCACCTATGGTGGAGAGGGTGAGATCTATCAAAGCATCGTCCTGCACCATAACCGGATACGCAGTTTCCGGCAGTACAAGCAGATCATAATCCTTAAAACCGCTGCCCAGCACCATCTGCTGAACATTGCTTATCACACGTTCCTTCTTGTCCGCATCCCATTTTTCTTCCTGCGCCACGCCTGTCTGCACCATGCGGATCTTTGCAGAACCCTCTGCCGCAGGTTCGGGCATGATAGTACCCAGCAGATAAAGCACCACAGGGAGGAAAATTCCGCCTGCGAACATTGCGTGCTTTTTACTGCGGACTCCGTGATAAACAAGGAGGTTTCCCGCAACTATCAGAAAGCTCAGCCCGTATTCGCCCATAAACGAAGTCACAGTGAGAATGTCAGGGTACAGATACTGTGTCTGCCCCAGAGTAAGCCACGGAAAACCCGTAAGGAATCCCCCCCTGAAATACTCGCCGCAGGCGAAAACAACAGGCACAAAAAGAAGAGAGCCTTTCGTGCGGGCAAAAACCCACATAGTCAGCCCGTAATAAAGCCCAAGGTAGGCGGCAAAAACCGCAGTTACTATCCAGGATACAAAAAGCGGCGCACTGCCTATATCCGTAAGGGGAAAAGACAGCCACGAGATTCCGAAAAAGTAATAAAACTCTCCGAATAAAAGTCCTGCCCAAAACGGGCGGATGTATCTTTTCTCACCGAGGATAAACAAAGGCACAAGAGCAAACCATGCCAGAAAGCCTCTGCCAAACCCCGGAGACGCAAGAGTGAGCAGCATAACCGAAGCAAACAGCAAAGCCGCCGCATGAAAAAGATCTCTGGAATTTGCCTTTTTGTTCATAATGAATATATACCGCCTCTGGAAAAACGAAGGTAAAGCCGGATATTTTTCAGCCGTGATACCTTACGAAGTAACTTTATTCAGCACATCCGCAAAGCGAATGGGTTTTTGAATGGTTTCTCTAAAGCATATTTCTTCAACACTATAACTATTTATTAAGTAAATAATTTTCAAAATATAGAATTTTTATCAAAAATTTATCCTATCACCATATACATAACCGCAGATCTGCCCAAGGGAGATACAACCGTCATTAGCAGGAATTCTGCCGTGAATTAGGGGGGTGAACCCGTTTGCTTTCAGGAGAGATGTAACTCGCTCAAGGAGAAGCATATTCTGGAACACACCGCCGGAGAGAGCGACATGCTTTATTCCGCTGCCATGTTTAATGCAGACATTCAGAAGCATGCGGGCAAAACCGTTATGGAACCTTGCCGAGCATACTGACTGCGGTGTGCCGGATGTCAGGTCACGAAAAAGTCCTTCAAACAATTCGGCGGGGTTCATTTCACCCGTCTCATAATAGTCTGTGACAGTTTTATCCGCCATATATTCCAGCTTTATCGCCAGATGTGCTTCAAAATCATTTTCTGCAATACCTGAAACCAGAGCCCCTGCTGCCTCAAAAAGCCTACCGGTGCTGGAGGTTTCGATGGAGTTCAGCCTTGTTTCTACTATTTTTTCAGTGAGTTTCAGAACAGTCTGCATCTGAGGAAATCTTTCGTAAAGAAAATCGGTGTATTTTTCCAGCCCGTATGCCTTCATCAGCGAAACAAGCATCATCAAGGGCTTTTTCGCCGCAGTATCCATAGCAGGCTGTAAAATATACGGCAAATGAGCGGAGCGTGTCACAGTTTTATCTTTCCTGACAAATAGTTCTCCGCCCCATATCCGTCCGTCTGTTCCGAGTCCAGTTCCGTCCAGTATCAGCCCCAGAGAATCGCCGGTGTGTCCGTTTTCTCCCAGAACAGCATAAAAATGCGCCAGATGATGCTGCATAGCAACGGTTTCAATCCCTGTTTCTGCGGCAAATCGGGTGCTGAAATAATCAGGGTGAGTATCTGTAATAATCTTCTTTGGCTCTATGCCGAGCAACAGGCGCATTTTATCCCATGTTTCGGCATAAAAGTCCCGTGTTTCAGGGTTGTCAAGGTCGCCTATATACTGCCCCGGAAATGCGTATCCGCCGGAGGCGAAGCAGATCCCGTTTTTAAGATGCGCTCCCGCACCCGCCACGGGTATATCCGCCTCAAACGGCAGCATCACAGGATAAGGCGCAAAGCCCCTTGCACGGCGCAGAACATATGGAAAGCCGCAGGCAACAGCCACTACGGAGTCATCCACTCTGTTATGTATATCTCTGTTATGATGAAGGAATTTATCCGTATAATGCTTAAGTTTTTCTTCCGCCTCTACTTCATTTATGCAGATAGGTTCATCACGCAGGTTTCCGCTTGTGGCTATTATAAAGTCCGTATCAAGACGGCTCATCAGCACAGCATGGAGAGGGGTATAGGCTGTCATAACGCCTACATTGCTCCCCATGGGGTTCACTGCGGTGGAAAAAGGCGGATTCTCCCAGTCCAGAAGAAGAACCGGAGCCTGCGGACTTGTGATTATATTTCTTTCAGCATCGTTCAAAGGTCGGTATTTTTCGAGTACAACCGCATCAGCACACATCACGGCGAATGGTTTTTCGCCTCTGCGTTTAAGCTCCCGCAGTCTGTTCACCGCAGAATCATTCATGGCATCACAAATAAGGTGATAACCGCCCAAGCCCTTCATGGCGAGGATTTCGCCATTATTCACAGCATCAGCCGCCGCCTGTAAAGCCTCGTCTCCATGCAGCCCGAAGCCGTAAACCTGCGGTCCACAGACAGGGCAGCAGTCAGGCTGTGCGTGGAAACGCCTGTCAGCGGGGTTTTTATATTCTGATTCGCAGTCTGCGCACATGGCAAAGCTGCTCATTGTTGTCATTTTTCTATCGTAAGGTATTGCTTTTATTATGGAATATCTGGGTCCGCAGTTGGTGCAGTTTATGAAAGGATACTGATAACGTCTGTCTGTTTTGTCAAACAGCTCCCTGCGGCAGTCGGGACATATAGCCACATCAGGGGAAACCAGCGTGAGACCGTCAGTGTTCTCAGATTCTCTGATCTCAAAGCCGTCAAAACCATTTTCCACGCCTTCTGTTATTTTAACAGAAACTATGTGTGAAAGAGGCGGGGCAAGTCTTCTGACTTCATCGGCAAACTCTGCGGCTGCTTCATAGGGGCATTCAAGCCCTATCTCAACTCCGGCTGAGTCATTGAGGACATAGCCCTTAAACCCCTTATCCGAAGCAAGCTGATACACAAACGGGCGGAAGCCGACACCCTGCACAATTCCTTTGATTCGTATAATGTAAGTATTTGTCATTTCTTCCAAAACATAGGCGTAAACAGTACAAACACAGTGTAAAGCTCAAGCCTGCCTGCCATCATGGCAAAGCTTAAGATCCATTTAACATGATCCGGCAGAAAAGCATAGTTCTCCGCAGGTCCGACATTGCCGAAACCGGGACCAATATTTCCAACAGTTGCAAGAGCCGCTGTAAGAGAAGTGAGCAGATCTATTTCTGACGCTGCCAGAGCTACAGTTACAAGCAGAATGGTGCAGACATACAGGAAAAAGAATCCGCTTATGGCATAAACAATGTTCTTGCGCACCGGATGTCCGCTGATTTTCAACACAAAGACTCCTCTGGGATGCACAAGAAATTTCATTTCATTAAACCCCTGTTTGAGGAGGGTTGCGATCCTGACAACCTTTATACCGCCGGCTGTTGAGCCGGAACATCCGCCCACAAACATCAAAGTAAGCAGAACAACCTGCCCCAAGAATGTCCAGTATTCATAATCCGCAGTGGCAAAGCCCGTGGTGGTGAGGATGGATGCTGCCTGAAAAGATGCGTAGCGTATGCTCTGCCAGATACTGTCATATATTTTTCCATACAGACTGAAAGCGATAACCGCACTGGCGGAAACGAAGATCAAAAGATACGCCTTAAGCTCCGTATTGCGGAAAATCCCTTTGAAGTTTCCGCTCATAAGCCTGAAATGCAGGGTGAAGTTCATACCTGCTATCACCATAAAGAGAGTTATCACTCCGTCAATATAGGCCGAATCATAATGCCCTACACTTAAATTCTTTGTGGAGAACCCGCCTGTGGCGAGTGTGCTAAAGCTGTGGTTTACAGCGTCAAAGAAAGTCATACCGCCGCACACCAGAAGAAATGTCTCAAGAGCGGTGAACCCCACATAAACATACCAGAGGTACTTGGCTGTTTCAGCTATGCGGGGCGTAATCTTGTCCACAGTGGGTCCGGGGGCTTCCGCCTGCATAAGCTGCATACCGCCGATTCCGAGAAGCGGCAAGATCGCAACACCAAGGACAACAATGCCCATTCCGCCCAGCCAGTGAGTAAGTGAGCGCCACAGAAGAAGAGATTTTGGCATTTGTTCAATATCAGTAAGAATTGTTGCGCCCGTGGTGGAAAAGCCTGACATTGTTTCAAAAAAGGCATCAGTAACACTGAGCATCCCCACTTCAAAGATATAAGGAAAAGCTGCCACAGTTGAAGCGACAAGCCAGCTCAGGGTAACAACCAGCAGTCCGTCCCTTGTGGAAAGGGTTTTCTGCTTTTCATGCCGGAAAACAAATAGAATACCGCAGCTGATCAGCCCGCTGACGGATATGGAAAGCAGAAAACTGCGCACCGCTGCCCACTCCTCATAGAATGCTCCTACACCGGCACAGAAAAGAAGAAAAACATCAAGAATCAGTATAAGAACCGAAACGGTTTTGAATATAACCTTGAAATGCATAATCAGCCGGAAAACATCTCTGACAGCTCAGTGGAAGCTTCTTTTGCGGAGAAAGTCACAATTCTGTCTTTTTCTTTAAAAATGAAATTTCCGTCAGGAATAATGTGCTTTGAGCCTCTGGAGACAGCGGCAACAAGAGATCCGGAGGGGAACTTTATATCCTTAAGAGTCTTTCCGCAGAGTTCATTCCCCGCTCCGAGGCTGAACTCTGTCACCTCAGCTCTTCCGTCAAAGATCTTAAACACATTCAGAATATTTCCCTGACGCATATATTTAAGGATCGCATTCACCGAGCTAAGTTTAGGGCTGACGGTGGCATTGAGCCCCAGCTCCGCAGAGATATGCAGATAGTTTGTCTTGTTTACCAAGGCTATAGCCTTCTTAACTCCGAGAGATTTAGCATAAATAGCAGTGAGGATATTCAGCTCCTCATTGCTTGTGGTGGTAACAATGAGATCACTGCCGTCAAACTGTTCATCCTCAAAGATACTCTTGTCTGAAATATCTCCGTTTATCACCAAAGCGCCGGGGTAATCAGAGGCAACCTTCTTGCACAGCTCATAATCCCTGTCCACAACCTTAACTCTTCTGCCGAGCTGGAGAAGTTTTTCAGTAACGTATCTTCCCATTCTTCCAGCACCGACAATTACCACGGTTTTGATACGTTTTTTCGGAGTTCCGGTTTTTGTGAGGATTTTTTCAAAGGTATTGACCGATGCGACTATGAAAACGTGATCCCCTTCTTCCACAAGGGTTTCACCATCGGGGATAATTATGTCGTCCTCACGGATTATCCCTGCTATTATGAACTCCTCTTTGAGAGTTCCCTTTATCTCCTTCAGTTTTTTGCCGAGGAGGAAATGTTCATCATCTATATATATGTCACGAAGCTGTATTTCACTGTCATCAAAGCTGAAAATATCGCTTGTGGCTCCGTGTTGGATATTATTTACAATAGCTTTCGCTGCTTCGATTTCCGGATTAACTATGTAGTCAACACCGTAGCCGCCGTTGAAAATACGTGTTCCCACATATTTAAGGCTTTTCACACGGGCAATTTTGAGCGGTACATCAAATTCGCTGGCAACAACAAAACAGCTTATCATGTTTACTTCATCGGAATCGGTGGCGGATATAAAGGCGGTTGCTTTCGCTATCCCTGCCTCTTTCAGCACTTCGATATTGGTTGCATCGTCATTGATAACCATGCAGTCAAGGTGATTCGAGGCATGCTTCGCACGCTCATTATCACGCTCGATAACCACTACATCCTTGTTTTCAAGAATAAGCTGTTCGGCGATGTGGAATCCCACCTCGCCCGCTCCGGCTATAAATATTTTCATGAACCAAGCCTACTGAACAAGCATAGCCTCTGCTATTTTCATATACTGGGTACGCTCAAACCCCATGTGTTCTCCGGCGTTTTTCTTTGAAGCAAGTCCACGTATATCGCTTAAGGAAGCTTTTTTACGGAGGTCAAGCCACTGGTCAACCTCTTCAAGAATAGTTGAGATACGTCCGAATCCGTTTTTATATACCTCTGAAACCATCTGAACCGCTGACGTTCCGGCAAGTATATGCTGAAGCACGGAAGAGGAGGAATGGACACCTGTTGAGGAGCTTACGTTTATCCCAAGCTGCGAAGTGATCACAGACACCCAGCGCAGAACATTATATGTCTCGTTTTCTGTGCTGTAGTAATGAACAGGTTTGAGTTTGAGAGTGTTGGTATCTATCGCCATCTGGTAGTATCTGTTAAAAAGCGTCAGGCTGTCCGCCCCTGCTTCCTTTAATTTTGCCGCCATGTATGGAATTGATGTGAAGTTTGGTCCGATCTTGACCGCAACAGGGATTTTTACTTCTGCCTTCACAGCCTTAACAGTGTCTATATATCTCTGCTCAACCTCTCTGGGGTCGTCTGTCACGCTGAAGGGAACATAAGCTATATTCAGCTCAACCGCATCCGCTCCGGCATGCTCAATATCTTTTGCAAAGCCTGCCCACCATTTGCCGCCCATGCAGTTTATACTGGCTATCACGGGGATATTAAGGGCGTTTTTGGTTTTTTCGATATTTTCCACATAGCCCTTTGTTCCGTAGACCATAAGCGCATCTTTCATTATATATTCATAGGCTTCGGGGTGGAAGTTATCAGAATAACCGCCGTCAGTCTGCCTTAGTTCTTCTTCAAAAAGTGATTTGAGAATAACAGCCCCCGCCCCTTCGCTTTCAGCTGCTTTCATATTCTCAATAGTTTTGGACATGGTGGAGCTTCCGAGAATTATCGGGCTTTTCAGCTTGAGCCCCATGTAGTTCACGCTTAAATCAGCCATAGTTCCTTCCTTAATGAGTTTTTACGATTATTTTCATTATAAGGTTTATTCTTCTGTAAATCCAGAATTATAGGGTTTAGCCGGAAAAACTGCCTCAGCAGGGCACACCGGCTTTTACATTAATCTTTTTTAATGACTTCTCTGGGTTTGGATGTTCCATCAGACGGAGCGACTATGCCCTTCTGCTCCATTATCTCAACAATGCGGGCGGCACGGTTGTACCCGATGCGCAGATAACGCTGAACCATTGATATTGAGGCGAAGCCCTTCTGCCTGACAAGCTCAAGAGCTTCAAAATATTTATCATCAATCTCCGACTCATCAATCTCAGTAATATCCGATTCCTCATCCTTAACCAGCTCCATATTGTATTCCGGCTCGCCGAGGGTTTTAAGGTGTTCGGTTATTCTGCCCACCTCATCGTCACTGACAAAACATCCGTGTACACGGACAGTCTCGCTGGTTCCGGGCGGAATGAACAGGCTGTCCCCCCTGCCGAGGAGAAGTTCTGCGCCGTTTGAATCTATAATGGTTCGGGAGTCTATCTTAGAGGAAACCTTAAACGAAAGCCTCGCAGGCATATTTGCCTTGATTATGCCCGTTATTACGTTTACAGAGGGTCTCTGGGTAGCCAGAATAAGGTGTATTCCCACCGCACGGGCCATCTGTGCGATACGGATTATAGACTGCTCTACATCTTTTCCCGCAACCATCATCAAGTCGGCAAACTCATCTACAACAACAATGAGATAAGGCATTTTTGCATGCCCGTCAGTATCCGATTTCTGGTTATACGAATCGATATTTCTGACCTTTGATTCGGCAAGTAGGCTGTATCTGGATTCCATTTCCTGAACAACATTCTTCAACACTGTTGCCGCCTTGCGCACATCCACAACCACAGGAGCAGCAAGGTGGGGTATGCCTTCATATATGCTCAGTTCCACCATTTTAGGGTCAATCATCACAAACTTCACCATATCAGGCGAAGACTTATAAAGGACAGAACAGATCATTGCATTCACAGAAACAGATTTTCCGCTTCCTGTTGTTCCCGCTATGAGCAGGTGAGGCATCTTTGTCAGGTCTGATATGTACGGCTTGCCTGAGGCATCCTTTCCCATTGCAAAGGTAAGGGGAGACTGACTTTCTGCAAATCTTACAGAAGTGAGAAGCTCACTCAGCACAACAGATTCCCTGTTTTCATTGGGCAGTTCGATCCCCACCACAGACTTACCGGGGATGGGAGCGATGATCCTGACACTCAGGGCACTCATGGCAAGAGCCAAATCATCGGACAGGTTCGCAATTTTATTGATCTTTATACCCGGAGCCGGTTCAAACTCAAAAAGAGTAACCACAGGACCGGGACGTATTTCACGCACCTTACCGAGAACACCGAAGTCTTTCAGCTTCTGTTCAAGGATTGAAGCTTTCTGCTTCAGCTCCTCGTCAGACTCGCCCCTGACCTTACCGGAGGGTTTATCCAGCAGATTCAGCGGAACATCATACTTAACACTTGTCTGCTCCACTGTTTCCTTCGGTTTTATATCTATTCCGTTTTCTTTAGGTTTTTCAAATGTTTCCGCAGGTACTTCTTCAATCTCCTCCGGTGCTTCCTCCATGAAGAGTTCATCACCAAGGGGCTTTGTCACGGGAACATAATCATCATCCGGTTCTTCGTAGGTTATGCTTTCTGCTGCGGGTGCGGGTTCTTCGATTTCGGTTTCTGTTTCCACATTGCGTCCGGCATTGAGGAACATACCCTTAAACCCTCGGCCTTTTATGTCCGCTCCGCCTCTGATATTCAGAAGCGCATGCTTAATATCGCTCAGTGTCACGGCAAAAAACACCATGAACACTATAACAAGCAGGAATGATACGATTATTACCCCGCCCGCCTTGCCCAGCAGAGACGCAAGTATATCCGAAGATGCTTTACCGGAGATTCCCCCTGTGTACTGGGACTCAAAAAAGAAGTCCTGCCCGCCAAAGAAACCTGACATCACAGAGAGAAGGAAAACAAAAACCATCATTGCCATGAATGAATAAACTGCGCTGAATCTTCCTGTTTCCCTGCCGCTTCTCAGCAGATACAGCCTGTAAACCACGCCGGAGAAAAATACAGGGATGCACAACGCCGCCCAGCCGAAAAAGGTTCCGGCAAGATCGGCAACATATGCCCCTGTCTTGCCGAAAAGGTTATTTACCCTTAACTCATAGTCACTGAAAATTATATGAGAGAATGAGGGATCTGCCGAAGAATAGGAGTATATTGACAGTGTCAGAAAAATAAGCGTTATAACGCTTAGCAAAAAGATTATATCAAGGGGCAGGCTCTTCCTGTTTTCTACATCCATATTATAGCTGTTATCCCCAGCACAAGGCAGTAAAGAGCAAACACCTTAAGGTTGGCTCTCTTTATAAAATATACCATAAAGCTTATGGCGAAAAGACCGCTGAGAAAAGCAGCAAACATCCCAATTCCATATGCGGGAAGCTGCGCAACAGGCAGAGTTTCCAGATGGCGCACCTGTAAAAGTGCCGCACCGAAAATAGCGGGAACAGACATGAGGAAGGTGAACTCCGCCATTTCCTCTCTTTTTATTCCGAGAAAAAGCCCCACGGCAACAGTGGAACCGGAGCGGGAAATACCGGGAATAACAGCAATTCCCTGCATTATGCCAATGAAGAATGATCTCGGCAGTGTCACTTCGCCTGTTGACTTCATTTTATCCGACAGCACAAGCAGCACAGATGTGAAAATAAGAAAATATCCTACAAATGAAGGAGTTGCGAAAAGATGTTCCACAGAGTTCTCAAGAGAGAGACCGATAACCGCAGTGGGTATGCTGGCTATTACTATTCCCCAGAGAAAGTTTTTGTTCTGATAGTAAACTATCCTGTACTGCTGGAAAAATATTCCGAAAAAAGCAAGCATCAGGTTTTTCACCCTCTCCCTGAAGAAAAGGAGAACAGCGAAAAGAGTTGCAAGATGCAGTAATGTATCAAAAAGAAGCCCCGGCTGGGAAAACCCAGACATAAGAGACTGGGCAAGCACAAGATGCCCCGAACTGCTTACCGGCAGAAACTCAGTGAGCCCCTGAATCAGCCCAAGCAGAACAGCCATACCCGTTGTCATTTATACCTCCACGACAGCAGCCGCCACAGCGGGTCTCCTGTCCATACTTTTCCTGAAAAAACGCCTGACGAGTTTTTCAATAAAATCTTCCAAAAGGGTGTAATCCCCGTTCGCCTCTTCTATAAGGCTTGCCATGCTGTCGTTCAGATATTTTCTGAGTTCAAAGGTTGTCCGGTCATCAATCCTGAAACCCTTGACCCTTATCACAGGGGGCATTTCCAAAGCTTCGTACAAAGGGCTGTAAAGAACAGTAACAGCCACAGCACCGTCACGGCAGAGGCTTTTACGGTCTTTAAGCAGTTCTTCGTCTATTACGGTTCTGCCCCGCTGGTCAATATATACAGTCCCGTGGGGTATATCGTCAACGGCAACAAGTTTGCCGCCTTCAAAAACCGCTCTCATACCGTCTTTGACGGGGAGAATATTATCCCGCTGAAAAATGCCTGTCTTCATTGCGGTTTTAGTCATGTGGGCAAGGTGCATCTCCTCGCCGTGTACAGGTATGAGGTATGAGGGCTTGGTAAGGTTCATCATTTTTGTCAGCTCCCCTCTGGAAGCATGACCGGATACATGTATTTTCCGTGCGGCAGTGTCTATCACTTCGCCGCCGTTTTCGTATATCAGGTTTATAAGCCTGTTTAAGTTCTTTTCATTACCGGGGATAACCCTTGAGGAGATGATGAATGTATCTCCGGGTTCGACCTTCAGATCCTTGCGTTCTCTGGATGCTATGCGGTAAAGGGTACTCTGGGTTTCGCCCTGACATCCGGTAATTATGTAAACTACCTTATTTTCAGGCATTTTTTTGCCGGTGGAAAGCTGAACTATGCTTCTTGCAGGTATGTCCAGATAGCCGATTTTCTTTGCTATATCAACATTGCGCTCGATGGACGCCCCTTCTATCACCACCTTTCTCCCAAGCTCATCCGCCGCTTCGATAACCTGCCGAAGCCTGTCGAGGTTTGAGGAGAATGTGGTGAAAAACACACGTCCGGCAGAGCTTCTCATGATGTCTTTGAGTTCAGCCTTTATTGATGATTCAGAGTTGGTGAACCCCTCATTCTGGGAATTAGTGGAATCAAGCATCAGGCATGTCAGCCCGCCTTCTGCAAGCTTGGCGAAATCATCCTCATTAAAAGGTTCGCCGGAGACGGGGGTGTAGTCTATTTTAAAGTCGGAGCAGTGCAGAGCGGAGAATGGACCATGCTTGAGGTATATGCCGAAAGTATCGCCTATGGAATGGGTTACGGGAAGGAATGTGGCTGAAAAATCACCTATTTTGACAGTTTCCCTCGCCTCAACAGGGATAAGATTAACCCGTTCCTTCTTTGAGCCGAGCTTAGCGGCGAGTATCCCCAGCGAAAGCTTGCCACCGTATACGGGGACATTAAACTCGCTAAAAAAATAAGGAAGAGCGCCTATGTGATCCTCATGTCCGTGGGACACCAGAACAGCTTTCAGCTTATGCTCTATCTCCCTGATGTATGTAAAATCGGGAATTATGTAGTCCACTCCCGGGTAGGTGTAGTCCGCAAACATTACGCCGCAGTCTATTATTACCGCAGTGTCTTCGGTTTCGTAGACATACATATTCATGCCGATTTCGCCGACTCCGCCGAGTACAGCAACTGATGCCCTCATCTTTCTCCTTATTTCTCAATATATCGGATATTTTAAGGTAAACGTAAATAAATGAAAAGGCAAGGATTAGGAAATGATTCAAATTGATCTGCTTCGTTTGAGTTCTTTGCTTTGCAGAATATTTTAATACAGATGTTATTAGCCTCAAGATGGCAGTGGCAGCGCTTTCTTCTCTGGTAAATTACCACGTCAAGGTATTCTAAGATCTTGATAATCTTCACTTAAACACCTCATAATAATGAAATTATAATATTTTCTAACGAGCAAATACAGATTTATTGTTCATTATTACAGGATGCAGGTACTGGATTTTTGGCAGTTTTGAACGAGATTCAATTCAGAGCGAAAATGGTCTGAATTATTTCTGGTAATTTAAATCCTAAAGATAATTCAATGCAAATTAGTAACATTATGTTATCATTTAATAAGTTAATATAGTTACTGCTTTGTGGGGATTTTTATGAAAAAGTTAATGTTGTGTATATTATTTGCGACCCTAATTTTAGGATGTTCTACAAAATATCAACCACATGGATTGAGCGGTGGTTATTCTGATACAAGACTAGCCAGCAACATTTTCAATGTATCATTTGCTGGCAATGGCTATACGTCAAGAGAACGATCGTCAGATTTTGCCCTCCTTAGAGCAGCAGAGTTAACGATGGAGAATGGTTTTGCCTATTTCTTGATTCTTGACACTGAGAACTATACGAACACATACACAACTGGCAAAACATACCAAACGGCAGGTACATATAACAGTTATTCTTTTAATGCAACGACTAGGCAAACAGGAGGGGTAACTTTTAACAAACCTAGAAGTAAATTTCAAATCATATGCTTTAAGGAAAAACCAAATGCAAATGGGATTGCATATGAAGCACAATATGTGGCTAGTTCTATAAGATCTAAATATAACATAAACTAACTACTTGGGCTTGAGAAACACTATAATAAAACAATTTAGCCGAATTATGTTAAAACTATGGAGCTTGTATAGCTTTAATCATATCTGCAAGTGCTATATTACTATATGTCATAATGCTTGCTAACTATATTGATGTTACAATAATTTTGAGGTCGCTATGGGAAAGATCAAGGATCCAATCAATTTTTCAACAGCATTTAATTTAAATAAAAAGGCAATTACTAAAATAGGAGTTGTCGATGTGATTCTAAATGCTGACACAAACTTGTTTATTGATCCTCTCTTATTAGAAAAATCTAAACACACAGAAATGTCGGATGTTGCATACAATAGCTACAGAAAACGCTTTGAAATAATAATTAAACTTCTTTCAAAATCTAAGAAGATAGGTGATACGGCTTGGCGTAATGCATTAAATCAATTTCAATTCCATGAGGTGTCGTGGACATGTTTGGGATATGGTGGTTCTGTTCGGGGCTCAGGATTCGGAACAGAATTAATTACAAGTACTTTATCAACAGCTAAAGATATTGTTGAACTTGGTGTTGAAGATGTTGACCTTTTTATGGCACTAGCTTTATTTGAGGAAGGTATTGGCCCAGATCGTATTAGCGATATGACTACTAATATAATCTTAAACGATTTATGTACTTTTAATATGCGTATAATTAAACAGCTAAATCTTCCTACTGAAGAGTTTGAGATTGATGGAAAAGTCATAGAACTTTTAAGCAATCCATGCTCTAAGAATAAAGAACCGCTACTGCTAGTTCCTAGTGATATTGTCAGAGACCTGCCTATCGCAACGGATTGGAGCGATGTTATTGATGCTGCTAGCAGAAACAAAGCCTTACGGGACAGAGTTAATAGTAATATCAGTGGTATATGGGCTTCACTGACCAAAAAAGACAAAAAAAGACTTAAGGTTGAAGCTCTTGCTAGTAAGGAAGCATTTGAGTCAGTTTTATCTATTCTTAAAACAGCAGAAAAAGTCTCTTATGATGTAAACACAGATTACAATGGTGAAGTTTTCTGGGGTAGCTTGGCTGAAAGAGTAGCAAAAGAATTCCCCAAAGATTTTTCTAAATACCAAAACCGAAAACTTGATATTAATGAGGTTAATGCCTTAGTTGGCGAAATTATTAATGAATTTAAATTTCTAGTTGAAAATCGAGATCTGTGGCGGGAACTATGGGATGAGGCATTACAAAAACATAAAAAAGAAAAGGCTGCACAAAGACTATTTTTTGCAGTAGCACACAGTTATTGTAAGAGTAATAATCTTGATATAACACCTGAGGCAGATACAGGTAATGGTCCTGTTGATTTTAAAGTTTCTAATGGTTATTCAGAAAAGGTATTAGTTGAAATCAAGTTATCAACAAATAACCTAGATCATGGATACGAAAGGCAACTTAAAATTTATCGTGATGCTGAACAAACTATTTTTGCGTATTACTTAGTAGTTGAGGTCAGTAGTTATTCGGCAAGAAAAAAAAGGCTATTATCAACTAGATCAAAACAAATTGAAATTGGGCAAAATGCATCAGAGATTGTTTTTGTTAATGCAAAGCCAAGGAAATCAGCTTCTAAGAGAGAAACAACAAGCATGAAAATAAACCTCTAATAATACACTGCTTTTAACCGTTTCTAACCACAAAATCTCAATCAAAAATGTACCACGAGTGTACCACAAAAAAAAGACCAGTGCTGAAACACTAGTCTTCGTGTAAGTTATTGGTACCATTATAAAAATGGTGCCCAGGGACGGAATCGAACCATCGACACGGGGATTTTCAGTCCCTGCAATGTATATCCGACCAAAAATGATTCTTCATCAATACACCACGAGTCAAAAAAAGACCTGTGCCGAATTCCACAATACACCTAAAGATGCTCCCAGCCTTTGTGGGAAATATCCTCGCTGTCCAGACAAACACCTGCACCCTTTTTTACCTCGCCTATGCGGTAAACAGGGCGTTTGAGATCACGGTGGATAAGCTCTTCCATCTCTTTTGAGCGGCTTTCGGGAACAGTGAAAAGCAGGGCGTATTCCTCACCGGAGCTGACAGCGTCAGAAAGTCCGTATTCAGGAATAAGCCTTGAGTCAAGCTCCATGCGGACTCTGCTGGCTTCGGCTATGTGCGAAGCATCCCGCCCCAGTCCGTCGCTTATATCAATGCAGGAGTTTACCCCGAAGGAACCGAGATATGCCCCCAGCTCCGTTTCTGCCTTGTAAAGATAATGGTCGAACACCTTTTCTCCGGCAAGTTCTCTGGCAAGCATAGCCGCCGCACCGCCCACAGGGCGGGAGAGGTATATATCATCCCCCTCCTGCGCTCCGCTGCGCACAAGCACATGGTCGGAGGGAGAGCCGATTATGGTGAGGGATGCGAAGAAGTGTGAGGCGGAGGATGTGGTGTCCCCGCCTATCAGCTTTATATCATAATAAGAACATGCGTAGCGCACGGCTTCGGTAAGCCTCGCTTTATCCACATAAGACGGCAGCGCAACGCCCAGAAGTGCCTTTTCCGCCCTGCCTCCCATAGCGGCAATATCGCTCACATTTGCGGTAAAAAGCCTGAATATTATATTCTGCAAAGGGGCATCCTTTGTAAAATGAACCCCTTCTGCGATTATATCCTTGGCGATAAGAAGCCCGTCCGCAAGCACAGCGTCATCACCTATTCCGTGCAGGCCGTCATTCGGGCTAAGCTCTTTAAGGCTTTCGATAAAGGCAAATTCCTTCAAAGCTCCTCCGCAAGCTCACGCATGAGTTTGGCATCGCAGTAAGGATCACCGGAAGCGCACAGAGCAGATGAAACAGCCACTCCGGAGAGCCCCAGACCTTTCAGGTTCTTCATATTGGAAGCTTTGATTCCGCCTATGGCGATGGCGGGAAGCGGGCTTCTCTCGGTAATAAGCCTTATCCCCTCCGTGCCGATTACCGGACGAAGATCCTTTTTAGTATCAGTATGAAACGCCGGACCCACGCCGATGTATGACGCTCCGCCGTTCACAGCGGTTTCCAGATCCTCAAGGCTGTTGCAGGAATATCCGTAGACCATTTCAGCCCAAGTATCCACAGCAGAGGCAAGGGGTATATCCTTTATCCCAAGATGCACAGCCTCTGCACCGAGGGTGAGCGCCGCATCTATACGGTCATTCACCACAAAGAGTATATCCTTTCCTTCGATCAGCTCCATTATCCGATGCCCTGTGATGATGGAACGACGGATGTCCAGACCCTTGTTGCGGAGCTGGATTGCCGTCACCCCGCCTTCAACAGCTGCCAGAATAAATTCATCAAGCGGCATCTGAAGCATATCTTCCTCAAAAACGAGGTAAAGTCTTAAATAGTCGGAAGTTTTTTGTCTATCTTCACTGCGCATAATTTCCCGCACATGGAGCAGGAATCAACATCCCTGTTCCTTTCAAATTTTTCTCTCGCCTTAGCCGGGTCTATAGCAAGGGCAAACATCCCTTCCCAGTTAAGTTCTTTTCTGTACTTACTCATAAGTATATTACGTTCCATCGCTCCGGGGTAGCCTTTTGCGATGTCTGCTATGTGTCCGGCTATGCGGGAGGCTATAACTCCTTCCCGCACATCGTTTTCATCGGGCAGACAAAGGTGTTCCGCAGGGGTTACATAACAAAGGAAATCAGCACCTGCCGCACCGGCGATTGCTCCGCCTATGGCTGCTGTTATATGGTCGTAACCGGGTGCAATATCAGTGGGGAGCGGTCCGAGAATGTAGAAAGGCGCACCGTCGCAAAGAGTTTTCTGCAATGTCATGTTAGCCTCGATCTGGTTCAGCGGCACATGACCGGGACCCTCGATTATAACCTGAACATCACGCTCTTTGGCTCTTTTGGCGAGTTCGCCGAGGATAATCAGCTCGTCTATCTGCGCACGGTCGGAAGCGTCAACTATAGCCCCCGGACGGAAGCCGTCACCGAGGCTGAGAGTTACGTCATATTTATAAGCTATGCTTAAAAGGTCTTCATAATATTCGTAAAGAGGGTTTTCTTTACCGTTTCTGCGTATCCAGTTAGCAGTGATAGAACCGCCCCTGCTCACTATGCCGCATACTCTTTCGGTTTTGTCCATTCTGGCTACGGATTCCTTCGTAACGCCGCAATGAACTGTTATATAGTCTATTCCCTGTTCGCACTGTTTTTCTATACTGCGGAGGAGAACTTCGGGATCCATCATCTCCGTTGTTTTATCCGCCATGGCAAGCTCTGCCGCCACAGCATAAAGCGGAACAGCACCCACCATAACTGGTGAAGCGGCAAGAATCGCTTTGCGTACCGCCTCAAGGTCGCCTCCGGTGGAGAGATCCATAACGCTGTCCGTGCCGGCGTCAAGGGCGGCTTTGAGCTTATCCAGCTCGCAGTCTATGAACGGACGGTCGCCGGATGTGCCGATATTGGCGTTGACTTTTGTGCGAAGTCCACGCCCGATTCCCATAACCTTTTCATAGTCACGGTTTTTATTTTTAGGAATAACTGCTTTGCCGTCCGCTATGAGACCCATGAGCTTTTCTGCGTCCATGAATTCGTCAGCGGCTACTTTTTTCATTTCCGGTGTGATAATCCCTTTACGGGCTGCTTCGAGCTGTGTCATGAATTTATACCTGCCTTTAAGTGAACTATTGATTATATTCCGCAGGAACAGGCTGGGTGAAAAAGGCTTGGAATAGACTAAAGAAGAAAAACCGTTTCCCTACGCCGGCATTATCCGGATCAGGTTACGGGGACTCTCTCAGCCTGCCCTTTCATCGGCAAGCACCCCCACGGATGTGGTTATAATTTACACTGTGATTAACATGAATGCAAGGATAAGTGAATGGTTTATTACAACCGGAGGAAATCAGTAGTTCATAATGAGAAGCTCGCTGATTGAGCCTCGTTTGTCGGCACTGCTGTTTATATTGCGTGAAGCTCTGACTTTGCGTATGCGGAAGCCGTCATAGAGTTCTTCAAAAAAACTGTCAGAAGGATCGGCATTTTTTGGGTCTGAGTTACTGAGCATTTGTGCCGTACCCTTTGCGGATAACTTACGAAAGCAGGAGGCAAGGCGTGCCTGTTCACTGTCATCAAATCCGCCTGCTGCGTATGTTGTGAAGCAGGCTGTTCTGTTAAGGGGTCTGTATGGCGGGTCATAGTACACGAAATCACCATTTGATGCGTTTTCCAGAACATCACTGAAATCAGCACAGGTAATTTCCGCTTCCGTTTCGTTCAAGGCACGGCAGACAGCGTATATGTTCTCAGGTTCAATTATTGTGGGTGACTTATATTTGCCGGCAGGTACATTAAACTCGCCCTTGCTGTTAACCCTGAAGAGTCCGTTAAAGCAGGTTTTGTTCAAAAAAACCGTTGCCGCAGCACGGGTTACAGGGTTCGTCCATGCACCTTTGTTATACTGCCTGCGTTTGTTGTAATAATATTCCGCACGCTCAACATCGCTCAAGGCAAGATATTCATCCGACAACGCAAGACACTGCTCTATAAAAACATCCGGTGTGTTTTTGATTACTGAATAAAGACCGGCAAGATCCGAATTAAGGTCATTGAGGAACGCTTTTTTTATGAGCCCCTTTGCGGCAAGATGAAGGAACACAGCTCCGCCGCCGATAAATGGCTCGAAATAAACCATTCTTCTTTTTGGGAAAAATGGTTCAAATTGAGGGATAAGCCTGCTTTTGCCGCCTGCCCATTTTAAAAACGGACGGGGGCGAAACGCATCCTCCCTGATTTGTATCGCCTGTCTGACACTCAATGAAATCTCCGTAAAAAGCGTTGTCAACCAAGTATATCGGTCAGCTCCGAAATATCATTAAGCACGAATTTAACATTTTTGTTCATACACTCTGTTTCATTCCCGAAACCGTATGAAGCCCATGCCGCATCCATGCCGCAATTAAGGGCAAAACCTGTATCCTGCACAGCGTCGCCTATCATTAAACAATCAGACGCATCCACACCGAAACCGGGTACAATTATATCTGTAAAAGCCTGCGGGTGGGGTTTCTGAAACTGACCGCCCTTTTCTCCGGCAACAAGGTCAAAAAAAGGCATTAAGCCTGTAACTTCAACAGACTTATGAACCACTTCATGATTTTTATTGCTGATAACGGCTGTCTTATAGCCTCTGCCACGGAGCGCCTCAACAGTTGAGAGAGCTGAAGGAAAAAGTTTCGTCATCTCCATCCCTTCACGCTTGTAGTATTTTCTGTAAATATCGGTTACTGTCTGCGCCGTTTCATCATCCAGCCCGCCCAGACCGGCTATCATCCTGTTCAGAGGGATGCCGATAGCCTCCCGTACGGATTTTTCAGGCGGTGGCGTAAGCCCGTACTCCTCGAAAGCTGCTTTCATACAGAACTGTATGGCAGGCTCAGTCGCCGCCAGAGTGCCGTCAAAGTCGAATATCAGCAGTTTATATTTATATCTATTCATAAGTTTCTTATCTCAAATATTTCAAACTCGCCTGTGGGTTTTTCCTCAACCACAGTCATGTCCGTAACCTCGGAAAACGGGGAACCGGCACGGGCTTTTTTCAGCACTTCGTTTAGCTGCGCCTCCGTACCTTCTGCTATGATCTCCACGCTTCCGTCAGAAAGGTTGCGCACATAGCCGCCCACACCAAGAGGAACAACCCCGCTGTGGAGAAACGCCCTGTAGCCGACCCCCTGCACACGCCCTTTAACATGTATTGCAAGCCTTTTCATTACTCAATCTCTATCCACATCTCACCGATTTCATTACGGCTGTTTCCGGCAATAACAGGATACGCCCTGCCCATACCGTCACGGGAGTATTTCAGCATAAAATAGTCTGTCATGCGGATTTTATATCCTCTGTCATCACCGTTGTTAATTGCTCCGGGCGGCACATAGCCTTTAACATTCACAGGGACATCAGGTGAGCCGAAATCACCGCCGAGAGCTTCTATAAACTCGATAGTATCGGTTTTTTTCAATTTAACTATTCCGCCCGACCGGACACGCACCTCATCGCCGTTTATCTTCATAACAAAAACAACATTGGTCTTTGACGGAACAAGGTCTTCCTTTACAACAGGCTTAACCGGCTGTTTTACAGCGACTGCGGGTTTAACAGGCTTCGGAGCGTTCTTATACGCAAGCTTGATCTCCCCCATCTTCTGATTGTCCTTACGGAAAACAATTCTTGATTCGCCTTTGACCTCAATCTGCTTTCCGCAGTCATTGAGATCACCCATTCCGAGGATATCGCATGATATTCCCCTGTCATAGTTGGCGTCCACATTTGTTATTTCGATCAAGTCTCCCTTATCGGCATACAGAGTCTGCCCGTTTTCCACAGTCACCACTTCATCATTTACCCTGATAACAGCATAGTTAAGACGGGGCTCTTTCAGAAAAATACGGGGATGTTCGGGAACTATATCATAATATTTCATAAATTCGTTCACGACGTAATTATGATGAAGAACTTTCAGCTCAACAGAAGGCAGGTTTTTTGATGATTCCACACCGAATGACGGGAGACAGAAATGCTTAAGTGCGTAGAATGTTGCTGTTTTACGCATGTCGGTGAACTTCGTCAGAGGATCTTCCGTTTGGGTGTTGAAGTAGTGCATAAAATACTTTTCATCGTTTATCATTTTATTAACTGCTTCAAGAACCTGTTTCGCCGGAGTTTTAAGATCAAGCATACGTCCGTCTTCGCAGGAGAATATATCCGCATCGGTAATGATCGACTGACCAAACCTGCGCGGGTTGCGCCACTGGTCTATATATTTCGGGTTATGATAGCCCCATCCGTCATGAAGATTGAGAAAAACATCGGACTCTTCCATTAGCCTGATAATAACTTCCACAACCTTATCCATCTCCATTACACCTAAATCTTTGGTGAAACGGCGGTTCATATCGGCTTCAGTTTCCCTGTCAAAAAGTATTACTGATTTGAAATTAGCTCTGGGTACAACAATAAGATTTCCTTTTTCAAGGCGCATTTCCGCATAGAGATCAGCAGAGAGAAAACCTCCCGGTTCGTCCCCCTGAATTCCGCCTATGATCAGCATTGTCTTGCCGTCCTGCCTGCCGTATATCCTGTACACGTCAAGCTCATACTCAGTGCCTTTGAAATACACATCATTACGAGTATATGGGCGTGTCTGGGCAAAAGATACAGCAGCGGTAATCAGCAGAATAAAAATTATAAGAGTTTTTTTCATCTGGCGCTCCAGAGTTCGCTTCTGATCCTGTAATCCCCGGGACATCCCTCAAGCTCAAGGGTTTTGACACCCTTATCACTGTAGGAATCTCCGCTGAAGTGCTGAATGAAGCTCACTCTGACCCTTTTAGGGGAAATCTGCGAAATCTTAATATTATCTATACCGATTTTTATGGTTGAGTATTTGTCGAATTTTTCTTCCTTATCCGTCTTCCAGCTTTCATAATTGAATCCTGCTGATGAAAAGGATGAGGAATAAGCCGCCATATATTTTTCAGTGTCCATGCTTTCCCACGCTTTCTTCCAGTTTTCAAGAAACACCGCCACACGCTCACGCACAAGAGGCTCCGGAGACTCGGAGAAAAACTCTTCTGCTATGATTTTCAGTTCATCAATCTCTCTTTTGAGGTAAAGTCTCTTGTTTCCGTAGGCGAGTATATTGTCGGCGCAGTAGAGTTGGTCAAAGTCATAAACAAATTCGTCGTTGTTTTCCTTAAATGAACGAACTGACGATATCTCAATTTTCCTTTCGGGATAAAGCTTCATCAGTGTTTTCTTCTTGCCCAGATACTGTGCATAATTTTCACCGGAACCGCTTCTGAACTGAATGTGGTAGTGCGATGCAAAATTTTCAAAATCAAGCCCGCTCCATGAAGCCACAAGGCTGTCCAGCTTCTCTTTCAGAAAAGCTTTCTCCACTTCGTAGTTCTGGCGCTGCTCAAAGCTCACTCCGTTTGTGATTACAACGGGAATACCTTTTTTAAGGTATTTTTTGTAGTCATCAAGAACATCGTTTTCAAGAGCAACGCACCCTCTCGTGGACTGTTCTTTTCTGTCCACCCTTTTGCCGTGCAGCCATATTCCGCTGCCGGTTTTGCCGCTCATCCGGTCAAAAAAGTTGGGATAATTCAGAGGGAATGCCCCCGTTCCGTAGTCATCCGCCACACTGCCGTATGCTCTCCGCAGTTGTTCAGGAGACAGGTAGCCCGTTATATAGTAAACGCCTTCAGGGGTTTTCATATCGCCGGAGACTTTTTTATCGCCCCCGCCGCCGCCGACAAGAACGCTTGTTTTCGCAATTATTTCAGGAGTGTCGTTCTTCATCTCCACTATGTAGAGTGTGCTTGTGTTTTTATCCACAACAACTGCTGTAAAAGACTCGCTTTTATAAGAGAATACATTGCCTGAAAGCTGTTGTGCCTTAACGCCCGATGCGGTAAAAAAAACCGCCAATAAGATAAAAAGTGCTGAAAGTTTAAAACTCAATGTTTTTGCCATACAAAAAATACCTGTCCAGCTTGTTTTTAAATCTGCCCTCAACGGTTTTCACCGTTCCCACGGGGATTTCGCCATAGTAAAGAACCGGAGTATGATAGTCGGACGTCTTATCCGTGTCAAACCCTTTTAAATAGCGCAATGCCCCGTCAAGTCCTGTCTGTGCCCTGTAGTCCGGTTTAAGTTCCGCACCGAGTTCCCATGCACTCTGGGCACTCAGTTCCCCCGCACGCTTCCAGAGAAGAATGCCGCTTTTGCCAAGCCTTGGTCTTGCTTCAAGAACGCAGCCTGTTTCTATATATGCAATATTTGACCCGTGTGAAACCGAAAGATTCGGCGGTAATTCATAAAACAGCGAGTCAAGCTGTTTGTCTCTTTTAATCTTTAAACTACAACCCTCCGCATCGTCCCCTTTCTTTCTTAAAGCGGCTATAAAAAAACCGTCATAAGGCAGTTTATGGGGCATCACACGGAGGACTTTCTCATCAAAAGCTGTATCCCCGCTCATGCCGAAGGTGTTTTCACCTTCAGAAATATCCAGAAGCTCTGCTTCCGGATGTTCATCCAGAAAGGCGTGTATCACACCTTCGTTCTCCTCAACGGAGAATGTGCATGTGGAATAAACAAGAGCGCCCCCCTTCTTCAGACACTTAAAGGCTGATTCAAGTATCTCTCTCTGGAGTTTTGCCATACGCTCCACAAGTGCCGGCTCCCACGATGCGTTCACGGTTTCATTGCGGAATATTTTATTCTCATTGCTGCATGGTGCATCCAGAAGTATACCGTCAAAGGTTTCCTCCAGATGTCTGTCAAGCACACGTCCGTCAAATGATACGGTCTTAGCGCTCCAGCAGCCGTATTTCTCTAAATTAAACTCAAGGGATTTAAGCCGTTTTGATGACGGTTCATTGGCAACAACCACACCGCTGTTTTTAAGCATATCACACAATGCTACGGTTTTACCCCCCGGAGCAGCAGAAACATCCATAACAGCGGGATTTTCAGGAAGAAATCTGCATAGTACATCCGGCGGAAAAACTGATGAGGGGTTCTGGATATAAAAACCGCCCGTCTGGAAAGAAACAGTGGAAGTAAGCTTTTCCGCTCCGCTGAGAACCTTATAAACAGCGGGAAAACGTGCATCATTCTCAAGAACTATGCCGTGTTCGGCGATTTCCGGCAGGTAGTTTATATTACGTTTGGTATTTATGCGTATATGTTTAGACGGCAGACGTTCAAGGGATGCAAAAAATGCATCCGAATCCGCACCTAAGACATTGCTGAAACGCTCAATAAATACCCGGTTTTTTTCCATCCGGAAAGTAAAGCCTGAAAAAGATCAGCAGTCAATAAAAATCGAAAAAATAGATTATGAAGAGAAAAAGAAGGGGAACTTCAACGAAATTCCCCTCAAACCATTGACTATTTGTAGTATTCGGCTATTGCCTCAGCAACTGTGTTTATGTCTTCCTGCGTTTTATAAGCGCACATGGGAAGGCTCATTATATGAGCAGCAACTTTCTCTGAAACAGGGAGAGCACCTTTCTTCACGCCGAGACCGCTGAAAACTTCCTGCATGTGAAGGGGTATCGGGTAGTGAACCGCAGTGGGTATGCCTTTCGCGTTAAGATGAGTGGCAAGGGCATCCCTGTCCTCAACCATTATGGAATACTGAGCCCATACGGAGCGGTTGAAATCTGTAACTGCCGGAGTTTTAACACCTTTTATTTTGGAAAGCTTTTCGGTGTACATAGATGCAACCTTGTCACGGCCATCGATCTCTTTGTTTACAAAAAGATCAAACTTGCCGAGGAGAACAGCCGCCTGAACACTGTCCAGCCTGCCGTTGATACCCACTATTTTGTGGCAGTATCTCTCATTCTGACCATGGTTTCTGATCCATCCCATTTTTTCTGCGAGCTTATCGCAGTTGGTGAAAACCATACCGCCGTCGCCGTAGCAGCCGAGAGGCTTTGAAGGAAAGAATGATGTGGCGCCAATATCTCCGAATGCGCAGGCTCTTTTGCCTCTCTGCATTGCACCGAAGCTCTGTGCTGCATCTTCCATGAGGAAAAGGTCAAGACCGCTGTCTTTGATAACCTTTTCTATGGCTTCGTAGTCAGGCATCTGTCCGTAGAGATCAACAGCGATAACGCCCCTGATTTTTGATTTATCAACGGGAGGGTTTGTAAGCATTTCCCCAAGCTTTGCAGGGTCAATGTTGTAGGTTGTTTCTTCTATATCAACAAAAAGAGGTGTTGCGCCGAGGAGAGCTATCATCTCTGCTGTTGCTATAAAGGTAAAAGGCGTGGTGATAACATAGTCACCGGGCTTAACATCATAAGCCATAAGCCCCATGAGAAGAGCATCTGTGCCTGAAGAAACAGCCAGAGCGTGTTTAACTCCGCAAAATTCTGCGCATTTTTTTTCAAGCTCCGTTATTTCGGGTCCGAAAATGTATCTTCCATGCTCAAATACCGCAAGAACACGGCGGTCGATATCTTCTTTTACTAATGAATACTGGCTTTTAAGATTGCAAAAATCCATCTGGAAATCCTCGCAGGTTTATTATTCGTCCTTGTATCTGACAAAATTGACGCAACTAAGTTTACGCCTATTTTTATTTTTCGCAAGGGTATTCAGGAACAGCCCTGCCTGAGCGCATCAGGGACAATATTTATCTATCAATATATTGTTGACATTTAATCAGTGGTAATTACTATTGAAATACATTCAGATTTCAGGCGGTAAAAGAGCATGTTCTCAAAAAATCTTATCATAGACGGAAGAACCTTCAGAAGCAGACTTATGGTCGGCACAGGCAAATTCGCCGGCAGTGACGTTATGGCTGCGGCGGCTGAAGCAAGCGGAGCGGAGATTGTTACTGTTGCTCTGCGCAGAGTGGACGTAAACAATCCGCAGGACGATATTCTCAACCACATAGATACATCAAAGTACCTTCTCCTCCCCAATACATCCGGCGCCAGAGACGCAGAAGAAGCGGTGAGACTGGCAAGAATAGCCCGTGCGGCAGGGTGTGAGCCTTGGATCAAGCTTGAGGTTACACCCGATCCGTACTACCTTCTCCCCGACCCTATTGAAACATTCAAGGCGGCGGAAATACTCGTGAAGGAAGGGTTCAAGGTTCTGCCTTACATTAATGCGGATCCTGTTCTCTGCAAACGCCTTGAGGAGATAGGTACCGTAACCGTAATGCCCCTCGGCGCACCCATCGGCAGCAACAAGGGAATAAAAACCGTGGATAATTTACGCATAATAATAGAGCAGGCACATGTGCCCGTTGTTGTGGACGCTGGAATAGGCGCACCAAGCCACGCCGCACTTGCAATTGAAATGGGTGCGGATGCTGTTCTTGTGAACACGGCAATAGCCACAGCGGGCGACCCAGTGAAGATGGCTCTGGCATTTAAACTCGCTGTTGATGCGGCAGTTACGGCAAGGGACGCCGGTATGCCCTCACAAAAAGAAAAAGCGGAAGCATCAAGCCCGCTCACAGGTTTTTTAAGAGATTAAGATGACATTCACACAAATACTTAAAGAATACGACTGGAACGAGGTAAAAAGCTTCATCCACTCAAGAACGGCGGAAGATGTTGCTGCCGTACTTAGCAAAGACACCGTAACCGAAACTGATTTCGCCGTCCTCCTCTCCCCTGCGGCAGAAAAATTCCTTGAGCCCATGGCGAAAGAGGCAAGCCGCATAACATTGCAGAGATTCGGCAAAACCATAAAAATCTACGGTCCGATATACACTTCCAACGAATGCACGAACTCCTGTGTTTACTGCGGGTTCAACAGGCATAACGAAATTCCCAGAGTGACCCTGACTGATGAGGAAGTGGTTGCGGAAGCAAAAACCATTGCAGACATGGGTATTCAGCACCTTCTTCTGGTTACAGGTGAATCACCAAAGGTTGTAAGCGTTTCCGACCTCGCCAGAACATGCGATCTCCTGCGGGATATGTTCAGCTCACTTTCCATAGAAGTTTTCCCCATGAGTACGGAAGAATATTCCATACTCCGCAATTCCGGCGCAGACGGACTTACGATATATCAGGAAACATACAACAGAGAAACCTATGCAAAAGTACACCCGGCAGGCAGAAAGCGTGATTTTGAATGGCGTCTTGAAACGCCGGACAGAGGAGCAGAAGCCGGATACCGCACAGTGGGCATAGGGGCTCTCATGGGGCTGGAAGACTTCCGCACCGAAGAATTCTTTGTCGGACTCCACGCCCGTTACCTCATGAAACATTACTGGAAAACCCATGTGACAGTATCTTTCCCCCGCATACGCTTTGCAGCGGGAAATTTTACCCCTTACGAGCTTATAAAAGACAAAAACCTTGTTCAGTCCATGCTTGCTCTGCGCCTTTTTCTCCATGATGCGGGGCTGGTTATCTCCACCCGTGAACCGGCGGAGATGAGAGAGCATCTTCTGCCCCTTGGCGTAACCCAGATGAGCGCAGGTTCCAAAACCGAACCCGGCGGATACAATAAAGAACATGACGGCAAACAATTTAAAGTTGAGGACGACAGAAGTGTGGCAGAATTCTGTGCCATGCTCCGCTCCAAAGGCTACGACCCTGTTATGAAAGACTGGGATAAAAACTTCCTCGTGAGGTCATAATATGTATATGGTTCACCTTCAAAACAAGCACATCGGCGATGTTTTCCCGGTATTTGACGATAAAGGTACGCTTGTGGAAGTGTGCCTCATACGTCCGGAGGAATATGATGTTCAGCCTATGAAGAAAGAGCATGAGAAAATATGTGCTTATCTGGAATCATACCCTGCGGGTGAATGCCCCCTTAAATTCGATGAGCTTGTTTTTGAAGGCAGAAGCGAATTTCATAAATCTGTTTACAGAAACCTGTTCAATATCCCGAAGGGTGAGGTTCTTACGTACGGAAAACTTGCGGAAATAAGCGGGAGCAAAAATGCCGCAAGAGCCGTGGGAACAGCTATGGCGACAAATCCATATCCGCTTATTGTTCCATGTCACAGAGTTGTGAGAGCAAACGGGCTGGGAAATTATTCAAGCGGAGTTCATAAAAAAGAAAAACTTCTCGCCGAAGAGGGAGCTAACTGGAAATAACTATATTTTTTTGGTAAAATTACCAAAAAACGGCGGTGTTCCTATGAATAAAGCTGTGGACATCATCGGCAGCGCACGAAGCTGCCTCTTCCTGACCAGCGCCGGAATGAGCGCTGAATCCGGCATCCCCACTTTCAGAGATAAGGAAGGCTACTGGCGGAATTTTCCGGCATACAAAAACCTAAAGCTCGAGGCAGTGGATCTTGCAAATCCCCGAAGCTTCAAAACACGACCATCCCACGCATGGGCATTCTATGAATGGCGCAGACGAAACGCCAAAGAAAATAAACCCCACGAAGGCTACACCGCCATCAACTCACTCATAGATAATCATTTTGAAAACTCATTCATTCACACAACCAACACAGACGGCTACCACATGACCTCCGGCACATCCGCCGACCATGTTTATGAGATCCACGGGAGCATATGGCGCCTTCAGTGCATGGCGGGGCTTGGATGCAGCTACACATACGAAGAGAATGAAGACGTGCCTCTGTGCGGGCTGGACTATGATATGATGACAGCGTCAAACCTGCCTATGTGTCCGAAATGCGGCGGGCTTCTGCGCCCTCATGTGCTTATGTTCGGCGACTTTGACTATGTTGAGCATGCTTACCAGTATAATAATTTCCGTGATTTTCTTGAACGTGCAGGGATTCCCGATGTCGCCATATTGATCGGCTCAAGCGGCAGTGTTCCTACCAATGACTACCTTGCCGTCCGCCTTCAGGCATCCGGCTGTAAAATTATTACTATCAACCCTGATGAATCGTCATTAAGAGTCTGTAAGCCGGATGTTTACATACAGTCCGGCGCGAGAGCAGCCATGACGGAAATTGTCCGGGAACTGAGAATCAAAATATGATCAAAGGTGTATAAAATTGAAAACAAGTGCGGATATTTTAAAGAAAAATCCCAGATTTGCTGATTTTTCCGCAGCAGAGATGGAAGAGTTTTTAAACTATTTCACAAAAGAAGACTATCAGCCCTGTGAACTCATACTCAAAGAGGGAGATGCGGGCAACAGCTTCTGCATAATTGCTGAGGGCGAAGTCGGTATATCAAAAGATGTAAATGAGCAGACGTCCATCTTCCTGAACAACCTCAAAGCAGGAGACTTTTTTGGTGAAATGGCAATCCTCACGGGCTATCCACGCTCGGCAAACGCCAAAGCATACACGGCAGTGACATTATTCTCCATAACAGGAGAAAAGCTTTCTGAAATGAAGAATGCTCATCCGGCTCTTTTTGGTAAGTTCGTGTGGATAATGGCAAAAACCGTCTCAGAGAGAATGTATAAGCTCGAAGAGCGTCTTTCCGGAATACTCAATGCCTCTCTTTCGGAAAATTTCCTTTAAAAAATTACCGATAAAGATAAAATTACGTTGACTAGGACGTGAAAATAGTTTAATAAATCAGTCCCGATGTAAGGCGGTGTAGCTCAGGTGGTTAGAGCATGCGGCTCATATCCGCAGTGTCCGGGGTTCAAGTCCCTGCACCGCCATTAACGATAAGGCTTCTTTGAGAGATCAGGGAAGCCTTTTTTATTTTCTATTTATACTCTCAAATAATCTTTATTTCCTCATAGAATAATTCTGGCAAGATTATCCTTAAAGTGCCATAATTATCTTATACAATTTTTGTCCGGGGATTTATAATGTACACAAAAAAAAACGAACGCCGCAAGCATAAACGCTACAGCGGAGTACCCCTTAAACTTTATTTAAAAAAAGACGGAGAATACAAACAGGTGGAGCTTGTTGATATAAGTATCGGCGGGTTTCTTTCAAATACAGCAATATCTTTTGAAATCTACGATGACTACGAAGCAAAGGTTCAGTTCCCCAACCACGGGGTTAAAGACGTTGTACATGCACATGCTGTTGTGTGGCGCACTGAGGCAAATAAGGAAGAAATCAGCGCTAAAAAACGCTTTGTTGCCTTTCAGTTTACCAAAATTTCCGATGTGGACAAACACCTTATAAATGAATTCCTCAATGAATATGAGGAGAATGTTCCCTACAAATAATAACTAAGGGCGGATCTCTCCGCCCCTGTTCTTTTAAAACTCAGGTCTGTTTATTCTGAAATCATCCCTCTGAACGCCTCTGGGATATTTGTATTTTGCCTTGCCGAAAAGCAGCGCATACGGCGCTTCATGGTCAGCAGGAATTCCAAGCACATCCTTTATCTCCGGCATGAATTCAAACATAAACGCCAGAAAGCCCAGCCAGACAGTTCCTACTTTAAGACTGTACGCATAAAGGTCAAAATAACTAAGCGCAATAAAACAGTCCGCTTCCGGAGTTCCCTCGCCTTTTGGCGCAGAGGCAACAATGAGATGCGGCGCACCCCTGAAGATAATATCCCTGCCTGACTTATATCTTCTGAGAAGGGCGGCATAAAACCTGAACCTTTCCGGCAGAGTCCCTTCCTCTATTCTTTTTTCAAGAAGCCCGTAAGCCTTCGCCACAAATTTCTCCATGTCTTCACGGTTATCAATTATGGTAAAAGTCAAAGCACGCATGTTCTCTCCTGTCGGGCAGTTTGCCGTAACACAGAGGAGAGAGCGGATCGTTTCAAACTCCACATCGTTCTTTTTAAAATGCCTTATGGATCTTCTGTTGCGGATAAGCACTTCGACCTGCTTTGCTGTGGGCATATCAGAAGCAGGCATACTTTCGTCAGGGTTTTTACCCAGAATTGAGAGTGCCGCATCAGGACAGATAGCTAAACAATGCTGACATTTAAGACAGAGCTTTTCTTTTTCTTCCGTGATGAAAGGAAAGCCTTCTGAATCTTTTTCTATAATACTAACCGGACAGTCCTCCATGCAGAGTGAACATCGGCGGCATTTTTTACGGTCTATTGAAAATTCAAGCATAAATCACCTCATCGTCATAATATTGGCACGTTTCTTGTTTGTATCTCCATGACGGAGGACAGGATGAAGAAAATATTTCCCCTGCTGATCGCAATCGCTTTATTTACGGGATGCTCATCTAAAGTTGCAAACCCGGGCAAAGTTGCCTCAAGCATTGACGATACACTCACAGAGGTTGTGGAACTCACAGCGCGCCTTAATTCGGGTGTTCTTTTTGTTCTGATCAGCCTTGAAGCAAACTCGAACATCTCTTCCCTCGTGTTCGACAAAACAAAAGAAAAAGTCGTCACATTTTACGCTAAAACGCATGAGACACTCCCGATCGGAAAGACATATTACATTCTCCCCGCAAGAATCACAAGGGAAGGAAAAACATACTACGATGAAGAAACCGGCAGGATGATGCGGAACTATTTTCAGCTCTCAAGGCTGGGTAAGGTAACTGATAAAATTCAGCAGGCTGACTATATAATAGTTTCCCGCATGAAGGAAAGCATAGAAAGAAGCTACGATAGAAACTCAAGCACTGTTGTTTTAAGCATAATGACCAAGAGTGATATACCTGTTTTCTCAAGCGTAATAGCCCTTGAGAGCAAGGCTGACCCTAACTTCTGGTATTATCCCACAAAAAACGCCATCCCCTCCAGCACCCTTTCCATGAAAGCTATGGGGCAGATTTTTGCTGTGGCTCTCCCTAAGGCGTACGGCATACCTGTCACCCGCATGGAAAAATTTGAGAAACGTATGGAAGAACGGGCAAAAGCAAAAAAAGAAGCTAAGGCAACTGATATCGAACAACAGGAAATACGTGAGCTTGAGGAAAAAAGAGACGCCATAAAAAAAGAGGAACAATGGCAGAGGGAATTTGATGAATACCTCAAAAGCCTTGATAATGAAACAACATCCTCAGAGGAGGAATAACATATGCTGAACGGACTTTATGTCGCCACCAGCGGACTGATGATGCAGAACAGGCGGGTGGAGAACATAGCCAACAACTTAGCCAACGTCAACACCACAGGGTTCAAGAAGGATGTACCGGTTTTCACCGAGTATTTCCCCACTGAAAAAGAGTTCCCGCAGAATTTTATCCGCACCACGGATTATAACAAGGCGATGAATTCCACAGTGAAATTATCTGAAGTAAAGACAGATTTTTCCATCGGCTACCTGCATGAAACAGGCAATAAGCTGGACTTTGCCCTCACAGATCCTGATACTTTTTTTGTGGTGGATACCCCTTTCGGTATCCGTTACACCCGTGACGGAAGCTTCACAGTGAACGAAAACAATGAGCTTGTGACCGCAGAGGGTTACCCTGTGCTTTCAAATATTGACGATGACAATCCGCAGCCTATCATCCTCCCTGACAACTACACAGTAACAGAAACCGGTGTGATTCTGGTAGACGGTGAAGCACAGGATCAGCTTGGCATAGCTTACGTTGAAGATACTGATAACCTTCAGAAAGTGGGTCATAATCTTTATGCGGCAGTGGACACAATACCCCAGCAGGCAGAAAACCCCGGTGTTACCGCAGGCTATGTTGAAGGGAGTAACGTAAACTCCGTCCTTGAAATGGTGCGAATGATAGATGCAATGCGCGGATTTGAAACTTATCAGAAAGTAATACAAAGCATAGACTCTATAAACGGAACAGTGATCAACACCGTGGGCAAATCGGTGTAAGGAGCATATAACATGATGCGGACTCTCTGGACAGCCGCCACAGGCATGACGGCGCAGCAGACAAATGTGGATACCATTGCAAACAACCTTTCCAACGTCAACAACGTGGGTTTCAGAAAATCCAGAGTTCTGTTTGACGACCTGATGTATCAGGAGGTCAGACGTGCCGGCGCAATAACTGCCGCAGGGCTGGAACATCCCACTGGTATTGAAATAGGTTTAGGCACAAAAGTCACTGCTATACAAAAAATACACTCCTCGGGCTCATTCCAATACACCGGAAATAATTATGACGTTGCGATAGAAGGCGACGGTTATTTTCAGATTGCCCTTCCCGATGGAAACATAGCATATACCCGTGCGGGAGCCTTTCAGGTTGACGGCAACGGAAACCTCACGACCCCGAACGGATACCTTATTGAACCGGCCATAGTTATTCCGGAAGATGCAACAGAAATCTCCTTCGCAGAAGACGGCACAGTCAGTGTTGTTCTGCCGGGGGATGAAGAACCAACAGAAATAGGCGCCATAGAACTTGCTCGTTTCATCAACCCGTCAGGGCTTCATGCAATGGGCAAAAACCTCTACACAGTAACAGGTGCCAGCGGTGATCCGCAGGTGGGTGTTCCCGGAGAGGAAGGCTTCGGTGTTCTTGCACAGAACATTCTTGAGATGAGCAACGTGAACCTTGTTGAGGAAATGGTTGCGATGATCACAGGGCAAAGAGCATATGAAATCAACTCAAAAGCGGTGCAGACCGGAGATGATATGCTCCAGATAGTAAACAACCTTAAACGCTAATAAACGGAGTATGATATGAAAGCCATGAAAACTGCTCTTTTTTCACTGTTCTTCCTGATAATAACTGCGGCATCTTTTTCCGCTTATGCGGCAAATGTCATTACTATCGAAAATGAATGTGTGACAGTTGAGGATGTCTTCCCCGGAATAGGCATAAAGGATCAGGTTTTCTGCGGGCTTGACTATGGTGAAACAAGAAAGCTCAGTGTACAGCTTGCCACTCATATCATCAATAAATACAACATCAAAGCCGCCCCCGGAGAAGCATACTTCAACCGCAGGGGCAAAAAGATACAGATGAGCGAGATCGAAGCGAAAATATATGACAGACTCTCGCAGATATACCCCAACGCCGAGATTCAGATAGAAAAAATACGTATCCAGAGTGATATCTACACCGATGACAGCGGCAGATTCTCAATCGATATATCAAACCCCAGAATAGGCGGTATGTACGGCAGACTTAACAACGGCTTCAAAGAGGTGGGCTTTACTGTTTATGTGAAAGGGTTTATTGAAGTTTTTGTCACCACAGACAGAATCCGGAAAGGAGACCTGATCGCAAATAATATCAAGGTTGAAAAAGTTGACCTTTCAAGGCTCAGAGGCGAACCCATCACAAATCCTGAAGGGCTCATTGCGGTCAGAGGTCTTGGCGCAGGGGTTCCCCTCACAAGTGAATATGTTTCCGAACAGCCGGATCTTCCCGAAGGAGCAGCAGTAAGGCTTGTGTACAACGGCAGCGGACTGCACCTTGAAGCACGGGGAATACTGCAGGAAAATGCCTTCTCCGGCAGCATAATAAAGGTTAAAAATGCGGACTCCGGCAAAATTGTCACTGCAAAGTATCAGGGTGGCAGAACGGCTGTGGTCAACTTCTGACACGCAGCCGTCTTCTGACAAAGATCCTTCTGCTCATGCGGTTCAGCTAGGAAATATATTCCTCCGTAAGCATATCAATTAAACCAAACATCTGTCAGTAAAGAAAATCACACATTTGGCACGTTTCTTTCTAATACATTATTGAATCCTGATTCGAGGTGTTTCATGAAGAAGTTTGCGAGAAAATTTTTCACGGCAGGAATTGTTTTAACTGCCCTTGTCATATTCAGCGGCTGTGCCAAGCAGTACGACTTTGAACCGGAAGCGTACGCACCAAGCTATAAAGACGATCTGGAACGCTACGGAATGCAGCAAAGGGAAAAAGTACCCACTGCATCTCTCTGGGCAGATTCCGGTGTAAGAGGAACACTGTTTCTGGATTATAAAGCACGCCAGATCGGCGATCTCATTGTTGTCAACATAGTTGAATCATCCTCCGCAAGCAACTCAAACTCCACCCAGACAAGCAAAGCAGGCAGTAACAACTCATCAGTCACAGCAGCTCTGGGTCTTCCGCTCAATTTCGGTATGAACAATTTCCTCGGAACAGGAAATGAATTCAACCCCGCAATCGGAACAACAACATCTGAATCATTTGCAGGCAACGGCAGCAAAAGTAAATCAGACACAGTCAGTGCAACCATCGCCGCAAGAGTTATAGAAGTTCTCCCCAGCGGAAACCTTGTTATCGAAGGCAACCGTGAAATCATAGTGGATCAGGAAAAACAGATAATTAAACTCACCGGAATAATAAGACAGAAAGATATAAGTGCAGAAAACACTGTTCCCTCCACTGCCATAGCAGATGCCAGAATTTCTTACAGCGGCAAGGGAATTCTTTCCGACTCAAATAAAAAAGGCTGGCTGGGCAATGTCCTTAGCTGGGTATGGCCGTTCTAGGAGCTGATATAATGAAAAAAACTGCAGTATTCCTGCTCCTGTTTCTTATAAGCATTCAGGCTTCCGCTAATGTCAAAATACGTGACCTTGTTAATGTTAAAGGAATCAGAGATAACCAGCTTATAGGTTACGGCCTTGTTGTCGGACTCAACGGAACGGGTGACAAAACCGGAACGGAGTTCACCATACAGTCTCTTGTAAACATGCTTGAAAGAATGGGCATCACAGTCAATAAAGACGATGTTAAAGTGAAAAACGTTGCCGCCGTAATGGTTACGGCAAAGCTTCCCGCATTTGCCAAGAACGGCAGTAAAACAGATGTTGTAGTCTCCTCCATCGGCGATGCAAAAAGCCTTGAAGGTGGCACACTGCTTATGACTCCGCTCTCTGCGGCAAACGGGCAGACCTACGCCGTTGCGCAGGGTCCTATTTCTGTCGGCGGAATGAATGTGTCCTCCGGCGGTGCGGGCGCAGTCAAAAACCACCCGACAGTGGGGATGATACCCAACGGCGGGCTTGTTGAGCGAGAAATTGACTTTCAGATGAACACTAACTATTTTGAAATAGCCTTCAACACATACAATATGACAAATGTAGTCAGATCAAAAGACGCCATTAACGCCTATATAGGCTCTGACGTTGCATCCATCACTTCACCCACAAGCATCAAGGTTGATATACCGGATGTTTTCCGCACCAATTTTTATGACTTCATGGATTCAGTTCTGAGTGTACCTGTTGAGCCTGCGGGCAAAGCAAAAGTTGTGGTTGATGAACGCACCGGAACAATTGTGATGGGTGCTGATGTCCGGCTGAGTACCGTGGCTGTATCGCACGGAAACCTTACCATAACCATAAGCAGCACGGTGGATACGGAGCGCAACCTCTTCAACCCCTTTGAGGAAACAAGGACAGAGACAACAAATATTCAGGTTCAGGAAGAACCCAACAAGCTGATGGTTGTGCCCGAAGGCATAAGCATAAGCGACCTTGTAAAGGCCCTGAACTCCATAGGCGTTACCCCCAGAGATCTCATATCTGTTCTTCAGGCAATAAACTCTGCCGGTGCGCTGCACGGCGAACTTGAGGTGATGTAATGTCTGCACCCAGTGTAAGAGAAGCTCAGAGCTTTGACGGCTTCACCACAAAAAATCAGGAAAAAAGACTGAAAGAAGCATGTCAGGACTTTGAAGCGATGTTCTATGACATGATCTACAAATGTATGAGAAAAGCCACAACAGACGGCGGACTGATAAAGAAAAATGCCGGAGAGAAATTCTTCACAGAGATGCTCGATACGGAGATGTCAAAAAAAGCTGCAGCCGAAGCTGAAAACGGCATAGGAGACATGCTTTTTAACCAGATGAAGAAATATCTTCCCGGATCAGATCAGGGAAACAATTACCACGGGGAAAAGAAAACAGATCTCAAAAATCCCTATAACGCAGTAAACACGCTGATCGACAACAAAAAAAGTAATGGCATAAACGTTGCTATTTAATATTTGCGAACGAGAACGCGCGAAAGGCAAGTTTCAGTGGAAACAAAAGGCAAATACTGCTAAAGTTGGGATGTAATCTGCCGATATATAAGTCATCGGAGGAGCATTAAGATGAGGATTGAAGACAAGATCAGCCTTACGCTGAAAAAAACTGAACAGTCAGAACAGGCAAAAGCTAAGAAGAGTGAATCTTCCACAGCGAAAAAGTCTGCAGGAACCGACAGTGTCTCCTTATCCTCCGGTGCTAAAGAAGCGGTTTCCATATCCAAAAAGCTTAAAGCAGCTTCAGACATACGCATTGACCTTGTAAACGAAATCCGCAGCAAAATCGAAAACGGAACCTATGAGGTTTCCGGAAAGCAGGTTGCGGAAAAAGTTGTCAATGCTGCTATAGACGACATTTTCTAAAAAGCCCTTTCACACGCGTCTCGAACCTTCGCATATGGAGGCAAGAGATGGACAGATTCAGAAACCTTCTTGATATAATGAAATCTCAGTGCGAGCTTTACTCTGAGCTTGCGTCCGTTATGGCACTGGAAAAAGAAGCAGTGGCAAGATGGAACGTTGACGATACGCTGGAGCTTACCAAGCGCAAGGATACCCTTGTGTACAAAGAAAAGCTCCTTGAGGAAGCAAGACGCACAATTATCAAAAAAATCAGCATGGATGAAGGCAGAGATGAAATATCTCTGTTAGAAATAATAGACCTCATGGACGAGGATAATCTTAGGCAGGAATTCAATCAGGTCAAAGCAGACCTGAAACTGGTGATGCACAGGCTTAATGACGAGAACCTCGCCCTCAAAATTCTTTACAGAACAAACATAAGCCTCGTAAACGATTTCTTCGACAAACTGGGCATCACAGCCGGCAGCACATACGGAGCGCAGGCAAAGACCAGAGGCGTGAACTCCCTGCTTGACAAAAGAGGATAGGAGGGCGTCATGTCCAATATTTTCGGCATATTCAACAGCGGTATTTCAGGGCTTATGGCATCACAGGCCGGTATTGACGTCACCGGTCACAACATCGCAAATGTCAATACCAACGGCTACTCAAGACAGGTTGTGAGCCTTACGACCCAGACACCTAATATCTCCGGAGCGCAGGTCTACGGACGTGGTGTTCAAGTCACTTCCATCTCAAGGGTCTACGATGAGATATTAGCTGAAAGTATACGCAATAATCAGTCTCAGTTAAGCTACTATTCGTCTGTTCAGACTACTCTCTCAAAAGTAACGGTCTATTTTAACGAGCTTGAAAAGGGTTCCGGTCTGGGCGAATCACTCCGTGACTATTTCGCAGCATGGGAAGACCTTGCCAAAACATCAACAGATCAGGCTGCAGAAGCCATGGCGCACAGAGTCTCTCTGGTGGAAGTGACTAATACTCTGACCCAGAAGATACAGAGCAACTATAATCAGCTTGAAAAATTCAGGGAAGAAGCTGACTACAACCTAGGCACCTATGTAACTGAAATAAACCAGCTCACAGAATCTCTGGCAAAAATTAACGGTGAAATAGCAAAGGTTGAGGCACTCGGCAACACTGCAAACGATTACAGAGACCAGAGAGATCAGATACTATCAAGGCTTTCCGAACTTGCTAATGTGACTGTAAACGAAAAGTCCAACGGTCAGGTAACTGTCTACCTCGGCGGAAGCGCACTTGTAGATGACAAAGTGAATTACAAGCTCTTTGCCGAAAACAGCGAGAATGAAGATGGGTATTATAATATAACATGGGGCACAGCCAACGACACTAAAGGTCAGACCGACCTTACCCAGTACATCACCGGCGGTGCAATGGGAGCGGAACTTGCTGCCAGAGACGAAATACTCACAGGTTATATGTCCCAGCTTGATGAACTCGCCGTCACCCTCATAAACGAGACAAACCGGATACACTCCCTCGGTCAGGGTACAAGCAGGTTTACCCAAATAACATCAAATAACGGAGTGCCGAATACATCTTTTGTGTTCGCTGAGACTGCAGGAGCATTCCCGACTGCTGAAATTACGAAAGGAACACTTAGAGTAACAGTTTATGATTCCGAAGACAATGTCGCCGGAACCTATGACATAGATATTGACCCCAGTAAGGACAACCTTAACAGTATCATACAGAAAATATCCGCCGCTGACGGCGATATGGCAGGCGGCAAGCTTCAGGCAAACGTATCCCTGGACAACACAATAAAGATATCCACAGAAGCCGGCTATACCTTTGCCTTTACGGAAGATACCTCAAACTTCCTCGTTGCCGCCGGGCTTAACTCATTTTTCTCAGGAACCGGAGCAGGCGATATACAGCTTTCAACTCAGATACAGGAAAACAACCTTTATATTGCAACAGGCAAAAGCGATGCTGACGGTGACAACACCGTGGCAAGAGACATAGCAGGTTTGAAATATGAAAAAGTTTTTGAGAATCAAGGCATAACCATAGACGGCTTTTACAGCTATTTCGTAACAGGCATAGCTGCCGAAAAGCAGCAGGTGGATACATTTGTAACCACGGTAAAATATTCCTTAAGCGAACTTGAACTGAAAATGGAAGAAATACAGGGTGTTTCAATGGATGAGGAACTCACCAACCTCATGAGATTTCAACGTTCATACGAAGCCAGCGCAAGATTCATAACCACTGTTGACAGCATGATCGATAAGCTGATTAACGGTACAGGGCTTGTGGGCAGATAAGGTGAAGATATGAGAGTTACACAAAATTATATGACAATGAGATATCTTACGGGTATCCAGAACAACCTTAACTCGGTATCAAACAGCCTCTCCGCAGTGACAAAAGGACGTAACCTTCTCACTCCGGAGCAGGACCCGGTGAGCTATATCTCCGCTCTCACCATTCAGACTATGCTTGACGAATCAGCGCAGTTCAAAAGAAATGCGGAAAGTGCGCAAACATGGCTTAAAAATGCGGATAACGAGCTTCAGTCCGCTTCAGATCTTATAAGCAAGGCGCTGAATGAATACGCCATATACGGCATGAACGACAGCCAGAGTGCTGAAAGCCGTAAGGCTCTCGCCGGAGATGTTAAAGGAATTATCGAAGGTCTTCTTAACTCCGGCAACGCATACTACAACGGACGTTACCTTTTCGCCGGTTTTGAAACACAGACAAAGCCATTTCAGACTCAGGAAAGGCAGGTCAGCTCTGTAACATCCAGCATATCTGGCGCTGATGCCATGGTTCAGAAACAGTATAACGACATGCCTGAACTCACCGAAGGCTCTTACACTGCGAAAGTTACTGTAACCAATGGAATAGCAACAGTTCAGCTTTTTGACAAAAACAACAACAAAATCCTCATAGACACCAACGGTACTGATGAAACAGCGGCAAAAGGCAACAATACTTCATATACCCTTACAACTGCCTACACCAAGGGTATGGTAATTAATACAGGTACAGGAGCAGGGATCAAGCTTCCCGATACAGACATGGAAGGGCGAAGCCTCACCACCAGTTTCTACTACAAACCCGGAGATAACGTAAGTTACTACGGAGATGACGGTATAATCACAACAAAAATAGGCTACAGTCAGGATGTGGATATAAACCTTTCGGGGCAGGAAATATTCATGGCTACCTATAAAACACTCCGTGGAACTGTAACCAATAAGACAAACGGTCTCTACGCAACATCCACCACTTATTTTTCCGCCCTTGACGCAGCCAACGCCGCTCTGGCTGACGGTATAACCGTAAACGGTACAGACCACAACGGCTACAAAATAGGTATAGCTAAACTTACGGCACCTTCAGCAGTCACCCTTGACATGTCAACGGCTACCGAATCGGAAAGAACAGTAACCCTGAAATACGCCGACGAAGAATTTAAAATCACTCTGGATCAGAAAGGATACAGCGATATAGACGATGTGATCTTTGAGCTTAACAGAAAGCTTGAAAATGAAGGTCTTGCTGATGAAATTCAGGCTGTAAACGACGGCGACAGAGTTATGTTCATCACCAACAGAAGCGGAGATCATGTTCAGCTTGACCTCAAAGGGACAGTGAACAATAAGCTTGGTTTCCCTGATCCCACTCCTTCGTCAACAACAGACTTTACATATTCAGCAACAGGTAAGGATACTGTATTTGAGATAGGCTACAGCGGCTTTGACCAGCCGGTTGTAATAGAATATAAAAATGAAAGCCTTTCAGGCGGAAACGACAACAGAGCAAATTTCCCTGTGGGCACAAATACATTTTATGTAAACGGCACAGCCATGAGTTTTACGGTTAACGCCGGAGACACAGCGGAAGACATACAGAACACAATAAACCAAACCCTCAAGGACAGCGGCTTTGCCTTTACCGTAACAGCAGAGGTGGAATCAACTCCCACTGCGGACATGTATGATCTCACTCTCAAACTGCATAATGTAAATTACGGCGATGACACTTTCCTTTCATCCAAAGTTACAACGGCAGACGGAGTGAACAACTACCTGACATCTACACCCAGAAACTCCGACTACCCCACCGCAACAGAAAAAAGACTCGGTGATTTCCTTACATTTGTTGAAGACCTTTATGATAACGCAGTTGACGCTTCACTGGTTGACGGCAAACTGGTTGTTCAGGATATCAGAAGCGGAAACAGCAAACTTACTTTCAATATAAATGAAGAGAATACAGGCATAGGCTACTCCATGATTGAGCAGTCAGTTAAAGTCAGCGGCAAATACACAGGAACAAAGGACGATAAATGGTCATTCAATGTGGTAATGCAGGCAGCAGACCCCAGCGATCCGTCAGATTATGACAAAATTGTAGTCAGCGTCCGTGACTCCGCAGGGAACAGAATATCCACGCAGACTTTAAGGCAGGACGCCTACTACGGACAGGAGATTGAGATAACCAAAGGGGTAAAAATTTCCCTCGGTCAGGTTACAAACTCCACCAGCTTCACTCTTGATCTTAACGCCTCTTCAAATGTCAGTTTCGGCGACATTAACGTAATAGAGGAAGGCAAGAATGTGGATACTTTCCGCTCTCTTACCAACCTTTACAACGCCCTCAATCTCAATATACCCGAACAGGGCATAGGAGCGCCCAGCGCATGGAGCGACACGTCTCTGAACTCAACCGCCACGCCTTATTTTGACGGTACATTCAGAGGTAATTACAACGATCTCTTCAATTTTGAAATACTTACCACCAATAACTTAAGTGAAATGTACATTCAGTCTGAGCTTAAGAGTGTCACCTCTGAGGTAAAATACACCGCAAACAGCGATATCGACTTCGATATAGTTGTCAGAGACGGCAATAACATTTTCACCAGAAACTTTTTTATAGATCGTGACAATATCTTTTCTTCCGTAGAGAACCCCACTACAGGAGCAGAACCTGCAAGGTTAAACTTTACCGAAGGTTCAAACCTCACATTCTATTATCAGGACGGCGGAGTATGGACTGAAAGCTCCATAAGTGTTCCTGCGGGAACTTACGCCAGTGTGGGGGATATTGTCACTGCAATCAACTCTGATCCCACACTCCCTGCCGGTATCACAGCAAACGCCAATCCTGACGGAACAATAGGATTCAGCGCAGGCGGTACTGTGAGCAGCCTTTATGTCTCAGGGGATAAGAACGGAGCTTTAGGGTTTGAATCTTTCGATCCAGATAGCCTTATAATTGACTCAATCAATGATATGATCTCCACCGACCCTGAACTTGCAGGACTTGGGGTTCGTGCGTACAACAATAATGGAAAGCTTGAAATATTCTCCGGTTCCGGAACTCAGGAAATAAGCATGAATGCTAACAATGAAGGTACAAGAATGACCTTCTTTCAGGCAAACAGCCCCACAAAAGGTCAGAGTGCTGCTCCGCTTTCCTTCTCCTCAAACAAGGTGCTTGATCTCACATACTATGACACCGCAACAGATACATGGACCACAACACAGGTTACCTTCCCTCCGGATCCCACAGGCACATATGCTGATCCCGCTGCCCTTACGGCAGCAGCAGTCGGTTTGCCGGCAGGCGTAACAGTCACGGCTGACAGCAGCGGAAGCCTTGTATTTAACGCATCAGGTACACTCACACATCTCTCAGTTTCAGGTAATACGGCTCTCAGTGCAGATCCGAATGAGACAACTTCCGTGCTTGGCTTTTATCAGACTGCTTCCGAGAACAGTGTAACTGCGGCCAATCAGCCTGCACTCCTTCTCAAGGATAAATCCACCGGAGAAAGAACAATAAGCTTCATGTACAATGACGGAACAGCCAAAAGAGCCTCAATAACAATTGAAGCTAAAGATTATGAATCCGTGGACGAATTAATGAATGAGGTAAACTCTAAACTCACGGATGCCGGGCTGGGAGGAATAATAAATGCGGAAATAGTTGACGGAGGAAATCTTTCTTTCGTTTATGATGACACCGCATTAAGCAGTTTCCATGTTTCCGGCGATTACACAGGCACACTCGGTTTCCAGAAAGCAGGTACCGAGGCTCAGATAAAAGTTACAGGAACTGACGGAGAACTGATAGCCATGTACACCGTAGACACCGCCAATGAAACATACCATGTGGCTGACGGCGTTTACGGAGGTTTTGATGCAGGCTACCTTTACTCCACAGATTCATTCACCACTGCCGTTGGTTCAGGTATAGAGTACGAGCTGCCCGTTCTCGAACAGGCTGAAACACAGATAGTCAACTCTCTTACAACCGTAGGCACCAGAGAGAACAGAGTGGAAACCTCCATCAACTATTACACAGTGATGAGTACCACTAATGAAAGTATCAAGGCGGAATACCTTGGGGCATCTGCAACAGATCAGAGTGCGGCTATCACTTCGTACCAGCTTGCTTTGCAGGCTTACCAGAGTGCGCTTCAGGCGACAGCGAAGATTATGAATCTCTCGCTTCTTAACTTTCTTTCGTAGGTAAGGAGTAAAAAGCAATGAAATCAAACCTTGCAGAAAACACAGAGGTTTCAATGGAAAAAATAAAAATGTCCTCAACCAAACTGGGTCCGATTGAATATACGGAGAATGATATAATCACTCTGTCTGCTCCGCTGCTCGGGTTTCCCGAACTCAGCGACTTTCTCCTGATCTCAGGTGATAAATCATTCCCGTTTATTTGGTTTCAGGCAACACAAGACCCTGATGTATGCTTCATACTCATTGAGCCGAAGATCTTTCATCCGAATTATGACCCGAAAATCAATAAACGTGAGCTTAAGATTCTTGGCATAGAAAAAGAAGAGGATCTTAAGCTTGCCGCAATTGTGGTTGTTCCCGAAGATCCGAAAAATGCGACAGTAAATCTGCGTGCGCCTATTCTTTTAAATCCGGAGAAAAAACTGGCGAAACAGGTTATACTTGAAGATGACAGGTGGATGATAAAAGCTCCGCTTTTTGCCGCCAAGGATAAGTGATGCTTGTACTCTCCAGAAAGACAAATGAAAGTATAATTATTGGTGAGAATATCGAGATCCGCATAGTGGAGGTGGCGGGCAAGAGCGTTAAGCTCGGAATTGATGCCCCCAGAGATGTAAGTGTCCACCGCAAGGAGATTTTTGAGGCTATAAAGGATGAAAATATTCAGGCAGCCACAAAGGAAAACCTTGTATCTCTTGTGGATTTCTTTAAGAACCAGGGAACCTGATTTATATTGTAAAAAGCTGCATAACGCAGTTTTTTACATGTGTTCCCGCACCAGACGCAACCCCATATGCGGGGTTGCTGCACGCAGGGTGCCTTTTCTATCTTTCCTTATCAGCCTCTACAGCGTCAATTCTTCTGTTAAGCTCGGAAATTTTTGAACCAAGCCCCAGCATGTATCCGCCGAGAAGTAACCATATGATAGAGTATGCTCCAACTATATACCAGAAATCCTGCATATTAATCTCCTTTTAAATCTTTGTCTGTCAGCCTCTTCCGGCGATGTAATCGCCTATGCTGATCCGTTTGCGTATGCGTTTTTTAACAGTCTCTCTCTTGCTCATGGAAAGTCTGTCTATGAAAAGAACTCCGTTAAGGTGGTCTATCTCGTGCTGAAGAGCCCTTGCGAGAAATCCTTCAGCCTGAATTATTTCCTCACTTCCGTCCTCTTTCAGATACTTTATCACAGCCTTTGAGGGTCTTGCCACCACTTCATATTCGCCGGGAACACTTAAGCATCCTTCTTCATTGACGTCCGGCTCGCCGGAAAGTTCCAGAATTTCCGGATTGATTATCCTAAGCAGAGAATCAGGATTTTCACCCGCACTTATATCAACAATTATAACCCGTTTGTTAACGCCCACCTGAGGTGCGGCAAGACCGACCCCCTTGGCACTGCGCATGGTGTCAACCATATCGTCAAGAAGCTTTCTCACCGAATCGTCAACCACCTTTACAGGCTCGTTTTTCTTTCTCAACACTTCATCGGGAAAGGTTTTTATATCAAGAATCACTGTTTTCGTCTCCTATGTAAAGGATAAAATAATAGATTTACTCCGAATTTTCAACGCCCTATGAAATCATCATATGAATATTTTCCGAAATAAGCACGCATAGCCTTCTCAGCACTGCTTCTGAGGGTCTCGTCCTTGATCACGCGGCACATGTTTCTCACTGTGCGCTCTTCTTTTTCTGTGATTGTTCTGGGCTGGAAGGGCGGTCTGATTTTCTTTTTTGCCGCCTGCCTGTAAACAAAGCGGACATCATCTACCTTAAGCCCTTTATCAGCAAGGTTTTCCATTATCTCATCCTTCATATGGACAAGTTCACTCAGCCACATGTTATCGCCCACACCGACAATAAGACATGTGCCGTCAATCTTTATCGGCATAGCAACACCCGCCACAGTGTCACCCACTGCGTGATGCCACGTACGGGCAAGGGAAGAAAACTCTCTCGCCTCGCCTGTGATTTTACTGTTCAGAATCTCCGAGATCTTCTTCATTCGCTTTTTCCGTTTCGGCGAGAACTTTCTCCGCTGCGTTCAGGAGGTCTTTTACGCCGTCCTTGGTGAGTGAGCATATCTTAAAAAAAGGTTTCCCTTCTTTCTGTATAAATTCCTCAAACTCTGCAAGATTTTCAGGCACAGCCGCATCGGTTTTTGTTGCGGCAACAAGCTCAGCCTTTTCCGAAACGTCTGTTCCGTATTTCTCAAGCTCGTTTCTGATCATTTTATAGCGTTCTATCATGCTGCTGTCGTAATCCGAAGAGTCCACAAAGTGAACCAGAACCCTTGTTCTTTCTATATGGCGGAGAAAGCGTGTTCCAAGTCCTATCCCTTCGTGAGCCCCTTCCACAAGCCCCGGCATATCAGCCAGAACAAAAGCATCCCCAAGCTCGCCCCTGACAACCCCAAGGTGAGGGACAAGGGTGGTAAACGGATAATCCGCAACCTTTGGTTTTGCAGCAGAAACTGCGGATATAAATGTAGATTTGCCGGCGTTGGGCATACCTATAATGCCCACATCTGCTATGAGCTTAAGCTCAAGGCGAAGACGCTTTTTCTCTCCGGGAACTCCGTTTGTAAACTCTCTGGGCGCACGGTGAGTGGAGGAAACAAATGAGGCATTGCCCCTTCCGCCCCTGCCGCCGGCCGCAACCACAACCTGCTCGCCATTTTTTGTAATATCTGCAACAAGCTCTTCGGTTTCTACATCATAGACCATTGTCCCCACAGGAACTTTAAGAAGGATATCTTCCCCCCGTCTTCCCTGAAGGTCGCTTCCTTTGCCGTGAATACCACGCTTGCCTTTATAAATCGCATTGTAGGTGAGATCCAGCAGAGTCGTCTTGGAGTCATCCCCTTCAAGGATAACACTCCCGCCGTTTCCGCCGTTTCCGCCGTTGGGACCGCCTCTGGGCACATATGCCTCACGGCGGAAGCTGCAGCATCCGTTGCCGCCCGTTCCGCCTTCAACATCTATAATAAGTGAATCGACAAATTTCATTTAAAATACCACATCCATGTCTTTATCAGCGACCAGTTCAAAGGTCACTTCATACTTTACCGTTCCGCCTGCGGCGATTTCGGTTATTATTTCAAGCTTTCCGTCCTTTGAGGGGGAAAGTTTCTTTCCGTTCACTGCCGCATTTTCTATGCTTATTCTGTCATCCGCAGCCACGGGCACACGGTCGGTTATGCTGAGTTTTTTTGAAACTCCGGAAAGGTTTGACACCTCAATGGTGTAACCTCTTTTCATTCTCTTCTTGGTGCCGAAAAAGCCGTCTGACTCCCTTGTGAGGGGCAGATCACTTCTTTTAACAGATATATCCTTGTCTGTACCTGCTGCAAGGCGTATTTTGCCGTTTTCAACAGTTGAGTAAACATTGTCAAAGTTTTCCCTGTCTTTGATTACACGCCATTTATTGCCGTAAACCTCAGACTTGGGGGTAAAAACTGTCTCCCTGTAAACAACCGGACTTCTGAAAGGGTACACGGCAAGCCTGCTTTCAGTATCCACATCTGCGGAGTCAAGGACAAATCGTGTCTCCTGCCCGCTTGAGGCGAGCTTGAAGTTTGTTACCCTGAACTGCGAAGGCGCTTCTCTCGTAACTTCCGAAGCGTCAAAATCCGCAGCCTCGGTCATGAGCGGAGCGGCGTTGGTCTTCATAGTTCTGGAAAGAACTACAGGCTCAAACGGACGAACATACCATGAATCAAACTGTGGAATATTTATCGGTGCATTCAGATATGACGGCAGAAGATAGGCGTTTGACGCATCAATATCCACCCCGCTTCTGTTCACAGCCTTCAGTACCAGTTCGGTTTTAGCTGAATTGCCGTTAATGCGAAGAACATTTTCATAGTCTGCGGTTATTTTATCAAGCACCAGCCTTAAGTCAGCGCAGGATGAATCCGCACGCACTGCATATCTTCCGTCAGTTCCTTTCGCAAAGAGAGCCTTGAGAATCTCAATACCTTCATTTGCTTTTTTCATATCGGCTTCGGCTTTGGAAATCTCTTCAAAAAGTCCTGTTACATATTTGCGGATCTTGCCGTCAGCAAGCTTATCGTAAGAAACCTCACCCAGACTGCCGAGCATGAACTCAGCAACCTGCTTTCTCTTTTCGGCCGATTCGTAAGCTGATTCGTTCTTTGTGATCTCACCATCTATTGCGCCCAGCCACGTTCCCTTAACGGGTGCATTTGAGGGAGCGGTCAGTATCTCACTTTCGCCGCAGTAAGCCTTCAACGTTTCGGAATAACCAAGTACGCCGCCAGTGCTGCCAGTGCGGTATTCTGCTTTATCTCTATAAAGATAAAAATCCGATGCGAATGCTCCGGCACACATCAGGAAAACAAGAGTTGCTATTACAGGTTTCATATCAGCTTTCTCCTTAGAACGTATTATACAAATACTAATATTGCTGACAGAGTTTCTCAAGGAAAGTGCAAAACAAAAAAGCCCGCAGCGCATTATGTGCGGCGGGCTTTTGCGAAATTAGCCTGATTTTTTTTTAAAGCTTTGTGTTAAGCAGAAGCTTCAGCGGCGACTACGGACACATGTTTGCCCATGCTGCCTCTGTCTTTAAATTCAACATATCCGTCAACAAGAGCGAAAAGAGTGTAGTCTCTGCCCATGCCCATGTTAGTGCCGGGTTTGAACTGAGTGCCTCTCTGACGAACGATGATGCTTCCTGCGGTCACGAACTGACCAGCGTATCTTTTAACACCGAGACGCTTACTGTTACTGTCTCTGCCGTTACGGGTAGAACCGCCTGCCTTTTTATGAGCCATTATGCGCCTCCTTAACCGACTTTGATGTCGTTGATTTTAAGAGTTGTGTAATGAGTACGGTGACCAATGCGTTTTTTGTAGTCTTTTCTGCGTTTACGTTTGAAAACGAGAATTTTGTCGCCTTTCTCATGTCTAACTACTGTAGCCTGAACTTTTGCGCCGTCCACAACGGGTGCGCCTACAAGGAGCTTATCGCCGGATACTACGAGAACATCCGTAAGCTCTACTGCGCTGTCAACATCGGCTTCAAGCCTGTCAACCTTAATAACGTCACCGGGCTTAACAGTGTACTGTCTCCCGCCCTGCTTGATTACCGCGAACATATCTATACCTCACGAAAACATAATTACAAATTGATCCAAAAGGAACGAAATCATATACGCAATATAAAGAGCAGTCAACAGAAAAGATCAAAAAATATTACGCAGCGGAAAAAGAGGAGAGCCGCCGTCTTCATGATGAAATGTTAATAATATATATAAGGACGGTTTTGTCTTGACTAAATAATGATAATAAAATACCTCTTAACCTTCAAGGTGAACTTTTGATCATCCGCACAGATCATTTAAAGGTGCGGACAGTGAAAAAACGCCCGCAGAATAGTAGTTGACAAAGGGCATATGCCCCACTATAATTTCGGGCTCTACCGATATAAGCAATTGGAGGACAACCATGGCACAGATGCTGACAATGAAAAAGCCCAGCAATCTGAAAAGAAAGCGCAAGCACGGCTTCAGGGCTCGTATGAAAACAAAGGGCGGACGTCTCGTTATCAACAGAAGACGCGCTAAAGGACGTAAACGTCTGGCAGTTTAATCTTCGGCCCCCAGGTTTATGAACCAACGGCTGAAAACTTCCGAACGGCTCAAGAAAAAGTCTGACTACTTGAAAGTTCTTAGAGGGAAAAGATGTGCCGGAAGACTCATAACAGTCTACTGGCGCATATGTGATTGTGAAGAAAGCAGATTCGGCTTTATTACGGGAAAAAAGGTCAGCAAAAGAGCTGTTGACCGAAACAGGCTGAGGCGGTACTTCAAAGAGTTCTGCCGGAGAAACAAAGCCCTTTTTCCCGCAGGAACAGATTTCGTTTTCAGAGCTATGCCCGGAGCGGGCAAAGCCTCATATGATGAGATATATAATGAAGCACACAGGCTTATGGAAAAAATTGCATCCGAAATACCTGCTGATAGGACCGATTAGGTTTTATCAGCTGTTTATTTCCCCCATGCTGGGACCCAGATGCAGGTTTTACCCCACCTGCTCCGAATATGCAATTGAAGCAATACAAAAGAAAGGTATTTTCAAAGGCTTTTTTCTTGCCGTCTGGAGAATTCTAAGATGCAACCCCCTATCAGCCGGAGGTTATGATCCTGTAAAATAGGACACACTCGGAGGACATTCTCACAATGGACAAGAAAACCCTGCTTGCAGTCGCGCTCAGCGCGCTTGTACTCATAGGCTTTCAGGCATTTTTTGCACCGAAGGCTCCCGTGGCGGACAATGCCACAACAGCAACAGAAACAGCGGCAGCAACTCCGTCCGCAGACGAGACGGCTGACACACAGACATCCGCCCCTCTTGTTCTCGGTGAAACGGCTCCCGTTTCAGCAGACAAGCTTAAAACCATCTCCACAGCGGATCTCACGCTTACTTTCAATGAAATCAGCGGCAATATCCTGAAAGCAGAAATCCAGCAGTACAACGAAAAACCGATTCACATCGGCTTCGGTGACGGCAAACAGGACTATATGACAGCCGGAACAGGCACTTCCGCAGCTTTTTCATCCAAGGAAATCAAAAAAGGCGATACGACATCCCTCGTATTCACCTCAACGCAGAATGACCTTGTAATAACAAAAAAGTATGAAATCAAAGAAGGCTCATACCTTATCGACGCTTCTGTAGAAGTGGCAAACACCGGCAACAGGTCGGTTGAACTGCCTATTTCAGTTCAGATAGGACCCGGTCTCGGTGACGGCGTTGCCGACAGCAGACTCGTTTTTCAGGGTCCCATTATGTACGACGGCAAAAAGGTAAGAAGAGAAAAAGAAGACAAGATCAAAGCACCTGAGGTTTACTCAACACCTGAATGGATAGGCTATACCTCTACCTATTTTCTCTTTGCCGCAGCCGGCGGCGGATTTACCGAAGGAATCATCCAGAAATCAGGTGATTCCGCAGTTATTAAGGGAACAGACAAAGCGGTTGTAAACCCCGCGTCAAAATACACCAAGGAATTTAAACTCTATATCGGACCCAAGAAGTACACTCTCCTTAAAGAAACCGGATTCGGGCTCACCAAAAGTATAGACTTCGGCTATTTTTCGTTCCTCGCTATCCCTCTTCTCAACCTTATGAACTTCTTTTACGGATATGTTCATAACTACGGTGCGGCAATCATTCTTCTCACTGTGGTAGTGAAGCTTGTTACCTTCCCTCTCACGCAGAAAAGCATGGTTTCCATGAAGAGAATGCAGCTTCTCCAGCCAAAAATGACTGAGCTGAGAGAAAAATACGCTAAAGATAAGCAGAAACTTAATCAGGCTGTTATGGAGCTTTATAAGAAAGAGGGCGTCAACCCGTTCGGCGGCTGTCTTCCCATCGTTATACAGATTCCGGTATTTTTCGCACTTTACAAGGCACTGCTTGTTTCCATAGAGCTTAAAGGTTCACCCTTTATACTGCACATTGCGGATCTTTCACTCAAAGATCCCTACTACATCACCCCTGTGCTTATGGGCATTACTATGTTCATACAGCAGAGGCTCAGCCCCCAGTCGGGCGACCCTATGCAGCAGAAAGTTTTTATGTTCATGCCTATTATTTTCACATTCCTGTTCCTTCAGTTTCAGTCGGGACTGGTTCTGTACTGGCTTACAAACAACATACTTTCTATTGCCCAGCAGTATTTCATCAACAAAAAAACAGCAGCTTGAGGTAATTAATGAGATATTTTGAAATAGAAGGGAGAACTGCGGACGAGGCTCTGGAAAAATTCCTTGCCGAAAAGGGAATCTCCAAAGACTTCGTGGAACACGAAGTTATAGAGCAGGGCTCCAAAGGCTTCCTCGGAATAGGCAGCAAACCTGCCCTCATAAAAGTCAAATTTGATGACGGCGAGTTCCTGAAAAGAAAGGCAAAGCTTATTCTTTCCGAACTCCTTGAAAAAGCAGGTTTCAGCGACTTCAGCATTGAAGTAAAAGAACAGGGCGGAGATATAATTCTCAACGTTAAGTCAGAGGACTCCAGCCTTCTCATAGGGAAAACAGCGCAGACACTTGACTCTTTCCAGTATATACTGGATAAAATGCTTAAATCTGATGACAGAAGCGACACCAGCGTTGTCATCGATGTGGAAGATTACCGCCTCAGAACCGTTAAGCAGTTCAAGGAAAAAGCGGTAAGGCTCGCCAAAAATGCTGTGAAGACTGGTAAAACCGTTAAACTTCCTCCTATGGTGACCATGATAAGAAAAGAAATTCATCTGAGCCTGAAAGAAGTTGCGGGCATTACCACAAAAAGCAAAGGCGAAGGAAACGTAAAAGAAATTCTCATAATACCTGAGAACAGGGTACGCAGGAGACCCCCAAGGCAGAATGATAATTAAATACTTAGTGCTTGCACTCATTTTATTCGCAACTTACAAGCTCTTCACAGGAAGGGCTAAAAAAGAGGTTAAAGGCAAGACCGAAGAACAGGCAGTGGAACTTGTGCAGGATCCGGTGAGCGGACTCTACATAGATAAGGACACTCAGTTCAAGGTGAAATACTACGATAAGATGTACTACTTCGCCACTAAGACGAATATGGACAAATTTATCGCTGACAAGAAGGGTGAAGAATGAAAATTTTCCTTGATACGGCAAATATAAAAGAGATTAAAGACGCAGTTGACATCGGCATAATTGACGGTGTTACCACAAACCCCTCGCTCATTGCAAAGGAGCAGGGCTGCGATTTTAAAGAAGTTATAAAAGAAATATGCGGAATCGTTAACGGTCCCGTAAGTGCGGAAGTTATCGCTCTTGACTGGGAAAACATGGTTAAGGAAGGCAGGGAACTTGCCAAGCTCAATAATCATGTTGTGGTTAAAATCCCCTTCACCAGAGACGGTGTAAAGGCTACAAGCATACTCGCAGCAGACGGTATAAACGTAAACGTCACGCTGGTTTTCTCCCCCAATCAGGCTCTCCTTGCCGCAAAAGCAGGCGCAGCCTACATAAGCCCCTTCGCCGGCAGGCTTGACGATATAGGGCATGACGGGCTTGAAGTTGTTCAGCAGTGTCAGGATATTGTTTCCGCATATGATTATGACACGGAAATAATCGCAGCAAGCATAAGAACAACTACTCACGTTCTTGACTGCGCCCTCATGGGAATCGACATAGCCACAATTCCCTACGGCGTGCTTATGCAGATGTTTAAACATCCGCTGACTGACATCGGCATCGAAAAGTTCCTTTCCGACTGGAAAAAAACACAGCAGTAGCAATCAACCCAAGCCGCCTTTCAAGGGCGGCTTTTTTTATCGCAGTTTTCAGTAATATCTAAAGTTTCCCGTAACCTGACGATTAGTAGGGCACAAGGATGTGCATTATGAAAGTTACAGGTACGGGCTTTGAGTTTTATCTCACCGAAGCCCTCAAAATGACTGCCAAAACGGATTTTGGCTCATTTGGCGAGTACATAGCGGAACGTAACAGAATGTCCGATGAGCTCGCCGAGGAGATCGATCAGGAAACACAGGTGCAGACAGCAACTAATGAGATGTTTCTCTCTGCCGGTGATTTTCTGGAAATGTCAGTGAGCATGAAGAAAAACTGACAGACGACTAATGAGCCCTGAAGATGCTTCCGGCTGCCTTGAGAATATTAGGCAGCCTTGCCTCTTCAATAATGAAAGAAGTGATTAACCGGACCATGCCCGCCGCCGATCTGCATAGAGTCGGCATGGAGTATGGCTTCGGTGATGTATCGTTTCGCCTCGAAGGATGCCTCGGTTATCTCATAGCCTTTGGCGAGCCACGCTGCTACCGCTGAGGCGAATGTGCAGCCTGTGCCGTGGGTATTCCGAGTGATTACTCTCGGTGCGTCCAGATAAATAAACTCCTTTCCGTCGTACAGGAGATCTCTGCTTTGTTCACCTGTTCCGTGCCCGCCTTTCAGTATAACATTCGAGCTGCCCAGAGCAAAAAGCTCCTTAGCCGCCTCTTCAAAGCAGTCTATCTTATGCCCCAGAAGCACTTCAGCCTCCGGGATGTTGGGAGTAATAACAAAGGCAAGCGGAATCAGGTGTTTTTTAACAGTCTGAACAGCCTCTTCCCTTAACAGCGGGCTTCCGCCCTTTGCCACCATAACGGGATCGACCACAAGCTTTTTCACACGGTATTTCTTCATGGCATCAGCAACGGTCATAACTATTTCAGGAGATGAAAGCATCCCTGTTTTAACCGCATCCGCTCCCATATCGGCAAAAATCGCATCTATCTGGGCATTTATTATGCTTATGGGCAGGTCAAAAACATCCGTAACACCGAAGGTATTCTGCGCCGTAATGGCGGTGATTGCGCTCATGCCGAAAACACCGTTGGCACTGAAGGATTTAATATCCGCCTGAATTCCTGCTCCGCCGCCTGAATCGCTTCCTGCTATGGTGAGCGCTTTTTTCATGCCGCTCCTCCAGCGTACTGTTTTTTGCGCCAGTTATTACGCCCGTTTCCGTTGTCCTGAAGCTCCTCGGTTTTAACTTTTACATCGAAGCGTTTTTCCCCGAAGATGTCCTCAATCTCCTTAAACAGAGTGAAGCTGGGTTTCACCTTATAATCAGCTCCCACTGTCATTTTTACTTTGAATCTGGACGGCATCTCCACTTCAAACATAACAGCGGCCTCACCCTGATGAGCGGCAAGAAGCTGACGGAGTTTCTGCATCCTCTCCTCAGAGAAGGCAACGGCGTTCAGCTTTATCACAACTGTTTCGGTGAGCTTTTCCACTGTCTCATCAGCATCGAATATCTCCTCCGCTTTGAAACTAACACGGTCGTCCTTGCGGCTGACCCTGCCTTTTATTACAATGATTCTATCCTCTTCCAGATAGCGGATATTCTCCTGATACATCTTTGGGAATACCAGAACATCCACTTCGCCTTGCATATCCTCAAGAGTAATAAACGCCATTTTTTCCTGTTTGGCTTTGGTAATATGGTGCTTAACGGTTTTAACCATACCGCCGGCTATTGCAAAGGTGTCATCATCTTTTTCCGCCAGCTCTTTTGATGAAACAGTGAAAGTGTCAAGCACGGAGCTGTAACGTGCAAGGGGATGGTTGGTAACATAGAAGCCCAGAACCTCTTTCTCAAAAACAAGAAGTTCGTTTTCCGGTATCTCTTCAACATCCGGATAATATTCGTCGTTTCCGCCGTCTTCATCATCGTCACCGTTAAGGAAGTCTTCTATGGACATTATGCCCTGTTCCTTCATTTTCTGTTTTCGCTGCCCCTGTTCTAGAGCCTGTTCCAGAACCTGAAGGTGCTGTCTGCGGTTTTTGCCGAAGCAGTCCATAGCACCTGCTTTTATGAGGGATTCCAGAACTTTTTTATTGGCAAGGCGGAGATCAATGCGCTCGCAGAGGTCGTAAATTGATGTATAAGGGCTCTCCAGCCTGTGCTGAACTATAGAATCTATAGCACCGAACCCCACGTTTTTTATGGCGCCCATTCCGAAACGGATGTTGCCGTTTTTTATGCTGAAGTCTTTCTCACTTTCGTTTATATCAGGCGGGAGAACAAGGATTCCCATCTTCTCCGTCTCTTCCTTGAAAGTTACTACCTTTTCACCCTTGTCAAGCTCGCAGGAGAGCAGAGCAGCCATATACTCCACAGGGTAATTTGCCTTGAGCCACGCAGTCTGGTAAGCGACAATTGCATAAGCTGCGGAGTGGCTCTTGTTAAATCCGTAATCGGCAAACTTTTCCATAAGGTTGAAAAGCTCTTCTGCCTTTTCTTTGCTGAAACCCTTATGTATAGCACCTTCAACGCCCATTTTCTCATCGCCGTTGATGAAGATGTTTTTATGTTCCTCCATCAGAGAGGCTTTCTTCTTACCCATTGCACGGCGGAGAATATCCGCATTACCAAGGGAGTAGCCGCCAACTATCTGAGCGATCTGCATTACCTGTTCCTGATAAACGATAATGCCGTATGTCTCACTCAATATGGGCACAAGTTCCTGAAGGGGATAGTCTATAACCTCCTCGCCGTGCTTCCTCTTAACAAACGAGTCAAGCATCCCGCTGCCTATGGGACCCGGACGGTAAAGAGCCACAAGGGCTATAACATCCTCAATACATTCAGGGCGGAGTTTTTTAAGAAGGTTCTTCATGCCCTCACTTTCAAGCTGGAAAACACCTGTGGTATCCCCTGCGGAGAGCATGTCATAGGTTTTCTGATCTTCCAGATCAAGCTTCTGCATATCAAGCTCAAAACCATGAACAGCCTTGATATTTTTCACCGCAGTGTCAATGATCGTAAGGTTTTTCAGCCCGAGGAAGTCGAACTTGACAAGCCCTACCTGCTCCAGCGTATCTTTCTCAAACTGGGTGACAACCTCATCGTTCTGCCCTTTGCAGAGGGGAACATATACATCAAGAGGTTTATCGCCTATAACAATTCCGGCGGCGTGCATGCCTGAGTTCCTTAAAAGTCCCTCAAGCTTCCGGGCGTGGCGTAGGATCTCCGTGCCTTTTTCCACTTCGGCGAATGCAGCTTCAAGGTCACTGTCTGTCTTAAGTGCCTTGTTTATAGTCATCCCCGGTGATTCCGGTATGGTCTTGGCAAGTTTATCAACATCTTTAAGGGGTACTTCAAGCACCCTACCCACATCACGCACTGAACCTCTGCCCAGAAGCTGACCGAAGGTTACAATCTGCGCAACTCTGTCGTCACCGTATCTGCGGCGGACGTACTTTATGACCTCTTCCCTTCCGTTTACGCAGAAGTCTATATCAAAGTCAGGCATGGACTCCCTTTCCGGGTTAAGGAAACGCTCAAAGAGCAGATTAAAGCGGATGGGGTCGATATCTGTAATACCGAGGCAGTAAGCCACAAGTGAACCCGCACCGGATCCCCTTCCAGGTCCCACGGGAATTTTCTGTGTATGAGCGTAGTTGATGAAGTCCCAGACTATGAGAAAGTAGCCGGCAAAGCCCTTCATAACGATAATTTTAAGCTCCATCAGAAGCCTGTCGTAATATTCCTTGTGCATATCCTCCGGAATATGGGCAAGTTTTCTTTTCAGCCCCTCACGGGAAAGATGTTCAAGGTATGAATCGATTGTGAAACCTTCCGGTACATCATACTCCGGCAGGTGAAGATTTCCGAACTCTATGGAGGTGTTGCATCTCTCTGCTATCTCAAGGGTATTGGTAAGAGCCTCCGGCACATCCCTGAATGAAGCCCACATTTCCTCCGGCGACTTGACCCAGAGCTGATCCGTGTGAATTTCCATCCTGTTCGGTGAGCTTAGTACGGACTGGGTCTGGATGCACATAAGCACCTCGTGGGAGAGGTGATCGCCTTTTTCAAGGTAATGGCAGTCATTCGTAGCAACAAGGGGAATGCCCATATCCTTGGACATCTTCATAAGCTGCCTGTTTACCTGCACCTGTTCCGCAAGTCCGTTATCCTGTATCTCAAGGAAAAAGTTTTCTTTTCCGAGAATCTCCCTGTAAAGATCAGCCGTGCGGACCGCATGGGGCAGATCGTTGCGCATTATTGCTCTGGGGATCTCGCCGGCGAGGCAGGCAGAAAGACCGATAAGCCCTTCGGAATACTGTGCCAGCAGTTCCTTATCTATCCTTGGTTTGTAGTGAAAGCCCTCAAGCTGTGCCTTAGAGGCGAGAATACGCAGGTTGGCAAGTCCTTTATCGTCCTTTGCCAGCAGGATAAAGTGGTGGTTTTTGTCCTCGCCTTTTTCATAGTTTTTGTTAAACCTGTCATCCGGGGCGACATAAACCTCGCACCCCAGAATCGGTTTGAGATCCGCAGCTTTAGCTTTCTTGTAGAAATCCACAATGCCGTACATTGTTCCGTGGTCGGTTATGGCGGCGGACTTACTGCCATGATCCTTGAGCTTATCCATAAGATCGGCGATTTTTATCGCTCCGTCCAGAAGTGAATACTGTGTATGTAAATGAAGGTGAACAAATTCGTTTGCCATTTTGATGATACCGTCCTGATGGTTTGAAAACTTTCTTGCTTTGCTTGCAATAATTCAGTGATAATCACCTATGCTACTACATATAGTCCGCAGGCACAAGATTGAAGCCTTCTTTTTTATGTCAGTTATTTCCGCTGTTCTGACAGCAGGTTATATTTACGCCCAAATTGCCGCCGCATTAGCGGTTTTAGCATTTTTTCTTTCACGGCGTATGCTTGCCGTTATGAGTCTGCTTATCATTTCCCTTACACTGTTCATTCATTTCACTGCCCTTGTAACAGCAGAGAAAAACCCCGGCAGCGAACGAACCACATATGAAACAACCAGAGGGACAGTTCTTGCCGATAACACATACGCCTTCAAAGCAGGAGAGGCTGTAATAGGCAGTTACACCAAAGTCCCCTACAGAGGGCGCACAGGCAGGCTTGCACCGGGCTATCTGGTTCTGGATAAAGTATATTTCCGCACAGAAATTCCTTTTGTTTCGTGGATTCTGGAAAAAAGACAAAACCTCTCCGACAGAATGTACCAGCACTCAGCAGGCAGGCTCAGAATAGTTCAGGCACTCCTCCTTGGCGATAAATCCTACCTTGACGGAAGAGTGCAGGATGTATATCTGCTGACAGGCTTAAGCCATCTTCTTGCGGTGTCGGGAACCCATGTGGGCGTTATCACACTTATATGCTTCAGTCTGCTGTTTTTTCTGCCGTGGAAAGTGCGTATGCTTGCAGCCTGCTTTGCTCTGGCTGCGTTTGTTCCTCTGGCGGGATTCAAAGTCACGGTGATGAGGGCTGCAGTCACAGCAATAACCGCTATGACAGCATGGATGCTGGACTGCCGGACGGATCTGCGCAAGCTTGTACTTTTTCTCTGGGGATTTTTCATTCTTATTGCTCCTTCACTTCTGGGCAACATATCATTTCTTCTCTCATTCACTGCGGTTTACGGCATAACATCATTGCAGTTCAGGGGTATAGGCTGGCTGGAGGGAACAATCAAAGTCGGCATAGTAGCAACGGCTTTCACCATGCCTCTTTCCATGTACATTTTCGGTACATTCAACCCTGCAAGCATTTTCAGCACAATAGTCATGGTACCGGTGGTGTATCTTCAGCTTATTGCAGGTTTTATGTATATTCTTTTCCCTTCGGTAAGCCTTGAACCGCTCGTGATGCTGGAAAAACTGAATATATACACATCAGACCTCATGGCATCGGCTACTGGCGTCTTTTTTGTTCTGAAGCATATAGGTCTGCACCTGTTTATTTTTCTCACACTGTTTCTGGCAGTTGTGTCCCGCACTAAACATGTTCTTCTCTCTGCGGCGGTATTTCTCGCTGTATTTATCCCTGTTAAAATGGAAGACGGTCTATATTTCCCTGAACTGGGAAGATACAGAGCCTTCATCTACAAAGAAGGGGACAGAATCGAAGCATTTTATTCCGGAATGAGATCAAACTACCTGTACTCATTCATCCCCTTCGCCGCCCGTTTCGGGGTAACTGATTTCGATTACGCTGAGATTGAGGTCTACGGCAATGAAAACATTATTTTCAGAAACTTAGAGCCGTCTGGCAGTTTCTCCCGCATATGTGTGAATAATCCGGAATGTTTAAAACCCTTGATTTATATGACAAGATCGAACACCATAACAAAATCAAACATCAACACAGATAAATTCTATTTTGTATATAAAAACAAATTCGAGGCGGAAAATATTACGGAGCTTTATGACTCTGCACCGCTGTACTATAAACCGGAGTGGATAAGGGAAAAATGAATATATTTGTCAATGAAAAGGAAAGAACAGTGGAAAAAGGCGCAACAGCCTTTGAAGTGAGGAGCTTTTTCAAGGCGGATGCAGATGTTGTTATCCTGAACGGGCATCTCATCGGAACTGACATACACCTTAAAAACGGTGACAAAATATCCCTCATCAAAAAAGGTGAAATCCCCCCCGCTGACGAACTGGAAAGCCTTCTTGTGTCACGCCACACCCCCGGTGTTCATGACAAAATGAAAAAAGCGAGAATCGCCGTGGCAGGTCTGGGCGGTCTCGGGTCAAACATTGCTGTGAGCCTCGCCAGAATGGGTGCGGGAGATATGCTCCTTGTGGACTACGATGTTGTGGAGCCTTCAAACATCAATCGTCAGCAGTATTTTGTGGACCAGATAGGCATGAAGAAAACAGACGCCCTAAGAGTAAGCCTTGAGCGCATCAATCCATATGCTTCATACACCTATAAAGACATTTTTCTTACAGAAGAAAACACCGCAGATATTTTTAAAGATTACGATGTGATAATAGAAGCAATAGACAAAGCCGAAACAAAAGCTATGATAATACGCGAATGTGCAGCAAAGTGCAGGGAAAGCTTCATAATAGGCGCAAGCGGACTCGCCGGATATGCTGACACATCAGTTATAAGTGTCCGCTTTGCAGGCAGAATGGCCATAGTAGGTGATTTTGTCAATGAAGCAAAACCGGGTCAAGGGCTTATGGCTCCCCGTGTTGCTGTGGCTGCAAATATGCAGGCGAATCTCGCTGTCAGATATATTCTGGGGGATTTGCAGGAGGTAAAGAAATGATAAAAGCTGTGATAAACGGAAAAGAGGCGGAAGTAAAAAAAGACTCAACCCTTGCGGAGATTATCTCCCTTTACAAGCTTAATCCGGAAAGAGTGGTTGCTGAAGTAAACGGAAATGTTCTCACAAGGGATAAATACGCTGATACGCTGGTAAACAACGGAGACAAGGTTGAACTGATAAACTTTGTAGGCGGCGGTTAGGAAAAAATAGTCTTTATTGCACTCATCAGAGCTTCTTTCATCACAGGCTTGCTTATGTAGGCTTTCACACCGAGGCACTCCGCTTTTGAGATCAGCTCACGGTCATTGAAGGCAGTGGTTACAATGACCTTGGCATCCGGTTTTTCCTTCATTATGCACTCGCACATTTCGAGCCCGTCCATGACGGGCATCTGTATGTCAGTAATGACAAAATCCGGATTGTGCAGTCTGTGCATCTCAAGACCTTCCCTACCGTCGCACGCTTCAATCACCTTTGAAAAACGCCTGCGGAGAAGACGCAGAAGAGATTCCCGTACATAAAAATCATCTTCTACATAAAGCACTGTCAGAGAGTCAGCTTCCAATTTCACTCACCTTAAGGTAACCGCCACCGCAAAATTAGCAGGCTGCTAACTTTTTTATAAAAGATTTAAGTAACTTACGCTGTTCAAGTAATATTAAATGCTGTTTTATATAAAAAATGTCAAGTTTTTTTCAAAGATACACTAATTATTTATATGTATATTACTGCCTAGGTTAATTGTAACATATAATTTTACAGGAATTACAAGACGCATTTTTTTAATCAGTCCAAAAAGCCCGCCCAAAGAGGCAAAACGCATAGTTTTGCACAAATGCTCACACAAATCAAGCTCATAGAGCGTCTGCGGTTAAAATTTGTTCTGGCATTATAAATCTTTTCTCTATATATTCGCAGTCATATTCAACATTGCGGAGGTATATAAGATGGGCGGTTGCTCACAGGACGATTCGAGCTGCAGCAGCTGCAGTTCCGCCGGCGCATGCAGTACCGACGAAAAGCAGAAGCACACGGACGAGTTAATTCAGAAGAGACTCTCAGGCATCAAATACAAAATCATGGTCATGAGCGGCAAAGGCGGAGTGGGTAAATCCACCGTCAGCGTCAGCCTTGCATCCATGCTGAACGCCATGGGCTACACCGTAGGCATACTTGATGCGGACATACACGGACCCAACATCCCCAAGATGCTGGGTATCACAAAAAAAGGCGCCATGAGCAGTGAAGACGGCATAGTTCCCTTTGAACCCATTGACGGGCTTAAGGTTATGTCTGTGGGATTTCTCATTGAAAATGACGACGATGCAATAATCTGGCGTGCTGCCATAAAACACAGCATGATACAGCAGTTCATCAGCGATGTTTCATGGGGCGAGATCGATTTCCTCATAATTGACCTTCCCCCCGGAACAGGTGATGAGCCTCTTTCAGTGGCGCATGTAATCGGTAATGTTGACGGCAGCGTGATTGTTACCACTCCTCAGGATGTGGCACTTCTTGACTCACGTAAATCCGTAACATTCAGCAGAAAGCTTAATGTGCCGATTTTTGGTATAATTGAAAATATGAGCGGCTTGTGCTGTCCCCACTGCGGAGAGACAATTGATCTCTTCAAAACAGGCGGCGGCGAAAAAGCAGCAGAGGAGCTTGGCGTAACTTTCCTCGGGAAAATACCCCTTGAGCCTCAGGTTGTTCAGGACGGAGACTCCGGCACGCCTCATGTTATAGGACATCCCGGCTCTGCCGTGGCAAAAGCCATGAAAGAAGCTACAATAAAGATTCTTGAGCAGACCATAAAAAAAGAGGGGTAATCCCATGAATATGCCGAAGGTGCTTTTTGTATCGAGCGAAATTGCTCCCTACGCAAAAACAGGCGGACTGGCGGATGTCGGCTCCTCCCTTCCCAAGGCATTAAAATCCGCAGGGGCGGACGTGATAAGCGTCATGCCCCTGTACTCCTCTGTAAACCGTGAAAAATTCAACCTCACGCAGGTATTTCAGTCCGCCTGCGTGCATATGGGCAACTGCGAGGAATGGTACAGCGTTTATAAGGCCTCCCTCAGCGGTGTTGACACCTATTTCATAGAATTCTCAAAATACTTTGACCGTTCCGGAATATATCACACCAAGGCAGGAGAATACGCAGACAACGCATACCGCTTCGCCTTTTTCTGCCGTGCAGCCATGCAGACAGCCAAGGATCTTAAGTTCAAGCCGGATATCATCCACTGCAACGACTGGCAGACAGGGCTGATCCCTTACTACATACGCAAAGAGGAAGATTTTTTCTTCAACGGAAGCAAAACTGTAATCACAATACACAACATAGGATATCAGGGAATATTCGGAGCTGATGTACTGGAATACGCCAGAATTGACATTGCTGATTTTCATGCGGAAAGTTTTGAATCATTCGGCGGAGTCAATTTCCTCAAAGGCGGAATAGCCTATGCAGACAAAATAACCACTGTCAGCCCGTCTTATGCGCAGGAGATTCAGGGGGAAACAGGCGGCGGAGGACTGCATAAGCTTCTCTCATACCGAAAGTACGATCTTGAAGGCATCCTCAACGGCATAGATACAGAAGAATGGAACCCTGCTGTTGACAGATACATTCCCCGGAACTTCACCGCAGAGACAATTCACCTGAAGAAAGACAATAAACTTGCCCTTCAGAAACGTTTCATGCTCACACCCGATGAAAATGTCGCTCTTTTTGGTTTTGTGGGCAGGTTTGCGGAGCAAAAAGGGCTGAATCTCATGCGTTATGCAGTCGAGAAAGCTCTGGATACTATGGTTTGCCAATTTATAATAATAGGCAGCGGGGAAACAGAATACGAGCGATATTTCGGGGAACTTCCGGCTAAATACCCTTCAAGAGCGGGTTCATATATAGGCTACAGCGAAGAAGCGGCTCATCTTCTTGAAGCAGGCGCTGATTTTTTCGTTATGCCTTCGCTTTATGAGCCCTGCGGACTGAACCAGATGTACAGCCTCGCTTACGGTACCCTTCCTGTTGTACGTGCCACAGGCGGACTTGACGACACTGTTAAGAACTACAACGAACAAACAGGCGGCGGAACAGGCTTCAAGTTTAATTTAATTGACGGAGAAGCCCTTTACAATACTATCGGCTGGGCTGTCAGCACTTATTATGACAGACCCGCACATATTAAACAAATGCGCCTTTCAGCCATGAAGGAAAACTTCGGCTGGGAAAAATCAGCAGCAAGATACATTGAGCTTTACAAAAGTATCACAGCTGTATAATATCAGCTAGCTTACAACTATCTTTGCGGAAGATAGTTTATTATTTTTTTATCTGTATTTTGAATAGTTAATTTTGTTAATAGTTTCCGAAAATTGTTGACTTTTCATGCGGCAGGAATGATTATTACCGTTAACAATATTCTATTATTCATATACACAGCTTTTATATTCTGCGGAGGCTTATCGTGAGAAACGAGATTGAGGTCTTCAAAGCACTCGGAGACGAAAACAGAGTGCGTATTGCAATGATGCTCAGAGAAAGGCCTATGTGTGTGTGCGAAATTGATTCGGTTCTGGACATCGCTCTCTCAACTGTGTCGTCGCATCTGAAAATCCTTAAAACGTCCGGAATCATAAAGGACAAAAAGGATGGACGCTGGGTCATTTACAGTATCAATGAAGACAATGAATTTGTAACGGAAGTAATGGACATTTTTGAAAGGAAACTGGCTGACGACGTTATTCTGAGCGGAGACAGAATCAAGCTTTCCACCCTTCCCGAATCTGTCTGCACCAAGTACCAGAGTGTTTAGCGGGCTTTAAAAAACCTTTCGGGGTTTATGCTGCGGAGGGTATCTGCCGCTTTTTCAGGTTCGATGCCCTTATACTCTAAAACAACTGTCAGTGGCGATCCGCCCGCAGTCAGGGTTATATAACCTTTATTATAACCGCTGCCTGTAAACATGGCGGTATAGTTATCATATTTTTCTGTTCTGGTAACATTTCCTGCTTTAATCCCATGTTCTTCAAGCACATGCACGTCTGCACCGGAATAGATTGAAAGCCTGAGAGAAGCATGCTCCGAAGAGTATTCTCTTGATGCAGTATCAACATCACCCCGTGGAAGAGGCAGAGAACTGCCCTCAGCAGGAGAAGAAGAGTAGCCGCTTATTTCCGGCAGCAAATCCATAAGAACCCTGAAATCCGCCGAAACGGATAATGAACAAAGAAAAACAAGCAGGAAAAACGCCGGCTTTTTCATTCTCAATCGTGACGGGGATTAGAACTTACAAGTTTAGCCGCATTTGTCATCTGGCGGTAGATTTCCTCTTCACTCACTTTTTCACGGGCTCTGTCCACTCCATCTTCATAAACCTGATAGCATGGCTGAATATTATTCAGTGTAACAGCCACTATGTCCAGCGCACAGCTTCCGCAGGCACAGATACCGGGATTTCTTTCAAGGAAAAAAGGGAGCATGTCCCATACACGTTTTTCATTCACGTTGCGCAGGGCGTCAACGTCATAATAGTTGATTTTAGCCATAAATCGCCTTACTATTCCCTACCCCGTTTCAGGGCGGATTTTATACGTTGTATAATTCTGCACTGATACTGTTAAAAGATAACATCCGGAGTCTGCCCATGCAAGATAAAATAGCCGTAATAGGCGCAGGAAGCTGGGGAACAGCCCTCGCAAGTCTCCTCGGTTCATCAGGTTACAAAGTAACCCTCTACGCATTCGAAGACGAAGTAATAAAAGGCGTAAATGAAAAAAACGAGAACCCGCTATTTCTCCAGGGAATCAAGCTCTCTGCAAATGTGAGCGCAAAAAGCTTCTCTGATATCAGCACAATGACAGAGAAACACATAGTCTGGGCTGTGCCTACGCAGTTTTCCAGAAGGGTTGCCGAAGCAAACAGGGAAGCACTGAAAAATAAAGATATAATAATCGCCACTAAAGGGATCGAAATAGCCACAGGCAAGCTTGTCATAGAGATGCTTTCGGAATCCGCCGAGGCGGAATATTCCATAATATCCGGTCCCTCATTCGCTAAGGAGGTCGCACTCGGCAAGCCGACAGCGGTCAGTGTTGCCTCCAAGAACCCTGAACGTGCAAAATGGTGGCAGAATGCACTTTCCGCCCCTTCCTTCCGCTGTTACTGCACGGATGATGTGGCAGGAGTAGAGATTGGCGGAGCAATCAAAAACGTAATCGCAGTCGCCGCAGGAATATCAGACGGACTTGGCTTCGGCTACAACGCCAGAGCGGGACTTATCACCAGAGGTCTGGCGGAGATAGCACGCCTCGGCGCAGCAATGGGAGCAAAACCAGAAACCTTCATGGGACTCTCCGGCATGGGAGACCTTGTTCTGACCTGTACCGGAGATTTGAGCAGAAACAGGCAGGTGGGACTTAAACTCGCCGAAGGTTTCAGCATAGAAGATATCACAGGAAAAATGAACATGGTTGCAGAAGGTGTTTATACAGCCAAAGCAGCTTACGCCTACGCCGAAAAAGCAGGCATCGAAATGCCCATAACCGAACAGGTATACAAAGTTATTTACGAAAATAAGAACCCGAAAGATTCTGTAATGGCACTCATGGAGCGTCCTTTAAGAAAAGAATAATTTTTGTTAAAGCCTGCGGTTTTCTGCCGCAGGCGCATTGTCGTGTCTTTATATCTTACTGCCATGATAGATATTAACAAAAGCTATCATATCCAATTTTTATCCATCACTCTTAATCACTCATATTGTATTCAATATCATTATCTTTTATTGGTTATTGAGATAAACAACTATTAAACTTTGTTCACTCAACATTTCTTGTACACTCATTTAAGCAGGGATAAGCTTCCTTATACGAGTGATTAATTAAATATCTGAAAAGGTGGTGCGACAATGATTCAACTTAAGATCGGAACAAAAATTCTCCTCTCTGCGCTGATTCCGTCTGTTTTTCTTTCCTTTGTTCTGACAGTAATAGCTGTCCGTAACATCAGCAGCATGGGCAGCTCTCATGTTGAAATGGTTGAGAACAACATGATGACTATGAAAAAAACCGAACTGGAAAACTACATTGACATTGCTGTAAACTCTATAAAATTCATGGTGGACAACCCTGAGTTCACTGAAGAGAATGCAAAAGAGCAAGCAAAAGAGATCCTCCTTAGGCAAACATACGGACAGGATGGATACTTCTTTGTTTATGATAAAAAAGGAACATGTATCGTTCAGCCCTCAAACAGAGATCTTGAAGGCACAAGCCAGTGGGATGTAAAAAATGCCGCCGGATTCTACGTGACAAGGGAAGTGATTAATGCCGCCGTATCAGGGGACGGTTTCATAGTTTATTCATGGTTTAAGGCATCCAAAAACGCCGAAGCCGACAAGCTCTCATACTCTGTACAAATACCGAAATGGGGATGGGTCATAGGTACAGGTTTCTACATAGATGATATAGAAGAAGAAACAGCAAGAATAGACGCAAGCATAAAACATGAAATCAACAGCATTGTAATATTCTTCATGTCACTTTCCGTTGTCTGTCTTCTTGCGGTTGCCATTGTGGCGTATTTCATATCGAAAAAAATCTCATCAAGCGTGGCTTCCGTATCTCTCTCCCTGAAAGAAATAGCGGAAGGAGAGGGAGACCTCACCGTACAGCTCCCCATAAACTCCACAGATGAAGCCGGTCAGCTTGCCGGATATTTTAATACTTTCCTCGCCAAACTCCGTGACATAATCAACATTGTCAAAATGAATGCTGATACCGTGGCATCCAGCAGCACAGAGCTTGCCGCATCGGTTGAAGAGCTTTCAACAACAATGAACGACCAGTCCTCGCAGGTTTCCGGTGTCGCCACAGCAACAGAGGAAATGAGCGTCTCCGCCGGAGAGGTAACAAACTCGGTTGGCGAAGGACGAAACAACATTGATGAAACCCACAGTCTCACAATTGAAGGAAACAATAAACTTCAGCAGGCAGTGAAAGAGATGATGCTCATCAGAGGCAATGTGGAAACCCTGGGCAAAACAGTAGAGAACCTCATGGAATCTTCATCTACCATAGGAGAAATAATAAACGTTATCACTGACATAGCGGATCAAACAAACCTGCTGGCGCTCAACGCAGCAATTGAAGCTGCAAGGGCAGGTGAACACGGACGGGGTTTTGCTGTCGTAGCTGACGAAGTGAGGAAACTCGCTGAGAGAACCCAGACATCAACCGGAGAAATCTCAAGAATCATCGGAACTCTTCAGAATGAGGCAAAAGCTGCTTCGCATGAGATGGTCAACGCCAGAGGAAGAGTGGAAAACGGTGTGCAGATAATTGATGACACCAAAAACACATTTGAGCGTATTGTCGGTTCAGTGGACACTCTAAGCACAGTAAACGGCGTTATTCAGTCCGCTGTGGAGGAGCAGTCAAAAGCAATTCTGAACATAAACGGAAACGCCCAGATGATAGCATCCGGAGTCGAACAAAGCTCCGCTGCTCTTCAGGAAGTTTCAGCAACCATATCAAACCTGCAGGTTCAGGCAGACGAGCTTAAAACTCTTGTAAATAAATTCAAAGTTTAACAATACAGCTTAAGGGGGCACCTGCCCCCTTATTCCCTTTATTCACTCTTCATCATTTTTTTCTGCTGTTTTTTCTTCTTCTGTGGAATAATCATAAAAATAATATTAAAATTAATTACTTATTATTAGGTAACACTACAGTTCATTCACAATCATTTTTTTTCAGGCGGTGTGGAAATGTTTAATTTGAAGATCGGTTCAAAGATCCTGCTTTCAGCGGTAATTCCCGTACTGATCCTATCTTTCGTGCTTGCATTTATAAGCATAAGCAACATACGGAAAATGGGGAACGAGGAAATTACTCTTGTTGAAACAACCATGATGAATCTCAAAAAAGCCGAACTGAGCAACTATATTGATTTGGCGAAAACATCCGTAAAAACCATAATGTCAGATACAACCCTCACAAAAGAGGAGGCACAGTACAAAGTTAAGGAAGCAATACGCCATCTCTTTTACGGAGCAGACGGCTACTACTTTATATACACTTATGAAGGCGTTAACGTTCTTCTGCCGCCTACTCCCCAGAGAGAAGGAACGCTTATGTGGGATGTGCAGGACAAGGAAGGGCTGTACCTCATCCGTGAACTTGTCAAAAATGCGCAGAATGGCGGCGGCTATCTTGTTTACCTGTGGGATAAGCCTTCGGAAAAAACCATTGCAAAAAAGCTTTCCTACTCTGTTCCTGTCAGTGACTGGGACTGGGTGCTTGGCACAGGCTTCTACATTGACGACATAGACAAGGAAGTCGCAAAGATCAGGGAAAGAACCGCCGGTGAAATAGGTGCGGTGGTTATTAAGTTTATTTTAATAGCGGTAATATCCATCGGACTGATTATCGCCGCAGCCATATATATTTCACGGCGCATTTCAGGCAGCATCAAAAATGTTTCATCCTCACTGAAAGAGATAGCAGAAGGGGAAGGTGACCTCACCAAGGCAATTGTTGTGGACACTAATGACGAAGTCGGTGAACTGAGCAGATATTTCAACGAATTTATCAGCAAGCTCCGTGACATAATTCAGGCAGTGATGATGAATGCCGATACAGTGGCATCCAGCAGCACACAGCTTGCCGCATCCACAGAAGAGCTTTCCACCACCATGAACAATCAGGCAGCGCAGATTTCAGGAGTGGCAAGCGCCACAGAACAGATGACGGCATCTGCTGCGGAAGTTTCAGGCTCCATTGATGAAGGAAGAAAAAATATAGACGAGACAAACGCTCTCACAATAGAAGGAAACAATAAGCTTCAGGATGCAGTCAATGAAATGACTGTGATTAAAGGAAATGTGGAAACTCTCGGCACAACAATTCAGGGACTGCTGGAATCATCCTCACGCATTGGTGACATACTTAATGTTATCACGGATATAGCAGACCAGACAAACCTGCTTGCCCTAAATGCGGCGATAGAGGCGGCAAGAGCCGGAGAACACGGACGGGGCTTTGCAGTAGTTGCTGATGAGGTACGTAAACTTGCAGAACGTACCCAGACATCCACAGGAGAAATATCCAACATAATCCAAAGCCTTCAGAAAGAGGCTAAACTCGCCTCAACAGAGATGACAAATGCCAAGACCAAGGTTGAAGGCGGAGTGGAAATAATCAACGACACTAAAGCAACCTTTGAACATATTGTTCAGGCAGTGGATACGATGAGCAGGGTAAACGGCATAATCCAGTCGGCTGTGGAGGAACAGGTGGGGGCTATTCAGAACATAAACGAAAGCACTCAGGTAATAGCTTCCGGCGTAGAGGAAAGCTCATCAGCTCTTCAGGAGGTTGCCTCCACAATATCCAGCCTGCAGATTCAGGCGGATGAACTCAAACTTCTGGTAAATAAGTTTAAAATCTAAAACAAAAGGCGGGGTTTCAAGCCCCGCCCTGTTTAATCTTTATCAGTACCTTTCAACCTTTTTCAGCCATCCTGCAGGAGCCTTCACTCTGCCGTTCTGGATGCCTGTGTAGTATTCGTAGATGGATTTGCTGACGCTGCCTATCTTACCGTCACCGACTTTAAGCTCACGTCCGTCCTCAAAAATGTAAGAACCCACGGGAGATACAACAGCAGCAGTTCCGAAACCGCCTGCCTCAACTATATCACCGTTTTCTATTCCTTTGATAAAGTCATCTATGCGTATTTTCTCCTGAATAACCTTGCGTCCAAGTTCCTTCTGAAGCTCAATAACAGATTCGGAAGTGATGGCACGGAGTACAGATTCAACAAATTCAGGAATAACCACAGTGCCGTCCTTCATAACGTGATAGTGGTTCATGGCGCCGCATTCTTCAATGTATGTGTTGGTACAGTCCAGATACAGAACCTGACTTGCGCCCTTGGAGTATGCGTATTCGCCGGCACGGAGTGAGGAAGCGTAGTTCCCGCCGGTTTTGGATGAGCCTGTTCCGCCGGGGGCTGCCCTGTGGAAACGGTCAGTTATGAGCAGTTTCACAGGTTCGCTTATCCCTTTGGGGTAGTATGGACCGCTGGGTGAAAGAATAACTGCATAAGTATATGTTTTGCTGGGTTTAACGCCGAGCATGTCTTCCGTTCCGAACATAAACGGACGTATGTAAAGCGATGCTCCTTCCTGAATGGGAAACCATTTTCTGTCAACATCGATCAGCCTCTGGATTCCTTCTATCTGAAGCTCTTCGTCTATACGGGGCATACAGACTATATCTGCTGAGATATTAATCCTTTTTGCATTTTTATCTATACGGAATGAGTAAATTTCACCGTCCGGGTGCATGAAAGCCTTTGCACCTTCAAAAATTTCCTGAGAATAATGAAGGGCTGTTGCTCCGGGGGCTATGCTGAAATTGGCGTAAGGGACAATCCTTGCGTCTTTCCAGACTCCGTCCGCATAATCCACGACAAACATGTGATCAGTGCGGAGCTGTCCGAAAGGCAGAGGATTTTCGGGCTTAAAGAGGTCCTGACGTCTTTCTGATTGGGGTTTGAGTTTTAATTCGATTTTCATCCTAACACCTTCTATAAATTGCCGTACAAAAACGGCGGGGTTGATCTGCACAGAAGTCCGCCGCAGACCGGTACAGTTTACATATAAAAAATGCGATACAGTTTAGTCAACCTAGACTTATTTAAGATTAACGGAACAAAACCGCCCTGTCAAGGGGATAAAACCATATACAAGAACCCCAATTTATCATAAAATAGATAAATGCGTATCTAAAATCGTGCCATTAATGGCATTTTTCATAAATACAGACACACATTTCGATGTGTATCTGGAATTTCGGCAGAGAGCTGATTTTCTGAATTATCAGGAAGGTAGAAGTTAATGAAATTAGTAGTCGACGGCAATTACATAGCATACAGGGCATTCTATGCCACACGCCCGCTGACCAACAGCAAAGGCTTTCCCACTGCGGTAATACACGGTTTTCTCCAGTTTATTTTATCAATGAAGGAAAAACTCAGCCCCGACGGGATATACGTTGTTTTCGATTCAAAGGAAAAAACAAAACGCCATGAAATGCACGAAGCATACAAAGCCACCCGTGAGTCGATGCCGGAGGATATGATACCCCAGCTTGAAGCATTAAAAGAGATGATTCCTCTTATGGGGATACCTGTTCTCTGTATTGACGGGTTTGAGGCTGATGACACCATAAATACCCTCGCTCTCACCCTTGAAGGCGAAGTTTACATAGCCACAAAAGATAAGGATCTCCACCAGCTTGTGAACGGCAAGGTAAAAATCCTTGATCTCTCCACAAATACACCTATGGGTTCGGCGGAAGTCACAGAGAAGTTCGGTCTTCCGCCGGAAAAGATACTGGATATGCTCGCCCTCAGTGGAGACACATCTGACAACATCCCCGGAGTTGCCGGAGTCGGTGAAAAAACGGCGCAGAAGCTTTTAAACGAATTCGGCACTTTGGAAGGAGTGTATGAAAATATAGACAAAGTCAAAGGCAAACTTAAGGAAAAGCTTGAGAATGATAAGGAAAAAGCGTTTTTCAGCCGTGAGCTTGCCACATTGCAGTTCATAGATGACCTTGATGTGGTGTGCCCTGATAAAAACGATGCGGTGCTTGAAGAAAAGCTCCGTGACCTTGAGATGAACTCAATTCTCCGCAGACTCTTCGGCGAGGGTTCTGCAAAGCCGAATGCCCCTGCGGCAGATAAACCGCCGGTAGACACTGATTTCGCAGTGATCGCAAGCATAAACGGCGAAATATGGACACAGCATAAGGATCAGGAGGCGGAAGTAAAAACGCCGGATTCCATCCCGCAGGATGCTGTACTTTATGATCTTAAGCATATCTATAAGGAAACAGGGCTTAAGCCGGAAAATCCCAGAGACATAATGCTGATAAGCTGGATGAACGAGCCTGATCAGGGCGGGCTGCGTCCCATGAAGGATGAGCAGGCGGAGGATTTTATCTCACGCATCAGACAGTCTGCGGCGGATGAAATAGATAATCTTGAAAAAAATGACCTGAAAAAGCTCTATGAAGAGATGGAGATAGAAACATCATACGTTCTGGCGGAGATGGAAAAAAAGGGTGTGAAGCTTGATCCGGAAAGAATACGGGAAGTGGCAAAAACCCTTGAAACAGAGCTTATCCAGCTTCAGAACACTCTGATAAACGCTGTGGGACATGAAATCAACCTCAATTCCCCCAAACAGCTCTCCACATTTCTTTATGACGAACTTGGCATAAAGGCTGTTAAAAAGACCAAAACCGGCTTCTCCACATCGGAAGAGGCTCTGCGTGATCTTATAGTCTACAACCCTGACCACGCAGAAGTTATATTGAATATCCTGCGCCACCGGGAATTGAGCAAACTGCTCTCAACCTACACATACACGCTGATAAACTTCATAGATTCCCGCACAAAGCGCATCCATACTGAATTCAAGCAGACGGGAACAGCAACAGGCAGGCTTTCATCCACTGCGCCGAACATGCAGAATATTCCCCAGAAGGGAGAGTTTGCAAAAGCAATCCGCTCCGCCTTTGTGCCGGAGGACGGCTATGTTTTTGTATCATTCGACTATTCGCAGATCGAGCTGCGTATCCTCGCCCACCTCACAGGGGATGCAGCTCTAGTTGACGCTTATTCAAAGGGACTGGATATTCATACGCAGACCGCCTCAAAGGTTTTCGGAGTGCCGGAAGAGGATGTTGATTCAAAAATGCGCCGCATGGCAAAAGCCGTCAACTTCGGTATAATATACGGGCTTTCCGCTTACGGGCTCTCAAGAGATACCGGAGTAAACCCCAAGGAAGCGCAGATCTTCATAGACAAATACTTCGCCACATACGGCGGAGTAAAAACATTTATAGCTGAAACTGTTGAAGAAGCGAAAAGAAACGGCTTTGCAAAAACGATTTTCGGACGAAAAAGATTTATATCTGACATAAAAAGCAGAAACAGAACGGTTGCGATGAAAGGCGAGCGTGTCGCAGTGAACACCCAGATGCAGGGTTCTGCGGCGGACATAATCAAGGTGGCAATGCTGAACTGCGATAAATATATTAAAGAAAATAAGCTGGATGCCCACCTTATTCTTCAGCTTCATGATGAACTTGTTTTCGAGGTGAGGCAAGATCTTGCGGACAGCTTCTTTCCGGCAGTGAAGGATATAATGGAAAGCGCCGCCAGTCTGCGGGTTCCGCTTTCGGTCAACGGTTCTACAGGTAAAAATCTCGGGGAGCTTAAATAACAATGGGAAGACTCGACACGGTAATCAAAGAAAACAGAGAGCTTAAGGACGAGCTTGAGAAGCTTATCACTCTCGTAAGGGAGAATGAGGCAAAGCACGGCGGTTTCAGAATAGTGGAATATGCCTTCCTCCTTTCAGGTTCTTTGGCGGAAGTAACAGAAAAACCGCTTACCTATCTTGCCGAAATCTTTGATATAGATAAGGCTGTCCTGTTCCTCAATTCAGATATTCTGGACTTTGAACGCAGAACAGACAACATGGCTGATAAAATATTCTTCCATCCTGAAAAGGTGTTTAAATACTTCTTTCTTGAAAAACGCCCCTACTCCGGCAAAGATACCATGAACATTATAAGCGAGTTCAGGGTTGAGGAGCAGATAGGTTCATATCTTATTGCGCCCATCACCGAAAATGGGAAAATAATCGCCGCCCTTGCCCTCTTCAGTAAAGATACAGAAAGATTTGAGGACTCAGGTTCAATGGATTTTGTGAAGGAGCTTTCCTTCGTGGTGATGGTTGCCCTTAAAAAACTTCATAACACAGAGATAATATACAGGCAGGCAAGAACAGACTTCCTCACGGGGGTTTATAACAAAATGGCAATGGGAGAGCTGATAAGCGCCCAGATAAGCAGGCATCAGCGTTACGGCAAAGGCTTTTACTTCATAATGGCTGACATTGACAACTTTAAGGCTATTAACGACAGAGAAGGTCATCTGGTAGGCGACAACATCCTTGTTGATATATGCAGCGGTTTCAGAAAAAACCTCAGAGCAAGCGACATACTGGGGCGTTTCGGCGGGGATGAATTTTTTATTATAATCCCTGAGAACGAAAAAGTTAATATAGCCTCCATCTGCTCCAAGCTTGGAGAAGTTGCGGGTGAGGTGTTTGAAAAAACAGGCTATAAAGGAATCGCCGGAATAAGCGGCGGAGTGGTGGCGATTCCCAAAGATCTGCCCGCCGGAACGGAAAGTGTGGAGATAGTAAAACTTGCCGACTCAAGGCTTTATGAAAGCAAGAACGACGGCAAAAACAAATTTACAGGTATTTGAAAATGATAATAAAAAGAACCGACGAAAAACTTAAAACAATACTCGGCAGAAACGAATCCTTTGATGAGCAGTATCTTGAGACTGTTCTCTCGATAATAAGCAGAATCAGGAAAGAGGGTGATGCCGCGCTTGTGGAACTCACTCAGAAGTTTGACCGTTTCGACTGTAAAAAGATGGAAATCACCCGCAATGAAATGGAAAAAGCATACAAAGCCCTTGACCCTGCCTTAAAAAAATCTCTAGAAAAGGCAAGGGACAACATAGTCTCCTTCCATGAAAAACAGCTTGAAAAAACATGGATGTATGAAAAAAGCGAAGGCACATTCCTTGGGCAGAAGGTCACACCTCTGGAAAGAGCGGGTGTTTACGTTCCCGGCGGCAAAGCGGTTTATCCTTCAAGCGTACTAATGAACACCCTTCCGGCAAAGGTTGCAGGGGTTAAGGAGATAATCATGACCACGCCCGCCACAGGCGGAGAAGTTAACCCTGTGGTACTTGCTGCGGCATACCTCGCAGGAGTTGACAGGGGCTTTAAAATCGGCGGGGCACAGGCAATAGCGGCTCTCGCATACGGAACGGCAACAGTCCCCAGAGTGGACAAAATTGTGGGACCCGGCAACATCTACGTAGCACTTGCCAAGAAAATGGTTTTCGGTCAGGTGGATATAGACATGATCGCAGGTCCCAGCGAAATACTCATAATTGCGGATAAATCCGCAAAAGCCAAATACATAGCCGCAGATATGCTCTCGCAGGCAGAACACGATGAGTTGGCAAGCTCCGTTGTGGTTACGGATAATAAAAAACTCGCCGAAAAGGTTGAGGAAGAGCTTAAAAAACAGCTTGAAACACTCCCCAAGAAGGAGATAGCAGGAAAATCACTGGCAAACTACGGAGCAATCATCGTCGTGAAAGACATGGAAGAGGCATGCGAGGTGGCGAATGAAATAGCCCCGGAACACCTTGAACTCTGTGTGGAAAACCCCATGGAGATGATGCTTAAAATTAAAAATGCCGGAGCTATATTCCTCGGTGAATACACGCCGGAACCAGTGGGAGACTACATAGCAGGTCCCAACCACGTTCTCCCCACCGGAGGGACGGCACGCTTTTTCTCACCCCTCGGAGTGTACGACTTCGTGAAGCGTTCAAGCATACTCTACTACTCCAAGAAGCAGCTTGCTGAAGACATGGAGGATATAATCACACTCGCAGAACACGAAGAGCTGATAGCCCACCGCAACTCTGCCGCAATAAGACAGAAGAAGAAATAATCAAAAGCTTACCGGGGAAGCCTTCAAAAAGCTTCCCCGCCGTCTACTTCAGCTTATAGCTTGTGCGGCTGCTGTTTTTGAGGAAAATGCGCAGAAGGGGAAAATACACCGCAGGAGCGGCAAGAGTCACAGCCGCGGTCATAAGCTCGGAAAAGCCCGCAGAATCAGCAGAAACAGCAGCAATGAGCATCAGCACCACAGGTACGATATATACCATCCCTACAGAGCGGTAAAACTCACGGCGGGATATTTCCACAGTCACCTCATCCCCTTTTTTAAGGGAACGGGTACTTTTCAGACGCAGAAACATTGAACCGCTTTCGGTCATTCCGCATGAGCCTTTTTCTTTGCAGTCTCCGCATGCCCCGCTTCTGACAACCTCAACAAGCACGCCTTTGCCGCTGTCCGCCTCCACCACTAAGCCTTTGTGGGAAAGGTTAGTTCCCGCCTTCATTCATCATCCTCGCCGGGCAGTGACGTGAAACGGTCACACATGTACTTTTTCCATTTATCATACGTTGGTCTGTTAAGGATTATGTGCAGAAGGCAGATGTTAAAAAACAGGAAGAAATACCTTATATCTCCAGACATAACATAGATGATTATGCCGAAAAATGCTGAAATCTCGCCTATACCGAGATTAATAAGCGTTGCATAATACAGTCTTTTAAGGAGACCATCACCGGTTTCGGCATTCTTTGCCGCATGTTTTTCAATCTCTCTGGAAACAGGGAAAGAGATAACAGACAAAGCAACGAACACAAAGCCCGTCTGCTTTACATAATCCGGTGAAAGATACAGAAAAATATTCCACTCAAGAACCTCGGCGAATCCGGCAAATACAAGGTAAATAAAGACTCCGGGGAACATCGCTTTGGTTATCATCATTGCTTTGTGAAAAAATTCACTCTCGTCAATTCTCGCCATTTATACTCCGTATATATAACATTCGAGTTTAATCCCCGAGGCATAAGCTGTCAAGGGAGTTGAATTATTGGGCTTTTATGTGTTAAATTCAGCATGTAGAAGGAGGGGTTACCGGATATGGCAATAGGTATCTCTGGACTGCGGGGCAGACTGGTTCTTCTGGTGCTGTTCGCGGTGATTCCTGCTCTGGGAGTTCTGCTGTTCACTGCGTTTTCTGAAATACGCTATGAAATGGACAGAGCCCTGAAGGATGCGCACCGCTTTGCCCGCTACGCAGCGGAACACAACAACAGCGCAATGAACGGGACAAAGCATCTGCTTCTGGGACTCTCCAAAATACCCCAGATAAGGGATATGGACGCCCCTGCATGTGAGAAGATTTTTACTGACCTAATAGATGTTTACCCATCATACGAAAACATACTTCTGGTGGATGCCTCAGGCTCTATAGTCTGTTCCGGCAGACCTCTCACCATAACCCGCATCCCCACCAACACAGAATGGTTTACAAAAGCTGTTTCCGAAGGCTCGTTTTACTTCGGTTCATACAGACTCGGGCTTGTGACCGGAGCAACGGAGTTCAGTCTCTCCTTCCCTGTTGAAGACAACGGAGCGGTGAAAAGCGTTCTCTCCACAACCTTCAATCTTTCATGGTTTCGTGCCATAGCCGCTGGCTCACAGCTTCCCGAAGGAACAACTCTTACAGTTCTGGACAGCTCAGGCAAAATACTCGCTATGTATCCCGATGCCGGCGACTGGATAGGCAAAAGCATAGGCAGATCAAAAGCTGTGGAAATGATGCAGAATAATAATGACGGTATGTTCCGTGCCATTGGTCTAGACGGTGAAAAGCGTCTGTTTGGTTTCACCACAATGACCGGACAGGGCACAAACCTCCGCCTTATGGTTGGCATCCCCGAAAAACTCGCCATGGAGCCTGTGAAAAAAGTCTTCTTCTATATTGGCGTATGGATAGTTTTCAGCACCATAGTATTAATAACGGCATGGGTTGCAGGCAGTCTGTTTGCTCTGAATAAAATAAACAGGCTGGTAAACGTCACCAAGGAACTAAGCGCAGGCAATCTCTCCATCCGCACAGGAATCAGATCCGGACGGGGAGATCTGGGGCAGCTCGCAAGGGCATTTGACTCGATGGCGGAGGCATTGCAGGAGCGTGACCGTGAGCTTGAAGCACAGACAGAAGAGCTTGAACGCTCTAACGAGGAACTGGAGCAGTTTGCCTACATCGCAAGCCATGATCTTCAGGAGCCTCTGCGCATGATCTCAAGCTACACTCAGCTTCTGGCAAAACGCTATAAAGACCAGCTGGACGGCGATGCAAATGAATTCATAAACTACGCTGTCGACGGTGCAAACCGTATGCAGGTGCTGATAAACGACCTTCTCAGCTATTCCCGTGTGGGAACAAAGGGCGAGGACTTCAGCCATGTGGATCTAAACAGCGTGCTTGAGGCTGTTAAGGCAAACCTTAAGGGAGTCATAGAAGAAACAGGCGCTGTGATAAAGTACAGCAAGCTGCCCACCGTTATGGCTGATAATTCACAGATGATACAGCTTTTTCAGAACCTCATAGGCAATGCGGTTAAGTTCCGCAGAGAAGGAGTAACACCTGAAATTGAAATAACTTCCAAAAAAGAAGGCAATCTGTTCAGGTTTGTGGTAAAAGATAACGGTATAGGCATAGATAAAAAATATCTGGACAGAATTTTTGTAATATTCCAGAGGCTCCACACCAAGGAAGAGTTCCCCGGAACAGGCATAGGGCTTGCCATATGCAAGAAAATAGTCGAGCGCCACGGCGGTGAGATTTCTGTGGAATCCGCAGAAGGAAAAGGCTCCGACTTCACTTTCACCTTGCAGGGAAAGGGACTTGAATAATGGGAACTAACAGAATCACTCCGTTTGAAATCCTTCTTGTGGAAGACAATGCAGGAGACGCACGCCTTCTTAAGGAAGCTTTCCGGGATATTGATACACCCTGCAACATAAATGTAGTAAAAGACGGAGTGGATGCCCTGCGCTTTCTCTACAGGCAGGACGAATTTTTCAGCGCCCCCAGACCGGATCTTATACTTCTTGATCTAAACCTTCCCCGCAAGGATGGAAGGGAAGTTCTGGCGGACGTTAAACAGAACGAAAGTGTGAAAAGCATTCCGGTTATCGTGCTGACAACATCCTCATCTGAAAAGGATATACAAACCGCATACGGGCTGTATGCGAATTCATATATAAAGAAACCGGTGGATCTGGACGAATTCGAGCATGTGGTGAAAACGATTGAGCAGTTCTGGCTTAAGCTTGCTTTCCTGCCGGAAGGGTGATGTATGGACAAAGAGACGCATTTGAATGTTCTTATAGTGGAAGATAATCCGGGCGATGCAAGGCTTATTGAAATAATGCTCCACGACTGTCCCCAGTTTGATTTCAGGTGTAAAAAAGCGGACAGGCTTTCTTTTGCCCTTGATGCAATCTCTGAGTCAGCCTTTGATGTGGTTCTGCTTGATCTTGCCCTGCCGGACAGCTTCGGGCTGGAAACATTCACCAAGGCGAAGGAAGCAACGCCTCAGACGCCCATTGTGGTATTAACCGGAAATGATGACGAGACAATAGCACTTTCAGCCGTACGTGAAGGAGCGCAGGACTACATAGTTAAGGGACAGTTTGATGAAAAACAGCTTGTAAGAGCCATAAACTATGCCATTGAACGCCAGAAAACCGTTCTCCAGCTTCATACCATGTCATTCAAGGATGAGCTGACAGGGCTGAACAACAGGCGTGGATTCATGATCAAAGCGGACGAGCTGCTGAAGATAAGCCGGAGAAGTACAGGTATTTTCACCATCTATTTCATTGATCTGGACGGCATGAAACGAATTAACGATACCCTCGGACACTCTGAAGGAGATAAGGCGCTCATTGATATGGCTGACATTATGCGGAAGTCATTCAGAGAGTCGGATGTTCTCGCCCGCCTCGGCGGGGATGAGTTCGCAGCGGCAGTCGTTCTGGAATCTTCTGCGGATGCAGGCACTGTCAAAGAAAGACTTCAGGATAAAATAAGCAAGCTCAACGGTTCAGATATACGCTCATACACTCTCGCAGCAAGTATAGGCTGTGCTTTTTGCAACGACAGTTGTTCGGGACTGGACGCCCTTCTGGAAACGGCCGATGAAGTGATGTACGAGGAGAAAAAGAAACGCAGAAATGCGCCCTTATAAAAAAAGCCCCGCCGTTTAAACAGCAGGGCTGCGGATTATCTTGATATTGCGGCTGCCATCACCACATACTCCGGGATGTCCACCTCTTTTTCCTCTCTGTCTTCGATAGCGTCAATATCGAAAAGATCATCAAGGTTCAAAAATTCATCTTTTTCACGGCTAAGGCTTATGCCGTAGCCTTCATGCACATTTTCTCTGAACCAGTCAAAGGAAAGCGTGTCATCAAAAAGGAAGTCCAGTTTCTCGGCTATGAGTTTGAGCCCGCCGTTTTCAACTATGTAAGGATCTTCCGTAGTTCCGACAATACGCATAGCTTCACTGCGTTCTTCTATATGCACGGCGAGCTTGCCGATTACAGCTTCAACCCTAAGTTTTTCCTGCTCCTGCAGGGCAATTTCCAAGCGTTTCATCATCGCACCCTCCAGTTTATAATATTATACCATACCTATCGGCTTAGTCAGCATGCAACTAAGAAATATTTACTTGTGTTTTTCTTAAAATTCAGCCGAGCCTTGTTTAATCAGGGTTTAACAAATATTTTGAATTGTGCCCCGCACATCAAAAATTTAAAATCCTAATTATTGTGTTTTCAGGTTCTGATAAGTGCTGTTTAAAAGATGTGCCGTAAAAAATAAAATTCAAGTGTAATCAGACAAAATTTTATTATTAGCAAACTAAACGGCGCTCAAATCCTCTTAATAATTCAGTGTTTAGAAAGACAAAACCGCCGTACCAGCATTACTGACGATACGGCGGTTATTAAGAAAAGCTTTTTCTGATTTACTTTAAAAATGAATACTCGTACTCAGTGTGGTCCTTATAAGTTCCATTAAGAATAGCCACAACATCCTCAACAAACACAAGCTCTTCATTAGTTGGGATAACGTAAACTTTAACCTTTGATTCCGGAGTAGAAATTTCGGTTTCGCCGTGTTTGGAGAAGGTCGAAAGATTTTTCTGCTCATCAACCACTATCCCCATGCCTTCGAGCCCTTCCAGCGCCTTCTGGCGGATTATTCCCGCATTTTCACCCACACCTGCGGTGAAAACTATGGCATCCAGCCTGCCGAGAACAGCATAGTACGTGCCTATATATTTCTTGAGCCTGTAAGCTTCCATATCTATGGCAAGCCGGCATCTGTCCTTACTGTCAGGGAAATTACACTGAAGAATATCCCTTCTGTCGGTATATTTACCGCTGATGCCCAGCATACCGGACTTTTTGTTAAGGATCGTGTCCATCTTGCGGTAGTCAATATCCAGCTGTCCCTGCATGAACAGAGGAATAGCCGGGTCAATATCACCGCATCTTGTTCCCATTATTGCGCCCTCAAGAGGTGTAAGCCCCATTGATGTATCAACGGAGATTCCGTTCTTGATTGCGGTGTGGGAAACACCGTTGCCGATGTGCATTGTGATGATATTGCAGTCCTTGGAATTTTTACCGAGGAGAGCCGCCGCCCTTTTGGATACGTAAAGGTGGCTTGTTCCGTGGAAACCATAGCGCCTTACGCCGTAATGCTCATACCATTCATAGGGAACAGCATACATATAGGCGTAGTCGGGCATTGTCTGGTGAAATGCAGTGTCAAATATCGCAACCTGCGGAACATCCGGCAGAACTTCATAAGCTGCCCTGATACCTGCAAGGTTGGGCGGGTTATGCAGCGGTGCAAGGTGCTGAACATCCTCAATGGTTTTTATAACGTCAGCATCAAGCCTCACGCTTCTTTTAAACTTATCTCCTCCGTGGACAACTCTGTGCCCCACGGCGGATATTTCGGTCATGCTTTTGATAACTCCCGTTTCCGAAGCGGTGAGGGTTTTTACAATAAGCTCCACAGCAGTGCCGTGGTCGTGACACTCATACTCGTCCCTGTAGGTTGGTCTGCCCTCGACTTCGTGAACAATGAACGAGTCACCGATACCGACACGCTCCACCACTCCCTTGGCGATAACAAGTTTGTTATCCCAGTCGTAAAGCTGGTATTTTGCGGATGAGCTTCCGCAGTTAAGCGCAAGTATAAACATAAGCGTTCCCCCCTTAGTCAGCCTGAACAGCCGTGATGGCGGCAACGTTTACTATATCCATATATTTACAGCCTCTGGAAAGGTCATTAACAGGCTTGGCGAGACCCTGAATCACAGGACCAATAGCTTCCGCTCCGGCTATCCTCTCCACTAGTTTGTAGCCGATGTTTCCTGAATCAAGATCAGGGAAAACAAGCACATTTGCCATACCTGCGACATTGCTTCCCGGTGCTTTCTTAGCACCTACAGATGAGAGAAGTGCCGCATCCGCCTGAAGCTCACCGTCAATGGCAAGTTCCGGTGCAAGCTCCTTAGCTATTTTGAGAGCTTCGGTCACTTTGTCCACATCCTCGTGCTGTGCGCTCCCCTTTGTGGAGAACGAGAGAAGAGCAACCTTGGGTTCAACCTCAAGAAAAGCCTTGCAGCTGTCCGCAGTGGCGAGGGCTATTTCAGCCAGAGTTCTTGCATCAGGGTTGGGAATAACCGCACAGTCGGCAAAAAGGACTGCGCCGTCTTTTCCGAACTCGGGCTTAGGAGTAACCATGATGAAACAACTTGAGACCGTTCTCATCCCTTTTTTTGTTCCGATAACACGGATAGCCGCACGGAGAACGTCACCCGTGGTGTGGCAGGCGCCGGTCACAGCACCATCAGCTATGCCTTTCTCCACAAGCATGGAACCGAAGTAAAGCACGTCTTTCATACTTTCGGCGGCTTCCTCCATAGTCATGCCTTTGGATTTTCTTTTTTCGTAGTAGGCATTGGTAAAGTCTTCAAGATATTTACTGGTTTTGGGGTCGATAATTTCGCATTTTACTGCGTAGCCTTTTTTCTCAAAAAGTCCCCTGACCTCATTTTCGTCCCCCAGAACTATAACTTTGGCGAGTCCGTTTTCAACTATGGCGTTTGCGGCGTCTATTGTCCTTTCATCAGTTCCTTCCGGCAAAACAATTGTCTTGTTTCTGGACTTGGCGATGTCCCAGAACTTATTCATTAGCGACATATCAGAACCTCCGAAAATAGAAAAGTATTTTGTTTTAGAGGATTACATTAAAAAACTCAATAGAAAATTTTATGAATCCCGCACATCCTTATAAATGTACCGCAGCCCTTTGCTCAGCAGGGTTTTATCAAGTATGTATTTTTGACTCTTAAAGCAAAGCGGGCGTCCCGAAGGACGCCCTGTTTAATTATTAGTTTATTTTTTTAATCTCACTGAACCCTTTGGACAAAGCCTGCTCGTTCAGAGGTATCAGATCATGATGTTTTTTCGAGAGAGCATTGGGAAGCTCAATCACCGCCTCATCAAGGGTAAAAAGACCGGAAACAGCCAGAAGACCGCCTATCATAACCATGTTGGCGACTTTCACATTTCCGAGATCCCTTGCTATATCCCCTGCACTGAGCCCGTAGAACTCCACATCAGTCCTTGTAACCGCAGAAGGATCAACAAGGGTTGTGTCAAGCACCGCTTTAGCCCCTTTGCGGAAACGGGGCTGAAATTTATTGAACGAAGGCATGTTCATTATCAGTCCGTAAGCAGGAGCTGTCACGATGGGCGAACCTATTTCAAGGTCAGAAATAACCACCGTGCAGTTTGCCGTTCCGCCTCGCTGCTCCGCCCCGTATGAGGGAAACCACGTAACATTGAGCCCCTTGTGTGAGGCAATATGTGCAAGCATCATTCCGGCACTGAGGATACCCTGCCCGCCGAAACCTGCCATTACGCTTTCAAAAATCATTTATCACCCCCGTCCGTATCCTTGAACACTCCAAGGGGATAGTATGCCTCCATGTCCTTTTCAACAAACTGAACAGCATCAAGAGGAGTCATGCCCCAGTTGGTCGGGCATGTGGAAAGAACCTCAACAAATGAGAAGCCTTTCTTGTCCTTCTGGTTCTGGAAGGCTTTTTTGATAGCTCTTTTAGCCTTCATAATTTTAGCCGGTGTAGCTGCGCTTACCCTTGCGCTGTAAACCACAGGCTCAAGAGCGCCCATTATCTCCGCCATTCTGAACGGTGAGCCGTGAGCGGCACAATCCCTGCCTGTGGGGGTTGTGGTTGTTCTCTGTCCGGGGAGAGTGGTGGGAGCCATCTGTCCGCCGGTCATGCCGTAGTTGGCGTTGTTCACAAAGATAACGGTGATCATCTCGCCTCTGTTTGCGGCGTGCATAATCTCGCCCATGCCTATGGAGGCAAGGTCGCCGTCACCCTGATAGCTGAATACGGTGAGATCCGGTCTCACCCTTTTTATACCCGTAGCAAGAGCAGGAGCTCTGCCGTGGGGAGCTTCCACTATATCTGTCCTGAAATATTCATAAAGAAGAACAGCGCATCCCACCGGAGCAACACCCACAGCAGTTTCACGCAGTTCAAGCTCATCCAGAGCCTCGCCCACAAGCCTGTGGATAATTCCGTGGCTGCATCCGGGGCAGAAGATCGTTGTTTTTTCCGTTAAGCTTTCCGGTTTCTGAAAAACAATGCTCATTTCACTACCCCTGCATCTCTTTTATCTTGGCGGTTATCTCTTCCGGTGAGAAGGATTCGCCGCCCGGGCATCCCATGAACTCAACAGGTACAGCACCTTCAACCGCCACCTTGACATCAAAAAGCATCTGCCCGGTGTTCATCTCCGCAACAAGAACCTTTTTCGCCTTCTTTGCAGCTTCGGCGAGTGCGGCATAGGGGAATGGGCATATAGTTATAGGGCGAAAAAGCGCTGCCTTGATCCCCTGCTCCTTAAGCTGGCGTATGGCTGTTTTGGCAACCCTTGCGGAAGTTCCGAAGGCTGCTATCAGCACATCATAATCTGTATCTGTGAGTTCGTATTTTGTTTCCGCTTCTGTTATCTTTTCAAACTTGCTGACCAGATCCCAGTTGTGCTTACGAAGTTCGCCTTCAGCCAGACGGAGAGACATAACCGCTCTGGGGTCTCTGCCTTTTGCTCCGCTTAAGCCCCATCCCTGATCGCCTTTCATTTCAGGCTTTTCTTCAGGGAGAAGAACAGGTTCAGCCATCTGTCCCAACGCGCCGTCACCGAGGATGAAGACCGGAATTTTATATTTATCAGCTACATCAAAAGCATTGTAAGTGAGGTCAACAGCTTCCTGAACAGTGGAGGGAGCATAAACGATCATCTTGTAATCACCGTTTCCGCCGCCTCTTGTAGCCTGATTATAGTCGCCCTGACTGGGACCTATGTTGCCCAGACCGGGACCGCCCCTCATAATGTTCACTATAACAGCGGGAACTTCCGCTCCGCACATGTATGATATGGCTTCCTGCATAAGTGCGATGCCGGGGCTTGAGGATGATGTCATAACCCTGCATCCGGTAGCTGCTGCCCCGTAAACCATGTTTATGGCAGCAACTTCGCTTTCGGCCTGCACAAATGCACGCCCCTTTGCCGGCATGTGGTATGACATATATGACGTAAATTCGTTCTGGGGAGTAATGGGATAACCGAAATAGCCCGCAAGTCCCGCTCTTATCGAGGCTTCGGCTATGGCTTCGTTCCCCTTCATCAGTACCTTTTTGCTCATTATCTACCGCCTGAATCCTGTTTCTGAAGGGTAAAGACCACATCCGGACAGACAAGCGCGCAGCTTTTACAGAGAATACACGCATCCTGATCCGTACACATAATGATGTTGTAGCCCATGGAGTTTATATTTTCGGAAAACGAGAGAATTTTTTTCGGACAGACCTGAATGCACAGACCGCATCCCTTGCATTTCTCGCCGTTAATAAGAACTTTGTTCATAACTTTCCTCCGAGATGAAGGAAAATTTTAATGGAAAAAAAACATAATGCAACTTAAAAAAAGGTACGCAGTACATAATAGGATGCTTAAAACAGTGCATTTCATGAAAAATTAAGGCGAATCTGCTTTACAACATGGGCATAAAACAGATAAATTAAGCCTTTGAAACACGCTTAAAGGACAATAAAGATGAAAATAATTTTTATGGGAACGCCGGAAACAGCCGTGCCTACCCTTAAAGCCATAGTTGAAAAAGGTCACGAAGTACCGCTTGTAGTAACTCAGCCGGACAAGCCCAAAGGCAGAAGCTCTGCCCTTGTACCCACACCCGTTAAAGCATATGCCCTTCAGGCAGGATTAAAAGTTGTTCAGCCGGAAAAGCTGAAGAACAATGAAGAGTTCATGAGCCTTCTTGAAAGCCTTGAGGCTGATTTCCTCGTGGTTGTGGCATACGGGAAAATACTTTCCGAGCGAGTGCTGAAATCACCGAAAAAAGCCCCCATAAATGTTCACTTCTCACTACTGCCTAAGTACAGAGGCGCAGCACCCGTAAACTGGGCAATAGTAAACGGTGAGGAAGATGCAGGCGTTACAACAATGTTAATGGATGTGGGACTCGATACTGGCGACATGCTTATGAAAGCTGCAACTCCCATCGAACGCAAAACAACCGAAGATCTGCTGGCCGAGCTTGCTGTGACAGGGGCAGAACTGCTCATTGAAACAATAGACAAGTTTGACAGCATAACACCCGAAAAACAGAACGATGCGGAACATACATATGCTCCGATGATGAAAAAGGAAGACGGACTCATAGACTGGAACAAAAGCGCTGATGATATAGAAAGAATGATCAGGGGATTTCAGCCGTGGCCTGTGGCTTACTCCGTTCTTGATGGGCAGATGTTCAAGTTTTTCGCCGCTGACGTGGCTGAAAACTGCTCAAAGCCCGCTGGTACAATATTTGATGTAACCAAGAAAAGCTTCTCTGTTGCGTGCGGAACAGGCGCTCTCATTGTAAAAGAGCTTCAGGCGGAAGGCAAAAAACGCATGCCCGCAGCAAGCTTTTTAAGCGGTTTCAAGCTGGAAGAAGGGAAAAAGTTTGACTGATTCCCCCCGAATGCAGAGATTAATCAGATTTATCACCATTAAAGCAGTTTTCCCGCTGGTTCTGGCGGCGGGAAAGCTCATAAAAGCAGACAGGGACAGACTTTCGGCAAGGCTGATCAGGCTGAACAACCGCCTCGTAACAAACCTTGCCAGACAAGCCGGAACCGGACAGATTACGGTTATTCTGCCCCACTGCCTTCAGAACGAAAACTGTGAACTCAAAATAACTTCAGACATCTATAAGTGTAAACGGTGCGGAAGATGCGATCTGGAAAAGCTTGCATTCGCCGGAGAAAGATATAATTTATCAATAAATATAGCTACAGGCGGTTCCTCTGCTCTCAGGATTGTGAAAGAGGCAAAACCGCAAGTGATTGCAGCCGTTGCCTGCGAACGGGACTTAATCAGCGGCATCAGAGACATATACCCCATACCCGTAATAGGAATATGCAACCGCCGCCCTGACGGTCCCTGCCGCAATACCCGTGTGGATATCAGCGATATTGAGGAAGCACTCAGGGCAGCAGGCGGAATAAGAACAACAGATTAAGGATATAATAAAAATTGAGGTATAAAGAAATGAGCAACTCTATGAAAACAGCATTCTTCATGGCGCTTCTCACCGTGCTTTTCATGTTTGTGGGAAGTCTCATAGGCGGAAGAGGAGGAATGATGTTCGCTTTTATCCTTGCGATAGGAATGAACTTCTTCTCCTACTGGTTCAGTGACAAACTTGTTCTGAAGATGTACAAAGCGGTTGAGGTTGACGAGGCCGAAGCACCGGGTATTCACAGAATAGTCCGTAACCTCACGGCGAAGGGCGGAATACCCATGCCTAAGGTATATGTTATGCACAGCGAGACCCCCAACGCATTCGCTACGGGCAGAAACCCCGAAAACGCAGCAGTTGCAGTAACCACAGGGATAGTTGACCTTCTCAGCGATGACGAGCTTGAGGGAGTTCTCGCTCACGAGCTGGCGCACATCTACGGACGTGACATTCTGATAGGCACAATAGCGGCAACCTTCGCCGGCGCAATAATGATGATAGCAAATACTGCAAAGTGGGCTATGATTTTCGGCGGCGGCAGAAGCGAGAACGGCGAAAACAGCAACCCTGTGGCGGCTATTGCGGCAATGATAATAGCTCCGATTGCAGCGATGATGATACAGATGGCGATCTCAAGATCCAGAGAATATATAGCCGATGCCAGAGGTGCAAAACTCTGCGGCAAACCTAAAGCCCTTGCAAACGCTCTCCGCAAAATTTCCGGCGGCGTGGCGGCAGCGCCAATGGACGAGGCACAGCCTGCAACAGCCCACATGTTTATAATGAACCCCTTCTCCGGCAGGCAGGCTATGAACCTTTTCTCCACTCACCCCCCTGTGGAGGAGAGAATCGCCAGACTTGAAGCGATGTAGGTTTTGCATCTAATTTAGGCTTTTCAAAAATCCGGTTTTTTGGGAAGAGTATGAGAAACCCTTTTTTCCCGTTAAAAAAGGGTTTCTCAAGTTATAATAATTTATTAACCTGTCTGAAATAAGAAAATCCAAAACCAAAGGATAAAGAAACATATGTCCGACAAGATGCGAGGCAGGCTTTACAGTCTGCTGACAGACTATTACTCGAAGAAATACAGGGAAGATTATTTTCAGGATGCGGTGATGCGGCGTTTTTACCGCAAGCTGTATTTTGAGATATTCCGCAACCTCGGCACCATAGAAAAGGCGATAGGGCGGTTCACGGAGTTTCGTCCGGCGCCGGAGCAGATGGCGGCTCTCGTTATGGGTTCTGCCCAGCTTCTTTATATGAACGATGTGCCGGACTATGCTGCAGTTAATGAATCTGTGAGCCTTGTGGGCAAAAACAAGCGTGGGTTTATCAACGCTGTTCTCCGCAAAATAATAGCAAAGCGAGAGGAGATACTTGCCGCATCTGTTGAGCGTGACAATTTCCCCGTGTGGCTTGCTGACCGTTGGCGCAAGCGCTACGGCAACATATCCGCAGAGAAGATAATGGCGGCTTACAATCAGGCACCCCCTTTATATGCTCTGAATGTTGAGAATCTCGCCGTGGAAGAGGTTGAGGAATATGACGAGGAAGCCGAAAACCTTTACTACATGGATAAGGCATCGGCTATGATACCGACCCTTGCGGGGAAAACGGAACCTGCATCCGTTCTGGACTGCTGCGCCGCACCCGGCGGCAAAACTCTTATTCTGGGAAAAATGTATCCGGAATCGATGATATTCGCCGTTGAGATAAATCCGAAAAGATTTGAGGTTCTGGAAGAAACTGTTGAAAGGTTCGGACTTGATAATGTTCAGCCTGTTAACAATGACATAATGAAGATGGAAGGGGACGAAGCTTTTGACATCATCCTTCTTGATGCTCCGTGTACGGCTATCGGAACCATGTGCAAACACCCTGAAATACGCTGGATACGCAACGAGATGCAAATAAGAGAAAAGTCCTCGATCCAGAGAAAGATGCTGATAAAAACAAGCAGGCTTCTGGCGAAGCAGGGCAGGCTGATATACAGCGTATGCACCACGGAGCCTGAGGAAACAACCGATATAGTCAACGCTTTCCTCACGGAGAACCCTAATTTCAGGGCGGTTAAGCCTGCCTGCCCCGATGAGTTCATAAGGGGGGACTACTTCGTGTCTGATCCTTCAAAATCAAACTGTGACGGTTTCTTCGCTGCAGTGCTGGAAAAGATAAAGTAGAAACAAAGAGACAGGGGAAAGCTGACGGTTAGTTTCCCCTTCTCATCAGCTTTTTATTACCCTTCCGAAAAATTCGGACAGGAAAAACGCCGCAGAAGCCACCATTATTATCGCCGCACCTGACGTAAGGTTAAAGGTGTATGACAGCCAAAGCCCAATAATAGTAAACAGCAGATTCAACACAACAGATGAAACCATCATCAGCCGCAGATCCTTGACATAACGTTCCGCAATATAAGGCGGAATACTTATCATAGCTATAACCAGAATCAGCCCCACCACACGAATTATCAGAACAACAGTGAGCGCAACCATGATGATCAGCAGATAATAAAGCGGCTTAACCGGAACACCTATGGAAACGGCAAAGTCCTCATCAAAGCTCATTGCCTGAAGATCTCTGAAAAAGAAGACAATAAAGAGAACAACAGCCAGATCAAGAACGGCCATAAGCCAAAGGTCAGACTGCGGAACAGCCAGAATGCTCCCGAAGAGATAGCTCATCAGATCAACATTGTAACCCGGCGTAAGATCTGTAAGGATGATGCCCACAGCCATGCCCAGAGACCAGACAACACCTATGACAGTATCCGCACGTTTTTTATTGCTCATGGATATAAAAGCCACAAGCACGCCCACCGCAACAGAGAAGCCCAAAGCTCCGAAAAGGGGAGATATACCCAGAAAAAAAGCAAGACCTATACCGCCGTAAGCCGCATGGGCTATGCCGCCGGATATGAATACTATGCGGTTTACAACAACCAGAGTGCCTATAATGCCGCAGGCTATACAGGCAAACAGCCCCGCAAGAAGTGCGTTCTGCATAAATCCGAAGGAGAGTGCCTCAAGCATGGGTGTGACCTCCGTGAAGGTTTTGCGGAATCCCCAAAGAATCGCATTCGTCGCAGCCTGTGCCGCCGTAAGCCATGCGGAGCATCTCCGGTGTTACCTCCGGTGAGGAGTGAAAATGAAGCTTATTATTTATACATGCAACGCTTGTGGCGTATCTGGGTATTATGCTTAAATCGTGGCTAACCACCACTATTGTCATTGTTTTGTTCAGCTCACGGAGCCTGTCAAAAAGATCCTTCTGCCCCTTAGTGTCCACACTTGAGGTGGGCTCATCCAGAAAGAGCATTTTCGGCTCCATGGCAAGGGCACGGGATATAAAAACCCTCTGTTTCTGACCTCCGGAAAGGTTATCCACAGGAGAACCAGCCAGATGTTCCACTTCCAGATACTCCATCACAGAGCGTACCTTCTCTATATCTGCCCTGTCCGCACGGGCAAAGCGCCCTTTGAGCTTCATCCTGCCCATCATGGCGACCTGAAAAGCATTTATGGGAAAACCCCTTGCGGATGTGACATCCTGCGGGACATAGCCTATGAGCCCTGCTGCGTCCGAAACTGTTTTACCGAACACTCGAACCTCGCCCCTGTTCTGACGCAGAATGCCCAAAATAATCTTAAGCAGGGTGGATTTTCCCCCGCCGTTCGGACCTATGACAGCGAGAAACTCCCCCTCCGGCAGAGCAAGGCTGACATCGGTAAGTATGGGGTTCTCCCCGTAGGAGAACTCTAAATCATTGATTTCTATTGCATTCATTTATTTTTTCAGCACCTTTCCGAGAACTTCCGAAACATGTATAAGGTTGCTGCTCCACTCGTATGCAAGGGGGTCAAGCTCTGCAACTTCACCGCCTATGGAGGATGCTATAGCCTGTGCGCTTTTTTTGGAGAACTGCGGCTGCACAAATACAACCTTTATTCCCCTTTCTTTGGCATAGCCTATAAGCTCCTGAAGCTGTGCGGGCTTGGGCTCTTTACCTTCCACCTCAACAGCCACCTGACGAAGGTTATACTTCCTTGCAAAGTAGCCCCATGAAGGATGAAAAACCATGAAAGGAGAATCTTTCGGCACGCCTTTAAGGTTTTCACGTATTCTGGCGTCTGCTGTGTCTATTTCTTTGAGAAGAGCTGAGAGGTTGGCATCATAAACACTTTTACCTGCCGGGTCTATCTCTGAAAAAGTATTCGCCATAAGTTTAGCCATTATTTTCATATTCATAGGCGAAAGCCATATGTGCGGATCAAGCCCGCTGTGGTCATGGTCGTGGTGATGTTCGTCTTCACCATGTTCATGGTCGTGGTCATGTCCGTGTTCATCGGGTTCGATAATCTCACCGGGAATGGGGTATCTGGGCACAGCATCAGCGCAGTCTACATGTATTATATTTTTATTTGTCGAAAGAAGCTTTTCAAGCCATACATCCTCAAAGGAAAGGTCAATTGAAAAATAAACCTGAGCCTTGGAAATAAAAACCATCTGCTGAGGCTTTGGTTCATAGTTGTGAGGGTTTGAGCCTTTGCCCACAACCGCCATTGTTTCAAAGCGTCCTCCGGTTATCTTGTCCGCAAGATATTTCTGGGGGATAATGCTGACCGCCGCTTTAAAATCTGCGGCATAAACCTGTGATGAAAGAAAAATTAGCAGACCTGTAATCACTGCAAGGAAGCGCATTTTTCACATACTCCTTTGATGTCCAGCGAAACGGAGGAGATGTGGAAGCCTTTGCCCACACGTCCCAGAATAAGACCTTCCTCAAAAGTAAGCGGCTCCAGACAATACACTTTTCCACATTTGCAGCAGTGAAAATGAGGATGCACAGGATTATGCTCGCACGCTTTTTCATAGAAGGATGTGCCCGAATCGCCGGTAATTTCCCTGATAAGCCCCTTCTCCAGAAGAAGGGATACCACACGATAAACCGTGACGAGATCTATATTCCCCTTCTCCGTTGCCGCCTCGTGCAAGTCTTTTGCACTCATAGGACGCTCCGCAGAGAGAATCAGAGAGAGGACAATCTCCCGTCTTTCAGTAATTTTGAGCTTTTTGGATCTGAGAAGATCCGCTGCAACACATACTGCCATGAAAAAAACATATTCCTTTTGCAAATGATTTGCAAGTGAGATCTAAGAACTTTCCTCTGCCTGACAAGTCTGCACAACGAAGCGGATTATCCGTGCAGGAGAGACAGGCATCTGAAATATAAGCTGATTTCGGGTCAAATCTATATCATACCCTTTATAATCCCTATTCCGGCATAGCCGAAATAACCTTTTTCATTCAAATCTGAAAGCGCACCCACAGTAACGCCTCCCAGAGCATAAACTTTTTTCTCCGTATCGGTGACATCAACAGCACCCAAAGGCTTAACCTCGTAAGGTTTGTCTGTCATAAATATGGGACTTAACGTAAAAAAATCCGCCTGAACCTTCTCTATCTCTTCCAGAGAATGGGCGGAGTAACCTGTGACCAGTTCAGGAAAAACCTCTTCAACCGTTTCCGGCGGCAGTGTCCGCTCATTAAGCTGAACACCGTCAAAACCCGCCGCAATAGCTATGTCCGGTCTTTCGGACAGAATAAGAAACGCATCCGGCAGAAGCTCACGCATTTTAGCCGCCTTTCGGTAAATATCTCCGGCGTCCAGATTCTTCGCCCTGAACCATATCATCTCCGATCGGTCTGCGACTCTTTCTGCAACCTGAAGATAGCTGTCACCAAAGGTTTCATAGTCTATAACTGCCAAAAACCTCAGCACTTTACATGTACCTCTCAAAAACTCTGTTGTATGCGGCACGAACACTTTTGCGCACCCACGCATACTTTTCACTTAAACATTCCGCAGGGTTTTTCTCAAAACAAAAGAACATCCCCGCCTTTGCCAAAATCTCTTCATTTGACGGAAGCCTTGATGTTGAGGTATTTTCATAAACACGCAGAACATTTTCCAGCGTCCGGTAAAAATGATAGCTGTCATGCAGGGCGTAATAGTCCCTGTCTTTTATGAAGCCTTTATTCTTAAGATGAACCATCACATCATGCGTATTGGGATTGCGGACGTTTTCATCCTCATATCCGGTGAGAAGCTGAAGCATCTGAACTGTAAATTCAATATCCAGCATCCCGCCGTAACCTGCTTTTATATCGTTCTTTTCAGGAGGGGAACCTTTTTCCGTCTCTATCCTTGCACGCATTTCTTTTATATCTTTTAGCCCTTCTTTTGACAAAGGGGAACTGAAAAGACACTCCATCTTGATTTCGTCAAACACAGTATTAAGCGAGGAATCAGTGTTTACAACACTCGAACGTGCCAGAGCCTGTTTTTCCCATACCATAGCCTCCTTGAGCTGATACTCACGGAAAGCGGGAAGGCTAGTAACCAGAGTTCCGCTGGAACCGCTTGGGCGCAGCCTTGTGTCGATTTTGTAAAGAATGCCGTTTGTGGTGTAAGAGCTTAAAAAGGATATGGCACGCTGAAGAACCTTCGTAAAGAATTCCATATTTGTTATCTGATTTTTACCGTCTGTCCTGCCGTTTTGCTCATACAGAAAAATTATGTCCAGATCAGACCCGAAGCTCATCTCATAGCTGCCCAGCTTGCCCATGCCGACCACAAGGAAGTCACATATCCGGCCGTCATCAGTCAGGGGTCTGCCGTACCTCTCTGTAACCTGCTCATAAGCATTGTCCACAGCAAACTGTATGGTTCCTTTGGCAAGCTCAGTGAGAGCCTTCATTGTATGTATAACATTCAGAGTTCCGTTGAGAAACGCATAGCCGACATTAAAAATATAAGCCTTATGCCTTTGCCGGACTATTTCCATTATATATTCGGTATCGCCCTTATATTTTCTTGTACGTTCATGGTAATCAAGCCTGATTGATCCGCTTTTAAAATCCGGATTCTTAGGGTCGTATACATAATCAAGCAGCGTGCGGTCACTTATTATCTGGTCTGACATATAACGGCTGAAGGAGAATATATTCTCCAGCTTATCCAGAATCGCAGGAGCGCCGGTGATTATGTCCTGAAGAAGATAAACTGTTGTGGGGTGAGAGAGAAGCTTCTCAAAATTAAGCAGAGTGCCCGCAGGGTCTGTTCTTTCCGGCAAATGCTCCAGCACACGGGTAAGCACCATCTCTATTATCCGTATCTCCTCCGGTGTGCGGATGAAGTTTTTCCGCCCCTGAAGTATCTCTTTTATTATGGACGAACACTTTACGGAGTCCTTTATCCCCTTATCCTGAATAATCCTCGCCACTTCCTCCTGCTCTAACTCTTTGTCAAAAATCAGCGAGGAAGCGTCTGTGTTTTCATGATCACGAAAAATGCCTGAAAAGACCTGATGCACAAAGTTTGTGGTTTTTTCATACTTTCTGTTAAACTCATCTTCTGACTCAAACCCGCAGCGCTCCAGGTAAAGAGGATATGAAGAACTGTCCTCCGGTATCACATGAGTCTGCTTTTCATCCTCGATCTGCGCCATATGCTCAAGCCGGCGGAGAAAACGGTATTCTTTTTTCAGCCTCTCCGCCGTCTCTGCTTCAAGCTGACCGAAGCGGACCAGAAGATCTATTCCTTCAAGAGTTGACGGATGATAAATCTCCGGATGCTTGGGGTAGTAAAGAATCTGAAAAGCCTGAACAACAAACTCTATCTCTCTGATACCGCCGTAACCCAGTTTAACATTTCTGTTGCCCCGTTTTTCCTCTCTGCGGTCTATCTTCTGCTTTATGTTTTTTAGCTCATCCAGAAGTTTATAATCCAGACTGCGCCTGAAAACAAACGGGCGGACGGCACGGAGAAAATCCGCTCCGGTACGTTTATCACCCGCAACAGGGCGTGCCTTAAGGAGCATCATACGCTCCCAGCCCTGACCGTAGGACTCGTAGTAGATCTCACAGCTCCGCACAGGAAGAACTATAGCCCCCCTGTCGCCATCGGGACGGAGGCGGAGATCCACACGGAACACTATTCCGTCCTCTGTTCTTGTTCCTATGTAGCCGGTTATTTTTTCCGCCAGACGTGTAAAGAATACGTGGTTTTCAACAGAGGGCTTTTCGCCGCTGTCGTCTGTTCTGCCCATCTCCGTGTCGTAAACATACATTATATCTATGTCAGAGCTGAAATTAAGCTCCCAGCCGCCCAGTTTGCCAAGCCCTATGACCGTCATGCCGATTCGGGCTCCGCTCTCGTCCTGTGGTCTTCCAAGCTCACGGCTCAGATTGAAATAAGCATATTTATATGCCGCTTCAAGTGAAGCTGATGCAAATGAAGAAATATGCGCCGTGATATCCTTCACATCTGCACCATAAACCAGATCCTTGAGAGCTATGGCGGTGTACTCCGTCATTTTGATCATACGAAGATGTTTTAAGAGAGCATTTTCATCAAGTTCATGAAAATCCGGAGTAAGGATGTCATCCAGAATGCTGTCAACATTACGCTCAAGCTTTGCCAAATCCAGAGCCTTTGCAGCATACTCAGGGTGTTTCTCAAGCCAGCCGGCAATAAACAGCGAATGTCTGAACACCTTTTCGAGATCTTTTTTATCAGGATGGCCTGTTACACTCATTACTTTATTAAATTTATCCGTCATTTAGCCACCGGAACGACAATATACACGCTGGTTTTATCAATACCCCGCTCCGCCTCGGCGAAGCCTCCCATGTCAGCGGCAAGCCTCCGTACAGTCGCAAGTCCGAAATATCCCCTGAATTTATCCGGCGATATGTTAAACGGCTGAAAGAGATCTTCCGTTTCCTTATCAAAGAGCATATCACCGCCCTGAACTGAAATCTCAAGGAATTCAGTAAATCCAAGAGTTCTTTCTGCAACATTTACAGTGACTGTGCTGTTTTTGTCTGTGATTGCTGAAAAAGTATTCATCAGCGCAAAAAATACGCAGGGATGAAGCCTCTCATAATCGGTCTTCGCATCCTTTTTATTAGTATTATACAGCACCTTTATACGGTTTTTGCCGTGAAAAACCTCGGCATCGGAGACTGCTTTCTGTATAGCCTTCGAGGATTTCTTCATGGACTGTCCGTCTTTACGGAAATAAAACTCCGCCTTATCAGTTTTTTCAGACTCTTCACGAAGTATTTTTCTTATCACTCCGCAGTTCACCCGCACACCTTCCATGTTTTCCGCCCGTTCCATCATTTCCGCCTGAATGCTTATGCTCTGGATAACTCCACGCCATTCGTGGATGAGAAATCTGCCCACGGTTTGTTTCTCCTCACGTAGAATCATACCGCTGAGTTCCTCTTCACGTTTTTTATCTCTTACTGAGCGCCAGTACCCATAGCCAGTTACCGCCGCTGTGGCAAACACAAGCAGGGTGAGCAGAAAAGATGCATTGGCTCCCGCCGGAAGTTGCGGAGAGATATAGGCGGTCACACCTGTAACAAGAAAAAGAACTGCGGATATATAAAAAAGATTCATAGTTTTCACCTTCATTTTAAAATCCCACAGACTGCGCCTGCGGCTAATATCAATCCTATGATAGTCTTCGTTATTTTTCAACTGCCATAGATTTAAAAAAAATTTTATATTTATTCTTGACAACAAATAATCCGGCGTGTATGTTAGCAATCCTTGGCGCGGGATAGAGCAGCTTGGTAGCTCGTCGGGCTCATAACCCGAAGGTCGTTGGTTCAAATCCGGCTCCCGCTATTTCAACAAGTTTAAAGGCTTGCTCATTAAATGAGCAAGCCTTTTTTCTTTATATAATAGTGTTAATCTGTACATCCTGTCAGATTAACACACACGCTCACGCCGAACTTCGTTCGTCTCCGCTACGCACGGCGCAACTATCCACATCCCTGACAACCGTTTTCAAACTGACTTACATTCCCATATTCCTCGTAACATAAACGTTATCGGTCACAACAATAACACGTATTGACATTTCCATGTCATCATGATAACACATCATCTATAATACGTAACACGGAGTTTATCATGAAAAAAGTCATTACACTGCTGTTTATACTTTGTGCATCTGTTTCTTTTGCTCATTTCCAGACATTGATCCCTTCGACAGATGTTGTCACTCCCACTTCCAGAACCGCATCCTTCCACATGGAATTCACTCACCCCTTTGAACAGGGACCTGTTATGGAAATGGTTAAACCTAAAGATGTTTCTGTTTTCTTCGGCGGCAAAAAAACAGACCTGATGAAATCCATATCGAAGACTGCTGTTGAAGGCAAAACAGCATGGGACTTCAAATATTCTTTTACAAAACCCGGTGACTATATTTTCGCTGTAACACCCGACTACTATTTTGAACCTGCCGAAGGTGTTTTCATTCAGCACATAACAAAAACTGTAGTAAACGCATTCGGAATGGAAGAAGGGGGGGATACACCGGCGGGTCTTAAAGCTGAAATTGTTCCGCTTACACGCCCTTACGGTCTCTGGACTGGCAACACTTTTACAGGCCAGGTACTCTACAAAGGCAAACCTGTTGCGGATGCTGAAATTGAGGTTGAATTTTATAACAAAGGCAGTAAGATTAAAAGCCCCACCGATGCCCATATAACTCAGGTCATTAAGGCAGACTCAAACGGTATTTTCAGTTACTCTATGCCCTTTACCGGCTGGTGGGCGTTTGCAGCGCTTATCGAAGATGACGTAACGGTCAAACACGAAGGCAAAGACTATCCTGTTGAACTTGGCGCTGTCTTTTGGGTGAAAACTTACGGAGCAAAATAGTATGCATATATCCGAAGGCATTCTTTCAGCTCCTGTGCTTGGCGCAGGGGCGGCCGCCTCGCTGGGCTTTCTTGTTTACGGCTTCAGTAAAATGAAAGATGAAATGCTGACAAAAACAGCGCTGATGTCCAGCCTGTTTTTTGTCGGTTCTTTTATACATGTCCCGCTGGGTCCCTCCAGTGTCCATCTTTTGCTTAATGGTCTTGTGGGTTCAGTGTTGGGCTTTGCCGCATTTCCTGCAATATTTATGGCACTCCTGCTTCAGGGACTGCTGTTCCAATTCGGAGGCATAACCACTCTCGGTGTAAACACATTTGATGCTGCCTTCCCTGCGTTATGTGCTTACTTCATCTTCAGACAGGCTCTCGCTGTGCAGGGAATCAAAAGGACTGTCCTCTTTTTTCTCACAGGCTTTATTCCTGTTACTCTTTCAAGTATTTTAGTTGCCTTTATGCTTTTTCTCAGTGGCGATAAATTGTTTCAGGCTGCTCAGGCAATACTTCTAGCTCACATCCCGGTGATGTTCATTGAAGGCATTGCAACAGTATTCATTTTAAATTTTATAATGAAGGTTTACCCTTCTCTTATTGATCACCGGAGTGCAAAATGAAAAAATTACTCACAGTCTTTTTGTTATTAACCGCTCTTTCACCCGCATATGCACACAAACTTAATGTTCTTGCCATTTACGAGAGCGGAACACTGAATATATCTTCATATTTTGCTGACGGAACATTCTGCAAACGCTGCGCATATACAGTAACAGGCACCGACGGACATGTGATTTTTAAAGGAACCCTAAGCAACAGCGGCGAAGCTGTCTTAAGCGGAGAGCTTCCTTCTTCCTTCACAGTTAATGTTGATGCGGGCATGGGACACTTCGCCAAAATGGAAGTAGTACCTGAGCCGTCTGCAGATTCACAAACATCAGTGTCCTCCGATACTCAGACTTCTGTTAATTCAGAGGCTCTCCGAACCATAATACGCCAGGAACTTGCAAAACAAACCGTTGAAATTCAGACAGCCATAGACGCAGGACACACTCAGACAGATAAAATTATAGCCGGAATAGGCTATCTTTTAGGCATTTTCGGACTGTTCATGCTTTTCAGGAAAAAATGAAATTTTCTCCGCCCGCTGCCCTTTTCGCTGCTGTAATCTATTCACTGCTGATAGCCTTCAGAACAGATATTACAGTTTATGATGCTTTTTTTGCGCTCTTTCTAATATTAGTTTCTATAAAAGAGGGTTTGCGCCCGCTCCTCAGGCTTTTACGCCTTAATCTTATAATCCTCTTTATATGCGCAACTATTCTATTTTTTCACAATGACGCATCATATGCTCTGCTTATTTTTCTTCGTGCAAACCTTATTCTGAGTGCAAACCTTCTCCTAATAACCCCACACGGTAAAATGGGCATCTATTACGGATTCTGCGGATTGAGGTTTCCCGATAAATTCACTGTTCTGCTGTTTTTTGTTATCAAATACATAGAGATTCTTGGCGCTGAATATAAAAAAATGCGTGACTCGCTTAAAATACGGTGCTTTAATCCGAAAACCAATCTGTTCACATATAAAACCTTAGGGTATCTAGTGGGAATGCTGTTTATAAAAAGTATGGAAAAAGCAAAATCACTTCATCATGCAATGATTCTGAGAGGCTTTAAGGGAAAACTTTATCCTTTCAACACACACCTCCTCGCTGGTTCGGACACGCTTCTCGCTGTTGTTCTCGTTGCCCAGACCATCTTAACATTCTGGCAGGTTATATGAGCTGCACTCTGTCATTAAATAATATTTCATGCTGTTTAGGCGACAGAACATTGTTCAGAAACGTTACTATTAATCTCACCCATAAAGATAAAATTGCCGTTCTGGGCCCTAACGGCGCAGGTAAGACAACTCTGCTTAAAGCTATTGTCGGTTTGCAGACTATCAGCACCGGTCATTTTGAAATACATCACAAAAGACTTGAAACAGAGAAGGATTTCGCACTGGCAAGGCGTGAAGTAGGGTTTCTTTTTCAGGATCCTGACGATCAGATTATCGCCCCTACAGTGATCGAAGAGGTCGCTTTTGGTCTCCTCAATGAAGGAATGAAACAATCGGAAGCAGTTGCAAAAGCGGAAGCAATGCTTGATGAGCTGCACATATCCCACCTTCGTGACCGTATAACGCTGAACCTCTCCGGCGGTGAGAAGAAAATGGTTGCTCTGGCGTCTGTACTTGTAATGAAGCCTGCAATACTTCTCCTTGATGAGCCTTCAGCCGCCCTTGACGCAAAGAGTGAGAACAAGCTTGCCGAAATCCTCAAAGGAATAGATAAGACTATGCTTATCGTATCCCACGATCTGGGTTTTATCGAAAAAATCGGCGCCCGCAAAATGTTCCTGACCGAAAACGGACTCATCGAAGGATAAACTTTCCCCCACATTCAGCCAACTCTTCCTAACTTCTTCTAAAGTAAACTGCTTAACCCAGAACAGTTCCATGGATGGAACTACGCCGTGCGTAGCGAAAGGCAGTTAAACTGCCTGCGAGCGTGTATGAAAAAAACACAGGATGTAGTTTTTTTCATGATAATGACAGACTCTGCGCCGTGCGAAGCGGAGACGAACGAAGTTCGGCGCGAGCGTGTGTGTTAATCTGACAGGATGTGCAGACGGGCTTGTCATTGTCGAATACAACTCCAAGGATGGAGTTGCGCCGTGCGAAGCGGAGACGAACGAAGTTCGGCGTGAGCGTGTGTGTTAATCTGACAGGATGTACAGATGGGCATGTTATTGTCAAATACAACTCCAAGGATGGAGTTGCGCCGTGCGTAGCGGAGACGAACGAAGTTCGGCGCGAGCGTGTGTGTTAATCTGACAGGATGTGCAGATTAACACTATTAATAACGAAAAAGGCGGGAGCATAAGCCCCCGCCGGATATAAAGACAACAATACTGCCGCCTTATTTAATTCTCAAGATTTACTATGTCATCGTACATGCGCTGAACATCATTTCTATGGCATGCCTCATCGCTTGCAAGCTTAAAGAAAACATCCCCTGCGGGCGTTCCTTTGAACTTTTCAGCCAGATCTTCATAGTATTTCACAGAGTTGTCTTCGTATCTGATAGCTATCAGAAGCACATCCTGCACTGTAAGTTCGCCTGTAACGACTTCGGGTTTTACACCTTGTCCTATCCCAAGCCCCTTCCAGCGGCAGCTCACATCAAGCCCAAGGTTCTCAAGAGAACCGGTGGCAAGAGCCTGCTCAATGATCTCGGTGTGCTTTTTCTTCTGCTCCATAAGGTCTTTTATAAGTTCCTTTGTGCTTAAGTCGCTCACCACATTAAGCAGCTTCTCATAAAACTCATAGGAGAGCGCCTTTTTTTCCTTAGCTTCTTCAAGAGCCTGTCTTACAGATACATCCATTTTTTACCCCGTTATACTGTAAGCGAACTTACAAGGTTTACGAAGAAAGAGGGAAAGAAACCAACAAGAACCACAAGCACTGCCGCTATAAAAGTAGCAACGAAGCTGGGAGCTTTGAGCGTAAGTTCTGTTTCGTATTCCGGCTCTTTAAAGTACATGAATATTGTAACTCTCATGTAGTAGTAGCACGCAAGGGCACTGTTAAGCACGCCTACGATAGCAAGCCAGTATATTTCAGCCTTGATAGCAGCTATAAAAATATAGAACTTGCCTACAAATCCCGCAAGCGGGGGAATGCCCGCAAGAGAGAACATGAAAAGAAGCATGGCAAGTGAAGCCAGAGGATTCTTTTTGGAAAGTCCAGCAAAGCTCTCTATTCTTTCATCATCGATCATGCCCTTGTTTTTAAGGAGACCGATTATTGTGAAAGCGCCAATATTCATGAAGCTGTATATAAGCATGTAAATTGTGATTGCTCTGAACCCTTCGGGTGTCATGGTCACAAGACCTATCAGCATGTAGCCCGCATGAGCTATGGCTGAGTAGGCAAGCATCCTCTTAACATTATCCTGAGCAAGCGCCACAAGGTTGCCGTATGTCATAGTGAGAACGGCAAGAATTGTGAAGAAAAGCGTCCACTGTTCGGAAGCAGGAGCTATTGCAACCCATGTAAAGCGGATAAGAGCGCCGAAGGCAGCCGCTTTGGGAGCAACAGTCATAAACCCTGCTATGGGAGTGGGTGAGCCTGTGTAAACATCCGGAGCCCACATATGGAAAGGAACTGCGGATATTTTGAACGCAAATCCAACAAGCATAAGCAGAAGACCGAACTTAATACCAAGTGAGCCGGTGTTGCCCTGAATGGCAGCGGCTATGTCGGTATATGTAAGGCTTCCTGTAAGTCCGTAGATGAACGTAAGCCCGTACAGGAAAAGACCTGAAGAGAATGCGCCCATGAGAAAGTATTTAACGCCCGCTTCGTTGGATTTGAGGCAATGCTTGTTAAAGCCGGCGAGAACATACATTGAAATCGCCATTGTCTCAAGACCCACATAGAAGATGGTGAGGTCGTTTGCACTTACCATAAACATCATACCGATGAGGCTGAAGAACATAACTATGTAGATCTCGCCTTTCAGCATGTTTTTATCTCTGAGATAATCTATTGAACCGAGGGTTGTCAGCGTGTAAGCCATAGCGAATATGAGAAAAAATACATAGCTGAAGTTGTCCCATATAAGCATGTTGTTGAAACCTATAAAAGGTCCCGCCGGGCTGAGCAGCGCTACAAGGGCAACGAAAGCTATGCCGAAGTAACCCACGCTCGCCTTCATCTTATCACCCGCTACAACATCTATAACGATAAGCACAAGAGCGAATATCGTCATCAGAATTTCGGGGTAAACAGTGATGATGTCGTTAAATAACTGTGGTGTCATCATCAGCCTCCTTATTTCATCGCCACGCCGGCAGTGAAAACCTGTTCAACAAGGTTTTTCACGCTCTCGTGCATATAGGATGTGAAAGTTTCGGGATATACACCCACCCAGAACACTATTATCAGGAGAGGCGTAATGTATATTATCTCTCTGAGGTTCATGTCCTTAAGTTTTTCCCAGCGGTTGTTGAGACCTTCATAAAGCACTCTCTGGTACATCCAGAGCATGTAAACAGCAGCGAAGATAACACCGCTGGCGGCGATTATCGCATAATCGCTGAATGCCTCAAATGCACCCACAAGAACAAGGAACTCGCCTATGAATGCTCCCATTCCGGGAAGACCGATAGAACCCATTGTGAATATAAGGAATATAGTCGCAAACAGTGGCACGCTTGCAGCGATACCGCCGTATTCGGATATTTCCCTGGTGTGGGTTCTTTCATATATTGCGCCGATAAGAAGGAACAGCGCTCCTGTGATTATACCGTGGTTAAACATCTGGAGAATGCCGCCTTCAATACCTGCCTGATTAACAGCGTAGATACCGAGAGTAACAAAACCCATGTGACTTACTGACGAGTAGGCAACAAGTTTCTTAATATCACTCTGCACCATAGCAACCAATGCTCCGTAAACTATCGCTATTACTGAAAGGATAGCCACGAAAGGCATGAAGCTTATGGAAGCTGCCGGAGTGATGGGAAGGCAGAATCTCAGAAAGCCGTAAGTACCCATCTTAAGCAGTACACCCGCAAGTATAACAGACCCTGCAGTGGGGGCTTCAACGTGTGCATCAGGAAGCCATGTATGAAGAGGGAACATGGGAACCTTGATTGCAAACCCGAGGAAGAACGCAAGGAATATAATGGTCTGGAAGCCGGTTGTGTATTTTACAGCCTGAGCAGTGATAGCCATTATATCGAATGTGTAAATCCCGGTGACTTCGCCGTGTTTGAAGAACAGGGCAATAATCGCAAGCATCATCAGAACTGAACCTGCAAGGGTGTAAAGGAAAAACTTAACCGCAGCGTATATTCTTCTTTTACCGCCCCATACACCGATTATCAGGTACATAGGTATCAGCATTGCTTCCCAGAAGATGTAGAAGAGGAAAAAGTCAAGGGCGAGAAATACGCCGACCATTCCAGTTTCCAGTACAAGCAGAGCGAGGTAGAACTCTCTCTGACGCTTCTGGATGTAAGTGAACGAACCAAGAACCGCAATCGCCGTAAGGAGGGTAGTAAGGAAAATCATGAGTATAGATATTCCGTCAACCCCTACATAATACTGAATACCCAGTGCAGGGATCCAGTCAGCCTTTTCAACAAACTGCATTGCAGCTGTTGTCTTATCAAATGAGGTCATCAGCGGTATAGTGAGGATGAACTCAATAATAGTAGCGATGAAGGCCGCCCACATTGTTGTTTTTCCGCCCCTGAAGAACAGGAAAATAACAAAAGCAGCAACCAGCGGGAAGAAAATCAGTATTGAAAGGATGTTTTCCATCATCTCTTAACTCCCCCTTATACCGTGTAGAATATTGTGAACAGTACAATCACGCCGACAACCATCGTGAAGATGTATGTCTGCATGCGTCCTGTCTGAAGGTGTCTTGCCACTCCGCCGATGAACATGGGCACTTTGCCGAATGCGTTTACGGTGAAGTCTATTACGTTTACATCAAAGCCTCTCCAGAGGAATCTGGAAATAGTCACTATGGGGAAAACGATAAGAGCGTCATAAAGCTCATCAAAGAACCACTTGTTGTAGAAAAACGTGTGGACAGGTTTGAAAGCCTTGACTGTTTTGCCCGGAAGCGAAGGTACTTTGATGTAGTAAAGCCAGCTTATGAATATACCCGCAGCTGCAACCACTATGGAGAGTATCATCAGCATAAGAGCGGTTGAATGCTCAAGATGGTGAGGATGCGCTCCTTCAGGAGTAAGAACCGGCCCGAGGAAATGGTGTATAAAGCCGTTTTCAAGGGGATAACCGAACACTGCACCCGCCAGAACTGAAAGAATGGCAAGGAATACAAGGGGACCGGTCATCGTAGCGGGAGATTCGTGCGCATGGTCGTGCATATGCTGGTTTCTGGGTGTTCCTTCAAACACAAGGAAGAAGGAGCGGAACATATAGAAAGCTGTCATGCCCGCAACAACTGTCGCCACGAACCAGGGGAACATGTGACCGTTTGCGAAGGTCATGGCAAGGATTTCATCCTTAGACCAGAAGCCCGCAAGGGGAGGAATACCTGCAATGGCAATACAGCCCACAAGGTATGTCCAGTATGTAATAGGCATCTTCTTTTTAAGCCCGCCCATCTTTCTTACGTCAAGGTCGTTGTGCATAGCGTGCATAACTGAACCGGAGCAAAGGAAGAGAAGACCTTTGAAGAATGCGTGTGTGAACAGGTGGAAAATACCCGCAACATAAGCACCCACACCTGTAGCCATAATCATGTAGCCAAGCTGTGAAACTGTTGAGTAAGCAAGTATTCTTTTAAGGTCATACTGTGTAAGACCTATAGTGGCTCCGAGGAACGCAGTGAACATACCTACATACACAACAACCATGCTGGTGATGTGTGCTTCGGAGAACAGAGCATTGCAGCGTGCAACCATGTAGACCCCTGCTGTAACCATCGTAGCGGCGTGGATAAGAGCCGAAACGGGTGTGGGACCTTCCATAGCGTCGGGAAGCCATGTGTGAAGCGGGAACTGGGCTGATTTACCCATAGCACCGCAGAAGAGACCAAGCGTCATAAGGTCAATCAGGCTGAACTGCATGCCGAACACTGTATATGTGTTGGCTTTGATTGCCTGAATAGCCTCATACTGGAAAGCATCGCTATAGTTAAGACCCTGAAAGGTTACGATAACAAGCAGCAGACCTATATAGAAACCGAAGTCTCCGATCCTGTTCATTACGAATGCTTTCTTACATGCGTCAGCGGCACTCTTCTTATAGAACCAGAAGCCGATAAGCAGGTATGATGAAAGACCCACAAGCTCCCAGCCCACGAAAAGCATGAGGAAGTTGTTCCCCATAACAAGTATGAGCATTGAGAAGGTGAATATTGAAAGATAAGTGAAGAATCTCCAATAACCTTCGTCATCGTGCATATATCCCATTGAGTAGATGTGAACCATCGTACTGACAGTTGTAACTACTATAAGCATTATTGCGGTAAGCGGGTCCACAAGTATTCCGAAGGGAATATTGAACTTGCCCGCGGCAACCCAGTTATATAGGGTGGCATCCACACTGTGTCCGCCCATCACCCTGAAAAAAGTGATGATAGACACAATCCATGAAAGACCGACACCCGCAATCGCAACAAAATGTGCGTTATTTTTGATGTAGAGCCTTCCGAACAGACCGTTGATAAGAAAAGCAACCAACGGCCCGAGAAGTATCAAGACCTCCAAATGCATATCCTACCCCTATCCTCTCATAATATTAAGTTCTTCGGCATTAATAGTCTGTTTATTTCTGAACAGACTGATAATGAGCGCGAGTCCCACTGCGGCCTCCGCAGCGGCAACCGCCATGACGAAGACTATGAAAATCTGTCCGGTCATATCCTGCAGATAGTTGGAAAATGCCGCAAGGTTGATGTTCACCGCATTAAGCATAAGCTCCAGCGACATAAACATAACGATGAGGTTTTTCCTTATCAGCACCCCGGTCATCCCAAGGGCGAATATAACCGCGCTGAGTATAAGGTAATGAGCCAGCGTCAATTCCATAATCCCCTCCTAGTCCTTTCTTGCTATTACGATGGCACCGATCATCGCAACAAGAAGAAGAAGGGAAGCGATTTCAAAGGGTACCAGATATTTAGTGAACAATACGTTTCCGTATGCTCTTACGTTGTTCATGCCTTCGGCGTAGGGGAGCGGTCCGATTGTACCGTTTTTGAAGATACCTGAACTCCATACGGTTATTGCTATCTGGAAGAAGACCACAATCGAAACAGCCGATCCGATTATGTATTTGGCAGGCATTCTTATAAAACCGCCCGCACGGGGGTTAAGAAGCATAACCACGAAAAGGTACAGAACCAGAATAGCCCCTGCGTATACGAGAACCTGAATCGCCGCAACAAATTCAGCACCAAGCTGAACAAAGATTCCGGCGACGCTGAAAAAAGTAAGAAGCATCCAGAGCGCCGAGTGAACCGGATTCTCACGGGTAATGACACCGAGAGCCGAAACCACCGCCAAAACCGCAAGAATGTAAAATGCAACCTGCGCCATCATAACTGCTCTCCTTTAGCCTGTGCGTTTGCCAGTTCCTTTTTGTAGTTTTCTGAAAGAGTTTTCATGTTTATCACATAATTATCTCTTGTGGAGTCTGTTGTGTGATAATCACGTCCCATGTGAACAGCATCAACCGGACATGCCTCTTCGCAGTAACCGCAGTAAATGCAGCGGGAAAGGTCTATTTCGTATTTACGGATAAGCCTTTCACCGTTAGGTCCGCAGTCTGTCACTATGTGTATGCACTCGGAAGGGCATACTTTCTGACAGAGGTAGCAGCCAACACATTTTGTAGCGCCGTTTTCATGGGTTTTAATGTACTGTACCCCCCTGAATCTGGGGAAAATAGGAGTATCCTCGTAGGGGTACTTGTACGTAATTTTCTTTTTGAACAAATGTTTCAGAGTAATTCCCAGACCCTGAAAAATTTCAGTCAAGAGCAGAGTATCGAATATATTTTTCATGCCTCACCCCTACCTGACAATGTGTACTACGATTGCGGTTATCATAAGATTCGCAAGCGCAATAGGTATAAGTACCTTCCAGCCGAGGCTCATAAGCTGGTCAAAGCGGAGTCTGGGGAGAGTCGCCCTAAGCCAGAGGAAGATAAACATTATGAACAGAACCTTGATTACGAACCATACCAGCGGAGGCAGGAAAGGTCCGTTCCATCCGCCAAGGAACATAACCGTGGCGATTGTGGAAACAAGGTACATATTTGCGTATTCCCCAAGGAAGAACAGAGCAAATTTCATTGAAGAGTATTCCACATGGAAACCCGCAACGATTTCTGTTTCTGCTTCCGCAAGGTCAAAGGGAGCCCTGTTTGTTTCGGCGACAGCTGCTATAACGTAAACCACGAAAGCGACTATCTGCGGAACAACGAACCACATACCCGTCTGAGCGAGTGTGATTTCCCTGAGAGAAAGCGAACCAGCCAGAAGAACAGGAGCGACAAGGGCAAGTCCCATAGCCGTTTCGTAGCTCAATACCTGTGCTGATGAACGCAAACTTCCAAGAAGGGCGTACTTTGAATTTGAAGCCCAGCCTGACATAATAACACCGTAAGTACCGACGGAGGATATAGCCAGAACATAAAGAAGACCGATGTTAAGGTCCGTTATATAGGGCTTTATCTCCATGCCGAACATTGTGAAATTATCGGCGAAGGGTATTACGGCAAATCCCGCCAGAGCCGGAACCATCGTAAGCAAGGGAGCTATGATGAACACCGGTCTGTCGACCATATCGGGTGTAAGATCTTCCTTTGCAATCAGCTTCACCGCATCTGCGATGGGCTGGAGAAGACCGTAAGGTCCGGTATGAGTCGGTCCCAGACGTACCTGCATTGCACCTATAACCTTACGCTCGGCATATGTCATGTATGCCACCGCGAGGAGGATTACAGTTACAATGATCAGTATCTTGATTATTGTGAAAACTATAGGGAGCAACATTCCTCTACCTCATATATCTTTAATGTCTTTCAACCTTTTTTACCCAGAGACACTTTATGGTATCTGCCTTTTCCGAAGATTTCCGCCGTGCCGGCATAGTCTTCAGGCAGTGCCACGCAGCCTTTCGTCATGTGTTTTTCCACATGAGTTTTGAAAGTCTTAGTGATCCCCGCCGCACTCACACTTACAGATGAGCCGTCCTCAAGTCCGAGTTCTTCGGCATCTGCCGGAGAAATCTCAAGCTTAGCCTCGCCGTAAACCTTGGCAAGGTCAGGAGACCATCTTGTATACGAGCCGGAATGGAGTCTGAGTGATGAGGGGTAGAGGAAGTATTTACCCTCTCCCGCAGCCGCTTTCGCAGGTTTTGCAAATTCGCCTGTTACCGCATCCGCATAGCTTACAAGACCGCCGTCAAAATCGACATCCTTGTAAAGAGAAACCTCTTTGCGGATAAGCTCTCTGATTTCACATGAGCATGAGGGAAGCGCCTTGCCGAGTTTTTCAGCCAGAGCAGCGATAACTTCCGCATCGGTTTTAAGACCTTTGCAGAGTGCCTTATTGACTGACTGAACTCTTCCTTCAAGGTTAGTAAAGCTGCCGTCTTTCTCTGCATATGTTGCTACAGGGATATAAACGGTGGCTTTCTTTGCGGTTTCACTCATGAACGGGTCTGTAACTGCGAGAAGCTCAAGTGAATCCAGTGAAAGATCCGCCCAGCCAGTCCTCACGGAAGGGTTTTCACCCAGACATATGAGAGCTTTTATTGTTTTGTTCTGTATTCCTTCTTTAAGCTTTGCCGCATCCAGAGCGCCCATATCGAGGACACCCTGTGAGTTCGCCTTGGCTCTTGCTGCGGTTACTTTAAGTGCGGGAATCTGTTTTTTCAGTTCTGATACGAACCAGAGATCCGCCTGATTGTATGGATTGTAAACTACAACAGGTTTTTCGGCTTTTTTAAGAACCTCAAGAACCGAAGCCTCTTCGCCCTGAGCTTCAACCAGCCTTGTCATGCTTGCGTAAACTTCATCGGGATTTCCGGTGAATTGTTTTGTCACAAGTCTCTTAAGAGCTGTTTCAGAAGGATAGAAGACATAAAGAGCAGCTTCATTTTTTCTTGCCGCAGCTCTTACTGCAAGACCGAGTATCGGGTTTGCTTCTGTTACATCAAGGTTGAGAACGGCAACAGCGTCACTGGTTTCGATGTCAGCATATGTGGCATCGGGGAATGAGCTGTGGGGTTCAACCGCATACATTCCGGCAGTGCCTAGCACATCTTTGGCAAGCTTGTTCGCAAGGAACGCTTCCTCGTTTGTGAGCCTCGGTGAGACAAGAACCGCAACGGAATCAGCACCGTGCTGTGCTTTTATGCTTTTCACTTTCTCTGCAACTGTAACAACAGCCTGTTCAAAGTCAGCCTCAGCAGCTTCGCCGGCAGCTTTAATCTTGGCGGATGTCTCCCTCTTTACGCTGTTTACAAATTCAAAGCCGAATCTGCCCTTAGCGCAGAGGTTGCCGTGGTTGGCGCCTTTGTCGGGCACTTCACCCATTCTGTAAAGTTCGTTGCCTTCTGTTTCAAGCTCTATGTAGCAGCCGCAGCCGCAAAGACCGCATATTGAATCTGTTTTTTCAAGATTCCACGGTCTGTTTTTGAAGAGATATACTCTGTTGTTGAGAGAACCCACGGGGCATACGCTGATACACTGTCCGCAGAATTCGCAGTTCCATGGCTGATCAAAAGCGGTTCCGATCATCGTTTCCATGCCGCGGTTGATGAAGCTTATCGCCTGTATGTTCACCACCTCATCACAGATCCTTACGCAGCGTCCGCAGAGTACGCATCTGTCAATATCCCTTTCAATAAAGGGGTTTGTGTGGTCAACCGGTGTATCGGCGGGAGTTGCTTCAAAGCGGACTTTGGTCAGCCCTACTTCGTAAGTGAGATCCTGAAGAGTACATTCACCGCCCTTATCGCACACAGGGCACTCAAGGGGGTGGTTCACAAGCAGAAGCTCAATTACTGTTTTTCTGATCCTCTGGAGCTTTTCAGTATTGGTGAGGATATCCATATCGGGAGCAACGGGAGTAGTACACGCTGTCATAAGCCTGGGGTTGCCCACAGCCTCAATAAGGCATACTCTGCACGCTCCGAAAGGATTCAGACGGGCATCATGGCAGAGAACGGGTATGTGAACCCCTGCCTTTTCCGCCGCCTGAAGGATTGTGTAATCCTTCGGGACCTCAACCTGTATTCCGTCTATTTTCAAGGTTACCATCTGCATATCCTTATCCCTTAATCTATTGAGTTGAACGGACAGTTCACTATGCACTCACGGCACTTAACGCACTTTGCTTTATCAATGTACGCATACTGTCCCTTCTCCCATGTGATTGCGTCAACAGGGCAGACCTTCTTGCAGATACCGCATTTTTTGCATCTTTCATCCACAACAACGAACTCAATGAGTTCGGGACATTCCCTTGCCGGACATTTCTGCTTATAGATGTGCGCCTCGTACTCATCCCTGAAGTACCTGATGGTGGTAAGGATCGGGTTCGGAGCTGTCTGCCCCAGACCACAGAGAGAAGAGATCTTGATATCGTTCGCAAGAGCCTCAAGCCTCTCTATATCTCCTTCCTTTCCTTTACCTGCTGTTATCCTGTCGAGGATATCAAGCATGGTTTTTGTTCCCACACGGCAGGGTATGCATTTTCCGCATGACTCCCTCTGTGTGAAAGTAAGGAAGAACTGAGCCACGTTCACCATACAGTTTGTTTCATCAAGAACAACTACGCCTCCGGAACCCATCATGGCTCCTGCCGCAATGAGTGAGTCGTAGTCAATTTTTGTATCAAGGTGCGCTTCAGTAAGACAGCCGCCGGAGGGACCGCCGAGCTGAACGGCTTTGAATTTTCTTTTCTTGGGTATACCGCCGCCGACTTCAAAAATAAGCTCACTAACAGTAATACCCATGGGAACTTCAATAAGACCTGTGGACTTAACCTTGCCTGAAAGGGCGAAGATTTTGGTTCCCTTGGACTTTTCAGTTCCGATGTTAGCATACCAGTCAGCCCCGTTAAGGATAATAACCGGAAGGTTGGCAAATGTTTCAACGTTGTTAACGTTTGAAGGCTTCTGCCAGAGACCTTTTACAGCGGGGAATGGGGGTCTGGATCTGGGCATCCCTCTTTCGCCTTCAATTGAGGCTATGAGAGCTGTTTCCTCACCGCAGACGAAAGCGCCCGCTCCCTCTTTCAGCTTGAGATGGAACTCAAAGCCGCTTCCGAGAACGTTATCGCCGAGGTAGCCTGCTTTTTCGGCGTCTACAAGGGCTTTTTTAACCCTTTTTATTGCAAGGGGATATTCCGCACGGCAATAGATATAGCCTTCTTTGCAGCCTATTGCGTAAGCTGCGATAAGCATGCCTTCTATAACAGCGTGGGGGTTACCCTCGATGATTGACCTGTCCATGAATGCGCCGGGGTCACCCTCATCTGCATTACAGATAAGATATTTGAGATCTCCCGGAGAATTACGGCAGAAAGTCCATTTAAGACCAGTGGGGAAACCGCCGCCCCCTCTGCCTCTGAGACCTGATTTTTTGACCTCATCAATAACCTCTTCGGAGGTCATTTTAAGGGTCTTCTTCAGAGCATCATAGCCGCCGTGGGCTATGTAATCCTCAAGGCTGTCCGGATCAACTTTTCCGCAGTCATTGAGAACATAACGCTTCTGTTTATCATAAAATTCAAAATAGTCTTTTTTTGCTGCCCATTTAGTGACAACCTCACCGCCAACAATGTGTTCCTCAATAATTGTGGGAACCATTTCCGCAGTAACATGTTCATAAGTGATAGGTCCCTTGCCGGGTACATACACGTCAATAAGAACATCTCTGGCGCAGAGCCCCCTGCATCCGGTCTGTTTAGCCTTGCAGTTGCGCTCTTTGACATCGGTGTTTGTCAGGCCGCGTTTTTCAAACTCGCTGTTAAGGGCAGCCATAACGGCTTCACCGCCGGAGGCTACTCCCGCGGTTCCCATACATACGTGTACTTCTATCTGTTCGACTTTATACTCGCTCATAGCCTGTCCCTACTCATCCATCTTACCGGAGGCATAATCCCTGAATATATTTCTGGATTCCTCGGGTGTAAGGTTACCGTGAGTTTTATCGTTCACCATAATAACGGGCGCCATTCCGCAGGCTCCGATACAGGAAACTTCCTCAAGAGTGAAGATTTTGTCCGGATCCGTCTCACCGTTTCTGATTCCGAATTCCTCAAAAACAACCTCTGAGATCCTTCCGGAACCTTTAACGTGGCATGCCGTACCCCTGCAAACCCTGATAACGTATTTGCCTCTGGGTTTGGTATAAAACTGTGCGTAAAATGTAATTACGCCGTAGAGGGTGTGTGATGAGATATTGAGGTTTTCACCCACTCTCTCCACAAGTTCTTTATAAAGGTAGCCGTAGGCATCCTGAACCTTCTGGAGAACAGGGATAGTGGCGCCTTTTGCCCCAGCGTACTGAGCGCAGATAGCGTCGCACTTAGTCCAGTCAAGTTCCTCAGGGGTTCTTTCCTGTACCTCTTCGACAACCGCTTTAACTTCCGCCATAATAAGCCCCCTTACCTGTCTATCTCGCCGAGAACAACGTCGTTCGTACCGATGATGGCAACAAGGTCAGCAAGCATGTGTCCCTGAGCCATGTGGTTAAGAACGCCGAGGTTAACGTAGGAAGGAGCGCGTATTTTAAGTCTGTAGGGTCTTTCTTCGCCTTCACTGACGATGTAGAACCCAAGCTCGCCTTTGGGCGCTTCAATACCCTGATATGTTTCGCCTTTGGGAGGGCGAAATCCTTTTGAGATCAGATAGAATCTTCTGATCAATGATTCCATTCTCTCATAAACGTCCTCATGAGCTGGCATAGCCACTCTGGGGTCGTCAGTCATAATGGGTCCTTCAGGGAGATTTTCAAGGGCCTGAGCAACGATTTTATTCGCTTCACGAAGCTCTTTCATTCTTACTTTATAACGTGCGTATGTATCCCCTTCGGACTGTGTGGGTATTTCAAACTGGAATTTGTCATAACAGCAGTACGGTTCGTCACGTCTGAGGTCGAAGTCGATACCTGCACCTCTCATGAGGGGACCGCTTGTACCGTAATCCTGAGCATCGTCAGCATTGAGCATACCGATGCCTATGGTTCTCATTTTCCAGATTCTGTTATTGGTCAGGAGGTTTTCGTAAAGATCAACGAATCCGTCAAACTCATCAACAAAGTCTTTGGCAAGCTTGAAGAACTCTTCGGGAGCATCAGCACGTACGCCGCCGATCCTGATCCATGAGCTGGTCATCCTCTGACCTGTGGCGCACTCGAACATATCAAGAACGCGCTCCCTTTCACGGAAGGCGTAGAGGAAAACTGTCATTGCGCCTATGTCAAGAGCGTGGGTAGCGATCCACACAAGGTGGCTTGCAACACGGGCAAGTTCAGCATAGATAACTCTCATGTAGTCCGCTCTTTCGGGTATTTTAACACCGAAGAACTTTTCTACAGCAAGGCAGTAGGCAAGATTGTTGGACAAAGGCGAAAGGTAGTCAAGCCTGTCCGTAAGAGGTATAAACTGATGATAAGTCCTGTTTTCCGCAAGCTTTTCAGTTCCTCTGTGAAGGTAACCCACATCAGGAGTTACGTTTACTATTGTTTCGCCGTCAAGATCGACAACAAGTCTCAAAACCCCGTGTGTACTGGGGTGCTGAGGTCCCATGTTGACCGTAACTATTTCGGCTACGTTATTGTTCATGTTCTGCATAACCGTCTCCAACCCCTTATTTGGTGAACTTGATACCGAGATTCTGCTCGTCAGTTTTGTTGAACCACTTCCTCTCTTTAAGGGGGAAGTCTTTCCTGAGCGGGTGTCCTTCAAAGAAGTCGGGGAGAAGAACTCTTCTGAGGTCCGGGTGACCTTCAAAAACTATTCCCATAAGGTCATACTCTTCTCTTTCCATGAAGTTAGCTCCCTTCCATATATCAGTTATAGTGGGGAAGACATGATCGGGTCTTGAAAGCTTTACAAACACCCTGAGTTTGTTTTCAATTGAAAAAAGGTTGTTTGTGACTTCAAATTTGTCTGTTTTTTTAGGCCAGTGGGTAGCCACGACATCCACCATGTATTTGAAGGAGAATTTCTCTTTCAATGTGCGGTGGAGTTCTTTATATACAGCTTCATCCTTAATCCTGATAAAGTTACAGCCGAACTGAGTGTAACAGTTCAGCTTGCCGGGAAAAAGCTGTTCAAGCTGTGTGGTTAATTCGCTGAAATTCATCGCCGCCCCCTATTTCCTTGTCACTTTTTCAGTCATGATTTTCTTCTGAAGTGCAACTATGGCATCCAGAAGAGCTTCAGGACGGGGAGGACAGCCGGGAACGTAAAAATCCACCGGAAGGATTTCATCAACCCCCTGAACGGTGGAGTAGGTATCGTATATACCGCCGCTTGTAGCGCAGCTTCCCATTGCTATACACCATTTTGGTTCGGGCATCTGATCCCAGACCTTGCGTACGATGGGAGCCATTTTTCTTGTAACTGTTCCTGCTACGATCATAAGATCCGCCTGACGAGGTGTGGCACGGAAAATTATTCCGAGCCTGTCAAGGTCGTGTTTTGCGGCCCCTGTCGCCATCATTTCAATAGCGCAACAGGCAAGACCGAATGTAACAGGCCAGATAGAAGATTTTCTGCCCCAGTTGATAACACTGTCAACCGTGGTGGTGATAACGTTATCAGGCAGTTTGTTTGTGATTACACCCATTCCAATGCTCCTTTCTTCCACTCATACAGGAAGCCGATGACAAGGATTATCAGGAAGAGGAACATAGCCACGAGTCCGTACAGCCCGATATCTCCGAAAGCCACTGCCCACGGATAAAGAAACACTATTTCCACATCGAAGAGAACAAAAAGCAGGGCGACTATATAGAACCTGACATTGTACCTTTTTCTGGCGTCCGAAAACTCCGGCATACCGCACTCGTACACGGAGCTTTTGACCTTGTCGTACTTTTTCGGACGTATAAGACCGCCCACAAACATCATGATGGCGCCTATTGCGCCTGCAATCAGCATAAGGATTGCGACTGGCAAATACTCATTCATACCACACCTCTGTATTTTGTATACAGTATGCAATGTCTATCATACCGTATCACCACTGTCAACAAGAAACATCGTTTTACAGATCAAAGGAATTGGCGTTTTCGGGGTAGCGTAAACCAATAGAGAGTATAGGTTTTCCCTATACTATTTCAGTATCAGGAGCCTCTCTCTCAGAAGCTCCATTTCATGAGGTATAGGAGCGCAAAAATCACATTCTTTTTGAACAAAAGGGCTTTTAAAAGTCAGTTTCCACGAGTGTAAAGCCTGCCTTTCAATTTTGTAACCCCTGTTATGTTTTCCGCCATAGAGGGAATCGTCAAGTATCGGATGTCCAATATGAGCTGCATGAACACGTATCTGATGGGTGCGTCCTGTGTATATATGGACCTCTGCAAGAAAGGCATTTTTATAACGTTCTTTTACGATAAATTTGCTTTTTGCAGAACGCCCGTCCTCTCTGACAGCCATCTTTTTGCGGTCTGCGGGGTGTCTGCCGATGGGTTCGTCAACAACCATTGTATCAAACTGCGGAGTCCCCCAACAGAAAGCGAGATAGCGTTTGTCCACGGTGCGGTTCAGAAAAAGAGATGAAAGCTTCTCTCTGGCATCTCTGTTTCTCGCAACGAGAATCAGCCCTGAGGTGTCCCTGTCAAGCCTGTGGACTATGCCCGGGCGGAAGTCGTTATAGTCCTCTATCTTATAGCGGTAGAGAAGTCCGTTCACCAGAGTTCCGTCCGGCGACCCGGGAGCAGGGTGAACCGTTACCCCGGCGGGTTTGTTCACCACTATCATGTTCTCATCCTCATATATAACATCAAAATCAACCGGCTGAGGTTCAAGGCTGGGGACTTCCTCAACTGGGATCTCCATACGTATGAGATCCCCCTTCTTGACTTTAAGGGATTTAGCAGGGATACGCCCGTTGACCTCAACCAGCCCCTCCTCAATAACCTCTGCGGCAAAGCTTCTGCTTCTGCCGGAGACAGAGGCGAGGAGGACATCAAGCCGTGTCCCCGCCTCCTCAGCCGTAAACTCTACTACTTCTGCAATGTCATCTGTAAAGCGCATTAAACCTTAAAAAACCTCTTTCAGATATTCTGTGAATCTTGCCCATGATTTTTCATCGGCATCCTTTCTATAACTGGGAGAACCGAAAACAGTAAAAGCATGGGGTGCGCCGCTGTAAGTGTGCATTTCATGTTTAACGCCTGCACTTTCAAGCTCAACGGCAAGCTTTGCAAAATCATTCATACTGACTGCTGCATCGGCTGTTCCGTGGAAGATAACCACCTCTCCTGCGGTTCCGGAATAATTCTGCCCCTTCGGGGTATCGAGTCCGCCGTGGAAAGAGATGAACGATTTGAGAGGAGCGCCGCTTCGTGCATATTCAAGGGTGACAGTACCCCCGAAGCAATAACCTATCATCACGGCATTAGCCGTGTTCGCACCCAGAGCTTTTGCTTTGTCAAACGCTGCCTGTGTAATCATCCTCATCTTTGCTCTGTCTGCATAGAGTTCGCCGGTGAGCCTTTTTTTATCTTCAAGCTCCACAGGGCGGACACCCTTGCCGAACATGTCCGCAGCAAAAGCAGAATAGCCTAATTTGTTAAGCATTTCGACCCTTTTGATTTCATAATCCGTCAGCCCATCCCAGTCATGAATTATCAGAACCAGAGGCGCTTTTCCGGAAACAGAGGAGTAGTATCCTTCATATATTTTGCCGTCAGCGCTGTAATCAACACTTTCACCGGCATAGACATAAACTGTCATCAGAATCATTATCATAATCAGTGCGCACTTTCTCATAGAGACCTCCTCCAAGGCTTTATTAACATCATGATACCCTGCGACATCAGGTGGTACAATTAAATATCGGACGGACTGTGTGAACATGCCATGAAAAAACTATACATATTTAAACGGATCTTTTCGGTTGACTTATGCCATATGTATTGATAAAAAGATCAACTGCCTTGCTGCAGAGCTGATGAATCTGCGGCTTTAACCAAAAGGAGGACAAATTGGTTACTTACGAAACTATTTTCATCGTCCGTCCCGACCTCACGCAGGAAGAGATTGACACAAACCTTGAGTTTTTCAAGGGAAACATTGAGCAGAACGGCGGCGAAATTGTCAAAGTTGAGCCCTGGGGCAAACTTACATTCGCCTACGAAGTGGAAGACTACCGTGAAGGTTACTACTTCCTCATTCAGTACAAAGCTGACGGCAACTACAACGAAGAGCTTGAAAAACGCTACCGCTACAGCGAAGACGTTCTCAGATTCTGCATCGTTAAAATTGACGAAAAGAAATTCAAACTGAAACCCAGAAAAGACCCCGCACCCAGACCTGACAGAAAGGGCAAGAAAGTCAACCCCAGAAAACCCAGAGAGGACAAAGCTCCTTTTGAAGACGGTGATGACTCCGCAGGCGAACCCGAAGCGGAAGCAACTGAGGAATAACAATATAAATATCCACCGGATAAGGAATTTACCATGGGCTTTTTTAACAAGGTAGTTTTGCTGGGTAACTGTACCCGCAACCCCGAAGTAAGATATGTTCCCGGAAGGGATCTCGCAGTGGCAAAGTTCGGTCTTGCCGTTAACCGCAGACAGAAAGACAAGGAAGAAACAATGTTCATCGACATTGTAGCTTTTGGAAAACTCGGCGAAATCTGTGGGGAGTACCTCACTAAAGGAAGCCCTGTGCTGGTGGAAGGACGCCTCTCTCAGAATGTATGGGAGCAGGAAGGACAGAAACGCAGCAAGCATGAAGTGATCGCCGAAAATATCCAGCTCGTCTCATCAAGAAGAGACAAGGGCGGGGACTATTCATCAGGCAGTGACGGCGGATTCTCTTCAGGCGGCAGCAGCGACGATTTCAGCGAAGACGACATTCCGTTTTAACCGCTGACTCAAACGGAGGACTATATAAATGGCTGTTATAAGAAGAAAATTTCAGAAAAAGAAAGTGTGCAGATTCTGCGCGGAAAAAATCGATATAGACTACAAAGACGCTAAACTCCTCAGAGGTTTCGTAACCGAAAGAGGAAAAATAATGCCCAGAAGGCTGACAGGCACATGCGCCAGACACCAGAGAGCCCTTGCTTCTGCTGTTAAAACCGCACGTACGATCATCCTTCTTCCCTTCAGCCTTGACAGATAATCATAGGCTGTACCGGAATTAACAGGTTACGGTAAACAATAAAATAGATTAGGGAGTCCTTTTTAAGGACTCCCTTTTTTTATTTGATTTTTAAACCTTCGGGAGTGATTTCAAGAACACCGTAACCTCCGGTGGTTTCCTTCAGATAAGCGTACATTCCTGCGCCGTTAAACATGGTGAGTATTTCGTCGATTATCCCTGCGGGGTCAATATCGCCGTATTTGTCAGGATAGGCGGATTTTGCCATGAGAAAAGCATTAACATAAAGCATTTCAGGGTTCACGAAATAAGACGTATGAGGCGGCAGAAGATATGCTCTTCCGTTTTTGAACGCCTTGAGCCTTGCATAAAACTGCGGGTTTTTCCGCACATCATCAGCGATTATGCCCAGCCCGTTTCCGTCAATAAATATAATCTCAGGATTTTTCAGCAGAAGATATTCTCTGTTCACGAAAAACTGTCCGTTTTTCCGTTCCCCGTCAGTAACATTATTTATTCCGGCGAGCTTCATCGGCAGAAAATCCGCCGCTGTGCTGTTTATTCCCTGATTGCCTCTGTAGGAGATGCCGCCCACATAGGCTTTATTTTTTTCTGCGGGTTTATAGTTCAGCTTTGCGGGTATTCCTTTAATATAATCGGTGAGTTCCTGCGCTCTCTGCTGTCTGTTAAGAATATCCCCTGTGAGCTTAATGGAGCGGATGAATGTCTCCTCATCAAAATTAGGCATGCCGTAGCTGACAGCAACAACGGGAATATTAAGCTTCCGCTGCACAAGCTCCGGCTCTCCTCTGTCTGTGGATATTATAAAAACCACATCCGGTTTGAGGCTTATAATCCTCTCATAGTTCGGCATCCTCACAGCGCCGCCCTTACCGATAACAGGAAGGTTTTTGACATGTTCAAGGTTGGCTCTGATATACGGCTTGGTGGAATCAGCCATCTTGTCCATATCCTCAACGCCTGCGATCATCTCCTGCGCTCCAAGATATGTCACAAACGACAGACTGCTCCCTATACCGATTACCCTCTCAACCTTATCCGGCACTTCCACAGCCCGCCCGAAAACATCTGTAACGGTCTTTGCCCATGCGGGGAAAGAAACTAGAAGAATGCAGAGGCAGAGTATCAGGCGTGCCATATAATCATCTCTATGCTGTATTGGGTTCGTTCGATATACTTTCCGCTTTCAGTATCCAGACACGGCTTGATGTTCGCCGCAAGAATCTCATCATCCGGCTTTATATCATACATAAAAAGCATATCACGGCAGTTTGAAACAGCCTCATCGTATGTTCTGGGCACAACCCATTCACCGTCTACAGGATAGGATTTATAATCAATACCTCTTTTTTCAAGCCACTCACGCATAACCGGAGCATCATGAAACTTCTTCGGAGTTATACCGTAATGCTTATAAAGACCTGCTACCATGTTAGATTCCATTCTGCCGGCAAAGCCCATGTACACAACCCAGCCTTTTGCATGTTCCATAACCTTCGCCCTTGCCTCTTCAGACTGAACAGCGGGGGTCATGGAGCAGAATATCACATCAAACTTTTTGTCCGATTCAAACTCCATCCAGTCACCCAGATAAGTGTCAATATTCTCCAGACCAAGCTTAGATGAATCCTCTTTCAGTATGCGGAGCATCTCCTTTGAGATATCAGTTGCCGTAACGTGCTTTGCCTCTTTGGCAAGACGTATGGTATACATCCCGCTTCCGCAGCCTATATCAAGAATATCCGCATCCTTAAAAACAACGCCGTGCTTTCTGGCAATGTCCAGCATGCCTGCTTCGTAGTTATCTTCCTTCTCCTCATAACGGGGAAAAGTCTGCGCTTTATTGTTCCAGAATGTTTCCTGCTGTTCTCTTGTTTTTACAAAGTCCATTTAATGCTTGCTCCCATATTGAGACCCATGGCGGGGTATCCCCATGTCTCTTCATATTCCTTGTCCGTGAGGTTCTCACCGTATATTTCAAGTACCGTATGCTCATCGAGTTTATATTGGAGACTCGCATCAACAGTGGTGTAGCTCCCCAGCTCTCCTTTGTCCAGAGATGCCGTGTTGACAGTGTAAAAGCGCTTGCCTGTATAGTTAAGCCCCGCATCCAGAGAAAGTTTCTTTGTGATGTTCCAGCTTATACCGGCGCTTCCCTTAACATCGGGAATGTAATCCACTTCCTCCAGCACACCGTCAGGGTCTGCGGGGTCGCTCTTCTTTTCCGTCTGCTGATAGGTGCTGCTGAAACGCACATTTAATGAGCGGGTCATGTCGTATGCACCGTCAAAGGTCACCCCGTAGAACACTGCATCCGTATTGTATGCCGCCCATGCCTGATAACTCTGGGGGCGGTTTACGTACACTGCCTTGTGGAGTATATAGTCTTCTATATCATAATAAAAGCCTGAAAGGCGGGCAAAGCCTTTGCCGCTGAATGAGTGCCTGTAAGCAATGTCCAACCCTGTAGCTGTTTCAGGTTTAATTTTTTTACCTATAAGGTAAGGAACGTTCACAGTGCCGTCGTCAGAGCTTGACTGCGAGTTCCACCAGAGTTCCGGCAGAGTCGGTGTTCTGTAGTTCTGGTAAACATATACAGATATTCTGTCATATGGAGTCACTGCATATGTCAGACCTGCCTTGGGGGTCGCTTTCCCGTCTTCATAGCTTTTCTCTCCGCTTTCAGCTTCGTATCTGTCATAACGGATGCCGAAATCTGCTGAGAGTTTATCTGTCACCCTGTAGCTGTCGGATATGAAGAATCCCTGAACATCCGCTTCTGAGCCGCTGCTTCCCTGTGCTGTTCCGGTCCATCCGTTTGAGCCGTGTTTGTTGTAGTTTGTATCAACATAACGCACATCGATTCCGCCGGATCTCAGAGCTTTGACTTCTGCCCCTGCTGTCACTGTATGCTTATCGTAATCGGCAACGGCTTTAAACTTGTAACCGTAGCTTCTGTCCACCTCAATTTTTCTGTCCAGAACCAGATCACCGTCTGATGTGAGAGACGGATCAAAGGTGTCCATGGGACTTTTCTGCACCTGAACCCTTGCGGCAACATCGGCATAGTTTTTTTCGTAACGGTCTTCGTAGTTTTTATATGCCATAGCCTCTATGTAGACATTATCACTCAGCGGCTGGATATAAGTTATATCAAGCATATGCCTTATTTTGTCCCAGTACGCACCGTCGCCTATGACATTCATAGACGGAGTGGGCGTTCCCCCTGCGAAATATTCACCGCTTGCGGTGGGGTAATCACTGTCAATTGCCGTATCAAACCCCGGAAGCGAAGAATCACTGTCTGATGTGGGGTTTCCGTCTGCTCTGTTGGAGCGTATGAGCCCTCTCTCTGTTTTACTGTACTTGTAGCCGAGTATCAGTTCACCCTTCCATGGCAGAGTAAGGTAAAACTTAGGGTTGATGTGGAGGGATTCATAGTCGTTATTACGCAGATAGGCGTCCGCTTCCTGATGGCTCGCACCAAGGCTTATGCCGAGATTGCCGAATCTCTTTGCGAAACTGCCCCGTATGTTGTGGTAGTCGTCCGCATTGTCCCATCCGCCCATTGTGGCGTATATTGAAGCGGAAGCCTCCTTAGCAGGGCGTTTGGTGTAGGCATTGATAACCCCGCCCAGAGCATTGTTACCGTATTCTGCGGAACTGCCGCCTTTAATTATCTCAAGCTTTTCTATGTTATCAAGGGGGATAGTTCCGAAATCTATATAATTTCCGCCGACATTCCCGGTGGAGCTTATGCTTCTTCCGTCAAGGTTAAGCATGATCCTCTTGCTCTCCATGCCTCTGATGGAGATAATATCCCCGCTGTCCCCGAAAACTGCTTTGCGTTTAAAGGAAATTTCAGGGTCTTTTACCAGAAAGTCTGCTATGTTTCCGCTCCTGTTCTTTTCCGCAACTTCTTTTTCGGTGATATTAAGATTCTCTTCCCCTGCAGATGCAGCGGTGACTGACACTTCCTCCAGATAAATAGTCGTAGTCATAAGATTATCATCCGCAGCAGCGGAACAGACGCAGAATGCAAATACACTCACTCCCAGAATAAACCGTTTCAAAACAACCTCCGTGATGTGTTACTGCAATTTCACTGATAACACAATTTACGGAAGTCATAACACTAGGCTGACTCCCATGTCAACATCTAGTAACACATTATATATATTTCGTGTTACATCGAATTATCCAGACAGATTAACAAAAAGGATCATTTAATGGACATTAAACATTTTTACGGCTAACATTAAGCGGACAATAATAAACATAAAGAGCATTAATTATATGAGAGTTTTTTATCTTCCGGCGGCAAGCCTGATTCTTTTTGCAGCGGTTCTTTTTTTCCCCAGAATAGGGGGACTGTTCATCCCGTTTTCGCCATTGCTCCTCCTGCTTTACTTCTCTGAGCCTGCCAGAGAAAAAAAGTCGGACATTCTGCTTCTTGCTGTTATTGCGCTTTGCGCCGCTTTTGAACCATATTTAAGCGTATATTATGTAATAACCGTAATGTTCACCGCGTACATGATCAACCGCTTCCAGAACATGCCTGATTCAAACTGGCTTCCCGTTGCAGCCTCCCCGATCCCTGCTTTTGTGGTGTCATCTGTTCTGGTTTTCTTCTCAGAGAGTGTGCGGGAATCCCTCATTGAAAATGTTATAAATATTCTTGAAACCCTTGTAAAAGCAGCTAAAGATGCACCCGACACCGGAGCGGCGGCTTATGCGGCTGTGGTGGAGAAGAATATGGATCTGGCGGCGCTCTCACTTGTGCTGATTTTTCCGGGGCTTATCTTCCTTACTTCAGTGCTTGTGGCATACTTTACCAAAACGTTCTTTTACAAAATAAAAAAATATCCGCATGAGATTTTCCGCCTGCCGGATAACCTTGTATGGGTGATGCTCGCAGGGCTTGCCTTCTTTTTCACAAAAGATGTGTATATGCGCTCAGTGGCGTTCAACACCCTGCTTGTTTTCGCCGGACTGTATTTCATTCAGGGGTTTGAGGTTCTGCGTCATTGGGTACACAGGTTCAAGCTGGCAGGCATTTTCAAGGCTATCATCTATATTATAATTTTCTCCGAGCCTCCGCTTATGCTTGCACTCGCCATGGTGGGACTGTTCACTATCTGGTTCAACTTTTTCGGCAAACCAAAGCAGGAGAGTACGGAAGGCTAAATGCTGCCCAACAAAAAATACGCAACTCTCATTTCTGTAAATACCGCATTTGTTCTCGCAGTTGTTAAGCTTATAGGCGGCGCTGCCACAGGTTCGGTATCTGTTCTGGCATCGGCAGTGGACTCAATACTGGACGTGGGTTCATCCACAGTAAACTACTTTGCCATAAAGCAGTCCGAACAGCCGCCTGATAAGGACCACAGATACGGACACGCTAAATTTGAATCCCTCGCATCCCTTATTCAGGCAGGTGTGATAACCCTTTCCGGTCTTTACATTCTCTATGAGGCTTACGTCCGTTTTGAAAGCGGCAGAGCAGTAAAGAGCATAGAGGGCGGCATATGGGTCATGCTGTTCTCCCTTGCTGTCACCTTTATGCTTGTAATACTCCTCAGAAAAGTTGCAAAGAAGGAAAACTCCTCCATTCTGAAAACAGAGTCCCTTCATTATGAGATAGACCTTCTCACCGGCGGCGGTGTACTTCTGGGTCTGGTGCTTGTTAAAGTTACAGGTATAAATGCCATTGACCCGTTCATATCTGTTCTGATAGCATTAAAGACTGTATACTCTGCCCTTGTGCTGGGGAAAGAGGTGTCCGAAGACCTTGTGGACAAGGCTCTGGACGAGGATGAGCTGGTTAAAATCCGCGGTGTACTTGAGGCTTATGATTGTGTTATAGTCGGCTGGCATAAGCTCCGCACCCGTAAAGCCGGAGCAGAAAAGTTTGCGGATCTGCATGTTCAGGTAAACAGGCACTTGTCTGTGGAAGATGCACATATGATTGCAGATATGATTGAAAATGATATTTCAGAAACTTTAAACGGTGCTGATGTTCAGATACATATTGAGCCGTGCGAAGGTGAATGCACGCACAAAATCTGCGCACTTTGCGATACAGAAATCAAAAATGAAATAAACAGACTTAAAAACAAATAATCTGGGGGTATTAATGAGTATTTTCATGGAAAACATGATTGCTGACCGCCTCGGCGGAAAGATGTTCGGCAAGGACACCACCATCTACAAATTTGAGAAGATCAAAAGGGCAAAAAGAGCCGCTGTTGAAGCTAATCCCAATATCGAGCTTATCGACATGGGTGTCGGCGAACCTGATGAAATGGCTGATGCCTCTGTTGTGGAAACCCTTTGCAGGGAAGCACAGAAAAGAGAAAACAGGTTTTACTCTGATAACGGCATTCAGGAATTTAAGGACGCCGCAGCGAAATACATGAAAAAACGTTTCGACGTTGATATTGATCCCAACACTGAAATCAATCACAGCATTGGTTCAAAGCCTGCTCTGGCATTTGTTCCTCTCTGCCTTATCAACCCGGGTGATGTTGCGCTGATGACTGTTCCCGGATACCCTGTTTCCGGCACAATCACCAAATATCTCGGCGGAGAAGTTTACAACCTTAAACTCACAAAAGAGAACAACTTCCTCCCCGATCTGGATTCTATCCCTGCGGATATACTTAAAAGAGCGAAGTTCCTTTACCTCAACTATCCCAACAACCCCACAGGCGCACTTGCCCCTGTTTCCTTCTACGAAAAGGTTGTTGAGTTTGCTAAAAAGAATGATATAGCCGTAATCTCCGATGCGGCATACATAGAACTTACCTACGGTGAAGACCAGCCCTCCTTCCTCAGCGTCCCCGGGGCGAAGGAAGTGGGAATCGAAATCCACTCACTCAGCAAGTCATACAACATGACAGGCTGGAGGATGGCATTCGTTTGCGGTAACCCTCACCTTGTAAAAGCCTTCGCCACTGTTAAAGATAACAATGACTCCGGTCAGTTTATCCCGATACAGAAAGCTGCTGCATTCGCTTTGGAAAACACCGCTCTCATAGAAAGAATCAAGTCTAAATATGCCCGCAGACTTAAAGCCCTCGCAGCGGTTCTCCGCAAGCACGGCTTCTTTGTGAACGAGCCCAAGGGAACATTCTATCTGTATTTTGAGATCCCCAAGGGAACAGCTTCCGGTAAAAAGTTTGAAAGCGGCGAGCAGTTCTGCGACTATATGATAAGGGAGAAATACATCAGCTCCGTACCGTGGGATGATGCAGGCAACTTCCTCCGCTTCACTGTCACTTTCATAGCGGACACTCCCGAAGAGGAAGAAAGAATCATTAACGAAATCGACAGACGCCTCGGCGAAGACAAGTTCGTTTTCTGACAACTAAAACACAAGGCTCCCTTCGGGGAGCCTTTTTTTATTGCAGCATCATCTTAACTGCCGCTTCGGCGTGAATCTTTGTGGTGTCAAAAAGCTTCAGCGGGCTGTCCTTCTGATGAACCAGAAGAGGAATCTCTGTACAGCCGAGGATAACCCCTTCCGCACCCTCTGTCCGGAGTCTGCCTATAATCTCTGAGTATTTCATGCGGGATTGAACCCTGAAGTCACCGAGGCACAGCTCATTATATATAACATTATGCACGAACTGCCTGTCCTTCTCATCCGGAACAATAATTTTAAGTCCGAGCTTTTCCATACGCCCCTTGTAAAAATCACGTTCCATTGTAAATGCCGTTCCCAGAAGTCCCGCTTTTTTCACACCGGAAGCCAGAGCGGCTGACGCTGCGGAATCGGTAATCCTCAAGAGGGGTACATCCAGAGCATTTTCAACCTCATCCGCCGAAATGTGCATAGTATTGGTGCAGATCATTATGAAATCCGCACCGGCTCTTTTGAGCTTAAGCGCCTCATCAATCATCATTTCTGCGCCCTTCTTCCATTCGCCTCTTTTCTGAAGCAGCGCAACCTCGTCAAAATCAACACTGCTTATCAGCATCTTTGCCGAATGCAGACCGCCGAGGGCATTTTTTATTCCTTCATTAATGTATCTGTAGTACAAGGCTGTGGATTCCCAGCTCATTCCGCCTATAAGACCTGCTGTCCTCATATATCACCATATTAATGTATTAGTTACCCGGAAATTCGGATTCATTGTGGATTTTATAATCATACCAGAAGTTTTTTGGATTATAATCTCAAAAAGGGGGTAACGATGTTTGAAGCGGTGGAATTGGGACAAAAAGTCAGCAAAAAAGAATTTGACGATGCCCTGCCCGAACTGCGGACAAGGCTGATACAGGCACAGACTGCCTTTTCAAAATATCACGGACCTCTGGTAATCATACTAAACGGAATGGACGGAGCCGGCAAAGGCGAACTGATGAACTACCTCGGCGGACTTATGGACCTCCGTAACGTTATAATAAAAACCTTCTGGCAGGAAAACGGAGAGGAAAAAAGCAAACCTCTTTACTGGAAATACTGGATGAGTCTTCCGTACAGAGGGCACATCGGCTTCTTTTTCGGTGCGTGGTATTCAGGAGAAATGCTGGAAGCTGCCAAGGGAAATATAGAATCCGCAGAATATGAAAGACGCATGAAAAGGGCGGCTGCTTTTGAATCCTCTCTGGCGGATGACGGAGCAGTATTTGTAAAGTTCTGGTTTCATCTGAGCAAAAAAACCTCAAAGAAAAAAACAGACGAACTTAAGAAAAAGTTCGGTAAAGGGGAAATTGTGGAACGTGCCATGTGGCACAGGGAAAAGTATGACGCCATTGTGAAAGCAGCAGAGAGAGGCATACGGCTCACTGATCATTCCAAGGCACGCTGGCATCTCATAGAGGCGGACGATAAGCGCCACCGTACACTAAAAGCCCTGCGTATAATTGTGGAAACCCTTGAGGCAGCGGTCGCCTCCATAGGAGCAAAACATAAAGCGGAAAAAAGAGCAGTGGGCATAGCTCCGCCTGTTTTATCAAAGGTGGATCTGTCTCTGACAGCGGAATACGAAGACTATAAAAAGAAACTCCCTGAACTGCAGGAGCGTCTTAATGCGATGGCGTGGAAGGCATACAACAAAAAACGTTCCGTCATAGCCGTATTTGAAGGGTGGGACGCCGCAGGCAAGGGAAGCGCAATCCGCCGCATTGTTCAGGGCACTGACATACGCCTTGCAAGCGTTATCTCCGTGGCGGCACCCACTGATGAGGAAAAGGCGCATCATTATCTCTGGCGTTTCTGGCGGCATATCCCCTCCGCAGGGTTCATCACTATGTATGACCGTTCGTGGTACGGGCGTGTTCTTGTTGAGCGTGTTGAAAAATTTGCCGCAGAAAACGAATGGGCCCGCTCCTTTGAGGAGATAAATGAGTTTGAAGAACACCTCACCGAAAGCGGAATTATCCTTGTGAAATTCTGGGTGCATATAAATCAGGAGGAACAGCTAAAGAGATTTAAAGAAAGGGAAAAACTTGCGTGGAAACAGTATAAAATAACCGACGAAGACTGGCGCAACAGAGAAAAATGGGATATGTATGAGGAAGCGGCGAATGAAATGATCGCCCGTACAAGTACGGGACATGCTCCGTGGAATCTCATAGCCGGGAATGATAAGAAATACGCACGGCTTAAAATACTTGAGACTATGTGCGGAGCAATGGAGGAAAAACTATGATAGATTACGAAAGAATAATTGACCAGGTCACAGCACACGCAGCGGATTATGCCTTAAGGTTCGTTGCTGCTATCCTGATCTTTTATATAGGTAAATTTCTTGCCAGAATGCTGGCAAAACTCGCCCAGAGGGCAATGACAAAAACCCATATGGACGAAACCCTTGCAGGTTTCCTTAAAAATGTTATATACGCTCTGCTGTTTGCAGTGGTAATTATCGCATCTCTCAACGCCCTCGGCGTGCAGACAACTTCACTTGTTGCCGTTATGGGTGCCGCAGGTCTGGCTGTTGGTCTTTCATTAAAGGATCAGGTTGCAAACTTCGGCGCTGGGGTGCTTATAGTTATGCTCCGTCCTTTCAAAGTCGGCGATGTGGTGACTTTAGCAGGGCAGACAGGCTCAGTGCTGACCATTCAGGTATTTCAGACAATACTCAAAACCTTTGATAACCTTACGATAATGATCCCTAACTCCAGCGTTATGGGCGGAACAATAACAAACTTCTCTCTTCAGGGAACAAGGATGATTCCCCTTGTTATAGGCATAAGCTACGGCAGTGACATAAAGAAGGCAAAAGACATAATGCTTGAGACGATGACCGCACATGAAAAAGTGCTTAAGGATCCCGCTCCTGCGGCAGGTGTTCTTGAGCTTGCGGACAGCTCTGTTAACCTTTTTGCCCGCTCATGGGTTGAAACTGCCGACTGGTGGGGCACCAAGGCCGACCTCCTTGAAAACATCAAAAATAATCTCACCGCAGCAGGCATAGAAATCCCCTTTCCGCAGATGGATGTTCACTGCTTTAAGATGGATGATAAAGCTTGAGAATTCTGCACGTTGACACAGGTAAAGAATGGAGAGGAGGGCAGAGACAGGCCTTCTTCCTCCATCAGGGTCTCGCAGACAGAGGACACCACAGCCTTATGGTCTGTGCCAAAGGCGGAGAGCTTCAGAAAAGGGCGGAGAACACCACCCCGCTGAATTTCCGCAGCGAAGCAGATCCTGTTTACATATTCCGCCTGCTTAAAATAATAAAACAGTTTAAGCCGGACATTGTCCACTCCCACGACAGCCACTCCCTTACCCCTTGCATTGCCGCTTCATGGCTTAACAGCTCATTCAGGCTTGTCCATACCCGCAGGGTTGATTTCCCTCTGAAGAAGAAGCTCTTCAACAAATACAGAAGCAGCCGGATCAATCTTGTGGCGATAAGCAAGGCTATACGGGAAACAATTGCCTCAAGCGGAATTGACAAGTCAAAGATAGGACTTATCTACAGCGGTTCAGATAAACCGAAAAAGCTTAATGCGGAACTGGCATCTGAATTTGCAAAGAGATACAACCCAAACGGAAAAAAAGTCATAGGCACTGTTGCGAATATTTCAGAACATAAGGACTACCCCACGCTTTTAAAGGCATTTGATAAATTATGTGAAACACGCAGCGACACCATTCTCCTTGCCGTGGGTGACGGTCCTATGTTTCAGGAGATAAAAGATTTTGCAAATACCCTGAAATGCAGGGAGAAGGTTGTATTCACAGGTTTCAGTCCGCATATAACCGAAATGCTCTCCCTGATGGACATCTTCACAATGACTTCAACAAAGGAAGGACTATGCACATCGATCATTGACGCCATGAATTCATCTCTGCCTACAGTGGCGACAAGAGCGGGCGGAATACCTGAACTTGTGGAAGACGGCGAGACGGGATTCCTTTGCGATGTTGCCGATGATAAGGCACTCTCCGAAGCATATGCCAAACTTCTGGAAGATGAACCTCTGCGCATGAAAATGGCTGAAAATGCCCTGAAAAAAGCTTACGGATTCTCCGCCGAAAAGATGGTTCTTTCTTATATCGATTACTATACCGAACTGTTGAAATGAGCGGACTATACATCCACCTCCCGTTCTGCCGGCGTAAATGCCATTACTGCGGATTCATGTCTCTGGATTCCTTTGATGATGGGCTTATCGGCAGATATTCCGACGCTCTCCTGGAAGACCTTGCCTCAACAGGGAAAACAGCATTCGATACAGCCTATATCGGCGGCGGCACACCCAGTGCCGTACCGTATGCGCTGCTGGATAGTTTTCTGGGGAAGCTTCTGAAAAGAGTATCGGTATCCGGCGAATTCACCGTAGAGGCAAATCCGGAATCTATTAGCGAAGGTTTCCTTAAAACCGCCGCCGCACACGGGATAAACAGATTGAGCATGGGGTGCCAGAGTACGGATGATGCGGTATTAAAGCTTCTGGGCAGGCTGCATGACCGAAGAGCGGTATTCACCGCTTATGATCTGGCAAGAAAGCACCTGCCTGAAGCAGGAATCAACCTTGATCTCATATTCGATATTCCGGACACACAGCAGGAAACAGCACGCAAAAGCATGGAGGAGATAACATCTCTTAACCCTGATCACATATCCGCATACTCATACTCCTTTGACACCGGCTATCTGGCGGAAAAGGGCGAAGTGCCTGACAGCATGTTTCTTGAGGTTAAGCACTTTTTACAGTCCAAAGGCTACACCAAATATGAAATATCAAACTTCTCCGGAAAAGGACACGAAAGCAGGCACAACATAAACTACTGGAAGCTTGGGGATTTCACCGGAATAGGGGCATCAGCATGGTCTCTTGAGAACTATAGCGCAAAACGGATTCATAAGGGAAAAGCGAAAGATGTGAACATTTATCTCTCTGATCCGTCATGCTATGTGGAAACCTCTGTTACAGAACAGAGTGATCTTGTTAAGGAATCTGTGGTTTTCGGTTTAAGAATGGCGGAAGGGGTTGACATTAACTCTCTTTCATCATTTTATAACCGCAGAGATACAGAGCTTGAAGAAAAAATAAACCGCCTCTGCGGCGAGGGTCTTTTAGAATGGAAAGAAGGAAAAATACGCCTAACAGAAAAAGGGGAATTGCTTGGGGATTCGGTGTCGGAATTTTTATGGTAGCCCTGACAGCGCTCTACCCCGCATCAGAAGCTGACGCCGGCTGCGCCGGAGACTGTATGACCTGTCACCAGAACCTTGCAAACAGCAAAGAGCATCAGCCTCTTAAAACCTGCATTCAGTGCCACGAACCTTCAGAAAAAAAGACTTTCCTGCCCATGGCTTCTGCCGACGGCTGCGGCACACGCTGCTTTGACTGCCATAACCAGTGGCCCGCAGACGGCTGGCACGCTCCCCTTGACAAATGCTCAGAATGTCATAAGGTTTCAGCAAACATCCTGAACAGGTAAGATAAATCAGCCCTGATCCACCAGCCATAAGCCTATGGCGGCGATTGTTATGCTGTGGGTTATCCCGCCGGTCTGTACCATTTTCAGAACCTCTTCCCGTGTAAATTCGACAGGTTCGGTCTCTTCAAAAAGATCATGATTCATACTGCCCCCGTTCACACAGTTTTCCGCAAGGAAGCAGTGGCAGGTGTTGGTCATAAAAGCCGGGTTGGGGTGCATTATACCAAGGCTTTTTGCAGACAGAGAACTGTAGCCGGTCTCTTCTGCAAGCTCACGCAGTGCGGCGTCTGCAGTAACCTCTCCGTCATCCACAGCACCCCCGGGGAACTCATAGGTCACGCTGTCTGTGCCCACACGAAACTGACGCACCAGAACAAGCTTTCCGGAATCTGCCACGGGTACGGTTATCACCCAGTTTTTGATATTTACAACGGTGAAGGGCATGGAAGCCCCGGCACCGTCAAAGTGATAATGCCTGTGTTCCACAGAGAGAACACGGTCGGCATATTTTTTCTCAGTTTTAATATACCGCCAACGGCTTTTCATTTAAATAATGATCCCGCTGTCGCTTCTGCCTTTGGGAGCAGCGCCGCCCAAACCGCCGATTCCGCCGCCGCCCGCCATGCGGATTCCGCTTTTGGCCTCGATATATTTGTTTTTGATGTCTTCAGGGAATTCAGCGTAAACATACATAACCTTGTCCCAGCCGATTTCTCCGCCTATTTCGTCTTCGTAAGGAAACCCGAAAGGGAGAATTGCTATCTGGATGCCTGAACCACCCATAGGCACAGCCTGAACAACGGCAACATCCTTAAGGATGTTCTTTTCATCGTCTTTTATCCCTATGCATGTATCACCGCTTACCAGCTTGACAAATTTGATATTTTCCATTCCTGCACCGTACCTTAACATTAGATTTTAAGTCGTTGACCTGCTTATTTAGTATATGCTTTTGCACAATAATTCAACGTGTTTTCATTTTTCTTCTGAAACCCCCTAAAGTAAGGTGTTTCTAACTGTCATTTTTGTATTGACAGCCCAGAGGCAAGATCATATGTTCGGAAAATAATATTGGAGGTGTGACATGGCTCACAAAATTACTGACGCCTGTACAAACTGCGGTGTTTGCGAAGACGAATGTCCCGTAAACGCTATCTCTGAAAGCGATGACGCAAGAGTTATCGACGCTGATGCCTGCACTGACTGTGGTGCATGTGTAGAAGTCTGCCCTGTTGACGCAATCGAGGCATAATTAACCAGTGCTAATAATTGCCCCGCAAAACGGGGCTTTTATTTTAATATAGAATACTACACCCGGAGTAGGATATGAACGTATTTCAATATCTCAAGGACGAAATAAAAACAATATATCAGCGTGACCCTGCCGTGCGCAGCGTCGCAGAGGTAATTTTCTGTTATCCGGGCTTTCACGCCATGCTTTTTTACCGTGTTGCAAATTGGTTCTGGCGCAAGAAGCTTTTTTTCCTCGGCAGGTTTACCTCGCACATAGGCCGATTCTTCACGGGTATCGAAATCCATCCCGGAGCAACCATAGGCAGACGCTTCTTTATTGACCACGGAATGGGTGTGGTAATAGGCGAGACAGCCGAGATCGGAGATGACGTAACTATATATCAGGGAGTAACTTTAGGTGGAGTTAGTCTCAAGAAAGAAAAAAGACACCCTACTTTGCAAAATAATGTTATAGTTGGTTCAGGCTCAAAGGTTTTAGGGCCTTTTACTGTTGGTGAAAACGCCAAAATCGGTTCAAATTCAGTAGTTGTGAAGGAAGTTCCGCCCAACGCCACAGTGGTGGGAGTTCCCGGAAGAGCTGTAGGTCAGCAGAAGGACGATAACATCAGTGCGCTGGATCATGACAAGCTGCCAGACCCCGTGGCAAAAGCAATCAGTTGCGTGGTTGCGAGGGTTGTTGAGCTTGAGAAAGAGATTCAGGAGCTAAGAAAAAGGCTGAAAGAACATGAAAATTACGACTAAAAGCAGATACGCTATCAGGGCAATTTATGCCCTTGTTGTTCTGGGCGGAGACAAAGAGCCGGTCGCATTGACGCAGATCGCCCAAATGGAGACTATTTCACGGAAATACCTTGAACAGATCTTCATCCAGCTTAAAAAATACAATATTGTCGTAGGTTCAAGAGGTGCTGGCGGCGGATACATGCTCTCACGGGATGCCGCAGGCATAAGCGTTAAAGATGTCGTGATCGCAATGGACGGACCCATAAGCCCTGTTGACTGCACAGACGGAGAAGACTGCTCCAAGTTCAGCACATGTGCCATCAACTGGCTGTGGCTCGGACTCAAAAAAAATGTTGATAATTACCTTGAAAATATTACTATAGAAGACTTAAAGAAGCACGCACTCGGAGGAAAAAATGCCCATTTATCTGGATTATAGCGCAACGACCCCTGTGGACAGGCGGGTTTTCGAGGCTATGATTCCGTTTCTCACGGAAAAATACGCCAACCCATCCAGCATCCACGTTCTCGGTAGAGAAGTGCGGGAAGACGTTGAAAACGCCAGAGCCGTTGTTGCCTCCTATATCAAATGCGAACCACATGAAATTGTTTTCACCGCAAGCGGAACAGCATCCGACAACCTCGCCATTAAAGGCATGGCTGAGGCGATGAAGCATAAAGGCAAGCATATAATCACAACATCAATAGAACACAAGGCTGTTCTGGAGACATGCAAATCCTTGCAGAAAAACGGATTTGACGTAACCTTCCTGCCGGTAAACAAAGACGGCGTAATCTCAGTTGATGACTTCAGAAAAGCAATCAGACCGGACACAATTCTTGTTTCCGTGATGCTGGTTAATAACGAAGTCGGCACTGTCCAGCCTGTTAAAGAGATAGCCGCCATCGCAAGAGAGAAAGGGATAATTGTCCACACAGACGCTGTTCAGGCTGTTGGCAAACTCTCCACAGATGTCAGCGAACTTGGCGTACACCTGATGAGCTTTTCGGGACACAAGTTCAATGCTCCCAAAGGAATCGGCGTACTTTACATTGATGAAAACCTCAAAGATCTCATAATCCCCATAGTATGCGGCGGAAGTCAGGAATACGGACTCCGTGCCGGAACGGAAAATGTGGCAAATATAGCCGCTATAGCAAAAGCCATAGAGCTTCTTGAAGCCGAAGGCGAAGAAGAAGTAAAAAGAATACGCAGATTCCGTGATATGTTTGAGCAGGAAATTCTTGCCCGTGTACCGGACACATATGTGAACGGCGGCGGAGCAGAAAGAGTATGCTGCATATCAAACATAGCTTTCAGATACATAGAGGGTGAGGCGCTGATGGTCTACGCCAGCGAGGTATGCTGCTCCACAGGCAGCGCATGCACGTCAGACAGTGTGGACGCCTCCCATGTTTTGTATGCCATGAATGCTGACCCTGTGGACATGCACGGCTCACTCCGCTTCAGCTTCGGCAGGTTCACCACCGAAGAGGAAGTTAAGCAGGCTGTTGAAATGATCTGCACAAGCGCAAACAAACTCAGGGCTATGTCACCTCTGGGCTGATGTGAATATAAAGGCTGAAAGCCGGCGCATGATCCGTGCCGGCTTAATAACCTTCTACTTTCTCCACTTTTCCACACTGGGGAGCATGTTCCCTTACGCAGGATATTTCTTTAAATCACGAAACTTCTCAGGAACAGAGATAGGCATACTGCTTGCGGTGTTCCCGGTAATGAAGTTTCTTGCCACCTCTCTCTGGACGGAAACATACAGCAGGCAAACATGGAAAACCTCCTTTGTGCGCTTGGCTGCGGCGCTTTCGTCACTCTCCCTGCTTCCGTTGTTTTTTCTTGAAAGTTTTTCAGCAGCATTTATCTGCCTTATACTCTTTGCATTCTTCAGAGTAGGTATTATCCCTGTCATAGAAAACGCTGCCATGGGATTCTCTGAGCAGTACGGAACACCCTACGGACGTATGAGAATGTTCGGCTCTATCGGCTTCACCATTTCGGCTGTGGTTTCAGGCTTTGTAATAGACCGCTTCGGCGCTTCGGCATTTATTATTCAGTTCACGCTACTTGGGCTGCTATGTACTGTTCCGGTGGGTATGATGCGCCTTGAGCATTGGTCTAAGCTCCACAAAAAAGCGAAAGCTATCCTCCTTGACCGGAACACAGTGCTGATGACAATTATGCTGATTGCATATCTTTCATCCAACGCTTTCCACGGCAACTTCTTTAATATAAAAGTCAGCGAGGTTGGCGGTTCACAAACCTTAGCAGGATATATGTGGGCAGCGGGTGTAATGTGCGAGGTACTTTTGCTTTATTTTACTGACAGTGTGCTTAAGACATACAGCGCAAAGCAGGTAATGCTTTTTTCAGTTTTTATGTCAGTTATACGTTATATTCTCACGGCGTTCAGCCCTTCCCTGACAATTCTTTTCATAGCAAATATGTTCCACGGCTTCAGCTACGGTTCATTCCATGTGGCGGCTCTGACATACTTCCGCAGGGTTTTCGGCGCCGATAAACAGCTTAAGGCTCAAAGCATATACTCCGGTCTGGGGTTCGGTCTGGGCTCCGTTGGCGGTTCATTTATATCAGGTGTAGCATACGACCTCAGCGGCAGCACTGGAGTATTTGCCGCAACAGCAGCGGTGTGCGCAGTCTCCATGGTTCCCTTAATATTTATGAAAACAGATAGATAAGTTGCAGTAAATCCCGAATGGGATATAATATCCTCAGATTCTAAGGAGAACGGATAAGCTGCATGAGCAAAACCAACACCCTGCTGAAAGAACTTGAGGAACTTGCCGCCAAACTTAACATTAAGGTGCGGTATGAAAGAACCAAGGCAAGGGGAGGTCTCTGCCGAAAAGGAGAGCAGTTCATGATAATTATCGACCGCTCCGCAGACCCTCATTACAAAACCGCAGTAATAGCTGAAGCAGTGAAGAAGTTTGATCTTACTGATGTCTACATCAGTCCGAAAGTCCGTGAAGCTATAGAAAGCGCTGATTAACGGGGAAAACAGATTGGAAAAAAACAAACTGGATATAGACCTTGTTTATAATATTCTGGAAGAAGAGTACGAAAAGCTTGAAAAACCTTCTGTAACCGCAATAGCGGAAAAAAAGCGTGACCCTTTCCGTGTTCTTGTCAGCACAATCATATCTCTGCGCACCAAGGATGAAGTGACAATAGCTGCATCTGACAGGCTGTTCAGCGTGGCTGACACTCCGCAGAAGATCCTTGAGCTGGACACGGAAACAATGGAAAAACTTATTTATCCCGCCGGATTCTACCGGAACAAAACAAAAACAATTAAAGATATAAGTGCTATACTCATAGAGAAATACGCAGGCAGTGTCCCTGCGGATATTGATGAGCTTGTCAGGCTGAAAGGGGTGGGGAGAAAAACCGCCAACCTTGTGCTTGTGGAAGGCTTTCAGATACCCGCAGTCTGCGTGGATATACATGTTCACAGGATTTTCAACAGGCTGGGATACCTGAACACCAAAGACCCCGACAAAACAGAGACGGAGCTTAGAAAAACGCTCCCTCAGAAATACTGGATTAAACTGAACGAAATGATGGTTACTTACGGCAAATACGTATGCCGCCCGGTGTCTCCATTTTGTTCTGCTTGCAGGCTTTCTGAATGTTGTGCTAAAGTCGGCGTCACTACAAGGAGGTAAGCCGTGGCGCACCGTATTGATGAAACTGATGTACAGATACTGAACCTTCTCGCTGAAAACTCACGCATTTCCTATGCGGATATAGCAAAAACAGTGGGGATGAAATCACCTTCCGTTATTGAGCGTATCAAGTGGCTTGAATCCGAAGGAATTATCACAGGCTACACAACCCAGATAAACTATAAAAAACTCGGCTATGACATACTTGCCTTCATCGGCATTTTCATAGACAACGCCGACAATATCGCCGACTTTGAGCATCACCTCAAGAAACTCGGAAAGGAAATAATCGGCTGTCATCATGTTACCGGTGAATACACTATGCTTATCAAAGTTATTGTGAAGAATACCGACTCCCTCAGCACACTTATCAAAAAACTCCGAAACACACCCGGTGTAACCAAAACTAATACAATTCTTGTATTCTCAACCATACTCGACCGCTCAAGGATGCTTTGAGAAAAGTTACCGCAGTCATACCTGTCTATAACAGAACGGAAACGCTGAAAGACGCAGTGGAATCCGTTCTGTTTCAGGATTCCGGAGAGATTGAGATCATCGTTGTGGATGACGGCTCGGAAACCGACCTTAGACCCCTCCTCAAACCTTACCTGAACATTATCCGCTTTATCCGCCTTGAGAAAAACATGGGCGTGAGCCGTGCCAGAAACGAAGGCATAAAAGCAGCACAGGGAGATTATATAGCCTTCCTTGACTCGGATGACGTCTGGCTTCCATTTAAAATCAGACATCAGCTCGAAATAATGGAAAAAGAGCAGTCAAAAGTCTGTCATACAAACGAATTCTGGTACAAAACAGACCGCTTCATAAACCAGAGCAAAAAACACACCCGCTACGGAGGAGACATCTTCCCTAAGATTCTGGACATATGCAGAATAAGCGACTCCTCTGTGATTATCGCAAAAGAGGTGTTTGATGAAGCCGGAATGTTTGATGAAAGCATGCGTGTATGCGAGGACTATGATCTGTTTCTGCGGATTGCAGCGCTATATAACGTAAGCTACATTGAAAAAAAATGTATCATAAAAAGATCAATAACAAACGATCAGTTAAGCACCTCGATCAGCCATATAGAGTCTATACGGCTTGAATCACTAAAAAAATTCACCAATAGTTTCAAAAAGTTATCGGAACAATACATGAGTACCGCTCTGGAAGAGATAAAAAGAAAAGAACAAATTGTTAAATCGGGGCTCATTAAAGACAGGTAGGGGTTTAAACTAATTTCTTGCTATTTTAAATTAAACCTGTATAAAAAGCTAAAGAAGACGATGACCTTATCATTAAAGAAGTAATTGAATTTTATGAAAAAATATTTAGCAATTATCCCAGCAGTTCTTTTTGTAGTGTCGTGTGCGGGCAAGCCCGGTCCGAAGTATTCCTCTCTTGTGCAGGAGCCTTCGGCTGCGGAAGAGTCCGAAGTTCAGGAAACCCCTGACACCATGGCTTTTGAAGCCTTCTCTCCGGTATTCCTCACTGATGAAATATCGAAGAGAGAGCTTAATTACGCTCTTCTCCCCTCAAAGCCTGAATTTCATTTTGATGATATTGTACAGGCCCGTTATGTCTATGATGTAATCCCTCTCGTTGAAGAAGACAGATACGAGTATTACGTCAGGCGTTTCACAAAAGACATCCCAAATGTTTTCCAGAACTGGCTTAACAGATCAAACAAATACTTATATATAGTTAAAGACATCCTCCGCAGGGAAGGCGTGCCCGATGAGCTTGCTTATCTCCCCTTCACCGAAAGCGGATTCAACGCCACAGCGATTTCCCGTGCCGGTGCAAGCGGCATGTGGCAGTTCATGAAAGGCACAGGCAAGATCTATAACCTTGACGACAACTTCTGGGTGGACGAACGCAGAGACTTTGAAAAAGCAACAACCGCAGCAGCAAGGCATCTACGTGATTTATATGAAGATTTAGGCGACTGGCACCTTGCCCTTGCAGCCTATAATGCAGGCATGGGAAAAATAATTCGTGCCATCAGAATGTACGAATCAAGAGACTTCTATACGCTCTCCAGATACAGCTACCTGAAAAGAGAGACCAAAGACTATGTGCCTAAGTATCTGGCACTTCGTCATATATTCTGCAACTATCAGGAATACGGCTTTGAGACCCCGGTGGAAACTCCTCTGATTTTTGACCGTGTCACTGTGGACAGGCAGGTGAATCTCTACGTTATAGCCAAGCTGGCCGGAACAAGCTACGATGTGCTGAAGGATCTCAACCCCGAACTCAAAACCCCTGTGACACCTCCCGCAGATTCTTATTCAATAAGAGTCCCCTACGGAACAGGCGAAAGCCTCTCTGTTCAGATGGCGAAGATGTCTCAGGATGAACTTCTGATGTATAAAATCTACTATGCGAAGAAAGGTGAAAGCCTTGATAATATCGCAAGAAAATACAATGTGAGCCTTAGCAATCTTAAAGCCTCAAACGGATTAAGGCACGCAAAGCTCTATATGAATACTCCAATATTCATCCCTGTTCAGAAACACTTCGATCCGTCAGTGGACAGAGAATTCGCAAAGTCACTCAAGCCTTACAACCCCAAGGTACATGTTGTCAGAAAAGGTGAAAACCTTTCTGTAATAGCACGCAAGTACGGGCTGAGGCTTAACGAAGTTGTGGCTATGAACAAGGGAATCAAACCGAGCAGAATCCGCCCCGGACAGAATATCATTGTGTCTGTGGATTATAAAAGAAGCGATAAAAGATACGTAGCCCAGACTAATACATATAAAAAGTACAACACCACGGCAGCAGCTGCGAAACAGAAACGCCATGTGGTAAGAAGCGGCGAATCTCTCTGGGCTATAGCACAGAAATACGGAACAACCGTAAACGCTATCAAGAAAACAAACAAACTCTCCGGCTCTCAGATCCTTCCGGGCAAAGTGCTTATAATTACTGATTAAATGCGGCTTCGCTGCGCACGGCGCAGTTACATCCATGTAACTGTTAAGACTTCTGGCGCATGGCGGATTTCTTGTCTTTATAATCAAAAATTTACCTTCCATGGAAATTTTTGATACACGTTCGCGCCGCATTCAATGCGGCTTCGCTGCGCACGGCGCAGTTACATCCATGTAACTGTTAAGACTTCTGGCGCATAGCGGATTTCTTGTCTTTATAATCAAAAATTTACCTTCCATGGAAATTTTTGATACACGCTCGCGCCGCATTCAATGCGGCTTCGCTACGCACGGCGCAGGTACATCCATGTAACTGTTAAGACTTCTGGCGCATAGCGGATTCCTTGTCTTTATAATCAAAAATTTACCTTCCATGGAAATTTTTGATACACGCTCGCGCCGCATTCAATGCGGCTTCGCTGCGCACGGCGCAGTTACATCCATGTAACTGTTAAGACTTCTGGCGCATAGCGGATTTCATTAATACAATAAGGTCATAAACTCTTTTGACGTCTTTTTCGGTTTCTTCAGGCGTGCCTGAGTTATTAACAATAAAATCAGCGTACTTCACTTTTTCATCTATCGGCATCTGTGTACGGATTATCTTTTCTGCATCCTCTTTCGAGATATTATCACGAAGCATAAGCCTCTTAAGCTGTTCCTCCGGTTCGCAGTAAACCACAATCAGCCCGTCAAACCTTGTGTATACACCGGTCTCTACGCAAAGAGCCGCCTGTGTGAGTATGATTGCCTTATCATCCTTGCCCTTTATCTCACCGACAAGCCTGCTTTCAGTTTTCAGAATTGCCGGATGAACTATCTCCTCCAGCCTTTTACGGGCGGAATCGTCATTAAAAACCACCTTACGAAGTACAGCTCTGTCGATATTACCTTCTTTATCAAGCACATCCACACCGAAAGAATCCACAACAAAAGGGTATGCCAACCCTTCCTTAGCCATAACCCTCCGGCTTAGGATATCGGTGTCAATGGTATAACAGCCCAGCCGCTCAAACATCTTTGCTGCTGTGCTTTTTCCGCCTGCGATATTTCCTGTCAGTCCGAGATACATTTCAAACCCCGTATATCTTCCGCATAAGCCTCACCCTGTCCTCTTCGGTGAGGCTTGAGAACAAAACGCACAGTTCATCAGGCTTATAGCCCGAACAACCCCACGGTCTGTTCTCATATATGCCGCATTGCTTACCATTCGTCAGATGAACACAAGGCTCTCCGGCTTTTTTGCCAAGCTCGCTTATGTCAAACGCAATGCAGCAAGCCCCGCACATGAGGCATTTTATTTCCGGTTTATCAGGCTTCCCGCACATAATTCCGGAGAATGCCAATATTCTCCACCTCAACCTCTACCACATCACCAACCTTAACCGCTCCAACTCCGGGAGGGGTTCCGGTGGCGATAACATCACCGGGGAGAAGGGTCATGATTTCAGAAATGAATGAGATCAGCGTAGGGATGTCAAAAATCATCATATCTGTTGTTCCGTCCTGCTTTGTTTCCCCGTTGACTCTGGTTTTTACGGAGATTCCACGCCAGTCCATATCTGTTTCGATCACCGGACCAAGGGGAGCGAATGTGTCAAAGCACTTGGCACGGGTAAACTTGTTCTCTTCCTTCTGAATATCCCTTGCAGTAAAATCATTCATAACTGTATAGCCGAGGATAAACTCCTCTGCTTTTTCAGGTTTAACATTTTTGCAGTGCTTGCCTATGACAACAGCCAGCTCGCCTTCATAGTCAACTTGCTTTGAAGAACGTGGATAAATAATATTCCCTTCGTGTGCAGCAAGGCATGTGGAAGGTTTAATAAATATCAACGGAGTTGTGGGTACATCATTGCCCAGTTCCTTCGCATGTGCAGCATAGTTCCTCGCCACACAGACAATCTTAGACGGCAGAACAGGGGGCAGAATCTCAACATCTTCAAGAAGATATTCCTCAGTGGTAACAACGAAATCCTCGAACATCGAACCCTGAATACGCCTGATTTTTCCGTCTGTAAGGATACCCTTCTTCTCAACCTTTCCTGTTCTGAACCTTAGAAGCTTCATCTATCCGATCTCCGTATGTATTTTTTATATATTTTTCAGCATCTTCCCTGTCTGTTAGCTTGCCGCTGACAAGGCGGAAGGATACATCCTTTATTATCTCGCCCATAAGCCTGCCCGCAGGCACACCCATTAACGACAGAGATTTACCGTCCACGATGTTCTCTTTATCAAAACGCATCAGCTCATATGCGGAATTGAGCTTATCCATAAGCGATATTTCACCCCTTACAGCAACAAACATATCCGCTGCCGTGCGCCATTCTTCTTTATTATTATAGATATATTTTACAAGGTTATCCACACTCCGATCGGGCAGGGCGGAGAGTTCAGCATACGCCGAAGCGGCACCGGCGGCACGCTTTGCTATTTTGGCGGGGTAGCATTGCCCGTCCATGACTTTTAACGGGTTTTTTCTGAACCCGTAAATAAATGCGCTGACCTTAATGAGTATATCATCCGCTGACATCGCACCGAGGGCATCAAGCAAAAGCTTTTCCTCTTCCTGAGACGTCTCAGCGAAAATGCGGAGTATTCCTTCATCAACCAGCCTTTTCAGCGCACCTTTGTAATATCCGCCTTCGGCAAGCTTCTGCATCTCAGAGAAAATACGCTCCGCTGCAACGGACTTGAGCAATGGTGCCTTAACCGCGGAGAGTTCCGCTGTTTCAGGGTCCATATCAAAACCCAGCTGGGATGCAAACCTGTACATCCTCAGAACACGCAAAGGATCGTCATCAAACACATGTTCATGCACCATCCTGATCAGACCTGCTTTTATGTCCGCATCACTGCCGATAAGCTCCCCGTCAGAAGAAAGGGCAAGGTTATTTATGGTAAAGTCTCTCTTGGATAGATCCTCATGAATATCAGCACCTCTTGGGGCTGATACGTCAAACTCCACACCGTTTTTGGCAATCCGTACATTATCTTTAAACTTTATGGCAGCGGCTTTCAGCCTGTTTGCCAGCCTGAATGCGAGCTTTTCATAATCTGCTGCAAACGGAACCATATCCACATCCTTAACCTTTCTTTCAAGGAGGATGTCACGCACGCAGCCGCCCACAAAATAGATCTCCGCTCCGCTTTCTGCGGCAGTCTGAATAATCTTATTCACGAACGGCAGTTTATTTAATTCTTTCAGAAAAAGCAAAGTTCCTTCCCGAACGGACAAGCCGTTATTTATTGACGAAAGGGTAATAAGTAAAATAAACTTATACCCGTATGAGAATTTTAATTATATCCGATACCCACTCCGATTCAATAGAAAAACTCCCCGCCGCAGTTCTGAACGAGGCAAAGGGAGCGGATGCCGTGCTTCATGCCGGTGATATTATCGGTCTTGGACTCGTTAATGAACTCAAAAAAATCAACCCATCAACCTACGCAGTGAAAGGAAACATGGACAGCATGGTAGCGGAAGAACTTCTTCCCACCAAGAGACAGCTTATATTCGGCGGAATAACTGTCGGGCTGATGCACGGCGACGGAAGTCCCTTCGGGTTGGAAAACAGACTCCTTTACGAATTTGACGGGGCGGATATAATAATATACGGACATACCCACAAGCCCTTCTGGGGAAAAATAGGTGATGTCTATTTTCTCAATCCGGGAAGCCCAACGGCAAACAGATACCAGCCGCAGGGCACATACGCTCTCCTGTTCATAGAAAACGGCAGGTTCAGAGCGGAGATAAAACAGATTCAGGAGTAATACAATGCGTATAGCCATAATAGGCGCAGGCAGTGCGGGCATTACCGCTGCTTATCATTTCCTTAAGGAAACGGGAATTCAGGTAGATCTTTACGAAAAAGGGAACAACATACATAACAGACAGCGTAATGAGGTTATGTCCGGCTTCGGCGGGGCAGGCACATATTCCGACGGGAAGCTCACCCTCACAACGGAATATGGCGGCTGGCTGACAGACTACATGAGCGAAAAAGAGCTTGAAGTCCTCATTGAGGAAGCTGACGATATATGGAAAAATGTCAGCGGTGTACTGGAGCTTGATTCAAAAAGCAATTACGAAGCAGTGAAAGACCTTGAGTATTCATGCAGCAGACAGAACCTTAAGCTCTATCCCGCTAAGATACGCCACCTCGGCACTGACAACTGCCTTCTCTTCATCCGTAAAATGTATGAGATGTTTGAGCAGGCTCCGCACATAAATATCCGCTGCAACAGTGAAATCACCGACCTTATAGTTGACGGCGACAAAGTAACCGGACTGCGCACAGTGGAAAACGGAGAAACTGTTGAACGTGAATACGATAAAATAATCGCCGCTGTTGGCAGAAGCGGAAATAGCTGGATGCAGGAAATTGTACGCAAATATTCTCTGAGCTATGACCTTAACCCTGTTGATATTGGCGTAAGGGTGGAAGTTCCCCGCTCCGTTACTGATCATTTCACCAACCAGCTCTATGAATTTAAGATCAAATATTACACCAACGGGTTTGAGGATGAAGTGCGTACTTTCTGCGTAAATCCCGGCGGGTTTGTGGCAATAGAGCGCAACAAAGACAACCTCCTCACGGTAAACGGGCACAGCTACAAAAACCGCAAGAGCGACAACACCAACTTTGCCCTTCTGGTTTCCACTAAGTTTACAGAGCCCTTTGACGAACCCCTTAAATACGGTGAATACATAGCCCGCCTTGCAAATATGCTCGCAGGGGGAGATAATATTATTGTTCAGCGTTACGGCGACCTCACAAGGGGCAGACGCTCAACCAAAAAACGCATAGAGAAAAACTTTGTTCACCCCACACTCCCCGGAGCAATGCCCGGCGACCTTTCATTTGTGCTTCCCTATCGCTATATAAGCGACATCACGGAAACAATTGAACGACTGAATACGGTAATGCCCGGCATGAGCGACCCCAACACCCTTCTTTACGGCGTGGAGGTTAAGTTCTATTCAGTGAGGATCAAGGTTGACGGAAAAATGCGCTCTGCAAATCTGGAAAACCTTTACTGCGTGGGCGACGGTGCAGGACTGACCAGAGGAATCATTCAGGCATCCGTATCCGGGCTTATCGCCGCTAAGGATATACTGGGAGAATAAAACTGATATGGACTCCGCAACATTAAACAGGCTGAAGGCTCTCCGTAAAAAATACAGAGAAGAGGGCTTCATAATAATAGGCTACACTGGCAGTTCCGCACGGGGCGAGGATACTTCTGAAAGTGATATTGACCTTGTTTATGAAGTTGAAAACCCTAAAGAGTTTGCCGTGCGCAACGGCGGATTCGGTGCTTTCAGCCGCATAGCGGAAATACGTTCAGAGCTTGAAAAAGAACTTAATAACAAAGTAGATCTAATAGCAAAAAATTCGCTCAACGAAGTCGGTATAAAATATATTCTGAAGGATATGAAATATGTCGATTAGAGGGGATGCCGCCAGAGCCGAAAAACCGGAGAAACATTAAGCAAGATCAATCCGGAGCTGATTGAAAAGTTTGATCTTTCCACAGAAGTGAAAGGTTCTTACGGTCTAAGGAACTTTATTGCCCATGATTATCTCGGGGTAGATCTTAATATAGTTGAAAGTGTGATCAAAGAATTTATCCCTGACCTGAAGCGTAAAGTCAAAATGCTTTACGCCTCAGTAAAAGAACACAGTTGATAACTGCCTCCGGCGGCTTCGCCAAAGGCAGCTTAGTATCTAAAAGATTGCTTTTGTAACGATATTTTCCAGAGAATTCGGTCCTTCGATTTTTATAATTCTGTCTCCGCCGAGGACAACAACAGGCGGATTGATTATTCCGTATTTCTGCGGAACGGGTTCTTCTGATGTGTCGATAAGGCGCACATCAACCTTTGCACCATAGCGGTACCTTATGTCTTCCGCTAATTCAGGTGTTTTTTTATCGATCTCGCCGTCATAGAATATTTCGATAAGCATAGCATCCTCCCTGAGCATTAAAACAAACCCCATTATAACGGGCATATGATAAATATATATCCCCTTCATACAGTTTGCCAAGTGAATCTGGCGCAAAACACGTCTGATTGACTATTATGTTATGCTGTAGTATGGTTACGTGTTCCAAAGACAGGCAATATTATTCCGTTTGAATCAGGATTCTGCGGGGTTGCCTGAAAACAACGCAAAACAACTCCCCTATGCGGAGTTTCGCTATTTTTAGCGAACACATCAATCCGGCAGAACATGAGGCTTGATGCTATAAATAATGAGAGGTTCTGAACCATGCTTAAAAAATATCTGCTTGCTCCGGGTCCCACACCCGTACCTGAAACTGTTCTGCTTGAGATGGCACGCCCTATCATCCACCACAGAACATCAGAGTTTTCAGCAATTTTTGATAATGTGCGTAAACGCCTTCCTGAAGTTTTCGGAACAAAAGAGGAAGTTCTTATGCTCGCCGGCAGTGGAACAGGCGGTATGGAAGCGGCAGTGATAAACACCATAAATGCCGGAGAGAAGGTTCTCATTATAGATGCCGGAAAGTTCGGTCAGCGCTGGGGCGATATATGCAAAGCATTCGGCATGGATGTCCACAAGATAGAGCTTGAATGGGGCTCATCCGTTAAGCCCGAAATGGTGGAAGAATTCCTCAAGGCAAACCCCGATACCAAAGGCGTATTTGTTCAGGGAAGCGAAACATCCACCACTGCCTGCCACCCCATAAAGGAACTGGCTGCTGTTGTTAAAAAATATGACGACACCCTCTTCATCGTTGACGGTATAACGTCAGTCGGCGTTTATGACACCCGTATGGATGAATGGGGTATAGATATACTTGTGACAGGCTCACAGAAAGCCTTTATGCTTCCCCCCGGGCTTGCGCTTATCGCACTGAGCCAGAAGGCATGGGCAAGAAGCCAGAAGGCAAAAATCCCCAGATATTACCTTAACCTTGCAAAAGAGCTCAAGGCGCATAAAGACTCCACAACTGCATATACTCCTGCAATATCGCTCATCATCGGTCTGGACAAGGTTCTGGACATGATGTTTGATGAAGGGCTGGAGAATGTTTACAACAGACACGAAGTAAACGGACAGGCTACAAGAGCGGCTGTTCAGGCAATGGGCTTTAAGCTTCTTGCCAAAGAGATGCCGGCCAACTCCGCAACCGGATTTTTCCTGCCCGAAGGGTTTGAAGGCGGTAAGTTTATAAAATTCATGCGTGAGAAAGTCGGCGTCACATACGCTGGCGGTCAGGATCACCTTAAGGGTAAAATCATGCGTATATCAACCCTCGGCTACCATGACGCTTTCGACACCATAATAGGAATCAGTGCCCTTGAGATGGGCCTGCGTAAGTTCGGTGTTGAAGTTGAACTCGGCAGCGGGGTTAAAGCCGCCGAAGCCGTGCTTGAAGACTATATCGGGAAATAATGATGAAGAAAAATATGCTCGCATCCGCCGGAACAAATATGGCGCCTCTCCGCTCAAAGAAACTGAATGAGATAGAATCGTCTCTCAGGGATGTTCTCTCGGCATACGGCTGCATCGAAATATTCCTGCCCATATACGATTATTACGACATGCTCTCCAGCACAACTCAGGGGTTCAGCGATGAGAATATCATCCGCTTCATAGACAGGAACACAGGCAAATCCCTTGTTCTCCGTCCGGATTTCACTCCGCAGGTGTGCAGGTATGCAGCAAACTATATGAACAACTACCCTCTTCCCTTACGTCTGGGCTACAGAGGGCGGGTTTTCAGAAACGTCAATATGGACAAAGGTATAAAATCGGAGAAAACGCAGGTCGGGTGTGAGCTTTTCGGTCTGGAAGAGATGACAGGAGACATTGAGCTTCTGCTCATAGCGGAAAGAGGCATGAAGGCACTGAACCTCAGCGGACACAGATACGTTATCGGCGATATGAAGTTTAATTCTTATCTTCTGAAGCTTGCCGGAGACATCCGTGAGGAATTTCTTAAAGCGCTTTCAGCCAAAAATCTTGACCGTATGAAAAAAATTGTCAACGAATCCCCACTTGATGATAAGGTTAAAACATTCCTCAAGTCTGTCCCTTTTGCATACGGAGGCAAAGATGTTCTCGAAGAACTGAAAAACTCCGCTCCGGATGAAGAGATCAAGACAAGAGTTTCATACCTTGAGAAGTTTTTTGACAAACTCATCAGTCTGGGAATAGATGAAAAAGCTTTGGTATTTGACGCATCAGAATGCAAGGGGTACGATTACTATACGGGGCTGACATTTGAAATACTCCACGGGAGCGTAGGTTCAAAAATCGGCACAGGCGGAAGATATGACAATCTTGCCGGAAAATTCGGTTTTAATGTTCCCGCCTGCGGCATGGCATTCTACGTGGAAGAGATTATAAATGTGGACAAGCCTGCCGGAGTAAAAGTATCCTTCGATTACATGACGGATAGTCAGGACAAAGCTGAAAAGCTGAGAGCCGAAGGAAAATCGGTTCTCTATGTGGAAAACAAGGAAAATAGAGATAAATTTCTCGAATTTTACGAAATAGGACAAATCCTATAATTTGCGAGGTTGAAATGAGCTGTACTGTAGTTCTCGGCGCCCAATGGGGCGATGAAGGGAAAGGAAAAATTGTCGACATTCTTACGGAAAAAGCGGATGTAGTAGCCCGTTATTCCGGCGGTCACAACGCAGGGCACACAGTTGTCATCGGCGGCGTGAAATACGTTCTTCACCTTATCCCTTCCGGCATTATGCATGGAGAAAAAGTAAACATCATCGGCAACGGTGTCGTGATAGATCCCAAGGCGCTTCTTGATGAGATGGATGATCTCAAAAATCAGGGCGTGGTTTTCGGCAAAGGTTTCTACATAAGCAAAAGAGCCCACGTAATCTTCCCTTTTCACGGCATCATAGACCGCCTGAGAGAAGAGATTAAAGGCAGTAAAAAAATCGGAACAACAGGCAGAGGAATAGGTCCCACATACGCAGAAAAAGCCGCCAGAAACGGCATCCGCATATGCGACCTTTTCGATAAAGAAGTCTTCCGTGAAAAGCTGGAGCAGAATGTTAAAGAGGCAAACTTCCTCCTTGAGCAGAAATACAGCTCCGATAAGCTGGATGTTGACGCAATATTTGAAGAGTACCTCGGTTATGCGGAAAAGATACGTCCCTTCATCGCTGAAACGGAATATCTGATCAACGACCTTTACAACTCCGGCAAGAAAATCATGATGGAAGGTGCGCAGGGTTCACTTCTTGATGTGGACTTCGGAACTTACCCCTTCGTAACATCAAGCAGCTCCACTGCAGGCGGCGCATGCACGGGAACAGGGCTTTCACCCAATAAAATAAACAAAATCGTCGGTGTTCTTAAAGCCTACACCACAAGAGTCGGCGGCGGACCTTTCCCCACTGAGCTTTTTGACGAAGACGGCGAAAGACTCCGCAAAGTCGGCAACGAATACGGCGCCACAACAGGCAGACCCCGCCGCTGCGGATGGCAGGATCTTGTTGCTGTTAAATACGGCGTAATCGTAAACGGAATAACCCACATCGCCCTCACTAAGCTTGATGTACTCACTGGTATGGAAAAGCTTAAAGTATGTGTAGGCTACAAAATAAACGGCGAAGTGACCACAGTATTCCCGCCTGAGATCAAAAATCTTGAAACTTGCGAACCAGTTTACGAAGTTCTGGACGGCTGGACAGAAGATATTTCCAAAGTTCAGAACTACGATGAACTGCCAGTAAACGCTAAAAAGTATCTGGACTTCATCAAGAACTTCCTCGGCATAAAATACTGCCTTGTATCCGTGGGTACAGACAGAAAAGAAACTATGCTGCTTGAGGATGTTTTCTAATTAATAATCGCAGCCTGCCATCCGTGGAGGCTGCTTAAGCCGCTCGCGGTTTGCGGAGCAAACCTTCGCTGCGCACGGCGTGATTCCATCCATGGAATCAAAAGTTATAATCGCAGCCTAACATCCGTGGAGGCTGCTTAAGCCGCTCGCGGTTTGCGGGGCAAACCTTCGCTGCGCACGGCGTGATTCCTTCCGTGGAATCAAAAGTTATAATCGCAGCCTAACATCCGTAGAGGCTGCTTAAGCCGCTTGCGGTTTGCGGGGCAAACCTTCGCTGCGCACGGCGTGATTCCATCCATGGAATCAAAAGTTATAATCGCAGCCTAACATCCGTGGAGGCTGCTTAAACCGCTCGCGGTTTGCGGAGCAAACCTTCGCTACGCACGGCGTGATTCCATCCGTGGAATCAAAAGGTATAATCGCAGCCTGCTTGTATAAAGGCTGCATTTGAAGCAAAAAAACTATTGGTGCCGCTTCCTTAACAGGAGGCGGCTTTTTTAAGCGCAACAACAAAAATAACTTCTTTTCTTCACATCTTTTTTGGTGACAGAAGCAGAAGTTTCATGTAGATTAGTCCTTCAAGTTCAGTATTTTCGGTGTCTTTCGGCACATCAGGAAATTACCCGAAAATAATTGAATTTTTTTTAAAAAAGTCGTTGACAAAGATTAGCGGATTTTGTTATAAACCAATTCCCGCTTGTGAGAAACGCACTTGCGAGCAGAGAGAGCCATTAGCTCAGTCGGTAGAGCAACTGCCTTTTAAGCAGTGGGTCGTTGGTTCAAGTCCAACATGGCTCATTATGTCCCTTTCGTCTAGCCCGGCCTAGGACACCGCCCTTTCACGGCGGCGACAGGGGTTCGAATCCCCTAAGGGACGCTATATAAATTAAATTCCCGGGCGGTTAGCTCAGCTGGGAGAGCATCGGCCTTACAAGCCGAGGGTCGCAGGTTCGATCCCTGCACCGCCCACTCCACAAACCATGGGGGCGTAGTTCAGTTGGTTAGAACGCTGGCCTGTCACGCCAGAGGTCGAGGGTTCGAGCCCCTTCGTCCCCGCTTAGTGACAAAGGGCTTCGGAGAAATCCGAAGCCCTTTTTATTTGTCCTTTTGTCTCACTCACCATCTTCCAACGCTCTTTCCCTTTATTTTTCCCTTGTCAAACAAGCGGGATACACTAATATATGCAAATGCTCTATGAAATAAACGAGTCCTACGGACGAATCAAAAACTATATAAAGCACCTGCCGCTGTACTACTCCAACAACTTCTCCGAACTTTCCGGTGCAGATATATACTTCAAGCTGGAAAACCTTCAGCGCACAGGCTCATTTAAAATACGCGGCGCACTGAACTGTATTTTAAAAAATATTGATAAATGCAGAAACGGTGTAATTGCAGCATCAGCCGGAAACCATGCTCAGGGAGTTGCATTCAGCGCTAAATCCCTGGGGTTGAAGGCAGTTATCGTAATGCCCGAATTCACGCCCATGGTTAAAGTGAACAATACAAGAAATTACGGAGCGGAAGTTATTCTCTTCGGACGTTCGTTTGAAGATGCCTACAAGCATGCGGTTGCCCTTTCAAAAGAAAGAGGTCTTCAGTTTATTCACCCTTTTGATGATCCCGATGTAATAGCCGGACAGGGTACAGTTGGATACGAAATCCTGAATGAAAAGAGCGACATAGACCAGATTATCGTCCCTGTAGGAGGCGGCGGACTGATCTCAGGGATTGCCGAATATATTAAAAACACCCGTCCGGAAATAAAAATAATCGGCGTTCAGGCAGAGGAGGCGGCGGGCATGGTCAGCAGCCTTTCCGAAGGGCGTGTGGTAAGCCTTGCGTCCTCCTTCACATTTGCAGAAGGGATAGCAGTTAAAAAAGTCGGAGATATCACATTCCGCTGCTGCCAGAACTGTGTTGACCAGATAATTACCGTTTCCGAAAATGAAATAGCACTAGCTGTGCTTGAATATATTGAGAGAGCAAAGCTTGTGGTCGAGGGTGCAGGCGCAGCGCCGCTGGCGGCTCTCCTTGCCGGAAAGCTGGATGTTGCAGGCAAAAAGACTGTACTTGTAGTCTCAGGCGGAAACATTGATGTAACAACTATCAACAGAATTATCAGCCGTGGCATGACGGCAACAGGGCGTTTTATGACTGTTTCCATAATCCTTCCCGATGTTCCCGGTGCCCTCACTGCTCTTTCCGGTGAAATAAGCGGTCTTCAGGCAAACATTCACGAAATAGTCCACATCCGCAATGACCATAATGTCCCCCTAAGCCGCAGCAGGGTAAACATTTCCCTTGAAACAAGAGGCTTTGAACACATAGAGAGAATAATGGAGCGCCTTGGCTCATTATATGAAATTACAAGGCTGGTTTAATAAAACAGCAATTTCATACAAGAAAATTCCTTTGCGCAGGAGTAAATTTTTCTGATGAATAAAGCGCACATACTTCTCAGAGACACAGTCAGCCCCTACGGGCCGGTGAACATAATGCAGGCGCACATGCCTGACACCCGCTTTTCGAGGCACTCACACGATGGTTTCGGCATAGGGGTAATCACCGCAGGGGCTCTCTCTTTTTGCTACAGAGGAGAAAACCTCACAGCTTTTAAAGGGCTTGTGAATACAGTAAACCCTGATGAACCTCACGACGGCAGACCTGCAGCGGCATACGGCTGGGCTTATCGTATGCTTTATTTCAGTGAAGCAGTATTCAGAAACGCATTCCACGACATATCAGGCAAAACAAAAACACCATACATATTAAACGGCGTGATAAATGACCCGAAACTGGCAGGTGAAATATTCAGGTTTACCGAGCTTACAGCCGCAACACACGAAACTCTGGAAGCTGATTCGGCATTCTGTATTCTGATGTCTTCCGTGATGGCACATATTGATAAAAAACCGCAGAAAAGCAGAACCTACAGGCTTGGCGGCAAATTAAGAAAAGTCAAAGACTGTATAAACGAAAGGATAAACGAAAACATTACAGGCAAAGAACTTGCCGAAACAGCGGGTTTAAGCCTTTACCACTTCATACGCTCTTTCAAGGCGGACACTGGTCTGACTCCGCATGAATACTCTTCTGTCCGCAGGGCAATATATGCCAGAGATCTCCTGCTGAAAGGCATGACACCGGCAGAAGCGGCAAGCGAGGCAGGTTATTCTGACCAAAGCCACATGACAAGAAGGTTCAGACAGTTTTTCGGAGCAACGCCTAAAATTTTCAGCAAAAACATTCTATAATCGGATTCAAATATTGAGGATACTCCTGTTAAAAAGGAGTTTCGTCTTGAAACATCATTTTTTCCTCGCTTCTGCCATGTTAATCGTGGGCAGTTCCGTAACCGCCGGAAAATTTATCGCCCTGAATACTCCCGTAAACCTCTCAATGTTTCTGCGCTTTGCGGTGGGAAGTGCAGCCCTTTATCTTTTTATGATTTACAGAGGAGAAAAACCTCTGCGTCTTCCTTTGAAATCAGTTTTACTCATAGGAGTTCAAGCTCTTACGGGTTCTGTGCTGTTTAATATATTTCTCCTGAAAGGGCTGAAAACAGTCTCTGCCGTTTCATCAGGCATAGTATCAGGCTTTACCCCTGTGATGTTTACGATTTTGGCATTTGTTCTGCTGAATGAAAACCAGGCAGGCTAAAAATTATTGCCGCCGTCACAGCTTCTGCCGGGGTTGCAGCAGCAAACGCAGATTTCAGCGTGGCAGGCATGACAGGAAGCGCAAGCGGGCTGCTTTTTGTATTTGCGGCGGTTATGTGTGAATCGCTTTTTCTGATAATGAGGAGAATCATAAAAACCGAGATCTCCTCATTGTGCCTGTCACTCTATCTTTCACTCGCAGGGATGTTATTTTTTGCACTTCCCGCCGCAAGAGAGATAAAACCCTTATCAATGCAGGAACTTGCAGTAATTGCATACTATGGAATATTTATTACAGCAGCAGCTTATCTGCTCTGGCTTGAGGGGATAAAACATGTGCAGGCGTCCTCCGCTTCCGCTTATACTGCTGTGATGCCGATAAGCGCCGTATTCACAGGAGTTGTTTTTCTGGGGGAACCGGTGATGCTCAGACACATTGTTGGGCTCGCCCTTGTGACCGCGGCTATAATAATGTCCGGCAGAAAATGAAAAAGCCTCAAAGCCTCCTGATTCGCATAAAAGTTTCACTCATGTTCTTCCTTTTCTTTTCCCGGTGATATAAACTGAGCAGAGATTACGCAGGGTGAAATATGGCTAAAAAGACAGTAACAATGGCAATTGCCTACGACTTTGACGGAACACTCGCTCCGGGAAACATGCAGGAATATGACTTTGTCCCCAAAGTCGGCATGACCACAAAAGATTTCTGGAATGAAACATCCGCAGAGACAGTAAAACACAATGCCGACAGAATACTAATATACATGAAACAGATGCTTGATAAAGCACAGGCTGCGAGAGTTTCCGTCCGGAGGGAAGACTTTGTGAACTACGGCAAATCCGTTCAGCTTTTTGCAGGTGTGACCGACTGGTTCAGGCGGATCAATGAATACGGCAAAACAAAGCACGTATCCGTGGAACATTATATAATATCGTCCGGAATTAAAGAGATGATAGAAGGGACACCCATAGCCGATGAATTTAAGGCGGTATATGCGTCCTCATTTGTTTACGACCATAACGGAGTGGCTGTCTGGCCTGCACTGGCGGTAAACTATACCACAAAAACACAGTTCCTCTTCCGCATAAACAAAGGCGTTTTTAATGTTTATGACGACCATAAGGTGAACGAATATCTTCCGCAGGATGAACGGCCGGTCCCTTTTGAAAACATGATATTTGTGGGTGACGGAGAAACAGATATTCCCTGCTTCAGGCTCGTTAAAGAACAGGGCGGACATTCCATAGCAGTGTATCCGCCCAAGAAAAGGGGAGCAAAAACAAAAACCGATAAACTCATATCCGAAGGAAGAGTAAACTTCGCCTGCATTGCCGACTATTCCGCCGGAACAGATATAGAAAATGCCGTTAAGGCGGTTATAGACAAAGTATCCGCTGATTCCGCCCTGAAACATCTGGGAAAAATACCGTGAAAAGGGCAATATGCAGTGATATGCTTTATTATGGAGATTTGTCATGAACGGAAAAACTAATTCAGCAGCATTAATCCTCGGCATTTTCATAATGCTGGGGCTCGGCATACTCGGCTGGCAGCTTGCTTCTGCTGCCATAAAGTACAAATCATTTGAAAGAACAGTTTATGTAAAAGGTCTTTCCGAAAGGGAATACCCTGCGGACATAGTTCTCTGGACTCTCAAATTCAGCGTTGCTGAAAATGACATTACGAAGCTCTACACCGAAATGGAGAAGAATATCTCTAAAATTAAAGTATTTCTTCTGGACAACGGAATTGACGAGAGTGAAATCAGCGTCTCCATTCCAGCCATTTATGATGTCTACGCCAACCAGTACGGTACTGACCGCAGACCTGAATTCCGTTATACAGCAAGACAGGCGGTCACAGTTTACTCGACTAAGGTCGAAGCTGTCCGTTCTCTCATGACGCAGACCGGAGAGCTGGGCAAGGAGGGGTTGGTTCTCACCGGAAATGAATATGAAGCGCCTGCGGAATATATTTTCACACGCCTGAATGAAATCAAGCCTCAAATGATAGAGGAAGCCACAAAAGCAGCGAGGGAAGTTGCCCAGAAATTTGCCGAGGATTCCGGCAGCAGACTCGGCAAAATCAAAAGCGCTTCACAGGGTCAGGTCACTATTACAGAAAGGGACAGCAATAACCCTCACATAAAGAGTGTTCGTGTGGTTTCCACTGTGGAATATTACCTCTCTGACTAATCCATCTGCCCAAGGGGCAGGCGAAGAGCTGCATGGAATGATACAGGAAACAGAGGTCCGTGGGATAGCTGCGGATACTCCCTGTATCTGACTGTGATGCCTTTCACTGCGGCAAAGCTGTATGCAGCGGTTTTTGCAGCATCCGCAGGAACAGAGCTGACAGCCTTTACACGGGCTTCATATGCTTTGCGTTTTTCATCGTCAAACTGCCTGTTTCTGCTCTCCTGACCGCTCTTCATTATCAGAAGATTTATTCCATCAAGTTCAGCGCCGGAAGATGAAAATTCTTCTGTCCTTTTCAGCATCTCCCCGCCGCCCCACCACAGAGCAGGGTCAGCAGCCGCATAAGCCTGAAAACTTTCAGGGGACGATGTAAGCACATACAGCACAAAGAGTCCCCCGTAGGAATGCCCCCACAGAGCCTGTTTCGATTTATTAATCTTAATGTGCTCTTCAACGGCAGGTTTAATCTTTTTTTCTATAAGTTCCAGATACATTGCCGCACCTCCGTTCATCCGGGTGCTGCGGAGGGCATCAGGCATGGGCTTACCGTCCGCTGAAGGCGGGGTGTAGTCGAATGCCCTTGAGTCAACATCAAACCGCTCCTCTGTATCATAGCCGATAAACACCACCACAGGCGCTCCTTCCCTGAAGATACGTGTCCGGACATCTTCACTGAAATCAGCTAAGGCAGCGTTGCCGTCCAGAGCATAAAGCACGGAATACCCGCCTTCAGGAACAGGAGTGGAAGGAACACCTATTACAACACTGTAGTTTCGCCCGCCGTCAGCGGACGTAAACTTGAGAACCTCAAAGCTGTATGGGGATTCGGCAAATGCCGGAAAAGCACAAAGCAAAAATATCAGGAAAGCATATCTGAACATCATCGGCCTCATAATATGATCCTCATTATATGCCCTGCGGCGGGATTCGGAAATTTATCAGAGAGACTACATTAATTTGAGTATTAAAACAATTTTAAATAAATAGCACCCCGGGAGCTTAACTTCAGACAAAACTATTTAACAATACACAAACAACCTTTTTTGGCATGAATTTTGATTAGTATAAAGGCATACACAAGAAAATCTGCCGCCATTGAAGGAGGACGCCATGTTTAAATCAGAAAAAATATATTCTATCAACGGTCATAATCTCAAAGTTGCTGGATGTGAGATACTTGCAGAAACAGGTATTCCGAATCAGGTTCTTTTTGCTTCGGAAAACGTTGAGCTTGAGCATTTCCTCTTCAGAAGAATGATGGATACCCAGAGGCTGCATACTCCATATGTTCATTCGGATAACTACTTCTGGACAATGAATCTTTCTCCGGCAGCCATTGATAAAATCTGTGATGAGCTTCCTTTTTTACCTTCAAATTTCTTCATAGAAATAACAGAAAGAGGAAAATGCTCCGCTGAGTTTATAGAAAAGGTAAAACCCTATGCTCATATGCTTATAATTGACGACTTCGGTACAGGAAACGCCAATATGGAGACTGTATTCAGCCTGAAACCCCACGGAGTAAAAATTGATAAAACTATATTCCGCAGTGCGGGCAGCTACCTGAAACCCCTTATGGCAGAACTCAGAAACCATGTTTCCGTAATAATAGCGGAAAAAGTTGAGAATGAAGATGATTTTGCACTGATGCGTGATCTTGGGGCAGACTTTTTTCAGGGGTATTATATGCCTGATCAAAAACTGAAACTTACCTCCGGAAAAGCTTTTTCAATGGTTTAATATGCCATAAGGCATGTTTGATTACAGAGACGGAGAAGTCCGTCTTTTTTTATGTCCTATTCAGCTTAATTTTTTGCAGATCAGTGCTTATAATTGAGCAGAAGGTGACATATGAGGAAAATACTAATAATAGATGACGACATTTTCTTTTTAAAGGCATTAAAAAGGATGCTTGCGACACTGGGAGACTACCACGCCGATATATCCACAGACGGAGAGCAGTCATTCAGAAGTGACGAAATAAAGGGATACGACCTGGTTATGCTTGATTTAAACATGCCCAAGCCCGACGGCAGAGAATGTCTGCTTGCAATAAAAGCATCAGTGCCGTCAGTCCCTGTAATAATAGTCACAGGAGAAAACAGTACCGAAACGGCTGTGGAGTATCTCCGTTTAGGCGCTTATGACTATCTCACAAAACCGGTTGACCGCAACAGACTGAAAGCCACGCTGGAAAACCTTTTCCGTATGAAGTCACTGGAAGAGGAACTTGGCTCCATAACAAGGCATCTGCTTAAAAATGAGCTTGAAAACTCCCATCACTTCGACAAGATTCTCACATCTGATGAAGTCATGCTGAAAAACTTTCGTTATGCTGAAGCCATAGCCCCCACATCCAAACCCGTTCTCATATGCGGTGAAACAGGAACAGGAAAAGAGATAATGGCAGAAGCGCTGCACCTCTCAAGCGGACGCAAAGGGCGGTATGTTTCCGTTGATGTTTCAGGCATAGACGACTCCGTATTTTCAGACACTCTTTTCGGTCATGTGAAAGGGGCTTTCACCGGTGCGGATAAATTACGAAGCGGGCTGATAGAAACAGCAGCAGGCGGAACTATCTTCCTTGATGAAATAGGCGACCTTCAGGAAGCAAGCCAGATAAAGCTTCTTCGTCTTTTGCAGACAGGCGAGTATTACCCGCTGGGCAGCGACACTGCAAAAAAAAGCACAGCAAGGATAATAACCGCAATTAACAGAGTGCCGGAAGCTCTGCTGGAAAAAGGTTTCCGGAACGACCTTTATTACAGACTAAGCACATACAGGATAGATCTTCCCCCTCTGCGTGAACGTAAGCAGGATATCCCTATGCTGGCACGTTTTTTCTACACTGCTGCGGCAAAAGAACTCAAAATACCTGACCAGCCTGATGAAAAGACATTTGAACTGCTCACCTCATACTCTTTCCCCGGAAATATAAGAGAGCTTAAAAGCATAATTGAAGACGCAGCCCTCCAGCAGAAAATAGGGCAAAGCCTTTTGGACACAATAATCTTAAAGCTAAACATTAAAGATATTACTTTAGTTAAAAAAAATAGCCTAAGAATTAAGGATGTTTTCGGATTTCTACCTACTCTGACTCAGGCTACAGACAAGCTGATACAAGAAGCAATGGAGGAAACAAACAACAGTCAGAAGGATGCCGCAGCTATTGTTGGACTCAGCAGGCAAGCCTTTAACAGAAGACTGAATATTCAGAAAAAACGATAAACTGGCACAGCGCTTGCAATAGAAAAGATGCAAGGAGCCGACATGAAATATCCACAACGAAAGATCTGACAGGCTACATGGTTGACACCGTCATGGCTTCAGAGAAGCTCGTTGCCGGACGCCCCAAAGATCTCAGAAAAATAATAAAGGCATGGTACAGAGCGCAGGAATACATAAGGACGCACCCAGAAGAATCTTTCAGGATAATGGCAGCTAACGAAGGCATGTCTGCAGAGGATTCTGCATTATTTTACAAAAGCTTCCGCTTTTTTACCGCAGAGGAGAACAGGGTAATACCTTCTTCTGACAGGTTTAATAAGGTAATAAATGAAATAGCTTTTTTTCTGTAAGTCAACCGTGATGACTATGAAAATATCGCTACGAATGAGTTTCTTCCCTAGGCATATAAGGAGAAGCATATATGAAAACGATTTTCAGACGAAGAAACTCACTTTTCGTCAAACTTCCTTTTTTTATCGTTCTGATGATCCTAACTGTGGGGACATCGTCTGTTTATTTTTTTAAGGACAGTGTGATGAAAAAAGCAGAGTCCAGAACTGCGGAAACGGCTGTACTCAGCCTCACAAGCCTTGACTGGTCGGTGGCTTCTCTTCTCAGAAACGAGGACTATAAGTCTCTTCAGCGGCTTATGGAAAATGCCGGTTCAAACAGGTTTATGGATGTCTTAATGGTATGTTCAAATACAAATACAGTGATAGCCAGCAACAACCCTGCGGAAGTTGGAACACAATGCTCACATGAAACAGTGGATAAAGTGCTTGCCGAAGGGAGCCTTATCGAAAAAAGATTCACCGATGCGGGTACCTTTGAAGCAGCAATACCGGTCACTGGTCCATCTTACGATGTAAATTCCAGAAGCAGCGTGCAGGCTGTTTTATACATCCAGACAGACAAATCCTTCATCAGCAGAACGTACAAGGAATACATGGAATTTTTTATAACACAATATGTTATAGTATCCCTGCTTGTTGCACTTTGTCTGCTTTTTCTCATCAGCAGCATGATCCTGAAACCTCTGAAAAGATACAAAACAGCAATAGATCTGATATCCCGGGGCAATTACGGGACACATATAGAAATCCTCCGCAGAGATGAACTGGGAAGCTTTGCGGAAGGGCTCAACACCATGTCATATGAAATAGCCAAAAAGAACGAAGAACTGAAACGGACTAATAAAAACCTTGAGGAATATCTGAAAGCAATTGATGAAAGCGTCATTGTAATCCGCTCCTCAATAGCAGGAAAGGTAACTTACGCCAATAAAAAGTTTTATGACATGTCCGGCTACTCTCAGGAGGAAATAGTCGGCTGCCCCATAAATAATCTCCGCAGTTATAAAATGAATACAGATGATATCATCGACTACTGGGAAACTCTTCTTAACCACTTTATCTGGAACGACGTGATTGAAAATATCGCAAAAGACGGAAAAAAATATTATGTAAACGCCACGGTAAACCCGATTTGTGATACAAACGGTGAAGTGGTCGAATTTATTGACATATGGTACGATATCACAAGGATATATGAGCTGAAAGAGGAGCTTGAGCTTCATAAAGAACACCTGGAAACACTTGTTCAGGAACGCACAAAGGAACTCTCTGAATCACATGTTGAATTACAGAAGCTTTATGAGGAATCTAAAAAGCTGAATAAAATGCTGTCTGTAACCCAGACCAGAATGCTCCAGCAGGAAAAACTCGCATCCATAGGTCAGCTTGCCGCCGGCGTGGCTCATGAGCTTAATAACCCCATCGGATTCATTTCCAGCAACTTTGATGTTCTTAAAAGCTACTATGAAGCCACAATTCTTTATATGAACGAAATTGCGCATTCTGTTCAGAATTTTGAAGAACAGGATTTATCCGCACAAATATCAGACACACTGTCTGAAAAAATAAGCCGGATCAGGGAAGAGTATCAAATCGACTATATAATCAGCGACATAAAGGAGATATTCAGCGAATCAGACCATGGATTTTCAAGGATTACTGCGATTATCAACAGTCTCCGTGACTTTTCCAGAATAGACACAGACAGCAGTAACGCCGGATATGACCTCAACGAAGGGATCTTAAGCACACTAAAGGTTGCCAGAAATGAAGTTAAATATGTGGCGGAAGTTGAAACAATTCTGGATCCAGAACTCCCGAACATTGCATGCAACGGCGGTGAAGTAAATCAGGTTCTGCTTAATATAATTGTCAACGCTGCTCAGTCTCTGGCATCTGACGGCAGAAGCACAGCAGACGGGCGGATAGAAATCAGAACCGCCCGTGAAAACAACTACGCCGTGTGCATCATCAAAGACAACGGAAAGGGAATACCTGAAAACCTGCTGAACAGGGTTTTTGATCCTTTCTTTACCACAAAAGCCCCCGGAAAAGGTACAGGGCTTGGACTCAGCATTTCTTATGACATCATCGTCAATAAACACAAGGGTATGCTCACAGCAGAAAATGATAACGGGGCTAAATTCACAATAATGCTGCCGCTCACAGGAGGAGAAAATGTCTGACAAGTGGATGATACAAAAGATCAGTACAGCTCAGAGCTGTGCAGATGAATACACTAAAGCTGCGCTCAGTCATTTTATTAAAACTGCCGGATGCAAAGCGGAAATTATCAGTAAAACAGAAACGGAAAAAAATCTGACCGGTGCCATATATATATGTATGGGCGAACAGCTCATGAAAATATCAGATATTTCCCCGAACTTTTCTCTGGATAAAGCGGAAATCTTTGCGAAAATAATGGAACTGGAGATCAGGGAAAGAAAAAGCAAAGAAGAAACAGAAGAGCTGAAAGAATTTATTCACCGGAATAAACTATGCACATGCAGCCAGATAAAAATCCCTCAGGAAGCTCTGTTCAGGCAGGAAAAACTTGCAGCAATCGGTCAGCTTTCCGCAGGAATAGCCCATGATCTGAACAACCCCATCGGTTTTATATCCTGCAACTTTGACGTTCTCAAAAATTACGCTTCTGAGATAAGAAATTTCATCTCAGCGGCAGGCAGACTGATAGAGCCTGAAGTTTTTGAAGAAGTTAAGAGCGAATACAGAATTAATGATATAATTCAGGACACAGAAGATATTTTTCAGGAGTCTGAAGAAGGGTTCAAAAGAATAACAGGAATAGTTGCAAACCTGCTGGCTTTTGCCCGTTCTGATGCAGACAGAATAAAGCGGGACAACCTTAATGCTGCAGTTGAAAATACAGTTTCAATAGCAAAAAGCGAATTCAAATTTATTGCCGATGTCATAATCGAAGCAGGAGACCTGCCGGATTTCATATTTAATACCGGGGAAATCAGTCAGGTGCTGCTGAATATTCTGCTTAATGCTGTTAAGGCTATAAAACAGCAGAAAAGAATGGACACCGGGCAGATTATTATCAAGACATGGGAAGAAGATGGCTTTGCCTGCTGCTCACTCTCAGATGACGGCCCCGGGATATCCCCTGAAAATATCGAAAAGGTTTTTGACCCTTTTTTCACAACAAAACCCGTGGGCGAGGGAACGGGGCTTGGACTGAATGTTTCATATGATATAATAGTAAACAAACATAAAGGCAGTATAACTGTAAGAAATAACCCCGAACAAGGAGCGGAATTCTTGTTCCGAATCCCTATTATGCAAGAGGCGGAAGAAGAAAATGGATCATGAAGCGGGAACTATTCTGATAGTTGACGATGAGCAGAACATCCTCAATTCTCTTAAAAGACGCTTTTTCGGGAGCAAAGTACGGGTTCTGACAGCATGCGGTGCGGCTGAAGCATTAAAAATAATGTCTGAGAACAGCGTGGATCTGATATTGAGTGACTATAAAATGCCTGATGTTAACGGAATTCAGCTCCTTACACAGATAAAAGAAAAATATCCGAACACATTCAGGGCTATACTCAGCGGATACGTGGAAACTGATGCAATAACCCATGCCATAGGGAAAGGCATCGCCATGGCATATTATAAAAAACCATGGAACGAATATAATCTGCCGGAAAAGCTTATTCATATAATTTCCACCATGCACCGGATAAAAGACAAAGAGCTTATAACAATTTTCAGCAGGCTTGAAAAACTGCCCAGCCTGCCTGAAATATATATCCGACTTGACAAAGCCATTGAAAACGGAGCCCCTGTGGATACGATCACAGGTATCCTGAAAGAAGATGTATCTCTTACCGCTAAGATAATGCAAATAGGCAATTCCGTGTTTTACAGAGGCAAAGAATATTCCTCACTGGAACAGACGGTGCTTATGATCGGGCTGAATGCCGTAAGGGAAATAGTTCTTATTTATAAGATGACCGAAAATACACTTTATTCAGTAAATGACTCTAAACTTTCAGCTATTTTCAGCAAAGGACTGATACTTAATAAAGGGATTGATTTCTGCCTTCGCCAGACAGGACAGGAATACAATAAAAGCATAGCCTCCACAGCAGGACTTTTATCCTGCATAGGGGAAATAATCCTGCTCTGCTTCCGGCAAGAAAGATATGAACAGACACTCGCTGCCGCAGCCCAACACTCATGCTCTTTTTCGGAAGCAGAAATGCTTCTTAACATAAAAACAGACCTCAGCACACATATAACAGGCTATTTTCTGGATCTTTACAATATGCCGTTCGGTACTATTGAAATAATGCTTTATCAGAACAATCCGGAGGAGGCTTCTTCGGAAAACAGAATAATCGCCGCCGCCCTATGCGCTGTGTCAAAGATAACTGCGGCAATTGAAAACGGCATAGAAATCGACAGCAGCCTACTTGAAACGTGCGGCAAAGAACTGATAAGTCATGATGCTGCACTGAAAACCGCAGAGATGCTTAAGGAGATATTGCCGGAGCAGAAGTAACTCCGCTCCGGCAAATATTTTGGTTCGATCATGTTGCGGGTGACCGTCAGGAGGAAACAGACGGTCGTTCCCCCCTCGTTTAGTTCTTCGGTTTAAAGAAAATTGAAGGTACTGTATCTCCTGAAGTAAGGGTATTACCGTTAGAGTCTTTTGATGAATCAGGCATACCTACTGCTGTTCTTATCGCAGTGGGGTATTTTGCGCTGATCTCTTCCACTGTGCCGAAGTCAAGCGCTCTCTGGGGGCATGCAGCCACACATGAAGGCGCAAGACCATCATCAAGCCTGTCCCAGCAGAAAGTACATTTCTGCACAGGGTGAGCGACTGCCCAGCTTGCCTTCTTAACAGGTTCGGACTCATCGTCTCCGAACTGAGGAGCGCCGTAAGGGCACGCTACAGCGCAGGAACGGATGTTCTGGCATTTGTCACGGTCTACTATGACTATGCCGTCCTCTTTTCTCTTATAAATTGCTCCCACGGGACAAGCTGCCGTGCAGGCAGGGTTTGCGCAATGGTTGCAGGAAAGTACAAGGTTAAAAACCTTTACATTCGGGAAAGCTCCGCTTTCAGTTACACTGAGCTTTCTCCAGCTTGCTTTGCCGGGTTTAACATCGTTCCAGTCTTTGCACGCCACAACGCAGGCGTGGCAGCCCATGCATCTATTCTGGTCAAAGTAAAATGCCATCTGTTTAGCCATGGTTTAATCCTCCCTACGCCTTCTCGATTTTGACACGGCAATCGTTTTCACTGTTATTGCCTTTGCATATTCTGGATGGTCTGGCGCTGGTTACTGTACTTACACAACCACCGACATCAATCCCGGAGCTGTTAAGATTTACCCAGCCGCCTTGTCCCATGGCTGCTGTCCCTTTAGGAACTCTCTGAGTAACAACAGCAGAAACATATATTTTACCTCTGTCGTTGCTGACAAGAAGTCTGTCACCGTTCTGAACACCTATACCCACAGCATCTGCAGGGTTAATCCAGATAGGTTCATATACGCCGTCATCCCATACGCCGTCTGTCCAGCTTCTTTCGGGGTTAAAGTAGGCAGGGTTACCGTCTGCGTCTTTTTTATAGCACTCATTGAGGTATGCAATGTTATTCAGGGATGAGTGTGACCTGTACATCATGTGCCATGTAAGCAGTGTGAAGCTGTATCCTTTCGCTTTGAGACCAAGGGGGTCATCGTGGCAGAGAGGATCACTGGGGTTGATATCGTCAATGGCATGTCTGCCTTCAATTGTGGGTATGTACATGGGGATGGGGTACACAAATCTTCTGGCGGTGCTGCTTCCGTAATGTTTGGAATATATTTCACCAGTTCCGTATAATGTGTCCTGACCGCCGGCATCAGCTGTTACAGTATCAATATTTTCATGATAACGGGCTTCATAGTCTTCCATCATGTTAAGGCAGTAAGCTTCAAACTTACCTGATGCTGTAGCAAGAGGACTGCCGGATGGGTTAGCACGGTAAGCTTTGTGGTTAACTGCGTATTCGGAGTAAGTTCCTGCAAATGAAGCGACACCTTTTTCACTCCATTCGTCAAAATCCATACCATACGCAGATTCGAGATTGGCTGAATCAAAGCCGGCTCTCATTCTGGCATCCATTCCTTCCTGACCTTCAGGAAATCCGCCGAGGAAGTCGTCTTTGTAGCCAAGTTTTTCTGCTATACCTGTGCATATGGAGTATTCATCAAGAGCCTCGCCGGGAGCATCAATTATCTTGTTGAGCTTGATGGCAACTTCGCCTGTTTCCCACATATTTGCTGAACCGGGTTTTTCGCCCACGACAGCAGAAGGAAGAACATAGTCGGCAAGTATAGCTGAGCCTGTAAGGAACGCATCCATATTAACTATAAGCTCAAGCTTGTTTTTATTCTTGAAGATCTCTCTTGTGTAGCCGGTATCGCAGTGCTGGTTATGGGTTACGTTACTTCCGCATGAGAAAAGCACCTTGAAAGGAGTTGTAATTTTATTAATCTGTCCGTCATTCCATTTTGACTTAAGCCCGGCGTAGCCTGCATTTTCAACTGCATCGGGAATTGTGAAAACGGAAAGGTTTCCTCTCTGGGGAGTCGGCACATAAGCAAGGGGAGCTGTAAGCCTTGTGCTGTCGTATATTTTACTTGCGAGGCTGACACTGTTACTAACTCCGGAGCCGAGGCTGTTGCCGGGCAGAGGAACACTCATATTGTTCATTGTTCTGCCGTAGCATGCGCCGTGTATACCGAAGTTTTTTGTCACAGCAGAAAGAATACGGAGAAGCCATATAATCTGCTCTGCTTCAGCACCTCTGTTATATCCGAGACCGCTCCATGTAGTAACCTTGGTATCAAGGTACATATCAGCAAGTTCACGGATTTTAGCAGCGGGCACACCTGTAATCTTTTCTGCCCATTCAGGAGTTTTGGGAAGCTGTCCCCAGATGCTTACTGTTTTGCCGTAGAGGTCATCATCAGTATTTACGTTATATCCGATGGTGTCAGGATATATTGATGTTGCTGCGTTGTGCCCTTTTGTCACGAGGAAATTATCGTTTCCGAGGACATAGGCAGAAAGAGAACCGCCTGCGGGCACAGCATAGTTTACTGTGTCGAGATCTCCGTGGTATGATGTGTTTCCGTTGTCAAAGAATCCGTAAACATATTCATTGATAAAGTTTTTATCAACATCGTCGTATCTTTCAACAATAATCCTGTAAAGCATGGCAAGAACAAGCGCAGGGTCGGTGGCTGCTTCAACATCCACAAAATTATCCGCAACAGTTGCAGTTGTTTTAGAGAACCTTACATCCACGGTTGTAATAGGTACGCCGCGTTCTTTTATCTGCTGAAGATACCAGCCTGAGTTTGTTCCGATAATGGATTCGTGGAAGTTACAAGACCAGAGAACAAGGTTGTCAGCATTTATGGCATCCTGTTTTGCGTTACCCTGAGGGTTTGAAAAGCCAACACCGTCAACAAATCTGGCAACGTGCTGAAGTGTGGGTGAGCTGTATGACAGATAGTATGAAGTGTATCCGCCAAGAAGATTAAGCAGTCTTCCGGCTGAACCTGTTGACCAGCCTGTAACATCACCGGAAGCGTACTGAAGATGGAATGCTTCGGGACCATACTGATCGCTTATTGTCTTCATTTTCTGTGCTATTTCAGTATATGCCTGTTCCCATGAGATTCTGACAAATCCGTTTATGTCGCCTCTTTCTCCGGTCTGTTTCAGAGGGTAAAGGAGACGGTCATTACGATAGAACCACTGTTTTCTTGAACGACAGCGTACACATGAACGGTACTGAGGTTCATCGCCTTCTGCTATGCTTTTATCGGGACGTTCATCAGTGGTAATTCTTTTGATTACGCCGTCCTTAACATAGTATTTACTTACGCAGCGTCCGCCGCAGTTGTGAGGGGTTGAACCCATTATTACAGTTTCTGTTATCGCCGGAGGAGTAAGATTTGATTCCTCGTCCTCTTCCATGTATGTTTTTCCGCCGTCACCGGAGCCGCCGCAGCCGTAAACTGCTGCTGTCGCACCTACTGCGCTCACTCCCTTAAGGAAATCACGGCGGGTTACCTGATTAAGTTTATCTTTAAGACTCATATTATCCTCCTAATTACCGACCCAAAAACTGCTTCCATGCGTTTTTGAGCAACGTTACGCCCGGGATAAACCCGTGCTATACTCCACTTCACTGCATATTATGCAGTCCTGCATAACATCAGCTCCGTGAGGCACATCCCTGTGCCTTTCAGTATGCATTAGGCGCGTGCGCCGTTTTGTGGCATACAAAGCATGTGTTGTCCTGCACGGGGTAGTGGCAGTTGTTACAGTGTCTCTGAAGGCTTGCTCCCGAACCGCCCCAGCCGGGTCTGTGGTCAGCAGGGGGAGTTACGCTGTGACACTCTATACAGCTGTCTTCCTTATGGCAGGTCGTACATGAACTTCTGTCCCATCTCGCCTCAAGTCCGTGACCTTTCTTTGTCCACGAAGGCGTATGGTTTCTCGGAGATACCTCCTGATGACACTGGATACAGCTCACCTGATCTGTATGGCATTCAAGGCATTCCTGCTTGTTTACCTTGCTGGCTGAACCGTGTCTGTTCATCCAGGACATGTCATGGCTGGAGGGTTTATTGGATTCCACGGCAAAGGCATACATCGCTATAAGCAGCATACCCATTACCATAGAGAGTACAGTTATCTTCGCTTTCATAAATCTCCTCCCTAGAAAATAATGTTAGCCCACAGCTCTGCCGTGTAGTTCTTGTCAAGGCTGGAATCAACATCATCATAAAACTCTGTGTCTTCCATGCTCAAGTCAGCCATAAGGCTTAAGTACTGCACAGGCTGATACTGTCCGCCGACATAGTAGCTTCTCACGGAGTCCTTCCTCTTGTCGTTTACGTAGTCATACTCGTAACGGTTGAAGGAGGTTCCTGCCCAGACATCCATAGTGCGTCCTACTTTCTGGCTTATCTGAACACCGTACTGAAGACGCTCGTTGTCGTCTGAGTCCGCTGTGTTTTTGATGTCCCAGTAGTCTACACTGAACGATATGTAAGTGTTCTCTGAAGGGAGTCCGAAAATGTCGAATTTACCTTTGATTCTCGAATAATCACGGTTGTCGAAGTTCTCTTTACCGCCCACTGCCTTAGCCTCATAGGCGAGACCCGCTGCGAAGTTCTGAAGAAATGACTGATAAACTGCCGCTTCATACTTGTTGTACTTGCTTGCAGCAAGAAGCGTGTTCGTCAGAGGGTTCACTACGTAAGAGTTCTCATAGTCAACCTCGTCAAGAAGACCCTCATACTTCAGGGTGACGATAGTGCCTGTGGCAGCTACTTCATACACGCCTTCGGCGTTCACTGTGGCTGCATCATTCAGAAGCGTGTACTCAAGAACAACATTACCGTTAGGGATAGCCTGATCAACTCTCAGCTTAGTGTAGTCGTCTTCTATGTCTGTCACATCAAGACGGACATACTCGGCACCTATCTTAGTTGTTTCCATCACCTTTACATTGATTCCGCCGCCGAAAACAGTGTCGTCATCAATATCGTAATAGTAGCTTACGGGCTTGCCTCCGAAGGCATAGACCTCAACCATATCACCGAGTTTCACTGAAGCGTCTGCTCCGTCAAGCTGGAAGGTGTTCTGGTGGGAAAGATAGAAGCGTCCTACGTTGAGGACTGTGTTCTTGATTACGCCGTCGAACTGAGCATAACCGTGGTAAAGTCTCGGAGCCCAGTCATCGTAGCCGAGCTGGGTATCAAGAGCGTCACGGTGATAATAGTAGTAATCATCGCCCCAGCTCTTCTTGTGGTCTCCGTCAATGTCATCAGCGAATCTTGCGAAAGCGGCAAATCTTACTGTACCGTCTCCAAGCTTAACTGAATCTGTGTGGACTCTCAGATACTGATAAAAGTCCTGATCGTCTGCGTAGTCGTTTGTACGCAGTCTGTAGCGTGACGTCAGCGTGAGGTAGACCTTAGTGTCATCTGTAAGACCTATACCTTCGTAGCTCTCCTTAAACTGTCCGGGAGAGACCTGCTGCGTCCAGCTGTCCGGCGTGTTTGACGCGCCGTTCTCAAATGCTTCCGCCTTCATTGTCAGCGTGGACAATAAAAAACAGAAGAGCATACACATAACCGACAGGTAGCGCATACTTCCTCCTTGTAGAAATAAATAACAAACGTTAATGGTAAACGCTGTAATTAACATACGCCTTTCGACTGCCATTAAAACTGTGAATAAGTAGTAAAAAAATGGGTACTAAGCGGGTAGAACAATGGTAAATAGTTTCTTAACTAATAATAATTTATATCTCTAGCGATAAAATCTTACAGAAGTCATAATATCAGCGGTGAATAAGCTCAACATTATTTTTAAGGTAGAATTTAAACTCTTCCACAGAGTCAGGAACTCTCACTGCAAGAGCTTTTTCAGAGCATACTTTAAGACAGTTTCCACAGTCGGAACACATGCTTTTATTAAAAGCGATCCCAGCTTTTTTTAAAAATTCGCCGTTATCCTCACTTATTTCAGATAAGGCGCCTGTAGGGCAAAGCTTATAGCATATACCGCACAAACGGCATTTCTCACTGTTTATATACCGGATCCCTACCCATTCCCTGACCAGATGTTCATTAAACTCAGCATCATCCTTAAGGATCCTATAAAGAGCAAAATTAAGCGCTCTTTTTCTGATCGGTAAATCAACTGCAAAAGAACTTTTCTTTTTACCGTATAAAATTTGATGGCTGAAGCTATTCATTATACCAGTGGCGGAGGATTTTGTTTTTCGGTTCAAATGGCGGAAAAAGTCCCGTCGGGAAATAGGGCTGCTTATAGAAGTCTTTGCGGCAGCTTCCTCGATATCCACTGTTATTCTGTAAATGCTGCGTGCTTTTTCTGCTTCCTTTTCAGCGGCAGAAGCACCATTAATACGGCGGCATTCGGTACATTTTTTATGATAAAGCCTAATTTCTTCGGCTCCGGAAGCAGCGCAGAACAACATGGTCTCCGCTGTTACATAGGAGAGGCAGGGAACACGTATTGCACCGCTGTTATCAATATCAGAACATTCGGAGCAGATAATCTTCACCGGATCAGAACCGGCAGATTTTGAGATCAGTGCATCAAAATATGTTTTTTCAGAAAAACCTTTGACAGAGAGCGCTCCCACCTTACAGGCATTAACACATCTGCCGCACGCTGTGCATTTGTCCTGCTCAATAAACACACCTTCACTGCTCACTGTTATCGCAGAGACAGGGCAGACTGCCGAACAGTTAGTACAGTCTGCCCTTTTATTGCGCTGCCTGACGCATTTGCAGATCTCGATTCTCACGGAACTGTCAAATGCGCTGAGGATCTTGTCTGCGGTACGGAGTCTCCCGAACATATTTTTTTCAGATTTCTGTTTTAAGATGCCCTGACAAATCAGCCAGAAAAGAAGCGTCTATCAACGTGAACCCGAAAGTAAGCTCACCCAGCATTCCGTAAAGACCTTCAGGGTCATGATGCATTAGGTCTCTGCTGAGTGCAGGAAGCCATTTAAGCAGGTGTTCATGTATAAAAGAAAGCTGGCCGTCCAGTTTGCGGATAATTTCAGGCAGATCCTTCCCTGCGTTAATATCATTTGCTGTTTCATTGTTGAGTGAACCAAGAAAACTGAGTTCTGCGGCTATATGATCCTCCGGTTCATGGAAAGTTTCACTTATACCGTGACCGTATTCAGCATAAAATTCAACTACCTGATCTCTCGGTTCCTGCATCACCAGCCTTTCCGGTGAAAGATAAACAGATTCAAAAGGATTTATATTATCTGACGCTTCATTTGAAATATTAAGAAACAGAGAAACAAATCTCCTTGCGTAGTCTTCCGTCAGTTTTTTTTCATCTTCAAGTGATTCCATAAATGATGCAATGCGTGATACTGCATTTTTGTATGCCTTGTTTTCCGTTTGGCTCCCAAGTTCACGCAGCATAGGAAGATAACTGCGTATCTGTTCAAGATACTCATGGTCTATTTCGCTGGAAAAGCCTCTCGACAGGAAATTGTATATGCTGCCCCGAAGTGCAATGACATTCAGCAGATCAATTTCTTCCGCCACATCCTGATTTTTATTACTCATATCTGTATCCTCCAATAAAAGTGCCGCATTATGTAGGCTGCTGCCGCAGAAAACCGCAGCAGCAGCTATTAAGAAATTATACTTTTTTTGCTCTGGCTTTGAAAATAATATTAGGTTTGGTGTAGATGCCCATAGAGGGGATCTCGTCACTGGCAAAATTTTCCAGTGTTACTACAGCATTCGGATATTTTGCTTTGAGTTCCTCAATAGGCCCGCATTCAAGGGCTCTGCCCACACATGCCGCAACGCAGGCAGGTTTAAGCCCTTCACTTATTCTTTCATAACAAAGAGTACATTTTGTCATGCGGGGGCGTTTAGGGTCTGCATCCGCATAGCTTCTGAACTCAGGGTCATAGAACTGAGGCGCATCCCACGGGCAGGCATCCTTACATTTTCCGCAGGAAATACAGTATTCATTATTGACAAGTACAGCACCAAATTTGCTCTCTTTCTCTATAATCTGCATCGGACATGCTTTTACGCAGGCTGGCTCATCACAATGGTTGCAGCCTATCGAAACATTGAGAACATCAATATTAGGCGGAACATCGCCATATTCTGTAGCTGTAACTCTGCGCCAGTTTTCTTTCATATGATATTTTCTGTATTCAGCATAGTTCTGTGCACCGGTACTTCCGCTGAGTGCTTCATATGCAGACGGGTTATCATACTTACCCGTTTCAATCCATGAGAGAGGAACATTCAGTGAAACGTCCCCTCTTTTATCATCATTCCATGATTTGCAGGCAAAAACACATGCCTTGCAGTTAAAACATCTTGTCTGATCGAAATAAAATCCCCATTGACTCATATCCCACTTCTCCTTCACTACATTTTGTCAGGATGAACTTTGCTGACTTCGCACAGGTTGCCGACTGTAGACAGAATATGCCCGCTGGGAACAAGCGGATCAGATGCTCCGGTCGGTCTCCCTTTGATAAGCGAGTTTACGTTTCCGCCGACATCCACAGGAATAGTGTGTTTTTCCGCCACACCGTCTCCGTTTGTGTCGTACCATGCATCGTATGTTTCAGAGCTGCTAGCCCTGTACCATGCGCCCTGTCCGATGACGATCGTTTTGGGATGTGTTCTCTTTGTCAGCTCAACTTTCAGCTTGATGCATCCGTTGTCATTGTAAATGTAAACCATATCACCATCGTTTATACCTCTTTCTCCGGCATCAATGGGGTGCATCCACACAACCTGCGGCATAACATCTTTCAGCACTGCAAGGTTATCGTACTGAGCGTGCGCCCTCTGAATTATGTGAGGAGTGGCAAGCTGAAGAGAATATTTCAAACCTTTTTCGCCTACTTTTCCGCCGTTTTCCAGTATATCCTCATAGCCCTCTTCAGGTCTTACATACTGTGCGCGGTAAACGCCAAGAACTGCTCTGCCCCTTTCCGCAAGGTAAGGAGACCAGAAGTTGATCTTACCTGTATCGTTAGGGTATTTACCCGGCTCAATAGAAGAAAGAGCAACGAGGGTTTTATCAAGAGGAACAGGAAGCTGAATATCCGCTTCCGATATCATTTTCTCATACGTGGGAAGCTTCGCTGAAGAATCTATGGACATATAGCCCGCAGGGATGGATGCTCCCTCCCACTGAGTTTTCATTATCTCCTCATCGTCTGCTCCGCCTCTTTCCATATCAAGACCCATTTTCTGAGCAAGCATCTGGAGAATAAGCCAGTCGGGCTTTGCTTCATAGAGAGGTTTGACAGGTCCGTTGCAGGCAAGCTGATCGTCCGTATATCTGTTTGTAAAATAACTTCTTTCAAAGTTATGAGTTACAGGGAGGACTATATCAGCGATGGAAGCCTCTGTTGACATGTGCATTTCGTGAGCAACAATGTATTTGATTTTGCTTCTGTCACAAAAGGTCTGGATATTTTTGCTGAGGGTAGGTGACTGGTTGAAGGGCGATGAGTCGCCTGAACCTCTGTAAACCATCTCTATTTCCACTTTTGCATCAGCACCGAGATCTATACCTGTCGCCACCTGAACATCACTGCGGAGCTGTTCTGCTGTTCTGAAATCCCTTCCGGTAAGCACAACGTCAGAGAGCTGCCATCTTGAAACAGACACTGCCTTACCCACTGTAGGCGGGTTTACTGAAGCTGGTTCAGCACCAAGGGATATCTTATAGCCATCACCGAACCTTATTTCTCCGGGACCGCCGCCGCGTTTGTTTATGTTACCTGTCATAGCGCTGAGAGCAATAAGCAGCCATGAATAGTACATGCCGTGCTGCGCTCTGTTTGCTCCGCCATTGTATGCGGAATGGATGAAAGCAGGTTTTGCAGTTGCATATTTGATTGCAAGCTTTTCAATAACATCAGCCTTTACGCTGGTGAGTCTTTCAGCCCATTCAAGGACTCCCTGATAGCTTCCGTGTTCTGTTTCGAGCCCTTCAAGGTATTCCACAAATGACTGCCCGGCAGGCACGGTGAATGTTTTACCATTATAGGACTCTTTAGTAACAGGGTGCTTCTGTGTTGACTGGCTCACAACTGAATCGCCGGGGTAGAAGCCGAAGCAGTAATCGTTGATAAAGTCTACATCATGCAGGTTGTTTTTGTAGATAACATAACACATTGCAGCCTGAAGCGCCGTATCCATGCCTGATCTGACAGAAATCCACGCAGGTACACCATCAACAGTTCCTGTCCCCATAGTTGAAACAGTATCAGTATGTCTACAGTCGATAACTATAACAGGTATTCCCGCTTCTCTGGCTTTTGTCATGTAGAAGGGAAGATTGTTTCTGGTAACTCTGGAGTCATTTGACCAGTTTATAATCAGACTGGAGTTAAGCATATCCAGAGCAGTGTTTGTCTTAATAAGGCTGTATGAACCGATTGAAGCGTACCACGCATCAGCAAGACCCCCGTAAGAAGCGTTGCCGAACCAGTTTACATAATTACCCAGCTTACTTGTGATACCGCCAGTATCAAGCACAGGCATGTAACCAAGGGCGCTTTCTCTGGCTTTCATCTCGGTGAGCCACCCAGCTATGGTTTCAAGAGCCTCGTCCCAGCTTATTCTTACAAAGCCGTTTCTGTTGCCTCTTTCCAGAGTCTGTTTCATGGGGTACTTTATTCGGTCAGGAGAATAGATCCTTTTGACCTCACTCAGACCTTTCATGCAGCAGCGCCTCTGAATGGGTGAAAGGGATTCATCTGCAGCCTCAGTTCCGCCCCATACTCCGGGAACAATACCGTACTGGTTTACAGCAAAGAGTTTTTCGGCGTTCTTTTTTGCTTTATCGTATGAGATATCACCGGGAGATGTAATTTTAATCACTCGTCCGTTTTTGACATGAAGCTTAAGCACACAACAGCCGCCGCAGTGAACGTGGTGTCCGTGATTAACTTCTTTTACCGATTTATCAAATATCAAACCGTCCTGCGGTGTAACAACAGGGTTTTCATATGGGCTCCCGCCGTCTCCGTTTCCGCCTCCGCAGCCGTAAACCGCAGCAGTGGCACTTAATGCTCCTGCCCATTGCAGAAAACTTCTGCGTGTAAGCTTTGTTTTATTAGTTTTTCTTTCAGTACTCATAGAAATTCTCCTGAATTAAACAATAAACATTTTAATTATCTTTCAGTATGCATTAGGCGCATGCGCCGTTTTGTGGCATACAAAGCATGTGTTGTCCTGCACAGGGTAGTGGCAGTTGTTGCAGTGTCTCTGAAGGCTTGCTCCCGAACCGCCCCAACCGGGTCTGTGGTCCGCAGGGGGAGTTACGCTGTGACACTCTATACAGCTGTCTTCCTTATGGCAGGTCGTACATGAACTTCTGTCCCATCTCGCCTCAAGTCCGTGACCTTTCTTCGTCCACGAAGGCGTATGGTTTCTCGGAGATACCTCCTGATGACACTGGATACAGCTCACCTGATCCGTATGGCATTCAAGGCATTCCTGCTTGTTTACCTTGCTGGCTGAACCGTGTCTGTTCATCCAGGACATGTCATGGCTGGAGGGTTTATTGGATTCCACGGCAAAGGCATACATCGCTATAAGCAGCATACCCATTACCATAGAGAGTACAGTTATCTTCGCTTTCATAAATCTCCTCCCTAGAAAATAATGTTAGCCCACAGCTCTGCCGTGTAGTTCTTGTCAAGGCTGGAATCAACATCATCATAAAACTCTGTGTCTTCCATGCTCAAGTCAGCCATAAGGCTTAAGTACTGCACAGGCTGATACTGTCCGCCCACATAGTAGCTTCTCACGGAGTCCTTCCTCTTGTCGTTTACGTAGTCATACTCGTAACGGTTGAAGGAGGTTCCTGCCCAGACATCCATAGTGCGTCCTACTTTCTGGCTTATCTGAACACCGTACTGAAGACGCTCGTTGTCGTCTGAGTCCGCTGTGTTCTTGATGTCCCAGTAGTCTACACTGAACGATATGTAAGTGTTCTCTGAAGGGAGTCCGAAAATGTCGAATTTACCTTTGATTCTCGAATAATCACGGTTGTCGAAGTTCTCTTTACCGCCCACTGCCTTAGCCTCATAGGCGAGACCCGCTGCGAAGTTCTGAAGAAATGACTGATAAACTGCCGCTTCATACTTGTTGTACTTGCTTGCAGCAAGAAGAGTGTTCGTCAGAGGGTTCACTACGTAAGAGTTATCATAGTCAACCTCGTCAAGAAGACCCTCATACTTCAGGGTGACGATAGTGCCTGTGGCAGCTACTTCATACACGCCTTCGGCGTTCACTGTGGCTGCATCATTCAGAAGCGTGTACTCAAGAACAACATTACCGTTAGGGATAGCCTGATCAACTCTCAGCTTAGTGTAGTCGTCTTCTATGTCTGTTACATCAAGACGGACATACTCGGCACCTATCTTAGTTGTTTCCATCACCTTTACATTGATTCCGCCGCCGAAAACAGTGTCGTCATCAATATCGTAATAGTAGCTTACGGGCTTGCCTCCGAAGGCATAGACATCAACCATATCACCGAGTTTCACTGAAGCGTCTGCTCCGTCAAGCTGGAAGGTGTTCTGGTGTGAAAGATAGAAGCGTCCTACGTTGAGGACTGTGTTCTTGATTACGCCGTCGAACTGAGCGTAGCCGTGGTAAAGTCTCGGAGCCCAGTCATCGTAACCAAGCTGGGTATCAAGAGCGTCACGGTGATAATAGTAGTAATCATCGCCCCAGCTCTTCTTGTGGTCTCCGTCAATGTCATCAGCGAATCTTGCAAAAGCGGCAAATCTTACCGTTCCGTCTCCAAGCTTAACTGAATCTGTGTGGACTCTCAGATACTGATAAAAGTCCTGATCGTCTGCGTAGTCATTCGTACGCAGTCTGTAGCGTGACGTCAGCGTGAGGTAGACCTTAGTGTCATCTGTAAGACCTATACCTTCATAGCTCTCCTTAAACTGTCCGGGAGAGACCTGCTGCGTCCAGCTGTCCGGCGTGTTTGACGCGCCGTTCTCAAATGCTTCCGCCTTCATTGTCAGCGTGGACAATAAAAAACAGAAGAGCATACACATAACCGACAGGTAGCGCATACTTCCTCCTTAATGGATTTGAATAAATTTGCACATCAACGATGTTCTATTCAGAATAAACCTTTTTGATGCACGGGTAACAGTGAATAAACAGTAAAAAAGAAGGTACTAAGCGGGTAGAACAGCCATAAATAATTTCAATGCTAACAATAAGATATATCCCCATATAAATAATATTCATTAATAACTATATGCAGCTGTTAAACTTAGTGTTAAATATCAAAAGGATAGGCTGGCTGAATTTTCAAGAATGAATTTATTTACATAATGGAGCATTCGGGTTATTATTTTCGGCTCTAAATAACTTCGGGGACATTGCTGTGAGTACAAATATAAAGAACGAAATTTCAAGAAGACGCACATTTGCCATCATATCCCACCCTGATGCGGGTAAAACCACGCTCACCGAAAAACTGCTGCTTTACGGCGGGGCTCTGGATCTGGCTGGTTCTGTAACGGCAAAGAAAAAACAGCGTGAAACCTCCTCCGACTGGATGGAGCTTGAAAAAAAGAGAGGGATATCCATCTCCTCCACAGTTCTTCAGTTTGAATACAACGGCTACCAGTTTAACCTGCTTGACACCCCCGGTCACAAAGACTTCTCAGAAGACACTTACCGTGTTCTCCTTGCGGTGGACGCCGCCATAATGGTAATCGATGCGGGTAAGGGAATAGAAAACCAGACATTGAAGCTCTTTGAGGTTTGCAGAAAAAGGGGAGTACCCATTTTCACATTTATGAACAAGCTGGACAGACCGGCGAAATCACCCCTTGAGCTTATTGATCAGGTGGAAAAAGAGCTTAACATACAGACTTTTCCTGTAAACTGGCCTTTGGAAAGCGGTCCTTTTTTCAAAGGCGTTTATGACCGTGTGAAAAATCAGGTTCACCTTTTTGAAAAAGTCCCGGGCGGAGCTTACAAAGCACCTGTTTCTGTGCATGACTTCTCTGACGACAGTGTCAGGGAAAAGCTCAGCGAAAAAGCCTATGATGAAATAGCCGAAGAACTCGAAATGCTTGAGTTCGCTCACAACGGACTTGATATGGATGAAGTTCTTTCAGGCAGAACCACTCCTGTATTTTTCGGCAGTGCGGCAAACAACTTCGGTGTTGAGCTTCTCCTGAAAGGCTTTCTTGAATACTCCGGCGAACCGGTGCCCAGAAATGCAGGCGGCGAACCTGTACCCCTCGATAAACCGGGTTTCACAGGCTTTGTTTTTAAGATACAGACAAACATGAACCCCAAGCACCGTGACAGGATTGTCTTTATACGTGCCTGCTCCGGTAAATTCACAAGGGACATGACCGCCTACAATACCCGCACAGGCAGGGAAGTCCGCCTTGCCAACTCACAGAGCGTCTTTGGTCAGGAGAGAGAGATCAAGGAGGAGGCATACGCAGGCGATATAATCGGCTTTATCACCAACGCCGACCTCCGCATAGGCGACACCCTCACCACTGATCCCAAGATTATATATAACGAGATACCACGCTTCGCACCCGAAGTATTCGCATATATGGAAAGCAACACCGTATCAAATTACAAGGCATTCAGAAAAGGGATCGATCATCTTCTGGCGGAAGACCTTGTTCAGTCCTTCGAGCTTGCCGGCTCAACAAGCGCAACTCCTCTTTTGGGAGCTGTCGGTCCCCTTCAATTTGAGGTTCTTCAGTACAGGATGAAAGACGAATACGGCGTTGATGCGGTGCTAGTTTCAAAACCGTGGACAGTTCTCCGCTGGGTTGATCCTTCGGTTTCCGCTGATGATCTTAAACGTGTTGTCCCCTATGACTGTTCTTACGGAAAGGACGATAAAGACAGGCTCGTGATTCTCTTCCCGAACTCATGGACAATGCGTTATTTTGAAGAGAAGAATAAAGATATAGTTCTCCACGAGTCACCGGCATCGGAAGATTAGGGGAGACTTTCTTTTAGAATACTTTCCAGTTCCCTGTCCGCTTTAATTTTATCGCCAAGAGCCGCAGGCATCTCGTTCCAGAGAATATCCCTGTATATTTTCAGCAGGTTGTCGTCAATAATATCATGTGCGGCAAACTCTGCTGTCAGGCAGGCCGTGTCGTGAAAGAAAGCGGTATCCATTCCCAGGATACTCATGATTCGGAATTTAAGCTGATTTCTGTTTTTCATTAAAGACAATGTAAAATCTGGGCTTTTTTCTCTGCCGTAGTAGCCGTTTTCCCCATGAAGGCGGTAATAGATAAGCTTTTGATTCAAAAAACAGGTTCTTGACATAAAAGCAGACTGAATAACCACAGTGTCATCAGCCTGTATTCTCCAGTCATTTTCATTTTCCACAGGAAAAATTTTTTCTGCAAGACGTCTCGAGACGGAAAGAGTTGATGTGATACTGCCCGGATATGCGTATCCGTAATAAGCGGGGAACATATTCCAGCCGGAATACACGAATCTCTTCAAGGAATCGCTGCATTTGCTTCCGTCCTCGTTAAGACCCTGATGGTCGGTGTAAATATATTCACGCCCGCTCTTGTGAAGCTTTGCTGTCTCTTCAAGTTTTTCAGGGAAATACATGTCGTCACTGTCAAGAAAGCAGATGTATTCACCGGATGATGCTTCAAATCCGGCATTAAAAGCACTTGCCTGCCCGCCGTTTTCCTTGAAAACGCAGATAACCGATTCATTTTTGGCCGACAGCTTCTCCGCAATCTTTCTCGAATCATCAGTGGAACCGTCATCGACCAGAATAATCTCATAGTCAGTGAAAGTCTGCCTGAAAACAGAGTCAACAGCATCTTTTAAGTATCTGCCGTAATTATAGTTATTAACAATCACCGAAAAGAATGGTCTTTTTTTCATAGCTTGTTCCAAACTGTTTTTCAGGTGAGTTCTTTTTCTATCTTCTTCATTCTTTCTATGAGATACCTTTTAATAAGCGCTTCCTGTGAATGGTCGGGGAAGGTTTCCAGCCCCATTTTACATATTTCCTCGCAGAAAATATATTTGAGCTTTCCTCTGAGAATCATCTCCTTTCCTTCATCAAGCGGAAGAATGAAACTGAGCCTCATTTCTGATTCAACGGCTGCTATATTCTCCTTAAGACTCAAAGAAATGCCCCTCAGAGACACATCAACAATCTCAACATCCGTACGGTTTCCTTCCGCAAATAAAATAGCAGGAATAGGTTTTTCCGGCTGAAGACGGTATATCTTCCTTCTGTCAAAGGGTTTTTTAAGTACGACAAGATTAACAAACTCAACAACACAGGTTTTCTTGTCAATACTCTTAACATCCGCTGTGATCTGTTGTGGGAGGAGTTTATGGGTTATACATGTATATTTCTCTATCTCAAGGGCTTTTATCTGTTCGGGATGAACCTGCATAGTTATACGGTCATCTCCGAATATTTCAAGAATATCGGCAGAGTGAAACACCCGAAGCCCTTTATAGGAGTTGAGCAATTTTGCGGACGTGTCGCTGTTTTTAATAAACCTGAACATTTCACGTATTTCAGAGCTTTCAGTATCAAACTTTTTAAGGGGCTTACGCAGAACTTCAAGGGCTTCCAGAAGGCGGACATGAGTATCCGGTTCAAGAATGCTCTTTTCTATATCACCGCAAAGCCTGCACATTGCCCACGCTATGGTTCTGGTAAGAGGCATCACAGCAGCATTCCTGTTTAGTCCGGCGTCTCTCATTGCATTGCTAAAGTCCTCAGCAGGCTTATTTCCGGGAATATCAGTAAAGCAATTATCAAAAAACTGTCCGGCACTGAAGAGAACCTCATGATCGGGCATAGAACTGTTTTCTTTTTCGTAAAAGCCGCAGAACACCGAAATAAATTCTTTTTTCTCAAATGTGCAGTCTTTCAGCATAATCCACCCTCAGACTTTATATGTCAGGTAATTTTTATCGTATTATAGTGGCAAGAATACATTAAAACAATGATGAAACCAACAATCAATTCAGACAGTTGTAATTCTTGAGCATAAAACATGCTTATATTGATAAACTATTCGTTTATTAGTTCACCAGAGATAAATTGTTTTTTTATCAAAAAAGAAATTATAGCGATTTGATGTGATTTTATGAAAAATAAGTTTGAATTTCCAGAAATTATGTTATAGTAATTTCCGAGGGGGGAGTCCTTCTTCTTTCGGAAGGCTCTCATGGGAATAGCTTTATTTTCTTATTCAGGCTGTATTCCCGCATGTTTTCTTAAAATGAGTCCAAAAGAATGAAGGAGGCGTATGCCTCCTTTTTTACTATATGGATTTTTACTGAACAAAATTACTCTGCCATGTTCAGATATTATAACTCATATGAATACTTTTTAATTTTCGGAGGAGAAATGAAAAAGATCTTTATACCTGTATTTTTACTTGCAGTCGGTTTTTTGATTCTCATGAGTGCATGGCCGACCATAGTTGAATCCAGAAAACCGATTAACATGTTTATAGCAAAAGCGAAAGCAGAAGGCGCACTACCACTTCTGCAATTTGTAAATACTGCTGAAGAAGGCACAACTGCCGAGTCAGAAGTTGCTAAGTTTAACAAAATGTCCGGAGGGCTCACGCTTGCCGCAGGTGTTTTCCCTGCATCAGAAAATGCCGACTCACTTCTTCACTATAATATACAGTCCCCTTCTTTCATTATTTTCGATGCTGACGGGAAAGTAGCTGTTCAGCAGAACGGATTGGCAAATGCCGCAGAGCTGCTGAAAATGACACAGGATGTCCATACCCATTAAGAGGCGACATGCGCGACGACGCTGACATATGCCCGATATGCGGGAAAAACAACAAGTGTACTGCTCATAAGCAGGACTCCGGTAAAAAGTGCTGGTGTGTGGGCAAGCCTCCGCTCCCTTCTGAAATCCTTATGCAGTATGAGTGGCGTCCGTGTTTCTGTGAATCCTGTTACGATAAAATAATTTCGCAAACCAAAGATAATAAGCAATAGATACCCCCGGGTAAACCCGGGGTTCTATGCTTTCGCCATGCTATCGCATGTTTTTTACAGCTCAATCTTGAGCTGTCCTGAATCCTGTTGCCCTTGCATTTCGACGTAATTTTTAATTACGTCTTCATTCAAACCAATACTGCTAACGAAGTAGCCTGGCGACCACACTATATTTTCATTCCAGTATACTTTTTCTAACCAATCAAAAAATTTTCGCATACGGGAAGCCAATTGGCTTTTTAATCTACCCATAACATCTGAAATACTATATTTGGAAGGAATAATTATAACCATATGCAAATGATCTAAGTCAAAGCCAATGGCTTCTATTTCAACGCCAGGCATACTTCTCAATAAACTGGGCAACGTTTTACGAATATAAGAACAGACACCAGGCTTCAGGATCTTTCGACGGTATTTACAAACCCAAACTACATGATATTTCAAGTAATAAGCACTGTGAGAGGTCTTAATGATTTCCATAGAAAAGTATACCGTCGAAAGGCTCATTCATCCACGCTTAAAAGCGTGGTGTTCTGTCTTCGACCGCATAAAAAAGGGCGGCAAAGCCGCCCTTCGTTTTTTATAATCCAAGAACATCATACATATTGTAAAGCCCCTTACCTCTGCCCTTCAGCCATGCTGCGGCGGAGATAGCTCCTTGCGCAAAAGTGTCTCTGGTGTGCGCCCGGTGAGTTATTTCTATGCGCTCACCCTGCCCGCAGAACATTACTGTGTGTTCGCCTACAATATCTCCTGCACGGAGAGTCTGCATGCCGATTTCTCTATCAGTACGTTCACCGATTATACCTTTGCGGCAGAAAGCACCGTCCTTATCAATATTCCTGCCTGTGGCATTTGCCACAACCTCTCCCATCTTCATAGCTGTTCCGCTGGGAGCGTCTTTCTTCAGCCTGTGATGAGCTTCAACTATTTCTATGTCATATGTATCGCCGATGGCTTTTGCCACCATCTCAAGGACTTTGAAAGTAAGGTTTACGCCCAGACTCATATTAGGAGACAGAAGAAGGGGCATTTTTTCCGCCGCCTGCTTCAGCTTATCCGTCTGTTCGGGTGAGAAGCCTGTGCTCCCCACGACAACAGGCACGCCGAGGCGCACATAGCTGTCCAGAATATTCATTGTGGGCTCACATCCGGTAAAATCTATTATTACATCACAGTCTTTAGCCGCAGTCTCAAGATCAGAGGTTATAGCCACGCCGTTTTTGCCGCAGCCTGCAACTTCTCCGGCATCCATACCGAGAAAAGTGCTTGCAGAATGCTCAAGAGCACCCTTAAGCTCCGCCTTGGTGCTTTCCGCCAGAAGACATATTATGCGGCGACCCATTTTGCCCGCCGCACCGACCATACAAACTTTTGCTTTATCCATTAATAATTACCTTACAAGTTTTATGCCCGCATTAGTGAGGGCGGTTCTGAGTTTTGCTGTTCCTTCATCTGTCATGGGAACAAGGGGAAGCCTGATCTCTTCTCCGGCAAGCCCCATGAGATAAAGCCCCATTTTCACCGGAATGGGGTTTGTTTCAAGGAAAAGCGCCTTAAAAACTGGAAGCAGCTTGTAGTGCAGCTTTCTGGCTGTTTCCATATCGCCTTTTTCAAACGAGTCCCACATGTCGCCCATGTCTTTAGCCACAACGTTTGTTGAAGCAGAGATAACGCCTTTCGCTCCGATGCAGTAAAGGGGATATGTAAGAGAATCTTCACCGCTTAGGAGAGCAAAGGAGGAATCTGTTCCGTCAATAATTTCAGCCGCCTGATCCATTGAACCGCTGGCTTCTTTTATACCCACTATGTTATCAATCTTAGAAAGCCTGATAACAGTCTGCGGGAGGACATTTACCGCTGTTCTTCCGGGAACATTGTAAAGCAGAAGGGGTATCTTCACTGATTCGGCAATTGTTTTAAAGTGCTGATACAGACCTTCCTGAGTGGGTTTATTGTAATAGGGGGTGATAACAAGCGCACCGTCAGCTCCTGCTTTTTGTGCGTGCTGTGTAAGGAAAACAGATTCATGCGTGCTGTTGGAACCCGAACCGGCGACAACCGGAACACGCTTTTTTACCTGATCTATGACAATTTCAATTACTCTGCAATGCTCTTCATAAGTGAGAGTGGCGGATTCTCCGGTTGTTCCGCAGGGGACAACGCCGTCTGTTCCGTTCTCGATCTGGAATTCGACAAGGTTTCTTAAAGCCTCCTCATCTACTTTTCCGCTTTTCATGGGGGTCGCTATAGCTACAAAGCTGCCTCTGAACATCTATTCCCTCCGTTCATCAGTACATATATGATTCTTCGGTGAACTCTCCGGTGTAGATAACTCTTGCCTCACCTTCAAGGTAGACCTTTTCATCGCTTTCAATATAAACCTTAAGATCTGTCCCGCCCATTGTGCGGAGAGTTACCGGACTTTTCGCCAGACCGTCCTTAACGGCAAAGATGGCGCAGGCAACAGAGCCTGTTCCGCAGGCGAGAGTTTCATTCTCCACGCCTCTTTCGTAGGTTCTGATCCTGAAAGTGTCTTCCCCTGTTTTTGTATATGCGTTGAAGTTTGTTCCCTTCGGTGCAAAATACTCATGGTAACGGACTGCTCTTCCTGTGCCTGATATATCAAAAGAGTCAATATCATCGACAAGGAGAGAAGCATGGGGGACACCTGTATTTATAAAGGAAAGCTCACGTTTGCTTCCGGCAACGTCAAGCGCTATACCCTTTTTATAATCAAAAGGTTTTGTCATAAGCACCTTGACATTAACGTCCTCCCTGACCTCCGCCTCAATAATTCCCGCAAGGGTTTTAAAGCGCATGGTTTTACCGGCTATTCCGTTTAGGAATGCGTATCTGGCAACGCATCTTGCGCCATTTCCGCACATTTCCGCCACAGAGGCATCGGAGTTAAAGAACTGCCACTGAAAATCCGCTTCATCCGAATTTTCTATGTAAAATACACCGTCAGCACCCACAGAAAGACTTCTGGCGCATATTTTCGGTATAAACTTTTTAGGATCAAACCTGTTCATTTTGCCGTCACGGTTATCGACAATAATAAAGTCGTTTCCGCTGCCGCTCATTTTCCAGAACGCAATACCCATGTTCACCTTCTGCAAGAGATAAAAAGATTACGGGCTAAACTCCCGCATTCACGAATAACACTTTGAGGTAAAAATAACACCGAGGGCTTTTTTTGTCAAAATAACATTTGGAATTTATTCAGCCGGAATACGGGCAGAGAGAAAATTTTTTATTTCTTCCTCAATATATTTTTTTAATTTAGGACAACCTGAGGCAACTTCCGGTGAAAGTGTCATGTCCATTTGAATTGATTTTACCTGAATACCGTAGAGAACCACAACAGGCGGACGGTATCCGGCCAGTTCGGCTGTGAGCAGAAGATCTTTCATGCCCATCTGATGAGGGGAAAGTTTATTTTCAAATACCGGAGCAACATCCTCACCCTCAATCTTCACAACTGTTCCGGCGGGAAGGTCAAGATCCACAGCATCAGCGATCACAAGTCTGTCCGCCCACTCAACAAGAGGCAGTAGATCAAGCCCAAGTGTTCCTCCCTCAATAACACGCAGATTTTCATCCTTATCTGCATATTTTTCCTCAAGCTCACGGACAACCAGCGCACCTGCGGCATCATCATTCATAAGCACGTTTCCTATGCCAAGAACAAGAAGTTTCATCAATCACCATTTAAAATAAGGGAGCCCCGAAGGACTCCCCATAATTTGTTTAAAGTATCTGCACTTTGCTCTTAAGCTCATTTTTATCATCATACACATGAACGGCGCATGCAAGGCACGGATCATAGGAGTGTATGGTTCTGAGTATTTCAAGGGGTTTTTCAGGGTCAGCTATGGGAGTGCCGATGAGCGCCTCCTCATACGGGCTTCTCACACCCTTGTCATCTCTGGGGGCAGCATTCCACGTTGTAGGAACTACCGCCTGATAGTTTTTAATCTCTTTATTCTGGATAACGATCCAATGTCCCAGAGCACCTCTGGGAGCTTCATGCCAGCCGTAGCCCTGTGCCTGTACAGGCCATGTTTCAGGCTCCCACTTGGAGTTATCCTGTATTGCGTAGTCTCCGGAGCCGATGTTCGCCGCCAGAGCCATGAGCCATTCTTCCATTTTCTGAGAGACAACAAGAGTCTCCACAGCCCTTGCCGCTGTTCTTCCGAGGGTGGAGAAAAGAACCTCCGGTCCGACACCAAGAGTGGTAAGAACGTAGTTTACAGCATCCTGAACCTCTTTCTGTCCGGAAGCGTAAGCCACAAGCATCCTCGCCAAAGGTCCGACCTCCATAGGTTCGTCTTCATATCTGGGTGATTTTACAAAAGAATACTTCTGCTCAACATCAAGATATTCATAAGGCGGTTTGGGGCCGGTGTATTTTCTTTCAGTTTCTCCCTGCCACGGGTGGAGAGGACCTGTGTCCTCATACCATGAGTGTACAACATCTTCGGTAATCTTAGCCTGGTCAACAGGGTGAATTGTTGACAAATCACCGTTTTTGATTATTCCTGCAGGAAGCCAGAGATTGTTGGGGTAACCTTCTCTGCCGTCAGGGAACTCCCCGTAGCAAAGATAGTTGCCGGATGTTTTGCCTATTGAAGCCCAGTCAAGATAGAAGGGTGCAACGGCTATAATATCCGGTACATATACTTTTTCCACAAACTCTCTGGCGAGCTTGTTGCACTCCATTATCATAGCTATTTTATCAGCATTGATCGCATTCTGGCTGTTGGGGTCGCACGGGATAGACATTCCGCCAGTGAGGAAAGTCTGCGGGTGCGGGTTTTTTGAGCCGAGAATAGCGTGTACTTTTATTATCTCTTTCTGCACTTCAAGAGCCTGCAGATAATGAGACGCAGCCATAAGGTTTGCTTCAGGGGGCAGTTTATAAGCCGGATGTCCCCAGTAGGCATTGCCGAAGGGTCCGAGCCTGCCTGTTTTTGCAAAAGCGGCAAGCCTGTCCTGAACACCTTTGAAATAATCCTCGCTGCTGTATTTCCAGTCGGATATTGACTGCTGGAGAGCAGCAGTTTTTGCCGGATCGGCAGACAGGGCAGAAACTATGTCAACCCAGTCGAGGGCATGAAGATGATAAAAATGAACCATATGATCCTGAACATACTGCATGCCCATAATCACATTTCTTATCATCTCAGCGTTAAAGGGAACTTTCATCCCTACGGCATTTTCAACCGCCCTGATGGACGCAATGGAGTGAACAGTGGTACAGACACCGCAGAATCTCTGCGTAATGTACCATGCGTCACGGGGGTCACGCCCTCTGAGGATTTTTTCTATACCTCTGAACATGGTGCTGCTTGACCATGCGTCGGTTATTACTCCGTTCTCGACCTTTGCTTCTATTCTTAAATGCCCCTCAATTCTGGTAATGGGGTCAACGACAATTCTGTCAGCCATCTAAACACCTCGCCTACTTCTTCTCGTCTTTTTCGTAGTACTCTTCTTCCACACGCTTCACTGTTCCGCGGTTGCGTATAATGCTCACCACGCCGTGAACGGCGAAGAATGCCGTAGCCACACCCACAAGCTTGAGACCGACACTTGTTGCGCTGGATTCCACGCCGAAGCCCGGTACTTCCGGCAGCCTTCTGTAGAACGGGCTCATAGTGTCTATGAAGCCGGGCTCTGAACAGCCCACACAGCCGTGGCCAGCCATAACAGGCCAGCTAACACCGTCATTCCAGCGTATAGTGGGACAGTTATGCCATGTCTGCGGACCTTTACAGCCCATTTTATACAGACACCAGCCCTGTCTGTGACCTTCGTCTCCCCATTTTTCCACATACTGACCTGCGTCAAAATGACCTCTTCTTTCGCAGTTGTCATGAATGCGTTTGCCATGGGCAAATTTGGGACGAAGCTGATTATCAAGAGCGGGAAGTGTTCCGAATATGAGATAGTGTACGATGAGAGCGGTAAGATTGTCACAGTTCATGGGACAGCCGGGGAGATTAACCACAGGAACCCCTTTAACTATATCGGCAACGCCCTTCGCCCCAGTGGGGTTAGGATACGCGGCAGGAATTCCGCCAAAACTCGCACAGTTGCCCACTGCAATAACCATTGCGGCACCCGCCGCTGCTTTTTTAAGCTGGTTTTCCGCCGTGTCCCCTGCGATACAGCAATATACGCCGTCATCATCAACAGGTATTGAACCTTCAACTATGAGAACATATTTGCCTTTATTTTTTTCCATTGAATCATGTTTCGCCTGTTCAGCCTGATGCCCTGCGGCAGCCATAAGCACTTCGGCATAATCAAGGGAGATTACGTCAAGCACAAGATCCGCCGCCTTGGGGCGTCCCGAACGGAGAAGAGATTCAGAGTCGCCGGAGCAGCTCTGGAATTCGAGCCAGATCACAGCCGGACGATTATCATCCTCCAGCGCCTCTGCAACTTTGGGAGCGAGAGCCGGCGGCAAAGCCAGCGTTGCGCTCACGGCTGTACAGAATTTCAGAAAGTCTCTTCTGCTGACACCCAGCAGTTCCAGTTTCTCACGCAGTCCCATGAACAGTACCTCCATTTTACGATAAACGGGTTATCCTGTAAAAACTATTAAACCTACATATTTTGATATTACTAGCCCTATGCTGTTAACATAGAACATTTTTTTATACATAAAAAGAAAGCTGACACAACCCGCCGGCAACGCACAAAAACGGACTGTTACAATCCGAACACCCGCTTGAAACTTTTTACATATAAACATTTAACAAAGAGCATTTGCATCGCTTTTCTTATCTAAAGATTATCACCATATACTCATAAGATCAATGACAACAGCGTTATGAATTTACTTTATATGAATGGTTTAGAGTGTTACGAAAAACTGAAAACATGCTACTAAAGTGACTTATGTTCATAAACCCTTTAGAGACGGGAGTTGAGGATTGTTCTTATTTGAAATTATTATCTTTTGGATTATACTAATCTTTTGCGGAGAAACAGAATGACAAACAAATATATTTTCGGACCTGTACCCTCAAGAAGACTCGGACGCTCACTGGGGGTGGATATTATTCCCTCTAAAATATGCACTCTGGACTGTGTTTACTGCGAAGTCGGCAAAACAACAGAACTTACATGCGCCCGCGAAAGCTGGTTCAGCACTGACGATATAATAGATGAGTTCAGCAGAGAGTACGAAAAAGTTAAAGATAATATAGATGTAGTAACGATAACAGGTTCCGGTGAGCCGACTCTCAACAGGAATCTTGCGGAAATAGCACGGAGAATAAAAGAGGTTTCATCCCACCCGATTGCGATTCTTACCAACAGCACCACCCTGACAAACAAGGAAGTGCAGAACGCACTGATGCTTTTTGATATTATAGTTCCCAGCCTTGACGCGGCAACAGACGGCGCATTTCAGTCTGTAAACCTTCCTGCCCCTGAACTTGACATAACAGAGATTAATAAGGCTCTGGCAGAGTTTACGCACATCTTCAAAGGAAAAATCTATCTGGAAGTGCTTCTTGTAAAAGATATAAATGATTCAAAAGAGGAAATGTCCGCAATTGCCGATGTAATAAAGAGATGCAGATACGATATGGTTCAGGTGAACACAGTGTTCCGTCCGCCAGCATACTCAGGCACAAAAGGGCTGAACGAGGAAGAACTTATTGATGCATTCCTTTATTTCAAATCGTTCGGAATAAATGTGGAACCTGTGGGCAATTTTGTTAAATCCCTCGGCGGAACAACAGACGAAAACCTTCCCGAAAGAGTTTCTGCCCTGCTGAGAATGCGCCCCTGCACGGTAAATGATATCTGCGCCGTATTCGGCTCTGATGAAGCTAAAACCGCAGCAGTAACAGACAGCATGCTCAAAGCAGGACTGATAGAGGAAAAAATTTTTAAGGGACAGAAGTTCTACTTCGGGCGCCGCTAAACCTCTATAACGTTAAAGCCGTGACCTGTTATGCTCCTTCCGCCTTCAGGAGTGACAACAAAAGTGTTTTCAACACCCACCATACCGAGACCCTCGATACCCCTTTTAGGCTCAACAGCCAAGACCATGTTTTCCTCAAGGGGTTCATCAAAACCCTCAGCAATCACAGGATACTGGTCTATGTGCAGACCTATTCCGTGACCTAGGAACTTGACCTTTCCACTGCCGAAGCCGTTGTATTCTCTGAGAAATTCTTCGCTGACACCTTCGGTGTGTTTCCTGAATATATCTGCGGGCATAGCACCGGGTTTAAGCATTGCAGCCGCTTTATTCTGCATATCCACGCAGATCCGGTGAAATTCAAGAGCTTTTTCAGGCAGCCTGCCTACTGAATAAATGCAGGTCTTATCCGTGTGATACCCTCCGACATTACAGCCAATATCCACGAAAACCGGCGAATGCTTTTTAAGCTTTATATGGTGATTGCCGAACATCGGAACAGCAGGATGCAGACCCCTTACTCCGCCCGGCCCGTCGAATGTGTTGAAATAAAGAGCGCTTTCGCCGAAGCAGAAAAGCCCGAGATGCAGCTCAGTTCCGAAGCCTCCCGTTCTTGTAACAGCGTGGTGTCCTCTGCGGAGCATCTCTCCCTGAACAAGGGCTCCGAGTTCAACCTCGCTCATTCCCTCTTTCAGTACAGAAGGAATAAACTCCTCAAGAACACTCCGGTGGATCTCCCCACACGTTTCCATGAGTTTAAGCTCCGCCTCCGACTTAACTGCCATGGTTTTTGCAATGGCAGCGTCAGCAGGCTTAACTGCATCAAATGTGAAATATTTTGTGAAACGTTCAAAATGGGCGAGGGGAATTTTTTCCATATCGCAGTAAAGTGTTCCGCCGCCTTTGAGCTTAAGTTCCCTGAAGCTTTTGAAAGGAGTTATTTCAGGAAATGCTGATTCCTCCACCGCTCTTTCAAAACTGCGGCGGACATAAAAAACGGCCGTGCCCTCACGGGGGATGACAAGCACGCCGTTCTGCAAAGTTCCTGTAAAGTAATAATTGTTCAATCTGTCCATGAGGACTGCTTTTTCCCAGCCCGCATCCTGCTTTGTGAGGTTAGTTTTGAATTTTTCCAGCCTGTGAGCAAGTTCTTCGGGCGTAAATGTCATTAAAGCAGTTCCTCCAATGATATATTCTTTGTTTTAAGCAAGTTTCTTAATTTGCTGAGAACTCTTTTCTCTATCTGGCGTACCCTTTCACGGGTTATGCCCAAGTCTCCGCCTATGGCCTCAAGAGTTTCGGGATCGTTTCCGCTTAATCCGTAGCGGCGTATTATTATCTCTCTCTCGTTGTCACTCAAAAAAGTGAGCCATTTGAAGATAGTGTCCTTCTTACTTTCAGATTCTATTTTCATATAAGGATCGAGATATTTTTCATCGTCAGCTATAAACTCATGCAGAGTACTGCTTTCATCGCCGCCCACAGGCATATCAAGGGAAGTGTCCTGTTTGATGGCGTCAAAAACTTTTTTAAGTGCGGAAAGAGGCATCTTTGCCGCTGTGGATATTTCAAGGATAGAAGGCTCACGCCCGAACTTCTGCTGCAAATCAGCCTGAACTTTCAGCACCTTACTGATATTTTCAGACATATGAACAGGTATTCTCACCATGCGGCACTGGTTGATTATGGCACGCTCAATAGCCTGCCGTATCCACCATGTTGCGTATGTGCTGAACTTAAACCCTTTGGTATAGTCGAACTTTTCCACTGCTTTAAGAAGTCCGATATTCCCTTCCTCAACAAGGTCAACAAGAGTCATGCCTCTGTTGATGTACTTTTTTGCTATGGAAACAACAAGGCGCAGATTGCACTTTATCATCATTTCCTTAGCCGCCTTGTCAGACTGTTCTATCCCCTTTGCGAGATCGACTTCCTCTTCCCGCGTTAAGACAGGATAACGTGAAATTTCGTTAAGATATATTTTGAAAACTTCTAAATCTTCAGAATTATAGTCGGGCTTTATGTCCTCAACCTCGACTTCCACCTGAAGCTGTTCTTCTTCAATGTCGATTTCGACATCAGCTTCGTCAATTTCAGGCATACTCTTCTGCAGTAAATCATCGTTGATCATAATCGCTCCATAAAAAATAAAATAAAAACATGATCAATACTGTTCAGCCGCGAACCGTTATAATAGTGAGATCGCACACTATTTCTGATACACGAAACGTGGCAAACACTGCCGATAGACTCAGGCAAAGCAGTGCAGAAATTCTGAAAATTTCAACCTAACTTCGCTTGACAAGTAATAATTTAACGCAGTTCTATTGAAATGGGAAGGGGAAAATTACCATAAAGATAAATTTGATCCGATTTAACAAATACCAGACATGGGTTTGATACACAAAAGAAATTAAAACATATTAAACGGAAGTTCCAAAAACCTCTGCTGTCTAAAGAAAAATAATGTTCTATTTTCCGCAAACAAAATCAACAAAGCTGCAGTCAGCAATTTTGCGCTGCCGTATCTCGTCATTTTCTTTAACAACCTCAATAATTGAGCCGTCAAGAGGGATAAGCATTATGCCGCCTTCTGCAAGCTGGGCTATAAGCTCCTGCGGAAGATTTTTTGCTTCTGCCGTAGCTATTATCCTGTCATAAGGGCCATTTTCCGCCCAGCCTAAATTTCCGTCATCCAGCTTAAACTTAATATTATAAATACGCATTTTGTGAATGATGCCCATGGCCCTGCGGTAAAGCTCAGGTATTCTCTCCACTGTGTACACTCTTGCACAAAGCCTGCTGAGTATCGCAGCCTGAAAGCCTGAACCGCTGCCTATTTCAAGCACTCGATGGTTAGGCTCAAGCTGCAGGGCTCTGGTCATCAGCGCCACAGTTGACGGTTTTGAAATTGTCTGTCCGAACCCGATGGGCAGAGCATCATCCGCATATGGACGGCGGCACATTGCCTCATCTATAAATTTTGCACGGGGGGTTTTGAGAAAAGCCTCAAGAATCTTTCTGTCATTTCCGCAGGCAGGAGCGACAATGTCCGTTATGAAGCTCTGGGGTATAAGGTCTCTGTGCATTATTCCACTATCTGCGTGCCGATGCCTGATGTGGTAAACATCTCAAGCAGCACAGAGTGCTGAACACGCCCGTCTATTATATGTGCTTTTTTAACGCCGCCCCTTACTGCTTCTGCGGCGCAGTCGACCTTTGGTATCATTCCGCCGGTAACAACTTCGTCTATTTTCATTTTATCAATATCATCAAGATGGATGGTTGAGATGCGGTTTTTGTCCTTATCCATAACGTAAGGTACGTCCGTGAGCAAAACAAGCTTCTCTGCCTTAAGAGCAGCGGCTATACTGCCTGCGACAAGGTCGGCGTTGATGTTGTAAGCCTCGTAATCATCGCCCACACCCACAGGGGCAATTACCGGAATATAGCTGTCCGCAAGTCTTTCAAGAACGCCGACGTTCACATCCTTAACCTTTCCGACATGCCCAAGGTCTATTATTTCCGGTGTTCTTATGAAGGTGGGGTCATCTTCAAGGCGGAGCTTTTCCGCACGGATAAGGTTTCCGTCCTTGCCGGAAAGACCTATGGCAACACCGCCGTTTTTATTTATCATTCTTACGATATCTTTATTAATCTTGCCCGCCAGAACCATTTCAACAACATTCATAGTTTCGGCGTCTGTGACTCTCATTCCGGAAACAAATTCGGTCTTTATATTAAGCTTTTTCAGCATATCGCCTATCTGCGGACCGCCGCCATGGACAATCACAGGGCGTATGCCGATATACTTCATGAGCACTATGTCGTTGGCAAAGCTGAGTTTAAGCTGTTCATCCACCATTGCATGACCGCCATATTTTATAACAATAGTTTTGCCGTAAAATTTCTGAATATAGGGCAGTGCCTCTATCAGCACATCCGCTTTTCTAATGAGTTCTTCCATCTTTTCTCTCCGGAAAAATATGTAAGGGAGTCTTCATGTATAAACCGAAAACGGAATGGAATAAAGCACATTTATTCTCCAAAGGACTTATTAACTCACCATCGGTTTAAAAGTTGAAGAAAAAGAGCCGGCTTTATTTCATAACAGTTAAAAACAGGCCGAAGACATGAGAAGGAGTCTCTTTAAAACATTCTTTAATCAAAAAAGCCTCCGCAGGTTTGTGCGGAGGCTTAGAATTTATTCCACCGTGACAGATTTAGCCAGATTTCGGGGCTGGTCAACATCAAGTCCCAGAAGGTTGGCGCAGTGGTAGGCGAATATCTGAGTTGCTGTAACTGTGAGAAAAACGGAAAGCTCTTCAGACACATCAGGAACTTCTATTATATGATCCGCCTTGCCTGCAAGCTCGGTATCACCTTCGGTGACAATGGCTATCACTATGCCGTCTCTGGCTTTAACTTCCTCTATATTAGAAGCGGTTTTATCATAAACCGAACCTTTCACTGCTATCACAAACACCGGAAGCTCGCTGTCTATGAGTGCTATAGGACCATGCTTCATCTCCCCTGCGGGGTATCCTTCAGCATGAATATACGAAATCTCTTTAAGCTTCAGCGCACCTTCCAGAGCTATGGGGTAGTTTACATTTCTGCCCAGATAAAGAAAGTCCGATACATCCTTGTATTTTTTGGCGAGTTCCTCTATGCGGTCATCCTGTTTGAGAACATGCTCAAGTTTATCAGGAATACCCACAAGTTCCTTGAGGTATTCTCTGCATCGGTCTGCGCTCACTTTGCCGTTCTGCCTGGCAAGATACATTGCAAAAAGAAAGAGACTCGCCACCTGTGTGGTAAACGCTTTTGTGGATGCAACGCCTATTTCAGGTCCGGCGTGTGTGTATATAACACTGTGGGATTCTCTTGCTATGGATGAGCCCACAACATTGCATATGGAAATGACCTTTGCACCCATTTTTTTGACCATACGCAGGGCGGAGAGGGTGTCCGCAGTTTCGCCCGACTGGCTTATGGCAACAAAAAGCAGCTTTTCATCAGCGATGAGATCCCTGTAGCGGTATTCCGAAGCAATATCCACCTCAACGGGAATACGGGCGAATTTTTCTATGTAAAACTTGCCCACAAGCCCCGCATGCCAGCTTGTTCCGCAGGCGACTATTACTATTCTGTCTATATCTTTCAGGGATTTTTCCAAATCTTTTGAGAGATCAAAAAATACATCTCCTGATTCAAGGCTGTATTTCCCTCTGATAGTGTCGATAAGCGCTCTGGGCTGTTCGTTTATTTCCTTCTGCATAAAATGGCGATACCCGGCTTTCTCCGCCATGACAGGGTTCCAGTCTATATTTTTAGTCTCTCTGTCCACTGCGCAGCCTTCGGCATCGTAAATTTTGTAGCCGTTTTTGGTTATGACCGCTATATCGCCGTCATCCAGAAACACAAATGTGCGTGTATGGCTTAACACTGCCGGAATATCACTTGCGGCGAACATCTCACCGTTGCCTACGCCGAGAACAAGCGGGCTGTCTTTTCTTGCAACTATAACCTTATCCGGTTCTTTTTCTGAGATCACGCCAAGGGCATAAGACCCCTTAAGCTCCGCTAAGGCAGCCTGAACAGCTTTGAGGAGATCACCGTCATAAAGAGATTCTATAAGATGCGCTATGACCTCTGTATCGGTTTCAGATGCAAAAGTGAAGCCCTTTGATGCGAGTTTTTCTTTTATTGCGAGGTAGTTTTCTATTATACCGTTATGTACCAGTGAGATATATTTTGATTTATGGGGGTGGGCATTTTCAAAAGAAGGTTTCCCATGGGTTGCCCAGCGGGTATGTCCTATACCCACCGTCGCCGTAAAATCCCTGTTTTTAACAGCTTCTTTAAGGTTTACCAGCTTGCCCACACTGCGTGTTATCTCTATTGTTCCGTTTTCCAGAAGGCAGAGCCCTGCCGAGTCATAACCTCTGTATTCGAGTTTGGAAAGACCTTCAAGAAGGACGTTTGATGCTTTTGAATTTCCTATATATCCTACAATTCCGCACATAATAACCTGCTTATACCATTTTATAATCAGAATCTGCACACCCTGTCAGATTCTGATACACGCTCGCACTTTACTCTATTTCCCTTTGTTTTTTGCATTTTTCCAGCGGGAGACCCAGCCTTCCTTAACCTTCATCTCCGCCCTTGTCATGGCGAGAGAATCTTCGGGAACATCTTTTGTAATCGTTGAGCCTGCGGCAAGCAGAGCGCCTCTGCCTATCTTTACGGGTGCCACAAGCTGAACATCGCTGCCGACAAAGACTCCGTCCTCTATCACTGTTTTATACTTCGAGATACCGTCATAATTACAGGTAATAGTACCGCAGCCGATGTTTACGTCTCTGCCGATTTCCGCATCTCCAAGATAAGTGAGGTGGCTTGCCTTGCTCCCAAGACCAAGAACAGCTTTTTTTGTTTCCACAAAGTTTCCTATCTTATTTTCACCTTCAAGCACTGTACCGGGGCGGAGCTGCGCCATGGGCCCCACAGAGCTTCCCGCACCGACCTTGCTCTCAGTGATATAGCAGTTATCCTTTATTTCACAGTTTTCATCTATCAGAGAATCGGTTATACGGCAGCCGGACATAATCACGCTGCCTGTTTTTATTACATTTTTCCCATGGAGGTAAACATTGGGATATATTTCGGTGTCAGATTCTATCTCTGTTTCTTCATCCGCATAAAAAGTGTCCGGATCAAGTATGCTTACCCCCTGCTCCATAAACTTAACTGCTCTGCGCTTCCAGAGAGCTTTTGCACTTTCTGCAAGCTGAACACGGTTGTTCACTCCGAGGAACTCGCTCTCATCATTAGCTTTATAGGCAAATGCGCCTTCCTTGACTATATCTGTGAGATAAAACTCATTCTGGGCATTATCGCTCCCCACACGGGAAAGTCTGTCCAGCAGAACGGATGATTCGCAGAAATATATTCCGGTATTTATTTCATTTATTTTCTTTTCCTGTTCGCAGGCGTCTTTTTCTTCAACTATTCTTATCACAGAACCGCCTCCGCCACGGACAACACGCCCGTAACCGAAGGGATTTTTAACGCAAACACTGATAAAACTGACAGGATGCACCTTTGCAGCCTCAATAAATCCGGCAAGGGTTTCCGCCCTTACAAGGGGCATATCACCGCAGAGTATAAGCACATGACCGCCGTGCTGCTTTATGGCGTCTGCCGCTGCAAGTACAGCATCCGCTGTACCACGCTGATTTTGCTGAAGGCTGAACTGCGCCTGCCCGCCCACATAGGCTTTAACTTCCTCAGCACCGCTGCCTATAACTATATTAACAGCATCCGCACCGCATGAGCCTGCGGCATTTATCACATAATCTATCATCGGCTTTCCCGCCGATTCAAAAAGGACTTTAGGTTTGGATGATTTCATACGGGTTCCCTTACCCGCAGCAAGAATTAAAGCAAGAATCTTCATTATTTCACCGTACAAAAAACAATAAATAAGAGTTTAGGCAAATGACACAGAAAAATCAATTGTGGAATATAATTGACAGTGTATAGAAAACTATTTATTCATCATCATATTCTTTAAGATAACCGAATTCCACCTCGGCTTTTTCCTGGCTGTTTTCTCTCTGTACCAGAAGTTTCATAACATATAGTTCATCATAGTTATTATTAAAACGCTCACACTTGAAAGCAGTTACAGTTACATTGTGAGTTTCCGTATCCTGATCATAGGGAGAGAGATAAGCGTTTACATCATCCAGATCTGAATCGCAGTCGATATGACCGAAACCGACCAGTTCATTGTAAACCCCTGCAATGAGAAACTCTGAGGCTCCTTTAGCGATTTCAAGGGAGCTTTTATAAGACTCTAAGGAAGCCGCAGAACGGGAACCTGACTGAACAAAATAAACAAGGGCACTGATAAACGCCAAAGCCACAGCAGATAAAATCAGAGTGGTAAGAAGGGAGAATCCTTTATTGCCAAGCCTAATCATATTTTTTTCCTATGTTATAAGTACGGGCATCAATTGTCATGATATTCCAGCGGTAGTTTCTTCCGTCTTCAGGGATAGGAAAGCTTATCTGGTCAAGCAGGCTATCTTCTGCGTCAAACCCAAGCTCCTTCACCATTTCATCCGCTCCGAAGTTGAACTTGCGGTCAAACTGCCCCTCCTGAACAAGAACGTAAACAATCAGCCTGCGAAGTTTAAAAAAATGACTGCGGTCATCATTAACAATACTGGTCAGGTTGTCGTAAACGATGTTTCCGCCTTCCTCATAACCTGCATATATCTCAAATCCGCCGGCACAATCCACAAGTGCTACATTATTTCTGCACAGAACAGAGGTATTTGCGTTGCACCTCGCTCCTCTGTCCGGTGTTCCGTCACCGTTACAGTCATCATCGAGCCTATAGGTAACAGTGATATATTTATCAGCCGCAGCAGCATCATAAGGATAGCCTACAGCATAGTAGTAGTCTGCTGCTGCCACAGTTCCTTCGTCATAATCTATCTCTTTATTATTGAGTGAGCTTATCATTTTGAGAGACGTGAATGAGTCTGCGCTGAGTCCGCTTTGTTCATTATCCTTTTCACAGGTAATATTGCTTGCGTTGTCTGATTCGCATTTAAAAAGTGCCCAGCCGTGGGTTTTCGGATTAAGCCTGTCATAAGTTGTATGTATAAAAAGAGTTCTGTTGTCAGCGTCCCAGTTTATAGGATAAAGGTCATCTGATGTGCCTGTGACTTTTTCATCTTTGGCAAGTCCCAAACCGATGTTGACAAGATCAGTTCTGATTATTTCAGAGTTTATAATCCCTTCTATCATAGATTCCGCTATCTTAGACTGGGTCTTGGAACCGGAATAAAGATTCATGTAAGTGGAGTAAAGAGCGGTAATCATTACGCCCGAAATCACCATAACCACAAGAAGCTCAATAATGGAAAAACCTTTTTTCATTCTACAGACCACCTTTCTGTATAACTGTTTTCCTTGTAATATATTTCAGGCTTCCTTTGAATCTCCAGCAGATCGTGGCAATGACAGTTCTTGTCCCTTCCAGTTCGACTCCGGCATCAGAAACCGTTTCAAAAAGCTTATAAACAACCTCATAGTCCACACTGCCTCCGTCTTCACCGCTTGCTTTGCGAAAAACAAAAGTTCCGGTGCAGACAGGATCCGAAGGGGTATCATTATCAGAGGGGTCACAATATTCATTGAGGTTCTGCGTGTCTTCAAGATCCATCTCCGGCAGGGAGTCCGGCTGATCAGTGAGGTCATCAAGTTCTGCACTTCTCATGGTTTCAAATACACTCTGAACAGTTTCCTCACCCTTCTGACGGAGCAGCCCGGCTAGGTTTCTCTGCTGAACAAGGATATAGCCGTAAGCCAGACCAAGCATTACCACAGCCATAACAACCATGGAAACGAGCACTTCCATAATAGTAAAGCCCCTGTTATCTGACATTGCAGTTCTCCCCGTCATATCTTCCTGCGCTGACACTGTTTGCTTCATAAAGCACACAGTCATACTCCGCTCTTGTATCATCGCCTGAAGAGCGGATCATCCCCGTTACTGTGGAGAAGCCGCCTGTAAAAGTAATATCGTCGTCTGTCTCAAAGGGTGTTTTTGCTGTTAATGAAAGACCTTCATAGTCGTTTCCGTCTGCATCTACTATTTTAATCACTCTGTCATTCACACTCACCCTCAAAGTCACCTTTCTGGTGAAGGAATACTGCCTTGCCATATTGGTGAGGGCGAGGATCTGCCTTGTGTCGGACTCCACATTAGCTTTCACGGAAAGCTGTCTGTACCCGATTGTTCCCATTGTGAGCAAAATACCCACAATGGTCACTACAGCAAGCAGTTCGATCAGAGTAATGCCTTTGTTATTCATCATTTCTCAATCCAGAAAAGAAGCCTTCCTTTTCTTTCTCTGTCCTGTTCAGCCGCAGACTGTATATCGCCTATAATTGCGCCTTCCTTCCAGTCAGTGGTTTCATCCTCAGGGCTTGAAACCTTGCTTATATCTCCCGGAGTTCTGGGAACCCATATGGGCGGAACCTTTGAAACATCCACCTGATATTCGCCGTCGCATGAAAGTGCTATGGCGGAGCCTGTGGCGCAGTTAAGCCCCCATACTCTGGAACGCCCGCCGAAGGAACATATGTCTGAGTTCGGCTCTGTTGTACCGAAGAACACAACATCGGCATAATCAACAGGTTCAGGATCTGATAAAAGCCTTTCCATAAGATAATTACCGCTCTTCGGTTCAAGCACCTTTGACCATGCGAAGCTTCTGTTTTCGCTGAGAAGCTGACTGCATGACTCTTCACTGGTGTGGGCGTTATTCAGGTTGCAGTTTCCGCCGATGCAGTCATCAATCCGCACACCGTAAAGGTAGTTGTGCTCATTGGCGTTAATGCCGGCTTCATCTATTTTATAGAACCATCTGCCTGTACCGAAATAAATATATTTCATGTCAAAGCAGCTCATATATTCAACTTTCTGTGTCACAGGTTTCTGGGCGCTGTTGAAAACATTGCCGAATTCCCATGCTTCAGGGTTTTCGCTTGTTATCCTGACCCCCATGACATTACCCGACCAGTTGGGGCTGCCTTCGTTACCTGTCATCTGGTTTATACCGAAGAAAACAACATCCGTGTCGCCGTCACTTCCGTAGTCAACCCCGTTGGTAAAAAGCTTGCCGCCGAATGCGTTGCTGTAGGAGCTGAGTGCCGAAACCCTTGTGTAGCCGCTGCGGTTGGCACCGCTAAACTTATGCACCTGATTTACCGTGTAGTTAACAGGATCAAGGTTCAGGATAAAAATGTTCAAGTCCTGCCCTGCTGTTCCCGCATAGTTTGTGGGACCGGAGAGGAACATAATATATTTGCTGTTCCCTTTGGTGATAAACGCCGGTCCGGAAAAACTGTAAGCAAGATACGGGTCTGTAAACTCCCACAGAAGAACAGGGTTGTTCTGATCCGTAACATCCAGGGCGTAGTAGGATGAAAGTCCCACACAGTCAGAGCTTGCGGGATCTGCACAGGTGTCCGCAGGCGGTTTCACAGTGCTTGAAGCGGTTGTTCCGCATGCCCCGCCGAGCCTCATTCCGCCTATGAGTATTCTCTTGGTGACATACCCGGCAGAGTCTTTAACTTCAAGGATGTAAGGAGCCAGGTCATTATAGTATATATGGCAATAGTCAGGATCAGCCAGATAACGCAGATAGGGCAGAGCATTCTTCGGTATAAAAGCCCATTCCTCACGTCCGATCTTGTCTGTAGAGCAGTCAGCAGAGTCGTTGCAGAGCTTCACCGCCTGATAAGAGACAAGACCGCTTGTAAGCACCTTACCTGCTCGGAAAGCGTGGAGCATGCCGTCATTGGCGCCAACGTACGTCATGGTATAACCCGGTTTACCTGTTTTGTTCGGATAATCGACCATCACAGGGCTTGAGTTAAGTATATCGCCCAGCTTATATGTATTACCGTTAAGGAGCATTCTTGAGCGGCATCCGTTGAAATCAGTTCCGAGTATGTAGCTGATAAGATTATCTGCCGTACCTAAGCATGCGGGGAACGATTCGGGCAGACCGAGCATGTCAGAGAATTCAGCCTGATTAGCCGTATTGAACTGAACAAGGCTGCCGTCAACATTAGTATAAACCACTCTGGAAGCAGCGGAGGTCTGTGACAGCTTTTTACCGCCTTCCCACAGATAGGCTACATCATCAATGGATATGTTGGAGTTGGAGGGAGCGTCAAGGTCTTTACTTCCCTGACAGTTGGCAGTGTATCTGTCTATCTGGAGAGAGCCTGCTTCATCAACCCTGAATTCGAGTATTTTATCTCCTGAATCACACAGATCGAGGCGGAAGTTGCTGTTGCTGTCTTCCATGATGTTCTGTGTGTTTCTGTGGGTGAAGAACCAGTAAGTAAATAGCTGACCCGCCCACTGGATATTATTTGACTGAACAGAATCTCCGAAGTCCTTTTCAGGATAAAAAAGGGCATGGTTGATCAGTGTTCCTCTGTTTTTACCCAGACCGATTGCAGGAGCAGTACCTGATGCTGTTCTTTTTAATATATCAGTAAAAACTTTTGCAAACTTCTGTTCAAGGAGCAGCGGGTTTGTTATGTAGTGGTAATTATCGGGAATACCGTCGCCGTCCTCATCCCATTCCGACTGAACATCAGGAATACTGTTGTTGCCTTTTTCACTGAACCCGCCGTATTTAGCCGCATACCAGAGCGGATTTTTAAGTAGCTGAGCGGAGGCTCCGCCCTCGCTGACTGAAAAAGTTTTGCTCCATATCAAAGGCATGTTGCTGCCGTTCTGCGGAACAACGTTGCCGTCCCTGTTTCTTATGGGTATATAAACGCCGTCTGAGGTTGTGCCTGTTATGACGAAGCCCATTATCTGGTTTATTCCGCCTGCGGCATATTCAGAGGTGAGGGTTATTGTTATGGTGTCATCGTCATTTACTTCATAGTCATAACGGGCAATGGCATCCATATCATGATCTGCCCCCTGCTCAACGTCTTCAAAGTTGATGCGGAAACGTCCGGATGTTTCGGTTATGGACTCTGCATAGAAGTCTACGATCTGGTTTGATGGGCAGAATCCAGTTCCTGTAAAACGAACGCCGAAATTCTCATCATATCTGAAACCGCAGTTTATATCGCTGCCGCTCACAGACTTACCCATAGGTATCATCTGCACTGTTCCCCTGCCCGTGGCAATTTTGATCTCCGGCAGAGGCGAGGCGAGGGCAACGGCGTGGGTATCTATATTCGGCAGCGTTCCTGCGCCGGTTACAGTATTTTCATTCATTTTTGTCTTAGCATAATAGGCTAGTGCGGCAGTGCTGTATGTGCCGTTTTTAGTAGGTTCTTCAGGGCAGAGCCCAAGTGCGCTGCCAATATCGGAAAGGGGTTTTTCGGAGCATGCAAAGTCGTTTGTGCTTCCGTTGCTGCCGATGAAATAGTTGCCGCTGATCCCTTCATTTTCTGATATGTCATTGTAGAGCGAGCTTAATGAATAGTCGGTAAATGTGCCGCTTGCAGGAACATTGTTATCGTAACTGGGGTTAACATCACTGATTATGATAATATTCGGCTTGGAACAATACGGGAAATCACCATAAGGGCTCCGCCAGTCAGGCTTGGGCAGACCTAAGTTGCTGTCTATGCCGGATGTATAGTTATAGGCGGAGGTTCTGTCCTCTCCTTTGAAATATCTGAGAGTTTCCCAGAGCATCTCGCCTATGGGGTTACCCCACATTTTACAGTTTCCTTCCGTAAAAGGACCGTTAGTTATCCAGCCGCAGTTGCCGCTGTAATCTATCTTAAGGCTGTTAAGGGTCTTGATTATACTTCCGTTCGCAGGTGTTGTGCTTTTAAAGGTTCCGTCAGAGTTAATTTCATCCATAATGGAACCGATGTTTTTGCGCACTACTCCGCCGCTGATATTTTTTTCATAGGAGCCTGTGAGCATTCCGAAATACATGGGGGATTCTTTTAAAAGAATACCCTCATCACCTGAACATAAGCCTGATGCCTCATAGGTTTTGGAGCATATGTCCGCTCCGCTGCCTGTTCCGTATCTCTGGAGAAGACCGGTGGGTTTTTTACTTCCTGAGCCATAGTCATAGCAGTTAGTTTCTTCTCCCACTGATGAATCGCAAACCTTAACACGAGTGTAATAATCCGTAGGACTGATACCCGTGTCTGCGGTTCCGTCTGCATTGGAGTCAATGGATGTTCCGCAGGAGCTGCCTTCTATGGAAGCCCACTGCCATATGCGTTCTGTACGGTTCTGAAGAACTCTTATTGAATGGTCATTATTTTCATTATTCTTTGATGTAACACAAAAAAGGTGGCGTTTATCCTGAAATGTTCCCGATGAAGGTGTACCGGATTCAACAAATTCTGATGTTTTAAGACTGCACATGCCTGTTGAGCTTGCAGAGACATTAGGCGCACGAAGGGAAACACCGTCATTATTCAGGTTGCTGTAGGAAAAATTTCTCCATGTGCTTGAGCTTGGTCTTCGATAGCTGATTCTGGCACCTATGTCATCGCCGCTGTTGTCTCTTCTCACCCTTACAACTATACGGTGCCATCCGCTGTTGAGATAAACGGAGCCCGTAAGGGAGCTGGATGTGTTATTGCTGCCGTAATCATTGCAGCCGTAACGGGAAGCACGCACCACACCGTCAACTTCGATTTCGCCGCCGTCAGAGGAATTAATGGCAAAATACCACGTACCGCTCCTGTTATACGGAACATTAATCTCCGTAACATACATCAGGTTGCCGTGGTTTACCGTCCCTGCCTGAGAATCCCATATTGTGTTCACATATTCATGGGAAACGTAATCACGGGGGCTGAAAGCACTCATCATTGTGTCGGCAGTGCCGCATCCGTTATTTAATCCGTCCACATACTTAACCATGAGAATGCCTTCATTCCCTGTTCTGTTCCATGAAGCAGCAGAAGAGGGGAGCACACATGAAGCAGGGGGAGCATTAAAGGGGGTAAGCTGTCTGGTGTCGCCTCCGGCGTACTCCTTACCCCATGAGTGAGCATCGTTGGGGATGTATGTTCCTGCAAGAACCGAGAGGGAAGATGTATCTGTTCTGCGGAAGCCCCCGTAAAGAACTTTTCTCAAAACATCAATACGTGACATGGACATCCAGTTAAGGAAGTTGCCGCTCCACTCACTGCTGCCTCCGCAGTATTTATCATCTGTGGTGCGGGAGGGATTAAAACGCCCGTCACCGGAGCTGTATGTGTAGCATTTATAGGAATCGAAATAACCGTAATAGTCTATGGAGTGTGTGTAGCCGATGTCGATAATTCCGTCACCGTCAAGATCCGTGGCATCGTTGTACGCTTCGTAATAGAGCTTGTGATCCCTGCCCATAACGAACATTACCAGAGGCGATGCTCCTGCGGATATAAACGGCGGAATACTGATATTATTTCCCGAACCGCAGTAGTCTGTCATGTCTGCCATTGATACTGATGTTAAAATGAAGAAAACGGCAAGAACCGCAAAAGTTTTTCTCATATCAATAGTCCTCATAAACTATACGGGTAATATATGCGCCGTATGTCTGGGCTGTAATTTCAGTTCCTGAACGAAGGCTCCGTAAATCAGAAGTCTCCTCATAGAATGCGCCTCGTCTCTTAATAATTCTGATAACAGTGATATTTTCAGGAGAAAAAGAGTACTGGTCGCCTTTTAAAATAATTTTATCTGATCTGACACCGCTGAAAACACCTTCGACAATCACAGGAGCCCTGCCGTATGATTCGGCAGAATACATGATAATTAATAAAAGAACCGCAATCAGGGATTTTTTCATAAAAAGACTCCAGCAGAAACTGCACGGAAAATAAAACTTTCCGTTATTAATTATATTTCATGCCCGAAAGGTTTGCCATAGGAAATAAGGCAGACCGCCGCCATGTTATAATCAACGGATTTATACAGAAAACAAAGGTAAACTGCACAAATCTGTGTAAATTTAAGAGCTATCCGAAGAGGTATGAGTACGCAGCGGGGATGAATGCGGCTTCAGGCTTAAGCATAGGGAGCATATCCTCCGCAGAGTTCAGCTTTTTAAAACCCATCCGTGCGCAGTCTTCTCTGCTCATGCTTCCGCAGAGATAAACATTAAAACGCTCGGTAAGCGTGCGCAGGTTGTAGGCTGTCTGCCTGTTGATCTGGTAGTCAGTGAGAAGGCTCTCCAGCATGGTTTTTGAGGACGGCATGTCAAAGAAATCACGGAAATAGCTGTTGCCGAAGCCGTCGGCACATTCTGCGAAGAAGAAAATATCCGCTCCCTCTTCCGCCACAGATGCAGCCCTGTCCAGAGACTTCTGCGCCTGAACCATATTTATATCCTTAGGGAATCCCCCGCAGGAGACGATGAGCGATCTGTACTTCTTTTCAGGGGTGATGCGGAACATTGAATCCAGAAGCTCACATGCGTTATGGTGCGCCATGAATAGATCACCGCAGACCATGCCGATCAGGCTGCCTTTTTCATCAAGCACAGTATTCACTGTAAAGAAGTTTCTTCCCGCACGGCTTATCATCAAAGCATCAACAATATCACGGTGAACAGGGTTGTGGTTAAGCTCCCCCGCCTTTGCCAGCGGGTGTCTTCTGCCGCCTGTAAAGTCAAGAGCAAGCATATGATTGCGCAGAATGGATTTTTTTGCGGCAATACCGGGGAAGATAAGCTTTCTCCCGCCGCCGTAACCCGCAAAGTAATGGTGGCTTACAGAGCCTATCGGAACTATCAGATCATGTTCCAGATAGATTTTATTGATAAAAACTGGTGTTTTAGCTTTTGTGATACCGTAAAAGGCGTGGCTTTCCATATTCTCACAGTCGTGATCGAAAAGCCTGTTTTGATATTTAAGGTAGATTTCCTCACCGAGAATCGTCTTCTTCTCATCCTCGGTGACGGCTCTGTGAGTGCCCACAGCGAATATTATGCTGATCTCTTTTCCGAAACTTTCCGCTTCGGCAAGCATCATGGGGAAAAAATGCTCCATGCCGCTTCTGCGGGTTATGTCGGGAACGATGAAGAGTATCTTCTCCGCTTTTTCAACGCACTCGCTGTATGATTCTGAATAAACGCAAACGTCAAGCGCCTCTTTTATTCCTTCTTCACTAAGAGGCGCATATTCGGCACCGGCAGACAAAACATCCACAGGAAATTCCGTATTTACAGTAAAAGTCTGCTGCCCACAGGCAATTTCAAGCCTATCCGCCGATTTTTGACATTGTCCGTTTAAATTTTTCATTCCTTCTGTCCGCCACTATGTGATGTTCTTCGTCTTTTTTGCCGAGAGCGTCCATAATGGCAGCTTTGAGGGCTTTTTCGTCCCTGCTTTTAACAGCGTCCACTATGTCCGTTTCCTGATCCGTAAGCAGGCAGGGGCGTATTTTGCCGTCAGCCGTGAGCCTGAGCTTATCACATTCGGAGCAGAAGTGGTTTGAAATGGGCGTTATTATACCGATTGTCCCGCCGTTTGAAAGTTTATAGTTCTTGGCCGGACCGGCGTTCTTATCTTTCTCAATAGGAACGGCTCTGTACCTTTTCTTGATAAGGTCAAGAATCTCCGCCCCGTACATTATGTTCTCTTTTTTCCATTCACAGGAGTTACCTATAGGCATAAACTCTATGAACCTGACCACAATGTCTGCCCTTGCGGCAAACTCGCAGAAGTCATATATCTCGCAGTCGTTAAAGCCTCTAATAAGCACGCTGTTTGTCTTCACAGGGCGCAGTCCCGCCTTCTTAGCCAGAAAAATGCTCTCCATAAGCTTCTGAAGGTCAAACCCGCCTGTTATCTCTTTATATTTATCTGCCTTGAGAGAATCAAGGCTCACGTTGATACGCTTAACGCCTGAAGCGGCTATATCTTCGGCATATTTTCCCAGAAGAGCCCCGTTGGTGGTGAGGGTCACTTCGTCTATGCCTTTTATCTTGTTAAGCTCGCCCAGAAAGTCGGTAACGCCTTTACGGACCAGCGGTTCGCCTCCGGTCACACGCACCTTATGAACGCCAAGAGAGGCAAAAACCTCTGTGGCAAAAAGCATATCCTCAAACCTGAGTATGCTCGAATGTGCGAGGTGCTTAAACTCATCGCTGGGCATACAGTATTTGCATCTGAAATTGCATCTGTCGGTCACGGAAATGCGCAGATAGCGTATCTCCCTTCCGAATCTGTCTTTAACGCTACTCATATATCTCTTCTTCCGTTATTTCTCTTTTGCGCCCGAAAATTACAGCGATAAAAATGCTCATTTCATAAAGAAGCAGAAGAGGACCTGCCATCATAAGCTGCGAGAAAACATCAGGAGGCGTCATGACAGCGGCAACAATAAAAATTCCCAAAACAGCATATCTCCGGTATTTACGCATCATAGAAGCAGTAACGATGCCCATCTTCGCAAGGAAAAAGGTAAACACAGGCAGCTCAAAAACAATGCCGAAACCGAGAATCATCTTGGTGACAAAGCTTAAATACCACTCAATAGAAAGGTTTGCGATGACGTAGCCCTGAGCGTATTTAAGAAAGAAAGCAAAGCCGAATGGAAAAACAAAGTAATAAGCAAAGCCTGCACCAAGGAAAAACAGCAGAGAAGCGCTTATTACAAATCCAATAATATATTTCTTTTCATGCACATACAGACCGGGAGCAATAAACTTCCACGCATGGAAAAAGATGAAAGGCATACTGAAAAAGAGTGCTGCCATAAAGCAGAGCTTAAGCTCCATAAAAAAGCCTTCAGTAAGTTTCAGCATAGCCATGCTGGATTTCTCCGGCATTATCTGCACGAGAGGTTTGGTGATAAAGTCCATAAAAAACTGGCTCTGCCAGTAGCAGACAGAGAAAACCGCAATCAATATTATAAGTATATAGAGGATACGCTTGCGGAGTTCTTCAAGATGCTCCATCAGAGGTATCTGGGCTTCAACGCCCTGACTTTTGTTTTCAGCCATTTGTGTCCTTCCCTTTTACGTCTTCAGGGGCAGATGCTTCGTTGTTTGCTGCTTGCGCTGCTTCCGCTTTAGGTTCGGCGGATGCCTCCGCAGAGTTTTCTGTGTTCTGTTTCTTCTTTTCCCAGTGATCCCTGTACGCATCTTTTACTGTCTTATTGGGAGCAGCGTCAAGATCGTCTATATTTACCGCTGATTTAAGATCGTTCAGCGAGCGCTTGAACTGGGAGTAACCTTTTCCCAGTGTTTTTGCCAGTTCGGGCAGTTTTCCCGGTCCAACAACCAGAAGAGCTATAACAAGAATCAAAAAAACTTCAGACATTCCGAATCCAAACATGTGATCCACCTCAAAAGAGCATAATATGTATTTGCCGCCAAAAATCAAGACAAGCTTGAGCCGTAATTAGTTCCATGCCTTCTATTCAGTACCTGACAGCTATTTACACAGGCACTTTCAGGTGCTATTCTTCTTCGATGGATGATCATAAAAAAGGGCACAGGCAAAGGCTTAAGGAAAAATTCAGGAGCGGTCCCCCGGCGCTGCATGATTATGAGATCATGGAGCTTCTTCTCTCCTATATAATCCCCAGAAGGGATGTTAAAGCTCTCGCAAAGAATATAATAGATAAAACGGAAAGCCTGCGTAAAGTTTTTAAAACAGATCTTACGACAATAAGTGGAGCAGGGGAAGAAGTTCAGCTTTTTTTTAATATAATGCGGGAGTTTTATGTCCGCATGGAACACGCTAACCTCAAGTTTGAGCCCCTGGTTCTGGATTCCGGCAATATTATTTTCAAATTTCTGCGGATGCTCATAGGCATCTCAGAGAAGGAAAGCTTCGTCAGCCTCTTTGTGGATAAAAACAAACGGCTGATAAGCTATGAAGTGGTTTCTTCCGGCACAGTGGACAGAACCGCAGTCTACCCGAGAGAGATAGCGGAACTTGCTCTCCGCAGAAAGGCGTCATACGTAATTATCGCCCACAACCATCCTTCCGGTTCGCTGATACCTTCCGAAGAGGATATACACATCACGGAGCGCATATCAAAAGCCCTTGAAACTCTTGATATTAAGCTTCTGGATCATATCATAGTTACAGATACATCTTTTTTAAGCATGAAAGCTCAGAAACTTATCTAAGGAGACTTCCAATGAAAAAAGTTTTTGTAACGGGCGGAACAGGTTTTGTAGGTTCATATGTTATCAGCAGACTCATTGAAAAGGGCGTTCATGTCAAAGCTTTGGTAAGGAACAAAACACCCCACCCTGATGCAGAAGCTGTCAAGGGTGATATACTCCGCCCCGAAACCTATGCAGACAGCCTGAAAGATGTTGATGCGGTAATAAACCTAGTGGGAATCATCAGGGAGTTTCCTTCAAAAGGGATAACTTTTGAAAACATGCACTATACCGCAGCTAAAAGTGTTGCCGATGCAGCAAAAACTGCCGGTGTGAACAGGTTTATCCATATGTCTGCCAACGGAACACGGAAAAACGCCGTTTCCGGCTACCATATTACAAAATATATGGCTGAGGAATATATCAAGGAAAGCGGGCTGGACTTCACAATATTCCGTCCGTCACTTATCTACGGAAAAGGTGACTCCTTTATCTCCATGCTTGCAGGATACATGCGGAAAACTCCGGTATTCACATACTTCGGCGACGGCTCATACCCTATGCAGCCTGTAAGCGTGTACGAAGTGGCAGACGCATTCACGGAAGCCGTTTTCAGGGACAGCTCCATCGGCAAAACCTATCCCCTGTGCGGAAACAGAGTTTATTCATATAAGGAACTCCTCATAGAGATAGCTGCGGCAATGAACAAAAACATCACTCTGATACCCGTACCGGAAGTTTTCATCAAAGCAGGGATAACCCTTTTTGGCGGCTTTTCATTTTTCCCGATAACAAAAGATCAGTTCACCATGCTGAAAGAAGGAAACACCTGCCCCGAAATGACAGCCTTTTCAGAATTGGGGATTGAATTCAGAAACTTTTCCGAAGAAATAAAAAAGTATATTAAGTGAACATTTTTAAAGTTGAATAATCGTATTATTTGAATATTATTACACTTTGACCCGACAAGGGTGAAAGGGAGCAGAATTAATGAAAATCAAAGTATTATTTTTGGCGGCTTTCCTTCTGGTGTTTGCCGCATGCAGCAGGCAGGAAACCGGGGATACTGGCGTTTCCGTATCCGGAGATTCTATCGAAATACTTAAATCAGGCGCAATGGCACGCATAAAAGAGGAGCATCAGGGCAAAGTTCTGCTGGTGAACTTTTTTGCATCATGGTGCCCGCCCTGCAGAGCAGAAACGCCTGATTTTGTTAAGGTTTACGGTGAAGAAAAGGAACGCTTCTCCATAGTCGGTCTCTCCACAGACGCAGACAAGGATGACATCGCTAAATTTATAAGCGAGTTCAACGTTAACTACCCGGTTTATATGTCTGATCAGTCACTCAGCATGGAGTTCGGCATCAGCACTATACCCACAAGCATAATCTACGGACCCGACGGCAAGCTGGTTGATATAATCGTTGGCGGAATCCCGGAAAAAGACCTGAAGAATATAATCAGTAAACTGTCAGCCAACTGATAAAATTTGCGCAGCGGGTGCCAGCCGCATTCCGCTGCCTTTTAAAATCCTGATTCATACATAGCGCCTGAAGATCATTTTCTATTGAACTTTAATCGCATGCGTGTATTTTTAAATTGTCACCCACATGCAGATTCCGGAGGTCAACGCTTTATGTTTGAAGCGGGAGTTAAATGCGTAATAAAAGAACCAATTACATCTCGTTATGTAATGATGCTCGAAACTATATGCGGTCAATACCTCATTCCCATAACAATAGGAACTTTTGAAGCAGAAGCCATATATCAGGAGCTTAACCGAATCCCCAGCCCCAGACCCATGACCCACCAGTTCATAGGAGGCATATTCGGCGCTCTGGACGGTGTGTATGTGGAAAATGTGATCATTGACAATGTTGAAAAAGGCGTTTTTACCGCAAAGCTAAGTCTTAATACTAACGGCAGCTCCAAAGTAATAGACTGCCGTCCGTCTGACGGTGTTGCTCTGGCTCTTCATCTAAGCATACCGCTTTTCGTTGAGGAGCAGGTGGTTTCCAAAAGCTGCTGTATAGAACGCACAGGGCTCACAATGGCTGAAGAAAGAGCGCTTTTCGGCATTATAGACGATCAGGGCACTACTTTCTGGAATGTTTAGCAGAAGATTAAATTAGAAGTGATAAAAAAATCCCGCTCACTTTCAAGTTAAGCGGGATTTTCTATTTTATTTTAGAAAACCGTGTTTCAATGCGGTTTTTAAATGAGGTTAACTAAGCCTGGAATTCCAGTTTAAAGCGTTTTTCCAAGTACGAACAAAATGTATTGTTCTGTGTCATTAAGTTGTCATTTATTGCGCTTTTCTACTACAGCCCCTTTATGAATAGGGGTTTCACCAATGCCGAAAGAGATATGCTCTTCTGCTTTATCGTCTGTTTCGTCATTGAGCTGCCTGTGGAGCCCTTCAAGCCACGCCGGATCTGATACTGCGTAGTGAACCAGAATCTCAAGACGGGGAAGAACTCTTCCGCTGATAAGATGTTCAAGCCTATGCACCTCCGGATCTGCTTCTTCGGGTTCCATTCCGAGTATATCAACAAGTAGCTTCGTAAGGCATTTATCTCTTCTTACTATGGATTTGCCTACGGTTCTGCCTTCTGCGGTCATTCCAATTTTGCCGTATGACTCATGGGTGAGAAGTCCCATTTTAGCAAGGGTGCTTACTGCCCTGCTTACACTGGGAAGACTCACACCAAGTTTCTTTGCTATATCGCTTACTCTTACATCACCGTTTTCGGAAAATCTGTATACCCATTCCAAATAATTCTCCTGACTGGGAGTAAGAGGGGCGGAATTCACTGTGTTCATCGGAAACCTCCCGACTTGTATTTATACATTAAGATATGAAGGTTTCGATTTTAGGCAAGGGGCAATTAAGACTTTTTTAATCTTTAAATAAACATCCGTATCAATAATTATAAAAAAAGGCGGGGAAACCCCCGCCATGAAACACTTTATCTTCTACCGCCATCAACCTCAAACAGTGACCACAATGGCTCCTGAGTTACGTTATCTTCAGCATACTCAAAATAGTAGCCGGAAAAGTAATCACGTGCTACTGATGGTGAAGACTTATCAGCAACCTTGAAGTCCCCTAAATCATCCATTTTAATTATCATAGCAGCATAGCTTCCGTCATTTTTACTTTCAGAGAGGAATATGCTCTTCTTGTCAGGGTCATAGTAGCCTTTGAAGCTCTTTTCATAAAGAGTAACAGTGCTGTAGGTTTCGTTATCCCCAAGGAATACCGCATCAGCAGTGAGGCTGCATCCATCTGCTGCTATATCAAGCTCGGCACGATAAGGAACACCCACAGATGTGTAGTATTCATAAACGTTTGATTTAGCAATATCTACGCTGATTTCAGAAAGAGTTTCATTGTCAAAGCTGCATGATACGTTATCGCTCACAGCATCAGCCTGCCTGACGAGGAGTCCTGTGCCGGAGCAGGTTTTGTTATCAGAGGAGATAACCGTATTAAGCACTTCGGTTCCGACAGATGAGACATTGTAAATAAGATTTGAGCCGTCAGAAATTTCTGTAAAATTAAAGGAACTTTCAGATGTTCTCACGCCTTCGTAAATCTTAATTTTCTTAACTCTTGACACAATATCCATAACAGACGAAAAGCCATCGGGAAGATCTATGTCCTCATACTCATTATATATGTTGAAAGCAAAGGTATTGCCTTTGTCCACAATCATAATTGAAGAGACAGACTTGTAGCCTTCGGATTCGCAGCGTATTGCGCTGTAGCCTGCGTATCCGCCGTAGATAGATTTATCCTTCATATGCTCAAGAGCGTCTTCCGCTGTTTCGGTGATAATCTCTTCGTCTTCAAGAGCGTCAAGAGCCTCACGCAGAGTCATATTATCCGTAACGACATTATTTACTGCCTGCGACCTCTGGGAATCCAGAACAATAAGACCTCCGGTAACAGTACCCACACTCTGAAGAAGGCGTGCTATATCGACTGCATCGTCATATGATGCTATGTCAAAGGGCGTAACAAATGCTGTTGCCCTCACTGAACCAAGAACAAGATTGCCCACACGGAACGTAACATTGTCACCTTCCTGATACTCAAACTCTCCTTTAGAGTTTGTAAAGCCTGAAAGACCGCTGGGCATAGCAGAATATGCCAGCCCCTGTACAGGTGCATCGGTAAAAATACCTGTAGGATTTGAAGGACCGGGTTCTGCACCGGTATCATCACTACTGCTTCCGTTACAACCTGCTATAAAAACAAGCATAATCATAGCAACTAAAAAGACCAATTTTCTTTTCATCACACACACTCTCCGCATTAATATTAATATTCATAACGAACTAAAGAATTAAACCTCTGTATAATAAATACGTCAACAAAACATACATAAGTAATGGAGAAAATATAAAAAAATCAGTCTCTTACTATTTTGAGATATAAGCGGATGCTTCCTTCTTAAACTCGTAAAACTCTTTGACAAATGCGTTGTAACAGTCCTCTGCGCCTTCCATATCTTCGGAATCAGCGCATTTTTCCATGCGGTCGGCGATACTTTCCAAACCATATGCAGTTAGATCACCTGAAGATGACTTAAGATACACAGCAATCTCAATAATCTGCCACGGACTTGCTTCTGCAACTGCACGGCGCAACTCGGCAAGCTGTTTTTCTGTGTCATTTATGAATATCTCTAAAACTTCAACAAAATATTCTCTGTCACCCATGATAGACATAAGCTCATCCGAATTAAAAGTTCCGCCCCGTTTTTCGGAAAAGGATTCGCCGGTTTCCGTGTTGTAGAGATATTTATTGAGGATCGCCACAAGCTCCTCATGTTTAAAGGGTTTGGAAAGGTAATCGTTCATACCGGCTTCTATAAATTTTTCCCTGTCGCCTTTGAGGGCGTGGGCTGTCATGGCGATTATGGGGATATCCGGTCTGCGGACTCCGCTTTCACCGCTTCTTATTGCCTCAACAGTTTCTATCCCGTTCATAACAGGCATCTGGATATCCATAAACACAAGATCAAAATCATCATTACGCAGCGCCTCAAGAGCCTTGAAGCCGTTTTCTGCTGCTGTCACCCTATAGCCCAAACGTTCAAAAATTGTAACCGCAAGCTTCTGGTTGACAATATTATCTTCCGCCAGAAGAAGTTTTTTACTTCGCATTTCAGAAACGTGAGGCATAAAGCCTCTTCCGCCGGCACCGTGGGGAGAATCATTTTCAACCTCATAACCAAAAAGCTCCAGAAGACATTTTTTAAGATGCCCGGGCTTCAGTGGTTTAAAAATCCGTCCGTTAAAACCTTTTTCCGTGAGATAATCAGCGGGCACATGCTGCCCCATGGGATACATCAGAACTGCCTTTGTTCCCGGGTAGTTTTTTATCTCTCTCATGAGAGCATCAAATTCTGCTTCATTTCTTTTTATAAGCGTATCTGATACAAGAACAGCCTCAAAGGCTCTGTTTCCTGCCGCAGATTTGCGTATCAGCTCTGATGCTTCCTTAAATGTTTCCGCACTTTCCGCAGCAGCACCCAGACTTCTCAGTTTTTCAGCGCCGGAACAGGCTGCAAAACGGTTAGGGTCGACCAGAAGAACACGTCTTTTATCCAGCCTTCTGTCGGTTTCAGGAATATTCTCAGCACCGGCGATACGCTCAAACACCGCAGTAAACCAGAACTCAGAACCTTCTCCCACTCTGCTTTTACAGCCGATTTCACCGCCCATCATCTCGGTGAGTCTTTTTGCGATAGCAAGCCCAAGACCCGTACCGCCGTATTTTCTGGACATAGACAGATCCGCCTGTGAGAAGGAATCAAAAAGATTTCCCATACGGTTTTCAGGTATGCCTATGCCTGTATCTTTTATTTTGAATAACAGCCTGGCGTAACCGTTTGTCTCCTTGCTGATTCCTACCTCTATGGACACAGAGCCCTCGTGGGTGAACTTAACGGCATTGCCTATTATGTTAAGGAGAATCTGCCTGAGCCTCCAAGGATCACCTGCCAAAAGACGTGGTATTTTGTCATCCACATGAAAAGCTATATCCAGATCTCTCTGAAAGGCCTTATATGCTATGGAATCAACGCTGTTCTCCACCACTTCTCTCACCGAAAAGTCAAGATACTCAAGCTCAAGCTGCCCCGCCTCAATCTTTGTAAAGTCGAGAATATCGTTAATAACCACAAGCAGCGCCTCTGCCGATGAGGCGACAGTTTCAGCATATTCCCTTTGTTCATCAGAGAGTCTGGTGTTAAGCAGAAGGCTGTTCATGCCTATTATGCCGTTCATTGGTGTTCTTATCTCATGGCTCATATTGGCGAGGAACACATCTTTGGACATACTGGCGACTTCCGCTTCCTCCTTCGCCTCTTTAAGCTCTTTCTCAAACTCTTCCTGTTCTTTGATTTTCTGTTCAAGCTCACTGTTTGCCAGAACAACTTTGTTTCGGTTGGAGTCCATTACAAGAAGAACCATAAGCAGAAGAAGCAGAGATAGATTATATGCAACCGCCTGCTTTATAAATCTCAGGTATGCTCCGTCAATCTCGCCGTCTATCGCATAGCGTACAAGATAGCTTTCGTAATCACCGGAAACACTCCTTATGGGCATAAAAGATGTTATAACACTTATGCCGCCTGATTTTTCATAAACAGAAAAGGTTTCATGAGCCGCAAGCCGGGGATCCACCTCATTCTTAAGAGAGTTGTTAACCGAATCAAAGATACCTGTGGGCATTATATCCTGAGACAATTCAAAATCATAATCTGACAGCCTTGATTCAGTTATGTATTCATCGGAAAAAGCACTTTCCGTACATTCGCTGAGACAGACCTCAAAGAGCTTTCTCTCTGCCACCTCTTTTTTAATGCCCATGGAATAGTAATTCCCGTAACTCTCCAGCATTCCGGTTATAAAGCCTCTCACATCTAAGCTTATTTCCAGAGTGCCTATATGAACGCCACCATGGGAAAGGGGATAAACAAAACGGAAGGCGTTGCCGCTTCTTCCCACCTCAAGTCCTTCGGTGAAACCGTTATTAATATTGGCAATATACACTGAGTAGCGTTTGTCCCCCAGCACATCGCCGTAAATATTTCTTTCATGAAGACGCAGAAAACTCACGGTATCCGGAAAATGAAAGTGTATCTTAGTGTATCCAAGCCTCTTCACCGTGTTATAAATTACAGATGTTTTGTTGAGGACATCTTCTCTCATGGCGTCCCTTTTTTCAGGGTGAAGCCATGCTTCAGCAACAGATTCGCTCAGACCGGGAATGTTTACAATTGACTGATAAACCTCATCAACATATCTGGAGTACATGGAAAGAGAGCGGCTGTATTCACTCCGGAGAGAGGATGCAGCGTTTGCAAGCGCACTTTCACGGGATTCCTGAAGCTTACCGTAAAGGAAAATACAGCCTGCAATATCAATAATAAGCAATAAAACTGCTATGGATCTGCGAACCACCAGTTAACCCCGCAATGAACATGTAACCATACTAATAAATGATACAGCAAATTTATCATCACATACAGTCAAATAATTGAACCTATGCGGATAAACCAGATAAGGCAAACAGGTTGACATAGCTGTGTATTATGGGAAATACTTAAAAGAAGACGAAAATATGGGGTGCCTCACAATGAAAAAAATTTTAATCATCATTCTCCTGCTTACTCACCAGCCGGTCTTCGCAGAACTGCCCAAAGGGTTTGTTTATCTGTCTGATATAAACTCATCCATTGTTCAGGAAATACGCTACGCAACACCCCACAACTTCACAGGCACAAAGGTTGACGGCTACGAGAAAGGTGTGTGCATCCTCACACATCAGGCAGCGAGTGCCCTGAGCAATGTTCAGAAGGATCTGGAGCTTATAGGCTTCTCTCTGAAAGTGTATGACTGCTACAGACCGCAGAAAGCTGTGGATCATTTTGTACGCTGGTCAAAAGATCCGTCTGATATAAAAACAAAAATGGAATTTTACCCTGATGAGCCTAAAGAAACCCTTTTTAAAAGAGGGTTTATAGCCACAAAATCCGGTCATTCCAGAGGGAGTACGGTGGATCTTACTGTCATTCCTTATGATGCTCCGGAGCAGGAGGAGTACATACCCCATGTACGGCTGCGGAGATGCGACAGCAGTGCTGAAAACCGTTTTGGCGATAACAGCATAGACATGGGCACAGGTTTTGATTGCTTCAGCCCTGTTTCCGCAACAGAGAGTGATGCGCTCACCGAAAAACAGCTCTCCAACAGGCTTCTCCTGAGAGATTTGATGAAAAAATACGGCTTTGTCAATTATTCAAAGGAGTGGTGGCACTATACTTTGCAAAAAGAGCCTTTCCCAAAGAAATATTTTAATTTTGATATAAAATAACTTGCAAACAAATGAAGTATCGCTGAAAATATTGACGCTATGTCAAGAGAACCCGCAGCAGAAAGAAACACTTTTCATGGTTTTAAAGCGGCTGAATTTTACCGATGTTTCAGCCGTGTTACAGCAGGCGCTTATGATGAAGGCGAGCTGCTGGATGCCCTGTGCCGTCTTTCCGTTGAAATCCTCGGCTACGGCATGTCCTGGGCTGGTTTTGTTGTGGAGTTCGCCGATAAACGCATCATCCCTTCCTCATACTCCGGGGAGTTTGAAGGCTACATAAACCCGCAGGATATCTGCATCTGCTGCACAGACCCGGGCTGCGGTCCGGTAGGTGAGGCGGTGATAACAGGCGAGGCGATCGCAGTCAATGATATCTCCCTTATGGAAGACTTCTCCTTTTGGCAGTATAAGGCTATGGGGTTCGGCTTCCATTCCTTCTGCGCTATCCCCATGATTACCAACGGTAAAGTCACAGGCGTTTTCACAACCCTGAGCCGTGAAAAAGATAAGTTCTCCTCCGATGAAATTGCGCTTTTGAAAGAGATAACGGCTGAAGTTACAGCCTGCATGAATACCGTATGCGCCAGAAGCAGGATGCTTTCTGCGGAAACAGGGAACAGGGATCTGATTGAAAAATTCGGAGTGCTTTTCAACAACACATCTGATGCCATATTTGTCCACGAAATGCCTGAGGAAAGAGTTTTCGGCGGCAGATTTGTGGAGGTGAACAAAGCTGCGTGCGACAAGCTGGGCTACTCTCAGGAGGAATTTTTCAGCCTCAGCCCGGAAATGCTAAACAGCCCGTGCGGTAAATTTGATATGGACGAAGCCTCTTCAATTCTTATCAAAACCGGACACGTCCATATAGAGGCGCTTATCCGGTGTAAAACAGGCTCGCTCCTGCCCGTGCGTGTAAGCAGTCATACGTTTTCCATGGGCAAAAACCGCTATATTGTATCCATAGTCAGGGACATTACCGAAAAGATCCGCACAATCAAGCAGCTTAACCTCCTGAAAAATGCCATCGAACACAGCACGGTGTCCGTGGTGATAACAGATAAGGACGGTAATATAGAATACGTTAACCCTGTCTTTGAAACCTTCACAGGGTACACCTCCGAAGAGGTTCTGGGGCAGAATCCCCGGATACTGAAATCTGAAAAAATGGATCCAAAGGTTTTTATCGACCTGTGGGCGTGCATATCCGGCGGAAAAATCTGGAAAGGGGAATTCTGCAATAAGAAAAAGAACGGTGAACTATACTGGGAATCAGCAATTATATTCCCCGTAAAAGATCAGAATGGTGAAATAGTTAACTACATAGGGCTCAAGGAAGACGTAACAGACAAGAAAATCCTTGAGGAGCAGGTACGCCACGCTCAGAGACTTAATATAATAGGCGAAATGGCAGGCAGCTTTGCCCATGACCTGAAAAACATCATTCTGGTTATCGGCGGCTTCGCTAACAGGCTGCAAAAAAAGCTGGATGAAAAATCACAGGAACACGAATACGCCGTGCATATAATGAAGGCTGTCACCAGAGCAGCAAAGCTCACCAACGGTCTGCTCACCTTCGGCAGACGGCAGCCCAACCATCCGGAATGTCTGGATATGAACATTCTTCTGCGTGAGTATGTTGATCTGATAGAGAAGATTGTGGATAAAAATATCAGCGTGATCCTTCACCTTTCCGATGAGCATATGCCTGTTATGGCAGACTATATCCAGCTTGAGCAGGTGCTTATGAATCTGGCATCCAACGCTAAGGATGCCATGCCTGACGGCGGTAAACTGATCATCACCTCATACATCAAAGAAAACGACGAAGGACAATACGCCTGTATTATATTTGAAGACACAGGCTGCGGAATGTCCGCAGGAGTTCAGGGCAGGATATTTGATCCCTTCTACACCACAAAAGACCCCGGCAAGGGCACAGGGCTGGGACTTTCAATAGTTTACGGCATCATCAGACAGCATGGCGGCAGTATAAGCTGTACAAGCGAGGAAGGCATGGGAACCAAGTTTGAGATATGCCTCCCTTTAAGCGCCCTCTACGAAGCGTAGTAAGCGGAACACACCTCGGAGAACAGATAGTCTCCAAGCTCCTTTCTGTCTGCGTGTGAAGCATCGGCTGAAGCCATGACACGCAGAGACGCCTTGACCGACTCCATCCTGAAAAGTGATTCAAAATGCGGCTCAAACTCCATATCCCCGTACCAGCAGACCAGATCCCTGTTGAGATCGCTGAACGGTTCTCCGTTTATGCTCTCATATTTCAGACAGCAAGGGTAAACAGGCACACCGGCTTTCCGTGCCGATTCGATGAAAGGAGCCCTGAACGGCAGAACCTGCGAGCCGTCTGTGCTTGTTCCTTCGGGGAAAAGCACCACAGCAAACCCTTTTTCCATAAGAGAGGCTATATCTTTTATTTCATCCCGAAGGCGTGATGCGTTCCGGCGTTCCACAAAAAATGTACCGCCCAGCTCTGCTATTATTCCCACAAAGGGCTTCTCACGCATATCCACAGACGATACAAACACAAAAGGACGCAGGGATGCCATAACTATTATATCCAGATATGACATATGGTTGCACACCACAAGGCATCCTCCGGCATTTTTAAGCTCTTCAGCACCGCTGAAAGAGGGCTTCAGACCGAGGGGCTTAAGCCCTATGCGGCAGAAGAATGATGTGAGGGCTAAGCGCAGCCTCCGCTTATTCACCTCATCCGTTACAGCCGTACTCAATATTTTGCTGCTGATAATATACAGATATATAAGAAACTTAACAGCAAACTTCCTCATGTTTCTTCTCCGTAAATTTCTTTCTGAATGACTCGTCCATCGATCTCACGTCAAGATAAGTGAGATAGTCATAACATTTGAACGTCTTGTCATACGCCGGTTCACCGCATATGACTCCCCCGGCCTTGAAATAGGAGAGCATAAGGGGCGGAACAAGGTTTTCCGCTGCTTCACGGAAAGGCGCAAAGCGTTTTTCCTGAATCATTTCAAGCATTTTATGGTATCTGTCAGTACGGAATTTTGATTTAGGCACAGCACGGAGTTCCTCCGGCGCAAGGAAGTTTTTATTCAGGTAATAATGCACCAGAGCGATGGTGAGATTGTCCGTGGTTTTCACTGATGAACAGCCGAAGAGGCCGTCCGTGGCTGTTTCTGTGATATAGGTTCCCAGCCCCTTCCAGAGAGCGGCTATGGTCGCCCCGCTGCGGTAGTCAGGGTGTATGCAGGCTCTGCCAAGCTCAAGCTTGACCCCCGGCAGACTGACTATGCTCTCCATCTTAAATTCCGAACATGAATAGAACTTATCGCTGAAAAGCGAGCTGTTCAGCCTGTATGTTCCGATGACCTGCCCTGCCTCTTTATCTATCACGGCGAGGTGGTCAAACAGAAAGTCATATTTATCTATATCCTTACCCCGAAAACGCTTTTTATCCAGAAGCTCACGGTAGAAAACCTCATGGCGCAGTCGGAGAACATCGCTGAGTTCATCCCCGTTTTCCACAGTTTTAACAAGATACTTGCGTGAATCCAGATTGATTTTTACGTGGGGTCTGTAGGTTCTCAGGCGGAACCTGAATTTTTTGGAAAGTTCCTGAAGAAAGTCTGCGGCTTTTCTGATTTTTCCTTTTTTTACAGCGTTCATCTGCCACTCCCTGCATCTTCGTTATGTCAGGAGGATATGATTTTGTTGTCAGGGATTGTTGCGTCCGTTGTGAAAAATATTTAAAATTAAACAAACCTGACATTTGTTTTACACCGCTGCGACAATAAGCTGACAAAGGAGGCATATATAGCAAACAGATGACAAGATATATGATATGAGGAGAGAAGATATGGCAAAGGCAGATTTGCACTGTCACTCCAAGTTTTCCAACCATCCGACCGAATGGTTTCTTCAAAGGCTCGGCTCTGCCGAATCATACACCGAACCGGAATACATTTACCGCACAATGAAAGAAAGAGGGATGGACTTTGTAACAGTCACAGACCACAATAAAATGGACGCCTCCCTTATTCTCAATGAAAAATATCCCGAAGACACATTTACCGGAGTGGAATCCACAGTTTATTTCCCTGAAGACGGCTGCAAGATTCACTGCCTTGTTTACGGGCTGAATGAAAGCCAGTTTTCCATGATACAGAAGATACGCAGGGATATATACGACTTCCGGGACTACATCAGGGAGCAGAACCTTGCATATTCTGTGGCGCACGCCACATACTCCGTAAACAACAGACTCACCATAGAGCATCTGGAAAAGCTAGTGCTGCTGTTTGATGTGTTTGAAGGCATAAACGGCGGGCGGGGCAAGCTCCACAACATGACATGGGTTAACGCCCTTGAGGGACTTTCCCCCGATAAAACAGACGAACTTGCGGCAAAATACAAGATAAAGCCGTTCGGCACATGCCCGTGGATAAAGGGCTTCACAGGCGGCTCGGACGACCATGCAGGGCTCTTCCTCGGCAATACATACACAATCACCAAGGCAGGGACACCGCAGGAGTTTCTGGAAAAAATAAAATCCAAACAGACAAGGCACGCCGGGAACTACAGCAGTTTCCACTCCCTTGCCTTCACAGTGTATAAAATAGCCTACGACTTTACCCGCACCCACAAAAACATGGCGGAGGCGGAAGGGCTGTTCAATAACATCACCTCTTACATTTTCGATGATAAAAAACCCACTCTCCTTGAGAGGCTGAAGCTTAAAAGCATGAAGATGCGCAGGAATGCTGACGGCAGCAGAGTGAGGAGGCTTGTCACAGAGCTGATAGAAGATATGCGGAGCCTCCACGGCGGCGGAGTAAACAAAAAGCTCTCTGTGGTTTTTGACAAAGCCACAGACATAGCGGATGAATACACCAAGATGGCACTCTCCGGACTGACGGGAGATGCCAAAAACTACCGCCCCGAAGAGCTTGTGCGGAGTGTCACCTCATCTCTTCCGGGAATATTTTTAAGCGTGCCGTTCTTCACATCCTTCGGGCATATGTATAAGGACCGCCATCTGGTAAACGAGATCGAACAGCACTTCTCTGTCCGTTCCGGCAGAACTAAAAAGAAGATTCTCTGGTTTACAGACACCATCACTGATCTTAACGGAGTTTCCGTCACTCTCCGCACCATAGGCAAACTGGCACACGAACAGGGGTATGACCTCAGGCTTATCTCATGCCTCGCAGAAGATGAAATAGACCACCGCCTACCGCCTAACTATGTGAATTTAAAGCCCATATATTCCTTTGCAATGCCCTATTATGAAAAGCTCACTGTGAAGATACCCTCTGTGCTTAAGGCATTGGAGGACATATACGCATTCGACCCTGACGAGGTGTATATATCAACTCCGGGACCTGTCGGGCTGGTGGGGCTTCTGGCGGCAAAGCTTCTTAATGTGAAATGCTCAGGCATTTACCACACAGACTTCACCAAGGAGGTCTACGAAATAACCTCCAACGACTCCCTAAAGGTGCTTGTGGAAACATATACACGCTGGTTTTTTGATTCGGTTACGGAACTTAAAACCACCTCAAGCGAATACATGAGCCTGCTTTCCGAAAGAGGGATGGCACGGCACAAAATGAGCGTTTTCCACAGAGGCATTGATGCAAGGCTCTTCTGTCCGATGAAAAAACAGGATGACGGCTTTTTCACCCTCGCATACGCAGGGAGAATATCAAAGGACAAGAACCTCGATTTCCTTCTGGATCTTGTGTCAAAGCTCAATGAAAAATACAGCAATCTCAGGCTTATAATGGCGGGTGACGGTCCGTATCTGGATGAAGTTAAGCGGAGAACCGCAGGCATGAAGAACATCCAGATACTCAATGAAGTTGAGCATGACCGCATGCCGGAGATATACGCAAAGGCGGATCTTTTCCTTTTCCCCAGCACAACAGACACCTTCGGAATGGTGGTGCTTGAGGCGCAGGCGTGCGGAGTGCCCGCCATAGTTTCAGACGAGGGCGGACCAAAGGAGATTATCTCTGACCGAGAGACAGGGTTCGTTGCATATGCAAACAATATGGAGGACTGGCTCTACAAAGTCTCCCATATGATAGATATTGCCATGACAAAGCCAGCCGAATACCGCAGATTCTCCGAAGCAGCAAGGACAAGGGTTATGTCTGTTTTCAACTGGGATACTGTGCTCAGGGATATATTTTTGAAGAATACTCCCGAAAAGGCTGAAATAAAAATACGTGAAATCTCCGCTTCGGTTGCCTGATGTCAGTTAAAGTAAGTGATTTTCTTAAAAACGCCGGAACATTCCTCAAGGGCAGAGCACCCGGACAGGCGATTATACAGATGACAGACCACTGCAACGCAAGATGTCCCCAGTGCGGAATGCGGGTGCAGGAGAAATTTCAGCGTCACAGGCTGACGGATGAAAGACTGTTTGCAATGATTGACCGTGCCGCCGAAAACGGCGTAAACGCCATCTCTTTCACCGGAGGCGAACCCTTTCTTCACACGGAAACCCTTATAAACTGCATAAAACGCTCCACAGAACGGGGAATAAAATTCATCCGCACAGGCACCAACGCATACTTCCTCACCGGACATGATAAAGCGGATTTCACCGATAAAGTGAAGCGCATGGCGGAGAAAATCGCCGCAACAGAGCTCTACACACTCTGGTTCAGTCTGGACACATGGAACGCAGAACTGCATGAGGAGTGCAGGGGGCTGAAAGGCGTGGTGAAAGGGATGGAAAAAGCTCTCCCTATATTCGCAGAATACGGAATCTACCCTTCGGCAAACCTCGGCATTAACCGCAATGTGGCATACGGAAAAACACCGGAACCTACCTGCACTGAATCCGGAGCGGAGTTCAGGGAAAGCTACACCGAAGGTTTCAGACGCTTTTACTCATTCGCAGAAAGCCTAGGCTTCACCATAGTAAACGCCTGCTACCCAATGAGCGCAGACGGAAACACAGTCTATAAGGCGGAATCTTCAGACCGCATAGTCAGATTCACAGTGAATGAGAAGATCGAGCTTTTCACAGCACTTTTTAACGCCATACCTGAATACCGTTCACGTCTGCGTATATTCACTCCCCGTTCCTCACTCTTAAGCCTTCTTCGGCAGTACAAGGGGGATGAAACTGCTGATTACGGGTGCAGAGGCGGAATCGACTTTTTTTATATCGACGCTGCAAAAGGACACGCCCACCCCTGCGGCTTTCGTGAGGGAGAAGATATGGGAGCTTATGAAAATTTTGAGGCAAAGGGCTTCGGCATGAAAGCAGTTTGCCGCAAATGCGACTGGGAATGTTTCAGGGATCCTTCAACGCTTCTTTCCCCTTTTACCGAATTTTTTGAACATCCCGCAGGGCTGATAAGCCGTATTGCCAACGACCGTGAATTCTTCCGTTTGTGGAAGGAAGACATAAAATATTATTCAGCATGCGGCTATTTCAACGGCAGAAAAATGCCTGACTTGGCAAAAATGTCAGCATTTGCACCTAAAATAAAGTAAAAAACCTCCGTCCGGTTTTATTTTTCCGCAATTCAGTTGACTTTTATTGCAGGAAATCTTACAACATTCCCAACTGGACGAGGTATTTTTGAAATGAACACCGAAAGCACTGTAAATATTATTAATGAAATCAGAAAACTATCAAGATATTTGGACAAATACTCAAAATACCTCAGCAACAAGTATCACATCACACTGCCTCAGCTTCTCTGTCTTAACGAACTCCGCACAGAAGAGGAGCTGAACCTCACCGAACTCACCAGAAGGCTGAACCTTAACAACAGCGCCATAACCGGAATAATAGACAGGCTTGAGCTTAAAAACTATGTTCAGAGAGTTAAAACTGGGAAAGACAGAAGGGCAATCCATCTTCGTCTCACTGACGAAGGAAAGGTCTTTGCTGAGAAATCTTTCCAGATTTTTGATCATGACTGTTTTTTTGATAATACAAAGATTACTGTTCAGGAAGCAGGTGATCTTCTCACCAGTCTGGGCAAGATAATCAGCCTGCTTGATCCCGAAGTCAAAAAGATAGATTTATAACTAAACTGACCCCTGCTTTAAAAAAAGCAGGGGAATCTTTCTACGAAAAGCTCGACAGATAATGCAGAATTTGCCGTCCATGGAAATTCTGCATACACGCTCGCGGGCGGATGAACCGCCCTTCGCTTCGCACGGCGGCTTTTCTTCCTGAAAAGCTTATTACTTCGCTGCTTTCAAAAGTTCGTTTATTTTTGCTCTGTTGGCTTTTACGAATTTTTCGGCGCTTCTCTTGGGATCCATGCCGTTTTTGTTGTCCACAAGAGCAGTGCTGAGGTCAAGCTGTTTCCAGTCAAACTTGCTGAAAAATGCAAAAACTTCAGGCATATCTTTATCAAGCCCCTTCCTTACGATGGTATTGATAGTTTCAGCTCCGCCGAATATTTTATTCGGATCATCAAGAATTTTAAGATCCCACTCGCCGAACATCCAGTGAGGCTGCCAGCCGGGAACAACTATCCACTCTTTTCTTTTGATAGCGTTAGAGAGCGAAGCAACCATGATAGCATCGCTGCCGGAGACATATTTAAACTTGCCTATACCGGAAATATTTTTTGCAATAGCTTCCTCTGCTGCCTTTGACATCCCTGCACCGGGGTCGATACCGATTATTTTGCCGCCGAACTTATCAATATTGGCAGCCATTTCCGTTACGGAATTTATTGTAACGTACGAGGGTACAACAAAGCCAAGTTTGGCATCCACATAGTTTGGTCCGAGATCCACGACTCTGTTTTTATACTTGGCGTAGAGGTCGGCATGGGTTGTGGGAAGCCATGCACAAAGCAATGCATCTGAATCACCCTCCGCAACCGAAGCCCACATGGCGGCGTTTGCCACTGAGCTGGTTTTAACATCGTACCCCATCTCTTCGAGCAGCACCCCCGCCACATGGGTTATGGCAACGGCCCTTGCCCATTCAACATATACTAACTCCACTCTGTCCTTAGCCTGCGCTGCCCCTGTGAAAACCACAAGACTGAGCAGGGCGGCGGTTAAAAGCTGTGTTAATTTCTTCATAACTTCCTCCTGATTGATATTTATTTCTTCTTAGACGCTGTTTTCTGTGTAACCCTGTCGAGGATCATGGCGATAATAACAACCGCTATGCCCGCTTCAAACCCTCTGCCCATCCAGAGTCTCTGTATAGCTCTCCACACCTCGCCTCCAAGACCGCCGGCACCGATCATAGCAGCAATAACCACCATAGACAGCGCAAGCATAATTGTCTGGTTGACACCCGCCATAATTGTAGGCATGGCAAGGGGGAGCTGAAGCTTAAACAGCTTCTGTTTTTTGGTTGAGCCAAAGGCGTCTGCCGCCTCAATAAGTTCCGAAGGAACCTGACTTATGCCGAGGCAAGTGAGTCTTATGGAAGGAGGCATGGCGAATATTACTGTAGTGAAAATTGCCGAAACCGGTCCCAGACCGAAAAACGGAATAGCGGGTATAAGGTAAACAAAGGCAGGCATTGTCTGCATAAAGTCAAGCAGAGGCATAAGCACCCTGTTGAATGGTTTATACAGCGCAGCCATAATTCCCAGAGGAACTCCCATTGAAACAGATACCAGCGTGGCGGAAAGCACCAGTGCCAGTGTTGAGATTGTTGCATCCCAAAGCCCTAGGTTCAGAATGAACAAAAGCCCTGCCACACTGCCAATGGCTATTTTGCGTCCGGAAAATTTGAACAGAACCATGCCGACTATGGCAATGAATACTAAAGGGTGAAAAAACAGCATCCCGTCTATGAGATGTTCCAGAGCCGTTTCGGTAATATCCGAGATAGCCCTTGTAAAAACAGAAAAATGCTCCGTGGTAAAATCTATAAATTTTTCGATAATGTCCCCGAGAGGAAACTTTGGTATGCTATCCATTGCCTATACCCCCTTCGGATGATAATGCGGAGAGAAGCGAACCTCTCACAACAGCGCCTTTCAGCACTCCTTTTTCGTCCACAACCGCTATGGGGAATTTCTCTTCCGTAAAGAGGCTGCTTATGTTTTCATCCGGCAGAACAGTCACAACATCCCTGTCCAGAACTTCTTCGAGGGTTTTATGATTAAGCTCTGCCGCCTTGCGCACATCACGCACATGCACAATACCTATAAACTGCCGCTCTCTGTTAACTACCATTACGGAGGAAATCCCCGCCTCTTTCATTTTAAGCAGAGCGGATTTAGGACCATCCTTCGGATAAGTAACAGCAAAAGGCTTCATCATTACGCTTGAAACCGTAAGAACCTTGGAAAGATCCACATTCTCCACAAACTTCTCTACATACATATTTGCAGGGTTTGTGAGTATCTCCTCCGGTTCGCCTATCTGAACTACCCGGCCGTCTTTCATAAGAACGATTCTGTCGCCCAGCTTCAAAGCTTCATCAAGATCATGAGTAATGAAAACTATGGTTTTATTAACCCTTGCCTGAAGAGCAAGCAGTTCATCCTGCATTTCACGCTTTATAAGCGGGTCAAGTGCGCTGAACGCCTCGTCCATCAGCAGTATGTCCGGCTCCACTGCCAGTGCCCTCGCTAGCCCGACCCTCTGCTGCATACCGCCGCTGAGGTTTTCGGGATAATACTCTTCCCAGCCTTTCAGCCCCACAAGCTCAAGAGATTCCGCAGCTTTTTTAAGCCTTTCATCTTTAGGCACATTTTGTACCTCAAGCCCATAGGCAGCATTCTCTATTACACTTTTGTGAGGGAAGAGAGCAAAACGCTGGAATACCATGCCGAACTTCTTCGAGCGGAGTTCACGAAGCTGGTCTTTGTTAAACTTAGTTATGTCCTGCCCGTCCACAAGAACCGAACCTTCAGAGGGTTCAATAAGTCTGTTCAGGCAGCGGATAAGCGTGGACTTGCCCGAACCGGACAGCCCCATAACCACAAGTATCTCCCCCTCCTTCACAGAGAAGGAAACATTGTCAAGCCCCACGGCAACGCCGTGCTTCTTCATAATTTCTTCTTTTCCCATACCTTTCTTCATGTCGTTAATGGCATGAGATGCATGTTCTCCGAAGAGCTTATAAAGGTTCTCAACCTCTATTTTACACATAATACTTTATCCTTATCAAATATGAATAACTGAATATTGGTTATTGTTATATTTGATATATAAAACACTTTTTGCTTTACAGATCAAGTCTTTTATTTGTCTATGTGCGAAAATACTCTTAACTGTTAATTGTTTACCAGCTATGACTTACAGATTTAAAAACTCTTGTTTTCAATACAGCAGAAATTGAAAACCCTTCCCCTCTGCTGATGCAGAAAGGAAGGGCTCAAAGGAGAAATCTATGAAGGAAAGTTATGCTGCCTGCCGCTTATAAAACGGAGGGTCTCTTGTTTTTTATTATCAGGGCAAACGTCAATACAGTCACCGCAGTTGTGGCAGAGAAGGCTGCTTCCGTCTGTTACCGGATCAAGCCCCATGGGACAGGCACGCTTGCAGGAACCGCACATGGAACAGCTTGAGGAGACACGCTTAAGGTGCATTCCTCTTTCTGATTTAAACAGAGAGAGAAAAGTTCCCGTGGGGCAGAAAAGCCTGCACCAGAAAAACGGAAAAAATACGAACTCCGCAATTATAAGAACCACTATAAACACAAGCTCAAATGTTACATAGTGAAACTTCACAAGCACCAGCGCCTGTGATGATATAATCCCCGGTGCTGAAATAAGATTCAGCAGAGGAATCCCCGCAACACCTGCCAAAGCAATAAAACAGACGAGTATGATAAGCCTCGCCGTTTCGGTACGCCTTTTCTTTTCAGGAGTATGCACGGGAAAACTTTTTTTCATTCCGAGCTTTCTTTTAACAAAGCTTACTCCTTCCACGATGAAATGATAAGGACACATCCATGAACACCACACTCTGCCTGCAAACAGCATCAGCAGGATCGGTATAACAACGGAAAGCGCCATATATATATTCACCGACTTTGATGACATTGCCGCCTGAAATACAGCAATAGGATCCGCAGCAACGGCATTGCCCACATCAATGGAATAGAATGTGCCTTTGATGAAGTATATTTCAAGGATGTTCAGCGCCGGTATGATGAACATCATCATAAAAACCGCTGCCTGAACAAGCCGCCTGTATCTTTTTATCTTACTCTGTCCAGCCATCTATCTTATCCGTGGTTTCATAATCAAACTTAAACTCCGGCTTTGAACCGGACGCATCTATGCTCATTTTTTTCTTAATGGCATCATCACCGCTGTATCCTTCTGCGTCTCCTGCTTTTTTAAAGTTTTTGCGGGAGCGCTGATAGTAAAGTCCGGCAAGGTCTTCATTCCCCATTCCGGCGGGGATTATGCTGATGGACTTAGGGTCGGTGGGGCATTTTTCCACACATATACCGCAGCCGGTGCATTTATCTGTTATTACCGGAAGAAGAAACTGCTCCATCTTAATAGCCTCGTCAGTGTAGGGGCATGTGTTGTAGCATGTGGAGCATATCATGGCGAACCCTTGAGTTCCTCCGGCGTTTTCATCCTTTACATAAAGATAGTTCAGACATTTGTCCTGCTCTATGTAGGCAATGCCCATCCGCACTTTTTCCGGCTCTTTCAGATTAGGGTCAAGGGCTCCCGTCGGGCAGACAGAAGGACAGAGCATACAGAGATAACACGCACGCTCATCTGCATAAACATACGGAGTACCTATCTGAAGCCTGTCAAAAAGGTCTGCTCTTTTCACCGATTCATATGGGCATACCTCTATGCACCTTGCACAGCGGATGCACAGTTCCATAAACTTCTCTTCCATCACAGCGCCGGGCGGGCGCAGCCTATTCCGCCTGAAATAGCCCTTAAACGGGTTTTTATTCAGGTGGTTTTTCACTTTTTCACGCAGACTCATAATGCTTTGCCGTTTTTAATCCTTGCGCTTTTGAAGAATGCTCCGAGTTCCGTGGAGGCAGCGTCTTCGGTGAGAAGTTTTTCAGTTTCTTCACCGAAATACATGTAATGATGGGCTATATCTTTGATGCCGTCTGCTTTTTTAAGTTTATCCGTAATGCTTTCCAGTGCCTTGCTGTCGTTTGTCTCTATTGAAACCACTGCATTGTTTCCATCTTCAGAAAATGTGTGGACTTCTATTTCCGGAAATTTTTCCAGCAGCTTAAGGGCTTCCGCACTCTGTCCTGCCTCAAAAGAGATTATGCTGCCTGTAAATATCATAATAAATACTCCTTAATATAAGGCCGTATCCGCCCCGCCGGTCGAGAGCGGGAACGGATACGGGAAGAAATAGAGATGGAGGTTTAAGCAAAAGGAGCGTTTACATCGTCTATTATGTACTTATCCGCAACGTCCTTCGGTCCGCTTACCCTGTTAATGCGCACTGCGGCAACTTTGTATTCCGGTTCTTTTGAATCGGGGTCTACAACGTCGTTGCATACGAAGTTGATCATCCTTGCCATTGCCTGATCATGCCACGGAACAAAAGCAACACCCGGAAGAGTGCCTTTTGTTATTACCGCCGGCATGACGGACTTGCCTCTTCTGCTCACTATCTCCACCATGTCCCCTGCGGTTATACCAAGCTGTTTAGCATCGTCAGGATGCAGTTCTATATATGCGTTCGGGTGAGTTCTGGCTATTTCGGGAATACGCATTGTCATTGTTCCCGTGTGCCACTGCTCCACAACTCTTCCTGTAGTGAGGAAGAAAGGGTATTCCTTGTCAGGCATTTCGCCCGGTCCATCGTACGGACGGAGGAAAAGATTAAGCTTGCCTTCCTTTTTAGCATCCGCATAGAAGTAGATTGTTGCATCAGAAGGGATGTGATCCTTTTCAGCGGGATGCTCAAACATAGGGTCCTGTCCTCTGACATAGCGTCTTTCCGTTCCGGGGTGGTCAACAGAGGGGCAGGGCCACTGTATGCCTGCTTTCTCTTTTTTGAGCCTGTCGTAAGTTGCTCCCCAAAGGGTGTGTTCAGTGTCTTTTGTAACTGTTATATAGTCTGTCCATGCCTGCTCATTTGCCTTCATAGAGTCGTTTCCGTTCCAAGGAATGAGCTTTTCAAGCCCCATTCTTTTTGCAATCTGAGCGGCAATCCAAAGGTCAGGCTTTGCCTGTCCCACCGGTTCAACAGCTTTTTCCGTAAGCTGGCTTCTGCGCTCTGAACATCCGTAAACTCCGCCCTTTTCATAAATGAAAGCAGCGGGAAGAATAACGTCAGCAAGCTGTGTTGTTCTTGTGGGGAAAATATCCAGAACCACAAGGAAACTGTCCTGCATTCCCTTAACATATTTGTGCAGGTTGGGCAGAGACTGTGCAGGGTTTGTGGTGCTTACAAGCATTCCTTTAATCGGCTTTTCAGCATCCTTTTCACCGCCGAGTTTTTCAAACATCAGCATAGTATGGAATCCCGGTTTGGGATTGATTGTACCCGCAGGAATATTCCAGGCTTTTTCCACATGAGCGCGCCACTTATCGTTCGCCACGGGTTTTGTTCCGGGGAGAAGGTGGGAAAGGGCGCCCGTTTCACGAACACCGCCGCAGGCGTTAGGCTGACCTGTGAGCGAGAAGGAATCTGCACCGGGTTTGCCCATTTCCCCTGTTATTATATGAAGGTTGTGTACAAGGTTGTTTGCCCACATTCCTCTTTTACGCTGGTTGAGACCCATGCACCACATGGAGAGAGTAGCACCGCTTGTGGCGAACCATTCGGCAGCCTTAACTATATGATCAGCAGGGCATCTTGTAAGTTTTTCAACTGCTTCCGGTGTGAACTGGGCAAGGAATTTTTTGTATTCCTCAAAGTCAACAACATCCTTTCCTGTGGTAATGCGTGAATGTTTATTGATGAAATCCATGTTATGAAGATTTTTTGCTATGATAACATTTGCCATTGCATGAAACACTGCAAGATCTGTTCCCGGGTCATTGGGGAGCCAGAGATCTGCAATTTTCGCCGTACTTGTCCTTCTGGGTTCGCAAACTATTATCTTAACATCAGGGTTTTTCATTTTATGGCGCATTACCCTTCTGTATATAACAGGGTGGCATTCGCTCATATTTGAACCTGTGATGAAGATACATTTTGAGCTTTCGATATCCGAATAGCTTCCCATAGGCTCATCAGAACCGAATGTGGATATGTAGCCGGCAACAGCTGATGCCATGCAGAGTCTGGGGTTTCCTTCCACCATGTTGCTGCCGAAGCCGCCTTTCCAGAGCTTGTTGAATGTATATGTTTCCTCCGTTGTACACTGACCGCTGCCGTAGTAAGCTACAGCGTCTTTACCGTATTTTTCACGAAGGTATTTAAATTTATTTGCCACGAGGTCGAGAGCCTCGTTCCATGATGTTTCCTTAAACTTGCCGTTTTTCTGGCGGACAAGGGGCATTTTCAGCCTGTCGGGATGGTACATACATTTAAATGCGAGGAATCCCTTAACACAGAGAAAGCCGAAGTTTGTTTTAGCATCGGGGTTTCCTTTTATCGCAACTGCTTTGCCGTCTTTTACACCGACATAAACACCGCAGCCTGTTCCGCAGAAACGGCATGTTCCTTTAACCCATTTTTCCACATCAGCGCTTTCCTGAGCCTGCGCAGCTTCGGGAAAGGAGATGCCCGCCGCCGCTGCAGCGCTTGCAGCGGCTGTAAGCTTTATAAAATCTCGTCTTGAAACGTTCATAATAAATCTCCGTTATCTGTAGTCTTTCTGTTTATGCACGGTGAAGGTGTGAGCCGGGTGACACATGGCACATGATTTATCCGCCATGAAATTGTTTTCGACCTGTTTGGCATGACAGCCTCTACAGGTTGTATTGGCAGGTATTTTACTGAAGTTGAACTCATCACCGTGACATACGCCGCATTTAACGCCCGTAAAGCCGTGTGCGCTCTCTTCCCACTGTTTGACCGCATCCGGAGTCACATCAACATGACACTCCATACAGTCCTTGTTACCTATTTCCTCCGGATGTTTATCCGCATAAACCGCCGACACGGTGAGGATTAACGTCAGCGCTATGAAGCCGACCTTAATAAAATTAAACATTCTGGACCTCCTGATGTTTGCTCATGTATAAATATAGATCCAAGAATGTTAAGGGGGTTTTAATCTTGTATATCGGCGGTTAAGATTGCAAAGGTATTTCTTTACATTATTTAAGCCCTAGCGGAGCGCTATGTTTTTACAATAAAAGACTTTTCATGTCCGCTGTTTATTAAACACCGTTTGCACAGAATGGTTTGGTAAAATTGAATTTAAGAAAATTACAAACTGAACGAATGTTCTTTATCATATTTCTGTTCTGCGTGAGACAACTTTATTGCGCCCCTCATGCTTTGCCTGATAAAGAGCAAGATCCGCTGATTTCATCATAATGCTTTCTGTTGCATTTTCCTCATATGCGGTCACTCCGATGCTGCATGTAACATGCCCCACTACCAAGAAATTATGTGAAGCGACAGCGCTCCTGAGCTTTTCCGCAAGCCTGAAAGCTCCGTCCATATCCGTTTCAGGGCATATTATAAGAAATTCTTCGCCGCCCCAGCGCCCTATTGTGTCTGTCTTGCGTATATTGTTTCTCAGAACTTCAGCCGCCTCACACAGAACTATATCTCCTGTCTGGTGACCGTGGCTGTCGTTTATGGATTTGAACCCGTCCACATCTATGAGAATAACAGAGAGAGGGCAGCCGTAGCGTTCGCAGCGCTCTATCTCTTTTTTGAAAACAGAATCAAGGCGAAGTCTGTTAAACAAGCCGGTAAGAGGATCTGTGACAGAGAGTTTCTCCATCTGCTTTTTTACGGTAATATCAGTACAGACTGCTGTGTAGCCGTTTATTCTGCCGCTTTTACTGTAGGTCGGCGATATTGTGGCGGATATCCAGTAGTCATTGCCTTTTCCGCTGCGGTTTTTGATTTCGCCCTTCCACACATTGCCCCATGTTATAGTTCCCCAGAGTTCTTTGTAGACCTCTTTATCCATATCGGGGTGCGAGATTACGTTGTGGGTTCTGCCGATAAGTTCTTCTCTGGTCATTTCCGCAGCACGGCAGAACGCATCACTGACATAGAGTATCTTGCCGTTAAGATCAGTGCGGGAAACAATGACATTTTTATCAACAATTTCAGTATATTCAGAAAGCATTCTGTTCATTCTGTCCAATGCAAGCTGGGCGTTTCTTATATCCGTCACATCCTGAAGAGTTCCGATAAGCGCAACAGCAGAACCGCTTTCACCGGTTATCACACTGCCTCTTATATGAACATGCCTGTGAGGCTCTCCGGGAATATTGAGAATATGCTCCTCGCTGAATGCTTTCTTCTCTGAGAGGGCGCTTTCTATGATTCCCTTAATTCTGTCTCTGTCTCTTTTACCCACAAATTCGAGGAAAAGATCAAAGGAAGGCAGAACACTCCCGCTTTCCAGCCCCAAGATCCTGTAATGCTCATCAGACCAGACCATACGCCCTGTTCCTATTTCATAGCGCCAGCTCCCGATCTTTGCCAGCGCCTGAGCATCATCAAGGTCTTTTTTGGCTCTGTGAACCTCTTCGGCGTTGTTCATCAGCATGCGCTGGAGGGACTTCATCTCCGTAACATCGGCAAAAGCACCTATCACACCCGTAAGTTCACCCGCAGAGTTTTTGAATGCACGTTTATAAATTATGACTTTTCTCTTATTGCCTCTCAGAGTTGTAAGCTCAACGTCGTATTCGTGCATTCTTCCGCTGTCTTCGAGTGCGAGCTTGTCATAACTGCTCTGTATATCGGCCTGCCCTGCATCAAGGAAGTTGAAGTCACGCCTTCCTATTATCTCGTCCTTTGATTCAGCACCCATAAACTCAAGGAAGCGCTGGTTGCACCCCAGATATTTGAGGCTGCGGTCTTTATAAAACAAAGGAACAGGCAGATTCTCCAAAAGAACCTCAAGAAACCTTCCGTTATCATCAAGCTTAAGTTCCAGAAGCTTGCTGTCTGTAATATCTAAATGAAAACCAACAGCCTTCAGCGGTCTTCCTTCTTCACTGAAAACAGCTTTAGCGTAAGAACGCACCCATCTGTATGAGCCGTCCTTGCACCTCATCCTGAATTCACAGTTCATGCGCTCAGATTCGCCGGAAAGCATTTTATCTACTGCATCGAAAGTTTTATCTCTGTCTGCGGAATGAAGAAGATCACGCCATGACTGCGATGCGCCTTTTATATCTCTATCATCATAACCGAGCATGGATTTCCACTCACGGGAGAAAAAGACCTCATCCTTAATCAGATCCCAATCCCAGAGACCAATGCCCGAAGCACCGGAAGCCAGCCTGTATCTGTCTGCCAGATTACGGAGTTCTTCCGTTTCTGCATAAAGATCCGTTATATCGCATATATAGCCGAGGAAATGAAGAACCTTGCCGCTTTCGTCTCTGATAATCTTTGTAAAATCAAGAACCCATCTTATTCTGCCGTCTTTTGAAACAATACGGTACGGCTCATGGGTAAAACCAGCAGAACCGCTCTCCACGGCTCTTTTTACTTCTCCGAAAACTCTTCCCAGATCACTTTTATGAACAACTGAAACATATTTTACAGCACCGCTGCTGAGTTCCTCAGGAGAATAGCCGAAAACAGTTTTAACATTACCGGTGCAGTAAGCCACATCCCAGTTTAAGGTATTATTCCAGCGGAATATTACCGTTGCACCTTCATCAAACAGTGCATACATACTGTCCAGTTCCGCATTCCGGGCGCTGTAGTGGCTCAGAAAGCTCTCGAAACCCTGACGCATTATCAGATAGAGAATGATGAACAGCACAACTGAAAGTGAAAAGAAAAAAATGGTCTTCTCTTTTATGAGAATTCTTGCATCTGTTATGTCATAGAATGCTCTTAAAACAGCCGCTTCCTGACCTCTGAAATTTTTGAATACTGCACCCCGGCAAACAGCATATACTCTGGAATCAAAGATGATCTCCTTTTCATCAGTATCTGCATATTTCTCAACCAGCAGTGCATTATTCCCACCGGAATGAAATATCCTGCCTGTTATGCCGGAAGCAGGGTTCAGACTGTTTTTTGCAACACTTATATAGGGGATCAGCTCAGGCATGAATTCCCTTATTGTTTCATAGAAATACTGGGGTTCAATGCCCATTTCTATACTTCCTAAATGCCTTCCTTTGCTGTCTATAACAGGGCTTATTATCCGGTAATACAGTCCGCTTGCACCAAGTTCAAAACCGCTGACAGGGCGTAGACCCGAATTAACCTCGCCTACGGAATCACGATAGGCACTCAGACTGTCACCGTATTTTTCAGGCATATGGATTCTTACAAAGGAACGGGAATCAGGAGTATGAACATGCATTACACTAAGATACGGATTATTCTTTCTGAGAGATTCATACTTCGGCTTAAGGATTTTTATCACCTTTTCCCTGTCACGGGCAAGAAGAGCGGAAGTAAATTCATCGGAGCTGTAGATCTCAGCCAGACGGGCAAGGTAAACCCTGTTGAGCCTTTTAAGATAATTTTCAAAGAGCGTGACCATCTTTTTATCGGCTTCAAAAACCTTGGCGTCAAGTACGCTCTTCTGTTCAAAATAAAGAAGCGTCGAAAAAACAACCGCAAAGAAAGCAAGAACAGAAGCCAGAAGAAACGCTGTCTTTTTTCTTATGCTGCTGGTGGATTTAACCATAATACCGCTCCGGCTGCGGAGCGCTTTGTTTATCAGCCCCGAAGCTTTATAATAAATGACGCCCCTTCGGAAACTTTTTCGGCGGAGACTGACCCTCCGAAACATTTTACAGCTATATCGGCCGCCAGATATAACCCGAGACCTCTGCCCGAACCGCAGCCTTTTGTGGAAAAGTAGGGTTCAAAAAGCCTGCCGAAGTCCTCATCTTTTATGCCCGTTCCGTTGTCGGCAATTCTTATACAGTAATACCCCTCTGTGCGAAAATATTCAATATCCACATGATACAAAATCCTCTTTTCCCGAAGCTTTCTTTCGAGAATTGATTCAATCGAATTTGTAATAAGAAAAGATATAAGATGGCGGAACTCACCCACATCGCCCTTAACCCTCATTGTTTTCCCATCCAGACAGCCATAGGAACAGTCTGAAAATATTGAACAGTCATACACGGGACCGGCAAGGACAAGGCTTTCCGGTGTTGTTGTATCAAGCCCCCTTCTTATTGTCATTCTGATACTTTTTTCACGCAGATACGGTGCATATATCTCGCTGGTTTCCATTAACGCTTCACAAAGATCAAAAACTGCTGATTTTTCCGTGCGGGCAAAAACTTTTGTAAAATTATCTATGGTATCTGAAAGCTCAACAATGGACGCCAGTGTATTGTCAACAAGCTCGTTGTCCTCCTTATCAAGCGAATACGTATCCTGAAGATGCTGCAGAGAAGCACAGAAAGCGTTCATGGGCTGACGCCAGTGGTGGGCTATTGAACGCAGAATCTCTGCCATATTATTAAGCCTTGTCTGTTTGACTGCTGCGGCTTCGCTTTCCTCTCTGCGGCCTATTTCAATCTTAAGCTCGTTGACCTTTTCAGCAAGGACAGCTTCGGTCTTCTCCAGTTTTTTTTGATACCTATAAATAACCAAAACACCCAACATTCCAAAAAAAGCCGTAAGAAAGGCTGTCCACATGTCTTTTTCAAAATATTTCTGTTTAGCAATATCAAGATTTCTTACAATTGTAAGCGCACCGAGAATTTCACCTGTGCTATATCCCGCATGGCACTGGAGACATTCAGGCGTTACAAACAAGGGAGCTGCGTAACGGATTGAATATGAACCGTTTACGTCCGCCCAGTCTATATATTCACCCTCACCCATGAAGAAACTCTCCAGCGCTTTGGATTCCCATGGTTCCGGCGCATTTTCAGGACGAAGCGGCTCGGTCCCCGTAAGCTTTATTTTCAGATTAACCCTTCTGCTTATTATGTCACCGACCTGCCTTGTCATATAAGCAGGATTAATCATGGTAAGAAGTACCCCATCCTCTGTCCGGACATCTCTGTTGGGCACATTAAGATAAGGGTTCGGCCTGTTGTCCTCACTTACCGGAGCATAGACCCAGCCAAGCATCGCATTCCACTGCCTCGTTGCTATAAGTATTTCGTAAATCTGTTTTGTTTGAGCTATTGCCGCATTGCGGAAAAACATTCTCCCGCGGTAAAGTTCAAACATACACACGGATATTACAAATAATCCGACAAGGAAAACAGGGATAAGGTATTTCAGTTTCATGATCCAACCCCTAGTACAACAGAATTTCAGATTTTTACCGGACAGGTCAGAATGAGGAATATTCAGATGAGGTAGTATTTTTGCTTCTGCGCAAGCTTTTAATCTGGTTGAGAAATACCGGAAGGGAGGACGGAAAGTATTTTCAATACAGCAAAATATTTTAGCGCCACCCTAAAAAGACAGCAAACAGCAGAAAAGCCGACGCTTTCTTGTATATATTAAAAAAATACAGTAATCATACGCTGTTGTCAATTTAATGAGAGAATACTCAGTCAGATGTGGTCATCTCACGGGAAAAAGGGTTATCGGCGACTGAATCGAAGCCGGAATCGAACCGGCACAGAATTAAATTCAGAGGGATTTTAAGGTAAATGTGTGTATTCTAAATTATTAATAGAATTGAACTTAAGCTAAAACTCAAGAATGTACCAAATCCTGTTTTGTAAAATTTATCTAATATTATCAGTGAGTTATGGTTGCAGATTTAGACTTTTTGTACCACATTGGATTATTGTGTTTAATAGGCACAATTACAATTGAGAACGAAAAATGTTCTAAATTGTTTAAAGGAGAAACAATGTAACTCAGGGAGTCTTGTTTACTATCCCTTATGTTTAATAGTTCTGATAATAAAATTAGGTATATGTCTGATTTACATTATGGTCAACTACTGAATTAAATAATCTGCACATCTTTTCTATATGCTGCTTTACATGCTATAATATCTTGAAATAATTTATTTGGGTGCCGATTCTTTTAGGGAGGTTTTGAATGGAAGAAAGTGTAAAGTGTGCTTTATGTAAACAAAATAAACCGTTATGTACTAGCCATATTATAAGCAGTTTCTTTTACAAACACATGAAAAACAAATCTAAAACTAAAAAAATCATTGATTCTTCTAATCCTAAGCAAAGGTTACAAGATGGCTTTAAACGGAAGCTTTTATGCAACGATTGTGAAGATATATTTGGACGTCTTGAAAAAGAGTTTAGCAAAACTTATTTGCAAATTTTCAATATGAGCAAAATACAAGCAATTGAATTACCAATAGCAACATATGGTCTGATAATCTCGTTAGCTTGGAGAATCATAATTTCTACGATGGGCTCTCAATATCCTAATAACTTTACAAAGAATGATCTTGAAGAGATAAGTAAACATAAAAAAATAATGGAAGATTACCTACATAAAAATGTTGATATAAATTATGAAATTCATTGTGTTCCCCTTATGCGCCCATTTATAGAAGATACTTGTATGCTTAATTATTCCGAATGGTCTATAAGTCATGATGTGAGATGCTTCGATGATAAAATTGTTGTGTTTGTTAAAGTGCCTAAACTTCTCTTTTGTTTATATTTAAAGAATGAAAATAAAGATAATGATCTCTGGCAAGGAACAAGACTAACAAAATGTGCATCCAATGTTTGGAGTGAAACAATCAGAATTCCTGAATTTGTTTTTGTTTTTATGCGGAATGCTATCCAGCACGCTTATGATAACGTAACATCTGCAATATACGAAAAAGCACAAAAAAGGCTCAATAAATGTGATTAACGTAACCTTAAGTTCAGTAACGTAAGTTATTATATTCTTATCATAAGGTTCTCAAGAGAATAAGCCTACATAAATATTACGAAACTAACACATTGAATGCAATAATATATTTTTAATAAAAAAGTAAATCTTCTGAATTGTTTCCAGACTGGCACTACTGATATATTTTGTGACCTCTTTCTTTAGAAGTTCGCTATCATCCTTGTGGTCGTGTTGCATCAGTTCTGAAATTGACACATTAAGAGCAATTGAAATATCGTTCAAAAGTACCGCTGAAATACTGGATTCGCCGCGTTCAACTTCTCAAAGTAAAAAAGCCCCGCTTTATTCAAGCGAGGCTTTCACATATGCCCGAGACCGGAATCGAACCGGTACAGGATTAGATCCCGAGGGATTTTCGTACCACTACAGTTTTCACTGCCATCTTTGTTTGTGGTCTGGACTTTCTCTTTACCCTATCTTTCGACTTAGGTACTGCCCGTCAAGTCTCTACACCTTCCTTTTCAGGCTTGGCTCGGGATTGCCATCACCATTACGTGTTAAGGTTTCCCCGAATTTGAGCAGTTCTACTTTTGAAATTTCTTTCAAAGCACTCAATTTTTCTTTTAAGTCCCTTGCGTCTACCTATTCCGCCACTCGGGCTAAATTTAAAGAATCGGTTTAGTTTTATATGCTGATTTGTATTGCGTGTCAATTACCAACGGAAATTTATCATCCATGAAAATTTCCGTACACGCTCGCGCCGTGATAAACACGGCTTCGCTACGCACGGCAAAGTGCCACAAAAAAAGGGGAACCAGCAATATGGCTCCCCTATGATTAGTATTTTTCAGTTGTTTTTTATTTTGCGGCGAGTTCTTTGCAAGCCTGATAGATGCATTTGAAAAGCTCTTCACTGTCGCCTACTTCAACGCATGAGAATGCGATACGCAGGTCAGTTTTGCTGGAAGAGATTGTTCCGATGCCGTATTTATCGAGGAGGTAAACACGAAGTTCTTCAGCATCCACAGTGTTCAGCTTAAGGCACATAAAGTAGCCTGAGTTGAACGGATAGAAAGAGAACTGGTCAGTAAATTCGCCTCTATTGAGGATTTCTTTAAACTTAAGGGCTCTTTCTTTAAGCACTTCAAATTTCTGTTTTCTCTGTTTCTCAAAATCGGGATGTTCCAGCGATTTGAGAACAAGTGTCTGCGAGGGGTGAGGACAGTTAGAGATTGTTCCTCTGATAAGCCCTGTAATCTTCTTTTCGATAGCTGCAAACATTTTGGATTCATCCGCACCGGATGTAGCACCGAGAGTTATGAAGCCCACACGGAAGCCCCATACGAATTCTTCTTTAGTAGCTCCGTCAAGCTTAATGGGAAGAAGGTTCTTGCTTCTGCCGACAAGCTGTCCGTAGATTGATTCCTTTATACTCCCTTCGTAGAAAAGCGTGAAGTAAGCATCATCAGTAACAACAACAAGCTTAATACCCTTTTCAGCAATGGCTGCAAGACCGTCTGCAATTGCTTTTGCTTCATCGGGCAGGGGAGTATAGCCGGAGGGGTTGTTGGGGAAGTTAAGAATTACAACCGCTTTGCCTTTAATTTTGCCGCATTCCTCAACTTTGGAGAGCAGAGCCTGCACATTAAAGCCGCCTGCTTCTGTAAAAGTTTCATATGTGGCTATTTCTGCGCCGTTGATAACGGAGAATGTAAGCCTGTAGTTGCCCCAGAACATTGAGGGAAGAACAACATAATCCCCCTTATCCAGAAACATATCCGCAACAACGTTAAGCCCGTGGGTAAGTGCGTTTGTGACAACGGGCGTGCCTATATTTTTCCCTTCGAGAGAGGGGTTTTCATCGTAAATTTTCTTTCTCCATCTCGTTCTCAGCTCAGGTTTTCCGGAAGAGGGTGCATATGTGAAAACATCCTTTGCGGACAGCCCTTTGAGATGGTCATAGATGCACTGGAGATACATGGGCTCGCCCTTCTCCATTGCTATACCTATGGTAGCGTTAAACTTATGAGCCTTTTCCTTAGCCTCTGCCGACTGTGTAATGATGCCTTTGGGCATATAGATGTTCTTTCCGAGGTCGGAAAGCATTTCGTAAACGGCGGGGTTTACTCCGGCTATAATCTCGTTAAGTTCTTTTGCGAGAGCGTTCATTATAATTGCCTCCAATTAACGCATGCTACGGGTTGTTTTAATAGCCGAACTATACAAAAATAATACACAATTTAAAAGAAGAATATTATACTGTGTATAAGCATAACACTATCATCTACGGAGGCAACGCATGAATCTTGAACTTCTTCAGGCACTAAAGACAGCACACGACGCAGAGGTAGAGGGAATGAGGTCATACCTCAGGTTCGCTAAACAAACAGAGGTTGCCGGCGGCAAAAACATTCTCATCCAGCTTGCAATGGACGAAATTGACCACATGGAACTGATCAACAGGTTTCTGGAACGCATGTTGAAAGGCGAAGTTTACCAGACTGTTGAAGTACCAAAAGCAAGGCTGGACAAGTTTATGCCCAAAGTTGCGGATGCCAGTCTGCAAAAAATGGACAAGGCAAGCGTAGGCGATCTTGATGCCCTTAAAATTGCAATGGCGCATGAGGAAAAAGCACGTCTTTTTTATCTTGATCAGGCTCAGAAAACCGACAATCTTCAGGCTAAAAAGCTGTTTACTGATCTTGCTGCCGTGGAGCAGAAGCATTATGACATACTTCAGGCGGAAATGCAGTTTATCCAGCAGGATGGTTTCTGGTTTGACATGATGGAATTTTCTCTGGAAAAGTAAACCGTGACAATAAGATATAATTGCAGATATTTTTTTGACAAATCATATTGACAAACAAATCCTCTGTTGTTATATTCGTCTCTCGTTACGGTTGTAACGGTTATAATTCCCTGATAGCTCAACCGGCAGAGCAAATGACTGTTAATCATTAGGTTGCAAGTTCGAGTCTTGCTCAGGGAGCTTACACAAAGCCCGATCTTATTAAGGTCGGGCTTTTTTGTGTTAAAAAAAACTTTATTCAAACACAACAATTCCCTTGCAATATTTAACTCAGGTTAACATTATTACTTAAAACAAGACCACTTCAGCCTTATTTTAGGAGACAAAACATGAACCCTCTGAATCTTTTCTACAGGATGAAAATTTCCCGATTAATTCTCATCGGCTTTGGCTTTGTAATCGGAACAGTAATAGCCATATCTTTATCTGCTGTACTCGGAACAATGAACTCAGCATCCGGATTTAAAGAATACCGGACACAGGCAAGAACAAGCAACTTTGCTGCCTCTATTGACTCCTCAATGCTTTCGGTGAGACTTGCTGTCATGAAGTTTCTGATGAGCAATGCAGAGTCGGATGTTCAGGTATTTAATCAAAACATGGATACTCTCATAAAAACTGCTGAAAATGCAAAAAGCATACTGACAGACAAAGATACTCTGGAAAAGTTAGTTTCTATCCAAAAAAATGCAGAAGCATATAGAAATGACTTTAAAGAACTTGTCTCCGTAATATATGAGAGAAATAAACTCAAAAGCGCAATGAAGGCTGACGGAGAAAAAATGACTGATATGCTTAATGAGCTGAGAGCAATATCAGGGACATCACAGGCATTAGGTGCCGCTCAGGAAAATCTGATTAGATCCAGATTCAATGCAGATGAGTTTATCAACTTAAGAGATAGAAAATATTATAATGAAACACTCAGTTCTCTTGGGACTGAAATCAATAGTTCGCTGAGCCAATATAAAAACTCATCAGGCAAAGCAGGCAATATTTATAACAATTTCATGGAAACAAAAAACAGATTCCTTGAAAATATAACAAAAGTTGCACCGCTTCTTGAAAAGAGAGACGTTCTAGTGAACGATAAACTCAGTGTCTTAGGCGCAGAAATAACTGAAACAACAAACGCTATGACATCAGATGCACAAGCTCACCAGGATCAGATAGGCCCTCGAATTCAGAGCAATAATAAGAAGATCACGTCTTTTGTGTCTCTGTTTTCAATTATCGGACTTGCTGTTGCGCTGTTCTTCGCAAGAGTGATCACAGTCGGCGTGAAAAGACCTCTCGGCGGTGAACCTGTGGAAATGTCAGAAATTGCGAGAAAAATCGCTTCAGGCGATCTCCGCATACAGTTTGATGATTCAGGGAAAATAACAGGTCTTTACGAGGCAATGAAGCAGATGAGGGATAATCTTTCAGATGTCGTCGGTAAAATCCGCCTTTCATCAGAAAGTGTAGCATCTGGGAGTACAGAGCTTGCCAGTGCCAGTGAGGAGTTAAGCACAACCTTCGGAGATCAGTCCGCACAGATATCATCCATAGCAGGCGCAATGGAAGAGATGGCTGCTACCTCTCAGGAAGTGATGAATAACCTTGAGATTGTTATGGATAAAAGCAACCATACCAAAAAGCAGACAGATAAAGGCAAGTCAACCCTTGCACACACGAATAAGAGCATTGAGAACATAAGCCGTTCTGCTGCGGATCTTTCAGGAACTATCACAAACCTTACTGAATCATCCACGCAGATAAGCAACATACTTAATGTAATTAATGATATAGCAGACCAGACCAACCTGCTTGCACTCAATGCGGCAATAGAAGCAGCCAGAGCAGGGGATGCAGGCAGAGGCTTCGCTGTAGTAGCAGACGAGGTAAGGAAGCTTGCGGAAAGAAGCCAAAACGCTATTCAGGAAATAGACGCAATAATCACCAACCTTCAAAAGGATACAAAGCTTGCATCTGTTAACATGACTAAGGCGGGAGAACAGGTTGAGGAAGGTGTTGACGCCCTGAAGTCTACTATTGAAGTTTTCGACACCATAGTCTCGGCGATTGACGACGTTATAAACTCCAACGATGCAATATCAACCGCCGTATCGCAGCAGAACACAGCGATTTTAAGCATAAACGACAGCGTGCAGATGGTCAGCTCCGGACTTGAACAGAGTACGGCTGCCATAAGCGAAATAACTGTTACAATAAACGACCTCAGCCAGCAGGCAGAGGCAATGAACGAAACTGTTCAGGTATTTAAAATTTAGTTAGTACAAAATCATTAAAACAACAAAGCCCCCGGAATGAATTATATCCGGGGGCTTCTTTTTTCAGCTTACTCTATTAAGTTATTATTAAAAACCGCTTACCATCTCTGCGGCTTTTTTCGGGTTGTGGGGAAGTATCTTTCTGGCAAGTTTGATAGTATCAAGCTTTGCCTGATCCTTCGCATACTGCTGCTCAAGACCATGGAGTTTTCCGTAAAGCATTTCATAATCACTTCTGGCATCAGCATACTTCTTATCATCAAAGGGTATTGAAAAGTCTATGCCTTTGGTATCCCAAACATTGCCGGAATTGATGAAGGGCATAAAATCCTCTGTATCCATCCCTGCTGCGGGTTCAGGAGTTTCGTACTTCCAGTCGGTGAAGAACAGACCCTTTTTCGTTCCACGGATTATGTAGCTTCCGTTAAAAGGTTTTTTCACATCATTAGAAGCATCGTATGTCCACCATGAGGTAGCAACCTGATCGTGTGAAGAGTGGCATGAGTCGCAGTTTCTTGCCTCGCCTATGGAGTGGCTCATTTTGTCCATCTGAATCCATGCAAGCATCTTATTGTTCTTTTTCAGCTTGTACGTGCCGTTCATGATGTACATGTCGTTCACTTCATCGGGTTTTCTTTCAACAGTGAAGTCCTGCTCGCCTATTTTGGCATTTCCTTTCACCATAGTGGGCTCAATCTCACGGAGAATCAGTTTGTTAACTCCCTTGACATCATCCTTCATGTTGAGAACGCCCATGGGGTAAGGTTTCATGGGTATCCACACTCCTCTTTCGGGGTGCTTAACAAGGGTGGGCTGGCTTCTTGTTCCGTAATATTCTTTGTGTTTTGCAAGGGCTTTAACCTGCGCTTCCTGTTTTCCGGGACCCCAGAAAGTAAACTGGTAAGCGCCTACAGCCTGAATATGGCAGGATGTACAATCCACATTGCCGTGATCAGGACTTTCCAGAGCTGCGTTATATATATCTTCGTGGCAGTTTTTGCATGATTCCCGTGCGGACTGCGAACTGAGATGCCCGTAGCCGTGGCTCTCCATTTTATGACAATCGTTGCAGGTTACTCCGTTTTTAGCGTGAACATCTTCAGCGAGTTCATGTATAGGGAATGCAAATTCCTCTCTCATGTAGCCTGCGCCTCTTCTTCTGTCCATTGGTCCGGCGTGGCAGATTGTACCTTTACCGCTTCCGTAGCATGAAAGAGGTTCAGGATCTTTCTGATAAACGTGGCGTGCGTTTGATTTTTCATAACCTTTATAGTGGCAGTCATTACAGCTTGCATGACACTTGTTGCAGCCTCTTGCCGAGCCGTCCCCATGCGCCTTGGGATACTCAACGGCAAGCTCTGCACCTATTTTGTCATGGTTATCGCCGAACCAAGCACCACAGTTCTGAGGGCCGGGTTTCAGGTCGCTGAAGTTTGTGAAGCCTCTCTGATATTTGTTCAGCCCCATACCGGAAACGTTATATTCCTTAACTTCGTTTTCATGGCATTTTCCGCATGTTTTTTCCGCAACGGAAGGATCATACGCCATGGTTTCAGGATCATGGTCGTGGTAATAAAGCTGTGCGAGAACAGCTATTCCTTTCTCTTTTGCCTGCTGAGGATCAGGTTTTCTCATGAGGAACTTAAAGCGTTCCTTACCTTTGGGCTGTATGGGGTCATAGTTTGTGACCTCTCTGCCCACTGCCTGATACTTAAGGGTTTTGCCGGCAGCAGCGTAAAAGGGGCGGGGCATTCCCTCGTGGGCTTTTTCTGCTGTCATTTCAGCAGGGTTTCCCATATGGCAGTCCTCACAGGCAACCTCACCCATGTTGACCTCTTTTTCAACTTCAACAGGATCAAGATAAAGCTGGGGGTAACCGAGTTTTTCCATCTCCGCTTTGTTTCCGTGACATGAAATGCAGGAAGACTGTTCCGCAGCCTGCACAACACCGAAACAGAAAAGAGTCATAAAACAGACTATTATGAGTTTCTTCATATTTAATAAACCTCCGTGTATGCTTGCTTTGTATTGAGCAATGAACATGCCACGGAAGGGCAAAAGATAAACTTATGAAAAAACAAGATTTATAAATAGGTTATCCGGTGCAGAAAGACTAGTTTTTATATAGGAATCTTGCATTTTGCAAAACAGGTTTCTTGCAAATTGCAAGAAACCGTTCCGGACTCACGAATTGTTCAGATACTTTTTCCAAGCTCTTCTGCTTTTGTTAACGCACCTGTTTTAAGTATGTCACCTTTATCTGAGACTTCGGGCACTGTTATGATACCCGCATCCTTCCATCCTGTGTATGCCAGCAGGGACTTATAGGTCTCCTCCAGCCCTTTGAACACACTGGGCTCATCCGCAGCGCAGGAGAGCAGAACAGTTTCTGTGAGCTTAAGGTCTTTTTTTCTATTCGGAGTGTAATAAGCATAAAGCCTGTCTATTGCAGCTTTTATCTGTGCAGACATTGTAAACCAGTAAACAGGAGAAACAATAACCAATGTATCCGCTTCCTCCACCAAAGGAGCTAATTCCCTGAAGTCATCGGGAAAAATACACGCTGTTCCCGTTGACCAGCACTTATCGCAGGCGCGGCATCCGCCTATCTTCTTTTCTGCTGAGGCAAACTTGCTCACCTTATGCCCTGCTTCTTCTGCTCCTTTAATGAAGGCATCTGCAAGCAGATCGCTGTTTCCGCCCTTTCTGGGGCTTCCCGTAAGTACAAGAATATTCTTCATACGTATTCTCCCGTTTTTTTCACAAAAATATATTCACTTAGCTGCAAAATTAAAGTACGCACTTTTTAGGTATTTACTAACAGATGTGTAAGGCTGACAATTGCAGAGATACGTGAATTACTTAGCCTATGCCGTATTCCTTGAGCCTGCGGTAGATTGTGGAGGCGTCGATTCCCAGAATCTCCGCTGCTTTCGCCTTGCTTCCGCCCGCTTCAGCCAGTGCAGCGAGTATATGCTCACGCACAACATCATCCAGCTTTTTTGAAACGGTTCGTTCCGCCGAACCTGTCATATGGAGTGATGCCGGAGACACCCTGTGCCCGGTTTCAAGAATCACGGCACGCTCTATTATATTTGAAAGCTCACGCACATTTCCGGGATAAGAATAGCTTTCCAAAGCCTGAACTGCATCAGGGGAAAAACCTTCAATTTTAGGATTAATATGACGGAACCTGCCGAGAAAATGTTCTGCAAGAGGCATAATATCCTCTTTCCTGTCACGGAGTGGCGGAACTTTGATCTCAACCACATTCAGCCTGTAATAAAGGTCTTTTCTGAAAGTACCGTTTTCAGCTTCTTCGGCTGGGTTGCGGTTTGTTGCGGCTATGAAGCGCACATTTGCCGTCTTAGGCTCCACTGAGCCAAGGGGATAGTAGGTTCTTGTTTCTATAAAACGAAGCAGCTTCGACTGTGAGGGCAGGGGAAGCTCACCTATTTCATCAAGAAACAGAGTGCCCCTTTCAGCAGCGGAAACAAGGCCCCGTTTATTTGTATCAGCTCCGGTAAACGCCCCTTTTCGATAGCCGAAAAGCTCACTTTCAAAAAGCTGCTCCTGCATGTTTCCGCAGTTTACCGCAACAAAAGGGGCTGTCTTGCGGGAAGAAACCCCGTGGATAAAGCGGGCAATGACCTCTTTGCCTGTCCCTGTCTCTCCTGTGATCAAAACACCGCTGTCTGCCTTTGCGGCACGGGCGGCAAGCTGCATTATATCATCGATTTTTTTTGATTTATATATGGGTGCGAAGCTTCCCGCACTCTGCCTGCCGAAGTCAAGAAGGGTGCGTATCTGATCCAGCTTTTTTATGAGTATGTCAGGGTCAACAGGCTTGAGAATATAATCATATGCGCCGCTTTTGATTGCGTTTACGGACTCAGTGACTGTCCCATAACCTGTCATGAGGATAAGGCGGACTTCCGGCATGTCCTCCCGAAGTGCCTCCAGAAGTTCAAAGCCCGTCATCCCCGGCATTCGCACGTCAGAAACTACAGCATCAGCCCCGGCGCTCTTTATGTGAGAAAGAGCTTTTTCCGGCTCGTAAAACGCCGTAACGTTAAATTCATTTTCAAGGCTCTTTTTCAGCAGCCCGCAGAGGGTTTTATCGTCCTCAACTATCACTACTTTCATTAAACTCGCACCTTATGGATGTTCCCTTACCTTTTTCACTTTTCACACTTATCTTGCCGCCGTGTTCGGTGATAATTCTGTGCGTTATGGAAAGTCCAAGCCCAGTTCCTTTATCCGGTGATTTCGTGGTGAAAAACGGGTCGAATATTTTTTTAAGCTTTTCAGCCTCTATGCCGCTTCCGTTGTCTTCCGCTTCCAGTATAACTTTCCCTTTATCCCTAAACAGGCGGAAAACCACCCTGCCTTCGGGGTAGACAGCATCAACAGCATTTACCGCTATATTCAGAAATGCCTGATTCAGCAGTGTCCGGCAGCCTTCGATATATGCGTCTTCAAGTCTTGTTTCTATAACCACTCCGCCGCCGGCACGCATAAAGCGCACAGCCTCGCTCACAAGCTCCTTCAGGTTCAGCCGTTCCTTTGTGCAGCTGTCATACCCGTCCGCCACGAGGCGTTTCATTGAGGCTATTATCTCCACGCATCTTTCAGCCTGAGTTTTAACCGCCTGCACCTCATCACTGAGCCCGTATTGTTTCTCCAGCAGTGTAGCAGCAAGAAGAATAGAATTCAGCGGAGTCGAAAGTTCATGGGAAACCCCTGCGCTTAATATACTTAATGATGATAGCCTGTCAGCAAGCTCCATCCTTTTCTGCGACGTTTCACGCTCACCGATGTACCTTCGCAGAGAATGTGCCATCTCCTGCACTTTTTCAGCAATATCGCCCAGTTCGTCAGTATATTTTTCTTTTATCTCATAGTCCAGTTCGCCTCTGCCGTAGCTTTCCAGAGCGGTTTTCAGCCCGCCAAGAGGGCGGAGGAATCTTTCTGCAAATATAAATGCTGTCAAGACCGCAAGAAATACAGAAAGAGACAGAACAAGGATAAAGCCCATTTTGAGTGCCTGAAGATTGCGGAAGGCGTACTTGGCATCTATAACAGTGCAGACTTTCCATGAAATATCAGTCCCTTCGTATGGATAAACCGTAGTATAGCCAAGAAAATCACCGTTTTTAAGCCGGATTATGCCGTCCAGCCCTTTGACTAGTTCATTAAAAACATCTTCACCGTAAACAGTCTGGAAGCGGTGGCTATGCTGCATCTGATTTGCGAACTCGTAGCTTTTGTTTCTGTGGAAAAGGAAAATTCCGTGCCGGTCAGGATTGATTTTGTTTTTCTCAACAATAAAGGCGTGCCCTTCGTCGTTGTTCAGCCTGTTCACAACCTCGCCCAGACGCTCGCCCCAGTAATTCACCACCAGATAGCCCGCATGCTCACCCCCTGCAAAATAAGGGACAACGGTACGTATCATAGAGGGGCAGAAGCTCACAGCATCCGGCAGAAAGCCCCGCTCAAACTTGCTGAAGAGAATATCAGGTCTGTCCAGTTCGGCTGCGTCCTGTATAAAGTCTTTTGATGAAATATCTATGGGTTCGTAATCTGCTTCACCGGACAGGTTTTCGCATTCTCTCATAAAGACCTGAATCCTGCCGTCCTTGTCTACAAGCCTGATTGCCTGTACCTCACGGACGTTGTTGCAGTAGTCCATAAAAAGACTTTCCGCCTTTGCTTTTCCTTCTCCGTGGAAGATGAAACGGCTGTTTATCGGGTTTGTGTAAAGACCGTAGGTTACGGAACGGATATGCCCCAGAAAATCGGACACGGTACGCTTGTCCGCCCTTAAGAGTTCGGCGGCACGCTTCTGTATCTCAAAAAGAACTGCCTTCTGCGACTGTGAATAATAAACTCCCGTGGAGAACACAAGAACAACAGTCACCAGAACGCTTATCCATATTGCCAGCTTTTTGCTCATGGATGAATGATAATCCCATATGTGGAATTAAGTCAAACCGATAAAAATCAGAACCTCTCTATCAATTCCTGCTGTACTTCCAGAAACTTCTCAAACTTGCGGCAGATATCCCAGTAAAGAGAGATAACTCTCTCACCTTCTTCGGTAAGTTCAGCTCCGCCGCCGCCGGCACCGCCTGCCTGTTTTGTAACAAGAGGCTCATCGGACAGGGCATTTATACTCTGCGCCAGCCCCCATGCTTTACGGTATGACATATTAAGTGAGGAAGCAGCAGCGGATATTGACCCGTGTTCCCTGATCGCCTCCAGAAAAACTATTTTGCCAAGACCAATGAAGTTTCTGCCCTGTTTATCGATCCATATTCTTCCGCCAAGGACATTATCGCCCGCTGTTCTGGAAAAAGAGATTTCATAACCGTTTTTTTTCATTACACACTCACTGGAATTGTCGTATAAAACTTTTGTGAAGACAGAAGAGCAGAAGGAGGCGGAGCATTTGCTTCTGAGACGAGGAACTCATGCTTCCGCTCCGCCGCCCTGTGTACCTGCTTATGAGTGTTACGGCAACGGAACCCCCAGTTCCGCTGTTTTCTTGTGCCGGCAAGGATTCTGACAAAATCCAGGAAGCAGAACCTCCGCCGGCAAAACTCTTTATACGGCAGGCTCTACAGCCTGCACTTTTATATTATCAACATCATATATTTCTGCGTTTACAAGACCGTAACGCCCGCAAACCTTATCCACGAGACTGCGCCTGACCGCAATAACCGGAGCAGCACCGCCGGTGGTGACTTTCTTTATTAAAGTGTCCCACCCGCCGCCTCTCATTTCGTAGTGACCGACCTCATCAAAAACAGCGTACATATTTTTATAAGGCGCTTCACCCATACATTTTTCACCGAAGGCAAGCCCTGCGGGTTCAAAATAGAAGCCGTCCTTTGTGCGTCTGCACAGTTCAGCACTTTCTCCTGTGCGGACATCTGTTATGCTGTATCCTGTCTTTGTTCCATCCTCAAAAACAGCTTCCGCCACAAAACCTCTGACTTCCGCATCCGAAGGCAGTGTGCTGAGGAAGGCCTTGAGAAAAGTTGTCTTGCCTCCGTTAACTTCCCCGGTGATAAGAATTGCCCTCTTTCTATCTGAAGAAAGAACAGAATCCATCATTCCGGCGATGCCCTTCACAGGGTTTTTTATCAATGTTCTCACCTTTACGCTTGGAGCAACAGTGTTCACAGTACCCCACGCCACAGACAGTACGGAGTCTATCCTGTCCCCGTATCTGCGGCGGAAGAAACCGGCTATAAGCGGGTGACCCATCTCCGAGACCAAACCGCTGAGAGCGCATGTGGTAACAAAAGCTCTCACTGCAAGCCTTATCCCCTCAAGAAAACCCGGCGTGCTGATGAACTTTCCTTCCGGAGACTTCAACACAAAGCCAGATACAAATGATATTACAAATATTGGAAGCCATATCTTCCACGATGCAAACCGCTTCAGAAAGTTTCTGTACCTTACTGAGACAGCCAGTGAGTAAACCAGCAGAATGTATGCAAGCCACTCACTTTTATCCATAAAACCCACAACAACGGCAATAACTGCTATATGCAGCAGAAGCCACAGGAGCGAATGACGTCCCGCACAGCCCTGCATCATAGAGCCGGCGGGAGCCGCCCCTTTTGTTCCGAAGGTTATGGGTTCATCACTTCCATTGCTCTTTGCCGCTGCGGCGCACCCCACTGCGGATGCTCCGGCGCCTACAACAAAACTCAGTGCAAACACAAAAACAATTCCGTACACAGGGTTGATAAAAGGAAGTTCGAGCCCTGTTGCCGCTTTTTCAAAAAGCTGTTCATAGACAGTATATATGCTGGCTCCGTACAATATAAGAAGCCTTATAACCTTATGGAGAACCGCCCACTGCATCGCAAGCCCGCCGCTGACAAGGAAGCCTATGACGTTCCTCCCCAGAATGCGTGTACCAAGCTCAAACAGAAAGCCTTCTATTGTTATTGCCACCATCGGGACAACGACTTTAGGACTGGGTGAAAATGCCTTAAGCATTGCTGAGGTAAGCCCTGCCCTGTAAAACATGCCGCTTGTGCGCCATTTCATTCCGAAAGCGCTCAGTATGGCTATGCCGATTGCCGTCAGGATATGCCCTTTAAACGGAATCCGTAAGTTATGAAGAAAAGAGCCGAGGGTCATCTCGGAGGTCCCCCAGACGCCCCCCGCTATGGCTCCCTTTCTCCATTTAGTGTCGCTACTGTCGGTTAGTGACATCTTATATTTTCATTTTAAGCTTTGCGTAGTATGTTCTTCCCGCCTGAGGCAGACCGTATGAAAGCTCATATTCTTCATCCGCCACATTCTCCACACCAACCTCTATGGAAGTGTATTTCAAAGGTGAAACCTCAGCTCTGAGATCCGCTGTCCAGTATGTATCAAGCTCTTTGTAGCTGTAATCGGATTTCTGTGAATAGCGTCCTTTTTCCATATTAATTCTGCCGCCGAGAACAAAAATTTTGCCTATTCTGTATGAGTGATCCAGATAGAATTTGTGTTCGGGGACATCGGCAACTATGTCAGAGTCGTCGCCTTCGATACTTTTCTCAGCATCAATGTAAGCATATGAAGCTATTGTGGTGGTGTTTTTTGTAAAATCTCCTCCGAGCATTACTTCAAATCCCTGCATGGTCACATCATCAATGTTGTCTGATGTCTGTGCATCTGCTGAAGCGTTCGGGTCATTGCCTGTGTATGCAGCTTTGGTGTTAATCTTGTCGTCTATTTTTGAGTAGAAAACATTAGCCTGAACAAGAACAGTATCGAACAGTGTCTGTTTAATACCTATTTCATAGTTCATGGCTTTTTCTTCTTTAAGGTCAGAGTTTGCAAAATATGTTGTCTGCCCGCCGTTGTTGTATGAGTAGCTTGAGTAAAGCTCCTTCATTGAAGGAAAACGGGTTTTGCGTGCCGCTTTTGCATGTAAGATCGTGTTGGGAGACATATTATAAATTACAGTTGCCTGCGGGTTGAAAACTTTTATATCGTCATTAAGCTCCTCTTCACTGTCGGAGGATATGGCGTTGTTTACTTCATAGCTGCCGCCGAGGCTGATGATGAATTTACCAAGCGTAAGTCTGTCCTCTATACCTGCGAAGTAAGTTTCCGCCACGTCTTTTTCCCATTCGGGAGTTTTGTCATTTCTGGTTTTATGTACATCTTTCTTATACTGACCGCTGAGGATCACAGTGTTTATTGCACCTGTTTTGATCTCAGTGTTGACAATTACACCGTTGGAGTAGTCGTCATATGCGCTGTTGCACCATGAAGGGCTCAGACATTCGGTGTAAGTATTATCCTTATAACGGTTCATGACGTTATAGTATTCATCTCTATAGAGTCTTGCTGTTACAGCGTATTTATCTTTTCTTACACTGCCCAGAAGGTAATAGGTGTCCTTGTCCCATTCTTCGTAATTCCAGTAACGCACAGGACTGTTATTTTTTCCGTTATCTATCTCTTTGGTATTGGGAGGAAGTTCAAGGCTGCTGTTAATATGGTTTATACCGAAGGCAACTTCACTGCCCTTGGCAAACTCATAGCCGACTTTACCTGTGATTGTTCCTCTCCAGTAGCCGGAGTTGTCACGAAGCCCGCCGTTTTCATTACGTTCATCATACCCGCTGGGAAGTTCAAAGCCGTCGGAATCTTCATACGCAACAGACAGCATGCCGTAAGCTTTGCCTATTTTGCTCCCCAGACCTATCCTTGTCTGGTAGGTGTCGCCGCTTTTGTACATGAACTCTATAGCTGATTCAAAAGGCTTATTCGGCTTCGCTGTAACTATATTCACCGCACCGCCTGCCGCATTAGGTCCGAAAAGAACTGAACCGCCGGCTGTTTCAAGCTCTATCTTATCAATACCGAAAGTATTGTAATTGCCCAAATCTATATAAGCTTCATAGGGCAGGGCAACGGGAATACCGTCAAAGTAAACCTGAATGTATCTGTCTGAAAAACCTCTGATATTAAGACGCTTCTCTCCTTTTGAATTGGGAGTAAAATTAACAGAAGGAAGCTGCTCAAGTGCTTCTGAAACGCTTGTAGCCGACCCTGCTTCAAACTCTTCAGACGACACTTCCTGCATGGGTTTTGAATTAACCCATGAAACTGAGTCTGTTATCTCAATTTCACCAAGTTTGTAAATGCGTTCATCTTCTGCTTTCGCTGAAGCAGCCCCGAACATGAATGCCGCACCAATCACGGCGGCTGTCAAAATTTTGCCTTGTCTTATCATTTAACCTCTCCGAAACGTTATTCCCCTCGGCACATAACGATTAATCGCTATATAGATCACTATATAGCGACAGTCAAGAAAAAACTTAAAGGAGGTTGGGGGAGGTTAAGGGTTATTTTAGAATATTGTGTGTTCCAGCAGGATTTTAAGACCAATAAGAATAAGTATTATTCCGCCGACCGCCTCGACTTTTTTGCCGAAACGAGCCCCGATCCGGCAGCCGTAAACTGTACCTACAACGGAAAAACAGGCGGTGATGATTCCTATAATAAGGGCGGGCTGAAAGATGCTTACATTAACAGCGGCAAGGCTTACTCCCACAGCCAGAGCATCTATACTTGTCGCAACAGAGAGCATAATAAGGCTCATCCCCTTCGTAGGGTCGCCTCTAACGTCATCTTCATCACCGGACTTAAAAGATTCTCTTATGGCCTTCAGACCTATAAGCCCAAGCAGACCGAAAGCCACCCAGTGATCCCATGCACTGATATATTCGCTCACGCTCCTTCCTGCAAGCCAGCCCACAACAGGCATCAGCGCCTGAAAAAGTCCGAAGTGGAAACCTAGCCGGAAAATCTGCCTGAAAGACACATGACATAAAAGAACACTGCAAGCTATAGATACAGCGAATGCGTCCATTGAAAGACCCACCGCTATCCAGAAAACTTCTATAAAGGTCATGACTGCTCCGTAAGGATTTTGCGGAGTAAGAATATGACATCAGACGGAATCTTTCAACCCTTTAAAACCCTTAATACGGATCGGGATATAAAAAATCCGCCTGATGTTATTATACGGAAATTTAATTACAGAACGCTTATCTGCGGCACTTGGGACATACACCGAAGAGTATATGGCTCCTGTTTTTCAGTGCATATCCGTATTTTTTTGCAATTTCGTCCTGCGCCTGCCTGATGCTTTCATCAAGAAATTCCACCATTGCGCCGCATTTTTTGCAGATAATGTGATCATGGGGCTCTTTTCCGACAATACTTTCATAGCGTACGGAACCGTCATTAAAGTTAAGTTCGCGGGCTATTTCAGCATCCACAAAGAGTCTCAGGGCACGGTAGACTGTAGCATGACCGATGCTTGAGTCAAATTTTTTCAGTGCTTCGTAAAGCTCTTCTGCTGTGGTGTGCTTACCCATGTCAATAAATGTGCCGAGAATGATTTCCCTCTGGCTTGTCGCACGGAGCTTCTTTTCTGACAAATACGCAGAAAGCCTTTTAAGGGCAAGGTTTTTTGTTTCTTTTTTCATAATAACAACCGTCTTCTTGTGTATTAAGACCGCATATCAACAGCCTCTTTTAAAAACTTATTAGTTTTAGTAGAAATAATCAATATTTTTTTGTTATTTTCAAATTCTCTGAAAACATTTTATTTACAGCTTTTTCAACACTCATGATGTTCACATTGACAAACTAAGTTAATAGATTACAATATAATACTAAACAACTGGGTTTTTACCCTTTCGGAGTGTTTGAATATGTGCAGCAACCTGATTAATGATGAAGGCATATTATGTCTCTCTGATGCTAAAAAAGGAGAGAAATGTGAGATATCCGGCTTCTGCAAATGCTGCGACAGACAGTCTGTGCGCAGGCTGATAGACTACGGCTTTATAAAAGGGCGCACTCTTGAAGTAGTTGAGGAAGCGGGTGACGGTAATGTCACAGTGGATCTGGAAGGAAGCAGGCTTTGCCTGTGCGGCAGCCTCTCCAGCAAAATTAACATAACTCCGTGCAGACACAGACACGGCAGACACAGATAAGAAGGACACAATGGCAGATATAATTATTACAGCATCAATAATAACAGCTGCGGCGGTTTACCTTTACAGACACTATACAAAACCCGGAAGCGGCTGCGGCGGCTCATGCGGAAACTGCTCCTCCGTAAAACACGGGTGCAGTGCCGCTGAAACAGCGCAGCGAATAAGCTCCGGCAGCTAAAAAACTACCTTACTTCCATTGTAAAATGTGAATCTTCTCTTCCGCTCTGAATGACCAGGGCATCAACAGGACGAAGGCTGATCTTCTGCCCGCCTGTGAGCATAATATCTCCTTCCCTTGTTCCGGTTATCCAGAGTTTGCCTTTCTCACAGGACAGGTCTGCGCTTTTAATACCGTTTACTGACATCATCTTATCTTTCCCAAGAGTCATTCTGAAACTTTTCACGCTCATCCCTGCGCCCTCCTTATCTACTTTTGATCTTTACGTTGGAAAATTAATATAATAAAACTGTATATAATGACAGTTACAGTTTTTTTGAAATGTATACATAACAGTTTTTACAGAGAGAAGAATTATGGATAGACACTGTGTTTATAAATATGAAGAAGTCCAAAGCCGCATAAAGAAAATTATCTCCGCAAACGGGCTTAAACCCGGAGACAAAGTACCTTCGATCAGAAAAATGAGTTCTGACACAGGTTTGAGTGTGTCCACCATAATGAAGGCGTATGTGGAGCTTGAGCATCAGGGTATTCTGGAATCACGTCCGCAGTCCGGCTTTTACGTATCCGCCGATAACTCTATTCCTGTGGCGGGTATATCCTCCGAAAGAAAAATAACCGCTGCAAGGGTTGATAAATTCAGCATGATATACAACGTATGCAACGCAATGGCTGACAGAAGCCTCATACAGTTCGGCGGAGCATCACCCTGCATCTCTATGCTGCCATCTGCTGAACTTGCCAAAACCATGAAGCATATACTAAACCATAACCCCGACTACAACTCATTCGAGGATTTCAGAGGCAACGCCCAGCTCAGGGGCTGCATCTCCATGCATATGCTCTCCGCAGGTGTGGAGGTTTCCCCTAATGATATTATCATCACCACCGGCACTACAGAAAGCCTCAGCCATATTCTTCGTGTTCTCGCCGGACCCGGAGATTACATAGCGGTAGAATCACCTCTTCATTTCGGTCATCTCCACGCCCTTGAATCAATGGGCATGTATGTCATTGAAGTTCCTTCACGCCCCGATCACGGTATGGATCCTGACAGGCTGAAGGACGCTCTGGAAAAATACAGCGTTAAGGCACTTCTTATACAGCCTAACTACAGCAACCCCCTCGGCGGGACTCTTCCTGATGAGGATAAAAAGCGGATTGTGGAAATTTGTGCAGAGAAGAATGTCCCTATTGTTGAGGATGATGTCTACGGCGAACTCTGCCATGAGGGGCACAGACCTAAGTGTCTGTCATCATTTGATAAGAATGGAAATGTGATCTATGTTTCCTCATTTACCAAAACAATCTCGCCCTCGTTCAGGGTCGGGTGGATATGCCCCGGCAAATATTTTAAGCAGGTTATGGATAAAAAGATCTCCACCGTGCTTGATACTTCCCGCCTGCCGCAGCTTGCCTTGTGCGATTACCTCGCCTCTGGAAAATACAGCAGATACCTGAACAGAATCAGGCGAGTGTACAGAAATCAGGTCGCAGCTTACAGGTCGTATATTATTGATTTTTTCCCAAAAGGCACAAGGGTTTCAAACCCGAAAGGCGGATTCATACTCTGGGTGGAGCTTCCCGAAGGCACAGATTCGTTTCTGCTTTATGAATCAGCGGTAAAAGAGGGTATAGGCACAGTTCCCGGCTTTCTCTTCACTGCGCAGGACAGGTACAGAAACTTCATACGGCTGAACTGCGGCAGCCCCCTTGATAAAAAACATACCGAAGCATTGAAAAAGCTCGGCGCTATGGCGGCGGAAGCGGTCATTTCACAGAATAACCGCTCCGTCTGATATAATCTTTCAGGCTTTTTTCCTTCTGAAAATTCCTGTTGAAGCATATGAGTAAAGCACAGGAACAACAATAAGGGTAAGCACTGTGGCAAATGACAGCCCGAATATTATGGCAACTGCCATTGAACTCCACCATTCCGCAGTTTCAGAACCTATCTCCCATGCGAGCCTGCGGAAGCTGAAGCTGACCCCTGTCGCCATGGGGAGCATACCCAGAATGGTTGTAACGGCTGTAAGCAGTACAGGACGAAGACGTGTTCTCCCCGCTGTGCGTATCGCCTCTTCAGAATCCATGCCCGATGCCCTGAGCTGATTAGCGTAATCTATCAACACTATGGCATTGTTTACCACTACGCCTGCGAGGGATATCACCCCCACACCCGTCATAATGATTCCGAAAGGCATCCGCATTATGAGCAGCCCCATGAGAACACCGGAGAGAGAAAGCACCACGGATGTGAGAACTATGCCTGACTGGCGTATGGAGTTAAACTGCGTAACAAGTACAAGAGCAATGAGGAAAAGAGCTATGATAAACGCCTTTTCCAGAAATGCCGTTGCTTTCTGCTGCTCCTCCTGCTCTCCGGAATATTTTATACTGTAGCCGTTCGGCAGCTCTATTTTCGCAACTCTCTGCGTAATTTCCTGCAAAGCATCGTTACTGTTTCTTCCTTCGACTCCCGCACTGACGGTGACAACCCTCTTGCCGTCTTTACGTTTAATAGAGCCGTACCCTGTGCCGGTTTCCACCTGTGCCACTTCCGAAAGGGGCACAGGATCACCGTTTGAGTTAGGAACCAGCAGATTTGCCACGTCGGCGACACTTTGTCTTCTATTCTCCGGCAGACGAGCCATTATGTCATACTCATCTTCACCTTCACGGTAAACGCCCAGCTTATAGCCGCCTATTGCCGCCTTGAGAGTGTATGATATGTCTGAAGTGGAAAGACCCAGAAGAGCAGCCTTTTCTCTGTCCACACGTACCCTGATCTCCGGTTTGGATTTAACAAGGTTGTCTTTGAGATCCACAATGCCGTAAACCTCTTTCACTTCTGCCTTAACCTGTTCCGTAATGCGCTCCAGAACGCCTACATCCTCTCCGCCTATCTCTATGCTCACAGGATCACCCACTGGGGGTCCGTTTTCCTCTTTTTCCACCTTTATTTCCGCTCCGGGGAAAAACTTGAGCTGTTCACGCAGCCTGTCCAGAACAGCACTGCTGTCCCCTTCACGGTCGTCCTTTTCATGGAAACGGATGCTGACACGCCCGTGGTTTGAAAGCCTGCTTGAGCCTTCCTCACCGCTTGGTGTTATGCCTGTATCGGCTATGACGTATTTTACATCCTTCTCCGCCATAACCATCTGTTCCACTATACTTACATAGCTGTCTGTGACTTCAAGCCTTGTGCCTTCGGGAGCCTTTATCGCAACATATGCACGCTTGGGCTGAGTATCGGGAAAAAGCTCTACTCCGCTGTTGAAAGCGCCAAACAAAACGAGTATCACAAACATTCCGCCAAAGGCGCCCAGAACAGCTATCCATCTTCTGCGGAGGGCAAAATCAAGACTTTTAACATACATACGCACAAACAGCGGGTCTTTTCCCGTATCCTCGTATGCCTTTTCTTTTTTCTTTGACATGAAAACCGCACATATCACAGGGTTGAACACCAAAGCAACAAACAGTGATGATGTAAGGGTAATTATCAGCGTCAGAGGCAGAAACTTCATGAATTCGCCCATAATATCCGGCCAGAAAAGCATGGGTGCAAACGCACAAAGGGTGGTAACAGTTGAGCTTATGATAGGCCAGCCCACTTCTGATGCGGCAATGGAGACAGCCTCGTCTCTTTCCTTACCTTCCTGAATATGGCGATAAATGTTTTCCACAATTACTATGGCGTTATCCACAAGCATGCCCAAGGCCAGAATAAGGCTGAAAAGAACAACCATGTTCAGCGTGATTCCCATTATTTGCAGCACGGCAAAAGATAAAAGCATGGAAAAGGGTATTGCAGCCGCCACAAAGATAGAGCTGCGTTTGCCGAGAAACATAAAAAGAACAAGAATGACAAGCACCAGACCGGACATGATATTGTTCTCAAGTTCTTCAACCATGAGTCTTATATCGTCAGACTGATCTTCTGTTATGGTCAGGTTAACTCCGGCGGGAACAAGTGTACCGGCTATTTCCAGAATCTGTTTAACGTGGTTGGAAACTTCGATTATATTTTCGCCTGCACGTTTTTTTATTTCTATGGATACTGCTAAATCACCGTTAAGGCGTGATGAGCTTTCACGATCTTCAAAGGTATCTTCAACATGGGCAATATCTTTGAGATATATTGGTTTTCCGTTCCTTGCCAGAAGAACAAGGTTATCTATGATAGCCGGATCTTTGAACTCACCGGGAATACGCAGGAGATACTTCCCGCCGCCCATATCCATTGTTCCGCCGGGAATATTAACATTTTCTCTCTGCACCGCAGCGGCTATCTCACTGAATGAAAGACCATAGGCGGTGAGACGCTCCTGATCGAATACGACACGGATCTCTCTTTCCCGTCCGCCGTTTATAACGACCTCAAGCACACCCTGAACACTTTCAAGCTCATCCTTGAGATCCTCCGCCACGTCCTTGAGTATATACTCCGGCACATCACCGTGAATGGCTATCTTCATGATGGGGAATTCCGACAGGTTTATCTCCATTATCAACGGGTCATTCTCTAAATCCGTGGGAAGATCGCCTTTAGCCTGATCCACCTTGTCACGCACCCACTGCATAGCGTTGTCTATATCTGTATCTGCTATGAATTCCACAACGATTATTGATGCGCCCTCGGAGCTTGTCGCTCTTATCTCCTTGACGTTCTTGATCCCCTTAAGCTTACGCTCTATGGGCAGAGTGATAAGGCTCTCAACATCTTCCGGAGCCACACCTTCATACTCAGTTATCACAAGAACATAGGGAATGGTAATATCAGGATCCGATTCACGGGGGAGGGTTATGTATGAGTACATACCAATGATAATAAACAGAATCATCAGTACAAAAACTGTACTTTTCCTTTTCAGGGAGGCATCTGTTATAAGCATATAATATTACTCCGCCTGAACCTTTGAGCCGTCCGCCACAAAATGCTGCCCCTTGACAATCAGTCTGTCGCCCTCATTAAGCCCCTGCTCAATCACAGCCTGGCTGCCGATAACAGAGGTTACAGATACAGGGATAGACACGGCTCTGCCGTCTTTTTCAACAAAAACAACCTTGCCTTCCTGTTTATCTACAACACTGAAAACAGGAATTACAAAGACATCCGTGTATTCCCTGCGGAGGAACTTCGCACGGATTATCATCCCCGGACGGAGCTTTTCTATGCCTGAAGTTATCTCAATTTTCACTCTGTATGTTTTGGTGGCTGATTCCGCCTGTTTGGCTATATAAATAATTTTGCCTGTGAATTCTGCCCCGTTTTTATTGACTTCCGCTTCAAAAAGCTCTGTCTGCGTACCTTCCTTAAGATACCTAACATCCTTTTCAGGCACATCCACAATAAGCTGCATGCGGTCAGTGTTTACAATAACAGCAACAGGATCACCCGGAGCCACATATTCACCCGTATCAACATGCCGCCTGTCAAGCCAGCCGGTAAAAGGGCTTTTGAGTACAGCCTTCCCAAGCTGCGCACTGTTATAACGTAAATCTGCTGCCGCCTGCTCCAAGGTGGCGAGAGCCTGATCATAGGTCTGCTTGCTTACAGCGTCACTCTCATAAAGCAGCTTTGCTCTGTTATATTCTTTTTCGGCAAGGGAGAGGGCAGCACGGCTGTTATCCACTGCCGCCTCATATGTGGAGGTATCAAGGCTGATCACGGGAGAACCCTTCGCAATCCTATCGCCCTCTTCAGCGTAGGTTTTTATGACAGTCCCTGCCAGATCAACTGAGACAGTCGCTGACTCCCACGCCTCCACATTTCCGGGAAGAGTGAAAAAATCTTTTATATTCTGTTTTTCAAGAACAGCAGTACGTATGTCCACCGGTTTTTCAACTTTTTCAGTTGGTTCAGTCTGTTCCGGTTTTTGGCTTCCGCAAGCATAAACTGTTAATGCTATAATAAGTATTAATAAAATTCTCATGGATTCTCCGTAATTTAAAACAATCGAAGCTTAAAAAGAAATCATACACTTTTTTTGTCAAAAATAAGCCTTATTTTTGATGAGTATTCATGCAGATCTCCGGCGATCTCCTCTATCTTGGCACTGTTTCTGCGTATCGCCGCTCCCTGAATATAGAGCCCGTAATCGCTGACAGGTTCAAATCCGAATGTTTTTGCCTCACCCTTGAGCCTGTGCCCGATGAACTGGATCGATTCAAAGTCTTCATTTTCCAACAGATTCCGGATTTTTGACGGAGTTTCTTTCAGGTCTTTTAAAAACAAAGGTGTCACTTCGCTGAACTCAGATTTTACAATCACAGTGATCAGCCCGTCCTCCCCTTCTGCGGGCATGGACGGCTTATCTATCTGCCCTTCACGGAAGATCGACATGGTTTTCAGCAGCATATCCCTGTTGAGCGGCTTTGCTACATAGGCATCGCAGCCCGCCTCAAGGCATCTCTTGGCTTCACGCTCAAGATCATAGGCGGTGATTGCTATAACCGGAGTGCGCTTCATGCCTGTTGATGCTTCAAATGCCCTTATTTTTCTGGTCAGTTCATATCCGTCCATTCCGGGCATCTGTATATCAGTCAGCACCATGTCGTACTTATTGACTGTGAATTTCTCAAGTGCTGCAAAACCGCTTTCAGCGTAATCCAGCGTGCATTCAGTTCCTTCAAGGTAAGATTCGGTTACAAACCTGTTGTACTCCGAGTCATCTGCAAGGAGGATGCGGTAGCTTCCTTTCTCTCTACCATCGGCGTAATTCGATCCTTCACTATCAGGTAGAGACGCTTTGTCATCGTCATCCGGATACACACCGGAAGCATTTTTCTGAGAACCCCGCTGCCCGTACCCGGCCAAAGCGCAATTAAGAAAAAGAAACAGAAGAATTCCGCTTAAGCCTACCGACAAAACAGCAGCATACGCAGATTTCATAACGGAGTCTCCGGCTTTTGAAAAATCGTACACCACTTCCATATAATATGTTTCGGCAAATCCGCCTTCGGAATTCTCCAGGCGGAATGCGGAGTATTCATAAAGCGTATCCCCGTCTCTTTTTTCAATTACGCTCCCTTCTTTCAGACGGTCAATGTACGAACCTTCAAGGGGAAACTCTTTCTTAAAATTGAAAAGTGAATAACCTGATACACGGAATTTGGTAAAAACATCTATACTCTTTGTATAAACGCAGGATTGTATTAAATCGTTAAAGAAATCTCTGAAAAAGTATTCATATAGCCGAACGCCGTATTGTTCAGCGAGATAATCTTCGAGATAAACTGCTGTTTCCACTATATACCGGCTTCCTTTCGGGCTATAGTAAGAGAACATAGCCGCCCTGCCGGAGACCATGCCCACACTGATCCTTCCATGAGCAAACTCTCCGCTTCCGTAGACAGTGCTTAGAAAGGCGCTGAGGGTTTTACCGGCTTTTACAAGGCTGAACCCCTGTTCTCTGCGGTTGGATGTGCTGAAAACAATACCGTTTGAGTTTATAAGATATATCTCTCCCACACCTTTTTCATCAGCAAGTCTGCGAAGGGTATCAGGTTCGGCACCTATTCCTTTTGCAGCAGAGTCCCCAAGGACAGTATTAATCTCAAGAAGGGCTTTTTCCGCACGTTCTTCCATTTTAGAGGCAATAACCAGCATGAACAGATCAAAGCTTTTCAGCTTATCGCCTATCTGAGTACGGACAGTTTTTCTCTGTTCTTCGATGTTAGAACGCACAGAATCATCCGCTCTGTGCAAAATTGCGGCGGAAATGGAGAAAACGAGAATTACAACAGCAAGAAAATTCAGAATAAATATTTTTCTTTTCACAAAAGACTCTCTTATTTAATTAATTCTAACATTAAATAATTATTTTTGCGAGACCTAGGGAAAAATAACAATAAAAACTAATTCTTTGAAACGCTTCCGAGATATATAGCGATCATTGCAAGTAAAGCGCCGGCAATGTCTGTTGCCGCCACAGATTTTGAAAATATTATAACCTCCCAGACCCAGGAAAGAGTGGGCTGCAAAAGAAGCACAAGCCCGACTATGCTTAAACGAACGGACCTTATACCGCCAGTGATAAGAACCCATCCCACACCCTGACAGACTATCCCGTAAACCAGCAGGATTCCAAGATCTCCTGTGCTTTCCACAATAAGGTTTTCACCCATTAAGAATGTCCCTGCAAAGAGAAAAACCGCACTTGCGGCGCAAGCTGATGCTATTGAGGCTGTTTTTTCAAGCGGATTAACTACCTGAGATGATTTTTTTATGAAAATGGTAAAAAAAGCATAAAACATTCCTGCTGTCAGGCTGAAAAACACACCTTTCTGAAAATCCTCTCCTGCGTTCCAGCCGGGGCTCACAAGCAGATAAAGCCCTGCCACAGCAAGAAGCATTGATGCAAACAGCCGCTTTGAGGCTGGCTTTTTCTCAACGGAAATTTCATAAAAAGCGAGGAAAAACACCTGAAAATTTGCAAGTAAAGTGGATAAACCGGGTCCCACATACTCTATGCCCGTATGCCAGAAAACCATATCTGTTCCCAGCAAAACACCTGCTAAAGCCGAATAAACCATTGAGCGTCCCGCTTTGAAACGGCTGCCTGTGAGAAGAGCAAGGAAAATAAGGAAAACCGCCCCGAAGAACATACGGTAAAAGCCGTTTACCACCGGAGCTTCACTGGAGAGACGTGAGAATATGGAAGAAAAGCTTATGATAAAAGCCCCAGCCGTGAGTGCGGCAAGAGGCGAACGCAGTGTATTTGTCAAGACGGATTCCTTTCAAAAGACGGTATCTGCTCTGTTCCGGTGCTGAAAAACAGGCTGCGGAGAAAGAAGGCATAACCGATTACCGCAGCTATTCCCGCAGAGGCATAATAATAGCCCAGAGGAGCAAGAAGCATAACGATTATCCAGTGGAGAAGAATTGTTTTACCTGAATGAAGCCTTATGGGAAAGTCATTAAACCTGCATATAACGGCAAGACCGCTTAAGTTCCAGCCGTAAAGAGCCGCTATACGGTGGTAGTTAAGCACAAGGGCTTTGTTTTCCGGGCTGTTAAGATCAAGGGAGTACAGCATTATGTAAACTATCCCGGTAACAGCGGTGACCATTAAGAAAAAAATACCTGATGTAAGAAAGGTCTTCTGCTGCTCTTTCATTCCAAGTGTCACATACATTATCAGAACATTGCACACAGCAATGAACAGAACGGAGGACACCACAAGCTCAAGCACCACGGACTCCATGAGGATGAAAACAAAAAATATAATCACCCCCAGATTGATAACCCAGAAGCTCATAAGCTTGAGGAAGCGTTTAAACGGAGTACGCCCCTTGTGCATGAGGGTGAATATAAGGCTGAATGTTATAAGTGATAAAGGAAAAGAAAAACCGAGGAAAAAAGTGTTAAGCGTAAGCTTTTCAAAATCCAGCACACGCACATACTCTTCATTAACTATGGCAAATGCCGAGATAAGCAGACCCATGGAGAGGCACAGAAGGGAAGCCTGATGAAACTTCACTGCTGTGGGAACTTTTGTTGTGAAAAAATCCGAGGGAAATAAGGAAAATTTCTTTATTCTTATGTATTCCACAATGGGGATCATGCACAGAGAAACCACTATCGCAGGAGCATAAAGCTCAAATGATGACAGTATTGCATATATGAATGAAAGAGCGAAAAACGCTTTCACTTTGCCGCTGGGTTCTCCCAGCCCTTCTGTGAAATAGAGGACTATTGTTCCGCCTGTGCAGAGGTTGAAAAGAAAAATATGGAGCCGCTCAAAGTGGTGTCCCGGGAAAAAGTGAAACATATATCCGAAGAGCAGGGCGACGGTCATCATTATAGAGAAAAGTAGCTTGGTGTTCCGTGTCATAGTATCCTTCCGAGGAGATGCCTTAAAGCTGTCTCAAGGCGAGGATACCCGAATTCATACCCCGTATCCACCATTTTTTTAGGATTAACCCTTGCTCCGGAAAGCAAAACTTCCCTGCCCATCTGTCCGTAAACAAGCTTTACAAGCCATGCGGGAATCCGGAAGCGTGCTTTTCTCCCCAGCACTTTTCCCAGTGTACGGGCAAACTCCTTCATCGTCACTTGTTCAGGTGCGGTAAGGTTCACTGCGCCTTCCACTTCCTCATTATGTATGCAGTGGGCTATGCCCCTGACAACATCATCCATAGCCACCCAGCTCAGAACCTGATCTCCCCTGCCGGGGAAGCAGCCCAGACCAGCTCTGAAAAAAGGCAGAAAACGCTCCAAAGCGCCGCCTGAAGGTGTGAGAGCAACGCCTATACGGGCAAAAACAACCCTTATACCTTTGTCGGCGGCGGGTTTTGCCGCTTCCTCCCACTGTCTGCATACATCAGCAATGAAGCCTTCGCCGGCTGGGGAATGCTCATCCAGAAGTTCCTGACCTCTGTCGCCGTAATATCCTATGGCAGAAGCGCATATCAGCACAGGCGGCGGAGTGTCCATCTTTGATATAAACTCTGCAATAAGCTTTGTGCCTTCCACACGGCTGTCTGTTATCTTTTTCTTTTTGGATTTTGACCATCTCCCTTCGCCTATGGGCTCTCCGGCGAGATGAATTACCGCATCGCACCCGCCGAAGCAGTTGTCTATTTCGCATGTATCGGGGTTCCATGAAAATTCAAATTCAGAATCGCTCTGGCGGCGGACAAGCCTTTTAACACTGTGCCCCTGTGTGGTGAGAAACGGCACAAGATACCGCCCAATCTGCCCGCCTGCGCCTGAAACAACTATATTCAGCTTGCGGGGCTTATATTTATTAATAAAGTTTATGTCCCCTTCCGTCACTCTGTGGCGGTAGGCAAACATCTTTTCCAGCTTTTTTGTCACATACCTTCCGGCTATTATGTCTGAAACAGGAGACAGGGGAAGCTTATAGGTTACACAGTCTTCAATGGCGCTTCCGCCGCCGCATTCAAAAAATACATGGCGGTGTTCCCACTCTTTAAAAGGTCCCTTGAGCATCACATCCGTAAACTCTTCAGGGTATTTATAGTTTTTGTGTAATGCGTGCCATTCCGTGCTGAAGGGTCCCGCCTTAACTCTCATTTTAACACTTGAGCCGTCACCTATGCCGCCCATACGCTCCAGAACATTTACCTTTTCCCATGGGGGTACAAGCCTGCCTATGGCTCCGTAGCGTCCATGCCAGTCAAAAAGCTGCTCTCTGGGGCAGTCAAAGGACTTTCTTTTTCTGAAAACAGCCATCAGATCACCTTAACTCTCTCAAGATATTTAATTAATGACAAAGCTCGCTCCCGCACGCCGGCAGCGTCTCCCGCTTCTGCGAGGCTCATGATATCTTTCCCTGCGGCGGACACCTCATCCAGTCCGTAGGCACTCCCTTCACCCTTCATTCTATGCGCAAGGAGAGAGATCTCATCCAGCCCGCCAGATGAGGAAAGGGCACAAATGTCCCCGCAGGCCTTCTTTACGTGGTCTATATAACCCTGAACATGGGGCAGAAGAAATCTGTCAACTTTTATAAATACTGTTTCCATACATTACCTGAAGTTTACCAGAAATAAATCGGCTGAAAAGCAAATTACATTTGTCAAAATTTTGCTTAACCTGAAAACTTTTAGTTGTGAAATAAAAAAACTTGCCTCTAATTTACATTTTTCATAATTGAGGTTGACATTTGTCTCATGTTATATATATAAATATCCATATATAAACTAAAGTTTATTCGGAGGAGAACATGGATTTATCATGGCTTGACATTTATTCAGAAAAGCTCAAGGCACTGGGGCATCCTGTGAGGCTTAAACTTGTCATGGGACTCATGGGGAACGAGTGCAATGTTACCAAAATATGCAAAGGGCTTAAAATTCCTCAGGCAACCACAAGCCAGCATCTGGCTATTCTTAAAAACAAGGGAATAATTAAAGGACGCAGAGACGGCACAAGTATCTGCTACAGCATAGAAGACGAAGCGATCAAAAAAATGCTCAAAATACTCATGGAGGAAACGGGATGCGACTTGGGAGACTGTCATCCGGAGGACTGATAGCCCTTTTTCTGCTTTTTTCCGCATCTGCTCAAGGGGCTGAACGCCTCGGGTATGAAGAGGGCAAAGAAAAAGCCCTCAACAGCAGCAGACTGATTAAAGCTTACGAAGCGGACGCGGAAGGAGCTGAATACCGCATGCGTCAGGCTGTGGGCGGTTATATGCCCAGAGTGACGTTCAGCGAAACATGGATGAACACGGATGAGCCTTCAAACGCCGCATTTGCCAAGATGGCACAGGGGCGGTTTGACATGACGTATTTCATCGATGAGCTTGCCGATCCTTCGGACAGAGTTACAAACTACAGGACAAAGCTTGAGATAGTTCAACCGGTTCTCGCCGGCGGGCAGATTCACTACGGAGCCAAACAGGCAGGTGCTGCGCACAAGGCTTCCCTTGAAACCGCAGAAAGAGTCCGCCAGAACACAATATACAGCTTCAACAGGGCTTTCTTCGGGCTTGCCCTTGCTGATAAAGCGCTTTCCACCGTGAAGGTGTCATACGGCAGAACAGCAAAATACTACGCCATGACAAAAGACTTCTATGACAATGGTCTGATAGTCATGAGCGATCTGCTTGTGGCGGAAACCTATCTTCTAAGAAATGATCAGGCTGTCAAGGAAGCGGAAAAGAACCTTGCCGTTGCTTCCAGCCAGCTCCAGAGACTTCTGGACACGGACAATGAAATAGCCGTAGTGTGGGAAGACCCTGAGTTTTCCTTTGAGGAAAATATTGAAAAATACATAGCCCTTGCTGCAACGGAAAGGCAGGATCTCAAAGCCATGGAGCAGTATGCTAAAACTGCGGACTACGAAGTCAAAAAGTCAAAATCAGCCCTTATGCCTGAAGTTGCCCTTTTTGCTGACTATCAGCGGAATGACGATGAACTTTTCGGCAATAACGCCGAAGGCTATACCTTCGGCGCTCAGGTTAATCTGAACCTTTTCAAAGGCGGTTCTGACTACAACAAAATAAAAGAGAGCAAAGCATCTCAGCTCGCCATGCTTCACCGCATAGCGGATAAGAAACTTGAAATTAAATCTGAAGTAAAAGAAGCTTATCACTCTGTTCTCGCTGCGGAAAAACAGCTTGAAGCGGCAAAAAAACAGGTGCAGAGCGCACACGCCGCACTTGAGATAACAGAAAACAGGTTTAAGGAAGGCCTCTCCAAGGTCACAGAACTGCTTGACAGGGAAGTGGAACTCAGACAGGCGGAGCTTTCTCTCTACATGTCAGAATATAACCTTATCATTGCTAAAGCCGGGCTCCACTTTGCGGCAGGCATTCTGAACTAAAAATGGTGTAAAATTTAAATATGCGCATATGATTTTTTTGTTAGTGCGTTTAAAATATCGTAAAATTCATATAAACGGAATTTAAAATTATTAAGGAGAATATAAAATGCGGAGAGTTGTCATTCTTTTTGCAGCACTGCTGTTTGCCGCTGCATGCAGCGACGGGAAAAAGGAGGAGGCGGCAAAGCCTCAGGTGCGCACTGTTAAGGCACGCACTGCTGTTGCCGCAAAGGCTGAAGTGCCTTCTTCCAGAACATTTTCCGCCACGGTATCAAGCGATAAGACAGCGCTGATCATACCCAAGATCGTGGGATATATTGAGTCTGTCAACTTTGCTCCCGGCGATTCCTTTAAGAAAGGCGATCTGCTTGTAAGCATCAAAAGCGGAGAGCTTGAAGAGAAGAAACGCTTCGCAGAAAGCTCCGTTGCCGAAGCTGAAACAGGTTTGAGGCAGGCAGAGGTAAATCTCACTCTGGCTGAAAAAACCTTTCAGAGATATTCAAACCTGATCAGAAACAACAGCGTGAGCAGACAGGAATATGACCAGATCGAGGCACAATACAGCCTCGCTCAGGAGCAGGTACGTCAGGCCGCCACCAAGAAGCGCCAGGCGGAGGCAATGTTTGCGGAGGTAAATACATATCTCTCATACACAGGCATAAGAGCGCCCTTTGACGGCATTGTTCTGGAAAAGCTTATGGATGCGGGCAACCTTGCCGCTCCGGGCAGCCCTATACTGAAAATCGGCTCAAAAGAAACTGTGGTTTACGCATATATAAATGAAAGCCTTTTCAATTCTCTCAACACAGGGATGAAAGCAGCGGTTGAAGCTGAATCGATCAATTTCAGGTGTGAAAGCGAAATAACCGAAATAAGCCCTGACATCGATTCCGCCACACGCAATTTCCGCATAAAGCTGAACGGAAACGACAGCTTTGTCACAGGAATGTACGTGAAAGTAATACTCCCCACCGGAACAGGGGAAAAGATAGTTGTTCCCTCCACCGCCGTGGTTCAGAGGGGGCAGCTTACCGTTATCTTTGTTGTGAAGGATGCCCGTGCCGACATGCGGATAGTAAAAACAGGACAGAGTTTTGACGAAGGTGTTGAAATAATCAGCGGACTCAGCGAAGGCGAAACCTATGTTGCAGACAACGCATCATCCTTAAGAACAGGCGATATAATAGAGGCAATGTAATGAAACCCGAACATGATGTAACAGAGGAGAAGCCGAACTTCGCCTCACGTATGGCGTCGGCTTTCATCACAAACAAGCTTACACCTCTTCTCATAATAGCAACTCTTTTCATCGGCATAGCATCAGTGGTGATGACTCCTAAAGAGGAAGAACCGCAGATTACTGTTCCGATGATAGATATAATTGTTCCGTATCCCGGTTCGGATGCCAAGAATGTTGAAAAAACAGTCACCGAGCCCCTTGAAGAAATTATCTGGGAAATTCCCGGAGTGGAATACGTTTACAGCACCGCTTCAAACGATATAGGCGTTGTTATTGTCCGCTTTAAGGTCGGGATGAATGAGGAAGAGAGCATCACTAATCTCAAAATGAAGATAGACAGCAACATGGACAGAATGCCCCATGGTGTTCTCAACCCGCTGATCAAAAAGGAATCCATTGATGATGTTCCGCAGATTTCCATTACTCTCTGGTCCGAAACTCTGGACGCCTTCGAGCTTCGCCGTGTTGCGGCAGAAGCGCAGAAATATCTTAAAGAAGTGCCTGACGTCTCCAGAACATCTATCCTCGGCGGCTACAAGCGTGTTCTCAGGATCGAGCCGGAAATGGAAAAGCTCAAAGCGTATAACCTTGACCTTTTCAGTCTTTTCAAGGCTCTGGAATCATCCAACAAATCCCTTAACACCGGAGAAATTGTTCAGAACAATGAAGTTATCTATATAACCGCCGGCGGTTTTTTTAAAAATACTGATGAAGTGCGCAGCGCAGTTGTCGGGGCACACAACGGGAAAGCTGTTCTCCTTAAGGATGTGGCAAAAATAACAGACGGAGCGGAAATCCCCTCCGCATACACCATGATGGGCTTCAATGAAAGCATATCCCCGGACAGGTATCAGGCTGTTACTGTCTCCCTGTCTAAACGCAAAGGGAGCGACTCTGTTGTGGTTGCTGACAATGTGCTGAACAAGCTTGAGGGGCTGAAAGGCTATATAATCCCCGAAGGCGTTAATATAGAAGTAACCAGAAACTACGGCGAAACAGCTTATGACAAGGTTATGACACTCCTTGAGCATCTCCTCGGCGCTATAATCGCAGTTATTATTGTTATGACCGTCACTATGGGCTGGCGTGCGGGAACAGTGGTATTTGTGGCACTGCCCGTAACCTTCGCACTGACTCTGTTTGTTTACTTCATGCTGGACTATACGCTGAACAGGGTAACTCTGTTCGCCCTTATCTTCGTGACCGGGCTTGTGGTGGATGATGCCATAATTGTTGTGGAAAACATGGAGCGGCACTTCAAGATGTCCACCAAGAACATGCTGAAGCGTGCGATCTACGCCGTGGGAGAGGTTGGCAACCCCACCATCCTCGCCACAGTTACAGTCATAGTAGCCCTTTACCCCATGGCTTTTGTCCGCGGGCTTATGGGACCCTACATGAAACCTATGCCCATCGGAGCATCCCTTGCCATGATGTTCTCTCTGTTTGTGGCACTGGTTATCACTCCGTGGCTGGCATACAAGCTCCTTGGTAAACAGAAGCACAAAGAACACGAGGACATCGATGAGGATCAGTTTATAAAAAGCACAAAGATGTACAGGTTCTACAACCTTATGCTTACTCCGCTTCTGCACAGCTTCAGCAAGAGGGTAATCCTCGGGCTGGTTATGGTCGGGCTGTTCGCCGGAGCTTTCATGTTTGTGCCCGCCAAAATGGTTGTGATGAAGATGCTCCCGTTTGATAACAAAAACGAAATGCAGATAATAATAGACATGCCCGAAAGCACGCCCCTTGAGCAGACAACCCTCGTGGCAACGGAAATAGGCGCTTATCTCTCCACTGTGGATGAGGTGGCTAACTATCAGATATATTCCGGCACCCACGCCCCCATAAACTTTAACGGGCTGGTGCGCCACTATTTTCACCGAAACGCCCCGAACATGGCAGATATTCAGGTGAACTTTGTGGATAAAAGCCTAAGAAAGCTCAAGAGCCACGACCTCGCCAAGAAGCTCCGTGAACCTGTTCGGGAGATAGCAGGAATACACGGCGCAAATGTAAAAATGACGGAAGTTCCGCCCGGACCTCCGGTTCTTTCCACACTTGTGGCTGAAATCTACGGTCCCGATGCTGAAACAAGGGCAGAAGTGGCGGCGCAGGTGATGAAGGTTTTCCACGATACAGACGGTGTTGTGGATATAGACACCTACGAGGAAGCGGACATGCGCCAGCTAAGCTTTACTGTTGATAAAGAGAAGGCGGCACTTGTGGGAGTTTCATCCGAAATGGTCTCCCAGACTCTCTACATGGCTCTCAAAGGCATGAAGGCGGGCGTTCTGCACACAGGTCGTGACAGGGAGGACGTGGGCATAATGGTTCAGCTTCCCGAAACGGAAAAGAACGCACTTAACAGTCTGCGTGATATACACCTGATCTCCATGGCTGGGATGCCCGTTTCCTTAAGCGAGCTTGTAAGAGTGGAGGATGCTGTTAAGGAGAAAGCCATATACCACAAAAATATGCAGCCCGTAACATACATCACCGCAGATGTGGCAGGGGTGGAGGAAAGCCCTGTTTACGCCATACTGAAAATGAAGGAGCGAGTGGCTCATATAACCTATAACGGAGAGCCTATTCAGCAGTTCTGGACAAACTCGCCGGAATTTACTGATGTTCCTTCTATCAAATGGGACGGTGAGTGGCAGATAACCTACGAGGTGTTCCGTGACCTTGGTTTGGCTTTTGCCGCTGTGCTTGTCATTATGTATTTCGTGCTTGTGGGCTGGTTTAAATCATTCGTAACGCCAGTGATAATGATGATCCCCATCCCTTTAAGCCTTCTGGGGATAATTCCCGGACACTGGTTGTTCGGCGAGTTTTTCACCGCAACAAGTATGATAGGCTTCATGGCACTTGCAGGAATTATGGTGCGTAACTCAGTTCTGCTTATAGATTTCATAAACCACGGTGTCGCAAACGGAAAGCAGTTTGAGGAAGCGGTTATACAGTCAGGAGCCATAAGGACACGCCCCGTTGTGCTGACAACTGTTACGGTAATTGTCGGTGCGCTGTTCATGCTTCCTGATCCTATCTTCTCCGGTCTTGGTGTATCATTGATAACAGGGGCATTTGTATCAACCGTACTCACGCTCCTTGTGATACCGCTGGCGTATTACAGATACCATAAGCTGAAAGAAAGGTTCAGAAAATAAGGCGCCTTTCAGGCATATATATAAAAAAAATAAAATTTAAAGGTGAAAGCTATGACAGTTAAAGATATTTTAAGACTTGTACCGGGAATAATGATTCTAGTGAGCCTTGCCCTCGGCGTATGGGTAAACCAATGGTGGCTTCTCCTTGCTGCCTTTGTGGGGCTGAACCTGCTCCAGTCCTCATTCACAAAATGGTGCCTGCTTGAAGACATCCTGATCAAGATGGGCGTCCCCAAGGAATAAAAAGCAAATCAAGCCTCTGCCGGAGTTTCCGGCGGGGGCTTTTCTTTTTTCCCGCAAGAATCGGGTGGATGGGTGATCTTTTTCGGATTATTTTGCTTCTCATATCTGAAAGACAGGCACAAGGTAAAGGCATTATGACTAGCTGTATACAGGTGAATGATGAGCTATGCGGATTATTACAGGATAGAAAAAGCGATCAGGTTCATTGAGGCAAATGCCGATGAACAGCCGTCTCTGGAAGCAGTTGCCGCACATCTCGGTTTGAGTCCGTTCCACTTCCAGAGAATGTTCACCGAATGGGCAGGCATAAGCCCTAAGCGTTTTTTACAGTGTCTCACCATAGAATCTGCAAAAAGGCTTCTGGATGAATCACGCTCAGTGCTTGAAACATCCATAGAAACAGGGTTGAGCGGTCCGTCACGCCTTCATGACCTCTTTGTAAGTGTGGATGCCGTGACCCCCGGCGAATATAAAAACATGGGCGAGGGGCTTGTGATCAGATACGGTTTTCAGCCCACACCCTTCGGCATGAGTCTTATTGGCGTCACTGAAAGGGGTATATGCGCCTTTAGCTTTCCTGACGATGAAAACAGCGCCATAGAAACCCTCCGGTCGGACTGGCAGAACGCAAAACTTGTCAGAGACGACAGCGCAGCGGAGGAAACAGTGCGGAGCATCTTCAGACCGGAGGAGGGGAGCAGACTGAAAATTCTCATGAAGGGAACTAACTTTCAGATAAAGGTTTGGACTGCGGTTCTCCGCCTGCCTTACGGTGTTTTCAGCAGTTACGGCAGAGTTGCGGAAATGATTGGTCAGCCATCTGCCTCCCGTGCTGTGGGCACTGCACTGGGACAAAACCGCATAGGCTATCTTATTCCCTGCCACAGGGTATTGCGTGAGACAGGGGCAGTCACCGGATACAGGTGGGGTTCTGCCAGAAAGCGGGCAATGATAGCCTTTGAGGCATGCACAAAAGGATAGAGTTTCTCAATTCCTGTTTACACCGCCTGAAACCTGCCGTAATATCCGCATATGAATATTATGAAATTCGATTTCACAGTAAAAAACATAGTAATAGTCGTTGCGCTGGCGGTTGTTGTTCTGCTGCTGATCAAGCTCCAGACGCTTGTGACAATCTTTGCAGTGTCCTTCTTCCTTGCGTATCTGTTTGATCCGCTTATCAACTGGTTTGAAGGAAAAAAGGTTCCCCGCTATCTTTCCATTATTCTTCTTTATGCGGTCATAGTATTTGTCAGTGTTTTGTTCTTCGGCTCTCTTGTTCCCGTGATATATCAGGAGAGTGTGCATCTCGCTGATGCTCTGCCTGCATACTCTCAAAAGCTTTTCAGCCTTGTGGACATGCTCACCGACCGTTTCGGAATTGATATTTCATTTGAAGACATACAGAAGCAGGTGCTGCCCAAGCTCACCGGCATAGGTACTACGCTTCTTTCATCCGCAGAAGGGGTGATGAAGTCAGTAAATACAGTGGTAAGCCTTATGCTGAATATAGCCCTGATACCTATTCTGACTTTCTACTTCCTTAAGGATTTCAGCAGTATAAAAAACAAGATGTTCGATAAATTTTCCGGAGCATCAAGCATAGACTATCCCAAGCATTTCATGCATTTTAACTCACTTTTGAGCAGATATTTCAGGGGGCAGGTGCTTGTGGCGATATTCCTCGGAGTGTCATACACAATAGTGCTTCTCATCGCAGGGGTAAAACCTGCGATCCTTCTGGGGCTTATTTCCGGTGTTTTAAGCATTGTGCCTTACCTTGGGTTTATGATTGGCTTCTCCGCCTCGCTTATGCTTGCGGTCGTTCAGTACGGAGATTTCCTGCACCCGATCATGGTGATAGCCGGTTTTTCAGTAGTTCAGGCGCTGGAAAGCAACTATGTTACACCTAAAATTGTCGGCGAGTCTCTGGGGCTTCACCCCACTGCTGTTATTTTTGCCCTGATGGCGGGCGGTTCTCTCATGGGAATAGGCGGTATGATTATTGCGCTGCCTGTTGCTTCGTTTATCAAAGTTGTGGGTGACGAGTATCTGAACCGTATTAAAACAGAAAAATCCGATAAAGCCGCAAAAGCCTAAAAATTTAATCAAAAAAAAGGTCTGCCCCCTTTAAGGAAGCAGACCCTGAACTTTTTTCATTACTCCGAAAGCAGTAGTGAAACAGCTTACTGTTTGATCTGTTTCATTACCTCTTCCACAAAGTTTTCCTGCTTTTTTTCGATGCCTTCTCCCATCTGGAAACGGGTAAAGGAAACTATCTTAGCGCCTTTTCCGGCAACAAGCTTTTCTATTGTGGTGTCGGGATCCTTAACGAAGGGCTGGTTAATAAGGCACACTTCTTTGAGGAGTTTTGAAACCTGACCCTTAACAATGTTGGGGATCATGTTTGCGGGTTTGCCCTGTTCAGCAAGTTTAGCAGCGAAGATTTCTTCTTCTTTAGCTATGTATTCGGGATCAACAGAGTTGCTGTCAAGGAACTTGGGGTTTGATGCCGCAACGTGGAGGCAAACATCCTTAGCAAGTTCTGCGTCTCCGCCTTCAAGCTCAACAACAACACCGATTTTTCCGCCCATGTGGATGTAAGTGCCGATGTTGCCGCCTTCGCATCTTTTGAAACGGCGGATGCTGAGTTTCTCGCCTATTGTTGCCACTTTTTCTGTAAGGACTTCAGAAACGGGCTTGCCGCCTGTCTGAATCTGAAGAAGAGCATCAACATCAGCGGGATTGCTGTCAGCTATGATTTCTGCTATCTGTTTTGTAAAGTTAAGGAAGTCTGCATTTTTTGCAACGAAGTCAGTTTCAGAGTTGATTTCAACAATAACACCGACATTTCCTTTAAGGCAGTCAGCCACAACGCCTTCGGCTGCGATTCTGCCTTCTTTTTTAGCTGCTGCGGAAAGACCTTTTTTACGAAGGAAATCCACAGCCGCATCCATATCACCATCGGTTTCGGCAAGGGCTTTTTTGCAGTCCATCATGCCTGCGCCGGTTTTTTCACGAAGTTCTTTTACGAGTGCTGCTGTTATTTCTGCCATTGATTAATCCTCATCCTTTTTTTCGGGTTCGCCGGAAGTAAGCTCTTTTGCAAGCTCTGCTTCGTCAACTATTTCCTCAACGGGTACATCATCAGAGCCTGCGCTTCTGATTTCTTCAATGAGGTTTTCCTCTCTGAGCTGTTTACCTTCGAGAACAGCGTCGGCTATTCTTACAGCGATAAGCTGGCATGCACGGATAGCGTCATCGTTACCGGGAATGGGGAAGTCAACAAGGTCGGGGTCGCAGTTGGTGTCAACTATGGCAACAACGGGTATGCCGAGTTTGTGAGCTTCGCTGATGGCGTTCTGCTCAAGTTTGATGTCGATAACGAACATAATATCGGGAATTTCAGTCATTTCTTTGATACCGCTGAGGTTTTTTGTAAGTTTTTCAAACTCTTTGCGGAGAACTGCCTGCTCTTTCTTTGTGAATCTGTTTATGTAGCCGCTTTCAAACATATCTTCAAGTTCTTTAAGTCTTGCGATACGTCCTTTGATTGTTTCAAAGTTAGTGAGCATTCCGCCCAGCCATCTCTGGTTTACATAGTAAGCGCCGCATTTGTCAGCAGCTTCTTTGATAGCTTCCTGAGCCTGTTTTTTAGTACCTACGAAAAGGAACTTGTTGCCGCCTTTGGAAGCGTCTCTTACGAACTCATAAGCCTGATTGAAGCACTGTACTGTTTTCTGAAGGTCAAGAATGTAGATACCGTTTCTTGCGCCGAAAACATATTTGGACATTTTGGGGTTCCAGCGTTTTGTCTGGTGACCGAAGTGAACGCCTGCCTCAAGCAGGTTTTTCATTGAAATATAGGACATGTCAGTCCCTCCTTTTTGTTTTTCCTCCGCCTGTTTTCCGGAAAGCACCTTATCTAACAGGCACATGCCGCCGAAAATGATGATCAGGCGTGTGAAATGGACTTGTTTTCTAACATTTGCAAAAGAAAAGATCAAGGATTAATGGGCTTTTCAGCGTGTTTTTATACAAATATTTCTCAACTGTACCCTTACCGCTTTACTACAGACATAAAAAAACTTAAAACAGCAATGGAAAAAGCCGTACGGCTTTTCATCATCTAACTAAGGAGAAATATATCCCATGTTTCCTTATCTCTTCAAAATAGGTTTTCTGGAACTCAGAATATACAGCCTTATGTACATAACAGGAATCCTGCTTACAATCTACTTTTCACGCAGAAAGGCGGCAAAGCTCGGAATTAAACAGGAAGACACTGAAAATTTTATACTTTTCACATTCCTTTTTGCTCTCATAGGCGCCCGTGCCTATTATGTTCTTTTCCGGTGGGACTACTACGGGGGCGACATCTTTGAGATGATAGCCATCTGGCACGGCGGGCTCGCCATACACGGCGGACTCATAGCAGGATTCATAGCTGCTATAAGTTTCTGTCTCTATAAAAAAATAAGTCCCTTTAAAATGGGGGATATTATATTTCCGTGGCTTCTTCTCAGTCAGGCTCTGGGCAGGTTCGGCAACTTCGCCAATGGAGAGGCGCACGGAGTTCCCACTCTTACCCCGTCTTCAATAATTTTCCGTGCAGAAAACGTATTTCCCCAATTCTGGGCGCAGGTGCTGAAAACCGCAGGGCTTAATAATAATCCGGAAAGCGTCTCACGCCTGAAAGATATAGCCGCTCAGTCTCCCGACGGATTGGCAGTGACCTTCATGGACAAAATATACTATATCAAAGAGTATTTCCCGTGGGGAATAAGCTTCACCAACAAGTACGGAGCCGCCGCGTGGCGTGATTTCGGCACTCTGCCTGTTCACCCCACTTTCTTCTATGAAATGTTCCTTAATTTCATCGGCTTTCTTATTCTGTTTATATTGTGGAGAAAAGACTCAAATATCGGCACAGGAAAAATTGTCGGCGGATATCTCATAGCATACGGCGTGATACGTGCTGCGGTGACATTCTTCCGTGCAGATGATCTGATGCTCGGAATGCTTCGTGCGCCGCACCTCATAAGCATTCTTATGGTGCTTGCCGGGATAGGATTTCTGATAAACGCACGTTTAAGATCAAAGAACCTCTGATCGCCTTTACAAAAAGGCATGGCAGATTTAAACTTAATTAGTTTTTTTATATTCTGCCCATATAGCTATTATAAAATTTAATTCCTTCGGAGGAATCTGCATGAGGATCAAAACAACCGTTTTCGCGGCTGGGCTTTTAGTGTGCGCCCTTTCTGCGTCTGCTTATGATTATCCGGTTTCCGGCAGCAGCACGGAAAACTATCAGCCTGTCTTTGAGAAGATAAGCAAAGGAGAATGCGATAATATGGCGGCGGAGCTTAATGAGCTTGCCGAAAAGGAAGGGGTATCGCAGGAGTTTTATCTCGGTTTATGTTATTTTGAAAATAATCAACAGGAAAAAGGCTACGCAGCTGTGGACAGGATGCTTGCTGCTGAAGAGTTTGACGAAGCACTTTACCTCCTGAACCGTGAAGAGGCTAAAGGAGTTAACACCACTGAGCTTTCCAAATATAAAGGTTTCGCTCACTACGGCACAGGCAACCTTTCAGCAGCGCTTGAATATTTCCTTAAATTCAAATCCGCAGGCGGAACCGATGCAGGCGTACACTTCCGCACAGTTGATATCTACATCAACACAGGGGATCTGGAGAAAGCCCAGACCGAACTTGAACAAGGAAGCTGGAAGGACGACCGCTACGCATACCGCAAAGGGATCATAGAACTCAATAAAGGGCATGTGCAGACATCTCTCAGAAATTTCAGAAGTGTCAAAAGCGCTCCGCACACAGAAGCTTACGCCAACAGCAACTACATGGTAGCAGAAATATGCGCTGCTCAGAAGCGTTTTGCATGCAGCGAAAAGGGCTATGATGCTATGACGTCAACCTCCCCCAGCTTTGCCAGGCAGAAAAAAGAAGAGCTTAAAAATCAGAAGAAACTTTTCGGCGCTGTCATAGCAATAGGAGAACAGTACGATTCCAACGTTACCTCAATTGATGAGGACAAGGTGGAAAACTTTTCAGAGGAAGAGAGCTTCAGAACATATATATTTGCCGATCTTAAACTTAACTTTTACGATGTACTCTATGACAGAATAGAAACAGGGCTGCTGAACTATAAGTCATGGAATCACAGCATTTCGGAATATAATGCACAGTCTCACAAGCTGTACGCAGGATTCATAAAAAAATACGACGACTTTGAACTGACACTTCCGTACATAAGCTATGCTCTGACCTATATGGACGGCGAAAAATACTCCGACACTTTCACCCTTGAGGCAAAGGGTGCCTATTTAATGGACTCATGGCGTTTTTATATGCCTTTGTCTCTTACAATAAGGAGCTACGACACCGACACCCCTGATGACTACAACAGAGACGGAAACGGCTACAAAGGCGGTCTGGGTGTCTCCAAAACATTAAACAAAGCGCACATGGTTAGCCTTGAAGGGAACCTCGGTGCGGAAGATACTGACGGTAAATACAGGGAAGTTACCACAAGTGAGCTTAAACTCGCCTACACCGGGCAGATAGTGCGTGATGTCACTCTTCAGCTTGATTACAACACAATACATTACGACTACAAAAACGGCGGACGTGAAGACAGGTATCACAGCGCCGGAGCAACAGTTTTATACAAATTTCTGGACAGACACTACCTGAACCTCGGTTACAGGTTTAATGTTAACGACTCAAACGATGATTACAACGACTATAAAAAACACGTCTTTGACTTAGGCGTAAGCTATTTCTATTAAGGAGCGGAAGATGAGACTGATAATATCAATAATGACCGCCATACTCCTTGCGCTGCCTGTATTCGCCGCTGAAAAAGCCGGAGAAGTTAAACTGGTTAACGGAAAAGTTGAGATTCTAAAAGAGCAGCAGGTCGTGGGCAAAGCAGCAAAGCCCGGAACCGAATTTCTCACCGATGACCTCATCCGTACTAAAAGAAAAAGCTATGCTGAAGTTTCCTTTGTGGACGGCTCAAGTGTAAAAATCTATGAAAGAAGCCGCCTGAAAATCAACGGAATAGAGCGCGGAAAAGACTACAATGCAGACATAAGCAAAGGGCGTGTCCTTTTTGACATAGCCAAGGCAGAAGATGTCAGCGGCGATTTTAAAGTTAAAACCACAACATCGATCATCGGCGTTAAAGGTACATCTTTCCGCATTGATGTTCTGCCCGAACTCACCAGAGTTACGGTTGTTGAGGGGATTGTCGAAGTCAGCAGGCTGGATGTCCCGGAAAGAAGCGTACTCCTCAATGAAGGCCAGTCTGTTCTTATAAGGCAGGACAGCGATGAAATGAATGTCACCAGGAATCAGCCTGAAACAGACATTGATTACGAAGATGAAACAGACGGACTCACAGGCAGGGAAGGGCTTGCCGGTTCAGGTCCCGTGCAGTCTCCGAACCTTGTTCTGGATGGTCTGAGAAACGGAACAAACGATATTGATCAGATATATGAAAAACCTCAGGACAGGGAAAACCTTGTTGAGGTACTCACCGGAAAGGCAAGAATACACATAGACTTTGAATAATACACAGGGGGAGCTGAAACTCCCCCTGAATTTTTCTCTCACCATTCAGTAAAAATCCCGTCCGCTTCTGCTAAGTTAAAATTCACTGAATTATTTCCAAATCAGATCTAACATTTGTTATAATAATACCGATAACAGTATTATTATTTTATCTAAATAGGTATTTATGTTTTATGATTACGGCGGAACGCTTGCACTGATAGCGTTGAGAACATTATTTCTTATAGCAGGACTCTACGGAACACTCGCAATGTTTTCCGAGATAATATCCTACAGGATGATTCGGCTCAAAGTTTCATCATATGTCCTCTGCGGTTTTTCAGGCTTCACTGTGATAAGCCTCTTTATGCCCTTCAAACCAGATTTCGGGTCACTTGCCTTTATCCTCTCAGCCAGTCTTGCATGCTTTGCCTACACACATTATTTCGGTGTCAGAGTTCCGAGACTCATTGAAACTGCCGCTGAAAAAGAAAAGAGCCTGATCGAAACCTGTATCAATGACTCCGCAGCTCCTTTTATTCCGAAGAAAAAGCATCTTGAGCTGAATATACCTTACTGCCGTATAGCTTATGACCGCTCCGAACGGATTATACACATAGAAAGCAATGGAAAATACGATGCCAGAGAGCTTTACCGTTTTGTGGAAGAGGCTGTCAGGAGCGAGTACAGAATAATATGCAGACGTCCGCCCCTTGGGACACTGAACAGATTCAGAATAGACTTGGAACCAAAATCGGAAATACTGAGGAAATAAACTGTATCCGGGCATCTCTCTTATGAGAGACGCCCGGCTTTAATTATTATGCTTTGCCGGCAGAGCCTAGAACATTGAGGTTTTTATGTTTATAAAGCTCAATAAGTTCTGTTCTTGCGGGTTTAAGGTATTTTCTGGGGTCAAACTCCGAGGGGTTTTTAGTCAGAGTCTCCCTTATCATAGCAGTGAAAGCAAGTCTGCCGTCACTGTCTATGTTGATTTTGCACACAGCGCTCTCCGCAGCTTTTCTGAGCTGCTCTTCGGGTATGCCCACTGCACCGTCAAGCTGACCGCCGTTGGCATTTATGATTTCCACATACTTAGGCACAACAGATGAAGCACCGTGAAGAACTATGGGAAAACCGGGGAGACGCTTTTCGCACTCCTCAAGTATGTCAAAACGGAGGGGAGGAACAGATTCGCCGGGCTTAACCTTAAACTTGTAGGCTCCGTGTGATGTGCCGATAGAGATGGCAAGCGAGTCAACCCCTGTTCTTTTTACAAACTCTTCAACCTCGTCAGGGTTGGTGTAGTGTGATTTTTCGGAGGATACATCATCCTCTATTCCGGCGAGAACACCGAGTTCGCCTTCCACAGTTACATCGAACTGATGAGCATACTCAACCACTTTTCTGGTGAGCGCTATATTGTCTTCAAATGAATGGTGGCTGCCGTCTATCATCACAGATGAAAAACCATAGTCCACGCAGTCCTTACATATTTCAAAGGTGTCGCCGTGGTCAAGATGAAGCGCTATGGGTATTTCGCAGCCCATCTCTTTAGCAAGAGCTGTGGCGCCCATTGCCATATAGCGGAGCATTGTTGCATTTGCATACTCCCTTGCTCCTTTTGAAACCTGAAGGATAAGGGGTGATTTTGTCTGCACGCAGGCGGTAACTATAGCCTGAAGCTGCTCAAGGTTGTTAAAGTTATAGGCGGGCACGGCATATTTCCCTGCCATTGCTTTTTTGAACATCTCACGAGTGTTCACCAGACCGAGTTCTCTGTAAGAAACAGCCATTTATAAAACCTCCGTTACATTATATCTCTCAAGAAAACCGCCAATCAATAGTCCCCTTCAGGGCAGCTTTCTTTACGCTTGGACTCAAAGAAACATGCTAAGATTCATTCTGATTTCATCAAGCTTAAGCCTGATTCCGTCTCTGCTGTCTGCGGAGCAGTTAGGAATAACCATTCCGTAAAATTTCAGCCCGTAGTGAGTGAAAACCTTCTTTGCCCACTCCACAGCAGGTTCGCCGTGTGAGCGGTTGCCGGCACCCTGCACAAATACGAAGAAAATTTTCTGCTCCGGACGGAACTGCGGCACACCGCCTCTTTTTTTGAGGCATACCCATCTGTCGATAAAAGTTTTGCAGATTCCTGAAACAGCAGCATAATAATTGGGAGATGAGAGAATGATAAGATCTGCCTCAAGAAGCTTGGGCAGAACAGGCTTGAGGTCGTCATCTGTTTCGCAGATTCCTTCACCCGTACGGCAGTTGGAACATCCGCCGCAGTTGGAAAAATTAAGTTCTCTGAGACTCACAACTTCGCAGTCTTCGTCCTTATATTTTTCAGCAAGCTGTTCTGAAAGCCACGCACAGTTACCTTCTGCACGGGGGCTTCCGTTAATTATCAAAACCTTCATAATGCGCTCCAAGTTCATATTATCCGTATAAGATATAAATCTGCAACACCTTTTCATAATAAATAATCGTCTTGACGAAGACGCTTACTCAAAGGATAATTCGTTTATGGAAGATATGCTTAAAAAGATAGAAGAACTCGGAATAAAAGTTATGAATCCGTCGGAAAACGGCGAATTTGCCTATGAAGGCAAAAATTATGACATGCCGGCGGAAACTCTCGTTATCACACTGGAAACTGTTTACGAGGATAATGCCGGTCTCGTAGGTTTGTTCTGCGGAGATTTCTGCGCTGTACTTCTTAAGGGAGTGTACAAAGATTTTGTGCGCCTCATAGAAGGAGAGCCCGTCATAGAACCGGCACGCATGGTTAAACTGGCGGAAACAGCGGTCAATATTGAAAAAGGGCTTGATACTCCCGTGCGTATTGGCGTGCTTCTCGCCGGTGATGACAAACGTTATGTTTTCAGGGCTGAAGAGATAAGACCCGCCGACAAACTGAAATATGACAGACGTCTTTCTAAGGTGCCCTCCGCTCTGTCGTCAGTGGAATATACATTATCTCAGAATGAGGGCGTACCGGAAAAAACCCTTTACGGAAGGGGTATGCTTTCCGGCGTTTTCCCTGAAACTCTTTCGCCGTTTGCCCTTTCCCTCGCGAAAACAGTGCCTGATCTTTTTAATCCGCTGATGATAAGTGTAAATGTAAAAACCTCAAGCCCATCACTTGCCTGCATATGCGGCAAACCTTTTATCAACACTGCAAACATCGGACACATATGCACAACAGCAGGAACAACACAGGATTATTATCTGTTGAACTACGCACCGTGGATATATGTAAAAAATACAAAATCATCCTTCAGCCATCCGGATCTGAAAATTTTCGCCATTAACGATGAAGAGATCAAAGAAGGAATTGAAGATATAAAATCAGCAGAGATAACCAAAGAATTCCTCTTTTCTGAAAACTTTACAGAATTTCTCGCGCTCTGCGCCATGACAACTCAGCTTATCCATATGAAAACATGGGAAGCATTCACCAGATGCTACGCACTGCTGAAAGACACTGAAACCCTGTTAAAATTTGTGTTTCTTACCAGAGAAAGATCATTGCTGGATTCTCCTTTTGATATGCCTCCGTTTCTTGACCCAATTTACCCGTCCATCAAATCAGAAGTACGCCGCACTTTCAAACATGCTGATTTTGACGGGCTGTTTGCGTCCCTCCCTGCTTCAAAGAGGTTCTTGCTAAATAAAGATAAACTCCGCCGCAGTGTTTCAGAGCTTCACTCGTGCCTTGATCTGCGTGATGAAATAACATCCGCCGCCTTCGGCGTGTCTGCCTCTCTCCATCATCTGCTGCTTACTTTTGGGAACGAGATGCTGGAAGGACGGCTTATTAAAAACGCCGCTGATGTATATGCGTTTGATCTTTCAGATCTTAAAAACTTCTATAATGATGAGTATTACGGAAATATACCTGTGACTCTGTGGTTTAAAAAATGGCAGGGCGAACGGACAGCAGCCCAGTTTGTTCCTTATGATATATACGAAAAAGATATATCAGAGATACCTTCCATTGTTAAAAAAATGCTCTCAAAAAAACAGACAGAGATTCCCTGTATATCTTTTTGCCACGAAGATTATGAGGGGCTTGGCTGTGCGCCTGTTCACCTTACAGACAAACTCACAGATATAGCTCTGGTGCGTAATCTGCCCCCTGCAATGCTTCATTGTCTGGATGGTTGCCGTGCGGTTGTCACTGACACAGCACCGCTTTTCTCGTACCTGACAGAATACTGCATACGCACCGGAACTCCTCTTTATGCCGGAATACGATTCGCCGGACTAATAGCAGACGGAAAAAGAATAAAACTATGCGGAGACAAAATAGAAATTAAGGACTGATGCCCTATGGAAGAAAACTTTGAAAGAGTCTCGGACTGCCTGCATTCACCTGAAACCCTGCATGCACTGCGTGAAACCGGAGAAAACTTCAAAGACCGCATCAAAGGGATGATTGCGGGCAATATCATAGGCGATATGCTGGGGCTTACCCAGATGTCGGGAGAGGGTATGCTCTCACCTGTACGACCCGTACGCCTCACAGGGAAGTATCAGAAGGACATCACAGGAGGCGGAGTATACGGGCTTGCTGCCGGAAGCTGGACAGATGACACCTCCATGCTCATAGCACTGGGGGAAAGCCTTGCCGAAAAGGGAAAAGCTGACCCTCAGAACGAGCGCAGGCATTACATGAAATGGTTTATCGAAGGAGCATACACCCCTGCGGGTGAAGCATTCGACATAGGGCGCACAACACGTCAGGCACTCACCACAGGCTCTGCCCCGTCAGACAGGGAATCCAACGGCAACGGCGCACTTATGCGCTCCAGCATCCTCACCGCATGGTACATCAACTCAACAGATAAAGAGCTGATCGATGCTTCCGGTCTCTCTTGCTCTGTCACACATGCCCACCCCATAGCAAAATTCACAAATGTTATCTACAATCTGCTCCTTAAAAAGCTGATTACAGGCTTTGAGCCGGAGCAGAGCATCATGGTTCTACGGGATGAATACGAAGGGCTGATGGATGATCTTAAGGACATCTTTCTGGAGCCGGAGGTTTATCAGACCACACCTTACTGCGTAACCACTCTTGAAACTGCTTTATGGCTTAACATGGAGTCCTCATCCTTTGAAGAAACTCTCCTGAAAGCAGTGAACATAGGCGGTGATACGGATACCATAGGAGCAGTAACCGGAGCTGTTGCAGGTGCAATATACGGATACGCAGCCATTCCTGACAGATGGACATGCCATGCGGAACAACTTATGAAAAAATATGAGGGGTTGAGAATTTTCCTTTGAGGCTAAGAAGCAAGCTTAACTTTCGGCGTTGCTCTTGCCGGAAATTGAGACAATATTCAGCTTAACAGTGAGCATGTTCTTAGTCATGTTTTCTGTAAACTCAGTGTCCTTCATCCCGCAGTGGTCCATTATTATTTGAAGTGCCTTACGCTTATCTGCGTGGGTTTCCTGTATTACAGCTTCCGCTTCACCGCATACAGAGGTAAATTTTGTTGTCCACCTGCATGCACTTTCAGCTCTCACAAGCTCATTTTTCAGGATAATCTGGAAGAATACGTTGGGATTTTTTTTGATAAGATCAATCTTACGCCCTTCGGATGCACAGTGGAAATAAAGCGCATCGTCCCTGTAGCCGTAGTTGACGGTCACAAGATAAGGGCAGGGGGCATCCGCCAGAGCAAGGTGAATTACTTCACCCTGCTTCAGCAGATTTTCTAATATATTATAATCTTTTATTTCTCTTTCAGACCTTCGCATCCGTAAGCTCTGCATCTTCCTCTGTACATCCGGTAATGATTCCGCAGGCACGCTTTCTGCGTTCCATACGTTTTTCAGGCATGTTTTCTTTGCATCTTACACATGCTCTGTCCGGGTCGAATTCAATGTTGCCGCCATCAATCACAAGCTGGCTTCCGTTCACAAGAAATCCCGCTACTTTCACTCTGGCTTTTTCCACAAGCCTGCTGAAAGTCGGGCGTGAAACATTCATAAGCACTGCGGCTTCCTCGTGGGAGAGTCCTTCATAATCAGCGAGTCTGATTGCCTCAAACTCATCAAGAGTTATCCCTACGGTTTTCAGTTTTTTTGCCGGAACTCCCCTTGGTTTGAAATGACAAATTTCCGGCACAACACCTATTGTGCGTGGTTTTAGTGGTCTGGGCATAATACACGTCCTCCAATGAAAAAACTAACGATGGTTGCACAAATTAAAAATCGTAATAACGGTTATTACTACCGTTTCGGTATGTAAAATCATTATTTAGCGCATTTGTCAACAATTAAGTTGTTAGCGTCTTAACTAGAGCCTATGTTTTTTATTTATTATCAGCAGTATATAGCCTAAAATAAATTTAGTAAATGTCCAGACGTCTGACCATTTACATTTACCTATGCTTTACACTGGTGCGATTCGGTGTACCATAGTTTAAAACAAATTGAACTACGGTTTTATATTAAATTTATAATTTTTAACTTTTATTCAAACTTTGCGAACCGCTCCGAAGAGAACCGCATTTTTCTGTCAGGAAGAGATGCACCGTCCTTAAACCTGCCCACAGCTATGAGCATGGGAATAACTTTGCCGGATTTTATTCCGAACTCTTCCTTGATTTTATCTTCATCAAAACCGTCCATGGGGTGAGTAACAAACCCCAGACCCTCAGCCGCTATCATTAGATTCATTGCAAACAACCCAGCATTTCTGGCGGCAAAAACTTTTCTCCGCTCGCTGTCAGGTGCGCCGTAAAATCCTCCGGCGGTTTTTTTCACACTTTCCGCAGTTTTTTCATCTGCATACCCTTTTTCCACAAGGTCTGCTGCCACTGCATCAAGATTTTCCTCAACGGCATCAGTATTGCCGATTATGATAAAAACAGCAGACGCTTCTTCAACTTTCGGCTGATTAAAAGCGCATGCACGGAGAGCCTTTTTGCGCTCCGGCGAACGCACAGTGATAACTTCCCACGGCTGAATATTGTAGGAGGACGGAGCCAGAGCAGCAAGCTCAAGAATCTCGGTAATCTCATTGTCAGACATTTTAAAGGATGGGTCAAAAAAATTCACTGACCTGCGGGTAAGGATGGTTTGAATGGCTTCCATGTTTCACCTCATCATGGACTATTATACCATTCCGATCCGATTATGACATGGAAAGTTCGTTAAAAATGTCTATTCCTTTTCGCCCGTGTAGCCTTTGCACACAACATATATCTCAAATGAGCTTTTTCTTGTGGCTTCCGGTCTGATCACTTTCACCATGTTGAAAAACCTGCGTATCTCTTTCAATAACCCTTGGGTGTCTTCACCGTCAAAAAGTTTGAAACAGAAGTTGCCGTTTTTTCTAAGCACTTTTTTGGCAAAAGTAAAAATAAGCCCCACAAGCTCGCAGCTGTTCACATGGTCAAGAAGTTTGGTGCCGGAAGTGTTCGGGGCAGCATCAGAAAGCACCGTGTCAAACTCAGGGCATATATCAAGCACTTTCATAAGAGTTTCATTTGATGTGAGATCGCCGAGGATAAAGTGGAAATTAGGATATCCCATTCCCTCAACCTGAATAAGATCCACACCTACAACAGGCTGCTTCTTTATTGTCTCAAGCACAACCTGACTCCAGCCGCCCGGAGCGCAGCCGGCGTCCAGAACACGGCTGTTGGGGTTGTACAGCCCGTACTTTTTGTTAAGCTCTGTCAGCTTGTAAGCCGCACGGGACTTGTAGCCTTCCTTCTTTGCCTTTCTGTAAAAGGCGTCTTTTCTGTTGTACATTTATTTTTCCTATTCCTTGCTTACCGGAACAACGTCATAGTTTTCGATATGGAAGTCCTCACTGGGGTTGACTTCTATATTGACGCTCATCATAAGCTCAATTTCATCAAGGCTTTCTTTCTCATCATTAAGAATAAGATCAACCACATCAGGATGCGCTTCCACGAGAATTTTCTTATTTTTAAAGTATGGGGCAATGCGGCGTATTTCACGGAGGATATCATAGCATATAGTGAGCTTTGACTTAACAATTCCACGTCCCTCACAATAGGGGCAGGGCTCGCTTAATGTGCGTGTAAGGCTCTCCTGAACACGCTTTCTTGTTACTTCAACAAGACCGAGGGGGGAAATGTTTACAACGGAGCATTTCGCTCTGTCACCTTTTAGTTCTGCTTCAAGAGAGGCGAGAACCTTTTCCTTGTTCTCATCCCTGCTCATATCTATGAAATCCACGATGATTATTCCGCCTATATTACGCAGGCGGAGCTGCCAGGCTATCTCCTTAGCCGCCTCAAGGTTGGTTTTCAGTATTGTTTCCTCAAAGTTGCGTTTGCCCACAAATCTGCCGGTGTTGACATCAATAACAGTGAGGGCTTCCGCCTGATCTATAACTATATATCCGCCGGATTTCAGCCATACCTTTTTATCAAGTATCCTGTTGATCTCAATCTCAATATTGTAATGGTCAAACACTGGAAGCTCATGCTCATAGAGAGAAACCTCCACATCGAGATCAGGCATGTATTCCCGCAGGAAAGTTTTCATTTTGAGATAGTCGGCCTTATTATCTATAATAATACGGCTTACTTTTTCATTCACAACATCACGGAGTATGCGGAAAATCAGGTCATGATCTTCATAAACAAGTGCCGGAGCGCCGGAGCGGGTCATGCGTTCCTGAATCTTCGCCCATAAACGGAGAAGGTACTCAAGGTCGCTCTTTATCTCCTCATAGCTCCTGTCTGCTGAGACTGTGCGGGCTATGAGCCCCATACCCTTAGGTTTTATCTCCTTAAGAACCTGACGAAGACGCTCACGCTCTTCATCCTGCTCTATCTTGCGGGATACGCCTACATGCTCATAACCGGGCATAAGCACTATATAGCGTCCGGGAACTGTGATGTGAGTAGTAAGACGGGCGCCTTTCTGCCCTATGGCTTCCTTGGCGACCTGAACTATTATCTCCTGCCCTTCACGCAGAAGATCCTGAATTGGGGGAAATTCCTGAACACGGCGATCCATCTCGAGATCATCGAACTCGATTGAACCGTCCACGCTTTTTTCAAAGAAAGCCACCTTATCCCCGTTTTCCACATAAATATCAGCAACGGGGAGAAACGCAGCCTTGTTCAAACCTATATCAACAAAAGCGGACTGAATGCCCGGAAGCACTTTAACAACTCTGCCTTTGTATATATTGCCCGCAACATTTTTGCTGTGGGCTCTTTCTATGAATATTTCCGCTGTGCTTCCGTTTTCCAGCACAGCCACACGGCATTCATTTACCGTAGAATTTATTATTATCTCTCTGGACATTTATCAGCTCACCTTAAAGCCTGATTCTGCCCTCCAGAGCCTTCAGCAGTGTTACCTCGTCCGTATGCTCAAGATTTGAGCCTATAGGGACTCCGCTTGCTATTTTCGTCACGCTTATTTCAGGAAAGCGCTTCAGTAAACGGGAAATATATATGGACGTAGTCTCCCCTTCAACATCAGGGTTCAACGCCATTATAACCTCCGTAACCTCTCCGTTTTCCAGCCTCTCAATGAGAGACGCTATGCGGAGTTCATCAGGACCTATACCATCAAGAGGAGATATTTTACCCCCCAGAACATGATAAAGCCCTCTGTAGCTTCCGGTGTTTTCTATGATGAAAATATCCTTCGGCTCCTCCACTACGCATATCTGCGAACGCACACGGTAGCGGTCCTCACAGACCGAGCAGACCGCTGTTTCGGATATGCCGCCGCAGACAGAGCAAAAGACGGTTTTTTCCTTCAGGTAGACAATGCTTTCCGCAAGACGCTTCACGTCCTCCTGCTTCATTTTAAGCACATGGAGGGCAAGACGTCCCGCTGTTTTCCGCCCGACTCCGGGCAGACGGGAAAGCTCATTAAGGCAGTTTTCAAATATTCTGTTCTTTATCATGCCACACTACGGGCAAAAAACGCCTTAGAACATACCGGGCAGGTTGATGCCCAGATTTCCCGTTACCTTGGAAATTTTTTCCTGCATTTTTTCCTGAGCCTTTGTCATACCTTCGTTGACAGCAGCTACAATGAGATCCTGAAGCATTTCGATATCTTCGGGGTCAACGACTTCTTTCTCGATTTTGATGCCCAAAACCTGATTTTTGCCGTTCACCTGAACGCTTACCATGCCGCCGCCGGCGGAAGCTTCAACAACTTCCAGCGCTGCTTCAGCCTGCGCTTCCTCGATCTTTTTCTGCATCTTCTGCGCCTGCTTCATCATCATCTGAATATTCATGCGTAATTCTCCTTGGATTCTTTAATATATATTAGATTCTATTACTTACATTTAAACACCGGCTCAGTGCTTCACTAGGATAAACACAGCTTAACAGCCGGAGACAGGACACATAGCACGCCCTGAACTGCATATTATAAGACTAAATCAGATTTTTTCAAAGACAATAATAAAAATGTTTCACGGGAAACAATTAATCAGCTTCAGAGAAAAAGGGAGCTGAAAACGCCCCCTATTTCTTCCCTTCAATAACAATAACAAACGGAGCCTTGATCCCTTCGGGGAGCAGGTTAAGAATATCCGTTGCCGTACCTCTGTAGTTCTTTTCATCGGGCATTGAAATATTTATGGAAAGAGAGACTTTTTTCCCCACACCTTTAAGCTCCTCCAAAGTGCGGATCAGTGCATAAGGGCGTTCAAAAATAACTGCTGTCTGTTTAGTGTTCTTCATGTGGTTAAAGAACTTAAACCTGTCTGCCTTATCCTTTGGCGGAAAGCCCGCAAAAAGAAAAGTTTCAGCATAAAATCCACTGACAGAGATTGCCGCTGTCACTGCTGAAACAGCATTCAACGTGCGGATCTCCATTCCCGCTTTTATGCACATATCCACAAAGTCATAACCGGGGTCTGCAATACAGGGTGTGCCGGCATCTGAAAAGAGGATTGCTGTTCCGCAGGATGAGACATCCTTCATCAGCTCCGTCTTTTCCTCATCTGTGGAGTGTTCGTTGAGAAGTCTGTACTCATGCTCACGGCAGCCAACGGCGGCAAGGAAGCGCAAAGTTATCTTACGCTCCTCGCCGATTATCAAATCTGCGTTTTTTATCTCCTCAAGTGTGTAAGAGGGAAGCTGAGAATAGTTGCCGCTTATGGGTGAGGCTAAAACCTTAAGAACCGCCATCAGCCTATTATCTCCGCACCGCCGAGATATGGGCGGAGAACCTCAGGAACACTTATGCGTCCGTCCGGAAGCTGATAGTTTTCAAGCACTGCAACAAAGGTTCTGCCGACAGCCAGCCCTGACCCGTTGAGGGTGTAAACAAAATCCAGCCGTTTATCACCGGGTTTTCTGTAACGTATATTTGCTCTGCGTGCTTGAAAATCCATAAAGCAGCTGCATGATGATATTTCACGGTAGCAGTCCTGCCCCGGAAGCCAGACCTCTATGTCGTAAGTTTTTGCTGATGTAAAGCCTATATCGCCGGTGGAGAGTGTCATAACTCTGTAATGTATACCTAAAAGCTGAAGGATATTCTCGGCATCACTAAGAAGCAGTTCAAGCTCCTTCCAGCCTTCTTCCGGTTTAACGAACTTCACAAGTTCCACTTTATTGAACTGGTGCTGGCGGATAAGCCCTCGTACGTCTTTACCGTGTGAGCCTGCCTCTCTGCGGAAGCAGGGTGAATAGGCACAATGCTTTATGGGCAGGTCAGCTTCGTCCAGTATCTCACCTGCATAAAGGTTTGTTACGGGAACTTCGGCGGTGGGAATAAGATACAAACCATCACGCTCACATTTGAAAGCGTCCTCTTCAAACTTCGGGAGCTGACCTGTTCCGGTCATTGATGCTGCGTTCACAAGAAAAGGGGTCATAACTTCCGTGTATCCCCTTGAGGACTGAGTGTCCAGCATGAAGTTGATAAGCGCTCTCTCAAGCTTTGCCCCCATGCCTTTATATGCGGAAAAACGGGCTCCAGCCACTTTTGTGCCACGCTCAAAGTCAACAAGTCCGAGACTTTCGGCTATATCCCAGTGTGCCTTCGGCTCAAAAGCTAATGACGGTTTTACACCCCAGTCACGGTAAAGAGTGTTATCTTCTTCACTTTTGCCCACAGGTATAGAGTCATCAACGAGGTTAGGAAGAGTAAGCAGCATGCCCCGCTGGCGCTCCTGAACATCCGCAAGTTCTTTGTCCAGAGCGGCAATACGCTCTGAAACCTGCTTCATTTCCTTCTGCGCCGTTTCCACATCACCGCCCTGTTTTTTTATGAGCGGGAATAACTTGGAAAACTCGTTCCTTTTCTGTTTAAGCTCTTCGCCTTCGAGTATGAGCTTCTTTCTTTCCTCATCCAGAGCAAGGAGAGTATCAAAGTCAAACTCTGCTCCTCTTCTGGCCGTTTTTTCCTTAACCAGATCCAGGTTAGTAATAATATATTTTATATCAAGCATTTAATTATTCTCCACATCTCCGAGAGTGTCGGTTATTCTTGCAAGCAGTTTGGAAAGTTTTGATGTTATGCCCGACGAATATTTGCTGTCGGGAAATTCTCTTATCAAAGCTCTGTAGTATTTGATTGCTTCGGCTTCATATCCTTCCCTGTCAGCGTAGTAATCGCCCAGCAGACTGAGGCTTTCCGGATAAACCACTGTGTCCGGGTAGTTTTCCACAATGTACTGAAGCCTTTTAACCGCAGGTCTTTCCTTATCAGTGCGGAGATAAAATTTAGCTATAAGAAGCTCACGCTCACCAAGAAGCCCCCGGAGTTCTCGTATTTTATCCGCAAGTTCATATTCCTTGGCGTAACCGGGATTCTCATTTCTAAGCTCGCTGAAAATACGGAGCGCCTCTTCGGCATTCTTTATGTCTCTGTCCGGTGCGCCTATCTGCCTGTAGTAGCAGAGTCCAAGCCTGAGTTTGGCTCTGGGAGCATCGGAGGAGAAAGGGTAAATCCGGAGGTAAGTTTCATAGCTAGGGATGGCAAGGTCATAGTCTTTTGCAAGAAAGTGGCTGTCCGCAAGGAAAATCTGTGCATTACCTGCAATTTCAGGATCCTGAGCGCTCCTTATAGCTGCTTCAAAATGCTCCGCAGCGTCTTTAAACTTTTTCCGCTCAAAATACTGCATACCTTTCTGCATGCTCACTTCGGCGGGAATCTCTTTGGGCGGCTGCTTGGCGCAGGAAACGGCAATTACCATAGCAGTCATGATTATAAGGAGTTTACGCATCAGCTTTACCTCTGCTGTTTTATAAAATTTATCTTTTGTTTAAAGCGGTCTTACGATTTCACAAACTATGTCGGGGTAACTTATTTTTTCTATACGGCAGATATAAGGACCGTAGCCGTTTATGGCTTCGGAGTCTGTGAAGAGAACTTTTCCGTCCACTTCAGGCGCCTGAAAAAGCGCTCTGCCTTCCATTAGAAAACCGAATTCCTCATTAGGTTTTTCTGCAAAACAGATGATGTCATTTTTCTTAACTTTTTTCAAGCGTTCACGGGTGTTTTTTATCTGTGCTTTGCGAAGCGCACCGATTCTGCCCCGAACCTTGCGTCCGTCCACCTTCATACCCATTGCCGTGGCTTTTGTTCCTTCTTCGGGATAAAAAGGGAAAAAGCCCGCATAATCCGGCTTATAGACCTTAACAAACTCAAGGAGTTCATCAAACTCCTCATCTGTCTCCCCTGGAAAACCCACAATCATCGTAGTGCGGATAAAAGCAGAAGGGTCTATCTCCCTGATCATCCTGAAAACACGCTTTATATCATCAGGTGTGGACTTTCTGTTCATATCCTTAAGGACACGCTTATTTATATGCTGAACCGGAATATCATAATAACTCAATATTTTATCAGACTTTTCCACAAGCTTCACAAGCTCTTCATTAACTCCGTCCGGATTCAGATACATTATCCTGACGTAAAAATCGCCTTCAATCTTATCTATTTCACGTAAAAGCCTGCAAAGCATGGGCTTTTTGTAAATATCCGTTCCGTATTTGGTGTTATCCTGCGAAACGAGAACAAATTCCTTGACTCCCTGCTCCTTGAGGGCGGTTATTTCGTTTACTATATCCTCAATGCGTCTGCCAGTGAGGTTTCCTCTGATTGAGGGAATGGTGCAGTAAGTGCAGCGGTTGTTGCACCCTTCGGATATTTTTATATATGCACTGAATGGCACACCCGTAAGAACACGGGCTCCGCCGTAAAGGAAATCACGCTCTTTTTTAACAGGCTCGATCCCTTCCAGATAAGCTATAACATCGCTCATCTTGCCGACGCCTGTGTGAAAATCTATCTCAGGCAGTTCTCCGGCCACATCGTTTTTAAAACGCTCTGTCATGCAGCCTGTTACAATAAGTTTTGCGTCAGGCTTTTTTACCTGCGCCGCCTCAAGAACCGCCTCCACAGCTTCATTCACCGCAGGCTCGATAAACCCGCAGGTGTTTATTATTATGGCGTCAGCCTCTGTCATATCCAGACTTATTTCATGGCCTCCCTCCTGAAGAGAGCCCATGAGGTATTCAAGATCCACTTTGTTTTTTGAACATCCTAAACTGATGTAAGAAATCTTCATATTGTCCTTTTGGTTTTGTATTTTTATATGATTTCAGCAGCCGTTTTCTTCAAACCATTTTTTAGCAAGAATACAGTCTTCATCTATGGCTTTGATCAGAGTTTCCACATTCGGGAACTTCTCTTCCGGACGGACATACTTAAGCAGCTCTATCTCAACATCCTTTCCGTAAATGTCATCATGAAAATCGAATATGTGGGTTTCCACCTTCATCTGATCAGGAAAGCTGAACGTGGGGCGTCTGCCTATGTTTGTTACAGATTTATGCCTCACGTCGTCTATAACCGCTATGCTGATATAGATTCCCGCCTTCGGGATCAGTTCATTGCGGAAGTCGATATTTGCAGTGGGATAACCAAGCTGTCTTCCAACTTTGTTTCCGTCCACCACAGTTCCTTCGATGAAGAATGGTCTGCCGAGAAACTCCCCGGCCTTTTCCACATCGCCTTCCTTAAGGAAGTTTCGTATATTCGTACTGGAGACAGTGATGCCGCCGCAGGTGACCTGAGAGACACGGACAGCTGTAAAGCCGTATTTCTTGCCAAGGGTGACAAGAAGATTGTAATCACCTTTTCTTCCTTTGCCGAAATGGTAGTCATACCCGACTATAACAACAGCGGCACGGAACTTTTTAACCACAAATTCTCTGACAAATACTTCCGGGTCTATATCTGCGAACTTTCTGCTGAATTCGAGAATAAACATTTTTTCCACACCGGCATCGGCGAAGGATTTTATCTTCGTATCCTCAGTCATTATAAGTTTGAGATCAGCGCCGAAAAACTTCATGGGATGCGGCTGAAAGGTCACCACAGCAGGTACAAGCCCTTTGGTGCGGGAAATATTGCAGAGCCTGTCTGTTATTGCCTTGTGTCCCAGATGGAAACCGTCAAAATTTCCCAGAACAACAGCATGAGGCTTTTCGGTGAAAAACTCGTCTATATTTCGGATTATCTGCATTGCGCCAAAATATGCCAAACAGTCAGGATACGCAAGAATTTTCAGAAATATGCCTCCTTTGGCATCTAAGCTCTAAACTTGACTGCACATTTGCCGAAAAAAAGTGTATACGTATGTTTGTATTTCTGGAGTAAAATTCAGTATTAACATTATTCGGCGGTATATATGTTCCTTTCAAAAAAACACACGGTTTATGTCAAGAATCTGGATATAAACTTTGAAGTCAAATCCGGCAAAAACCTTTTTAATGCGCTGGAGGAGAACGGAATAAAAATTTCAAACCTGTGCAGCGGAAACGGTCAGTGCGGAAAATGCAAGGTAAGGATAGAAAGCAAAAGTATCAACAAACCCACACGCCTTGAACGAAAATCGCTCTCTGATCTGAGCATAGGTATGGGAATACGCCTTGCCTGTGAATATGCAGTTAAGAGCGACATTGTTGTGGACACCGATGAACCATCCAGAAGAGCCAATGAAGATCCGTGCGTTCTTTCAGTGCAGACACTCGCCAGAATAGAAGAAACACCCGTAGTTGAAGATGTTTACGGTGCTGATGAGCCCATAGTTGAAGAATCAGAATCAGCGCAAGCCGAAGAGGATGAAAATGAGTTTAAGTCTGTTCTCACCGGCGGAATGTTCCGCCCGCAGGACGAACAGCCGGAATATATTGAAGAAGAAGCAAAACAGGAAGAGTCTGAACCTGAAATTCTTATTGAAGAAAAAGAGGATGAAGAGCCGGTTATAGTAAAATATACTGAACCGGAACTCGAACAGACTGAAGAGGAGGATCGGGGTGTTGATTACAGCACCGACGGCATACTCCTTATTCAGGCACCCAGAGGAGTTACATACTTCCACTACTCCGCAGGAATAGGAAGCATTTCCTCAAGGGACTTCATAGAAACAGACAGAACCCTTGCAGAGCTGCTCCGACAGGGTGAGCTTAAACAGTTTCTTGCTGCTAATCTCCAATACAGCGGCTATGAACGAGCAATACTTATCCTCAGTGAAAAGCACTTTGAGGGTGAGACTGTATTCGGGCTTATAAACTACTGCAGCTTCACCAATGACAATCTTTTCTGCGAAGTCATACAGCCTGCGGGTTCACCGAAAGATATTCTCAAATTTTTCCGTTTTCTTAATCAGACTTCGGGAAGAAAAATGATTATACCCCTTGATGCACTAGAGAAAATATACTTTTTCAACAGCGGCACAATTATGGGCATGGACGCATCTTTAAGAAGTGATTTTCTTTTTGAGCATATTAAAGTCAGCGGTAAAAACCCCGTTACAAAAATATCAGATGATTTGATGGGATATGAAAAGAAAAATGCTGATCTTCCGCCTGATTCAATATCTCTCTCCGTTCTGTTTAAAACCGCAGCACTGCTTTACAGCAAGGGGCTTCTTTCCAGACAGTTCAAGCTGGCAGATAAAATGTCCCTAGTGGGCGACGGGCTGGAAGGCGGGCATCATATACGCCTGATAGCCAAGTTTACAAGCCAGTCATTCAAGATAGATTCAGGACATGATATAGTCATTCCGCAGGCTGCTTTTGATGATCTCTTCATACTAAGAAACTTCATCCATGCAGCCATAAAATATGCTGAAAAACGCTGCGGAAAGCCGGATACTGTAATATTCTATTCACTGTTTCCCGTCAAAGAACTTGCAGACAGCATGATAACTCTGGAAATGGTTCCCAAACGTTACCATGAGGTGATAAGAACTTTTTCAGAAGATCCGACTCTCTTTGCCATTAATTTTTTCCACAATTCATCAGTTCTTTCATACATTGAAAGCACACTGAAAATGGGGGATGATATCTCTCTGGATGACGAAATATTTGCAGGTATATACGAAAAGGCGGAAGCGGAGTTTATGGAAGGATAAAACAAAGCCCCTGACCTGAAGAAGGAAAGGGGCTGATAATTTATAAGTTATTTATTCTGTCTCAGTCTTTCATTGCTATAACAGTATTCACAGCTTCCATCAGTTCGGCTGCACGTACAGGCTTATTGAGGTATATAACCACTCCGCCGTCAGTTGCTTTCTTATATGTTTTAAATGAACCGAAAGCCGTTATCATTATTGCTTTTGCGTTTTTGTCGATCTGTTTCAGTCTTTCAAGGAAAGCAAGTCCGTCCATTTCAGGCATACGGAGGTCGGTCACAACTATATCAAACTTCTCTTCTTTAAGAAGTTCAATCGCCTTAAGAGCGTCTTCTGCCATGCTTACTTTGTAATTTTCCATCTCAAGAACTTCGGCATAACCGAGTCTTGTGTGTTCTTCATCATCCACGACAAGAATCTTAATATCTTTCATGCTCTTATCTCTCGTCATCGTATTTTATGATTTCCCCGTACTGATAAAGGGGAAATACTGTTGAAATAGCACTCTTATAAAGAAGCTGCTGTCTTCCCTCAAAGGAGGTGAGTATCGTGTAGTTGTCAAACCCTATGAGAGAGCCTCTTATCTTCACACCATTGGTAAGAAAGCTTATAATAGGTGACTTGGATTTGCGGACTTCGTTCAGAAAAATATCCTGCATCGGAGGGCGTGTATGTCTCGGATGCTTGCCCTGATGGGTGTGGTAATAAATTTTGCTGATGAAGTCTATATCAACTACGGTTCTGGCGGAAGCAACTGTTGCGATGTCTCTCTTGGAAAGAAGAATTTTGATGTCAGCATCGTCTATAATGAAATGATACTGATCGAAATCCACAATTTTTCCCCTGAAGCGTTCCTTGTTCCTCATAATGAACATCAAGGGAACGTTCTTATTCCTCGCATTATGCATGAACACAAATTCAATCTGGGCATAAATAGACATTTTCCCTGCCTTGTAAACTCAAAGAGTAATAATATGTCCCGTATCCGGGCTTTAACGTAATATACCAACACAAATCAATAATGTCAAAAATGTGTTGAACATGCGTGATCTGTTTGGGAATAATCATATAGATATAAACATTAGAAGGATATTTCAACCATAATAATTCATTTTACTGTATAATGTTGAAAAAAGATCAGTAATTTACCACAGAACTTTTCAACACCGAAAACCTTAACAGACAAGGCTAAATATCACTTGTAAACAGTTTCAAGATACCCTATTATTACTTACTATTAAAATTACATTAATATATAAAGCAGGGGAGTCCATGAGGTTTAAAGTTGTCAGGGACGATATCTTCCCTTTCGTCCAATATGCAAACAGCTACACCAGCCCGAAGAACCTGAATACGGTGCTTCAAAACATCCTGATCGATGCTGAAAGCGATACTCTCAGCCTTCGTTCAACAAATATGCAGATAGGTTTTTCCGGCTCGCTCAAAGCAGCAGTGGAAGAAATAGGTTCTGCAACCGTCTCAGGCAAAAAACTGATGGATATCCTGAAAGAACTTCCTGAAGGCGCTGTTGTTGACTTCTATCATGACGGTTCAAAGCTGAACATAAAATCCGGAAAATCAAGCTTTCGTCTTTCGACCATAAGCCCTGAGATGTTTCCGACTATGTCAGAAATCAAGCCTGAATATTTTATCAAGGTGAAGAGCGAAACTCTTCAGACCCTTCTTAAAAGAACTGCATTCTGCATTTCCAATGACTCATCAAAAATTGAGTACACCGGAGCGCACTTCAGTGTTTACGGCAACAGACTGGAAATTTCTGCTGCTGACTTTCAGAGGATAGCCACTTCCAAAGCTGGATTTGAAGAGGAATTTTCAGACGAATTTACCATAAACATTCCTAAAAAAACCATCATGGAACTGATGAAAATCCTTGATATAACCGAGTTTGTGGATGTTGAAACCGATAAGAAGCAGGTTCTTTTCAAAGTCGGCGACATTGTTATTTACTCAAAGCTGATAGAAAAATATATCAAGAGTATTACCAAGCTCTTTGAAGCCGAATACCCCATCAAGGCTAAGATAAACACCAAGGCATTTGTTGAGGTTGTAAGAAGAGTATCTGCAATCACAAGTGAAATTACTCACGGTGTTGTTCTCTCTTTCAACAACGGAAATCTTTCGATAAACAGCCTTGAAACTGAGTATGGTCAGGGACATGAAACGATGGACGACATAATCTACAACGGCGAGGACATGGATATTATTTTCAATGCACGCCACATGCTTGAGATCGTGACAAACATCAATTCTGAATATTTCTCCCTTGAAATGCAGGGAAGAAGAAGTCCGGCGGTTATCCTCCCGGAGGATGAATCGTACAAATATCTGGTGGTTCCAATCTCCATCGATAAGTTCTGATGCTGATAGAGAGTATCCGTTTACAGAATTTCCGATGCCATGCCGACTCAAAATTTATTTTTGACAAGGCAACTTTCATAGAGGGCGAAAACGGCTCCGGCAAAACAAGTGTTGTCGAAGCCGTTTATCTTCTCCTCAACCTCAAAAGCTTCAAAGAGCCTTCACCGAAAAGTGTAACAAGCTTCGGAGCAGATTTTCTGCGCATTGAGGCATCTTACTCCTCTGCAGATGATTCAGGCGGACTGATTTATTTTTTTGAGGATGCAAGGACGCTGAAAAAAAACGGTGTCTGCGTTTTAGATATTCCTGAATATCTTGCATCCAGTCCTGTTTTTTGTTTCTCGCCTGATACAAGCACGATTTTAGCGAAGGACCAGAAGGTGAGGCGGAACTACATTGATCGCCTATGCTTCTACCGCGAGAGGGCACATATTTTCGATCTCAGGTACTATAATCGCCTCATCTCCCAGAAAACAGCAGAACTTCAGAAACAGAGACCGGATAAAAACTACATTGACACAGTAAATGAGAAAATTATCGAAATGTGCAGTAAAATTTCTTTAAGGAGAAAAGCTGCGACCGATATGATAAATTCCCGTCTTCAGCTTATGTACAATGATTTTGGGGGTTCCGATGAATTTTTTACTCTGGATTATGTGACTAACAGCGGCAATTTAGATGTCCTCAACAAAGAAGCTTCTGCGACAAGATGCCTTTACGGAATCCACAGAGACAGGTTTTACAGCAGGAACACAGGAAGAATTTATGATAAATTTTCATCCTACGGTCAGAAAAAAACATTTGAGCTTCTTGTTTTATCAGCAATTTTATTAGATGTTGAAGAAATGCTCAAAACTGATATAATAACCCTTTTAGATGATTTTGAAGCAGGTTTGGATGAAAAACGCTCAGCTGCCTTCTTTTCCATATTTTCCGGTGAAAGGCAGGTCATAATGACAGGTGTAAAAAACCGTATATTCACGGATATACGTACTATAGGGCTGTGAACCCAGTTCGCACGCCCACTAATACATTGCGGGCTTGATTGCCCGTTTTGCGGTTTTATCCGCAGTTTTGAAATAAATAGTCAGGTGAACAATGCAGAATAATTACAGTGAAGACAGTATTAAGGTTCTGGAAGGGCTGGAAGCAGTCAGACAGAGACCGGGTATGTACATCGGCTCCACCGGGGCAAGGGGTCTTCATCACCTTGTTTACGAAGTTGTTGATAACTCCATTGACGAAGCTATGGCAGGCTACTGCGACACTGTTACCGTCATACTGCACGTTGACGGCTCAGTGACTGTTGAGGATAACGGAAGGGGAATCCCTGTCGGCATACACCCTAAGGTAGGCAAACCTACGGTTGAGGTTGTTATGACAACACTCCACGCCGGCGGTAAGTTCGATTCAGGTTCGTACTATGCTTCAGGCGGTCTTCATGGTGTGGGCGTTTCTGTTGTAAACGCCTTGAGTGAATCATTTGAGGTAACAGTCAGGCGTGACGGCGGCGTATTTTATCAGAAATATGAAATCGGAAAACCTGCCTGTGAGTTCGGACGCATTGGAAACTCTGACAGAACCGGAACCACAGTAACTTTTAAGCCGGATCTGAAAATATTTGAAACAACAGAATACTCCTTTGATACCCTTTCCAGAAGGCTCAGGGAGCTTGCTTATCTTAACAGCGGACTGAAGATAAAAATCATAGACGAACGCTTCGATCAGGAGCAGGAATACCACGCTGAAGGCGGTATTGTAAGTTATCTTAAGTTCCTGAATAAGAATAAGATAATGATTCTCGAAGAACCCATGTACTTCAAAGGCGAGTACGAAGGGATAACCGCAGAAGTAGCTATAACCTATAACGACACCTACAACGAGAGCATATATTCCTTTGTAAACAACATCCATACGGAAGAGGGCGGAACCCATGAATCCGGCTTTAAATCCGGCTATACAAAGGTTTTCAACAGCTTTATATCCAAACAGAATATCTCCAAAGAGAAGGAATCTCTCACCGGAGATGACGTCCGTGAGGGTATGAGTGCGATTATCTCTGTGAGAATAAACGAGCCTGTCTTTGAAGGGCAGACAAAAACCAAGCTTGGTTCATCCGCCGCTAAAACCGCTGTTGAGTCGATACTCACCAGCAGCCTGGGTGACTACTTTGAGGAGAATCCGCTGGTAGTCAAAAAGGTATATGAAAAGGCTCTTCAGGCATTCCGTGCCAGAGAAGCTGCGAGAAAAGCAAAAGAGCTTACCCGCCGTAAAAACGCCCTTGAAATTTCTACTCTCCCCGGCAAACTTGCAGATTGTCAGGAAAAAGACCCGCAGCATTCAGAACTCTTCATCGTTGAAGGGGACTCTGCGGGCGGTTCTGCAAAACAGGGACGTGACAGGCGTCATCAGGCTATTCTGCCCCTTAAGGGTAAAATACTTAACGTTGAGAAGGCAAGATACGATAAGCTGCTTTCAAACAACGAAATACGAACCATAATAACAGCCCTTGGCACGGGAATCGGAAAGGATGATTTCAACGTTGAAAAGCTCCGCTATCACAAAATAATAATCATGACGGATGCCGATGTGGACGGTGCGCATATCTCAACACTGCTCCTGACTTTTTTCTTCCGCCATATGAAAGAAATAATAGAACGCGGATATCTCTACATAGCCAGTCCGCCACTTTATAAAGTGAAAAAAGGGAAAAACGAACGCTACATTCAGAATGAGGAAGTTATGGCTGATTTCCTCCTTGACCTCGGTCTTGAGGATGTGGAGATAGAGAATGTCGAAAAGCATAGATACAAGGAACTGCTGCTTAACCTCGGCAAGCTGAACAAGATGATTATTAAATACGTTAAAAAAGGCTACACAAGAGAGCTTGTGAAGTTTATGGCGATGTATCAGAACCTTGTTCCTCAGAACCTTGCAGATAAAGACTTTGTGGATGCCTTCTACAATGCTTTGAGAGAAAAGGGTCTTTTCAGCGCCTATGTTAACACCGAAATTCACTACAACGAAGAATTCAGCAGATATAATATAAAGCTGGAAACTGCTACACAGACTTATAAAATAAATACTGATCTCGTTGGTTCTCCGGAGTTTAAGGAGCTTAGAAGACTTGGGGTGTACCTTAAAGAGCTTGGCGATGCTCCCCATAAGATAAAAGTCGGTGAAGAGACAAACACCTTCACCTCTCTTACCAATCTTCTTCACTTCATTGAGGAAAGGGGTAAAAAAGGTCTTGGTATCCAGCGTTACAAAGGTCTCGGTGAAATGAACCCTGAGCAGCTCTGGGAAACCACAGTTGATCCCGAGAGAAGGACTCTTTACAAAGTTACCATAGAGGATGCGGAAGCAGCGGATGAGCTGTTCAGTCTCCTGATGGGTGATGTTGTTCTTCCAAGGCGTGAGTTTATTGAAACAAACGCTCTCAATGTAAGAAATCTGGACGTTTAGGTGAATGATGGAAAATAAAGGAATTATCAATCTTAATATTGAGGACTCTCTCAAGGACAGCTACCTCGATTACGCCATGAGCGTTATCGTGGGAAGAGCTTTGCCTGATGTGCGGGACGGTCTGAAGCCCGTTCACAGACGTTCCCTTTTCGCCATGCACGAGATGGGTGTTTATTATAACAAACCCTATAAAAAATCCGCACGTATCGTCGGTGATGTTATAGGTAAGTACCACCCCCACGGTGATTCCGCTGTTTATGACACAGTGGTCCGTATGGCGCAGGATTTCTCACTCCGCTATCCGCTTGTGGATGGTCAGGGTAACTTCGGCTCTGTTGACGGAGACCGTGCTGCTGCCATGAGGTACACCGAGGTAAGGCTTTCAAAAATCAGCGATGAGTTTGTGAGCGATCTCGATAAGGATACAGTTGACTTTACCGACAACTACGACGGTTCGATGCAGGAACCATCCGTTTTCCCCACGAGGATACCTAATCTCCTTGTTAACGGGACAAGCGGTATTGCTGTCGGCATGGCTACCAATATTCCTCCCCATAACCTCACAGAAACTATAGACGCCCTTATGCTCATGATAGATAACGAAGAATACACCGAAGACGATATTTTTTCTGTTATCAAAGGACCGGATTTCCCCACTGCGGGTATGATTCTCGGGCGTGAGGATATCTACAAGGCATATAAAACAGGCAGAGGCTCCATAACCATAAGAGCCAAAAGCCACATAGAAGAGACTAAAACCGGTAAGGAAATGATCGTTGTTGATGAGCTGCCTTATCAGGTGAATAAGGCTCTTCTCATAGAAAAAATAGCCGAACTGGTGCGTGATAAGGTTGTTACGGGAATTTCTGATCTCCGTGATGAGTCTGACCGTGACGGAATACGTGTGGTTATTGAGCTTAAACGTGAGCAGATGCCGGATGTTCTTCTCAATCAGCTCTATAAATACACCCAGATGCAGACAACTTTCGGCATGAATATGGTGGCGATTGTTGACGGCAGACCTCAGACCCTCACACTTCAGAAGATACTTGAAGCGTTTCTGGATCACAGGGTTGTGGTTGTAACCCGTAGAACACGCTACCTTCTTGATAAAGCTGAAAGACGTCTACATATTTTAGAAGGCTTGATAAAGGCTGTTGAAAACATTGATGAAGTCATCAGACTTATCAAAACATCTAAAGACACGCCGGAAGCAAAACTCAAACTGAAAGAGGCTTTCAGCTTCAGCGATGCCCAGAGTCAGGCTATACTTGAAATGAGACTCAGCAAGCTTACAGGTCTTGAGATCGAAAAGCTTCAGGCTGAATATGAAGAAACCTTAAAAGACATAGAATACTATACAAGCATCCTCGGCAGCAGAAGTATCATGATGGGTGTTATCCGTGATGAACTTAACGAAGTTAAGGAAAAATACGGTGATGAAAGAAGAACTGAAATAGTTGCAGCCGCAGGGGAATTCAACATGGAAGACCTCATCCCTGACAGCGAAACAGTTGTGACCATCACCCACAACGGATACATTAAACGTACTCTCCTTGACAACTTCGTGGCGCAGAAGCGCGGCGGAAAAGGCAAGAGCGGTGCTAAGAGTAAAGGTGACGACTTTGCAGAAAGAATGCTGGTTACCACCAACCATGCTAAGGTATTCTTCTTTACCAACACAGGTAAAATCCACTTCCTTAAAGTTTACGAAATACCGGAAAGTGCAAGGGACACCAAGGGCAGACACCTTAGCAACCTGCTTACCTTTGATAAAGAAGAGAACCTTGCCTCTGTAGTCACACTGAGCGAAGCAGACAACGAGAAATATCTTTTTATGTCAACTAAGCTCGGTGTTGTTAAGAAAACCCCCGTCATGGACTTCAAAAGCGGAAGAAGCGGCATGATTGCCCTTAAACTCCGTGATGGTGATGAAATTATGGCTGCTGACGTTACTACAGATAACGACAGTATTTTCCTTGCTACCAGAAACGGCAAGACCATACAGTTCAGCTCCCTTGATGTCCGTGCCATGGGCAGGGCAGCAACAGGTGTGAGAGGAATTAATCTGGAAGATGCTGACGAAGTAGTTTCTATGGAAGTTCTCACCGGACACCCTTATATTCTTAATGTGACCGAATACGGTTACGGAAAATGCTCTCTTGTGGCCGATTACAGGCTCCAGACAAGGGGCGGAAAGGGTGTTAAACTCTGCAAGGTAAGCCCGAAAACAGGTCTTGTCTGCGGTGCTAAACAGGTAAATGAAGAGGATGATGTTATGCTGATCACAAAGGGCGGCAAAATTATCAGACTCTCCGTTAAGGAAATACCCGTCATGGGCAGGGACACTCAGGGTGTTAAACTCATGTCCACCGATGAAGACAGAATTATATCCTTCGCAACAGTCAAAGAAGAAGATGCTGAGGAAGAAGAATAAAACAATAAAGCGGGAAAGCCCTGAAAAGCTTTCCCCTGACTTTTATTAAACAAAACCTTTAAACAAAGGAGATAATGCAATGCCGACGAAGATTGACGGAAAAGAGCTGGCACAGAAGATCAGAAACGGTCTTAAAGAGAAAGCAGCAGAATTCAAAGACAAAACCGGACGGGTGCCCGGTCTTGCCGTTATCCTTGTGGGTGAAGATCCCGCAAGTCAGGTTTATGTCCGCATGAAAAACAAGGCCTGTGAAGAAGCCGGCTTTAAATCCATAGTAGACAGAATGCCTGATACTACAACTACAGACGAGCTTCTCGCCCGTGTTGAGCAGTATAACAACGATGATACTATCAACGGTATCCTTGTTCAGCTTCCGCTGCCCAAACAGATTGATGAGAAAAAGGTTCTTTACGCTATCAAGCCTGAAAAGGATGTTGACGGCTTCCACCCTGTGAATGTGGGTCTTCTTAATATAGGTGAGGATGCACTCGCTCCATGCACTCCGGCAGGTGTTATGGTTATGTTTGAAGAATACGGCATAGAACTCAGCGGCAAAAATGTTGCTGTCCTCGGCAGGAGCAATATTGTCGGTAAGCCGATGGCTGCACTCCTCATAAAAGCAAACGCTACAGTTACCATATGTCACTCCCGCACAAAAAACATTAAAGATATATGCCGTAAGTCAGATATTATTGTTGCTGCAATCGGGAAGGCAAACTTTGTCACTGCTGATATGGTCAGTGATGGTGCTGTTATTATAGATGTTGGAATAAACAGGCTGAATGATAAGCTTGTGGGCGATGTGGATTATGAAGCTGTTTACACTAAGGCTTCATATATTACTCCTGTTCCCGGCGGTGTCGGTCCTATGACCATAGCCATGCTTCTCAGCAACACGCTTAAAGCATTTGAGAAAACACTTTAATAGGGTATATGCGGAATGGATACGATAGTTGCCCCTATAACTCCCGTTATCCGTTCCGCCGTAACCGTTCTGCGCATTTCCGGCTCCGGCTGCCTGAAGGCTCTGGAATATCTTAGAAAGCAAAACGGCAAAACCTTTCAGGCTCCTGAACCACGCATTGTTTATCATGCTCTGTTTAATGACGGCAGGGTGCAGGATGATGTTATCTTCTATTACTTTAAATCCCCTAATTCTTATACAGGTGAGGATATTCTTGAGATATCCTTCCACGGCAATCCGCTTATTATCAAAAGTGCCTTAGGTTCTTTTCTGTCTCTTGGAATGCGGTTTGCTGAACCCGGTGAATTTACCAGAAGAGCGTTTATCAACGGCAAGATGGATCTTTCTCAGGCTGAGGCGGTGGAGGAGATGATTTCCGCCAAATCTGAAGCCGGTTTATTTTATTCATACAACCAGCTTAAAGGCGGGCTTAAAAGCCAGATACAAAGTCTGAAAAATCTTTATGTAGATGTCCTCACAGTAGTTGAAGCGTATATAGATTTCCCTGAAGAGGATCTTTCTGACCGTGAGTTAGACTATATATTCACCAAATACGGTCTGATTGAAATTGAACTTGCATCACTGGTGAAAAGCTATTCAGTGCTTAAGTCTGTGAACGATTCTGTTTATGTTTCCATAGCCGGACGCCCGAACGTGGGCAAATCATCAATACTCAACTGCCTGCTTAAAGAAAACAGAGCGATTGTCTCTGACATACCCGGCACTACGAGGGATTTCATAGATGCGGATATGACACTGGCAGGGCACCCTGTAAAAATTGTTGATACCGCAGGTATCCGCCACACAGAAGACTTTGTGGAAAAAGCAGGAATTGAGAGGTCTCTTGAGCGGGTGGAAAGCTCTCACATCGTTATCGTTGTCCTTGATCTCTCCGCAGAACTTACAGATGAAGACAGGCTTGTTTTGGAAAAGACTAAAGACGCAAAACGTGTGATTGTGGGTAATAAGGCTGATTTGAAAAAGTATGACCATCCGACGGATATTTGTATTTCAATAAAAACAGGTGAGAATGTTCACGAGTTTATGAGTATTCTTGAGTCTTTTATATCAGAAGAGGACTCACAGATTCATGAACATGCTATAGCTGTAAATGAAAGACAGAAGAATGGCTTTCAGCGTATGCTTGCCTCCCTTGAGGAAATCAAAGAGATGGGGTGTGATGATCTGGACTCCTTATCTTTTGAGCTGCGTGACAGCCTGAACATTTTATCTGAAATTACAGGTGAATCTTATACCGAAGAAATATTATCAAATATTTTCAGAAGTTTTTGCATCGGTAAATAGTGTGTAATTGTGGAAAATTTGACATGTTTCACGTGAAACATGTCTTTATGAATTGAGAATGTGGAAATCTATTTTAAATGTCATTATTTTTTTCAGAATACCTAATTTGATTTCCTTACTTGATAAAATATGGAAAGGGATTTAACACTAAAAATTAAATATATTCAGGTGAATAATGCTTGTTTATGACAAGTCTTACGATGTGATTGTGGTTGGGGCAGGGCACGCAGGGTGCGAAGCAGCATTAGCTGCTGCCCGTATGGGTGCTTTAACTGCTCTGTTTACCATTAATGTTGACAATGTGGCTCATATGAGCTGCAACCCTGCAATCGGCGGTTTAGCTAAGGGTAATATCGTAAAAGATATAGACGCCCTTGGCGGCGAGATGGGGAAAAATATTGATGAAACCGGAATACAGTTTCGTGTTCTGAACATGAAGAAGGGCCCGGCAGTAAGAAGCAGCAGGGCGCAGGCTGATAAAGACCTCTACAAGCTTCGTATGCAGCGTGTGATAATGGAGCAAAGCGGTCTTGATCTTAAACAGGGAATGGTGGAAAGCCTCTCGATAGAAAACGGTGAAATTAATGGCATAATTGCTGATACAGGAATGCTTTATAAAGCAAAGAAAGTTGTTCTCTGCACCGGAACATTTCTTAAAGGGCTTATACATATCGGAGACTGTAACTACCCTGCAGGGCGCATGAATGAATTTGCGTCTGTTGGAATGTCTGATTCTCTTACAAAAGCAGGCTTCAAGCTTGAGCGACTTAAAACAGGAACTCCTGCAAGGCTTGATGTCAACACCATAGATTTTTCAAAGCTTGATGCGCAGCACGGTGACGAATTCGCAAAGCCGTTTTCATTTGAAACGGAAAGTATCAGTCTTCCACAGCTTCCGTGCTACGTAACATATACCAACGAGAAGACACATCAGATAATAAGGGATAACCTGCACAGATCACCTCTCTACGGCGGTATAATCAAGGGGATTGGTCCTCGTTATTGCCCGTCAATAGAGGACAAGGTCAAAAAATTCCCTGATAAAACAAGGCATCAGATTTTTCTTGAGCCTGAGGGGCTGACTTCAAGGGAATACTACGCTAATGGTTTTTCCTCATCGTTGCCTATTGACGTTCAGATAGCTATGTATAGAACAGTTGAAGGGCTTGAGAATGTCGAATTTGTAAGACCTGCCTACGCAATAGAGTACGACTTCATCCAGCCTACTGGGCTTTATCCGACTCTGGAAACGAAACTTGTTAAAGGGCTTTACTTTGCAGGGCAGCTCAATGGTACAAGCGGGTACGAGGAAGCCGCAGCACAGGGGCTTGTAGCCGGCATTAATGCTGCACTGGCTCTCGGCTGTAATGAACCCTTTATTGTGGGGCGTGAGCAGAGCTATATCGGTGTCATGATTGATGACCTTGTAAATAAAGGCGTTGATGAGCCGTACCGCATGTTTACATCAAGAGCGGAATACAGACTTCAGCTTCGTGAAGATAACGCAGAGTACAGACTGACAGATAAAGGTTATGAATTGGGCTTAATAAGCAAAGCACGGTATGAACGTTTCTGCCTTGAACGTCAGGCAAAAGATGATGATATAGCAAGATTAAAATCAGTAAGGATTACTCCTTCTGTAGAGGTTTTGGGAGTCCTTGCTCAATATGGCGGAGTGCTGCGCAACCCAGTGAGCGCTTTTGAACTGCTCAAAAGACCTGAATATGATTACTCCACAATAGAGAAGCTCTGCGGCAGTTCTGCTAATGAAAGAGTCCGTGAGCAGGTTGAAATCAACGCTAAGTATGAAGGCTATATTGAGAGACAGGAAAACGAGATAGAAAAATTCCGCAAAACAGAATCAGTAAAGATTCCTGACAGTATAGAATATGAAGGGATAATCGGTTTGCGGAGAGAGTATATCGATAAACTTAAAACAATCCGTCCTGCAACGCTTGGGCAGGCAGCAAGAATAAAGGGTATGACTCCTGCTGCTGTTGCTCTTCTGCATGTTCATATAAGTAAAATTAAAAACAGCGGCGGCACAGATGCTTGAAAACTATGTTGAAATAACCAGTGAGCAGTCGGCAAAGCTCGAAAAGTTCTATGAAATTCATATGAATGCTGAACTTAACCTCACTGCCATTAAAGACAAGGATGAGTTTTATCTTAAGCATTATCTGGACAGCGTTTATATTTTCTCACTAAAAAATGTTTTACGTGAAACAATGGCGGATATCGGCAGTGGCGGCGGGTTTCCGGGGATTGTTGCTGCAATCTTTTATCCGGATGTGCAGATAACCCTTGTGGAAAGCATTGCAAAAAAATGCAGATTTCTTGAACAGGCTGCCTCTGAACTGGGTCTTAATAATGTTAAGGTTCTTAACTGCCGTGCTGAAGCAGTGCAGGGGAAGTTTGACCTGATCACAGCAAGAGGCGTAGCAAAGGTTAAGGAAATTATTAAATGGACAAAGAACCTTGCCCGTAAAGACACTTTGTGGCTATTATACAAGGGTGAGCGGCTTGAAGAAGAGATGCAGCAGGCACAGGATCTGCTCAAAAAATATAAATTGGGGTTTGAAAATGTCAGGGTTGAGAAACCATTTACGAGGACTTATACTATTATCGGCGACAGCACTTCTTTTACTGACGGTGTCCTGCGCAGGCCGTCCTCAGGTAACGGCTCCTGTTGAGCCTTTTTCGGAAACTTTTTATGCTACAAAAGACCTTAATTTCAGAGATCTTGAAAAGCTTCAGACAATAAACAGCAACGCATCCCTTGAGCAGTCCGCTGCGGCAGGCTTAATCATGGGCAGGCACTATGTGCGCAAAGGGCAGTATGACAAAGGGATGAAGTTTCTTGAGCGCAATTACAGAGAGACCTATCTCAGCAGATATATGCGTTTTTCAGGAATGCTTTGGCTCTTCGATGGCTACATCAAAACAGGCAAAGAGGACAAAGCGCTGGAATACTATACAATGATCAGCAACCGAAAGGATGAAGAGCCTTTCCCTTCTGTAATCAAAACATATTGCAGCTCAGAGGGTATCAGATCAACAGGAGACCCTTTTGTTGATTGTGTGGACAGCAGACTTAAGCCTTCTGCCTCTGATAAAAAGATAAAGGATGCAGAGCCGAGCATTACACCTGAAATTACTGAACCTGAGCCTGCTCCGCAGGTTGAAATTATTAAAGAGAAATCCATGGCTGATAAGGTCTTTATTACAGGCAGCAGCCACATGGAGTTTATGCAGGCGGCGATAGCTGCAGTTGCATACAAAAGGGCATCATTCAAACTGGAAATGGGCGATGGATTCGGGTTTAACGCCGCAAAGATCGACCCTTTCCGCAGAACTGTCGATGTGGGTGGAACGACCTACAGATTTGATATCACCAAAGATGATATAGTTGCGGAAGCAACCGGATATGCAGTGCTTGAAAAGGCTGTAACGGTAATTGCAGTCTCTAACGAATACACTAACCACGCAGAAACAGCAGCGGCAGAATTAAAAGCTCAGAACATCCAGGTTCATATCATGAATTTTGAGAAGGGAAGCTTCCAGAATGAAATGAAAGCAATAACCTCAAAATATGACAAAGACACCAGATATACTGTGATGATTCTATCGCCTGAAATTAAGCTTATCAAAGTTGTCCCTCTGGTGAGGTACAGTGTGAAAAATCCTGAAAAGGTCAAACTGATCATCGGAACAGATTCTTTTGGCAAAAGATATCTTACAGACGACTATTTAGGTTATTTCCGCAGGGCAATGATATTCACTCCTGTCTATCTGGCAGGGAATGTCAATGCGTCAGAGTTCCGCAGGGTATATATGGAACAGTACGGAGAAGAACCTACACTTGCCGGATACATGGCAAATGATATTGTGGGCTTCCTCAAAGGCGAGCCTGTCAGCTTGTTTGCTACGGATATAAATTATATTGATAACGGAAAAGCAGTGAGAACTGTAAAGAGCTTTAGAATTATTTCAGCAGATAAAATTGAATTATTGGGGCGGTAAAATGACTTATATGGAAATAGTTAAAGACAGATACAGCTGCCGTAGTTATAATAGTGATGAGATCAGCAAAGAGGATATGGAATATATTCTTGAGTGTGCCCGACTTGCACCCAGCGCTTGCAACCTTCAGCCATGGAAAATATACATTGTAAGGGATGAAAAAGTTAAGGCGGGGCTATGCGAAGCATATCCAAGAGAGTGGTTTGCCGGAGCGCCTGTAATAGCTGTTTTCTGCGGGCTCAAAGATGAAAACTGGAAAAGGGCTGACGGTGCGGATTATCTTATGTGCGATGTAAGCGTGATCGCGGATCATTTTATAAATGCTGCAAGTGACAGTGGTCTCGGTACATGCTGGATAGCTGCATTTGATGAAGAAAAGGCGGCGTCCGCCCTTAAGCTGCCTGAAAATGAAAAAGTGTATGTAATGACACCTTTAGGATATGCAGCTGATAAAAGTCCGGCTCTTAAAAAGAGAAAAAACGCCGGAGACATCTGCTGTTTTATTTGAATGCTAATTTTAATAATTAAAGGTATTATTGATAAAGCAATGAAAATCACCTTGCATAAAGCACTCCGAATACTGCGGAGTCTTTGCGGGTGATGCCTGAGTTGCATGAATTTATGTTGACAAAAAATAAGATTATATAATAGATTTAGTTACCTATGCGTTAGTTGCCGCTTTTCGTAACGACGTTTGGTTTTAATTTATTATCGGAGATTAAAATGAAAAGAGATAAGTCGGAATATGCCGTACAGGCGGTCAACAACGCCATAGATATTCTTGAGCTGCTCGGCGACGGTGAACACGAACTAAGCATAAGTGATGTGGTAACCAAGCTCAATCTTACCAGAAGCAATGTTAATAAGCTTCTCGCCACGCTGGAGATGTTCGGTTACGTTGAGTATAACCGTTATACCGGTAATTTCAGACTTGGTGTAAAGACCTTCCAGATATCTCAGGCTTACATAAACAAGCTGAACATCATTGAAATCTCCATTCAGGTTCTCCAGCAGCTCAAACAGCAGACAGGAGAATCCGCTTATATCAGTGTGATGAGAGACGGCAATGTGGTATATCTCAACGTTATTGAGACAGACCATGCAGTTAGAGTTCTTCCCCGCATCGGCAATGTTGGTCCGGCATATGCCACAGCCACAGGAAAGGCGCAGCTTGCTTATTATGATATGAGGGACATCGAAAAACTTTACTCCGGTGATATGCAGACCTTCACAAAGAACACAATCGGCTCAATGGAAGCTCTCAGGGCTGACCTTAAACTGATCAAGGAGAGAGGCTATTCGCTGGATGATGAGGAATACGAGCTTGGTGTAAGGTGTGTCGGCGCTCCGGTGAGAGACTTCATGGGGAATGTCATCGCCGGAATAAGTGTAAGTGCGCCTGTTGAGAGAATGACTATGGAGCGGGTTGATGAAGAAGTTGCTCCTATAGTTCTGGAGGCAGCGAAAGCTCTTTCAGTAAAATTCGGTTACAGAGGCTGAGAAGAGCAGAATCCTTTTCAGAAGGACTTCGCCGAAAACTAACAGCCGCTGGTTATTCTGCGTCGGTTTTCCTCGCAGTATATGGTAATCCCTACTTGCGGTGTGGTTATGTTGTCTTCTATCAGCGTACTTTTTGTTGAAGATTCCGGAGTAGAAAAAAACAAAGTTCTCGAAGCACTTAAAAAACATTTCACAATAGAGATCCATGCCCTTGCCACAACAACAGATGAATTTCACGAACTTCTCACCGGGCGCCACTGGGATTTAGTGGTGTCCGAGGAATATCTCAGCAAAACAGATGTCTTTGAAATACTTGATATAATAAACGCATCCGGACGGAATGTTCCGGTATTTGTGTTCTCTGCATATTCTGATGTGCGGGGCGCTGTGGAGTGCATCCGCCGTGGTGCGAGCGACTTCCGCACCAAAGATGATATAGCAGGGCTTATCGAATCAGTGCGCAATACTCTGGCCAGAAAGAAAGGAGTTAAGGAGAGCGGCGATGATTATGAAAAAGAACTGCTCATTGATATAATAGAGGAAAGCAGGGATCTGATCTTTCTTATGGATGAAAAAAGCCTTAAGTTCAGATATGTAAACCGTGCTGTTATAGAAAAAACAGGGTACAGCTTCGGCGAGCTGCGGAGCATGACGCCGGTTGATCTTGTCCGCAATATCAGTGCTGAAATACTGCGTGAAAGGCTTGCAGGCGTTGCCGAAGGAGAGCAGGACAAAATAGTTTTGTTCACTGAGCTTGTCTCGAAAGACGGTGAAGTTCACCAGAGCGAAGCAACCGTGCAGCTTGTTTACAGAAAAAACGAAAGTATGTTTTATGCCCGCCTTGAGGATTTAAGCGAAAAGATACGAACCCATGAAAACGCTATGCGTATGATGCAGGTGGTTGAGTACAGCACGTCCGGTATATTTGTAACAGAGAGGGACGGAACAGTCACCTACGCCAACCCGAAGCTTGAGAAGCAGACGGGCTTCAGCGGAAAAGACATCATAGGCAGCAATATAAAAGTCATTAAGAATGTTATTGAAGACAGCGCTGAATATGACCGCATATGGTCAACGGTCCTCTCCGGAAGGAGGTGGGCAGGGCGCACAAAGAGCAACACAAAAGGGGGCGGGCATGTGGAGGTTATATCATTTGTTTCGCCCATAAGAAACTCAAAAGGCGAGATAACAAATCTTGCTTTCTTTGATGAAGACGCCACCATAGCTAATGAGATGAAAATGCAGCTCATACACGCTCAGAAGATGGAGACACTGGGCGAACTTGCCGGCGGCATAGCCCATGACTTTAACAATGTGCTTACCGCAGTGGGCGGGTTTGCCAGTGTGATAAGCCGCAAGCTAAAAGACAGAAAAGATCTAAGCTACCTTGCGGATAAGCTGGTGGAGCTTGCTGAATCGGGCAGGTCACTCACACAGGGTCTTCTGGGATACAGCAGAAAGAGAGAGCAGGAATTCAGAATCATAGAGATCGACCGCATTGTAAGAAAAGTTTCGGATATAATTTCGCTGGTTTTTCCGGAGGATGTAGTAATAGATCTGGAAACCGGATGCGACGGGGTGAGGATAAAAGCCGTTGAATCACAGATTGAGCAGATCCTTCTTAACCTTGCAAACAATGCAAAGGATGCCATGCCTGATGGCGGGCTGTTAACCGTATCAACCTCAAAAAGCCCCTCAGGAAAGAGCGTGATAATTCGTATAGGGGATACAGGCACAGGGATGCCGGCTGATGTTCTGGCTAATATTTTCAAGCCGTTTTTTACCACTAAAAGCGAAGGAAAGGGGACAGGGCTTGGGCTTGCCATAGTAAAGGACCTCATGGACTCTCATGGGGGAAAAATAGCCTGTGACAGCGTTTTGGGTCATGGCACAGTTTTTACACTGGAATTTCCTCTTGTAGATATAGATGAAATATCATGTGCTGCTGCAACATCAGACAGTCTGGTAAAACTGGACGGCTGCGTAGTCGTTGTGGATGATGACCCGGGCGTGAGAGAAGGCATTGAAACAATGCTTGGGGAATTCGGTTACAGGGCAGCCTCATTTGACGGTTTTCCTTCTCTTCATAACAAACTTGAACACTTGGGAGAAGTATCACTGGCTGTTATAGATATGGTACTTTCAGATTCCGGGAGTATGATGGCGGAGGAAGCCCTTCTTGAGAAATACAAAAATCTGCCGATAATCTATATGACGGGATATGATGATGAGTCACTCAAGGCAAAGGGTATAGACATTACAGGTAAGATTATTTTAAAAAAACCTGTCTTCGCACACGCTCTGCTGAAGATGATAGCAGAATCAGTAAATGAAAAAGCAGGCAGGAAGGGGTAAAATTACCCTGTGTATAACATTAATAAATATTATTATGGATGAATGAAGGTTGAAATGAACAAGTGGACGGAAGATTTCCCTGAAGCAATGAAGGAAATCACGATTCTTTGTGTTGAGGACGAGTCTGACGCCAGAGACAAGCTTTCTGGTTTTCTCAGTAAAAATTTCGGCTCAGTCTACAGTGCCTCAGACGGTATAGAAGGGCTTGAGATATTTAAGTCGGAAAGCCCGGATATAATAATCACCGACATACAGATGCCGCTGATGAACGGTCTTGAAATGGCGGAAGAGATCAGGAAAGAGAACGCAGATGTACCTATAATCATAACAACCGGTTATGATGATGAGAAGTATCTTGTTGGTTCCATAGATATAGGCGCAATGAAATACATTAAAAAACCTGTGGATATCAAAAAACTCAGAAGCCTTTTAAGCGAAGTTGCCCTGAACATCATACAGCAAAAGGAAAAAGCAAAAAAGGACAGGCTGCTCAGGCTTGTTATGGAAAACTCATCTGAATTTTACCTGATTACCGACCTCGAACAGATTCATTATATGAACAGATCCTTCCTCCGTTATATCGGCTATGACGATATGGCAGAACTTGGCAAGGAAGCGTCAGTGCTGGAGAGGGTTAATATCCTGAAAGACGGCAGCGGGTATTGCGGTGCTGATCTCAAAAGCTGGCTTCAGAAAGCTGTTGCGGGAAAACTTGATGAAGCTGTCTTCAAAATGCAGGGGGCAGGTAAGCTGAAAAGCGAAGCAAAAAACTTTCTGGTTCGTATCAACAATGTTGAGGAAGAAAACTCTATATTTGTATCAATGGTTGATATATCCACACTTGAAAACTCTGTCGTGATAGGTGAAACCCCTGCGATGGTAGACCCACTGACAGGTATAGTAAACAGACAGAAGTTTCTGGAAGAGCTTGACCGTGAGCTTTACAGAGTGCAGAGATACACCCGTCCTTTGAGTATTATCCTTTTTGATATTGACGGTTTCAGCGAAATCAACGAGCGCTACGGAAGGCAGGTTGGAGACAGCATAATAAAAGAGATAGCCCAGCTTGTGCATCAAAATGTCCGTGTGGTTGACACCTATGCCCGCTATGGCGGTGAGGAATTCATAATCCTTGCTCCTGAGACGGATATAAACGGCGGCTGTCAGCTTGCTGATAAAATAAGAGGCAAGATAGAGCGCCAGCAGTTTTCACATGTGGGCAGGGTTACATGCAGCTTTGGTGTAACGGAGTACGTTCTGCTCCAGTCAAAGGATCTTCTTATAAAAACGGCTGATGATGCGCTTTACATGGCAAAAAGCAGAGGGCGCAACAGAGTTGAGAAAGTCACCTTTTTTTAAGAAGAAGGTGCTTCCGGTGATTAGATGAAAACATACCGCCATGCAGTTATCTCTCCTGCTCTGCCGGAGGAGTATCTTGATGTCAGCACCCTGTCCATGCTTAATTCATCAAACTTTAAAGGTACTAAAATACCGGACGGAAGAGTTGTTTTCCGTTCGGCGGATGCCTGTCAGCTTGATGAACTGTGCGGGCATCTGGCGAAATTAATAGAACACAAGCTTCAGGAAAACAGGCAGGATTACCCGACATCACTGGCTGTCAATGTGGCAGTTATTGGTGAAGCCGGTGCTGTATGCGGCGGAGAGGCGTACTTTGTGGCTGCGTTTCATGTGGAGCATTTTTCAACAGAAGCATGGCTCGCAGAAAAGGGAAGAGCCCACGAAAATGCAGGCGGTGTGGAGTTCTTTTAACTGAAATTTCTGTTGTTTCACATGAAACATTTTATATAATAGTTTCTTACACATTATTATATCAAAGGTGATCCTCTGAATCCGAATCAGTTTTCCAAAGGTTTTAAATATGCGCTGCCAATAGCGGCGGGGTACTTCCCCGTTGCCGTCTCGTTTGGTCTTACCGCTGTTTCAGCAGGGCTGGACGGATGGCTTGCGGTTCTTATGTCCCTGATAGTTTTCGCCGGAGCGGCACAGTTTGTAGGTGCCGGTATGTTCGGGATGGGGGTCGGCGGCTGGGAGATAGTGCTTACCACATTTGTTCTCAATTTCCGCCATTTTCTCATGACTTCATCATTATCACGGAGACTGCCGGATAATACCACCAAGTCCCAGTCTGCCCTTGCAGCCTTCGGCGTAACAGACGAAACGTTCGCTGTAGCCAGCATGAGCAGGGATGAAAAACTTGCACCGTCATATCTTTACGGACTCAATTTTACTGCATACACGGCCTGGGCAGCAGGAACTGTCGCAGGAGTGATGGCTGGTTCAATACTTGGTGATACTTTGAAGCAGAGCCTGACCTTCGGTCTGTATGCTCTTTTCATAGGTCTCCTTGTGCCGGAGATGAAAAGAGCCAAACCTGCTGTTACGGCGGCACTATGCTCAATGGCAGTTAGCGGCGCACTGTACTTCCAGCCGTTCTTTAAAATGGGTTCAGGGTGGATGATTGTAAGCGCCACCGTGGTGGGGTCGTTCATAGCGGCAGTTCTTCATGGGGATGAAAATGAGCAAGCTTAATATTATTATTCTCATGGCGCTGGTGACATATATTCCGAGAATGCTGCCGATGGTTTTTCTTAAAAATATGCGGCTTGCTCCGTGGCTTAACAGATTTCTGAGGTTTATTCCTTATGCTTCATTGGGGGCGCTGATATTCCCCGGAGCGTTGTTTTCAGTGAATCCGCCTGCTGCGGCAGCCGGAGGAATAATTGTCTCCGCTGTTATGGGGCTCATGGGCAGAAGTCTGATTGCGGTGTTTGCCTCCGGTGTTGCGGCGGTTTATATCCTGCTTCTGATTATCTAAAAGTGAATAAAAAAAAGGCCCTTCTCATGAAGGACCTTTTAAGTGCAAATATATTAGAGCTATCTTAAACGTCTTCGCTGTCCGGTTCGTTCTGACCGCAGCATTTCTTATACTTTTTGCCGCTTCCGCAGGGGCAGTCATCATTTCTTCCCACTTTAGGTACTGCACGCCTGACAGGTTTAGTCTTCTCTTCTTTTGGAGCAGCAGAGAGAATATCTCTGCGTTCTTCTGAGATTTTAACTGTTTTCTGTCTTTCCTGCTCCTTTTTTTCAAGATCCACGTCTTCCTGCTTCTGACTCATTTTTACATTAAAGAGTATGCGGCAGGTATTGTAGTAAACCCTGTCCATGAGGGCTGCGAAGAGGTTGAATGCCTCACGTTTGTATTCGTTGAGCGGGTCTTTCTGTCCGTATCCTCTGAGCCGTACGCTGTCACGGAGATGATCCATGCTGAGGAGGTGTTCCTTCCACTTATCGTCCAGCATGCTTATCATAAGGTAGCTGAAAAGCCCTCTGTAGTGTTCGCCGAATTCCTGTTTCTTTGCTTCAAACTTTTCTTTTATTTTCTGTGCAGCGCTGTTGAGGAAATCCTCCGGCTTCTTTACATCAGTCGGTGTATCGTCAATGGCAAAAGTTTCTTTCAGTGCGTTGTTAAAGCCTTCGAGATCGGGTCTCTCCAGCGATGTAACGTATTCGTCATAAAGCCCGTTGAGCGTATTGTTTATGGTTTCTCTTGCAACTTCCTCAACCTGCTCCTTGTTAAGAATGCTGTTGCGGAGTCCGTAGACAATTGTTCTCTGCTGGTTCATTACGTTATCGTAATCCAGCAGGTATTTACGCACTTCAAAGTTCATCGCTTCAACTTTTTTCTGTGCGTTTTCAATTGCCTTGGAGATTATGTTATGTTCAATGGGTTCCCCGTCTTTCATTCCCAGCTTGTTCATTATGTAGGATATTTTTTCAGAGCCGAAGATTCGCATAAGGTCATCTTCAAGGCTGAGGAAAAATCTTGATGAACCTGCATCGCCCTGACGTCCGGCACGGCCTCTGAGCTGGTTGTCAATCCTTCTGGACTCATTACGCTCAGTGCCCAGAATATGCAGACCGCCGATTTCAAGAACACCTTCACCGAGTTTGATGTCGGTTCCTCGTCCCGCCATGTTTGTGGCTATTGTTACTGCACATTTCTGACCAGCAAGGGAGACAATCTGTGCCTCACGTTCGTGGTGTTTGGCGTTGAGGACTTCGTGCTTAATCTTTTTCTTCTCAAGCATTTTGCTTACAAGTTCAGATTTTTCGATTGATGATGTTCCCACAAGAACAGGACGTCCCTGTTTGTTCATTTCTTCTATTTCCATAACGATCGCTTCGTATTTCTCACGGGCAGTCTTGTAGATAACATCTGCTCTGTCATTACGGACCATTTTACGGTGAGTGGGTATGCTGACTACACCAAGGTTGTAAATCTGCATAAACTCGCCTGCTTCTGTTGCCGCAGTACCTGTCATCCCCGCAAGTTTTTCATACATGCGGAAGTAGTTCTGGAATGTGATGGAGGCGAGGGTCTGGTTTTCGTTTTCGATTACAACCTGTTCCTTTGCCTCTATAGCCTGATGCTGTCCGTCGGAATATCTTCTGCCGGGCATTAGCCTTCCTGTGAATTCATCAACTATAATTACCTTGCCGTTTTCCACAACGTAATCCTTGTCACGTTTAAAAACAGCATGGGCTTTCAGTGAGTTATTTACATAATGAAGTGTGTCCACGTTTGCCATATCAAAAAGGTTCTCCAGACCGAGAACTCTTTCTATGGTGTTTATGCCTGCGTCAAGGAGCTGAACATCACGGCGTTTTTCATCGACTTTGTAGTCTGTTTCCGGTTTAAGCTGGCGGATAACTTCGTCTATCTTGTAGTAAACAGTGGTGGAGAGATCGGTAGGACCGCTTATGATAAGAGGTGTCCTCGCCTCGTCAATAAGGATACTGTCAACCTCATCTACTATGGCGTAGTGAAGCTTTCTCTGTGCCATATCATTCACGGAGAGCTTCATGTTGTCACGCAGGTAGTCAAATCCGAACTCGTTGTTTGTTCCGTAGGTTATGTCCGCTGCGTATGCTTCTCTTCTTGTGCAGGGCATAATTTTAGTGGTCAGTTCCTCTTCATTATCCCACTCAATAAGCCATGATGCCTCGTGCTGGATAATGCCCACAGTCAGACCCAGCGTGAGGTAAACAGGGCTCATCCACTGGGCGTCTCTTCGGGCGAGGTAGTCGTTTACAGTAACAAGGTGCGCCCCTTTTCCTTCAAGGGCGTTAAGGTACAAGGGGAGGGTCGCCACAAGGGTTTTACCTTCACCTGTTTTCATCTCTGCAATTTTTCCTTTATGCAGGGCGTATCCGCCTATGAGCTGGGCATCAAAATGCCTCATATTCATTCTGCGTTTGCCAACTTCCCTTACTGCGGCAAATGCTTCGGGGAGGAGTTCATCAATGCTTTCTCCGTTTTCAAGCCGTCTGCGGAATTCAGCAGTACATGCTTTGAGTTCATCCATGGATTTTTTCTCAAAGACGCTTTCAAGGGAGTTTATTTTATCGACAACAGCGCCCACTTTTTTAAGGTATCTCTGGTTGAAGTCGCCGAACAGTTTTTTAGCCAGTTCTTTAATCATCCTTTAGACCTTCCTTTATTTTTCCGTTTTTACAATCAGCCAGTATATCACACCAAGCACCGCAATGGACAGCAGAACAAAGCCGTATATCATCGGGTTTGATGTTTCGTGTTTCAGCGTGATGATAAGCAAGTCACGGATGAATGCAATGAGCGCCACGCCGATGAAGATACTTATCTTAAACTTACCCCCTTTCAGCATCTGAACCTCAGTGTGGAGAAGCTCCACAAGAACCCAGATTATAAGGAGCGAGCCGAGGGCGGTTATAATTATTTTGTCAGCATTTTCTTCCAGAAGGTGCATTATCTCGATTCCGAACAGGACAGCCGCAGCGACAGTCATCAGAATCAGCATACCCACCATAAAGGTGTGCATGAGAAATGAGAACTTCTCAGAAACGGAGACTATAAAGTTCCTTACACTGAATATAGATGTATATTCTTTGATTTTGTTTTCGCAGAAAGCATAGTTTATGGCGTCAAAATTAATATCCATAAGCTTATGAACGCTTAACAGAATATTTTTTCTGTGTATGTCATCATCCAGACTCTGAAAAATCTTTTCGTGCATCCAGAGGCGTATGAAACTCATCATGGAGTTTATCCATTCATAATCTATTTCATACTTTATCTGAAGATTACCGAATTTTTCAAGGTAGGCGAGGTATGCGTTGTTAATCTTTGCTTCAAAAAATCTGTCATACCATGTGGCAAGGAACTCCCTATGCTTGGCAAGCACAACAGGGTATATATTGTCGGGCATTCGGAACTTTTTGGAAAAATTTTCAAAAACATCCCTTATGAAATCTTCCTTGTGATTTTCCATTATGTCTTTCAGAGAGGCAATATTGCGCAGGTCATCTTCTGTAACTTCGTAGCTTTTTTGGAGATTTTTAAAGTATTTCATTTGCGGCTCCGCAGGGGAAAAACGGACAGTGGCAGCTTTTCCGATAAAGGAAAATAGTTATTTATTTTTCGGTAATGTATGATAAAATCCGTTAAAAATAAAGGGAAAACAGACTGTCCGCACTACTTATGACACTCTTATAACATACCCCTGCCATTATTTAAAGAGAGGTTGGGGATGCCTAGGGAGGTTTACCGAAAATGAACCGCAGCCGCACCGCGGAAATTACAAGAAAAACTAACGAAACAGATATTTACCTCAAACTGAACATAGACGGTTCGGGAGAGGGGAAAATCACCACAGGTGTAGGGTTTCTTAACCATATGCTTGAGCTTTTCGCCCGTCACGGCGGTTTTGACATTGAGATCATAGCCAAGGGCGACACTATTGTGGATGATCACCACACAGTTGAGGACATCGGGATCTGCCTCGGAGACGCTTTTAAGAAGGCTCTGGGAGACAAAAGAGGGATCAGACGCTACGGCTTCTTTCTCCTGCCTATGGATGAAACCCTTATAGAATGCGCCATAGACTTCAGCGGAAGAACATACCTGAACTATGCGGCGGATATTCAGGCTGTGCGTGTGGGGAACTTTGAGACGGAGCTTGTGGAAGAGTTTTTCAAGGCATTTGCCGACAGATCAGCGGTGAACCTGCACATCATAAAAAGATTCGGGCGTAATACCCACCATATCATTGAAGGAATCTTTAAAGCGGTTGCGAGATCAATAAAAGATGCGGTTGTCATAGAGTCAGACAGGATAATGTCCACTAAGGGAACGCTGAGTGAGTAAGATAGCAGTTATAGATTACGAGGCAGGGAATCTCCGCAGTGTACAGAAGGCATTTGAAAGCCTCGGTTACGATGCTGTGGTTACATCCGATGCCTCTGTTATAAAATCAGCACACAAAGTCGTTCTCCCCGGTGTGGGAGCATTCGGAGACTGTGTCAGCGGACTTGAAAAGGCAGAGCTTAAAGAAACAGTGCTTGATGTTATAAGCTCCGGAAAACCGTTTTTCGGCATATGCGTGGGCATGCAGATGCTTTTTGAAAAGAGCTTTGAGTTCGGTGAGCATGAGGGACTCGGAGTATTCAGGGGCTCAGTAAAAAAGTTTCCCGATGAAATAGTTAAAAAAGGGATGAAAATTCCCCATATGGGCTGGAACAGCCTTAATATAACGCAGAAGGATCACCCTGTACTGAAAGGGATAAATGACGGTGACATGGTTTACTTTGTGCATTCGTATTATGTGCAGTCGGAAGACAGGGCAGTTGTTGCCGCAGAGTGCGAATACGGAGTGAACTTCACCGCCGCTGCTGCGAGAGATAATGTATTTGCCACGCAGTTTCACCCTGAAAAATCACAGACCACAGGTCTTAAGCTGCTGAAAAACTTCGGGGAGTGGAAATGCTGATAATTCCGGCTATAGATCTTCTTGGCGGCAAGGCTGTAAGGCTTCGTCAGGGCGATATGGACGATTATAAAATATATTTTAACGACCCTGCGGAGGCGGCTGTTCAGTTCCGTGAGCTGGGTATAAACAGGCTTCACATTGTGGATCTGGACGGAGCCAAAAAAGGGGAGATGACCAACTTTGACACCATAAAACGCATCATACGTGAAGCGGATATGGAGATAGAGGTCGGCGGCGGAATCCGCAATATGGACAGGATTAAAGCTTATTTTGACATCGGCGTGAAATACGCCATACTCGGAACTGTTGTGATAAAAGATCCGGAATTTGTGAAAAAAGCTGCCGAAACTTATCCGGACAGGATTATACTTGGAGTAGACGCCAAGGATGGGTATGTCGCCACAGAAGGCTGGTATGAAACCAGCGAAACTAAGGCTGAAGATGTGCTGAAAACCTATGCAGGCTACAGCATCGAAAGCGTTATATATACTGACATCAGCCGTGACGGAATGCTTCAGGGGCTGAATATTGAAGCCACAGCAGCCCTTGCGGACAAGAGCCCATGGGGCGTGATAGCCTCCGGCGGGCTGAAGGATATAAGTGATGTTAAGGCTCTTTGTGAGCTTAACCACCCGAACATAAAAGGCACAATAGCAGGGAAAGCCTTTTATGAAGGGACAATAGATTTAAAAGAAGCCGCCGCCATCATCACTGCGGGGTAATTACTCAGGCATGTCCTGATTGGTTTACGGAGTAAATTAAGGGTATGATCCACAACATTCTCTATTTTCTGGCAACAGGTTTCTATTCGGGCAAAAGCCCCTATGCCCCCGGTACGGCGGGCACACTTGCGGGTGTCGGTCTTGTTATCTTAACAGGCTGGTTCTCTCTTACGGCTCAGATCATCTTCTGTATTCTGCTTTTCGGAGTGGGTATTCTCGCATCCGAATATCATGAAAGAACAACAGGGGAGCAGGACGCTCCTGAGGTTGTTATAGATGAGATAGCCGCTTATTATTTTATCATGCTGTTTTTCCAAAACTCGCTGAATAACCTTTTCTGGGCGTTTCTGCTGTTTCGCGTATTTGATATTGTGAAACCTTACCCCATAAAAAGGCTTGAGGAGTTCGGCGGCGGAATTGGCGTTATGCTGGATGATCTCGGAGCGGCAGTGTACTCCATAGGCGCACTGCTTGTACTCAAGGGGCTCTTGTGGCTGGCAATGTAGTTACGGCAGCGGTATTTGCCATAGGGAGCGAACTCCTTGAGGGGAGCATAGTTGATACAAACTCCGCATGGATAGGCTCCCACCTTGTAAAGCATGGTATAAACGTTGAAGACACCCGCCTTATACCTGACAATATGGACAGGATGGCGGAGCTTTTTGTTGAAGCTGCTGAAAAATATGACCTTATCATAACAACCGGAGGTCTGGGACCGACATTTGATGATCTCACCGCTGAGGTGGTAAGCCGTGTTTCCGGCAGAGATTACACTCTGAACGAGGAACAGCTTGAGCATATCAGAAAACGGCTCCTCAAATTCGGCATACAGTTAAAGGAAAACCATTACCATCAGGCTAAACTGCCGGACGGATGCAAAACATTCTTTAACCGGATGGGCACAGCTTTCGGCTTTTCAGTTCCATGCGGCAATTCAAGAATAATATCAATGCCGGGCATCCCTTTTGAGATGAAACCAATGTTTGAGGAACAGGTGCTGCCTTGGCTGCATGAGCTTTTCCCGCTGAGAGAACGTTTCATCAGGGATCTGCGCATAGCCGGCAAGCCGGAATCCGAAGTGGATGACGTGATCCGTGAGTTTGGCATACCCGAAGGCATAGAGTGCATAATTAATGTCGGCAAAGGTGACATTCTCGTTAAAGTGCGGGGTTTTGATGAGGCTGCGGTACACAGATTCGCAGAAGCAGTCAGAAAACCATTCGAGAATAACTTCATAGGCTACGGCGATGAAACATTCCCTGTGCGCCTTGTACGTATGCTTAAGGAAAAAGGATACAGCATCGGCTTTGCTGAAAGCTGCACAGGGGGAATGATGGGTGCGGAGATCACATCCGTGTCAGGAAGCTCCGCTGTTTTCAGCGGGTCGGTTGTGTCGTATTCCAATGATGTGAAAACGAATGTCTTAGGCGTTCCCGCTGATGTCATAGAATCTCACGGCGCTGTGAGTGCCGAATGTGCTGCTGCGATGGCAGAAGGGGCAAAAAAGCTCCTCGGAACGGACTGCGCAGCCGCAGTAACAGGCATAGCCGGACCCGACGGAGGCACTGACGAAAAACCAGTGGGCACAGTGTTCATAGCGGTGAATGTAAACGGAAAAACCGAAGTCAAAGGCTACGGTTTTAACGGTGACAGACCTGCCGTCAGGGAGCGCACAGTGAAAACAGCCTTCGCATGGCTGATAGACTTATTGAAATAAATTTCAGATTATATAAGGAGTAAATAATGGATGCAGAGAAAAGGAAAGCCTTAGACCTTGCCATGGGCAAGATAGAGAAAGATTTCGGCAAGGGTGCGGTCATGCGCCTCGGCGACCGTGCGGTGGAGAAACTTCCGGTTATCTCCACAGGCGTTCTTTCCATAGATATAGCGCTCGGAGTCGGTGGTATCCCCAGAGGAAGAATCATCGAGATATACGGAAGCGAATCATCAGGTAAAACCACAATAGCCCTGCACACAATAGCAGAAGCGCAGAAAGCGGGCGGCATAGCAGCGTTTATAGATGCTGAACATGCCCTTGACCCTGTGTATGCCAAAGCGATTGGCGTTGACACTGACAACCTTATTGTCAGCCAGCCTGACAGCGGCGAGGCGGCACTTGAGATATGCGAGACTTTGGTTCGTTCCGGCGCAATCGATATAATCGTTGTGGATTCAGTTGCGGCACTTACTCCCAGAGCAGAGATAGAAGGCGAAATGGGCGATTCGCACATGGGTCTTCAGGCAAGGCTTATGAGTCAGGCTCTCAGAAAGCTTGCAGGTATAGTTAACAAGTCAAAGACATCACTTATATTCATCAACCAGACACGCTCCAAAATCGGCGTTGTTTACGGCAACCCTGAAACAACTACAGGCGGTAATGCTCTTAAATTCTACGCTTCAATCCGTATGGAGATTAAGAAAAGCACTGCATTGAAGGAAAAGGACGAGCAGGTCGGCAATCAGGGCAGTGCAAAAATCGTTAAAAACAAAGTTGCTCCCCCATTCAAGGTTGCGGAGTTTGATATACTCTACGGTGAAGGCGTTTCGAGAATCGGCGTGCTGATCGATCTCGGTGCCAAGCTTGATATAATCAACAAGGCAGGCGCATGGTTCAGCTACGGAGACACTAAGCTGGGACAGGGTAAGGAGAATGCAAGAGCGTTCCTGACTGCCAACGCTGAAATGGCTAAGGAGATAGACTCCAAGGTCAGAACACATTACGGAATCGCCGTTGCTCCTGAAAAAGAAGAAGGGTAAAATTCAGATAACACTTTCCGCACTAAGGGCAGTTTATCTGCCCGTGAGCGTGTACAAAAAAACTACAGGATGTAGGTTTTTTTGTTATCAAATGGAGGTCAACCGTGGATATTAATACTATTCTCCAGAGAACTGTTGCGATGGGAGCGTCAGACCTCCACCTTAAAGTCGGCAGACCGCCCACAGTGAGACTGCACGGAAAGCTTGAATCCATTCAGGGACTTCCGAAACTCACTGCGGAAGACACACTGAAAATAGCCACTGACGTAATGCCTCAAAGTGCCAAGAACCGCTTTAAAGAAGGAAAAGAGGCAGACTTTGCCTATGCCGTACCGAAGGTGGGGCGTTTCAGGGTGAATGCGTTTCTTCAGAGGGGCGTAATCAGCATGGTTTTCAGGGCAATACCCATAGAAATTCCCGACATTGAAAAACTCCATCTGCCTGAAGTTATTAAGACAATTTCTCTGGAGAACAGAGGTCTTGTGCTTGTTACGGGTATCACCGGCAGCGGTAAATCTACCACGCTGGCTGCGATGATCGATTATATCAATACCCATAAATACGTGAATGTAATCACTGTGGAAGACCCCATAGAGTTTATGCACGTTGATAAAAACAGCATCATAGCTCAAAGAGAGGTAGGAGCGGATACCAACTCATTCTCCGAAGCTCTGAAAAGGGCTCTCCGTCAGGATCCCGATGTTATCCTCGTGGGTGAAATGCGTGATCTGGAAACCATAGAAACTGCCATGCACGCAGCAGAAACAGGACACCTTGTTATGTCCACTCTGCACACCCTTGATGCGCCTGAGACCATAAACCGAATAATTTCTGTGTTCCCGCCCCATCAGCAGGAACAGATAAGAATACAGCTTGCGGGCATAATAAAAGCGGTAATCTCCCAGAGGCTTGTTCCCACATCGGACGGCACAGGTCGTGTCGCCGCCATTGAGGTAATGGTGTCAAATGCCACAATCAGGGAATGTATTGTGGATAAAATGAAAACCCGCCAGATAACCGACTTCATAGAGCAGGGGCGTTCTGTCTACGGCTCACAGAGCTTTGACCAGTCACTCATTGACCATGTACGTTCGGGGAATGTCACCTTTGAAGAGGCTATGAAGTGGGCGAAAAAGCCGGATGACTTCGCACTCAAAATGCGGGGTATATCATCATCCAGCGATAATGAGGAAAACGAGTGGAAGCTCGGAGGAATGCTCAATAAAGAAGAAGAGGAATAGATCTCCCCTTGATTACGCCTTCAGAATTCTTTCCATGCGTGACTATTCCGAGTACACCATGCGGGAGAAGCTTATTTCAAGATTCAGCCGTGAGGAGGCTGATGAAACCCTTAACCGCCTGAAAGAACTGGGCTATATCGATGATCTGCGTTATGCCGAAAATTTTGTTGTTTCCAAACTTCTGTCCGGTTTCGGGGTCTATGCTGTTATAAGGAAACTCCGTGAAAAAGGCGTGGATGTAAACAGAGGCTATGTTCTGTCCGTGGCGGAAAAGCGGGATATAGACATGGAAGACCTTATGGGAAATGTCCTGAAAAAGTATCTTGCAAAAACGGGTGATGAGGATAAAATATCTGTCCGTTCCAAGTGTATGAGATACATGCTGGGGCGTGGTTTTGACATATATGAAGCTGAAAAATATTTAGAGAGGTTGATGAATGAAAGTGATATTTCTTAAAGACGTCAAGGGTGTTGCGAAGAAAGGCGACATAAAAGAAGCAAAGGACGGCTACGCTAAGAACTTCCTCTTTAAACAGAATATTGCTGTGGAAGCTACAGAGGCTAACCTTAATAAGCTTGAACAGCAGAAAGCAAACGAAGCCGCAAAGGAACAGAAGAGAAAGGACGAAGCCAGAGCGCTTGCGGACAGGCTGAAAAAGGTCGGCATAAAAATGAGCAAAAAAGCCGGAGAAACAGGTAAGCTTTACGGCGCAATAACATCAGCAGATATAGCCGAAGCTCTCAAGGCGGAAGGTCTTGAGGTTGATAAGCGTGATATAGACCTCCATGACCCCATCAAGGATACAGGCATACACACTGTTAAGGTAAACATATACATGGACATTAAATCCGAGATAAAGGTTGAGGTTCATGGCGAATGAGATAAAGCGTGTTCCGCCGCACAGTCTTGATGCGGAGCAGGCGGTTCTTGCCTCTCTGCTGATAGATGACAAAGCGGCGGACAAAGTTCTGCACATGCTTACGGCGGGGGATTTCTATTCCCCGATCCATCAGTATCTATACTCTGTAATCTATAAACTCCATGAAAGCGGAAAGCCTGTTGACATCATATCTCTGGCAAATTACGCCAATGACAGAAACGAGCTTCCCCGAGCCGGCGGGGTGGAATACATCTCGTCCCTTGTGGAGATCATACCCAACTCCGCCAATGCGGAATATTACGGGAACATAGTTAAAGATAAGTCCACCCTGCGCCAGCTTATAGGCGTAGCCGTTGAGATGACGGAGGACTGCTACACCCGCACAGATGATGTGGCTGAGGTTGTGGAGGCGGCGGAGAAGAAGATATTCTCCCTTGCGGAGCAGAAGCTTAAGGCAGATGTTCTGCCCATAGGCGAGCATATGCACCGCACCTTTGAGGTGCTTGAAAAGCTTTATCACCGTAAGGAGGATACCACAGGTATTCCTTCAGGATTCATGGATCTGGATCAGATGACAAACGGTTTTCAGCGTTCGGATCTCATAATCATAGCCGGGCGTCCGGGTATGGGTAAGACAGCTTTCACCCTTAACGTTGCGCTCAACAGTTCCAAGTCAGTCAGAGAAGGAAAAGAGAAGTTCAATGTTGCATTCTTTTCATTGGAAATGTCAGCGCAGCAGCTTGTTCAGCGTCTTCTTTCAGGCGAGGCGGGGGTAAACTCAAACAAACTCCGTTCCGGTAAGTTCAGCTTTGAGGAATGGTCAAGGCTTACTGCGGCTGCGGGTGAGCTGAGCGAGCTTGGGCTTTATCTGGATGATACTCCGGCGATCACTGCAATGGAACTCCGTGCCAAGTGCCGCAGACTGAAAAGAGAAAACGGGCTTGACCTTGTTATAATCGACTACCTTCAGCTTATGGGTTCAAACAAAACAGAAAGCAGGGAACAGCAGATTGCTGATATTTCCAGATCGCTTAAAGCGCTTGCCAAGGAGATGGATATTCCGATTATTGCCCTTTCACAGCTTAACAGGGGAGTGGAAAGCAGGATAGACAAACGCCCGCTTATCTCCGACCTTCGTGAATCAGGAGCAATAGAGCAGGATGCGGATATCATTGTATTTCTTTACAGAGATGACTTTTACAACAAGGAAAAGAAAACAGGCATAACCGAAGTGATAATAGCAAAACACAGAAACGGTTCAACCGGAACTGTAAGCCTTGAATTTATCGGTGAGTACATGAAGTTCAGAGATATAGTTCAGGGATATGTATAAAAAATCATACATTTTTTCGGATCTGTTGTACATTGTGTACAGGATTTGATCTCAAACCCCTTGAAATCAGGGGATCTTTCAAATGGCATGGTTATTGCTTATAATAACCATGTTGTTGGAGGACACACAAAATGTTTCAAACTACACTCAATAATACAATTAAATTTGACGGCATAGGACTTCATTCCGGAGAAACAATTCAGGTGGTTGTAAACCCCTCATATACTGATACAGGCATAATGTTTCGCCGTGCGGACATATCAGGTTCTGCATATACAAAAGCAAGTCCCTATACTGTGACCTCCACTCAGCTTGCCACAAGCATCAACTGCGGCAAAGGAAGCATATCTACTATCGAACATCTCATGGGCGCACTTTACGGACTCGGTGTTGACAACGCTCTCGTGGATGTCTACGGAACAGAAGTGCCGATTCTCGACGGCAGTGCTTATCCCTTTGTTGAAATGATAAGAGAAGCCGGAATAAAAGAGCTTAATATAAAAAGAAAATATCTTAAGTTTAAGAAAAGAATCATCATAGAAAAAGGCGACAAGTGGATAGAGCTTATCCCCTCACGCTTTTTTAAAGTGACCTTCGGCATATCATTTGATGACAACTTCGTGCAGGAACAGAAGGCGTACTTCAATTTCTCAGACGGAGGCTTCATTGAAGATGTAGCCAGAGCAAGAACTTTCGGTTTCAAGAAAGATGTTGATGCCCTTCATGCTATGGGGCTCGCAAAAGGCGGAAGCCTTGAGAACGCAGTCGTTGTTGACGGCAGCGGAATCCTGAACCCTGAAGGGCTCAGATATAACGATGAGTTCGTTCGCCATAAAATCCTTGATCTTCTCGGAGACATATCTCTGATAGGCTACAGGTTTTACGGACATGTCAGGGCGTATAAGTCAGGGCACATGCTCAATAATATTTTTGCAAGAACACTGCTTGAATCTACTAACTGCTATTCCATTATAGAACAGCCGGATATGCCGGCATTCAGTTCGCTGCTTGAGCTGAAACCACAGGGGATTTAAGAGATTACCCGAAAGCAGCTTATAACCGGCTGCTTTCGGGGGAAATCTCTCTCTGATACCTTATATCCTGCCTGTTTCGCTTTGAAAGGCGGATTTCTCACCTTAAGACTTGCTTCCTTACGAATACATATAAAGACAGCAAACTTCAAAATTTTTACATTCACCGGCGCTTTCAGGACTACAGGAAATCTGATTTTTTCTACACCTTAAATCCCTTATGCTTATAGGTTAAAAAACTGCTTGACAGTAAAAGGCTCAAGTCATATTCTTTATTTAGCACTCTTTGACATTGAGTGCTAACAATCACAGGGCAAACATTGATAAGACAGGTAAAAATCAGAGATGCTGAACGAAAGGGAAGAATCGGTACTAAGGATAATCGTTGAAGAGTATATAAAGACCAGCGAACCTGTGGGCTCCCGCTATATCTCCAAGAGCGGACCCCTGCAGCTTAGTGCCGCATCCATACGCAACATAATGAGCGATCTTGAAGAGAAGGGTTATCTCACCCAGCCGCATACTTCCGCCGGGCGTGTCCCTTCCGACAACGGGTATCGCTATTATATAGACAAGCTGGTGGTTTTCGGCTCACCGGACAATGACATAATCTCCTCACTTCAGGAAGGCTGCCAAACCACCAGCGTCAACAGCTTTTTACAGCATTTCAGCCGTAAGATGGGCTCCCTCACTAATTCAGTGGGTTTTGTAGTGGCGCCCAAGCTGAATACTATGCACCTGAAGCATATAGAGTTCCTGCAGTTCAACCCATACACGATCCTTGCTGTTATTGTTACCAAATCCGGCATAGTGCATAACTTTATGCTGGAAATGGAGAAACCTGTTGATAAATCAGAACTCACAAGGGTGAGCAACTACCTTAACGACCATTTTTCAGACAAATCACTTGGCGAGATAAAATCTCATATCCTGAATGAGATGAAGGACAGGAAAGAACATCTCGACAGACTTTTTGAAAAAGCATACTCCCTCGGTGAGAGGGTTTTTGCCGTGGAAAATTTCGGGCATGAAATATATCTGGAAGGAACATCAAATGTTCTTGATATGCCGGAATTCAGAGATGTGCAGAAGATAAAAGAGATATACAGAATTTTTGAGGAAAAGCACTTTATTAATGAGATTGTTGAAAAGTGTATGACAGAAAGCGGAGTGCAGATCTTTGTGGGCTCTGAAATAGGGAAGGAGGAGATCAACGAGCTTGGTCTTGTATCCACAACCTACTCCAGAAGCGGCAATGTAGTGGGCAGTCTGGGGATAATCGGTCCTAAAAGAATGAGCTACCCCAAGGTTGTTTCCATTGTGGACTGTACATCTGAAATCATCACCAAAATGCTCAACAGACTTTCTGAATAAGTAAATAATGACAATGAGGATATAAATGAATTCGGACGAGAAAAAAACTTTGGATGAACAGGAAGCTGAATCCTGTACGGAGGAAACATCCGTTACGGAGAAAACTGAGCTTGAACTTCTGAAGGAAGAGAACGAAACCCTCAAAAAACAGGCTGAAGATGCAAAAAGTGATGCTCTCCGAGCCGTTGCAGATGCGGATAATTTCCGTAAGCGCATGGCAAAAGAGGCAGAGGAAAGAATCAAGTATGCCGGAACAAAGATACTGGAAAGCCTTCTCCCTGTTCTTGACAATCTGGAGATGGCACTCGCTCACACAGAGGAAAACAACCCTCTGAAACAGGGTATCGAGCTCACGCAGAAGCAGATGGTGGAAACACTTGCCAAAAACGGGCTTGAGAAAATTGAGCTGGAAATAGGCACAGAGTTTGACCCGGTTTTCCATGAGGCGCTGATGCTGGATAACACAGATGAATACGGCAACAACTGCGTAACTATGGTTCTTCAGAACGGCTACACCCTCAACGGAAGAGTGATACGCCCTGCCAAAGTCAAAGTAAATAAAAAGTAAAAGATATATCAGGAGGCATTTATGAGCAAAGTAATCGGTATAGACCTCGGTACGACAAACTCAGTCGTAGCCATTATGGAAGGCGGTCAGCCGAAAGTAATCGCCAACGCCGAAGGAATGAACACAACTCCCTCTGTTGTTGCGTTTACAGATTCAGACAGACTTGTGGGGCTGCTTGCTAAAAGACAGGCCATCACAAACCCCGAAAACACAGTTTTCAGCATTAAAAGACTTATCGGACGCAAGGTAGACGCTCCTCAGGTTGCAAAAGCAAAGGATGTTCTTCCTTACAAAATAGTTCCCTCAGACAATAATGACGCATGGGTTCAGGTGAAGGACAAAAAGTTTGCTCCGCCTGAAATCTCTGCGATGATACTTCAGAAACTTAAAAAAACAGCGGAAGACTATCTCGGCGAAACAGTTACGGATGCGGTAATCACAGTTCCCGCTTACTTTAACGATGCTCAGCGTCAGGCAACCAAGGATGCCGGCAAAATCGCAGGGCTTAACGTTCTCCGTATAATCAACGAACCCACGGCTGCTGCACTTGCCTACGGTCTTGATAAAAAACACGATGAAAAAATCGCTGTTTATGACCTTGGCGGCGGTACGTTTGATGTGTCTATCCTTGAACTCGGCGACGGTGTTTTCGAGGTTAAATCAACCAACGGCGATACATTCCTCGGCGGTGATGACTTCGATATGCGCATAGTTGAGTTCCTCATTGACCAGTTCAAAAAGGATAACGGCTTAGACCTTAAAAATGATAAAATGGCTCTCCAGAGGCTTAAAGAAGCCGCTGAAAAAGCTAAACACGAGCTTTCAAGCTCAACAGAAACAGAAATAAACCTTCCGTTCATCACAGCAGATCAGACAGGTCCCAAACACCTTGTGGTTAAGATGAACAGAAGCAAGCTTGAGTCTCTGGTTATGGATCTTGTGGACAACTCCCTTGAGCCCTGCCGCAAAGCCCTTGCAGATGCCGGTCTTAAGGCTTCTGAAATTGATGAGGTTATCCTCGTGGGCGGTATGACAAGGATGCCCCTTGTTCAGCAGAAGGTTAAGGCATTCTTCGGCAAAGAACCCCACAAAGGTATCAACCCCGATGAGGTTGTTGCAATAGGCGCAGCTATCCAGGGTGCGGTTCTTAAAGGCGATGTGAAGGATGTTCTTCTTCTTGATGTAACACCACTTTCACTCGGTATAGAAACCCTCGGCGGAGTGATGACAAAAATCATCCCCAGAAACACCACGATCCCCACAAGGAAAAGCCAGGTGTTCACAACCGCTGCTGATAACCAGACATCAGTTACCATCAGCGTATTTCAGGGTGAACGTGAAATGGCTGCGGATAACAAGTCCATCGGGCGTTTCGACCTCGTGGGCATTCCTTCAGCTCCCAGAGGGCTTCCGCAGATCGAAGTTACGTTTGACCTTGATGCAAACGGTATCCTCAATGTTGCAGCCAAGGATCAGGGAACAGGTAAAGAGCAGTCAATCAGAATCACTCCCAGCAGCGGTCTTTCAGATGATGAAATCGATCGTATGGTGAAAGATGCTGAACTCAATGCCGATGCTGATAAAAAGAAAAAAGATCTCGTAGAGATCCGCAATCAGGCAGACACACTTGTCTACAGCACTGAAAAATCCCTCGAAGAACACGGGGATAAGCTTGACGAAGAGACTAAAAAGAACATAGAATCCGCCAAGGAAGAACTCAAAGCGGTTCAGGGCGGAGAAGACATGGACGCTATCAAAGCGGCTGTGGAAAAGCTCACAGAAGCTTCTCACAAGCTTGCAGAGGTTATCTACAACTCTGCACAGCAGCAGAATGCTCAGAATGATGCCGGCGCTCAGCAGGCTGAAGAGCCTTCAGCTTCCGCCAAAGATGAAAACGTAGTGGACGCCGACTTTGAAGAAGTAAAAGAAGATAAAAAATAATATTATGTCAGGGGAGTCCGTGCGGACTCCCCTTAACTTCCTTCCTAAATAAAAGCCAATTTACGGGGATAAATAATTGAGCAGAGATTACTATGAGATTCTGGGCGTAAATAAAAACGCCACAGAAGCAGAAATCAAAAAAGCCTACCGCAAACTGGCGATGGAATACCATCCCGACCGCAATCCCGGCAATAAGGAAGCCGAAGACAAATTCAGAGAACTTTCAGAAGCATACGAAGTTTTGAGCGATCCGGAAAAGAGAGCGCAGTTTGATCAGTACGGACGTGTTTTCGATAATAACGGCTTTGGCGGCGGTTCCGGCGGATTCAGCGGAGCAGGTGCGGAGACAATATTTGAGGAGTTCTTTGGGGATGTGTTCGGTGATTTCTTCGGCTCTGCCGGAAGATCACGCAAAAAAAGCCGCCCTACCAGAGGCGGTGATATAAAAATCCGTCATGAAATAGAATTTGAGCAGGCCGTTTTCGGCTGTGATATAGAAGTAAGCGTACCCCGAATCGTGGAATGTACCCGCTGCGGCGGAACAGGAGCGGAAGACGGCGGTATCGAAACCTGCGCCACATGCAGGGGAACCGGAGTAATCCAGAACAGACAGGGGCTTTTCGCCATTACCACCACATGCTCATCATGCGGCGGAACAGGCAAGGTTATCAAAAATGTCTGCAAAGAGTGCAAAGGCGAGGGTGCAAAACGCATCCATAAAAAACTCAGTGTAAAAGTTCCCGCAGGTATAGAAGACGGTATGACAATCCGCATAGGCGGCGAAGGAAACCACGGACGCCACGGCGGGCCCGCAGGAGATCTTTACATTGCCGTATCAGTGAAGGAGCATAAATTCTTCCGCCGTGACGGCAGAGATATTTATCTGGAACTTCCTGTATCTGCTGTGGATGCAATGCTTGGAAAAACCCTTGAGATTCCCACCCTTGAGGGAAAAGAGGAAATAAAGATCAAGCCCGGCTCACAGCCCGGTGATGTCATAACCCTTAAAGGCAAAGGAATTGCGGATGTGCAGGGTTACGGCGTGGGCAACCAGCACATAGAGCTTAAAGTGATCATTCCCACCAAGCTCACTAAAAAACAGAAAGACCTGCTGGCAAAATTTGAGGCCGACTCCAACGACGACACCTACAAAACCGACAGGTCACTATTTGATAAAATAAAGGATTTCTTCGCATAGATATTGCAGTTTGGTTTTTTGGGAAGAGTTTGAGAAACTGTTTTTTTCCATTAAAAAAGGGTTTCTCATAATTTCTTTCTATTAGTCATGTACAGGTATTAAAAGGGAAACTTTTTGTAAAAAGCTTTCCCTAAATCCTTTCAAAAATTTTTAAACTGCTTCGCAAAGAATTAGCAGTGAGGTACTAAATATGTCCAAACTCAGTGCGGCAAGGCTCAAGGTAAAAAACGATCAGCTTGTGGATGAGTTCAATGCTTCGATCCATTTTGATAAGCGTCTGTACCGTCATGATATCCGGGGCAGTATTGCCCATGCTGAGATGCTTGCATCCTGCGGTATTCTGACAGCGGAAGAGGCGGAGACGATCAGTAAGGGTCTTCTCACCGTGCTTGGGGAGATTGAGGCGGGCAATTTCGTTTTCCGCACAGAGGATGAGGACATCCACATGGCGGTTGAGAAGCGCATGACGGAGATCGTAGGTGCTGTGGGCGGCAAGCTTCACACGGCACGCAGCAGGAACGATCAGGTCGCTGTGGATATACGTATGTATCTCCGTGAGGAGATTGAGGTTATTTCCGGTTATCTGGCGGAGCTTGTGAAGACTCTGACTGATAAAGCGGAGAAGCACATGGGCGTTCTTATGCCCGGCTATACTCATTTGCAGACTGCGCAGCCTATTCTTGTTTCTCACTGGCTCATGGCTTATGTGCAGATGTTCCGCCGTGATTACGGCAGAATGAAAGACAGCATGGAGAGAATGAATTTTTCTCCGCTGGGTTCAGGCGCTCTTGCCGGAACAACATTTCCTATAAACCGTGATATGACAGCGGAAAAGCTCGGCTTCGCAGCTCCGACTGAAAACAGCCTTGATTCTGTAAGCGACCGTGACTTTGCCCTTGAATTTCTTTCCGCATCAGCAATATGCCAGATGCACCTTTCCAGATTTTCGGAAGAGCTGATAATTTTCTCCACATCGGAGTTCGCATTCATAGACTTAAGCGATGACTTCTGCACAGGCAGCAGCATTATGCCCCAGAAGAAAAACCCTGACATGCCTGAGCTTATAAGGGGCAAAACTGGGCGTATATACGGTAATCTGATAAGCCTGCTCACCACCATGAAGGGGCTTCCTCTGGCATATAACAAAGATATGCAGGAGGACAAGGAGCCGCTCTTTGACTCTGTGGATACAATAAAGGCATCACTGCGTATCTTTATCCCGATGATAGAAAAGATGGGCATCAACGCCGAAAAGATGACAAAGGCGGCCAAGCTGGGCTTCTCCACAGCCACAGACCTTGCGGATTACCTTGTGCGTAAGGGCATGCCGTTCAGGGAGGCTCATCATGTTGTGGGCTCTGCGGTGGCATTTGCATTGGATAAAAGGATCGATATAAGCGAACTGACCATAGATGAGCTTAAATCCTTTTCCGAAAAGATAGATAATGATATATATTCATATATCACACCCGAAGCGTCTGTCGGCAGCAGAAAGGCGAAAGGCGGCACAGCGGGTGAATCCGTTAAAGCGCAGATAGATAGCGCAAGGAAGTTTCTGGATGAGGTTTTATAAATATCTCCTGACTTTTGCTGCCGTGGTGGCTCTGTTTACCGGCTGCGGCAAAAAGACCGACCCTGTCGTACTCACTGAAGCTGTTCCGGCTCCGGGTGAAAATCTGCGTATTTTCAACAATGATCAGGGCGTGGTTATCCGTAATGCGGATAAACGTTTTGCGGTGAAGGTGCAGAGGGCTGTTTTTGATCCTGAATGCGGCTGCCTTTCCGATTATGCTGACATAACAGAAATTCCACCTTCCACTGCATTTGTGGATGATAATGTCACTGCCGATGTGCGCTATGTTTACAGCATCACGGCGCTTCATCCTGTTTATAATAACAGATCCCAGCCTGTTAAAAAGGCTGTGATATATGCCCATCCGGTCAAGATAACCGATGTTCAGGTCAAAGAGCTTGCAGGCGACAGATATGCCTTTATCCTTAAAGCGGACAGACCCTATGAGCGTTTCGAGGTATTTATAGACGGCGGGCTTGAACTCCGCACATCAAGGGAAAACTTTGAGATAAATATGGACGGCAAGGAAAACCGCACCGTGACCCTGTATCCTTTTGACAGGTACGGCAATGCTGGTGAGGAAAAAATAGTTCGTCTCGCTGTGAGGCAGGCTGTTCCCAGAGCCCCGTTCGGTTTCAGGAGTGTTTACGGCAACGGAACTCTTACTCTTTCATGGGATGAGCCCGAAGGTGCATGGCTTTATAATGTTTATATGCTTAAAGACGGAGTCTATTCTTTTATCACAAAGGTTGACGTGCCTTTCTTCATGTATTCTGTAGGTCAGAACACCACCGACTGCGTAAGATTTGCAGTTTCTTCCGCCACTGACGGCAACGAATCCGAAAGAACAGAGTACGAGGCATGCTGGTAAGTTCGGCACTTATGCCTGAAGTATCCTCCGGCAGTGTTTTTCATGCTTGAAAAACGGACATGCGCTATATATAATTTGTGACTTTTTCCCCGCTGCATAAAGCGGGGCTTTGCAGAGAACAAAAGATTTTTCATACAGGTCGGTGTTTTTATGTTTACTATTCTTATTTCTGTCAGCGTTTCAGTTCTTCTTTCCATGGGTATGTATGCTCTCACCTATAATATCTGGTGGGCGCTTTCCGTGGCGGTTGTTGTCATTATTGCCACAAACTTCTTTATGGGAAGACATTTCCTGAACAAGCTCAAGGAGCTTTTCGGCAACGTGGAAAAGGATCTGAAGGCGGGCAGATACGAAAAGGCGATCGAACGCCTTAAAAGCGGATACAAGTTCTCAAACTGGCAGTTCTTTGTAAAAGAACAGATAAATGCCCAGATAGGTATAATCCTTTACTCCACAAAGAAATTTGAAGAGGCTCTTGGCTACCTTGAAAAGGGGTTTGACAAAAACTGGCTCTCCATGGTGATGCTTGCTGCTTCATACTACAGAGCTAAAGAGATGGATAAAGCGCTGAAAACTCTTGAAAAAGCAGTGAAAGGCTCTCCGAAGGAAGGCTTTGTCTACAGCTTTTACGCATGGATGCTCAGTGGAAACGGTGACGACACCAAGGCTATTGAGGTTCTCAACAAGGGTGTAAAAAAATGTCCGCTGGATGAAAAGCTTGAGGCTAATATGGAAGCACTGAAAAACGGCAAAAAAATCAAGATGGAGAGATACGGCAATGTATGGCTTCAGCTTCAGCTTGGCAAAATGCCCGAAGGTGCAAAACCTTATCAGCAGTTCCTTGCCAACCAGCGCATTAAGAGAAGGTAATAATTGAGAGATATTCAGAACGAAAAAGATGTCCGCAATATCAGCATTGACAAGGTGGGCATCAAAGGGATTGTTTATCCCGTTACCCTTGACGATAAAAAGAAGGGGCGCCAGCACACAAACGCCTCTATAAGCATGTATGTTCAGCTCCCGCAGGATTTTAAAGGCACCCATATGTCCCGTTTTGTGGAAATTCTCAATGACCACAGGGAGAATATGGGTATCTCCAGCGTATGGATAATACTGGAGGAGATGAAGAAGCGCCTAGGCTCCTCCGAATCGCACATTGAGCTTTTCTTTAAGTATTTCATAGAAAAAGAGGCTCCCGTCTCCGGATTGACCTCCATGATGGATTACACCTGCGAATATTATGCAACTCTCACAGATACAGAGAGGGATTTTGTCCTCTGCGTTAAAGTGCCGGTTATGACCCTTTGCCCCTGCTCCAAGGAGATAAGCGAATACGGCGCTCACAACCAGAGGAGCATAATTACCATCAAGGTGCGCTTTAAAAAGATGCTCTGGATAGAGGAGCTCGTGGACATAGCAGAATCTTCCGCATCTTCTCCTGTGTACCCTCTCCTTAAGCGTGAGGATGAGAAGTATGTCACCGAATATTCCTATCAGAATCCGGCTTTTGTGGAGGATGTTGTCCGCAACGCCGCAGAAAAACTCATGGCGGAAAGCAGGGTTATCTGGTTTGAAGTCTCAAGCGAGAACTATGAGAGCATCCATAACCATAGCGCTTACGCTGTTGTGGTTCGTGACAAGCGGGCTCTCTAGACAATTTATTCATTAACGGCTATAGTGAGTTCATGAAGCTGTTTTTAAGAATTCTCCTCGGCATTGCTGTTCTGATTACCGCTCTTCTCTTTGCTGACTCCATGAGAGAACAGCCATTTACCGGGCACTTTATCAGCGAATACCTGGTGCCGTTCAAAAACAGCCTGACTGTTTCCGGTGAAGCCGGAGAGGACAATATAACCTCTGCGGAGACACCGCCTCCCATTTCCGAAAATATCACTTCATCCCCTATACCCGAAACACCTGTGACTGAAGATAAACCCGAAACCGTTTCACCTCTGGCAGATGCTGTGAGGCGGGGTGATCTCGAAGCTGTTAACAGGTTTACGGCAAACGGCGGCGACATTAACGAGCCCGATGTTCTAGGCAATACTCCGCTGGTTTATGCAATTACCGGCGGCAGTATTGAAGCGGCAGAGCTTATGCTTATGCACGGGGCGGATCCTGATATAAAGGACTTTGAAGGGCGTACACCTACACATAAAGCGGCAAGGAGAAACAGAGAAGAGATAATCCGTCTGCTTCTGTCAAGAGGCGCAGATGTGAATGCTGCGGATAATCAGGGGATCACGCCGTTGATGCTTGCGGTTCAGTACGGTTTTCATGAAATTATTGTGGATCTCATAAAGAGCGGAGCGGATATTAACGCCGCCGATGCAAGCGGTTTTACCCCGCTGATGTATGCTGCCCAGTACGGCAATATTGACGGTGCGGCAGCCCTTATAGCCTCGCAGGCGGACACTATGAAGATGGATGATTACGGACGCAGCGCCCTTGAACTGGCGAAATCATACGGGCATGAGAACATAGCCAACCTGCTTGTCCGGAATATGCAGTAAACTTAAAGCCCCGCAAGCCCTTTCCATGTTTCAAACACAGCCATAAACCCAAGGACAACCTTCATTGCAGTTCCGATAAATCTGCCGGTGAATGTGGCTATGCCTCTCTTCAGGGCTGTTCTGTGGTCTGAGAATTTGAAGTATTCGTATATGTATGTTCCAAGAAAAGCTCCGAGGAATGTTCCGGGCACTGCCCCTATGCCGAGCATTATCCCTGCGCCGAATATTCCGCCTATGAGAGAACCTATGACGGATGCGAAGAAGCTGGCGTTTGATACTCCGTATTTTTTACCGACAAAATAAGACGCTGCAAGCTCAACAAGCTCACCGGCGGCAACGAGAATGAGGACGGAGTAAAAAACCTCCCAAGGCAGATGACCGGATGCAGCCCACAATAGAGGTATGAGAAGCGCTGCTATATTACCGGGCAGACCGAGAAGATTTATAAGAACAAATACCGTCTGCAATGTAACTGAAGCAAGTGCTATCATCTCCATTTCAGGGCTCACAGATCTATTTTCCTCACCACTGTCTCCCTCCGGAGATATATTGCCTCCACCCCGAAATTGTCACAGCAGAAGGCGGAGTATTTATCCAGCAGATCGTATGAGTTGTTTTCATGGCTCACATGGGCAAATATAACTTTTTTAAGCTTGTCACGGCTGAGAAACCCCACAGCATTTATGGCTTCCTTATTTGAAAGGTGTCCCTTGTGGGAGAGGATTCGCCGTTTAAGGTATTCGGGGTATGCACCCTCTGCCAGCAGCTTCTCCTCATAGTTCGATTCAAGGATAACCGATTCCGCCTCGCTCAAATGTTCGAGGATGTATGTTCCGGCAACGCCGAGATCCGTTGCCATGGCTATCTTTTTTTCGCCGAGGTCAAAGCGGAATGCAAAAGGCTCATGACCGTCATGGGTTATGGAAAAGGGTGTGACGGAGAAGCCATCAAGCTCGTATAAAAAATCAGGGTCAATTATCATGAAACGGCTGACATCAAAGCCTTTCCGCTCAAGTTCGCAGGCTGTCCCCTCACTGGTGTAAACTGTGGGGTTCAGCTTATTTAAAAAGGGTTTAAGCCCCTTGATGTGATCGTTATGTTCATGGGTAAGAAACAGGCTGATACGCTTGTTATTAAGCTCTGTTTCGCTTAAGGCATCGGCAACGTGTTTGTATGCGGCGCCTGCATCTATGAAAATGAGATTGTCCCCGTGTTCGATGCAGCAGCAGTTGCCCGATGAGCCCGAAGCAGCGACATTGAGAAAAGGCATCAGATAATTCCCTCATATTTTCTGGTGAACTGATAAGTTTCAAGAATGAGTATTACTATGAGGGAAGGAACTACAAACCAGATTTTGTCTCCCCCTGTGAGTATATATATCCAGAAGAAGACAATGAGCATTCTCATGAAGAAGCTTTCCGACGGCTTCTTTAATCCGCGCACTCCGAAGGTATTCATACCGAATGTTTCCCGTCCTGCGAAAAGGAGCATGTATGCTGCAAGTATCAGCAGAATAATGAAGCCCGTCTGTATATAGATATCTTCTGACGCAAGGAAATACAGCAGAAAAGGGTAGGCGGCGACAAACAGAAAGATTCCGGTTATTACAAGCAGAGGCTTTATGAGCGCAGTGGAGAAAAAACGGGATACCGGACGCCCGAATGATATTTCCTGCTCCACATAACCTCTTGAAAACAGGACAAAAACTGCCATGAAAACAGTGCTTGAGCCGTCAATATAGCCAAGGGAGAAGGAGAGAAGCAGCACCCAGAAGGGCAGGCGGGAGAAGATGAAGGAAAGTGCGAAAAGAGGGTTGCGCAAAGCGTAGACTGTGAGGCTCCGCATTATTTCTCCGACATTTTTTTAAGTCTGGCGAGGGCATTCAGCGCCTCCACAGGGGTCATATTATTTATATCCATACTTCTCAATTCGTCCAAAGCGGGGCTGTCCTCAAATATAAGCATAGGCTGGATTATTTTTTCCTGCCTCATTTTGCTTTGTGAAAGCTTCGGTGTTCCGTCCGTTCCGAATTCGTTTTTCTCAAGCTTTGAGAGAACTTCATACCCACGGTCTATCACATAGGGGGGCAATCCTGCAAGCTTTGCAACGTGTATTCCGTAACTTCTGTCCGCTGTGCCTCTTATGACACGGCGCATAAAGATAACCTCGTCATTCCACTCCCGCACTTCCGTAGTGAGGTTCACTGCACCCCGAATAGAGGATGGAATATCTGTAAGCTCGTGGTAGTGTGTGGCAAAAAGGGTCTTCGCCTTTACTTTTTCAAGTATGTATTCCGCAACTGACCATGCGATAGAGATACCGTCGAATGTGGATGTTCCGCGACCTATCTCATCGAGAATTATCAATGATTTATCTGTGGCATTGTGGAGAATGTTGGCGGTTTCGGTCATTTCCACCATGAAGGTTGACTCACCGCCGGCTAGGTTGTCGCTTGCGCCCACACGGGTGAATATTCTGTCCAGCAGGGGGATTTTTGCTTCCGCAGCAGGGACAAATGAGCCCACATGCGCCATGAGAGCCACAAGGGCAGTCATGCGGAGATATGTACTCTTGCCCGCCATGTTCGGTCCGGTTATTACCGCCATGCGGGAGTCGTCAGAGTTGAGAAAGAGGTCATTGGGAACGTAGTTATCAGTGATGTTCTTCTCCACCACGGGATGACGCCCTTCACGTATGTCCATCTCTTCAAACTGACCTATCTGCGGGCGTGTGTATCTGTTTTTCACCGCCGCTTCCGCCAGTGAGCAGAGGCAGTCTATCTCCGAAACTGTCTCGGCGGATGTGCGTATCATTTCGCTGTAGTTCGCCAGAGTGTCACGCACCTGAGTAAAGAGAGCATATTCCAGCTCTCCGAGGCGTTCTTCAGCGTAGACAAGCTTGGTCTCAAGCTCTTTAAGCTCCGGTATGGTGAAGCGTTCGGCATTAACCAGAGTCTGCTTGCGGTCATAGTAGTCCGGCACACGGTCAAGGTTGGACTTGGAAATTTCGATATAGTAACCGAAGACCTTGTTGTATTTAACTTTCAGCGTGCTGATTCCGGTTTTTTTCTTTTCTTCTGTTTCTATGCGGAGAAGGTGGGTACGGCTGTCTTTGCGGAGAGCCTTAAGCTCATCCACGTTTTTATCATACCCCTCACGGATTATGCCGCCTTCTTTTATGTTCAGAGGCGGGTCATCCACAAGAGCGGCGTCTATCACGCTGTATATGCCTTCAAGGGCGTTGAAGCCTTCCCCTGCTTCCGTAAGGTGCGGATTGCCGGAGGATGTGAGCATCTCTTTTATTTTAGGAAATGACACCACGGAGTTTTTAAGCCACACAAGGTCTCTGGGACTGCATCTTCCCGCAAGGAGACGGGCTGTGATGCGCTCCATATCATAAACGGTGGCGAGTGCCTCAAACATTTCACCACGCAGTTCGCTCTGAGTTGAGAGGTATTCCACAATTTCAAGACGGCGGAGTATGCCCTCTTTACTGCGAAGGGGGTATCTCAGCCAGTTTTTAAGGAGGCGGGCACCCATTGATGTTCGGCAGAAGTTCAGAACAGAGAACAGAGTGTTTCTCTCGCTTCCGTCCTGCGAGTTTTCAACAAGCTCAAGGGTTTTTACCGCTATGGAGTCAAGGTGAAGCCTGTTTTCAGGAGCCAGAGTCACCGGGTACTTCAGCTTAACGTCCAGCATGAGGTTTTTGGTGTATGTAAGAAGCAGGGCAATGGCTTTCAGATAGCCTTCGCCGTCTATGCCGAGGGATTTTTCACTGGCTGCTCCGTAATGTTCCAGAACTCTGCGCCTTGCGGATTCAGCGCTGAAGGATGTATCAATAACCGACACTGTGCGGCTTAAGCCCTCAACCTCTTTGTGGCTGATCACTTCTGCCGGTTTCCATCTGCCTGTTATGTCATTAAGATCCGAACCGCATTTCTCAAGGAATATTTCCCCGGTGGAAATATCCGCTATTGCGGCGAAGGTGCTGTCCTTATCCTGCCATATGACCGCCACAAAGTTATTGGAGGCGGAGTTAAGCCCCTCATCCTCAAGGATAGTTCCCGGTGTCACCACACGGACAACGCCTCTTTTCACTATCCCCTTGGCTGTGGCGGGGTCTTCAAGCTGTTCGCATATGGCGACATTCCTGCCCGCCTTGATAAGCTTCATAAGATAAGGCTGAAAGGAGTGGTAGGGGATTCCGCACATTGGGATTCCGTCTCCCCTGCTGGTGAGGGCTATGCCCATTATTCTGGATGCGACTTCTGCATCCTCATTAAACATTTCATAAAAATCGCCCATGCGGAAAAACAGTATTGTTTCAGGGTAGTTTTCCTTGATTTCGCCATACTGTTTCATCATGGGGGTAACTTTCTGGGGTGCGCTCAAATCTGTATCCTCTTTCTAAAAATAGCTGAGAGTTCCCAAAGAGCCGCAGTTGCTGCATATATCTGCGTACTGCGTATGCTCACAGGAACAGACGGAGCATTTGTGAAGGGGGCGGGCTTTGAAATATGTGTTCAAAAGCTCATTCCCGCTCATCTCCGCACATACGGCGGCAAGTACAGAAGGGAATCCTTTTGATGAGGTGAATATTGATATAAGGCTTTGCGCCTTGTCTGTTTCGCTTTTTCTCATATGGTAGCGCACTGCATAAACATAAAAGGGTGTGTTTGCGGAGCCAGAATTTATCTTTTTCATAATGAGCTTAAACAGCACATCAATTTCGGAATGTTCGTAGTAAAATTCTTCCAGAAGCTGCATATGCCCTGCGGACTTCGGCAGCTCGTATTTTATAATATCCTCAAGGACTGATAAACCTTTTGAGCGTTTTCCATCAAGGAACAGCAGGTTGGCGTGTTCCGCTCTTGCCTCAAAAAACAGCGGGTCGCATTTTTCCGCATAGGTAAGAAGCTTAACTGCATTGCCTCTGCTCTCTTTTGAATCCTTAGATGCTGCAAACCAGCACCTTGCGGCATTCTTAATATATTCGGGCTTAAGCTTTGCACATTTTTTATAAAGCTCCGCCGCTTCTTTTAAATGACCGGACTTCTCCATGGCAAAGGCACGGATGGGCAGAAGGGAGTTTTCCGCTCTCTCTGTTAAAAGAAGAACATTCTTATAGTCCTTCGCTTCGAGGCAGTCTTTGATAAGTTCTCTTACTGCGGTGTCCCGAACCTCCTTGGAGAGATCCTTTTTCTCAAGGATGCTTCGGTGAATACGTTCCGCTTTGGCAAGATCGCCTCTGTCTCTGAGCAGGCTTCCGGTGATAATGTAAGCATCCGATGCTTCAACATCCGAGGAAGCAAGAACTTTGAGGCTCTCAAAAGCCCCGTTCTTGTCGCCTTCTGCCATTTTTAAGAGTGCATTTGCACGTAAAGCCTGAAGATCCGGTTTCTTCATTATGCGTCCTTAGTTGTTTTCTCATTGAAGGGGAGACTGCGGAGTCTGGTTATTTCATCCTCGCTCAGCTTTACCTTCTTTTTAAGTTTTCTTATTTCACTGGTAAGCTTCATTCTGTCAAAGAAGTAAAGCAGTGAGGATAATACAAGCCCGATTACCATAGAAGCTATGATAACAAGGAAAAGCGGCATCTGTACCGCCGGAGAGTTGAAGAAGTAGGTCACTTCCACCTGCTGAACGTTCATTACCGCAAAAATTACCACTACCGCAACTATGAGCAGCTTGATTGTGTTGCTTATTATTTTCATTATTCCGCCTCTTTTCTGAAGCCCTCAAGCAGTGTTGCGTAAGTGGCTTCGATATGTTCGGATATTACCTTCATTTCCCCCACAACGGGCATGAAGTTTGTGTCCCCCACCCAGCGGGGAACTATGTGAAAATGCAGGTGGGCATCGATACCCGCTCCCGCCGCCTTGCCTATGTTAAAGCCTGTGTTGAACCCTGCGGGGTTCATTGCTTTTTTCAGCACCTTTATACTGAGCTGGGCAAGCTGCATTATCTCAAGCAGCTCATCGTCATCAAGTTCAAGGAAATTGCCTGTATGCTTGTAGGGAGCCACCATGAGATGACCGTTGTTGTATGGGAAAAGGTTCATAATTACAAACGCTTTTTTCCCTCTGTGGAGAATCAGGTTTGCTGCATCTTCATCCGCAGCGGGTTTATCACAGAAAATACAGCCTTCGGACTTTCCAAGACCGTTAATATATGCCATGCGCCAGGGCGCCCATAATCGTTCTTTTGTTTCGTCAGACACTTAAACTACCTCCACTGATTTGAAAACTTCGCCCAGAGACCGGTTAATCACTAAATCTGCCATTCCGTCATAGGGTGTGGGCATTTTGTTTATTATAACAACTTTTGCACCGGATGACTTCGCATATCCGGGCAGCATGGCAGCAGGCATCACCGAGAGGGATGAACCGGCCACTATGAAAAGGTCGCAGTTCATGGAATCTTTCACCGCATTGTCCATAACCGCCGGCGGCAGCATTTCACCGAAAAAAATAATATCCGGGCGCATTACTCCGCCGCAGGCAGGGCATTTAGGCGGGTTTTCGCCTTTGGACAGAATACGGAAAACTCTTGTGGTTGCCATCTGTTCATCACAGCGCATACAGCGGGAGGTCATCAGGGAGCCGTGAAGCTCATGGACGGTTTTTGAACCTGCTTTATGGTGAAGCCCGTCTATGTTCTGGGTGATAACGCTGAGGGTTTTTCCTTCTGCTTCTCTTTTCCCTATGAAGGCGTGAGCAGAATTTGGAAGTGCATTTCTGAAAACATCAAAAAGAGGCGCAAAAAAAGTATAAAACCTTTCAGGATTTGCGGTAAAAGAGTCAATGTTCAGGTAATCTTCGGACGCAAGGTTAGCCCACAGCCCTTTCTGCGGTGTGCGGTAATCAGGTATTCCGCTTTCAGTGCTTATACCCGCACCGGAAAAGAAGACCGTTCTCTCTGACCGGTCTAAAAGGTTTCTGAGATCAGCTATGCAGTCCATCTGTTTTTATATCAAATATCGGGATTGCTAGCAAATTATATGTTTAGATTCAGGCGTTCTTTTCTTTCTCCAGCTCGGATGCGCATCCGCATTCACTCACCACCGGGAAGCGCACACGGAAGGTTGTTCCTGCGCCTTCTGCTGATTCAAAAGAGATTGTTCCGCCGTAGTTTTCTATTAGCTGTTTAACTATGGTCAGCCCCAGCCCTGTTCCGTTGTGCTTGGTTGTGAAATATTCAGTGAAAAGATGCTGCTGCGCCTCGCGGGGGATTCCGCTGCCGTTGTCTATGAAGTCAAACTCCACAAAGTCTCCGTCAAGCTTTGCGGTAAGTGTCACTTTCCCGCCGGGTTTATTTTCCACAGCCTCAACAGCGTTGCGGAGAATGTTGATAAATATCTGTTCAATATGGACAGGTGTTGCCTTTATACAACCGAGGTTTTTATCTGTAATAGCTTCAAAGGGAACATCAGCCCATTTGAGGAGTGTACGCTCAACATAAAGTGCGATGCGCTCTATAAACTCGGCAACGTCAATGCATTCAAGCTTGTCGTTCCCCACACGGGAGAATTTCAGTGTCTGATCTATGATATCTCTTATCCGTTCGGCATCTTTGAGTATTTTATCGGTGTAGGCTTTGGTTTCAGGGTGTTTCATTGTCATGATGTCCGCATTGATCATAATGGAGTTCAGCGGGTTTTTTATTTCATGGCTTATGGATGCGGTGAGTGTTCCCATAGTCATGAGTCTGTCGTTATGGAGCATGTTTTTATGCATGGAGCTGATAGTGCTGAACGCCTTGCGGAGAGAGTAAACCATGTAGTTAAACAGAATGGACATACGCCCGAATTCATCATTTGAGGTAATCTGTGTTCTGATATCAAGGTTGTTGCCTGCAACAGCCTGCATACCGTTTTCAAGTATTCGCACAGGGCGGATTACCAGAATATATATAAGAAAGAAAAGGACTATGAACAAAAGAATATCTGCCGTGTAGAGGAAAAGGCGGACCTCAAACACTTCACGGCTGAGAAGCTCCTTAAGGCGTGAGAGGTCAATGTTTATATTCAGTGTGCCGATTACAGCACCTTCGGCGGGGTTGTGGCATGACTGGCATTTTTCCTCATTCATCAGAGGCTTGTTGAATGAGAGATATTTCTTTCCTGCGTATGTCAGCTCGGTGAAGCCTTCTTTATTATTGAAGTTGTGTTTAATGAGATCCAGATAGTCTTTGCTGTAATATTTGTTGAGATCCTGCAGTATGCACGAGACCTGCCCGTTGCTGTTCAGGATGTGTATCCCCAGGATGTTTGCATCTTTCTGAAGGTTTAGGATAAGTTCCTTGATTGCTCCTTTGTTTTCCATCATCATGTAGCTGTCAAGGGAGCTGTTGATAAGAAAAGGGATACTGGTTATGTAGTCACTGGCTATTGTTTTTGCCTTTTTTTCTATATTTGCGGCAAGCATGCTGCTCACTGTAAAGCTTACAAGGGAGAGCAGGGCAAAGAACAGCAAAGTGATTTTAAACTGCAATTTTATATAGGGTTTTTTCTGTGATTCCATGAAAAAAAGATTACACTTTTTCTTCGGTGTTTCCAATAGCAAAAACCTTGCAGTTAGGTCGTTAAAACTATAAAATAAAGCAAAAAAGGATTTTAAAATGGCTGAAATAGTTAGATTCGGAGTTTCCCTTGATAAAGATCTTCTCACTGAGTTCGATAGCAAAATAGCCGAAGAAGGATATGAAACCAGATCAAAAGCCGTTGGTGATCTGCTTAAAAAATATATTATCGAAAAAGATTTTGCTTCCGGCGGCAATGTGGCGGGAGCAATAACAATACTCTATGACCACCATAATAAAGATCTTCTGGCGTCCTTGCTGGATATTCAGCATGATTACCACGATGCTGTAATCTCTATTCAGCATATCCACCTTGATCACGATAACTGCCTTGAGATTCTGGCGGTGCGGGGCAACAGCAACTCGATCAAAAAGCTGTACACATCGCTCAAAACCATGAAGGGCATAAAACATACCAGCGTAAACATCACAGGAACAAAATAAATTCCCTTTCATATAGATATACAGCTCCATAGACGGGGAATTTTGGATTATGAAGTAAAGTGCTTGGGCTGAGAATTCCTATTGAGGACAGATTTCTGCTTATATGCTATACAGCTCCATGGATGGAGCTGCGCCGTGCGTAGCGAAGGATTGCTTTGCAATCCGCGAGCGTGTATCCGAAATTTCCATGGATGGGAAATTTTGGATTATGAAGTAAAGTGCGTGCGCCGTGCGTAGCGAAGGATTGCTTTGCAATCTGCGAGCGTGTATCCGAAATTTCCATGGATGGGAAATTTTGGATTATATAAATAAGAAAAGCCGCTGTTTAAACAAGCAGCGGCTTTTGCGTCAGGACTATCTTACTTTTATTTTAAAACTTCTTTGTTACCAGCTTAATTCCTTTTGCTGCAGATTCGCATGTCTCAGCAGTAATGGTTTCCTCTGCCTGCTGAAAGTGGAATTTCTGCACTGCAAATTCATCCCTGAAGGTAAAGTTCGCCTTTGCAGTGATTGTTCCGCTGTGATGTCTGGGGTTGACAAAAACGGTCTTCTCACCGGATTTCGGTTGCTCATATTTATACGCAGTCTCGTTAAACGAAGGCTCCGTTTTGATTACGAGGCAGCTGTCAAGAATGTTGAACTTAACTTCCGGATAACCGGATTTGCCTGCAAGCATAGTGTTGTAAATCTCCTCAGGGCAGGGCGGGATTTCTGCTTTGAAGATTTTCGCAAGCATGGAGGCAATCTCGGTATCTGATTTCTGCTCACCCGGAGTATCAACAACCTTGCGCACTCTGGCGAGGCGTCCGCCGATTTTCACGAATGAACCGTCAACCTCAAGGGCAGCCTTGGCAGGGAGGAATATGTTTGCCTTAGCTGACGTACCGTCATTGAAAAGGTCAACTGCCACAACTGTTTCAGCGGTGCGAAGAGCATTGTTCAGCCTCTCTGCGGTTTCGCCTGTGTATGTGTTGTTGAACCCCACAAGGAAGAGGTTTTTAATATTTTTCGCTTCCAGATCTTTTATAAGTTCATCAGCGGAATATCCGTTTGCAAAAAGCTCCTGTGCGTAAAGACCGTAAATGTTTGTTTTGTCATTTGCCACAAGAAAAGCGCTCATTTTATCCTTGCCGACAAAGTCAGCAAATGAGAGAACGGCTTCCGGCTGCGGGCATGATGAGGTATATTCATTGCCCACTATGAAAGCTATTTTTTTGGCGTCTTTAATATATTCTCTCACATCTGCGAAGGTTTCAGCGTTGTCTGTTTTGATTTTTTCAAAAATACCGCCGAAGTCGCCGCCGTCAGCAAGGAATGATTTGTTGGTGAACACATCATACTCATATCTTTTCAGCCCGACTGTAATAAGTTTGCAGTCGTTATGGATCACGGCGTTCATCATTCTCCATTTGAGACCCACAGCCTCATGACGGAGATCCGCACCTACAACGAAGATAAGATCGGCTTTTTTAAGGTCGTCTGCTCTGCGAATGTTGGCGAATGTGCCGAATTTTTCCTTATATTTTTTCATGAAAGCAGGTTTGGTGAAGTCCGCCTCGGTTACTATCTTTTTGGAGCCGACAGCACCCATAAGGGCTTTGTAAGCTGCTATTGCCTCATTAGTAAGGCGTGAGCCCATGAGCATGGCTGTGTTTTCCGGTTTGCATCCGGCCAGCCTGTCTTTAAGCACAGAGATTACCTCTTCCCATGTTTTAGGAGAGAAGTCTCCGCCTGATTTCACGAGGGGGGTCTTAATTCTTGAAGGGTTTTCTATGTAGTTAAAGCCGAAACGGCTCTGGCTTGAAATCTGGAAACCTTCAACAGACTTGCCTCTTTCGATTTTGCCGTCAAGCACGCCGTAAACCACATCGCCTTCACTGGCAGAGAAGGGGGAGGCGGTTGTTGTTTCATCAAGATCCCACACCCTTGCCTGATTGTGGAACTGGGTGTCAAGGAGGGCTCCCACCGGACAGCGGTCAATACATGTTCCGCAGAAGTCGCAGTTCAGAGTTTCCCCTTTAGCCGGAGTTACATGGTTATAAAAGCCTCTGTCCTCCATTTTGAGTGCGCTGCATCCGGTCATTTCATGGCAGGATTTTATGCACCTTTCGCAGAGAACGCAGAGGTTTGAGTTATAAACTATCTTGTTCCAGTATGCCTTGGGATCCTGCGGTTTTTCTGAAGAAACCTTCTCTGACATCATGCCGAATTCATAGGCTGTGTCCTGAAGCATACATTCGCCCGCCTTGTCGCACACGGGGCAGTCAAGGGGGTGTTTTATCAGGATGAAGTCAAGCATCTGCTTTCTGTGAGTCCAGATATATTCGTTATCTGTCTCGACCTTCATTCCGTCCATGGCGTAGGTTACACATGCCGCCTGAAGCCTTTTGGCTCCGTCCACCTGAACAAGGCAGAGTCTGCATGCGCCGATGGGTGTTATCTCTTTAAGGTAGCACAGCGTGGGAATATGCACTCCGTTCCTGTTTGCCACATCAAGTATTGATTCACCTTTTTCAAAGCTGTATGTATTTCCGTTTAAGATTATTTCTGCCATCGGTTACTCCCCTTTCCCTTTATTTTCAAGGGCTACCATAGCCATACGCACACATCTCAGACAGCGGGTCGCCTCATCGTATGCCTGTTTATCGGTATAGGGTTTTTCAACCTCTTCATAATTGCTTTTTCTTTCGTCACCGGTAAGCTTATGCTGATGCACACGCTTGATTGTGGGGCACTCCTGATCTTTTACGTCCTCTTTTTTGTCGAAGACTTTGTTCTTCTGGAGATCAAGCTGGAGAAGCTCTTCCGGTGTAAGGTATGGTTTGCCTTCTGTGAGGTAGCGGTCGATCATTATGCTTGACCAGCGTGCCGCGCCGATCGCCTTAACAACCGTCATGGGACCCCACTCGCAGTCGCCGGCGGAGAATATCTGCGGATCGCTTGTCACGTAGATGTCGTCAACAACCTTGAAGGTATTCCACTTAGTTACCTCAAGCCCGTCCTCTTCTTTGAGGAAGGTGAGATCTGTAAACTGACCGATTGCAGGGATGATTACATCGCAGTCTATTATAAATTCTGAGTCTTTTACAGGCTGCGGTCTGCGTCTGCCGGATTCATCGGGTTCGCCGAGTTCCATACGCACGCATTCAACGCCTGTGACCACATTGTCTTTCGCTATTATCTTTGTGGGGTTGCAGAGGAAATGGAAGTTAATTCCCTCTTCCATAGCATCGACTATTTCATAGTCTTCTGCGGGCATTTCATCCCTTGAACGGCGGTAGACAAGGTTAACATCCGCAGCACCTTCACGGAGAGCAACACGAACGCAGTCAATAGCGGTGTTACCGCCGCCCACAACCACAATCTTCTTGCCCTTTACTCCGGTGTCTTTGCCTGTTGCCTGTTCACGGAGGAAGAGAATACCGGATTCATGAATACCTGAGTATCCTTCCTTTTCGCCTTCTATGCCCATGTCCCTGCTTTTCCATGCGCCGATGGTGAGCAGGACAGCGTCATAATTGTTTTTAAGATATTTAAGGGAGAGGTCATCTCCGAGTTTGCGTCCGTATTCTATTTCAACTCCGAGTGACTTGATAATGTCAACTTCTCTGCGGAGGAGATGTCTGGGCTCTCTGTAATCAGGGATTCCAAGGGCAACCATTCCGCCCGGCTCCTGCATCCACTCGTATATTTTGCATTCGTAACCCATAAGGGCGAGGTAATAAGCAGCGGTGAGCCCTGCGGGTCCTGCGCCTACTATGCCGACCTTCTTTCCCTTTGCGGGAGCCTTAGGTGGAAGGATGGGTGCTTTTTCCTGATAATATTCATAGTCCCACGGGGCACGCTTAAGCACCATTATGCTTACGGGGTCTTTATCAACAAGCCCTCTGCGGCAGTTAAGCTCACACGGGTGCGGACAGACCCTTCCGCATACTCCGGGAAGAGGCATGGTTTCACGTATTATAGAAAGAGCGTCAAGGTATCTGTGATCCTTTATCTGCTCGATAAATTCAGGTATCTGTACATTAGCCGGACAGCCTGCGGTGCAGGGGGCGGTTATATGTTTATAATACGCTGTTTCGGCAGGGACAACAGTTGCCTTGACCTGATCAGCGAAATGTTCGATGAAGCGCATAACCGGTATTGAAGCAGTGGGAGCAACTGTGCATTTTGCGGAAAGATTAATGGATTCCGCCATTTCATATGCCTTGTCCAGTTCTGCCTTGTCGGTACATCCCGAACGGATTTTCATAAGCTGTTCAGCAAGAAGCCTTGTCCCGACTCTGCCGGGGAAACATCGTCCGCAGCAGCCCTGCGAGCTGATCTCGTTCATGTAGTTGGCAAGAATGGCAAGAATATCTGCTTTTTCATCAAAGACAAGGAATCCGTCCCAGTTGACAATGGCTTTAAGAGGCTTTCCGGCGTATTCGTCGGAGGTTTTGAACGGTGATTCGCTCCACTCCGACGCAGGCTTGCCTCTGTTATCGAATTTGGCGTTTTTCCAGAATCCGTAGCAAACTTGTGGCATCACACTCTCCACGGCGAATTTATATAATAGACAATCGTATACTGTATACAATTGCGTATAACACAATTATAATACTATGTCTAGGATTTTGTGATTACCTGAACAAGTGATAATTTCAGAATAGTATCAATGGTTCCGAACAGGCTTAAATCTGCATTCACGTTTTTATTTCGCAGAATATATAAGTGTTTTAGAAGTTGCTGCGTTATTGCCGTCTGCTCACTGCGGGAAGGCTCTCTGCGGGGTGTTTTGAGCATAATGGATGTATTTCTTCTCAAAAGAATGTATAGTGATGAATGAAGCGTCAGATCTTCGGAGGATATTATGGCGGGAATTATTTTTGTAGGGGTCGTGGTCTTCATCATTGCTCTTTTTATCTATTATTATAATAAGCTTGTCTCTCTTAAAAACCTCAGCGAATCATCATGGAGCGATATTGATGTGCAGCTTAAAAAGAGGTGGGATCTCATTCCGAATCTTGTGGAAACAGTAAAAGGGTACGCCACTCACGAAAAGGACACGCTGGAAAATGTGACCAAAGCCAGAAACATGGCGATGAGTGCAGGCAGTGTGGATGCACAGGCAAAAGCGGAAAATATGCTGACAGGAGCGCTGAAAAGTCTGTTTGCCCTTTCAGAAAGCTATCCGGAGCTTAAGGCTAATGTCAATTTTCTCGAACTTCAGAACAGCATAAACACCATAGAAAATGATATTCAGCTTGCCAGAAGATACTACAACGCCGTAGTGCGTGATCTGAACACCATGTGCGAGAGCTTTCCGTCGGTGATAGTGGCCGGCATGTTCCGTTTCGACAAAAAAGAATATTTTGAGATGGATCAGGCGCAGAGGGAAAACGTTCAGGTCAAATTTTAGGCGGAAAAGCTTATGCGCTTTGCTCTCTTACTGCTGTTTTTTACAGTCAGTGTTCTGCCCTCTTACGGTGCGGACTTTATTATAAAAAAGCATGACGTGCATATAAATGTGAAGAGATCTTCTGTTCTGGAGATCACCGAGACGTATCTTATTGACTTCCGCCAGCCCCGCAGGGGGATAATTCTTGAAATTCCCCGAATATATAAGGAGGGGAATGTCAAAGGCACGGCGGAGCGCCCGACCCTTTTCGGCGGCAGCTACCGTATTCTTATTGATGATATCCAAACAAAAAGTGCAGAGATGAAAGTGTCCGACAGTGGAGCCTTCAGGGAGATCCGCCTCGGCTCGCCGGAGCATTATATTACCGGTGAGAAAGAGTACGTTGTAAGCTACAAGGTATTCGGTGCTGTTAATTTCTTTTACTCCACAAGTGAAATCTACTGGAACATACACGGCTCCTTGTGGGACGTTCCTGCCGAAAGTGTGACTTTCAGCGTGCGTCTGCCGGAGAGGATCGACCTGCCCGATGAAAACATTTTTGCATACACCGGTTATTACGGAGAGACAGGAACAGATGTTGGCTATTCCTATGACGGGCACACTCTGACAGGTCATACGGTGCGAAGGCTGAACCCCCGTGAGGGATTGACCATAGGCATTCTGATGCCCGGAAGTTACCTTGACTACGGCACTCCGTGGCTGCGTATGCGTCTTTTTGCAGTGAATAACGGCTATATCATTGCTCTGCTGGTCTATATTCCGGCTCTTTTTCTGCTGTGGTATAAAAAAGGGCGGAACACTAAGTCGGTTATAGTTACTCTCTATGAACCTCCGGCAGGAGTAAACCCAGCCGTTGCAGGTGTTCTGGCTGATGATAAAATTGATAACAGGGATCTTGTATCCGTTTTTCTGAAATGGGCGGTTAATAAAATAATAAGGATAGAAGAGGCGGAGGATTACACCTCTTTCCTCGGAAAGAACGACTATATATTTGTGAAGATTGGTGAGCTTCCTCCTGATGCACCTGCATATGAGCAGACTCTTTTTAACGGGATGTTCCCGGCAAATCTGAAAAACCGGCGTTTATCCGACCTTAAAAATATCTATTATAAAACTATGCTCATCGCCAGAGAACAGCTTGATAAAGACATCAGCCGGATGGGGCTGTACGAAGGCAGCACAAGGAAAATCGGCGGTTTGATGAAAGGCGTAAGCATCATTTTTGTGGTGCTTGGTGTGTTTCTGACCGCTTTTACGGGTGATATCGGCTGGTTTGTCTCCTGCTCTGTTATGATGATCGCCACGTTTTTCTTCGGGCGGCTTATGCCCAGACGCAGTGCAAAAGGACAGGGGCTGTATAATAAACTGGCGGGGTTCAGGGAATTTGTTGAGCGTGCGGAGAAAGACAGGTTGGAAAGGATGCTTGAAAAAAATCCGGAATATTTTAATCTTACAGTGCCTTATGCTGTTGCGTTCGGAATGCTTAAAAGCTGGGCGGGCAAGTTTGAGGGGCTGATGAAGGAACCGCCGGACTGGTATGTCTCAGGCAGCGGCAGGGGGTTTACAATGTACGGTTTTGCAGAATCTCTTAACGCCGGAGTCTCGGCAATGGGCAGAACAATGTCTTCCCAGCCCGCACCGCAGGGCGGAGCAGGAGGCGGCTCAAGCGGCTTTGGCGGCGGCGGCGGATTTTCCGGCGGCGGTTTCGGCGGCGGCGGGGGACGGAGCTGGTGAAAACAGCACTTTTTACATCCAATCTCACAGGCGAATATCTCCTCGATGCTCTCGACTCACTGGGGGTGTATCCGCAGGTTTACACGTATCCGCACGGGTTTCAGAAAACTGCCCTTGCAAGGGATTTCACGAAATACAGAGGAATGTTTCCTATTACATTCATATCATCCAATAAATATGCTGATGCAGCGGATATCCGGCTGGATGAGGACACTGCAGCTCTGTGTGTTGACTGGACAAAGGATTTCTTCATGGAGTCCTCCGTCAGGGCTGTCTTTGCCCATCCTTCTCTTTTGCCTCTATACAGGGGCTACAGCGCAGTAACAGAGCAGTTTCTCCGAGGTGTGGCAATATCCGGCGCAAGTTTTTATGAGGCTTCTGAAAGAGTGGACGGCGGTGATATACTCTATTCTGAAGAGATAAAAATAGGCTTCGGAGAATATCCGGAAGACTTCCTCAAAAAGTATGCGGCAGTCTCGGCCCGCTTTGTAAAAGAGTTTATGGAAAAAGGCTTTGACGGCTTCAGCGCAGTTCCGCAGGATGAGCGTGAGGCTTTTTATCTGCCCCGCAAGCGCAGGAAAGAGGGTGTCATAGATTTCAACCGTGACGCCTACAGCATATACAACCATATAAGAGGCTTTTCCCGACCTTATTTCGGTGCTTATTTTATGAAAAACGGTCAGCAGGTAACTGTATGGCGGGCATCAACTGAAAAATGGCAGGGGGAATACGGCAGACCCGGCGGGCTTGTGGAGCTTACGCCTTACGGAGCGGAAATAGCCTGTGGTTCGGGAACTATAGTCATTGAGGAAGCCGAATACGAGGGGAGACTTTTCCGCAGAGGAGAGGTTCATGAACTCTATTATGCGGTTGACTAAGAGCATATAGGAGTTTATACATATTTCCATGCATGAAGTAGGTATAGCCCAGAGTTTAATGGACGTCGTTTTCGACACAGCGAAAAATAACGGCGCAAAAAAAGTAAATAAGATTTTCGTGAAAATAGGCAGGCTGCAGGCGGTGGAAAGCTCCTCTCTGATGTTTGCCTTTGATGCCCTCAAGGACGGCACAATTGCCGAAGAGGGTGAACTTATCATTGAAAATGTGCCCCTTACAGGCAAGTGTATGGACTGCGCACATGAAAATATCTTTGAGCAGATATTCATGCAGTGCCCTAAATGCGGTTCATCTGCCGTGCAGATACTTACCGGCGAGGAATTGCAGATAACTGAAATAGAAGTGGATTAGGAAAGCTTTCAGCAAACCCTTTCAAAAGTTTTTATTTGCTTCATATAAAATTTAAGGAGATAAAGATGACAAAGCTTGATGTTAATAAAAGGATTCTCTCTAAAAACGAAGAACTTGCGGAAGCCCTTAAGGAAGGCTTTGACAGGGACAGAACGCTGGTCCTTAACTTTGTTTCATCCCCCGGCAGCGGGAAGACAACTCTCCTTTCCCAGATACTCGTTAAACTTCAGAAAACATATACAGTTGGCGTTATAGAAGGCGACCTCCAGACAGATTTTGACGCAGAGCGTATCAGAGCCGCCGGAATCCCCGCTGTTCAGGTTAATACCAACGGTTCATGCCACCTTGAAGCACTTGATATAGAAAAGGCTATGGTTGCCTTCGGCAAGCTTGACCTTCTTATTATAGAAAACGTGGGCAACCTTGTTTGCCCCTCCTCATACGAACTGGGTGAAGATGCAAAGGTCTGCATGCTCAGTGTGACAGAGGGTGAGGACAAACCTGCGAAGTATCCTTCAATGTTCCATGTTTCATCAGCTTTTATCATTAACAAAACAGACCTTCTTCCCTATGTGGATTTTGATGTACAGAAATGCCGTGATTTTGCCCTTGGCGTTAACCCCACTCTGGACATATTCGAGACCTCCTGCAAAACAGGTCAGGGACTTGATGAGTTCATCGGCTGGATAGCTGCAAAAATCCGCAGAAAAAAGGGGGAATAAATAATCACTGTCGGCATGGATGAGGTGGGCAGGGGATGCCTTGCGGGTCCTGTTGTCGCCTGTGCGGTGATAATGCCCGAAGGATATGAAGATCCCCGCATCATCGACTCAAAGAAAATTACCGAAAAAAAGCGTGAAGTAATCGCCGAGAGTATCAGGCGAAACGCCGTTGACTATGCCTTCGGCGTTGTCTGCAATAGTGTTATCGATTCTGTTAACATTCTCCGTGCCACAAAACAGGCGATGCAGATGGCGCTTTCCCGTCTGAAAACCCCTTATGATGATATAATTGTGGATGCTGTTAAGCTGAATGTATCAGTTCCGATACAAAATCCTTTCAAGGCGGAGGACAGTTTCCTCTGTGTGGCAGCGGCTTCGATTCTTGCCAAAGTTCACCGTGACTCCATGATGAAAAAGCTTCATATGACATACCCCGAATACGGATGGTATTCAAATAAGGGCTATGGGGCTAAGGTTCATCTGGAGGCGCTTAAAAAATACGGTGTAACGGAACTGCACCGGATGAGCTTTCTGAAAAATGCGGATATTAAAAGGTAAATCCGGCGAAGATAAGGCGGCGGCTTTTCTTAAAAAGAACGGCTACGCTGTACTCAAACGCAATTACAGAGCTAAAACAGGCGAGATAGACATCATAGCGGAAAAGGACAGCACTCTTATCTTTGTGGAAGTCAAAACAAGAAGCTCCGATGCCTACGGCGAGGGCTATCAGTCAGTAACACACACCAAGCAGCACAAAATAATCCGCACCGCTGAAAGCTACCTCACAGAAAATAATCTGGAAAAACTCTGCCGTTTTGATGTAATTTCCATAGACAATGGTAAAATAACACACATAATAAACGCATTCGGCGTTTAGCTTGAAGTTCCATGACGGAACTTCGCCGTGCGAAGCGAAGCCGCATTCACTGCGGCGCGAGCGTGTACATAAATCCGACAGGACGTGCGGATTTATGTTGTAAATTAAGCTTTGATATTACAAAGCAGTTTCACTTTTTTTGGAAAGAACCAGAAAAGCACTTTTTTTCTGTTAAAAAAGGGTTTTTCAGGTGAAGATTAAGAAATTTTATAAATATTAGAAAAAGGTAACGGCGTATGGAAGATTTCATAAGCGATATTTTTGAAGAGATGCGGGAAGTTCAGGCAAGGTTTGCCGCAGAGAACATGCCCGTGATTATAGGTATATCCACAGAGATTGTGAGATGTTTTGAAAACGGCGGCAAGGTGCTGATATTCGGTAACGGCGGTTCCGCTGCTGATTCCCAGCACATAGCAGCGGAGTTTACAAACCGCTTTAAGATGGAGCGTCCGCCTCTGCCCGCCCTTGCTCTCACAACAGACACCTCTGCCCTGACAGCAATAGGCAATGACTACAGCTTTGAGCAAGTTTTTGACAAACAGCTCAAGGCACTGGGCAATGAGAATGACATAGCGTGGGGAATCTCCACCAGCGGCAATTCCCCCAATGTGCTTGCTGCTCTGCGTACTGCGGGCAGACAAGGGATGACAACCATCGGCTTTACAGGCAAAGACGGGGGGCTGATGAGAGGATTGTGCGATCATCTGCTGATTTCTCCTTCGGAATGCACTCCCAGAATACAGGAGATACACATAGCCGCTGCTCACATCATCTGCGAACTGGTGGATGAGATAATGTTCGGTAAATTCAGCTAGGGCTGTTAAGCAAACTTTATAATAATGGACTTCACTTCAATCACAGGCGGATTATGGGGCGCAGGAGCCGCATACCGCCTTCGTAAAAATTTCAGCGGGGGCAGGCTGCTTGTTATAGCTCCCGACAGAAACCGTTTCGACCTTCTCTTATCCGAGCTGTTTTTCTTCTTCGGAGCGGATAAGGTTGCGCCTTTTCCCGAATACACACAGGAACCCTTCGAGGAAGCAAGGGTTTTGTCTGATGTACTCTCCATGCGTATCAGTACCCTCCACAGGCTTATGAACGGCTTTGAGGGTATAGTTCTGGCTACTCCGAAATCACTGGTTAAGACCCTGCCTCCGGCGGATGTTTTTGAGGCTTCCGTCATAAGGCTTAAAAAAGGGGATACGTCAGACCGTGAGGAACTGAGATACGCCCTTGAGTATTCCGGCTATGTTAATGTTGAGCTTGTTTCCGGTCAGGGGGAATATACCTTCAGGGGAGACATTGCAGAGATTTTTACTCCGCAGATGGAAAACCCTGTGAGGATAGAGTTTTTCGATGATGAGATCGACCGTATGGATCTGTTTGAATCATTCAGCAGAAGGACAGAGAAAAAGCTTGATGAGATTGAAATTCTCCCGGCGGGAGAGGCTCTATTTGATGAGGATGATCTTGCTTCGGTGAATATTCCTGCTGTGAGTGAAAAAGCAAAAAACTTCGGCAAGTTTGCCGGATGCCACTGGTTCAGCCCATTTATATATAAGAGCATGGCGAGCCTTTTCGATTACCTCGGCGCAGTTACGCAGATAATAACCCTTGAGAGAGATCTGGCGGACACTTTTATAGAAATAGACAACACCGTGAAGGATAAGCAGGATCATTACGCCCTGCCGGCAGGTGCAGAGAAGAACTTTGTGAACGCCGAAGAGATGGAAAAGCTTTTCGGCGCCCGTGACGTTCATCTCTATGAGGAATCAGTGGATGTGGACAGCGAAGACGGCGGACTGGCAAGTTCGGCGGCGAGATTCACCCACGAGAAGAAAAACCTCTATCAGTCCGTCACCGATGCCGCTGCGAAAATCAAGGAACTTCTGGACGACCGCTACGGTGTGCTGGTCTGCATTGAAAGCCGCAAGCTCAAAAGCCTGTTCCTTGATTTCATGAGAGATCACGAAATAGGCGTAACTGAGATTTCTTCGTTCCTCAAGCTTCCGTCACACGGCATAGGGCTCTACGGCGAGAAGGTCAGCGGCGGTTTCATAGACTCCAGAGGGAAGATTGCCGTTGTTACGGATGAGGATATTTTCGGCACAGTCAAAAAGAAGATAAAGAAGGCGAAGAAGGAGGTCTACTCCACAAGCCTGAACGATCTTGAGCCGAACGATTATGTTGTCCATGTTGATTACGGAATAGGCATCTACAGAGGGCTGGTGCATAAAGAGATCGGCGGCGTGGCCGGTGATTTCCTCATGGTTGAGTATGACAATGGCGAGATCCTTTACGTACCGCTGGACAAAATAGGGCAGATTCAGAAATATATCGGCGCAGAAGGCAGAGCGCCACGCATACACAGCCTACAGACAAGCGCATGGAAAAAACTTAAGGTTCAGGCAAGTACCAGAGCAAAGAAACTTGCCATAGACCTGCTGAAGCTTTACGCAGACAGAAAGGTGAAAACCGGCTTTGCGTTCAGGGACGACGGAGTTCTCCTGGAACAGTTTGAACAGGGATTTGAGTATGACGAAACCGATGATCAGCTCTCTGCCATACATGATGTTTATCAGGGCATGGAAGATGACAAACCTATGGAGCGTCTGGTATGCGGCGATGTGGGATTCGGGAAAACAGAAGTCGCCATGAGGGCAGCATGCAAGGCAGTTGCCAGCGGAAAGCAGGTCGGCGTTCTTGTACCCACAACTGTTCTGGCACGCCAGCATTATGTCAACTTTAAGAAACGCTTTGCCGATATGCCTGTGAATGTGGACTATATCAGCCGGTACAAGACATCATCAGAAATAAAGAAAAGCCTGCGCAAGCTGGCTGCAGGCGAGATTGACATAATTATCGGAACCCACAGGCTTTTATCAAAAGATGTGGAGTTTCTTGATCTGGGACTCCTGATAATAGACGAGGAGCAGCGCTTCGGCGTTGCCCATAAAGAGAAGATAACCGCTCTCAAGAGCAATATAGATATTATATACCTCTCGGCTACTCCGATTCCCCGCACATTACAGCTTTCCATGTCCGGTATAAGGGATATAAGCGTCATAGAAACCCCGCCGGAGGAAAGACTCCCTGTAATCACCAGAGTCATAAAGACCGATGAAGAGATCAAGAATGCCCTGATGAAAGAGCTTGAAAGGGGCGGTCAGGTATATTTTCTTCATAATAAAGTGGAAGACATCGAATCCGTTGCGGAATCGGTGCGCAAGCTTGTTCCCCACGCAAGGCTTGGCATTGCCCACGGGCAGATGACGGCAGACGGCATGGAGAGTGTTCTCTACAGCTTTTATCAGGGCGAGCTTGATATACTTGTCTGCACCACCATTGTGGAAAACGGGATAGACATAGCAAATGCAAACACCATCATAATCAACAACGCTGCTCATTTCGGTCTGGCGCAGGTGTATCAGCTTAAAGGACGTGTGGGACGCTCCCGCAGGCGTGGCTACTGCTACATGCTTGTCCCCAGTATGACCAGCATAAATGAAATAGCCCGCAAACGGCTTAAGATAATTCAACAGCTTTCAGACCTCGGCAGCGGAGTAAAGATCGCTTTTTACGACCTTCAGCTAAGGGGAGCTGGCGATCTTCTCGGTGCTGACCAGTCAGGCTTTATGGTCAAAATAGGCTATGAGCTTTTCCTCCAGATGATAGAAGAGGCTGTGAAAGAGCTTAAGGGTGAGCTTAACAACTCCCGTGAGACAGAGGTGGCGTCGGCTCTGCCGTATTTCATCTCCGCCGAATATGTTGAGGATGTTTCCTTAAGGTTCGATTATTACAGGCGCTTTTCAAAGATACAGTCTGAGAAGGATATGCGTGCGCTGCTGGACGATCTGACGCAGGTGTACGGTGAGATGCGCCCGGAGACAGAGAACCTGGGCTGGATAATGCTTATGAAAAATATAGCAGGCAAGGCATATGCTGAAAAACTGGCTATCCATACAGGCAGAGTGCGCATAACCTTTGACAAGGACACTCCGGTTTCCCCTGCAAAGCTTTTTGAAGTTCTCAGTGAGGCAAAAGCTGTTTATAAGTTTGAAAATGAAAACAGTCTTGTGCTTTATTTTGAGAAAAAAGACAATTTCCTTGAGAAAACCTGCGAAATTCTTTCTGAACTGATAGAAGAGTGAAACTGTCAGAACCATTGCACACCCTTTTGTATTGCCCTGTGGGAGTTAATGTTGTAACTTATGCGGATGATGAAAAAAACAGCGATATTTTTACTTTTAGCGGCACTCCTTTTCGGATGCGGAGATAGAAAAAAGAGTACAGATTCCGCTCCGAAAGCTGAAAAACGCACTATTCTTAAAATAAACGGAACAGATGTGGACAATTCGGAGTTTATTGACTACTCCTATTTCACAATTCAGGAGATGGATCCCATCGCCCTTGAAAATCCCGAAGTTAAAGACCGTCTCGTGCGTAATTATGTAATCCACAGACTCCTGCTTGATGAAGCAAGAAAACGCGGGCTTGATGTTGGCGATAAAAGAAGTGAAAAAATTGCCGGATATATTGATAAAATGGAGGAAGGAAGAGCCTCCGAAAACGGCGAAGATGCGACGGACGAGATTATTAAAAACCGCCTGAAAAAACAGATGATAGAAAATGTGCTTGTTCAGAAACTTCTTACCGAAGTTGCCGACACTAATGTGAGAGTCAGTGACGAAGAGCTTAAGGCATATTACAATAAAAACAAAGAAGGCTTTGCGGGAAAAAGAACCGCAAATGTATTTATGATACTCACCGCTGAGAAAGAAAAGGCGGAAGCCGCTGCTGCTGAACTCAAAAAGGGAGTTCCATTCGCCGAAGTTGCCGAAAAATATTCTATTTCCGATGAAAAACGAAATGGAGGAAACCTCGGCTTTATCTCCGCTGACGACTATCCGGAAGTATTCTCCGAAGCATTTAAACTGAAAGCGGGAGAGACCAGCGGTATTATTCAATCGGAATACGGCTTCCATATTTTTCGTACCATGGCTTACAGAAGTGCTGAAAACAGAAAATTTGATCAGGTCAAATCTGATATATACGCAAAACTTTATTCACAAAAACAAGAAGAAAGCGTAAGGAACTTTATAGATGAAATTTACAGTAAAGCTGAAATCATTAATGTTGCTCCTGCTTCTTTTGAGCCTCTCACAGCAGGTTCAGGCGCAGGTAATTGACAGGGTTTATGCCCGTGTAGGGGACGACATAATAACCAAATTTGATGTTGAATCCCTGAACCCCGAAAGAACAAAGCAGATCTACTCTATTAAGGATCAGGAAGAACAGAGCCGCATCTTAAGCGAGTACACCAGAAAAACTCTGGAGTTTCTTGTTGACCAGTACGTTGTGCTTAATGCTGCACGCCGTGAAGGTGTCCGTGTGAGTGATGATGAGGTGGACAATGCGGTTAAGGATGTTCTGGAAAAGAACGGAATAAGCGAACAGCAGCTTTTTGATCTGCTCGCAAAGGAAAACAGAACAATAACGCATTACAAATGGCAGATTAAGATGGATATCCTCACCACAAGGGTGCGCAGCAGAGTGCTTGCCCCAAAAGTTGTGGTTACAGAGGATGAAATAAACAAATATATAAAAGAAAACGGTAATGAGCTTGAAATAAGCGATCAGTATGAGTTAAGGATGTTGAGCCTTAACAACCGTCTGGCTTTGGAAAAGGCTTTGGATTTTTACAAGAAAAACGGTTCTTTTGTGGAAACTGTTGCAAAATATGCTAAAGACGAAGATGGCGGATATCTTGGCTGGTTTGAGTATAGCTCCCTTGATTCGTCTCTGAAAGAGCTGCTGAAAGACAAAAATAAAGGCGACATCACCGGTGTTCAGTCACTGGACGGAGAGTACAGAGTTCTCTACGTTGAAGATTTTAAGGATAAATATCAGGGAACAGCAGAAGTCAGACAGCGTGCGGCTGAAAAAATAGCCGATGAAAAAACAAAAGTCATATATGACAAATGGCTGAAAGACAGCAGACAGCGCATCCTTGTGCAGTACATGTATTAGGCTTGTCCGGACAGTATTCTTATAAAGGCAGCAATGAGACTTGATAAGTTTTTAAAAACAACAAACCTGATGAAGCGCAGAACTGTGGCAAATGAAGCTGCGGATGAGGGCTTCATCAGGGTAAATGACCGTGCTGCAAAACCCGCATATACCCTGAAAGAAGGGGATGTGATAGAGATGGACATGTGGAACTTTTATAAGAAAATAAAGGTTCTTCAGGTGCCGGAAAAGAAAAGCATCCCGAAGAAGGATCTTCCGCTTTATATAGAAATCCTTGAATACCGCCCTAAAACTTCAGATGATTTTACCGACTTTGAGGATAACGAAGAGTTATAACAAAAAGCCCTGCGGAAGCAGGGCTGCGAATATGCTTTATCGCAAAATATAAACAGTTTTCGGTTTGCTGAATATCTCCGCTGCTTTTTTCAGAGAATTCTTATCTACAGCTTTTATGTCCTCAATATATTTGGTCAGGTATCCGCTGCCCAGCCCTGCGTTCTGGAAAAAGTTCGCATACCACGCCTGTTTACTGTTGGTTTCTGTTTCTATCAGAAGCCTGCCAAGCATATAGTTTTTAACTTTTGTAAGCTCTTCATCCGTGAGAGAGTCTATGAATGTTTTGTTCAGCTTTTCCATAGTTTTCACAGCTTCTGGAACATTGGCGTACTCCAGCCCTATGTGCCCCACGAATCTTGACTTGCATAGTCTGGAAGGGTAAAAAGCTCCGACAGAGTAAGCATAGCCCCTGTTTTTACGCATTTCCGTGAAGTAGCGGGAACTCATGCCGCCGCCCATAATATCCGCCATAACCTTGACTGAGGCGTAAATCGGGTCGGATGCCTGAGGAGCTTCGTAGCCCACATAAAGTTTTGCCTGCTGTGTTCTGGGGTCTCTGTCTTCTTTGTATATGTCTTCCTTCTGTGCGGGGTGAGAGCATTCCGCTTTAAATTCACTTCCTGCGGGGAGATCAGCGAATATCGCTTTCAGCTTCTCTGTCTGTTCAGGGGTTATTTTGCCGACAGCGGTAACTATGGTGCTTTTCCCCTGGAGGAGAACCGGGTAGAATTTCTTTATATCATCAAGAGTCAGCTTCTCAACGCTTTCCTTCTCCCCCTCTATTGTCAGCGCATAAGGGGTGTCTGCGTATGTGAGCTTCATGAAGTTGCGGAATGACAGGGAAGAAGGGTCATCCTGCATCGCTTTTATTTCTTCAAGCTGAATAGCCTTTTCTCTTTCAAATACATCGTTGTCAAAAACAGGGTTAAAGAGAAACGGACGGAAAAGCTCAATCGCCTTATCCAGATATTCTGCGGTGGATGAGAAGGCAATCTCAAATGAGTCGGTGCCTTGTCCTGCGCCTATGCTGCCGCCGTAAAATTCCATCTCACGCAGCATCTCGCTTCCCTTTACCCATACTGATGAGGTCAGGGCGCCGATGCCGTTATTTTCTGTACTTTCCCTGAATAGTCCGCCTTTGACAAAGATCGAGACAGAAACTGTTTCCGTATAGGGACGTTCGATTACTGTAAATTTAACTCCGTTTTCAAGGGTCATTGTATCTCCTGCGGAGGCTGTTATGCTAATCAGAAAGAGAACCGATGCTGCCAACAGTTTTTTCATATTATTTTTACTTTCCTGCCCTCAGTTTTCAGCCTGCCTTCGGCTATAAGGCGCACCGCTTCGGGATATGCCTTATGTTCCTGCTCAAGGATACGGGCTGAGAGGCTTTCCTCTGTATCGTCTTCAAGAACGGGGACACATTTCTGGAGGATTATGGCTCCGTTGTCCATTTTCTCATCCACAAAATGCACTGTGCATCCGGCGAAGCGTACCCCGTATTCCAGAGCCTGTTTTTGTGCATCCAGACCCGGAAAGGCGGGAAGAAGAGAAGGGTGTATATTTATTATTCTGTTTCTGAACTGTTCAACGAAATAGGGCGAGATAATGCGCATGAATCCGGCAAGGCACACAAGCTGGACGCCTGCTTCATTCAGATGCTTCACTATCTCACGGTCGTAGGCTTCACGGCCGTCAAAGTCCTTGTGGTTGAGGTAGACGGTTTTAAGCCCGCATTCTGCTGCATAAGCCAGCCCTGCGGCGTCTGCCTTGTTGCTTATCACCACGGCTATTTCTGTGTCAGGTATTTCGCCTTTATCTATTGCGGACTTTATAGCCTTGAAGTTGCTTCCCCTGCCGGAGAGAAGTATTCCTATCTTCATCAGAAGTCTATTCCTTTTATCTTAACCGATTTTGTTCCTTCGGTCATTTTGCCTATAATGAAGGCACTCTCACCCAGTTCGCAGGCACGGGCAGTGAGTTTTTCCGCCTCGTCAGCGGACACAACAGCGATGAAGCCTATGCCCATATTAAAGACTCTGTAAAGCTCACGGCTGTCTATACTGACCTTTGAGGTGATTATGTCGAATATCTCAGGTCTTTTGAAGCTGTCTTTATCCACAACAGCGTCAAGCCCTTCGGGGAGGACTCTGGGGATATTCTCATAGAAGCCGCCGCCTGTTATGTGCGCCATGGCTTTGATGCCGAACCCTTCTGCAAGGAGAGAAAGGACTGTTTTTACATATATTTTTGTGGGTGCAAGGAGCAGTTCATAAAGGGGTTTTCCGTTTATGGCATCCTTGACGTCCATTTTAAGCTCTTCAAAAAAGATTTTACGTGCAAGCGAGTATCCGTTGCTGTGCAGACCGCTTGAGCCGAAACCGACTATAACGTCTCCGGCGGCGACTTTGCTGCCGTCCACCATTTTGGCTTTGTCCAGTATTCCCACACAGAAACCGGCGAGGTCAAATTCGCCTTCTTTGTAAAATCCGGGCATCTCTGCCGTTTCACCGCCTATGAGTGCAGTGCCGGACTGCCTGCATCCGTCGGCTATGCCTTTTACAACCTCTGCCATGTCTTCAGGGGCAAGTTTGCCTGTGGCGAGATAATCGAGGAAGAAGAGAGGTTTTGCTCCGGTTACAACAAGGTCGTTTACGCTCATAGCAACCAGATCGACACCGACTGTATCAAGCTTGCCTGAATCAAAGGCTACCTTAAGCTTTGTGCCTACTCCGTCTGTTGCTGCCACAAGCACAGGGTCGGTCATGCCTGCTGCGTCCTTGAGGCTGAAAAATCCTGCGAATCCGCCGAGGCTTCCTATAACACCTTCGGTATATGTGGATTCCGCCATGGATTTTATGAGGGTTATGAATCTGTTACCCTCGTCTATATTAACTCCGCTGCTTCTGTAGTCGATCTGTGACACTTATTCTCCTCTCTTAAGGCGCTCTATTTCTTCTCTTATAACCATTTCTGCTATTTCCGGAAGCACTTCTCTCAGCACTTCCTCCATTTTTTCGGAAAGAACTTCCTGTATTGCACTTTTCAGCATCCCGCTGTCCAGTGAACGGTAAACTATCTCTTTTATCTCTTCCTGCGCCAGACCTTGAGACTGTACTGCTGCGGGCTGCGGTGCTTCCTCTTCAATGTCCTTCAGCGGGGCAAACTGTTCTTCGGGAAATTCCTCAAAGGCTGTAAGCTCTGCTTCATCATCCGGCATAATAGCTGCTTCGGGCTCTTCTTCCGGTGCAGGAGTTTCTGCTATCTCTTCTTCAGCCGCTTCAAAGAGATGTTCAGGGAGAATTTCTTCAGCTTCAGGTTCTGTTTCCGGTTCGGGCATTTCTGTTAATGCTTCCTCCGGTTCTTCTTCCCGTATGATTGCAGGTTCGGAAAGATCTTCATCTGTGAGTTGGGGAATCTCCGCCCCTGCATCATCAGCCGGAGTGAGGTCAGCAAAGTCTGTGTCGATGGGCATGCTCTCAAGCGCTTCTGCTGTGAGGTCTGGTTCCTGCGCCTCTTCAACAATCTCACCGTCCACCGGTGCGTCTGTCTGCAGAAATCCTTCGGGGATCAAATCCAGCGCTGTTTCTTCTATTTCGGTAATCTCTTCCGCTGCGGGCTCTTCCGGCTGAATTTCTTCCTCCGGCTCTTTCGGTTTGCCGTCGGCAACCTCTTCCACGCTTATCTGTGTTAACCCGGCAAAGATATCATTTTCGTCTGTTTCCTGTTTCTGCTCTTCTGCTGCTTTAGGCTCACTGAGAGCGCTTTCTTCATCCACTGTCATGAATCCGGCAAAGGGGTCGGTCTCTTCCGGTTCTTCTTCAATGATATATTCAGGAGCAGGTTCTTCCTTTTCTACGAGTTCGTCCAGAAGATCCGTAAAATCCTCCGGTGCAGTTTCGGGTATTTCCTGTTCCTCTTCTATAACTTCTGCTTCCGGAACATCAGTTTCCTCAAGCCCTTTAAGGAAAGAGTCGAGATCTTCATCCGGCTGTTCGTCAGTGTCTTCGATTACTATTTCGGGTTCGGGTTCGTCAGTTTCAGCGAAAAGGTTTCCAAGCTCCGCTTTTTCCTCTTCTGATACTGCTATAGAGGGTTCTGCATCGTCATCAAACGGGAATTCCTCTTCGTTTTCACCATACAGATCAAGTGGTTCCTGAACTTCTTCCGGTTCATCCGCTGAGAAGATATCATCTGCTGATGGTATTTCCTCCGCAGGTTCGTCAGTTACCACTTCTTCGGCAGTTATATCAGCATCTGCAAATTCCGCCGCAGAAAGCGCATCTTCTTCCGGAGATGCCTCAATCTCGGCTTCGTCCTCTGATTCCGGCTCTTCATCCTTAACGTCCGTTTCAGAGGGGATTCCCTGAAGATCAATGAATTGTGCTTCCTCTTCAGCCTGTGTTTCTTCCGGCTCAAGGATTTCCGTCTCTTCCTCCGCTATTACCTGTTCGGGCATAGCAGGCGCCGGAGCAGAGGCAGGAACCTCACGTACAGAGTTGAGTCCGTAATTAATTTTTGCTTCTATCGCCTGTGAGTCAAATGGTTTGAAAAGGTAATCATCTGCACCTGATTTAATGAGGTCGTTATCATCAAACTGGTCAAATGCACCGGTAAGAAGGATGATCCAGGCATCCTGGGCAAGGGAGCGTATCTTCCCTATGAAGTCAAGAAGGGTTATCCCCTCAAGCTTGTTATCCAGCAGAACAATGTCAGCGGGGGAGTTTTTCAGCTTCATCACGGCATCGTCAGCGGAAAAGGTTTTCTCCGTGATGAATTTATCTTTATCGATGCAGATGTCTATTACCCTGTGAATGGTAACGCTGTCGTCAATCAGTAAGATCTTTTTCATGGAACCCCTCACCGAGCCTGCTGTACTGCGGTCAATTTTGCCCTATTAAGCTAAACTAGCACCAAATAACGGCAAAATCAAATAATTAGTCCCTTATGGGACCTTATGCACTGTTTAAGAATCGTACAGAGGATAAAAAACCTTAGTTTTGTCCGCCGCATGGGTTTTCCGGAGGGAAACCGAGTTTTTTTACCATTCTTTCATAAACAACAGGCGGAACAAACTTGGAAACATCGCCGCCGAGGCTTGCTATCTCACGCACCATGCTGGAGCTTAGGAAGATATACTGCTGTGAAGGCATGAGAAATACGGTGTCCAGCTTCGGGTCGAGCTTGCGGTTCATAAGTGCTAGCTGAAGCTCATACTCATAATCAGACACCGCACGCAGACCTCTTATAACTATCTGACTGTCCATCCTCTGCATAAAGTTTACCAGAAGGCAGGAGAAAGGGACAACACGTATGTTTTTTATCTCCTGTGTGGCGATTTTTGCCATGTCGGTTCTTTCTTCAATGGAGAAGAGGGTGCTTTTCTTTTCGCTTTTTGCAACTGCCAGTATTACTTCGTCAAAAAGCATTGAGCTTCTTTTGAGGATGTCGAGGTGCCCCATTGTCATGGGGTCAAAGGTTCCGGGATAAACTGCTCTTTTCATATCTGCATCCGTTTTAAGTAATATATTGCTGTTTCACCGTACTTCTTTTCCTTCAGAATCTCAAAATTCTCAGGCTCCGCAGGGAAAAAAGTGCGGGTGCTTTCCTCATAGATAAGAACGCCGTCAGGCTGTAAGATCCCGTTTTCGTATATCAGGTTCATTATTTCCTGTGGGTCAAACAGTCCGTAGGGCGGGTCAATGAAAATTATATCAAAGGATGTATTGAGACGGGGGATCTCTTTTTTCACGTCCCCCTTTATTATCCGTGTATTTGCGAGCTTTGCGGTGAGGATATTTTTTTTGATTATATCAGTGGAGAGGTCAATGAAAACGGCGGAAGCCGCTCCTCTGCTTAAGGCTTCTATTCCGAATGCTCCTGTCCCGGCACAGAGATCAAGCACTGCGGCATTTTCTGTTTCATCAAAAAGGGACGAAAAAACAGCCTGTCTGACCTTATCTGTTGTGGGTCTGACGGATGAGTTCTTCGGCGTATGAAGCTGAATTCCTTTCAGGGTTCCTGCCGTTATTCTCAAAAATATGCTCCTTTGCTTTCAGGCAGATTTCAGGCAAGGATGTCTGAAAATCTTCACCGATGATGATTTTATCAGGGAAATGTTTTCTTGCAAGGGACTTATAACCGAAGAATTTGTGAATATCTGCCTGCGAGGCGTAGATCTCCCCATAATTATGCAGAAATATCAGTATAATAAGTGTTTTTACCATATCGCCGAACGCAGGGTGGTAAAATCCGCCTTTTATGGAATCTTCAAGGCTGTCTGTTGATTGAAGCCCGGTGCGGATTACATTTGTACCCGCTGATGTGAGTGCGGCATATGCGTATGCGGTGCGGAGAAGCATCTCCGCAGGAGAGGGGGGGGTATAACAGTCTGCTTTGTATAATTCCGCAAGCTCTGTATCTGCAAGAACAACAGTGGGGTAGATTCGGGCGTAAGCAGGTTTAAGTTCAGCCAGCGAATCGGCAGTATTGGCAACATCTGCGGCTGTTTCGCCGTACATTCCGGTCATCATCTGAACTCCGGTGATGAATCTTCTGCTCACTGACTTGATTGCCTTGAGGCAGGTTTCTGCATCATATGGGCGCTTATTAAGACTCAGCACTCCGTCAGAGAGAGACTGCACGCCGAGTTCAACAGTGCGCACTCCGAAGGCTTCAGCTTCGTCCAGCACATCATCCTCAACGCAGTCGGGGCTTGTGGAAAAGCGGAGTCTGTCAAAACCTTTTTCACGGGCGAGTTCATACAGTGCCAGTCTGTCCTTTTGGGGGATGCAGGTAAAGCTGCCTCCGTAAAATGCCAGTTCGTCCCATTTGTCTGAATAAGAAAGATAATCAGAGATTTGCCGTGAGGCATTTTCCAGAAGACTTCCGCCGCCCGTTCCGGTAATTCTGTTCTGATTGCAGTAGACACACCTGTTTCTGCACCCCGCAAAAGGGATGAAAACAGGGAGGATTCTTCTAGGAAACGTGTGCAAGGCGGTTCAGGGCCTTGGTGGCGGCGACTTTTTCCGCACTTTTTTTGCTTTTGCCTTCGCCTGTCTCATGGAGAATTCCTTCAATGGTAAGCTCGACAACAAAGGTTTTATTATGCTCCGGTCCCACCTCTTTAAGCACGGTGTATTCGGGCAGTACGCCGTAGATTTTCTGGGTGAGTTTCTGGAGTTCGCTTTTTGAGTCTATGAAACTGTTGGTGGAAATGTCTTCGTCTATGCGTTTGCCGAAGAGATGGATTATGGTTTCTCTCGCAGTGTCATATCCGCCGTCACGGTATATTGCTGCAACAAGCGACTCGAATATATCACATAGAAGAGAGTCCTTAAACATTCCCCCGCTTGCCTTTTCCCCTTTGCCGAGGAGAACGAAACGTCCAAGACCTATCTCGTGGGCTATGATGCTTAAAAAGCCTTCGCTGACAAAGTACCCTCTTAGCTTTGAGAGAGTTCCTTCATCATAATCTCTGTATTTTTCAAGGAGATATTCTGTGATAACAAGCTGTAAAACCGCATCACCGAGGAATTCCAGACGTTCATAGTTTGTTTTAGTTCTCTTCTCGTGGGAATAAGATCTGTGGGTGAGAGCTTCAAGAAGGAGACTCCTGTTCGTAAATTGATACGACAGGAGTCTCTCAAGATTTTCGTATTTAACCGGTTCGCCGTGACTACTCATACTTTTTCAGCAAGATAGTTGCGTTTGTTCCTCCGAAGCCGAAAGAGTTGCTTAATCCGTAGCGGATATCAAGCTTTTCAGCTTTATTTGGCACATAGTCAAGATCGCAGTCAGGATCCGGCGTTTCAAGGTTGATTGTGGGGGGTATGATGCCTGTTTTTATAGACATGGCAAGATAAGCCGCCTCAACACTGCCCGCAGCGCCGAGCAGGTGACCAGTCATCGATTTTGTGGAGCTGATTTTAAGCTTTCCTGCGTGGTCGCCAAAAACGCCTTTAATAGCTCTTGTTTCGATGGCGTCATTATATGGAGTGGATGTACCGTGGGCGTTGATGTAGTTGATTTCATCAGCGTTTATTCCGGCATCCTTAATAGCCATTCTCATTGTTCTCATAGCGCCGTCACCGGATTCGTCAGGTGCTGTCATGTGGTATGCATCACCTGTGAGACCGTAGCCTGCGACTTCGGCGTAGATTTTTGCGCCGCGCGCTTTTGCGTGTTCAAGCTCTTCAAGGATCAGAATACCTGAGCCTTCTCCCATAACAAATCCGTTTCTGTCTTTGTCGAAGGGTCTGCTGGCTTTTTCAGGTTCTTCGTTCCTTTTTGCCAGTGCTTTCATGTTGGAGAAGCCGCCCACTGCAAGCTCAGTGATGGAAGCTTCCGCTCCGCCCGCAACCATGCAGTCCGCATCGCCTCGTGCAATGATTTTGAAGGCATCGCCTATGGCGTGTGTGCCTGTGGCGCATGCAGTTACGATGCTGAGGTTGGGTCCTTTAAGTCCGTAGCGTATGGAAACGGCTCCGCTGCCCATGTTGATGATGGATGCAGGGATGAAGAAAGGGGAGATCTTTTTGATTCCGCCTGCAATGTATGCCGCTTTAGTGTCTTCGGTGGATTTGAAACCGCCTATTCCTGAACCTATGATAACGCCGAAACGCTCTTTATCCACAGCGTCAAGGTTCATGTCTGCATCTCTGAACGCTATTTCCGCCGCAGCAAGTGCGAAAACAATGAACTCGTCAAATCTTTTGATATCTTTTTTATCGACAAGTTCTTCGGGATTGAAGTTTTTAACTTCACCGGCAATTTTTACGGGAAATTCGGATGTGTCAAATTTGGTAATCTGTCCGATACCGCTTTTACCGGCTATGAGGTTTGTCCAGTTTTCATCGTTTCCGACTCCGACCGGTGTCACAAGACCGATTCCGGTGATAACAACCCTTCTACTCACAGGTTCCTCCTGTTTGTTTTGATCTTCTGATAAGACACTGCCCGCAGTTTTATACTCTGCGGGAAGTGCGTGTTTCTGCTTAAAATTACTTCGCTGATTCGATGTAGCTGATAGCGTCGCCGACAGTTTTGATCTTTTCTGCTTCCTCATCGGGAATTTCAAGATCGAACTCTTCTTCAAAAGCCATGATAAGCTCTACTGTGTCAAGAGAGTCAGCATCAAGGTCATCGATGAAAGAAGCTTCGGGTTTAACATCTGCTTCGTCAACGTTAAGCTGTTTAACTATAATTTCTTTTACTTTTCCTGCGATATCCATTCAAATCCTCCTGGAGTTTCTTTCATTTTTTCAGCGGTGCTTATACGTACATTCCGCCGTTAACATGAATGGTCTGTCCTGTTATGTAATCCGATCCGGAGCCCGCAAGGAATAATGCCGTATCTGCCACGTCCTTCCCTGTGCCGAAAACGGCGAGGGGGATCATGGAGATCATTTTCTGCTGAATCTCCTCGCTGAGTCCGTCCGTCATATCAGTTGTTATAAATCCGGGCGCAATTGCGTTTACTCTGATGCCCCTTGAGGCAAATTCCAGAGCCGCTGTTTTGGTAAGCCCGATAAGCCCCGCCTTGCTGGCAACATAATTTGCCTGCCCTGCGTTGCCCATGAACCCTACGATGCTAGATACATTTATTATCTTGCCGTAGCGTTTTTTCATCATGCCTTTTACTGCAAAACGGGTGCAGAGAAAAGCACTTTTAAGGTTTACGTCCATAACTGTCTGCCAGTCTTCGGTTTTCATTCTCATGAGAAGACCGTCTTTGGTTATGCCCGCATTATTTACAAGTATGTCAACTGTGGAGCCTGTCACTTCTTCCACTTTGTCAAACATAGCTTTAACTTCTTCTTCATCTGCAACATTCGCCTTAACGGCAAATGCTTTGCCCCCTGCATCTGTTATGGCTTTTACCACTTCGTCTGCTTTTGCGGGGCTTGAGGAGTAGTTAACAGCAACATAAGCGCCCTGAGCGGCAAATGCCAGCGCCATATCTTTTCCTATTCCTCTGGAGGCTCCGGTTATAAGGGCAATTTTATCTTTAAGCATGTTGTTTACTCCTTCAGCACACGGCCTTTTCATAGGGCTGTGTGGTTTCTATAACCCGTCCTCGTCACCGAGAACGCCGATGTTTTTGAGTTCAATCTCTTTATTGATCTTCTTTACAAGCCCGGTGAGAACTTTGCCCGCACCGACTTCTATTATAGCACTTACACCTGATGATGCCATGTTTTCAACGGACTTTGTCCAGAGAACAGGGCTTGAAACCTGCTGAACAAGTGAGTTGTACACCGTTTCGGCATCTGTTTCAATCTCAGCTTTTACGTTATTGAAAACAGGAGTGTGCAGGCTGTTTATTGTAATATTTTTAAGGTAAGCAGCCATCTTATCCGCAGCAGGCTTCATAAGGCTGCAATGGAAAGGGGCGCTCACCGGAAGCAGGATCGCCCTTTTTGCTCCGGCTTCCTTGATTTTTTCACAGAAAAGGTTAACCGCATCAACATTGCCTGCGACCACAGTCTGCCCCGGGCAATTGAAGTTAGCCGGTTCAACCACTGAACCTGAGCTGCTGCATGCCTTGCACACATCGGCTATTACGGAGTCATCTGCGCCCATAACGGCAGCCATAGCCCCTGTTCCCACCGGAACAGCCTCCTGCATGAATTTACCTCTGTTATGAACAGCAAGAACAGCATCTTCAAAGCTTATTCCGCCTGCCGCCACAAGAGCGGAGTATTCACCTAAGGAATGTCCTGCGAAGAAATCCGCATTTATTTTATGTTTCACCGCTTCCCATATGCCGATGCTCATAGTGAGCAGGGCGGGCTGGGTGTTGAATGTCAGTTTAAGCTCTTCTTCCGGCCCATTGAACATTATGGAAGTAAGGCTGTAGCCCAGAACTTCGTCAGCTTTGTCAAAAACTCTGCGAACTTCTGCGTATTTGTCGTAAAAATCTTTCCCCATTCCGGCAAACTGCGAGCCCTGACCGGGGAAAACCACTGCGGTTTTTGCCATGTCGTTACCGTCCGTATTTCGTTTTTAGAATGTGAAAACCATGCTGCCCCAGGTGAGACCCCCGCCAAAAGCGGCGCAGGCGATATTCATGCCTCTTGTCAGAGTACCGTTTCTCACTACTCCGTCAAAGGCGGTGGGGATGGTTGCGGCGGAAGTGTTGCCGTATTTATCAAGATTAATAACAACTTTTTCAGGGGGCAGTTTAAGCCTTTTTGCTGTGGCGTCAATGATGCGCAGGTTCGCCTGATGGGGTATAAGGAAGTCTATATCCTCATATGTGAGCCCGCTGGAAAGAACCGCTGCATCGGCTGCGTCTGACATAGCCCTGACTGCTATTTTGAATATTTCGTTTCCGCTCATGTGGAGCAGGTTGTCTTCGATGCTGCGCTCTTTTCTCTCCGCAAGGAAGGTTGAACCGAGAGATTCCAGAGTGAGTAGCCCGCCGAAGCTTCCGTCTGCATAGGCATGAACACTGCGTATTCCCGGTTCGCTGTCAGCACCGATTACCGCTGCACCGGCTCCGTCACCGAAGAGAATGCAGGTGCTTCTGTCTGACCAGTCAAGCCCGGCTGTGAGCCTTTCTGCGCCTATCACGAGGATTTTTTTTGCAGAGCCGGAACGGATAAGCCCGTTGGCAATGTTTACTGCATATATAAAACCTGAGCATGCTGCCGTGAGGTCAAAGGCAAAACAGCCTTTGATTCCAAGCATTCTCTGCACGTTGCAGGCGGTTGAGGGCATTGTGGTATCAGGAGTGAGGGATGCGACTATGATGCCGTCCAGCTCCTCCGGTTTTACACCTGCCATGTCAAGGGCATTAACGGCGGCGCCGTATGCCATTTCACCGCAGGTCATGTTTTTGGCTATTCTGCGTTCTTTGATACCGGTTCTGGTAACTATCCATTCGTCAGAAGTTTCGAGAAACTTTTCAAAATCATGGTTGGTCATTACATCCGGCGGAAAGCAGGAGCCGGTTCCCAGAAATCTTGAATATATATTCATCTATACCACCGCAGGCAGGCTGATTTTATTCAGCCTGCGGGTTTTTTTTCTTGAATTTACCGATGATATTATCCAAAAAAGACACATCTTTGTCAACTTCTAAAACCCCGATGGAGTCAGCGAGTTTTTCCTGAATAACTTTGTTGAGATTGTGTTCGGCAAGCTCTTTTGCCACTCTGATGCCGTTTTTGACGGCATTTTCGTTGGAGCTTCCGTGTCCTATAATACAGACGCCTTCAACACCGAGAAGCGGCGCTCCGCCGTATTCGGTATAGTCGGCTCTTTCTTTAACACGCATAAGGGCTTTTCTCGCCAGAAGCGCACCGGCTTTCGCCCAGAATGAGCTTGTAATCTCCTCTTTAAGCATTTTGGAGATGTACCATCCTGCGGATTCCGCTACTTTGAGAGCAACATTTCCGGAAAAGCCGTCACACACCACAACATCCGTTGTGCCTCTGAAAAGATCCTTGCCTTCCACATTTCCGTAGAAGTTGATGGAACTGCCCAAAGAGCGCAGAAGAGTGTGAACCGATTTTGTTGTTTCATTGCCCTTCACATCCTCTTCTCCGATACTGAGAAGCCCGATGGATGGCTTGGAAAGCCCCAGAACTATCTGGGCAAAGACACTGCCCATGATGGCGAACTGGAGATAGTTAAGCGGCTTGCAGTCAACATTAGCGCCGACATCAAGCATAACGGTATGCCCCTTTATATTGGGGAGGACAGCGCCGATCGCCGGTCTGTCTATACCGTTCAGCGTGCGGAGAACCATGATAGCCACAGCCATGACCGCACCTGTATTGCCTGCGCTGAAAAATGCGTCTGCATCACCGTTTTTAACATGCTTAAGACCTGCGTGGATGGATGAATTTCTTTTCCCTCTCACTATCATGGAGGGGGAGTCATCCATAGTCACCACATCTTCCGCATGGTCAATTTCAATTTTAGAGGAGGGGAACCTGCCGCATGAGTCAAGCTCTTTTTTAATAAGCTCTTCCCTGCCCACAAGGAGTATATTCGCTCCGTATTCGTTGCAGGCGGCAACGGCTCCTTTTACAATCTCCTCCGGGGCGTGGTCGCCGCCCATGGCATCAACCACAATCCTCATGTCAGATTTCAGCCGTCTTAATTACCTGCACTTTTTTGTAGTAACCGCAGGAAGGGCAAACTCTGTGAGGAAGCTTAAGCTCACCGCAGTTTTCGCATTTGCCGAAAGACTGAGCTGTAGCGTGGTGGTGGCTTCTTCTGTTACCTTTTTTGCGACGTGTTGTCTTTTTCTTCGGTACACCCATTACCGTACTCCTTAATATTTTGCGCTGTCACCGTCTCTTAAGATAAAGAGCGGGGATGCGTCAGTTGTTTTTAAGTTTATTCAGAGCGTCCCAGCGGGGATCGCCTTCTTTAACTATCTCTTCGTTTTCGTCTTTAATAAGCTCGCTGCCGCAGGGCTTGGAGCATGTAACCTTCATGGGGAGCAGAAGCAGTGCTTCGGCCTCTGTTATTTCATCCGTATCAAGTTCATCACCGTCTATGAGGTAGGCGGAGGCGTCTTCATCTTCAAGCGCCAGCTCTTCAGGGAGATCGGTTCCTGCTCCTTTGAGTATCCTGACGCTTACGTCACCCGCAAGTTCAAGGATAACTTCCTCAAGGCATCTGTCGCAGGGCATTACTGCCTTTGCGGATATTTTGCCGTCAAGGTAAAACTCGCTTTTGCCGTCCCCCACGGGGAATATGCGTCCGGCGAAGGAGACCGATTCAAACTTCCCGCCTTCAAAGGAGAAGCTGCGTCCGGTGTTAATTTCTACGCCTGTGCTTTCAATGTCTTCCAGTATAATCTTCAAGTGTCATCCTGCCGAAAGGCTTATGTAAAATGGCTTTAGCGCCCTTGTTCCGACCATCTTTAAACACCCGCCGACAGGGCAGACTTCAAGTGGTCAAAATGAGGGAAAATCTTATATAGATTAAAATGGAAAGTCAAGATCAATCCGTCTTTCCGCAGAAAAGGGTGCGTCCTGCCCCTTTTCTGCACACGCTCGCGCCGAACTTCGTTCGTCTTCGCTTCGCACGGCGCAGCTCCTTCCATGGAGCTGTGGGACATTGCAGTCTGCTTGCTGTTTTATCGCAGAAAAGGGTACGTCCTGCCCTTTTTCTGCATATAGTATTGTATTACTGATTCTTGATAAACGTTCCTCTGTCAAGCTCATCGAATGCAATCTGAAGCTCTTCGTTTGTATTCATCACAATGGGTCCGCCCCATGCGATCGGCTCGTTCAGCGGCTGACCGGAGACAAGAACGAATCTGGCGCCGTTTTCTGAGTATGCCTTGAATGTGTCGCCGTAGTTAAAGAGAACAGCCTCCTTTTCTCCCGATGCCTTGGCGGAGTCGCCGAAAACAGCCTCTCCCTGCATAACGAATGCGAAGAGGTTTTCGTCCTCCGGGGTTTCCAGTGTCCATGTGTGTCCGGCTTTGACTGTGACATCAAGAAAGGTAACGGGGAGATGCTCGCCCTTCATGCCGCCTCGGTGTCCTTTGTATTCACCCGCCACAATGGCTATTGCAGCATCTTCATCATCAACCTTTGTAACGAGATCGGGTGTTATGTCACGGTATGCGGGTTCGGTCATTTTCTTTTTAGCGGCGAGGTTTACCCAAAGCTGAAGCCCGAACATGCGCTCTGACGGCTGAGGCATTTCCTGATGGAGTATGCCGCTTCCTGCTGTCATCCACTGACACGCACCGGAAGTTATCACTCCTTCATTGCCGAGGCTGTCCATATGCTCAATCTCACCTTCAATAAGATAGGTGACTGTTTCTATACCCCTGTGGGGGTGCATGGGAAACCCTTTTATATAGTCCGCAGGGTCTGTGGAGTCAAAGGCGTCCAGAAGCAGAAAAGGATCGAACTTTTCAGCGTTTCTTCTGCTCAATACACGGTTAAGATGTACTCCGGCTCCGTCCACCGAAGCTCTGCCTTTTACAGTTTCCTTAATTGTGCGAAGTTTCATGGGCAGCCTCCTTATCAGCTATAATATAAATGAGAATGGAGATATTGCAAGGAGCTGGGCAAATACAGTGTTTTTCTGACTTTTTTATAAATTGACACTTACTCCGCTGAGGGGTAAAGTCCGTTTGTTCAAAGCAGAAATCGCATTATGACTGAAAAAAAGGTGAAAAGATGAAGATTACCGTAATCGGCGCAGGCTATGTCGGTCTGGTTACAGCCGCTTGTCTGGCAGACACCGGCAATGAAGTGATGTGTGTTGAAAAAGTTTCCTCAAAACTTGAAACTCTTAAGAAAGGCGAATCACCTATTTATGAGCCGGGTCTTACTGAGGTTCTGAAAAAGAACATCGCATCCGGTAATATACGCTTTACCGACAGTATAGAAGACGGTGCAAAGTTTGCCGAAGCGGTTTTTCTTTGTGTAGGCACTCCCCAGAGTGACAGCGGAAAGGCGGATCTCTCACAGGTGGAGGAAGCGGCAAGGCAGATTGCCGAAGTTGCGGAAGGTTATAAACTTATTATAGAAAAATCCACCGTTCCCGTTAATACCCACAGAAGGGTAAAAATGACCCTGAAAAGATACGCTAATCCGAATGTGGTTTTTGATGTGGCTTCAAACCCCGAATTTCTCCGTGAGGGTTCGGCTCTTTACGATTTCACCAATCCTGACAGGATAGTGGCAGGTGTTGAGAGCGAAAGGGCAAAGGCAATTTTTGAAGAGCTGTACAAACCTTTTACAGAAAAAGGTTTTCCCCTGCTCATAACCACTCCTGCGGCGGCGGAGCTTATAAAGCATGCCTCTAACTCGTTCCTTGCACTGAAAATATCATATATTAATATGGTAGCCGATTTGTGTGAAAAGGTCGGTGCGGACATAGAACTTGTGGCGGAAGGCATGGGGCATGACAAACGAATCGGCCGGGCTTTTCTTAATGCCGGACTTGGCTACGGCGGAAGCTGTTTTCCCAAGGATATAAAGGCGTTTATCAATATGGCGGATGAAAACGGTGTGGATTTTTCCCTCCTTCAGGAGGCAGATTATATCAACGCCGGCAGAAGAACAAAGTATCTTGCCAAAATTGAAGACCTCCTCTGGATAATAAAAGATAAGAAAATCTGCATATGGGGGCTTGCTTTTAAACCCAATACAGACGATATAAGGGAAGCACCCGCCATTGATATAGTCCGTGAACTGACGGAGCAGGGGGCAGAACTGCGCCTGTGCGACCCGAAGGCGGAAGAGAATTTCAGAAGGCTTTTCCCTGAAAACGGACAGATAAAATACTATGATGATATGTACAAAGCCGCCGAAGGAGCTGACGCTCTTCTGCTCATAACAGAGTGGAAGGAGTTTGTTGAGGCGGATATAGAAAAGCTTAAGAGCATCATGACCCTGCCCCTTGTTATAGACGGCAGGAACGCATTTAAGCCGGAAAAAATGAAAGAACTCGGAGTTGAATATTACAGCATCGGCAGGTAAACAGAAAACAGTTCTGATAACAGGGGCGGCGGGCTTTATCGGCAGCCACCTCTGCGACCGCTTTTTGGCAGAGGGGTGGAAGGTTATAGGCATGGACAACCTTATTACAGGCTCCATGAATAATATAGCCCACCATCTCGGCAATGACTGTTTCAGGTTCATAAGATACAACGTAACAAACTACATACACATTGAAGGGAAGGTCGATCTGGTGCTTCATTTCGCCTGTCCCGCAAGCCCTGTGGATTATCTCAATTTTCCCATACAGACCCTTAAGGTTGATTCAGTGGGAACAATGCACACCCTCGGTCTCGCCAAAGAGAAAGGGGCACGCTATGTTTTCGCCTCCACATCCGAAGTGTACGGCGATCCGGAAATCCATCCCCAGCCTGAAACCTACTGGGGAAATGTAAATTCCGTGGGAAAACGTTCGGTTTATGACGAAGCGAAAAGGTTTTCCGAAGCCATGACAATGGCATACCACAGAACTCACGGAGTGGATGTGCGGATTGTCCGCATATTCAACACATATGGTCCCAGAATGAGACTCAATGACGGGCGGATCATACCGAACTTCGCTTATCAGGCACTTAAGGGCGAGCCTGTTACTGTGTATGGTGACGGCAGCCAGACAAGGAGCTTCTGCTTTATCTCCGACCTTGTGGAGGGGATATACAGAACCGCAATGCAGGACGGGCTGGACGGCGAGATATTTAATCTCGGCAATACGGATGAATACGCTGTGGAGGACTTTGCCCGTCTGATAATCGGTTTTCTGGGATCAAAATCTGAGATAGTTTTTAAACCTCTGCCGGAGGATGACCCCAGAAGAAGATGCCCGGATATAACAAAGGCGGAAAATACTCTGGGCTGGCGTCCTGTGGTTAGCATATACGAAGGTTTGAGGCAGACCATAGAGTTTTTCAGGCACACAATAAATCTTAACGGAGGGGAACAGAAGAATGGCTAAACTTCCTCTTTCTGTATGCCTTATTTCTTTTAATGAAGAAGATAATATAGAGCGGACAATAAAAAGTGTTTCGGACCTTGCTTCTGAAATAATAGTGGTGGATTCATACTCCACAGATAAAACTGTGGAAATTGCGGAAAAACTCGGCGCAAAGGTTTACAGCGAAGAGTGGAAAGGCTTTGAAAGGCAGAAAAACTCCTCAATGGAGAAATGCACCCAGCCCTGGATACTCTCCCTAGACTGTGATGAGGTTCCGGATGAAAATCTCCGCCACGCAATAGTCGGAGCTGTTTTAAGCGGCTCATACAATGGTTATACCCTGAACAGGCGTACGTTTTATGCGGGAAAGTTTCTCCGCTTTTCGTGGCAGCCCGACCGCAAGCTTCGCCTTGTGAAATCATCCGCCAAACCGGAATGGAAGGGCGGTGATATACATGAGTATCTCTGTGTGGATGGAGAAACCGGACGGCTTGAGGGCGAACTGCAGCACTATTCATATAAAGATATAGCAGACCACATGCACAGGCTCGTTAAATATGCGCAGCTTTCCGCAGGCGTCTACCGCAAAAAAGGGCGGAAGATGTCCTACTTCAAGCTTCTTTTCAGCCCGTGGGGAGCATTCCTGAAAAAGTTTATACTCCGTCTCGGTTTTCTGGACGGTTTCAGGGGCTTTCTTGCGGCTTTCAGCAGCTTTTTATATGTATTTCTTAAATATGTTTTCCTCTGGGAACTGGAGATGAAAAACCGTGACTCCTAAAGTTATTTCTGTCGGCAATATTTCCCTCGGCGGCACAGGCAAAACCCCCTTCACAATCAGGCTGACAAACTATTTTCTGGCACAGAGCAAAAAGGTCTGTGTTCTTTCAAGGGGCTACAAAGGCAAAATAGGTCTTGGTACCAATGTTATATCAGACGGTGAAAATATACTTATAAAGCCCCCTCTTGCGGCTGACGAGCCCTATATGATAGCGGAAAACTGCAAGGGTGCGATAGTTATCACCGGCAGAGAAAGGGCGGATTCTGCGGCTTATGCCATGGAGCATTTCAAACCGGATCTGTTTATTCTCGATGACGGCTTTCAGCATAAGCGTATGCACAGGGACTTGGACATTCTGCTCCTTGATTACAGAAAGCCTATCTCAACCGGTCTGCCGTTTCCTTTCGGTTATCTCAGGGAATTCCCCAAAGGGATACGCAGGGCGGATATAATTGTTTTCACAAGGGCGGATAATAACGAAGTGCCGAGCAATGTTGTTCCTCTGGTTAAGGACAAGCCTGTATTCTTCAGCAATATAGAGTTTAAAGGGATCAGAACTGCGGACGGACAGCTCCTCTCATCGGAAGATATGATGGGGAAAAAGTGCCTCGGTTTCTCAGGGATAGCAGGTGGCGGAAGATTTTTTGCATTTCTCTATGAAAACGGCATAAACGTGGTTAAAAACAGGCAGTTCCCTGATCACATGCACTACTGCTGTAAAACTCTGGACAGGCTTGAGGACATAGTGGAACATTATAAGCTTGATATGATAGTTACAACCCAGAAAGACTTTGTGAAAATATCCGAAGACCGCCGCCACAAATATGCCTATGCGGAAATAGACATTGCTCTCAATGATGAGGAAGGTTTTTTCGGGGAAATAACAAAGAAATTATTCTGATCTATTTTTAGTCTTTGTCGATGTGAGGACGGCCTCACCGCTCGGTTACATCAGGGGACGGCCCCGCTTATTTTAAATGAGGTTTAAAATGGCGTGGACCATTCTTATCATTGCTGGTTTATTTGAAATAATCTGGGCTCTGGGGCTTAAATACAGCGAAGGTTTCTCAAAGCCTGTACCTTCCGTAATCACTGTTGCAGCGATGATCGTAAGCTTTTATCTGCTCTCATATTCAATGAAAACTCTCCCCATCGGAACAGCCTATGCAGTCTGGACAGGCATAGGAGCCGTGGGCATATTCGTATGCGGGGTGATTTTCTTCCATGAACCCCTGACACTTATCAGAGGAGTGTCTGTGCTGTTGATCGCAGCGGGGATAGCCGGACTGAAACTAGGGGGCTAGAAGTCCGTTTCCTGCTCATTTTCTGTTTTTCTTTTGCGGAGAACCTTGTTGTATGTGGAGATAATATCCCTGCGGGTGATGATCCCCACAAGGCGGTGTTCGTTCTCCGCAGCTACCACCGGCAGAAGCTCAATATTTTTAAAGCCTATCATCTCAATGGCGTCTGCGAGGTTGTTGTCCGGTTTGATTACCGGAATATCTGTTTCGCAGACCTCTTCCGCAACTACAATGCTTTCCAGACCTTCCTCAAAAACGAACTCCCTTATTTCCTCGAATAAAAGAATACCCACAAGGTCGCCGTTTTCCTTAACCACCGGGAAGTTATTGTGTTTTGTGGCTGCTATAAAGTGGACGATGTCGTTGAACTTCATGTCTTCTCTTATCACTATGGGGTCGGGACGCATTATGTCCTTAACATGTATATCCTGAAGCACCTGAAGAAAGAACTCGCCTTTGTGGATGGGTGAGTCACTGCGGAATTCAACCTGATTACGGTACATTGTGGTTTTGCGGAGCAGGAGAAACGTAAGCGTGCTTACCCACATTGAAGGCACAAGCAGGTGATAGTTTCCTGTCATTTCGCTGACCATGATTATTGTGGAGAGGGGTGCGCTTGCTATTCCTGCGAAGAAGCCGGCCATACCGACTACCACATATGCCCCCGGTTCGGGTGCAATGGAAGGGAGAAGCATGTTCAGGGCAAGCCCGATAAAACCGCCGACGGATGCACCTATCACCATGGACGGACCGAAAATCCCTGCACTTCCGCCGCTTCCTATGCTGAAAGATGTGGTAAGGATTTTAGCGAATATAAGAATAAACAGAAGCAGGATGCTTAAGTGAACATTCATGGCAAGCTCTATATTTGCATACCCGCCGCCTATGGCTTCCGGCAGCCAGAAACCGATTATACCTGTCAGCATACCGCCGATGGCAGGTTTAAAGTAAGGAGAGATCTTCATTGCCTTGAATGCTGCTGTTATGCGGTAGAATGTGTTTACATAAAGCCAGCCGAAGAGAGCGCAGGCAAAGCCGAGGATTGTGTATCCCGCCAGTTCCACAGGACTGTCAAACCTGAACGCAGGCGTTGCAAACAGAGGATCCCAGCCAAAGAAGGAGCAGAAGATTGAATAAGCTATGATCGATGTGATTGTAGACGGCAGAAGAACTTCAAACTCCATGTCCGAACTGCTGTAGAGGACTTCCGCCGCAAAGATAGCTCCTGCCAGAGGGGAACGGAATATCGCCCCGACTCCTGCGCCCATTCCTGCTGCGGTGAGAATTCTTTTTTCCCTGTCAGTAAGGTTAAGGATTCGTCCCAGAAATGAACCGAAGCCGGCGCCTATCTGCGCTATGGGACCTTCACGCCCGCCGGAGCCGCCTGTGCCTATGGTGATTGAGCTTGCTATTGTCTTGATAACAGGGACATTCCACTTAATGTAGCCGTTTTTATGGTGAATCGCCTTGATGGCGGCGTCAGTTCCGTGCCCTTCTGCTTCGGGGGCGAACCTGTAAACAAGAAAACCGCTTATAAGACCGCCCAGAGCGGGCAGAAAAAGGACTATCCATCTGTTGAAATGAGTGGCGGCATGCCCGAAGAAAGCAGGCTCCCCTGCTGTTTCCTCAACCCTCATTCCGCCGAGATAGTCAAGGAAGATGTATGAACAGCCCTGAAGCATCAGGAAAAAGATTATAGCGCCGACGCCTGCAACTATGCCTACAAGCGAGCCGAGTATGAACCATCTGCCTATTACGGGCAGATTAAATTCCTTTAGTCTGAATTTAAACACTACCTGTCCTTATCACACGGAGCGGAAGACGAAAAACCCCTTTTTGTCCGTATATGCTGAAATTCTGCCGTAGGTTTTTTCAACCTCAAGCTCTTTCTGTATATCGTCAGGAAGATCCTTAAACGCATTTTCTATCCGTTCAAGAGTCTCTGCCTCTCCGCCGAGTCTGCCTGCCCATTCGGGGAAGTCATGCTTTTTGAAAAGGCATGTATAGTCTATCAGCCTGAAATCGTTTCCTGCAAACTTCAGTATCTCGTCCAGCCTGTAGCTCCGCACATGGGTGCTGTCTCTGATATATTCGATTACGTTAAGGTAAGAATCCTCCACATCGACAATGTTGTCAATGAGTATCATCCACCCGAGGGGGCGGAGAACCCTTTTTGCTTCACGGAAAAAAAGATCAGGACTTTTGAAATGGTGCATGGCTATGCGGCATGTAACAATGTCAAATGTATTGTCGGCAAAGGGCATTGCCTCTGCAACAGCGCAGACGGGAGTATTGAGGGTGAATTTTTCTTTTGCGGTTTTCAGCATAGGTATGCTGGGGTCAAGGGTGCATCGCCTCTTAGCGGGAACAGCCGCTGCACAGTGCCCTGCACCTGTTGCCACATCAAGCAGGCATTCAAACTCCTTGTTCTTGAAGTTTTTTCTTATCAGGTCAAGGTCGTCGCCCTTGATATGATCGGAGCTTATGTAATAATTGAAAGCCGCTTCGCTGAATCCCATTTACAGTCCTCTGTCTGCGAAAAATTCTCTTATCAGCCTGTCCAGCTCTTCAAATTCGAGTAGGAAGGCGTCATGTCCGTAGTTTGATTGTATGTTGTACCAGAATGCTTTCTTGCCCTGATGTTTCATTATATCATAGATTTCCTCTGTAAGATACGAGGGGAAAAGGAAATCTGATGAAACAGATATGAGAAGCGTATCTGCTTTTATAAGTTCAACAGCGTCAGCCAGTGAGCCACGCCCATAGGAGAGGTCAAAAATATCCATTGCCTTCAAGACATAAAGGTATGTGTTGGCATCGAACACCTCTGTAAATTTGTATCCGTTGTAACGGAGATAATTTTCAACCTCGAAAAAGCCGTTAAAATCGTAAAAACCTTCAAAAGCCGAATATCTGCGCCCGAATTTATCGTGGAACGCAGGATCGGAAAGATATGTTATATGCCCCGCCATACGGGCAATGGCGAGCCCGTCCACGGGGAATTCGCCTTCGTAGTAGTCTCCCTTGTTCCATCTGGGGTCTTTGGTGATGGAGAAGCGGGCAATGCTGTTAAAGGCGATTGCCATCGGGGTGATGGCGTGGGTGGTGGCAATGGGTATAAGTGTTTTCATCATATCGGGATATGTCACACCCCATTCCAATACCTGCATACCACCCATAGAACCACCTGCTACTGCAAGGAGCTTTTCTATGCCCAGATGGTCAATGAGCCTTTTCTGGAGTTTGACCATGTCTTTCACTGATGCAACGGGGAAGCGGATGCCGTATCTCTTGCCCGTGGAAGGGTCAACAGATGACGGACCGGTTGTCCCGAAACAGCTTCCGAGAAAGTTGGAACATATTACAAAGTATTTATTTGTATCAAAGGTTTTGCCCGGACCTATCATGGAGTCCCACCATCCGGGCTTCTGCTCATCCGCTCTGTGGAAGCCTGCCGCATGGGCGCTTCCGGTCAGTGCGTGACAGACAAGAACAGCATTGGACTTATCTTCATTCAGTTTTCCGTATGTCTCGTAGCAGCAGGTGACAGATGATATCACCCTGCCGCTTTCAAAGGAGAAGTCATCCCTGAATGTGACATACTGCGGTTTTATGATTCCTGCGGAATTTTCCATAAATTCTATGCCTTTTTAGCCTTCTCAAACGCCTGTTCAATATCGGCTATGATATCATCAATGTGTTCTATACCCACAGAGAGGCGGATGAGCCCGTCTGTTATGCCTGCTTTAGCCTTCTGTTCTGCGTTAAGCTGTCTGTGAGTGGTGCTTGCAGGGTGGGTCACAAGTGTTCTGGTGTCACCGAGGTTGGTGAGGTGAGTCGCCAGTTCCACACCTTCTATGAAGGCTCTGCCCGCTTTCTGCCCGCCTTTAATGCCGAAACTCAGCATAGCTCCTGTTCCTTTAGGCATGTACTTTTTAGCTCTTTCGCAGTTGGGGTTGCCCTCAAGTTCGGGAAAGTTCACCCAGTCCACCATATCACTCTTCTGGAGATAGGCTGCAAGCTTGCGGGCATTTTCCACATGTCTCTCCATGCGTACATGAAGTGTCTCCAGCCCCTGAATAAGGAGGAAAGCATTCATGGGGCTCATACAGCCGCCTATGTCACGCATTGTCTGAACACGCATTTTAACAGCGAGGGCGGCGTTTCCGAAACGTTCAGCATATACAACTCCGTGATAGCTGGGATCAGGCTCTGTGAAAGAGGGGAAGCGTCCGCTCTTTGCCCAGTCAAATGTGCCGAGGTCAACAGCTATGCCTCCCATTGAGTTTCCGTGTCCTCCCAGAAACTTAGTTACGGAGTGTATAACCACATCTGCTCCGAATTCCTTCGGACGAAAGAGAAAAGGTGTGGGGTAAGTGTTGTCTATCACAAGAGGAAGACCGTTGGCGTGGGCTATTTCGGCTATTTTTTCAAAATCGGCGATGTCGTTTCCGGGATTAGCCACAGTTTCGAGATAGATCGCCTTTGTCTTGTCATTTATCAGTGCCTTAATCTCTTCCGGATTATTCTGGTCAAAGGGGCGGAAGAGTATGCCAAGCTTTTTAAATGTATGAAAAAACAGGTTGTTTGTTCCGCCGTAGAGCCTGTTGGTGGTGATAATTTCATCCCCTGCTTCGGCTATTGTGGAGAAAACCATGAATTCTGCAAACTGACCGGAGGCTGTTGCCACTGCTCCTGTTCCGCCTTCGAGCATAGCGATGCGGTTTTCCAGAACCTCAACAGTGGGGTTGTTCAGACGGGTGTAGATGTAGCCGGCCTCTTCCAGATCGAAGAGCTTAACGGCGTGGTCAGCGTCACGGAACTTGTAGGCTGTTGTCTGGTATATTGGTACAGCCCTTGCGCCTGTGACCGGATCAGGTGTGTGTCCTCCGTGTACTGCTATTGTTTCCAAACGGTGCTTGTTCATGGTTTCCTCCTGATACAAAAAAAGCCTCTTTTCCAGAGGGAAAGAGGCTTTAGAGTCTTTTCTAAGCGGTTCTTATCTCCCCCATTGTCATATAGGGCAGGACTTAGCACCTTTCCTCAAAGGGCGGTTGCTGTGGTTTCAACGGGCCTGTCCCTCCACCACTCTTGATAAGTATAAAGTCTGCAATATTACATCTGTTTTTATCTTTAAGTCAATGGAATGTTTTGCGCTGTTGACTGTCTGTTCCCTGATAGGGTAAAAATACTCATAGAGAAAGCGGAGGAATGATTTTGAACGGAATGATAAAAACAGTTGTGGTGATTGCCGCTGTTGTTCTTGCAGTTTATGCAGGAGCAGGGGCTTTCAGGCATTTTAGCAAATCAATGAAAACGGATAAAAGCATAGCAGACATTGTGCTTGCGCAGAACTGGCAGAAAAAAGAGATAGAAGGAACAGGGATCACAATACTTGCTCCTGATATGATGAAGGATGTTTCACATGCGGCGGATATTGCAGACAATGTCACAGCCCAAAGCGTTCATCAGTTTTCTCTGGATACTTTCGGGCTCACGGTGCTGTCTGTTGAAACTTCTGATGGGCTGAACGGAGAGGCTTTTACTAATGATTTAGTGAACAAGATAAAAAACTCCGGCGCCGCCGACAGTTTTCAGTATGAGATAAAACCATTGCAGAAGAGTGGTATTTCCGGCTGGCTCCTTCAGGGGGCAGCAAATGCCAGAGGGCAGAAGATAGTCGTTGAAGCATTGAGCTTTTCAAACGGCAGAACACTTAAGCACATAGCGATCAGTTATGACGGCAATGAGGAAAAGCTGGGGGAACTGGCTTCCAGGATACTTGATTCAGTGGAGATAGAGTAAAAAAGAACCGGATGCTGTAAAAAGCATCCGGCTGTATATGAGTATTACTTGAGGCAGGGAAACCTGCCTTTTTATTCTTCGGGTCTGACTGTAAACACCGGGCATGGAGCCTTACGGACAACCTTTTCAGCGGTTGAACCGAAGAGAACATGGTCAAGCCCTGTTCTGCCGTGGGTTCCGATAACTATCATGTCCGCCCCGGTTTCCTTGGCATACTTGTTGATTTCGATAAAGGGAGTGCCTTTTATCAGTTTTGTTGTGTAGTTTATACCCTGAAGCACCGTCTGGTTTTTGATGAATTCATCAAGCTGTTTTGACGAGCCTGTTTCAATGTCAGTGGAGAGAGACTGCATAGTCACCTGCGGCAGATAAAAGGAAACCACCTGTGTTTCATCAAACATAACATGGAGTATTTCAAGTTCTGCACCGAACTGCTTCGCAAGCTCTGCGGCATATTCGAGCGCAACCTTAGAGGGTTCCGAAAAATCTGTGGGGTAAAGGATTTTTTTGATCTTTATCATCGCTGTCCTCCTTATACATAATAAATTATTAATATAAATCTATTATATACCCCGGTGGACAGTTAGGAAAGACTAAATCATGCAGGAATTACTCTTTTGATAACATCCATCAGCTCACTGAAGGCAAACGGCTTGTATATAACGTCCAGAGCGCCGAGCTGGTAAGCTGAGAGCATGTTCTCCATATTTTCATTTCCGGTTATCACAAGAACAGGCACGCTGCTTCCGTTGTTTCTTAGTTTATGAAGGAACTGGAGTCCGTCCGTGGCGGGCATCATTAGGTCAGTCACCACAAGGTCAAACTCTGTTTCGTGAAGTTTATCCAGTGCAAAACGCCCGTTTTCAACAGTGTCTACATCATAATTCTGCTCAGAAAGCAGTGATGCGAGACCTTCTCTCTCGTATTTGTTGTCTTCAACAATCAAAATTTTCTTTTTCATAACCTGTCCCCGAAAAGTGACTGAAAATTGTTTTCCAGAAGCTCCGCCGTTTCCTCCAGTGTCATACCCGTCTCTGCGGCTATTGTTTCTGCCGTGTAGACTGTGTATGCCGGTTCGTTTGTTCTGCCTCTGTATGGAGAAGGCGCAAGGTACGGCGCATCTGTTTCGATGAGCAGCCTTTCCTTCGGTACAAATGCAAGGGATCGGCGCAGCTCATCCGACTTGGGAAAGGTTACAACTCCTGCGTAGGAGATGTAAAATCCGTTATCAATGGCAAAGCGCATCAGGTCGGTATCACCGCTGAAGCAGTGGATAATACCGTTTTTCTCCCTTGCGGGCAGTTCCGCCTTCATTATTTCAATCAGGCGGGCGGTGGAATCTCTGTTGTGTATAATTACGGGTGTTCCCGTTTCGTTTGCAAGTCCGAGAAATGAGGCAAAGCACTTTTCCTGAGTTTCTCTGGGGGAGTGGTCATAGAAAAAATCCAGACCGATTTCACCCAGTGCTAATACCTTGGGAGCCTTGAGAAGTTCCCGCAGGCTTTCCATACCGTTTTCAGGAAAGCCGGCTGTATCATGGGGATGCACACCGACAGATGCGTAAACATTATCGTATCTGCCGGCAAAGCCGACAGCATTTCTGCTGTCTTCAATGTCTATGCCTATGGTTACTATCCGCTTTATCTTGTGCTGTGCGGCTCTTTCCATAACTGCATCCGCCTCTTCAACCAGGGGCGACATGTGCAGATGAGCATGTGAATCGGTGAAAAAGCCTTCAAAGGCGGTCAGTTTATCCAGAAAAGCCGTGTGTTCCGGCGAGTTTTTTTTTGCAATCATTATATAATCTGTTCCTGTTGTTTTTGTTAAGATGCAGTCAGGACTCAGTGAAATCAAGCCCTGAAAGACAGATTATTTTATTTATAAGTTTGTGTCAATATTGTTGATAAGCAGTATCATGTTGATACAGCAAACTGCACATCCTGTCAGTTTGCTGACACGCTCGCGGGCAGGTAAACTGCCCTTCGCTTCGCACGGCGTTATTCCATCTGTTGCAGGCGGATAAACCGCCTGACGTGACATACTATTTTATGGGTGTTCCTGCCTCAATTCCATCGGGGAGTATCATAACGTGATGACGCTCTCCGTCAAAAGCGGCGAGAACCATACCCTCAGACGTGATTCCCATGAGCTTGGCAGGCTTAAGGTTTGCAACCACCGCAACTGTTTTTCCTTTGAGCTCTTCAGGGGCATAGCTCTTTGCGATGCCTGCCACAATTATTCTTTCGCTGTTTTCTCCCAGAGACACTTTAAGCCTGAGAAGCTTTTCGCTCTTCTCAACCTTTTCAGCATCAAGGATTTTTCCTGCTTTCAGTGCAACTTTCTGAAAATCGGCAAATTCTATGGCAACGGATATTGCTTCCGGCTTTGCCTCTTCTTTCTTGGGCTCAGGAGTGCGGGTTTTCTGTATGTTTTCAAGCATTTCCTTTTCGTCTATTCTGGGGAAAAGCTGTTCTGGCTTATCAAGCAGTGCGCCCGCTTTCATTCCGCCTGTTTTCTTAAGCTCTTCGATTGGCGCAGGAGTGATTTCCGGTTCAAGACCAAGCTGAACACGCATGCTTTTTGCCGTTTCGGGCATAAAGGGTGAGATCAAAGTGGCGATAAGCCGTGCGCCGTCAAGAATTTTATAGAGAACAGAACCGAGCCTGTCTTTATTCGCTTCGTCTTTTGCAAGAGCCCAGGGAGCAGTATCATCAATATATTTGTTAAATGCGCTCACCAGCTCCCAAAGGCTGATAAGTGCTTTGTTGAATGCCAGTGTGTCGAGGTGCTTTTCAACCTCTGCAAAAACAGAGTCAATTTTTGCATCCATAGCATCATCCAGCGGATCGCCTGTTTTGTATTCAGGCAGAACACCGCCGAAATATCGGGTAAGCATCCCCAGAGTACGGTTAAGCAGGTTGCCCAGATCGTTTGCGAGGTCTCCGTTAATGCGGTGAATAAGCGCCTTGAAGGAGAAGTCTCCGTCCAGCCCGAAGGGTACTTCACGGAGCAGGAAATATCTTATGGCATCCACTCCGAAGGTATCGGCGAGCCAGTAAGGGTCGATTGCGTTGCCGAGGGATTTGGACATCTTCTGCCCTTCCACTGTCCACCAGCCGTGGGCAAACACGCTCTTAGGCAGGGGAAGCCCTGCACTCATAAGCATTGTAGGCCAGTAAACCGTGTGGAAACGGAGAATATCTTTCCCTACCACATGGTATGTGGCGGGCCAGAATTTTTTATAGTTTTCCGCATCGTCCTTGTAGCCGAGGGCGGTAATGTAGTTTGTAAGTGCATCAATCCATACGTAGATAACGTGTTCCGAATCATCAGGCACAGGTATTCCCCATTTGAAGGATACACGGCTCACGGAGAGATCCTTAAGACCTTCTCTGATGAACGAGATTATTTCGTTGCGTCTTGATTCGGGCTTTATGAAATCAGGGTTATCCTGAATATGTTTAAGAAGAGCGTCTCCGTATTTGCTCATACGGAAGAAGTAGCTAGGTTCTTTCAGTTTTTCTGTTGCTCTCCCGCAGGATGGGCAGCAGTTTCCGTCCAGAAGCTGAGTCTCTGTCCAGTAGGTTTCGCAAGGAGTGCAGTACCAGCCTTCGTAATGACCTAAGTATATGTCACCGTTTTCCTGCATTTTTTTAAAGAGCTTCTGCACGGAGTCTTTATGTATCTGGTCTGTGGTGCGGATGAAGCTGTCGTTTGATATATTGAGTTTTTCCCAGAGTCCGGCAAATCTCTGAACCACTCCGTCAGCGAGTTCCTTGGGGGTGATCCCTTTTTTTTCTGCTGCCTGTTCAATCTTCTGACCATGCTCATCTGTTCCGGTAAGGAAGAAAACCTCATTTCCTGTAAGGCGTTTAAAGCGGGAAACAGCATCACACGCAACCGTCGTATATGCGTGACCTATGTGGGGCACGTCATTAACGTAGTAAATCGGTGTTGTGATATAAAACGGCTGTTTTGTCATATGTTTCCTCCTTCGTCTTCCGCCTTGCCCTGTGCGAACTCAATCTTTGCCGTGTTGCCGTTTTCATCTATGATTCCGGCGTATGATTCCTTTTCATAGAGCAGGCAGCACATAAGCCTTCCGCAAACCCCTGATATTTTGGTGGGGTTGAGTATAAGGTTCTGGTCCTTTGCCATTTTTATGGAAATATTGTCGAATTTTCTAAGGAATGTGGAGCAGCAGAATTCTTTTCCGCAGAGTCCGAAACCGCCGAGCATTTTGGTTGCATCCCTGACGCCGACCTGACGCATCTCGATACGGGTGCGGAACACACGGGCAAGATCACGTACAAGGGCACGGAAATCCACCCTGCCGTCTGATGTGAAGAAGAAGGTGAGCTTGCTTCTGTCCAGCGTGTATTCGGCCTTAAGGAGCTTCATATCAAGCTCATGTTTTACCACCAGCTCCTTGCATTCGGCAAATGCTGCGGGTTCTTCCTCAATGTTTTTGGCACGTCTGACATAGTCTTCGTCTGTTGCCTTGCGGATAACCTTTTTCATGTCATCCATGTTTTTGATAACCATGGGGCGTGGAGAAAGGATTACAGCTGCAATATCTTCGCCTTTTTCCGTCTCAACAACAACGTGTTCCCCGTGTTTCGCCTCTATCCCGCAGGATAAAAAGTCATATATTTTTCCGGCGGGCTTAAACGCCACTCCGGTAACTTCAATCTCTTTCAATTAGAACCTCTGTTATTTTCGTGAACAGGTCAAACCTGAAAATATCAAGATTAACATTATAGTTAAGCCTCTGCAAAATATCCAGTAAATAGTTTGAAAACTCAAGCAGAACAGGTTTTCCCGTCTCTCTGTATTTTTCGAGAATGAATCCGTAAAGCACGGAGCAGAAGATTCTTATATCGTCTTTTTCTTTCAGACTTTCCAGACGTTTATAAAGCTTTTCGCCGCTTAGTTCTTCAAACAGCATCCACTTTTCGGAGGCGTTGTTGTCCAGAAAATAAAGTGTCTGCGCCACGGAACCTGCGGCAAGTTTAACTGCCGCTTCATAATTTGAGACATCCGGACGGAGCTTTTGTATGATTGAAACTACCTCATCATCGCTTAATCTGGAAAATTCTATATGCACGCATCTTGAGCGTATGGTGGGGAGCAGACGGTCGTATTTATCGGTAATGAGAAAAAACACCGTGTTTTCGCCGGGTTCCTCAAGGGTTTTAAGAAAAGCATTTGAGGCTTCGGTGCGCATGTTGTGTGCGTTGTCTATTATGAAAACCTTATGGTTTGCAGAGTGAGGGCTCATGTAGGCTGTTTCGCCTATTTTGCGCACTTTTTCTATGGGTATGGAATCATCTTCAAACATGTGGAGATCAGGGTGGTTGAGGGCATCAACCTGAGCGGAGTGGCGTGAGGCTGATTCCTCAAAAAGAGCACAGCCGCAGAAAAGTGATCTGGCTATCTCACGGGCAAGGAGCTTTTTGCCGCAGCTCTCCTTGCCGGAGAAAATGTATGCGTGTACAAGTTTTTTTGAATCCAGGGCTTTTGAGAATATTTCCCTTTCCCTTTTATGACCGGTGTATCTCATCTTATATTATTCAGCACACGGGCAAACACTTCATCCGCTGTGCCCAGACCGTCAACTATGCGGACATAGCCGTTGCGCTCTGCGAAGGTGAGAAAGCCGTTGCGCACATTGCGGAAAAACTCATAGGAAAGCTGCTCGAACTTCCCTTCGGATTCCTCTTTGCCGTCTTCTATCAGCCTTGCCTTTGCCCTTGTTATGCAGGTGATGGGCTCGCTGTCTAGTATAAGAGCTATATCGGGCACTGTTTTCAGCGCAATATGTTCAAGGGACGAGTAAACACCTTCCGGTATTCCACGTCCGAAAACCTGATAAGCATAGGTTGAGGCGGTGAAGCGGTCGCTTATCACCACCATCCCTTCCTCAAGTGCGGGTATGACTTTCTTTGTGAGATGCTCAAGCCTGTCCACGAAGAAAAGCATCATCTCCGATTCCGGCTCAAGGTCATACTTGCTGGAAAGAAGCCTCGCCCTGAGCTCGGCTCCTATTTCCGTTCCGCCCGGTTCACGGGTGAGAAGCACCTTGCGCCCCTGTGAGCCGAAATATTCGGCAAGCTTAAGGCACTGTGTGCTCTTTCCGCAGCCGTCTATTCCGTCAAGGGCTATGTAGAGTCCGTTATTTCGCTGCGCAGTCAGCCGTATCCCCCTGAAGTTTTTTTATGGCGTGGGGAAGTGCTTTTATCACTACCTCAAGGTTCTCAAGAGCACCCTTAGGACTTCCCGGCACGTTTAATATTATACTGTCTTTTCTTGTTCCGCAAACGGCTCTTGATAAAAGTGCGTGGGGGGTCTTTTTAAAGCTTTCCATGCGCATTGCTTCCTCGAAGCCGGGGAGGCGTTTTTCTATCATTTCAAGGGTGGTGTCAGGTGCTATGTCTCTGGGTGAGAGCCCTGTGGAGCCGTTGGTTATCACAAGGTCAAAACCCTGAATATCTATAAGGTATTTTATGATGTTCTTAAGCTGGTCAACCTCATCAGGAATGAGTTCAAGCCTTGTGAATGAGGGGTTGAGTTCTTTTTTAACCATTTCTATGAGAGCGGGTCCGGTTTCATCCACACGTTCGCCCTTGCTGCCTTTATCGCTCAAGGTCACAACAGCAACAGTTATGCTTTCCTTGGGGAGTTTTTCCACAGTGTCGCCGAGTTTGACTTCGCCGTTGCCTTTAACAACGCCGAAAATTCCCTCACGGGGCATAACGCAGTCACCTGCGGCGTGGTAGATGGCGCATCTGTTGTGGCAGAGCTTGCCGAGCTGGGAGATCACAAACTCAACATCAGCTATCTTAAGTCTCTCGCCGACTTTCATGGACACGAGGTCAACACCGATAGTTGTGATGTTTTCCGCAAAGTCGCCGCCTTTTACATTCAGCCCCTTTGCCACCATCTTATCAATGCTTTCCTGAGCGAGGAAGCTAACCTGTCTGTGCCATTTGCCTGCGTGGGCATCGTTGCTGATTCCGAAATCATTTACAATCTCAACAGACTGAACCGGTGTCTTCTGTACACCCTTTTTCTCGCTGATATTTATTGAATGAATTTTGCCTGACATTTTATATTCCTCCGGATGTCAAAATAAATCTTCCTGAATGCTGAATTTATGTAGTCTGAGGGAAAACAAAAGTAAAAACTTTTATTTTTTTAAATTTAAATGCAAAATAAAGAATTAAGTTCCTAATGTCAATCAACCTTGAAGGAGTGATTAAATGAGAGTGTTTGAAAACAACCCCGCCTCCATCGGGAATACGCCTCTTGTGAGGCTTAATAAAATATGCGCCGGATCAGATAACATCTTCCTCGCAAAGATAGAAGGGCGCAACCCCGCTTACTCTGTTAAGTGCAGGATAGGTGCCGCACTGCTGTGGGATGCTCTGGCGGCGGGAGTGCTTAAAGAAGGCATGACTGTAATCGAGCCCACCAGCGGAAACACAGGCATAGGGCTTGCCTACGCAGGGGCTTCTATGGGTATAAAGGTTGCTCTTATCATGCCTGACAACATGAGTGTTGAACGCAGGATGCTTATGAACGCCTTCGGTGCGGAATGTATCCTCACTGACGGAAATCTTGGAATGAAGGGCGCAGTGGACAAGGCTGTTGAGCTTGCCAAAAATGAGCCGGACAAATATTACCTGCCCCAGCAGTTTGAAAACCCCTCTAACCCCGCCATACACAGAAAAACAACAGGCGTTGAAATCTGGGACGATACAGACGGCAAGGTGGACATGGTGGTCTCCGGCATCGGCACGGGCGGAACAATCACAGGGATTGCCCAGTATCTCAAGCTTGATAAGAAAAAAGATGTTCTCGCTGTCGGTGTTGAGCCTTCGGGCAGTCCGGTAATTACACAGTTTCTCGCAGGGAAGCCCATAGTCCCCGGACCCCACAAAATTCAGGGTATAGGTGCGGGATTCATCCCGAAAACCCTTGATGTGAAACTGCTCGACAAGGTTGTGACTGTCACTGATGAAGAGTCTTACGAGTGGACAAAGAAACTGGCAACGGAGGAAGGCATCCTCGCAGGAATATCATCCGGTGCTGCGGTATGCGCCGCTGATGCCGCCGCCAAGGAATTGGAGCTCAAAGGAAAAACAATCGTAATCATTCTCCCTGATTCAGGGGAGAGATATTTATCCGCTAATATTTTTTAAGAGGCTGTATGCGTGCTGTTTTTGTTCTTTTCCTCATTTTTTGCTCATTAACTGCCACAGCGGCAGAGAAAGATGTTTTCGGGCAGTTTTATTCGCAGGCATCTGCCGTTATAGGTGAGGAGCTGAGCGCATTTTTCGGAAGCAATCCCGTTGACTGCGGCTCAAAAGCTTCTGTGAAGGGTTTTCTTGCCCTCTCAAAAGTTATTTACGGGTATGAGGAAGGACGTATATACACAGGGGCATTAAAGGAAAATTTTTTGAAATGCCCTGAGGTGTTCATGGCGGAGCTGGCATCATCACAGGATGATGTTCAGGGGTGCGTGTTTTTCCGCCTGACAGATACCGAAGCGGATGAAGGTGAGTTTGATGAGAGCCTTGCTGCCTTCCTTAAGGAAGAGGCTTATGCGCCCCTTGCCGATGTTTACGATGCCTCGCCCCTTTGTGCTTTTGATGAAAAGGTCACAGGGAAGTTTGACTTCTCCTTCCTTTTTGATAACTTTGCCCGCCTTTCCCCCTCTGAAACAGAGACGGCATACAGTAAATACTACCCCGAAGTGTTCCTCTGCAAAAACAGGGCGCAGGTGAAAAGCTTTCTCCGTCTCTCACGCCTTCCGCTGGAGGAGGACGCTCTGGACAGATACTACTCCGCCCTTGCCCTGACTCTGATCCGCAGTCCTGAATGTTTTCTGACGGAGCTTGCCGCATCGCCCGATGCCGTGCGGAGCTGTGCTGTTTCCTATCTGAAATCCACACCCTTTAATAATCAGGCGGAAATAGGGCTTACGCTCGGTATGTTTGAATCAAACCCGAAATTCAGCGGAATACTTAACCTGTATTTCAACCTTGAAGCTGAATGCGAAGTTTTTGAAGGGAAATAGACCGGTTCAAACATCGCTAAACAAAATTCAGCAAAACCAAACTTTATCCTTTACATTTGTTCATCAGGATCATATCCTGTTGTTTGTCGGCACAGGGTGTGTCCGGCATAAATCACAGCATACCAACTTGTTAAAAGGAGCATATACATGGGCAGAAATCTGTTTCAGAAAGTATGGGAAAAACACCTCGTTCGTGAGCTTCCCAGCGGTCAGTCCCAGCTTTTCATCGGGCTGCACCTTATCCATGAAGTAACCAGTCCGCAGGCATTTGCGATGCTCAGAGAGCTTGGGCTTAAAGTCGCTTACCCTGACAGGACATACGCAACCTGCGACCACATTATCCCCACTGACGGGCGTGAGCGTCCCTTTGCCGATCCTATGGCAGAGGAGATGATGCAGGCTATAGAAAGAAATACCAAAGAATTCGGCATACAGTTTTTTAATCCTGAATCCGGCGCACAGGGTGTTGTGCATATAGTCGGACCGGAGCAGGGGCTCACTCAGCCGGGCATGACAGTTGCCTGTGGTGACTCACACACCGCTACTCACGGTGCTTTCGGAGCAATAGCCTTCGGTATAGGCACAAGTCAGGTGCGTGATGTCCTTGCTACTCAGACAATGACTATCTCTCCCTTCAAGGTGAGAAAAGTTGAGATAAAAGGAAAGCTTGGAGAAATGGTTACATCCAAAGACGTAATCCTCTATGTTATCCGCAAGCTCGGTGTAAACGGCGGTCTTGGCTATGCTTATGAATTCTGCGGCGAAGCAGTGGAAAACATGAGCATGGAAGCCAGAATGACCCTCTGTAACATGGCTATTGAAGGCGGAGCAAGGGTGGGCTACATCAATCCCGATGAGGTGACTTTCGAGTACCTTAAGGGCAGACCCTACGCCCCCAAAGGCGAAGAGTTTGAAAAACGCAAAGAATACTGGAAGAGCATAGCCTCTGATCCTGATGCCGAGTACGATGATGTTGTTGTTTTTGAAGCATCAGAGATTGAGCCTATGGTGACATGGGGAATCAACCCTGAACAGGGCATAGGCATTTCCGAATCTATTCCCGCACCTAAGAATGACACTATGAAGGAAGCACTTGAATATATGAAGTTCGGTGCCGGCGATAAGATGGAAGGCAAAAAGATAGATGTCTGCTTTATCGGAAGCTGCACAAACGGACGCATCGAAGATTTCCGCATGGCGGCTAAATACCTCAAGGGACGCAAAGTGGCTTCCCATGTGAGAGCGCTTGCCGTACCCGGTTCTTACGAAGTCAAGGCTCTGGCGGAGAAGGAAGGGCTGGATGCTATCTTCACTGAAGCAGGTTTTGAATGGCGTGAGCCCGGCTGCTCAATGTGCCTTGCCATGAACCCCGACAGGCTCAAGGGCGACCAGATAAGCGCATCCACGTCAAACAGAAACTTCAAAGGACGTCAGGGCTCCTCCACAGGCAGGACACTGCTTGTAAGTCCTGTTATGGCAGTTGCTGCGGCTGTTGAAGGCTGCATAACCGACTGCAGAAAAATCTTCGGGGGTGTTAAATGAAACTTGAAGCGATAAAACAGGTTAAAGGAACTGCTGTTCCCGTTGCCGGAGATGATATAGACACGGACAGGATTATACCCGCCAGATACCTTAAATGTGTGACATTTGACGGTCTCGGGCTTGCGCTTTTCTTTGATGAGCGTTTCGGCGAAGGCGGCAAACCCCTCGGACACCCTGTGGATGCTCCTGAGTACAAGGGTGCGAGATTTATAATAAGCGGTAATAACTTCGGCTGCGGTTCATCCCGTGAGCATGCTCCGCAGGCTATCATCCGTGCCGGATATGACGTAATTATCGCAGGAAGCTTTGCAGAGATTTTCTTCGGCAACTCCACAACACTCGGCATTGTCTGCGTTACGCTGCCCGATGCTGAAAGAGCGGAGCTTATGGCACTGGTGAAAAAAGACCCTAAGTCAGAATTTATGCTTGATGTTGAGGCAAGAACCCTCACGGCGGGCGGCAAAACTTACAGTGTCGGAATAAAGGACGGGGCGAGAAAGGCTTTCCTTGACTGCACATATGACTCGCTGGCGCAGCTTCTCTCCGGAAAAGATCAGGTTAAGGAACTTGAGGCGAAGCTTGCTTACAGGTTTTAGCCCTGCTCTGCATCAGCGGACTCCTGATAAGTCCGGTGTGCGGTTAATCCGATAAGAGGCAATAACTTAAAAAATTAAACAAACCCTTTCTTTGTTTTAAACGGAGAAAGGGTTTCTTTTTTGCTCCATGCTCTTCTCCTTTAGGCAAAAAAACAGGATTATTTGCTTGAAAAGCGGTATTTGAAGTTATATAAAGGTTGGATTGTCTGAAAAATGATAAATTGCGTATAAAAATAAATCGGCAGATAAAAGGGTGAAGAATGTCTTATTACCTTCTTGAGATAGGCAGCGAGGAAATTCCCGCAGGGTTCATCGGCAAGTCCTGTGACTTTCTTAAAAATGAATTTGAAAAACAGCTTAAGGAACATAACATATCCTACGGCTCTGTCACAACTGACGGAACACCGAGAAGAATGTATGTTTATGTTACCGAAATGGCTGAAAAGCAGGCGGATTCCGAGGAATTTATAATGGGTCCTCCCGCTTCCATAGCCTATGACACAGAAGGCGGACTCACCAAAGCCGGACAGGGGTTTGCATCCTCGAAAGGCATCAAGTCTGAAGACCTTAAGCGCACAAAGACAGAAAAAGGCGAATACATCTCAGGAGTCAAGCGCTCCATAGGTATAGAAACCTCTGAAGTGCTTAAAGACCTCGTACCCCGCATTATCAAGTCGATTCCTTTTCAGAAATCAATGCGCTGGGGAAGTAACGACTTCCGTTTTGCCCGCCCCATACACTGGTTTGTGTCTCTTTTCGGAGGAGAGCTTCTTCCATTTGAAATAGACGGCATCAGCGCAGACCGATACACCTACGGACACAGAATAATGTGCCCCTCACGCTTTGAGGTAAAAGATTTTGCCGGCTACATAAAAGCCCTTGCTGATGCCCGTGTCACTGTTAACACGGAAAGCCGCAGGGAGCAGATTGCGACGCAGATAAAAGCCCTTGAGGAGAAACACGGCTTTTGTGTGGATGTTGACCCTGACCTCCTCGATACGGTGAGCAACCTTGTGGAAGCTCCTGTGGCTGTTCTCGGCAGCTTTTCAGAGGACTTTCTCAAGCTCCCCCCCGAAGTGCTTATCACTTCCATGAAAAATCACCAGAAATACTTCTATGTAAACGATAAAAACGGCAAGCTTCTCAACTATTTCATAGGCATCTCAAACACAGAGCCCGCAAGCACAGAGCTTATCCGCAAAGGGTACGAAAGGGTTCTCCGTGCAAGGCTCACAGATGCTAAATTCTTCTATGAGAACGATATAAAAGTTCCTCTTTCACAGAGAACTGAAGAGCTGAAAAAAGTTGTATATCAGGAAAAGCTCGGAACATCATATGCCAAGATGGAACGCTTCAGGGCTGTTGCGGCTTATCTTGCTGATACCCTTGACAAGAGTGTTAAAGACACTACAGACAGAGCAGCGTATCTCTGCAAGGCGGATCTGCTCAGTGAAATGATTTATGAATTTCCCGAACTTCAGGGTATAATGGGAAGAGAATACGCCGCACTCCAGAAAGAGAACTCCGGTGTTGTTCAGGCAATTTTTGAACATTATCTTCCCCGCTTCGCAGGGGATCAGCTTCCCGAAACCGCCGAAGGCTCTTTTGTCTCCATGGCGGACAAGCTTGACACTGTTTGCGGATGCTTTTCCATCGGGCTTATACCCAGCGGAAGCAACGACCCCTATGCACTGCGCCGCAGCACAATAGGCATTTTACAGATTATCAGAACCAAAGGATACAGACTTAACCTTGACAGGCTCATTGAAAAAAGCCTGTCTGTCCTTGCGGATGCGGTTAAGTTCGATGCTGAAAAAACAGCCGTCTCTGTTAAGGAATTTATCCTCCAGAGGCTCAAGCAGCTTCTCGCCGCTGAAGGTGTGGATGGAGAATGCTTTGACGCGGTCAGCGGGCTTTCAGCGGATGTGATCACGATTGAAAAAGCTGCCCGTGCCCTCGCCAAGTACAGAAGCAGTGCGGAATTCGCAGTGATCTCACAGGGTTACAAACGTATTAACAATATCTTAAAGAAACAGGAATGGAACTCGGACGCCGTTAACCCCGCCCTTTTTGAGAAAGATGAAGAAAAAGCTCTTGCAGACCTGCTTGCAGAGAAAAAGCAGGCAACCTCGGAGCTTATTAATAAGGAAGATTTTGAGGCTGCTCTCAGCGGGCTCATGGCTTTCAGCAAACCTGTTGACGCATTTTTTGAAGCTGTCATGGTAATGGCGGATGATGAAAAAGTGAAAAACAACAGACTCAGCCTCCTCACCGGTCTTAGAAATATATTCGGACTGGCTGGAGACCTTTCAAAATTAGCTTAAACCACAATATACTGGGGGTTACTTAATGTCTAAAAAATGGGTGTATTTCTTCGGCAACGGAAAAGCCGAAGGCAAAGGAACCGACAAGGAGCTTCTCGGCGGAAAAGGAGCCGGACTTGCTGAGATGACAAATATCTCCATCCCTGTTCCTCCCGGCTTTACAATCACGACGGAAGCCTGCGTAGAATACTACTCGAATAATCAGCAGTATCCTGAAGGACTGTCAGACCAGATGCTTGAAGCAATGGGCAAACTTGAGGCTGCGGTGGGCAAAAAATTCGGAGACATCGGCTCTCCTCTGCTTGTTTCTGTGCGCTCAGGCGCAAGGGTGTCAATGCCCGGGATGATGGATACAGTTCTTAACCTTGGTCTTAATGACGAAACGGTTAAAGGGCTTGCCTCTTCATCCGGTAGTGAGCGTTTTGCCTATGACTCTTACAGAAGATTCATCCAGATGTTCGGCGATGTTGTTCTCGGCGTAAGCCACGGCAAGTTTGAGAGACTTCTCTCTGACATGAAAAAAGCTAAGAACGTTGACGAGGACACCAAGCTTGATGCGGAAGACCTGAAAAAGCTTGTTGAGCAGTATAAGGACGTTGTCTCAACTGAAACAGGAAGGAATTTCCCTCAGGAACCCAAAGAGCAGCTTAAGCTTGCGGTTAATGCCGTGTTTGAGTCATGGAACAACCAGAGAGCGAAAACCTACAGAAAAATCAACAAGATTCCTCATGAATGGGGAACAGGTGTGAATGTTCAGGCTATGGTATTCGGCAACATGGGTGATGACTGCGGAACAGGCGTTGCTTTCACAAGAAACCCATCAACCGGCGATAAGGAGTTCTTTGGCGAATTTCTTATAAATGCCCAGGGTGAGGATGTTGTTGCGGGAATCAGAACCCCTAACCCTATAATAGAGCTTAAAACCATTATGCCTGAAGCGTTTGACCAGCTTGAGAAAGTTTATCAGACCCTTGAAAAACATTATAAAGATGTTCAGGATATCGAATTTACAATAGAGAAAAACAAGCTGTACATGCTCCAGACACGTTCAGGAAAACGTACAGCCAAAGCCGCCGTTAAGATAGCCTATGACATGTTCAAGGAAGGTCTTATCGATAAGAAAACTGCGGTTCTCCGTGTGGCTCCCCAGCAGGTTGACCAGCTTCTCCACCCGATGATTGATCCCAAATCATCCTATGACTCTGTGGCGAAGGGGCTTCCCGCTTCACCCGGTGCTGCGGTGGGTAAGGCTGTTTTCACCGCTGAAGAGGCTGAAAGCTGGGCGCAGAGAGGTGAGGCTGTTATCCTTGTGAGAAAGGAAACTTCTCCCGAAGATATAGGCGGAATGCACGCTGCTCAGGGTATCCTTACCGCAACAGGCGGTATGACAAGCCACGCTGCTGTTGTGGCAAGAGGCATGGGCAAATGCTGCGTTGCAGGCTGCGGCGCAATCAACATTGACGATAAAGGCAGAAAATTCACTGTGGGCGGTCATCTTATTAAAGAAGGCGACTACATCACAATCAACGGAACTACAGGTGAAGTCATTCTCGGTCAGATCGAGCTTATCGAACCTTCGCTTTCCGGCGAGTTCGCAGAAATACTCAAATGGGCGGATGAATTCCGTACACTCGGCGTGAGAACCAACGCTGATACTCCCCACGATGCACAGGTTGCCCGTGATTTCGGAGCGGAAGGTATAGGCCTCTGCCGTACAGAACACATGTTTTTCGACGGTGACAGGATCGATGCAGTGCGTGAGATGATTCTCGCCTCCGATGTTGACGGACGCAAGAAGGCTCTTGAAAAAGTTAAGCCGTACCAGAAGGAAGACTTTGAAGGTCTCTTCAAAACCATGGAAGGGCTTCCTGTTACAATCAGGCTTCTTGACCCGCCACTTCATGAGTTTATCCCTCACACTGACGAGGATGTGGAAAAAGTCTCCAAGGCATCAGGCATAGCCTTTGATGCTCTTAAGAGAAAGGCGCAGGAACTTCATGAGTTCAACCCCATGCTCGGACACAGGGGCTGCCGTCTTGCAATTACGTTCCCTGAAATATACGAGATGCAGGCATACGCCATATTCGAGGCTGCATGCAAACTTAAAAAAGAGGGAGTGAACGTAATACCCGAAGTAATGATACCCCTTGTGGGACACTATAAAGAACTTGAAGAACTGAGAGAGCTTGTGGAAAACGTGGCTGCCGAAGTCATGGAGAAAACAGGCGTTAAGGTTGACTACCTCGTGGGAACAATGATAGAGCTTCCCAGAGCCGCTCTCACAGCGGACGAAGTTGCGGCGCATGCTCAGTTCTTCTCTTTCGGAACAAATGACCTTACCCAGACAACTCTCGGCATCAGCCGTGACGATGCTGGCAAATTCCTTCCTCAGTATGTGGAAAAGGGTATTTTCAAAGAAGATCCTTTCGTATCCATCGACCAGTCAGGCGTTGGAATGCTTGTGGAAATGGGTGTAACTAAGGGACGTTCCGTAAGGAAGGACCTTAAAACCGGAATATGCGGTGAACATGGCGGTGACCCCGATTCAATAGCTTTCTGCCAGAAAGCAGGGCTTAACTATGTAAGCTGCTCTCCCTACAGAGTTCCTGTGGCGAGACTTGCTGCCGCTCACGCTGCTCTTAAGGGCTGATAACAAATTTACAGGGGGCTTTATGCCCCCTTTTCAATTAAATTCTCTATTATGATTCAGGTCGTGCTTTATGACTCCGGATGCTAACTTTATCCGCCTTCTTGAGAACTCTCTCAGTATCAGTATTGTTTCCTGCACTGTATTTTTTGACGCTAAAACTTTTGTTATGAAAGGAAGCGCAGTTTCCGGAGACCATACCCTTGAGGTAAAAGGAGAAGGCTTTGCCTGTATTCTTTTTTATAAAGGAAACTGCAGGGCGGAGAAAGCCAAGGGCATTATAGCCGATGCCGTTAACCTTTACTGCCGGAGCATAAAAGAAGAATTCCCTGCCGAGTGTGCCAGAAGAGCGGATCTTCTGGGCAGTATAGTCAGCGGGGAAAGCATAGATAATGTACTGAACGAACTCGCAAGAATGATTGTTGCCACCCCTGTTTTTGACTGTGTCGGTATTTTTCTGCTTAATGAGATTTTGCTTGAGCTTCGGGGGCTTGTCTACGCAAGCAGGAGCGAGAGCAAGAAGGGAAAGAAAGCACGCTTTCGCAGCAGAAAGATAAGATTCAGTAAAAAAAGCCCCCTTTCGGATGTTATGTATTTCGGCAGATGCAAAATGATTGACCTTGACGAAATAGACGACTGGAAGAGCATGCGTGACTGCCTCAAGGGCGAATCATATGCCTGCCCTCTTATCGGAATGGACGGTAAGGCGGTCGGGGTTGTAGTTGCCACAGGCGGAAAATACTCCGGTAAAGCAGAAGCAACACTCCAGTTTTATTCTAATTTATGCTCCATAGCGATCAGCAACGCTAATATGCGGGGGGAGCTTATACGCCTCAAAACTTACGAGGAAGACTTTGAAAAGGTAGACTACGTATCTAAGGATCTTGTAAAAATGGGAATGCTTGCGGCTACCGTGGCGCATGAGCTTAAAAACCCTCTGGTTGCCATAGGCGGTTTCGCAAAAAGGCTCGCCGCCTTTGGTTCTGATCCCCGTATGGATAACTATATCACAATGATCCAGTCGGAAGTGTCGAGGCTTGAAGACCTCGTGACGGAGATTCTGGATTACTCCAAAAATGTTGACCTCAGAATAGAAAAGATTAATCTTGATAAAGTAGTTAATGAAACTTTGAAGCTTCTTTCAGAAAATATCAGTATTGGAATGATACATGTAAGCAAGTCCATAGACCCTGAAGTTACTGTCTATGCAGACAGAAACAGATTTATTCAGGTGTTGATAAATGTTATCATAAATGCTATTCAGGTAATGCCGAGCGGCGGCGACTTAAAAATAAGTGCTGAAGAAAGTTCGGAAACGATTATACTTTATATAAAAGATACGGGGGGCGGTGTCCCTGACGGTGAGATGGAGAAGATTTTTGAACCTTTCCACTCCAGTAAGCAGGAAGGCACCGGGCTTGGGCTATCACTCTCCAAAAAAATTATGACAGCTCACGGCGGAGAGATAACCGTCTCAAATGACAGTTCAGGTGCGGTTTTTTCCCTTATTCTGCCGAAAACCGGAGGATTAGATGACTAAAAAAATACTGCTTGTGGATGATGACAAGGGTATTATTCAATACTACAGCGAACTGCTTGAAAGTAACGGATATGAGGTCCAGGTTGCGATGGACGGTGAACAGGCGCTTATTGCTCTCAGTGCGGGGCTGCCTGATTTGGTTTTGTTGGATGTTAACATGCCCGGAAAAAGCGGGCTGGATATACTCAAAGAGGTAAAGGAAGCAAACGAGAAACTTCCAGTGTTCCTTCTGACTGCCTATGAGCAGTATAAAAGAAACTTTTCCTCACTCTACGCTGATGAATACCTGACTAAGGCAAAAAAGCCGGAAGTGATTCTTAAAAAAGTAAGTGATTACATATAAATGTAAAAAGCCGCCCGGCGCAGGGCGGCTTTTTTCGTGTAAGGGGTAACACGGAAGATTATGTCTTCATTGTATAGAAACAAGACAGAGATCCCCTTAAAAGATTCATTAATTTTTCTATTTAAACTCTCCGATAGGAAGAATATTTTTTCCATATATTTCGCTCAGTATCTGTGCCGCTCCGGTGTAAACAGCAGATAGTCCGCAGATTACTCCTACAAAGCCTGCTGCCGTTTTAAGCGCTGCACTCTCCAGCATATCTGCTGCTCCGAGCATAAAGAAAAGAAGGGTAAGGAGAAAAAACACAACGGTAAGCGCACGGCTTATCCGGAATGTTCCTATAAAAAGTATAAGCGTAAAAAATCCCCAGAAGAACAGGAAGGATGAAAGAGCGTTTGCATCCGGCGCTTCTCCAAGCCCGAATTTAGGGAATGTGAGGATTCCCACCAGTGTTATCCAGAAGAATCCGTAAGAAATGAATGCTACTGTACCAAAGGTATTTTTCTTTTTCCACTCCATCATTCCGGCAATGATCTGCGCTGCACCGCCGTAGAAAAGTCCCATGGCGATTATCATGCTGCCCAGCCCGAAAAGACCGATGTTGTGGAGATTCAGCAGAATTGTTGTGAGTCCGAATCCCATGAGTCCGAGGGGGGCGGGGTTTGCTGTGTTGTCTTTGATGGCTGTTTCTGCCTGAACCAGTGCTGATATGGCGCGCTCCCTGACAAAGGAGCGCAGTGCAATTAATGCCATATCCGCATATTTTGCGGAACCATGCTCAAGGATGATTCCGCCATCACCGGTAACGCTGAACCCTGCGACATTATTGCCATGCAGATCTGTGACCGTGCCTTTTCCAAGGCGAATATTCACAGTCCATCCGGCGAAATCAAGGGGTCCGGTTTCCAGTCTGGTGTAGTCCATAATATTACTCGAAGGCTCCCAGGGGAAGAACTTCACGTCCGTATATTTCGTTAAGGATCTGTGCTGCGCCTGTGTAAACAGCAAGAGCGCCACAGACTATGCCTTCATATCCGGCAATGGTTTTAATAGTGGGGTTTCCTGTCATATCGCCTACAGCGAGGAGAAAGAAAAGAACAGTGAGTGAGCCGAAAATGGCGATCATTGCGTAGTTCATTTTAAAAGTTCCGAGGAAGAGGATAAGGGTGAAGAATCCCCAGAAGAAAAGGAAAGCTGCCATAGCAGTTGCATCCGGAGCTTCAGCAAAGCCGAACTTGGGGAAAACTATGAGCCCTACAAGTGTTATCCAGAAAAAACCATATGATGTGAAGGCAACAGTGCCGAAAGTGTTTTTCTTTTTCCATTCCATGATTCCGGCAATTATCTGAGCTATACCGCCGTAGAAAATACCCATAGAAAGAATCATACTTCCCAATCCGAAGAGTCCGATGTTGTGAAGGTTGAGAAGGATTGTGGTGAGTCCGAATCCCATGAGTCCGAGAGGAGCGGGATTTGCAGTGGTGTCTTTGATTACTGTTTCGGCGAAGGTAGCAGCCTCGCTTACTTTTTTGCTCACCGCATCAGCGGGTGAGATCTGCTTGGTCAATTCCTGTTTTGCCATAGTGAACCTCCATTCTATAATTAAGACATTAAATCCGACCGATTTAATAAGTTATGAACAATGAATTATTATTTTTTCTGTGTATATAGTATATGAAAACACAGCGCAATAGCAAATTTCAGCGATATAAAGGGCTATGCGTACATATTGTATATTTATAACTATGTTCTTTATAAATAAAATTACCATAAGTTACTATTATTTTTGTTAAATATTTTAACATAATTTATTATTAATTTAAAATTAACAAAACTGGTGTAAATTATAATATAAATAATGTTCTAAAAAATTAATGTTGAAAACAGGCGTTCAGAGGCTTGATACGTTTTTGATATTTGTTGTCGTATTATGAAATAAGTTTATTAAAAATGAATAACAGATATGAACCGTTTCAGTATGCTTTTAGATTATAAATCAGTTATATAATAAGTTATAAATAGAGAGAAAGACGGTTAAAAGAGTGTGAAAAGACAGGATGGCTCAGAGTCTGGAATTTATTCGGTAGATTTCGGCGAGGAGCTGTGCAACGGTTTTATACATGTTTTCAGGGATTTCTTCATGGATATCCAGCGTTGCCAGAACTTCCACAAGGTCTTTGTCTTCTTTTATCTGGATATCATGCTCTTTTGCCTTTTCAATGATTTTTTCCGCTACGATACCTGCACCCTTGGCGAGAAGACGGGGCGCTTTGTCCTTGGCAGGGTCATAACCGATTGCGGCGGCTTTTTTACGGAAGAGCTTTCCTTCCTTCATCGAAAACGGCCTCCAGAGAGTCTTCGTATGCTTTGATTATTATATCGGACACTCCCGCAGTTTGCAGGTGTGAAAAACTCAGTGCGCCGCCTGAATGCATAGTGAAGACGCCGTTAAGTATCATGGCAATTTTGAAGAGCCTGTCAGTTTCTGCATCCATCACAGGAAGGAGTCTGGACGGACGGCAGGTGACTTCCTGCGGAACTTCATTAAGAAAGTGTACAAAGAAAAATGAGCCGAAGCCGGTCACGCAGGCTTTATGGGTGTATCTGGCTACAGACTTTTTCAGTCTCTCTCTGATGGTGTTTCCTTGGGCATTGAGCGTTTCGTAGTCAGCATTTTTAAGTGTTGAAAGGGTGTTGAAACCTGCGTTCATTGTTACGGGAGATGCGGAGAATGTGCCGCCGCCCACAACGATTTTTTTCTCGGTTATTGTCTGCATTATCTCTTTTTTTCCGCCGTATGCGCCGATTGCAAGTCCGCCGCCGATTATTTTTCCCATGGTAAACATATCAGGAGTAACGCCTATGAGCGGGGAAATGCTGCCGAAACGGAAGCGGAAGCCCGTTATGACTTCATCAAAAATCAGTACAGTTCCGGTACGGTCGCAGAAATCACGGAGAAGCTGAAGGTATTCTTTCTTAGCAGGTATTCCGCCGCCTGCTCCGATCACCGGCTCTATTATTACAGCGGCTGCATTGTCGCCTATTTTTTCAAGGACGTCTGCGGTTGCTTCCATATTGTTAAATGGGAGAGAGATAGTTCCTCCCTTTCCGGTAAGTCTGTTGAAAGGGGGCTTTATGTCATATGAAAGTTCGGAGTTGGCGCCGTGCCATCCTCCTTCGATCTTGACTACAAGTTCCCGTCCGGTGTGAGCCTTTGCCGTGCGTACGGCGTACATTGTGGCTTCAGTGCCGGAGGTGCAGAAACGCATGAGTTCCATTTCCGGAACTGCGCTTTTTATAAGGCATGCAAGTTTTATCTGCTGTTCGTTCAGTGTGCCAGTGTGGGTGCCGTTTTCCGCTGCTTCACGGAGTGCAGCGGCTGTTTCAGGGCTTGCGTGCCCCAGTATATTGCCGTAGTGACCGCACCATAGGTCAAGTAGAGTTACGCCGTCTATTGTCTGGAGATATGCTCCCTCCGCACTGTCTGTTACAAAGGGGAAGGGATCAAATCTTCTTATGTCGTGGCAGACTCCTCCGGGGAAAAGCCCGCAGGCTTTTGCGTATTCCGCTGCGGAGAGGGGAAAGGTCTCTTTGTATCTGTCAAAGAGACTCATCGCTTTCTTCCGCCATTCTGGCAAAATATTTTGCATTGAATGCCCCCTGCGCCTTTGCAACGTTGCAGAAGGACACGAACACCTCTTTTGATACTGCCGTAACTGTGGATATGCCGTCTTTTATTTCCTGAAGTTCCGGTTTTACATAGCTGTAGTCCAGAACTTTTTTTGCAGGCAGAACCCATTTCTTGTTTCTGCCGTACAGGCGGAAATAAGCCCTCTGGTTCGGTGCGCAGGGAATAAAGGGAGGAAGGTTGGGGTTGCGGGGCATGTCAGCCACGACCAGACCTATGGCATTGTTTCTCAGGTCGTCTATCTGTTTTTCTCTGTGCCATCCCCTTGGGAGTTCAGCGAAGAAAGGAAGTTCTGAAAAGCTGTCTCTGAGCCGGAGTATCCTTTCGAGATTTTCTTTGGACGGCTTGAATGTATGGTGAAAATCAGCAAGCCAGCATTTTACTCTGCCTGTATCAAGAAGAGGCTTTATGCCTTCTTTAAACTCACGTACCTTGACTCTGTCCAGTCTTTCCTTAAGGAAATCCTTAAACAGACGCACGGAGTAGTGAAGGCTGTCTCCGCCGTTTTCTGCTATTCTTTCTGTTGTCTCAACTGTGGGTATTGCATAAAAAGGGTATGTTATCTCAACAAAATTCAGCCCGAAGCTGTTTGCGTAATAGTCGAGGAACTGCTCGTTTTTAAGATGCTGGGGATAAAGTGTTCCGACCCAGTCGTCATGTTTGTATCCGCTTGTTCCTATATATATAGGTGTGCCGTCCAGTAGCAATTTTGACCTCGTAAAAATATTTTTATATACCCATAGTATATTCTTGGAATTTTGCGCCCCCCTTTTCAGCCCGGAGGCGCATTCATTGCAAGGTATTGCTTTTTAGCCTGCTAGGCAAGGGAAATGTTGCCGCCGAAGCAGTGCGTTCATATTAATATTCCGATTAATTTTCTGATCCCTTTAAAAAATGTTGACTTTTCTCCATCGTTTTGATAAAAGCTTGTTTCCTGTAACAGAGCGCTCATAGCTCAACAGGATAGAGCAACGGACTTCTAATCCGTAGGTTGGAGGTTCGAGTCCTCCTGAGCGCGTTGAGTAAGAACGGATAATATGGTGGGTGTAGCTCAGTTGGTAGAGTACAGGATTGTGATTCCTGTTGTCGCGGGTTCGATCCCCGTCACTCACCCTTATTCGCCCTTGCGAGTGTGGCGGAATGGTAGACGCGCTTGACTTAGGATCAAGTGCCTTTGGCGTGGGGGTTCAAGTCCCTCCACTCGCACTTGTGTCTGAATCAAGCCGAATATAGATTTTGTAAGCGGGTGTAGCTCAGTTGGTAGAGCGCAACCTTGCCAAGGTTGAGGTCGCCGGTTCGAGCCCGGTCACCCGCTTTTCCCACGCTTTTCAAATCTCAGCGCAGCAGTAGTCCGTATAGCTCACAGACAATTTTTTTTGGATTCTTACAAAGCCGGGGGAACCCCTTAGGCTTTGTTTTGTCATTTTATATAAAAGCTTAAAATTAAATATAAAAGATATCCCATCCGTTTATCTAAGGAGAAGTCAATGAAAGTTGAAGTAAAAGACGCTGAAAAGTCCCAGAAGGAGCTTTCTGTAGAGCTTGCTGTGGAAAAATTCGATCAGGTTTTTGAATCCGAATATAAAAAGGTTGCTCAGAAAGCCAAGGTTGCAGGCTTCAGACAGGGCAAGGCTCCCAAAGACAAAATCCTCAAAGAACACGGACACGCAATCAGAGTTCAGGCTCTTGAAAAACTCATAAACGAATCTGTTTTTGAAGCAATCCAGAAAGAAGATATCAAAGCCCTTGGCGCTCCCGAAATCAAAGATGTTAAGTTTGAAGACGGTGAGCCTATCTCATATAAAGCATTCGTAGATGTTTTCCCCACAATAGATGTTACAAAGCTTGAAGGCTTCGACTTCGTTAAGGAGAAAATCATCGTTAAAGAGGATGATGTTGAGCAGGTTATCGAAAACATCAGAAAAAATCAGGTAAGCTATGAGCCTGTTGAAGACAGAGCAGTTCAGGAAGGCGATATGACCGTTATCGACTTTGAAGGGCGTAAAGACGGCGAAGTTATCCCCTCTGCCACGGCGCAGAACTACTCCCTTGAAATAGGCTCCGGCGCATTCATCCCCGGATTTGAGGCTCAGGTTGTGGGCATGAAAACCGGCGAACAGAAAGACATCGAAGTTACTTTCCCCGAACAGTACCACGAACCCAGCCTTGCCGGTCAGCCTGTCACTTTCGGCATTACTATGAAAGAAATCAAGGCAAAGGTTCTTCCCGAACTTGATGATGAATTCGCTAAGGATGTTGATGAAAAATTCGAGAGCTTCGCTGATCTCAAAGAAACAATTAAAACTGAACTTGAGGAAAGCTCAGAGCGTCAGGCGGATGACAAACTCCTCAATGACATTATAGAAAAAATCATCGAGGAAAACTCCTTTGATGTTCCTGCTGCAATGGTAAGGGAACAGGCTTTCAGGCTTGCAGACCAGACTCTTCAGCAGTATATGTCCTACGGAATGGACCCTGCACGTTTCGGCATCACTAAAGAAAAAATAGCCGAACAGCACACGGCAACAGCCGAAAAACAGGTTAAAGGCGCTCTTATCATTAACCACATTACTGAGAAATTTGAACTCACTGTGACAGATGAAGACGTTGCAAAAACAATCGAAAAATATGCCGCAATGAGCAAAATGACTGCTGAGGAATACAAGGCGGAAGTTGAAAAACATAACGGCATGAATTCTCTTAGAAATTCCATAAACACTGATAAAGTTACAGCCTTCCTTGCCGGCAAAAATAATGTTACAATTAAAGAAGTAACAAAAGAAGAAGTTGAGGCAAGACTTAAAGCTGAACAGGAGAAAGCCGAAGAGCCTGCCTCCGGAGAATAATTATGAAGGAAACAAACGCTTACGTCCCCTTTGTCATTGAACAGACAGGCAGAGGGGAACGCTCTTACGACATATACTCAAGACTCCTGAAAGACAGAATTGTCTTTCTCGGTACGCCTATTGACGATAATGTGGCAAACCTTATCATCGCCCAGCTTCTCTTCCTTGAGGCTGAAGACCCTGAGAAGGACATATTCCTCTATATCAACAGCCCCGGCGGTGTAATTACCAGCGGACTTGCGATTATGGATACCATGAACTATATAAAACCTGCTGTATCCACCATATGTCTGGGACAGGCGGCAAGCATGGGTGCTGTACTCCTCGCATGCGGAGCAAAAGGCAAAAGATTTGCCGTTCCCAACGCAAGGATTATGATTCACCAGCCCCTCGGCGGTTTTCAGGGACAGGCAACGGATATTGAAATTCACGCCCGCGAAGTGGGACGCATGAAGAAGCTTCTTAACGAAATCCTCTCCGAGCGTTCCGGTAAAAGCATACAGGAACTTGAGAAGGACTCCGACCGTGACTTTTTCATGAGCAGTGATGAGGCTAAAGAATATGGTCTCATTGACGATGTTATTGTGAAAAGGGGCTGATTTTAGTCTTATATAAAATATAAGGTTGAAATTTGCCCGCAGGCAGGTATTTTGATCAAAATGCGGCACGGCTGTTATAAACCGTGCCTCTTTCCGTATGTAGCAATGCCTGCGGAAGACGCCTTTTACGGGAGCGTACTTTTATGAAAAAAAATAAAGAAACACTCAACTGCTCTTTCTGCGGCAAAAGTCAGGAAGAGGTCAAAAAACTCATCGCAGGTCCTGAAGTCTATATCTGCAATGAATGCATAGAACTCTGCAACGAAATCTTAAGCGAAGACAACTTTGAGGAACAGGGAACAAAAGACCTGAACCTGCTTACTCCCAGAGAACTCAGCAAAAAGCTGGATGACTATGTTATCGGTCAGCTTCAGGCTAAAAAGGTTCTCAGCGTTGCTGTTCACAACCACTACAAACGAATTCTCCACGGCAGCAAGACTGATGTTGAGCTTGAAAAGAGCAACATTCTTCTTCTTGGTCCCACAGGAACCGGCAAGACCCTTCTCGCCAGAACCCTTGCGAAGATACTTAATGTTCCCTTCGCCATAGCAGACGCCACCACTCTTACGGAAGCAGGCTACGTGGGTGAGGATGTGGAAAATGTTGTCCTTAAGCTTCTTCAGAATGCTGACTATGATGTTGAGCGTGCCCAGAAGGGTATTATCTTCATCGACGAGATAGACAAAATCTCCAAAAAGACAGACAGTCCTTCCATAACAAGAGATGTAAGCGGTGAAGGTGTTCAGCAGGCACTGCTTAAAATTATCGAAGGCACAACTGCAAATGTTCCCCCGCAGGGCGGACGCAAACACCCGAATCAGGAATATATTCAGGTGGATACATCAAACATTCTCTTCATATGCGGTGGTGCTTTTGAAGGCATCGAGGACATAGTTAAAAGAAGAATGGGCGAGAAAACCCTCGGTTTCAGCTCTAAAATAGACGAAACAAGGGAAATGAAACGCTATGAACTGCTCAAGAACGTACGCCCCGAAGACCTCGGCAAGTATGGTCTCATACCTGAGTTCATAGGCAGGCTTCCTGTTACTGCGGCGCTGGAAGACCTCAACGAAGACGCTCTTATCCGCATACTTGTGGAGCCTAAAAACTCCCTTATCCGTCAGTATAAAGAGATGTTCGAGTTTGACGGTGTCAAGCTTGAGTTCACCAACTCCGCCCTTAAAGCCGTTGCAAAACAGGCTCTTTCCAGAAAGACAGGGGCAAGGGGTCTGCGTTCAATCCTTGAGGAAGCTATGATGGACATCATGTATGAAGTTCCCTCCCTCAAAAATGTGAAAGAATGTGTGGTGAATGAAGATGTCATCGCAGGCAAAGCAAAACCGATAATCATCTATGAAAATCAGAAGGAGACGGCTTAAGCCGTCTCTTTTTTCTTTTTAATCCTCCATACAGGTGTAATACGTGAGCATAAGTGAGCAATACGCCCTTATCCCTCTGAGGGATATGGTCATCTATCCCGGTATGATTACCCCCGTCTTCCTCGGCAGGAAAAAATCGGTCGAGGCTGTTGATATAGCCGAATCCACTGACAGACGCATATTCTTTACACTCCAGAAAGACCTTTCTATAAATGAACCCGTATGGGAAGACCTCAACGAAATCGGCACAATAGCAAAGGTGCTTCAGGTTCTTAAGCTTCCTGACGGATCCATCAAAATTCTGGTCGAGGGGCTCACCAGAGGAAAGGTTGAGAAGTTCTTTGACGAACCGGAATGCCTCTATGCAGATGTCCGCCCCATTGTCGAGCATGAAGAGTACGAAAACACCGGAGCTATGACGGCAGGGCTTCAGAAAGCGTTTAACGAATATGCAGAGCTCTCAGGCAAGGTTGATCCGGGTATTCGTGAAAATATCAAAAACATGAACGATCTTGAAACCCTCACTTGGATGATAGCCGGAAGCGTGCATGTCAAAAATGAGGTTCATCAGGAAATTCTTGAGATAAATAACCTTACAGAGCGTGTGGAAAGGGTTATGGAAGCTCTTTTTACCGAAATTGAGCTGATACGCATTGATGAAAAAATAAAGAAAAAAGTCAAAACCCAGATGGCAAAAGCCCAGAGAGAATATTATTTGGGTGAACAGATAAAGGCTATTAACAAAGAACTGGGACGTGATGAAGACCCCAAAGCCGAGGCGGATGAGCTTGAGGCGAAGATAAAAGACTGTGACATGCCGGACGAGGTGCGGGAAAAGGCTATGAAGGAGCTTAAAAAGTTCCGCAGCATGCCCGCTATGAGTTCTGAAACAACTGTTTCCAGAAACTATCTCGACTGGCTGATCAGCATGCCTTGGGGCAAGGTTACAGATGACAACCTTGACATCACCAGAGCAGAAGACATCCTCAACCGTGATCATTTCGGTCTGGAAAAACCCAAGGAGCGCATCCTTGAATACCTTGCGGTGCGTTCGCTTTCCAAAAAGCTGAAAGGACCGATAATCTGTTTTGCAGGCCCTCCCGGAGTGGGTAAAACATCCCTCGCACGCTCAATAGCCGAATCAATGGGCAGAAAGTTTGTCCGCATGAGCCTTGGCGGAATGAGAGATGAAGCAGAGATAAGGGGGCATAGAAGAACCTATGTCGGCGCTCTGCCCGGAAAGATCATACAGTCAATTAAGAAATCCGGCAGTATGAATCCTGTTTTCCTGCTGGATGAGATAGACAAGCTCGGCTCTGACTACAGAGGCGATCCTTCAAGTGCTCTCCTTGAGACACTTGATCCCGAACAGAATTCCACCTTTATGGATCACTATATGGAAGTGGAGTTTGACCTCTCCAAAGTGCTGTTTATCACAACCGCCAACAGTGTTGAAAGCATTCCTGCTCCCCTTCTGGACAGGATGGAGATAATCAGCCTTGCAGGGTACACTGAGAAGGAAAAATTCAGCATAGCAAAAAACTTCCTTATACCTAAACAGCTTGAGGAACACAGCCTTGATGCCGGACAGGTGAAGATAGCCGATTCCGCAGTTACGGAGATTATCAGAAGCTACACCCGTGAAGCAGGGGTTCGTACCCTTGAGAGGGAGATAGCATCTTCCATCCGCAAGGCGGCGAGGATACTTGTTCAGAATAAGAAAAGAAAGACAGTTAAGATAGACGCAGCAGAGATTGAAAAAATGCTCGGCAAGAAGAGATTCCGCCATGAACAGCTGCGTGAAGACAGGGACAAGGGAATTGCCACCGGACTTGCGTGGACACCTTACGGGGGCGATATACTTCAGATAGAGGTATCTGTCTTCCCCGGCGGCGGGAAGCTTGAGCTCACAGGCAAGCTAGGCGAAGTGATGAGCGAGTCAGCCAGAACTGCCCTGTCTGTGGTGAAGAGCAGGGCGGATAAGTTCGGAATACCCGCTTATATGTTCAAAGACAATGACATACACCTTCATGTGCCGGAAGGCGCAGTGCCGAAGGACGGACCATCCGCAGGGATAACCATGACAACTGCACTTATGTCCGCTTTGTCGGGGCTTGATGTAAACTGCCGCATAGCCATGACCGGAGAGATAACCCTTCGAGGCAGGGTTCTTCCCGTTGGCGGAATAAAAGAGAAAGTTCTTGCAGCTCACAGAGCAGGGGTGAAGGAGATCATCCTTCCATCCGCTAATGAAAAGGACTTGACAGATATTCCGGCTGATGTTAAAAACGAAACTCGGTTCCATCTTGTCGATAATATTGATCAGGTGCTTGAAACCGTAATTATCAAATAAAAAGGATGTGATTACTTTGGCTACTAACGCAGCAGTTAGGGTTGAGGGCGATAACGTTGATTACGCACTCAAACTTCTGAAGAAGAAAGTAGAGCGTGAAGGTCTTATCAGAGAGATCAAAAAACACACCTACTACGAGAAACCTACGGAAGTCCGCAGGAAGAAACTTCTCAAAGCCAGAAGGAAGCAGCAGAAGCTTCAGAGAAAGCTTCAGGAAAAGTATAAGTACTATTAAAGTTTCCGTTGTAGAACGGTCTTTATACCTAAGGCGGCGCATTGAATGTGCCGCCTTTGCTTTTTAATCAATTCATATAGTCTTTTTTTCTTTATCAACGATCAATTTTCTCACAGACATGGTATGATCTAATTATTGCTATTTGGTTAGCAAATAACGGAGGCATTTATGAGGAAATTATCAATAACTCTATTTGTTCTTCTGACATTATTAGTTTTTGGCTGCACGGGCGACGACGGAAGTGACGGCGCTCAGGGTATAACAGGTATTCAGGGATCCGCAGGACCGCAAGGTGAACAGGGACCGGCAGGTCCGCAGGGTGAACAGGGAATACAGGGGGTCGCAGGAGTGCAGGGCCCACAGGGTCCGCAGGGTACTGCAGGTGCTGACGGCTCAGATGGTGCGACATATGTTCTGGCCGCTCCGGCTTATTCAAGCGGTGCGAGTGTGACTGTGAGTTCCAATGTTGTGTTTAATACTGTTTCGTACTCATCCGGAAATATAAGCTATAACCCTGTTACAGGTGTTGTGACTTTTAATGAGACAAACAGATATCTAGTTCACTGGAATGTATCCACTGACGGGCTTATCGGAGCAATAAACACTGCAACAGCAGATGTGGGCTTTACTCTCAGTTCATCCCAGGGGGACTCTCATCCTGTTGTAAGTCTCTTGAGTACAGGGCAAATAAGCGGGTTTGGAATAATCGATGTTTTCGCAGCCCCTGTGACTCTGTCACTCATCAATGATTCCAGCAATGATGTTCAGTTTGCGGATGTTTCTCCTAATGCTAATATGATGATAAACAGCGCAGACGGAACAATAGCTCTGAGTATTTCAAGAAACTGATATAACGGCTGATGCAGCTCATCACCGCATCAGTCATATTTATTACTAATGTCCTTTAGTGCGGAACTCCATATATTCTTCGTACATACATATCACAACGCTCTTGTGTGAATCGGCTGCACATGCCGCAGGATCATAGTCATAACCTGTGGTTGTCTCGCCGTAGAACATTCTGAATGTGTGGTCGCCTTTGAAATAGGTGTAAACATGTCCCCATTTGCCTGCGAAATCGGAACCGTTTATTGATGAAGGTGTTTTGAGAAGGTACACTGCTTTGTCTGTGGAAGCTTTGAACGGGTCATGTTCGCTAACGGCAGCTATTACAGTTTTTCCCGCATCCAGCGCCCCTGCGAATGTGCCGTAACCATCCAAAGTAACGGCGCCGTCACTGCTTATGTTCAGAGTGCCGGAAACTGTAACAGGATTATCCCCTGTTTCTGTTCCGGTAAAGGTGAAACTATTACCGGTTATTGTTATAGTGCCTTTAAGCTGCCAGTTATAGTCCGTACTCATTGAGAACAGAGACCATGCTCCTGTCAGATCAGCCAGATTATATGATGTGCCCAGCCTGACATCAAGCCCGCCAATATATCCGTTTTCATAACCGGAGAAGGGCAAGACGCTTTTTCCGCTGCTGTCCATGACTGAATAGTAGTGTTCAAGCTCTTGAGAAGTGAACACAATGGAGAAATCTTCATGGAATTCAAGACTGTAAATCGGTGTTTCTCCTGTTATTCTGTCTGGAACAGTGGTGGAGGCAGTTTGACCTTGCTCATTTATTACAGTGTATCCGCTCACAAGCGCAGGTCCGCCGCCGGTTGATTTGATGCCTGCTGTAAACCATTCGCCATCGAAGTCGCTTATGGAATAGATCGAGTTTCCGCTGCCTTCATCGCTGCTGTCTGAAGAGCTGCTTCCGCCGCAGCCGAAAAGTAATGATGTCAGCAGGATTATAAATAAAATTCTGAAGAGTTTCATAGCACACCTCTATTAGATATATAAATAATTCTAGCAGAGATGTTTATAGAACGTATGTGAATAATTGCATTAGCTGAATAAAAGTTTAGCTTTTAAATAAAAAGCTGGATAATAAAAGGCGTCAGGGTTGTGAGCAGAACACCCTGCACAAAGCCGATGAGAGCGGCACGCCGTCCGGCGAACTTCTCTATAACAGGCAGAGTCACGTCCATAGTGGTTGCGCCGCCCGGCGCTATTGCTGCGTACTGACCAAAGTATTTGGCTATAAACGGAACACTTACAAGCGTCAGACTCTCTCTTATTACGTTGGATAAAAAAGCGATTGCGCCCAGTTCGGCGCTTTTTACCTTGGCTAAAATAACAGCAGAGAAAGAATACCAGCCGAAGCCTGATGCCACCGCCATTGAATCCATAGCGGAAAGATCGATTACAAACGAGCATAGAAAACCGCCGGCTATTGTGCCCACTATTGTTCCTGCGGGAACAATAATCAGATACCTGTCCGGCTTGAGGGTAGCTTTCAGCCCGGCTCGGGAAGTACCCAGATCGAAGCCGATGAGGAACAGCATAAGGTAGAGCATAGCCTCAACAAGTATGCCGTTGTTATTCACAAGCACATCAGGAAGCAGACCGTTGAACGATAGAAAAGCCCCTGCGAACACGGAGGCAATAAGCATTATCAGCATTCTTTTTTTCCGAATAAACGAACAAATATCAACACAAAAACCACACTGAAAACTATTACAAATACAGATATCAGAAAGGATGTAAGTCCGAAATCCGCCAGTTTTTCAAGGATATGCGGGTCTTTACCAAGATTAACGCCCATAAAAAACAATAAACCCACCAAACTGAATGTGAAAAGATGCCTCCGAAGCTGCCCAAGGTAGCCCTCCGGCAGAAAAAGAGACGGAATCAGCCCGGCGATAACAGCCAGAATGTAATACAACATAGACTAATGCGCACCCTCTTCGGAAAGCTCTGTAAGCACACCGTTTACACTTTTCGGGTGAACAAAGGCGATCTGCATGCCGTGAGCGCCGGGTTTAGGCTCTTCATCGATAAGCTTGATCCCTTCTGATTTGAGCTTATCAAGGGCTGTCTTTACACAGGGAACCTTGTAGGCTATGTGATGGATGCCTTCGCCCTTTTTCTCGATATACTTTGCTATGGGGCTTTCATCCGATGTGGGCTCAAGGAGTTCGATATTTACTCCACCCACATTTATGAACGCAACCTTAACTTTCTGCGTGGGAACCTCTTCAAAGTGGTCGGCTCCCGCACCCATAACGCCGTAAAATTTCAGCGCATCATCCAGACTTTTAACCGCTATTCCGATGTGATCAATCTTTTCCAGCATAAAATCACCTGTGTGGTTTTATTTGCAGTGAGTTTTTTATGTACTTCTTAAGGGGAACTTTTACGTGAAAAGCTCCCCTTAAAACCTGTTATCTAGCCCAGAAGTTTTGCGATAATCTCGTTAACCATCTGGGGGTTTGCTTTCCCTTTGGAAAGCTTCATAACCTGACCGACAAAGAAGCCCTGAAGGCGTTTTTCGCCGTTTTTATAACGTTCAGCTTCTGCGGGGCTTGAGTCTATAACCTGCTGTACGATCTTTTCAAGCTCGCCGGAGTCGGAGTTCTGCACGAGCCCCTGCTCTTCAACGATCTTCGCAGGGTTTTTGCCCGAATCTATTACGGCTTTGTAAACGTCTTTTGCTATTTTGCCGCTGATTTTGCCGCTGTCTATGAGGCTTACAAGTTCAGCAAGCTGGAGAGGGCTGATGCCCGACTCAAATATTCCGCACTGTTTCTCATTCAGGGTGCTTAACACCTCGGAGAGAATCCAGTTTGCGATCATTTTAGGGTTGCTGAACCCTTTGAGTGCTTCCTCAAAGTAGTCGGCGTATGCTTTTTCAGAGGTGAGAGCTATGGCGTCATGCTCCGGTAGGGCGTATTCATTCATGAAGCGTGCCATCTTAGCGTCAGGAAGTTCCGGCAGAGTCGCACGCACGGCTTCGACATATTTCTCATCAAGCACGATGGGCACAAGGTCAGGGTCGGGGAAGTAACGGTAGTCGTTAGCCTCTTCCTTGCTTCTCATGGACACGGTGATGCCTTTGGCGGCGTCCCAGAGCCTTGTTTCCTGAACAACACGTCCGCCTTCGTTCAGCAGCTTTTCCTGACGGCGTATTTCATATTCAATAGCCTTCTGCACATTGCGGAAGGAGTTCATGTTTTTGATCTCTGCTTTTGTGCCAAGTTCTTTTTGACCCACAGGGCGGATAGATACGTTAGCATCGCAGCGGAGAGAGCCCTCTTCCATGTTGCAGTCTGCTATATCAAGGTATTTCAAAACTGATTTAAGCTTGGTGAGGTAGGCTCTCGCCTCTTCACCTGATCTCATGTCCGGCTCGGAAACTATCTCCATAAGAGGTGTTCCGGTACGGTTGAGGTCGATAAAGCTGTTACCCGCTGAACCGAGGTTTTCACCGTGTATCGATTTTCCGGCGTCCTCTTCTATGTGGATTCGGGTAAGACCTATTGTTTTCTTTGTTCCGTCTTCAAGCTCAACATTTATCTCACCGCCTATGCAGGTGGGCAGCTCGTACTGGGAGATCTGGTAGTTTTTGGGCAGATCCGGATAAAAGTAGTTCTTGCGTGCGAATATGCTTTTTTCCGCAATGCGGCAGCCAACGGCAAGACCAGCCTTAACTGTGTATTCCACAACCTTTTCGTTCAGCACCGGAAGTGTGCCGGGCATCCCGAGGCATATGGGGCATACCTGAGAGTTTGCTTCCGCTCCGAAGGCAGTGGAGCAGGAGCAGAATATCTTTGATTTTGTTGAGAGCTGAGCATGTACCTCAAGCCCTATGACAGCTTCGTATTTCATAATCTATCCTTTAAATCCTTCGGGTACATCTGTTGATACGCCGGAAGCCTGCTGGAAAGCGTGGGCTATGTTCATTATCTTCCCTTCCTCAAAGTATTTGCCGAGGATCTGCATCCCCACAGGGAGACCGCTGTTGTCAAATCCGCAGGGGACTGAGAGCCCGCAGCCGCCGTAAAGGTTCAGGGAGATGGTGTATATGTCGCTCAAATACATCTCAAGGGGGTTGGATGATTTTTCGCCGAATTTAAACGCAGTGGAGGGAGAGGTGGGGCAAATTATTGCGTCCACTTTCTCAAATGCCTTTTCAAAGTCCTGCTTGATGAGGGTGCGTACTTTCTGGGCTTTTATATAGTATGCGTCGTAGTATCCTGCACTGAGAACGTAAGTTCCGAGCATGATTCTGCGCTTTACTTCCGGTCCGAAGCCTTCGGAGCGGGTTGCAGTGTACATGTCGTACAGGTTTTCGCTTTCGGCTCTGTAGCCGTACTTCACACCGTCAAAGCGGGCAAGGTTGCTTGATGCTTCTGCGGTGGCTATTATATAGTAAACCGAAACAGCATAGTCCGTATGGGGCATGCTGATTTCCACAGGTTCGCAGCCTAGCTCTTTAAGCTTTGCTATTCCCGCTTCCACACGCTCCTTCACAACAGGGTCAAGCCCTTCAGCGAAGAATTCCGTGGGTATGCCTATTTTCAGTCCTTTTATGTCCCCTGTGAGTTCCGCCGTGTAGTCCTTCCTTACAACCGGTGCGGATGTGGAATCCTTGGGGTCATGCCCTGCTATTGCAGAAAGAACCATAGCTCCGTCCTCCGCAGTGCGGGAGAATGTGCCTATCTGGTCAAGGCTGGAGGCGAAGGCGATGAGTCCGAAACGGGAAACAGTTCCGTATGTTGGTTTAAGCCCCACAACACCGCAGAGTGATGCGGGCTGGCGTATTGAGCCGCCTGTGTCGCTCCCCAGTGCAACAGGTGTGAGCCCCGCTGCAACAGATGCCGCAGAACCGCCGCTTGAGCCGCCCGGAACACGGGTGAGATCCCAGGGGTTGCGGGTTTGTTTATAGTATGAGGTTTCGTTTGATGAACCCATGGCAAATTCATCCATGCTGAGTTTGCCGAGAACAATCATCCCCTCTTTTTTCACGAGGTCTGTCACCGTGGCGTTATAAGGCGCACGGAAGTCTTTCAGTATGCGGGATGAGCATGTGGTGGGCATATCATCAGTGACTATAAGATCCTTCAGCGCAATGGGAATACCCGCAAGGGCAGGGAGAGCTTCGCCACTTGCCCTTCTTGCGTCAATCTCTTCTGCCTGTTTCAGAGCATTTTCATTCACATGAAGAAACGCCTGCACATCGCCGTCATATTTCTTTATTCTGTCCAGATAAAATGAAACAAGCTCCTTGGAGGAAAGCTTCTTTTCCTGAAGAGCAGCACTCATCTCTTTTAATGTCATGTTTAAAATGTTCATTTTGTCACCATGTTGAAAGTAAGGCTTTTTTTCTGAAAAAACCTTTCTTTTCCGTTAAAGAAAGGTTTCCTCAGACTCCTTCCAAAGAAACCGGATTTTTTGTTTTTTTCAGCAGAACCAATCATTCTATTACCCTTGGTACCTTGAAGTGACCGTGTTCGGCTTCCGGAGCGTTCAAGAGGGCTCTTTCTGTGCCGAGAGAGGGCTTAGCCTCGTCTGCTCTTGTCACGCTGTAGAGATCAAGAACGTGGGAAGTGGGTTCAACACCCGTCACGTCAAGCTCTTCAAGCTTCTGTATGTAATTGAGAATCGAGCCGAGTTCTCCGGCAAGCTTCTCCACTTCGCCGTCTTCAACTTTCAGACGGGCAAGCTTGGCTATGTGCCTTACGTCTTTATCGGTTATGGACATCTGTATAACCCCTTGTTATGGTTAGTTTATTATTTTCTGCAATTTTGCGGTGCCGGTTTAAGGGCAGACTGCTCTTTATAATACCGCAAAAACAGCATTATACCCTTATCTGTGCTGTATTTTCAAGTTTTTCATTCATCAACGAAGGTCAGGAAGGCTGTGACGATTTTTTTAAGCCCTCCGGCGTTTTTGAAGAACACTTCCGCTTTCTCCGAAGCGCCTTCACCGCTGGTGCTTATTACTATACCGTCACCGAATTTCTCATGGCGAACCTTTTTTCCTGCCTTTGAGTTGGAGGATGCTTCCTTGCCCTGAGGCTGCATAGGTTTTCTTGCCTTCGGCTGAAAACGGTCAAACTGGCGTGTGGACGGTGTAAAGGATGCCTTAGCCTTGGCAAAGCCCATCTCCTCCAGAAAGTAGGAGCGTGCGCTCACTGTCCTGTTACCGTACATTATGCGGGATTCGGCGCAGGTTACGTAAAGATTGCGCTTTGCTCTGGTGATTCCCACGTAGCAGAGTCTGCGTTCCTCCTCAAGCTGTTCCGGCTCATCTATACTGCCGTAAAGGGGAAAAAGCCCGTTTTCAAGCCCTGTAAGAAACACAGTGTCAAACTCAAGCCCTTTTGCCGAGTGGATCGTCATCAAGCTGACTCTGTCCCCTGATGCCTCATCAGTTGATGTGCTTAAGGATGTGCTGGCGAGAAAGTCTGTCAGTGTGCCTTCGGGTGATGTTTCCTCAAAAGCCACTGCGGCGTTGTAAAGTTCGTGTATGTTTTCGATCCTCTTTTTGGCTTCCTCTTCACTTTCGTTTGCCAGAACATAATTCTTGTAGCCTGTGCGTTCTATGATGCCGTTCACCATATCGCTGACCTTAGTGAAGGAGGCGAGGTGATCCATTATTCCCACATACTGCCTGAAGCCCTCCTGCTGGTTTCTGCTGAATGAGGGGAACATCTGCTTCACTGCTTCGATTAGACTTACGGCGTTCTTTGAAGCGAAATCTCTTATTTTATCAATGGTTGTTGTACCTATTCCCCTTGAGGGGGTGGTGAGGCTTCTGGAAAAGGAGACGCTGTCAAAGCTGTTGTCAAAGAAACGCAGATAGCTTAAAAGATCCTTGATTTCACGCCTCTGATAGAAAGCCGTGCCGCCCACAACCTTGTAAGGTATGCCGACTTTGTTAAGGTTTACTTCAAAGTTACGTGACTGGGCGTTGGTGCGGTAAAGAACCGCCATGTCACCGTAGCTTACGCCTTCGTCAGCGTATTTGGTGATCATTTTTGTTACGAAGTCCGCTTCAGATGTTTCATTCAGGAGGGAATGATGCTCAAGGGCTCCCTCGACCTCAAGGTGAGCGGTAAGCTCCTTGCCCCTTCTCATGGCGTTGTTTTTTATCAGAGTGTTTGCTCTGGCTATTATATCCGCTGTGCTGCGGTAGTTTTCGGTGAGTTTGACAACTTCCACATCTTCAAAGTGCTTGTCAAATTCGAGGATATTGCGTATATCCGCTCCCCGCCAGCCGTAGATCGACTGATCATCATCACCAACAACACATATTCTGCCGCTCCTGCCCGCAAGGAGGCGGAGGAACATAAACTGGATAGCGTTTGTATCCTGATACTCATCTACAAGTATATGCTCAAACATGGATGAATAATACTGACGCACCTCTTCGGACACTTCAAACATGCGGATCGTCAGGCTGAGCATGTCGTCAAAGTCTATGAGAAACTGCTCATCAAGGCGTTTCTGATATTCTCTGAATACCTCGTCAATCCTGTGAAATGAGCCTGCATCTGGGATCTGTTTTTCCACATACTGCGGAGTGTTCTTAAACCAGCTTATCTTGTTCATGTACTGCTTGGGCGGGTATTTTTTATGGTCAATTTTCAGGGTTTTTATTACTTCACGGAACAGCGCCATGCGGTCATCCTGATCTATTACCCCGAAGCCGGGCTTAAGACCCACTGCTGATCCGTCCCTGCGGAGAATCCGTAAGGATATGCTGTGGAATGTTCCCATCCACACAGAGCTTGCGGCAGTACCCACAAGTCCTCTGAGTCGGTGTTTCATCTCCTCTGCCGCTTTATTTGTAAATGTAACAGCGAGGATACGTTCGGGCTCTATGCCTATTTCATTTATGAGATAAGCTATGCGGTAGGTGATAACCCTTGTCTTCCCTGTACCTGCTCCGGCGAGGACAAGAAGAGGGCTGTCAGTCCGCACCACAGCTTCATACTGACCTTGATTGAGTTCATTTTTGTAATTGATCATTATAATTCGGACACCTTTTAATTAATTAGGCTCAATTATAAGGAAAACTGAAGATTAAAAGAACCCTTTTTTTGATGATATGGTATAAACAGGTATCAATATGAGCAAAGGAGAAGTTTTATGAGACTTAAACATCAGACGGAGATTGCGCCAGCCTGAGGAGGGTGCAGAAGATAATCTCCTTACCCTCCGTATGCAGTGCATAATCCGGAGGATAAAATGAATTATATTAACTTAAAGAAATACGGTCTTAGCGATCACACGGCGGCTGAGGCTTCAGGCTTTGAAGGACTGTTTTTAGGCAGAGTAACGTGGCAGAGCCACAGCTTATACAGGGTTGTTACGGAAAACGGCGAGGTGCGGGCTTCCGTATCAGGGAAGTTCCGTCATACAGCCGAAGGCAATATTGACTTTCCAGCCGTGGGCGACTGGGTCATGACCGACCGTGAGGACAGTACAGCGGGTGACGCTGTTATAAGGCATGTTCTCTCCCGCAGGAGCCTTTTTGTCCGCAGAGCGGCAGGAACATCCGCAGATACGCAAGTTGTGGCGGCGAATGTTGATACTTTGTTTATCTGCATGTCACTCAATGCCGACTTCAACCTGAGAAGGCTTGAGCGTTATCTCACAACCGCATGGGAAAGCAGGGCGAAGCCCGTCATTGTTCTGACAAAGGCGGATCTCTGCACTGACCTTATAGAAAAGCTGGACGATGTCTCGTCCGTGAGTGAAGGGATTGACACTGTTATCTGCTCCGGTGTTGAGGAAAACGGATGGCAGGCTCTTAACCGGCTCATCGCAGATAGTGAGACTGTTGCCTTCATCGGCTCATCCGGAGTAGGGAAATCCACCCTGATAAACAGGCTGATGGGCAGAGACGTCATGGACGTTAACGAAATCAGGGAAAGTGACGGCAGAGGGAGACACACCACAACAGGCAGGCATCTTCTTCTGCTTCCGCAGGGCGGGGCGGTTATAGATACTCCGGGTATGCGTGAGCTGCATCTTTACACGGGCGACACGGCGAAAGCCTTTGGTGATATAGAAGCTCTGGCTGCGGACTGCCGTTTCCGGGACTGCACACATACAAAAGAGCCGGGATGCGCCGTGCTGAATGCTGTGGAGAACGGCAGCCTTTCCGAAAACCGCCTGAAAAATTATTTTAAGCTTCAGCGTGAAATAACCTACGGCAGTTTAAACTTCCGTCAGGCTGAACAAGAGAAGCTAAAGAGGATGTTCGGCGGAAAAGGCGAGATGAAGCAGATGAAACGGCATGTAAAAAACAAAGGCAAATAAACACAACGGCGCACTCTTGACGGGTGCGCCTTTTTTATGCGGTCGAAGACAGAACACCACGCTTTTAAGCGTGGATGAATGAGCCTTTCGACGGTATACTTTTCTATGGAAATCATTAAGACCTCTCACAGTGCTTATTACTTGAAATATCATGTAGTTTGGGTTTGTAAATACCGTCGAAAGATCCTGAAGCCTGGTGTCTGTTCTTATATTCGTAAAACGTTGCCCAGTTTATTGAGAAGTATGCCTGGCGTTGAAATAGAAGCCATTGGCTTTGACTTAGATCATTTGCATATGGTTATAATTATTCCTCCCAAATATAGTATTTCAGATGTTATGGGTAGATTAAAAAGCCAATTGGCTTCCCGTATGCGAAAATTTTTTGATTGGTTAGAAAAAGTATACTGGAATGAAAATATAGTGTGGTCGCCAGGCTACTTCGTTAGCAGTATTGGTTTGAATGAAGACGTAATTAAAAATTACGTCGAAATGCAAGGGCAACAGGATTCAGGACAGCTCAAGATTGAGCTGTAAAAAACATGCGATAGCATGGCGAAAGCATAGAACCCCGGGTTTACCCGGGGGTATCTATGCGGTCGAAGACAGAACACCACGCTTTTAAGCGTGGATGAATGAGCCTTTCGACGGTATACTTTTCTATGGAAATCATTAAGACCTCTCACAGTGCTTATTACTTGAAATATCATGTAGTTTGGGTTTGTAAATACCGTCGAAAGATCCTGAAGCCTGGTGTCTGTTCTTATATTCGTAAAACGTTGCCCAGTTTATTGAGAAGTATGCCTGGCGTTGAAATAGAAGCCATTGGCTTTGACTTAGATCATTTGCATATGGTTATAATTATTCCTCCCAAATATAGTATTTCAGATGTTATGGGTAGATTAAAAAGCCAATTGGCTTCCCGTATGCGAAAATTTTTTGATTGGTTAGAAAAAGTATACTGGAATGAAAATATAGTGTGGTCGCCAGGCTACTTCGTTAGCAGTATTGGTTTGAATGAAGACGTAATTAAAAATTACGTCGAAATGCAAGGGCAACAGGATTCAGGACAGCTCAAGATTGAGCTGTAAAAAACATGCGATAGCATGGCGAAAGCATAGAACCCCGGGTTTACCCGGGGGTATCTATGCGGAGGCTTCCGCCAATCCGGCACGTTTGTTGTAGGCTATTATGAGATCCCCTCTTCTGAGAAGACCCAGAAACTTCAATCCTTCAGGTGTGTTTTCCACAACAGGGAGAGCTTCCAGATCCTTCTTGCCGAGTTTTTCCATGGCTTCCGTCAGGGTGTTTTCAGGCTCAAGATAGATAACGTTTTCCCTTGTGCAGATGTCCCCTGCCACCACGATGTCCTCAAGCCCCTGCTCAAACAGCACTTCTTTGATATCAACAAGGGAGATCATACCGATGAGGCAGTTGTTGCCGTCCAGAACAGGGAAATGCATATGCGGGGCGGACTGTATCCCTGCGAGAATATCCCGGAAAGGTGTATTCTCTCTGAAAGATGTTACACCAGTGAACATAACGTCTTTTACATGGATAGATTCGAGGATTTTTTCCTCAACCCCTTTCTTAATACGCACTCCCTGTTTGGTGAGAACCCATGTGAATATAGATTCCTTCTCAAGCTTTTCTGCGGCGAGGTTGGCGACTATAGCCGTAAGCATAAGGGGCAGAATTACCGTATATGACTGTGTTATTTCAAATATTATAAGTATTGCTGTCATGGGCGCACGGAGTGTGGCGGAAAGCATTGCGCTCATTGCCACCAGTGCATATGCTCCGCTGCCTGCGGTACTTGCGGGAAATATTATGTGAGCCGCCCAGCCGAAGAAACCGCCGGTAACAGCGCCTATGAAAAGGGAGGGAACAAACAGACCGCCGCTTCCCCCTGAACCCAGAGTGAAGGATGTTGCGATTATTTTGAGTGCTACAATAATTATTAGAAAAGCGCCCAGCTGGTGCCCATGGAGTACGTTCATTATTGTGTCATACCCAACTCCCATTACCTCCGGTGAGGCAAGGGCGACACAGCCCATCATCAATCCGCCTATGGCGGGCTTTGTCCATGAAGGTATGGCAAGATGTTCAAACTTGCCCTCTATAAAGTAGAAAGTGCGGATGAATACAACGCCCACAACTGCGCACACAAGCCCCAGAACTCCGTAAAGGGGAAGTTCAAAGATGCTGACCAGTTCGTATATCGGAGCGTCGAATGTTACCTCATGTCCCAGATATGCTCTTGATATGGCTGTTGCTATTACCGATGAGATAATGATCGGGCTGAATGTCTTGAGCCCGAATTCACCGAGAAGCACTTCCGCCGCAAACATAGCTCCGCCTATGGGAGCGTTGAAAGTGGCTGCCAGACCGCCGGCCGCACCGCATGCCGCTACTGTGCGCATCCTGTTGGATGAAAAGCTTAACAGCTTTCCGACGCCTGAGCCTATGGCGGCGCCTATCTGCACGATGGGACCTTCACGTCCCGCCGAGCCTCCGGAGCCGAGGGTGATTGCGGATGAAACTGTTTTTATGAGAGCCACAAGGGGCGATATGTTGCGGTTGAGAGCCATGGCACGCATAACATCAGGAACGCCGTGCCCTTTGGCAAATTTGAATGATATGGAGATTAAGCCGACCATAAGTCCGCCGGCAGCAGGGATAAGAACAATTTTCCAGAGCGGTGCGTTTTTGAATGTCTCAAGTGCGAATTCGGAGGTGTCTCCGTAGAAAATTCCCTGAAAGAAGCTGATCATATGGCGGAAGATGATGTTTCCGCCGCCTGCGAGCAGACCTATAACCACGGCGGTCAGAAGCATGTAGAGATCTTCGTGTCCGTCTAGATATCGTCTCAGGCTGAATTTGGAAAGGCTAGCCTTTAGTTTTTCAGTATTCATACGTCCTTTTGTTTGAAGGTTGACGTTTTAGATCATTTCGGTTCAAAATGGAATAATAAAATTTAAAAAAAACTAATTCTGGCTTTCTTCCTGTTCTATATCTTCCTCAGGTATGTCCTTAATTACTTCTATATCAACAATTTTAGCGCCGAATTCTTTTTGAAGTTTTTTTACAAGATCGTTGTCTTCCGCTTCTTTTCTGGTTTTGCGGTCATAGTAGGTTTCGGCTTCTTTTTTTGTTTCAGTTATAGTTTTTTTTTTAGGCTCGTTTTCCAGAGCCATTTTAACCTTAGTCACACCGGGGAAGAACCTGCCAGCTATCTCTGATAGATATTTAAGATGCTCCGGTTGATTAAGCATTCTGAAGTAAAACTTTTTTTCTTCTGTCGTGCCCATGCGGAGTTCATCGCCTGCCACACCGGAGAGGAATACATTTTCCAGATATCCGGCAACCTTTCCGTTTTCTCTGGCAGCGTGGCGGACCATGCTTTTCCATGGGTCGTCACCTGCTGACGGCTCTTCCTGACGTTCTGCATGTGCGGGGGGTTCTTTGTGTTCCTGCTGTTTAGGCTTTTCCGCCGCAGTTTTATGCTTAACAGGTGCTGCGGGAGCCTGTGTCAGTGCTGCCGTGCTGCATGAAACAGGCAGAACAGAAGACAGGGAAGCGGCTTTGTATGCGGCAAATTCAAAAACATACTGCTCAAAGCTGAAAAACTTCAGGTCGTTCAGAAGTTTCTGGAAAACCTGAAAGAGTGCGAAAAGCCTGTGTTCTGTGACTTTTGAAGCAAGTGACCTGTAAAGCTCTTCCTCGTGGCTGGTGAGTTCCTTGGTGTTTTTTCCGCCTGTGGATATATAGAAAAGCAGGTTGCGTGTATGTTCAATGAGGGATTCGGCTGCGAAACGGAGGCTTATGCCTTTGGCACATATTTCCTCAACTATGGCAGGTATTTCTGCGGTGTTTTCCTCAAGGATGGTTTTGAGAAGATCTTCAATTAAGTTTGTATCTGAAAAACCCAGAAGGAATGCAGTGTTTGCCTCATCAACCTTGCCTCCTGTGAAGGCTATTATCTGATCGAGCATGGAGAGGGAGTCTCTCATGCAGCCATCGGAATTGCGTATAATAAGGCTTAATGCGTCATCCTCATATTCCAGCTTTTCTTTATTAAGCACATCGGTGAGAGATTCGTGCATTTTTTCAAAAGGGATCTTGCGGAAGTCATACTTCTGGCATCTGGATATGATTGTTGCCGGTATCCTCTGTGCGTCTGTTGTGGCGAGGATAAACGCCACATGGGAAGGAGGTTCCTCAAGGGTTTTGAGCAGAGCATTAAACGCCTGCTCCGTAAGCATGTGAACCTCGTCTATGATGTAGACTTTTTTACGGCACTTTACAGGGAAAAAACGCACAGCCTCACGGAGATCCCGTATTTCGTCAATGCCCCTGTTGGATGCACCGTCTATCTCGATTACGTCCATGGATGTGCCGTCGGTTATCTCACGGCAGTTTTCGCACTTGTTACAGGGATTGACACCCTGAGGGTCAAGGCAGTTGAGCGCCTTCGCAAAGATTCTCGCCGTGCTGGTTTTGCCCACCCCTCTGGGGCCTGTGAACAGATAGGCATGGACAAGCCTGTCCAGCTCAATGGCATTCTTCAATGTTGTGACAACAAATTCCTGTGCCACTATTTCATCAAAATTCTGGGGTCTGAGTTTTCGGGCTAAAGCAAGATAAGACATATATGATTTTTAAATTAGAGGGGAGCTATAGTCAATGCAAAGTTTTTTAGCATGGCGCAGTTCTGTTTTCAGCATAAAAAACTACTTCCTGTATTTTTTATCACAGTTCGATCGTTACCCTTGTTCCGTCACCGATGTTGGCGATGTCGATTTTGCCGCCCATGTTGCTTTCGATGATGGTTTTAGACATATAAAGCCCGATGCCCGTGCCTCTGCCCTGTTCCTTTGTGGTGAAGTAGGGGTCAAAAACGCTCTCTATAACATTCACAGGGATCCCGCCGCCGTTGTCTGTTATGACAATTCTTCCCTTGCCGTCTGCTGATCCTATGGTAATCCTGATAAGTCTGTCCGTCGGGCGGTTGTCTATCAGGGCGTCTTTTGAGTTACTTAATATATTCAGTATTACCTGTGAAAATTCATTTGGATACCCTTGTACCACGACATCCTGTATGCAATCAATCTGGACATCTATGCTTGAGTTTTTAAGACTGGCACTGATAATTTTCATAGCTTCGTCTATGGAACGCTTAAGGCTGAATTCGACAATATCTTTATTCGTTTTATAAAAATTACGGAAATCATCAATCGTGACAGACATGTGCTGAATAAGCTCCATGGATTTCTCTACTGTATCAGCGATATATGTGTCGTCTATCTCATTGTGGTGGTATGAGTCTTCAATATCCTGAATGGTAAGGGCAAGAGCATTGAGCGGCTGGCGCCACTGGTGGGCGATGTTTGAGATCATTTCTCCCATTGCCGCAAGACGGCTCTGGCGGATCATCATTTGATCCTTTTTGGTATTTTTGGTGTATTCCTCTTTGAGTTTGCGCTGAAGCTCATTTATCTCTGTTTTGAGATTCTCTGTGCGTTTCTCAACAGCTTCTGTAACATTTTTTCCTGAATCCGCCGCAATCCGCCGCAGGTCGGTTATGGTTGCCTCACACGCTTCAAGAAAGCATGAGGCATATTCCGCACCGCTTTTACCGCTGAGTGCTTCAATATGAACAGGTTCGAGAACTTTTTCAGTTTTCAGCATGCGTGCCCCGCATCTTTCATAGGGCGATCTGTATCTTCTCACTATGAAGACCACAAAAGGAACTGAAAGAAGAAAAATCACCAGAGAGACTGCCGTGTAACTTTTTAAATAGGGTGAAACTTCCGCTGAGATATTCTTAACGGGCATATAAACCGCTGCCGTGAGCATGTTGTTTTCAAAGCTGAACTTTTTATATGAAGCAATATATTCGTCGGCAGAAAGAGAGGATGACTTTGTTCCTGAAAGACGGGCAGATGCTGTGAGCATTGTTTTTTCGGAAGGGCTTATATTGTAACCGGTTATCATGCTGCCGTTTTCACCGATGAGAAGAGCAGTCTTCATCCCTGCCGGGACAGATGCTCCGGCAGCGTCCCTGAGCAGATCAAGAGATGCTTTGATGCAGACAACCCCTTCAGTGTCTCCGGTTACCGGGTTAAGAACCGGTGCGGAGATTTCGATAAAAGGCACACTGCCTGATGAGTCAGACATTATCTGCCCTGTGTAGGAGTGTTTTGTTTCAAGGGGGGATGATACTGATTCTTCCGCAGAAAAGTCAGCCCCGATGGGCGGAGTGGCTGTACGCCCTGCGGTAAACCATGAATAACCTTTTGCGTCTGTGGCGATTATCTGGCTTATTTCAGGTTTTGACCGCATGAAGGAAGAAAGGGCGGCCGTACGTTCCTTCTCATTGTGCCCTGCTATGCTTTCTATGATGAGCAGGGACTCTGAGCGGAGATTTTCAAGGGTGTGTGATATTCTTAATGCTGCCGCGTCCGCCGCATATGCGGTTTCGGTGGTGAATCGTTTTTCTGCATAGTTTGTGAGAACTGCATGGACACAGAAAATATTAACAGCGTACAGAAAAATTAGTGCGGAACAGATCCCCGCAATGGTTTTGGCAGAACAGTTCATTGCAACCTTTATAGATCGGAATTTCGGAAAATTGCAGCAAATCTAGTTTTCTTAATAAACTTTACATTTTGTCAGCATATACAACAGATAAATAATCAGAGAATTATATACATAAATTTTTGGATATTCCATACTAATTTGCTCATCAAACGGCATGAGTTTTTTTATATCTGTAAGCACAACATCTTTAAGGAAATTTCTTCGCAGGTACAAAATAATTTTTTCAAATTTCAAAACAGCGTATTCAGTCATTGCCATGAGGGTTCATTTTGTAGTATATGTTAAGAAACGGCAAGATGTTTAAAGGGTAAGACCTTTGATAGATGCAGATTTTGGAATATGACTGTTTCAGAAAGGATTAATCATTATTCGGAGTAGGATTTCCGCATTGGTTCTTTTGTTTCTGTCTGTTTTGTTTATGTCATATCGCTGTTTTATTATTGTTTTTATGACGGAGACGGGCGCATGAGATTTCAGAAAATTAAACCGAAAAGAGTAAGTGACGAAATATACAGACAGCTCAAGGAACTTGTTCTTGACGGTGAACTCAAACCGGGTGAAAAACTTCCTTCGGAGAGAGAGCTTGCCGTACAGATGGGCGTGAGCCGTCCGACCCTCAGAGAAGCTCTGCAAAAGCTTGAGGCACACGGCTTTCTCAAGCAGATTCAAGGTGACGGAACCTATGTTCAGTCTGCCGCTTCGCCTGTTTTATCTCAGGCATTCACAGAAATGATGAATAAAGGCGAAGCAATGGGTGATCTGATGGAGCTTCGGAGGATTCTGGAAACATGGGCGGCGAAAGCTGCCGCAATGCGTGCAACAGATGAAGAGATAGAGCAGCTTGAGGAGTTCCTTGATGAAATGGAAGATTCCGAACGGGATTACGAAAGTGATGCCAGCTTCCATGCCCTTATTTCTTATGCCTCCCATAACATCCTTATAGTGCATGTAATGAATACAATTTATGAGTGGATAACCAAGGTAACCTACGAAGTACGCAGGCACATACGCCTTGAAGGCGGAATCAGGGAAGTTGACAGCCTCCATAGAAAAATATTCGAGGCAATCAGAGACAGAGAACCTGATAAGGCGTATGATTATATGCTTGAGCATATGAACTATGTGGAAAAGCAGCTTGAAATTATGAAAACATCCGGATACCAACCGCAGAAACACTGAAATGTTTTCATAATGCGTCTGTTATGTTAATCTTACGTTTGAATATAAAACGGTGGTGAATATTGAAAGGCGCACTGAAATACCTGCTGCTATGTCTGCTTATTTTTTTCAGCTTTTTTTACGGAGCGGCGTCAACTCCGCTGTTTGATACAGCGGAAGGCTCTTTTGCACAGAGTTCGGCTTTTATGGCGCATGGCGGAGATATTCTTACTCCGCATCTTGACGGCAAACCCGACTTTGATAATCCGCCCCTAACTTTCTGGCTTCAGGCGGCAAGTGTAAAACTTTTCGGTATGAGCGAGTTTTCTTTCCGGCTTCCCTCACTTCTTTCTGCGTGCTTCTGGATGCTCCTTATATTCTTCTTTGTGAAGGACACAAGGGGTGAGGAGATGGCTTTTAATTCTGTTTTCATAGCCTGTTCCTCTGTGCTGGTGTCCGCTTTTGCCAAACTTGCCGTGGCGGATGTTCTGCTCAATATGTTTCTGGCGGCGTCAATGTTTGCCGTTTACAGGCACTTTGAGACGGGAAGAATAAAATACGTTTATATTGCTTTTGCCGCTGCCGGACTTGGTGCGGTGACAAAGGGCCCTGCTGCGGCTCTTGTTCCTTTTGTTGTAAGCGGTTTGTTTTTTCTTTCAGCCGGGCGGATCAGGCAGTGGCTGAAAGCAGCGTTCTGTCCTGTCGGGCTTGGCATTATGCTTATTATCGCACTGCCGTGGTATGCTGTTCAGTATGCGCAGTACGGCAATGAGTTTGCTGTCGGCTTCCTTGCGGCAAACAATCCGGAGAAATTAGGCATAACAACCGAAGGCGGCGGGTTTGCCTACTATATTCCTCTTCTTCTTGCAGGGCTTCTGCCTGGTACATCTCTTCTTTTCAGTGTGCTTAAGCGTCTGCGCCCTCTTTGGAATGACTTTTTTTCCAGATATATGATGATCTGGTTTTTCTTTGTTTTCCTCTTTTTTGCCCTGAGCGGTACAAAGCTTCCTCATCTTATTTTAAGCGGAATGACCCCGCTTTTTATTCTGTGCGCTTATGTTTTCAACAACCACAGAAAGAAGATCCTTTTCGGGCTGCCTGTATTTATGTTTTTCGGGCTTCTTCTGTGTCTGCCTTTTATAATTCCGTCTGTTGCTGCCAAGGTTAACAGCGTTGCGGCGGCGGAGATGCTCCTTGAAGCGGGAAGTAGGCTCAGTGCTGGGTATTACATAGTGCCTGCCGCATCAATGCTTGCGGTGGGAGTTGCGATGAGTCTGATACGAACGCTGAGTTACAGAACCTTTGCTGCTGTGATGGCGTTCTTTACAGTGATTTCACTCAATGTCCAGTATCTTCCTCTCATTGCGGATGTTAAGCAGGCTCCGGTTAAGGAAGCGGCACTTTATGCGGCCGAACACAATATTAAGGTTAATGTCTGGACTTCAAATGTTCCGTCTTTCAGTGTGTATTACGGCAGGAATGCCGACAGAAACCTTCCCTCTGACAGCGGTTTTGTTTTTATTGATGCGGACAAAGCAGGCAAAACAGACCGTGCCTATGTTACAATAAGAAAGTGGTCGGGCTATCGTTTGATACAGGTTGCGGAGGAAAAATGAAGCTTTCCGTGGTGGTGCCTCTTTACAACGAAGAGGAAAGTATAGAACCGTTCTTTGAAAAGGTCAGAAATGCCCTGAAAGACATTGACTATGAGATAATTATGGTTGATGACGGCTCAAGGGACGATACCGTGAAGATGGTGGAACAGCATGCGGATGAGCGTACAAAGCTTATCCGCTTTAAGCGTAACTTCGGGCAGACACCAGCTCTGGCTGCGGGGATTGACTACGCCGAAGGGGATTACATAGTCACCATAGACGGGGACTTGCAGAATGATCCGGACGACATACCCGCAATGATAGAAAAGCTTGAGAGAGAAGGGCTTGATGTTGTGGCGGGAAGAAGGGTCAAAAGGCAGGACGGATTCATTCTGCGTAAACTGCCAAGCTCCATAGCAAACAAGCTGATTGCCCGTCTGACCGGAGTTTACATACATGACTACGGCTGTACCCTGAAGCTTTTTAAGAAGGATATTGCCAAGAACCTTGACCTTTACGGGGAGATGCACAGGTTTATACCTGTTCTTGCTGTTTTGCAGGGTGCGAAAATTGATGAGATGGATGTGCGCCACCATCCGAGAAGATACGGGGAATCCAAATATACCATAGCCAGAACAACAAAAGTTATAAGCGACTTGATGCTTGTTCTCTTTTTGAAGAAATACTCGCAGCGCCCTATGCATCTTTTCGGCACATTAGGTTTTTTCGGGCTGTTTTTCGGCATGATAATAAATATTTACATGGTTATATTGAAAATATTCGGGCAGAACATATGGGGCAGACCTCTTCTGCTTCTGGGTGTTGTGCTTACTCTGGGCGGGATACAGCTTATTTCCTCGGGCTTTATCGCCGAACAGGTTTTGAGAACATATTTTGAGAGTCAGGATAAAAAACCGTACAGCGTAAAGGAGATCAAGGCATTTGGAGACTTCCGCCGGTCAGATGCTCCCTGATTTCGGCGCTTCTGCTGACAGAATATCTTTTCAGAGTGGTATCTGAGGCGGTCGAGGCTGTTTTTTCATAAAGAATGACAGCCTGTGCATAATCCCCTTCCATGTCTGCTGCTCTGGCACGGGAGAAGGATATAAACGGATTTTCCGGCTCAAGGAGATAAGCCTTTTTATAGCTAATAAGTGCTTTTTCCATATTGCCTGCTGCTTCGTAAGCGAGTCCGGCAGCGTTCAGCAGCCTGCCGTTTTCCTTTATATTAAGCGTTTCAAAGAAGAGCAGCGCATCTGTATGTCTGCCTTTTTTTACTGCTGTTTCAATGATATCACCAAGCCTTGCACCGTCTGTGCTGAGGATATTGCGGGAAACAGCATCCGCAGCTTTCTCTGCCTCACCGCATATAACAAGGGAGGCTGCATAGTTGGATAAAATATCCTTATCATTTTTCAGGGTAAACGCTCTTTCCAGATGTTCTGACGCCAGTGAGCAATTCCCTCTTTCCAGAGCTTTCACTCCTGCTGAGGCCTCCCTGTGAGCTTTTGAGGCATTATCTTCTCTGACTGGCAGTTCAGGCTTAACAGTTTTCTCTTCAGCGGGGGGCATTTTGGTCTGCTCCGGTGATTCTTTTGCTTCTGCCTCATTTTTCAGCCTGACGTAAAGGTCATCGGGGAGAATATCTGTGTTTACAGCAGATGAAAATGTTTTTTTCCGCACTTCTGAATCCGCAAATACAAGCTCCCGAACCGGCTGTTCAGCAGGGGCAGCAGCCGTCACCTTCTGCGGAGCGCCGTATCTGCCTGCTAAAAAGCCTAAATACAAAGCTGCGGGTATGAGGAACAATGTCTTTTTCAAATGCTCATCACCGATGTTTTAATGAAAATTACGAGTTCTTTCTTAATTTTGCGCTTGTTTACAGATTTAAACAGATTTCCCACCAAGGGAATATCGCCGATAAAAGGCACTCTCTGTTCTGTATCTTCTTCATAATTATCTATCATTCCGCCAAGGACAACAGTTTCACCGTTGCGGACGTTAAGCACTGTGCCTGCCTCTTTCAGATTAAGAATAGGGAAGCTTGCTACTATTTCCCCTTCTTCTCCGAGCTGAATTTTATCTTTTTCAGCCATTGTGGAGACAGGGATAATGTTAAGTGTAATTGTTCCGTCGTCATGTATGTAAGGGGTTACTCCGAGCATTATACCATCGAGTATGGTTATTCTGTTGTAGCTGACCACTCTTCTCAGATCCTCGCCGTCTTCAACATTTTTTTCCCAGTAGGGTATCAGGCTGCCGGATGAAATTATGGCACTCTGACCGTTTATTACTCTGATACGGGGGTTGCTGAGTGTTTCTATCTTTCCCTGCTGCGCAAGCAGGTTTAAGAGTCCGTTTGCTCCGCCCGCCGCATATGTGACAGAGGCTATGGGAACAAGCCCGATGTTTTCAAGCATGGATGCACTTGATGAAGCAAAGTTTTGTTTGTAGCGGAGTTGGTCGTTAAAGAAGAAGTTGTCCCAGTTTATTCCGTATGAGTTGGTGTCACTCAGGGTTACTTCCACCATTTTTGCTTCTATGAGAACCTGCTTGGAGGTTTCTTTAAGGACAGACTCCATATATCTGTCTATGAGTCTGATTTTGTTTCTGCCTGCCTGAACTGTCAGTATCCCTGTGAACATGTTGAGGCTGTAGCCCTCTCCGGAGGATGAGAATTCAGCGGTCTTTGTGTCTGTTCCGTCTGATCTGCCGTGGAAGATAATGCTTCTGATCCCTTCTGCTATCTGCTTATAAAGATCGTTTCTTTCACCGGGGTTTATGAATTCGAGATTGTATGAGCCTGCCATTGTCCCTGATGTTTCAGAGGCTCCGCCTATTATGTCTCCGCCGAGTCTGGAGGTGTAGCCTGTTACTGTGTGTATGTAGGGTATTTTATATGTTTTTGTCATAAGCGGTTTTACCCGCAGTATGTTCCCGTCCGTTTCAAAGTATATTCCTGCGGTTTCGGTGATAATGTTAAGGGCTTCCCTTGCGGGCAGGCTGTTCAGATTAAGGGTTACCGGTCTGTTTATGTCAATTTCGGGGCTGATTACAAGGTTCATGCCTGATTCGGAGGCTGCCATGTAAAGCACAGAGGAGAGCGGAGCATCAACGGCGCTTATGCTTACATAGCGTCCCTCTAAGGGATCGGGCTTTTTAAGCTCCGCCTGAAAAACCGGAGGAGGGGGAGGAGGCAAAAGGGACGGTTCCTGCTTTTTGGTAAGGTTATCGTTTTTAACCGGCAGGGGCTCCGTTTTATGAACGGGCTGTTTTGCCGTGCATGAGAAAAGGAAAGACACTGTCAGAAAAATTATCAGAAATTTACGGCAATCCATCTTTCACCCCATTTGCCTTTCAGAAGTATTCGTCTTGTTTCAATACGGGCTATCTTTTCATCTTCAGATATTTTATCGCCTCTGTGGTATATCTTACCGTTTATTACAGCGAATGTCCTGTCTTCTCCTTTGAGAATGGAGTTTATTTTGTATTGCGGGGGGCTGTCCGTGTCTTCCTTAAGGGAAACTGAGCCGCCCTGTGAGTTTTCCAGCTCTGCAAGCTTTTCATAAACTGCGGAATTATCAAATTGGGCTATCAGACCGCTGTCATCAATGGGGCGCATAGTGAAGCCATCTCTTTTTACTGTCGGTATTGAGCTTATAAGAGCCAGTGCCTGCTCACGCTTTTTTAATGCACTGTCAGAGGATGACGGGAGGGATGTTATGCGTTTTTCAGCAGGCATAACAATATATTCTCCTCCGAGAGATACACCGTAAACCGCTCCTGCTGCCAGAATAAAAGGAATGATTATCATGAGAACATGCTTCATTCGGCACCGCCGTAAAAGGGCTGCACAATCTCCGCAGTAACATTGATGTATTTTTCTCTGTCTGTGTTGATAAAGGCAGTGCTTTCCACTATGAACACAGGGGCGGCGGAGTTTTCCATATATTCCAGAAGAAGAGCAAGCTCCGAAGGGGTCTTGGGAGTAAAACGGAATGAGACTGTGCTTCGGAATGCGCCGTCTTTCTTCTGCATGGGTGAAATCACCTTAGCTTCGTATTTTTTGAGAAAGTTATCCAGAGCATCCAGAAACCATTTGCGGGCATCATCCTCGGAGAAAATGAAAATATCCGCATCTTCAGCGGCATTGTTCAGCTTGTTGAGTTTTTTATCCACAGTTTCTGCGCTGAAATACTTTGTTCTTGAGTGTATATCTGCCAATGCCTTGTCTGCCGTATTATTCAGCCTGAATGCTGTGAGCCCTATTCCCGCCGTGACGGAACATGCGGCAAGGAGAAGAAGAAACAGTTTATATCCGGAGAGTATCTTCATTCTGCTGCTCCCCGTCTGCTTATGTTCAGCTTAATATTTGCCACAAGGTTGTCATAGCCGAACCGGCTGTCGTTCTGCACTGTGTATTTCTTGGATTCCAGACGGGTTATCTCCGCTTTTATCTCCTCTTCAAACTCCGTGAGGGAGTTCAGGGTGCCGAACTCCTTGGATGCGGCAATTACTGTGGGTTCTGTCCTGCTGACTATTACTCTGTCAAAACCGATGTGCATTATAAGAGGTTCAACATCTGCCAGAAGCCTCACGGGGTTTTTATCCCTTTCATTCAGAAGATTAAGATATGAGAGGAGGTAGCCGGAGGATGGTGATGCGGAAAGGATTTCCGATGTCAGCTCCCTGTCGGCACGGAGGGCAGAGGCTGCCTTTGCCAGTTCTTCGGTTTTTGATTTATACGATGAGAAAAAATGCAGATTAACCGCTGTGAGTGCAACAAGAATGACCAGCAGTGCAGAATTGAGCGCAAACATGGTTTTTGAAAAAAATTTCTTTTTTCTGTATTTTTCCGGTGTGAAGTCAAACTTTCTGCCGTTCAGCACAGCGCCGAAAGGAATAATAATTTTATGAAACACATCAAAGGGGCACTCAGCAAGGATACCGTCGGGGGCGGCAAGAACAGTCTGGACAGCCTGTCTGGATCTGATCTGATCGGAAGTGTGCCCGTCTGTTGCGTAGAGACCTGAAAGAAGAATGAGATCGGGGCGCAGGTTTCTGCTTTTTGCGGTATGGGTGAGTGTGAGTTCCAGTTCACCTGCAAGCATTGCCCTGTCCGCTGCGGGAGCTGTTCTGGCGTAGAAAACCTCGTCGCTCTTTGAAATAGCTATTATCAGCTTGTTCTCGTCAGCATAGGCATGGAGAACAAGCCTGTCTGGATACAGTGCTGAAGTTATTCCGCATAGGGCAAGCGGAGACAAGGTGAAGATATCAGCCGCTTCCCGCTCTTCCGTGTCAAGCCCGCTCTCTTTCTCATATACTCTGTCCGGCATTATGTATGCCTGACACTCTTTTTCGCCGGAGCCTTCCGTCTGGCTGCACGCTCCGAAACGGACTGTGCTTTTCTCTCTGTTTCCGGCTGTCTTTGACCTTAGGAAAAGTCTGAGGGATGAACCTTTCAGCGATGTCGGTACGTGGACAGTTTCAGCAGAAAAATCAGGGCAGCCGCAGACCGCAACAAGTGAAGCGCTCCCTTTTAAAGACAATAGATCATCCGTTCCGCTGTCAAGCCTGCTTTCAAGTGAAAAAATTCCCTTTTTTCTCTCGAATACGGCACAGCGTGTGGGGGTGCCTGTCCGGTTTCCTTCAAATTCCGCGGATAAAAACTTCATGAACAAAAATACAACAACATGGAACGGAAGACAAACAGGAAAAAATGCATGTGGAACGATTTTATTGTTTAGCTGCACTAATGCTGATATGATGGTTTTGATAAAAAACGCAGGTATTCATATGAACAGAAAAGGTTTTACACTGGTGGAAATGGCTGTTGTTCTGGTTATTATCGGAATAATTCTAGGCATGGTTGTGAAGGGAAGAGAGCTTGTTCAGGGAGCAAAAACCAAGAGTTTTATAGTTGATGTTAAAAACCTTGAAAATATGCAGTACACATTTTATGACCGTTTCGGAAGGTTTGCCGGAGACTGCGATAATGACGGACTGGTGGATGAGAAGGAACTCGCCCTTGCTCAGACATCTCTGGACGGAACTCCCACCGGCTTATGCACAGCAGGAACGGCACAGGATGATCCTGATGCGGCCTTCAGCGAACTCAAGGCAGTGGATATGCTGTCCGATGAAAGTAATGCGGCACATTCCACAATGAAAGGCGGCTTCGGTTTTGCTTACTTTGCACAGGATGCAGAAGGAAAGAACGTGATTGTTCTGCGCAATGTACCATGCTATGCGGCTGTGAGCCTTGACACTGCCATAGACAAAACCCTTGACGGAACCAAGGGGAAGATAAAAGCGGGGACAGCAGGAAACTCTGTATGGACAGCAGACGGAATGTGCGATGCCAACCTCACGGACGGCACTGTAGGCACTGTGCTTTACTATTACGACAGATAAAAAGAAACCCCTTCTCCGCAGGGAAAAAGGGGTTGAGAAGATTTTATCTTACGGCGTTCATAACTCTTCTGAGCTTCTGAAGCACGCCTGAGAATTCATTCAAGGGTATCATGTTAGGTCCGTCCGATTTTGCTTCGGAGGGGTTTTCATGAACTTCAAAGAAGAAACCCCTCACGCCCACTGCCGCCGCCGCATACGCCATCTGGGGAGCAAGCCTGCCGTCACCGCCGCTTTTCCCGGCGAGTCCGCCCGGTCTCTGCACAGAGTGGGTGGCGTCCATTATCACGGGATACCCGAACTCCGCCATATCTATGAGGTTTCTGTAGTCAACCACAAGGTTGTTGTAGCCGAACATGCTTCCTCTTTCGGTAAGCATTATTCTGCTGTTGCCGGAATCTGCAACCTTCTGCACCGGATGCTCCATATCCACACCGGAAAGGAACTGGGCTTTTTTGATGTTTACTATTTTACCTGTCTTCGCCGCTGCGGTGAGCAGGTCTGTCTGCCTGCAAAGAAAAGCCGGTATCTGCACTATGTCAACCACTTTGCCTGCGGCTTCCGCTTGCGATGCTTCGTGGATGTCTGTTGTAACTGGAACATTGAACCTTGCCTTGGCTTCTGCGAGTATATCAAGCCCTTCCTCAATTCCCGGTCCTCTGAATGAGGAGATGGATGTGCGGTTTGCCTTGTCAAAGGATGCCTTGAAAATGAAGGTGTACCCCTCTTTTTCGGTGATCTCTTTCAGATTTCCGCAGAGGTTCATGATCATTTCCCTGCTTTCGATAACGCAGGGTCCGGCTATTATAAAGGGCTCTGTTTTCAGTTTTGCGTATAATTCTTTCATAGCTTATTTTTTTCCGTATGCTTTTTTATTTTTCGATTGTGCCTTCAAAGACCTCACCGCTTATCACTATGCGGTAGCGGAGCTTATCGGCGGGAACTTCTCTGATCGGTGAAATATGCAGGTCAAACTTTTCCGATGTCTGTTCCAGCAGGAGCTTAACGCCGCCGCTTGTGTCGTTCATCGGTATGCCGTTTTTAATAAATGCTATAACCGGATAAATGTCAAGCGGGTCGGTGTTGCGCTTTCTGGTCACTGTGCCTTCGCCGTATATTTCCATTGATGTAATGGTTTTGCCGGGCATGCGGAATACAGCTTCAAATACTGTGTCCGGTTCGCCGTCAGGGCGCACTGTGTTTTTGTTCCCTGCCATATCTTTGCCGGAGAGGTTTTTGATACGCACGGTAACAGGTGCTATTTTGTCTGCCTCGTCTGCGGGAACATAACGCACTGTTTTCAGCTTCGGCGCATAAGCCGCAGGCTTGACATTATGTCCGGCAAAGGTGTGGCTTCCGGCTGAAACTGTTCCCTGCAAAAGTGGGGCGATCAAAACACCGCTTCTGGCGGAGGAGAAGAGGTAGTCGGTTATGTCCGCTTCAATTTCGTATGTATCCGTTTTCATCACAGCGTCCCCTGCATAGGTCATTGTAGCTGGAACAGGAGTCGTTTTGCCGTTATCATCAGCCGTGATATATCTGAAAAGACGCATAGAGCCTGACTGCTGCTGGGAGACATGGGTAAGAACCAGATTAGCACTTTTTATGAATACTTCATTAAACTCAGGTCTGTCCTTTTTCAGTGAGAAGAGGATTCCCGTTACTGCTTCATCGTTGGCTGATACTGTTAAAGCACCTTTTTCCGTGCGGGTTTTGCCCGCCTGCTTTACAAAGCGGGAAAACTCGGAATTGTCTGCAGTCAGGTATATGTAGTCGGTTATTTCGGAATATGAATTAAGTTTCAGTTTCCATGTTCCGCCGCCGCCTGTCCCTGTCCATGCACCGCTGACAGAACCGGCCGAGAGTGTGCCTTCGTAATTTCTGGAACATTTGAAAGATGAACCGCTCGCACGGCAGTCCAGCGAAAGGGATAATCTGCCGTTTTCAAAAGTTCCCTTAAGGGGGTAGAGCCTCTGCCTGCCTTCTTCACCCATCAGCGCTTTACCGTGGACGGTATCGCCGTAAAACGCAAGCTTCCAGACTGTGTCTGTTTCCTGTTTTCCATCCGAAGTAAGAGTGCTTACGCTGAACACTCCGTCCTCAATGGAGGGGGGCAAGGCTTTTGTCTGTTTCAGTTCTTTGAGGTAAAAGTTTTTAGCTATGCTGACGTTCTTTTTGCCGCCCATCTTCATGGAGTATTTATAGCTTCCGTCCTCTGCGGTTTTTACTGATTTTCCCGCTTCAAGGATCATTACTTCCGCTCCGGCGAGGGGCTTCATGTCTTCTGAAAAAATCTTTCCTGTGACAGTAACTTCTTTGGGTTCTTCTTCTGTGAAACCGAGGATGTCTGTTGAACGCTCAAAGCCCTTTGCCGTGACAGAAAGGCTCACATTCCGCACAAGGAAAAACTCTATGTTTGAGAGGATAAATCTCTGTATGTTTGCATTCATATTCGCTGCTGCATCCATCAGGGCAAAGCCGTCATCCGCATGGATTTCCGCAACGAATATCTTGTTAATGAACACTATTGTGAAGTCGGCATCGTTTATGTAAGAGGACTTGGGAACATAGTAGAATACGCCCCTGTCGCCGAAGCCTATCTCCTGCACTTTTCCCTTGGGAGCTTTTTTCGCAAGCTCTTCGTATTTGTCAAAGGCGGATACGTAGTTGTTGAAAGCATGAACAGACGCCTTAACATCAAAGGTTTTCTTGCGGCGTATGTTCATTATCTGCTGAACATCCGGCGAGTAATAGGAATAGGCGGTGGAATAGGTGAAGCCGTTTGCCGTTTTGGCTTCGGTTATTCCTGTTCCAAGCCAGCGTTCCTCCCCTCCGGTAAGCTTTGCCGGTTTCGGAAAGAACGCCTTTACTGTTTCATCAAGCTTTAGCTTCGCCTCCGCCCCTGAAACCACAGAGAGCAGGAGAACGAAAAGTATTAAAAGTTTCTTCATAATCACCTAGTTAAGATTAAACATCACGGTTTTAAGTTCAGTCATTTCTTCAACTGCGAACTTTGGACCCTCTCTGCCTGTTCCACTGAGCTTCACGCCGCCGTAAGGCATCTGGTCTACCCTGAATGTGGGCATGTCATTCACCATGACACCGCCGACCTCCATATGTTCAATGGCGTAGAAGGCGTTTTTTATATCGTTTGTGAATATACCCGCCTGAAGACCGAACTGGGAGTTATTAACTCTTTCCACAGCTTCCTCAAGGGTTTTGTATTTCATAAGGCAGACAAGCGGGGCAAATGCCTCCTCGCTGACCACTGTCATTGTTTCATCAACATCTTCAAGCACTGTGGGCTCAAGCATTGTCCCTTTTCTTCCGCCGCCCGCAAGAACCTTAGCGCCCTTGCTCACTGCGTCTTTTATCCAGCCTTCAACCCTTGCCGCTTCTGATTCCTGAATCATGGGACCCACAAGAACCTTTTCATCGGACGGATCGCCGAAACCGCTTGCCTTGACGCTTTTCACAAACATGTCACGGAATTCATCATAGCGTTTTTCATGGATGTATATTCTCTGGATGCTTATGCAGACCTGACCGGAGTTGGCAAATCCGCCCACAACGCACTTGGGCACTGCGTAAGCTATGTCTGCGTCCTCATGGATTACCGCTGCGGAGTTTGAACCGAGTTCAAGAGTAACTTTCTTTATTCCGGCTTTGGCTTTTATATCAAGCCCCACAGACGGAGAGCCTGTGAATGTGAGCATGTTTATAAGAGGTGATTCCACCATTGCATTCCCCACAACTGAACCGGAGCCCACAACGAGGTTTATGCCGCATTCCGGAAGTCCCGCCTCAAGCAGTACCTCTGTGAGACGCACAGCGGTGAGCGGTGTGGATGATGCGGGCTTAAGCACGATGGGGCATCCTGCTGCTATGGCAGGTCCTACTTTATGCGCCACAAGGTTCAGCGGGAAGTTAAAGGGAGTGATCGCTCCCACAACACCGATGGGGTAACGTTTATAATAACCGAAGCGGTTAGCACCGGAGGCTGATGCGTCGTAAGGGATAAGCTCTCCGCCGAGACGCCTTGCCTCATCCGCAGCAAAATGGAAGTTTTCTGCGGTTCTCACCGCCTCCCCTCTGGAAAAGATGATGCCTTTGCCCGCTTCTGCGGTGATAATCTGTGCGAAATCTTCTGAATATTTTTCGATGAGTGAGCCGGTTTTGTCGAGGATATCGCCTTTCTGTTTTGCAGTGAGCGATGCCATGACTTTTCTGGAGTCAAAAGCCGCCTGAATAGCTTTTTCTGTAAGTTCTCTGTCTGCCGAGCATACTGTTCCTGCCGGCGTGCCGTCATAAGGTTTTTTTACTTCGAGATATTTCCCTGTGTCAGTCCATTTGCAGTCTATGAACAGTTTCTTGAAACCCATTGTTGCCCTCCTGATTTGAGAAATGCGGAAAACTAAGCGTTTAGGGCAGTGTTTCCGGATTAATCAGGTTACCAAAAAGGGCTTAAATTTGCAATGGGAGTCAGTGAGAGTGAGCAGTCTGCGCCAGAGCCTCGCTTATGGAGGCAACTGCTATCTTCTCGGAGGATGATTTCGCCTTTTTCTTCAGATCTGCCAGTATATTGGCTATTTCATCCGGTGTATGCTCACGTCTGCCTGCGGGCAGCTCTATTATCGCTGCGCTTATGCTGAGAAGAGGGAAAACAGAATCATTCCCCTGTCTGTCCTTGCCTGTGTAATAGCCTTGCTTCACCTCTGCTGGGGAGTAGAAAGATATGACTGAATCGGTGAATTTCTTTATTGTCTTCCTTATTTTTTCCACAGCGAGGGAGCATGCCATTCCGTTGCAGCTTATTCCACCGAAGAAATCGTCTCCGCCGATGTGTCCTATGAATTCGTTTTTTCCGCTGAAATCTTTTTTAAGAATATCAGAGAAAAGTACAATTGCCCTGTCTCCCTGACGGAAGCCGAAACGATCATTAAACGGCTTGAAGTTGTCAAAGTCGAAATATACAAGGAAATACTGGCTGTGTTCATCCCTGAATGCATCATTGAGATAACCGTTTATAAGACTGTTGCCGGAAAGTTTGGTTAATGGGTTCATATCCCTTGCGAAGGCGAGGTTTTTTTCATTCAGCGTGTTAAGGAGTGACTGAGCAGTGAGAAAACCGAAATATTTCAGTCCTCGGGTTATTATCACTCCGTCCGATTCCTTGTTAGCCACAAACAGTTCAAGGATTTTTTCTACAGGAACATTTATCTCCACAATGGGGCAGGAGGTGATAAATTTCCGTATATTCACCGTGAGGGATCTATTGTGGAGAAGCTCCTTTCCGAACGGGTGGTATAGGTATTCCTTCAGGTTGCGTTCGCTGATTATGCCGAGGGGCATATCCGTATCATCAACAATGGGAACCACAGGAACGTTCATGTGGTTGCGGATGTTTTCCAGCACCTTTTCGGCGGATTCACCCACATTCACAGGATTCAGCTTAACAATCTCATTTGAAATCAGGTAGGCATCCTCGCTGAAATCCCTTTTGTCTGTCTGGTCTATCTGCTGAACAGAGCCGTACACGGGTGAGATATCTTTGACATCCACGGAAGGACGCTGGATGAAGTAACCCTGAATCAGGTCAAAACCCAGCTCTTTGCAGGTGAGGAACTCTTTCTTGGTTTCAACACCTTCCGCTACAATAGTTATACCGAAGAAATGGGCAAGACCTGTCAGGTTGCTGCAATATTTTTTCTTTTTGATGTCTTCATCTATCCCCTGAATGAGGAATTTATCAATTTTGAGGAAGTTCGGCTCAGAGTAATAGAAAAGCTCAAAGTTGGCGAAGCCCGCTCCGAAATCGTCTATGGCTATGCGGCATCCGTACTGTTTAACATTCTCAAAGATGTTTTTGGAATTTTTGATGAAGCTGTGCTTGTGGCGTTCGGATATCTCAAAGCAGAAGGCGTCCGGCTCAAGATCGTTTGCGATTAAAAGAGCCTTGGTGCGCCCCTTCTCAAAATCGGGCATGTTTACTATGCGGATGTCGTAGTTATAGAAAAGCTTCATTTTACGGAAGCCCTCAATGGAACGGAATTTTTTCATAGCCATACGGCGCAGTTCCAGATCCACTTCAAACAGCAGGTTTTCTCTGAATGCAGTGTCGAAAAAGTCGGCTATGGAGTCGAAACCGCATTTTTCCCAGCCTCTAAGGAGCGCTTCCACTGCAAAAGTTACGCCGGAAAAGGGGTTTACGATGGGCTGAAAAGCATGTTCGACTTTTGATAAATTTTCTTTCCAGTGTTCAGGGAGCATTTGCACACCTTTTCATATAATATTCACGGCAAACATCCGCATAAATCATTATTATATTTCGATATGTAAAAAGGGTGACAAATGTTTGTTAATGATTTGTCAGATCAGAGAGGTGCTATTTTTCGATTCCTTCTCTGGCTTCGACTCCACAGGAATAATAATGCTTGATCTCTTTCATTTCGGTGATGAGATCGGCAAGCTCCATAACGGAAGCAGGAGCGTTTCTGCCTGTGAGTACAAGCTCCGATGTTTTGGGGCGGGCTTTTATCATTTCGGTTACTTCAGTCTCCTCCAGCAGCCCGAGAGACAGGGCAACGTTTATTTCATCAAGGATAACAATATCGTATTTACCGGAGAAAATAGCTTCCCGTGCTTTTTTGAGCCCTTCTTCAGCGAGGCGTATCTCTTCAGTGCAGGGGATGCCGCAGATAAAGCGGTCATTGCCGTAAGCTTCCATCACGATATTTTTTTCAAGGGAGTGAACGGAAATATTTTCTGAGTATTTGCCGCTTTTAAGAAACTGCCCGATATACACCTTCAGCCCTGCTCCCGCACCACGCAAAGCCAGACCGAGAGCGGCTGTGGTTTTGCCTTTTCCTTTGCCCGTATAGATCTGCACAAATCCCCGATTCAGCGTCATAATAAAAATCTCCGTGCGCTTTCATAATAAGATAATTAAATAAAGCGTATGTTCAAGGCTTAAGATGCTTTTTAACTCTGGCTGCATAATCTGCGCAGATGCCGTTTATGGGGCATTCACTGCACTTAGGTGAACGTGCCGTGCAGATGTCACGCCCGAAGAGTATTACCTGATGAGACCATTCCGCGCTGCGCTCAGGAGGAACAATTTTTATAAGATCCTGCTCAATCTTTTCGGGGTCGGTGTTTTTGGTGAGCCCCAGACGGAAAGATATCCTCTTAACGTGTGTGTCTACCACTACAGCGGGGCTGCCGAAGCAGTTGCCGAGGATTACATTCGCTGTTTTACGTCCCACACCGGGCAGCTTGATCAGTTTTTCCATCGTGTCCGGTACTTCGCCGTTGTGTTCGCTTATGAGTTTCTGCGCCATGCCTATGAGGCTCTTGGCTTTATTGCGGAAGAACCCTGTTGGCTTGATCACCCCGCACAGTTCTTCCATATCTGCATTTGCAAGTGCTTCCGGTGTCGGGTATTTTTTAAACAAAGTCTCTGTGACGATATTTACCCGTGCGTCTGTGCATTGAGCGCTAAGTATGGTTGCGGTTATGAGCTGAAAGGGGTTTTCGTGCCGCAGTGAACACTCTGCATCTGCGTATCTGCTGTCCAGAAACTCTATGAATTTTAATACTTTTGCTTTTTTATCCATTCCCCGAACCCGTAAGCGTTTTCATCAACCTTTTTTATTATAGCTTCATCTGTTGAAATATGAAGTGTATCTTTTAGTGTACAGTCGTATATTCTGCTTTTTTCACAGGATATTAGCCTGCCGTTGGTAAAAAGCCGGAGACATTCGGCAGTATTTTCGGTGTCCGTATTTTCATCAAAGATGCAGATGTTTGCGTATTTGCGGAAGAAAAAATTGTCTGTAACTTTTTTTATGTCTGTTCCGCTTTTCAGGGAGACAAATATCATTTTTCCGAATACGCCGAAGGACGGAAAGCCAAAGGAGATTAGTCCGGGGAGTTCTTTCTTGATTGAGTTTGTCATGAGCCTGAAAGCGGTGTCAGCCAGAATGGCATTCTCGGAAAAAGGCGCTCCTGCAGCAGTGTTCAGACAGAAGGCATCCTTTGCATGATAAGCTTTTCCAAGGGTAAACACCGGGTAAGGTTCGCATTTGGAGTATCCGCCCGTATAGTTGCCGCATGGACCTTCAGAAGCAGTTTCAGTAAGAGATATTCTGCCGTGGAGTAAAATTTCAGAGTATGCAGGAACAAACAGTCCGCCTATCTGCGCTGTTTTCAGCGGCTGTCCTGTGAGAGCAGCGGATATTTCAAATTCATCAGCCCTGACAGGCATTACGGAAGAAAAAATAACCGACGGCGGTGCGCCGAGGCATATTGCAGCTTCTATATCCGTGTCTCCACGCTCTTTTGCCTGCCGCATATGTTCCGCCGCTCCGCTTTCGGGGTAGCAGTGGATTACTGCACGCCTGCTGTCCAGTATCTGCATGCGGTACATTCCGCAGTTCTGCTCTTTTCCTTTTGTGATAACACATGGCAGGGTGAGGGCGAAGCCGCCGTCATGCTTCCATGTTCTTATGGCAGGCAGGGATGTGAGGTCTGAAAACTCTTTATAAAAAAAAGGGGGGTTATTAACTGTTTCAGGCTTTAAGCTGGCGGGAAGTTTTTCATCAAGCAGACAGTCCGGAGCATCATGCACCGACTTCAGGCCTATGGATTCCAGAGCCGCTTCTTTTGTGCAGAATGCGTTCATTACGAGTGTGAAGTCAGCATCTACAGGCTTATCAAAGGCGAGGGCGGTTATCCCTGCGGCACGTCTGGCTATTTCCGCCGCCTCCAGATCACAGGACACCGGCTCGGAAGACGCTTCAAGCCTTCCGGTGCATGCAAGAAGGCGCAGGAAGGCTTTCAGTGAATCCCGTTCCATAAAGTGTCCGCCTATTTGCGGCAGATTGTGGCGTCACAGATTCCGAAGGTGAAGGGGTTGAACTCCGCCTTGGTGAAACCGGCGTCGAGGATCATCTTGCGGTAAACGTCTCTTTTAGGGAATTTGTAAACAGAGTCGGGCAGGTATTCGTAAGCTTTTCTGTTGCCGGAGATTATCCCTCCGATGAAAGGAAGTATCCGGGTGAAATACAGCCTGTAGACCCAAGCGAAAAACGGGTTCTGGGGCTGGCTGAATTCGAGAATACAGGCGCATCCGCCGTCCTTGAGGACACGGTGCATCTCTTTTAACCCCTGCGCTTTGTCAGTTACATTGCGGAAGCCGAAGGCTATCATTATACGGTCGAAGGATTTATCCTGAAACGGCAGGCAGTGCGCATCACTTACACTGAATATGCCTTCGGGCATTTTCTGCTTGCCGATTTTCATCATATTGTGGCTGAAATCACCGCCTATTATGGTGACGTCTTTGCCTGTTTTCGTCAGCTCTATCATCATATCCGCTGTACCGCAGGCGAGATCAAGCACAGTCTGCCCGTCACGCACGTCCATGAGCTTTATGGCTTTTTTACGCCATGCAACATCGGTGCGGAAGCTTAATGCACGGTTGAGAAAGTCGTATTTAGGGGCTATGTCATCGAACATCTGCTGAATGTCTTTTGATTTTTTTTCCAAGATTAAGTCCTTGCTCAAAGTTTATCTGAAACGGACGAACATGCAGGTAAAGTCATCCTTCTGGGAGTCCTTGTCCGTCACAAGTTCGTTATATAGGTTATTAACAATATCTTTGCAATTATCTTTTATCAGTTTTTCCACTTCCGGCACAAGCTTTTCATGGGGAATGTACTCTATCACCCCGTCTGTGTAGATAAATAAGGATGATTCCTTTGGTATGCTGACAGAAATATGCTTGTATTCATCCTCCATTATGCCCAGAGGAAGAAAGCCGGACGAAAGCTCATCTTTCTCCTCACCATTAAAAAGCACGGCAGGCTCATGCCCGCAGGAGATGTATTCAAGGGTCTTCGTTTCCGGATCATACAGTGCGAAAAACGCTGTGATGAAGCGGTCTCCGAAGCTTTTGCCTATAAGAAACCTGTTCAGGGACTGCACAAGCTTTTCTAGTATGTTATCCTGCCCCTCAAATGCCGAGCAGAGTGAGACGTAAACACTCAGTACCACTGTGAATACCGCAGCGGAATATCCTTTTCCGCATACATCAGCCACACAGAGGAAGGTTTTTCCGTCAACATCGCTTATGTAAAAGAAATCGCCCCCTGCCGTTCTTGCAGGATAGCTTATCCCCTGAATCTCAATATCGCCGTAAACCCGCACATCACGCTGAACAAACTTGTTAAGAATGTCTCCGGTGGTGCGCATTTCCATCTCTTCCATCTTGAGGCGGGTTGTTGTTTCATGATTCAGGGCGTTTTCCACAGCAATGGAAACTATGGAGGAAACAATATCTGAAAATTCTTTATCGGGAACAATATCAAACTGGATATTGAACAGCAGGATGATTATGTCCTGCGCCGGCTCAAAAACCACAAACAGGTTTTTTACGTTGTATTCTCCGGCGTCTATGCCGTACTCGATGAATTCCGTCCTTCGGTTTTCCATCACATAGTCATACAGCGGCATATTGTCTATTTTAATAAACTGCCGGACAGATGCTTCCTCAAGTCCGATAGCATTGAAATTTTCCTTATGGATGGCACATGCCGCCTCTGCGGAGAACACCTCCATGAAAAAGTTAAGGGAAACAGCCAGAACCTCTTCCAGCTCTATTGCCTTGAAGATCATGCTGCCTTTTTTCACAAAATCTATCTTTTTCTGATAATTGACGTATGTGTCCATACTGTTGTCACGGGCTTTCAGTTCGTCCAGCCTGCTTCCCAGATATTGTGAATACGGCTCAAGCATTGTGAGTGCGTCTCTCCCTGCTTCTTCGTGGAAAGTGATGCACGCCATTACATTTCCTCTGCTGGCGAGAAAGAAGGAGGAGTCTATGACGATTGTTTCATCAAAAAAATCCACGGTTTTGCTGTTTTCAGATACAGAGCCGCCTTCAAAACCCAGGTCAAATATGTCAAAAGTGGCGGCAGTGCGGGAGTGTCTCCCTGAGACTGGCTCGCAGAGGTTGCCGTCGCACTTCCATATGGTAAACGCTCCGGATTCCTCCGACTCGAGGAAATTGTACAGTCTTGTGAAGAATTCCCCCGAACTCTGGGAGAAAAAAGTGTCAAAAAGCTGTTTATTGAGTATCAGCATTCATTTCATCCGATTTTGTGTCGAGTATTTCTGCAACGGCGTTGTTAACTTCGTTATAACTCTTACCGAAGTCCTGAGCTATTTCGCCTATTATCGCCTGCCTGTCGCTTCTTTGTTTTTCTATCTTATTTGCATAATAGACTATTTTTGAGTATGTATCTTCCGCTTTCTCATGATGGTTCATGACTGCCGTGGCTATTCCGTCCGCAACTGACCATTTTTTCAGAATTGTTCCGCCGACTGTGGAGTGGTCAATACCAAGCTGCGCAAGCTCATCTTCTGTGGTGTCCACCTCTTTTACGAGGAAATCCACAAGGATAGACTTGCCTATGTCGTGCATGAGTCCTGCGAGGTAGAGCGCATCTGCGTCCTCTCCCACCATCTCCGCCATAGATTCAGACAGCATGGCAACTGCCACAGAATGTTCCCATATTCGCTGTCCTGTGGATTTATAAAGGTTGAAATGTTTGTTGTAGTAGCCTTCGGTGGATACTGCGAGGGCAAGGTTCTTAACTGTGTTGATTCCGAGAAGAACTGTTGCACGGTCGATACTGCTTATCTCCTGCCTTAGCCCGTAAAACGGTGAATTAACCAGCTTTATGATCTTGGATGAGATCCCCTGATCCTTTTTTATCTTAACAATGAAGTCTTTAATTTGCGAATTGTCGCTTCTGGAAAGCCTTAAAAGTTCTTTTGCCAGTGCAGGGAGTGCGGGAATGCTTTCTGCCTTTGCCAGTACCTTTGCCTTAAGGGTGTCATACTCGCCGCTGGTTTTGCCTTTGTTTGAGGAGGCGAGTGCAACTGACAGTTTTTTTACAATATCGTCCTGCTTAAGAGGAGGAGTGAAAATACCCGATATGTAATACTGGCGTATTGATTCCACTACCCGTCTGTCTTTAGTGGTGATGAAGAAAAAAGCGGGGATGCTGAACTTCTTCGGCAGACGGAAGAGGGTTTCAAGGCTGTCTATCTCGATTATGACAAGATCCTCATCCCCTTCGGGAACAAACTGATACTCATCTTTCAGCATGAGGATAAACTGTCTTAAATTGTCCTTTGAGCCTCTGTAGGCGATTTTTTTCAAGGCTTGCGCCTCCTAGTTTTTAAGGTTGCTGTTTATTTTATCTATTAATTCCTTAGGGCTGAAAGGCTTGGTAAGGTAATACTCCGCTCCTGCGGCGTTGCCTTTTTCAATATCGTCCGCTTCAGCCATGGCAGTAAGCAGTATTATGGGGATGCCCGCAAGTTCAGGGTCAGCTTTAATAGCCTCACAGGCTTCCAGCCCGTCCATCTCCGGCATCATAATATCAAGAACAATGACATCAGGTTTATGCTCTTTCGCCAATGTCATAGCCTGTTTGCCGTTTCCCGCCTCCAGAACGGCAAATCCCGCTTTTTTCAGATGAAGAGCAACCACCTTCCGCAGCCGCAGCTCATCGTCTGCAATCAAGATTTTCATAGTCAAACCTCATGGATATGGAATTTGAGTCATATTTTAATAATATACCGACTTTTGCAAACATTTCGGAGAAAATTTGTATAATTTCCGGAAGACCGGTAAATCCGTTGCTGCATTTAATCGTTAGCAGGGGGAATGCCCCTGTTATTTCGAGTTTGCCCGATGAGGTTTTGACTGCTTCGTAAAGTATTATAAGAAATATGCTTTTCAGCAGGTATGCGTTATTTTTCACCTTGAATTTTTCATCTATATCAAGCTCAAGATCCGTCTCCGGAGTTTCGCTGAGAACACATGTTTTTTCAAGCAGATGTTCCGTGAGCTTGCCTATTTCTATTTCATCGTCACGTTTTTCTATTTCTCCGGCAACAATGTACCTGAAGGTAGCGCTCATTCCTCTGTCAAAAAGATCCAGCAGAAAGCCTGACTGCGCCACAAGTTCCATCATTTCTCCGGTGTCATCGTCGAAGCCGTCTTTAACCGCCTCCATCATTGCTACTATGGTTGAGGTGGATGTGCGTATATTATGTGAGAAATATTTATAAACCAAAAGCAGGTCAGTATTGCATTCTCTGTGGCTTTCACTCATTCCCGGACTCCTTACGTTAAAAAGAGAGATAATAAGATTATAAAGTATTCATCCGTATTTTCAATGAATTTACGGGGTTGCAGGTGAAGATGCTTTGCTTTAATATGCGTAAGTAAATGATGATACTAATCAGGAGGGCTTGATGGAAACTCTTTTTACTAAAATTATAAAAGGCGAAATTCCCAGTGCGAAGGTGTACGAGGATGATGACTTTCTGGCGATACTGGACATACGTCCTGTTAATTTCGGGCATACCCTGCTTATCCCCAAAAAATATTTTGTAAATGTTTTTGATGCGCCCCTTGATGTTGCTGCTAAGATTTATCCTGTTCTCACAAAGATAGCCAACGGGATGAAAAAATCTCTCAACTGTGACGGTGTGAATATTTATCAGAACAACGGGGCAGCCGCCGGGCAGGAAGTTTTCCATGCACACCTGCACATTGTTCCCAGATATGAAGGGGATGAGGTGCGCTTTGCAGCAAAGCATGTGAGCTATGAAACACCTGAAGCCATGCAGGAGTTCGCTGCCAAAATAGCCAAAGAGATTTAAGTAAAATTTTTTGCCATTTTTGTTAGTTAACGTACGTTTTCCTGTTGTAAGTAACGCACACGTTAGTTAATATTCTTTAAGTAAAATAAAGTGCATTTTTTTTTAGTTAGGTGCTTTTTTGGATAAAAATAAGAGAATCGGCAGGTACATTAAGAGTTCAGTTGTGGGCGGGGAATACTATACGGCGTATTTGCCTAAACCCCTTCCCCCTGAACCACCTATAAACATGCAGCAAATATATCCATTGCTTGACAAGGCTTCTGTTGCTGTGGGCAGGCTTGATGGTCTTAGTGTTGTTTTGCCGGACACGGAGCTTTTTCTGTATATGTATGTGAGGAAAGAAGCCCTGCTGTCTTCTCAGATTGAAGGCACACAGTCCTCCTTCTCAGATCTGCTTATTTATGAAAATAACGGAACTCCGGGAGTTCCTATTGATGATGTGGCGGAGGTGTCAAGCTACGTTGCATCTATGAACTATGGTTTGGAACGCTTAAACGATTTGCCGCTCTCTCTTCGTCTTATCAGAGAGATACATGAAATTCTTATGAGAAATTCAAGAGGGAGTACAAAACAACCGGGTGAGTTCCGTACAACCCAGAACTGGATAGGTGGGAGCAGACCGGGGAATGCAGTATTTGTTCCTCCTCCACCTGAATATTTAATGGAATGTCTGGATAATCTTGAAAAATTTATACATGATGGAAACATTGCCATGCCTACCTTGATAAAGGCAGCTTTAATACATGTTCAGTTTGAAACTATACACCCTTTTCTTGATGGAAACGGTCGTTTGGGAAGGCTGTTGATTACTTTTCTTTTATGTGCTGCCGGATTGTTGAAAAAACCTCTGCTTTATTTAAGTTTATTCTTTAAAAATCGTAGAGATGAGTATTACAGCCATTTACAGAATGTGCGTGAAAAAGGAGAATGGGAAGAGTGGATAAAGTTTTTTCTGGAAGGGGTTGTCCTGACTTCTGAACAGGCTACAGAAACAGCTCGAAGAATTATTGCCCTTTTTGACTCAGATCGAAAAAAAATTGAAACATCTGATAAATCAAGTACATCTGTTTTGGTTATCCACAAGTATATGCAGAGTCATCCGGTTGTCAGCACTACTAAGCTGAAAGATGCCTGTGATTTGACACTGCCTACCGTGTTAAGAAGTTTGGGTATCCTGGAATCTATGGGTATTGTGAAAGAGATTACAGGGAGAGAGCGTCACCGGATCTATATTTACAAAGATTATATAAGTATACTTAATGAAGGTACTGAACCTTTAAAAAACTAAATAAAAATAAGAGAGAGTCAAATGCCAAAACTGCCTGAATGTCCGCAATGCGGGTCAGAATACACATACGAAGACGGGGCTTTGCTGATTTGCCCCGAATGCGCCCATGAATGGAGTGCAGAAGCTGAGGCTGAAGCAGCGCCGCAGGAGTCAGCGGTGAAAGACGCTTACGGCAATGAGCTTCAGGAAGGTGACAGCGTAACTGTTATCAAAGACCTTAAAATCAAAGGTTCATCCTCTGTGGTTAAAGTCGGGACAAAAGTGAAGAATATCCGTCTTGTTGACGGCGATCATAACATCGACTGCAAAATAGACGGCATCGGAGCAATGAAGCTGAAATCCGAATTCGTTAAAAAAGGATAAACCTACATGTTTCCGGCAGGAATTAAAACTGCCGGAAGCCTTCTTTCAACGGAAATGAGCGGTCGTTTACATTTCTTAAAACTTACGTTTCTCAAATTTTGTTCGATCTTCCTTGACACCTATATTACCAAAGCCAATTATTAATAATATAAACATTGTTATTCGGACTTTGCAGTCCTTTTTCTGAAAAGCTTGAAGCGCGTTTCAACATAATTACGGAGGAACAGCATGAAGGCTCTTATTTACAACGGTCCTGGTAAAAAAGCACTGGAAGACCGCCCTGTGCCCGATATTCAGTCGGCAGGAGATGCGGTGGTCAGAATCACCAAAACAACTATTTGCGGAACAGATCTGCATATTCTCAAAGGCGATGTCCCTACATGCACCCCCGGACGTGTTTTGGGTCATGAAGGTGTGGGAATTGTGGAGAAAGTAGGCAGCGGTGTTGCATCGTTCAAAAAAGGCGACCGTGTGCTTATTTCCTGCATTTCAGCTTGCGGAAGATGCGAATTCTGCCGTAAAGGCATGTTCTCCCACTGCACCACAGGAGGGTGGATTCTCGGTAATACAATTGACGGCACTCAGGCGGAGTATGTGCGGACTCCCCATGCGGAAACCAGCCTGTATCATATTCCGGATGGTGTGGACGAAGAGGCTCTGGTGATGCTCAGCGATATCCTTCCCACAGGGTTTGAGTGCGGTGTTCTTAACGGGCGTGTGGCTCCGGGAAGCACCGTTGCCATAGTCGGTGCTGGTCCCATCGGACTTGCGGCTCTGCTTACTGCAAAGTTCTACTCGCCCTCGCAGATCATTGTTATAGACCTTGATGACAACCGTTTGGCAGTTGCCAAACATTTCGGAGCAACACACACCATAAACAGCGGTGACGGCAAGGCGATTGAAAAACTCATGGAAATAACTGGCGGCAAAGGGGTTGACACTGCCATAGAGGCGGTTGGTATTCCCGCTACATTTGTTTTGTGCCAGAAGATAGTAGGTGCGGGCGGAACAATCGCCAACATCGGTGTGCACGGCGTTAAGGCTGATCTTCACCTTGAGGATCTCTGGTCACACAATATCACAATCACCACCAGACTGGTGGACACCGTCAGCACGCCTATGCTGCTTAAAACCGTTCAGGCGGAGAAGATTGATCCCAAGCTTCTCATCACCCACAGGTTTAAGCTTTCGGATATTATGAAGGCTTACGAGGTCTTCAGCAAAGCTTCAGACACCAAAGCCCTGAAGGTGATTATCGAAGCGGATTAGGAAAATACTGCGGCGGGGAGACAAAGCCCCGCCTTTTGTTATTTATCCAGAGTTTTCATGCCTTCTGCGCCGTATCTGTCACCGGCTATTTGTTTCCAGTCTATGATTTTTTCAAGGCGTTCAACCTGTTCTTTACTAAGGCGGAAGTCTGCCGCATTTATGTTGTCTTCCAGATATTTCAGCCTTTTTGTGCCGGGAATGGGGATTATATCGTCCCCTTTTGCAAGGGTCCATGCTATGGCAAGCTGTGCGGGTGTGCAGCCTGTTTCCGCCGCCATCTTTTTATAATCTGCAAGCATCATTGAGTTTTTCTGCATGTTTTCACCCATAAAGCGGGGGTTGTATCTGCGGAAATCATCCGGCGCAAGGGATTCTGCCGATTCGATATTTCCTGAAAGAAATCCTCTGCCGAGGGGGCTGTAGGCAACTATGCCTATGCCCAGTTCTCTGCATGTTTCAAGGAGTCCGTTCTCTTCAATGTCCCTTGTCCAGAGTGAATATTCGATTTGCAGAGCAGTAATGGGGTGAACTGCGTGGGCTCTTCTGAGGTTCTGTGCGCTGACTTCGGATAAGCCTATGTGGCGCACCTTGCCTGCTTTAACCAGTTCCGCCATCGCACCGACTGTCTCCTCAATGGGTGTGTCAGGGTCTTTTCTGTGCATGTAGTAAAGATCTATAACCTCAATGCCGAGGCGGTTCAGGCTGTCTTCGCAGGCTTGCTTCACATACTCCGGTCTGCCGTTCACCCCTCTTTTTTCTGGGTCGTCAGAGCGTACAACGCCGAACTTGGTCGCCAGAACAATTTTGTCCCGTATTCCCTGTATGGCTTTGCCCACAAGCTTTTCATTATGTCCCCGTCCGTACATATCCGCCGTGTCGAGCATGGTTACGCCTTTTTCAACTGCGGTGCGGATAACCTTGATGGATTCCGCCTCGTCCCCCTGACCGTAAAACTCGCTCATGCCCATGCAGCCGAGACCTATTTCAGCGGCTTTCAGCCCTGTTTTACCTAATATGCGTTCATTCATGAAAAGCCTCCTTGATAAAGTAAACTATACGGTGTAGTTTATACCGTATAACTGATATGTCAAGATGATCTTTATCTTTTAAAATCTTCCCGCTATACTTTTCCCTGACAGGAGCAGAAAGGAATGATTCAGGAAAAGCTTATGAGTCCCCGTGCAGAGAAGAAGCGTTTGTCCGCCCTGGAAGCGGCTGCGGTTCTGTTTCTGGAAAAGGGTTACGGAAGTGTCAGCATGGACGAGATCGCCGCAGGTGCAGGTATCTCAAAGCGGACGCTGTATAATTATTTTCCGGCGAAGGATATTCTTTTCGGTGAGGTTGTGGGGCATATATGGAGCGGAATGAATATGCCGAAACTGCCGCCGGCAGAAGGAAACGACATCCGCAGGGTTCTGCATGACTTTTCATCCCACCTGCTTTCTGTTCTACGTTCCGAGAGGTTTGTAAGCCTTCTCCGCCTTGTTATGGGCGAATCGGGCAGGTTTCCCGAACTCACGGAGCTTTATTCAAAAAACGGTATCACACCAATTCTGACAGGTCTGGCGCTATATTTCAACGAATGTAACGAACTCGGCATGCTCAAGGCAGATCGTCCGGATATTGTTTCTCAGCAGTATTTGGGTATGGTTAAAGAAAGCCTTTTCTGGCCAGTGCTTCTGGGTGCTTTTCCGATGCCGTCAAAAGAGCATGATGAGGCTGTCATCGGGCGTGCGGCGGAAATAATCCTTGAAATATACTCTGTTTGATGATAACTCGCAGAAGTCTGTTATAGCACCCTTTTGTTTATTTTAATTTCCCAATCGTAGCTGTATCTGCCTTTTTAGGTCGGTACGGATTTTTTAATTTTTTTTAAATAACGGCAGAATCTTATGAGAGAAAAGTCACTTTATCTGAAGATTGCGGATAACCTCCGTGAGCTTATTCTGAATGGTGATTTGAGACCGGATACAAAGCTGTCTCAGCGTATAATCGCCAAACAGTATAACGTAAGTAAAAAAACAGCATACGATGCCTTGGCTGTTCTGGAAGCTGAAGGTCTTGTTGCGTCCTCTCCCCGTTCCGGCACAATTGTTTCCAATAATCCGTGGCTTTTGCTGAAAGACGGTGATACTCCCGACTGGAAAAACTATCTCGAAAAAGGGCAGCAAACCCCAAGTAAAGATAAAATATTCGGTTTAATGACAGACCTCTCCAGCAACAGAAAGATACACGTTTCCGGCCCCCGTGTGGGTGCTGATTTCGGTTATGCCTCTGTAATAAGCAAGGCTATGCCTCATGTTATGAAAAGGCTTGAAAAAACCAATGACCTTAATCAGATCAACATAAAAGGTCTTGATTCTCTTCGGGAAACGCTGAGTGTCAGACTTGAGAAATACGGCATTAATGTTACTGCTGAAGAGATTCTGATCACCACTGGTATGTCGGAATCACTTGCTATAATAACCCGTGCATTTTTATGCACAGGCATGACTTTTATCCATGATACCCCTTCTCTGCTGAATTCCATGCAGCTTATCCACTCATCGGGAGTAAACATAGTCCGTGTTCCTCTGGACAGTTACGGAATGATGATCGAACCACTGACTAAGGCGCTGAAAAACTCTTTTCTGCCTATTGTTTATATCAACCCCGCTAACCAGTACCCCACGGGAATTTCATATTCAAAGACACGCAGGGACAAGATAATGTCCATGTGTACCTATGCAAAAGTTCCCGTGCTGGAGAACGATATGCTTCGGGAATTCTGGCTAGACAAGCCGCATCCTATGCCTATGAAGGCTTTTGATAAAGGCGGGCTTGTGATCTATATCGGCTGTACCATAGGGGTTAATATAGGGTTTAAGCTTTCGTGGATAGTTGCGTCCCGTAATATAATCCGCAGGCTTGTGGATGTGAAAACACAGTATGATATAAACACGAATACATTTCTTCAGATAACCGCCGATGAGCTGTTTAAAAACGGTTATTATGACGAATTTATCGAAAATTCCCGTCCTTTGTTTATGGAAACCCTTGAGCGTGCCTATGCAGTCATAGAAAAATATCTGGGAGCGCTTATCCAGCCGTTACAGAAAAGATACAGCTACTACATCTGGGTAACTTTCGTTGAGAATATTGATACAATAAAGATTTATGAGGAATGCAGGGACATAATGTTTCTGCCCGGCTACTTTTTCGACAACACAGATCTGCACGGTCTTCACCTCGCACCTTTTGCTGATACTATTGAAAACTTTGAGGAAGCAGTGAAGGTAATCGCCTCATCTGCCGCGAAGTTTATGAAATCCTAATAATTCATTAGTCTGCAAACTGACTCCTTTTTTTCATTCTAACTGACCTTTAAAACGTTGTGATAAAAACCTAACGTTATTGTGGCAACTTTAAAGGAGGTTTGATTATGGACAAACTCACAAGGCGTACGTTTTTAAAAGGCAGTATCGCAGCGGCAACCGTTGGCATGCTGTCTGACAATGTACTGGCACAGATGTATTCTGCTTCCTCTCCTGAAGCAGACCGTCTCGGCAAAACTTTTCGCACTGTCTGTACAGTAAACTGTACATCACGGTGCAACCTGAACTGCCATGTTCAGGGCGGCAAAATTCTTAGTGTTACCCCGACTCCTCTCCCCGGCAGACCGGACTATTCAAATGCCTGTCTCAGGGGTATGTCTCTTCCTCTCAAAACAGTATCAGAAGACAGAGTAAAATACCCGATGCTCCGTGTAGGTGAAAGAGGCGAGGGCAGATTCAAACGTATTTCGTGGACAGAAGCGTTTGATCTTATTACAGAAAAAATTAAAGAAAGTCAGGCAAGATACGGCAAGAAATCTGTTGGTTTCTTTGTTATGACCGGTAATCTTGCAAAATTCGCATGGGACTCCCCTTTCCGTTTCGCAAGAACCATAGAAGGTACTTCGTTCAGTCCTGAAGCTATCATGAGTGACCACGGCGCAAGTATGGGAATGGATCTTGTTTACGGTCAGAAACGCGGCTCTCACGACTCCAGAGACTATATGAAATCGAAAACGCTCATAGTATGGGGGCGTAATGTTGCCGATACTCATACCAGTGAAATGCGTTTTTACCTCAATGCCAGAAAGAACGGGACAAAGATTATTGTTATTGACCCCCGTTTCAGCTCAACCGCAGCGGTTGCGGATCAGTGGATTCCTATTAAACCCGGTGCAGATACAGCTCTTGCCATTGGTATGATGAACTATATTATCGGTAAGAATCTGCATGACAAGGAATGGCTTCTCAAAAACAGCTGCTCACCCCTGCTTATCAAAGACAGCGACGGACAATACCTCCGCATTGGAGATGAGTTCTGCGTTATTGATGAGAAAGGCAAAGTTGTTCCTGCTGGTACTCAGGGGGTTACTGCCCGTCTTGAGGGAAAAGCGGAATATAATGGTGAAAAATGCACCACATCCTTTTCACTGCTTGAGGCAGACCTGAAGCAATACACCCTGAAATGGACAGCGGAAGCAACCGGCATAAGTGAAGATGTAATTAAGGATCTTATAAAAGATTATCTGAAAAAACCTTCCGCTATACGTATGGGGCAGGGGATGCAGCGTGTTTATAATGCACATTCACCTTTCCGTACAGTGGCAACCCTTGCTGCTGTGTGCGGTTATATAGGCGTAAGCGGCGGCGGAGCTTCTCACGCAGGCGGAACTTCCGGTGTAAACCCCATTCCCGGTGTAAATGTTCCTGTTTTCAACAGTGCGCCATGGAGTGACACAGGCGGAAGCAAAGCAAGCGAAATGCCCGGTATTAAGCTTTATGACATGGTCGAGAAAGCAGATCCCTATAAAATTGACTTCCTCTGGATAGCCTCCAGCAGCTTTCTGAACCAGAGCCCTGATTCAAACCGAGTGATTAATGAGGTGTTCCCGAAACTCTCATTCATCGTGCATTCAGACCCCTACTGGACATCCACTGCCCAGTATGCTGACCTTGTTCTTCCTGCAACAAACATGTTTGAAAACTGGGATATCTTCGATAAAACTCCATGGTTTATGCTTCAGCAGCCGATGCTCAGACCGGCAGGAGAGAGCAAATCAGATATACAGATATTCTCCGGAGTTGCAGAAAGACTTGGTAAAGGTGAGTTCTGGAACAGAACAGATGAAGAGTGGCTCAGGGTTTATCTTGAAGGGTCAAAACATCCTGCAATGGAAGGCTTTAGCTGGAATAAGTTTGTTGAGGAAGGAATCTTTGCCAGAAAAGACGGCAGGTTCGATATCGTAAATGCCTTCACAGATCAGAAGTACAAAACTAAAACGGGCAGATTTGAGTTCTACTCAGAACGTCTTAAACCTGTGGGACATCAGCTTCCTGTTTACACACCGCTTCTGGAAGACCCTAAGGGTCCCCTGGGCAAAAAATATCCGCTTATGTTTATTCAGTACCACGACCGTACCAATGTTCATACTCAGCACATTGGAATACCCGCAATACACGGGGTTTTTAAGGAACCGTGGGTTGAAATAAGCTCGAAAGACGCAAACAAAAGAGGCATTAAAGACGGCGATAATGTGAAGGTCTTTAACGATAGAGGCTACTGCGTTGTTAAAGCCCTTGTCAGCGAAGGAATTATGCCCGGAGTCATTGCGATACCGCAGGGGTGGACACCTGAATATTTTGTGGAGGGGCATCATCAGAACCTTACACATCTCACAATTAACCCTGTGGAAATGCTGGTAAGTGAATCGAACTTTGCCGCATACGACAACCTTGTTGAAGTAGTGAAGGCGTAGGGAGGAAATTATGAAACATTACGGTGTTGTAATAGATACAGACAGATGTATCGGATGCCAGACTTGTATAGTCGGCTGTCATGTTGACCATGAACTGCCCGACGGTATTTACTGGGGAAAACTGGAAACAGTGGACAGCCCCATTGTTTACAAGCCCACAGGGAAGTATCCGAATGTAAAAATGCGTTCCCGCACATTGATGTGTAATCACTGTGAAAAACCGGAATGCGTTAAGAACTGTCCCACTAACTCAATGAGAAAAAGAGCAGACGGCATAGTATTCGTGAATTTTGAAACCTGTATCGGCTGCGGAATATGCAGGGATACTTGCCCTTATGATGTTCCTGTTCTGGATGAGGAACTTGGACAGTCAAATAAATGCAACCTTTGCTTTGACAGGGTAGACAGGGGAGATGTTCCCTTCTGTGTTCAGTCTTGCCCCACTCAGGCAAGGATATTTGGCGACCTGAACGACAAAAACAGTGAAGCGGCAAAACTTGTTGCTTCCGGCAAAACCTACCGGCTCAAACCGGAGGCGGGTACAGGTCCGTCACTTTACTATTTGGGTAAATAACCATTTGTACAGGGTGTCTTCGGACACCCTTCCGGTAGTGAAGATGAGATTTTTTATTTTAGCACTCATATACCTATCCGGTCTTGCTGCGCCTGTGAATCAGTTTAAGGTTCCGCCTATGATGCAGAGGCTGATAAGCGAACTGGACATAAGTCTGGCGGCTTCCGGATGGCTGATGTCGGCTTTTGCGCTTTCAGGGTTTATATGTGCCCTGCCTTCAGGAGCGCTTTTGCAGAAAACCGGAGTAAAGACACTGGGAACGGTTGCTCTTGGCTGTTTACTTGCCGGATCACTCCTCGGCTGTACGGCAGGTTCGCTTCTGCTTCTCATTATAAGCCGTGTCGTTGAAGGAGCCGGAATGTGTCTGTTTTCTGTTGTGGCTCCGTCGGCTTTGTCCGCATGGTTTCCTCCTTCTGAAAGGGGGATACCTATGGGGGTATGGTCAACGTGGGTTCCTGCAGGAAATGTAGTAATCTTTGCTGCTGTACCATTCATTGCCGGAACCGGTTGGGAAAACGCATGGATATTTTCTTCTGTCTACACTGCTGTGATGCTCTGCCTGTTTATTCTTTTTTTCAAAATGCCTCCACATGAGAGCAGGCTGAATGAAAAGAAAAAAACGTTTTCAGCAGGCGGATTTAATCTGAAGGCTGCGGGGTTTCTGGGGTTTATATTCATGGCATTCAATATCCTGACCATTGCGGTGAAGTCATATATGCCGGCATTCCTTGAGAGCATCCATGGATTTTCTCTTTCCGGCGCATCGTGCATCATGACCATTATGATGATTTCATCAATGGTTACGGCACCTGTAGCGGGAGTGATCTCGGACAGAATACGCTCACGCAGAAAGCTTGTGCTGGGAGCATGGGTTTTGGCTGGTTTGGCAGTATTGATTATGTTCAATGCTCCGCCTGTGCTGCTTATTGTGTCCTTGGCTTTGCTTGGCATTGCAGGCGGCATGATGCCTGTTGGAATCTTTACAGCGGCGACAGAGCTTGGCAGAAAAGCCGAAGAATCCGGAGCTTACATGTCAGTTGTTGTTTTCGGACAATATGCGGGGATGTTTTTCGGACCGGTGTTCTTCAGCGCAGCAGCCGGGTTTGCCGGATGGGCAGCAGCGTCTTTTGCCCTTGCCGCACTGACAGCAGCGATATTCATCGTTTCACTTAGACTAAAAATATGAATACGCCTTGAAATACAAAAAAGGCGGAGTTGTACAAAACTTTTAAAATTTCGGAGGTTAGTATGTTACGCAAATTTTATTTGGTTTCTTTTATGGTAATGTGTATAGCTGCCGGCGCTGCCGCTGCAGATAATCTCAAAGATGCTTTTACTCAGGGAAGCGTAAAGGGAAATGTAAGAACCCTGCACTTCACCAGAGATTTTGATACCGCAAACACAAGAAGAGACTTTGCTGTAGGCGGTACTTTGTATTACAGAACCGCCGAGCTTTACGGTGTCTCTTTAGGCGTGGCTCTCAGCACGACTCATGATATAGACAGCGATGATGATGACAGCGTGTACAGCGTTCTCGGAGCGGATGAAAACGGTAATCACAAGAATGTGACCCGTGAGCAGGAGTATTTTATTCAGGGTAACTGGTTTAATACTGTTATAAAATACGGAGCGCAGGAGATAAATACTCCATATTTGAATACTGATGATGTACGTATGATGCCGCGCACTTATAAGGGTTTGTCTGTTGTAAACAACAGCTTTGAGTCTCTCACTCTTTCTGCTTATTACCTTACGGATTCAATGGGCTGGAACGATGAGGAATTTGTATCTATTTCTCAGGCTGTGGCAAACGAACCCGGCGGAGCAAGCTTTATCGAAGATAAGGATATGCTGATTCTGGGTGCTAACTACAAGCTTCCTTTTGAAGCAGTGAAAGGAAATATCGAAGGCTGGTACTACACTATCAATGACATATTCAATATTACTTATCTGAAAGCATCTTTGAACAAGGATTTTGGTGCTGTTAACCTTTACTTTGTTCCGTCTGTGCTTTTCCAGAAATCTCAGGGTGATGAACTCAACGGGGAGCTGGATACTCACCAGATAGGCTTCAGAGCGGGCATAAAATACGCCGGATTTGATGTTATGGGAACATACTCAAACAGCGGTGATGACGGTATGATAACCCCTTGGGGATTTGATAAAATTATCGCCCAGCAGGTTATGACATCAGCAACCAGAGGCGATGAAGATGCGTGGGGGCTTAAGGCAGGTTATGATTTTTCAAAGATAGGTCTGAAAGGTCTTAGCGCTTATGTTTGGTATGCGTCTTATGATGTTGATGAAACTGCCACAGTGAAAGATATCGAAGAAACTGACTTCAATATTCAGTATGCGTTCTCAGGTGCGCTGGAAGGACTTGGAGTCAGATATAGGTATGCGGATATGCATGTCAGCGGCGGTGAGAGCCTCTCTGATACCCGTATCTATCTTACTTATCAGTTTGCTTTTTCCGGCAGGTAGGTTTAGCCATCTAATTAAAAGGAAGTCCCCTCGGGGGCTTCCTTGTCAATGTTCTATGTTCTGAATCTGTTTACAGAGTCGTTCATTTCCTCTGCCAGCCTGCTTAAGTCGTGGAGACTTTCTGAAACTGAACCCGTGTCTGAACTGCTGTTTTCAACATCAGCGGAAATTTTATGTATGCTTTCAGTGACAGACTGCACAGCGCTGTTCTGCTCATTCACAGTGGATTCTATATTGGTGTTTGCTGTGTGGATATCTTCAACTGCCGAAACGATTTCCACAAAAAGTCCGTTGGCTTTTTCAATAACTTTTTCGCCTTCGCCCACAGTTCTTTCAGCGTGCTGCATCTGTTTTGCCGCACTGCCGGATTCTGTCTGGAGTAGGGAGATAATACTGCCGATCTCTGTGGTGGCGGACTGAGTGCGTTCGGCGAGCTTGCGGACCTCGTCTGCAACCACGGCAAAACCTCTTCCCGCTTCGCCGGCCCTTGCTGCTTCGATTGCGGCATTCAGTGCAAGCAGGTTTGTCTGGTCAGCTATATCGCTTATGACATTAAGAATATCTCCGATCTGAGAAGATGATTCACCGAGCCCGGTTATGATTTTGGCGAGGTCGTTGACATCGCCTCTGATCTGCTGGATGCTTGATACCACTTCCTTAAGGGCACTCATTCCGTCACGGGTTATGTCTGCTGCGGAGTCCGCCTTTGTGAGAGCTTCCTTTACATTTTCAAGCACAATGCCCGATGTAACAGACATTTCCTCCATTGCAGAAGCAATTTCGCCAATTCTGCCGGACTGCCTCACAAGTGATTCCGAGAGTCCGGCGGCTATGCCTGTTATCTCGCTTGAGCCGGAGTTGAGCTCTCCCGACTTATCTTTAACATCAGTGACAATGGTTTGCACCATGCCGACAAATGTATTTATATATCCGGTAAGTATCATTATTTCATTATCCGATCCGTTTGTGCTTCCGCCAATGTCAATTCTCTTTGTGAGGTCGGCGTCGCCGAATACAAGTTCCTGTATGCGGGCAGTGACAAGTTTAAGAGGCTTAAGCACTATACTGTTGATGAAAAACAGCATAATCAGCACAAATCCGGCGGTTATGGCGCAGCCGATAACTGTGAGTGTTATCCGCAGGCTGCGGGCATCTTTCAGAGCTTCGGCATCGTCCATCTCCACAAGAATTGCCCAGTTCAGCCCCGGAATATTCAGCGGAGAGAATGAGCTTAACACTTTTTTACCTGCGTAGTTTGTGCTTATGTGCGAACCTGATTCTCCTTTCAGCGCCATACGGGCAGAGTCACTTTCTGCGCTGACAAAGCCGATAACTGTGCCTAGTTTCTTAACCAGAGGATCATTGTTTGAGTCCATAAAGCGGTTATTGCTCCTCATTGTGAAGTCGGAACCCACTATATAGCTGTCGCCGGTTTCTCCGAGCCCTGCTTCTTTGTATTTGCCGCCGAAGCTCATGACGTTGTCTATTTTTGTGATGGGCATCTGGAAGATGAGAACTCCGAGGAGTACACCGTTCCGGTAAACAGGGGATGATATGAAGGAGGCGGGGTGATTATAGCTTGGTTCGTAGGGCTTGAAGTCATTGATGTACATCTCGCCTTCTTTCAGTTTAATTCCCTTCTGAAAGGCATCACCCAGCCCGGTGTCTGCATATGGACCATTGAAAAGGTTTGTGGCGTAGTCTTTCTTCTTGAAAACACTGTAAACCAGATCACCGTCGGGGTTTATGAGGAAAATGTCATAGAGCGAGAATTCCTTGAGCATGAGATTGAATTCAGGGTGAAATCTGTCATGAACATCTGTATAAGCGCAGTAGAAACCAAGGGGTCTGATCATGTTATTTTTTTCGCCGATCTCTTCGGGATTGTTAACTATATATAGGTACTGCGCCGCACGGGCGTTGGTGTTTTCGGGAATATAGTCCGTAACCGCTCTTCTGCGGGGGCTTCCGGGGACGTCATAATTTACCAGATCAAGGTACTGTTTTGCATAATGCTCTTCTGTATCCTCCTGAATAAATTCATACAGAATGCCTGTCTCCTCTTCAATTGTGTAAAAGGTACGGTTGAAGTCTTCAAAAGCTTCCTTCATCTGAGTCCCTGCCGCTGTTGAAGTTATTAGGGAAGCAAGCTGGGAGAAATAGTCCTCCACATGGTTTTTCTTGGCTTCCTTAACGGAGTCCATCTGGGCGAGTTTCATTTCTGCTGCTGACTGGAAACTTTTGCTTACTGTAACAAAAGTGATGATGAAGCTGAGAAGAACGAGGCAGAAAAAAACAGCCCCGATCAGTTTGAGCCTGATTGATGTATTTTTGAACATTGTCCCCTCTCAAGTCAAATTGACCCTGAATGTTACAAAAAAATAATAATTATCCATGAGATATTCCATGGATAATAGCATAATAGATAATAAATGGAAGAGTTAATCGACTGAAACTTAGGTCTGCGCTCCGAAAAGAGCGCAGACTGTTCTATTTCTTATTCTGTTTTAAATCCGGAGGTCATCTGCATGAGGTCATTTGCCTGCTTCTGAAGGTGTGCCACTGTTTCGCTTACTGTCTGCACGGCAAAAACGCTCTGCTCAACCCCTGTGGTTACGCTGTCCAGCCTGTGGCTTATGTTCACCAGTGCATTTGTTTGCGATGTTACTGATTCTGCCATGATGTCATTTACTGTTTTTATCTGATCCATTGAGTTCACTATGCCGTCGAAGCTTTCCTTTGCCTCTGCAATAATGCTTACGCCTTTTTCAACAGTTACAGCGGCATTCTGCATTGTTCCGGTTACTGTTTTTGTTTCGTTTTGCAGAGAGCCGATGATTCCGCCTATTTCATGCGTGGCGGTTTGTGTCTTTTCCGCCAGTTTGCGAACTTCGTCAGCTACCACGGCAAAGCCTCTGCCCGCTTCACCTGCCCTTGCTGCTTCTATTGCGGCGTTAAGGGCAAGTAAGTTTGTCTGATCTGCTATATCGTTTATTACGCCTATAATGTTTCCGATTTCCTGTGATGATTCTGAGAGATTACCCACAGTTCCGCCAAGCTCTGTCACCCTCTGTTTGATATCATTTATAATCCGCATGGATTCATCAAGCTTCTTAGCGCCGTCTCTGGTTCTGCTCACTGTGCTGTCTGTCTGCTCGGCAACTTTCTCCAGGTTCTGCTCAACCTGATCCGTGTTCTCCCTCACAGTGATAATCTCCCCGTTTATCTCTTTAAGCTCTGTTGTCTGCTGGGTGAATGTGCTTGAGAACTCCTCTGTTGTGGAGGCAAGCTCATTGTTTATGCTTGAAAGCTCTATGGTGCTTGATTTTACCTGATAAATGATATTCCGCAGGTTTTCTATGAAGGCATTCATGAATTTTGCCAGCATGCCCAGTTCATCTTCTCTTTTAAGGGTAATTTTCTTGGTTAGGTCCTTTTCGTCTGTCATCATTTCCTTCAGGAAAATTATATCTTTTGAGAGGATCCCTGTTATCACCACCACAACTAAACAGAGGAGAACAAGGGCTGTAACGTGAATCCATGCGAGGTTGCCCATAACCGCTCTCTGATGTGCAAGGAACTCATACTCCTTTGAGCCTGCGGCTATTACCCAGCCTGTTGAGTCAAAGGTGCGGTAGCTGTACATCATCCGTTCACCGTTTTTAGTGTAGACCATATCCCCGTTTTTTGTTTCCAGCATGGTTTTGATGTACTCGCTGCCGTCATCGTCCTTTTCATCTATCCCTTTCTGTCCTTCCGATGTTTTGTGGAGTATGTATGTTCCATCTGAATTAAGGATGAATGGTGAACCTGTTTCGCCTATTCTGACACTGGCAAAAGCTTTTCTGAGATCATTCAGGAGAACTTTCTCCGATATGCCCACATACAGGACACCAATGAACTGCCCGTTTGCCGTTATGGGTTCATACACAGTCCAGTACCATGCGTTTACAACAAAAGCACGCCCCTTGTATGTTTTTCCGGCGGAAACTGTGCGGTAAACTTCAGAGTCTTTTGGTATGTAAGTGTTTACAGCTCTTTCACCATCAGTCCTATGAACGTTTGTTGTTACCCTTAGCAGCCCCTTATCAAACGCCTGAAAAACAGTCGCTGTGAGACCCTCTATATCTGCTTCCTCAACAATGCCGTCAACCATATCAAAATTTGCGTAAACTTTTTTGCCGTCGTAGCGCATTACAGGCAGCTGGACACTTTCTCTGCTGCCGGTTGTCTGGTTAACTGCATCTACAGAAAGCGCTGAGTCCTCATCAAGGGTAAACGCTCCTCCGTTGTAGAGAACAGTTTTAAACTCACTGAAATTGGACTGAACTACCTTTAGAGACTGATCATAAAAAAGCGATATCGTTTCATTTAACAATACCGCAGTGGAAGAAAGCTGGCTTTTTGTTTCTGCAAGCATCTCTTTTTTCACTCCGCCTGATGTCATTGTGGCAAGTATGAAAAAAATGAGGAGAAGCGGACCGCCGAAAAAGAGTGAATATTTTACCCGAATACTTTTGATTTTCATTTTATCACCGAAACAGAAAAATTATAAAAAAGCTATCGTAGCCCAGAACAAATAAAGGGAAAAAACAGTCGGATACAATCTTGTGTGGGTATCCTATTAATAACCTTTTTATATAGTGTGTATAAGGCTATAAAATGTGCGTCAAATGTGACAAGTCAACGTTTTTATTTAAAAATAAGAAAAAAAAATAATCAGACATAATAGGTATTTAAACCAAAGCCCCGTGTTGGCGGGGCTTTGTTGATATCCGGTTAACTTGTCAGGCTTAAGGTTCTCCGCTTAAATCAGGCGACCATTTCAGCCATGATGATTTCGGATCAGCGTACAGGACATATGTTTCCTTATCTCTTGCCTGTGTCCCTGCATCATCCGGCGTGGCGAATGATATTCCTCCGGTTATGAGAGTTTTCATTGATTCTGTTTTAACTTTAACTCCGAAAAGATTTATTTTTGTTCCGATACCGCCGGAATTCCAGAAAACAGAATTATCCCTCACCAGTTTTCTGTATTTTTCATCAACGAAAACAGATATTTCCACATTTCGTCCGTCTTCTGAGAGCTTAACTTTCTCCACTCCTCCTGCTTCAATCTGCCTGTAGTAAACAGGAGACCCCGCTTCCAGTGAATGACGTGCGGAAGAAAGCAGAGTGATCCGCAGTCCTTTTCTGCCTTCATAAGGCGATGGTTCTTCCGCCAGTGCAGTGAAATGTGTTTCAGGTCTTCCTTTTCCGCTTTTCATAGCTATTATAGTGCCGAAAATCACTGAATCTATGTTCTCAACTCCATTTGCTGATATTTTAAGGTTTTCAGCCCAGAATATTGAATTTTCAGTGAGTTCTGATTCAAATTGGTCAAAAACAAGTGCCTCAACAATGGTTTTGCCGTCTTTAACAGCGGAGTTTACCGCATAGCCTGCTTTTGCCGTGCCGTTTGTAAGCGGTGCGCTATTTCTTATTTCCACAGGGTAGGGGAAAGTGATATGAATTTTTGTCATATCCGCTTCCTTTGCTGAGTCCGGGTCGGGGTACAGTATTCCTGTTCCTGCGGCTTTTTTGAAATTGTCAAAATAAATGGCATCTTCGATATAAGTTTTAACCGGTTTTGATTTTACGGTAACGCCGGAAACATCTGCACGGAACTCCATGCCCCCTTCAAGCCAGAAACGGGTTTTTTCTCCCACAAAACCTGTGAATTCCGGTTTTATGAGCAGAGTGAGTTCAGGTTTTCCGTCCTTATTCAGCTTAACCTTTGTTACCATACCTGCATTCATATTTTTGTAGTAAATATCAGAATTTTCATCCGGCGGCACAGAGCCTTCGGCAATTAGGGTTAAAACCATTCCTTTTTTAGCGAGGAGCAGGGATTTTTCAGCATCGTTTCTGCTTTCAAACAAGGTGTATGTTCCGTTATCACAGCTTATGCTTTGTTCTTCAGGGTTGAAAAAAGCTATACCGCCGCCGATTGCTGTTTTAAGTGCAGGGGTCTGGATCCGCAGTCCGGCTGCATCTGCCTCAAAATTTATGCCTCCGGATTTATGAAAAACTGAAAAAGGAGTTATCAGTTTTGCGTACCGGGGGTAAACAAGAACTTTAGCCAGAATCCCGCTGCCTGTGTCGTTCAGAGTAAAATCTTCTATTTCGCCTGCTTTTATGCCTCTGAAATAAAGCGGATCTCCTTTGGTCAGCTCTTCGGCCGTATCTGCCGCCAGTGTGACGGTTTTCATTCCTGTATTTTTGTAATAGGCTTTTTGTGCATCCGCTGAATTGTTATACAAGGTGAGGGACGTTGCTGAGGCTCCGAAATGTTCTGCATTTATTCCGCCTTTTATCAGTGCTGTCAGCGACTGTGTGTCTATGGTGAGCCCCTCAGCGTTGAGACGCAGATCAAGCCCTTCGTCTCTGCTGAAATAAAGTCCTTTGTCCAGCAAAGATGTATAGTCTGCATATATTACGCTGTCCATCTCCACACGGCTGCCGCCTGTAAGCCGCACAGCAGTGAGATGCCCTATCTGAATATTTCTGAAGAATATGCCGCTCATTGAATCCAGAGAGCCTTTGGCAGGAGCGGTGAGCGTTATTAAACGCCCGTCTTTTTCTCCTTTAACCGGAGGATTGGAAGACAAGGTAAATTCAGAAGCGGGAGTGTCTCCGTCAGGATATATCTCAAGATAAACTCCGGTTAATATAGTTGAAAACCCTTCAACTCCTTTTATGGAAAAAGAGGGCTGAACAAGTACAAACTTTGTGCGGTTTTTAGCCAGATCGGCGAACTCCTTATTAAGCTGAAGCTGTGCTGTGACTTCATTATCCTCACCGGACGGCTTTACGTCTGTGACCAGCCCTGCAGGAATCCCCATGTACATTACGGGCGTTCGCCAAGCCTTTATGCCGCCGGAGTTTTCCATACGGACGGTGATTATGTTTTCCGACAGTCTGCTTCGGCTTTCAGAACCGTAAAGCCTGAACAGATGCCCGCTTTCAACCGGCGCTCCCTGAACCTCTTTGGGGTTGTCGAAGGATATGCCGCCGCTGATAAGGCTGCCCAACGGTACTGACTCCATGCTGAAACCTGCGGAATCGAACCTGATGTCAATTCCGCCCACATCCCAGAAGGCCGTTGCGTCTGTGACATACTGCTTGTAGTCTTTATTTATTGATACGCCTATATCATATATACCGCTTTGGGGATCAAACTTAACAGCAGTGACCTGTCCCGCATTCATTCCTTTATAAAATACAGGAACGCCTTTTATGAGATACTGGTTGCTGTCTGTCTGAAGGCGAAGGGTGAGGGCATCTTCACTTATTTCAGTATCCGGCGGTTCGCTTAAACCTATGAAATAGTTTTTCTCTGCCAGCTCATCAAGCTTATGCTCATTAAACGTAGGGGGCTGGACTTCTATGTATGAACCTGAGATAAGGGTCTCCAAACCTGTAATTTTATTGAATCCGAGGCGAGGCTTCACTATCCAGAACATCATTCCTTCCTTTGCCAGTATTCCCGCCTCTTTAGACAGCATCACAACCGCCTCAACCTTATCGGGGCTTTCTGCTATGCGTACGTCTTTTACCTTACCTACGGTTATTCCTCTATATTTAACGGGTGTTTTCTCCGGCACAAGCTCCGAACCTGAATCAAACTGTATTATTATCTCCGTGCCGATGTTTACATAGCCGTTATACAAAAGCCAAATGGTTATGAACAAAGCCAGCAGAGGCGTCAGCCAGATGGGAGAGAACAGCCCCCGCTTTGTTTTGAGTCCCTTAGGAAGGTCTCCGTTCATTTTTCCCCCTTTTTGTCCCATATGAGACGGGTATCAAAAGATTTGGACGCAAGCATGGTCGCTATAACAGTGGCGGCAAAGAAGGTTGCACCCGCTCCGCCTTTAATTTGTATCAGAAAGCCCATATTAACCAGCCCTGCCATTATTGTTATCACATATATATCAAGCATAGACCATTTCCCTATCAACTCAATAAGATGAAAAAGACGGGTCTTTGCAGCATTCGGGAGTTTGTCTCTTACTCTCAGTGCAGTGAGCAGGTAAAGAATGCTGCCTATTTTGAAAAGCGGCACTACAAAGCTTGCCACAAATACCACTGCCGCTATGAAGTACATTTTGTTATTAAAAAGTTCACCAACTCCGCCGAGAATAGTATTGGCGGATGTATCAGCAAATGTTTCTATTGTCATAACTGGAAGCACATTGGCGGGGATATATAAAAGAAGTGCAGTCAGGGTGAGTGCCAGTGTTTTCTGCAGGCTGTTTTTGCGCCTTTGATGCACGGGACTGCCGCATACCGGACAGATAATTTCTCCTCCGTCCGTGTCTGGCATATCTATAAGCTGCCTGCATGAAAGGCAAAGTGCTGCATTCATTTCGATATCAGTCATAATTTCCTGCTTTTATGCGGAATAAAAGAGTGTCGTAATATACTTCGGTAATTGCTGTAAAGGTGCATACAAGCATAAGAAGATATATGCCGTAGTCAAAAGTAAGTTCAGACATATCAATGAGTTTGACTATGGAAACAAGTATGCCCACAAGGAAGACATCTGCCATGTGCCATTCCTGAAAAAAATTAGCAAGCCGCATTGCAGGAATGAACATGGGCAGCCTGCGCCGCAGAAGTGCTGATAGTGCCACATAAAAACAAGTGAGCAGAAAACCCATAGGAACAATGACCGAAGTAAGCAGAACAAGAAGACCAACAGCACCCAGCCCCTCTTCGTATAAAGCCTTTATGCTCCCCAGCACCGTTGCGGAGCTGCTCAGGCTGCTGACGGAAATATCAAGAACGGGATAAAGAAGCGCAGGAACAAAAAGCATAAAAGCAGAGATGCTGAAAGCCGTCACAAAGAGTGCTGAATTTTTGCCGTGCTTTTTTACTGTACTTCCGCAGCGGGTACATATGATTTTTTCTTCCGAATTGCCTTCAAAGACAACAGCTTCACCGCATGCGGCACATGCAGTGAATACCTTAGCCTTTACTGTTAAATCTTCCATAAACATATTATACGGCTTGGGAAAGGCAGTTGCAACACATGAGGGGGCTAAGAGATGTTAAAAAATGTATAGAGTTGTTTCTTTTGTATTATTTAATTCTTAATATCTAATAAAGTTTCATGATTTGAATAAAAATTATTGACAGCCAAAGTCCGCTAGTCTAGTATCCGGTGTCATCAGCCCTTAAACAGGGCGGTATTGCATTGAAAGCTCCTTACCGGTGGGAGGTTTGTATGCGCAGAACACATTTCATAATATTTGCCTGAGAATCTTAGAATTCCAAAAAAAATCAAAACGGGGAGAACATGAGGAAAGGTATTTTCAGCCTTAAGCATATCTTTATGCTTGGGCTCGCATTTTCAGTTACTTTGACGGCAGCAGGCGCACAGGCTGCAGATGAGGAAATTACCCTTGAAACAGTGGAAGTCGTTGGCACGGCAGCAGAGCAGGTTAAGCAGTCGCTTGGTTCTTCAATTATAACAGCGGAGGATATAGAAAAAAATCCTCCTGTTAATGATCTTTCGGAAATAATCCGCCGCCAGCCCGGCGTTAATCTTACAGGAAACTCCGCATCAGGCTCCCGAGGCAACAACCGCCAGATAGACCTCAGAGGCATGGGACCGGAAAACACGCTTATACTCATTGACGGACGCCCGGTTAAATCAAGGAACTCTGTGCGCTACGGCTGGACAGAGGAGAGAGACACCAGAGGAGACTCAAACTGGGTTCCTGCGGAGATGGTTGAGCGCATAGAAGTTCTCAGAGGACCCGCAGCAGCCCGCTACGGTTCAGGTGCCATGGGCGGTGTTGTTAACATCATTACTAAAAAGGCTGAAAAACAGCTCACAGGCTCCATGACTGTGATGGGCAATATTCAGGAAGATTCAGCAGAAGGTGATTCATACCGCACAAATCTTTCTGTTGCCGGTCCGGTTAATGATGCGGTTTCGTTTCGCATATACGGCGGCATGAACTACAGAGACGCTGACGCCAAAAGCATAAACGAAGGTGAAGCAGCATACGGCGGAGCAGAGAATGTAGCCGGACGGGAAGGCTACCGCAATATGGATATTAACGCTCTTCTCTCATGGGATGTAAATAAACAGCAGACTATAGAACTCACTGGCGGTTACAGCCGCCAAGGGAATATTTATTCCGGCGACTCGATGCAGAACTTCGGCAACACTTTTACTGAATCTCTTTATGGTGAGGAAACAAACGTTATACGCCGTAAAAATATTGCTGTAACCCATCTCGGCAACTGGAACTGGGGTCACTCCCGCTTCGATATGAGCTATGACCGCACCACAAACACCCGTATGAATGAAGGTCTTGCGGGCGGTCTTGAAGGGGAGATAACAGATAATCCTGCATATGACCCCGGAATGGTTGAATCAGAGCTTAACAGCTTCCTCACTTCTGTTCAGGCGGATATTCCTCTTAATATTTTCGGCTTCGCACAGACAGTTACCGTTGGTGCAGAATATCTTGCTGAAGACCTTGACGATAAAGGTTCTCTCAGAAACTCATCAGCCATGACATGGCTTAATATTGACCTTGAAGGCTTTACCCCCGGTAAAACCGACGAAGAGGTTTACAGTTACGCTTTCTATGTAGAGGACAACATCTACCTCGGACACGGCGTGACTGTTACTCCGGGAGTCCGCATTGACGAGCATGAAAAATTCGGCACAAACGTAAGTCCCAGTCTGAACGCATACTATGACATAAACGAAAACTGGACGATAAAAGGCGGTATCGCCAAAGCATATAAGGCACCGAACCTTTATCAGGGCAACCCCAACTACCTGCTTTACAGCAGAGGAACTGGATGCTACGGCGGCTCAAGCTCACTGGGCGGCGGGTGCTACCTTCAGGGTAACGATGATCTCGACCCCGAAACAAGCATAAACAAGGAGATCGGACTTGCGTATGATTCTGACAGTTTCAGGGCAAGTGCAACCTATTTTCATAACGATTATGAGAACAAGGTATTCGCAGGCAAAACAAGTGTTGCCACTGTTTCAGGCAACAGAGATGTTTACAAATGGGAAAATGCCGGAGACGCTGTAATCGAAGGTGTTGAAGGTAATGTGTTTGTTGCTCTCGGCAAGGATGTCGATTTCAACACAAATGTAACCTATATGATTGAGTCTGAACTGAAAAGAACAGGTCAGCCTCTCAGTATAGTGCCTGAATACACTGTGAATACTTTCATCGACTGGAGAGCCACAGACAAGCTTTCTCTCGGTGTTAATGCCACTCTTTACGGCAAGCAGGAAACTCCCACTCTGGAGATCAGAACTGAAAGGGAAATTGAGAAGGATACTCTTGACCCCTATGCTCTTGTGGGAATCAGCGCACAGTATCAGATCATCGAAAATGTAAAGTTCAGAGCGGGTATAAACAACCTTTTTGATAAGCAGATACACCGTAAAGGTAATTCTGCTTCCGCTTCAGCATCCGCAGACGGTGCTGAAAAGGCAAATGCCTATACCTATAATGAACCGGGAAGATCTTACTGGTTGTCTATGACTATGGATTTCTAAATTATATTGGCAGCCCGTACGTCCTGTCGGGCTGCCTAACCGCTCGCGGATTGCAGGGCAATCCTTTGCTCCGCACGGCGTGTTCCCATCCGTGGGAACATAAGAATAAGATTACGTTATTTTGAATGTTCCACGCCCGTACATCCTGTCGGGCTGCCTAACCGCTCGCGGATTGCAGAGCAATCCTTCGCTCCGCACGGCGTGTTCCCATCCGTGGGAACATAAGAATAGATTACGTTATTTTGAATGTTCCACGCCCGTACGTCCTGTCGGGCTGCTGCTTCTTCTTTCAGCTTATTCTGTTTTTATAATCTTCGTAGCCGAATTTTCTGACTACTTCAAATGTGCCTTTTTCCGAGCTGAATGTGATCAGTGACGGCAGCTCAACGCCGTTAAAGTTTGTGTTTTTCACAAACGAATACAGCGCCATATCTGTGAAAACAAGTCTGTCGCCTCTTTTCAGCGGCTCATTGAATTTATAATCCCCTATGACATCCCCTGAAAGGCAGGAGATTCCGCCGAGGCGGTAAGTATATTTCCCGGTTTCTGGCTCGCCGATGAGTTTGGGTTTGTACGGCATGGCAAGCACATCGGGCATATGGGTTTCCGCCGAACAGTCGCATACGGCTATGTCCATCCCGTTATGGATAGTGTCCAGCACGGAAGTGACAAAAACCCCTGCATTCAGCACAACCGCTTCGCCCGGCTCAAGGTAAACCTGAATATTATTATATTTCTTCCTGAAATCATTAATCAGACGGCAGAGGAGATCAAGGTCGTAATCTTCCCTTGTTATGTGATGTCCGCCGCCGAAGTTAATCCATTTCATCTGGGGGATGAGGTGCCCGAAACGTTTTTCAAAGGAGGCAAGAACCCTTTCCAGAACATCTGAATTCTGCTCACACATTGCATGGAAGTGCAGACCGTCTATTCCTGTGAGATCTACCCCTTCCAGATCCTGCGGACTTACCCCGAAGCGTGAACCGGGGAGGCACGGATTATAAAGCTCAACTTCGACCTCCGCATGTCCGGGATTTACACGGAGACCGATTTCTATATGCTTACCGCCTGCCTTTATTTTATCCCTATGGAGATGCCACTGGCTGATTGAGTTAAAGACTATATGGTCGGAAAACTTAATAGTCCGTTCCATCTGCGAGTCTGTGAAGGCCGGCGAATATGTATGTGTTTCCCTTTTAAACTCCTCATAGCCGAGCTGCGCTTCGATGGGTCCGCTGGCGCATACTCCGTGGAGATAGGACGAGATAAGCGGAAATACCTTAGGCAGAGCAAACGCCTTGAGAGCAAGCATAATCTTGGCTCCGGTGCGTTTCTGCACAGAGTCGAGGATTTCGCAGTTGCGCCTGATCACATCCTCGCTGATAAGGTAGCAGGGCGTCTCCGCCCTGTCTGTTATCTCTCTGGGAAAGTCTTTCAGTGCCTGATTATTTATCATTCGGGGAGCTGACCTTCAAAGTCCACAACCTGCCATGGCAGACCGCATTTGTTAAGCTCATCCATAAACATGTCGGGGTCAAGCTGCTCAACGTTGAACACCCCTTCACCTTTCCATACGCCCTTAAGCATCATCATGGCGCCGATCATAGCGGGAACACCTGTGGTATATGACACCGCCTGTGCCTGAACCTCTTTGTATGCTTCTGCGTGGTCGCATATGTTGTATATGTATTTCTTTATTTTTTTACCGTCTTTTTCACCGTCAAAAACGCAGCCGATAACGGCAAGCCCTTTGTAGTTTGTGCCGAGGCTGCCCGGATCGGGGAGAAGTGCTTTCAGAAACTGAAGGGGTATCACCTTGCATCCGTTGAAGTCAACTTCGTCAATGCGGGTCATGCCGACGTTTTCAAGCACTTTAAGGTGAGTGATGTAGTTCTGAGAGAATGTCATCCAGAAGCGTATACGCTCAAGCCCTTTAATGTTTTTCACAAGTGATTCCATCTCCTCGTGGAAGAGAAGATAACTCTCCTTGGGTCCGGCTTCGGGGTAGTCGAATGTGAAGTGAACGCAGCTGTCGTCAAGTATTGCGGGAGTTTCAACCCATTTTCCGTCTTTCCAGTGGCGCACAACCTGCGTTACTTCACGGATGTTGATTTCGGGGTTGAAGTTTGTGGCAAATGGATGCCCGTGGTCTCCTGCGTTGCAGTCCAGTATGTCTATGGTGCGTATGCTGTCGTAAAGGTGTTTCTGTGCGTAGGCGCAGAAGATGTTTGTTACGCCGGGGTCAAAGCCGCATCCCAGAACAGCCATAAGCCCTTTCTCTTTGAATTTATCCTGATATGCCCACTGCCATGAGTATTCAAACTTGGCTTCGTCCTTGGGCTCATAGTTTGCAGTGTCAAGGTAGTTTACGCCTGTTTCAAGGCATGCGTCCATTATTGCCAGATCCTGATAGGGCAGGGCAACATTAAGCACAAGTTCGGGTCTGCATTCGCTGATAACACGCACTATGTCGCTTACCACGTCTGCGTCCACCTGATAAGTTTTAACTTCAACGCCGTACATGCTCTTAACTTCCGCAGCTATGGCGTCACATTTTTCCTTTGTTCTGCTGGCAAGGAAAATTTCATTGAATACGTCCGGATGCTGGGCACACTTTTTAACAACAACATTCCCTACGCCGCCTGCTCCGATTATAAGCACTTTTGACATTTGCAAACTCCCTGTATTTTTTTATTCTTTCTTTCTGAATTTTTATCATGTCCGTGTTGACGTCAGGTGCGGACACTTATTCCCTTTCAAAGTATGTGTAGCCCCTTAAGCCTTCTTCAAAGCTTTCGAGAATCTGCTTACGTTCCTTGGGGGTGATGAAGCCTTTGTTTATGGAGTCTTCAGCAAGCTGTTTCAGGCTTTTCTTTATGCCTTTAACGTCATATTCCACGTATGAGAGAACATCCGCCACAGAGTCCCCTTCAAGCTCTTTTATAACCTGATAGCCGCCGTCATCATTTACATGGATAGTGGCAACGTTTGTGTCCCCGAAGAGGTTGTGGAGATCGCCCAGTGTCTCCTGATATGCACCAACAAGGAAAACACCAAGGTAATATTCCTCACCGTCCTTGAGTTCATGAAGCATAAGGGCGTTCTTGTCATGGGCATAGTCGGGGAAGTTATCTATTTTGCCGTCACAGTCGCAGGTGATGTCGGAGATAATCGCCGGGTGTGTCGGAGCCTCATTAAGCCTGTGGATGGGCATAACAGGGAAAACCTGATTTATTGCCCATACATCCGGAAGCGACTGAAAAAGGCTGAAGTTGCCGTAGTACACATCATAAAGAAGGCGGTCAATGTCCTGCACGTCTTTCGGAACATGTTTAAGCTCGGAACCGACCGTGGATATTTTTATAAGAATATGCCGGACAAGGTTCTCCGCAAGGGCACGGTCCCGCAGGTTAATCTGCCCGTGTTTAAAAAGCTGCCGTGCCTGATTCCGGTAGTAGAGGGCATCGTTACAGCACTCCTGTATAGCCTTGGGCGAGATCATGTCGTAAGTGCTTAAAAGGTTCTGTATCAGTTCGCTCTGGTAGTTTTTTATGTTCTCCGGCAAGGGACTGGGGTGGAAGGAAGAAACATCCAGCACGTTAAACAGCAAAACGGAGTAGTAGGCAACCGTTACCCTGCCTGACTCTGTTATTATAACAGGGTGGGGGATATCATGCTTGTCAAGTACGGCGATGATGGACTCCACTATGTCATAGCAGTATTCCTCCACAGAGTAGTTACGGCTTGAGTGATAGTTTGTATTTGAGCCGTCATAATCCACTGCAAGACCGCCGCCGAAGTCGATATAACCCATCTTTGCGCCTTCGTTTACCAGCTCCTGATAAATGCGGCATGCTTCAAAAGCGCCCGCACGTATATCACGGATGTTGGGGATCTGAGAGCCGATGTGATAATGCAGAAGCTGAAGGCAGTCCAGCATGTCGGACTGTTTAAGCCTGTCTATAACGTCAATAACCTGACTGATGTTCAGACCAAAGACGCTTGCATCGCCGCTTGATTCGCTCCACTGCCCTTCAGCATGGGTGGAAAGCTTAATGCGGACGCCGAGGTATGGGCGTACCTTAAGCTTTTTGGCTCTCTCAAGGATAAGCTCCAGCTCACCGGGAACTTCAATAACGAAAAAGCATTTAAAACCCATTTTCACGGCGTACAGACCGAGGTCTATGAACTCTTCATCCTTATAGCCGTTGCATATCAGACAGGCGTCCCTGTTCTGGAGCATGGAAATGGCGGCTATGAGTTCAGGCTTACTGCCCGCCTCAAGACCATGGTTGAAATCTTTTCCGAATTCGGCAATGGCTTCAACAACCTGCTCCTGCTGGTTTACTTTTATGGGGAAAACCCCTTTATATTCGTTTTTATAGCCCGTGGCTTTTATAACTTCTCTGAAAGTATTATGGAGAAGCTTAATCTGTGAGCCGAGTATATTCTCGATACGCAGTATGACAGGCATAGCCAGCCCTCTGTCCTCGACTTCCTTCGCTATTTCATGGAGGCTGATCTGCGGTCCGTTCTCTTTTCCGAACGGAGTTACCACCACATGACCTTTTTTGTTTATAGAGAAGTAGTCAGCTCCCCATTTGTTTATGCCGTACAATTCTTCGGCATTTGCAACTGTCCAGTTTTTTATCAGCTCAGGATTTCGCCACATTTAATCCGATGCCTCCTTAAAATGGTAAAAACAGGTTTATTTACGAAAAAAGAGCGAAGGTGTCAATAAAATTATGTGTTAAGCCTCCGAAAACTCTTATTTCGCATGGGCTTGAAAAGTTTCAGGAAAAAGTCATATTTTGCAAAAGTTGAGTATTTATGCTTACGGTCATGTGGTCCATTAATATTCTTTGAACATTTTTTGCCATTTTTCTGTAAAAATGCTTCATATTGGGTTTAATTTTTTGAATATTTTTTATTTTTTTGAGTTTGTTCCGGTGCGAAAGTCCGCAGACAGCAATGTTCAGGCTTAGTTACTGATAATATATGTAAAAGAGTGAATCAGAGCCATAAAAGAAAGTTAAGGAGTGAAGGCAGGGTCGGTTGCCCTGCCTTGTTGAAACTATTTTTGTCCGCCGAACATATTCAGTATATTTTTCATCTCTTCTTCCGAAGGCATTTCCTCGCCGTTTTCTGCAGCGGATTTGCGTATTGCATCCTGCGTATTTGCCTGAACGGGATCTTTCCCCTCCACAAGGCTGCGGACAGTTGTCCTTGCAAAATCACGGGACATGTCGTCACCTCTGGGGTCGTGAGATATTTTAATCCCCGCCGGAACTTCAAACACCGAAGAGGGCGGAGTTTTTTTGTCTATGGATACTGCTGCTTGCTGGCTTTTAACGCCCATCACATCTGACACGGTTTTGAGAGCAATACCTGTTCCGCTTATGGAATAAACCTGCACTCCCATCATTGTTACAAGATCGCATTTGTAGCCCAGTATTGTTTCAGCGTTTTTGACCAACTCTCCGTTAAGGTTTTTCATGTACGCAATACCCATTTTTTCAGCATTTTCCCTGACTTTTTTCTGTTCATTTTTAGAAAGCTTGCTGTATTCCTCATTCATATAAACAATGGGGTTTACGCTTTTTGTACCTTCTTTTTCTGTTAAATCGATGCTGTAAACCCATTCAGGTGTTGTTATATCCATTGTTTCTGTTTTTCTGGATATTCCGAACATTTTCATGGTTGTCTTGCGGTGTTTGGTTTCATACTCACCGCTGTCTTTGATGTAAAGTGTTTCCGTACCGCTTTCAGTTCCGTTGATTTCGTAACTTATAACTGCTGCTTTAAAAGGAGCTTTGGGCTTGAAAGGTGAGTCGGCGGCGAATGAACCGGCAGAAATCAAGAGTAAAAAAGATGTCGCAATAAGAATCAGTTTCTTCATTTTTTTCTCCGCATAATTTTTTGGGACGATGATAAAAACACAAATTATTGAACACTCGTTCCGATAATTATAATTTACCACTTAAGCAGATAAAATGATCATTCATGTCAAAATTATTTTATATGCCGGAGAAAAAATAAAGCCCGCAGAAGGAAAACTGGTCATAAACCCCCTGCGGGCTTTTTTATTAAAGAGAGCTTTTTGAGCCCGTCTTTTCCATACATACTAAGACGCATTTATAGTTAAAAAAGTTTACTTTTCTTTGTTTTTGTCAATAAGCCCTTCGTTATAAAACCGTTCAAGTCCTGCAAGAACTTTATCGAAATCTGGTTTATCCTCATCGTCAAATATCCATGTATCCATTAAGAATGCAAAAGCTCCGCCGGTTACCGCCCTGAACACCAGCGGATCAATATTTTTAAAATCACCTTCAAGCGTTCCCTGAGCCCAGATAGAGCTGAAATGTTCATCACCTATACGGCGGGATACTTCAACACTGTCTTTATAGGAGATAATTTCTTTATGGTATTTTGCATAATCCTTGCGGGTTTTGAATATTTCAAAGATGAATTTTGCAGTCTCTTTCAGCTTTTCCGGTGCGCTGATATTTCGTTCCCGTATTTCTCCCAGTCCTTCTATGATCGGATCTATAGTTTGCTGTTCAACAAAAGCCATGAGATCTTCTTTATTCTTAAAATAGTTATAGAGAGTCCCCTTGGAGACTCCCGCCTTTGAGGCAACTTCGTCCATGGTCAGCTTTTCGCTGCCTGATTCGTGTAATATCTCCATAACACTGTCGTAAACAGTGTCTTTAATCAGTTTGTTAACAATCTGCCGTCTGTCTATTCTGTGCATGGCAAACTCCACGTAATGACTTCATGGTCATTAAGATGACTATAAAGTCATTATAGTGCCGGCGGGAGTTAAGGCAATGGAAATGTATAGAAAGTTACAAAATTTTACATAATAAATGGATTATTATCTGTCAAAGTCGTAGTCGGCAGGGTTCAGACCCATCTTGCGTATCCTGTTGCTCCACTGCTGTCTGGCTAGGTTCTGGAGATCTTTTACCTTGTCATGCTCATCTACAATTTCAATGCCTATGAGAGTTTCAATGACATCTTCAAGGGTTACGATTCCTGCTGCTCCGCCGTATTCATCAATAACAAGGGAGATGTGCGCTCTGTCCTTTATAAGCCCTGTAAAGTGCCTGCTGATAGAAAGGGACTCCGGCACGGCGGTTATGGGGCGTCTGAAATCAGAAAGCGGGGTGGTTTTCATCCCTCTGACTGCGTAGAGGAGGATGTCGCTCCTTAAAACAAAGCCGGTGATATCATCCAAATCGGTTTTATATACAGGTATGCGTGAGAAGATTATTTCCGGATGCCTCACCAGAACTTCCTCCACTGTTGTGTCCTCCCTGAGGGCGAACATGACAGTACGCGGGGTCATTATATGTTTTACGGTAAGCTTTCTCAGCATAAAAAGATTTGTGAGAATAAGGGATTCCTGTTCGCTGAAGACTCCGCCCTTTATCCCCTGCTGTGTGAGAATCAGGAATTCATCATGGTTTATGACCTGGGACTCTTTGCTCTTGGGGAGTATTCTTGTCATCATGTTTGACATGAAAACCAGCGGTTTCATGCTGAACATGGTGAATCTGAGGACAGGAAGCATGGGGACGGCAATCTTTTTCCAGAATACCGCACCGAGTGTTTTGGGCAGTATTTCCGAAAGAATAAGGATCAGAAGAGTCAGTATAACGGAAATTACGCCGAGATAGGCATCGCCAAAAAGTTTGGTTGCCTGTGCGCCTGCGCCTGCGGCACCTATGGTGTGGGCTATGGTGTTAAGGCTTAATATAGCTGCCAGAGGTGCTTCGATATCTTTTTTGAGTTCGGTGTAGATTTTGCCCGCTTTTGGATTTTTCTGTTCAAGCTGAATCGCATAAACCGGGGTCATACTGAGCAGAACCGCTTCCATTACAGAGCAGATGAAGGATAGCCCTAAGGCTATGAAAACGTAAACTAAAAGGGTTAGCATACAGGTGCTTAAGCAACTCCTGATATTATTTTTCATAAATGATACAGAAACGCCCGGGGCATGTCCATAGAAATCGAAAAAAATACGTTTATATGAAAAAATGGCTCGAAGAATTATCAGAAAAATAAAAAAAGAAACAGACACGGGAAGGTTTTGTTGCTTTGGCTTGCAATTATTTCGCTTAAAGGTTATTAGTGGGATTATTTCATATATTAAATAATTTATGCCACAGGAGATAAATGCAGCAGAGACAACCTAAGGGGCTGCATCGCTATGTTGTTCCCAAAAAAGACTTTATTCTCAGGTTTGCCTATAATCAGTTACTGATTATTATCGGCAGCATTCTGGCAGCGTTCGGTTATGTTGTATTTCAGGTTCCTTTTCAGATAGCAGCAGGGGGCGTGAGCGGTCTTGCCATAATATTTAATGAGTACACAGGGCTTACTGTGGGCATGCTGTATTTTATTCTTAATATACCTCTTATAATTGTCGGATATTTCCAGCTGGGAGGATTTAAGTTTATCCTCTCCACCATTAATTCAGTTATAACTTTCTCCATGGCATCTGATATATTTGTACGCCTTCTCCCTCAGTACATGAAAGTTTACCCTGTATCGGAGGATCTGCTGCTCAACTGTATTTATGCAGGTGTTTCTGTGGGGCTTGGTGCGGGTATTATATACCGTGCCGGCGGCAGCATGGGCGGAACAAGCATTCCTGCACGCATCCTTCAGAAGCGTATGGGATTCCCCCTGAGCCAGTCATATCTTTATACGGACATGATTGTTATTGTTCTCGCCGGATTCGCTTTCAGCTGGGAAAAGGCAATGCTTGCGCTGCTTACCCTGCTTCTGGGCGGGATGGCTTCGGATTTTGTCCTTGAAGGCGTAAGTCAGGTTCGCATAGCGTGGATAATTACAGATCACCCGAAGGTTATGAGCCGTACTCTCATGGCAGAGCTTCAGCGAGGGGTCAGTATGTGGCAGATGACAGGCGCCTATTCAGATACGGAACGTACCATGCTTTACTGCACTGTAAGGCGTTCGCAGGTGTCAGATCTGAAATACCTTGTTTCAGCAATAGACCCCAAAGCATTTCTGGTGATAGGCACCGCACAGCAGGCATGGGGCGGCACTGGGTTTAGCCATCTTAAATCGCCCTCAGGCAGATAAAAGTCCTCCGCGGCTGGTGCGGGCAGCATCAGCATTTTTTTACTCTGATCACTATATATAATGATTTTAACTCTATGTGACCTTCCCGTATTGTTTTTTTGTGATAAACTTAATATGATTATTCTCAAAGGCGGGCTATGGAAAGCTTTAAATTGATTGCGGAGATATCCGATAAGCCGCTTTTTCTGCTTGATGGTGAAGGAAATGTTCTCGGATTTAATAAGCAGGCGTCCGATATGTATTCACTGTGTGCGGCAGATACAGGAAAAATGACGATTTGCTCTCTCTGCTCAAAAACATGCAGGATGAGTTCTTTCTCCAGTCTTTTTTCCGGCGGCTTTAAACAGAAGATAACTCACGGTACGGTGCATAATACTCCGGCGGGTGATTCCGTCAGGGTAATGCTGGAGCTTTATCCTTTTTCCGTACCTGAATACGGATCTGAAGAGAGGCTGGTTTGTGCCGTACGGCAGGCGGACAGTGCCGCTGACTGTACAAGTGGCAGCGTAAATATGCCTGATATGCTCAATAGCCTGTCTTCCATGGTTTATGTGATTGATCCGGCAGACAATTCTGTTTTATATGCCAACAGCCATGCTCTTAGCATGCTTGGGATAAAAAGCGGATGGAATGGCGAAAAATGCTGGAAAGTTATACACGGAAGTGATGAAAAATGCAGCTTCTGCAGCTGCGGAACAGAAAATTTTTCGGAAGTACGCACAGATGAAGTAATGAACCGCAGAAACGGCAGGTGGTATTTAAAAACCGGAAGGCTTATCCACTGGGAAAACGGGCAAACAGCAAGGCTTATTATTGCCCATGATATTGACGAGCGGAAAAAAGCCGAACTGCTTAAAGATGATGTCGAACGCATTATGCGCCACGATTTAAAAACTCCTCTGAACTCAATATATCTTCTCGGTCAGGCTCTGGAATCATCCGGTGAGTCTGAAGACACACGCTTTTTCGCTTCAAAAATAATTGAGTCATGCTTTCAGCTTAATGCAATGATCAATCTTTCACAGGTGCTTTACAGTCTGGAGAAGAATGACTACACCATACTAAAGCGTGAAGTTCTCCTTAACGAGCTTTTAGGAAGGGTCTGCACACATCTTGAAGGGCTTGCCGCATCCCACAGGGTTAATTTAAAAAAGGTTTTCCCCGCAGGCTTCTTCGGCGGGTTCATGATATATGCCGATGATCTCCTTATATATTCCTGCTTGTCTAATCTGGTGAGAAATGCCATTGAGGCTTCTCCCGAAGGGGAATCAGTCATAATTGAATGTGAGAAGCTGGATGACCGCGATGTTATCACCGTAAGCAACAGAGGGAATGTTCACCCTGAAATAGTCGGCAGGTTTTTTGATAAATATGTCACCAAGGGAAAAGCCGGAGGAACGGGCTTGGGCACATATTCCGCAAGGCTGCTTACAGAAGCCCACGGCGGAAGTATATCGCTTAATACCGGAGAAGGGGTTACTTATATTACAGTGAGCCTTCCGGCAGATTAGGCATTTTGTTCCGAATAAACCAGATTAACCCGAACAGCAGACCGGGAGTCTTAGGCTTGGACTCGTCCATCATGAACGACTCTGCATCATCAAAAGGCAGCCTTATCACCTCAAGCTTCTCTGTCCCGACTCCGCCGCCTTCGCTTATTTTCTCAGCATCACTCACTTCTGCATAATAGAGAGTCTGTCTGCTTCCGGCGAAGCTGACAGCAGTGAAAAAGGATGTGACCCGTTCAATCTTTTCAAGGGGTATGTCGTAGCCGGTTTCCTCTGATATCTCTTCACGGACAGTTTCTTCCGGAGTCAGGTCTTTGTCCGTTATGCCGGCGCAGAGTTCAAAGGTTATTCCTGTTTTTTCCCTGATAAATACGGGAGGACGGAACTGGCGCACCAGTATCAGCTCCCTGCGTGCTGTATCTGCGAGGATAACTGCCACACTGTCATGCACTTTGATAAAATCCCAGTTTTTGGCTATGCCTTTTTGTGTGTAGCGCATTCTGCGGAGGCTTATATAGTCTGACTCTGTGCAGTCGGTGATCTGAATATTTTCAGGAAAAAGATCTTCTTTCAAGAGGGCTCCGTGCAGACCGTCAGCAGGCGAATGCTGCTTCCAGACTTTTCATAAGTTCTTTCGTGTCTATGGGTTTATAGAGAATAGTAACCCCTGCATCGCTGATCTGCTTTGCCTCGTCTCTGTATGCTGTGGTGACAATTATAGGTGTTACGGTATTTTGTTCCCTGATTTTTCTGATAAGCTCAAAACCGCTCATCACAGGCATTGAAAGATCAGTAACCACAGCATCAACCTTGTTCGCCTCAAAGAGGGAAAGAGCGTCTCGTCCGTTGCTGGCGATAAGGGTATCCGGGTATTTCTTGCTGATAAACTTGCCCAGAATTTTCTGTATAATTATGTCATCTTCTGCGTAGAGAATAGTTTTATCATTCATCTGTAATATCCTGACTTAATGTTATCTCCACACTCGCTCCGCTTTCAGGATTGTTGTGGATTCGGATTTTGCCCCCCATGTGTTTCTCCACGAGGAGCTTGGTAACATACAAACCTATGCCTGTGCCTCTTCCCTGAGGCTTGGTGGTGTAGTAAGGATCAAAAACTTTTGAAAGTGTTTCACTGTTGATGCCCGTACCGTTATCTTTCACAATAAGTTTTATGATCCCATTATAGCAGGATAAATCTATATTAATCATCCCTTTTAGATCTTTTTCCGAAGAAGTTTTTTCTTCCACTGCGTATATGGAGTTGCTGATAATATTCATAAGTGCCTGTCTGAACTCGCCTACATATCCGAAAGCCGATATATAGGCTGATCTGCACACAGGCATGCTGTATTCATCCATGCAGTCGAATTTGTTGCCGTCACATTCACATGTATATGTAAGGTTGATATTTTTTGAAGCAATCTGGGCACTCATCATCTTGAGAAGACCTGCTGTTTCCTCTGCCACATTGAAGCGTTCCTGCTCTTTTGACGGGAGAAAGAAGGAACGGAAATTATCTATTGTGTCAGACATCTGGGAAACAAGAGTCATTGAAACAGATTCAAACTCATCAAGATCTTTATCCGTAAGCAGGTTTTCTCTTATCCGCTCCGCAGTGTCCTGAATATAAATTCCGAGGGCATTAAGGGGCTGGCGCCACTGGTGGGCTATTGCATTTATCATCTGTCCCATGTCGGAGAATTTTTTTTGCAGCTCAAGATGTTTTTCAGTTTTTTGTCTCTTTTCTATTTCCTCTTCAACTTTGGCTGCAAGGTGGCGGTTCATGTCTTCAAGATCTGCGTACGCATTTTCGAGCCTGACTTTCAGCCTGTTTTCTTCGGTAACGTCACGGCAGAATATAATGTTCATCTTATGGGAAGCGATGGAAGCTCCGTCCGCCTGAACCTGAATACGTTTTCCGTCTTTTGTTCTGAAAGTGAATATGCCTCGAAGCGAGCCGTCCGTCATGAGTGATTCCCTTATTTTTTCCTGCACTTCCGTTGATTCGTAATGGCACAGAGATATAAAGTTCATCAGCATCATTTCCGAATCCGTGTACCCAGTGAGCTTTTCGGCAGCCGGGTTGGTTTCCAGAAGGTTCAGCTTGGTGTCCGTCACAAAAACAGCAAGGGGAGCGTTTATGATGTATCCTCTACATTGGATTTCTTTTCGCTCAAGCTCTTTTATTGTTTTTGCGTACTTCTTTTCCAGTCCGCCTATCATTTCCCTGAAACCTTTGCGTATAATGAATATAATCAGCAGGACAATAAGGACTGTGGCGGCTGCGCTCTTATACAGATAGCCTCTCACCCACTTTTTTTCTTCTGTGACATCAAGAGCGAACACACAAATTCCAGCATTTTCCCCGCTGAATTGATTTATCTGTATATCACTTATTATAAAATAAGTTTTATCTTTAATCTTAAGCAGTTCAGGCAGTGTTCCGCCTTTTAGTTCTGAATAAATGCTTTGAAACAGTTCCGGATTTGTATTGAAGATTTCAAACCTGTTGAATGATACCTTATTTTCCAGTTTGAGCCTATAGTGGGTGGAACTCTGCATATTGATAAGAATGCTGGAGGCGTACGATGTGAGATTTGAGAGACGTTTTGCAACAAAGCTAATATCAATGCCAGTTTCAAAGGCGCCTATCATTTCTCCGTTTCTGTAAACAGGGGTCATTACACGGAAAGCAAGTCCGTATCTGCCTATCTCAAAGCCGGTCTGTTCTTTTTGTGTTTCCAGTGTTGCCCGGAGCATAGGACGTATTTCGAGAAGCTGGTCATTATATTGATCAGGCTTATGGGCACGGTAAAAAGATCTGCCGTCGGGAAGCTGAAACTGCATGACGACGTTAACATTACCGAAATCGCCTTTTAGCTGCCTGTAATAAGGGTCTAAAAGAATGGCTGTTTTCTCTCTGTCCTGATCATAGAAAGCGTCAATAATCTCTCTGTTTGACAGAATATTTGTGTTCGTGTTGCGGAGTATGTCGGAGAAACGCTCAGGAAGATTTTCTGCAAAAGCGTGAAGGCGCACCTTATCTCTCTCTGTCAAAAGATCAAAAGCGTGTTGATTTCTGAGCAGAGAAGAACCGATGAAATAAGCACAAAGTACAAGAATCAAAAAAGTAACAAAAGCGGATACTTTTTTTGAGACCGGCAGCATAATGACTCCGTTAAATCAAAGATAACGCTGAATTATTATAGCTGATATTTCGATATTTTTCATACTGATATACATTATTTTGTGTATTTATTTTTTATTATATCCCTGACTTGTTTCCACTTTTTTACTGAAAGCTTTTGATAGCGGGGATCATCGTCGGTAATTATCCGGTATTCCTCATCATTTATAAAGCGTCCGTTTGTCACTTTGAAATCTTTTCCGTTGTGGAAGCTGTCAATCTCCAGACCGTCTTTTCTTAGGTCAAAAATCCGCTCTTCCTCTGTCTCTCTCATCAGGCGCTTGTTATTTTTGTGGCAGCTCTCGCACATGACAACTTCACGCCTTACTGTATGCGGGAAAAGAGTTTTATAATTATTTGCGAGCATTTCGTTCTCTTTTCCTTTTGCTCCTTCGCCGACCACAAATGTAAAGAAAGCAACATACTGCGGACGCACGGGTGAATACTTGCCCCGTGAGTTTATTGCAATGGGAGGCGGTGTGTAGTCCTTGGTGTGGCTGCTTTTGGCATATTCATTATTCGGAGTTTTTACCCAGCGGAAATAGTCGTCGTATTCGGTATTGCGGAATCGTATCCAGAATGTGCCGTATTCCTGTGCAGCCCATGCCGAGTGGCATGTGTAGCATTCCATTTTTTCCATATGTTCCGGTATTGAATGCTCTATGGATGAGTTTTTGTTCACCTTGTGGCAGTCTGTGCATGTTTTGGAGAAAGGCTTGCCTTCTGCGAGACTTTTCATTGAGTGGCATGCAGAACATTCCATCCCTTTTTCATGGTGTATATCTGGAAGCATCTTTGCATAGTATTCATCGTTGTATTCTATGCCTCTGCCGTATCTTTCGTGATCGTCACGGACTCCAAGCCCTTTATACTCTATACCTGTGTAGTAGCCGCTGTGGCATGTGGTGCATGTGTCTGTTTTAGGGCGCACAATGTCATGGACGCTTTTTCCCTTGTGGCAGTCTGTGCAGGAGTTTACATGGCAGGATGAGCAGTTTTTGGCGTAAAATGCAGGATCCTTTGTGCCGTAAGACTCATGTGCGAACTTCTGCTCCGCCGTGCGTTTGTGCATGGGGCTGTTAAGCATGCCCTCATAGCCTTTGTGACAGGTGAGGCAGCCCTTGGCTCCGCTTCTGAACTCGGCTGCTTTTGCATAGTGGGTGTCATTTTTTATATGGCATGATTCGCAGGACGCACCCTTATGGGCGTCAGTGATTGTGACCTTGTGACAGTCGGTACAGGTTTTGCCTTGTGTGTCAATGACCTCGCCGTATGCTGCGCTAGTCAGCAAGAAGAGGCTTATGCACAGAATCGGAAAGTATTTTTTCATAGTCTATCTTTTTCCCGTAGATTTTTTTATCACCCTTGTCGTGGCAGATTATGCAGCGGTTGGCATCGAATATTCTGCTTATTTCATCAGGGGTGAACACTCTGGATTTATCCCGCACTATGTCAGACGTCACGGACATTCTGCCGTTTTTCAGCGTATAAAGCGAATCCAGCGGTTTGTCACACTGCTCGCACATGTATGAGCTGTCTATATTTTTCTTTGTGACAGATACAAGCCCCTGTCCGAAGCCCGCAAACATCAGATCAGAGTGGCACTTGCGGCAGGTTATGGCTTTTTTGCCTGTGTTGTGTCCGAAAAACGGGGCGAATTTGAATTTTTTGCCGCCTTTGTAATTGAAGATATGTTCTTTAAGAACAACATTTTCATTTTCATCAAGCACGGTAAGGAAGGTCTGACATCCGGGGGTAACAGGAGCTATTTTTCCTTTCTGGTTTATTCCCATAGGGAAGGGGAAAAACGAGCGGAAGTCTTCCTTTTCACTGAAGAGCCCCTTTGTCTCCTCCATCTTCACCCAGTCCATCATTGTTTGTGATTTGTCATAGGTTGTGTGGCATCCATAGCACTGAACAACGGTTTTGGAGTGGCATGTGTAGCACTCCATCCGTTCATGACCGTAAACCATGTGATCCGCTGTATCAGTAACTGTTTTTATTTCAAGGCGTTTTCCGTTTCTTTTAGTGTAAAGAACAAACTTGTCCCCTTCTTTTTTCACATTTGAATACATGCGCCCTTTTGAGGTAAGCACCATCTCATCGCCGAAGTTTGCCTTGACTGCGTAATGCCGAGACTCACGCAGGGGAGAAACACTCTCTTTGGTTATTTTAGCTGTTTTGGGAAGTTCTGTTTCTGTACCGTGGCAGTCCTCGCAGGTTACTTCAAGCTGCTGGAACATGTTCTCGTAGAGGTAGCCGTCACCCATCATATCCCTTGATGTGTGGCAGTCTATGCAGTCCATTCCGTATTCCTTGTGAATATCCGCCTGCATGTGGCGTATGCTTCTTATTCCGTCCATTAGCTCCGGTCCGGGGATGCCGCCGTTTGTGGGCACGAGTGAGTTGTTGCCGTCGTATTCGCCTCTGTAGGAGAGGGCTATTCGTCCGCTGCGGTTGTGGCATGTGAGACAGACATCATCCTCCGGCAGCGGATTAATTATATGTTTTTCAGGATAAGGTTTTTTTCCCTGAATGGTTTTATCGCCGCCAGCGTATGCGCCGTCAACACTGTGGCTGAAATGGCAGGCTGAACACCCTGAGGAATGGTGAGAACGATAACCGATGAGCTTGTCAAAGCCAACATGGCATGTTGAACAAAACTTACGGTAAAGCTCGCCGGACAGTTCTTTCAGCTCGGTTACAGAAGGAAACTCCACGGGATTGCCTTCCGCATCAACACCTTTTGACCCGGCGGTGCTGTAGTGCTGCCCTTTGTAATCATCCCATGCCTGCTGGGCGTTTTTGATCATGCCTGCGTTTGTGTACATGAGGGTGGTGTTCACTCTGTCATGCTGGTACTGGTGGCATTTTCCGCAGCCCTTGTCCCATACGGATGGGTCTGACGGGTTTCTCCCGCCCAGCATATCCTTGTGGGCAGCATCTTTATCTTTTGTATTCGGATTCCCTTCGTGGCACTCAGTACAGGCGAGTTTATGGTTTTCGGAAGTGTCTTCTATCCCCGCATGGCATTCAGGCACAGTACAGGACTGCGCATCTCTGGCTGATGCGGTGAAGGCATTTGCGGAAAACATAAGTATCATTAACGGCAGGGTTAAAAGTATCGCTCTAAACATAAATCATCTTATACATTTATTTAGTTTTTTAAAAGATAAACGGGTAAAAAGAAGGCGGAGCGTACAAAGACGCTCCGCCAAAAATATAACCTTAAAGAACAGCCGGTTAGCAGCCCTGAAGCTGGAAACCGCCTTTGGGGGAACCAAGTGCTTCAACTTTTACATCGTCGCCTTTTTTAACATCGATGTCTTTGTCGAGTTTGATAGTTATTGTTGTACCGTTTTTCTCGGTCACTTTACCTTTGGACTGTTTAACAGCAGCAAAAGCCGCTCCCGCCACAACAAGTGTAAGTGCAAGTGCAATTACAGTAATTTTCTTTTTCATCTCTTCTTCCTCCTTAATGTTAGAATCTTACCTGCAGGAACATCTCGAAAGTGTCGAAATCCTGCCTGTTGGTATCTGCTCCGACTTCATCTTCGAAATCGGTAATTGAATACTGACCTACGATTTTAATATCGTTTCCGGCGAGGTAGTAGTTTGCGCCGAAAGCGTAGAAATCAACTGTGTTATCTTTATAGCCGTTGAGAGTAGCGTATTCAAAGCTGTCATATCTGCCGAAGAACTGAAGTTTTCCGGGTCCGATTTCCATGGGGAGCATGTAGCCGGCTTTCACATAGTAGCCTTCTCTCTGACCTGCGTTACCGTTGAATATGCCGTTGGCAACATCATCAGTGAGTGCTGTGTCAGGGTTTGCACCTTCATCAAGATCATCAAGGTCTATGTTGAGGTAAGCTGCTGAAAGAGTGAAAGTACCTGCTGATGTGGGCATTTCAGTGAAGAAGTCAAGAGAGTAAGCGTTGTAGTCTACTTCATCTGATCTGTTAACTGCGTCTTTGTAGGCAACATCTGCTTCGTACTGGTAAGAAGCGCCCACGGTGAGGACCTTTTTCTCACCAAGGTAGGAGCCCTGATAGCCGTATCCTGTTTCTTTATCAAACATAGTGAAGTGAACGCGTCCTGTGTAGCGGAAGCCGGAGTTGGGAACGTATCTGCTGTCGCCTTCGCCGCCGGATTCACGTCCTTCCATTACGTCAAACCTGTACTGAAGATAGTCGCTGGCAAGGTTGCCGAAAACTGTCACACCGTAGTCTCTGCTTGTTTTGAAAGGAGCAGCAACGAACAGCGAGCGGTCGAAGTTCAGGGGAGTAAAGCAGCCCTCAAGGTTTTCCCTTGTGAGGTTGTGTTTAAACTTACCCAGAGTAACTTTGAAAGCATTGTTGTGTACGTATCTGATCTGAGCGTCAAGTACATAGAAGTTTTCGTCATCAGTGAGAGAATCTTTCACTGTAAGAGCGTTGACAGATTTGTCATCTATATATTCTGTCTGAACATAAAAGCTGAGTCTGTCGTTGTAAGTGCCGATGAAGCCGAATCTGTTTCTTCTGAAGTTGAAGTCAGAAGTATCATCTTCGTTACCATCGCCTGAACCTGTGTTTCTCATGGTAAGACCGAACTGACCTTCATAGAAGAATTTCAGGTATTTTCCTTCGCTTACCTCAATGGGTTTGAAGGCGAAAGCCGAGCTTGCCATGAGCATAACAACCAGAAAAAGTGTCAAAAATTTTATATTTCTCATGTTTTATCTCCCTCTTAAATTAATTAGCAGCCGCCGGATGCGCCGCCGTCCTGAAGTCCTTCATTACCGCTGTTAGTGCTTTTTGTATTGAAGTATTCAAGGTCTTCTTCGGCTATTTCATTACCTGTGCCTGTGTAGGGGTGTTCAATCACTATACGGGGGTCAGTATCATAGCTTCCGATAAGGTCGGAAACACCTACAGTATTGGCTGGTATGCTGTAAAGAGTTGTGTTGTACTCGCCGAGAACAGCCTGAAATGCAACTTCAGCAGGGTCAACAGAATCGGCTGCGCCTGCTCTGTATGAGTACCACTGGTTTCTTGAGCCGTCATAAAGAGCAACGTCTATTCCGAGAACTTCCGTGAAAGCCATATAAAGTGCTGATGCAGAAGAACCGCTCACGCAGTGAACAATCACTTTTTTACCTTTGAGAAGTGCTGTAACTTCTTCCCATGTGGAAACAGTTTTGGTGAGACCGTCTGCCGCCCATGAAGCGTTCATGTTAGCTATGATTGTTGCTTTGAGTGTGTCGGCATCATTAAAGAGACCACTAACGTTTGTCTGGCTTGCTCCGAGGAAGAAGGAGTTTTCAGTAGCAACAATTCTGCCTGTGTCTGCTGTAGACTGAGAGAAGATAACGACATTGCCGCCTTTCACAGCGTCAATAACCTGTTTCATTGATACTCTTGCAGACTGTTTCATTTTGGGAAGATCCCTGACGCTGAATGTGCTGTCGTTAGGGTCATAGCCAGGCCAAGTTGTATCAACCAGGGAAGCGTCTTCCGCAGCTAAGGCTGCTACGCCGCCGTCAAGAACTTTTATTTTAGATTTATCAAAACCCCAGTAAACGAGTTCCCAGTAAAATCTCCAGACAGCCCACTGTGAAGCGCCGTTTCCGGCAAGTACAAGTACAGTGTCATGAGTAAGACCAAGATCCTGAATTATAGCATCCACCCTTGCGCCTTTGATGCTGTTGCTGGAGCTTGAGTTATGCCCAAGGAGTGTAGGATCGATAGGACCTTCTGCTCTGGTTTCATTAATGTTAAAGTCTCCGATAACATCTTTAGAGATTGAACCATAGATTCTGTTTGCTGTGCTTGTGAAATCGGTCATTGTGTCAAAGACAACCACGGGGCTTCCTGATTCTGTTTTGAAGCCGTTGTCAATCCATGCGGCAACTACTGCTGCGTCTACAAGACCTTGTTCATTTGTGTTGTAGCCTTCCCACCATGAATAGGCAGGGGGGTTAGCTTCAAAAGACGTGTCGACCGAGCCGCCACTGCCGCAAGCCGCGGTCAAGCTCAAAAGAGCTGTGAGTGTTGCGAGTAAAATGAAAGAATAAAATTTCCTTACACTGCAGAACTTCATAATTTCCTCCGTTATTTTGCTGCTTTACAGGAATTTATGCCGGATAGAGCTGTTGGTTGACCTCCTATTGGTATTCTCTATAGCGGCAATTAAAAATTAAATACGTTCGTGAAGGCTCCGCTTAGTCCGTATGTTAAATAAAATGTGACAAAGCGTTCCTTTTTATTGATTGATTATCTGCATGTTGGATTGAAATGTCAATAAATTCTCACAAATAAAAATGTAGGTTAATATGGATAATGCAGATATTTAAATATTTGGGAATTAGTCTAAAGTATTTATAATATACACTTTATTGTTTACGCCCATGAATGTTCCGGGTAAAGATTAGGTAAAAAAAATAAATTTTTTATGTGTTATTAAACAACGAAGAGCGCTAAAGGTGATATAAAATTCATTAATATGCCTTATGTGGTTTGTGTGGATAGCTTTTTTATTTGACTTACAAGAAAGAAGTGAATGTTGATCCGATAGGTGAAATAGGCATAAATTCCTTATTTTACAATAATTTTTAATGAACAAAAGAACACATGAATAAAATGTAACTTATTGAAGTAAAATTATAATTCACCCTTTGTCTGTTAAATATGAATTAACCGGATACCGGCTTTTGTGCATAACTCGTCGTGTTTTGTGGTTGTTTACATAAGTAACTATAAAATAACAGATTAAATCATATAAAACGGATGGGGAATATATTATTATGATTGTCGATATATAGGACGGTTAAATGATTTTCAGCGGATATTATTTATCTGTATTTTTGGTACAAGGGCAATCTTTTTAACATAAGCTATGGCGGTGCAGCTTGCAAACATGCTATATATTATCAACCGAACGGAGGTTTTATGGATAATTACGTACTCGTAAGACCGGAACACCTGAACCACTATGGATATCTTTTTGGCGGTATGATGCTGAAATGGATTGACGAAATAGCCTGGCTTGCCGCCTCCATGGATTTTCCCGGTTATTCTCTTGTCACTGTATCGATGGACAGGGTTGTTTTTAAGCATAGGGTCGAAAACGGTTCGATTCTCAAATTTATAGTTTTGCCGGAAAAAATAGGGCGGACATCCGTCAGTTATAATGTGGCTGTGGAAGCTGATGCCCCGGGTTCAAAAGAAGTTGTGGAGGTTTTCTCCACTAATGTCAAATTTGTGGCTATTGATGCGGACGGAACGCCTGTTCCTCTGCCCGGTAATCAGGAACTGCGGAGCGGTAAGCTGCCGTAATAATTCAGGAACTGCCTATGAAAGAAACTACTAACGGGCTTAAGGAAAAGTTTACGCTGATTTTCGGACTCGGCTATTTCGAGATAGAGCTTGTGCGCTTTCTGCGTGAGAGAAAAAAGCTTAAAGTCGTTGATATACGCAGGGATTATCAGGATTCTGTCAGGGAAAGTCTTAAAGGCGTTGAGCTGATAAACGGCGATGCAAGCAGCATTGTCACATGGAAAAAGATCAGTACAAACGAGATTATGAACATCATAATCACCATAAAAGATCCTGATGTGGTTATGGAATGCTGCCGCATCGCCCGTGAGGTGTATAGCCTTGATGTGCAGATAATTGTTCTTTCATACGGCAATTACGATGATTCGATACTTGATAACTATAATGTGAATATTGTCCATCCTCTCAATGTCGGCATTGAGATTATTGCCTCCATGATAGAAAAGAATGTCGCATGGCCTGTAAATATCGGAAAAGGTGCAGGTGAAATCGTTGAGGTTCAGGTGCTTAGATACTCACACCTTGTGGGGGTGAGACTTAAGCACCTGCGTCCCAGCAACTGGAACGTGGCGCTTATTTACTCCAAGGGCAAAATACTTCTTCCGAACAAGGAAAGCAGGATCAACATAGGTGACCGTCTGATAATCGTAGGTGATCCGCAGGTTGTTAAGAGTATCGTGGATACACTCTCCAAGGGTGTGCCGAACTTTCCGCTGCGTTTCGGGCAGACTCTGTCCGTCTATATTTCAGCAGCATATCCTGAGATAGTCAATGAGGCAGTTTTGCTGCACACAAACACCCTTTCAAAAAAACTCACGCTTATTCCCCATTTAGGCAAAGGAATTAAGGGGCTTGCCGAGGAAATAAAAGGCAGAAAACTTGAATTTGAAACAGGAGATACAATCGCCAGTCTCAAAGACCTCCGCAGTTATGACCGAGGGGTTCTTGTTATTCCCAAAAAAAGAGTTTTCGGCATTGATTTATATTATAAAGGCTATTTCAGAGAGGCTTCGGCTCCTGTTCTTTTTGCAAAAGGTTATGAAGACTATGACAGGGTACTGATAAGCCTCAACTCGGAGACCCCTTCATTTGCTCTTGAAACAGGTATAGAGCTTGCGGGGCTTTTGAAAAGACCATACGAAATTATATATATATGTGCTTCCGAGGCTATGCGGGGGCAGAAAGAGACTGAATATCTCAATTTCAGAAAAAATATTGTGGCAGACTATGAAATATCCGAAGGAGTAAAGCTGGATTTTACCGTGAAAGAGGGGAATCCCGTCTTCGAGACTTTAAGCCGGATCAAGGAGTTTGAAGGCGAAAAGCTTTTGCTTGTACTGACGTTTGATCCGAAGGAAAAAATCGGCATATTTGCTCCGAACGTGCCTTATTTACTTGCCCGCAATGCAGATTGCAGTGTTCTTGCTGTTCCTGTGGGAGAGAAAAATGCATAGCAGCGAGGCTTTTATTCTCCTCGCTTTCTGTATGGGGGCTTATTTTGCCCCGTTTATATCAAAACGTATGATGATCCCCGTTGCAGTGGGAGAAATTCTGCTTGGCATCGCACTCGGCTGGTTCTTTGCTGATGTCCATTACAGCAAAGAGATCATAGGCTTCCTCGCTGAACTCGGATTTCTTGTCCTTATGTATCTTGCCGGAATGGAGATAGATTTTGAGAACATCCGCACTCTGCCGAAGCGGGATCTCGCCAGTTACGGGGCAGTGGCGCTGCTTATTGTGTTTTTTTCGTTGATTATTGCTTATATGCTTGGTGATGAACCTATTATGGCTGTGGCTTATATGACGGTTGCTATAGGTCTTCTTTTTCCTGTATTGCAGGATACTGGGCTTATCAGCACAAAGGAAGGGCAGGCGCTCCTTGTTATAGGGGGAATAGGTGAAGTATTCAGCCTTCTGGGGCTGACTTTTGCTGTTCTTTATTACCGTTATGGAATAACCGTTGAAGCCGGAATACATATACTGAAAATAGGTGCATTTATTTTCTTTGTATATGCCGTGACAAAACTTTTAAGGCTTATGATATGGTGGTTTCCGAAGATAGCCGCTATTTTTACTACCACAGGAAATCTCTCTGAAATGGGAATAAGAGCAAACTTTGTTAATATGTTTGTGTTTGTGGCTGCTGCTGTTTTTATGGATATAGAACCTATTGTCGGTGCTTTTATCGGCGGTATGCTTTTTTCAATGCTGTTTTTCACAAAGGAAAATATTGTGGACATCTTCAGCGGGGTGGGAAACGGTTTTCTCATTCCTGTCTTTTTCATACATGTGGGTCTTGGGTTTGACTTAAGTAATCTTAAAAACTTTGCAGTTGTCTCCCAGGGGTTTGCCATTGCTGCAGTTTTACTCAGCATAAGAGTGCTTTCCGTTATTCCCATGTTCTTCTCTGCGCTGCCCCGGAAAATAATAATGGTGACTCCGTTTGCTTTGTCATTCCCGCTCACTCTTATGGTCACTGTCGCTACCCTCGGAAAGCAGTACGAGATGATGAGTGACGAAACTTCCGCTTCGTTGATTATATGCGCTGTGCTGACGGCTATTATATATCCGGTTCTCAGCAAGGCTATAGTTAGGGCTCTTTACAGTAAGGAAAATTTTGCGGATTAAGCAGAAAGGGGCTCTTGCGAGCCCCTGTTTTCAGTCTCTTATTTCGTAATCCGGATTATCGGACATCTTTCTTGCTTTGATGTACAGGTCGTATTTTGCACTTGAACCGGTTTTTTCCATCCCGTCCACCTGTATTATAAGATAGTAGTTCTCTTCTGAATCAAGATCATGAACCTCTTCCGGTTCAGGACTTATTTTCTCTCCGTCTATCTGAAGTTTTTCTGATGAGTCTGTTTTCAGGATAAATTTTTCGGATGCAGAACCGCTTCTGCCGTCAAGAATATATGAAACAGCATAATTCATTGTTTTAGTTGTTGTTTGAGTTTCAATTTCCATTTCGCCCAGAAAGCTTGTTGTGTTTTTGCTGTCAACAGTGCCGTTATCATAGGTTTCAACATACTTCGTTATGTCGTATTTACCTCTGAGAGTCTTGGCTTGCCCCAGTCTTATGGCTGTTAGGGTGTTTCCGCCTGACGTACTGTTGTCGTCGTCTTCATCTGTTCCCCAGCATGCTGTTACAGCAAAAATAAGGAGAGTTAGCAGAATAAAGCGCTGAATTGTTTTCATACATTATCCTCCGTTAAATAAAAGCAAAATAGCATAAATGAATATCCATGTCATCATGGATAAATGCCTGCTTGTTTTTTAAAAGATCTCTTATTTCAGTGAGGAGCTGGTCTTTATTAGAAGGTGCAAACGATCGTTTAGAAAGATATTGGAGAAATAAAAAAGGCTTCCGGAGAATTTCTCTGGAAGCCTGTAGATTTCAAAATGGTGCCAGGGACGGAATCAAAAAAGTTACATATGGTATTTATAATAAACATATAAATCATAGCGTATTCGGATATGTGCCAGCAAAAATACCAATATTTTTTATAATACTATTCAACTTCTATTCGAAATAATTTATCATTCTGAGATAGCTCAACAACGTAATACTCTTCTTTTTGTAGCTCAGAGGGTAACTTATCCTTCAAAATAGATGCCACAAACTGGATGTTTTTATTGTTTATCAAATTATGTATATTTAATAACTGATTTCCATGCATGAGCTCTTTTCTATCATTTAGTAAAAATTTCAAGTGAGGGATATGGTCTTCTTCAGCAAACATTATGTATGCTATATCAAAGCACACTATCTCGCCCTGCTTCTTCCCTGTACTTTGATTACTTGTAAATGTTGGAGAAAACTTATATACAGGTTTTTTTGTCTTTTTATCTTCAACTATATCAAATTTAATAGTAAATTTTTCACCGTACAGTTCTTTGGAAACAAAAGAAAACTTATTATTAAATTTATTAATTTGTTCTTGCAAAACGCTTTTAAAACTTTCTGTAAAAATATTATTGTTGATATTATCAAGTTCTTTTTCAGCTTTGTCTATATTTTGCTCAACTTCAGAAATTCGCTCTATAATACCTTCATACTCACCTTTTCTTCTGTACTTTTCATTCAGTTCAGAAATAAGTTTTTCTAGATCCTGGAACGCAATACTTTTGGACAATTCTTGAGTAACTATTTTTTCTTGGTTTTTCAAGTCACCAAGACTTTTCGTTATTTTATCAATATCTGATTCAATCGTTGGCAAGTCTTTCGTTATAAAACTAACTTTTTCAGCTAACATACTGTTATGGAACTGAACTAATTCTTCAAAGCTTTTCTGTATATTGTTAATCTTATCGGTAGCTTGCTGGTATATCATTTTTAACTGCTGCGAATCAATTTTTGAGACTTCTTCGTTTAAATCAGCTTGTGTTTCTAGAATAATATCTTTTTTAATATTCAAAGATGCCAGCAAGCTACCCTTATGCCTTATCTCTCTTTTAAGACTATTCAAACGCTCTAAGTCATTGTTAAAATTTTCATTTATATTAAATGACCCTTTTTTGTTCTCCAATTCTTTAATCTCGTTTTCAATTTGATTTAAAACAGAAACATAACCAGTTTTTGTCTCTTTTGCTTCTAGTCTTGATTTGAATGCTAATTCTTGTTTAATAATGGTATTTAATCTTTGTTTTTCATCGCCTTCAGAAAAATCACATCCTAGCAAGAATAAATATAAAGTTTCATATTCTGGCATGGTAGAATATCTACTTAATGTCTCTAATGTGCTTGATAAGGCAGGTTCTTTATATCTTATATTATGTGATTTAATTTGTTTAAATGTTGGCTTGTCACTGTATTTATTAAATATTAATTTTTTTAATTCTTCGCCAAGCTTTTCTTCATCTGTGATGGTATCGCCATTAAGCGTTAATATTTTTTTCTTTCTAGGCAAGAAATTTCTTTTAATAACAATCTTTTCACTATCCTCATGAAAATCAATTGTTAACACTAGTGTCACCACTATCTCACTATTTATTAAGTAGTCTTTCACTAGATCATATACAATCTTACCATCTTCGCTAGTATATATGTTTTTACCATCAGAACCTAAACAATAGTCAATTAATTTCAGCACAGTTGTTTTTCCAACGCTGTTGCCAGTTTTAGTATCGTCTACGACTAGTGTATTATCTACAATCAAGTTCATGTTTTTATGAAAGATAATATTACGAATTTCTTTTTCAGAGCTTGATATAATTAATCTTTCAATATACATAAAATTATTTCCCCATCATCATTTATACTGATAAGCCCTATTAAGAATAACCAGTCAACACATAAAATTAAAAGAGATAAGCTGATATTGTGTGTACGTTTAATTTCGGCATAAAGGTCTAACAGTTTTAAATGTTTTTTTAACAAAAGTACCTCCAGTACTTTTGAACCGTTGTAATAAACACATAAATCTGGGTGTATGGTTTCAGGTAGTAACATGAGTATACCCTGTTGGATTTTCAAATATGTGACACCAAACAAAAGCATGAATAATTAATATTGAGACATACATATCAAGCTCTTCTAAAGATATATTGAGTACATCGAAACTTTTTATGTATTCTTTGACTTCTTCAAGTAAAGTCCAGAAAATAACCACTTTATCTTCTTCATTATCCATTAATTTCATATATTTCTTTTTCAATAAAAGCTTTATTGCTAAACTTTTATTGTTACCAGCTTTATCATATTCAATAAATATTTTTTCTATTATATTGTAATATATTTTATGAGTATTAATCATCTCTTTAACTCTTTGTAATAGATTGAAGTTGATTTTTTCTTCTATGTTATATTCATTTAAATTGATTTGTTCGCAGTTATCTAAATCTTCTTTAGACAAGATTTCAATAATTTTCACTAGATCAGATTCCATGTTGACCATATTCATTTCAATTGGTCGCAGTTCCTTGCTCAGAAAGTGATGTATGGCTTCCTGTTCATCGATTTTCATTGCCAGGATCGCTCGCAGTATGTCTCCATTATCAAGTATATCTTTCTTAGGATCAAAAGTTATGTTATGTGGATTGTTATACTCACCGCTTTTTAAATCCTTCCCATCATCAGTTATAATAAAAAATTTTAAAGAGTATCCTTGATATCCTTTCAGTTTTTCTTTAGACAATGTTGTATTGATTTTGGATTTAGTATCTTGAGATGTGACCTGGACAATCAGTTTATTTTTCTCATCTATTAAATCAATAGCTGCTGCATTTTGAAATATTTTGTTTGCATTGGTGAAATCCCAATTATACAGAAGCTTTAAAAAGCTTCCATAAAAGCTTTCTGCATGAATATTATAATCCAAAATATTGTTTTTGGCTCTCTGATGAATATTTACGGTCAACGTGGCAAGTAAATAAGTTATACGATTATAATAAACGCTTCGATTCATTACTACCTCTTCGTATAATATTCGGATATGTGGCTAATTATAAAAAAATAACTGCTCAAGACTCTTAAGAATATGGCTAATTTAAAGAAAAAGATACTATTTTATACTTGTTCCTGTAACAACCCTTTAATATAGATCATCACTTTTTCTTTTTGCCCCTTCGATAATAACGACCAATTTTTTAGTAATTCGTTTTGTTCTTCTGTCAGCGAGGAATGGGTAACTTCAGAAAAGAATTGAGCTAATGAAATATCAAAGGCGTTACAGATAGCTATTAAAGTAGCAATAGTCGGAGAATTCTCACGGTTGAAAAGGTTTGATAAAGTTGATTGTGGAATATTAGCCATTTTAGCAAGTTTATATGAACTCCATCCTCTTTCCTCTCTTAGTTGAGTAATTCTTTCTAATATATCCATTAAATTCCCTATCTTTTAAGCAATGTACTACACAAATGAGGAAGTCATTATTTCAAATAAGGGTTGTAATTACTTCACATACGAGTTATATAAGCCTTAATAATTCCCACTTCAAAAAGTCAAATTAGTGCATAGGAGTATAATATGAAATTTTTGAAGAGTTTATGTTATGCAGTGCTTTTAAGTATTTTTATTGGATGCGGAGGCAGTAACGGAGGAAGCGATAGTAATAATACCAGTTCACCTCTTTCATATTTTCACTGCTCCGGCTCATTTACAGGAGATGATACTGGTACATTTGAAGTGAGCTATGACAAGGGTCAATTTGAACAAATCACTCATTCTAATAATTTTGGAAGCTATACAAAAACAGGTACCATGACCTACCAAAATGGAATCTATATTTTTACTTCCACACTGCATGATATTACAGTGACATTTAAGGAAGAAGATTATTCTGTTACAGGCACATGGAACAATAAATACGATGGCAAAGATGGGGTTCTGACAGGTTCATGTGATGAAGTTGAGTTCAATTAGAAGGAGTTACGTTCATGAAAAAAAGTGCTTTTTCATATTTGATATTTATTTTGTTCTTAATCATTTCAGGGTGCTGTGGACGGCAACTCCAAGTATTCAATGATGGAAACTATTATTATCCAAACTGGTGCCAATATAATTCTTGCAAGCCTAATGGTTCATATGCGGATTGTTATAAAGACAATAAATTTGTTGAAACTATTTATCCTCTCACAGCCAATGAAGTGGCAGAGATCCGTTATCAAGAAATGTTAGGTCGTCAAGCGTGGAGTGATGCCATGAATAGCTTGGGCAATATCAAAGCACCGACAAGGACTAACTGCTATAATTTTGGCAACAGAACAACCTGTACAACATACTAACAAAGAGAGCATTCCATCTTATAAGCCTAAGCTTGAATCACAAACAATTATTTTAAAAGATGGTACAACGTTTTGATATGAGGTATTCAATGAAATTCTTTTTGAATGTATTTTTCATAATTATATTCAGCAGTGGTTTTTTATACGCAGAAATAGGCTTAAATGTTGCGACTATAGCCCATAGCGTTTCAACATCAATGAAAGCAAGAGAAATCAGAACTCAACAAGGGTGGAATGAAGTACCATTCAAACAAGCAGATGTAGTTCTAGTAGTATGCCGCAGTACACTTTCTTATCCATTGATGTCTTCTTATAAAAATGTCAATCAGCTTAGTCAAGATGCTGACATGCAATTAAATATTTCAGGTTCTTTGTACCATGTATATTTATACAAGTTAAATGATGACTTAAGTGTAAATGAAATTAAACATACGAGCTTTAAAGCCAACGATTAATATGATGATAAATCGTTATATATTTTCTTGAATTGAGCATGGCAACTCTTTATGGTATTTGTCATAATTAAGTCTGAACGTACTACGGAGGATTATTGACTTATAAAGTTAACTACCCCCCCGTATGTCAAGTTGCATAGTATCTTTAATTTACAGCATCAATTTAATCAATAAATCATCTACTAAACATTTTACTCATTAATTAACAACACATGCACTACAATGGATGATGTTTGTGGTAAAATGTATAAAATAAACTCACCAAATTATAGAGACAGCGTGATGAAAATTCAAAATGGTAAGCTATTTTTATTGAGAAAGCATTATGACTTACAGGCTATCCAGAGAGCTATGTATGATTTGTCTGAGAAGGTGATATTTCATCTGAGTGAATCAGATGAATATTATATTATAAGCAATACTCAACTTGAAAATGATTTTGAATTTGCTTCGCTGGAAATGCTTTATAAGTCAATTTTGGATCACCAATTACGAATTGAACTTGAAATCAAGTTTGGCTCATTAAGGAACCTATTAATAGCTAAAGCATTGGAATCTAATCTTAACATACGGTCTTATATTAAAGAGTTCTCAAGTGAAGAATAATTATATTATACTCCCATTTAACTTTGCTAGATATGGTGAAAAAATTCTTATTACAAATGATCTGGGAGAGTTCCAATTTATTGATAATTCTATTTTCCAAGCATTTATTAGCAATCGACTTGAAAAAACTTCCGAACCATATCAAAATCTTGAAACTAAATTTTTCCTCTCAAGTAACATTTCAGAAGATCTAATAAATCAGTATGCCAGAAGATATCGAACAAAAAAAAGGTTTTTATATGAAGCAACATCACTTCATATGATTGTTCTAACATATCGATGTAATCAAAGTTGTAAATATTGTCATGCATCATCAATTACTCAGGATGAAAATTCTACTTCTGATATGAATCTACATACCGCTAAACAAGTAGTTGATTTTATTTTTTCTTCTTCAACATCGTATATAAAAATTGAGTTTCAAGGAGGAGAACCTTCTTTAAATTTCGACACACTAAAATTCATTCTTGAATATGCAACTCTAAACAAGCCACATAACACTAAGCTTGATTTTGTTGTTTGTACAAACTTATACGATTTAAAAAAAGAGCATATAGAGCTTTACAAGCAATACAAAGTTGATATTTCAATATCATTAGATGGTTCTGAGCTTTTACATGATTCTTGTAGGATAAATAACGACGGAACAGGAACTTATACAAAAGTTGTTAATAACATTAATACACTACGTTCTGAGGGTCTAAATAATATATCTGCGTTATTAACTGTCCATAGTAAAAATATAAATAACCTCAGAGATATTATAGATGAATATATAAAGAACAACTTCAATTCAATTTTTATCAGATCAATAAACCCTTATGGCAATGTACTTAGTAACCAAGAACTTATGAATTATGATATGTCCAAATTTACAAATAAATATATTGATGCATTGAACTATATTATCGAGCTTAATAAAAACGACATCGAGTTTGTAGAAGAATATGCATCAATGCTGCTATCTAGAATATTATCACCGTTCTCATCAGGTTTTGTTGATTTGCAATCTCCAGCCGGAGCTGCAATAAGCGGAATAATATACGACACGAATGGTGATATTTTTGCTTCTGATGAATCACGAATGCTTTATCGTATGAATGGTGATAATGAGTTCATGTTGGGGCATGTGTATTCCAATACGAGAGAAGATATATTTAATTCTATTAAAGTTGAAAATATGCTTAAAAAAACAATTATCGAGTGCTTGCCCGGCTGTGCTTGGTGTTCCTATCAGGCATATTGCGGTTCAGATCCTATCAGAAATTATGCATCAATCAAAAAATATATAAGCTTTAAACCTGAAGATCCAATATGTAAAAAGAATAAAGCAATATTTGGATTTCTATTTGAATGTCTTTCAAAAGATGAAAACTTTATCAATGACTTGTTTGCCGCATGGATAACTAGACGTTCAATCAAAGAAGTCGCTTTAGAGGATACTCATGGCCGTTTATAAAGGAAAATCTATAAACATAGAAAGCGAACTGCTGGCAAGAGTTGACACATTCCATAAAGACTCAAAAGGTATATCTTATTTACTTAATACTCTAAAAGAAAATGAAGAAATATATATTCGATGCGGCTATATTCAGTCTGATATTTACCGAATAAGAGCTTGGAATAGCCAAAATAGCATTGAGCTGAAAATAGGAGACATCGTCACTATTCATCCTGACGGAAGGCTTGTAATCGCTTATGAATCGGAATCTTCTGAAAATGCATTCTTACTCACAGAGAATTGTAATCAAAACTGTATAATGTGCCCTCAAGCTCCTAAAAATAAGCCTACTATATACTATGATGAGGTAATGGATATAATCAAATTAATAGATAAATCTCCACAAGCCATCGGTATAACAGGAGGAGAACCAATTCTGTTCTTTGATAAATTTCTGGATGTAATCAAAACAATAAGAACACTTCATCCGGAAACACATATTCAAATTCTTACTAATGGAACTTTAATAAATAAGCCTGAACAAGTAGAAAAACTTCTTTGGCTATGTCAAGATTATGCAACATTTTGTATTCCGCTTTACTCAAGTATCTCCAGCGTACATGATGTTCTTGTAGGGAAGGAAGGAGCTTTTTGGAAAGCTGTTAATGCTATTAATCTTCTCTCTTTTGGGAGAGCACATATTGAGATTAGAACAGTTATAAACAAGTTAAATTATTTAAATCTCACTGATTGGGCACACTTCATATCAATGAATATCCCTTGTGTACAGCATGTTGCCATTATGGGAATTGAAATTATCGGAAAAGCAAAAGACAACATGGAGCAACTATTAGTTGAACCATGGAAATATTCAACTATTCTAGAAAAAACTGTAAGACTTTTTAAGCGTCACTCAATACCTGTTTCTATTTTTAACCATCCTTGCTGTACTCTGCCTGACAATTTACGATTATATGCTGTTAAGTCTATCTCTCCTTGGAAAGTAAGATTTTTACCTAGTTGCGATAAGTGCACTGATAGAAACACATGCGGAGGAGTCTTTTTCAGTAATATAAAATATTTCAACAACAATCTATGTAATACTTTAATTGATGGAGGGTTGTACAATGAATAAAATTAAACGACTCCAACAAACAGCAATTGCAGCAATTCTCACTTCTTTTATGCCAAATCATCTTGATGCTGCAACCGCCGAACCAATATTCCACGATAATACCGAGGATAAAATTATCCATGAAGATTTTTTTATTCAGTCCGCAACTCTTGATGATACTCTTTTACTCGCTGCACACAGAAGTCATAGCAGCCACAGGAGTCATAGCAGTCACAGTAGTCATAGCAGTCATTATTCATCTTCCGGTGGTGGGTATTATTCGCCTCCACCTTCAAGCAATATTTCTCCCTCAAGAAATAATAGCTCAAGTAATATTGTGTCACCACCATCTCTGGAGACACAAAAACCATTGAAACAATTCAGTTCCGAAGGCTCATTGGTTTACGAAATACAACAAGAACTAATTCGTTTAGGATACCCCATCGGTTCGACAGATGGAGTATTGGACAGCAAAACAGTCTCCGCTATCAAACTTTTTGAAATTGAAAATAATATTATACCGCCAACAGGAGTGCCAAGCAAAACACTACTAACACTCATGCGTTTAAAATAATTATCTCAACAAAATACTTAATTACAAAGGTGCTCATACAGATATGAGGTTGCATTGCTTCGGCTTTCGAAGCCTTCTACATTATTCGCTACTCTCATGGGCACTCATCGGATTCTTAGCCTTGAAAAGAACCTCTTCCCTAAAACCGACTGTCTGAGGATAGCCTCTTTTAGGGCAAAAACTGCTTGAAGTACTCATTTGTAACGGCATTACTTTCTTCAGTTAATCTATAGAAAGTCTTGTGGTGCATCCCCTTGGGCTTATGCCATACCATACTGAATAAATCATCAGGGGTATTAAGCTTACGCCTTATCTTTCTAAGCTTATTAAGAAGACGGCTTGCTTTGTCTATCTGTTGTGATTTATGTGCTAAATTACAGCATGAACGACAATAAAAATATTTATCACCAAGATACAAAGCCATTATTTTTTTACCGCATTTAGGACATACAAAATATACTCTCAAACCTCCATAATGACATTCTAAGCGATGGAGTTTAACTTCTTGCCTTATGGCTTCTAAATTACTATGGTTGCCTCTGTAAAAGTAAATAAGGGTTAATTTGCTTTCATCAATCAAAAAAGCAAATGCACCTTTTGTTATACCATTGCTTGTTATAGATACTGTGCCTGAAAACTCTTCACCATATTTAAAACCTTTCTTTCTTAAATCTCTTATATCAATCTTTAGTTGATCATCAATAACCTGTTTTTTTCTAAAATACATAAAATAAACTCCTTCTAAATAAAAACCCTTAAGTATGGTTTCTTACGAAATATATAACCAAATCATGGTGCTAAATAAATATATCAAAATAGCTTTTTAACCACCCTCCTCCTATAAGGAAAATAGTAGTGGATGGTTTAATCCATACCACTACATATCCTTGTTCCCTGTCTCTTTAGATTATTTCTCAGGAGGGTTTCGGGAAGGTTAGAGGGTTAACTACTGAGGCATATTAATAATATAGTAAACTGCATTTTTGTTTCTACTTCCACCCTCAGGAGAAGCAACTTGTTGAACATAACTATTTTCAATACCCCAATCCAGTGCATTACGATAAATCCACTTACTATAGTTAGTATTCTCAGGTCTTATATTTCTGAAGTTTTCATCAATGTTAGTTTTTGTTATAGGTTTACCTTTCATTTCTTTCTTCTGCCAATTAGAAATTTCCATGAGTCGTTGTTCAGAACTTTTTCTAATATCAAAAGAAGGATAACGTTCGATCAGTCCTCCATCTTTTGTGATTTCAATATACTGTTCGGGATGTTCAACTGAATAATTGTGTTTAATATGCATCACTCTAATAAGCCTACCTTCAGTCACAGCCATCTTAATATCAGCTTCACTGAATTTAGTTTCATCTTTTTTATCAACCCTCTCTAATAATATTGATGACCTTGCGTTATCGGTTATCGCTGATGCACCTCTGGCGGCATAAGCTTTACTATCACTACTTTTTGAAAGATGATGAAGCAGGATTACTGCACACTTTGCTTCTGCTGCTATCTTTTCAAAAGCGACTAATAATGCTCCCATCTGGGCATTATCATTCTCATTGAGGCTGTGGGAACGTACAAAGGTATCAACAAAAAGAGTTTTGATATTTTCTTTTTTTAACAGTTTAATAAGCTTATTAGTTATGTCTGTTATCTCAACATTATTCTGATTATACTTCGCTACATGCATTTGCCTGCCGTAACCATCAATAAACATTAATCTGTCGCTTAGTTCTTGACGCCTGCCCTGAACTTCTTTTGGTAAATATGCAATAAGCTTATAAATCCTTCTTCTCAAAATATCCTCAGAATCTTCCAGAGACATATAGGCTACTTTTTCACCATTAGTTTCGGCTCCGAGAATATCTATACCTAAAACTATATGAGTAGCTATTTTAAGAGCAAGAAGGGATTTCCCTGTTCCTCCGTGGGCATTGATTAATGTTACCGCTCCTATTGGAGCTAAAGGATCAATACTGAATTCTTGTGCCGGAGGTGCTGTTTCTAACCATTCAAGGGGCATATAAACCCCTTGAATATTATTGTTATTGGTTTCAGGAAGTATCTGGCTCATAATTCAGACCCTCCTCTGCTTTTCTTAATTTGTTCTTGAAGCCAGTCTAATACTTCAGCTTCTATCCAGCCTACAGCTCTTTCTCCTAGGCTAATGGATTTGGGGAAACTTCCACCTGACATCTTTGCATAGATGGAGGATAGAGGTGGTACCCATCTTTAGTACAGTTTTTAGACTGAAATAAGGTGGAAACTCTCAGTCATTTTATCATCTTTTTTCCAAATTTGAATCTCTAATCCGTTATAAGCTTCATATGGCGTTCTGTCGCCCAGAGAAGAATGCGGTCTTCCTGTATTGTAGAAATTTATCCAGTCCGCCAGTCCTCGTTTCAGCTCGTGTCCGTTATCAAACGCATGGAGATAGACAAAGCTATATTTCAATGTCCGCCAGATGCGCTCAATCATGACATTATCCATCCAACGCCCCTTGCCGTCCATAGAGACCTTAATACCTGCATCTTTAAGGGTTTGCGTAAAGTCATAGCTGGTAAACTGACTCCCCTGGTCAGTATTAAATATTTCAGGTGTTCCATACTTTTCAAGGGCTTCTTCAAGTGCAGCCACGCAGAAATCAGAATCAAGGCTGTTTGAAAGTCTCCAGCTGAGAACTTTTCTGCTGTACCAATCCATAATAGCCACCAGATAGAGGAATCCTCTTCTCATTGGTATGTAGGTGATATCAGAGCACCAAACCTGATTAGGTCGGTTTATATCAATATCTCTAAGCAGATACGGGTATGTCTTATGCTCCGGATGTGGAACACTGGTTTTGGGCTTCTGATAAACGGCAGCTATGCCCATCTTCTTCATAAGTCTACTTACACGCTTGCGGCTGACATTGTATCCATACCTTCTGATAAGCTTTGCCATCTGTCTGGAACCGAAGTCAGGCGTCGCCATAAACTGCTTATCTATTATGTGCATAAGTTCAAGATTCAAAGCCGATTCGCCGGACTCCTGATAATAATAGCAGGAGCGGCTGATGCCCAAAAGACTGCACTGACTGCTGATGGACAGGCTGCTTCTTGCGTTATCGATCATAAGCTTCCTCCGGGATATGCTTACCGTTTCCCGAAGGCTCGCTGCAAAAAATCCCGCTCCACTGTCAGCTGACCTATTTTTGCATGAAGATCCTTTATCTCAGCTTCTGTGCGCTCTTCCGACTTGCAGGGCTTGTTGGCAAAGATTGATGCCATGCCTTCTATAGCTTCTTTCTTCCACTTGGAAATCTGGTTCGGGTGAACATTATACTTGGCTGATAATTCTGATAAAGTCAGCTCCTCTCGAAGAGCTTCAAGGGCTACTTTCGATTTAAACTCCGCTGAGTAACGGGTACGTTTGGCATTTGACATCGCATGGTCCTCCAATATGCTTTTTACACCTTAGCATACTGTACAGATTTTGGGGACCACCTCTGATCTACTTAGTCCAGTAATCTCCTGGACTTGTTTTCTTCTAAGAATTGTTAATATATGATTTTGATTCATTATTATCTCCTTTTCATTCTTTTCTGTTCCTGTGGCCACAAGAATCTAATGAAAGTTTTATAAGGAGATAAGGAATAAGTCAGTGCAGCTGCACTAACTAAAAAACGACTTGCACTTTGAAAGAGTATTTGCACTTTTTTAGAATACTTTTTAAAATTAAATAAAGCCAACTTAGTTTATAACTATAAATCATTTATATCTTAATATCATTATCATGCTGATCTTTTGCCTTTTTCAACATTGCTTCTAAAAAAACTTTTACTTCTTTATTACCCTTGGAAAACTTATCTTTTAAGCTCCTATCAGAAACACCTTTGACGCCTTCGCTATAGTATTTTTCTACGATCAGATCTATAAGCTCTGTCTGATTTTTAGGATTCGACTCTTTAAGATCTCCGATAATAAACTCTAGCAATATACCTATTACCAAATGATTATATCTAGTAAGCTGACTTTTGCTACTTTCAAGTTCCTGCTTTAATGCTTCATTGATTTCATATAAATCCGCACTACATTCTTGAATATTCATGTTGGCAGAGATGTTTTTTTTACTTGTTGTTTCGAAGAACTCGGACTTAATATTCTTACTCACAAGCCATTTCTTCAATTCCTCAATAGAAAGTTTTCCAGTGTTCCACCAACAAGAAAAATCATATTCCTCCAAAGAAACAAACATGCCTATATTTTCATGGCAAGCTAGCTCTTTGCCGAAATAGATGCTTAAATTAAACTTTTGGATATCATTAATCATTGCTTCATAAATCGGAACCCCTTCTTTAGGCTTATCCTCATCCTTTACATAATCAAATTTATAGGTTCCTGGTAAAACACCAATAATAAGGTTCATGGCATCATCGACGGATAGGAAAGGAGCAAGTCTCCATGTTTTTATATTCTTATTCATAAATCACCATCACGATTTAGCTTTTTTCAATCCATCCAGATAATCTGCCCACCACTGCATCATCTTAGTTCGTTCTTCAAGATATTCAGCATGGTTATAAGCTGCTTTAACCTTATTTCTTTCTGAGTGTGCAAGCTGTCTTTCTATATACTCAGTATTCCATTTATTTTCATGTAATAGGGTAGATGCCATAGCCCTGAAGCCATGAGCTACCATTTCATCTTTACTATAGCCTATTTTTCTCAGAGCAGCATTAAGTGTGTTATCGCTCATAGGTCTGTCAAAAGTACGTTCTGAATGAAATACATACCTGCTTTTAGATGTTAAAGGGTAAATCTCTTTAAGTATAGCTATTGCCTGTTCAGACAATGGTACAAGATGAGGAGTCTTCATCTTCATCTTTTCTCCAGGTATCTTCCATAGCTTCTTTTCAAGGTCTATTTCAGACCATTCAGCTTGCCTTAGTTCACCAGGACGGACGAAGACCAAGGGAGCAAGTTTAAGTGCATAGCGTACTATATGAGAGCCTTTATATTCGTCTATCAGTTGTAGCAATGTGCCTACTTCTTTAGGGTTTGTTATGGTAGGGTAGTTGTTATTCACAACAGGAGTTAAGGCACCTTGAAGATCTGAGCATGGATTACGCTCAACTTTGCCTTCTATGATTGCGTAAGTGAATATCTGACTGCATATCTGCTTAGTCTTATGAGCTGTTTCGTGTTTTCCTCTGGCTTCTATGCGCCTAAGTACCAACAGCATTTCTTTAGGTGTGATGGTATTTATCGGTTTATTACCCAACCAGGGAAGAACATCTTTTTCAAGCTTTCTCCATACTGCTGCACAATGTCCAGGTGTCCATTTGGGAGTTTGTCTGATATGCCAGTCTTTAGCTACTTTCTCGAAGCTGTTTTCAGCACTGTCCAATAAACCAAGCTTGAAGCTCTTTTTAGCTTCAGAAGGATCAATACCATCAGCTAACAGCTTTCTGGCTTCATCAAGCCTTTCACGGGCTTTCTTCAATGATGTTTCAGGATATACGCCTAATGCTAAGGTTTTTTGCTTCCCTGCATAACGGTAGTTATATCTAAAATATTTACCAGTCTTATTTACTAGTAGATATAACCCTTTCCCGTCAGAAAGCTTAATTGCTTTATCTTCGAACTTAATAGATTTGATTTGAGTATCAGTCAGGCTCATATGTTGGTATCTCCTGCCATGAACATCACAAATACCAACAAGCATACCAACAGAAAGGTCTGGAACATGTTGGAATTTAATAGACGTTAATATACTCTAGAATACAGTATTTAAAGGGGTTTGTAAAGGTTTGAGGAAGTTATTGGAACATGCTAGAAATAGAAATGGTGCCCAGGGACGGAATCGAACCATCGACACGTGGATTTTCAGTCCACTGCTCTACCGACTGAGCTACCTGGGCAACGTGGAACGCTAAATTACTAAAGCAGGTGCCCTTTGTCAACAAAAAAATAACGAAAAAAATATTTATTCTGAAATAACTTTCCGACGCCTGCCAAATAACCCGCCAGCGGCAATATATATTTGATCTGGCTTGGTGTTTTGGGCTATAAAGTCTTATCAGATTCCACGGGGGTTTTGTATGCCGTTTAAGCCTGTGAATGCGCCTGAAAGCGTAGTTAAAAATGCGGATAAGTTATTTAAGCCTGCCTCATATGATATAAGAGCCTACGTAGGCGAAGCGGGTGATTTTTTTGGTGCGAAAGCCGTTTTTACTCCTGATGCGGCATACACCGCCGGTGTCCTCATGGGCGGTCTGACTTTTCAACTCCGAAGCGGTGGCAGTGTTGCTCTGAAAGAAGGTGAAGCCTGTGTTATAGGGTATGACAACGGACCGACATCAAAGAAATTGGCGGAATCTTTTGCTGCCGGGTTATCTGAAACAGGAGTAAACGTCTATCTGACAGGTATTTCAGGTTCCGGTCAGGTTTATCAGAACCAGAGTCAGCTCGGCGCACAGGCACATGTGCAAATAACCCGCTCCCATGTTGAGGTGACTACAAACGGTGCTAAATTCGGCATAGGCATACAGGGGATACATACTTATTTGCTGAAGCAGATGAACGAGGCATTGAAAAATAACTCAGAAGTGCGCTTCGGTGATAAGAAAGGGAACATCATCGATAAAACAGACGAAGCATACACCGTTTATTTCAATAAAATGGTGAAAACATATAAAACATATTTTGCAGATAAGGATACATCCGGAATAGCTGTGAATCTTTTCGGCGGCACAGGATGCAAATATGCTGGTCTTTTCCGTGAGATACTTGGAGCAGATACCCTTATTCTCGGTGAAGATCTGGATGTGAATTCCGGTGCTGCTCTGGCTGACCCAACCCGAAAAGAGATGATTGAGCGGGTGGACGGTTTTACAGAAGCTTTGAAAAAAGGATACCGTATACATTCGTTTGATCTGGATGCGGACAGAGGCTCGGTCACATCCGGTGCTGATGCTCTGAAAACAGGAGCAGAAGGGCATTATCTCGGTGATGCTCTGGCGTATATACTTGCTGACTATAAGTTGAGAAAATGCGTGCCTGAGCTACTGAAAAAGCTGTCCCTGAAAGGTGTTCCTGTGGAGAACAGCGCTGAAATTAAGGATATTGCGGAAACAGTTTATATAGACGCCCGCTACACCAGCGGCGTAAAAAGCTATGTGGAGGCTTTGGGCGGGAAAACAGTTTTCCATACGAAAGGGCACTCCCTCTGGAAGGAAACCATCACTGCAAACATGAGCAGAATGGCAGAGCTTGCAGGGTATGACAGCATAACAAGCTTTGTGGAATGCACTGGCTATCGGGATTATCAGATAGAGGCATCTCTGCATTTTTTCACAACGGATGTCGAGGACGGAATTCCCCGTGATGACGCTGTGGAGAATATATTTGTTCTGGAACAGGTATTTGCAGAATCAGGGATAAAAAGCCTGAACGAATATTTTGCCTCTGTTCCCTCACGGTTTATCACGAAAGAGATAAGGACAACCTCTGTAAGTAACGAGGCGAAAGAGCAGATAACAAACGAGATAGTGAAAGTGATACGTGATACTTTCGGCGGACGCAGCGGCTTTGAAACTGTCGAGTTTGAAGGGCAGATACGTGCTGACTGGGCGGATGGATTCATAATGTACGGTATGTCCAATACATCACCGAAGCTTACCTTCATGGCGGAAGGTGTAACGGAGGATCTGCGGAATAAGGCGCTCCGTTTTCTGCTTGCTCTGCATAATCATTTCAAAGCGGAATATGGCGATAACGAGCCCATGGATCTGACGGAGAATGACTTTTTTGTAAAAGAAGCAAGCTATAAACTGCCGGAGCCTGATAAAGTTGATATGGATGATCCCGAAGTTAAGTCTTTTCTTAATAGCTTCGGGATAGAAAGAATAATATTTTAAGGAACTGATATGCTGGCGAAAAGAATTATTCCCTGTCTGGATGTTAAAGACGGAAGAGTAGTAAAGGGTACAAACTTTGTTAATCTGCGTGATGCGGGTGATCCCGTGGAAGTGGCGAAGGTTTATGATGAGCAGGGTGCAGATGAACTCACTTTCCTTGATATAACAGCCAGTTCTGACAACAGGGGTATAATTCTTGATGTCGTGGCAAAAACAGCGGAATGCGTTTTTATGCCTGTGACGGTAGGCGGCGGAGTCCGTACTCTGGAAGATATTCGCAACCTGCTTAATTCCGGTGCTGACAAGGTTTCCATAAACTCTGCCGCAGTGGCAAGACCGGAATTTGTAAGCGAGGCAGCGCTCAGGTTCGGTTCTCAATGCACTGTTGTTGCCATTGATGCCAAGATGAAGGCGGACGGCAGCGGATGGGAGGTTTACACCCATGGCGGGCGCAAGGCAACTGGAATTGATGTTGTTGAGTGGGCAGTGCTTATGGAAAAATACGGCAGCGGAGAGATTCTGCTGACCAGTATGGATAAAGACGGTGTTAAGGACGGTTTTGACCTTAAGCTGACCCGTGCCGTTGCAGATGCGGTGAGCATTCCCGTGATCGCTTCCGGCGGAGCGGGCAACCCTCAGCATATGTATGAAGGAGTTACGGAAGGCGGCGCAGATGCCGTGCTTGCGGCGAGTATATTTCACTATAAGGAATATTCCATAGCAGAGGTAAAGCAGTACCTCGCAGACAGGAATGTTCCGGTAAGGATGGTATAAATGAACACTGAAATAATTGGAAAACTTGTAGAAACAGTCAGAGAAAGAAAACGCAACCCGCAGGACGATTCATACACATGTAAACTTCTGGAAGCGGGAGAAAATAAGCTTGTGAAGAAGCTTGGAGAGGAAAACGCAGAGTTTATCAGGGCTTTTTTGAAAGAGAGTGATGATGCTGTTGCGGGTGAGGCTGCGGACATAATTTATCACATGGTAGTTGCTCTGGAATACAGGGGCGTGGCGTTTGAGTCTGTGCTTGGTGTTCTGGAGAACCGTTTCGGCAAATCCGGCATAAGAAAATGATTTACACTCATATATTTGAAGAGGCAGCCGCTCGTCTCAAAAACGCAAAGATTCAGGATTATATCTTAGGTCTCGATTATATAGCAGTGCAGACGGACGCAGGTAGCGGAATGGCGTATACTTTTCGCAATGAAGTCTCTGCGGGCGGTCTGGCGAATATAATGGGGAGTGATCTGCGGGGTGAAAACGCTCTGGAGATTGCGGAAAAATATTATTTCTCCAGCAACAGCTTTGAAGCAGGGATAGGGCTTGCGGTGATAAACTCCGCCCTGAATAACAGAGCTTCTGTTTGCGAAGACTTCCTGCACCCAGATACATTCAGGGGGAAGAAAGTTGGTATGGTCGGCTGGTTCCGTCCCATGCTTGACATGATGAAGGAAGCAGAGGCAGATCTGAAGATTTTCGAGCTTAAGGATATTGAAGGCACTTACAAACCTGAAGCCGCACCGGAGATTATGCCTCACTGCGATGTGGTTTTGATAACAGGGGTAACCTTCATCAACAAAACCTTCCATACATACACTCCCCATATAGGCAAGAACGCACTTAAGATCATTCTCGGCCCCACAACCCCTATGTCTCAGCATCTTATAGACGGCGGATGGCATCTGGCTGGGTCTAAAATACTTGATTTTAGGGCAGCGGCGGACTGCATAGCCCACGGCATAGGTACAAGAAAAGTTAAGGGTGCAGTGGAAAAGGTATGGATTTGACAATTAATTTACGTCACGTTCAAAATAATATATTGACATACTCCAAACCGAGGAGCATTATAGTCTCCATGAAAAATGTAAAGGCTTATTTTAACTTCTTTTTTAGCAGCTATTATTTTTACTTCTTCTTTGGAGAAGCTGCTTAAGGTGTAGTTAAAATACAGGACTTGTATAAAATAACACGGCCGCGGGCAGCAGAAAGCCCCGCGGTCTTTTTTTTTCTGTCCGCATAAGGGGTCTTTTCTCTCTCCTGCCGCCGAAAATTTTCGGAGGAAAATTATGATAGTAGTAATGAGGATGGACGCAGAAGAACAGCATCTTAATGACGTGGTGGCAAGAGCGGAACAGCTTGGTTTCAGTCCTCACGTCATCTTCGGGAAGGAAAGAAACGTAATCGGGCTTGTGGGCGCTAATGTCAAAAAGGACAGTGTATGCGTTATTTCCGAGATGCCCGGTGTCGATAACATAGTTCCCATCAGCAAACCTTACAAGCTCGCCAGTAAAGAAGTTAAACCTGAAACATCAATAGTTGACGTATGCGGAGTAAAATTCGGCGGCGGAGAAATTCCCATAATCGCAGGTCCATGCTCTGTGGAATCAGAAGAGCAGATAGTCCGTTCCGCACAGATGGTCAAAGCGGCAGGTGCAAAAATACTCCGTGGCGGTGCTTTCAAGCCCAGAACAAGCCCATATGCCTTCCAGGGACATGGCGAAGAGGGGCTGAAATACCTTGCAGCGGCAAGGCAGGAAACAGGACTTCCTATTTGTACGGAGGTTGTAAATCCGAGAAATGTTGAACTTGTGTACAAATACACAGATATGTTTCAGGTAGGCGCACGCAACATACAGAACTTCGCTCTCCTCACCATGCTGGGGCAAACGGATAAACCTGTCCTGCTGAAAAGAGGAATGTCCACAACAATAGAAGAATTCCTTATGGCGGCAGAATATATATTAAGTGAAGGAAACCAGAGAGTTATCCTTTGTGAAAGAGGTATAAGAACATTTGAGACCGCAACAAGAAATACACTTGATATAAGCTGTGTTCCTGTTGTTAAGGATAAGTCCCATCTTCCGATAATCATAGACCCCAGCCATTCCGGCGGTCACAGGCAGTATGTTTCTGCTCTTTCCAAGGCTGCTATAGCTGTTGGCGCAGACGGTGTGATAATAGAAGTTCATCCCGAACCTGATAAAGCATGGAGCGATGCAGCACAGACCATCAGCCCCGAACACTTCATTCAGTTAATGGGCGAAATGCGTGCTGTAGCCCTTGCAGTCGGCAGATACATGTAAACTATTTACCGCAGATATTTCTTTGCCCCCATGGATGGGGGCACGCCGTGCGTAGCGAAGCCGTGTTTATCACGGCGCGAGCGTGTATAAAAAATTCCCATGGAAGGAGAATTTTTTATTGTAAAGACAGATTAGCTGTGGCACTTGCAGTCGGCAGATACATGTAAACTGAATAAGCCTGCCCTCCGGTGTTCAAAACCGGAGGACAGGCATGTTGTATTATTTTGTTTTAAATGACTGAACCTTGGATGCGAGATCCAGCGCTCTCCGGTTCAGCGTATTAGCGGCGTCTCCTATCTCTTGGAGGATATCAAATGTTTCATCAGCAACATGATTAATCTTGGAGGCATTTTCAGAGACAACACTTATGGAATTCTCCTGCTCAGACACTGAGGACTGAATTTCATTAACCATTTCACGGGACTCACCGGAATCTTTAATAATCTCTTTCAGTGCTTCTCCTGCTATTGAGGCAACTTTGCTGCCTTGTTCAACTTTACCCACGGAGCTGAGTATGTTTGATGCCGCATTCTGTGATTCATGCTGGAGCGCAATAATCATTGACGAAATTTCCTTGGTGGCGTTTTGTGTGCGTTCCGCCAGTTTTCTGACCTCATCGGCAACAACAGCAAATCCACGCCCGTGTTCGCCTGCTCTGGCTGCTTCTATGGATGCGTTGAGGGCAAGCAGGTTTGTCTGGTCTGCTATGTCGTTTATCACCTCTATTATGTCGCCGATTTTGTCTGTAGAACCTTTCAGCTCCTCAACCATGCGTGATGATTCGTTAATGGATTCGGTGAGTTCATACATCTTCGCAATCATATCCGTCACAGCCTTATCGCCTTTATTGGCGGTGCTGCTTGTTTGTTCAGCTTTGAGAAGTGTTTGCCTTGAGTTGGCAGCTATATTTGCAATACTCGCCTCGATTTCATCCACTGCGCTGTTAAGGTTTGCCGTATCTTCCTTTTGCACGCATACGCCGAGGGTTATCTTTTCAACATTTTCGTTCAGCCCGCTGCTTGAGCCCGCCATGTACTGCGCCTGTTCCTGCACATCAGTGACAATGGATTTGATATAGTTAAGAAAGCTGTTGAAGTTTGTAACTATAGCACCTATTTCATCTTTCTTTGTGTATTCGATCTGTTTTGTGAGATCTCCTTTTTAAGTTCTTCAAGGTTGTAGGTTCCTCTTTCAAAGAGGGTACCTGTATATTCTCTTACACCTTCCGCCATGGTTATAATTTTTCTTGCTTTGTCTATTTCAGCTTCAAACGCAAGTTTCTGAGACTGTTTGGAATTAATTACGAAAACAACGCCGAAACTTACGACGAGGAACGGGTTAATGAATATCGCCATTTTAGTGCTTAATTTCATGTATAACTCCTTCAGAGAGATTTGGGTGTTATCAGATGAAAAAAAGACCTGAAACGGATAATAGTCATTAGGTGATTAAATGTCTTAGTACAGTAAATTATAAGGGATGTAAAATAACACTGTCAAGGCGGCTTGGATAATGAATTATTGTTCTTCTGCCGGATTTTACTTGATCAATTTTACAAAAGCGATAAAGTTACATACCTTGAGAAACTATGCGCTGCCGGAAAAAGGGCGCTTTAAATTTTAGGAGTATGTCAGATATGTCAGTTAGAGTGAGATTCGCACCCAGCCCCACAGGGCACATTCACGTTGGAAACGCCAGAACGGCTCTTTTCAATTACCTTTATGCACGCAGCACAGGGGGCACTTTCATTCTTAGGATAGAGGACACGGATTTTGACCGCTCCACCCTCGCCAGCGAGGAGCTTATTTACGAAGATATGAAATGGCTTCTTATGGACTGGGATGAGGGTCCTGTGAAGGGCGGTGAACACGGTCCTTACAGGCAGTCAGAAAGATTTGATATATATAAAAAATATACAGATGAACTCCTCGATAAGGGGCATGCTTATAAATGCTGGTGCAGCAAGGAAGAGCTTGACGCCGAGAGGGAAAAAGCCCGCATAGAAAACCGTCAGCCTGTTTACAGCGGCAAATGCAGACATCTTTCAGCAGAGCAGAAGGCTGAACTTGAAGCATCCGGCGCACCTTATGCAATCCGTTTCAAGGTTGAGAAGGATGTTGTACACGTTTCTGATAAGATAAAAGGTGAAATAGATTTTGAAACAGGCGTTTTCGGTGATTTTATCATTGTACGTCCTGATGGTGTACCTGTTTACAACTATGTGGTTGTGATTGATGATGCCCTGATGAAAATCAGTCAGGTGATCAGAGGTGACGATCACCTGAGCAATACTCCGAAGCAGGCATTGATATTTGATGCTCTGGGATTTGAGCGCCCTGAATTTGTCCATATCCCCATGATTCTGGGTGAAGACAGGTCAAAACTTTCCAAACGTCACGGCAATACAAGTATCGAACAGTTCCGCTCACAGGGATACCTGAACGATGCGCTGTTCAACTTTCTGGCTTTTCTCAGCTGGTCGGATGAAAAGGAGAGGGAGATTCTCTCCAAAGATGAGCTTATCAAATCGTTCAGCCTTGACCGTGTTTCCACAAGTGCTGCGGTTTTTGACTTCGGTAAGCTTAAGTGGCTGAATGGTCAGTACATACGCATGAAAACACCTGAGGAGCTTGCGGATCTCTGCATGCCGTTCCTCATTGAAGCCGGTCTTCCTGCTGACAGGCTTGAGAGGGAAGTCTATGTGAAAATGATAGCCTCCATCGCAAGCAAGATGGAGCTTTTAGGCGATGCGCCGGAAGTCATGAAGGTTTACTTCCAGTACCAGACACCGGATGAAGAGGCTATGGAGTATCTTAAGCTTGAGACTACACCTGCCGTACTTAAGGCATTTCGTGAAAAGATCTCCGTTTTCAGCGGATATATAAGCGAAGAGGATTACAAGAGTATACCCAAATCTGTTCAGCAGGAAACAGGCACAAAGGGCAAACCGCTCTTCATGGCGATCAGGGTGGGAATATCAGGTTCTGTTAAAGGACCGGAAATCGATAAGATGGCAACACTGATGCCTGTGGATGAGCTGCTGAGAAGGCTGGACGCTGCGATAGAAATCACAGCCTAAATTACTTTTTGCCTGTGAGCCACCCATATACACAACTCCATGGATGGAGTTGCGCCGTGCGCAGCGAAGGCAGGTTCAGCCTGCCGCGAGCGTGTATCCAAAATTTTCAGGACGATAAATTTTGGATTATAAAGATAAGATGTTGCGCCGTGCGAAGCGAAGGCGGTTTCAAACCGCTGCGAGCGTGTGATGAGACGGACAGGATGTACCGTTTCAGAACTATAGATTAAGATAGGAATCGGAATGAAAAAAATCGGAATAATAGGACGCCCGAACGTAGGCAAGTCCACACTTTTTAACAGGCTGGCGGGGCAGAGAATCGCCATCGTGGACGACATGGCGGGCGTAACCCGTGACAGAATAGAATTTACCGCCGAATGGCTCGGAAGGCGCTTCCGTGTTGTGGATACTGCCGGATATGACATGAAGGAAGAGATTGTAAAAAAAGAGATGCAGCGTCAGTTCATGTATTCTCTTGAAGAGGCAGATTTCTTTATACTCATGGTTGACGGGCGTGAGGGTGTTCACCCCCTTGATGAAATAGTCTGCGGACTTCTCCGTGAAAGCGGGAAGGACTTTATGGTCGCTGTAAATAAGATCGACTCTGAATCGGCAGATATGCTTGCTCTCGACTTCTATTCGCTTGGTGTTGAAGAAGTTTTTCCCATAAGTGCAACACACGGACGTAATGTCGGTGATCTTATGGATGAGATAATATCACGCCTGCCGGAAGATGAAAAAGAGGAAGACTTCAGCTATGAAGGGCGCATAAAGCTCATCGTCACCGGACGCCCGAACGTGGGCAAGTCCAGCATGATTAACCGCTGGCTTGGCGAGGAAAGGCTGATAGTGACCGATATCCCCGGTACCACAAGGGATGCTGTTGATACTCTTTTTGAACACGGCAGCGAGAAGTATGTTCTTATTGACACGGCGGGAATCAGAAAGAAATCCGTAATGTTCAAGGACAGAATAGAGAAATACGGCTATTACCGCTGGGAAGACGCAGTCTCCCGTGCAGATATAGCAGTATGCCTTATTGACGGACTGGAAGGACTGAACGAGCGTGACGTAAAGGTCATAGCAGACGCATGGGAAGCGGGCAGACCGGTTATCATCGTTGTAAACAAATGGGACGCAGTGGAAAATAAGGATGAGGCAGCCAAGGCGCTGAGAGATGATATAGAATATAAACTCCAGTTCCTTAACAACCCGCCTGTTATATTTGCTTCTGCGATGTCAGGGAAAAATGTCTATAAAATATTTGAGGCTGCTAAGGGTCTCTATAAAGAATATACCAAAAGGGTTGGAACCGGAGAGGCAAACCGTGTCCTCCAGGCTGCCCTTGAGCGCCATCAGCCTCCGGTTGTGAAGGGAAGAAGACTGAAACTCTACTTCATGACACAGGCGGCGGCGTGCCCGCCGCAATTTGTTATCTTCGCAAACTATGCTGATTCGGTGCATTTTTCTTACCAACGATTTGTTGTGAATATAATAAGGGAGTACTTCGGGTTTGAAGGAATTCCCATAAAGCTGTTCATAAGACAAAGAGGCGAAAAGAAAGAAGCTTAAGCCTCTTTTGTATAAAGGTAAAAGAGTTTAATGCGCCGTTTCCCCAACCGTGGGCAGCGGCGTTTTTTTGTTTTTATGGTCAAAAAAACGCCGGAAAATAAGCTTTCTGTTATGTTTTTTAAAAGGGCAAACTGCTTATTGAAAGTATATAAATATTATTATATAAACGATGATTTACCCGTAAAACGGGTATTCAGCGGTCATATTATGTGAGGGTAAATTAATGAGGTATGATCTTGCCAAAAGCGGAAACGGTCTGACTTACGAGATACGCAATATTGTAAGTGTTGCTAACAAGCTCAGTGAGGCAGGCGTGGATATTTACTGGGAAAACATAGGCGATCCCATTGTCAAAGGAGAAGTTCTTCCGGACTGGATGAAAGAGGAACTTGCAAAAATTATCATGGACAACAACACCTATGCCTATTCTCCTACAAAGGGTGTTCTGGAAACCAGAGAGTACATAGCAGAGCAGGTTAACGCACGGGGCGGAGCGCAGATAACCGCTGAAGATATCATCTTCTTCAACGGTCTGGGAGATGCCATAGCGAGATCATACAGCGCAATAAGGGTTGATGCGAGAATCATCATGCCCGAACCCACATATTCCACTCACCTTCTGGCAGAGGTGCTTCACGCATCCTTTCCGCCAAACACATATCAGATGAACCCTTACAAACACTGGGCTCCTGATCTTGACGAGCTTGAAAGCAAGGTGAGAAGCTTCCGCTCAATTGTGGGCATACTTGTCATCAACCCTGACAACCCAACGGGCTATGTCCACACTGAAGAGGGACTGAGGCAGATAGTGCGCATCGCAAAGGAGTATGACCTGATGCTTGTTTTTGATGAAATATACGCAAACATGTCATACAACGGCTCAAAAACTGTTCTTCTGTCTGATATAATCGGCGATGTTCCCGGAATAAGCATGAAGGGAATAAGCAAGGAATACCCTTGGCCCGGCGCAAGATGCGGCTGGATTGAAGTTTATAATTATGATAAAGACCCTGCTTTCCAGAGATATGTGGACGCTATTCTTACACAGAAGATGTCTGAAGTATGTTCCACAACTTTTCCTCAGATGTCTATTCCCCGTATAATGTCACACCCTAACTACAAGCCTTACCTCGCTGAAAAGATAAAGCACTACGAAAAACTTTCAAATATTGCCTACAGCATTCTCCGTGATATTCCCTATGTTGTTGTGAACAGGACAAACGGTGCATTCTACATGTCTGTTGTTTTTAACGAGGCTGTTCTCAACCCCAAACAGAAACTGCACATTGAAAATGATGATGTGAGGCACTATGTGGAGAGCATCACAGGCTCAAGTATAGAAAACGACAAGCGTTTTGTGTATTATCTGCTCGGAGCCACAGGTATCTGTGTTGTTCCGCTTACTTCTTTCTTCACCAGCAAGCCCGGCTTCCGTATGACTCTCCTTGAGCGTGATGCGGACAGGTTTGAATTTATGGTGCGCAAACTTGCAGAAAAGATTGTGGAATATGTAGAATCCGCAAAGTAAAGTCTGCATCCGCTGCATAAAGCGGGTTTTTGTAACTTAAACAGCATATAGATACTGCGGAGTTTTCCGGAAGGGCTTCGCAGTATTTTTTGTCTATTAACCCTTTTCGGGGAGCGTAAAAAGCCCTATACTGTTTAGATGCTCTCATCTGTTATTATCCGGTACAGGGTTTAAGAAAATTTATTATTGGAATTGCGATATATGGAAGATGTAAAGATCTGGGAAGAGGTTCTCAAAGAAGCAAAGAAACACTGCTCTGACGATGTGGTGTCAACATGGATAAAGCCCCTTCAGATGGTTGAAGCGAGAGGGGACCTGATTACCCTTCAGGCTCCCAACAGGTTTTACAAAAACTGGGTTGAGGAGAAATACCTTGATACTCTGAGAACAATTTTTAGGGAAGGGCTTTCCATTGATGCTGATGTACGCATAATAACGGGTGACGCTCCGAAGGCTCAGGCGGCATCTCCGGCTGTGGCTGCTTCTGCTCCCGTGTCTGACTACAGGATTCCTGCAACATCAAACCTTAACAGAGACTATATTTTTGAAAACTTTGTCGTGGGAAGCTCAAACCAGTTTTCCCATGCGGCATGCCTCGCTGTTTCCGAAGGGCATTTCCAAATGTATAACCCTCTTTTTATATATGGCGGTGTTGGTTTGGGGAAGACTCACCTCATGCAGGCGGCCGGAAACAGAATTATGGAAAAGTTTCCTAAACTGAAAGTGCTTTACATAACATCAGAAACATTTACCAATGAGATGATTCAGTCTCTTAAAACAAAGAAAATGGACGAATTCAGGAGCAAATACCGCAATATAGATATGCTTCTTTTTGATGATGTGCAGTTCCTTGCCGGGAAACAGCGCAGCACGGAAGAGTTCTTTTACACATTCAACACGCTTTATGAATCACAGAAACAGATTATTCTTACCAGCGATAAGACCCCGAGCGAGATACCCGATCTTGAAGAACGAATGAGAAGCCGCTTCGCATGGGGACTCATAGCAGATATTCAGGCTCCGTCAACGGAGGAAAAAGCAGCTATCATAATGAAGCGTGCGGATATTATGGGGCTGAAACTGTCTGACGAGCTTGGTATCTTTCTTGCGGAAAACATCAAGACCGAAAATATCAGGGAGCTTATCGGTGCATTGGTGCGTTTAAGCGCTTATGCCTCTTTCCATAACGAACCGCTGAGTATCGCCCTTGCGAGAAAGTCCCTTGATAAATTTCTTGTGCGTAAGGATAAGATGGTGACGGAAGACAATATTATCGATGCGGTTACCGGATATTTTAATGTCAAAATGAGCGACCTCAAGTCAAAGAAGCGTACGAAAAGCATTTCGCTTCCCCGCCAGATCGCAATGTATATACTCCGTAATAAGCTGAACATTTCCTTGCAGGAAGTGGGTGAGCTGTTCGGAGGGAGAGACCACTCCACTGTTCTGCACTCTGTTCAGTCCATCGAGAAGAAAAGCAAAGAAGATAAAGAAATTCAGGAGATTATAGCAACTCTGGAAAAGAGTCTTTACTCATAATCGTTCAGAATAGTATATCGCCCTTGCCGGCGCAGATTAACCATATGCTTTTGCGGCGAGTTTAAACAGGCGGACAGCTTTTTTCAGATCCGCCTTTACCCCTTTTCCCTCGTGATACATACAGGCGAGGTTATAAAGAGCTTCCGGGTGGCGCTGACCTGCCGCCATTGTGAGCCATCTGACCGCTTCTTCATAGTCTTTCATCGTCCCTTTGCCCGCTGCATGCATTAGTCCCAGCTTGTTTTGCGCTTCTGCATTTCCCTGTACAGCCGCCTTGTGGTAATAGGCAAAGCTTTTATCGTAGTCTCTCAGAACATGTTTCGCCGACTGATAATAGAATCCGAGCTTATACTGCGCTCTGTCATGCCCTCTTTCCGCCGCTTCCTCAAGAAGTTTCACAGCCAACAGAGGGTCTTTATGCCCCGTATCTCCCTTTATCAGTATCATTGCCGCCCTGTACGCCCCTTCGTTAACACCCCTTTTGGCAGAGGCTATATACAGTTTAAGGGCACGCCTCAGATCGTGGGGGAGACCGAATCCGTTTTCATACATTGTCCCCAGAGCAAACACAGCTTCAGGTATATTCTCATCCGCAAGGGTTGAAAATATGCGGTATGCCTTGGAAAAATTCTTTTCCTCAAGAGCTTCCGCACCTTTCTCCATAGTGGGTCTTCCGCCGATTCGCAGAAGTTTTTTTATCAGTTTAATTTTAAGGCTCCTTGAACTGTGTTATGCTACAGACATCAGGTGTTATGCCACAATTAGCTTTATTTTTTAACAGTTTTATTATACTATGCAGTTTTTACAGGGGTAAGACCAATTTATTTAAGGGAGTTTCAGGGATGAGTAAAAAGGATTCAGATTCCGAAAAGGTTCAGGCCGTCGAAGTTAAGTGTCCCAAGTGCGAGTTTACCCAGATCAAATACATCCCTAAAGAGCAGATCGGCAAATGTCCCGAATGCGGCTCCAACATGATTATTTCAGAAATTCTCGAAGAAGGAAAATCCTATTAGGAGGAGTAATATGAAAAAATTACTGGTAATTCTTGCCGTAATGGTGATGAGCTTTGCCTGCTCATCTGAAAAAAAAGAGGCCGGTGCTTCAGGGGCTGCTGCGCCCGCTGCGGCGACATCTGTTCTTGATGAAATAGTGAAAAGAGGCGAACTTCACGTTGGTCTTGAAGCAGGCTATATGCCCTTTGAACTCAAAAACAAACAGGGCGATATAGTTGGTTTCGATGTGGATATGGCTGAAAGAATGGCTAAAGACCTCGGAGTTAAGCTTGTTCTTGTTAACACAGCATGGGACGGCATCATCCCTTCACTGCTCACAAAGAAATTTGACATCATCATGTCAGGCATGACAATCACTCCTGAAAGAAACATTCAGGTTAACTTTGCTAACCCCTACATCACAATCGGTCAGACTATTCTTATACACAAGAAACACGCTGACGTAATAAAAAGCTACAAAGATCTTAACGACCCTAAATACATAATCTCCACAAAACTCGGCGTTACCGCTGATTATGCCACTAAGAGATATATGCCCAATGCAACAATCAGACTGTTTGAAACAGAGCAGGAAGCTGTTATGGAAGTTATCAACGGCAAAGCAGATGCTTTTGTTTATGACCTTCCCTACAACGCATCTTTCTACTCTCAGAACAGTGAAAACCTTGTTTTTCTTGATGATCCCTTCACTTACGAACCCCTCGCATGGGCGATCAGAAAAGGCGACTATGATTTCATGAACTGGCTGAACAACTTCCTCGCTCAGGTTAAAGGCGACGGTTTCTATGAGGACACATATAACAAATGGTTCCTCTCCAGCGACTGGCTTAAAGACGTACAGGAATAATCAGGAATAATACGGAGTAGGCAGTAGTGACCCGTTCAGGAAAAAACCTTATCTGGAATATAGCGTTTTATATGCTGATTGCTGCGGCGTTGGTCGGTTTGTATGCCGCAACGCTGAAGATCGACTATAAATGGCGCTGGAACAGGATACCGCAGTTTATTATATATTCTGCGGAGGAAACGGTAAAAGCTCCTTTCGACGGCAGAGCAGCTGTTGAAAAAGGCAGAATAAGCATTATCCCCGATGGCGGAGGAGACCCCTTCGTTGTTGAAAAGCCGCAGACAAGCAGGCTGGGTGACGGAGATACCGTTCTGAAGGGGCACACTGTTGCCGTAAATAAATCGTGGAAGGCAGGTCCGCTTCTTATCGGGCTTGCCACCACACTTCAAATATCCTTCTTTTCTATTATCTTCGCTGTCATAATCGGTGTTTTTGCCGGTCTTGCCAGAATTTCGAGCAACCCGATGTTTAAAAAGCTCTCCATCCTTTATGTTGAGCTTATCAGAGGCACTCCGCTTCTGGTGCAGATATTTATCTTCTACTTTTTTATCGGAACCGTTCTGTCTCTGGATCGCTTTACTGCTGGTGTGGCTGCTCTCGCGGTTTTCACCGGTGCTTACGTGGCGGAGATTGTCCGTGCGGGGATACAGTCCGTCCATAAGGGACAGATGGAGGCAGCCCGAAGCCTCGGTATGAGCTACACCAAGGCGATGATTTATGTCGTGCTGCCGCAGGCTGTGAAAAGAACTCTTCCCCCAATGGCGGGGCAGTTTATCTCTCTCATAAAGGACTCTTCCCTTGTGTCCGTCATCTCCATCACGGATCTCACCAAAGCAGGCAGGGAAGTAAGTGCCACTACCTTCAGCCCGTTTGAAACATGGTTCACCGTTGCGCTTCTTTATCTTGTGCTGACATCAGGTCTTTCTGTTCTGGTACAGAAACTTGAAAAGAAAATGGCAAGCAGTGATTGATGGGAGGCACACAAATGATTAAAGCAAGAGAAGTTTTTAAAACATATCCCAACGGCGTTCAGGCGCTTAAAGGGGTCGATCTGGATGTAGCCCAGGGAGAGGTGGTGGTTATCATCGGTCCTTCCGGTTCAGGCAAATCCACAATGCTGAGAACTCTTAACCTCCTTGAGAATGTTACTCAGGGAGAGATTGAAATAGACGGAAATTCGCTCACTCACCCTAAAACCAATATCAACAAACTCCGTGAGGATGTTGGCATGGTGTTTCAGAGCTTTAACCTTTTTCCCCATAAAACAGTGCTGGGCAATATCACCCTTGCTCCTTTGAAAGTTAAAAAGATGAAGGAAGCGGAGGCTGTTAAAATCGCCGAGAGTCTGCTTGCGAAAGTTGGTCTGGCAGATAAGCGAGACAGCTACCCGTCACAGCTTTCCGGCGGACAGCAGCAAAGGGTGGCAATAGCCCGTGCCCTTGCCATGCACCCCAAGGTTATGCTTTTTGATGAACCCACAAGTGCCCTTGATCCGGAAATGATAGGTGAAGTGCTTGATGTTATCAAAACCCTTGCCAGAGAAGGGATGACAATGGTTGTTGTCACTCATGAAATGGGCTTTGCCCGTGAAGTGGCTGACCGTGTTGTCTTTATGGATGAAGGGCTTAAAATTGAGGAAAACACCCCTGAGGAAATTTACAACAACCCGCAGAATGAAAGGCTTAAAAAGTTTTTGAGCCAGATCCTTTAAGGTCAACTCAAGGGGTTTTTCTTTATACAAGAAAGACCCCTTAAATTTTTATTAAACTTTGTCAATTATTTCTGAAATTCATAAAATTCTACTTAATCACAAATAATATATTAGTTTTCTGAAGAAAAATGAGAAATATTTTTATTAAATAAAAGCTAAATCCATGGTTTTTTTTTAAAGAGTGTTATTATCATAAAAAAGACAGTTAAGTTGGTTTTCTACAAGGGCTTCAGCTCAATTAATAGATGAATTTTCCACTAGCTGTATATACAAAATTTGGGACGATGGTTTAGCAGTCGTTCATTATTTACTCAGAGGTATCTTTATGAAAAATATCAGCATCAAAACCACATTGTATTTGATGGTTTCCCTGTCTGTGTTTTTTATGCTCGTTATTGGAGCATATTCGATCTTTTCGATCAGAAAGGTGAACAGGTCTCTTGAAACTGTTTACAGTGACAGGGTAATTTCTCTGAAAAACCTGAAAAGATCCGCAGATGCGTATTCTCTGGATATTATCGGCTCTGCAAACAAGGTAGCTCAGGACAGCTTATCATGGGACGACGGGCTGAAAACTGTGGAAAAAGCAGAAGGTGTCATAAAAGAAGAATGGGGCGCATATCTGGCAAGCTACCTTGTACCCGAAGAAAAACGCTTGGCAGATCAGGCGATAGCCATAATTGTGGATACGGATAAATCAGTGACTAAGCTCCGGCGGATTCTGAGTGAGAAAAACTCGGCGAATCTTGATGAATACATAAAGAATGAGCTGTACACACATATTGATCCCGTGCTTGATATTTTTAACTCTCTTGTGGATATTCAGCTTTCAGTTGCCGAAGATGAATATAACTCTTCAAAGAAGAGATACGTTATTCTTCTTTCTGTTATAATTTCGATTTCAGCAGCAGCATTTATTATCTCTTCAATAGTTTCTTATACGGTTATCAGATACCTGACATCAAGCCTGCTTAAAGGAGTGGACGCCGCCAATAAGCTTGCGGAAGGAGATCTTTCTATTCTGGTGGATACGGACGGCAAAAACGAGGTATCACGCCTTGCACACTCGCTCCACCATACAGCGGGTAAACTTAATGAGGTGGTTAAGCAGTCTCTTGCAATATCTGAAAGCCTCGCAGGAGCAAGTCAGCAGCTTTCTGTGAGTTCCGATGAAATGAATCAGACAGCAAGTATGCAGACTGAGAAGATTATTCAGGTCGCCTCAGCACTTGAAGAGGTTTCGACAACTATAAACGGAGTTGCCAACAACGCCTCAAATATGAATAAGAAAGCTAATGAAACAGTAGCCGCAGCGAAAGAAGGTAATGTAATCATTAAGAAATCCATCGAAGATGTTGAAGGCATCGCAAGGACTGTTGACTCATCCATAAGCCTTTCACAGTCTCTGGAAAAAAACTCTTTCCGAATTGAGGAGATCCTAAGCGTTATTACGGATATAAGCGAGCAGACAAACCTTCTTGCCCTTAATGCAGCCATTGAAGCAGCAAGAGCAGGCGAGGCAGGAAGAGGATTTGCTGTTGTTGCTGATGAAGTGCGCAAACTTGCGGAAAAAAGTGCCCACGCCACTTCTGAGATATCCGGAATAGTTACGGCAATCAGAAGCGAAGTTAAGAATGTCGTTAACGCCATGGAAAAGATATCAGATAAAGTGAGTTCCGGCGTAAAACTGTCCGAAGAAACGGGTAAATCGTTTAATGTGATTCTTGTCAGTCTCAATAATCTGACGGAAGAGCTTATAATCATATCTTCATCTATAGAGGAGGTTTCTGTCACTGCAGAAGGTATATCCGGTGATGTTCAGGCTGTTTCCGCGGCATCGGAAGAGGCTTCCGCAGCGGCAAACGAGGTTAATACCGCTTCTGATAATCTGGCAGAACTTGCTGTATCGCTTCAGAACTCAATGAATTATTTCAAAGTTAAATAAATTCAGATAATGGCGGAATCCCCACGCTGAATAAAGCAGGGGTTTCCGCTAATTTTCCTTTTCGAGCCTCTTTCGTTCCTCTTCAATATTTTTGCTTATGAGTAGAACAGCCAGAGCATAGTTTGCACTGTTGTTGTAACGCATAATTGTTCTGAAGTTTCCGAATACTGCCCAATGCTCAAAGCCTCTGTCGGTTTCGAGTTTGATAACATTGACTTTTTCATCCGGTTCTGCCGGCAGGGCGAAGATTATTCCGTTTTCCTCAAGTTCTCTTACTGTGAATTTAGGTTCATAGCCCTGACCGAGAAATTTTTCAAAACCGCTGCCTTTAAGTTTTATTGCCGTGGGTTTATCCTTTTGCCAGCCGTATTCGGAAAGGTAGTTAGCCACACTTCCTATGGCATCTGTTCTACTGTTTACAAGGTCAACAAGTTTGTCTCCGCCGAAATCCACGCCGAATTTATTTATGTTGCTCGGCATAAACTGCGGTATTCCCACAGCCCCGGCGTATGAGCTTTTAAAGGAAAACGGGTCAATTCCGTTCTTTTCTGCATATGCTATCAGAGCTTCAAGCTCGGAAAGAAAGTAGTCCGAACGTCTGGGGTAGAAAAAACCAAGTGTGGCAAGCACGTCTACTGCTCTATGCTGCAGCTTGTAATCACCGTAATTTGTTTCAACGGCAAGGATGGCTGCTATTATCTCCGGTGTTACACCATATTCTGCATAGGCAAGTTCAAGGCTTGCTCTGTGGTTCAGATAAAATCTGCCTCCCTTATTGCTCCTAGAGTCAGTTACCATCCCTTTTTTGTAAACTCCCCAGCCGCTGCGCTCAAACTGTCTGTCCATGAGAGACAGCGCCTTGTCGGAATATTCTGCGTTCTGAATGAGAAGAATCGTCTGTATCGGGTCTATGCCGTATTTTTGATGAAGTTTATCGGCAAATGTAAGTGACTCTTCCGTAAGGGGCACGGCAAAAACAGCAGAACTTGTTAAGAACAAAATAAGCACTGTGTAAATAAGTTTTTTCATAAAAGCATTATCGTCCTTTTTAGGTACAGTTGTTATATAAAAATTGTAAAATCAGCATATGCGTTTTTAATTTGTTGACATTCATACGCTGATGAATATCATAGCCCGATGATAGTTGCACCTTCTATATTAAGCGCAGATTTTTCGAGACTGGCAGAAGAGATAAAAGCCATTGACGACGGCGGGGCGGATTGGATCCACCTTGATGTCATGGACGGCGTATTTGTGCCCAATATCACCTTCGGCGCACCTGTGGTGAAACATCTTCGCAAAACCACCCGGAAGCCTTTTGACGTGCATCTTATGATCATCGATCCTGACAGATATATCAAAGACTTCGCTGATGCAGGCTCAAACCTTATCACTGTGCATTATGAAGCATGCACACACCTTCACAGAACAGTGAGCGAGATCAAAGTTCACGGCTGTAAGGCGGGTGTGTCTCTTAATCCTCATACTCCGGTTTCTGTCCTTGAGGAAATTCTCCCGTGCCTTGATATGGTTCTAATTATGTCTGTGAACCCGGGATTCGGCGGTCAGAAGTTTATCGAAAGTTCAGTTAGTAAGGTGGCAAAACTTGCTGAAATGAAACAAGCTCTTAACCCTGATCTCATAATAGAAGTTGACGGCGGAGTTACAGACAAAAATGTAAATATTCTTGCTGACGCAGGTTGTGGTGCTGTCGTGGCGGGAAGCTATGTTTTTGGTGCATCTTCATACGCTGACGCAATAAAATCTCTCAAGTAGTCTAAGCTTTCCCCTAACATTTAACACTTTTTAACATTTTTCAAAATAAGACAATCCCTTATCGTGTTGCCGAGTGTTCTTTCAGCATGGTATAATTCTTACAAAGTTACTTATGTTTCTTTTTTAGCTGCTTATGGTGCTTTTTGTTGAAGCATGAGAAAAAGGCTGAATAAAACAGGCGGTAGGGCAAACGCTCGAAGACTGGGCTGTTTTCGGGCATTTTCAGTCTTAATACAGCCTGCTTCTGCGGCAGAATGACGTGGAAGGGTCAGGCTTTTTGTTATTAAGGTAGACACAGGAAGTGCCTACGCCGTGTGTAGCGAAGGTCTGCTGTGCAGCTTGCGAACAAGTAAGCAAAAACTACAGGACGTATGTTTTTTTAGTTATTAAGGTAGACACAGGAAGTGTCTACGCCGTGCGAAGCGAAGGTCTGTTTCACAGACCGCGAGCGTGTACTAAAAAAACACAGGACGTAGTTTTTTTAGTTATTAAGTAAGACAGGAGGTTCATATGGCATATTCGGTATTGGTTGTCGACGATGAGTCGGAAATAAGGCTGCTTTACCGCACAGAGCTTGAAGACAACGGTTACAAGGTTTTTGAAGCCTCAAACAGTGCCGAGTGCTTTAAGGTTCTTGAGAAAGAGAAAATCGATGTTATTCTTCTCGATATAAAACTTAAAGGTGAGAGCGGGATTGACATTCTTCAGGAAATCACCAAAAAGTATAAAGGTGTCAAAACTATACTTGCGACGGCGTACAGCGCTTATCAGGATGACTTTTCCACATGGCTGGCAGACGGATACTGGGTTAAGTCGCCTTCTGATCTGGACTCGCTTCTGAACGAAATTTCCGCCGTGATCAAGAAGAGTAAAGTCTGATTTCTGTGAGAATTAATGATAAATACGACTGTCAGGATAGATATAACGGCGCTGAAACTGCGCCCGCAGATAAAAACAAGATAAATAACGAGGGAATATAATGAAAGCAGTGGTTATGGCCGGCGGATTCGGAACAAGGATTCAGCCCCTGACATCCAGTGTTCCGAAACCGATGATTCCGGTTATGAACAAACCTATGATGGAGTACATTATTGACTCCCTGAAAAATGCAGGGATTGTTGATATCGTTATCCTGCTTTATTTCAAGCCGGAAGTAATAAAAAGCTACTTCGGTGACGGCAGCGGCAAAGGTGTAAACATCCGCTATGTTCAGCCGGATGATGATTACGGAACAGCGGGAGCAGTTAAAAAAGCGGAAGCATATCTGGATGAGCGCTTTATAGTCGTAAGCGGTGATCTCATTACGGATTTCAGCATACAGGAAATAATCGGCTATCATGATTTCAAACAGTCAAAAGCCACTATCACACTTACCTCCGTGCCTGATCCTCTTCAGTTTGGTGTGGTTATTACTGATAAAGACGGGCAGATAGTCCGTTTTCTGGAAAAGCCGGGCTGGGGTGAAGTTTTCAGCGATACAATAAATACGGGAATATATGTTTTTGAGCCTGAAGTGCTTAAATACATACCTGAAAACAGCAACTTCGACTTTTCAAAAGATCTGTTTCCTAAACTCATGGCAGGGGGAACAAAAATTTACGGTTACAATGCAAAAGGCTACTGGCGTGATGTGGGCAACCCCGATTCATACCGTGCGGCATTGCAGGATATACTGGCAGGAGAAGTGGAGCTTCCTCTGAACGGAACTGCTGAGGAGCAGGCGGGCGGAGTATGCTACATGGGAAAGGATGTGGAAGTCGGCGAGGGTACAGTCTTTGAGGGGCTCGTGCTTCTTGGTGACGGATGCTCTGTGGGTAAAAATGCCAAAATCAAAGACACTGTGATAGGCAGCGGCTGCTCCATCGGTGATGAAACCTCTGTAAGCTCCTCTATTCTTTGGAATAATGTTGAGATAGGCTACTCCTGCAATATAAAAAACGCTGTTCTCTGCAACGGTGTGAAGCTCGGTAAAAAGGTTCTGGGCGAAAGCGGATTCATTATCGCTCAGGATACGGAAGTGGGCAATTATGTCATTTTTGAAAAAGACGTTATGGTGTGGCCTAACAAGCAGATAGAAGAGAGCTCAATAGTGAGCAGCAACCTGATCTGGGGCGATAAATGGAAGAAGTCTATATTTGAAGGCGGCAAGGTTTCCGCACGTACAAATGTGGAGATGAGTCCGGAACTTGCAGCCAAGCTTGGTTCCGCATTCGGCAGCCAGCTTCCGGCGGGTTCAAGGGTGCTTTTAAGCAGGGATTACCACAGGGGCTCACGGATGCTTAAGCGCTGCTTTCTCGGCGGTCTGCTTTCAACAGGTGTAAACGCAACAGATGTGCGTATGTCTCCGCTGCCTGTTATGACTCATAAGCTTTCAACTTTTGGCGAGGTCGCCGGTGTATATTTCCGCCAGTCGCAGACCGATTCCACTCATACTGAAATATTATTCTTTGATGAGCATGGAACAACGATAGATTCAAATTTTGAGAAAAATATAGAGCGTGTTTTTTTCCGTGAGAACTTCCGCCGTGCTTCCCACGAGGAGATAGGTGAGATATACGAACAGCCTATGGTAAAAGAATTTTACCGTGAAAGCTTCATGCGGAATATCGACCTGGCTCTGGTTAAGGCTCGCAGATTTAAGCTTGTGGTAGATCTTATGAACGGAACTACGGATAATGTTTATCCCGAAATTCTGAATAAGACCGGCACTGACTCAGTAATCCTTAACGCTTATCAGGATGAGAAAAAGCTCTCCAAAACCATCCATCAGCTCGCTACCTCGATCAAAGAGGTGTCCGATATTGTGAAAGTTATGGAGGCTGATCTCGGCTTTGTCGTATATCCCCACGGCGAAAGGCTTAATATCATCACTAACGAGGGAAAAAGCCTGCGTTCTGACAGGGCGCTGATGTTTATCCTCAAGCTTATGGATCTCACTGCCAAAAAGAAAATTAAAGTCTATCTGCCGGCCTACGCCCCCACGGTTCTTGATGCTGAACTGAAGCATACTGAGATAGTGAGAGGCAAAGTGGCAGGTCTTAAAAGTGAATATCTGAGGAATTTTGACTTTGTAGGCAACCTGAACAACAACTACATGTTTACGGATAACGGAACAAACACGGACTCAATGTTCGCTTCTGTTAAAATTCTTGAGTTGCTTGCGAAGGTGAATATAAGCGTTTCTGATATCATGAAGCTTATTCCCACGTATTACTTTGTGCATAATGTTATTAACTGCCCTCTGGAGCTTAAGGGATTCCTTATGAGGAAAATGAGTGAAGAGGCAATGGATAAGGAAGCGTCTTTTCTGGACGGCATAAAGATAATGTTCGGTGAAAAAGGTTGGGTTCATATGGTCCCCGACCAGTATTCAGCTAATGTCCATGTTTATGTAGAGTCTATGAGCGAAGCCGAAGGAAAGAAGCTGCAGGATGAATACATAGACAAAATTCAGCTCTGGCTGGAGGAACAGTCCTAGTATGAAGAAACTGAATCTCGCTTTTTTATGGCATATGCACCAGCCTTTTTATAAGGACGGACAGAATGGAACATACCACATGCCGTGGGTTTTTCTTCATGCCATAAAGGACTACTATGAGATTCCCCGATACCTCAAAGACTACAAAGGGATAAGGCAGACCTTTAACCTTGTCCCTTCTCTTCTTGTTCAGCTTAAGGACTACGAAGATATAAACGTTGACGACATATTTTTTAAAACCATGCTGAAAAAACCCGCAGATCTCACACATGAGGAGAGATGCGGATTTGTGCCTCAGCTTTTTATGGCAAATTTTGCCAATATGATAGCTCCTTTCCGCAGATATGCGGAGCTTTACAGCAAAAACAGCCGCAGCGGAATGTTCGAGAACACAGAAAGGCTTTTCAGCGATGCCGAGATTCTGGATTTGCAGGTGCTTTATCTCCTTAGCTGGACAGGTAATTTCTTCAGAACGGAATATCCGTTGATTGCAAATCTTATATCAAAAGGAGCAGGCTTCTCTCAGAATGATAAAGTCAGCCTGATGGAAACCTTATGCGAGGCGGTTAAACGTATTGTCCCACTCTACAGCGAATTGCAGAATGAAGGGATTATCGAGGTATCTGTTACTCCGTTTTACCATCCTATACTGCCTCTTCTGATAGATCTGGACTCTGCAAAGGAAGCTTTGCCGGAGATACCTATGCCTTCGGCGTTCGGCGATTTCGGACGTGATCCGCAGTGGCATGTGGAGGAAGCGGTCAGGTATTATGAAAAGATATTTGAACGCAAACCTTCGGGCATGTGGCCTGCGGAGGGAAGTATAAGCGGACGGGCGGCAGAATTGTTTGCCGGAAACGGTATAAAATGGATAGCCAGCGATGAGGATGTTCTCGCAGGCTCCGCAGGGTTCAATTTCTCCGTATCGTCCGAAAGAAAAAAGCTTTACAGGCGGCACTACTACGGAACTCAAAGCGGGCGGATTGATATATTCTTCCGTGATAAACTGCTGAGTGACCTCATAGGCTTCACATACAGCGGTCAGGATGCTGACAAGGCTGCGAATGATTTTGTGGCGAAGCTGAAAGTAATTTATGAGTCAGTGGATGAGTCAACCCTTGTTCCGGTAATTCTGGACGGGGAAAACGCATGGGAATATTACCCCGAAAACGGAGAAAGATTTTTCCGTGCCCTTTATGAAAGGATACAGAAAGAAAAATGGATAAACACCGTGACCATGTCAGAGGCGATGAATCTTCAGGATGTGCCGGAAAGCAGACTTGGTAAAATACGTGCAGGTTCATGGATATACGGCAATTTTACAACATGGCTCGGTCACAGGGAAAAAAACGAGGCGTGGCGTCTGCTTAATGCCGCTCGTCAGGCTGTTGACAGGGAACAAAACGCAGCAATAAAAGAAAAAGCAATGAATGAGATACACATAGCCGAAGGGAGCGACTGGTTCTGGTGGTTCGGGGATGACCATTTCAGCCTTCAGGCAGATGTCTTTGATAAGCTCTTCAGAGGTTATCTCATTAATACATATAAAATCCTAGGGACAGAGATTCCGCAGGAGCTTTACATCCCCATAAAACGCTCATATAAATCAGGGCTTATCAGGAAGCCGAAGTATTACCTCACGGCAGTGCCGGACGGCGAAGTAACAAGTTTTTTTGAGTGGCTCAGTGCAGGGGAGTTTGATCTCAAGTTTGACGCCGGAGCCATGCACGCTTCATCAAACATTCTCCGCAGACTCTTTTTCGGGTATGACAAAGAAAACCTTTATCTCCGCATTGAGGGGAGCTTCAACGGAATACTGGATAATGGATATGAAATAGAGGCGGAGATTACGGGAAGCAGCCCTGCTAAATACCGGATTCCTCTGGATACAGGCACAGGCGGAAACGGCGGCGGCGCACTCTGGGGCATAAACCGCATAGCGGAAGTTGCCCTGCCGCATAAAAACATGCCTGACAACACAGGAAGGATATACATAGTTTTCCGTCTGATTAAAGACGGTGAAACGGTTGAGCGTGCCCCTCAGTACAATATGGTCGAGGTCGATCTCTGGGACAACTTCGGAGACGACTGGATAGTATAAAAACTCTGCGTTGCTGCAAGCTCCGCATATATAAACAGGGAAAATAATATGAAAATGCCTTTTCTTTTCGGAATACACTGCCACCAGCCGGTGGGTAACTTCAGTCATGTGGTGGATGAGGCAGTGGAACGCTGCTACGCACCTTTTATGGAGACAGCGCTGCTGTATCCGAAATTTCGTTTTGCCGCACATTACAGCGGATGGCTTCTGGACTATATCAGGCAGAACCACAAGGCTGTATTCAACAACATGAAGAGACTCACTGACAATAACCAGATTGAGTTTTTCACAGGCGGATATTACGAGCCTGTGCTGTCAGCCATACCTTCAGGTGACAGAAAAGGGCAGATAGAGAAACTCAGCCGGTATATAAACAACCACTTCGGGCAGATGCCGGAGGGACTGTGGCTTACAGAGCGTGTTTGGGATCCTGCCATTATCACCGATGTTGCAGAGGTTGGTGTGCGGAACATGATTGTGGATGACTACCACTTCATTTCTGCAGGATACTACAAAGAGATGCTGAACGGTTACTACATAACCGAACAGGACGGCAAAAGGGTAAACCTTTTTCCCATAGATAAAAATCTGCGGTACCTTATTCCTTTTAAGGAAGAGGGCGGGATTGTTGAATATCTGGAGGAAACAGCAGACAACGGCGGAAAATGCTCTGTTATTTTCGATGACGGAGAAAAGTTCGGCGTATGGCCGCATACATACGAATGGGTATATGAAGATGGCTGGCTTGAAAGGTTTCTGGATTCCGTTATATCATCTGAAAAATGCGAATTTGCATTTTTCGGCGAGGTCGCAGGCGGCGTGAAGCCTTCCGGGCTTGCGTATCTGCCCGTTACATCATATTACGAAATGGGCGAATGGTCGCTTTTTACCGGCAGAATAGCCGAAATGGAAAAGCTTCAGGAGCATCTTAAGGAAGAGAGGCTGGAAGATACGGCAGAAGTATTCGTCAAAGGCGGAATATGGAAAAACTTCTTCTCAAAATATCCGGAGAGCAACCGTATTCATAAAAGAGCTTTGAGATTAAGTGCATATGCTGCTGAAGCAGATGATGAGGCTCTTACCGAGGCACTCTACAAGGCGCAGTGCAATGATGCCCTCTGGCACGGGATATTCGGCGGGCTTTATCTGCCTAACCTTAGAAATAATTCATGGAGCTTTATAATAGAGGCTGAAAAGCAGTACGAGCGCATCGCAGGAAAACAGAATGCAGGCGTGGAAACAGCGGATCTCGATTATGACGGTTATGATGATGCCTACATCCGCATGGAAAACTTCAACGCCTCATTCACATCAAGGGACTGCGGGCAGATGACCACCCTTGAGCTGAAGCGGAATAATGTAAACCTTGTAAACACCATCGCCAGAAGGAAAGAGGCATACCATGCAGCTCTCCTGAAAGAAAAGACGGATGATGATAAGAGCGGTATCTCCACAATCCATGACCTGAATGTGGAGATAACAGATGAAATGCGCAGTCTCCTTGTTTATGACTGGTACAATAAAAATTCATTCATAGACCATGTAACAGAGGAATTTGACGCTGAACAGTTTGCATTATGTGCTTTCGGTGAAATGTCCGATTTCACCAATCAGCCTGCGGAGATGACAGCAGAGGAAAGAACCCTGACCTTTAAGCGTTCGGGCGGTATATACCATGACGGCAGAGCCCACAAGGCAGAGATTGTGAAGAAATACTCCTTTGAAGATAACGGTATAGACTTTGAGATAGATATCCGAACCGATTGTCCGGCAGAGCTTGTGTATGTCTGCGAGATGAATTTTCACCTCTGGGACATGACAGGCATTACGGTAAATGGTGAGGGGTGCGGAGTTTGCCATAAGGGCGGAAACTTTGAAATAACTGACGGCATCACGGGGAAAATCATCCTTAATACTAATGCCAAAGGCGCAGAATCTTACGTTTTTTCCACTGTTTCCCAGTCGGAAAAAGGGGTGGATCTGACTGCGCAGGGGTTGTCTTTGTTCATTCCGATGAAATTTAAGGGAAATGTAAGGTTTTCCGGCAGAATTACTGTGGAATGATCGGTTGATCGGCTGAAACTACAGGTATATTATTATATTTATACAATTAATGATTGGAAGGGAGCAGAATGTCAGAACTGAGGTTTGACCCTGTTAAACAAAAATGGAGTGTAATCGCCACTGAAAGAAGCCGCAGACCCCATGATTTCCTTGTGGAGCGGCATGATTTTCACAGTGAAAAAGCGCAGATAAACTGCCCCTTCTGCTACGGAAACGAAGTTCATACCCCGAATGAGATTTATGCCTTGCGCCCCTTTGGCAAAAAGAATGACGGCAACTGGCTTACCCGCGTGGTTCCCAACAAATATCCTGCCTTCGGCATAGAGGGTGAGCTTAAACGGAGCGGCAGCGGAATATATGACACAGTGACGGGTATCGGTGCCCATGAGGTTATAATTGATACTCCCGTTCATTCCATGCGTCTTAAAACTTATGACAGAATGACGGTCTACAACCTTTTTTACACCTTCAGGGAAAGGGTGCGGGATCTCTCTAACGATACCCGCTTCCGCTACATCATGCCTTTTAAAAACTACGGACTTGGATTCGGAACTAATATTATTCATCCCCATTCGCAGGTTATAGCCCTGCCTGTGGTACCGAATATGCTTAAAACCAAGCTCCGCAGCGCAAAAGAGCATTACAGGCGCAAGGAACGCTGCATCTTCTGCGATATACTTGAGCAGGAGCATAAGGATAACAGCCGCATAGTGTATGAAAATCAGGAGTTTATAGCTTTCTGCCCATATGCTTCAAGCTTTCCCTTTGAACTGTCCATATATCCTAAACAGCACAGCCATAGCTTTGCAGTAATAACAGAAAGCGGGCTTACCAGTCTGGCTGATATGATAACAGAGATTTTTCACCGGCTGGACAAGGTACTTGAAGATCCGCCGCTGAATATGGTTATACATACATCGCCCCCGCTGAACTACCGCCCCGGCAAGCCTGACTTCTGGCACAGTATAAAGTTTGACTACCACTGGCACATAGAAATAGCTCCAAGACTCACCGGATATGCCGGTTTTGAGTGGGGGACAGGTTTTCATATAAATCCCGTACGCCCTGAAGAGGCTGCGGAATATTTAAGACAGGCGGGCGGCTCATGAACATAGCGCACATTGCAGGTGAAGCCGCACCGTTTGTCCAGACCGGCGGCTTGGGCACATTCATAGAAAAACTTGCTTCAGCTCAGGCATCGGCAGGGCACAGAGTGAGGATATGCGTTCCTCTTTATCTGCTGACGGATAGAGAAGCCGGTGAAATAGCAGATACCGAAGTACGTATAAATGTCAGCGCCGGAGAGCGGGAATACGAGTTTGCGGTTCACAGGGCTCTTGTAAACAGAGTTGAGTATCTTTTTTTCGGCAATACTGAGCTTTTCGGACGTGGGGGTATATACGGTTCCGGAGATTTTGACTATGCAGATAATGACTTAAGATATGCTGCCTTTTCTCAGGCATGCCTTTTCTATTTTGCAGGAGGCTCCACCTCCCCTGATGTGATCCACTGCCATGACTGGCAGACGGGGCTTGTTCCTCTTTATACCTCACTGCTGTTCAGGGATATGAAGTGGAAGACAGTTTTTACTATACACGATGTTCAGTGTCAGGGACTTTTTCAGCGTATGGATCTGGAAGAGCTTAATCTCCCATGGGAGGTTTATGACATTGAAGGTATTGAGTTCTACGGGCAGATAAGTTTCCTCAAGGCGGGCATAGTTTACGCTGACTTAATAACCACCGTGAGTCCCGCCTATGCACGAGATATCCAGACCGAAGGATTTGCCGGAGGTATGGAAGGAATAATCGCAAAGTATTCATATAAGTTGAAAGGAATACTCAACGGCATAGATTATAATGTATGGAACCCCGCAGCTGATCCATATATAAAATGCAGAACCGGCGGCGGGAACAACTGGAAAAAAGAGTGCAAAAAGGGGCTGGCGGAAAGCTTCGGCATCCACCCTGACAGGCCTCTTTTTGTTATGATAGGCAGAATGAGCAACAGAAAGGGATTGGAGCTTGTGCTTGATGCTGCTGCGGATCTGGCGCAGAAAGAGGCTGATTTCTTCATCCTCGGTCACGGCGACAAATCATACGTGCGGATTATCAAAAAACTTGCTGACAGTTTCGGCAATTTTTTTATCCACACCAAGTATGATCATGCACTGGCGCACAGACTGTTCGCCGCAGCGGATTTTATACTGGCGCCTTCGGTTTATGAACCTTTCGGCTCTTCTCATCTCATAGGAACACGGTACGGAGCCGTGCCTCTGGTAAACCCTTCAGGCGGAACCGAGGATACGGTTAAGTGCTTCACGGATAACGGGTGCGCACTGGTTATGAATGAATATACAGTAGTGGAACTTTTGAACAAGGTTGATGAAGCTATCAGGCTGTACAGCACGGGCGATTTAACGCAGAAGGTTATGGAATCCTCATGTTGCGCTGATTTTTCATGGGAGAGAGCAGCGGCACAGTACCTCGAAATTTACCAGTCACCGGACGGAGGAGGAACATGAATCTCTCTGAAATGACTAAGAAAGAGCTTTACAGGCTTGCTGTGGAGCTTAATTTGGCAAACAGGTCCAAAATGACCAAGGAAGAGCTTGAACAAGCTCTTGATAAGGCTATGTCCGATAATAAGACACATTCCAGCACGGAGCAGCACAAGGTTCATCCTTCCCCTGTTCTGCCGGAAAAAATAAGCCCTCCGGAATATCCCATACCCGACAGGTATCAGATAGATACGGCGGTTCTGCTTCCCGTCAACCCACGTAAAGAATACGTGTACTGGGAAGTGGCGGACAACACTGTAAACCGATTTAAGGTTCAGCATGAGAGCCCTGAGATTTCGTTTGTGCTGAAGGTCTTCGGCGGAAATGAAACAGACTCAGGAGAGGAGCTTGCCAGTGTCCGTGTGGGCAGATACGGCAACTGGTTTTTCGATCTCTATGTGCCGGACAGGCTGATCTGGGCTGAAATAGGGCTCATGGATAATAAAGGCAACTATTTTGCCGTGGCTCATTCACGGAAAGTACGTATGCCGTCTGATAAAATAAGCGAAATGATTGATGAGGAAACATGGATGACAGTAGGGGAAAAAATTGAGGATATATACCGCCTTTCCGGTGTGAACGAGCTTGATTCCGCCGTTCCGGGAAGCGTCCGTATATTTCAGGAGGTAATGCGTTTTCTTGAAACAAACGCCTCTTCCTCCGGCATGACAGCTAAAAGAGAGGGTAGATAATGTCCGGCTGCTGGATGTTGGTTCTTCACTCGCACCTTCCCTTTGTGAAGCATCCTGAATTTGACTACTTTCTGGAAGAACACTGGCTTTACGAGGCGATAAGCGAAACTTATCTGCCTCTTCTGATGAACATGAAAAAGCTTGAGGAGGAAGGAGTTCCTTTCCGTGTTACAGTCTCCGTGACTCCTCCTCTTGCTGATATGCTTTCAGACGGCATGCTTATGCAGAGGTTTGAAAAATATCTGGACAGGCTAATTGAGCTTGCAAATAAAGAGAAAGAAAGAACATCCGGCGATCGTGCGCAGAACCGTGTTGCCTGGATGTATCTTGAACGTTTTGAGCGTCTTAAAGAGTTTTATCACGGTTTTCTGGGCAGGAATGTTCTCAACGGCTATAAATACTTCATGAATAAGGGCAGCCTCGAAATAATCACCTGCGGGTTTACCCACGGTTTTCTGCCGCTGATGAATGGTGATAATGCTGTAAGGGCGCAGATTGAGCTTGCCGTGAAAAGCCATGAGAAGAAATTCGGCACGCCGCCCAAAGGAATATGGCTGCCGGAATGCGCTTATTATGCAGGGCTTGAAAAGGTGCTTGCAGATTACGGAATACGTTATTTCTTCGTTGATACACATGGAGTTCTCTATTCCAAGCCCAGACCCCGCTACGGTGTGTATGCTCCCGTTTACACCTCAAACGGTGTCGCAGCCTTCGGGCGTGACTATTACTCCTCAAAGCAGGTGTGGAGCAGCAAGGAAGGCTATCCGGGGGATACATGCTACAGGGATTTTTACCGTGACATAGGCTATGATCTTGATTCAGAATATATAGCTCCGTACATAAGCCCCGACGGAACAAGAGTTTTCACGGGGATGAAGTATCATAAAATCACCGGAAACAGTGAATATAAAGAGATATACGATCCTGAAGCGGCAAAAAGCAAAACGGCAGAGCACGCCGCACATTTTGCTGCGGAGAGAGAAAAGCAGATTAAGGAGCTCAACGGGCTCATGGACAGGAAACCGCTTGTGGTTTCACCTTATGATGCAGAGCTTTTCGGGCACTGGTGGTTTGAGGGACCTGATTTCCTCGCAAATGTTTTCCGTGAGATAGATAAAAATCCGGAGATAACAGCAGTGACCCCTATGGAATATCTCGCTGAATTTCCGACCAATCAGATGGTTGAGGTGAACCCCTCTTCATGGGGCGATAAAGGCTATTATGACGTATGGCTGAACAACGGTAATGAGTGGATTTACCGTCACCTGCATTTTATGGCGGATGCGATGGTGAGCCTTGCCCGTCTGCACAGCGGCACAAAGGAAGACTTCCTCAACCGTGCCCTTAACCAGATGGCGAGAGAGCTTTTTCTGGCGCAGAGCAGCGACTGGGCTTTCCTCATGACAACAGAAACAGCCACAGAGTATTCGGTAAGAAGAACTAAGGAACATATACATAATTTTCTCCGGCTCAGAGAACTGGTGGACAACAGAGACTTTGACTACGATTTTCTGATGAAGCTGGAAACAAAAAACAGTATATTTCCCGAAATAGATTTCAGGGTATATTCCTGAAAAAACGGAGGAAACCATGATTTCCAAGAAGATGGAAAAAGCACTAAACGAACAGCTTAATTTTGAGATGTATTCCGCTTATGTGTATCTCGCCATGAGCGCACACTGCGAGAGCAAAGGGCTTAAAGGCTTTGCAAACTGGTTTTATGTTCAGTATCAGGAAGAAATGATGCACGCTATGAAGTTTTATAACTTCATACTTGATCAGAGTTCTGAAGTCGAGCTTGAAGCTGTTAAAAAACCGAAAAAAGATTACGACACGCTTCTCTCAATATTTGAAGAAACTCTTGAACACGAGAGGGAGGTTACTAAAAGAATATATAAGCTTGTGGATCTCGCTCTTGATGAAAGAGATCACGGAACAAACGCTTTCCTCCAGTGGTTTGTGACCGAGCAGGTTGAAGAGGAAGCTTCCGTCAACCAGATTATCGACAAACTCAAGCTTGTTCAGGGTAACGGAAACGGCATCTTCCTGCTTGATACTGAGCTTGCCGCAAGAGTTTTCACCCCGCCCGCAGATACCACAGCTCAATAAACTTCAAAGCCTCCCCTAGCGGGAGGCTTTTTTTAATCCATAGGTATGAGAGCATAGCCTTTGTTCTGGTAGGCTATGAGGCTCACGTATCCGTTTTTAACAATCTCTATGTCATGCAGAACGTCTGCCCTGTCTACCTTCATATTTGATAGTGAAAGCCCGCACTGCTGAAAGCGGATTCCCATATCCATAAGCTCATGCACCCTTTTGTGCATTATCTTTTTCAGCCCTGTGTCCATAGCGCTGATATATTTATCTGTCTCAGTCATAAAAGCGGAAGCGTCGCCCCGTACAACGACAATAAAAATGGGTTTAATACCTGCGCTTTTGAGGGTTTCATAGGTTTTTCTGATGGATACAAGGCGGAGATCCAGAAGGTTTGCCTTACCCTGATTCAGATCGATTACCGCTTTGACTGTGCTTAGTCCTGCCAGTGGTTCAGATGGAATTTCATCGGCAATTGCTGCCGCCGCAAACATAAGCAGCAGAAGAACCGAAGCCAGAAATTTTTTCATTTTCTCACCGCTGAAGTTTTTTGTAAAATTATACCGTATTTTAAGTATTCCTGACCGGTTTTGTACAGAAATTCATATATTTTTCATCAATATATCTGTACAGCAGATGCTCGTCACGTCCTTTCGGTATGCCGAGGCGGGTTGTCTGAATTATTTTTTCAGGGACATAACCCATATCTGCCATGAACAGGCTGTCGTCAAATGTTTTGGCGTCATATTGTGGAACTTTCAGCCCAAGCGATCTACAGAGAAGGGTTTGCCCGCTGCATAGCTTCTCTGTTTCCCTTTCACGCCCGTCACTCTTATATGGGTTGAGGTGCTTCATCATCCGGAGCATGGCTTCTTCATTTCCGTAAGGGTAGCCGGATTTTATAAGCACAGCGTTCCCTTCCCCGTGGCAGCTCATGTTCAGGGAGTCTACGCCTCTGGCGTAATACATGTATATTGTTCCGGCGGGCATAAACAGCGCCTTGCGTTTTTCTGTGTAGCCAAGGGAAGCGTGGCTTCCTTTTTCATGCAGGTAGTAGCTTTCTGTCTCTATTATCTGCGCCTTGAGCCACACACTGTCATAAAGGCGGAATATCACCTTGCCCAGAAGATCACGGGCAACCTCGCAAGGGGTGCGGTCAAAGAACGATGCTTCAAGCTTTTTCATGGGATAATAATAGCGGAATCAGCGAAAGAAAAAAAGCCCCGCCTTTTGAGAGGACAGGAGGCTTTTTGTGGTTAAGTTTACTTTATCATGCCTTTATTAGTTTTGAAATTTTCTGGTTTTTTATATATTGAAAGTAGCCACTTATTGTCTGCTTTTAAATAGCTTTCTGTTTTAGGTGTTTCCATATCAGCAATATTGGCAATCTGTGTCAGGCAACTACGAATGTGAGTTCGAAGCTGTTCTAAAATACTAAAGTATTGCTCTTGAATATGCGGAGATCTATAATTTTCTCTATGGATAACATCCTCTTTCATTTTTGTTCTTAAATATTCTTCATAAGTGATAAATTGACGAACTCCCTCTGCTATAAGCTCTATTAATAGATATAAACCACCATCATAGTAATCAGATAATTTAACCTGTGAATCAATTAAGACCTTGCGAATTTCCTGCAATGAAGTTAAAGAATTATCAATGCAATTATCACAGCATTCTGTTGAGCTTAAGACTCTTTTGTCTGAAAGGCGAATCAATAGTTCTCTGGCTACTATTTTTTCTCTTTCTGTTGGTTTTAATGAGAATGAAATAAAAGGAAACGAGATTGTTATACCATCGACATGTTTATTAAATTTAATTTGAGCTTCTTTCAGTATCTTAGAAATTTCGAATTTGAACATTGCAGCTATCCTTTGCATTGATTTTCCGTTTAAGTAATTTCAAGCATTAAAAAACTTGTTTAGAACTTAGTTCAAAGCCAGCACACTTAACAATAAGCACCGTTAGTTTTCATTCATTTCTTTGTATGATTAAAGATATTGGTTGTCAGCCATTTTACTGTACTTGCTTTATAAAATAAATTATACAGTCCGTTGAAAAACATATCAAACAAAAAGTCCGCAAACCGGAGATTTGTTAACTCCTGAAACACTTTTTCATTTCTTTGCTCGGTTAAGAATACTGACAATCAGCCGCTTCACTGTGTCTGCTTCATCAGCTTTACTTGTTGCTATAAACAATGTCAATGCAGCCAACGCCTCATTACTTATGATCTGCTCTCCGTTTTCAGAGAGCAACTCGTTATTAATACTCAGGAAGTAAACAAAGCATGCTGCTGCAATACGTTTATTGCCATCAACAAAGGAATGATTCTTTACAATAAAATAGAGCAGATTCGCCGCCTTCTCTTCCATTGATGGATAAACATCCACTCCGTCAAAAGTCTGGGCAATTTGACCGATAGAGCTGGCAAAACTATCATCCTTAGCTTTTGCAAATACATCGCTCTCAAAACCGGAATACATTTCCCCGATCACTTGTCGGTAGTCATCTTCCTGTGGATAAATAATTTCTTTTACCGTGTTCCCTTTGTAATCAAGCGTTTCATGGTCATAATCATCCAGAAGAGTCAGCCCTTTGGCAAATATGGATAAAAGTCTCTCATTATCATTGTCCATTTTGTCTTCTATTGCTCTGCCCAGAATACGAATACCGGTTTTCAGATATTCAACCTCCTGTTCCTTCTGAGCTAAGCGCCGTTCGTTGATTGCATACCCCTGCACCAGATAATCTCGCAATCTCCCAGTTGCCCATTGGCGAAATTGAACACCTTGTTGCGACTTTACCCGATAACCTAATGAAATAATGACATCCAGATTATAGTATTCAACATTCTTTGATTGTGTTTTCCCTGCTATTGCTCCGTGCTGAGTGGTATGTGCAAAATCTGCACTTACCACATTTTTATCTAACTCACCTTCGTTGAAAATATTTTTGATGTGGCGGGAGATAACGGTTCTGTCTCGTCCAAACAGTTCTGATAACTGTTCTTGGTTGAGCCATACGGTATTATCATCAAACTGCACTCTGATTTCAGATGAATCACCGGATTTATAAATCTCAACTTTATTTTTCATGTATTTTGTTTTCTCCCTGCACAAAACCTGACTGAAGCTCTGACACTGCCTTATTATACCCATAAAGCTACACAACTTGCTGAAAAGAATGAAACTAACTGACAAACATATCAAACAAAAAGCCCGCAAACCATATGGCTTACGGGCTTTATTTAAGCGTATTTAGATTTAGTGAAAAGGTAAGCAGATGCTTACATCATGCCGCCCATTCCACCCATTCCGCCCATGTCAGGCATTCCGCCGCCCATGGGTTCTTTTTTATCGGGGATCTCAGTGATGAGAGCCTCAGTAGTAAGCATAAGGCTTGCAACAGATGCAGCGTTCTGAAGTGCGCTTCTTGTAACCTTTGTGGGGTCGATAACGCCGTCAGCAAGCATATCTGTGTATTCTTCAGAGTATGCGTTGAAGCCGTAGTTGTTGCTGGGGTTGTTTTTAATTTCGTTTACTATGATTGAGGGCTCGAAGCCTGCGTTAGCAACGATTTGTCTTAAGGGGAACTCAAGAGCTTTTCTTACAAGTTCCACACCGATCTGCTCGTCACCGTCAAGGTTCATAGCTTCAACAGATTTGAGAGCTTTGATAAGGGCAACACCGCCTCCGGGGACGATTCCTTCTTCAACTGCTGCTTTTGTAGCGTTGAGAGCATCTTCAACTCTGGCTTTTTTCTCTTTCATTTCAGTTTCAGTCGCTGCGCCCACTTTGATAACGGCTACGCCGCCCACAAGTTTTGCAAGTCTTTCCTGAAGTTTTTCTCTGTCGTAGTCGCTTGTAGTGTCTTCAGCCTGTTTTTTGATCTGGTTGACACGAGCCTGAATTTCTTCAGTTTTGCCTGCGCCTTCAACTATAGTTGTGTTCTCTTTGTCGATAACGATTTTTTTAGCACGTCCGAGGTCATCAAGGGTAACAGTATCGATCTTGATGCCGAGGTCTTCGCTGATAACCTGACCGCCTGTAAGAACAGCGATATCTTTAAGCATTTCTTTTCTTCTGTCGCCGAAGCCGGGAGCCTTAACAGCGCAGCAGTTAAGAGTGCCGCGGAGTTTGTTTACAACGAGAGTTGCAAGGGCTTCGCCTTCAACATCTTCAGCGATGATAAGGAAAGGAGCATTCTGTTTTGCAAGCTGCTCAAGAACAGGAAGGATTTCCTTCATGTTGGAGATTTTTTTCTCATAAATGAGGATGTAGGGGTTGTCGAGAGCTGCTTCCATGTTTTCAGGGTTTGTCACGAAATAGGGAGAGAGGTAGCCTCTATCGAACTGCATACCTTCAACAACATCAAGAACTGTGTCAGTTGATTTGTTTTCTTCGATTGTGATAACGCCGTCTTTGCCGACTTTTTCCATAGCTTCTGCTATGATTCCGCCGATTTCTTTGTCGTTGTTAGCGGAAATTGTGCCGACCTGCTCAATTTCTTTTTTATCAGCGATAGGTTTGGAGATTTTCTTAAGTTCAGCAATAACAGCAGTAACCGCCTTATCAAGACCTCTTTTGAGCTCCATAGGGTTAGCGCCGGCCACAACGTTTTTCATGCCTTCTCTGTAGATAGCCTGAGCAAGAACTGTAGCTGTTGTTGTACCGTCACCTGCGATGTCAGAAGTTTTGGAAGCAACTTCCTTTACCATCTGTGCGCCGAGGTTTTCAAGAGGATCTTCAAGCTCGATTTCCTTTGCAACGGAAACACCGTCTTTAGTAACAAGGGGTGAGCCGAATTTTTTTTCTATTACAACGTTTCTTCCTTTGGGTCCGAGAGTGACTTTAACTGCGTCTGCGAGTTTGTCTACGCCTCTTCCGATGGCGCGTCTTGCCTCTTCACCGAAAACAATTTTCTTAGCCATAGTAATTTATCCCTCCGTGTGATTAGTTAAGGATGCCGAGGATGTCATCCTCACGCATGATAAGGTATTCTTCATCGCCGAGTTTAACTTCTGTTCCGGCATATTTGCTGAAAAGAACTTTGTCTCCTGCTTTAACAGTGAGTTCTACCTTGTTTCCGTTGTCAAGGTATTTGCCGGGGCCTGTAGCGACAACTTCGCCTTCCATGGGTTTTTCCTTTGCACTGTCGGGAATGATGATTCCTGAGGCAGTTTTCTCTTCGCTTTTGAAGCGTTTAACGAGAACTCTGTCCTGAAGCGGCTTAATCTGTGCCATCTTCTTCCTCCTTTATTTTATTATTAAATTGCCTGTTTTAAGTTATTAGCACTCTGGTGTGTTGAGTGCCAACAGTGTTATTTTTATAGATCAAGCACAAAAAAATCAAGAGAAAAATAAAGGAAAAAGTGAATAGAATTATGGGTATGGAGGTCAGGCAAAAATCACAGCTGTGTACATGTGACGCCTTGATGCGTTAATCCGGCCTGATGCACGGATTAACGCCGGCTTTTTCGGTTATTTATGCAGTTCTATGTAATTTTGCAGCCCCTGAAAAATACCGTAGGCGATTTTTTTTCTGTGAGCAGTGCTTTTGAGAAGGTTAGCCTCTTCTCTGTTGGAAACAAAGCCTGCTTCAACAAGTATCGAAGGCATTTTCGCACCCACAAGGACATAGAACGGAGCCTGTTTGACGCCCCTGTTGTTTCTGTGGTTTGCTGTGCCGTAAACCGAGCGTGTCAGTGATTCCTGCGCTTTTGCCGCGAGTAGAAGCGATTCCTCCAGCTTGGAGTTAAGCATTATATCTTTAAGGATGCCCTGAAGGTCGCTCATGGATTTTTCTGTTGCCATGTTTTCCGCAGCAGCTACCTCAAGGGCGGTCTGATCCTTGGTAACGTTAAGAACGAAGGTTTCAAGCCCGCTGCTGTTTTTGTTTCTGCTGGCGTTAACATGAACGGAGACGAAAATATCCGCCTTGAGCCTGTTTGCTATGGCTGTTCTTTCTTCAAGGGGAATGAAAACATCCGTCCTTCTTGTGAGATGTACTTCAATATTAGTATTCTGCTTGAAGAGCTTCTCAAGCTCCAGAGCTATGTCCAGAACTATGTCTTTTTCTTTCAGCCCGTAATAGGATGCGCCGGGGTCTTTTCCGCCGTGTCCGGCATCTATAACGATACGGCGGATCTTAAGCCCGAAAACTGATGCAAGCGTAGCCTTGGAGAGATCACGGTCGTTTGTGACATTTCTCTCCGCTGTTGCAAGTGTTTCCTTCGGTTTGCTGTCTATGTCCTGATTGCTGACGTCTATTACTATTCTGTCTGGGTTGCTCATTGCAAAAACAGTGAAGTCCTTGACATTATCACTGTCCAGAACTATGCGGGTAACCCCCGGACGGTTCGGAGCCCAGCGGACAGAGCGGAGCAGACCGTCTTTTATATCAATCTCTTTCGGGATGGATGTGTCTATGGAATCGGTTTTGAGGTCGATGAAAAGCCTCGGCGGCTTGTTGAACTCCGGGTTTGCCTTAAGCCAGTGTTTCATGAACTCTGTGGGTTTATTCAGGTCAATTACCACTCTTGTGTAGTCGCTTGCGGCAAAGTGACGGATACTTTTAACAATTTTATCGGTCTGGTCGCCGGATTTTACTCCGTAATATGTTTCACCGCTTTTTTCTTTTACGGCATCATCTGCATAAAGGCTGTCTGTGCTTGAGGGCGGCGTGTCGGGTGCATTGGCAGCGGACGCCGGATCAGGTTTGAGTTCAGGCACTGCCGGAGGGATGTTGGTGCTTGTCTGTGCAGCAGGTGCCGATGTAACAGAAGGCGGCGGAGTGATGGCACGCTCCTTTCTTTCTGCGGCTGCGATGTATTCGTTTATCTGTTCCAGTTTTTTCTTAGCTGTAGGAGTGTCTTCGGATTTAGGGAACTTTATCAGCATTTTATTAAGAGTGAAGCGTGCTGACGGATAATCCTTGCTGGCTATGTAGATGTCCGCAAGCTGTATGTAGGCGAGGGATGCGAGCCTTGTACTGTAGTTAACCGCCAGAAGGTTCAGGTGGCGTATTGTTTTGAGAAGGTCGTCTCTGCTGCCGAAGCGTTTGTAGCTTCTGTAATATGTTTGAGCTGTGTAGTGGAGAGAGTCATCTGCCAATGCTCCGGTGGGCTGTACTGAATATATCTGAAAGAACCTGTCTGCTACGTTTTCGTATGACTTTCTCGTGACTTTGGACGATTTTTCAATGTAGGCAAGATCATTCTTTGCTGAGTTGTATTTGTCTATCAGCTCTTCGGCGAATGCTGAGGCGAACACCGCAAGCAGAATTAAAATCAGTAGGACAATTTTTCTCATCACGCTACAGTTTCCTTTTCAGGTATCTTCCCGTGTATGAATCCGCACATTCGGCGCATTTCTCGGGAGTTCCTTTAAAAATTATTGTTCCTCCCCCGTCACCGCCTTCGGGTCCGAGGTCTATTATATGGTCGGCGCACTTGATAACATCAAGGTTATGCTCGATGATGATAACAGTATTTCCGCTTTCGGTCAAAGCTCTGAAAATCTTCACCAGCTTGTTTATGTCATCAAAATGAAGCCCTGTTGTGGGTTCATCAAAGATATACATGGTTTTTCCCGTAGGGCGCTTCATAAGCTCCTTAGCGAGTTTCACTCTCTGGGCTTCACCGCCGGAAAGGGTTGTGGCGGGCTGACCCAGTTTGATATAGCCGAGACCGACATTTACAAGCACTTCAAGCTTATTTCTTAATTTCGGCACATTTTCAAAAAACTCAAATCCCTGATTCACTGTCATATCAAGCACATCGGAGATATTTTTATCTTTATAACGTATATCCAGCGTATCACGGTTGTATCTTTTTCCGCCGCAGACATCGCACTTGACGTACATATCGGGGAGAAAGTGCATCTCTATCTTGATATATCCCTCGCCCTGACAGGTTTCGCAGCGTCCGTAGCGGACATTGAAGCTGAATCTTCCCGCTTTGTAGCCCCGCTTTTTGGCATCAGGAGTCTGTGCAAACAGTTCTCGTATATCAGTAAGAACGCCTGTGTAAGTTGAGGGGTTTGATCTGGGCGTACGTCCGATCGGGCTCTGGTCTATGTCAATTACCTTATCGATCAGTTCAGCACCGCTGAGTTCAGTGAAACTGCCGCCTCGCATCCCTGTTCCGTGGAGACGCTTCATCAGGGCAGGGTAGAGAGTGTCCATTATCAGTGTTGATTTGCCTGAACCGCTGACACCAGTTACGCAGACCATAAGTCCCAGAGGGATTTCAAGGTCGATCCCTTTGAGGTTATGCTCTTTTGCTCCTTTTAAGATAAGTGAGCGTTTTTTATCGAGCTTTTTACGTTTGGGTACTTCGATTTCCTTCACACCGCTGAGGTATGCTCCTGTAAGCGATTCTTCACAGTGGCGTATCTCTTCCGGTCTCCCGCTGAAAACTATGTTTCCGCCTTTTCGTCCGGCGCCGGGCCCCATATCGATCACATGGTCACAGGCGGCTATGGTGTCCTCATCATGTTCCACCACGAGGACAGAGTTTCCTATATCCCGCAGATTCTTCAGGGTTGCTATAAGCATGTCGTTATCACGCTGGTGCAGACCGATTGAAGGCTCATCCAGAACGTAGAGAACTCCTGTGAGTCCGGAGCCTATTTGGGTGGCAAGTCTTATCCTCTGCGCTTCGCCGCCGGAAAGGGTGGATGATTTTCTGGAAAGCGTGATATATTCAAGCCCCACATCCTTCAGAAAGCTGAGGCGGCGCTTGATTTCAGCATTGATTTTATCTGCGACCTCTTTTTTAAAGCCTTCAAAGTAAAGATTATTGAAAAAGTCCAGCGCTTCGGTGATGTTAAGTTCGGAAGTGTCATATATGTTTTTTCCGCCGACCGTAACAGCAAGGCTGGTTGGTTTAAGCCTTGCTCCTTTACATTCGGGGCAGTCCATTGAGGACATGAATTTTCTTGCGGTTTCTCTGTCCGGCATGTTGTCGGAGTAAAGCTTTTCACGGAGCCATCCGATTACGCCGTCAAACTTTTTCTCGTACTGAACCTTTTTTTCTCCTCTGAAAGTTTCCAGCTTGAGGGGAGTTTCTGCTCCGTTGAGCATTATGTCCTTCTCTTCCTCTGTGAGCTTTGAGAAGGGTTTGTTCATATCTATGCCGAACTGCTGCGATATGGCTACCAGTGTATTGTAATGATGGAAGTTATCAAACTGTTCCCACGGTTTCAGGGCTCCTTCCCTTATGCTTAATGAGGGATCGGGGACTACAGCGTCCATATCAAAAACAGATTTTTCACCCAGACCCTCACACTCCGGACATGCGCCGAAAGGGTTATTGAATGAAAAACTGCGGGGTTCTATCTCTTCGATGCTGATATTACACTCAGGACAGGCAAATTTTTCGGAAAACAGGCGTGTTTCGCCGTTTATATCTATCTCCGCCAGACCTTCGGAGAGTTTCAGTGCAGTCTCCACAGAATCCGCCAGTCTGCGGTTCAGCCCTTCTTTAAGCTTGAGCCTGTCTATGGAAACGCTGATTGAATGCTTTATTTTTTTATCAAGCTCTATCTCTTCCTCAAGGCGTCTCTGTTCTCCGTCAACCATTGCACGGACAAAGCCGTCCTTCAGGAGTTTTTCAAAAACTTTTTTATATTCCCCTTTTTTCCCTCTGACTATGGGCGAGTAAATCTCGATCCTTGATTCATCAGCGTGGGAGGTTATGAAGTCTACTATCTGCTGAACGGAGTAGCTCTCGACCTTTTTGCCGCAGGACGGGCAGTGGACATCGCCCACACGGGCATACAGCAGACGCATGTAGTCATAAATTTCCGTAATTGTTCCAACAGTTGAGCGGGGGTTTTTGCTGATTGATTTCTGTTCGATACTTATTGCGGGGGAGAGGTAGTCAATGGAGTCCACATCAGGCTTTTCCATCAGCTCAAGGAACTGGCGGGCATAAGCAGAGAGCGATTCCACATAACGTCTTTGCCCTTCGGCGTATAAGGTGTCGAAGGCAAGGGTGGACTTGCCGGAGCCGGAGACTCCGGTTATTACCACCAGTTTATTTTTCGGGATTTCGAGATCGATGTTTTTAAGGTTGTGCTGTCTTGCGCCTTTAATGATTATATTGTCATTCGTACTGTGTTTTGTCATCCAGAGATACCGAGATTATCCTTTCATATTTTTCATCATAGATGAAGACAACCTTCTGCATTTTTTCTCTCATGGTTATTTTTTCTCTGAAAATCTGAACATCCAGCCCTTCAAACATTATACCGTTTATTTTTATCCTCGGCTTTCTGTGATGGGCTGATTTTATGAGCTTCTGAATTTGTTCTTCAGTTTTCGTCATATTATCCATGACCTGCTTACGCAGGACGAGAAGCTGCTTCACCTTGGGGTTTTTTAAAATTTCCTTGTTGGAAGTATCTAGCTTACTTAAAAATTCGTCAATCTTTTCCAGATTCTGAATGTATTTATCCTTGTTGTCCTGAAGAATTTTCAGTTCATCTTCAAAGTAATACTTCGTTCCCACACACATAAGAAAGTTTGTGTTCCCCTTTGTGCCGGACTGATTGATGTTTATTTCGGAAAATGCAGTGACCTTGCCGCCTGCTATGATTCCGGGGGCGCCTGTCGCCTGAATATACCCGCCGGACTTGATATTGGTGTTATAGGAGTATTTCAGAATCTCCACATTGCCTCTGGCGGAAATGTTTCCTTTTTCTGCATAACCAACGGTGACGTCTCCGGCAGCAACTATATTATTGCTGACTTCGCCTTTTATGCCGGTTTTGATAACTATGCTTCCGCCTGCCACCAGTGTTCCGTCCTGAACTATGCCCTCAACCATTATGTCTTTTTCGGCTTTAACTGAAAAACCGCTGAGGACATCGCCTCTGATGTGTACAACGCCGTTGAAGACGATGTTTCCTGTGGAGTAGTCCACATTGCCGGGAACGCTGTATATGGGGCTTACACCGAGCTTGTTGTTATGGAAGGTTACGCAGCCGTCAACTGTGGCGTAATATTCCTTTTCATGCTCATCTGTTGTGATGCCTTCATCCAGAACGATTTTGACATCTTTACCCTTTTCCGCCGGTATTTCCTCGTTTCTGACAGTGAGTCCTTTGACTCCGTTTGTGAAGGGGCGTTTGGTAAGCAGGAGATCCCCTTTGCGGGTGAGGCGTATGTTGTCGATATTTTTATAGTCAACACGGCCGCTTTTAAGAAGGCGGGGCTGGCTGTTGACAGGATCGAAATTAAGCATAACCTGTGCATCCGAGCCGTTGATAGGCTTAATTCCTTCAGCAAACAGCATATTTTCTATTATTCCGCCTTCGGAATATATTTCGTAAGCCTGCTTTATTATTTCTGTTTTGATATTGACGCTTATGCCGTTCTCGGCAATGACGCTCATTATGCGGTCTAAAGTGTACGTTTCGCCTTCATTCACCACTGGATACAGTGAAATGTATGCACGCAGCCCGTCATCAGTAACGCTGATTTCCACAATGGAATCTGCGGACTCAAGGGACGTGATTTTGGCGACAATGACCCCGTCCTCCCGTGAAAGGATGTAATCGGCGGGGGTCAGATCATACTTCTGTGAGAGCAGATATTTAAATTCAGTCTCATTTTTTTGTGTGTGGTTTTTAAGTAGGTTCATATCGCAACGGCACCCTGACCTTGAAAACCGTGTACTCATCCGGTTTTGAATCAACACATATAAAGCCGGCGTGAGCCTCTGCAATCATTTTTACAATCGCCAGACCCAAGCCTGTTCCCTTTATTTTCCCCGAAGTAAAAAACGGGTCGAATATTTTGTTTATTGTATCCTGAGGAATGCCTCGTCCGTTATCATACACGTCAAATTCACAAAAGTCACCGGAAGCTTTGGCCGTTACACGGACAAGCCCTTCCTCGCACAGAGCGTCCACTGCATTGCCTATGAGATTGAAAAGCATGCGGAATATCTTCTCGCGGTCAAGGCACAGTTCAGGGTCGTCCTCATTGACAAACACGACTTTGATATCGGTGTCCTTAGTCAGAACATTAAACTGTTTGCCCAGATCCTTGAAAAGATCCGAAACATGGAAACGGACAAGGTTAATTGAGACTTTCTGCCTTGAGAAATCCAGCAGATCAAGGGTGAGCCCGTGTATCCGCTTAACTTCCGAATGAATGGACTCTATGTAGTCCGCCACCTCTCCGTCCAGCTCTGTTATATCTATAAGTTCAAGGTAGCTCTGTACAATGTTAAGAAGATTTTTTATATCGTGGGCTATGGAGCTGTTCAGCATGCCGATAACCCGCAGGTTTTCGCTCTTACGCATGTCACGCACAAGGTTGAAGCGCTCAATGCCCAGAGCGCACTGGGAGGCTATGTATCTGGCAATACGTACATCATCTTCCGTGAAATAGTCATGCTCTTTATCTGTGAGATTAAGTACGCCGATTACCTTGTTGTTTGTCTTAACAGGGACAGACATGAAGGACGATGCTCTGTACCCCATCTCCTCCCGTGATTCTTCGGAAAGGTTAACAATGGTTTCAACGCCCGTCTCGGCGACTTTCCCGGCTATGCCTTCTCCGAGAGCTATCTCTATATTGCCCGGATCGATTTCAAAGCCTGAATGTGCGGAGATACTCAGCCTGTTTCCGTTTATGAGCATGAGGGAAGACCTCTTCACTCCAAGATATTCCCTTGCGATAGAGATGATCGAGGGCAGAAGATCATGAACATCGAAAATACTGTTCATCTTTTCGGAAATTTCCACAAGAACTTCCAGCAGATCGTTTTTCAATTCAGCCTTCCCTTGTTTATCAATTAATATATTATCGGCAATATGTTTATTTTACTAAAGGAGCCGATTCCCTGCCATTATTTCACAGGTTCTTTATCTAAAATCTTTTGACTATGTTGTATTCCATGTCTCTCTGGGCAGCCTTGAAACCGGCACGCTCTATATTGTGGACAATCTCTTCAACACTCATGCGGAACGATGCCCCGCAGGAGGCTACCACGTTTTCCTCTATCATCAGGCTGCCGAAGTCGTTTCCGCCGAAGCGAAGTGCCGTCTGCCCTGTCTTGGGACCCTGCGTAACCCATGAAACCTGAAGATTCTTTATATTATCCAAATATATACGGGCTGCGGCAAATATCCTCAAATATTCCACCGGACTTACCTTCTTTCCGCCCAGCTCTGTGTTGTCCGGCTGAAAGGGCCATGGGATGAACGCTGTAAATCCGCCTGTTTTGTCCTGCAGAGAGCGTATTCTGTCGAAATGTTCTGCAATTTTTTCGTACTCGTCATCAGCCTTGAACATCATGGTGGCGCTGGTTTTCAGTCCAAGGTTATGTGCCTCTTCCATGACGCCGAGCCACTTGTCAGAGAGTATCTTATTAGGGCTTATGCGTACCCGTTCAGAATCCACCAGAAGTTCTGCTCCACCGCCGGGGATAGAGTCCATACCAGCTTTCACAAGCCTTTCTATAGTCTCTCTTACTGAAAGACCGCTTATTTTGGATATATGGTGTACCTCCGGAGGGCTGAAGGCATGCAGCCATACTCCGAGTGATTTCATGTAGGAGAGCATCTCCTCATAGAACTCAATGCCCAGGGTGGGGTGAAGTCCGCCCTGAAGGAGAATCTGTGTTCCGCCCAGAGCTTTCGTTTCTTCAATTTTCTGTTTTAACTGTTCTTTATCAAGAACATATGCGCCTTCCTCATTTACTTCCTTATAAAAGGCACAGAATGAGCATTTGCACGTACATATATTTGTGTAGTTAATGTTTCTGTCTATAACAAAAGTCACAACCCCTTCGGGATGCAACCTTTTTCTGATATTATCCGCCTCTCTGGCAAGCTCATAAAGATCCGCCGTTTCAAGCATCCGAACAGCGTCCTGTTTTGTTAAGCGCATTTTTGTCATTATTTATATCTGCCGTTTTTCATTTTTATAAAACTGTTTAATAATAAATATCGCATATCGGGAAAGCAATTAAAAGAGTTTTTTATTTTCCGGTCTTTTGGTCGCCGGATCTTCTTAATCTTTGAAAAGCTCATAAAAAAGTTTATATTTATTCAGTGGTGAAAAATGCGGATACTTATTATTGAGGATGAACCGGAACTCAGTGGGCGGCTAAAGAAGACACTTGAAGAACAGAAATACGCCGTGGACTGTGCCTTTGACGGTGAAGAGGCATTGGACAGGCTGGCGGATATGCCTTATGACCTTGTTATTCTTGACATAATGCTGCCCAAGCTTGACGGTTTCGGAGTTCTGCGTGAAGCACACACAATGGGTGTGGATTCCCCTGTGCTGATGCTTACTGCAAGGACAGATACGGATGATAAGATCAGAGGTCTGGATTCCGGTGCGGATGATTATCTCACCAAGCCCTTTTCAACAGATGAGCTTTTGGCTAGGGTTCGTGCTATTCTCCGCAGAAAAGGGGGGCAGAATGATTCCCTCCTCCGTGCGGGCGGTGTCTCTCTGGATACGGTGAGCAGAGAGGCTCGCATCAATGGTGCTAAAGTTGATCTCACTCAGAGAGAATTTCTTATCCTTGAGTTTCTCATGTACAACAAAAACCGTGCAGTAACCAGATTCAGCCTTGCCGAACATGTATGGGGAGATGATTTTGAGCCCTTTAGCATGTCCAACTTCATGGATGTTCATATAAAAAATTTACGCAAGAAAATAAGCGGTTCTGACGGTGAATCGGTAATTAAAACTATAAGAGGCGTGGGATATATTATTAAGGACGGTCAGGAATGAGCATAAGGCTTAAGCTTTCTTTTCTGATAGCCGCAGCCGGGCTTGTGACTGCGCTGATATTTTCCGCCTCTGTTCTTTTCGAGATGCTTGAACAGCCTATAAGAGTGATTGACGCTGAACTGAAAACAGTTGCTTATGAATCGGTTGTCACTCTGGATCAGGCAGGTGCGGCAAGTCTAAAAGACAGTAGACGCTACTGGATCAAAATATATAAAGCAGGGGCTTATGAGCCTTTGTATGTTTCCCATATTGCCCGCCACATCAATCTGCCTGAAGAGAACAAAAGAAAGGCTCTGGCATATGCCTATGTGCCGGATGAAGTTTCTTATGTAGAGCATGATTCAAAAGGGCTCACCGCCTTTAGAATACGCCGTATGGTTATTGAAAGGGAACACTCCACAGGCACTTATGAAGATGACGGCGATGACGGTGACGAAAGCTATGAAGACGATAAAACGTCATATGTTGTTTACGCCGCCATATCCGCAGAGAGAATCAAGGACGAAATTGTAGATCTTATTGTTGTAGTGATACTGGGGCTTCTGCTTTCTGTGATTGTTCTCACAGTGATCAGCTACAGAATAGCCGGTTATATTCTACAGCCTGTGCGGGTCATGAACATGCGCACTAGGAATATTACTGAAAAGAATCTCAGCCTTCGGATACCTTTAAAGGAAAACTGCGCCGATTCTGACGAGTTTAATACTCTGGCTATTACGCTTAATGGCGTTTTTGACCGTCTGGAGAATGCTTTCAACAGGCAGAAAAGGCTTATTGCAGATGCTTCCCATGAGCTTAAAACCCCTCTGAGCATAATGCGTCTTATCACTGATGACGTTACTATTGCAGGAAATATCACACCTGAGGATGCTTCCCGTCTTTCAAATCAGGTGCTGCGTATGGAGAAGCTCGTCAGGGATATACTGAACCTTTCCGGACTTGAGCTGGACAGGGCGGTGGTTTCGGAACGGGTTGACCTGAAAAGTGTCCTTGAACCTTTGACGGAGGATTATACTCTTCTTGCGTCCGGCAGAAATATACAGCTCACTATGGAATTTAAAGGCTCTTTGGTGATCATGGGTGATTACGACAAGTTGTTCAGGGCTTTTTCAAATATTCTTGATAACGCCGTGAAATACTCTGATGAGGGCGGGGAAATAAAAATTTCCGCAGAACGCAGAGACGGCAGGGTCGAAATCAGGGTTTTTAATACCGGTGAGGGTATCCCCGCTGCCTCTTTAGGTAAGGTTTTTGAACAGTTTTACAGGGTTGAGCAGTCAAGAGCTTCCCGCTATGGCGGTTCGGGGCTTGGGCTTGCCATAGTTAAGCGTATTATAGAACTGCACGGCGGCACTGTTTCCATAGAAAGCCGTGCGGGAGAATCTGTAACTTTTTCGGTGAATCTGCCCGCAGAATAAAAATTAATTCCCCTTCATAAAATCTTCATATTTACTCTGCTATAACCTGCGTATGAAAGAAACAGGTTTTTCCCGCAGATGGATGATTTTTTTCCTTGCTCTTGCAGTTTACACAGGTGCATTTGCCTACCGTGGAGTTTTGTCCGTTGATATTATGGAGTCAAGAAACTATATAACCGCACGGGAAATTGTGCAGGATGGAAGCTGGCTTAAGCCCACACTGAACGGTGAGCTTCGCATAGCAAAACCGCCTGTGCCCACATGGCTTACAGCTGTTGTTTTTAATATAGCCGGGACAGACGCCAACTTGTCTGCTAACAGGCTTCCATCGGCACTGGCAGGTCTTCTTCTGCTTGTTTCCGCTTACTTTATATCATTATTTATAACAAAGTCACGCAGCGCTGCCTATTACTCGGTAATAGTTTTAAGCACTAGCTATCTGTTTTTTTATATGACCCGTAGAAACACATGGGATATTTATTCACAATCTTTCATGACTGCATCAATTGCTTGTTATTGCTCATCTTTTCAACTCAAAAAACAGCTTGGGAAAGTGGGAATGTACACGGCTGCGGGCGTTTTTGTGGCATTGTCGTTTATGAGTAAGGGTCCTGTGGCGTTTTACACAGTTCTTTTTCCATTTTTAATTGCCGGGTTTTACTATTTCAGGCTCAAACCTGTGAACTATACCGGACTTTTTGTATTTTTGGCTGTTGCGGCCGCGCTATCCCTCCTGTGGCCTTTATATATATATTTTAATGAAACACATTCCGCTCTCAATACTGCCTCTGCGGAGATTTCCGCATGGGCCGACCGACATATCAAACCCTTTTGGTACTACATCAAATTCCCCTTGATGTCCGGTCTGTGGTCTGTGTTTTTGCTCCCTCTGCTTGTTCCGTGGTTCGCTTCCGCACGCCTCGGCAAGCGGAGGGCAGCTTTTTACCTTACATGGCTTTTTATCACTCTGGTTCTTCTTTCTGTCATACCGGAGAAGAAGGACAGATACCTTCTTCCAGTTATAATTCCCGCATCGCTTATGATAGGCGAATATGTGAGCCTCCTTGCGGGCAGGCTGCGCCGCACAACTGCTGACAGCGTGATTCTTGGGATATGGAGCGGAATTGCCTTTTCCGTGGGTTTATGCGCACTGGGCGTAGCCGCAGCTGCTCAGATCTGGTTTACCCCTTACAATGGTCTTCTTTTTATAATTGCCGCCACAGCCACAGTATACTGTGCTGTTCGGCTTGCAATAAGCATATGCAGCAGGGAAACGGAAAAATATATCTCTCTTTCTGCAGTGCTTTTCTGCCTTTCTGTGCTTTTGGCTGTACCTGCTGTTGAGGCATTTATGCCGGAACGTGAATTTAAGGCGCTGGAACAGGTGAGAAAGGATGAAATATACAAACACAGCGGCGGCTTTTACGGCAGTCTGGGCATTAAAGAGATTCGGGCTGTGGGCAGAAAAGTGCGCCCTGTAAACGAATTTGTTGAAAACGGCGGAGAAAGCGCTGTTCTGATAGTTAAAAGAAATCTGAAGGCAGATGAACTGGACGGTATGGGGCTTAAGGCAGAATACCTGAAAACTTATTCATCAGGAGCGGATGAAAAATGGAACTTTTACTTAATAAGCAGGAAAGAGCAATGAAACCGGAAATTTCCGTAGTGATACCATTCTACAATGAAGCGGAGAATATTGATCCTGTCTGCTCGGAGCTTCTTTCTGTTCTTATGTCAGGTTTTGTGAAAAGCTGGGAGGTTGTTCTCATAGACGACGGTTCAACGGACGGAACAGCCGCAGCCATAGACCGGTGGGCAAATAAAAGCTTTTTCAGGGCGGTTCACCTCAGTAAAAACAGTGGACAGTCCGCCGCACTTTTTGCTGGTTTTGCAGCAGCGCAGGGTGACTGCATTTTTACGCTTGACGGCGACGGTCAGAATGATCCCGCAGATATTCCAAGGCTTCTTAAAAAAATGAAGGAGCTTAATGTTGGCATGATCTGCGGTGTGCGTGTTAAAAGAAACGACAGCAAACTCCGCAGGTTTTCAAGCAGGCTGGCTAACAGAATCAGGGCAAAAATACTCGGTGACTGCATAAGCGATGTGGGCTGCTCCTCCAGAGGGTTTAAAAGAGAATGCCTCGATTCTTTCCGGTTTTTCCGCAATGCTCACAGGTTCTTCCCCGCGCTGGTGCAGATGGGCGGATACAAGGTCGCAGAAATGCCCGTGAACCACAGAGCAAGAAATAAAGGCGTCAGCAAGTACGGTCTGGGACTTAACAGCCGTATCTGGGTCGGCATAGCAGATCTCTTCGGAGTGTACTGGATGAAGAAGAGGTATATCTCCGTATCATCTTATGAATACATGGAAAACCATACTATTGCCAAAGCCTCCGGTGAGTAGGGAGGCTTAACAGCTTTAGCCTTGTGTAAACCGTGCGGACGTATTAAACTCAGCGTATGTTTGAGTTCCTCTTTCAGACGGATACGCTGCTGACTTTTATTATGGTTTTCTTCCGCATTTCAGGCATTATTTTCAGTGCCCCGATGTTCAGCAGCCAGCTTATTCCGAATAATGTAAAAATTGCCGTATCTCTTGTGCTTGCCGTTGTGGTTGCTCCCACTGTGCAGACAATAGGGCTTTCCGATATTCATCCTCTACTGCTTATTCTCCTGATAGCCAAGGAAATTCTTCTTGGTATAGCAACAGGAATGATGGCGCAGCTTCTTTTTGTGGGTGTGCAGATAGGCGGAGAACTTGCGGGTTTTCAGATGGGCTTCAGCATGGTGAACTCCTTCGATCCTTCCATGAATATGCAGCTTTCCATCATCGCCCAGCTTAAAAACGTGGCGATGATACTCTTTTTTATCGCCCTTGGCGGTCATCTTATGGTTATAGGCGCCATGAGCGAATCATTCCGTGCTGTTCCTCTGGGCATATTCACCTTCAAGGCGGAGGGCTTTTTGTACATTGCTAAAATGCTCAGTGCATCTTTCCTGACAGCTCTTAAAATAGTCGCTCCTATATTCGTGGTGATGCTTTGCACCCATGTGATAATGGGGATAATGGGCAGGCTTGTCCCCCAGCTTAACCTTATGATTGTGGGTTTTCCGTTACAGATTGCAGTGGGGCTTTCTATTTTAAGCATAAGCCTGCACTACTTCTTTATAGTTTTTGAAAAGCTTCTGCATGAGTATTTTATGCGGATTGCCACATTGTTTTATATCTTTGGCGGTAACTGATGGCTGACAACGATTCGGAAAAGACCGAACAGCCCACCGGGCGGCGGATTCAGAAAGCCAGAGAAGAGGGCAACGTAGCAAAAACAAGGGAACTCAGCGCTGCTGTGACCTTTGTGGCTACGGCTGTCTTTATGTATTTTTATATTTCCACAATGTCAGACGAACTTATGCGTTTTATGCGTGAGTCGTTTATGTCTTTGACCTATGTGCTTGATGAAAAAAGCACAATCAAACTGATGGTTTTTGTTATTATATTCATGACAAAGATTCTCGCTCCGGTGCTTGTTATGCTGTTTGTGGTGAATATCGCCTCCAATATTATGCAGTTCGGGTTCCTTTTCAGCCCCAAGGCTCTTGCTGTTAAGTTTGACAGGCTCGACCCCATTAAGGGTTTCGGCAGAATATTTTCCAAGCGCAGCCTTGTGGAGCTTTTTAAATCACTCTTTAAAATATTTGTGGTGGGGCTTGCAGCCTTTTACATAATAAAAGGGAAAATCCCAACAATCCTCCGTTTGGGGGACTCTGAACCAATTGACAGCATAATGTTTTTTCTGATGCTGATGTTTGAACTTTTCCTCAAAATAGGAGTTCTCGTGCTGATTCTGGCGATTATAGACTTTATGTACCAGAAATGGCAGAACACCGAAGACTTGAAAATGACAAAACAGGAAGTGAAGGAAGAGTTTAAGCAGATGGAGGGGGATCCCCTCATCAAACAGAAGATACGCAGCATGCAGAGGGACATGGCACGCAAGCGCATGATGTCTGACGTGCCGAAATCTGATGTTGTGGTAACAAACCCCACCCACTTTGCGGTTGCGCTGAGATACCGCCCCGGAGAGGACAAAGCGCCCATGGTTCTGGCAAAAGGGCAGAGGCTCCTTGCCTTGCGTATCAGAGAGATGGCGAAAAAGAACGGAGTGCTGATTCATGAGGATCCGCCCCTTGCCCGTACACTTTTCAAAACGGTTGACATAGGTGAGGAAATACCGGAGAATTTGTATAAAGCAGTAGCAGAAATACTTGCCCTTGTAGGGAAATTTAAGCACATGAGAAGGTAGTTAAGTGGCTCAATCAAACCTGATGACCAGAATGATAAAGCAGGGGGAAATAGGCTTCGGTCTGTTTTTTATCGGCATAATCATAGTAATGGTTCTGCCTATGCCTGCGGTACTGCTCGACCTTCTTCTGGTGTGCAGTATTGCCCTTTCTGTTCTGATACTTATGGTTGCAATCTACGCTGATGAGCCGCTGAAGTTTTCCACTTTTCCTTCGGTTCTGCTGATTATTACCCTTTTCAGGCTCTCTCTTAACGTTGCATCTACAAGGCGAATCCTTCTCAACGGTTCAAGCGGGGAAGGCGCAGCCGGACACGTTATTCAGGCTTTCGGTCAGTATGTAGTTGGCGGAAACTATGTGGTGGGCGTAATTATTTTCCTTATCCTCGTCCTTATCAACTTCATGGTTATCACCAAGGGTTCAGGACGTATAGCGGAAGTAGCTGCCAGATTCACACTGGACGCCATGCCCGGCAAGCAGATGAGTATTGATGCGGATCTTAACGCAGGGCTTATTGACGAAGCCGGAGCAAAAGCGAAAAGGGCAAAGATTCAGCAGGAAGCAGACTATTACGGAGCTATGGACGGTGCGAGCAAGTTTGTTCGAGGCGATGCCGTCGCTGGGCTTATTATCACCGGTATAAATATTTTAGGCGGTCTTGCCATAGGTGTTCTCCAAAACGGGATGGACGTGGCGGATGCGGCAGGAGTTTTCACCATACTCACAGTGGGTGACGGTCTGGTCAGCCAGATTCCCTCACTCATAGTTTCCACTGCGGCGGGTCTTATTGTTTCCCGTGCCGGCGGCGGAGACAAAGATCTTAGCGGACAGCTTGCAAGACAGCTTTTCCGCAGTACAAGGGTACTCTACATAACAGGCGGTATCCTCCTGTTTTTCGCACTGGTTCCGGGTATGCCTTTCTTCCCGTTTCTTCTCCTCTCTGCTATCTTTTTCAGCATTGCCTACTCTGTTAAGAAGGGTGCTGAAAAGCCTGATGAAGAGGAGGACGAACCCGAAGAGGAACGTAAGCCCGCAACGGAAGAGGAAGAGGTCAAGGAGCTCCTTGAGATGGATACTATGGAGCTGGGCATAGGGTTCAGCCTTATACCCCTTGTGGATTCGGCGCAGGGCGGAACGCTCCTTAACCGTATTAAGTCCATACGTAAGCAGATCGCCCTCGAACTTGGAATAATTGTTCCCCCCGTTAGGATAAGGGATAACCTTCAGCTTGACGGCAACGGATACAGCATACTCCTCAAAGGGGTCAAGGTAGCAGGCGGGACGATTTTTCCCGATAAATTTCTGGTTATGAACCCCGAAGGGAGTGTTGATAAAATAGACGGTATAGCCACAAAAGAACCAGCTTTCGGGCTGGCTGCAAAGTGGGTTGATGAAAGACAGAAGGAAAAGGCGGAGCTTAACGGCTTCACCATTGTTGACCCCGCAACGGTTATCGCCACACACCTGACAGAAGTTATAAAGTCCCACGCCGGAGAACTCATCGGCAGACAGGAAACAATGGAGCTGCTCAATGGTGTTAAGGAAAAATATCCCAAGCTTGTGGACGACCTTGTGCCGTCCATACTTGATCTGGGAACTGTAAACAGAGTTTTGCAGAACCTGCTTAGAGAAAAAATATCCATCCGTAACCTGCGGAGCATTCTGGAAGTTCTCGCATCCTACGGAGTACAGCTTAAGGATGTGGAAGCCCTTACGGAGCGTGTGCGTCTGTCTCTGAAAAGGCAGATAACGGAAAGCCTCCTTGCGCCGGACGGTGCGCTTTATGTTTTTACCCTGCCGTCCGAGGTTGAACAGCTTCTCGCTAAAAACTTACAGCAGGGAGACGAAGGAAAGGATATACTTATAGACCCCCTTGCGGCGCAGAAAATACTTTCCAAAATGATAGGCAAGGTTGATGAGGTGACACAGAAAGGGTTTAGCCCTGTGCTTGTGATCTCTCCGCCGCTCCGTTCTGCGATGCGCCGCTTTGCGGAGAAGTTTATTAAGAATATTAATGTCATATCCCACAATGAAATAAGTGAGAATGTCAGGATAGAAAGCCTCGGCATGCTGGAGATTAAGATATGAAGATAAAGAAGTACGAAGCATACGACATGGCGGAAGCGATGAGGATGATCAAGCAGGAGCTCGGCTCAGAGGCTGTCATTCTCTCCACCAGAAAAGTCGTGAAAAACAGCAGCTTCGGTCTTTTCTCCAAGCCTCTCATCGAAGTTACTGCCGCTGTGGATATGGATGAGCGCATTCTGATGGAAAAAACAGCCAAGGCAAAAGCGGCAAGACCAAAGCCGCAGAACTCAGTCTCCACATATAACGGGTTCGGCAAAATGGCGGAACCGAAAAAAGAAGATGATTTCAAGCCGGATACCTTTGCAGAGGACATAAGACGCCCGCAGAAGGAGACTGTGTACCGCTCGGAAACATCATGTCAGGCAAGACAGTCACAGGCTGACACATATCCGCAGGGCGGGGTGGACAAGCTTGCGGAGCTTATAAATACCCTCGGTCTGAACAGGTTCGAGAGCCTTATAACCGATGTTGCTGAAATCAAGAAGCAGATGCTTGAGATGAAAAGCGCACTCACCGAAAACATAGTCGTTGACCTGCCGGAACAGCTTAAGGAGTTTTATTCCCTGATGGTTAAAAACGGCGTGGACGATGTTATTGCCTATAAATTCCTTAAGCGTATAGAAAAACGTGCCACAGCGGGACTGACCAAAAGCCAGATCCGCAACCTTATTGTTCAGCTTTTAGGGGATCTTATTCCCATCGAAAAGGACTATTTTTCCTCTCTCAACAGGAAGATAGTTGCCTTTGTGGGACCCACGGGAGTGGGGAAGACAACCACTGTGGCAAAAATAGCCGCTAACCTCTCCCTGAAGCTTAAGAAAAGGGTCAGCCTTATTACCATAGATAATTTCAGGATAGGAGCGGTGGAACAGCTTAAAACCTATGCTGAAATTGTGGATATTCCCCTTCAGGTGGCATCAAGCCCCGAAGAGCTTCAGGCGATACTTGCCCGCACCGAAGGCTATGATTATGTATTTGTTGACTCCATGGGCAGAAGCCAGTTTGACACAGAGCAGATAGGTGATCTCCGCAGCTTTCTAAGCGCCGGAGACAGGATGACTGTTGCTCTTGTTATGTCTATGAGCAGCAACCACGTTGAAATGGCTGAAACATTTGAAAACTACAGCGCCCTCATGCCGGAATATGTTGTTTTTACCAAGCTTGATGAAACAAAATACTTTGGTCCCATGGTGAATCTGCCGATCCGTAAAAAGACCCCTGTCCTGCTTCTTTCCACCGGACAGAATGTCCCTGATGATATGGAAATTCCTGATGGCAGGAAGATTGCTAGTCAGATCCTCAAGGATATTCCGGGGTTCTGGAGTGAAAGATGACAGATCAGGCGCACAATTTAAGACGAAAAGCGTGGGATAAAAAACGGCGGGCGAAGTATATTTCCGTCTCCAGCGGCAAAGGCGGGGTGGGAAAAACCAATTTTGTGGTAAACCTTGCCTACTGGCTTGCCAAAATGGGGAAAAAAGTTCTTGTTTTTGATGCAGACTTGGGACTCGCCAATGTTGATATTCTGCTTAATCTCACAGTTACCGCTTCCATAAGAAAATATATGCTGGGTGAAGTGGAAATAGACAGCGTAATAAAAAAAGATGTTTACGGATTTGACGTTATACCCGCCTCAAGCGGGTTTTCGGATCTTACCAATCTGAATGAAGAAGACTTTGAGAAGATTGTGGAAATCTTTGTAAATCTTGACTCATCCTACGATTATATTCTGTTCGATACAGGTGCGGGAATCTCCGAAACGGTGACGAAGTTTGCCGCTATCGCTGATACAGTTATAGTTATAACGCAGCCCGAACCCACTGCGATAACCGATGCTTATGCATTTATGAAGGTGGTTCACTTTGACCACGGCATAAACCGCATTCGCTTTGTGCTTAACAGAGTAGATGACGTAAACGGTGTAAAAAACATCTACATGAGCATGAAAAACGTGGCTAAAAAGTTCCTTGATGTGGAGCTTGACCTGCTCGGACACCTTCGGGAAGACAAGCAGGTCATTAACTCTGTCAAGTTTCAGAAGCCGGTGTGCGAAATAAATCAGAACGGCTCATACTCAAGGGATATTTACAACATAGCCCGTAATATTCTCGGTCTGCCCGCAGAAAACTCACGGAGAGAAGGACTTTACAGCCTTCTTAAGGGGGTTTTCAAATGACATTTCTGCACAGAGAAATCGCTTTGATGCTTGCTACAATCGCCTTTGTCTCTTCCTTTGTTTACAAGTTCTTTCTGCTTGAGGTAAAATTGACTTATGTAACGAGGGACATTATAATGTTTTTCATTATTTATTATGTGACTGAAAAGCTTTTCTTCTATATAGACAAGATAATGATTAACTACAGGAAGATACTTTGATGCAATACGAGGCAGGCGGCGCAGTGAACAGATTTTCTCCCAAAGAGAGGGAGGAAATAATAGCAGAATTTATGCCCAGAATAAAATCATGGGTTATCCGTATGAGTGCGTCCCTCCCCGACAGTGTGGATCTTGATGATCTGTATTCCTCCGCCTGCGTAGGTCTTATCGAGAGTATGGACCGCTTTGACAAAGACAGAAATGTAAACTTTTATACATTTGCAGAAAGACGTATCAAAGGTTCTATCCTTGACACTCTCAGAAGTCTGGATTTCCTGCCCCGAAATGTGCGCACCAGACTGAAACAGCTTGAGGCGTTCATCGAGAAAACCTACCGTGAGCATGGAGCCCGCCCTTCTGTTGAGGAAATAGTCGCCGGGAGTGATTTTGAGGCGAAAGAGGTTTACCGTCTTCTTGAACTCCAGGATAATGACAAGCTTTTAAGCCTTGATGAATCTGTCGGCAGTGAAGGCGAGAACAATCTTATAGATTTCATTAAAAGTAAAGGACTGACCCCTGAAGATGAGGCGGTGAAGAACAAACTCATAGAAAGACTCGGCGAAGAGATAGACAGTCTCCCCGAAAAAGAGAAATATGCCATAACTCTTTATTATTACGAAGAACTTACCATGAAAGAGATTGCAGAGGTTCTGAACATTACGGAGTCAAGGGTTTCTCAAATCCACTCTGCGGCCGTGACGAAGCTTAAAAGGAGGCTGAAAGAGTTCTATGAATAAAATCAAAGTTGTTATTGTCGATGATTCCGCTTTTATGAGAAAGGCCATTGAATCCATGCTCGCCAAGGATACCGAGATTGAGATAATCGGTCAGGGGCGTAACGGGCTGGATGCTGTGGAAATGGCAAGAAACCTTAAACCTGACGTCATGACTCTCGACATCGAGATGCCCAGAATGGACGGACTGACCGCTCTTGAAAAAATAATGAGCGAAAATCCGTTGCCCGTCATTATGGTCAGCTCGCTTACCACCGAAGGAGCAGAAGCCACTATGAAAGCCCTTGATTTGGGCGCTGTGGACTTTATACCGAAAGAAAAATCATTCGCCAGCTTCGGCGTTATGAATATAGAAGATGATCTGCGGAACAAGATAAAACAGTTTGCCAGAAGAAAAAACCTGATGAGGAGGCTTCGTCCTTCGTCATTTGCAAGACCTGCGTCTACGGCTGCTGGAGTTCAGAGCCCTGCGGCTCCTTCTGCACAAACAAAAATAATCTCCAAACCGGGTCATAAAAGAATTGTGATAATCGGCACTTCCACCGGAGGTCCTCAGTCCTTGCAGAAGGTTATACCAAGGCTTCCTGCGGATATCGGCGTCCCTATTGTTGTGGTTCAGCATATGCCGCCCAATTTCACCCAGTCTCTCGCACAGAGGCTTAATTCTCTGAGCAAGCTGACAGTTATTGAATCGCAAGGAAACGAAAAGCTTGAGCCGAACACAGTGTATATTGCTAAAGGCGGTCAGCATTTGAGGATAAAGAAAATCGGCGCTAATTACGTCACGGAGCTTAATCCTGAAGCGGGCGGTCATCTTCATGTACCCAGTGTGGATGTTACGGCGGCGTCTGTTGCAGAAGTTGCGGGAAGAGATGCGCTTGGAGTGATAATGACAGGCATGGGAGCTGACGGCAAGAAAGGTCTCCAGCTCCTTAAGCTTAAGGGTGGAAACGTTATTGCACAGGATGAGGAATCAAGCATTGTTTACGGTATGCCCCGTGCTGTGGTTGAGGCCGGAATAGCTGATGAAATTGTTCCCCTTGACGATATATTTAACAGGATAATATTCCACTGTAAGTAAACAGGGAGCTTAAACCCCGTATTAATTCTTCTGAAAAGAATTTCTTTTCTGCGGAGCAATTGGGGTTTTGGGGAGAAAGTGTGAAAGAACACTTTTTGCCTAAAAAGGGGTCTTTCACGTAAATAGACCTTTAATAAATGATAAAAGGTAACAAATGGCAGATATTTTAAGTCAGGAAGAGATTGATGCGCTGTTGTCCACCGTATCCACGGAGGACGATTTATCGGATAATTCGATACAGCAGCTTGACTTTGTGCCTAAAAAGATTTCGGTTTACGATTTCCGCAGACCGGATAGGGTATCAAAAGAGCAGCTTCGTTCTATCCGAAATCTTCATGATAAGTTTGCGCGCAACTTTTCATCCTCGCTTTCAAACTTTCTGCGAACCATCACAGACATAACTCTGGTTAGTGTGGATCAGATGACATACGGAGAGTTCCTTATGTCTCTCCCTGACCCTACCAGCTTTAACATTATAAGTATGATACCTATGGAAGGAAATGCAGTGCTGGAGATAAACCCGTCACTTGTTTTTCCCATAGTTGACAAGCTTTTGGGCGGTCCGGGGCAACCGCTGTTTCAGACCCGTGAGCTTACGAGCCTTGAGCAGCATATAATCGAGGGTATATTAAGCCTGATACTCAAAGATCTTGAAGATGTCTGGCGGCAGATTGTGCAGAATATCCGCTTTAAAAAAGAGCTGAGTGAGAACAGCCCGCATATTATTCAGATTGTTGCACAGAACGAGGTTGTTATCCTTGTGGTTTTCGAGATCAAGTTCGGTGAGGCGACGGGGATGATGAACCTCTGTATCCCTGCCATTGTTCTTGAACCTGTTCTCGGCAAGATCAGCAGCCAGGACTGGCTGATAGGCGCCAAGAAAGGCAAGTTCGGGGATAATGAAAAGCATATTCTTGATATGCTTGAAGAGATTAAGATTCCTCTGCGTGCATCCCTTGGGCATACCACTCTTACCATCGAAGAGATAATGAATCTTCAGGAAGGCGATCTGGTTATGATGGATGTTAAGGCGGGCACTCCTGCGGGTATATTTATCAACAACAAAAAGAAATTTTTCGGTCATATAGGTACGTTAGGCGTGCGTAAGGCTGTGAGAATAAATGAAATGATCACGGAAGAAGTTAATGAGGAAAGATCTGGATAAAGGCAAATACGCCGCTTTTACAGGAGTTGTAACGGACATGTTTGCCTCAACCTTCGGCAGCATGTTTGATAAGGAAATAAGTATTTCTCTGTCTGACGCCTATTCCGGCGGGGCGGATGAGCTTATGTACGGTTATGAGTCCCAGACGGCGGTCTCCATTACAGAGGAGAAATCAGGTTTTGATGCCGGATTGTTCTTCTACACCAAAGATATAACCATGCTTGCCGCTCTCATGCTCATGATGGATTCCGAGGGTACTGAAGAGCTTGGGGAAGATGATCCTGATGCAATAAAAGAACTTTGCCAGCAGGTTTTGTCTTCTCTGACCGTACCGATTGATGAGAGGCTTGGCAAAAAAGTCAGCTTCAAAGTTGATGATGTGCTTAAAAATGAAAATTCGGCTCTTTTTCAGTCAGAAAGTTATTTTATAGCCGATATGAAATTTACAATCGGTGACCGTAAAACAGCTATGCGCTTTTTTATGGATGAGGATCTGCTGTCCATGTTTTCGGGTAAAAGTTCCGGCGGGGCAGGATCCGCTTCTGATGAAGAACCAGATTTTACAACTGCTTTTACTTTTCCAGATGATGCTGATGATGCAATGAATGACCCCATAAGCTCGATGGGAGGCGGTTCCGTCTCCGGTGGGCAGAACATGGACATGCTGATGGACATAGATGTTCCGGTCAGTGTGAAAATGGGCTCAACAAGGATGTTTTTAAAGGATATACTTACTATGGGATCAGGAAACATTGTAGAACTTGACGAATCTGCGGATGAACCTGTTGAACTTGTTGTAAACAATAAGGTTATAGCCCGCGGAGAGGTGGTTATCGTCGATGGCTACTTCGGTTTTCGCATCAAGGAAATCGTAAGCAGGGCAGAGAGATTGAAGAAATTAAAGGATTGACATTGGTGTTATAATATAAATAATATGATATTATGACATCTCAGGCGGAGGATTGAATGGCTCATCATCACGTTGTAATAACAGTGGACGACTCTTCCACTATGAGAAGAATAATTAAAAATACTCTTCTCAAGCTCGGCTTCACAAACATCCTTGAGGCTGGTAACGGTGTGGAAGCTCTTGATGTCATGGCAAAAAACAAGGTTGATGTTGTTATTACCGACTGGAACATGCCGGAAATGGACGGGCTTACTTTTGTTAAAACTCTCAGATCCAAGGATGAGTACAAAACTATGCCTATTCTTATGGTAACGACAGAGGCTGCCAAGGAAGACATTCTCACCGCACTCAGAAGCGGTGTAAACAACTATGTGGTAAAACCTTTTACCCCTGATACGCTTAAAGAGAAGATAGACAAACTTCTGGGTCTGTGATTATGAACAATTTCAAGGACGTTAATGAGCTTCTTGATATTGCAAGAAACATCAATAACGGAAACTATGATGTCGTAGGTATTGATGTCAATCCTGAGAGTGAACTCTTTCACATTGCAGAATATTTCAGTAAAGCAGTAAATAAGCTTAAGACTGTAAGCTCTGCGGTTGAAGATGCGTATGAAGATCTGCCCGGTTTTGAGAGCGTTCTTCACAGTGTCATCGGGGACTCGAAGGAAGCGTCCGAGAACGTTCTTGAGTGTGTGGATAAAATCAATTTCAATATTGACGACATAAAAGAGAACCTCGGCACTCTGCGGACTTATGTAGAGAACGGCGAGTTCAGCAAAATAAACGGTATTCTTGACCGCCTGCGTGACAAAGGCACGGCAGGTCAGGATGTCAGCTTTGATATTATTGCCTCCCTCGAATTTCAGGATATTACCAAACAGAAAATTGATAAACTGATAAAAATCATATACGACCTTCAGGAAAGACTTACGCACCTCGTGCTTATGCTTGGGGTTAAAGATAGAAAAATTGACGTTGAAACTTTAGAGAAACTCAAAACAAAAGACGGTATAATGGAAAACCAGAACCTTGTTGACGAGCTGCTCAAAGAGTTCGGAATATAACGCAAGCGTGCATAGCAAATTCTCAGGATGATGAATTTGCAGTTATAAGGACAGCAAAATTAAACTTTAAATTGTCTTGAAGTTATTCAGACATCCGCTATCTTAACTTTCAGACACAATTGCCGCAAAAGTGAACAGAAAGTGGAATAAATTACAGAGCCGTTCATTAAAATTAAACGGCGATACTTTTGTTAAGGAGGTCCCTATATGGACGGCATCGGCGACATGCAGGATCTTGTACAGGATTTTATTCTCGAAACAGATGAAATTATAGAAAGCCTTGACCACGACCTTGTGGAACTGGAAAACAGCAAGAATGATCTTGAACTGCTGAACAAGATTTTCCGTGCTGCACATACAATGAAAGGTGCCTCCTCTTTCCTTGGCTTTGATAAAATGGCGAATCTTACTCACCATGCCGAGGAAATTCTCAATAAACTCCGTAAAAACGAGATGCAGGTTAATGCAGTTATTATGGATATACTGCTTGAATTTGTGGATGTGACCAAACATATACTTGCTGATATCAAAGCCGGCAAGGACACTGTGAAAATAGATGAAACTGTTAAAAAGCTTAAGCTTGCAAATGAAGGCAACTTCGATCAGATAGACGGTGGTTCTGGTGAAAGCTCATCCACACCGGCTCCTTCCGGCAAACGTGCTGATAATGATGTGAATCAGGTGAAAAAAGCCGCAATGTCCATAGAACAGACTATACGTGTGGATGTCTCAAGGCTTGACTCACTGATGAACCTTGTGGGAGAGCTTGTTCTGAGCAGAAACAGAATAGGGCAGATTTCAGGCGAGCTTGAAAAGAAATTTGAAGGCGAATTCCTCATAGAACAGCTTATGGAAACCACTTCACAGATTGGGCTTATTACCACAGAGCTTCAGCTTGCTGTGATGAAAACAAGAATGGTTCCCATCGGCAAGGTTTTCAATAAATTTCCCCGTATGGTGCGCGACCTCTCCAGAGAGAAAAATAAGGAGATCGAGCTTGTTATAACCGGTGAAGAAACAGAGCTTGATAAATCTGTCGTGGAAGAAATAGGCGACCCGCTCATACACATGATCCGAAACGCAGTGGATCATGGTGTTGAAAGCCCTGAAGAAAGAAGAAAAGCAGGAAAACCTGTTAAAGGAACCGTACATCTTTCCGCATATCATGAAGGAAACCACATTGTGGTTGAGATCAGGGATGACGGTAAGGGTATGGACGCTGCAAAACTTAAAAAGAAAGCAGTCGAAAAAGGTGTCATAACTCCTGAAGAAGCTAAAAATCTTGATAATGAAGGTGCATTCAACCTTATTTTCAAACCCGGCTTCTCCACCGCAGAGAAAATTACAAGCATCTCCGGACGCGGCGTGGGTATGGACGTTGTTAAAACAAACATCGAAAAACTTAACGGTATCATAAATATAGAATCTGAACTCGGACACGGTACACGATTCCGCCTCAAACTTCCCCTTACGCTTGCTATTATTCAGGCTCTGCTTGTGGATGTTTCCGGCGAAATTTTTGCGATACCTCTTGTCTCTGTTGTGGAAACAGTGCGTATCAACCTCAGCGAAGTACATAATTTTGAAGGAAGAGAAGTTCTTAAACTCAGAGACTCAGTTCTCAGCCTTCTCCGCCTTGACGAAATATACGAACTTGAGGGTTCATACAAAGACGATATCTATGTTGTTGTCGTTGGGCTTGCAGAGAAAAAGCTCGGATTTATTGTCGATAAGCTCGTCGGACAGGAAGAGATTGTTATCAAATCCCTCGGCGAATACCTCGGCGGTAATGTCGGCATAGCCGGAGCGACAATCATGGGCGACGGACGTGTCAGGCTCATCATTGATGTTGCAGGCGTTATTGATATAGCCGGTAAAATGCCCAGACGCTCACGCAAAAAAAAGAAAGCGGGCGCAGTTAAGAAAAACGCCAACAGTGTAAATGTGCTTGTTGTGGATGACTCCGCAACGGACAGAAAAATAATGAACCGCCTTCTTTCCTCAACAGGATGGATAAATGTTGATGAAGTCTCAGCAGGAAGGGATGCGCTTAAATATCTTGAGAGTAATGACCCCGACATCATCGTTACTGATATTATGATGCCGGATCTTGACGGGTATGACCTTTCCAAAATGATAAGGGAAAGGGGCTATGAAAAACCTATAATTGCAGTTTCGGGCAGATCCGAAGTTACGGACAGAAAGAAGGTGAGTGCCGCCGGCATAAACGCTTTCCTGCTTAAACCTCTGAACCTGCAGACAATGCTTGATAAGATCGATGAGCTGCTTGCTCAGAAAACTGCTAATTAGTTTTACAGCGCTTCTCCTTTTTACGGGAGAGGCGCTTTCCGCTGTGTATGTCTACGAGGTTACAACCGTAAGCCGCCGCTTTCAGACCGCCTCCATGCTCGGTCCGAAAGCTTTTCTGTTTCATAACGGCGGAAGCGATATAATCAAAAATCTAAAAATTGTTCAGAAATATCCCGGAAAAGATTTCAATAAAGCTCTGGAGGAAAACAGACTTGGGAATGCAAACTACCGTCCGCTTCTTTATCAGACTCCTCCTGCCGATTCTAATTATATCCGTTTTATCTGGTGGCGTTGAAAAAACATCCGCAGACGGGCGAAAGCTTTTTCTTATCCACATCACCCGTGAGGGGAGTTCTGCTGTGACCACAATGCACGTCAGAGCAGAGGATATTGATGAGGCAAGAAGCCAGATCGTTCTCAACGGGTGGAAGCTTATAAGGATAGAGGAAAAAGAACTTACCGAACCGGATTACTCCGGTCATAAATTCCGCTATACAGGCAATTCTCCGGCTAAAGCGGCTGATATGCAGTCAGATGCGAAAAATGCTGCCTCACAGAATTCAGATCTTCCTGACGGTTCACCGGCTCTTCTTGCAGATGATAATTATACTTATATAGGCACACTCTATTTTGATATTGGTGAATTTCATGCTGAGGTACCGGCGCAGCTTGGTACAAAGATAGCCTCACTGCGGGACTCAGGAGAGTATCTTATTCTGGGGCATACGGATACTCTTCGTGTTATGGAGAATGACCGCTTTGACACCAACTTCGACCTTGCCCGAAAAAGAGCGGATTATCTGAAAACGATTCTGGAGCAAAACGGTATATCTTCAGTTAATATTGCAGCGCAGGGGATGGGGACTCTTATGCCTGCTGCGGAAAATACAAAGAACGGGCAGCCCATGAACAGGAGAGCGGATCTTTATGAACGAAAATGACGGCATAAGGTATGAGGATTTTTACAATATCAGCCTGAAGAATTTTTATGAGCTGATAACGGAAATCCTTCACGACTTTCACTTTGCTGTACACAGATCTGTTTTTGACGGACAGGGGAAACGCCGTATTGAGATATGGCGGTCATCAAAGGATGAAAATGATAATGCCCTTGTATGGCTCGAGATTGTTGAAGGGGAAAAAGAACTTGACCCATATATAAGCACAGACGTTCTTCGTACCATGAATGAAGAGAATGTTATTAAACTTTTCTTCTTTACCAACGGCTCTCTTGAAAAGAAAGAGAAAGAGGTTCTGGATGGCCGTGACCATTATATATTCACCCCCACCGATATAATGGAAACCATAAATGCCCTGGAAAAAAAGAAAAAGTACAAACACCAGAAAAAAAGAAAATCAAAGGGTGTTCCCAGCGGTTACACAGTCCTGAAAAATTATCTTAAAGCCAGACAGACCGAAAGAGGTTCTGTTACTGTGCCCACAAGTAAGGTGACAATGGTCACTGAAAAATACACCAAGCTTGCACGAGGTATTCTGGAGGAGATAGATCTCCTTGAGGATATCAACAATATAACCCCTGAGATCAGGGAGAAGTTCAAGAAAATTCAGCATGATATTCTCCCGGAAGTGCTTAAAGTCTCAGTCTTTAAGTTTACTGATAAATTTACCGATGTAAAAACAAGACTGTTCTCTCTGCTGCAGTATCTGCTTATTTATATAGGCGCAGTCGTTGAGTACGAATCGGAAGACGAGATGAAGCGCAGCCGTGAGCAGGTGGAGCTGGATCTAGAATATCTTGAAGGGATGGAAAGCAACGTTGATGAATATAAAGTTACTCTTATGGAAAGGGCGCAGAAGATAGCGTGGAAGCTGCTTTATATGTCACTTGCCATAATAGCTTTTTTCAGCGTTTTTTTCCTGATCATGATGAACGATTAGGTTTAATGACCTTAACTGTTTCTAATGATACTGAATTTTGTTATAACAATAATTACGCTGAGATTGGCGCTGGGCAGTGAAAAACCTGAAAATTCCTGATAAGAGTGGTATTATTTGTTAACTTTGAAGGAGCATTATATTATAATCAGGCTAACTGTCTGCGGTATTTTATGCGGAAAATAAAAAAAATAACGGCTGGAATAGATGGAGTTTAACCAGGAAATTCTCAACTACATGAACGAAATAGTCATGGTAGTAAATGACAGGTACGAGATACAGTTCTGCAGTACCCCTATGAAAAACCTCACAGGGAAGACATCTGACAGGCTGATGGGCAAGAAATGCCACCTTGTCATATTCAACAGACTGGAACCCTGCCCCAACTGCCAGCTTGAGATGCTGAAGAACGGGAAGATGGCTGTTGATATTGAGCATGACACCATCACCCACAGAGGTTTCCGCAAACTGTATTCTTCAAAATTCCAGAAGCTTTCCGACGGAATGTATGCGGAAATAATGGATGACATCACAAGCACAAAGAAGCTTATAGATAAGCTCACCCACCATACAAAAGAACTTAAGGCGTCCAATGTTATCCTGAATCTGCGAAGAAAAGAAACTGAGAAAGAGCATAAGTTCATAATGAATACCGTCAACTCACTCAATGAGGGGGTTATGGTGGTGAACCCTGATTTCTCGGTAAATATCGCCAACCAGAATCTGATTGAGATGTCAAAACAGAGCGGCTCTGACATCAGACCGGAAAAATGCTATGAAATGTATGGTTATAAGGAACAGTGTAAAGACTGCCCTATGCTTGATAAAAAAGTTACACGCTCTTTCAGGGAAGCATTCGGCAAAAAGCTTACGGTAAATTTTAACCGTTTTGATCAGTATATTGTTGAAAGTATAAGGGACACAACCAAAGAGCTTAAGCTCATCGACGAGATAAAAAGCCAGCAGGCTGTCCTTGAGGAAAAACAGAGGCAGATGTCTCTGCTTAACAAGGACCTTCTCCGGATGAACGAAAGGCTGAAGGAAGCGCAGAGGATAATCGATGAGGAATTAAGGCAGGTGGGAGAAATTCAGGCAAGCCTTCTTCCCGAAACTCTGCCTAAGATAACTGATTATGACTTCGGCGCTTTTTACACTCCTGCGGAGCATGCCGGCGGCGACTACTATGACTGCATAGAGATGAGCAACGGATACTGGGGTCTGGGTGTTGCCGATGTTTCCGGGCACGGAATCCCCGCATCTGTTATAATGGCTATAACAAGAGCAATAATGAGATCTTACACCTATGACATAGTGGCTTCTTCCGAAGCGCTTGCGATGGTGAACGAGATCCTTTGCGATAATATACACACAAATGACTTTGTTACTATGTTTTATGTGGTGCTTGACTCAAAGTCCGGCAGATGCAACTTCGCCAGCGCAGGGCATAACCCTATGCTGTTTTATGACAAATCTGAGATGCTCGTCCGCAAAGTGACAGCACAGGGGCTTTTCCTCGGTGCTTTTGACAGTGTGGACTATGATCAGGGCGAATTTGAGATGGATTCCGGCGACATTGTTTTCATGTACACAGACGGACTGAACGAAGCAATGAATGGGCAAAGGGATCAGTACGGCTATGACAGGCTGATTTCAAAAATAATGATGTTCAGCGAACTGCCCGTGAGCGAGATGATTAGAAACATTATGGATGATGTGAAGCTCTTCGCCGACGGAATACCGTTCGAGGACGATATAACCATACTGGCATTCAAAAAGATTTAGGAGGCAGCCATGTTCGACGTTCAGGGTAAAAACGGGAAGCAGGTAGTTTACATCAAGGGCGAAGTAAATGCCCAGACAGGCGGGGAGCTTAAGAAAAAAGTGCTTGATATGTTCGCATCTCACAATGCGGCAGTCCTTTCATTTAAAGGCGTTGTATATATGAACAGTTCCGGTCTCAGGGAGATCATAGATTTGCTTAAAAATGCGAATAAAATGAAAAAAGAACTCGGTCTCTGCGAAATGTCTTCAGACATCAGAGAAATGTTCGCATTCACCGGTCTTGATAAGGTTTTTAAAATTTATGAAACAGAGGCGCAGGCGCTGGGGTAAAAAATGAGCGTTGAACTCACCAGAAATAAAGACACCCTCCGTGTCGTCATTGGCGCAGAAAATCATGTTGAAGGACTCAATGAAGGTTTGGCTGCTGTAAGGAGCGAAAGCGGAGTTTACAAGGTTATTCTCGATCTTAAAAACTGTCTTTTCCTGCAGAGCAAATCTCTGGCGACAATCCTTGCGTTTAAAAAAGAGATTCAGAAAAATAAGGCAGAGCTTCTGCTTGTAAACGTGAGCGAGGAAGTGCATCAGCTTTTTGAAATGACAAATCTGCTGCCGCTGTTCACTATTTCTCAGGACTACACTTCTTTTACTGCTGATGAGCTTCTGGAAAAGTTTTTTGATCCCGAAGAGGCTGACAGGGTTTCCGATTTTATAGCAGAAAACTACACTGATGATATAAAAGCAAGACTTTATGACGCTCTTGCCATGGATGATCCGCTGCTGAAGGAATATGCAGTGCTTACCATAGGCAAAGCACATGACTATGATGCCACTGCTAAGATAAAAGAGTGTCTGGACAGCGATTCAGGTTCGGTTGTCAGGGCGGCAATTCTGGTTCTCGGCTGGTTCGGGGAAGTGTCCGTCAGGGATCGGCTTTATGAGTTCCTCAAAAGCTCAGTCAGTGATGTTGCTGAAGCCGCTGCGGGCTCAATCGCTCTTTTGGCTGATGATTCCGATGCAGATAAAATAGGTATTCTCCTCAAGTCAGATTCACCACGCCTTAGAATTGTTGCTGCGCAGGCTTTATCTCTTATAAACGATTCACAGAGCTATTCTATTCTCCTTGAACATCTCAAAAAGGAAAAGAATGAGGATGTGCGTGCGTTCACAGTGAAAAGTCTTGCAGGTTTCAACAAGCCCGGTGTGGCAGATATTCTTCTTGCCGGTTTTGATGATGAGTCGATCAAGGTGCGTGAAGCATCTGCGGGCGGTCTCGTCAGAATCAAAGCCAAGGACAAGGTTGAGGAAATCCTTAAGCGTATTACAGATAAAGACAGCTGGGTAGGTTATTTTGCAGTGAAGGCTCTGGGCGAAATGCACAGTGAAGTCAGTGCGGAAAGGCTCATTGAGGCGTATGCCGCAGTTGAGGAAAATGTACGTCTGGCTATAATTGAAGCTCTCGGCAAAATAAAGTATGACTCTTCTCCTTTTTTGCAGGGGCTTGTTAAGGACGACAATGAGGATGTGCGTAAAGAGGTTCTCGGTGCTTTGATGAAGATCAAGCCGGACGCTGCTGCTGCCACAGCAGAAAAACTTGTCGGCAGTGATGAAAGCTGGCTTGTGCGTTTTAAGGCAGTTGAAATTCTCGATACCATAAAACCGGAAGGCTACAAGGATGTTCTCCGCAGCAGGATTACCGCTGAGGACAACAAATATGTGCGTGAAAAGATTCAGAATATACTGGAAGTGTTATGATTCAGCTCGGAACGATAAAAATAAAAGATGACGAGTTTGTTGAGTTAAAGGATATCATCTATAACAGTTCCGCTATATCTTTTTCCGACAGCAAAAAGTATCTTCTGGAGAACAGGCTGACGAAAAGGCTTCAGGAACTGAACTTCAACAGCTTCAAGGATTATATTTACTATCTCAAGTACAATATAAAGAAGAAAGAGGAGATGGAGATTCTCCTTAATCTTGTGACAATTAACGAAACTTATTTCCTTCGTGAAAGAGCGCAGATGGATTACATGATTAAAACAGTAATCCCTGAACTTCAGGCGAAGGGCAAGAGAAGTATCAGGATATGGTCTTCCGCCAGCTCCTCCGGAGAGGAAGCCTACTCAATGGCTATACTGCTGAATGAGGCAGGGCTTCTGAACAGGATGAATATTGAGATATACGCTTCAGATATTAACACCGAAGTGCTGGAAACGGCGAAACAGGGTGTATACCGCAGCGTGTCTTTCAGAGGGGTACCGCAGCAGATTGTGGATAAGTATTTCACTAAAGACGGCTTTTCTTTTAAGCTTGATCCTGCAATAGCCTCTCAGGTAAGGTTTTTTCAGGGCAACCTGCTGAATCCGCTGGTGGCTTCCAAGTTTGGTAAGGCGGATATTATCTTCTGCCGTAACGTGCTGATATATTTTGATATGGAAGCTAAAAAGAAAGTTATAGAAACTTTCCACAAGGCTCTGAATGATCCGGGCTATCTTTTCCTTGGTCACTCTGAGACTTTGAATAAAATAAGCGAAAAATTCCAAATGAAGAATTTCGGTGGCGGCATAGTGTACCTGAAATAAGGTTGATATCCTAACACTCCCAGGATGGGAGTGCGCCGTGCGAAGCGAAGCCGCATTGATTGCGGCGCGAGCGTGTACGTCAAACCGACAGGACGTGCGGTTTGGCGTTATTAAGACCGACGAATTTCGGCGGCGGCATAGTCTACCTGAAATAAGGTTAATATCCTAACACTCCCAGGATGGGAGTGCGCCGTGCGCAGCGAAGCCGCATTGATTGCGGTGCGAGCGTGTACGTCAAACCGACAGGACGTGCGGTTTGGCGTTATTAAGACCGACGAATTTCGGCGGCGGCATAGTCTACCTGAAATAAGGTTGATATCCTAACACTCCCAGGATGGGAGTGCGCCGTGCGCAGCGAAGCCGCATTGATTGCGGTGCGAGCGTGTACGTCAAACCGACAGGACGTGCGGTTTGGCGTTATTAAGACCGACGAATTTCGGCGGCGGCATAGTCTACCTGAAATAAGGGTAATATCCTAACATTCCCAGGATGGGAGTGCGCCGTGCGAAGCGAAGTCGCATTGATTGCGGCGCGAGCGTGTGTGTCAAACCGACAGGATGTGCGGTTTGGCGCTGTAATTATCGCCTGCTTCTGTTGCGCTTTTATGCGTATCGGCTAATTTATATAATATGAATTTAAGCCGATAATAAAGGTACATGTATCATAGGGCGGTTAATCCGCCCCTTGAACATATTCAGAAAAGGCAAACTCCCTTTTCTGAACCCTTATTAGCAGGAGGTCTGTATGGCTCCCGGTCCCATAGATGTTCAAGTTATTATGAATAAAACCCCTGTGACTGAGAAGGTTCAGGAGGTTATGGAAAGAAACGCAGAACAGCGCCATGCTCATTTGGCTTCTGAAATGGCGAGGCAGAATGAGCAGAATACCCGTTCGGTTACAAACGTCACGAAGTCTGATAATCCCAATATTGATGACAGAAACCGCAAGAAACGTGAACAGAAAAAGAAGAAGAAAGCACCGCCGGAGAGTAAATCCGGTCATTATATAGATATCGAGGCATAAGCAGTGACAGTCCGAGCCAGACTAAGCATAATATATCCTGACGACATAAGAACCGTTTACGGTCTTATAACTTCAAAAGCACCTCTTGTGCTTCAGTTTGGTTCTTACTCACCTTCTATGACACAAGATTGTCTTGATATGACTTTACAGTGGCATGAGGCAGGCGCTTCAAAGTGTATGCAGGTGGAGTTTTTAAAGGCTGAAGGCAACCTGGTGTCCTTCAAAGCTGTAAAAGATCTGCGTGGAAAGGCGGACTGCGCCCACAGAGTCGAATACAAAGGCTCGTTCGATATAAAAAAAATCACTGCTGATGAATATTCATCATACGCACGCAGGGCAGAAAGGCTTAATTCCGCCAATAAAAACAGTATCGTAAACAAGATTCAGTCTATAATCCCCAATGAAAGTATAAGTAATCAGCATCTTTTCAAATTTCTAATAGAGATGGACGCCAAGCTGGATAAGCTTATATACCTTGCCGAATCTGAAAGCAGGGTAAATGACCTGACGACCACAAAGGCACTGTATATCAGCAGCGAAGGCTGTGGATTTTTCACAGGTGATGCCATCAAAATAGGCGATCTGTTTTTTATTGAAGCGAGAGCCTTTGATACGGGCGGCAAACTGCGCTTTGCAGCCGTGGGGAAAATAAGCGGCGGAAGAAAAACGAAACTCGGTATACTGGCTGATCTTGAGTTTACAGATATGGAAGAAGCTGTTAAGGAAAATATTATAAGATATGTTTTTGAGAAAGACCGTGAGCTTCTGAAAGAGGCAAGGGATAAATGAGCAATTCAACTGTTTTGATAATTACCCACATCGTGCTGCTTGTGCTTGTGCTTGTTATTGCGGCTCTCGCTGCCAAAGTACGCAGACTTGAAAAGAAACTTATAGAAGTTACTCCTTCTGATCTTTATCCGTTTATAGAGGAGCTGCGGGAACTGGTTATCGAGAGCGAACGGATAGCCACCAAGCTTGATAATTCTATAAAAGAGAGAGAAAGCGTGTTGGAAGACCTCACCGTGCTTGCCGGTTCAAAGCTGGAAGACTACGGGCGTGCAGCCGAAAAAACCGTGAAGGAGAAAACCCTCAAAGAAAAAATAAGGGAGCTTGCGGAAGATGGTATGCCTGATTCTGACATAGCGAGAAAGCTGGGCATTTCCACTACAGAGGTCAAGATAGTCCGCAGTATGGACGCATGAAAATATTCTCTTCCGGTCAGTTCGGGTTCACCGATCAGAGCGGCAAACTCCTTGAACTTATGGAAGGTGAAAAACTGGGCGGTTCTGTTGTGCGGAGAATGAACAACGGAATGTACCTCATAAACTTAAAGGGGCGTCAGGTAACGGCCCAGCTTGACACAGAGCTGGGTGACAGCACACGTTTTCGGGCGCAGGTAGTCCGCAACGGTTCACAGGTCGAGCTTAAAATAATCAGAAACTTTGAAGACGGCTTTAATTCTGCCGTGGTAAAGAACACATCCCCCGGTGTGCAGACGCAGGACGGGGCTGATGCGGTTATATTCCGCCTGCTTAAGGGGACTATTCCCGGTGCCAAGGAAGGGGACAGCCTGAATCTGAATATTGTCCGAACCATGGGTGACGGGCTTAAGCTGCTGGACGCTGCCGGTTATCTTTTTAAGGCTGATATAGGGCAGACAGTGCTGAACAGCCTCAAGGCTTTGGTTTTAAAAACAGAGCCGTTTCTGGAACTTATGGTGATGAAAAATCCGCTAGAGAGCCTAGACCCTCTTATGGTTAAAACAGAAGTTGGAAAGTTTGATTTCACAGCTCTTTTAAAAAGTACCGGAAAATTTTCCAATATAAATCTCCTGAACCTGTCTGCGGATGACATAAAAGCTGCTCTCAAGGAGAGCGGAGTGTTCTTTGAACACAAGCTTGCAGGAGGAGAAAAGGTTACGGGTGATGAAAAATTCCGTGCCTACACTGAAAGGGATGTACCTGCAAGGGAGGCAATAACCAGGCTTCAGCTTGTTAATGTCCTTATGGCAGACGGACTTGTGAGCTATTTAAAAACGCAGAATGAAGATGTGAGTGATGCTCTTGTCAGATATAAAAAAGATGACAAGGGGGGCGGAATAATGTATATCTCCCTTGAATTCAGCAAAATAGGCAGAACATTCATAACTATAAGGCAAATTAAAGATATGTTTGATATACTGGTGAAGAGCGAAGCGGATATATCTGAGATGCTAAAAGGCATAGAAGTCGAAAACGCCCTGATCCGCTGGAAAAAATATGAACCTGATGATGAATCGGTGTTCGAAGTTAAGAAAGATACAGCACAGCAGTTAGGAGGTTTTGACGCTACGGCATGAAAGAAAAATTAACTGAGATCCTTTCCTATATAAATCTGCCCCTTGAGAGTCTGATTAAAGCGGGTGTGATTTTAGGTTTTGTTTTCCTTGCTTATGCTATACCCCGTTTTTTTATACTAAGAGTCATTAATGCCGCTGTTAAGCGCAGTGCGGTTCAGTGGGATGATGTGCTTCTTAAGCATAAGGTGTTTAATATAATTTTCACACTTCCCCCTGTTTTTGTTATCCATTACGGGCTTCAGTTTTTTCCTTCTGTTCAAACACCTGTCATGCGCCTGCTGAATGTATATATCACACTGATGGTGGTTATATTCGCCAGACGTGTTCTGCGTTCTGTAGTTGAGGTCTATGAGCGTTATCCCATATCCGCCACAAGACCCATGAGAGGCTATGCCCAGCTTGTTGAGATATTTGTTTTCTTCATGGGCACCATACTGGTGATATGCTTCTTCCTTGGTAAATCCCCATGGGCTATCCTCAGCGGGATAGGAGCCATGACAGCCATCCTCATGCTGGTTTTCAAAGACACCATCATGAACTTTGTGGCTAGTCTGCTTATAATATTTAACGACCTTATACATGTCGGTGACTGGATCGAGGTTCCTGGAACTGATGCAGACGGCACCGTGATAGAAATGGCGCTGCATACTGTAAAGGTACAGAACTTTGATAATACGATCGTGACTATACCGACCCACAAGCTCATAGACGGTTCCTTTAAGAACTGGAGGGGCATGAGTGAATCCGGTGGAAGAAGGATAAGGCGTTCTATCCTGATAGATCAAAAAAGCATCCGTTTTTTAACAGATGAAGATATTAAAAAGCTCAGTTCCGTCGATGTCCTCAAGGAATACCTCAGCCGCAAACAGGATGAAATAGGCAAAGCAAATGAAAATATAAACTCTCAGAGCGTTGTAAACGGCAGACACCTTACGAATATCGGCACTTTCAGAGCATACATTCTTGAGTACCTCCGCATGAAAAAAGAAATAGACAAGAACATGACCTTTCTGGTAAGACAGTTAGCTCCTACGCCCCAAGGACTGCCCCTTGAGGTATATGTGTTTTCCAATGATACAAACTGGGTAAACTATGAGGGCATTCAGTCCGACATTTTCGATCATTTGCTTGCTGTTATTACAGAATTTGACTTGAGAGTGTTTCAGTCTCCCAGCGGATATGATGTTTCGGAGCTTGCCGATAAACTTAGGATTAAATGAATTAACGGCTGATTAAAACAAACAGTAATTATTTTTTCCGATTATAAAGAAAAAACTTGTTTTGTTTATAACGATATTTTATATTCTTTCAAACGTTAGCCTGTTATTATAAGAATAAACGTTGTGCCTGTGCGGTTTTGCACACTATATGTTTCATTAGCCCCTAATGGGTATTTAAGGAGTATTTTATGGTTTATAAGCCGGATGTAAAGCCTGTTCAGTCAGTTTATCATGCGCTTCAGCTTTTTGAAGTGTTCAGAACTGCTGAAAACAAAGACGAGTTTGGTGTTACCGAGCTTAGTAAGTCTCTGGGGCTGCACAAAAACAATGTGTTCAGGCTGCTCGCTACCCTCGCTTCAAGAGGTTACATAGAGCAGAACTACAATACAGAGAACTACCGTCTGGGGATCGGTATTTTTAATCTGGGACAGAAGTTTGTAAGCAAACTCGGTATTCTCAAGCTCTCCAGACCCTTTATGGAAAAAATAGTTGCCGAAGTTAACGAATCTGTTTACATAGGCATACTCCGTGAGGGTAATGTTATCTATCTGGATATGGTTGAAACCAACCTCCCCGTGAGAGTTGTTTCCCGTGTGGGTAAAGATGTCCCCGCCTACTGCACTGCCATCGGTAAAGTTCAGCTTGCTTATTCTTCCGAGGAAGAGATAAACAAGATTTACATGGGTGCAAGGCTGAAAAGATACACTGATACCACAATCACATCGCTTCCTATTCTCAAGAAAGAGCTTAGAGGCGTAGCGGATAACGATTTTGCCATTGATAATCAGGAATTTGAGGAGAGGGTGCGCTGCGTTGCCGTCCCTGTTAAAGATTATCTGGGGATACCTGTTGCAGCTCTGAGTGTTACCGGACCTGCATGCAGGATGACCGATGAACGCCTCATGAACCAGATTCTGCCTGTGGCAAGAAAATATGCCCGTGAGATAAGCAAGCGCTTAGGCTTTCACGAGTAAGATACAAGCAAAGCCCCGCATTAGCGGGGCTTTTTTTATCTGTCGCTATTATATTTCACATCAAACTCCTGATCACTCATAAGAAACAGGAAAATTGATTCCACTATCCCAATCAGCCCCGGAATGAATGTCCAGCAAAGAAGAAGATAGACTATTCCCCAGCCGGCTTTACCCAGATAAAACTTGTGTATTCCGAACCCGCCGAGAAAAAAAGCGAGTAATGCCGCTGCCAGTCTGTTTCGGTTCGGATACTGCCTTACGCCGCATTTAGGGCATATTTCAGCATTCCGCCTTATGGGTTCACCGCATTCCGTGCAGTATTTAATACCTTGTTCTTTTGGTGTCATTTCTTGCCTCCGTTTTTAGCGCAGTGCATAAAAAAAGCCGCCCCCCTTACGGGAAGCGGCTTGGGGTAATTTTTTAAAAGTTTAAGCAGTGCTTAGGCAATTGCTTTTGCTTCCTTTTTGTTCATTATAACGTAAACAAGGGCAGCCGCAACACATATTGAAGAATATGTACCGAAGCCTATTCCCACAAGAAGAGCCAGAGCAAATCCGTGGATTACCTCGCCGCCGAATATGAAAAGTGCAAGCACCGCAAGGAGCGTTGTGCCTGAAGTAAGAACTGTTCTGCTCAGTGTTTCGTTGAGGCTTATGTTCAGCACTGTTTTAAGCGACATGGAGCTGTCTGCTTCGGTTTTCATTTTTTCACGGACACGGTCAAAAACGATAACAGTATCGTTAATGGAGTAACCTACGATAGTGAGGAGAGCCGCAACTATGGTCAGGTTAATCTCTTTACCCATGAGGCTGAAAATACCGAGGGTAATGATCACATCATGGAAGAGTGACACAACAGCACCCACAGCGAAAACAAGCTTAAAGCGCAAAGCGATATAAATCAGCATGCCTATAAGGGCATAGATAACGGCGTATATAGCCTTTGTTTTGAGCTGCTCGCCAACCTGCGGACCAACCTGCTCAACACGAACTATATCAACCTTGCCGTCACTGAAAGTCTGCACCAGAGTGTTTTTTATGTCATTGGAGACTTCGTCAAGCTGTCTTTCTGATTTTTCGATGCGTATAAGTACATCATGAGCATCGCCGAAGTTCTGTATGACTGCTTCACCCATGCCGATTTCGTTCATGGCCTTTCTGACATCATCAAGGTTGGGTTCCTGCTCAAATTCCGCCTGAATAACTGTTCCGCCTGCGAAATCTATGCCGTAGTTGAAACCTTTGGTCATTATGACCGCAACACCTATCAAGGTAAGTATGATGCTGACAGTGAAGTAGTATTTTGTATAGGAAAGGAAATCTATCCTTGTTCCGGGTTTAATTATCTCAAACATCGTCATTCCCCCCTATATGCTCACGGATTTAGTTTCACTGCCGCCGAGCATTGTGGCGAAAATAGTTCTGGTGAAGAACAGTGCAGTGAACAGGGATGCGAGAATACCGATTGAGAGGGTAACAGCAAATCCTTTGACCGGTCCCGTTCCGAACTGGAAGAGAACAATCGCTGCGATTATCGTAGTAAGGTTTGCGTCTATGATTGTGGAGAATGCCTTCTCATAGCCGTATTCAATGGCATTGAGGGGCGTTCGTCCCATCCTGAGTTCTTCTCTGATTCGCTCAAATATGAGAACATTGGCATCCACAGACATACCTATCGTAAGGATAAGTCCCGCAATACCCGGCAGGGTAAGGGTTGCCTGAAACTGGCTCATTACTGCGAAAATCAGCAGGAAGTTGAACAGAAGGGCGGCATTTGCGATGAGCCCTGAAACCCTGTAGTAGATTCCCATGAAGATGATAATAGCCGCAACACCGATGATTGCCGCCTTAAGACCTGCATTGATGGAGTCCTGACCGAGAGAGGGTCCCACTGTTCTGTTCTCTTCAATTGATACAGGAGCGGGAAGGCTTCCTGCTCTGAGGACTATTGCGATCTCTTTGGCTTCATCAAGGGTGCCGATTCCGTCAATTATTGCACTTCCGCCTGCGATTTTTGATTTAATTACCGGCGCAGAGTAAACATTGTCGTCAAGCACTATCGCCATTCTTCTGTTTACGTTCTGTCCTGTGATCTCTTCAAAAAGCTTGCTTCCGGCTGAGTCCAGTGTGAACTGAACAGCGGGAAGGTTATTCTGCGTGAAGGAAACATTGGCGTCCACAAGGTAATCCCCTGTGAGAACGGCTTCTCTTTTGAGTACAAAGGGTACGCTGCTGAGAACCTTGCCTGTGTTTTTATCTGTAATTTTCTGATAAAGAAGAATCGAGTCAAAGGGTATATTGCCGTTTACAGCGTCTTCGGGGTTTACAGTTTCATTTACTATATGGAACTTAAGCTGTGCGGTTCTTCCTATGAGGCTGATCGCCCTTTCGGGGTCTGTGACACCGGGAAGCTGCACAACAACCTGATTCCTTCCCTGTCTCTGGATGATTGGTTCAGAAACGCCGAATTCATCGATTCTGTTTCTGACAACCTCAAGAGACTGATCAACTGCGTATTCCTTTATCTGCCTCACAGCCGCGGCATTAAAGCGGTAGCTGAGGATATTATTGCCGGAGGAAGCTACTTCCTCCAGTGTGTCATATCTTTCAGCGATGATCTTTTTGACTTTGTCAGCATCGTCTGTGTTATTAAGAGCGATGTTGATTCTGCCTTTATCATCCATCTGCACATAGCCGAAATTAACAGATTCTGCGGCAAGCTCTTTTCTGATTTTTACCGCAAAACCTTCAAGCCTGCCTTCAACGGCTTTGTCGGTATCCACGCCGAGGATGACGTGCATACCGCCCTGAAGGTCCAGTCCGAGTTTCATGCTCTTGCCGTAAGGCAGAACGGAAATGACAGCCCAGACCGCTACAATCAAAATGATGATCCATCTGGTCCTTGTTTTCATTAGGTTTATTTCTCCCCGGCAGCGACAGAAGCCACACCGCTTTTAGCGGCTTTGATCTTAACGCCGTCAGCAATTTCGACTATAAAAGTGTTCGGATCAGCGATTCTTTCTATTTTGCCGTATATACCGCCGGCAAGGATAACTTCGTCGCCTGCTTTAAGCGCATCAAGCATTTCAGCGTGTTTTTTCTGTCTTTTCTGCTGGGGTCTGATAAGCAGAAAGTAGAATATCGCAAAAATGAGAATAAGGGGTAGAAGCTGTATTAATGCTCCGCCCTGAGAGGGCTGTGCGTTTGCAGCCAACATAGTACCGTTAAACATTGTCTCCTCCGAAACTGATTTTATCCAGAATTTCCTTTTTGAAATCCTCAAAGAACCCATTATTTATAGCATTTCTTGACCTTTTTACAAGAGAAAGATAGAAATGCAGATTGTGGATAGAGTTGAGTTTTAAGGCAAGAAGCTCGCCTGATTTATAGAGATGGCGAAGGTATCCCCTTGAAAAATTGCGGCATGTGTAGCAGTCGCATTCTGCATCCACTGGTTCATCGGAAAGTCTGTGCCTTGCCGCTTTTATGTGGAGCTTGCCGTTATTTGTGAAAAGCAGGGCATTTCGTGCGTTTCTTGTGGGCATTACGCAGTCGAACATGTCCACGCCTCTTTCTATTCCGTTAAGCAGATCCTCCGGTGTTCCCACACCCATGAGATAGCGGGGTTTGTCCGCAGGCATATAGTCGGTTATGTAATCGGTGATTTCATACATAGTAGGGATATCCTCTCCCACACTTAATCCACCTATGGCGAATCCGTTAAACGGGAGAGCGCATATCTGTTCTGCACTGCGTTTGCGGAGGTCTGGGAATACTCCGCCCTGAATTATGCCGAATAATGCCTGATCTTCCCTTGTTTTTGCCTTAAGGCATCTTTCCGCCCAGCGTGTAGTGAGTTCAAGGGATTTTTCCACATATATCTTTTCGCTGGGATAAGGCACACACTCATCAAATGCCATCATGATGTCTGCGCCGATTTTCTGTTGGATCTCCATGGATTTTTCAGGAGATAAAAACAGCTTGCTGCCGTCAAGATGGGATCTGAATTCGACCCCTTCCTCACCTATTTTATTCAGTTTGGCAAGGCTGAAAACCTGAAACCCGCCGCTGTCTGTGAGTGTTGGTTTATTCCAAGAATTAAACTTCGCCAGACCGCCGAAATGCGCCACTGTGTCCTCTCCGGGACGCAGGTGAAGATGATAAGTGTTTCCCAGAATGATCTGGGCGCCGATCTCATCCAGCTCACGGGGGGCAATTCCTTTGACGGAACCAACAGTGCCCACGGGCATGAATATGGGGGTCTCTATCTCCCCATGCGGAGTGACAATCCTTCCCGTTCGGGCTTTTGATTTCTCACTCGTTTTTTCCAGTGTGAATTTAAACATTATTTTCCCTGTTTTTTGTTGTTGGTCTCAAATGAAGTCTATCGTATAAACATTGCATCGCCGTAGCTGAAAAATCTGTATTTTTCTCTTACAGCGTGTGCGTAGGCATCAAGCATAAATTCTCTTCCGGCAAAGGCGCAGACGAGAACAAACAGAGTTGATTTCGGCAGGTGAAAGTTGGTGATCAGTGCATCCGCCGCTCTGAACTCGTATCCTGGTCTTATGAAAATATCTGTTGAGCCGCTTCCTGAACGGGTTATCCCCTTTTCATCAGTTGCAGACTCCATTGTGCGCATTGCGGTGGTTCCCACACAGATCAGCTTACGTCCGTCTTTCTTTAGGCTGTTGATCTTATCCGCAGTCTCCCCGCTCACATTATACTGCTCGGAGTGCATATGGTGATCCTCAAGATGCTCGGACTTCATCGGGCGGAAAGTGCCGATGCCCACATCAAGTGAAACCTCAAGAACCTCGACCCCTTTTGATTTCAGCGCACCAAGTGTATCTTCTGTGAAGTGTAGTCCGGCTGTGGGTGCAGCTACGGATTTTGCTTCCTTGGCATAAACCGTCTGGTAGCGGATTTTATCCTCTGCGCTGTCATCTCGGCGGATGTACGGAGGCAGGGGAACGTGCCCCCATCTTTCCATGACTTCTTCCGGAGTATGGGTGAGAAAGCGTACCATGCGCAGACCGTCATCAAGGAATTTCTCTATCCTGATTACAGCTTCGCCCACTGTGACTTCCGTGCCTTCCTTAACTTTTCCGCCTGTGAGGGCAGTGAAGGAATCGGATGAAAGCTTATTCAGAAGGAAAACCTCAACCTGTCCGCCTGTGGACTTAAAGCCTTCCAGCCGGGCATTCATAACACGGGTGTTGTTGATTACAAGGAAATATTCATCATCGATAAGTTCAGTGATTCCGCCGAACATCAGATCTTTAACCAGTCCTTTCCTGTCTGCAAGAAGCAGACGTGAGCCGCCTCTTGTATCGGACGGGTACTGGGCTATAAGTTCCTCTGGCAGCGGAAAATCAAACAGTTCCGCAGGGGTTTTCATTAAACGTTCCGTTTTATGAATTCCTTTACCGCTTCCGTATCATTTGAAATATCTTCAACCTTACGGGGCAGACCTTCAAGCTTAAGGATTCCGGCGGGTTTTTCAGGCTCTATACCCGCAGACTTCACCACAACATCAGGGAATTTTGCAGGATGAGCCGTTGAAAGGCAGATTACTGGGGAGTCTGTATCAAGCTTCAGTCCAGCGGCAACTCCGCAGGCTGTGTGCGGGTCTATTATATAGCCGGTATTTTTATAGAATGAGGCTATGACTTCTTCGGTTTCGTCATTTGAGGCGGAATACGTACCGAATTCCTCCTGAACTTTGGCAATATCAGAAGGAGGGAAGGTGATCCCTTTTTCGGTTTTAAGTGTTTTCATTAGCTGCTCAACCTTTGACGCATCCTTATTATAAAAGAAATAAAGATAACGTTCAAAATTGCTGGCTATCTGTATGTCCATAGAAGGGCTGTAGGTGGCTACAACTTCTTTGGATGTGTAATCCCCTTCGTTTATGAAACGGCTGAGGATGTTGTTTTCATTTGTGGCAAGTATGAATCTCTCAACAGGCAGACCCATCTGCTTTGCGTAGTATCCGGCAAAGATATTGCCGAAGTTCCCTGTAGGAACGACAAAAACAGGTTTTTTGCCGTTTTCTGCTGCTCGGAATGAACACCAGAAGTAATACACTACCTGAGCCAGAACCCGTGCCCAGTTAATAGAGTTGACTGCTCCGAGGGAGTAGTCATGTTTGAATTTGAGATCCCCGAATATCTCTTTGACGATATTCTGACAGTCATCAAATGTGCCGTGAACAGCGAGATTAAAAACATTTTCATCTGTCACGGAGGTCATCTGCATTTCCTGAACAGGGCTTACCCTGCCTTTGGGGTGCAGGATAAATATGCGGATGTTTTTGCGCCCACGTACGCCGTAGATTGCTGCGCTTCCTGTGTCTCCGCTGGTGGCTCCGACTATATTGAGCCTTTCTCCCCTTTCTTCCAGTATATGCTCAAACAGATTTCCGAGGAACTGAAGGGCAATATCCTTAAAAGCAAAGGTAGGACCGTGGAATATTTCGGCAATGTACAAACCGCCCTTTTTGACAACGGGGATAACTTCTTCCGTGTCAAAGGCGGCGTAGCTTTTTTCAATTATTTTTTTCAGCTTCGCAGGCTCGATGTCCGTGGCGAAGCGGCTTATGATCTCGTAAGCAAGCGAGGGATAGTCCAGTGCGGAAAGTTTCGTGAGTTCCTCCGTTGTGAAGGAAGGAACACTTTCAGGCACAAGCAGACCGCCGTCATCGGCAAGTCCCATCATGACCGCATCTTTAAAAGAAACAGCGGGAACTTTCCCCCGTGTGCTTACGTATCTCATAATATTAACCTACAAGCTCAAGAGCGGAGAAAAAGTAAGCAATTTCTGTAGCTGCTGTTTCGGGAGCATCAGAGCCGTGAGTGGCGTTGTTGTCGATATTTTTGCCGAATTCTTTTCTCAGTGTGCCTTCAGCCGCTTCTGCGGGGTTAGTGGCGCCCATGAGGTTTCTCCATTCCTTGATGGCTCCGTCTTTTTCAAGAACCATAACAACACAGGGACCGCTGCTCATGAAATTAGTGAGATCATTGAAAAAGGGTCTTGCGCTGTGAACAGCGTAGAAGCCTTCCGCTTCTTTTTTTGACATGAATATTTTTTTAAGTGCAACTATTTTGAATCCTTCCTTTTCGATGCGGGCAAGGATGTTGCCGGTGTTGCCTGCTGCTGTTGCATCAGGTTTTACTATTGCGAAAGTTCTTTCCATTACAGACCTCCATATACTAAAGCAAGCTATATAAACAGAACTGAATAGAAAAATCAACCGTTTCAGGCGGATTTTGCGGGAAAATGGATGGGCGGTGCGGAAAAGACCGCCCGTTTATGGGTAAATCTTCTTTTATTCCAGTATCAGGGCAAGAAAAGACAGATTTTTGTCAGTCTTATTTGCTATTGAGTGAGCTTCACCCTTGGCAGTAATCATCATGTCACCCGGTGTCAGCACATCTTCATTTCCGTTATCATTCACTTCTGCGAAACCGTCCAGAAGAACATATATCTCCATATCTTTTTCATGGGTGTGATAACCGACTGATGCTTCGGGGGGAAGATCCATGAATGCAAAGGCGGTTATCTGCCCGCCGTATTGTTTGGCAGCCTCATAGGGTATCTGTACTGCTGTTCCCGTTCCCCCTCTGGGTTTTTCGATTTGTTTTGCTTCAATATCACTTACACGCACTATCATACAGCCTCCTTGGGTTTATACACGGACGTATAAATCATCTGAGCGTCAAGATAGTACAAATTACCTGTTTTGTAACCTTTTTCCTTCATAAACTGATACGCCAGTCTGCACTCTCTGCCTGATTTACAGTAGAGAATAGTCATGCGGTCATCAATTAATTCAGGAACCAGTTTACGGAACGCATCAGGGGGTATGTTCTCTGCTCCTTTAAGGTGGTGCATTTTATAATGCGCCGAGTCAGAGAGATCGATTAATCGGAGATTTTTTTTGGTTTTGAGCATATTCATCAAAACGTCAAAGTCGATAGCGCCGCTTTCGATCTCTTCACTTCGGGTCATTCTGGTGTAAACATAAGAGAAACATACAAGAACCAAGGCTCCGCCCAGCCCGATTAATAAACTATGCAGCATAAAAGTCTCCATGAACACATGCTCTTAAATAATTATGCACAAATGATATGAAAAAATAAAGCGGAAATGAACCATGGACTAAAAAAGGTTTTTAAAAAAACATTGTACAGAACCGGATGTTCTGATTAAAATCATGTATCATTTCTGTTAAGGAGATTATCCATTGAAATTAAGAGTCGGAAGCGGTCTTGACGCCCACAGATTTGCGGACAACAGAAAACTTATAGTGGGAGGTGTTGATATCCCCTACGAAAAGGGACTTGACGGACACAGTGACGCTGACGTTCTGCTGCATGCGGTTACTGACGCCATAGCCGGTGCTGCGCTGCACACTGATATAGGAGGGCTGTTTCCTGACAATGACATTAAATATAGGGGCATAGACTCCCGGATTCTCCTGCGTGAGGCGGTGCGGCTGGCGGCGGAAAAGGGGTGGCATGTGATAAATGCTGACTCTACTATAATAGCCCAGGTTCCGAAAATGGCTCCTTATATATATGACATGCGTAAAAACATCGCCGCTGATCTTGATATAGATATAGATGAAGTAAGCGTAAAGGCAACCACCACCGAAAAGATGGGGTTCACCGGAAGAGGCGAGGGGATCGCAGCTTCCGCAACCGTTCTTATAGAAAAAAAATAATTTCATTGAGGTTGATATGAAGAGGATTTTAGTTTTCTTACTGCTGCTGACATCAGCGGCGGCATTTGCCGGTACTGTTAAGGTGGGAGCGTTGTTTTCTGTCACTGGTCCGGCTGGATATCTCGGACTTCCCGAAAAACAGACGGTTGAAATGCTCGTGGAGCAGGTAAACGCTGCGGGCGGAATTAACGGTGACAAGGTTGAGCTTGTTTTCTATGACACTCAGGGAGATGAGAACAGGACACTGAGTTATTTTAAACGTCTTGCCACAAAAGATAAGGTTGCTGTGGTACTCGGACCCACAAGGACAGGCTCAACACTCGTGATAAAAGACCTTGCAGGAAAGTTCGGCATACCGCTCATATCATGTGCCACAAGCCAGCAGATTGTTACTCCTGTAAATAAGTTTGTTTTCAAGACCGCACAGTCGGATACTCTCGTGGTCGAAAAGCTCTATGCTCATCTGGTGAGTAAAGGCAAAAAGAAGATAGCTATAATAACTGAGCAGAGCGGATACGGCACAACCGGAAGAGATGCTCTCCTTGAGGTCGCTCCCAAGTTCGGTGTTAATATAGTAATAGAAGAAAAGTTCCGTGATACGGATAAGGATATGACAAGCCAGCTTGCCAAGATTAAAGCCGCAGGGGCTGATGCGGTGATCTGCTGGGGTGTCGGTCCGGCTCCGGCTATAATCGCCCGCAATGCAAAAGCTCTGGGTATGGATAATATATATATGACACAGGGTGCAGCATCAGCCAGGTTCATTGAACTTGCAGGTGACGCCGCTGACGGTATCAAGCTTACAGCAGGCAGAATCATAGTGGCTGACCAGCTTGTTGAAGGTGACAGATATAAAAAGGTGCTTATGGACTATAAGAAGAACTTCGAGTCAAAGTTTAATGCTCCTGTGAGTGCATTCGGCGGACATGCATACGATGCCTTCCATATATTTAAGATCGCATACGAAAATGCGAAGGGTGACCTCAAGAAGCTTCCCGCAGAGCTTGAAAAGGTGAAGGGATTCATCGGAATAGCAGGTGAGTTCAATATGTCTGCATCTGATCATACAGGTCTTACTAAGGATGCCTTTGTTATAGTTGAGATCAAAAACGGTAAATTCGTTTTGTCCGAGTAAGTAACTCCTTTATATATAAGGAATAATAATATTCTTTAAAAAAATCAAAATAAACGGTTGACTTATGCCCGCCGTTTTCGTATAACTACCTTCCGCTGCACGGGAGACCACGCAGCGGAAGGCTCTAAGAGCCTGATAAGAAAGGCGAAATAAAAGTTAAAAGTTTTCTTAAAAACCTGTTGACTTAAATCAAGACTTTCTTTATAACAACCTTCCCCAGCGGAGACGAACTTGAACGGTTTGGTCACGAAGGGGAAAGAGTACAAGAGTTTGTTTGACAGAAGAATAAGTCGTTTGGGTTGTTAAAAACTTTTTAAAAAAGATGTTGACTTCCTTGGCGAAATTCCTTATAACAACAATCCTTGCGCTGCGAGCCTGAACGCTGCGGGGCGCGGGAAGAAAGTTGTTTAACAGAAAGATGTTTCGTTTTGGAGATTGGTTAAAAACTTTTTAAAAAAAGTGGTTGACTTCCTCTTCGAGATTCTTTATAAAGTTCTTCCGCCGGTTGAGAGACTGGCAGCAGAAAACAGAGTAGTTGTTCGACATTAGAATAGGCCGGTCCGAGAAAAGGAATATAAAATGAGTTTGGATGGAGAGTTTGATCCTGGCTCAGAACGAACGCTGGCGGCGTGCTTAACACATGCAAGTCTAGGGGAATTCGCTTTCGGGCGATAGTACACTGGCGAACGGGTGAGTAACGCGTGAGAAACCTACCCCGGAGATTGGGACAACACAGAGAAATTTGTGCTAATACCGGATAAGCCCACGGGTTTAGTTATTTGTGGGAAAAGGCGGGGCAACCTGTCGCTTTGGGATGGTCTCGCGTGTCATTAGCTAGTTGGTAGGGTAACGGCCTACCAAGGCAACGATGACTAGGCGGCCTGAGAGGGTGGCCGCCCACACTGGAACTGAGACACGGTCCAGACTCCTACGGGAGGCAGCAGTGGGGAATTTTGCGCAATGACCGAAAGGTTGACGCAGCAACGCCGCGTGTATGATGAAGGCTTTCGGGTCGTAAAGTACTTTCAGTGGGGAAGAACTGCATAATCAGTAACTGGGTTATGATTGACGGTACCCACAGAAGCAGCCCCGGCTAACTCCGTGCCAGCAGCCGCGGTAATACGGAGGGGGCAAGCGTTGTTCGGAGTCACTGGGCGTAAAGAGCTCGTAGGCGGCAGTGTAAGTCGGGAGTTAAAGGCAACAGCTCAACTGTTGTAAGGCTTTTGAAACTACATTGCTAGAGTGCCAGAGAGGTATGCGGAATTCCCTGTGTAGCGGTGAAATGCGTAGATATAGGGAGGAACACCGGTTGCGAAGGCGGCATACTGGCTGGTAACTGACGCTGAGGAGCGAAAGCGTGGGTAGCAAACAGGATTAGATACCCTGGTAGTCCACGCTGTAAACGATGGATGCTAGGTGTTGGATGTAACCACATTCAGTGCCGAAGCTAACGCATTAAGCATCCCGCCTGGGGAGTACGGTCGCAAGACTGAAACTCAAAGGAATTGACGGGGGCCCGCACAAGCGGTGGAGCACGTGGTTTAATTCGATGCTAACCGCAGAACCTTACCCGGGTTTGACATCTTCAAAATACGATAGAGATATTGTAGTGCTTACTTTCAGTAAGAATTGAATGACAGGTGCTGCATGGCTGTCGTCAGCTCGTGCCGTGAGGTGTTGGGTTAAGTCCCGCAACGAGCGCAACCCCTGCTTTTAGTTGCCATCGGGTAATGCCGGGCACTCTAGAGGAACAGCCGTCGACAAGGCGGAGGAAGGTGGGGACGACGTCAAGTCATCATGGCCCTTATGTCCGGGGCTACACACGTGCTACAATGGCGTATACAGAGGGCAGCAAGACAGCGATGTCAAGCGAATCCCATAAAGTACGCCTCAGTTCAGATTGCAGTCTGCAACTCGACTGCATGAAGTCGGAATCGCTAGTAATCGCAGGTCAGCAAAACTGCGGTGAATACGTTCCCGGGCCTTGTACACACCGCCCGTCACACCACGGGAGTCGACCGTACCTGAAGCCGGTGGCCTAACCTTTTAGGAGGGAGCCGTCTATGGTATAGTTGGTAACTGGGGTGAAGTCGTAACAAGGTAGCCGTACCGGAAGGTGTGGCTGGATCACCTCCTTTTTAAGGAAAGAATCAAATAGAAATCCTGATACTGCTCCATTGAGTATTAGGTTTATATGATAACAATCTCGGACCGGCCTTAATTATTTATATAAGGCGTATATTAGGCCTAATTAGTTGAACGGTGTTCAGTTGAACAACTTTCAGCTAATTAGGGCCTATAGCTCAGACGGTTAGAGCGCACGCCTGATAAGCGTGAGGTCGGTGGTTCGAGTCCACCTAGGCCCATGTGATTTAAGGTTTAAAGCTAATGCTGACAGTAATTGGAGTTGGTATTAGTTGTAAGTCTTACCCGGGGGTGTAGCTCAGCTGGGAGAGCACCGCCCTTGCAAGGCGGGGGTCAGGAGTTCGAACCTCCTCACCTCCATTAGATTTCTTTTATGGATTCTGATGGCGATGGGTAGGTAGATGTTTAAAAGTTTTTTGGTAAGGTTATGAATTTGTTTCATAATCTCATCGAGTAACTTGGGTGTGTTCGGCACATCTGTATAAGTTGTTTTACAATTGAATAGGCTGTAAGAGATAAGGGAAGCTCGAGTAGACGATGCATAAATAATAAAGTTAAGCTACTAAGGGCAAATGGTGGATGCCTTGGCGATGACCGGCGAGGAAGGACGTGGCAAGCTGCGATAAGCTGCGCGAAGCCGCTAACAGGCATTGATGCGCAGATTTCCGAATGGGGAAACCCTAAACACCCTCTATGAGGGAGCGAACTCAGGGAAGTGAAACATCTCAGTACCTGAAGGAAAAGAAAGTAATAACGATTCCGTAAGTAGCGGTGAGCGAAACCGGAAGAGCCTAAACCTAGCTTTCGGGCTAGGGGTTGTGGGGCCTGCAACATGTACGCATGAATCTAGTAGAACAGTCTGGAAAGGCTGACCAAAGAGGGTGATAGTCCCGTATGCGAAAGTGAATTGCGGCTAGCGGTGTCCCCGAGTACCACGGAGAATGAGAAGCTTTGTGGGAATCTGGGAGGACCATCTCCTAAGGCTAAATACGTGTCATCGACCGATAGTGAACCAGTACCGTGAGGGAAAGGTGAAAAGAACCCTTGTTAAGGGAGTGAAATAGAACCTGAAACCATTTGCCTACAAGCCGTCAAAGCATCTTATGATGTAATGTCGTGCCTTTTGCATAATGAGCCTGCGAGTTATCGTATGCAGCAAGGTTAAGCAGTTATGCGCAGCCGTAGGGAAACCGAGTCTTAATAGGGCGCAAGTTGCATGCGGTAGACCCGAAGCCAGACGATCTATCCATGGGCAGGATGAAGTAACTGTAATAGGTTATGGAGGTCCGAACCGGTAAACGTTGAAAAGTTTTCGGATGACCTGTGGATAGGGGTGAAAGGCCAATCAAGTTTGGTGATAGCTGGTTCTCCTCGAAATGCATTTAGGTGCAGCCTTATGCGTTCCCTGTTGGGGGTAGAGCACTGTTTTGGCTAGGGGGCATACCGCTTACCGAACCTTGACAAACTCCGAATACTGACAGGTTAGAGCATGGGAGTGAGACTGCGGGTGAGAAGGTCCGTAGTCGAGAGGGTAAGAGCCCAGACCGCCGGCTAAGGTCCCGGAGTGTATGCTAAGTGGTAAAGGATGTGAGAATACTGAAACAGCCAGGAGGTTGGCTTAGAAGCAGCCATCCTTTAAAGAAAGCGTAACAGCTCACTGGTCTAGTGTTTTTGCGCCGAAGATATAGCGGGGCTAAGCATACCACCGAAGCCGCGGACTAGTATTTATACTAGTGGTAGAGGAGCATTCTGCACAGCTTTGAAGGTAATGCGGCAAGCATTGCTGGAGCGTGTTGAAGAGATAATGCAGGCATTAGTAGCGATAAAAAGGGTGAGAAACCCTTTCGCCGAAAACCTAAGGTTTCCACCGGCAGGGTAATCCGCGGTGGGTTAGTCGGCCCCTAAGGCGAGGGTGAAAACCGTAGTCGATGGGAAACAGGTCAACATTCCTGTACCTGTATATGTGCGTTTGACGATGTGGTGACGGAGAAGGTTAGGCAGTCCGGGTGTTGGACGTCCCGGTTTAAGGTTGTAGGGAGTTCCGGTAGGCAAATCCGCTGGAATAATTCTGAGAACTGATGACGAGTCTTTGTAATGAAGATGAAGCTGTTGATACCATGCTTCCGAGAAAAACCTCTAAGGAGTACATAGCAGACCGTACCGCAAACCGACACAGGTAGGTAGGGAGAGAATCCCAAGGCGTTCGAGATAACTCCAGTTAAGGAACTCGGCAAAATGCCACCGTAACTTAGGGATAAGGTGGGCTCCTAGTAATTGAATGGACTTGCTCCAGTAGGTGAAAGGAGTTGCAGATGAGAGGCCCAGGCGACTGTTTATCAAAAACACAGCACTCTGCTAACTGGCAACAGGATGTATAGGGTGTGACGCCTGCCCGGTGCTGGAAGGTTAATAGGAGATGTCAGCGCAAGCGAAGCATTGAATTGAAGCCCCAGTAAACGGCGGCCGTAACTATAACGGTCCTAAGGTAGCGAAATTCCTTGTCGGGTAAGTTCCGACCTGCACGAATGGCGTAACGATCTGGGCGCTGTCTCAACTGGAATCTCGGCGAAGTTGCATTAGCGGTGAAAATGCCGTTTACCCGCAGCAGGACGGAAAGACCCCGTGCACCTTTACTACAGCTTGGCAATGATATTTGGTATTAAATGTGTAGGATAGGTGGGAGACGTAGAGACGTGGACGCTAGTTTGCGTGGAGTCGCCCTTGAAATACCACCCTTTTGGTGCTGAATATCTAACCTGGACGGTGTGTAGCCGTAGGGACATTGTCTGGCGGGTAGTTTGACTGGGGCGGTCGCCTCCGAAAGAGTAACAGAGGCGCGCGAAGGTATCCTCAGGTTGGTCGGAAACCAACTGTCGAGTGTAAAAGTATAAGGATGCTTGACTGCGAGACCTACAAGTCGAGCAGGTGCGAAAGCAGGCTTTAGTGATCCGGTGGTTCCGCATGGAAGGGCCATCGCTCAACGGATAAAAGGTACGCCGGGGATAACAGGCTGATCTCCCCCAAGAGTTCACATCGACGGGGAGGTTTGGCACCTCGATGTCGGCTCATCACATCCTGGGGCTGAAGTAGGTCCCAAGGGTACGGCTGTTCGCCGTTTAAAGTGGTACGCGAGCTGGGTTCAGAACGTCGTGAGACAGTTCGGTCCTTATCCGCTGCGGGCGCAGGAGATTTGATGGGATCTGACCCTAGTACGAGAGGACCGGGTTGGACAGACCTCTGGTGCGTGGATTGTTCCGCCAGGAGCACGGTCCAGTAGCCAAGTCTGGAATAGATAACCGCTGAAAGCATCTAAGCGGGAAACTAACCTAAAGATAAGATCTCCCCTGAGCGCACTTGGAGACTACAAGATTGATAGGCTGGGTGTGTAAGCACTGTGAGGTGTTGAGCTAACCAGTACTAATAGCGCGATGGGCTTAGCGTAGCGTGTCGAAAGAGTTTCCCTTATATCTTACAGCCTATACAAAAAATGAAAGGACACTGGATGTGTCCCACGGAGCGGACCGTAGCAGAGAATTCTGTGAGGTTTCAGCGAAGTGAGAGCAGCAAGGAGCTATGCTCCACAGGCTGCGAGTGAGTAAAAAGTTCAGGACGAATCTTTTTACGAACTATAAATAGAATAAGAATTCCCTGGTGGTCTTAGCGGAGGGGTTACACCTGTCCCCATTCCGAACACAGAAGTTAAGTCCTCCAGCGCCGATGATACTTTGCTAAGAGAGAGCATGGGAGAGTAGGTCACTGCCAGGGATTAAATATACGGAAAGCCCGATATCGAAAGATGTCGGGCTTTCTTGTTTGTATTATTCTTGTGACATGCTCTCCCACGCACAAGGAGTGTGCGCTTCAGGAGCGAAGCCGCATTGTATGCGGCATGAGCGTGTGCGCAAACGGAACAGAATGTTACCGTTTGCAGGGTAAGACAGACGTAGGTCACCGCCAGGGATTAAATATACGGAAAAGCCCGATATCGAAAGATGTCGGGCTTTCTTGTTTGTATCGTTCTTGTGACATGCTCTCCCACGTACAAGGAGTGTGCGCTTCAGGAGCGAAGCCGCATTGTATGCGGTGTAAGCGTGTGCGCAAACGGAACATGATGTTACCGTTTGTAGGGTAAGACAGACGTAGGTCACCGCCAGGGATTAAATATACGGATAGCCCGATATCGAAAGATGTCGGGCTTTCTTGTTTGTATTATTCTTGTGACATGCTCTCCCCCGCACAAGGAGTGTGCGCTTCAGGAGCGAAGCCGCATTGTATGCGGCATGAGCGTGTGCGCAAACGGAACAGGATGTTACCGTTTGCAGGGTAAGACAGACGTAGGTCACTGCCAGGGATTAAATATACGGATAGCCCGATATCGAAAGATGTCGGGCTTTCTTGTTTGTATCGTTCTTGTGACATGCTCTCCCCCGCACAAGGAGTGTGCGCTTCAGGAGCGAAGCCGCATTGTATGCGGCATGAGCGTGTGCGCAAACGGAACAGGATGTTACCGTTTGCAGGGTAAGACAGACGTAGGTCACTGCTAGGGATTAAATATACGGATAGCCCGATATCGAAAGATGTCGGGCTTTCTTGTTTGTATTATTCTTCTGACATGCTCTCCCCCGCACACAAGGAGTGTGCGCTTCAGGAGCGAAGCCGCATTGTATGCGGCGTAAGCGTGTGCGCAAACGGAACAGGATGTTACCGTTTGCAGGGTAAGACAAACGATAAACATGTGCTATACTTTTTTATGGGAACAATTCAACCGTATTATAAAGGCATATATGCTTTCATCTTCAGTAAGGAAAAACAGAATCCGTTTGTGCAAGGAACTTCCGAAGCAAGAGAATGGGAGTTCGGCTATTCAAGTGCGGAAGATGCATATAATAGTGGTGTTGAGACGTATAAAAGCAGAAAAAGTTCTTTAGATTGCCCTGATTATTATGATGATCTGCGTATACATATATGGAACGGAGCATATTATGCATCAAGACCATTATGGTTTAGGATTGTTTCTTTTCCTTTCTATCTTACCTGGTTGCTTCTGGTGACATCATACCGTATTCTGTGGTTTGCATATCACCTTGGTGAAGCTTTAATGCTGATGTTTTTTGCGTTAGTTATACTGGCGCTGCTTATGGCATGCATTGTAGTGATTATTTATAGTTTATTCACAGGAGGAATAGTTACTTAAAAGAACAAATCACTTCAAAACAGCATAGTTATCTTCATGCCGCCGTTACTTCTTTCAATGGACAGATTTCCGCCGTGCTTTTCCATTATAACACTTGCGATAACCATTCCCCAGTAATCGAAGCTTTGTGTAAGCATATTATGATTCCACGGCTGGCACATTGTCTCTAAAACAGGCTGAGGAACATCAAGATCATCTATGTATATGCTGATGGCAAAACGTCCGTTAAGCACTTCTGACGTAATTTTAAACTTCATAGGCGGTTCATCGCCAAAATAACGTATAGTATCTTTAATAATGTAGCAGAAGCCGAGCTTAAGGAAATTCTTGTTAGCTTCCATCCGGCATGAGCGCATGAAACGGAATGTATAGTCTATCTCGTACTGGTCAGTAAAATTATACAGAAAGGCCGAAAAGGTTTTATCAAACTTTTTCACAGCCACAGCACGTATAAGTCCGTGGAAAAAATCTGCAATATTAAGGTTATCTGTATATTTCAGGTTAATCACATTAGTGTAGTCATTATAACCTGTTATGATTTCTTCAATGAGCTTGAATTTATCATCGACTATCTGCCAGCGATGCTTCATCATGTCTGTCTGTTCTGCGGATTCTTTTATCTTCTTGAGAAAACCGCCTGCGACAGTAAGTGCGTTAAGGATATTGTGCGAAAGATGTCTGGAAAGTCCGGAAACAATAGCCTTCTCTTCAAGGTACTTCATCTGTTTTTCAAGCTGCAGCTTACGGCTTATGTCCTGAAAAATCAGCTCATAATGAATGTCTTTTCCTTTGATCAGAGTCATGTAGCCTTGAATATCTATATATTCATTATCTCGTTTTCTCAGCCGTGCGTTTATATCGCCGATTGTGTCGCCTACAAGATTTTTCAGCCCCTCCATAAACTCTGAACGTTTTTCTGACTCAAGCAGGAGAATAAAATTCATACGTTCTGTTTGTTCTTTGGAGTAGCCGGTCGTAGATGAGAACTTGTTGTTAGCGAAAATGATTTCGCCGCTTTCATTAATTTCAACAATGCTTTCACCGGCGGAGTTGATAATATTTTCAAGTTTGTTTTTGAGAAACTGGATTTGGTTATTTTTGCTTTCAATAAGGTTATAAAGCTCAACCAACCCCTTATTAGCTTCGGAAAGCAGGGCGTTTTGCTCTTCCAGCGCTTTAAGCTTATTGATGCGCGGGGAGATAGAGTAGCCTTTTATCAGGAGCCTTATGGAATTGATAATCGAATCTGTCTCTTCGGACGCAGGAATAGTGAGAACATCATAGTATTTCTCATTGCTGATCAGTATGTTGACTTTGTCTTTAATAGTGTCTTCATATCTGTCCACAATGAGGATGTCTGCGAGATCAGGGACCGGAGTAAAAGAAAATTGTCTGTTCAGACCGGAGTCAAGCTCAGGATAATTCCTGAGGCTTTTAAATATTCGGGCTTCCAAGCTCGAGTATGAGTTCCTGTCTGATGGATTCGAGAGTTTGCTCATCAGTTATTTTTTCTCCGTTCAGATCCGTCAGGTAGAAAGAGTCCACAACTTTATCCACATCAGTGGAGATCTTTGCCTTTATAAGATTAAGTCCAAGTTTTTTGAATATCCCCAATATATTATACAGCAGCCCCAGACGGTCTTCCGTAAATATGTCAAGTATGGTGTACTGCCCTGAAATTTCGTTATCAAAAACAAACTTGTCCTTTTTATACGTAATGGATGCAGGTTTTTTTCCAAAAACTGCCTGCTTGCTTTCAAGGGCACGGTCAATGTCAAAATTACCGAGAACAGCTTCTCTGACTCTCTTAACCATATTATCACATTTTTCCTCTAAGCTGTCTCTCTGATCCCACGGGTTCTGGACAATAAGCTTATCGATTGTGATGTTATTTGCAAGAGTGTTAATCTGTGCCCACATAATATTAAGTCCCAGTGAAGAAAGCGCTCCTGCCATGCGGCGGAGAACACCGGCGTAATCCTGTGTGCAAACGCTTATTTCTATTCCGCCGAGATCTTCCCTAAGTTCGGTTTCAATAATTACATCATGACTGTTTTTGACATTAACAGCAAGGTGCAGCAGACGTAAAATGTGCCCAACGGAGTTTGTGTAAAGCAGTTCATCATCGATGCTTCCTGCAAGTTCATGCAGTTCTTCGCTGTCCGCTGTACGCTCAAGAAGCTTCTCTCGTTTACGTGAGATAACCTTTTCCTGCTCCTGTTCAAAGTCTTCAGTATCGAGGTTAACAAGAGCTTTCTGATACAGCTCACTCAGGAGGGTGTGTCTCCATTCGTTGAAAACCTTGCCGCCCACTGCGTTCATGTCAGCATAAGTGAGAAGGAAGAGAAGCATAAGTTCTTCCTTGCTGCTGATGTAGTTAAGGAAGTGTCTGATAACCTCAATGTCGTGTATATCTCTTCTCTGGGCAATCTTACTCATAAGAAGGTGATGAAGCACAAGGTTTGACACTGTATCCGTATCATCCATGCTCATGCCGAGACGCCGGCAGATTATTTTGCTCATGCGTGCGCCGACTTCAGAGTGGTTTTTACCCTGCCCCTTGCCTATATCATGCAGAACGATGGACAGAGCCAGCAGATCCTTTCGTTCCAGAGCGTTAAGCACTTCCAGATAAATTGAAAGGTGCGGAGGATTATCCAGCAGCAGCCTGTCTATGTACCCTAGGGCGAGAAATGTATGCTCATCAACTGTGTAATGGTGGTAGTAGTCAAACTGCGGCTTGCAGTCGATCTCTTCAAATTCGGGTATCATTGCCTGCAGCACACCTGCTTTAGCCATTCTTGAGCATATTTCTGATGAGTCGGAAAAACGTGAAAGTATTTTAAGAAAAAGTTCTCCGTGCTGGCGGATATATTTTCCGTCTATCATATAAAGGCTTGAGCGGATAGCATCGTATGTGCTGTCGGATATTTTAAGCCCCTGAACAGATGCAAACATGAATACTGTGAGCAGCCGTTTTGGTTTTTCGATAAATACGCTTTTGCTCTTAAGCGTGAGCTGATTACCGTATTTTATGAATCCTTCGCCAAGATCAGACATCTTCACGGATTTACGGTGAAGCATTTTCAGCGTGAGTTCCGCCATAGTGCGGTTTATGACTCTTTCTGTTATTTCTGCAATGGTTTTGGCGGTTTTGTAATAATCCCTCATGAACTTTTCAACACTCATGATGGTTGATGTTGAGTGGTAGCCGAGCTGTTCAGCAAGATCTTTCTGCGCATCAAGGCTCATAATGTCGTATTTTCTGTTATGGAAGTAGTGAAGCTCATTGCGGATATGAAACAGAAACTCTGATGCTTTGTTGAGGGAAGCAAGTTCTTCCGGCATGAGCATATTATTTCTTATGAGAGCATCGAGCGAGTTGGTTTTGTAGAGAATTTTGCATATCCAGCAGATTGTGTTTATATCCCTAACTCCGCCGTTGCCTTCTTTGATATTTGGTTCGAGGCGGTAAATGGAATCTCTGTATTTGCTGGAGCGTTTTCTAACTGACTGAATTTTATTGAGGAGAAATGCGTTTACCCCTTTTTCCGCCAGACGGTCGTTCATGATAGTGCAGAAAAGGTCATATACTCCCGTGTCTCCGATGAGAAAACGGTTATCGATGAATGATGTGCGGACAACATCATCCTCAAGTGCAGCGTCAGCTACTTCACTGATTTCTTTTATCTGAATTCCGGGGTTAGTGCCTATATCCCATATATCAGTTGTGAAAAGGCTGAGAAATTCTTTTTGTTTATCAGTGAGGTCGCCCTCATGGAGTATCAACAGATCAATATCCGAGTGGGGAGCCATCTGTTTGCGGGCATATCCGCCAAGGGCAAGAATGGAAAGACCGCCAGCATACCATGAATGCTTCTGAACAAGGGTCATCACAAGCTCATCCACAAGAGCGGTCATATTCTCAAGAACCTGCTGTGCTGTGCGTCCTTTTGTTCTGCTGTCTTCTTTTATGCGGTTCCATTGTTCTTTGTAGCTTTTTTTTATACTGTTAGCGTCAATCATGTCATCCTATTGGTAAACAAAATTTTCAAAATATATGTCTTTTGCGGCGTCTGCCCCGAATTTAGAGGTTACGGTTCGCTCAATGTTTTGCTTGAGTATATCCTTGCCCTGCTGAGAGTCAAGAAGGGAAGGGTTTGTCATGCTGATAGCTTCTGTAACTGCCGCAGCAGTGTTGTCAATATTTTTGCCCATTTCATCAGCGGCTTTTTTGCTGCCGGTGTTTATTGTAACATCAAGACGCACATAAACACTTTTACCGCCTTCTGATGTTGTTCCCACAACATCTTTAAGCTGAACCTGATACTCGCTGCCGACCTTGACAACTTTGGATGAATAGGAGCGGAGAGGGCTTCTCTGGTTGTCCAGCACGTTTTCAAACATTGGGACAAAGCTCTGCCTGAACTGAAAGATATACAGCATGAGCAGAACAGCAAGAATTATAAGCAAAGCCCGAAGGAAATATTTTTTCATATGCTGTATTTTAACAGATTAAGGGAAATGAGAAAATAGAAAAGCCTTCCTTTTTAAGAGTAAAGGCTATATGTTTGATAAGTCCAAGTACAAAAGGCGCCCGCTCTATGCAGAACGAACGCCTTTTCAGGTTTATCTTATGAAACCTACAGGGTCTTTTAACTATTATAAAAAACAGACGGATCTCTACCATCTATGAATATTTACATTTATACCTTCGGATGCAAAGTAAATCAAGTGGAAAGTGAACACCTGATCGGCAGGGCGGCTGAAAACGGCTTAAATATTGTCAAAGAAGCCGGAAAGGCGGATGCCGTGATCATCAACTCATGCGCAGTTACTGAACGTGCGGTCAATAAGATGCTCTCTCTTTTACGTAAAATAAAAAAGGACCGTCCCGGTGTTTTTGCACTCGTGACAGGGTGTGCGGCGGATCTTCTCTCAGAAAAGCTCAAAGAAAGCGGTACGGATATTGTTGTCACGAATGCAGGAAAAAAGGACGCTGTTGAGTATCTCCTTGAGAAAAAAGATTTTTATCGTTCCATAGATACCCGGACAGTGCTTGATATAGGCTACACACCAATGAAAAGCCGTACAAGAGCATTCGTCAAGATTCAGGACGGCTGCGACTCCTTCTGTTCGTATTGTATTATTCCCATGCTCCGGGGCAAACCTGTGAGCAAGCCTGAGAATGATGTGGTCAGCGAGGTTGCAAGACTTGTTGCGGAAGGGCATAAAGAAATTGTGCCTGTGGGGATACATATAGGAAAATACGGGCAGGATTGCGGTTCCAGTCTTGCATCTCTTCTGGAAAAACTTATTGCTGTTGAGGGTGATTTCCGCATACGTCTCACATCTGTGGAACTTAATGAGCTTGACGAAAAGCTGGAGGAGCTTTTTCACAGTGATAAAATATGCAGACATCTCCACATCCCTCTCCAAAGCGGTTCGACAGAAATCCTGAAAAAAATGAACAGGCACTACACCGCAGAGGAGTACATCGAAAAAGTTTCCGCTTTTAAACAAAAGATAAACGGTCTGACCGTGGGGGCAGATGTTATAACAGGCTTCCCCGGCGAGTCTGAAGATCATTTTGATAATTGTATAAATACCATATGTTCATCAGGAGTTGATTTTCTCCATGTATTTCAATATTCTGACAGAGAGGGAACGGCGGCAAGCACCATGCCGGATAAGGTCAAAGGCGCTGTCAAAAAGGCAAGGGCAGAGAAACTCCGCATCCTTGGCGAAGAGCTTAAGTCAAAAGCTGCGGATGAATGCATAGGCAAAACATTCAGAGTTCTGGCGCAAAAGGGCGGCGGTATAACCGATAACTATTTTGATGTTGAAATGCCGGGAAAATGTGTGCCAAACCGTTTCTATACTATCAAAATAACAGGGCGCAGTGACAACTGTGTTTTGTATGGAGAAGAAGATGGGTAAAAAAATACTGGTAATAGGCGGCGTTGCCGCAGGGGCTACAGCGGCTGCGAAAGCCAGAAGAACAAACGAAGATGCTGAAATAACAGTTCTTGAAAAAGGCAAATATATCTCATACGCAAACTGCGGGCTTCCTTATTACACCGGCGGCGTTATAAAGCCCCGAAAAAAAATTCTCCTCCACACTCCGGACACATACGGCACACGCTTCAATGCAGATGTGCTTGTGCGGACCGAGGCAACAGCAATCGACCGCAAAAAACGCACCGTAACCGTTAAGGACAAAAACGGCGAGCGTGAACTTCCCTATGATAAACTTATAATAGCTGTGGGCGGCAAAACAATCATTCCGCCGGTAAAAGGCATAGAAAAAACACCTTACTTTACAATGCGCACAGTGGATGATGCAGACTCCGTACGTAAATTTATTGAGAAAAACAAACCTAAGACGGCTGTTATTATCGGCGGCGGATTTATCGGCGTTGAAACTGCTGAGGCGATGATGCACTGCGGTATAAAAACCGTTATTGTTGAAGCTAAAGCAGAAATAATGCCCAATATGCCCCGGATTGCCGCTATGAATCTGCGTGAGCATATGGAAAGAAAAGGCATAGATTTCAGGCTTGGCGTCTTTGCTCAGGAAGTTTCGGAATCAAAAGGTAAAATCAGCATCAGTCTTTCCGGCGGTGAAACCCTTAAGGCGGATATGCTTTTTCTCTGTGCCGGGGTTGCTCCTGATACGGCACTTGCGAAAGACTGCGGGCTGGAAATAGGCGCTGCAGGCGGCATAGCGGTTGATGATACAATGCGCACAAGTGATAAGGATATATTTGCCGCAGGCGATGTGGTGGAAAAGCTTAACCGTGTCACAGGTAAAAAAGTTCTGCTCCCTCTGGCTGGTCCTGCCAACAGGGAAGGGCGTACAGCCGGGTACAACGCCGTTACTGACGGAGATATGAAATTTCCCGGAGTTGTAGGAACGTCTATAGTCGGTTTTGACGGTTATTCCGCAGGGCAGACAGGCATTACATACGAGCAGGCTTTGCAGGCGGGGATAGATGCTGACTATGTTTATACGGAAGATGCAGACATAGCGGAATATTACCCAGGAGCAACTTACATATTCATGATGACAGTATTTGAGAAGAAAACAGGACGGCTGCTGGGCTGCGCTGCTTCCGGAGAAAAAGGCGTGGATAAAAGGCTGGACGTGGCGTCTGCTGCTCTTTATGCGGGTTTAAGCGTGTTTGATCTTGAAAATCTTGAGTTTGCCTATGCGCCCCAGTTTGCAAAAGCAAAAGATAATCTGAATATTGCCGGTTTTGTTGCGTCAAATAAGTTGAGAGGGACAGGTTTTGCCGTTTCTCCCGAAGAGTTCAGAGAAATCCGTAAAAAAGATAAAATACAGATACTTGATGTCCGCACGGTGAAGGAACATGATGATGCATGTGTTGAAGGTTCGGTGAACATTCCCGTAAATATGCTGCGGGAGAAACTGAACACTCTGGATAAAAATACCCCTGTTTATGTTTACTGTGCTGTGGGTTTCAGGGGGTATCTGGCAGTTAAGATGCTTCGCAATTCCGGATTTGAAGCATACAACGTTTCCGGCGGGATGGAGACAATAGCAAGACTTGAAAAAATTATGTAAAACTGTTTCCTGCGGTTGCATTATTGTTTCTGCGGTGAGATATTATAAAGTACGGAGATGAGTACAAAGGGGGACTGCCATGTCTTGTGAGCCGGGACAGGTGCTGAATGCCGATGGCGGAGGGAGGAGAAATTCTTCCATTATTTCTGCTGCTGATTTTGTGAAGCTTCAGCCTGAGACAATTCAAGTGATTGACATCCGCACAAAAAATGATTTTTCTAAAGACGGTCTGAAGGGTGCAGTAAATATTTTTCTTCATGACATAGTAAATGAAGCGGATAAGATAGACAAAAGCCGTCCTGTTTATGTATATTGCGCTAACGGTTCAAAGGGCTCAATTGCCGTTATGGTGCTGCGTGACCTCGGCTTTGAGGTCTATAATATAGACGGCGGGCTGAATGCCTTTAAGGAAGCAGGAATCATTTAATTATAGATGCAGGAAGGAGATTGCAGGATGGATACTATTCTCAGAACGGATATGCCGAAACTTAAGTTTATCGGCAGCGGAAAGGTAAGGGATATTTATGATCTCGGTGAGCAGATGCTTATCGTCACCACAGACAGAATATCCGCTTTCGATGTCGTTCTCCCCAACGGAATACCCGGGAAAGGTAAGGTTCTTACAAAATTGAGTAAATTCTGGTTTGAAAACACTAAGGATATAGTGGAGAACCACCTTATCACAACAGAAGTCGATGAAATGCCCGAAGCCTGCCATGAATACAGGGATCAGCTTGAAGGACGTTCGATGCTTGTTAAAAAAGCCAAGCCTTTCCCTTTTGAGTGTGTTGTCAGGGGCTATATCACAGGTTCAGGCTGGAAGGATTATAAAGCCACAGGCGAAATATGCGGAATAAAACTTCCTGCAGGGCTTGTGGAATCACAGAAGTTTGAAACACCTATCTTCACTCCCGCTACAAAGGCTGAAGTGGGCGAGCATGATGAAAATGTTTCCTTTGAAAGAATGTCTGCTGATCTCGGCAAAAAAGACGCAGAAGAGCTTAAACGCCTCACTATAGCTGTGTACGAAAGAGCAAGAGACCTTGCTGATGCTAAAGGGATCATAATAGCCGATACCAAACTTGAGTTTGGCATGTATGACGGCAAAATAATCCTTATTGACGAGGTTCTTACCCCCGATTCATCAAGGTTCTGGAAAAAAGCAGGCTATCAGGCGGGTAAACCGCAGGAAAGCATGGATAAGCAGTATGTCCGCAACTATCTGGAAACCCTTGACTGGGACAAAACAGCTCCCGGACCCAAGCTCCCTGATGATGTGGCTAAAAACACTTCTGCTATTTATCACGGCATAATGGATATATTGATGAAGTAGAGTAAACCTCTGCCCGCAGAACATAGATGCGGATTCTTTTTAAAATTTATAAGTTCCCCGCTTCGGCGGGGATTTTTTTTAAATGAGGTAAGCAGCATGAAATTCGGCATTATTCTTCAGTCAAATGAACCAGAAACAGCGTGGAACGGAGTACGCTTCGGGGTGGCATCTCTTAAACAAGGGCACGAAGTAAAAATTTTCCTTATGAGCAAAGGTGTTGAAAGTATTAAGATTGACAGCGGCAAGTATAATGTGAAGATTATGCTGGAAGAATTCACCGGCAGCGGCGGGGTTCTTCTCGCCTGCGGAACATGCATCAAATCCAGAGAAATGGCTGATGACAGTTCTTGCCCGATTTCCACCATGAACGACTGCATTGATATGGTTGAATGGTCAGATAGAGTTATTACTTTCTAAATATTCATAAACAAAAGCCCCCGCTTCCGGCAGGAAACAGGGGCTGTTTTTCAGGGGCCAGTCTGATATTAGTCTTCGTTGGTCTCAAGAGCGTCAAGCTTGTCTTTCAGCATGCTGCCGAGGCTGAAGCTTGAGTTTCCGTCATCCATCTTTTTGAGGAATTCTTTAACTTCTTTTCTTTCAGAATCCTGCTGGTGTCTTCTCACAGAGAGGATCACACTTCTTTCTCTCTGGTCGTTTTTGATAACAACCGCTTTGATAGTGTCGCCGACTTTGAACTTGCTTTCGGGCTCAATCTTGTCCACATCAAGCTCAGACACGGGTATGAATCCGCTGAGTTCTCTGGGGAGAGCAACTGTCACACCGTCTTTAGTTACGGCTGTTATTACAACTTCTGCCATTTTACCAAGGGGGAGAAGTTTACCTATCTCTCTCCATGGGTTAGGCTCAAGCTGTTTGAGACCGAGGCTGATTCTTTCTCTTTCGGGATCGATTTTAAGGACTTTAGCCTCAATTTCGTCACCTTCTTTGAAGTTGGAAAGATCTTCAGGCTCTTCTGTCCATGAGATGTCTTTCTTGCGTATAAGACCGTCAAGAAACTCACCGAAGTCAACAAAGAGACCGAACTCGGTAACGCTTTTGATTACCCCTTTAACATTTGAGCCTTCGGGGTGTTTATCTTTAAGGGTATCCCATGGGTTTTCGTTAAGAAGCTTCAGGGATACGATAACTTTTCTGTTTGCGTTATCAACGCCAACAACAACGCCTTCGACAACATCTTTCGGTTCAAGCTTAACCTTGGCATTTTTAAGCCATGAAAGCTCTTCCTGAGGAACGAAGCCGTCAACACCGGGTTCAAGCTCAAGGACAAAGCCTTTGCTTTTTCTGGTGATCACAGTTCCTTTCACTATCTGGTTGTCGGGATATTTATCATCCACGCTGCTCCAGGGGTCGTTGTGCATCTGTTTCAGACCGACTTCAAGCTTTTCGTTCTCTTTATCAACAGAGAGAACAAGAACTTCAAGCTCTTCGCCTTCTTTCAGATACTGTGAGGGGTGTTTAACCACGCCCCAGCCGATATTATTTTTATGGAGAAAGCCGTCAACCGCACCGAAATTCATGAATGCTCCGTAGTTTTTAACGGTTTTTACGCATCCTTTCAGAACGTCTCCTTCTTTTACTCCGTCGAAGAATTCTTTCTTGTTTTTGTCCAGTGATTCGGACATGTTGATTCTTCTGGAAGCAAGAAATGAGCGCTGTTTTTTGTTCACTTTCAGAACTTTGCACTCAATTTCCTGACCGATGTAGGATTTTGGTTCCTGCATTTTGTTTTTGAAATCGATATGGTTTTCAGGGATAAAGCAGTCGATATCGTTAAACTTGCCGAGGAAGCCCTTATCTACGTTACCGGTAACTTTAACTTTTACAGGTTCGCCGGATTCAAGAGCAGCTTCAACAGCCAGCCAGTCTGTTTCTTTTTCGATGGCTTTTCTGGAAAGTTTAATGTATCCGCCGCCGCCGGTCATGCCCTGATACATAACTTCGATTTCATCGCCCACTTTTACGTCAACTTCTCCTTTACCGCCAAATTCGGTTTTAGAGATAATCCCTTCGGTTTTGTAGCCGATGTTGACAAGGATTTCGCTTTCATTGATTTGTGCAATGACACCCTTAACAATGGAGCCCTTTTCAGGGAGCTGGAACGATTCTTCAAGAAGCGTTTCAAAGTCCTCCATTCTCATTTCGTCATTGCTGTTAGAGTTATTAACATTCATTTCCTGACCCCTTCCAAAGTATTCTATTACCTCATTTATGAGATCGCCCGGCGTGCTTGCGCCCGCTGTGATCCCTATGGTATCCTCTGGCATAAAGTTAACGCCCTCCAGCTCCTCCGCAGTTTCAATGTGGTAGGTTCTGGGGCAAAGCTCGCTGCAAATGGTAAAAAGGCGTGTTGTATTTGCGCTGTTTTTTCCGCCGATAACAATCATCGCATTCACTCTGCGGGCGAGTTCAATCGCCGCGGACTGGCGTTTCTCTGTCGCGCTGCATATGGTATGCGCTGTTTCCAGCACACGGCTTTTATTTTTAAGAACTTCCGTAATTTTTGAGAAAGTATCTTTATTCTGCGTTGTCTGCGCCACAAGAGCGCACTTATCGAAATCAGGGAGCGCATTCGCTTCTGCTTCGCTTGAAATTATATAAAAATCACCTTCAATGAAGCTGACAATACCTTCCACCTCAGGGTGTTCCCTTTCACCGAAGACAACAACCGAAAAACCGTCTCTGCTGAATTCACCCGCTGATTTCTGGGCTTTCTTAACAAAGGGGCAGGTTGCGTCCACCGTATCTATTCCTTTATTTTCAAGATTACGGTAGGTTTCTCTGGTTACTCCGTGGGAGCGTATTATAACGGTGCTTTTGCTGTTCAGGTCATCGGGTGATTTGCAGACACTGACGCCTTTTTCGCTGAAGCGCCTGACAACCTGCGGGTTGTGTATGATCGGTCCCAGAGTGCAGACGTTTGATTTAACGCCGGATGTCTCTTCCACGAGACTCACGGCACGCTCAACGCCGAAGCAGAACCCTGCATGTTCGGCAAGAAAAACTTTCACTAAAACCTCAGGTCCTTCGTTTCCTATTAATCTCAGCAGACATTATTGATATAACTTCATCTATTGTCAAGCCAGTTGTGTCTAATTCAACGGCATCTTCAGCTTTTTTCAAAGGTGCTTCTGTTCTTGAAGAATCCATTTCGTCTCTTCTGAGAATATCGTTTTCAAGCTGCTCCAGAGGGACTTCCACGCCTTTAGTCTTCCATTCCGCCTGTCTGCGCCTTGCTCTTTCCGTAGGTGAGGCTGTGAAGAAAAACTTGACATCAGCCTCAGGCAGAACAACGGTGCCTATGTCTCTGCCTTCCATAATCACTTCCCCTTTGCGGGCAAGCTCTTTCTGCTTGGCTGTCATAAGGCGGCGCACATCGTGCATAGCTGATACCGCACCCACAAGGGCGGTAACTTCAGGCGTACGGATAATGTCAGTTATTTCTGTATCACTACCGTTAATATTTATGAACATACGCTGACCTTCCGGAGCCGGTTCAAAGCGCATATCAGTATTTTCAAGGATTTTTATAAAGGAATCGTCATCTGATGGGAACTTCATTCGTATATAGGCGCATGCTCTGTACATTGCGCCTGTGTCAAGGTAGGTAAAACCGTACTTTTTTGCTATAAGTTTTGAAACACTGCTTTTCCCGCTCCCTGCGGGTCCGTCTACTGCGACCTGAAAACTCATTAAACCTCTGTGTTCTGATAGTTCGCCGGAACCAGCGTCCTGCTGTTCTATAGCAAGCTTGGTTCAGAAACCGCCGGGATCTAAACGGCGGTTTTGACTCGCACGCAGCTTTTGGAGCAAAGCTCCCCGCTGCTTTCTCTCTGGGAAATTACTTGTTCTCGATCTCTTCCAGAATACTTACAAAGTTTGGAAAAGATACATCAACGCTCTGTATTTCGTCAACAGAAACCTTCTCCCCGAAACGCTTGCACATAAGGATTGAAAGCATAGCTATTCTGTGGTCAAAGAAGGAACGCAGGTGAGCCTGAACAGGCTCTTTTTTCAGGGGGTAGATCTTCATTCCGTCTTCAAACTCTTCCGTTTCTGCCCCTAACTGATTAAGGTTATAAAGCGTGGCGGCTATACGGTCAGACTCCTTGACACGGAGTTCATGGGCATCTCTTATCTCCACAGGTGAATCTGCAAACAGACCGAGAAACGCCAGAAGAGGAAGTTCATCTATCAGGTTAGCAATCAGTTCCCCGTCAACTTTTCCACCCTTGAAAGACTGATGCTTTATATGAATATCACCCATGGGCTCTATTGTGTTTTCGTAGTAATTAAGCTCAAATTTTACGCCGAATGACGAAAGAGCAGTAAGAAGTCCGGTTCTGGTTTCGTTCAGCCCGACATTTTTGATGGTTATCTCTGCTCCTTCAAAAATGAGTGCCGCACCTATGAAAAAAGCGGCTGATGAAAAGTCTCCGGGTACTGCGGCATCTGTCCCTGTAAGTGGTCTGCCGCCGTTTACTATGACAGTTTTCCCGTTTACAGAAATATCCGCTCCGAAGTTTTTCAGCATTATTTCAGAGTGGTTTCTTGTGGAAGCCGGTTCCGTGTATGTAGTGCGCCCTTCGATTTGTGCCGCAGCCAGAAGAACAGCGCTTTTTACCTGTGCGCTTTTTGTTTCACCGGTTATGTCAGCGCCGTGCATCTTGGAAGGAAGGATTGTCAGGGGGAGAAGCGTGCCGTTTGATGCGGCCTCCATCCTTGAACCCATGAGGGAAAGGGGCTTGATAACCCTTTTCATCGGTCTCTTGCGAAGGCTGTCATCTCCGGTGAGAACAGCATAAACCCCTGCGGGGGCAATAAGCCCGCTGATCAGCCTTGCGGTTGTGCCGGAGTTGTCACAGTTGATCACGTCAGACGGTTCATTAAAGGCTCTGTATCCTTTAGAGACAACCACAAATCCGTTTTCCGCAGGAATAAACTCCGCTCCGAGGGCCTTCATCGCCTCCATCGTTGCTATGGTGTCACGGGACATGAGGGGATTTGTAACCCTTGTGCTGCCTTCTGCCATGGCGCCGAGCATAAAAGAACGGTGGGTTATGGATTTATCCGCAGGAACGCTTATTTCGCCTTTGACTGACTTTATTTTGCCGAAAGTGATCATTTTATGCTTCTCCTGATGCTGCTGGCTTCTTCTATGCGTTTATATATTTTTTCTTCGTTTTTGTCTGCTATGTCTTCCCTCCATGATTTGAGGAGGTCGATATAGGTATCTATAAGTTCTACTACCGTTTTGTCGTTGTCCAGAAATATATCTGTCCACATCCGTGGATTGCTGGCGGCTATTCGGGTGAAGTCCCTGAATCCGCCTCCTGTATATGAGAAAGCCTCCGGGCATGCCTGGTTCACCGCTTCCACAAGGGAAAACGCCGTAACATGGGGAAGGTGGCTTATTGAACCGAAAACCAGATCATGTTTGTCAGCCGTCATGACGGTAACTCTCATGCCTATGCCCTCATGAAGCGCAAGCAGATCATCTTCCGGAAAACCTTCCGCCACAGGAGTCAGCACATGGACAGCATTATCAAACAGCCCGTTTACTGATGCTGAAAAGCCCGAAACCTCACGCCCTGCGATCGGGTGACCGCCGCAGAAATTGAGTCCGAGTTTGCCTGCGAGGGCGCATACAGAAGACTTAGTGCTTGCTCCGTCCGTTACAGGAGTTGACACCCCTTTTTCATAGAGTGTTTTAAGCACCGCTTTTGTGGCTTCCACCGGAACGCAGATGTAAATAAGATCAGGCTTCATTTTAAGAAACTGATCAATATCATCAGTGAGAGCCTGAAATATATCCGCCTGTGCCGCTTCGGCGAGGGTGGATGCGCAGCCGTCAAGTCCGTATACAGAAAGACCCCGATCGCAGAAGGCTCTTGCGAAAGAGCCGCCTATCAGACCGAGGCCTATGATACCTATGGATTTAAAAGCCATCGTCAGCTTATTGTCTTGCCTATGGCTTCGGCTATTACTTTCATCCTTTTCATAAGGATGTCGAAATCATCGGGGACGATTGACTGATCACCGTCGCTCATTGCGTCTTCAGGGCAGTTGTGAACCTCGATCATTACGCCGTCAGCTCCTGCCGCCACAGCCGCCTGTGCCATGGGGAGTATGCAGTCTCTCCTGCCTGTTCCGTGGCTGGGGTCAACTATGATGGGTAGGTGTGTGTTAGCCTGAACAACGGGAACAGCGGAAAGATCAAGTGTGTTTCTTGTCTCTGTTTCGTATGTTCTGATACCTCTTTCGCAGAGTATAACCTGATGGTTGCCGCCTGCCGCTATATATTCAGCCGCCATGAGAAATTCTTTAATAGTGGCGCAGAGTCCTCTTTTGAGCATTACGGGAGTTTTTATTGTCCCCAGCTCTCTGAGAAGGCGGAAGTTCTGCATGTTGCGTGCGCCGATCTGGATTATGTCTGTATATTTGAGGATGTTGTCCATGTCTCTGGGATCCATCATCTCTGTGATAACAAGCATGCCGTATTCGTCTGCCACTTCACGGAGATATTTGAGCCCTTCCACGCCGAGACCCTGAAATGCGTATGGTGAGGAGCGGGGCTTGAAAGCGCCGCCTCGGAGGATTTTTGCTCCGGCGTCGCTGACTCTTTTGCCTATGGCAAAGAGCATGTCTCTGTTTTCCACAGAGCATGGACCAGCCATGATCGCAACGTTTCCGCCGCCGATTTTGATCCCTTTTATGTCGATTACCGTAGGTTCGGCTCTAAAGTCCTTGCTGACAAGCTTGAACGGCTTAACAATGGGAAGAACCTTTTCAACACCGGGGATGGATGAAAGGGGTTTGTCTCTGAGGGTCCTTTCATCGCCAATTGCGCCGATTATTGTTCTTTCGGTGCCTCTGGATATATGTGTCTGAAAACCGTATTCCGTAAGCTTGGTTGCAATATGGTTTACCTGTTCGTCTGATGCGCCTTTTTTAAGTACGATTATCATGTGCATACCCCGCTTTTTAGAGGACAGCTTTAAGCTGCGTTATGAATTCTTTATTTTCCGCTTCTGTGCCGATGGAAACTCTTATGTAATCTTTAAGTCCTGCACCGAGGTAGCGGACAATCACACCCTTCCGGAGGAGATCCTTGAAGATCTTCTCACCGTTTCCGGTTTTCACTAGGATGAAGTTTGCCTGTGTGGGGAGATATTCAAAGCCGAGCTTCTTAAACTCTTCATAGAGATAAGCTTTACCCATGCGGTTTTCACGGATGACTTTTTTGAGGTGGTCAGTGTCCTCAAGGGCAGCTTCTGCCGCAACCTGCGCCGCCATGTTGGTGTTGAAGGGCTGGCGCACACGGTTCATCATGTCAATGGCAACAGAGTCTGCTATGCAGTAGCCGACACGGAGAGCGGCGAGACCGTATGCCTTGGAGAAGGTACGCATTATCATCATGTTCGGATAATCCTTCTGCATTTTCATTGCATCGGGGAAATCCGGAGCATCGACATATTCGCAGTAAGCTTCATCCATTATAACTATTGTTTCAGCGGGAACTTTTTTCATGAAAGCCTCAAGCTCCGCCTGAGTGAAGTATGTTCCCGTGGGGTTGTTGGGGTTGCCGAGGAAGATGATTCTGGTTTTATCTGTCATGTTTGCAACAAGGGCGTCAAAGTCGAAGGAGAAGTCGCTTTTAACAGGAATCCATTTGCATGAAGCTCTCATAGCCTGAGCTATTATTCCGTAAACGGAGAATGACGGAGCGGGGCTCATCACATGCTCATCGTGGGCAAGGAAAGTTCTCATTGCCAGTTCGATTATTTCGTTTGAGCCTGTTCCGAAAATAAGCCTGTCAGGGTTTATTCCGAGCTTTGCGGCAAGTCTTGTGCGGAGATAGAACACGTCACCGTAAGGATAGCGGGACATCTCCGGCAGAAAATCCGCCACAGCCTGAATGACTTTGGGTGAAGGCCCCAGCGGGTTTTCGTTGGAGGCGAGCTTCACCGCCTTTTCAATACCCAGCTCTCTTTCCAGTTCTTTAACCGGTTTGCCGGGCACATATGGGCTAAGCCCCTGAATTTCTTTACCTGCGAGTTTTGCGTAGTCTATCATTTTTCCCCCTTGGGATAAGAACCCAGCACCTTGAAGTGGGTAACGCTTTCGGAAAATTCGTTAATGACGCTCTTAAGGGGTTCAACATCCCTGTGACCGTCTGTGTCCACATAGAAAACGTATTCCCACGCCTGTCTTTTGGAAGGGCGGGATTCGATCTTAGTCATGTTTATACCCTTGGAGGCGAATACTTCAAGGGCTTTATACAGTGAGCCGGATTTATGAGTAATGCTGAAAACCATGGATGTTTTATCATTGCCCGTGGGCAGAGGCTGGAAACTGCCTATGATAAGAAACCTTGTGTAGTTGTTCGGCATGTCCTCTATGCTGCGCTCAATTATTTTTAAGTTATAGCAGATTTCCGCCATTTCAGAGGCGATAGCAGCAGCCCCTGCATCCTTGGATGCTATTTCGGCGGCTTTTGCTGTGGATTCAACATCATAAAGGGGAATATCGGCGGCGTGTTCTGCGAGCCATTTTCTGCATTGGGGTATGGCGTGCGGGTGAGAGTATATCCTCTGGACGTCCTCAAGCTTGCCCGACTGGTTCATAAGGTTCTGGTTTATCTCAAGGAAAACCTCACCGCAGATTTTTATGGATGAACCGGCAAGCATGTCAAGGGTGTGGTTAACTACGCCTTCAAGGGAGTTTTCCACAGGGATAATGCCGTAGTCCAGCCTGCCCCGTTCCACTGCGTCAAAAACATCCGGTATCCCCCGCATTGGGATAAGCTCTGCGGAAAGACCGAACTGCTTTATGGCGGCAAGGTTAGTGAATGTGCCTTCCGGCCCGAGATAGCCTATGCGCTGAAGCTCCTCAAGGGAGAGGGAAGCGGAGATAATCTCTCTGTAAACCCGACGGATAGCCTCAAAGGGGAGGGGTCCGTGGTTTATTTTGGAAAGACGCTCATAAATCTGCTTCTCACGGGAGGGAACATAGAGGGGCTTACCCTGTTCCTTCTTTATCTCGCCGATTTTCATCGCTTCCTTCGCACGGGAGTTCAGAAGGTCAATTATTTCGGTGTCGATTCTGTCAATTTCTTTTCGGTGCTTATCAAGTTCATCCATCCGTCAAATCTACCAGAACACTCTTGTTTAAGCAAGGCTAAAGAACTGTTCAGCGGGGCTTTAACAATAATATAAGCTTGACACAGGCAAGCCTGTTTTGGGATAAAATAAAATGACTGTTTTCTTATGGAAACACCTGAAAAAATATTAAGGCAGATTCTTTGAAAATACTTGTTTTTAATCCCTCGTTTCTTGGCGATTCGGTACTGACAACACCTTTGATAAAGGCTGTGCATCATTACTTTCCTGACAGCTCGGTGGACTTCTGCGTTCGTCCGGAGAATGCGCCGCTGTTTCGGGGCATTGAGCTGATAAACGAAGTGATCGTTTTTGATAAAAGAGGCAGCGCAGGTGGTGCGGCGGGAATTTTCCGTTTTGCCCGTGAGCTTAAAAAGCGTGATTACGATATAATTATTTCATGCCATAAATCATTCCGCAGTTCGCTGACTATGGCACTCACAGGTGTTCTGCGCCGTGTGGGGTTCAGCCAGTCCGCTTTTTCCTTTCTTTATACCGAGACAGTGAGCAGAAATATGAACCTTCACGAAGTTGAGCGCAATCTTATGCTTCTTGAACCTCTTATTGCGGATTTCAGCCTTGAAGAAGTGAAAAAAACGGCGGGAAAAGCTGAGGTGTTTGTGGATGAACGCATTAGTTCAAATGCTGTCAAATATATAAAATCAGCATCCGGCGGACGTAAGCCTATCGGCATAAACGCAGGGAGCGTCTGGGCTACTAAGAGATGGCACGGAGAAAGATTCGCAGAGGTTGCAGACAGGCTCTATGACAATGGCTTTTTCTGTGTGCTGTTCGGAGCGCCGTCAGATTTTGAAAGCTGCGCTCTTGTTGCCGCTTCTGCTGAACGTCCTTTGATGAACACATGCGGAAGGCTTCCCCTCGGGCAGCTTCCGTCTTATATAAAAGCTATGGATGCTCTGATAACCAACGACAGCGGACCACTGCACATAGCATCAGCCGTGGGAACACCCGCCGTGGCGATTTTCGGACCCACTGTGAAGGAGCTTGGCTTTTTTCCCTATGATGATAAAAGCATTGTGGTTGAAAAAGAACTTTACTGCCGCCCCTGCGGACTGCATGGCGGGAACGAGTGTCCTGAAGGTCATTTCCGGTGTATGGGTGAAATCACCGCTGATGATGTATTTGAGGCTGTCAGAAAGGTGCTGAAATGAATGAGATAAAAAATATAAGAAAAGCTCCGGTGAAGGACAGCAGGACAAAGGTGCTGTTTGTGCGCTTCAGCTCCCTCGGTGATGTGATTCTCATCACAGGGATAATAAAGAGGTTTAAGGAGCAGTTTCCTGATTATGTGTGCGATGTGTTCACATCCTCTGCATTTGCTCCGGTTTTTGAGGGGCTCGGTTTTGTTAACCGCACTGTGTCTTTTGACAAAAAAGGCGGCTTTAAAGGCTTCGCAAAAACGGTTCAGGAAGAAATTAACGATTATGATTATGTGATAGATCTCCATGCCAACCTCCGCTCATTTCTGCTTAAGTTTATGGTGGATGCGAAGTTCCTTAAATATCAGAAGGATTCCGCTGCAAGGAGGGCTTTTGTTAAAAACCGCAAACGCACGGAAAGACTTGGAATGCACGTTGTGCAGAAATATGCAGAGGCACTCAAACCGCTTGGGATGAAAGAACACACAATCGAAGAACTTCGCCCTGTTCTTTATTCTGACAAGGCTGAAAATTCAGGCATAGTCCTCAACCCCTTTGCCAGCAAACCCACAAAACAGTGGGATAAGTTTCCCGAACTGGCTGAAAAACTTGTGGAGATGGGGCATAAGGTGACAGTGATCGGACAGGGGAGCTTTCCGCAGGTCAACGGAGTGACTGATCTCACTGGCAAGACCAGTCTTCGTGAGATGTTTGATGTCATTGCCGCTTCATCCGTTCTGATCACCACAGACAGCGGACCCATGCACGCAGGAGCCGCTCTGAACAAAAAGGTTATAGCCATATTCGGCTCTACAACAGCAGATTTCGGCTTTGCACCGGACTTTGACGGCTGCGCAGTCGTTGAGGTTCAAGGGCTTAAATGCCGTCCGTGCCATGTGCATGGGCAGGAAAAATGCCCCGAAGGACACTTCAGGTGTATGCGTGACATCAGCGTGGATGATGTTTTAAAACTGCTCTGAGCCTGCTTTCGTTGACATTGGCAGCGGGCGTTGGTATATTCTTTTCTCAAAATATAATGAACACGGAATTATAAATTTTCAGGGGTGTATAAATGTCCGAGAAAGGCTTCACAGGCTCATTGAGCGAAGCGGAAATCAATGAACTCAAAACCGTTGCCACACATTGCAGGGGCGACATACTCAAAATGACCACACTTGCTGCAAGCGGTCATCCCGGCGGCTCTATGTCTTCCATAGACATGTATCTCACTGTGTACAAATACGCCAATATCACTAAAGACAACTACAAATCCTCCACCAGAGACAGAATTTTCGTTTCCCACGGGCACACCTCCCCCGGCGTTTACAGCACACTGGCAAGAAACGGCTTTTTCCCCATTCAGGATGCCATAGCATACTTCCGCCTTGCAGGTTCCATATACGAAGGTCACATTGAGCGCATGGTTCCCGGTGTGGAATGGTCCACGGGAAACCTCGGTCAGGGGCTTTCTGCTGCCTGCGGAGCCGCCGTGGCAGGCAGGATGAGAGGCGAGGAGTTCGACATCTATGTATTTATGGGTGACGGTGAACAGCAGAAAGGACAGATTCCCGAAGCAAGAAGATTCGCCTCCAAATACGGATATAACAACATCACAGCTTTTATAGATTACAACAAACTTCAGATCAGCGGAAACATATCCTCCGTTATGCCTCAGAATATCAGAGGCGAGTTTGAGGCGGACGGCTGGCATGTTATCGAAATAGACGGGCATAACTACGCACAGATTTTCAATGCTGTTGCCGCTTCCAAAAAGATCGAAAAGCCTGTTCTTGTTCTTGCCAACACAATAATGAGCTACGGCGTGAGCTTCATGGAAAATATAGCCGGTTACCACGGCAAACCGCTGACGGAAGCGCAGCTTGCTGATGCTCTCGCTGAACTCGGTCTTGAGAATGACATTGAAGAGCTTAAAGCAAAAAGAGCAGCTTTTAAATTCAGCCACGAAGCCCATGAACTTGTTCAGGAACCGGCAAAGGTATTTACCGGAACACCCAAGACCTACGCAGTCGATGTGAAGACAGACAACCGCTCTGCATTCGGGGATGCTCTCCTTGACGTGGTTAAGGAAACAAAGGCAAACGGCGGAACACCCATCGCAGTATTTGACTGTGACCTTGCTGGATCTGTAAAGACTGACGGCGTGGAGAAAAACTGCCCCGAAAACTTTGTTCAGGCAGGCATTCAGGAGCATCACACTGCAACGTGCGCCGGAGCGGCGAGTGTGAATGGCGTAGTAAGCTTTTTTGCTGACTTCGGCGTTTTCGGTGTGGATGAAGCATACAACCAGCAGAGGCTGAATGATATAAACGGAAGCAACCTTAAGGTTGCCACCACTCACGTTGGTCTTGATGTGGGTGAGGACGGCAAAACTCACCAGTGCCTCGATTATGTCGGCGCTATGAGAAACATATATGGCTTTAAGGTTATCGTTCCCGGAGATCCCAACCAGACAGACAGAGCGGTAAGATACGCCGCATCAACTCAGGGCAACTTCCTTATAGCTATGGGACGCTCAAAAATACCCACAACTGCAAAAGCTGACGGAACTCCCCTTTTCGGCGGTGACTATAAGTTTGAATACGGCAAGGCGGATGTGGTTACGGAAGGCGATGTTGCCCTCGCTGCTTACGGAGCTATGCTCCCCAGAGCGGTTAAGGTTGCCAAACTTGCCGCAGAAAAAGGTGTTAAAGTCGCAGTTATAAACATGAGCTGCCCACTTGAACCTGATATGGAACTGCTTAAAAAATATGCTTCAAAAACAATCTTTGTTTATGAAGACCACAATGCTAATACCGGGCTCGGTTCTGTTATAGGTGCAAAAGCCGCAGAGAAAGGACTTGGGCTTAAGGTGAAAACCTTCGGCGTGCGTTCATACGCCTATTCCGGTAATCCGGACGGGATACTCAAACTTCTGGGGCTTGATGAGGAAACAGTTTCTTCGGAAATTGCAAGATTATCGAAATAACTAAGGAGCCGAAAGGTTCCTTTTTTTGTAAAAGATCTTAAGAAAATTTATTGAAAATTTGGTACACTAGTTTAATTTGAAGGATATACAAAAAACACAAAAGCAATTTATCATTATTCTGTATTTCGAGGAGTATCATATGAACGTTTCATTTAGGATGAAAATACTTGTCCCTGTAATTGCGGCAATAATCGGGTCGTTTCTTGTCACCGGAGTCATAATCTACCGTGTAGTTTACAAAGAAACTGAAGTTATTGCAAAAAATGATGTCAGCAACCTTTCTAAAAGCTATGGGAATCTTTTTAAGGGCGATATTGAAAAAAGTATAGCCGTTTCAGAGTCTCTCGCTGCGGCTGCAGTGACCTTTACTGAAGGCAAAGTCAGCCGTGATCAGGTTATGGAGCATCTGGTCAATGTTCTGGAAAATAATGATCATCTGTTTGATGTGTGGATCGTCTGGGAGCCTAACCTCTTTGACGGGAAAGACAGCGAACTTGCAGGTTCTGGAGCAGCAGGAACAAACGAGAAGGGGCAGTTCTGTCCTATGCCCTACAGAACGGGCGGCGGAGTCAGCAGATCTTACGCTTCATCTATGTATGCTGCCGGAGCAGTGAGCGACTGGTATCAGCTTCCGCTCAGAGACGGAAAGCTCCGCATCTCCGAACCAGCCACTTATGACTTTGAAGGAAAACAGCTTACAACGGTCACAATCAGTGTTCCCTTTGAAATAAACGGACAAATCATAGGCGTTGCCGGAGCAGATATCCTTCTTGACAGCCTCACAGAGATGATTAAGAACATTAAAGTCTACGACACAGGCTATACATTCCTTCTTTCTAATAAATTCACAATTATAGCCCACCACGATAAAGAACGTGTAGGGAAGCCTTCTGAATCTGAAAAACAGATTTCGCCTTACATAAATGAGGGTAAAGAATTTGCTGTGGAGAAAGTAAATGCTGCCGGCAAAATGGCATATACTCTTTACACACCCATCAGTATTAAAGGAACGGATTATAAATTTGTTTTCGGGCTCAGCGTTCCCCTTGAGGAAATTTACAAGGCGCTTGCTCATATCCGCTTCACCATCACAATAGCAGCCCTTATTGCTGTTCTTCTCGTTGCAGCAGTTATCTACCTGATTGCACAGGGGCTTGTGCGTCAGCTCGGTGGAGAACCGCAGGTTGTTGTTGACACTATGCAGAAAATTGCTTCCGGCGACTTCACCGCAAATCTTAAAATAAGGCAAGGAGATACAAGCAGTCTGACACACTCTGTGCGTGATATGGTTGATAAGCTGAGTGCCATGATACAGAATGTTACTACCGTTGCAGATGATCTTAAAAGCTCAAGCTCTGATCTTTCTGCCGGGGCGCAGGAACTCTCCGCCGGGATGAGTGAGCAGTCAGAACGCTCTGAACTTATTTCCACGGCGTCGAACGAGATGTCCGCCACAACAGGAGAGATAGCACGCAATCTTACGGAGATTTCTGATTTTGCTCATCATACATCTGCAAAAGCGGTTAACGGCCGTAATGTAGTTGATGACTCCCTCAAGGGTGTTATCAGGATAAAAGATACGGTGGATAAGTCATCAGAGCTTGTACATTCCCTTGGTAAAAAATCTCAGGAGATTAAAGACATTGTCAGTGTGATCAGTGATATAGCAGACCAGACGAATCTTCTTGCGCTGAATGCCGCTATAGAGGCTGCAAGAGCCGGCGAAGCCGGGCGTGGATTTGCAGTTGTTGCTGATGAGGTGCGGAAGCTGGCTGAACGCACACAGAAAGCAACTTCTGAAATATCAGATCTTGTTCTCGGAACACAGACTGAAATGAACAATGTTATCTCATCAATGGAAGGAGTCACAGGGCAGGTTCATACCGGTCTGGAATCATCAAAACAGATTGCAGTTGTTCTCAAAGACATTGAAGAGGGTGTGTCTCAACTTCAGTTTATGGTGGAGAACATATCTTCCGCAACACAGGAAATGGCTGCAACCAGCGGACAGATTCAGCAGGATATTGACTCTGTTGCTTCCGTATCTATTCAGGTTAAGTCAACCTCTGATCATCTGGCGGAGAATGCCTCCGGTCTTGAAAGTATTTCTGCAAGGCTGAGGGAGATGATGGGAAGCTTTAAGATAAGATAATATAATATAATATATTCAGCAGGCGGGGGTAATTCTCCCGCCTTTTTTGTTAAGATAATTGTCATAATCAGGACACTTCTATTCACATATCAAATATCACGCTGTATAATATATCAGATGCTCATATGTATGTTTAAAAACTTTATTAAACGTTATACAGCGGAGGTGTGTTGTGAGATATCTGATCAGAGTTCTTCTTTTTACCTGCTGTGCGGCATTTCTGGCTGCATGCGGCGGTGATGGCTCCGGCAGTAAAGAAGGTGTGGACCCCATTACTGCTCCCTACACAGGGACCTATGTATTTGATTCGCTTCTGATAACTTCAGTTGACGGCAACATGGATTCCGAAGACTGCGATCCCTTTAAAGCAGAGTTCAGCTATTCTCCTGAACGTTCGGTTGGTAAAGTTCAGTGCGGTGTAAATGAAAGTGAATCTCTTTATTACTACATAGATACAGCAGATTCTTCTTCGTGGGTAAATTGTGAGGAAGTGGATTTTACCATAACAGGAACCTATACTGCGGAAATAACCTATTCATGCACAGATTATCTGAATGATGTTTATCAGGCGGTGGGAAGCATCACAAAGACAGGCAATTCCTTTACTGTATTGTCTGAAGATAAATACTGGGAAGATCCGGACAATCTTTAAAAAATTCAGCGGGGCTTCATTGCCCCGTTTCCTCTGTTTTTTATTTTTTTACATATAACTGCTCAAGTATTGCCTGATCCTCTTAATTCAGTGATATTTCCTTTTCATTTACCCTAATAAAACTATACTGAAAATATCAGAAACAGGGGGCTGTAGGGAACATGAACGAAATTCAGCGGCAGGAGCTTGCCGCAATGATTGACAGATACTCCGAAAAAGATACGGTTTCACAAACTATTATTCCCAAACTGAGTCTTATGAAATCAGAAACCAAGAGGGTAAAAGCATCCACGGTTTACATGCCTTCTCTCTGTTTAATTGTGCAGGGGAAAAAGGAAATTTTCCTTGATTATGAGCTTTATACTTACTCTCCGTCTGAATATCTTGCTGTTTCTGTGGAACTTCCTGTTGTGGGGCAGATCACCGAAGCATCAAAGGAGAAGCCTTATCTCGGACTCAGCATAGAGCTTGACCCGCTTGCTATCAGTGAAATGCTGGTGCATGCTCCTGAACACGGGGCAACGTCCAGAGGTCTTTTTGTCGGGAAAACGGATGAAGGGCTCGCAGACTGCATCCTGCGTCTTGTCCGTTTGCTTGAAAGCCCTGCTGATGTGCCTTTTATGTCCCATTTAATTTTTAAAGAATTTTATTACCGTCTGCTCAAAAGCCCGCATGGGTGGAACCTGGCTCAACTCGCCATGAACGGAAGCAGCATGCAGAGAATAGCCAAAGTTATAAAAGTCCTTAAAACTGATTTTGCCCGAAACATGCGTATTGAAGAGATGGCAGAGATAGCAAATATGAGCCAGTCCTCCTTCCATCACCATTTTAAAGAGGTTACAGCCATGAGCCCGCTTCAGTTTCAGAAGCGTTTGCGGCTGACGGAAGCAAGGCGCATTATGTTAGCCGAACAGGCAGATGCAGCAAGCACTGCCTTCCGGGTGGGTTATGAAAGCCCTTCACAGTTCAGCAGGGAATACTCAAGGATGTTCGGCGCCCCGCCTTTGAGTGATATATCAAATCTCCGCCGTCATGCAGTGGTGGAGGAATAGAGGCATTACTTACTGTATGCTCCTGATAAACCCTGCAACAGCGTCAATTACTTTAGGTGAAACAGGATAGTCGGGATTGTAATATGAATTCTTCTGAGTCTGCATCGTATCCGCTTCCTTAAGAACATGGTTTACTCCGTCTAAAATATTCAGACGGATATTTTTATTCGCAGCAGCAAGAATTTCCGCATCTCTGACACTGATCTGTAAGTCTGTTGTTCCGTGGATAACTAATACTGGCATTTTCAGCCTGCCGATTATTTCAGCAGGGTTATATTTAAACCATGAAATGACATAGGGCTGAACACTGGGTCTGAAAGCAGGCATCATAAGCTCTGTAATATTGTCTGCAAGCTCACCTTTTTTCAGATGTTCCATGATTCTGCGGGCTTCAGGAAGATAATCAAGGGCATTTGCTGTGAACTGCTCCTCAAGCACTTCATATGCAGGGCGTCCTGCTCCTGCGAGGGATACAAAACCGTCAGCCTTCAAACGCTCCGCAGCAAGTGATCCTATGAGTGCGCCTTCACTGTGACCGACAATAATAAGCTTGCCGAAGCGCCCGCTTATTTTTAAATATTCACCCCAGAAAACGGCGTCATCAACAAAATGGTCAATTCTTGCTTCGCTTTCCGGCATTGAAATCTCTCTGCTTGCCTTAACCCCTCTTTTATCATAACGAAGTGAAGCTATCCCTTTTTGAGCAAGTCCTTCTGCAAGCTGTTTAAGTGATGCATTTTTACCTGATATTCTGTTGTTGCCGTCTCGGTCTGTAGGGCCGGAGCCTGCGATAATAAGCGCTACAGGCGGCTTAACTGAATCTGTGGGAACTTCCAGTGTGCCGTAAAGCCTTCCTGCAGGTAATTTAAGTACGGCTTCCTCTGCAGCGTATGAGAATAAAGGCAAAACCATAAAAAAAAGAGACAAAACTATATTACGGTACATAAATCACCCGTTAAAAGTTAGATAGATCAAATCATAACAGGTTTATTTTATGATGTCTTTGGCAAAAAGATGATCAATTCTTGATTTAATATATCTGGCACATTCCTGAAAATCATCCGATTCTGTATCGATGTCCGCTTCTGTCATGAAAAACTTATATGGCGGAATATCGAAAAGAGAGGCAATTTTTTCAATCATTTCAGCAGAGGCAAAACTTTTGCCTGATTCCATCTTGTAAATTTGTGTGGTGGAAACGTCCAGAAGCTCCGCAAGATGCTCCTGCGTGAACTCTCTGCTGTTCCTGAATTTTTTTAAATTATAACCGAATATCTCTTTAATCATCTATGCCTCTGGTTACTATTTATAATAATAAAAGTTATTTTTGTCTGGACAACTGAATCATATTCTTATATACGGTAATTAAATTCAGTTAAACGTATAAAGGCTTGTTATACAAGCGTTTAATATGCGGATTGCTGAATAGTTGATATCTGACGGCATTTGGATGCCACAGGGGGACTGCAAAGTCCCCTTCAAACTAAAATTAGATTCAGATAAAGATAAATATAAAGAAGAAAACCGGTAATCGGTCTGTTTTGAAAATTTGTCCCATATTATGGGCAAAAAACTACATCCTGTGTTTTTTGCCTACACGCTCGCACCGAACTTCGTTCGTCTTCGCTTCGCACGGCGTCGGCACATCCCTGTGCCTCTTAATTTATCTCACAAAAAACTATATTCTGCGATTTTTGCCTACACGCTTGCGCCGAACTTCGTTTGTCTTCGCTTCGCACGGCGTCGGCACATTCCCTGCGCCTCTTAATTTATCTCACAAAAAACTATATTCTGCGATTTTTGCCTACACGCTTGCGCCGAACTTCGTTCGTCTTCGCTTCGCACGGCGTCGGCACATCCCTGTGCCTCTTAATTTATCTCACAAAAAACTACACCTGTGTTTTTTGCCTACACGCTTGCGCCGAACTTCGTTCGTCTTCGGTTCGCACGGCGTCGGCACATCCCTGTGCCTCTTAATTTATCTCACAAAAATTACATCCTGCGATTTTTGCCTACACGCTCGTGCCGAACTTCAGTTTATTCTTTGGGGTCTAAAACGTCTCTCAGTCCTTCGCCAAGGAGGTTGTAGCCGAGGACGGTTATAAATATCGCAATTCCGGGGAAGAAGGAAAGCCACCATGCGAACAGAATATTATCTTTCCCTGCGGTGAGGATATTACCCCAAGAGGGCACAGGAGGCTGAACCCCGAGCCCAAGAAAGCTTAAAGCGGATTCGGTGAGTATTGCGCCAGCTATGCCTAAGGTGGCTGTGATAAAGATTGGTGTAAAAACATTGGGGAAAATATGTTTGAAGAGTATCTTGGCTGTACTGATGCCCTGTATTCTTGCCGCAGTGATATAGTCTCTGGTGCGAACGCTCATTACCTCTGCACGCACAAGCCTTGTCACGCCCATCCAGCTTGTGAGCCCGATTACCGCCATTACGTTAAAAACCGACGGGTTTAAAAAAGCGATAACAGCCAGTATTAGAAAAAAAGACGGGAAACACAGCATTATATCAACGAAGCGCATCACTATCATATCTGTAAACCCGCCGAAATAACCTGAAATAAGCCCCAGTACAGTGCCAATCATCACGGATATGCCAACAGCAACAAACCCAACAAAAAGAGAAATTCTTGTTCCATAAACAACCCGGCTGAAAATATCACGCCCCAGTTCGTCTGTGCCGAAATAATATACTGATGAGGGGGGGAGCAGCACTGAATTAAAGTCAATATGTGCCGGATCATGAGTGGCTATCAGCGGAGCAAACACAGCCACAAAAACGAAAAATGCAACTATAGCGGCACCGGCTAGAAACAGAATGTTCCCCTTTGCCTTATTAATTACTCTTTTTCGAGCCATATCTTATCCTCGGATCCACGGCCGCATATGCAATATCTGCAATGAGATTGCCCGCCAGCGTCAGCATAGCGCCTATTACAAGGACTCCCATCACAACTGGGTAGTCTCTCATCATGACTGACTGATAAAAAAGTTGTCCCATGCCGGGGATGCTGAATATTGATTCAAAAATAACGCTTCCGCCTATGAGCCCCGGAACGGAAAGACCTATTATTGTCACAACGGGAAGAAGGGCGTTCTTGAGAGCGTGTGTGAAAACAACCCTGCTTTCGTTCAAACCTCTTGCCCTTGCGGCTGTAACATATTCCTCTTTAAGGACATCAAGCATGCTGTTGCGGGCAAACCGGCTTATGCCTGCCAGCCCGCCGAATACGGATATTACAACAGGCATAAAAGTATGCTTGGCAATATCTGCAATTTTTCCGAAGGTGGACAGGTAATCATAATTAAATGAGCGAAGCCCGGAAATAGGAAACCAGCCCTTAACAACGCCGAAATAATACATGCAGAGAAGCGCCAGCCAGAAAGTCGGCATGGCAAACCCTGCAAAGACGAAAACCGTCACGCTTTTATCGAACAGGCTGTCTTTGTAATAGGCGGAAAGCACTCCTAAAGGTAGGGCAAATAGAAAAATAAGCACCATTCCCGCCACATTCAGCCATATTGTTACAGGCAGTCGTTCTTTAATCTTTTCCATCACTGTTTTACCGTCCTGGCTGAAAGATTCACCGAAGTCAAAACGGGCGAATTTTCCCAGCCAGTTTATATAACGTTCAAGGACGGGTTTATCCAGTTCATACATTTTAACAAATTTTTGGTAGGCAGTTTCGGAGAGTTTAGGATTCATAGAGGCGATGAACTGCGCCGGATCGCCCGGCGCAAGGTGTATCACCACGAAGCTGATAAGAGTTATTCCTATGAAAAGGGGAATCATCCCCGCTAGGCGTTTTGCAATATACCGGAGCATGTCAGTTCCTCCGGCGTTTATTTTTCAAAACGGTATTTCTGCTCACCTGCGGGAACATACCATTCTTCAAAGTTATAGGTTATACCCGCCGGGGCAGGGGCAACTTCCCTGAATCTTTTGCTCAGAGCAACGAGAGCATTGGGGACATAAAGGAAGGTATAAGGCTGATCCTCTGCAAGGATTTCCTGAAACCTGTCGTAATATTTTTTGCGTTCCTGCGGATTCATTGTATGCCTGCCGTCATCAATAAGCTGATCAACCTCAGGGTTGCTGTAGCAGATGAAGTTAAGCATCTTAGGTCCGCATTTGCTTGAGTGCCAAACATCATACGGATCAGGATCTTGAACTATGTTCCAGCCCATAACAACCGCATCAAATTTGCCTTTATCAATGTATTCGTTTATTAAGGATGCCCACTCAAGGACTCTGATTTCGACTTTTATGCCGATTTTGCTCCAGTTTTGCTGAACAGTTTCGGCTATTTTTGTTCTGACACTGTTTCCCTGATTGGTCATGAGCGTGAAGCTGAATTGTTTTCCGTCCTTATCCAGAATACCGTCACCGTCAGAGTCTGCCCATCCGGCTTCCGCAAGGAGCTGTTTTGCTTTCTCAGGGCTGTATTCATATTTTTTTACATTGTCGTTATACCACAGAGTGCCCGGTTTATAGGGTCCGTGAGCAGGAACACCTTCACCGAAGAGGATTCCGTCTATTATTTCCTGTTTGGGCGTAGCGTATGTCAGTGCCTGACGTATGCGTTTGTCTTCAAACAGGGGATTTTTCATATTATAGCCTATATAGGCATAGCTGGGGGCGAGATAGGTGTACTTGTCATAACTGTTGGTGAAAAGCGCAGTATCTGTCTGTTTTACCCATTGTGTAGGTGTGAGCCCCATAATGTCCACGCTGCCGTTGAGCAGTTCCATGAAGGTTGTGTTAAGATCCGGGATGATGCGGAAGATCAGTCTGTCGAGGTTGGGTCTTCCGTCAAAATAGTCTTCATTTGCCTCAAGGGTGATGGATTCGCCGGACTTCCATTCTTTAAACCTGTACATTCCTGTTCCCACAGGTGAGCGCATAAGAGATGATTTTGCAGCTTCCTTTCCTTCGAGAAGGTGTTTGGGGATAACAGCCATGCTCCAACTGAGAAGAGCAGGGGCAAAGGGTTCAGCGTAGCTGATTCTGACTGTGTAAGGGTCTATTACCTGAAAGCCTGTTACCAGACGAAAGTCTGCATCGTATGAAGTGGGTGTGCTGTTGTCGATCATGAACTTGTAGGTGAACTCCACATCATCTGCCGTAAAAGGTTCACCGTCATGCCATTTAACATCTTTTTTCAGTTTGAAGGTTATGGTTTTGCTGTCGTCAGAGATTTCCCACGATTCGGCGAGATCTCCTACGATATTAAGGTTTTTATCAAACTTGACCAAGCCGTTGTAGATATACTGTGACACTTCGTGAGATGCGCTGTCGGACGTTATGTTGTAAATGAGCCCGGAGGCATCCCCAAGTGCGGAGATAACGAGGGCATCACCAGTGACGCCCTCTGCTTTGCGTTTTTCCGCAGTTTTGCCGCCTTCTTTGTTTTTATCTTCGCATCCTGATAAAAAGGACACACATAAAACTGCAAGCAGCAGAAAAACAATTTTTTTCATTTTAGTTCGATTCCATAGGTACTTGGGGTGCAGTTTCAGAAGGAGCAGCAGGAGCTGTCTGCTGAAGGGGCTGGGGAATCCTGTCTGTGATGCTGCCTGTTGTTCTCTGTTTTGCCATAACGGCAAGTCCCAGTGAAGTTATCATGAAAGTGATAGCGATAACTGAAGTTATTTTGTTCATGATATTTGCCGGGGCTCCGGGACCGAAAAGGCTGCCTGAACCTCCGCCGAGCGCTGCTGAAAGTTCAGAGCCTTTGCCCGACTGAAGCAGAACCGCAATTATCAGAAGAATACAAATGAAAATGTGGAATACGAGAAGATAAGTGTACATTATTTAACGACCTCTTTTATTTGCTGGAATTTATAATACCGAGAAAATCTTCAGGCTTCAGGCTTGCTCCGCCAACCAGCGCTCCGTTTATATCGGGCTGATTCATGAGCCCTTTTGCATTGTCAGGTTTGACACTGCCGCCGTAGAGAATTCTCAGTTTATTTGCTATTACCGGTCCGTAGAGACTTTTAAGCATTTCGCGGATACGGAAGTGCATTGCCTGCGCATCTGAGGGGCTTGCATTTACCCCTGTTCCTATAGCCCAGACGGGCTCATAAGCTACAGTAACCTGCTCTATTTTGTCAACAGGCACGTCTTTCAGCCCTTTTGCCACCTGTGCGGTAACTGTTTCAAAGTGGGAGTCAGCCTCCCTCTCAAAGAGAGTTTCCCCTACACAGAGAATAACATCAAGCCCGTGGCTGAGGGTAAGGCGTACTTTTTTATTGATTAGCTGGTCGGTTTCACCGAATATCTGTCTGCGTTCGGAGTGACCGATAATAACGGAAGTAACTCCCACAGATTTAAGCATGGATATGGAGGACTCCCCGGTGAAGGCTCCTTTTTCTTCGGCTGACACGTTCTGTGCCACAACCGCAAGTCTGCCTTTGCTGCTGGCGATGGTTTGCTTAACAGGGTAAAGGACAGGGAACGCCGGAGCAACACCCACATCCACGGTGTCGTAATCTATGCTTGCGTGAAGGAGTTTTCCTGCAAGTTCGGCTCCTTCTGCTGCGTCAAGATTCATTTTCCAGTTGCCGACTATGTAGGGCTTCATCATTCCGCATCACCTTTTTTGGGAGCAGCGGTTTTAAGGGATTCACCCATTTCAAGGCTGCCGTTGAACACCACGCCTTCCTCCATCTGTATGGCGGCGGAGCGTATTGTTCCAGTGACATTTGCCGGCTTATAAAGTTCCACTTTAGTTTTTGCAGTGATTGTTCCGTCAAACTTGCCGGATATTTTAACCTGTCCTGCTTCTATTTCGGCTTTTACGTTGCCGGAATTAGCAATGACAAGCGTGTCGCTTGTTTTTATGTTTCCTTCAAAATTGCCGTCCATGCGTACAAGCCCGTCAAAGATAAGCGTGCCTTTGAAAGTGGTGTTCTTGCCGAGAAAAGCGTCGATGCCGCCGTTGTCTTCTTTTCCTTTGATCATTCTTCGCCTCTGATTCTTTTTATGATTCGGTCAAGCTCATCTTCAGAGCTGTATTTAATCTCTATTGTTCCGCCGTTTTTGGCTGTTTTAAGTGTGATTCTGGTTTTGAAGAACTCTTCCAGTTCATCTTTCAGCCCCATAAGGAAAACATCCGCCTCGGGCTGCTGCTCTGCTTTCTGCACCGGCTCTTTTTTCAGCTTGGCAACCAGACGCTCTGTCTCACGGACGGAGAGTGCGCCTTCTATGACTTTTTTAAGCGCACTGATTATCTTTTTATCATCCTCAAGACCGAGGAGGGCTCTTGCGTGCCCTTCTGTGATCAGGTCTTCCTTCATAGCTTCAAGCGCTTTAGGGGGAAGGTTCAGAAGACGCAGTGTATTGGCGACTGCGCTTCTGCTTTTGCCGATTACTTTTGCCACCTCTTCCTGAGTGTAGCCGTGCTGTTCCATGAGGTTTTTATATGCAGCGGCAAGCTCATATGCTCCGAGGTCCTGTCTCTGGACATTTTCAATGAGGGCTAGTTCAAGCCTTTCCGCTTCGCTGTCAACATTTCTGACAATGGCGGGGATTTTTTTCAGACCTGCAAGCCCTGCGGCACGGAAACGGCGTTCGCCGGCGATTATCAAATAGCCTTCGTCCGTCTTTGTGAGGACTATGGGCTGGATAACTCCTTTTTCCCTGACTGACGCCACAAGTTCGTCCAGAGGTTCCTGCTCAAACCGGGTTCTCGGCTGGTTCACATTTGCATATATGAAGGCAAGGTCAATCTCGCCAACAGGAGCTTTTGTTTCATTTTTCGGTATAAGGGATTCAAGCCCTCTGCCTAGAACGTTCTTTTTCATAATCTGGGAAGTATCTCTTTAGCGAGGTCGATGTAGCTCGCCGCTCCTTTAGATTTTATGTCGTATTCTATGATGGACATCCCGAAACTGGGTGCTTCGGAGAGTCTGACGTTTCTTGGAACTATGGTTCTGAACATGTTTTCGCTGAAAAATTCCTCGATTTGGGTCATAACCTCTTTGGAGAGATTATTGCGGGGATCGTACATAGTCAGCAGAATTCCCTCAAGGGCAAGGTTTTCGTTCAGGCTTTCCCTTATCAGGCGTATTGTGTTGAGAAGCTGCCCCAAACCTTCCATAGCATAATATTCGCACTGGAGGGGGATAAGCACGGAGTCCGCCGCTGTGAGGGCGTTAACAGTCAAAAGCCCCAGTGACGGAGGGCAGTCAATGAGAATCACTTTGTATTTATCTCTAATTTTTTCGAGCTGTTTTTTCAGCCTTGTTTCCCTCGAAAGGGCGGTAACAAGCTCAACTTCCGCAGCGGTAAGGTTGATGTTGCTGGGGAGCAGATCAAGATTATCAACCTTACTGGGCAGTATTGCCTCTTCTATATCAGCATTTCCGATGAGGACGTCATAAACACTGGCGTACTCACCCTTGGTTTCAAACCCGATTCCGCTTGAGGCGTTCCCCTGAGGGTCCATATCCACAAGCAGAACTTTGGCTTCGGCAAAGGCAAGTGATGAGCCTAAGTTTATGGCAGTAGTTGTCTTTCCTACGCCGCCCTTCTGGTTGGCTATTGCGATTATTTTTCCCATAGAACTCATACATTAGATAATCCGTGTACAAAAATCAAGATCAATCACCGGAAGAGGGTAAATAACCTGAAACCCTTAAAATACGGCAGTTTCCAGAGCTTTAGCTGACAAAGACCGCACTTTTTTATTATAAATAGGAGAAATTTTTCAAATATGTTGAAAACGTTTGAATTTCTAATATAATTCAAGAGCGGATAAATCCGCTTAGAGGCAATTTACCGATTAATATGCCTGCTTTTTGTAATGACGAGGTTAGTTAATGAAAATATCATGCAGGAAAAAGACTGCTTTCAATTCAAGGAAAGAGGCTGTTATCATCCCCGTATATAAAAATATGGGTTCACTTAAGCTGCTCACAGGTAAAAGAATAGACGATGAAATCGCCAATATAGTCAATTCCGACTATTTTAACTTTGAGGATAAAGAAATAAAAAGCTTCTACATTGATATGAAAAAGAAGCTGAAAAGAATTTTTCTGGTAAACGTGCCGAAAGATCCGGAAGATTACAGGTATTATCTTGAGCTTGGCGCTCAGTTTTCAAAAATTATCAGAAAAGATAAACTTTTCTCATTTTCCCTTGTGTCATTTGAAGATATATATGCTGAAAAAAAAGAGGGGAGCTACACAAAAAGCTTTCTTGAAGGTTTGTTTTTCGGTCTTTATTCCTTTGAAAGATACAAAAGCAGAAAAGAGAGCTTCGACTTTGAAGAGGTTGAGGTTATCACCACCTTCACTAAGCTGAAAAAATTCATAGACGCCGGTGCCGAAAGATGGGCAACCATATTTCAGAATGTCTATCTGGCAAGGGATCTCATCAATACTCCCCCTATGGATATGACACCCGCTATCTTCGCCGAAACTGTTAAAGCAGAAGAGGGGGATGATTTCGGTGTTACTGTTTATGATGACAGGGAGATAAAGGAAAAAGGGCTTAATCTTATCGATGTTGTTGGCATGGGCAGTGTCAACAAACCGAGATTTGTTATAATTGACTATAAAGGCGACCCTGAAAATGAAAAGCATGTAGCTTTTGTCGGCAAGGGTGTTACATTTGATTCCGGCGGCAGCAACCTTAAACCCACGGGAAGCATGGAAACAATGAAGTGCGATATGGCAGGTGCGGCAACGGTTTATGCTGTTACGAAACTTGCCCGTGAACTGAAACTTCCTGTAAATATCAGAACATATATACCCCTTGTGGAAAACATGATAGGCGGCAGTGCCTACAGACCCGGAGACGTTATAACCTCTGCCTCCGGCAAAACCGTTGAGGTGTTGAACACTGATGCAGAAGGCAGGCTGATCCTTGCTGATGCTCTGTATACTGCAACGCAGACTGACCCTGAAGTGATTGTTGATGTGGCGACCCTTACCGGGGCATGTGTAGTTGCTTTGGGAAGCCATTGTGCGGGGCTTTTCAGCAACAGAAAATTCCTTGCTAAAAATATCAGCGATTTATCAGGCGATATAGGTGAGGATATATGGGAGCTTCCCCTGCTTAAAACTTATGAAAAGAGGATAAAGAGCGATATCGCCGATCTCCGTAATATAGCAAGACAGAGAACGGAAGCGGGCTCAACCATAGCGGCTCTGTTCCTGCGTGAGTTTGTGGACAACTGGCCATGGATACATCTTGATATCGCAGGTCCCGCATACCTTGAAGAAGAACACCCTGTTTTCGGAAAACATGCCTCAGGTTTCGGTATAAGGCTTCTTCTGGAGTTTATAGAAAGGTATTATTGCAAAAATGAAAATTGATACATCGTTCTTTAAAGGCGGAGCGGCAAAAGGGCTGACAACGGCTCTGACCGCTGTTGTCCTTGTTTTTATTATGTCGGCGGGGCTGCGGTATATTCAGCTTGAAAGGTGGCGTGAACACAAGGAGTATTACTTTGTGGATAAAATGCCCCAGATGACCACACTGGATTCCTACAAGTGGCTTCGCTATGCGGATGAGTATAAAAAAGGGGAGTATTATCCGTCAGATAATGATCCGCTGATGTTTTATCCGGACGAGAGATCAAAACATAAAACAATACCTATGATAAGCTGGCTTATTGCCAAGCTTTCCGTATTTTCCGACGGAAATATATACCGCACTGCGGTTTATCTTCTGCCTTTTCTGGCGTCCCTGTTTGTGATACCCCTTGGGCTGTATTTTTACTTTACCGGAATGATTCCCGCAGGCATAGCCGGCGGAATTGCCGGTTCGATAGGCATAGTCTATCTCGTGCGCACTGCTATAGGCAGGGTGGACACGGATGCAATGAATCTGTTTTTCCCGTTTCTGACTTCGCTTTTCATGCTGCTGGCATCGGAGGCTAAGGATTCAAAAAGGCTGTATATCCATTCCGTCCTTGCGGGACTTTCCATGTGGCTGTTTTATTGGTGGTATGAACATCCGGGAATAACAGTGGCTTATCTGGGTGTTTTCGTACTTGTTCTGCTTTTATCAAAAGCGGGCATCAAGAAAACAGCAGTTTCGGTTGCCTTGTTTGCTCTTTTTGCTAATCCCATTCAGCTTTTCTATGGTTTTCATCATATTTTTGACTTCTTTGCAGTTTATATAACACCAAGCGGCAGCATAGCCGCTGGTTTTCCAGATGTTTATGCCACAATAACAGAGGCAAGGCGTACGGAAATTTCAAGGGTTCTTGTGAGCCTGACTCCATTTAAAGCTCTCTCAGTGTCGGGACTTGTTCTTTTTGCTGTCTGCGGCTTGTTTAATTTCAGGCGAATGCTTCCTCTTGCGCCTGTGTTCGTTCTGGGGCTCATGGTATTCAAAAGCTCAAACAGGTTCGGCATGTTTCTCACACCTTTTGTGGGCATAGGGTTGGGCTATGGTATTTATCTGCTTTTCAAGGCTTTTGAAGACAGGGTGAAACTTCGTGAACAGATTAAATATGCTGTTTCTACTGCTGTTGCGGCGGCTTTTATGCTGATTGTCTATAACTCCTCCTTTGATTTCAATCCGTCACCTTCAATAGAAGTGGGGATATATAAGCAGATCAGGGAGCTGAAAAAGGCTGCTCCGCAGGACGCAGTTATCTATTCATGGTGGGATTACGGTCTGGCTTACGAATACGCAGGTTTTACAACCTTTCATGACGGCATGACCCAGAGAACTCCCAAAACCTATTACGTGGCAAAGTCTCTTTCATCAAGCAGTCAGGAGGAACTCTACAACACTATTGCCTTCCTTGCCACTGAAGGCAGAACAGGCATAGACCGTATCTTGTCTGAAGATAAAACCCCGCAGGATATATCAGCTATGGCTGCGGAAAATGAAATACCGGTTCAGGGCGGCAGGTATGTTGTCCTTTTCACCAGGGATATGCTCTATAAAATGGGTGCGATCAGCCAGCTCGGCACATGGGATTTCGAGACCGGCAAGTCCGTTCCTTTTACCATAATCAACATGCGCTGCACCCAGAAAGAGGGGGACGTTGTAATCTGCGGCAAAGACAGAATAAACCTTGCCACAGGGATAGTTAACTCATCTCTTCCGCTTTTGAGCCATACTGTTACGGTAAACGGAAAACTGTTTAATTCCCGTGAGTTTCCCTATGCCAACGGGGTGCATCTCATTGAAAGCAGATGGGAATCAGGTTCCACTGATTTTATGATTCTGGATGAGAAAGCATTCAGATCAAATATGGTGCAGATGTTTGTTATCGGCAATGCTGATAGCTCCCGCTTTACCGAAATTTTTAACTCAGTGCCTTTTATGAGGGCTTTTGTAGTTAACGGACGCTGAATGTAAAGAATTTGTTGTTAAAATGACAGGGAATTCAAAAGAAGTATTGATTTTATCTATATAGTGCTGATAATATACTTATCAGCACTATCACTTCAAGGAGTTCCCCATGGATTTTAAACAAATAGAAGCATTCGTATATGTTGCAAAATACAAATCCTTTTCCCGCGCGGCAGAAAAGCTTCTTCTCAGCCAGCCGACAATCTCCACTCACATAAGCACCCTTGAAGAACAGCTCGGTGTCAAACTTTTTGACAGGCTCTCCAAAGAGGTCATCCTCACGGAAGCCGGACAGGTGTTCTACCCTTATGCAGTGGATATTCTCGACCTGCGTGAGCGCTCGCAGGAAGCGATCAAAGAGTTCCTTAATGAAATAAGCGGACACCTTCATATCGGTTACAGCACAGTTCCCGCCGAATTCATTCTGCCCGAAGTTATCAGGAAGTTTAAGGAGGAGTATCCTAAAACCTTCTTTACTCTGGATATAAACGGGACGCAGAATGTTGTGCAGAGGCTCTCTGACGGCATACTGGATCTTGCTATAGTGGCAAGGAAGATCCCTAAAAAAGATCTTGAGTACAAGGTTCTCCTGCGGGATAAAATTGTTCTTATAGTTCATAAGAACCATAAGTTTTTTGACCGTGCCAGCGTTTTTCTTGAGGAGATCCTTCAGGAAAGCTTCATCATAAGGGAGATGGGTTCCGGAACAAGAGCTGCTGTGGAGCATGCTTTTAAACAGAAAGGTTATGACTTTGAATCTCTTGATGCCGTGGCTATGCTCAGTTCAACTTACTCCATCAAGCATGCGGTTAAACGTCAGCTCGGCATAGCTTTCATGAGTCAGATGGCTCTTTCTGAGGATGAATGCGGAGGCGGTATTAAGGCTATCCCCATTACTGACCTTGTTGTAGAAAAAGAGATTTACGTTGTTTACAGTAAAAAACGCACCAATAAGAAGCTGATGAAGCACTTCATCGATACCCTTCTTAAACATGCGCGCGAATAAAAACCTTCTGAGGCGGCTTCTGAGCCGCCTTTTCTTTTTCAAAACTTCTTTAACCTCCGGCAGTCTTTAGACTGAATGTGCAAACTACCCTGTACAAAAGGAGCATGCACGGGTTAGTATAAATTTCATATACTTTTTCAGAGGGATTTTTATGAGGCTTGGTCTTGGTATTCTTTTCATTGTTCTGTGCGTTTCCTGTGCGCCGAAACAGCCTGCACCGTCAGGATCTTACGATAATGTACCGGATGATGAGATACATGCGTTTGTGGACTCCCCTGTTATGCCCGAAGCTGAGAAAAAGCCCGAACCTCTCCCTGCACCTTCTCCGAAAATACCTGATACTGTATTTATTCCTAAGACTACGGAGCAGGTGGAGCATGATCACAGGATACCTCCTGATGCAAAAATTACCGGAGCTGTGTATGACAAGCCTTATGTGGTTCGCGGTGAGACGTATCACAGGCTGAAATACGTGGAAACCTTTGAACAGGAAGGCATAGCAAGCTGGTACGGCGGACCTGACCACGGGCTGCCAACTTCAAACGGCGAAACTTACAACATGTATGCAATGACTGCCGCTCACAAAAATCTCCCCATGGGAAGCAGTGTTGAAGTTACAAACCTTGAAAACGGGCGGAAAGTTAATGTCAGAATAAATGACAGAGGACCCCATGTGGAAGGGCGGATAATTGACCTCTCCAAAAAGGCAGCAGAGCAGATAGGCATAAAGGACAAGGGTCTTGGAAAAGTCCGTGTGGTTCTCCTCGCTCCGGCGGGTGAAAAAAGTGAAGATGATTTCGCCCCCGATTCGCCCAACATGGCATACGCAGGAACAACAACCGCAATGTTTGCAGTGCAGATAGCATCATTTACTGATAAAGAACAGGCTCAAGCCCTTGCTGATACATTTGACAGCGGCAAGGTGGAGCGTGCTGTAGTCAGAGGAACAACTTATTACAGGGTGAAGGTTGGCGGCTTCGGAACAAAGGAAGCGGCAGAAGCCCGCAAGAAGCAGATGGTGTCCCGTTATCCCAGAGCATTTGTGGTGACGGAGTGAAATACAGATTTATCCATAAATAATTAACAAGGAAAACTTAATGCGTAAACACAACAGAGCGGAAGACAGTATGAGAGAGATCAGGATAGCCGGAGACTACATAAAGCACCCGGCGGGTTCTGTGCTTATAGAGTTCGGCGATACCAAGGTAATATGCACCGCAACATTCAGCGAGGGAGTTCCCCCTTTCCTCAAGGGATCAGGCACAGGCTGGGTCACTGGCGAATACGGAATGCTCCCCGCATCAACCCACACGAGAAATCAGCGTGAAGCGAGAAAGGGCAAGGTGGACGGGCGTTCGCAGGAGATCTCACGCCTTCTGGGCAGAGCCTTAAGAGCATCGGTTGATATGACAAAGCTCGGCGAGAATACAATCATCATAGACTGTGATGTGCTTCAGGCGGACGGCGGAACGAGAACAGCCTCTATTACCGGCGGTTTTGTTGCGCTCCAGCTTGCGGTTAACAAAATGCTTGCGCAGGGTGTTCTCACCGAAAACCCTGTTATTCAGCCTGTTGCTGCTGTCAGTGTAGGTATAATTGACGGAGTGCCGATGCTTGATCTTAACTATGAGGAAGATTCCTCGGCTGAGGTGGATCTTAACCTTGTTGCAGGTGCTGACGGCAAAATTGTTGAGATTCAGGGTGCTGCGGAGAAACTCGCCTTCGGGCGTGATCAGCTTAATGAGCTTTTGGATTTGGGTTTCAAGGGACTGGATGCTCTTTTTGCGGCGCAGAAGAAGGTGATCGAGCTGTGAGACTCTGCGTTGCCACTAAAAATACACATAAGCTTAAAGAGATAAAGGAAATACTCGGCGGGCTGGATATTGATGTCCGCTCCGCCTATGAGTTTATAGAAAATGATTTTGATGTCGAGGAAACAGGCGCAACATTTGAAGAAAATGCCGCAATAAAGGCGGATGCGCTGTCCGCTGCGGTTGAGGGCTATGTTATAGCTGATGATTCGGGGCTATGCGTGGATGCCCTCAATGGCGAGCCCGGCATCTACTCGGCGAGATACGCCGGAGAAAATGCAACTGATGCTGACAACAACGCACTGCTTATAAAAAATGCAGATAAAGTGCCTGATTCAGAGCGCAGGGCAAGATTTGTATGCGCCATAGCCTTGTCAAAATCAGGTAAGACAGAAATGCTTTTCAGAGGCACTTGCGAAGGGATGCTCGGCAGGGCAGAGAAGGGAGCAAACGGCTTCGGATACGACCCTCTTCTGGTAATGCCTGACGGGCGGACTCTGGCGGAATATGCGCCGGAGGAAAAAAACAGGATAAGCCACAGGTTCCGTGCTCTGGAACTTCTGCGGCAGTATCTGGCGGTAAAATAACCGTCTGCAATAAGGTGATTATGTGAGACTGTTAAGGTTTTTCGGCGGGTTGACTGTCCTGACGGCAATACTCTGTTACGGGCTCATTGTTTTTTATAAGGGTGAGGTGATGTTCTTTAAGCATTATCTCCCCGATGATTATTCCATACCATATCAGAGCAGGCAGGGGCAATCGTTCACTGTTTATGATTCAGCAGGGGTTCTGCTGGAAAAATGCACTTTTATGCGGAGTGAACCCCTCACCTCCGAAGAAATAGGGCTTTTCAGGGACTGGTTCAGAGTGCTTGATCTTGAACTGGACGGCTATCCTCTCCCCAAGGAATTATTTGACCTTTATTTTCTCGATTTTATGAATATTGAGACCGAAGCTGTGCGGAGCTACATTGTAAACAGCCATGTGGACAGGCTTCTTGAAGATTCGCCTGTAACCGGTCTGCGCCTTCGTCTGCTGCGTTATCTCACCGCAGACAGGCTTCTGGAATCCGCAGGATTCCCTGCTCTGTACGCTGCTTATGCGGATAATATAGTCATGGGTGACAGCACATACGGTATCAAGGCAGCCGCACAGACATTCTTTAACTGCAACATTCACAGGGCAAATCAAAAGGAAAAGGCGTTTCTGTTCTCTCTCCTTAAGGACTACTCTCTCTATGAACCAATGGAAAATTTTGCCGCTGCTGAAAGGCGTGCCAATATTTATCTGCACCTTCTTTATCAGAGAGGTGTACTTGAGTGGGACGAATATGCAGATGTGAGAGACAGCAGGATTAAGCTTAACATGGCAAAGGACCCCGAACCGCTTGAGATAGAATATCTTCGGGCTGTTGCGGAGGAACTGAAGGAGCTTGGGGTTGAGGCGGGTGAACCATGCACGGTTTATACCCATTTTGATGCAGAAAAAACTGAGATGCTCCGCCGTCTGGTTGCAGAATACATGACGGATAAGGATAACAGGCTCCAGACAGCCTTTGTGCTTCTGGATGTGGAGAAGGGCGGAATAGTCGCCATGGCTGGGGCAAGGGAAGGCAAAAGCCTGAAAAGAGCCTACTACACCCGCCGTCAGACCGGCTCAACCTTTAAGCCCATAGTCTACGCCTCGGCATTTGACAGCGGTATGAAACCCACTGATTTTGTGAACGATACGAGACATGTATATAAAATCGGGAGGAACAGCTACTCCCCGAAAAATTTTGACGAACTCTACCTCGGCAACATCCCTGCACGCAAGGGACTTGTCTATTCCCTTAATAATGCCACCATACAGCTTGCTGTGAAAACAGGTCTTAAAAGAGTGGCGGAAGAGGCTGTTAAAATGGGCATGAAGGCGGATGTCCGCCCTTATTTCGCTATGCCTCTGGGTGTTTTTCCTGTTACTCCGGCTAATCTGGCGCAGGTTTACGGAACTCTGGCTGATTACGGGGTGTATCGTGAGCGGGGGCTTATCCGCAGGGTTGAGTTCCCTGACGGCAGGATTATTTTTCCCGGAAATGAAATGACAAGGGTTCTTGATGCCAGAGCGGCTTACCAGACACTTTACATAATGCAGGACGTGCCAAGAATCGGCACAGCAAGAGGGAAAGAACTGGCAAAAGGCACCGCCGCCAAAACAGGCACAACGGATGAATACCGAGATGCGTGGATAGCCGCTGTTTTCCCGCCTTATGTGGGCATTGTCTGGGTAGGATATGACAACAGCAGAAGCATGGGAGACAAGGGAACAGGGGGCTCAATGGCTGCACCCCTTATGGCAAAGGTGCAGAAAGAACTTTTAGATACCGGATACGAAGCTGTATTTCCTGTGCCGGATGGTGTGGAATTCCGCAAAGTTTCATCCGCAGACGGCAGATTGATCACCCCGAAATGCTCTTCAAAACGAGGCTACACTGAAGCGCTCTGCACTGATAATCTCCCTGCTGAATGCGTCAGATAAGTCAAATATAGCTAAATACTTCAAAATGATATAAAGTAGTGGATATGACTCCGCAGCGGAAGGTGATTTGAAAATGAAAAAAAATATATATTTAATCGGTTTTATGGGAACAGGTAAAAGCACCGTGGGCAGACTTGTGGCTGAAAAGCTCGGCATGGAATTCTGCGATACTGATGCCATGGTCGAGGCAAAATCCGGAATGACAGTCTCTGAAATATTTGATGAAATGGATGAAGAAGCCTTCCGCAGCATGGAGACCGATGTTCTGAAAGAGATTACCGAGAAGAAAAACCTTGTTGTGTCAACGGGGGGCGGTATTGTCGTTACCAAAGGAAATATGGAGATCATGCGTCAGGCAGGCAGTCTGATTACTCTGATGGCTTCGCCGGAGCAGATTTTTGAGAGAATAAAAGATGATAAGGGCAGACCACTGCTGCAGGTGGAAAGTCCTCTTGATGAAATAAAAAAGCTGATTTTTGACAGAGCGCCGTTTTACATCAACACGGATTATATAGTGGAAACCACAGAGATGAGCCCATCTGAAGCGGCGGAAGAGATAATAAGGTTTGTGGAAAATGCGTAAAATACACGTTGATCTTGAAAAACAGGTGGATGAGTCATATGACATTCACCTTTCATCCGGTTTTATAGAGGATACGCTCTCTCATTACGAGGATGCGTTTTTTTTGGCGGATTCAACGGTTTACGCATTTTACGGAGAGCTTTTTCAGGGGCGCAGAACCTTTGTGCTTGAGGCGTCGGAAAAAGCAAAGAGCATCGAATCCGTTATCAGCGTGCTTGAATTTCTCCATGACGGCGGCTGCCGCAGGGATGGAAAACTTGTTGCGGTTGGCGGAGGCATAACCGGTGATCTGGGCGGGTTTGTTGCGTCTCTTTATATGAGAGGCATAGACTACATTCAGGTTCCCACAACGCTGCTTTCTATGGTTGACTCCTCTGTAGGCGGGAAAACAGGCGTAAATTTCTTGACATCAAAGAATAATATCGGTGCGTTTCATCAGCCCAAGGCTGTCTATATTGATACGGATTTTCTGAAGACTCTCGATGATGATGAGTTTCTCAACGGAATGGCTGAGGTTGTGAAATACGGCGCAATATTTGATGCAGATTTTTTTGATATGCTTCTGGAGAAGAAGGCGGAAGTTATTGCCAGAAATCAGGATGTTCTTCTGGAGATAATCACCGAATGCTGCCGCATGAAGGCGGAAGTGGTGAAAGAGGACGAAAAGGAACAGGGTGTGCGCAAGCTCCTTAACTTCGGACACACCTTCGGACACGCAATAGAAACTGACTCCGGTTTTGGTGTAAAGCACGGCTTCGGTGTCGCCACCGGAATGTATCTGGAAAATATGTTCGGACTGAAAGAGGGCTACTGCTCGGAGGATTCCGTGAAGAAGCTGTCTGAAATCCTCGATGCCTACGGTTTTGATAAAGAGTATAAAATAAATGATAAAGATCTGTTTTTTGCTGCCCTTTCCGCAGATAAAAAGGCGGATAAAAAAGGGCTCACCGTTGTTTTTGCCCCTGAAATAGGCAAGGCGGAGTGGGTCAGCGGCATAAAAGCGGATCTTGTAAAGGATTTTTTCGGCTGATATGGACGAAATTAACCGTTCCAAATATCTTAATGACATAGAGTATTTCTCACGCAAGCTGGAAGAGGATCCTGCTTCAAAGCTGTTTATGCCTCTTTCTGTGGCTCTTCTTAAACTCAATAAATATGATGATGTTATCTACTACTGCGCCCACGGTCTTGAGCATTTTCCGGAGCTTCTGGGAGCCAAAACTGTCATGGCGCAGGCATATATGGGCAAGGGCAAGGTTGAGGACGCAAAAGGGCTGCTTAAACAGGTTATCCTTGTAAACCGTTTTAATTACAAAGCAAACAAGCTCATGGGTGATATATACCGTGCAGAAAACGATATTGAACGTGCCCTTGAGTATTACAGAAAAGCATACAGGATTTCGCCGGAGGATAAAAAACTCGGCGAAGATATTATAGAACTTGAAAATCTTCTGGAAAAAGGCTTTCAGGCTGCCGATGAACTCGAACTCCCTGACAGGGACAGTGATCTTGTGGAGGCTATGGCAGGGGAACTTGCCGATGAAGTTAAAGAAGAGCTTTCCCACGATACATATGAAGATAACGACCTTGCGGAAGATGAAATAGAGAAGACCCTTCAGCAGATCTCCGAAAAAGATGCGGAGGATGAAGACGGGTTTGATATGGACAGCCTCGGCAGGGAAGACTTTGAGGAAGAGATCAGAGAAAATCTTCTTGCCAGTGTGGATGATGAGATAAGATCAAAAGAAATTCAGGGCGATGTGGTTCGTCTTGACGAAGAAGATATTCTCTCCGAACCGCCTGAACCTGCAAAAAAACAGGAAAAAACTTTTCCGGGGGCAAGTTCAGATGACGACCGTATTGAGCTTGACGATTTCGCCGCAGAGATAGCAAGAGCAGAAGACGATGCTGTTATGTCAATGCTGGGAGACGCCTTTTCTTCTTTTGGGTCATCTTCTTACGGCGATGAAATAATTGCGGATAAACCCCGTGAATTTATAGAAGACAGTGAATCAGAAGAGCATTTTATCCATGATGAACCTGAACACGGATTTGATGATGAATCAGAGGAACTGCCAGAAGAACATATGGCAGAGCCGGAAGCAGAAACTGAGCCTGAGGAACTGAACGAGGCAGATGCTGTACAGGAGCCGGAAGTAGAACCGGAGGCAGAACCTGAACAGGATTCTTTTCAGGAGGAATCCCCAGAAGAAACCGCTGACACCGAACAGCAGGAGATTGACAACGCACCTGAAGATATTCTTCCCGAAGCAGAGCCTGAAGAACCTGCCACGTCGGAACAGCCCGAACCCAGGCAGCTTTCCCCTCAGGAAAAACTGGCGGAAGCTAAAAGAATGCTTGTGGAAGCTCAGGTGGAGACCCTTGAAAATGCTCTCGCATGCGTAATAAATAAAACAAGAAAAAGAAAGCAAGCCTCGAAGGAGGAAAAATGAAACTGCTTGTAATAAACGGACCTAACCTTAACCTGCTTGGCAGAAGGGAAAGCACGCACTACGGAACGCTTACCCTTACTGACATAAATACAAAGCTTATTGAAAAAGCGGACGGCAGGGCGGAGATGGAGTTTTTTCAGTCGAATCATGAAGGGGCTATCATAGACCGTATCCAGCAGGCATCAGGTTTTGACGGAATCATACTCAACGCCGGAGCATACACTCATACAAGCATAGCGATACGGGATGCTCTGCTGACAGTGAAGATACCTTTTGTTGAGGTGCATCTTTCCAACGTATATGCCAGAGAGGATTTTCGTCATAAATCATACCTGAGCGATATTGCAAAAGGCGTTATAGCCGGTTTCGGATGGATGTCGTACATCCTTGCTCTCGAATATTTCCTTGCGGAGTCAAAATGAAAAGAATAGAACGTCTTCTGGGGATGATGAACAAAACAGGTTTAAAAAACCTTCTGCTCACAGATCTGGCGGATATATTTTACCTTACAGGCTTCACCGGAAGCACAGCATATTTGTTTGTTGAACCTGAAAAAGCTGTTTTTTTTACAGACGGCAGATACGAAGAGCAGATCAAAACAGAAATCAGCAGCGAAATAAAAACTGTAATAGTTAAAACCTACGGGACTTCCCTTTGTGAGCTTGCCAAGCAGAAAGGACAGTTAACCGTCAGCCCCAAATGCCCCCTTAATCTTTATACTATGCTAAAGGACAGTGCAGAGGAGCTGCTCATTGATTCAAAAGATGTGGTAAGCCTCATGCGGAGCGTGAAGGACAGGGAAGAGGTTGAGCTGATCGCACATGCCTTCAAGGTTGCAGGGAACGCATTTCTGGAATCACTGTCACAGTGGCGTTACGGAATGAACGAAACCGAATGGGCGGCGATCCTTGAATATAACATGCGAAAAAAGGGCGCAACTGACAGAAGTTTTGAAACAATAATAGCCTCCGGCGAGAGGGGAGCGCTCCCCCACGGAACAGCCGGAACTCGTGTGATAAATTCAGGGGATCCTGTCACTGTGGATTACGGCTGCAGGTTCAACTATTGCAGTGACATAACAAGAGTAGTCTATGACGGAAGTGACCCGTTTGTGCTTGAGATAACTGATATAGTTAAAGGCGCAATGGATGCGGCGAAATCAGTTATCCGCCCCGGTGTGCGTTGTTCTTCGGTTGATAAAGCGGCGAGGGACTACATAGAAAAAAAAGGCTACGGAGAGTTCTTTAATCATGGACTGGGGCATGGTGTGGGAATAAATGTTCATGAAGCGCCTTCGTTCAATTTCAGAGACGAAACGGTTCTTGTTCAGGGTATGGTACTCACTGTTGAACCGGGTATTTACCTTCCCGGCAGATTCGGCGTAAGGCTTGAAGACACAGTGGTTGTAAGTGAAAACAGTTGTGTAAATCTTACCGCTGTGCTAGAAGACTACGTTTATAAAATCCTTCAGAGGTGAAGCCCGATGATTACCCCGAACCAGTTTAAAAAAGGAGCAAAAATAGAAGTTGACGGTGAACCCTACACCATCGTCGAATATCTTCATATAAAGATGGGAAGAGGCGGAGCAAACGTCCGCACCAAAATAAAAAGTCTTCTTACAGGCAACGTTATTGAAAGAACATACAAGTCCGATGAAAAAATAAAACAGCCGGACTTTGAAGAAAAAGAGATGCAGTATCTCTATAAAGACGGCGAATCCTATGTCTTTATGGATAATGAAACATATGAGCAGGTATTTGTGCCCGAAGGTGACGTGGGCGAGCTTGCAGACTTTATGCCCGAAAACCTTAATGTTTACGTACTTCTCTTCAACCAGAAGCCTATGGGAGTTCAGCTCCCTAACTTCGTGGAGCTTCCCGTAGCGCAGACCGACCCCGGTCTCAAAGGCGACACGGTGAGCGGCGGTTCCAAACCGGCGACTGTCTCCACCGGAGGCGTTGTGCAGGTTCCGCTTTTTATTAATGAAGGAGATGTACTCAAGATTGATACAAGGACAGGCTCTTACATGGAAAGAGTAAGGTCTGCCAGATAGGAGGAAGACTTTGGAACTTAAAGACATCAGGGAACTGATACGCTTCATTGACAAGTCGGAAATTAAAGAATTTGAATACGAAACAGAAAACGGGGAGAGAGTTTATATCTCCAAAAAAGACGATACACCTGTTTTTGCCGCTGCTCCCGCAACCGCTTACGCTCAGGCACCAGCAGCACCTGTTGCACCCGCCGCTGCTCCAGCTTCTGCCGCGGAAAGCAAGGAAACCGGACTTGCCGGTAATCAGGTAGAAATAAAAACACCTATAGTGGGAACATTCTATGAAGCTCCCTCACCCGGTGCAGAGCCTTTCATAAAAGAAGGCGATACTGTTAAAAAAGGTCAGACGCTCTGCATAGTCGAAGCCATGAAAATCATGAATGAGATAGAAGCGGAGTTCGACTGCAAAATAGTGCGTAAAATAGGGCAGAACGCTAAACCTGTCGAATACGGCGAAGTTATCTTCATAGCAGAGCCTGTTTAAGGAAAGGGCTATGTTTGAAAAGGTTTTAGTAGCGAACAGAGGTGAAATAGCACTGAGAGTTCTGCGCGCCTGCAAGGAGCTTGGCATCAAAACTGTTGCCGTTTACTCCGAGGCAGACAAGGAATCTCTGCATGTCGCTTTCGCTGATGAGGCGGTCTGTATCGGACCTTACCAGTCAGCAAAAAGCTATCTCGACATAAAAAGCATTATCGCCGCAGCCGAAATAGCCAATGTGGATGCGATTCACCCCGGCTACGGCTTCATGGCGGAAAATGCCAATTTTGCCAAAATCTGCGAGGAATGCGGATTCAAATTCATAGGTCCCAAAGCGGAACACATTGACCTTATGGGCAATAAATCCCGTGCCAAGGATGTTATGAAAGGATTCGGAGTCCCTACGGTTCCCGGAAGTGAAGGTGCTGTGGCTTCTGCTGATGAGGCACTTAAGATAGCAAAAGAAATCGGTTTTCCCGTTATGATTAAGGCAAGCGCAGGCGGCGGCGGAAAAGGGATGAGGGTTGCGCTCAATGAAATGAGCTTCCTCAACAGCTTTCAGCTTGCCCGCTCCGAAAGTCTTAATGCTTTCAACTCGGATGAGATCTACATCGAAAAGTTTATAGAAAACCCCCGCCACATCGAGATTCAGGTCTTCGGTGACGGCAAAGGGAAAGGGCTTCACTTCTTTGAGCGTGAATGCTCCATCCAGAGACGCCACCAGAAACTTCTGGAAGAAGCTCCAAGCATGGCTATCAGTGATGCCACAAGAAAGAAGATGGGCGAAGTTTCCGTAGCCGCTGTTGAATCACTGGGCTATGAAAACGCAGGAACAATCGAATACCTTGTGGATGACAAAGAAAACTTCTACTTCATGGAGATGAACACCAGAATTCAGGTGGAACACCCCGTGACAGAAATGATAACAGGCTATGATCTTGTTGTTCTTCAGCTTCGTGTGGCGGCAGGCGAACCGCTTACCATCAATCAGGAAGACATCAAAATCATGGGACACGCCATAGAGTGCAGGATCAACGCCGAAGACCCCGAAACCTTCCGCCCCTGCCCCGGCAAAATTGACGGCTATATAGTTCCCGGCGGCTTCGGAGTAAGGGTTGACTCAAGCTGCTATCAGGGCTATACGGTTCTCCCTTATTATGACTCAATGATCGCAAAGCTCATAACCTTCGGTAAAACAAGGGATATGGCTATAGCGAGAATGAGAAGGGCGCTTGACGAATACGTTATAGACGGAATCAAAAGTACGATTCCTCTGCACGAACGTATCCTTGAACACCACGCCTTCATTAAAGGCGATGTAACAACTGCATTCATAGAGAAGTATTTCGGATGAGGTTTTTACTCGTTCCGCTTACTCTCTTACTCACCTTAACATTCGCAAATCAGTCAGCCTCCGCCATCGAACAGGCGGAGGTTGACTCTGTTTATATTGAGGCGCTCTATGCCGCTGATGACGGTGATCTTGACACAGCCACATCGATGCTTGAAGGCATAAAAAAGGCTGCGGGCGATCCTTATATCTATCTCAAACTTTCAGACCTCTATATCAAACTTCAGATGTACGAAACAGCCAAGCTCCGTCTTGGAGAAGGACTTGATGCTTTTCCCGCCGATCCTGAACTTAACTTCGCTATGGCGCAGCTTTATCTTTTCCATTACAGGGATGCCGGAATGGCTGAAATCTTTGCCGCAGACGCACTTAAAGCGGACAGAGACCCTAAATATCTGTTCATAATGGCGGATATTTATAAAATTCTCGGTGATGAAGAAGGTCTGATGAAAATTCTGGATGAGCTTGTGTTAAATGAGCCTTCATCAAGGGTTTTGGTGGAGAGGGGAAATCTGCACCGTAATCATAACCGGCTCAAAGAAGCAGAAGCCGATTATCTCAAAGCATATGAACTTGACGAAGACCTTGGAGCAGCTGCCAGACTCTCTGAGATTTATATAGAAGAGGAGAACTATGAAAAGGCTGTTAAATACCTTTCTATCCTCTCCGAAAAGCGCCCTGATTTTGTACTTTCCGACCTTAAACTTGCTGAAATCTACAAACGCTCCGACAATAGCGGAAAAGCTCTTGAAATTTTCAGGCGGATACTGCCGAAGGTGGAAGGACGTGAAAAAATATACGTTCTCAGGCAGATTGCAGGTATCTACTACGCTGATGACGATTATAAAAATGCTCTGATATACTTCAAACAGGTCGCAGAACTTGCTCCTCAGGATGTTCAGGTATTCTACTCCATGGGAGTTATAAACGAGCTTGAAAACAAGTTCGCCGAAGCAGAAAAAAACTATCGTAAGGCTCTAGCGGTGCGCCCTGACTATGTTGAGGCGAGAAAGCGCATAGGCTTTATCAGTCTTCGTGATAAAAAATATGATGAAGGTATAAAAGTTATTACTAAAATTCCCGCCGACCTTCGCGATGTGGACTATTACCGCATAACAGGGGCTCTTTATAAGGAAAAAGGAACTCTTTCCAAGGCTTATGAAGTGCTTAGAAAAGGCTATGAGGAAAACCCTTCCTCCGTTGAACTGGTGATAGACTTTGCTCTTGTTCTTGAAAAGCAGAAAAAGTACGATGAGTGCTTTGAAGTGCTGAAAGACTCACTGGAGCTTAATCCCGGCAACGCCGCCCTTATGAACTTTCTCGGTTTTACTTACGCTGATTTAAGCATTAAGCTTGATGAAGCATATTCCCTCATAGAAAGCGCATTGGCGAAAGACCCTGAAAATCCTGCTTATCTTGACAGCATGGGATGGGTTCTCTACAGATTTGAGAAATATGAAGAGGCTTACGGCTATCAGATAAGGGCCCTGCGAAAAGCCCCTGATGAAAAAGAGATCCGTGACCATATGAAAGCCATTCTGGAAAGGCTGGAGATTAACAAGTCGGTTGATGATATTCTCAAAGGAAAATAAAAAAACACTTCAGAATTATGTCAGAACTATATCAGCGTTTATCCTTATAACTGCCGCCGGAGTCTCCTGCGCTCCCAGACACCCGCTTCTTTTGACTGACAGAAAAACTGTTACGGCTGATATAATAGCTGAAAACAAACAGATATGCTCTTACAAAGGGCGCATTTCTGTAATATATCAGGACAGCAAAACCGGCGAGGATGTGCGCTTCCGTGCGCTTCTTGATAAAAAATGCGTTGATGAATTTGATATGAAGATTCTGGGCGCATTCTCAAGGATCATCTATGATATTACATATAGATACGGTGATGTTAAGGCATATGAAAAGGGCGTGGAAAGCAGCGAAAAGATCAAACTTTTTATGCAGAACAGAGGGCTGGACGGTCTGATACTGGGACTGCGCTTTCCGTATGCTTTACCTGATGAATCATATGATATGACTCTTACGGATGACGGTTATCTTTTCAGCAAACCCTATGCGGAAATTGAAGCAGGAAGCGATATGCGCATCCGGAAGATCCGTCTGGGTGAAATGACTTATGAATACGGCTACAGTAACGGGAGAATGTCTTCCATTAAGGTTGTCAGTATTGATAAAATACTTGAAATAGGGCTCCAGTGGTGATAAGTGTCCGAAGTTACGCCAAGATAAATATCTTTCTTCATATAAACGGCAAAAGAAGTGACGGATATCACGATCTTCAGACTCTTTTCGCTCAGACCGAACTCCACGATACCATAACCATAGATGAAGCGGACTGCACTGAACTTGTGTGCAATGTCCCGGAAATCCCTGTGGATTCTTCAAATCTTATAATAAGAGTTAAAGATATACTTTCTTCCCGGTATGGTCTGAAAAAGAAATACAGCATAAACCTTGAAAAAAACATCCCCTCAGGGGGAGGAATGGGCGGAGGAAGTTCAAATGCCGCCTGTTTTCTTAAAACTGTCAACAACATGTCAGACTTAGGACTTTCATATTGCGATATGGCGGAAATACTTGGTGAAATAGGCTCTGATACGGTGTATTTTCTCCATAATAAACCGTGCTACGCAGAAGGTAGGGGAGAAGTAATAGTCAGCGAGGCGGAGCTTCCGTCTGTGCCTCTTTTGCTGGTAAATCCCAATATACATGTACCCACCGGTGAAATATTCGGGGGCGGAAATTTGAAGTTGACGGCTAAGGCAGATCTGACTAGAATGCCCCTCGTTGTGGGCTATGAGGAGCTTTTAGCCATGCTTGACAATGGGCTTGAGGCGGCTGTCTTCGCAAAGCACCCCGTTTTGCAGATACTTAAAACAACACTGCTTGATTCCGGCGCTGACGGGGCTCTCATGAGCGGCAGCGGTTCCACTGTTTTTGGTATCTACAGAACGGATGAACAGCTTTCTAGCGCCTGCAGCATTATCAAAGAAAAATTTGCCGACTTTACGGTATTTAAATCAAGAATAAAAGGAGCAGGTTGATGGATTTTCTTCTGTTTTCGGGCAATGCGAACAGAACACTGGCTGGAGGCATAGCCACGGAACTCGGCGTCAGGCTTGGGGATGCTACTGTAGGCTCTTTCAGCGACGGAGAGATAAGGGTTAAAATTAATGAGAGCGTGAGAGGAAGAGACGTTTTCGTTGTTCAGTCAACCAGCGCACCCACTGACAGACACCTGATGGAACTCATGATCATGACGGACGCACTCAAAAGGGCATCCGCAGGAACAATCACAGCGGTTATCCCCTATTTCGGATACGCACGTCAGGACAGGACATCCGAACCCAGAGTACCTATTACAGCCAAACTTGTTGCTAATCTCCTTGAGACATCCGGCATAGACAGAGTTATGACTATGAATCTTCATGCCGGGCAAATTCAAGGCTTTTTCGATATACCCGTGGATAACCTTTATTCATCTCCTGTTATCGTCAAGTACATGATAGATAACGGAATGAAAGGTGATGATTATGTTGTGGTATCACCTGATGCAGGCGGTGTTGCCAGAGCCAGAATCTACGCTAAACTCCTCGGCACTTCTCTTGCAATAATCGATAAGAGAAGAAGCGCACCCAATGCGGCTGAGGCTATGCACGTTATCGGCAGCGTGGAAGGCAAAAACGTAATCATAATTGACGATATGATAGACACTGCCGGAACTCTTGTTCAGGCTGCCAATGCAGTAATGAAACACGGAGCGAAATCTGTTATAGCTTCTGCTGCGCATGGCGTTCTTTCAGGCCCCGCTATGGAGAGAATAACCAACAGCGTGCTTGAAAAGGTTATTATATCCGATACTGTGGAACTTGTGAAAGAGAAACAGAACTCAAAAATCATGGTTCTCAGCGTGGCGGGAATATTCGCCAAAGCTATAAACAGAATACAGCATAAAGAGAGCATCAGTTCTCTATTTGAAATGGGGCATGAATAATCTGCTTATAGTCGGACTCGGAAACCCCGGAGTTCAGTACGCCGCAACCAGACATAACCTTGGTTTTATGGTGGCTGATAAACTAGCAGAACGCTATAACAGCGGGTTTAAAGACGGGTTCAAAGGACTTTGGGGCGAATTCCGCGCGGATGAAAAGCATTTCATTCTCAAACCCATGACATATATGAACTTAAGCGGACAGTCAGTCGTTCCGTTTATGAGTTTTTATAAAATTGAACCTGAAAGCCTTTTGGTTATTCAGGATGATCTTGATATGGAGTTCGGGCGGATCAAGTTCCGTAACGGCGGCTCAAGCGGCGGTCATAACGGAATAAAATCCATAATTGAGCTTCTCGGCACTGATAAGTTTGTCAGGCTGAAAATGGGAATAGGCAAAAGCAGAAGCGGCGGCACTGTTGGACATGTCCTCGGCAGATTTGAGGACAAGGAACAGCTTGAAAAGTTTGTGGAGCTGGGTACGGACTCCGCAGAGGCATTTGTCAAAGGCGGCTTGAAGTCTGCTATGAACACTTATAACAACAAGTCAATCTTTGATGATGCAGACACGCCGGGGAAGAACTGAATAAAAGCAAAGCCGTGTTTATCACGGTACGAGCGTGTACGCAAAAAACACAGGATGTAGTTTTTTTCATACTGCTTAAGGTCAAAGAAGTTTAAACGGTGAAAGCCGTTATTCGGCGAAAACCGAAAACATATTTTAATTTAATAAGGAGGACCAAATGTCAATGATGATGTACCTCGCTCCTGTACTGGGTGTGGTGGGTCTTGTTGTCGCTTTTGTTATTTATAACTCTATCAAAAGCAAATCAGCCGGCAACGAGAAAATGAAAGAAATTTCAGACATGATCCATGACGGAGCCATGGCGTTTCTTGGCAGAGAATACAAAGTTCTTTCTTTCTTTGTAGCAATAGTTTTTGTACTTATGCTGTTCTCTCCCAACCTTGGAATCAACACCGCAGCCGCATTTCTTGCGGGAGCTATATGCTCTGTAGCGGCAGGATTCTTCGGTATGAAATCAGCCACTCGTGCTAACGTCAGAACAAGTGAAGCTGCCAGAACAGGCGGAATGGCCAGCGCTCTTTCTGTTGCCTACAACGGCGGTGCCGTTATGGGGCTTTCAGTAGCGAGCCTTGGTCTTATCGGTGTAGGTATTCTGTTCATGATTTTCGGTGACCCCGAAACATCAAAATACATCAACGGTTTCGCAATGGGCGCATCTTCAATCGCTCTTTTCGCACGTGTGGGCGGCGGTATTTATACCAAAGCAGCAGACGTGGGCGCTGACCTTGTAGGTAAAGTTGAAGCAAACATCCCTGAAGACGACCACAGAAACCCCGGCGTTATAGCTGACAACGTTGGCGACAACGTGGGTGATATCGCAGGTATGGGCGCTGACATTTTTGAATCATATGTGGGCTCCATTATCGCTACAATAGCCATCGCAGCAACAGCTTCTCCTGAACTTATCCTTCAGGTGAGCCAGCCCGGAATGGCGTTCGATATGTTCAAAATGAACATGATGGCTCTTCCCATTGGTCTTGCTGTTATCGGTCTTTTGGCTTCTCTGGTAGGCGTTTTCTCCATGAAACTCCTTAAAAACACTCCTCCCGCTTCTGCTCTGAGATATTCAACTTTCATCGGCGCAGGTCTTTTCCTCATAGCAGCTTACTTCGTAATCTCTATGTACGGAATTAAAGCAGGCGTGTTCTGGGCACTTCTTGCAGGTACTCTTGCAGGTATAGCAATCGGTCTTGTTACTGAATACTATACTGCTGCGGCACCTGTTAAAAGGATTGTCCATGCTTCTGAAACCGGTGCAGCAACAAACATCATCCACGGCTTTGCTGTTGGTCTTGAGTCCGTTGTTATTCCTGTAATTCTTATATGCGTTGCTATATTCGTTGCTAACACAACTGCAGGACTTTACGGCATCGGTATCGCTGCTGTTGGTATGCTTGCTACTGTTGGTGTTACAATGACTGTTGATGCATACGGACCTATCGCTGATAACGCAGGCGGTATCTCCGAAATGGCTGAACTCGGACCTGAAGTAAGAAAAATCACTGACAGCCTTGACGCAATCGGCAACACTACTGCTGCTGTGGGTAAAGGCTTTGCTATAGGTTCTGCTGCGCTTACTGCTCTTGCTCTTTTTGCTGCATATGCAAGCAGTGCGGGAATCAGCACAATTGATATAACTAAACCTCTTGTTGTTATCGGTCTCTTCGTCGGCGGTTTTCTGCCTTTCCTCGTTGCGGCTATGACAATGACTTCTGTTGGTAAAGCAGCTGGTCAGATGGTTGATGAAATCCGTCGCCAGTTCAGGGAAATTCCCGGTCTGCTCGAAGGCAGGGAAGGCGTTAAGCCAGATCCTAAAACCTGCGTTGATATATCAACGGCTGCAGCTCTTAAAGAGATGATACTTCCCGGCGTGGTTGCGGTTCTTGCCCCTGTTGTTGTTGGTTTCCTTCTCGGTAAAGAGGCTCTCGGCGGAATGCTTGCCGGTGCCACTGTTACCGGTGTTCTTCTTGCTCTTCTTATGGCTAATGCCGGCGGAGCATGGGATAACGCTAAAAAAGCTATCGAAAAAGGCGACTGGAACAGTGCAGGTAAAGGCTCTGATCAGCATAAGGCAGCAGTTGTCGGCGATACAGTAGGCGACCCCTTCAAGGATACAAGCGGACCCGCTATGAACATCCTTGTAAAACTTATGAGTATTGTTTCTCTTATCATTGCTCCTCTTCTTATAGGCTGATAAGCGAACTAAAATAGAATTTTCCCAAAAAGGCGGTCAGAAATGACCGCCTTTTTTGCATGCTCATTGCGCACAAAGGCTGGTACATGCGGCGGGATGTTCAGAAAATTAAAGTTAAGCAATACAAAACAGTGCTTAACCTTTTGCTTTTTTTTCAAACTTGTAGCAATATAATTGTTCTTTAAGCAAGCAGACAATATGAGGTTATTATGGGTTTCAACTGCGGAATAGTAGGTCTGCCCAATGTAGGCAAGTCCACTATATTCAACGCACTCACAAAAGCTGGAGCGGAAAGTGCCAATTACCCTTTCTGCACCATCGACCCCAACAGGGGCATAGTTCCGGTTCCGGATGAAAGAATGGATTATCTGGTGGAAAAAATTAAGCCGCAGTCAACAGTGGCGACCACTATTGAGTTTATAGATATTGCAGGTCTCGTTAAAGGTGCCAGTCAGGGTGAAGGTCTCGGAAACAAGTTTCTCACCCACATACGTCAGGTGGACGCTGTGGCGCATGTTGTACGCTGTTTTGATGATCCCAACGTTGTCCATGTAGAAGGCGGCGTTGACCCTGTGCGTGATATTGATATTATCAACACCGAGCTTCTTATGAGCGATATGGAGCTTATAGAACGTGCGGTTGACAGAAACAAAAAAGCCGCAAAAAGTGGCGATAAGGAACTGAAAAAGAAGGTGGAAGCCCTTGAAATTCTGCTGGCGGAAGTGCAGAAAGGCACAATGATCCGCAGTATTGAAGGTTTTGAAGAGCTTACCGAGTCTCTGAAAGAATACCCTCTTATTACCTCTAAGCCTGTAATGTATGTGGCTAATGTTGATGAGGCTGTTCTTACAGAAGATAATGAGCATGTAAAAAAAGTGCGTGAAATAGCAGCGAAGGAAAATGCTGTTGTTGTTAAGATCTGCGGTGCGATAGAGTCGGAGATAGCAGAGCTTGACGAGGAAGAGGCGAAAGAATTCCTCGCCAGCATGGGGCTTGACCGTTCCGGTTTGCAGTCCATGATAGCTCAAGGTTATAAGCTGCTTGATCTTTTAACCTTTTTTACCGCAGGGGAAAAAGAGGTACGTGCATGGACAGTGACCGGAGGAACAACCGCTCAGAAGGCTGCCGGGAAAATCCACTCGGATATAGAGCGTGGATTCATCCGTGCGGAAGTTACCTCATACAGCGATTTTGAAACCGCAGGCTCAATGGCGAAAGCCAAGGAGATGGGTAAGATGAGGCTGGAAGGGAAGGAATATATTGTTCAGGACGGAGATATTATCTATTTCAGGTTTAATGTTTAGGGCTCTTGCCCTTTCTCTTTTTCTGGCGCTTTGTCCGGCTTATGCCGTTTTTGCCGAGGAGCCTGTTCATATCAGTGACCGTGACGGTATCCTTGAGGCTCTGGGGCATGTCGCCGGAGAAGGAGTCATGGCACGGGAAAAACCGGATACAAAAAGCCCTGTTATCTCAAGGCTGCCGAAGGGGAGCAAGATCATTGTTCTCTCCAAGAAAGACAACTGGTACAAGGTGCGCCTTTACAACAGGCGTGAGGCTTATGTGCGTGCCGAACTGGTCGAATTCCGCTATGAACTGAAAGATGAACATATTACAAAGAGCGATATAGAAAAGAAGTTCATGGTAGACATAAGGAATATGGCTTCGCAGTTCAACCAGATGGTTAAAGAATCCATTTATTCCAGAAGGCAGAGCATAGTTCCTAACCTGAAAATTCTTGATGGTAAGAAGAAGGGCGGAACAGCAGTTGTAAATGTTCTCTACTGCGCAGTGGACGGAACCGGAAAGCCTGTACCGTCCATGAGGGAAAATCCATTAAGCGAAACAATGACGAAGTTTGTTGAAATCGTTATGATGAAAATGCTGCTGTATGATGCTGATTCATATAAAATTATTTTCCGTATCCCTGTTTTTGACAACGGCAGAGTTGTTGATTATAAAGACAGCGCAGAATTTACCGTTGAAAGAACAGAAACAGATCTTCATGATCTGAGAAGCGGGAACGGGAAAATCTGGGATTATATAGCTTCAAGCCAGCCTGCTGACGAGTTTTTTAAACAATATCCCCATTAGAGGTATAAAATAATGTCATTTACCCATTTTGACGAAGAAGGAAGAAGCCGCATGGTGGATGTCACCGCTAAAAGCGATACGGTGAGGGAAGCCACGGCGAAAGGACGCATCTCCATGAAGCCTGAGACTCTTAAGCTTGTGCTTGAGAGCAGGATGGAGAAGGGTAATGTATTTGAGGTTGCCCGTGTTGCAGGGATCATGGCCGTTAAGAAAACAGGCGACCTCATCCCCATGTGCCATCCTCTGAATGTAACCGCAGTTGATGTTTATTTCCATCCTGATACCGAAAAAAGCGAAATCGAAATAGAAGTTACCGCAAAACTTACCGGGAAGACAGGTATCGAAATGGAAGCGCTCATGGGTGTTTCCGTTGCTGCCCTCACTATCTATGATATGTGTAAGGCTGTTGATAAAGGCATGGTGGTAAGCGATGTCAGGCTTGTGAGAAAGTCCGGAGGAAAAAGCGGAACATTCGTGAGGGACGGTGAATAGATGCGGGTTTGTCTGGCGCAGATAAAGCCCTTTCTGGGTGACACGGCAAAAAACCTTGAACTCCATGAGGAGTGCATAGAACAAGCCGTTGCGGAAAAGTGTGATGTCATTGTGTTTCCGGAGCTTTCGCTCACAGGCTACTATCTTATGGACTATGTGAATGATGTAGCTATGAAAACAGATGACAAGGCTGTCAAAAGAATAATATCTCTCTCAAAAGATATTTCTGTCGTCTTCGGCTTTGTTTACGAAGGGGAAGACAACCTTTTCTATAATGTCTGCGCCTATGCCGAAAAAGGCAGACTCGTTCATCTCCATAAAAAAGTTTATCTGCCTGTCTATACTATGTTTGAAGAGGCAAGATATTTCGCAGCCGGAAACGGTTTTTCAGTGTTTGACACAGCTTTCGGAAAATGCGGAATGCTTATCTGCGAAGATGCTCTTCACTTAAGCTCAATTTATGTTTTAAGCCGAATGGGCGTGCAGACTGTCTTTATCCCCTCCAACAGCCCGGCCAGAGGCGTAGTCGGAGACGGTCTTGAGGCTGCCTCCATATGGCAGACATCAAATAAATATACAGCAAGCCTGCTCACAGTTAACCTTGTGTATGTAAACCGTGCAGGTGTAGAAGACGGTGTGGCATTCTGGGGCGGTTCCGAAGCTTATTCCGCTCTGGGTAAAAGAAAAATCCAGCTCCCGCAGTTTGAGGCGGCAATTGGAATTACAGAACTTGAAACCGCTGATATCCGTCTGGCAAGAATCCATTCCCCCTTCTACCGTGATGAGAAATCCCAGATACTCCTTGATTATCTCAAAGGAGATAAGAAATGAAGCTTGATCTTAAACTCACAAAGCAGATATTAACCACATTCGTAAAGGAAGAAACGGAAAAAATAGGGCTTAAAACAGTTGTTCTTGGTCTTTCCGGCGGAATAGATTCCGCTCTTTCGGCTGCTATCGCTGTTGAGGCTCTGGGAAAGGACAGGGTGTTCGGAGTCGGGCTGCCCTATAAGCTTTCCAGCAAAGAAAGCATGGCGGATGCCGAACTTGTGGCTAAAGCTTTGGGAATAAACCTCGAAATTGCAGATATCACTCCCTTTGCGGAGCCTTTTATAGAGAGTGAACCGGACATGAGTAAGCTTCGGATAGGGAACGTTCTTGCCCGTATGCGTATGGTCACTATATTTGACCGTTCCGCAAAGCATGGCGGTATTGTTCTGGGAACAAGCAATAAAACGGAACTGCTTCTGGGCTATGGCACATGGTACGGCGATTTGGCAAGCGCCATCAACCCTATCGGCGATCTTTACAAAACACAGGTATGGGAGCTTTCTGAATATTTGGGAATACCTGAAAAAGTTGTTAAAAAACAACCAACGGCGGATCTGTGGCCTGATCAGACAGACGAAGGGGAGCTTGGTTTCACCTATAAAGATGTGGACAGGCTGCTTTATGAAATGGTAGACAACAGACGCAGAAAAGCCGAACTGGTTCAGATGGGTTTTGATGAGGATTTTGTACAAAAAATATCAGAAAGAATAATGAGATATCAGTTTAAACGTAAAATTCCTGTTATTGCAAAAGTAAGCCAGCGGACAATCGGGCGTGATTTCCGCTACAGCCGTGACTGGGGCTACTGACTTAGTATAGATGCGCCAGCGTCCTGCGGTGCATCTGCAACCGCTCGCCACACACGGCGCAGTCCCTTTCGTGGGACTATGGTTTTTTCTTAGTCTGTTAGGTTTGAGGAAGAACACGGTAACTTGATAATATTAACAAATAAAACATAAAAGCAGGCGGTGAACAAAATGTACGGCGATAAAATCGCAATGGAAGCCCTGACATTTGACGATGTGCTTGTGATCCCCGCACACAGCGAGGTTCTTCCCAAGGACATCGACACAAGGTCAAAGCTTACAAACAAAATTTTCCTCAACATCCCGCTGGTAAGTGCGGCGATGGACACTGTTACGGAAGCGAAACTGGCTATAGCCATGGCGCAGGAAGGCGGAATAGGCTTCATTCACAAGAATATGAGCATTGAGGCTCAGGCGGATGAGGTAGACAAGGTAAAGCGTTCCGAGAGCGGGATGATAGTTGACCCTATCACGATTTCGCCGGATAAGACGGTAGAGGATGCGCTTGCTATCATGTCCAAGTATAAAATAAGCGGCGTGCCTGTTACCGAGGGCGGAAAGCTGGTGGGCATACTCACCAACAGAGACCTTCGCTTTGTGAAAAACCACGATGCTAAAGTAACTGAATACATGACAGGCAAAAATCTTGTTACTGTTCTGGAAAAGGACGCTAATCTTGATTCCGCCAAGGATATTCTTCAGGAACACCGAATCGAGAAACTCCTTGTGGTTAATGATAAATATCAGCTCAAAGGGCTGATAACCATTAAGGATATAAACAAGAAGCTTAAATACCCCAATGCCGCAAAAGATGATATGGGCAGACTGCTTGTCGGTGCTGCTGTGGGTGTCGGCGGAGATAGTAAAAACAGGGTAGCCGCACTGGTTGAAGCTAAGGCTGATGTCATTGTGGTTGACACTGCTCACGGTCATTCGCAGATGGTTCTGGACATGGTTAAATGGGTTAAATCCACTTATCCTGATGTTCAGCTTGTTGCCGGTAATGTTGCCACGCCGGAAGCTGTGGAAGCTCTTTATAACTGCGGGGCCGACTGTGTGAAAGTCGGCATCGGACCCGGTTCAATATGCACAACAAGGGTTGTTGCAGGCGTTGGTGTTCCGCAGATTACTGCTATTATGACTTGTGCTGCAAAGGCAAAGGAACTTGGCATTCCGATCATTGCTGACGGCGGAATAAAATATTCCGGTGATGTGGTAAAAGCCATAGCCGCAGGTGCCTCCACTGTTATGATAGGCTCACTGTTCGCAGGGACAAAGGAGTCTCCCGGAGATATAGAACTCTATCAGGGCAGAAGCTTCAAGGTTTATAGAGGCATGGGCTCTGTGGGCGCTATGAAAGCGGGAAGTAAAGACCGTTATTTTCAGGAAGGCACAGAAAACGAAAAGAAATTTGTCCCGGAAGGTATAGAGGGACGAGTCCATTATAAAGGCGAACTCAGCGAAACTGTTTACCAGCTTACGGGCGGCATACGCTCCGGTATGGGTTACGCCGGCTGCGGAACAATTGAAGATATGCACGTTAAGGCACGCTTTGTGAGAATCACAGGCGCAGGTCTTCGTGAAAGCCATGTGCATGACGTTATGATCACAAAAGAAGCACCTAATTACTGGGTGAACACTTAACAGCGCCCGCCGTGCGAAGCAAAACCGCCGTTCATATTCCGGCGGTTTCTGCACCGAGCTTGCTTAAAAGGCTTGTTTTACAAGGCGTGAGCGTGTGTGTAAATCTGACATGATGTACGGGCTTGCACTAGTATGTTTGCAGGCTTCCATGGAAGGAAGCCCGCCGTGCGAAGCGAAGACTTGTTTTACAAGGCGCGAGCGTGTGTGTAAATCTGACAGGATGTGCAGATTTACACTATTATATTGGAGGTTAAATGGACATTCATTCGGAGAAAGTCTTAATATTAGATTTTGGTTCACAATATACCCAGCTTATAGCACGCAGGGTTCGTGAGGCTAATGTTTACTGCGAAATTTTTCCCTGCAATGCAGATTTTGAAAAAATAAAATCCTTTGAAGCAAAAGGAATTATTCTTTCCGGCGGACCTTCCAGCGTATATGAGGAAGATGCTCCGTCTGTTGACGAACGTGTTTTTGAAATGGGTCTTCCTGTTCTCGGCATATGCTACGGCATGCAGCTTGCGGGACAGCATTTCGGAGGCATTGTCGCTCCTTCAAACCACAGGGAGTACGGCAGAGCTGTTCTTAATTATGAGCCCTCATGCAGCCTTTTCAGCGGTCTCGAAGGGGACAGTCTTACCGTATGGATGAGCCACGGCGACAGACTGGAAAAAATGCCCGAAGGGTTTGAAGTAGTCGCAAAGACAGACAATGCGCCTGTTGCTGCGATGAAGCATAAAGACCGTGAAATATACGCAATACAGTTTCACCCTGAAGTTACTCACACAGAGCAGGGCAAGACTATTCTTGAAAACTTTGTTGTTAAAATTTGCGGATGCAGACAGATATGGACTGCGGACAACTTCATTCAGGCTGAAATAGCCAGAATCCGTGAGAGAGTAGGCGACAGAAAGGTTCTTTGCGGTCTCTCCGGCGGTGTTGATTCATCCGTTGTTGCTGTTCTTCTCCATGAAGCCATAGGCGATAATCTTGTATGCGTATTCGTTGATAACGGTCTTCTCCGCCTGAATGAACGTGAGCAGGTGGAAAAAACCTTCAAAGACAACTACAAAATAAACCTCGTGGTAGCTGATGCGGAGGAGAGATTCCTCACGGCTCTTGCGGGTGTTACTGATCCTGAAAAGAAAAGAAAGACAATCGGTAATCTCTTCATAAGAATTTTTGAGGAAGAGGCAAGGAAAATAGGCGAGTTTGACTTCCTTGCGCAGGGCACTCTTTATCCTGACGTTATAGAATCAGTATCTTTTAAAGGACCTTCTGCAACCATTAAATCACATCACAATGTGGGCGGTTTGCCGGAGGATATGAAGTTCCAGCTTGTTGAGCCACTTAGAGAGCTTTTCAAGGATGAGGTACGTGAGGTCGGACGCAGGCTTGGTCTTCCCGAAGTAATGGTCGGACGCCATCCGTTCCCCGGTCCCGGACTGGGCGTAAGGGTTCTTGGCGAGATCACAAAGAAAAGATGTGATGTTCTCCGTCAGGCGGACGCTATTTTTATCGAAGAGCTTCATAACGCTAACCTTTATAATACAATCTGGCAGGCTTTCGCTGTTCTGCTCCCCGTAAACACTGTCGGTGTTATGGGCGACGGCAGAACATATGAAAACGCCTGCGCCATCAGGGCTGTCTACAGTTCTGACGGCATGACGGCAGACTGGGCGCACATTCCATATGATGTTCTCGGCAAAATATCAAACCGAATCATAAACGAGGTAAGGGGCATAAACAGAGTCGTGTACGACATAAGCTCCAAACCGCCTGCAACTATAGAATGGGAGTGATATGAAAACGGAGAATCTGATAGCAACACGCTATCTCCGCTCCCGCAGAAAAAACCGTATCTTTTCGTTCATCTCCACCATTTCCGTCATAGGTATAATGGTGGGGGTGGCAACCCTTATCATTGTTCTGAACGTGATGATCGGCTTCTCCGACAATCTCCAGAACAAAATTCTTGGTGCTAATGCCCATATAATCGTAAACCGTCTGGATGCTTCTCCAATCAGGGATTGGCAGCTTGTGGACGCTAAGATCCGCATTACTGATAAAGTTGCGGGAGTGTCGCCGTTCATACTGAGTCAGGTACTTGTGACCAGCCAGAACAATGTCAGCGGCGTAATCGTCAGAGGCGTTAACCCTGAAAAGGAACTGGGTGTTACCACCATAGAGAAGTTCATGAAGGACGGCGAATTTCTGGACATAGCGGACAAGGGCGAGAAACCTAAAATCGTTCTGGGAAAAGAGCTTGCGCACTCCCTTGCGGTGAGTGTGGGTGACGATGTGGTGATGGTTTCACCCTTCGGACGTAAGGGTCCGTTCGGCATGGTTCCCAAGATGAAGCATTTTGAGGTTGCCGGATGGTTTGACATGGGGATGTATGAGTATAATTCATCCCTTGGGTATATATCCCTTGAGGCTGCACAGGAATTTTTCGGTATGGATGCTGTTGTCTCCGGTTTCAGCGTGAAGGCGGATGACTTTGCCAATGCGATACCTTTGGCAAAGAAGTTAGAAGAAGAGCTGGGCTTCCCCTATTGGGCTAGGGATTGGATAAGCATGAACTCCAACCTGTTTTCAGCTCTTAAGCTTGAAAAAATTGCCATGTTCATAATACTTACGCTGATTATCATAGTTGCCTCATTCAATGTGGTGAGCATGATAACCGTGTCGGTTAAGGACAAAAAGCGTGATATAGCCATACTCCGTGCGATGGGTGCGCCTGAAAAAAGTATTTACCGCATCTTCATCCGTCAGGGGCTTGTTGTTGGGTTTGTGGGAACAGCTCTTGGTAATGTGATCGGCTATACAATCTGCTTTGTGCTGAAAAACTATAAGCTGATCAGCCTGCCGGAAGATGTTTATTTCATGGACAGAATTCCGGTTAAGATAGAACCTTCGGTATTTATAACTGTTACTGTGTGCGCTCTTGTTATTACATATGTTGCGGGGCTTTTTCCCGCCAGACAGTCGGCTAAACTCGACCCCATAGAAGCATTGAGGCGTGATTAAATGAGTCTGCTGGAAATAGTTAATTTAAATAAAAGCTTTCTCAAAGGCGATTACAGGCTGGATGTTCTCAGCGGATTCAACATGAGTGTGGGAAAAGGTGAGATGCTTGCCATAGTCGGTCCTTCCGGTGCCGGTAAATCCACTCTGCTCCATATCATAGGCGGGCTAGATAAGCCTGATTCCGGTTCAGTGCTGTTTCAGGGTGAAGATATTCTCAAGCTGAAAGGAAAGGCACTTGATCAGTTCCGTAATCAGGATGTGGGCTTTGTGTTCCAGTTTCATTATTTATTGGAAGACTTTACCGCTCTGGAAAATGTTATGATGCCTGCTCTTATTGCAGGCGAGAATATTGATGAGGCGGTTAAACGGGCGAAAGCGCTCCTTGCCAAAGTCGGTCTGGAGGACAGGGTGACTCATTTCCCTGCTGAACTTTCCGGCGGTGAGCAGCAGAGGACAGCCATAGCCAGAGCTATGATGAACAGCCCGAAAATAATCCTCGCAGATGAGCCCACAGGCAGTCTTGATAAGAAAAACAGTGACGAGGTTCTGGATATGATACGTCTCATGCGTGACGAAGGCGTTACTGTGCTTATTGTCACCCATGAAACCGCCATAGCGGAATCCTGTGACCGCATTATCAGAATAGAAAAGAGCTAGAGACGGTTTACCCGTCTTTGAGCGTGCAATAGAATCTGACAGGATGTACAGATTCTGATTATCAGGCATTCCTATGGAAGGGAATGCGCCGTGCGAAGCGAAGGACGGTTTATCCGTCCGTGAGCGTGCAATAGAATCTGACTTGATGTGTAGATTCTGATTATCAGGCATTCCCATGAAGGGAATGCGCCGTGCGAAGCGAAGGACGGTTTATCCGTCCGTGAGCGTGTATCCTAATCTGACAGGATGTACAGATTAGGATTATCAGTTAAGAGGTGTATTGTCCATGAAACTAGGTATAATCGGCGGCAGCGGACTTTATGAAATAGATGGTTTTGAATTTATAGGTGAAGAATCTGTCGAAACCGAGTGGGGCTCTCCTTCTGATGCGTACAGGCATTACAGATATAAAGGTGTGGAGTTCTATTTCCTTAACAGGCATGGACGCAGCCACGGAATCCCTCCGCACAGTGTCAACTACAGGGCAAATATTGCCGGATTTGAAAAACTCGGCATCAGCCGGATTATCTCCTTTACCGCAGTGGGCGGCATAAAGGGAGTTAAACCTGGAGATATTGTAATTTCATCCAACGCAATAGACCATACATCAGGACGTGCCCATACTTTCTATGACGGCGGGTTGATCCACCATATAGATTTTACAGAACCATTCTGCCCTGAATTGCGGGAACTGCTTATAAATAGTGCGGAAAAAGCAGGGGTAGGAGTCATAAAAAGCGGAGTGTACATCTGCACCAACGGTCCGAGGCTCGAAACAGCAGCGGAGATCAAATATTTTGAGAAAATAGGCGCAGACACCGTGGGTATGACGATGTTTCCTGAAGCACCCCTCGCCCGTGAAAAAGAGATATGCTACGCTAACGTAAGCGTTATCACGAACTATGCAGCAGGAACAAACGACGCCAAACTGACCACTGTTGAAGTTGTGGAAACTATGAAAGCCTCTACAGAAAGGATCAAGGCTCTTGTGAGCGCTCTGCCTGATTCATATACAGTAAACAGAAACTGTTTCTGCAAAGATGCACTGGAAGGAACAAAGATCAGCAAATGAAAATTTATGAGAATGTTTCACTTAAAAACTACACAAGCTACCGAACAGGCGGCACGGCAAAATTCTTTGCCGTACCCTCGACAACTGATGAATTAGTTAATTATCTTAAATGGGCGGAAAAAAACTCTGTTGAACATTTTATAATGGGTGGCGGCTGTAACTTGTTGATCTCAGATCAAATTCTTGATCGTCTCGTGATAGTCCTCAGTAATCTTAATCGGCATATTTTGAAAAAACATAAGAAAATTTATGCAGGTGCCGGAGTTCTTCTTGACTCAATGATCGTTTATACGATAAGATCTTACATGACCGGAGCTGAAAATATGAGCGGCATTCCAGGTACAGTTGGCGGTGCGCTTGCGATGAACGCAGGTGCATTCGGAACCGAAATCGGAATGTTAACTGAAGAGATTGACCTCTTGAGTCTGGACGGCTCGGTTTTCACTGTGAAGGGCGCTGACGCAGGCTTTTCATACCGCAGAACTGCGGCTGTGGGGAGCAATATAGTTCTCGGCGGCAAGTTCCTTCTCGAAGAGGGAAACAGAGCCGAAAGCGAGGCTCTCAGGAGAGATATTCTCCGAAGAAGAGCATCCAAGCAGCCCTTGGAATATCCGTCCTGCGGTTCTGTTTTTAAGCGTCCTGAAGGTCATTATGCCGGAGAACTCATTGAACGGTGCGGTTTAAAGGGAAAACGCATCGGAGGCGCAATGGTTTCCGAAAAGCACGCCAATTTTATTGTTAATATAGGCGGTGCTACCGGTTCTGATATTAAGAACCTGATTGAAGAAGTTAAGTTAATTGTTTTGAAAGAAACGGGCGTACAGCTTGAGGAAGAGGTGAAATACATCGGCTTCTGACCTTAAAGAGCGTCCGGGGGATTTTAGGTGGAAAGAAGAAACTGCGAACTCACTTTTGATGAACGTAAAGCATTGGAAACAGAGGTGTTTTCTAAACTAAGCTGTCCCGGCTGGATAATACGCTTTTTAAGGCTGGTTATCCCTTCACTGGTACTTGTCATTTCCTGCACAACAGCCACCGCACCAGTTCAGCAGACTGCTTTATCACCTCAGAAAAATCTCTTCACAGGAACAGCGTACTTACAGGAACTCAAAGCAGAGCTTCACGCTTCTGACAGCATGGCGGAGTTTGAAGCGGCAATGCCTGAAAGCGGTCTTCTGCTCAGTTCTCTCATAAGTTTTGATAAAAAAAAACATCAAGGGTAATTGCCCAGTCGGTTAAGGATTTTGCCTATGACAACGGCGTGCTTGCCGTTCTCACTGACAGTGCAATCAATATTTCCTCCTCTCAGTGTCCGTCACTTATTTCAGATAATTTTACATCCATAAAACTCAAAGGCGGTTTCCTTCTTGCTGAAAATGAACAGGGTATAAGTATATTCAGTATTGATTCCTGCGCAGAAGTTACAGGAACAAACAATAAGCCGGGAAAGCCTGCCTTCTATCCGCCGTATTTCGCTTTTACTGACGGAAAATCTTTCAGAGTCTATCGCATAGACTCCACAGAAGAGGTAATATCCGGACAGTTGAAAGAGAATATACAGGAAGTATTTCTGGATGACGGATACGCTGCTTTTATATTGGATGAAAAGCTTGTAACACTGGACTTTACTCAAAGACGTTTTACCGGACTCAGCCCTCTCCCTGTGGATTTTACTTCCCCTCATATAGAAGAGGGCAGGCTGATCGGCTACGGCAGAGACCGATTTTACAGCATTAACTATCAGGATGTTAACAAGGGCGGCGCACCTGAAATTCTGGATTTTCCGTCTGATAATATGACTGACTGTGTTACTGTTTCCGGCAGTGCTGACGCCTACTGTGGAGGAAAATTCGTTAAGGCTGGAATATATGCGGGTCTGCCTTCCGAAAAGACTGCCATCGCCGATGGCTTTACGCTGCATTTCGACGATGGTGCCCTGACAGCGCTTTCAACAGAAATATCTTATACAAAAGATATATTTCTTAATTACGGCGGAACTGAATTCTGTACGGCAGGAAAAAAGGCATGCTACGTTGATTTTAACGAAAAGAAATATTGTGTTGAGGGTGATGTAACCCTTGAAATGAAGGACTTCCCTGATGCTTGTGAGCCTGCTGAACTTAAGCACGGCAGGATTACGGATGAGGAAGGAAATGTTCTGCTTAATTTTGCCGATGTCGTAAACTCGTCAGATACTCATGAAATGCTGAAACGAATGGAAGACAACGCCGTATATTATTTCTTTATGCCGGCTGAAAATGTTGAGCAGACAGACACTGAAAAGGGAGACTAATTAACGGTAATCTTCGGGCTCATAACCTGTCCGGTTATGGTGATTCTTTTGTTCATCCCTGCCACGCTTACTGTTCCCGCCAAGGCAATTACACTTCTGTTCGCATTAACCTGATTAATCCTTATGTTGCCGTTAAGGTTGATTTTGGCAGTGCCTTCGGATGTTAGACTGCTTACTGTAATCATCTGTTTTTCGATTGCAAGGTTCCCTGTGATATTATTAAAGGTAACAGGACCGAAATCTGAAGGTATGGTAAGCTTTGGTGCTGCTATGGTTCCGGTTCCTTTCCAGTCTTTCATGGCGAGATTAAGGATAACCTCTCCACCGAGACCGCTTTCGGCAATCTGAGGTATTTTATCAAGTTCAAGCATGGTTTTGATGCTAACTTCGCCGCCTTTATGTGAGGCTTCTCCTGTTGCTATTTCGGAGTCCAGCTTCGCTGAAATACTACGGGTGAGGACAGAAAAAGGCGAGTATCTGAGTTCAAGGCTGTCCGCTGCGAAGTCGCCAATTTTTATATCACTGAGATCTGCACCGAATGCGCCTGCTTCAGTAGAACCTATGGAAAGGCTGATATGTGCTTTTGCCGCAGCTATGTTCGCATAATATTCAAGAACCTTGGCATAGGGGAAAAAAACAATGAGGAAAACAATTGTACAGCCTAAGAATATCGCAGCGTTTATGAGAATTTTTTTAATCATTTGTTTTTCACAAGCTCCAGATTAATGTCTGCCAGAGTAGGATCATCGAACCTTTTTTTCAGGGCAAAGTTTTTTATCGTGAGATTTTGGTAACCTTCCACAAGATCAAGAAAGGAGTTGAGTTCATTCAGGTTAAGAGCCTGAATGCGCAGAGTTACAACCTCTGCTCCTGATGAGCCGGAAACAGGTTTAAGATCCAGAATCCGTCCGGCTATTCCTGCTCTTGCTGCTGTGTTCTGTATGAAGGACAAAAGACCGGTATCAACTTTTTTTGTGGAGTTGGCGCCGCTCGATATTTCGGCTATAAGCTCTGCGGTTTTGTTTATCTGTTCGGTGTATGATTTCTGTCTCTGGGTGTATGCGTCTTCCCTTGAGGCAAAGAACATGTGAGTCCAGTAAAAAAGAAAGAATACTGCGAAAACAATCACGAACCAAATGAGGATTTTCTCTTTCAGAGCGGGATTCATATTTATGTTCATATTCATAATCCGAACCTCACTGAGAATTTTATAATGTCGCCTTGTTTGTCAGTGTCTTCAATGTTTGTTCTAAGCGCCCCTGCTTCCTCGAGTTTCTGTTTAAACTCTTCAACCGCCTGAAAGTCAGCCGCTGTGCCGGAACAGTTTACTGTAGTATCACGCACCGTAACACCTTCAAGGGTGATCTTGCTTTTGTCTGCTGCTTTACTCATGGTTTCAAAAACAGTGAGAATGCTTATTCCCTGAGTTGTGTCTCTGTTGCCTCTGGCCTTGTACAGAAGAGTTCCGTACGGGTCGTTTGAACCGCTGACGCCACCCAGAGTGTAAAGCTCATTAAGCTTATTTTCACGTAGTTTTAATGATGTGGAATATCCTTTCAGGCGCAGGTACTCGCCGCCGATAAAAACAAGGTAGCAGACGGCAAGAACAATTGCCGGAACCTTGAAGGCTGAAGGAAGAAATGATTCCTTCTCCACACCTTTGATATTCATTGACGTTTTAGCAGGAATTATTTTGCCAAGAACCCTCTCCGCCGTGTAGGCGTCTTCCGGCTCTTCAAATAGCTGGTGTATTTCTCCGCCGGAGACAGAGTAGCACTTCACTCCGTCTGTGTAGTCAAAAGATGCTTCTTTGGCAAACATCTCGATAAACGGAGTGGTGATTTTTGATGCTTTTTTAAGAAGAGGCATGTTTTCTTCAACAAAAGCAGCGAACTCTGTTGCAGGAAGATATATAAGGGCAGTGCTTCCATTAAGCACAAAGCCGAAATTTTCTGCCATGTATTCGGGAAAAAGAGTGCTGAGATAGTTACTTATAAAACCACGTGCCTTTTTCCTGTTGGATGAAGGGAGATCCATGGAAAGATAAAAGAACATCGAGTCATCAAGAAAAAGAGTGAACGAGCCTGTCTGCTCGGCACTTGCGGGGAAATCCGCCCTTCCGTTTTCGATATTGTAAATTCGGTTGTTTTTAATAAATAAATTTTTGTCAGAAGAAGACGCCATCATTACCTTCAATATATTTAAGTACTGTGGTGCGGGCTCCGTTTCTCTCCAGAAGAACATGGTAAAAACGGGACTTGTCATTCAAACTTACTTCAGTCTTTACATAAAATAAAGAACTTTTTACCGTGAGATAGTCCAGTGAAGCGTTGTATATGTCCTGAGGTATGCTTGCCGCATTCATTATATTGGATACATCCTTGTATGTGTGGCTTGAGCGGTATTCTATAATACTTTCGGCGTATGAAGCCATTCCCGGTATCAGCCCTGTCAGAGCCTCTTTCGTAATAAAGTTAAGGTTGAGCTTGCCGTCTCCATGATTTGTAAAGTGGCGGGCCAGAACCTCATAATGATCCTTAGCACCGTTTATGAAGCTGAGTTCTTTAAGTGTTTCAAGTTTACCGTTTTTAGTGGAGTAGTTTTTGCCGTCGGTGATGTAGTCAATGTTTTCCTCACCCATGTCTGAGACTGCGGCGTCAACGTCTATCCAGTCCTTTATAACAGAGCAGATGGATTCTTCAAGCTCAAGTTCCTTCAGTGTTTCCCTGCAACCGTTGAAATACGCCTCGGACTTGTTGTCGCCGTCCATCATGTTAAGAGGAATGCGCCCGTTTGTCGGGGTTACTGTTATTGATATAAAACCCATAGGCACCGGAAAAGGAGGGATAAGCGCCCACGATTCTCCGTCGTAGTCGTAGTTATTGTCATCATCCTCCAGAACTTTCCTGATCGCCTCAATGGCTGACATTGCGTAGATTGACGACTGATATTCAAACTGAAGTTCGGCACTGTCCGCCAGAGAGCTTCCTGCACGCTGGTGCATGTAGGTTACAATGCCCAGAGTGAAGGCAACAAATATAAGGACAAAAACAAGAACGCTGCCTTTATTATTCATTCGCCTATCCCTAGAGAGTTAAATATACCGTTCTGGTGGTAGCTGCCGGCAATTGCCTCAACAGGGATTCCCGCAGTGTTCAGCTTGATTTTTATCATGTTTGTTCCGAAAATTGTTCTGTCATAATATTCACCGTTCTCATAAAACAGCACAGTGAAGTTGTCTGCATTGGGGAGTATGAACATCTTCTGCTCGTAGTCCATCAGGGGGAGCTTCTCCTCACGTATAAGGTATCCGTCCTCTATGTAGTAAAGAACCTCAACAGGCAGTGCCCCCTGAAAGTAAAGTGAATTGTGGGTGATAAGTCTCAGTGCCATACCGTTTTCCACGGCAGACTGAACTTCTGCGGTATTTTTTACAGCCTGTCTGAAATCAGCGGACAGCAGGGACGCTATTTTGGCATTAACCGTCACTGCATCGCCGGCACGCACGGAGACGTCCCTTGATGCGATAATTGTATTGAAAACTGCGTATGAACCGGTGAGGACTATGCCTGCCAGCGCAACCGCTATCATTAGTTCTGCAAGAGTGAAGCCTTTATTATCTTTCATAGTAAAACAGAGTCATATCCGCTGTGCTGTCGGATATTTTGAGTTCACATTCCTTTATGCCCTGAAGCCCTGTATCATGCTTTTCGAGCTTATATGTATATGTTGTCCTGTTATCGGTTATTATATCTTCCAGAGTTTTTTTCTCGGAAAGTGTCAGTATTACCCGCTCATAACCTCTGCTGAGGAGATTCAGTTTTCTTTTTGCATAGTCATTCATGTCCAGAGACTGTCTGACAAGGGTGAATATACCCATCATGCCGATTGAGAGAACGACCATTGCAATAAGAAGCTCAAGAAGGGTAAAGCCTTTTTTCATTTCAGCCTCGTCTGGAGGATCAGCGGCAGGGATTCTATAATTTCGGTGTCCGATACCCGCAGAATGAAATAGTCACAGATTCGTTTAGGGTAAACCATTATCACGTAATCAAGCCCCGACTGTTCCTCATCATTTATCTCTGCGGATAAAACGCCTGAAATGCCGGGTATTTTAACTGTCTCGCCGTCATGCAGAAAGATAGTGTCCGAGCCCTTAACACCCCGTATAGGGAGGGCTCTGCCCAGCTCTTCCGCTTCATCAGCGGTTTTACTGAGCAGATCATTAAAAAAAGTTATCTCTTCCGGATCGCCGATTGCTTTTTCAACCATGAGCGGAGTCACGGTCATGAAACCTATGCCGATTATCAGAAGAACAATAATAAGCTCTACAAGAGTAAAACCTCTGGCAGACATTATCTTATTTCGTAGCTCTTTATATCTGTATTAAACTCTTCGCCGCCTTCAACTCCGTCAGCTCCGAGTGAGATGATCTCATAATCTCTGTCATCTTCGCCGGGGCTTCGGTAAATGAAATCTCTGTCCCACGGGTCAAGAGGCTTCTTGGAGGTGTCCAGGTATCCGCCTCTGCGGTAGTTTTTGGGGATAGGTTCAATTTCCGGGGCTTTAATCAGAGATTCAAGCCCCTGCTCGGTAGTGGGGTAGTAGCCGTTGTCGAGTTTGTACATCTTAAGAGCGGATTCAATGGCGAGTATGTCATTTTTAGCCTTTGCGACCCTTGCCTCATCAGGCTTACCCATGATTTTAGGAACCATGAAAGTGGCGAGAAGCCCCAGTATGACAATAACCACCAGCACTTCAATGATTGTGAAACCTTTGCTGTTCATTTTATCTGCTCCATGAAATAAATTTTGGCTGAATTATAGGACAACATACCCTCATCGCACAACAGTTAATACGGAAAATTAGAAAATCTGTATCTGACCGCTATGAATTATGGACATTGACTAAAGGGGAAGGTTTGCTTTTTTTCTTTCAAATACTGTATTTTCCATGTTATTTGAAGCATATGAAAAGGAAGTCCTGGCTTTTACTGACTGCGTTTTTTCTGGGAGCAGCGTATTTCTGCATACGCATATTCTTAATGGACGGAAGCTTTGCTTTTGACTCATCAAAAGTGTTCCGTTATCTTATCCTTGCGCCTGCGGCAGAGGAGCTTTTTTTCAGGGGAGTTCTGCAGGAGTGGCTTGAAAGAAGAATGGCTCAGGCTTTTTTTGTGATTACAGCCGCTAATATCTCCGTCTCTGCTGTTTTTGCTGTTTTTCATTTATGGGGCGGAAATCCTTTTCATGCGTTTGCTGTTTTTTTTCCATCTCTGGTTTTCGGAACTCTGTATTCACAATACAGAGCAGTCATGCCCTGCGTGCTGTGCCACGCCTTTTACAACCTCAATGTGATGATCGTATAAATATTGAAGCGGCGCCCCTGATTTTAATTTGATTTTTCGTTTATTCATGCTATTTCTATTCTCATGAATACTATAAAAATCCCATGGTTTATTTATCCGGTTATTGCGGCTTTTTCCTTTGCATGGCTTATTACGGGGTATATCTCATATAAGCACACACCGACTGTGATGGAGGGGATCAGGCTCGGCGGCAAAAAGTCATCCGCTGTTAAAACTGCGGACATTTCCCTAATTACCGAAAAAAACATATTCTCCCTCAAAACAGCATCTCCTTCCGCTTCCGCTTCGGGACAAACAGACACTTTCGTTACCGAAAGCGGTGAAACCTTTACCGCACCTCCCCCACGGAGCATAAAGCTTATAGGAATCCTTTATGGACACGGGTACAGGTCAAAGTCTTACGCTTTTATGGATCTGGACGGAGAGAAGGTTCTGCTCGCTGTCGGGGAGACTTTCTCCGGCGTGAAGCTTGAAAGTCTTGACAAAACAAGCGGTACAGTAATCACTTCATCAGGCAGGACAAAGCTTGAGCTTTACAGTGACGGCTCTCTGATTCCTTCTGCTACAGCTTCTCCTTCTGCTCCTCCGGCACAGCCTTCTGAGGAAACAGGAGACGAGGCAGAACCCGGAGACATGACTCCTACGGAAAAAGTAACCATGACCCGCGCAGACTTTATCAACAACGTGGGTGACATCAACAATATAATCAAATCCGTTCTCATGCGTCCTTACGAAAAAGACGGTCAGATCGTTGGCTTTCGTCTGTCACGCATGACAAAAGACTCTGTTCTGCGTGAACTCGGTCTTAAGAACGGTGACGCAATCATGCGTATAAACGGGGAGGAGCTGAAAAGCCCCGAAGTTCTTTTCAGTATGCTGAGTTCAGTTGAAAATGTGTCAGCCGTCACTCTGGATCTTGAAAGGGCGGGACAAAGAAAAACAATATTCGTTGAAATAAATTAGGTGCGAGATGAAGCGTTTTATAGTTATAGTTTTATTATTGATTTCAGTCAGCTCATACGCTCAGTATGATGTAAATTTCAACAACATGTCTCTGAAGGATTTCGTTAAGTTCACAGCGGAATTTACAGGCAAAAACTTCGTCTATGACGAAAATGACCTCAGGGGGCAGGTCACTGTTCAGACAGGGATGAAGATGAATTCCAAAGATGTTATGGACATCTTTTATGCAACCCTTGAGCTTAACGGTCTGACTGCGGTTAACAAAGACCGCTACATTCAGATTGTAAAAAGCGGCGATGTTAAATTCTACGGCGACAGTTATATAGATAATGTCACTGGAAAGGAAAGCGGTTTCCTCACCACTGTGATTTCACCCCGAAATTTTAACGTCCGTATGCTGGTTTCGGTTCTCAAAAACCTGAGTTCCAGAAGCGGAAACTCAGATATTCTGGTTGGCATGAATGCGATAGTCGTGCGTGATTCCGCCGACCGTGTTCAGAAAATCATAGAGATTCTCAATACACTCGAAACAGAAGCAGCAGGATACACTGTAAAAAGTATTCTTATAAAAAACGGCTTGGCTTCTAATGTGGAAAAAATTGTTTCCAAGCTTTACTCCGAACTTCAGAAAAATTTCATGACAGCATCTGAACCGGTTATTGTAGCCGATGATTATTCAAACGTGCTGGTTATTGCTGCTAAAGAAGGCGATTTTGAAAGAATAAACTATATAATTGATCAGGTTGACAGTTCATCTTCAGCCTACCACAGCCAGCCCAGAGTATTTTACCTCAATAACTCAAGCGCAGAGGATGTGGAGAAGGTGCTTAACAAACTTCTCTCCTCTGTAACAGACCCGAAAACACAAGCTGTTGTTAAATCACAGGTTGCTGCGGATAAAGCTACAAACTCCATTATCGTAGTGGGTGATCAGGAGCTTTATCAGAAGGTTGAAGGACTTATTGAGAAACTTGACATACCCAGAAGACAGGTTTATGTGGAAGCACTTATAATAGAAACCACACTGGACAGCGGAAACAAGTTCGGTGTTGAATGGCAGGCAACTGCCGGAGATAAAAACGGTGTGGGGAGTGTGGGCTTCATTAATGACAACGGCGGGCTCAACAGCTTTCAGAGTTCCGTACTCAGTGACGGTTCTGTCCCTGCAATGGCAGGCGGTTTCAACCTCGGTATCCTGGGAGATATTATTGAGTATGACGGCGTTAAGTTCCCTTCACTCGGACTCCTTGTAAACGCTATCAAATCAGCTTCCGGAGTTAATATTCTCTCTAACCCGCAGATACTTACCCTTGATAATGAAGAAGCTGAAGTTTTCGCAGGTGAGAACAGACCTTTTCTTACAAGCACAAAGTATGACTCAAACAATAACCCTGTTCAGTCTTATGACTATCGTGACGTGGGTGTTAAGCTGAAAATTCAGCCTCATATATCTGCAAACGACTATGTTACTCTTTCAATAGAACAGGAAGTTAAGAAAGTAAGCGCAAGCACCTTTGACTCAACACAGCCCGTTACCCTTACCCGTAACACCAAAACAAAAGTTAAGCTTAAAAACGGTTCGATGGTGGTTATAAGCGGTCTTATGAAGGATGACTCTTCAGAAGAACGCTCGGCTGTTCCCGGTCTTTCCAAGATTCCGCTTATCGGATGGCTTTTCAAAAATACCAGCAAAACCTTTGAGAAAACCAACCTGATGGTGTTTATCAATGCTCAGATAGTAAGCACGCAGGAAGAGGCGGAAGAGCTTTCCGAAAGGAAGAGACAGGAATCAGTGGATTTTAAAAACGAATCGCAGAAAACAATAGATAAGAGCTTTAAATGACAGCCTACGAAAAGGTACTTGAAAATTACCTTAAATTTCCGGACAGAAGCGACTTTGTCCCTATAAAGTCAGGGACAGAAGGAAATGTTTCTGTTCTATACAGCGGAAGTACGGGGCTTGCGAAGGCCCGCTTCCTCACATTTTACCTTGGGGTGGATGCTGAACTTGTCTCCTCCGAAAAAGAGAAAATATTTGAAATTCTTGAAACCCTCGGCGGCGACGTAAGCGGTGAGGATTACGGAAGTGATGATGAAGTTTTTGAAGACGGTGAAGGAAACATCCTCTCTGCTTCATATGACGATGCCCCTATTATTAAACTCGTGAATCAGCTTATGATTCAGGCGGTTAAAAACGGAGCCAGTGATATTCACTTTGAAGGTAAAGACAACTCATTTGCTGTCCGCTTCAGGGTGGACGGCAAGCTAAGTACGATACGCCAGTTTCCCAAAAAAATGCAGGACTCGGTCATAGCCCGTATCAAGGTTATATCATCTCTTGATGTGGCTGAAACGAGGAAGCCGCAGGACGGCAGAATAAATATGAAAATAGGTAACCGCACCATTGACGTGCGTGTTTCCACTGTTCCTTCTGTAACGGGTGAGAAGGCTGTCCTTCGTATCCTTGAACGTTCCAAAAGCATGGCAACGTTGGAAAAAGTCGGCATGGCAGGGCGCAACCTTGATGTTTACAGGGCAGCGCTTAAACGTCCTAACGGAATTATCCTTGTTACTGGTCCCACCGGTTCAGGTAAAACAACTACTCTCTACGCATCGCTCCTTGAGCTGGTGTCTGATGATACCAATATAGTTACAATAGAAGACCCCGTAGAATACCAGATGGAAAAGATCACTCAGGTTCAGGTGAACCCCGCAGTAAATATCACATTTGCAAATGCCATACGTTCTTTTCTCCGTCAGGACCCTGATATTATTCTGGTGGGCGAGATAAGGGATGAAGAAACGGCTCAGGCGGCCGTTCAGGCTTCTCTTACCGGTCACCTTGTGCTTTCCACTCTCCATACAAATGACGCCCCCACAGCAGTGGCGAGGCTTATTGACATGAATGTTGAACCCTTCCTTATATCATCATCACTTCTCTGCACAATGGGACAGAGGCTTGTTCGTAAAATATGCCCCCACTGCAAAACTGAAGTGGAATCTGATGACTATGTTAAGAACTACTTCGCCGCAGAAGGATTCGATCTGCCTAAGCATTATATGGGCAAGGGCTGTGAACAGTGCTTCAACACGGGCTATAAAGGACGTACAGGCATATTTGAGATAATGACTGTGAATGATCCCATACGCAAAATGATAAACGACCGTGCATCCTCCAGCGAACTTATGCATGAGGCGAAAAACCACGGCTATCAGCGTATGTTTGACTATGGATATGAACTGGTTCAGGCGGGAACCACAACTCCGTGGGAGCTTATAGCGGTAACAAGGATTGACTGATGCCTACCTTTACATACACCGGAGTCAATAAAAGTGGAAAAAAGGTCAAGGGCGTTCTGGAAGGGGATACGAAAAACTCAGCCGTAGCAAGGCTCATGGCTGACGGGGTTCTTGTTTCAGAGATACGCTCGGTTCGTGATAAAAAAGGCTTCCTTAGCTCATTTCAGTTTTTCAGCGGTAAAGGCGCTGTGCCGGATATTTTTTTCCAGCTCTCTCTTCTTCTTAAAAGCGGCATTGCCTTGGTTCACGCACTTAAAGTTATGTCCGGTTCCTCTGCCAGAGGACGTATGCGCAATGTAATTATGGATGTTGCAGGCACAGTGTCCGAGGGTAAAAGGTTCTCTGATGCTCTGGCAAAATATCCTGATACTTTTGAAGAAATGTACATAAACCTTATCAGAACATCGGAAGAGGTAGGCAGGCTTCCTGAAGTCCTTATGGATATTGCCCGTTTTGAAGAGGATAAAAAGAAAGTTAAGGGCAAACTCACCAGTGCGCTTATGTATCCTATGGCTGTGCTTATAATGGGTATGGGTGTTGTGGGTTTCCTTCTTAGCTATGTTGTTCCTAAACTTGAGGGTATATTCTCCGCCGCAGGTTCTGATATTCCCACCAGCACTAAGACTCTTATTGCTATCTCCGGAGTGCTTCAGTCATACGGTGTATTCATTTTTATACTGGTTCTGCTGGGCGCCGTGGGTGTCAGATGGTACTACCGCAACAACGATAAATTCAGAATGAAAGTGGATTCAAGGCTTCTTGAAATCCAGTTTATAAACCATGTGCTTATATCCCGTTTTGCTCATGTGGTGGCGTTTCAGGTTAGTGAGGGACTTCCGCTCACGGAGGCTCTTGATAATGCTGCAAAAGTTTCATGGAACAGAGCTTTCACGGTCAAGGTTGATGCCGTTGCCGATAAAGTCCGCTCCGGAGACAGGTTTTCAGACGCTGTAAAAAGAGTAGGCGGGTTCACAGAACTTTTTGAAGCAGCAGCAACCACAGGGGAACAGTCAGGAAATGTTGCGGAACTTCTGGAGAGGGTCAGCTCCTTTTTCGGCAAGAAGTCCGAAGAACTGACTTCAAGGTTTGTTTCCATTATTGAGCCGCTGTTTATAATGTTCATCGGTATAATAATAGGATTCATAGTTATTTCCATCATGGATCCGCTGTTCTCGCTTAATAACCTCGTCAGATAATTTTTTACTTTTGCCTTGTTTTGTAGTAAGAACATATTCGTTTGAGTGAAAGTGTGCCCTTCGTGCATATTTTCATACTGATGTCCTGTAAGTGACAAATATTTTAAATACCGATATAAAAAGGTTTAGATGAAAAAAGAACTTATTCGCAATTTCAGTATTGTAGCGCATATTGACCACGGCAAGTCCACTATTGCCGACCGTCTCATTGAGTTCACCGGCGGTCTGGACAAAAGAAACATGAAGGAACAGGTTTTGGACAGCATGGACATTGAGCGTGAGCGCGGGATTACGATCAAAGCTCAGACCGTGCGTCTTTTTTATAAGGCTGATGACGGTAAAACCTACCAGCTTAACCTTATTGACACGCCGGGACACGTTGACTTCACTTACGAGGTTTCCAGAAGCCTCGCCGCATGTGACGGAGGGCTTCTTGTTGTTGATGCAGCGCAGGGTGTTGAGGCACAGACCATAGCCAATGCCTACATGGCGATAGATCAGGATCTGGAGCTTGTCCCTGTTCTCAACAAAATAGATCTGCCCAGTGCCGATCCGGACAGGGTGAAGAAAGAGATTGAAGATATAGTCGGCATAGATGCCGGTGACGCTGTGCTTGCCAGCGCAAAAGACGGGATCGGAATCAAAGAGATACTTGAAGCAGTTGTCCAGCGTATTCCCATGCCAAAAGGAGAGGAGGATGCTCCGCTGAAAGCCATGATATTTGACTCATGGTATGACAGCTATCAGGGCGTTGTTGTTCTTTTCAGAGTAATAGACGGAACTGTCAAAGCCGGCGATAAAATAAAATTCATGTCCACAAACCAGCAGTATCTCATAGACAAACTTGGGGTATTTACTCCGAAACCCCTTATGGTGAATGAACTTTCTGTGGGCGAGGTTGGTTTCTTTACAGCCGCTATCAAAGATATAAACGATGTTAATATAGGTGATACTGTCACTCTTTCCGCAAATCCCGCTAAACAGGCTTTTCCTGGGTTTAAAACAGTCAAACCGGTGGTTTTCTGCGGGCTTTACCCTGTGGATTCGGCTGATTTTGAAGATGTCCGTGACGCTCTGGACAAGCTGCGCCTTAATGACAGCTCAATTTCATATGAGGCAGAAAGCTCAGTGGCGCTGGGTTTCGGCTTTCGCTGCGGTTTCCTTGGTCTTCTTCATATGGAGATTATTCAGGAGCGTCTTGAGCGTGAGTTTGATCTTGATCTGGTAACAACAGCTCCTACGGTTGTTTTCAAAGTTACCAAGACAAACGGCGAAATGATTGAAGTGGATAACCCCGCCGACCTGCCGGAGCCTTCAGAAATTGACTTTATCGAAGAACCGATTATAGCTGCCACTGTGATTCTCCCCGAAGCATATGTGGGAGGTATTATACAGCTTATGGTCGCAAAAAGGGGTACTCAGAAGAATATGCGCTATCTCACTCAGGGAAGGGTTATTCTTGAGTATGAACTCCCGCTGGGTGAAGTTGTCATGGATTTTTATGACAAGCTTAAATCAATCTCAAGGGGCTACGCTTCTTTTGACTATGAGTTCGCAGGCTACAGACAGGCGAGTCTTGTCAAGCTTGACATTCTTATAAACGGAGAAGCGGTTGATGCACTGAGTATTATTGTGCATAAGGATCACGCTTTCTATAAGGGGCGTGATCTGGTGGAAAAGCTTAAGGAAGTTATCCACCGGCAGATGTTCGATATTGCCATACAGGCTGCCATAGGGAATAAAATTCTTTCCCGTTCGACTGTTAAGGCTTTCAGGAAAAATGTTATCGCCAAATGCTACGGCGGTGATATAACACGTAAACGCAAACTTCTGGAAAAGCAGAAGGCGGGCAAAAAACGCATGAAGCAGGTTGGCAATGTGGAGATTCCGCAGGAGGCTTTCCTTGCTGTGCTTAGGATAGGACAGGAATAAAAATGGCAGAAAATGAAGATATAAAAAACTTGCAGGCAGACGCAGAAGATACCAAGCCCAAGAAAAAGAAAGACGGTTTTTTTGACTCTCTGGTGGTTGCAGTTGTTATAGCGTTGTTCATAAAAACTTTTCTTATACAGACATATACGATTCCTTCCGGCTCGATGCTGGACACGCTCCTCATAGGGGACTATATAATTGTCAACAGACTCGCCTACAAATTCGGTGATCCTGAAAGGGGCGATGTTATGGTATTTGAATACCCCCTTGAACCCGCAAAGAGCTTCATCAAAAGAGTAGTGGGCACTCCGGGTGATAAAATTGCAATCAGGGACAAGCAGGTTTTCATAAACGGAGAACCCCATCAGGAAGACTACAAGCAGATAAAGGATGATGCTTATTTCCCCTCAGATCTCACCAGCAGGGATAATGTTGAGGAATTTACCGTTCCCGAGGGTAAGTATTTTATGATGGGGGATAACAGGGATGCCAGTTACGATGGGCGCTTCTGGGGATTTATCTCAAAAGATATGATTAAGGGGAAAGCACTTCTTATTTACTGGTCACTTGAAACTCCGGAGTATGATTCTCCGTGGTCTAAAATGCCTCTTAAAGCGCTCAGATTCCTTAATCCGAAGTACGATCGCTTCGATCGGGTCTTTAAACTCATTCATTGAATTTGAGTATGTTTCATGCAATAATCATTAGGATGGAAAGCTCCCGCATTCGGAGCTTTCCGCCGGAATAAGCATGAGGCGGTGAAGGTATGGGAACTTTTATAAAGGTGATTATTTTTATCATCGTGCTTTATCTGGGTGCAACGGCAGCTTTGCCGTGGATTAAGTACAAGATGTTTGAAAATGCGTTTAAAAACGCACTTAACACTTCCGAGCTTGAGAACATTCCTGTCAACATCGTAAGAGCAGCAGAAGACACCGGTGTTCCGATTAGAGAAGACGATGTTGTTATTGAAGAATACGTGGACAAACTTAAATACTCCGTGACCTATGACGCAGTAGCGGAACTTCCATTTAAAACACTTAAATTTACATATACTGTTGAAGGCTATAAAAATATCGAGGCTGAATAATGGAGCTTAAGTACAAACGAATACTGCTCAAACTGAGCGGTGAAGCACTCATGGGCGAGGGCGAATACGGCATAGACGTTGATACAGTCAACTTTATCGCTGGTGAAATAAAAGAGGTTCAGGAACTTGGCGTTAAGATCGGCATTGTTGTCGGCGGCGGAAATATCTTCAGAGGGGTTTCTGATGCTTCCAAGTCCATGGACAGAGTCACAGCAGACTACATGGGGATGCTTGCAACTGTTATAAACGCTCTTGCGCTTCAGGACGCTCTGGAAAACGCTGGCTGTGCAACCCGTGTTCAGACATCAATCGAAATGAGGCAGATAGCCGAACCATTCATCCGCCGCAGAGCAATGCGCCATCTTGAAAAAGAAAGAGTGGTTATTTTTGCTGCCGGAACAGGCAACCCTTATTTTACTACAGATACAGCGGCGACTCTCCGTTCGTCGGAAATAAATGCAGAAGTTGTGCTTAAGGCAACAAAGGTAGACGGAATATACGACAGTGACCCTAAAAAGAACTCATGCGCAGTTAAATACGACAGCATAAGCTATCTTAAGGTTCTTAATGAAGGGCTTAAGGTTATGGATTCCACCGCTATTTCAATGTGCATGGACAACGCTATGCCGATAATAGTTTTTGATATATACGGTAAAGGAAATATGAAAAAAATAATTACAGGCGAAAAGATAGGAACAATCGTGGAGGTCGATAATGCTTAACACAGTGATCAACGAGGCATCATCAAAAATGGAGAAAGCCCTCAGCCATCTTAAAGATGAATTTAAGGCGGTGAGAACAGGCAGAGCCTCCATTTCCGTTTTTGACAACGTAAAGGTTGATTATTACGGCGCACCCACGCCTCTCAGCGGCGTTGCCACTCTCAGCGCTCCTGAACCCAGGCTTATCGTTATCCAGCCATGGGATACCAGCCTCATTCCTGCTATAGAAAAAGCCATCATGTCCAGCAACCTCGGCTATAACCCTCAAAATGACGGGAAGGTCGTTCGCATACCCATTCCGCAGCTTACCGAAGAACGCAGGAAAGAATTTGTGAAAATGGTTAAAAAAATGGGCGAGGATTCAAAAGTTGCCGTCCGTAATATACGCCGTGACGCTAATGATGAGCTGAAAAAGCTTGAGAAGGATAAAGAAATTTCCGAAGACGACTGCAAAAAAGGGCAGGATAAGGTTCAGGAAGTTACAAACGACTTTGTTAAAAAGATCGACGCAGCCATTGAGCATAAAGAAAAAGAAATAATGGAGATCTAATGCCCGACATACTGCCCGTTCATCTGGCGATAATCATGGACGGTAACGGCAGATGGGCAAAACAGCGGAAAATGCCCCGGATAATGGGGCACAAAAAAGGCGTGGACGTGGTCAACAAGGTTGTGCGCCATGCCTCCGCATTGGGTATAAAATACCTCTCCCTGTTTGCCTTCAGCATGGAAAACTGGAAACGTCCCGGTGATGAAGTCAGTTTTCTCATGCGCCTTCTTGATGAATATATCGAAAAGGAACTTAAAACTATCCTTCGGGAGAATATCCGTTTTACTGTGACCGGTCAGACTGATCTTATCCCCGAAAGCACAAGGAAAAAGCTTCTTGATGCCGTGGAGAGATCTGCCGGAAATACCGGTATGGTTCTTAATCTCGCTTTGAGTTACGGCGGGCGTGCGGAGATAGTTCTTGCTGCTAAAAAGATAGCCGAGCTTGTTGCATCCGGTTCTTTAAAGCCGGAGGATGTAACTGAAGAAAACTTCTTTTCGTGTATGTTTCACCCTGAAATACCCGATGTTGACCTCCTGATCCGCACCAGCGGAGAACTTCGTATAAGCAATTTCATGCTCTGGCGTATAGCCTACAGCGAACTTTTCTTCACTGGAAAACTTTGGCCGGACATCACTGAGCAGGATATAGACGAAGCCATCAGCGACTTCGCCGGACGCAACCGCCGTTTCGGCATGACCGACGAGCAGGTCGGCGATATATAATTGCGAGCGTGCATGTTAATCCGACAGGATGTGCGGATTAACGTTATCAAGTAAAGAGTATTTTATTTTTAAACAAGGCAGGTATAAGTGAGTAACAGGCTTACAAGAATTCTGACGGCAATTGCCGTTATGCCCCCAGTGATAGCAGGCATAATATGGCTTAATGATATAATGTTTTTTATTGTTCTCCTCATACTTATACTAGGCGGAACATGGGAGTTTTACAGATTTGTGTCTGCGGACGGGAAACCGCTTCTCGCCTTTCCTGTAATGGCGGGCGCTGTGCTTATCCCCACAGGTTTTTTTCTCGGAGGAACCTCCGGAGCGCTCTTCGGACTTTATGTGTCTGCCGCGATGGTGTTTGTGATAAAGCTTTTCGGCAAAGCACCCCTTGATGACACATATGAACACCTTTCCGTTTCAATGATCTCGATAATGTATTATCCGTTTTTTATGTCTTTCTTTATCCCTCTTCGGGAAATAGATTTTCACTGGCTTTTTTATCTCTGCGCTATTATCTGGTTCAGCGATTCTTTCGCTTATTTCATCGGCGTGATGTTCGGAAAGAGAAAAATGTATGAGCTTATTAGTCCCAAAAAAAGCATGGAAGGGCTTGCCGGAGGCTTCATCGGAGGCATAGCCGGAGCATTTCTTTATACCTATTTTTTCATGGAAATCCCCTTTCATCATGTACTTATTTCATCCATTCTCCTTACCGGAGCCGGTGTTGTAGGTGATCTTGTTGAGTCAATGTTTAAGCGCAAAAGCGGCATAAAAGACAGCGGCACTGTTTTCCCCGGCCACGGCGGTGTGCTGGACAGAACCGACTCCATAGCATTTGCCGCTCCGATATTATATTTTTACGTGACCATGGCGGTGTAAGGTGAAGAAGATTGCCGTAATAGGTTCAACAGGGTCTGTAGGCAGACAGACTCTTGATGTAATCCGGCGCAACAGGGAGCTTTTTGATGTGGTTCTCCTCTCGGCGAACTCCAACAGTGAGCTTCTTGAGGAGCAGTGCGCAGAGTTTGGCGTTGAAAGGTCATGCCTCTCCAGAGGCGAGAACGGATGCCTTGTATCCATGCTTAAAGATACAGATGCAGATCTTGTCCTTGTGGCTGCTGTGGGTGCGGCGGGGATACTGCCTGCGTACGAAACAGTAAAAAAAGGGACGGACATAGCCCTTGCAAACAAGGAATCCATAGTTGCTGCCGGTCGGCTCATTCTGGATGAAGCCAAAAAAAGCGGCGCACGGGTTATTCCTGTGGATAGTGAACATTCTGCGATTTATCAGTGTTTGATGGGGCAGAAGAAGGAACATGTTGCGAAGATTGTTCTCACTGCTTCCGGCGGGGCTTTCCGTAAAACCCCGAACGACGCCCTTGAATTTATGGGCGTTCAGGAGGCTCTGAAGCATCCTAACTGGAGCATGGGCAGCAAGATCACCGTGGATTCAGCCACTATGATGAATAAAGGGCTTGAGCTTATTGAGGCACGCTATCTGTTTGATGTGACGCCGGACAAGCTTGATGTGGTAATACATCCGCAGAGTATAGTACACTCCGCAGTATGCTACACTGACGGCAGCATGCTGGCGCAGATGGGTTATCCTGATATGAGGACTCCCATATCATTTGCCCTTGGTTTGCCGGACAGGATAAACAGCGGAGTAAAACAGCTTGATTTAAGCGAAATTTCACGTCTGGATTTTTTTAAGCCGGATCTGGATAAATACGGATGTCTGCGGATCGCTTTTCAGGTATTGAAAAAGGATATGAACGGTCCTATGATTGTAATGAATGCAGCAAATGAAATTGCTGTTGAACATTTTCTTCGTAAATCAATCAGTTTCATAGATATTGCTCCGGTGATAGAAAATGTGCTGGACGCATTCGGTGAATGCAAAGCCGAAGGGATAGACGAAATACTCGATCTGGATAGGGCAGCCAGACTCAAGTGCAGTGATTTAATATTTGCCCGGAGATAATTACGAAATGATTCAGGCGATAATACTTTTGGGACTGCTCATTTTTTTTCATGAGCTTGGTCACTTTCTGGTAGCAAAATACTTTAAGGTATATGTGGAGAAGTTTTCAATAGGCTTCGGTCCGAAACTGTTTTCATGGAAAAGGGGCGAAACCGAATACATGCTCTCAGCCATTCCTCTGGGCGGATACGTTAAGATGTACGGCGACGGGGCGGACTACAACCCCGAAGGGGATACTGAAAGCACACCCGATATGAAGGCAAGGGCTTTCAATAACAAGCCTCTTTATGCACGGTCACTAATTGTTTTTGCGGGTCCGTTCGCTAACTTCTTGCTGGCGGCTTTGGTTTATGCAGTAATATTTATGGCCGGTGTGCCCCGCTCCACTGCCGTCATCGGCGAACTCATGCCTGATATGCCCGCTGCTGAGGCAGGGCTGCTGGAAGGGGATAAGGTGGTTTCTGTAGACGGAAATCCTGTTACCTTCTGGGACGAAATGAGTTCGTATGTAATTGAACGCCCCGGAAGAGAAATTGTTTTTGATATAGACAGAAGCGGCAGCCGCATGGAGATTGTTGTTACTCCCAGAGAAAGTGTTCAGAAAAACGTATTCGGTGAGGATATAAAAGTCGGGCTGGTCGGTGTTAAGGTTTCCGACCAGTATATAAGGGTTAACTACGGCTTTTTTCCTTCTCTGAAAATGGGCGTGGAAAAGACTGCCGAAGTCACCGGACTTATAATCACAGGTGTGGTTAAAATATTCCAGAAGTCTGTTCCTGCTGATTCCATAGGCGGACCTATTATGATTCTTCAGATGGCAAAAAGCTCCGCAGATGAAGGAATAATAATACTTCTGGGGCTTATGGCCGCCATAAGCGTGAACCTTGCCATACTTAACCTGCTGCCCATACCTGTTCTGGACGGCGGTCACCTTCTTTTCTACGCAGTGGAGGCTATAACAAGAAGACCTGTAAGCATAAGGATCCGTGAATATGCCAACATGGCGGGAATGATGCTTATTTTCGGGCTGATGTTTTTCGCTTTTTATAATGACATAGTCCGCATAATCAAAAACTGATATGTAAATCAGCCCTTCAGGGCTTAATAAATAGAGGCGGGCTTTTATGCCCGCTTTTTTTATGCGGTCGAAGACAGAACACCACGCTTTTAAGCGTGGATGAATGAGCCTTTCGACGGTATACTTTTCTATGGAAATCATTAAGACCTCTCACAGTGCTTATTACTTGAAATATCATGTAGTTTGGGTTTGTAAATACCGTCGAAAGATCCTGAAGCCTGGTGTCTGTTCTTATATTCGTAAAACGTTGCCCAGTTTATTGAGAAGTATGCCTGGCGTTGAAATAGAAGCCATTGGCTTTGACTTAGATCATTTGCATATGGTTATAATTATTCCTTCCAAATATAGTATTTCAGATGTTATGGGTAGATTAAAAAGCCAATTGGCTTCCCGTATGCGAAAATTTTTTGATTGGTTAGAAAAAGTATACTGGAATGAAAATATAGTGTGGTCGCCAGGCTACTTCGTTAGCAGTATTGGTTTGAATGAAGACGTAATTAAAAATTACGTCGAAATGCAAGGGCAACAGGATTCAGGACAGCTCAAGATTGAGCTGTAAAAAACATGCGATAGCATGGCGAAAGCATAGAACCCCGGGTTTACCCGGGGGTATCTATTTCCTTTAAAATCAATAACTTAAGACAATAATTCATCTTTATTTAATTTTTTTTCTAAAGGTTTTATCGGTTCTGTACGATTCTGAATATGCGCAAGGAAGCGCGAGATGCCTCTATTGAAAGAATCAAGGAGGATGACATGGCACTCTCTATTTATCAGAACGTGATGTCTCTGAACACGCAGAGATATCTCGGACAAACACAGAACCAACTTGGAAAGTCTCTCGAAAGACTTTCATCAGGTCTGCGTATCAACCACGCGGCAGATGATGCCTCCGGCCTGGCGATATCCGAAAAACTCAGAGGACAGATAACCGGTCTTAAAAGAGCTTCAATGAACGCTCAGGACGGTATATCAATGCTCCAGACCGCAGAAGGCGCACTCGGCGAAGTAAGCTCTATGCTTCAGCGTATGAGAGAGCTTGCGGTTCAGGCTGCAAATGGTACGTACACTACCAATGACAGGATTGAACTTCAGAAAGAAGTTGATCAGCTCAAAGACGAGATCGACAGGATCTCCACTTCAACAGAGTTTAACACTAAAAAGCTTCTTAACGGTGACGGAACAGCTCTCTGGTCTGCAAGCAGCGACAAGATCAGCGCTATAATCAGAGATAATGTTGCCGAAGGAAACTACAAAGTTGAACTCTCAACGAAAGCAGGTACTAATCAGGTTCACAAATCAAACATCATGAGCCTGAAAGAAGGTGTTATCGGAGCAGAAATCGTGACCTCCGGTTCATCAAGCGGTAACCTGACCAACGTATCTTTTATCAGCAACCCCGAAACTATGCCGACTACAGGGACAGCTTATTTTACTGTTTCCATAAGCAGCGGCAGTACGGCAACGCCTGCAGCTACTTCAGCTCTCAGCACTGTAGGCTATTTTGCACAATCCGGCTCTTCCTTCCTTGTAGACAGTACCTCAGTTGATGCTTCCGGCGGCAGAAGCGGATATCTCGAAGTAGAATTCGCAGACGACGCAGCAGCAGGCAATACAGCGTCAGTAACCCTCAGAATGAGATTCATAGATGCTCTCACTGGTACAACAGGTCAGTGGGTCGAAGTTGACGCAGTATACAGTGCGGGTTCATCTTCGACTTTTGGCGTTGATACCGCAGCTGCGGGCCTGAGAAACTCAGCAGGCAATACCATAGATATCGATTTCACTTTCACACTGTCAGCAAGCGGTTCAGTTCAGACAGGAGATAAAATACTTTTCTCTGTAACTGACGGTCTTGATGCAACAACGGTTTCAACAGATCTTGCTGCTTCCGGCGGCGGTTCGATTCAGATAACAGACGGTCCTAACGGTCAGGACGGTCCTACTATCTATTTTACTGCGGTAAGTTCACTTACAAAGCCTGACGATGGTAATACGCTGGTGGATTACAATGATGTAACTGTTTACTATGCAAGTATAAACTCCAAAACAGGCAACATTGACCTTGGTAATATGACATTAAGCTTCAAAGAACAGAGCAACGCTGCTGCAACAGGCGGCCTGACTTCCCCAGATTCTTTTAATGTGGCTATCTCAGGTTCCGGCGAAGCGGCAACATCCACAACAAAACTTAAGGATATAGCTGTGTTTACTGATGCTGACGGCAATAATGTGTTCAGCAACAAGCAGGAACTCACCATATGGGGTAACGGTGACAGTATCACCATTTACCTTCAGGGTGATGACACTATCTCCGACCTTGAGAAAAAACTTGAGGAAGCAATAGCTGAACTTGGCATGGGTTCCGACTCAAGCAGCGTAAACAGCCACCTCGTAGATTATGTGTCTATGCCTGCTAACAACGGTTCCAGATCCGTTAAAGGTACATTCATAATCCAGACCGCTCTCACTGGTGAGCAGGGCGAGATATCCTTCAGCGGAGATCAGGACCTTATCAATGCGCTCGGTCTTAACGAAATTCAGTCATCAAGAAACAACACAACAACTGTAAGTGTTAAGGATGCACACACCGGACAGCTTGTTGGTGTTGATGAAACCAGTGATGACAGAGTTTACGGCATTATAGACGGTGTTGAAATCGTTATAGATTCCCGCGCCGGCGTAACCGAAACATGGAATACCGTTACTCAGGAGATAGAGTTTGGCACTGACACCAGTGCAGCAGCAAAAGAACACTTCCTCCATATAGTTGACAACTCCACAGACCTTCAGATCGGTGCGAATCAGGGGCAGTCTCTTTCAGTTTCCATTCCTCAGCTTGATGTTGAGGGGCTCGGAATAGAAAATGTAACCCTTGTTTCACAGACACTTGCACAGAGAGCCATACCTGATATAGATGCCGCTCTCAGCAAAGTTGTAACCGTGAGGGCAACAATCGGAGCGCAGATCAACAGGCTCGAATACACCAGCACTAACCTTGATACGGCAAGAGAGAACATGACTGCCGCCGAATCACGCATACGTGACCTTGATGTTGCGGATGAAATGGCGACTTTCACAAGGTATCAGATACTCAGTCAGTCCGGCACGGCTATGCTGGCGCAGGCTAACCAGATACCCCAGATGGCTCTTCAGCTTCTTCAAGGGTAAGTCATTAGAAACATGGATGTAATTTCCTAAAACATGGAGGTGTGCTATGGCTGCAGTGAGTGTACAGAAAACAAAAGGTGAAAATTCCCAGATGAATCAGCTTCAGGAACTTTTAAGAGAAATGTTCCAGAGTAACTTCTACGGATCAGTGGAAGTTAAGTTTGAAGGCGGAAAAGTAACCATAGTTAAAAAGACACAGTCATTGAAAATATAGTAAATTCACAGCGGGGGGACACAGGATGTGCCCCTCGCTTTATTTTTGTTTATTTATCTTTACAAAAAGATCGTTCAGTAAAATTGAAGAATATATTCAGTCTTTTGTTTTATTTTTAAATTCGATAGCCTTACAGCCCAAGTCTGGGTTAAATAATTTTCATATGTTCATTTTATTGAAGTAAACAGTTAAAAACGTTATTTTCTTTAAAGATTAACGCCTTATGGATATTCCGTAATAAAAATGATTTTTGTTAGATAAAAAATATATAACCTTCGTTCACATTTGATAAAACATAGTTATTTTATATGATTTAGAGAAAATGTTGATATGAAAGATAAGTGACAAATTATTCATCTCTAACTCCTGAAAATAAGCTGGCAAATTAAGTCCACAAGCTGTTGTAAGCGTTACTTAAAAGTAACATTAGCCGTTGACACCCTCTCAAAGGTCAGGTTAGCCTTCTTAATAAATACTATAGGTTTATTAAATAGTCATGAGACTATGTTCATTAACAAGTAGTAAATACTTGAAACGAGGGAATCTTATGAAAATAACTCGTAGACGCTTTGTGCAGAGTGCTGCGGCAGCATGCGCCGCAAGTGCGTTACCGCTGGGAGCTGTTGCTTTTCAGGACGGCATTAAGGTTGAGGGCGTAATACCCGAAACGAACACAACATGCGAAATGTGTTCCTACCGCTGTCCTGTAAGGGTACATGATTTGGGAAGCGGTAAGATTTTTATCGAAGGGAACAAAAATGCCGATCATCAGAAGACCAGAATCTGTGCCAGAGGAAGCAGCGGCTACAGCCTGCTGAACGACCCTAACCGTATAGTTAAGCCCATGAAAAGAAAGGGCGAAAGAGGCGCAGGGGAGTGGGAGGTAATAAGCTGGGAACAGGCTTACACTGAGATAGCTGAAAAGATGAATGCTCTTAAAAGCACTTACGGTGCTGAGACCATAGCTTTTTCTGCCAAGTCAGGTTCGCTTTACAGCTAGTTCAAGCATTTTGCCCAGTCCTTCGGTTCACCCAACATTTTCTCACATTCAACAATGTGCCCCGGTGGCAGGTATGTAACTGCGGATATTATGCTCGGCGGAGACATGGTATGGGATCTTAAAAACACCAAGTATCTCATTGTGTTCGGTCATAACCTTTACGAAGGCGTTGAGGTGGGCGACACTTATAAAACGGCTGCAATGCAGAATGCCGGCGGAAAGGTAGTAAGCTTTGATCCCCGTCTTTCTGTGGTATCCGGCAAAGCGGATGAATATTTCTTCATTAAGCCCAGAACAGATATAGTCGTGGCACTTGCCATGTGTAATGAACTTATAAAAAACGATCTCTATGATAAGAATTTCGTTGGTGAATATTCAATCGGGTTTGAGGAGTTCGCAAGAAGCATAGAGAACATAACTCCCGAATTTGCCGAAATGCACTCCGGTGTGCAGGCTGATGTTATCAGACGCATCACAAAGGAATTTGCCTCTGCTGCTCCGGCTGCTGTGGTTTCTCCCGGTCACAGAACTACCTATTCTTTTGAAGAATTTGATACACGCAGAGCATTCTTTGCCCTTAATGCCCTCATCGGCAACTTTGAGCGCAAAGGCGGTCTCTACAGCAAAAGAAGCCCCGAAGCCTATAACAAGCTTGTGGGGACAAAGGCTGCTCCAGAACTTAAGAAAATCAAGGTGGAGTATCCCAAACCCGCAGCAAGGCTTGATGCTCTGGACGGCGAAAGATTCAAATACAGCATAAAAAGAGGCGGAATCTATCAGAGAATTATTGAAACCGCCCTTTCTGAAAAGCCTTATCCGGTAAAAGGCTGGGTGATGTCCAGAACAAACCCCATGCAGACCCTTGCCGACTATCCAAAGATGGTTGAGGCTATGAAGGCTATGGATCTTATTGTTGCATGTGATGTTTACATGACAGATTCAGCGGCTTTTGCCGACTATTTCCTGCCCGAAGTTACTTATCTGGAAAGGTTTGAGCAGATAGAAAACAGATCCGGTCAGTCTCCCGCATATTCACTCCGTCAGCCTGCTGTGAAAACAATCGGCGATGCGAAGTCCAGTGCGCTTATCTGGTACGAACTCGGTCTTAAGCTTGGTCTTGAAGAGTTTTATCCTTGGGGCGGAAGCATGGAGAAATACATCGAAATGCAGACGGCAGACGCTCCGGAGCTTCTTAAGGAACTCAAGGAGAAGGGCTTTGTTTCATACGGAACATCCTTCCTGCTCAGAGAGCCTTCAATGATAGCCAAGGCTGTGGAAAAATACCCCACAGCCGCCGCTAATCTCGGTGAAGACGGAACATTCGCAAACCACATGAAGTTTAAAACAAAAAGCGGCAAGATTGAGTTCTATTCCGAAGAAATAGAGCAGCTCTGGCCGGGATACGGTGTTCCAAGGTTCAGAAATATCAAGATCGCAGGTTCGGATGAGCTTCTGTTTATTCAGGCTAAAGCTGCTGTCCATACCAATGCGGCAACGGTTTTTGTTCCGTCGCTTTCTGATCTTATGCCCTCAAACCCTGTATGGATTAATACTGTGACTGCAAAAGCCCACGGCATCAGCAGCGGCGATGAAGTAGTTCTTGAAAACTCCACAGGCAGAGAAACGGGAGTTGCTCTTGTTACAGAGAACATACGCCCTGATACGGTTTTTACCTATATGTCGGGCTTCGGTGTAAAAAACGGCTACAAACAGACAGCCGCCGCCGCTTCCGGTGTTATGTGTTCAAACCTGCTGCCCCATGCGGTAAATGATGTAACAGGCATGGCGGTTCATACCAGTGCCGTAAAAATTTCCAAGGCTTAAGGGGTTAAAACATGAAATCTAACTACTTGATGTTTCACGATGAAAAAAAATGTATAGGCTGTCAGGCCTGCACAGTCGGGTGCGCCAATGTGAATGATGTTCCCAGAGGCTTCGGACGTGTTCAGGTTCAGATAAAGCCGGATAAAGACAGATACCAGTTTTACAGAGTGTCATGCCAGCACTGTGAGAAATCTCCCTGTGTGAGCGTATGCCCCACGGGAGCTTCATATATTGATGCTGAAGGCTTGGTGAGAGTAAACGATGCAAAATGTATTTCCTGCTCTTACTGCCAGTCCGCATGCCCCTACCATGTGCGTTATATGGATCCTGAAACCAGATGTCCCGATAAGTGCGACTTCTGTGCGGAATCAAGGCTTGCCAAAGGGGAACTCCCCATATGTGTGAGCGTGTGCCCCACGGACGCTCTTTCTTTTGTAAAGGCGGATTCAGAAGAGGCTGCCGAATGGCTCTCCAAACATCCTGAATCGTACAGGGAATCAAAAGGCAACGCAGGCGCAGCAAGCGTTTACCGCCGCAAAGAAATACACTAAGGAGATCAACCATGACAAGCATATGGGGTTCAGATATAAATTACACTCCGGACTACTGGCCTTTATGGCTGGTTATTCTTGCCGTACTCACTGCCCTCACTCTGGCGGGTGTGGCGGGGCATTTTATGCTCAGAAAAATATTCGCTCCCGAACGCAAGGCAGCGGCTGAGCATAAGCTTTATCTCTACAGCCTGCCTGTCCGTGTATGGCACTGGCTTAACGCTCTCCTGTTTGCTGTTCTTCTGGCAACAGGCATAGTAAACCACTTCGGTCCCGTACCCGCTCTTGTGAAGATTCACCATGTTGCAGGTCAGGTATTCGTGGCTGTCTGGATATATTTTATCGGTGTCAATATAGTTACCGGCAACGGAAGGCATTACCTCATCCAGCTTAGCGGATTTGTGGGCAGAATAATCAGGCAGGGAATGTTTTATCTCTTCGGAATAATGAAGGGCGAAGCACACCCCTTTCATTCAACAGAAAAATGCAAGTTTAACCCCCTTCAGCAGGTGGCGTACATAGGAGTCGTTTACGCTCTTATGCCCCTTCTCGCTGTGAGCGGGCTCCTTGCTCTCTATCCCGAATTTATGGGGATAGCAGGGTACAAGGGGATGATAATTGTGGTGCATCTGGCTCTTGGCGTAATTTCCCTGATATTCATCATAGCCCACCTTTATCTTTGCACCTGCGGCGGTTATCTTACCCAGCTTCTTAAAGGGATGATAGACGGGTACCACAGGGAAGACGCATCTGAAAAACATTAAAAGACTCTCTCCAACAGAGTAATACTTCTTCATAGTACCACCCTCATAACCCCCCGACGGAGGTGTAGCCTCGGGGGGTTGTGTTGTAAGTGACTGGACTTTTCTTTGTCTTGGCGTTATACAGATCATATAACTCACTGTAGGTGAAAGCTGTGTCCGCTGATAAGATTATTCCATACGGAAAACAGGAAATAACGGAAGACGACATCAAATGCGTTGCGGAGACACTCCGCTCTGACTATCTCACACAGGGTCCGAAGGTTGCGGAGTTTGAGGAAAGACTCGCCTCTTACTGCGGCGCACGCTTTGCCGTTGTTTTTTCAAACGGAACAGCGGCACTTCACGGAGCCTACTATGCCGCAGGACTTGAAAAAGGCGACAGCTTCATCACTACCCCGATGACATTTGCCGCCACATCAAATGCCGGACTTTACCTCGGCGCATCTCCCAGGTTCTGCGATATTGAAGATGATACAGGCAATATAAACACAGACGGAATCCCTGCTCTTATCGATAAATCAACAAAACTTATTGCCCCTGTGCACTACTCCGGCATGCCTGCTGATATGGAAAGGATACGCTCCGTTGCCAGTGAAAACGGACTTATGGTTGTGGAGGATGCCTGTCATGCTCTGGGTGCTGTTTATAACGGCGGACAGATAGGAAACTGTGCTTATTCTGATATGACAGTTTTCAGCTTCCACCCTGTTAAGCATGTTGCAACAGGAGAGGGCGGTGCTGTTCTTACTAATGATGAAAATCTCCGTAATATACTTGCGAGATTCAGAAGCCACGGCATAACCAGAGACGGCTTCATTGAAGAACCCCACGGCGGCTGGTATAATGAGATGCAGGAACTGGGCTATAACTACCGTATGACGGATATTCAGTGCGCTCTGGGTATAAGCCAGCTTTCAAGGCTTGAGACGTCTGTTAAAAGAAGACGTGAGATTGCCGCAAAATATGATGAGGCTTTCAGTTCCATAAAAGGGCTGAAGACTCCGCCGCATAAATTAAACAGAGAAAATGCCTACCACCTTTACCCCCTCCGCATAGAAAAAGGACGCAAAAGTATCTACGACTTTCTCCGCACTAAAGGGGTCTATGCGCAGGTTCATTATCTGCCTGTCTACATGCACCCCTACTACAGAGCAAACGGATTTGAAGGCTTTTCACTGCCCGAAGCGGAGAGGTTCTACAGCATGGAACTGAGCCTGCCTATGTTTCCTTCCCTGACAGATGCTGAGCAGGACTATGTTATCGAATGTGTGCGGGAGGCTGTAAAATGCGTCTCGGAATAATAATTCAGGCACGGATGGGCTCAACCAGACTGCCCGGAAAAATCCTCAAAAAACTGCCTGAACATGGTGAGAAGACGGCTTTGGAGCACGTTGTCCGCCGCTGTCTCAAGGTTAAGGAAGCAGCAGAGGTAATTGTTGCCACCACAACGGAAGAGGCGGATCTCATGGTTGTAAATGAGGCGGCAAGGCTTGGCGTGCGCTCTTTCAGGGGAAGTGAGGATGATGTCCTTGAGCGTTATTATCTTGCGGCTAAGGAAGCCGGATTTGACTCGGTGATGCGCATAACCTCCGACTGCCCCTGCCATGACCCTGAAGTACTGGGCGATCTGGTGCGGAAGTTTACAGGAAGCAGAGCCGACTATGCTTCAAATACCCATGAAAGAACCTATCCCCACGGTCTGGATGCGGAGATTTTTACCTTTGACGCTCTGGAAAAGGCATACAAAGAGGCGGAAGGCAAGCTCTACAGGGAGCATGTTACTCCTTATCTATACAAAACAGGCGTGTTTAAGGTTGTACACCTTGTACAGAATAAAAATACTTCAGACATCAGAGTTACTCTGGATACACCGGAGGACTACGCTCTTTTATGCGCTGTTTTTGAGTTTCTTGGGGATGACTTCGGGCTGAAAGAACTTGAGGAGCTTTTTGAACAGAAGAAGTGGCTTTCATTTATAACGAAGCCTGTAATCCATAAGACTGTTTATGAAAATGAAAAGGATGAGATAGATGCCGCGGTGAAACTGCTTGAAAAGCAGGACATGTGCCGTGCGGCAGAGATACTGAGAAGAGAGAACAAATGAAGACAGGAATCTTCACCTCCGCAGGAAAGGGTATCGGATACGGACATTACGGCAGGTGCAGAGCCCTGAAAGAAGGCTTTGAGGAAAAAGGAGTAACTGCCGATTTATTTATTCAGGGCGAGTGCGATCTGAAATTTACCGGCTGCGATGTTTATTCTGCTGATTGGACAACGGAAACCGGCCTTTGCAGAAATTATGATGTCTGCGTAATTGATTCATATCTTACAACCGAAAAACAGCTCACAGAAATTGCTTCATACGGTTCGCTGTGTGTGTTTATAGATGATACAAACAGGCTCGATTATCCTGAAGGGATAGTTCTCAACGGTTCTTTATTTGCAGAGAATATTCCGTATAAGGGCAAGCCTTCCCAGATGATTCTTGCGGGGTGTAAATACGCTATGCTGCGCAGACCTTTCTGGGATTTTGACAGCTATCCGGAAGAACGCAGCGGAATTTTCTTAAGTGCCGGCGGTTCAGGTGCAGGAAAAATAGCCTCTGAGATATGCAGACTTCTTCTTGATAATACAGGGGAGGATATTTTTGTAATCAGTGAGGCGAAGCCTGTTGATTCAGCCCGTGTTCAGGCTTTTTTCGGACTGAGTGCAGGCGGAATGGCTGAGATGATGTCCGGACGGCTGTTTGCAGTATCTGCGGCGGGGCAAACCTCTTATGAACTGGCAAGAACTGCTGTGCCGTCTGTTTTATTCGGTATGGCGGAAAACCAGAGAATAAATCTTGAAAACTGGAAGAAAACTGGCTTTGCTATATCAGTGGGCTTTTACGGAGATAAAAACTTTGATAAACTTATAAAACAGACACTAACACATATCCAAGACAAAGATAAAAACCGTTCCATGTCTTCTCTGGGTCCTCTTTATATAGACGGACAGGGGGTAAGAAGGGCGGTAAGCATGATTATGGAGGTTGCGGAATGAAGATTGCCGTGCTGACAAACAACGAGGTTTCAAAGCCTCTTATTGAATGGCTTAAAGAAACGGGAGAAAACGTCACAGTTATAGGTGACAGGATTGATCTTACGCTTGTGGATGAAATTAAACCGGATCTTATTCTAAGCTATTCGTATAAATACTTAATACCTGATGATGTTATTAAGATGATGGATGATGGAATTATAAATCTGCATATTTCTTATCTTCCATGGAATAAAGGAGCAGACCCTAACATATGGAGCTTTCTTGATAATACTCCTAAAGGTGTTACAATTCACAAGGCGGATCAGGGGATGAACACGGGGGATATCCTTATACAGGAAGAAATAGTGCTTAATGAATCGGAAGAAACGCTGTTAAGCTCCTATACCAAGCTTCATGATGCGCTTTTTGATATGTTTAAGTCAAACTGGAAATACCTGCGTGAAAGGCGCATTATTCCTTCTAAGCAGAAAAAAGGCGGTTCCGTGCATAAATCTGCTGAACTTGACAGGTTCAGGCATATTATTGAAGATAAAGGACTGACCATAAGCATAAAAGAGCTTAAAAAACTCTGCGCGGAGACTGAATGAAAGATATTTTCATCGGAGGGCGGGTGATATCTGACGTAAGCCCCGCTTTTATCATTGCTGAACTTTCCTGCAACCATCTGCAAAATTATGAGCTGGCGGAGAAAACGATCATCGCCATGAAGGAATCAGGCGCGGACGCTGTGAAGTTCCAGACTTACACGCCGGATACCCTCACTCTTAATGCTGACAATGAGCTTTTCAGAATAAATCAGGGCACTTTGTGGGACTCCAAAACGTTTTATGAGCTTTACGGCGAGGCATATACCCCTTGGGAGTGGCAGCCGAAGCTTAAAAAGCTTGCGGATGAACTGGGAATGGTGTGCTTTTCAAGCCCTTTTGATTTCACCGCCGTGGATTTTCTTGAAAAAATGGATGTCCCTGCTTACAAAATTGCTTCTTTTGAAATAACAGATATACCGCTTATAGAATACACTGCATCCAAAGGCAGACCAATTATTATTTCCACAGGCATCGCACATCTTGAGGACATAGAGCTTGCAGTGGAAACAGTGCGCAGAGCAGGGAATGAGCAGATAATTCTGCTGAAATGCACAAGCGCCTATCCCGCCTCTCCGGAGGAAGCAAATCTGCTCACTATGCCGGATATGGCAGATAAGTTCGGCGTCCACATCGGTATAAGCGACCATACCCATGGCTCGATTGTACCTGTGGTGTCAGTTAGCCTTGGAGCCAAGGTTATAGAAAAACACTTTATACTGGACCGTAAACTCGGCGGACCTGATTCGGCTTTTTCCATGGAACCTGATGAATTTAAAAAGATGGTTGAAGATGTCCGCACCGCAGAGGCATCCCTCGGCAGGGCTGATTATATTCTCACTCCCAAGGCGGAAAAGAGCAGAAACTTTTCACGTTCACTTTTTATAGCCGAAGATGTGAAGAAGGGCGAAATAATGAATGAAAAGAATCTCCGCTCTGTGAGACCGGGATATGGGCTGCATCCCAAATATTATAAAGAAATTCTCGGCAAGAAAGCAGCATGTGACCTGAAAAAAGGCACTCCTGCATCTTTTGATCTGTTTACGGATTAAAATTATTATGCAGAAAGATTATGATTTAGGTTTTGCATATGCGCAGAATTTCATAAATATGAATGAAGATGACTCCGCTTCTGTCCTGAAGTGGAGAAACAGTTTTGAAGTCAGCAGATGGATGTTTACCGCACATAAAATCAGCCTTGAGGAGCATGAGGCATTTATAAAAGGTCTTGCTTCTAAAAACAGCGCATTTTACTGGATGGTGAAATCCGGCGGAAAGGGTTTAGGGGTCATAAGCATAAACGGTTTTAACCGTGATTTCAGATCTGCATATCTTGGTATTTACGCCAACCCTGAGAACGGAGAAAAGGGCAGGGGAGGCATTCTGATGAATGCGCTTCTGCACATAGCTTTTGCTGAATTCGGGCTTGAAACACTGAAGCTTGAGGTCATGGCTTCCAATGAGAAAGCCGTGTCCTTTTACGAACGAAACGGATTCGCACATGAGGGCAGGCTGAGGAGCTTTGCCTTTCACGGCGGAGTTCGTGAGGATGTTATAATAATGGGTATAATGCGGGATGAGGCTTTGAAAATAATTTCCGGATCGGAGAGGAATAAATGAATATAGACGGCAAAACCATACTTGTTACCGGAGGCACAGGATCCTTCGGTAAAAAATTTATCAGATATATTCTGGAAAACCATAATCCCAAAAAGGTTATTGTCTATTCCAGAGATGAGTACAAGCAGTATGTTATGCAGAGCGATTTTGCGGCGCACCTGCCTAAGCTCCGCTTTTTTATAGGTGATGTCAGAGACAGGGAGAGGATGTACCGTGCGTTTGACGGTGTGGATATTGTTGTTCATGCAGCAGCGCTGAAACAGGTTCCTGCCGCCGAATACAACCCCATGGAAGCGATAAAAACAAATATAACCGGAGCGGAAAACGTAATAGACGCCGCAATCGACAGAGGTGTGGAAAAAGTTATAGCCCTCTCCACAGATAAGGCTGTGCATCCCGTTAATCTCTACGGCGCAACGAAGCTCGTTTCCGACAAGCTTTTCACATCAGCCAATGCTTATGCGGGCTCTAAAAAAACGAAGTTCAGTGTTGTGCGATACGGAAACGTGGCTGGCAGCAGGGGCTCGGTAATTCCTTTCTTCAGAAAGCTCATTGAGAGCGGCGAGAAAACTCTCCCCATTACCGACTTCCGCATGACACGTTTCTGGATAACCCTTGATGAAGGCGTGCAGATGGTTATGAGAGGAATAAGTGAAGCAAAAGGCGGAGAGATCTATGTAGCGAAGATTCCCTCATTCAATATAACCGATCTGGCAAAAGCCATGCTTCCTGATGCGGAGCTGAAAGAGATTGGCATACGTGAAGGGGAAAAAATGCATGAGGAGATGATCACAATGGAGGATGCTCCCATGACATATGAGTATGACAGCTACTATATCATATATCCCAACTATTCATGGTGGTCACTGGACAGGCATTTTACAGATGGCGGAACAAAGGTTCAGCCTGAGTTCTTCTATAAATCAGACTCCAATCCGCATTTCCTTACCGTTGATGAACTTAGGAACTGGACTGCCGATATAAATATTGTTGACTAGGATTTTTCCCGCCGGAAAGGTTTATCCGGCGGTTTCTGCTTCTTCTTTTTTTACTTTGTTCAGGTTGGCTTCCAGTAAGGCTTTCAGAACATAAAGCATTTTCAGCATTTTTTTAATCAGCTCAACCATTACTCCCAGCATGTCTTTCATAAGCATCATGATTCCGTTGTTTTTCTCTTCCTGCTTGTTGTGGCTGGCAAGAACAGAATGAATCTCGATCATTGTCCGTATGTAATATGACTGGACATAGTGCATAAGAATGTGAAAAAAGTCCTGCTCTGCAAATATGGAATTCACAGTTTCGCTCTTTCTTATAAGTTTTACCGCTTTCTCATGATCATATTTGCCGTTAAGTATAAAAGGCTCAAGGATTTCATCTTTGTATTTCACACAGTCTAAATATCCGTCATAAAGCCTTTTCATGGCAGACTCACAGTAGTTTATGCTGTATTCAACCTTTTTAAGAGTTTTTTCATAACATTCCATAATTTCATTCTGGTCGGGCTTATGAAGGTACTCTTTAAAAAGCGCTGTTATATTTGCGGGCGGAACATCTTTCACATACTGCTCTATGGCGTCTGCAAAAGTCATCAGCTCTGTCCCGTGAATTTTGGCCCCGCCCTCGGTAGCGTTAATAACCTTGCCTGAAAAAACAGCTATATCTTTCATGTAATATTTCCGGAAAGTATCCCAGACTGCTGTCGTTTTGATCTGAGGAACATAATTGCCTTCGACCATGAGGTTTTTGCGTTTGTAGTATATTTCCTCTTTTTCACCGTAGGTACTGCCTGCTGCGTGGGTAAGGTCATCTTCACCGAAAGCGAGATCCTGCCCTATAAGGATGATAGGGTTGCACCCCATATATTCCAGAATTTTAAATGCCATGTTGGCAGCGGAAGGACCTATGTCCAGTGTTCCTTTAGGTATATCAAGCCATTGAAACGTGGCAAAGTTTCTGTAAACCACGATCCTGTCGCCTTTGAAATTTTCATAGGTCAGCGGATGCACAACAGGGCAGGCGGCTAGGTAGATGTCTCTCACATCATCTTCCGTGAGCCCTTCAAAAAGTTTGCTTGTTGCCTCCACTCTTTCAAGTGATGTGGCAAAATGAGGCTTGAAGCCGTGCTTTTTCATAACTCTGACAGATGCATCCGCAGCGGCAATCACTGCCTTGTCTTCAAGCCCTTTAAGCAGGTGTATATTTTTATTAAGAGAAGGTCCGGTGGATACTATTATTCCGGGGCGTCCTTTAAACTTATCCTTAAGATCGGCTATGCCGGGATATTCAACTATTTCTTTGATGTTTACGAAGGTGTGGTCAATCCCTATGAGGGAGTCCAGAGGATCATTACCGAAGAAAAGTATTACCTCTTTTATTGCATCATTTAAAACTCTCACTGCGCTGATATAATAGTCTTTATTGCTGGTAAATGATGCAGGCTCTTCGATATAGTTTATAGCTTTAGAGAAAAATTTATTATTTCCCGAACTCATAAATCTGTTCATGTAGGGGTAGAGTTCATTAAGGTCTTTTCCTACAATAAAGTGAAATCTTTCTTCTCTCAGGTATTTTTCTATATCTATATGCTCCACTGCCAGAGCAAAGATTTCAGGGTCTTTTTCTATGATCAAAAACTGCGAATCAGCTGCTCCGTAAAGAGAAGCATAGTTCATTATATTATAAAAAAGCCCCATACCCAGATAAACCGAGAGATGACGCACATTTATTTTTTTGTCAGTGATTAATTTCTTGGAATTTCCTAAAGGATCTCTATTGTCGTAGTAATATTTGCCGATAAGAGTATCAAGAAGATTAGGATATTTCTTCGGATGAAGTGATGAGACAACTTTGTATCTGGATGAGATTTTAGTATTTACCACCAGATTATACAGTTCCGGACGGCATTGTTTAAGAGCCTTAAGGTTTTTTTCTTTTATCATTAAATCCATCCTGTCTTTGATAGGAAATTGTATAAGAAAAGAACCGGTGAGTCAATGCGGGATGACCCGAAGTTTTACCCGGTGTCTAAGGATGTAATTAGCTGATAAATAATGTTTGAGAACACGGGCAATTCGTGTGCTGAAATTTTTTTTATTTAAATGATAAAAAAAATTAAAGTGTCAGGAATTATTGCCGATATAACACTCAGGTGAGTTTAAGCTCTCCTCAAAAAACGGTTTTTATAAAGAATCCCTATATGCGATTCGGTACTGAAATAATCGGGCCGATGGCTATTTAATAGCCATCGGCCTTTTTTTATTTTCAGCCCTCTGCACAAGGTTCTTTAGACCGCAAATAAAAAAGAATTTTGTAACTCTCCAAACAGCCACTTTCGACGCGGAAATGTTCCGGCTCGGTTTGGACGGGTTAAACCGCAGGACAAGGAAGTCCAGCTGGTGCCAGCAAGGAGGAAATCATGGCAATGTATATCAACACTAACGTCCCTTCACTCACGGCTCAGAGATATCTGGGACAGACAAACAACGCAGTAAGTAAATCCCTTGAAAGACTTTCAAGCGGTCTCAGAATCAACTCAGCCTCTGATGATGCATCAGGTTTGGCGATATCTGAGAAATTGAGAGGTCAGATATCTGGTCTCAAAAGAGCCTCTCTTAACGCCCAGGACGGTATATCACTTCTTCAGACAGCGGAAGGCGGACTGCAGAACATACAGGATATGCTCCAGCGTATGAGAGAACTTGCTGTACAGGCGGGTAACGGTACTTATACCACCAACGACAGAGCGGAAATCCAGAAGGAAGTGGACCAGCTTAAAGAAGAAATCAACCGTATATCTTCTTCAACAGAGTTCAACACTAAGAAACTTCTTAACGGAGACGCAACAGCTCTTTGGTCGTCAGACAGCTCAGACATAGACGTAATAGTTAAGAGCGCAGTAGCCGAAGGCAACTACAACCTTAACGTTACAGTAGACCCCGGTCAGAACTACGTTTACAAATCAGACGTAATGAGCCTTAACGAAGGCGCAATCGGTGCAGAGATCACAACAGCCGGCGGAACAGCTAATGATTCCAACGTAAGCGGCGTAAGTGATCCTATATCCATAGCTGCAACAGGAGATGACTATCTTTCAGTTACAGTGGCCTCTTCAGACGGTTCAGCCACAGCGAACGTTACTTCAGAAGTAGTAGGCTTCCACAGGCAGTCAACGTCAGTGTTTACCAACACAATGGCAGTGAGTGCAACTTCTACTATAGGTTCCGGTTATCTTGTTGTTGAAGCCGGTGAGAACCTTGAAGTTGATGATCTTGCAGACGGTGCTACAGCAGCCTTTACTCTTACATTTGTTGACTCCAAGACCGGAGAGATCAGCACAGTTTCAGCAGTTGGTACATGGGTTGATGCAGATAACGCATTCACTTTTGATCTCGGCACTCTCGGCGGAGCAACAGCCGGAGACGACATGACATGGACAGTGGGTGCTGGTGCGGTTCTTCAGGAAGGCGACAAGATTATGAGCAGCGTTTCAGCGTCTTATGACAATGCGAACGTTGCAACTTCCGGTGGTTCTATCAAGGTAGGGGACAGCGGTCCTACGATAGTTTATAGCGGCGCTGACGAAGAAAACAGTCTTACACTTGAAAATGAAGATAACGATGTAACAGTTCATGTTGCTTCTCTTAATGCAGAGACAGGCAACCTTGATGTTGGCAGCCTTACTTTTACTTTCAAAGCATCTCTTGAAGACGGTGACGGAGATGAGCTTGGTGTAACGAAAGGCGGAACATTTGATGTTAAGATAGCCGGCGGCGGCGAAGCAGCCACCAGTACGACTAAACTTAAAGATATCGCAAGATTCACAACAGATGACGGAGTAAACATTTTCTCTTCCGGCGCTCAGGAGCTTACTATTTTCGGAAACGGCACTTCATCTACCATCTATCTTGAGGGAGATGACACAGTTGCGGAATTCGAGCAGAAACTCAGTGATGCTATAGTCGGCCTCGGCATGGGAGCAACTTCAGAAACCAGCGAACAGGCTGCAACGGTTAATAACAACCTTGTGAACTATGTTTCCAGCGGTGATGTTACCAAGAATTCAAATGAAGCCCTTGCAGGTACATTTGTAATCCAGACTGCACGCCTCGGCGATGAAAGCAGACTCTCTTTCATAGGCGACCAGAACCTTATCAACGCTCTTTCACTTGCCACAATTCAGGAAGGTGAAAACAGCGAAACCACTATCAAGGTTACTGATGCTCACACAGGCGCTTTTATCGGTTCTGACAACGTAAGTGACGGAACCCTCAGAGGCGTTATCGGCGGTGTTGATGTGAAAATATCCAGCAACGTTGGTGTTGATGCTTCATGGGACTCAACTAAGAAAGAGATGACATTCACAGCCACTGGCGAAACAGAAGACATTAAACTTCACCTTGTTGACAACGCAATGAAAATGCAGATAGGTGCTAACGAAGGTCAGACTATTCTTACGAACATTCCTCAGATCAATACCTCATCACTTGGTATCGACGATGTTCTTATGGTTGACCAGGATCTTGCTCAGAGTTCAATCACTAAGCTTGATAAGGCACTCAGCACAGTATCCGGCGTGAGAGCGACCATCGGTGCGCAGATCAACAGACTTGAATACACCATGACAGGTCTTGACACCACCAGAGAGAACCTGACAGCAGCAGAATCAAGGATTCGTGACCTTGACATAGCAGATGAAATGGCTAAGTTCACAAAGAACCAGATTCTTATGCAGTCAAACATCGGAATGCTTGCTCAGGCTAACAGCCTTCCGCAGATGGCTCTTTCTCTTCTCGGTTAATAAAATATTCTTCTTACGGGCGGCTAATAACCGCCCGTAAGGACTATTTGTAGTGAAAGATTATATAGGTGTTATCATGATTGAATCTGTAAAGAACGTTCAAGCAGGTACACCTGATGCGGGCAGCGGAGCAAAAGTACAGAATACTGAGAGTGTTTCGCAGTCAAAAAAACTGGTTAATGAAAAACTCTTCGGCAACGCTGCCGAAAAGGTGGACACAGAAAAAGAAAAAAAAGTTAAACAGGAAGATGTTGAAATTGCAGTTGAGATACTTAATGAGGGCTTGAAATCACTTGATGTTAAGAGAGAGTTCAGCGTCGAAAAACAGCTCAATGAAGTGATTGTAAAGCTTATTGATAAGGATCAGGGCAGTGTGATCAAACAGATTCCTTCTGAAGAGGCCTTAAGGCTTTCGAGAAATATTAAAGAGATGGTCGGACTTATACTTGATGAAAGGTTCTGAACATCTTTTAAATTACAATAACCAGAGGCAGAGCGGTGATTATCTTGCTGCTCTGTCTTTTTATTGATGAAACCAATATTAGTCGAGTTGTTCCTATTTAAGTACAATCTGAAATAAAATTATTATCTCTAATAACTCTATATTTTTAGTTTATAATGAGTAATTATTGCTTATTAAGCTAATATTATTATCTTTTAAGCAATTTTCTGCATTATTGATATTTATTATAATCAAGCATTGTTTTGCACTTTTATCTAAAGTTATTCCCGGTATTTTCGATACTTGATACATACAGAGAAAAAGCTGCAAACGCTAAAAACATGAATGCAGTTTTTTAAAAGATACAAAAATATGAACGGTACTGAAACAGTCAGACCGATGTCAGGTTTACCCTGTCATCGGTCTTTTTTTTTCAAAAATTTCAGTGACGGCATATTTCATGGAGGTGCTGATACGAAAGATTTTTTCTCGTATTCGTGTTCCCTCTTAGGGGTAGGGTTTTAACAGTTTTTATAACCAAGAGTAAAAACGGCATGGATGCCGGGCCATTTAGACACAAGGAGGTATAAAATGGCAATGTATATCAACACTAACGTCCCTTCACTCACAGCTCAGAGATATTTGGGACAGACAAACAACGCGGTAAGTAAATCCCTTGAAAGACTTTCAAGCGGTCTCAGGATCAACTCAGCCTCTGACGACGCATCAGGTTTGGCGATATCTGAGAAATTGAGAGGTCAGATATCTGGTCTCAAAAGAGCCTCTCTTAACGCCCAGGACGGTATATCGCTTCTTCAGACAGCAGAAGGCGGACTGCAGAACATACAGGATATGCTCCAGCGTATGAGAGAACTTGCTGTACAGGCGGGTAACGGTACTTATACCACCAACGACAGAGCGGAAATCCAGAAGGAAGTGGACCAGCTTAAAGAAGAAATCAACCGTATATCTTCTTCAACAGAGTTCAACACTAAGAAACTTCTTAACGGAGACGCAACAGCTCTTTGGTCGTCAGACAGCTCAGACATAGACGTAATAGTTAAGAGCGCAGTAGCCGAAGGCAACTACAACCTTAACGTTACAGTAGACCCCGGTCAGAACTACGTTTACAAATCAGACGTAATGAGCCTTAACGAAGGCGCAATCGGTGCAGAGATCACAACAGCCGGCGGAACAGCTAATGACTCCAATGTAAGCGCAGTAAGTAATCCTGTATCCATAGCTGCAACAGGAGATGACTATCTTTCAGTTACAGTGGCCTCTTCAGACGGTTCAGCCACAGCGAACGTTACTTCAGAAGTAGTAGGCTTCCACAGGCAGTCAACGTCAGTGTTTACCAACACAATGGCAGTGAGTGCAACTTCTACTATCGGTTCCGGTTATCTTGTTGTTGAAGCCGGTGAGAACCTTGAAGTTGATGATCTTGCAGACGGTGCTACAGCAGCCTTTACTCTTACATTTGTTGACTCCAAGACCGGAGAGATCAGCACAGTTTCAGCAGTTGGTACATGGGTTGATGCAGATAACGCATTCGCTTTTGATCTCGGCACTCTCGGCGGAGCAACAGCCGGAGACGAAATGACATGGACAGTGGGTGCCGGTGCGGTTCTTCAGGAAGGCGACAAGCTGATGAGCAGCGTTTCAGCGTCTTATGACAATGCGAATGTTGCAACTTCCGGCGGTTCTATCAAGGTAGGGGACAGCGGTCCTACGATAGTTTATAGCGGCGCTGACGAAGACAACAGTCTTACACTTGAAAATGAAGATAACGATGTAACAGTTCATGTTGCTTCTCTTAACGCAGAGACAGGCAACCTTGATGTTGGCAGCCTTACTTTTACTTTCAAAGCATCTCTTGAAGACGGTGACGGAGATGAACTTGGTGTAACTACGGGCGGAACATTTGATGTTAAGATAGCCGGCGGCGGCGAAGCAGCCACCAGCACGACTAAGCTTAAAGATATCGCAAGATTCACAACAGATGACGGAGTAAACATTTTCTCTTCCGGCGCTCAGGAGCTTACTATTTTCGGAAACGGCACTTCATCTACCATCTATCTTGAGGGAGATGACACAGTTGCGGAATTCGAGCAGAAACTCAGTAATGCTATAGTCGGCCTCGGCATGGGAGCAACTTCAGATACCAGCGATCAGGCTGCAACAGTGAACAACAACCTTGTGAACTATGTTTCCAGCGGTGATGTTACCAAGAATTCAAATGAAGCCCTTGCAGGTACATTTGTAATCCAGACTGCACGCCTCGGCGATGACAGCAAGCTCTCTTTCATAGGCGACCAGAACCTTATCAACGCTCTTTCACTTGCCACAATTCAGGAAGGTGAAAACAGCGAAACCACTATCAAGGTTACTGATGCTCACACAGGCGCTTTTATCGGTTCTGATCAGGTGAACGATTCCACTCTCAGAGGCGTTATCGGCGGTGTTGATGTGAAAGTTAACAGTAATGTCGGAGTGGACATTGCTTGGGACTCAACTAAGAAAGAGATGACATTCAGCGCCACTGGCGAAAGTGAAGACATTAAACTTCACCTTGTTGACAGCGCAATGAAAATGCAGATAGGTGCTAACGAAGGTCAGACTATCCTTACGAACATTCCTCAGATCAATACCACATCACTTGGTATAGATGATGTTCTTATGGTTGACCAGGATCTTGCTCAGAGTTCAATCACTAAGCTTGATAAGGCACTCAGCACAGTATCCGGCGTAAGAGCAACCATTGGTGCGCAGATCAACAGGCTTGAATACACCATGACAGGTCTTGACACCACCAGAGAGAACCTGACAGCAGCAGAATCAAGGATTCGTGACCTTGACATAGCAGATGAAATGGCTAAGTTCACAAAGAACCAGATTCTTATGCAGTCAAACATCGGAATGCTTGCTCAGGCTAACAGCCTTCCGCAGATGGCTCTTTCTCTTCTCGGTTAAGGGAACGTACAATAATAAATTAAGAAAGGCGGTGGTCAGCCCACCGCCTTTTTTTGTCTTTTTAGCTTCTGTAATCGGCGTTTATAGAGATATATTCTTTGGTAAAGTCGCATGTGTAGACAGTTTTTGAGGCTGTGCCTTCCTTGAGGTCAACAGTTATCTCAATATCAGTCTTTTTCATTATCGCTGCTGCCTTAGGTTCCAGTGCATAGTCAATAATCACTCCGTTTTCAGCGTATTTCAGATCTTCAAAATACAAGTCAACGTTGTCCTGTCTGCATGCTATTCCGCATGCGCCAACAGTTGCGAAAATTCTTCCCCAGTTCGGATCTTCCCCGTGCAGCATTGTTTTTACCAAAGGAGAATTAGCCAGAGCGAAGGCGCATTTTTTCGCATCTTCATCAGTCGCAGCATTTACAACCTTAAAAGTGCAGAACTTTGTTGCTCCTTCTCCGTCTCTCACTATCATTTTGGCAAGCTCTACGCATATGGTTTTAACAGCTTCAAAAAATTCATCCCTGTTAGGAATCACACCGCTCATGCCGTTTGCAAAGAGAAATACAGTGTCATTGGTACTCATATCTCCGTCAACAGTTATGCTGTTAAAGCTGTCTGCCATTGCGTAGTTAAGGGCATCCTGCAATGTGTCCTGTTTGACTGCGGCGTCAGTTGTGATAAATGCCAGCATTGTTGCCATTGAGGGAGCTATCATACCCGCTCCTTTTGCTGCTCCGGCAACAACATAGGCACCGTTAGGGGTTTCCACCAGCACGGCGTATTCCTTTTTAACAGCATCTGTGGTCATAATTGCTTCTGCAAACTCCGTAGAGTTGGATGAGTCAAGCTCATCAATAAGTTCACTTGCCTTGGATGCCATTTTATCCACAGGAAGCTGAACCCCGATTACTCCGGTGGAGGATATAAGCACCGCTTTTTCATCCACACCAAGCTCATCAGCAAAAGCCGCTGTGATCTCATTGCATGCGGCAAGCCCTTTTTCTCCTGTGCAGGCGTTTGCGTTTCCGCTGTTTACCACTATTGCACTGAATTTGCCTTCTTTCCCAATAAGTTCCCGCCCGTGAATAACCGGAGCAGCGCAGAACTTGTTGGATGTAAATACAGCCGCAGCACTAAAAGGAACTTCTGAATAAAGAAGAGCCATATCCTTTTTGCCTTTACCGTTGCCCTTAATATCCGCAACAGCACTCGATGCCGAAAATCCCAAAGGTGCGCATATGCCAGCGTCTTTTATATGTTCCATGTTAAATCTCCTGAATTTGTTTCATTGTAATCTCTTAAGGAAACTTTTTAGGAACAAAGTTTCTCTAAAACCCTTCAAAAACTCACCTGCTTTGCATGACAGAATCAGTTTCTTTGGGAGAGAGTTTGAGAGAACCCGTTCTTTTTTGTGAAAGAAAGGGTTCTTTCAGTTAGAAAAAGTATTAAATCCCCTACAGCAGTCCTGTTGTTTCATCCAGTCCGCACATTACGTTCATGGACTGAACAGCGGCTCCGCTTGCTCCTTTGACGAGGTTATCTATCGCCGAGGTGATAACGAGTTTATCCGCTTTTTTAAACAGGGCTATATCTATAAAGTTAGTGTCACGCACATTGGCTGTGGCGGCGGTATTCCCGAAGTCAAGTATTCGGACAAACTTCCTGCCTTTGTAGAATGCTTTCAGGCATTCCGCCAGATTAAAAAGATCTGTGTGTGACCTTGCGTATATGGTGCTTTCTATCCCTTTATTAATAGGTGCAAGGTGGGGTGTGAATATAACATCCACATTTCTGCCCGATTTGCCGAGGATGAAATTTATTTCGGGGTTATGTCTGTGGTTGAGGACTCCGTATGCCTGAAAGTTTTCCTGCACGTTGCAGAAATGAGTTTTTTCGGACGGAGTTTTTCCAGCGCCTGTGATGCCTGATTTGCTGTCCGCAACTATGAATTCCCCGTCTATAAGTCCTTCTTTTAAAAGGGGATAAAGGGGCATGATCACTGACGTTGGGTAGCAGCCGGGTATTGCGGCGAGGTTTGCTGTTTTAAGCTGTTCGCCGAATATTTCAGGCATGCCGTAAACTGCTTCTGAGAAGAGTTCCTCTTTTTTGTGTGGAACTTTGTAAACGAATTCGTATAGCTCTTTGCTTCCCAACCGGAAGTCAGCACTTAAGTCTGCAACTTTTTTTCCTTTGGAGAGGAAGAAGGCTGCGGCTTCCTGACTTGCTGTGTGTGGCAGGCAGAGGAATACTGCATCAACTTTTTCTGCACATTTCTCATAATCATCGCTTTCAATTATATTATCGACAATGCCTCGGAGCTGTGGATAAACTGATGAATAGGGCGTACCCGCAAGCGATGTGCTGGTAAGCGATGCGATTTCAAATTCCGGATGTTTAGCAAGAATTTTAACCAGTTCAAATCCGGTGAACCCGGTGGCTCCGATAATTCCGATCTTCACAATATACCTCCGAGGGCTTGTCAGTGCAGGATATTAGCACCCGTTATATAAAATGTAAAGATAGCTGTTTTCCTTGCAAGGGTTAATGCTGTAGTATGGATGCATGAAGTTTCAGGTTTATATTCAGCCCGGAGCAAAGAAAAGCGGGTATGCCGGAGAGTTTGACGGAAAAGCAAAGATAAAGGTTGCGGCTCCGCCTGTGGAGGGTGCAGCTAATGAGGCTGTGATCCGGTTTTTTGCAAAAGCATTGAAACTGCCTAAATCGGCTGTGACAATATGCGCCGGAGAACTTTCTCGGCATAAAACGCTGGAAATCGATTCGGATATTACTGAAAGTGACGTGCTTGAGGCTCTTAAACGCCTATGATCATGATCCACATTATAAATGTGAGGATCGAGAAGCTGTGTGTGGTGACTATGGTGCTTGCGGTAAGGCGTGTGTTCCCGCCTAAGGCAGCGGCAAAAACATAGTTGACAGTGCCGGAGGGCGAAGAAAGCAGTACCACAAGAGCCTTTGCTCCGATTGACATTTCTATGCCCCACGCTTTCAGCATGAAGAAAGCTATTGCTGGTCCGACAATCATTTTAAAAAACGAACTCAATGAACTTAAAAACAAGTCATTTCTCATTGATTCCAGTGTGATGGTCGAACCGACACAGAACAGCGCAAGCGGCAGAGTGACTTCACTGATTATGGATATGGATTTCATCACGAAAGCAGGCATGGGAATGCCTATATATGAATACGCCAGACCGCCCATGCAGGCTATAGCGAGGGGGTTAAGAACGGCATTTCGCATCATGGGTACTATCTTTGTCTTGTCTCCGGAGGTAATGCTAAGTCCGATTATTGCTATCATGCTTACGTAGGGAACAATGAACGCCATGAGGACGCTTGCGTACATAAGTCCTTCCTGTCCGAAGACATAAAAGAACACCGGCAGACCCATGTTTGCATAATTGCCCCGGAAATTATTCATTGCGAATGTTCCGGTTATGTCAGGACTGAGGCGGAGTATTTTTGCGGTAATGAAGCTGAGGACAGCGACAACAAGCACTGATGCGAAAATTATTACCACCAGACGCCAGTCAAAAACCGCTCTGAGGTTTGAACGTGAAATGCTCAGAAACAGCAGAGCAGGCAGGGTAACTTTGAAGATAAGGGTATTGGACGAGGCTATGAACCTGTCATCGACTATTTTCATTCTTTTCAGCAGGTTGCCCACAGTAAGAACTATGAAAACCGGCAGCACCAGAAAGAATATTTCACTCATAGGAATATATAACCTGATTTATGTGATAAAGACAATGATGGTTTAACAGTGAAGTGATTAATACATACAAGGTAAACATTAATTAATATAGAATTAAACTGATTTACCGTGCTTGTATTTTTATCCTCATTGAAGTATAAATAATATATTAAATTTCGGCGGTGGAATAATGCCTGAATTAAGGGATATTTTCGGCGGAGCCAGCATGAAGTACTGGTACGTCGCATTTATAATCAGTATGGCATGGCTGGTGGCTTCTCTTGTGAACAGTGCTGCGGTCAGTCAGTATGAGCTGACCCTGTATGACAACGAGGGAAAGGTTATCGAAACAAAAATAGTTGACAAATACAGGCTTCAGACACCTGAGAGTCTTCCTGTCACCAAGTCATACAAGCCGATAAAGCCGGTGAGCTTCCTTTAGGCACGTTCTTCTGTTCGGAAAGTGTTTTTAACCTGCTTTCAGATTCGCAGGGGTAACGGGTGAGCTTGTTAAACACCCGAAACGGAGATGCTTTTGAAACCGGACAGTTTTGAAACCTACATGAGTTCTAAATTTAAGTGGATCTACAAAAAAGCGGATACCGCCGCTTACACTGAAGTTCTGCATAAACTCGGTATTCCTTTTTGCCTCTCCGAAGTATTTGTCAAAAAACAGCTTATTGATGAACAAACCATAGAGTGCTTTCTGGAGACACCTCTCAGGGAGCTTAACAGCCCTTTTAATCTCAAAGGAATGAAGATCGCCGTTGAGCGTATACGTCTTGCCCTGAAAAGGGGAGAGCGGATCTGCATATACGGTGATTATGATGTGGACGGGGTTACTTCTGTTTCACTGATGTATCTTTTCCTTACCGAGATAGGCGCTAATGCTGATTACTATATTCCCAACAGGCTTGAGGAAGGCTACGGGCTTAACCGTGAGGCAATGGACGAGATAGCCTCCCGGGGCACAAAGCTTATAATCACTGTTGACTGCGGCATAAACGCAGTGAATGAAGTTGCTTACGCATCTTCACTGGGTATGGATGTTATCATTACCGACCACCATCAGCCTGCGGAGATTATGCCTGAGGCTGCGCTCTGTATTATTAACCCGCTTCAGCCGGGGGATGAGTATGAATTTAAAGAACTTGCAGGGGTAGGGGTTGCGTTCAAGCTTGTTATGGGGCTGCGGTATTATCTGCGTGAGCAGGGGTGTTTCGACAAAGCCGCTCCGAATATCAAAAAATATCTGGACCTTGTAACTCTGGGCACAGTTGCTGATGTTGTTCCTATCGTTGGGGAAAACAGGATTTTTGTACGGCACGGGCTAGAACTTCTTTCTCAGAAATCCACAAGACCCGGAGTCAGCGAGCTTAAGAAAATCACTGGGCTGGACGGCTCAAGGGTAGGCACATCGCAGGTGGGCTTTGCTCTTGCGCCACGTATAAACGCAGTGGGCAGAATGGGCAGCAGCGACAAAGGCCTGCGTCTTCTTATTACCGACAACAGAGACGAAGCACGTTATCTCGCCCGTGAGCTTGATCAGGAAAACAAATACCGTCAGTCCATCGAAAAAGAGATCATCAGCGAATCTTACCAGATGATCGAAGATGAAGGACTTAATGAAAAATATAAAGGGCTTGTGCTTTACTCTGAGAGCTGGCATCAAGGCGTTATAGGTATAGTTGCCTCAAGGGTTGTGGAGAAGTTTCATAAGCCCACTATCATAATAACCGCTGAAAACGGTGTGGGCAAAGGCTCTGCACGGAGTATTCCCGCTTTTCATCTTTATGAAGGGCTGAAAAAGGTTGAAAGCCTTCTCATAACATTCGGCGGGCATAAATACGCCGCCGGACTCAAAGTTCAGATGAATAATATTTCCGAATTGAGAGAAAAATTCAACGAAGCTGTTGACACTTTGCTTTCCGAGAATGATTATATACCGGAGCTGGTTATTGATGCGTTTCTGGAACCGGATGATGTAAGTAAAGAGCTTTTGGACTGGCTGGACAGGATGCAGCCCTTCGGTGCAGGGAACAGGGAGCCTGTTTTCTGCATGAGAAACCTGCGTAAGGCTCAGCCGTTCTCCTATGTGGGCAAGGAGAAAACGCATCTTAAGATATATCTGGAGAAAAACGGCAGAGTATTTGACTGTATAGGCTATAATATGAGGGATTTTGAAGGGATGCTGATCTCTTCCGATTCGTTTGATATAGTTTTTACCCCTGTGCTTAACGGGTGGTACGGCGGCAAATATATTCAGCTTAATCTCAAAGATATTCGCCCTGCGGATGAAGATATATGACACACAAGAAGATTGTTCGCCTGATGGATATTCAGGACAAAATGATAAAAAACGGCGTTACTGCCGGTCTGGAAAAGGTGCATAAGGCATACGTTTATGCTGCGCAGAAGCACCGGGGACAGCTCCGCCAGAGCGGAGAACCCTATCTCTCCCACCCGCTGAATGTTGCCTACATCCTTGCTGAAATGAACATGGATGTGGATACTGTTATCGGCGGTCTTCTCCACGATACTCTTGAGGATACGGATGCGACATACGAAGAGGTGGCGTCGCTTTTCGGGGAGGATGTGGCGTTTATCGTCAACGGTGTCTCCAAAATAGGTCAGATAGAGTTTAAGTCCAAAGAGGAAAAGCAGGCGGAAAACTTCCGTAAAATGCTTGTTTCAATGTCGAAAGACGTCCGTGTAATCCTTATCAAACTCGCCGACAGGCTTCATAATATCAGCACTCTTGACTCTCTCCGGCAGGAAAAACAGGAGCGCATAGCTCAGGAAACAATGGATATCTACGCACCACTTGCTCACAGGCTTGGGATAGCGTGGATTAAGTGGGAGCTTGAAGACCGCTGTTTCCGCATTCTCAACCCTAAAATGTATTACGAAATCTATGAAAAGGTTAAGTACAAACGCGGTGAGCGTGAACAATACCTTATGGAAGTAATGCAGAAGATTATGAAGGAACTTGAGGTCAACGGAATCAAGGCTGAGATTCAGGGCAGACCCAAGCACTTTTACAGCATCTACAACAAGATGGTGAAGAAAGGGGCAAGCTTTGAGGAGATTTATGATCTCCTTGCCCTTAGGATCATGGTGGACAACGTGCCCCAGTGCTATGCGGTTATGGGTATAATCCATAATATCTGGAAGCCTATTCAGTCAAGGTTTAAGGACTATATCGCAATGCAGAAGTCCAACCTTTACCAGTCTCTCCACACCACTGTTGTGGGACCTAAAGGAATGGCTGTTGAGTTTCAGATCAGAACCCACGAGATGCACAAGGTTGCTGAAGAGGGTATCGCCGCCCACTGGAAATATAAGGAAGGCAAGGTATTTGACCCGCAGGAGGACAAAACCTTCCGCTGGCTCAGAGGGCTCCTTGAACAGCATGATCTTAAACGTCCCATCGACCTTGTGGAGGCTCTTAAGGAAGATATTCTGCCTACGCAGATTTATGTTTTCACTCCGAAGGGTGATGTTGTGGAACTGCCTGTGGGGTCTACTCCCATAGATTTTGCTTACTCAATCCATACAGATATAGGAAACATGTGTACCGGCGCAAAGGTTGACGGACGCATGGTGCCTCTGAAATACCGCCTGCGCAACGGTGACAGAGTCACTGTTCTTACCTCTCCCAACCATAAGCCCAGCCGTGACTGGCTCGGTTTTGTGAAGACAAGCAGAGCAAAGGTCAGAATACGCAACTTCATCAGGAAGGAAGAGCGTGACAGGGCTCTGGCTCAGGGTATCGACTTCCTCGACAGGGAGTTCAAACAATATTTTCTTGATTATCGTGAGATCTTTAACAAGGAAGCTAATGTCCGTAAAATTGCTTCTCATTTCAAGCTTAAAGATCTTGAAGATATATATGTTGCTGTTGGGTTCGGCAGGGTTTCACCGAGACAGATTGTTCATAATTTTGTTGAAGTTAAGGACAAAAAGAAAGACTCAGTCGGGAGCATGGAAGCTCCTGCTCCTAAGAAGAGCGAAGAGCCTTTTGTTATAGACGGCATAGATGATGTCCTTGTGAAGGTTGCGAAATGCTGCATGCCTCTGCCCGGAGATGATATTATCGGGTACATTTCAAGAGGAAGGGGTATAGTAATTCACAAGAAGGACTGCGAAAACATAGTCAACGGAAGTATAAACGAAGAAAGACTCACACCTGTTCAATGGAGCGATAAAAGGGTATTCAGAATGCCTGTTGCTATTAAAACAGTGGTGATCGACCGCCCCGGTGTGCTTTTTGATATAGCCAATATTATGAAGGAAATGGGGATTAATATATCAAACCTTTCTTCCGGCAAAGCTCCTGACGGGCTTTCCAAGCAGGATTTTACAATAGAGGTTCAGGATAAAAAGGAACTGAAAACGGTCGTGAATAAGCTCCGCAATATTGACGGCGTACAGGAAGTGCGGACAAATTAAGATCCGCATTTTTCTGAACGAATATTTTTGGCGGACACAAAAATATCCGCTGAAATTTCTTCCAGGAAATTTTTTTCAAAAAATTATTGATTTGTTTAAGGAAAAAGGGACAAAACCGCCTGCGGAAGAGAGCCGCAGGCAGAGTTAAATGTCTGTGATTAGGCTTTCTGAACTTTGCCTGCTTTAAGGCATTTTGTGCAGACTTTTTTCCTGACAACCTGTCCGTCTTCAATAACTCTCATCTTATGAACGTTGGGAAGGAAAACCCTTCTCGTAACGTTGTGAGCGTGGCTTATGTTGTGACCGAACATTGGTCCTTTACCGCAAACCTCACATCTTCTGGCCATGTTAATCCTCCGAATGTATGATAATTCTAAACCTTATACAATATTCAATGGTCTTGATCTAAAGAGCTTGAAATGCTAACATAACCCATATACCTGATCAAGAGTTTTTTTGCTTGTCAGTGCTTTTTTCGTGGGAAACGTAAATGTTCCCATGGATGGGAACACGCCGTGCGTAGCGAAGCCCTGCTTTGCAGGGTGCGAGCGTGTGGGTTAAAAACACAGGAAGTGTTTTTTAACCCTGTAAAGACAAGCTCAAGAGTTTTTTTGCTTGATGGTGCTTTTTTCGTGGGAAACGTAAATGTTCCCACGGATGGGAACACGCCGTGCGTAGCGAAGCCCTGCTTTTGCAGGGTGCGAGCGTGTGGGTTAAAAACACAGGAAGTGTTTTTTAACCCTGTAAAGACAAGCTCAAGAGTTTTTTTGCTTGTCAGTGCTTTTTTCGTGGGAAACGTAAATGTTCCCACGGATGGGAACACGCCGTGCGTAGCGAAGCCCTGCTTTGCAGGGTGCGAGCGTGTGGGTTAAAAACACAGGAAGTGTTTTTTAACCCTGTAATGACAAGCTCAAGAGTTTTTTTGCTTGTCAGTGCTTTTTTCGTGGCAAGTGTACATTTCCTGCTTTTGCAGTGCAGGTGAAAAATGCTTAATACGTTTTTTCACTTTGGTAATTAATGCAAAATAGTATATTTATTCTAAATAATTATTAATGAGGTTAATGTTATGGAAATAACAGCGAAAACAATTATTGCGGATGTGTTGAAGGCGTGTCCATCATCGGTGGAAGTTTTTGATAAATTTAATATGGGCTGCATGAGCTGCATGGGTGTTGCTAATGAAAGCATAGAAAAGGGCTCACGTATGCATGGACTTGATCCTGATGAAGTCGTGGCGGAGCTTGTTAAGTTTGTTGACGGCTGCAAATCATAAGAAAACACAAACAACTATACTCTTATAGAGATTACCCGCACCCCCTGAACGAATATTTTCAGGGGGTGTTTGCGCTGAACTTATTTACCGGGAGGCTTGCTATTAAAAAATTAGACCTGAATTTTCATGAAGATATATACTTATATGCAAATGACATACGCCCACAGGTGGAAACGCTGCAAAAGTTTTCCCACGGCGGTGAGTTTGAAAGCTATGACCGGCTGAACCCTGCTGATTTTTTTCAGAATAATGCTCCGTTTAATGTTGAAATAGGCATCGGGAACGGCGAGTTTATAAGTGCTTTTGCGGTGAGGTATCCTGAACAGAATTATATAGGCTTTGAGGTGATGAAGCGCATATTTGACAGAGCAATCAGAAAAGTGCGCTCCGCCGGAGTAAAAAACGCAAAAATAATCCATTTTGACGCAACATTCTTCGTAAGCCTGCTTGAAGACGAATGTGTGGATAACTTTTATGTCAATTTCCCTGACCCGTGGCCGAAAAAAAAGCATAATAAACGCAGACTCCTGAAAACTTCTTTTATCGAAATCCTTGTATCAAAGCTGAAAAAAGGCGGCAGTCTGTATATGGCGACTGATCAGGTGGACTATGCGGAAGAGATTGTACAGAACCTGAAACCTGTGGAAAAACTAAAAAGTGCGTACGATACTGTATTTATAAACGAACTTGTGGATTACCATGAAACAAAATATTACCGTAAGTTTTCGCCGGAGCTTGGCGTTTACTTTTTCAGGATGATAAAGCAATAATAAATTTTCCGGAGGGTCTGATGAGGTTTTTTCTCGCACTGCTGATGCTTCTTGCTTTTTCCGCCGCACATGCAAAGGAATATCTCTTTGTGGATGTGGACGGAGTAATCAGCGGATACACTGAAAAATATATTGAGCAGTCCCTCAAAAAAGCGGAGGATGCTGACGGAGTGCTTGTGATCAAACTGGATACTCCCGGCGGAATCCTTGATTCCACAAGGAAAATCGTGCAGATTATCCTTGAAAGTGAGACCCCTGTGGTTACTTTTGTTTCACCGCAGGGGGCAAGGGCGGGCTCTGCCGGAACATTTATTACTCTTGCCTCCCACTATGCAGCAATGACCGAAGGAAGCAACATAGGCGCTGCTCATCCTGTCAATGTTACCGGACAGAATATAGAGGGAGAACTTGGGAAAAAAATTGAGAATGATACTGTTGCTTTTATCCGCTCTATAGCAGAAAAACGGGGCAGGAATCTTGATATATCAGTTCAGATGGTTACAAACTCTTTGAGCCTAACTTCACAGGAGGCTCTGGAGGCCGGAATAATTGATGCTGTGGTGAACAGCGATGATGAGCTTATTGCTCTTCTGGCTGAAGAATACGGCGAGCAGACATCAAGAACCTACCTTGAACCCACTGTTCTTCAACGGGTTGCTTTTTTTCTGAGCGACCCGAACATACTGATGCTTCTTCTTTTTATAGGTATAGGCGCCATATTTCTTGAGTTTAAGATGCCGGGAACTTTTGTGTTTGCGGGAATAGGTGCATGCGCCATCCTGCTTTTTCTCATGGGTATTAACATCATACCGGTGAACTGGCTTGCTCTGCTGCTGATTATCGCAGGTTTTACACTGATTGTTGCTGAGGTTTTTATACCAAGCTTCGGACTTTTGACACTTGGAGCTGTGGTTTCTCTCGGTTTCGGGATGTATCTGCTTTTCAGCAGGGAGGGAAATGTGGGCATAAGTGTTTCCTGGGGCATGATAATAGGTGTGCTTGTAACGGTTCTGCTTGTAGTCGGGCTTATAGGCAGACTGCTTGTCAGAGATTTCCTCTCCAAACCGACAACGGGAGAAGAAGGAATGATAGGCGAAGCTGGTACAGTAACATCATGGAACGGAAATTCCGGAAAAGTGTTTGTACATGGAGAAATATGGAACGCCGAATCAGAATCGGTTTTTGAAAAAAATGATAAAGTGAGAATCATTGAAATTAAGGGGATGGTGATAAAAGTTGAGCGATCAGAATAGCTTTAAAGAAATGGAATACCCCGCCAGATTTACTTATAAAATGATGGGGGATGATACGGAATCTTTCAGAGACAGTGTCAACGCTGTGTTTGTAATGAAAGAGGTTCTCGAAACTCAGGAAAGGAAGAGCAGCAGCGGAAAATATGTGTCAATATCTGTTACTGTTGATGTTGAGGATTACCGTGAGTTAAGGAGCATCTACGAAATGATCAGTCAGATAGAAGGGCTGAAATATCATCTATAAAAATACAATTCCCGCAGCGGTTTTAAGCTGCGGGAAAGCCTCTGTTAAACCATATCTTTTTTTGTCCGTTTTTTGATCTTATTGTCAGTTATAAATTAGCTTGCGTTTTATTGTTGATATGTTGTCCTAGGTACAAAAAATTCTATTTTACCGTAATTTATAAAAGATTTTATATGGCTTGCAAAATATCTTAAAAAAATTTATTTTACACAATGGCTATTTTATAAAGGTGTTATGGTGAGCTATGGCTATTTTCTATAAAATTTATAAGGGGCTTGAAAAAAACATTTTCAACACCCTTACCCGAAAGATTTTCGGCAACATTCTGGGTATTGTCTGTTTCCAGATTCTTCTGATGATCGGCTTTACTTTCTATCAGCGCAGCAGTATTCACAGTCTGCTCTCGGCGGAGGATCCGGCACTGGCTGACAGCATAAGCGGTGCAATCGTCAGCCAGAGTTTTTACCACATTCTGTTTTTTGCTGTTTTCTCCATAATTGCCGCAGTGCTTACTGCTGTCTTTATGCGGATGCTTATCGTTAAACCTGTTAAAAGGCTTTCCACTCTGCTTGAAGAGGTAAGCGAAGGTGAGGGGGATCTCTCTCTTGATATGCCCCGGCTTACTTATGATGAAATGAGCGACCTAGCCGGAAACTTTAACAAGTTTATGGAGAAGCTCCGGGAGATAATCAGGAATGTCAGAGTCCTCGGAGTGAATATTGGCGTTGAGTCTGCTAAGGTCGTCAAAAATGTTGATGCAGCATCCAAAGACGCTAAGGTGCAGGACGAGCTTGCCAACACGGTTTTTCAGGAGAGCGAAAAAGTAACGGACGCCATAGAAACCGTTGCTGCAAATTCAGTGCAGATAAGCACAACCACAGTAAACAACCTTTCCCATGCAAAGGAATCCTACGGAGAGCTTGAGCATGTCACAGAAAAAATACAGGAAGTAAGCGTGATGATCGCCTCGTTCCTCACCACGGTCAACAGCCTTGCGGATAACTCCCGGCATATCAGAACAGTGGTCTCTCTTATTGAAGATATATCAGACCAGACGAACCTTCTCGCCCTTAATGCGGCTATTGAGGCAGCAAGGGCAGGAGACGCAGGCAGAGGTTTTGCTGTTGTGGCAGATGAGGTGCGTAAGCTGGCAGAACGGGTAAAAACCGCCACGGAAGAGATCTCTAAAAATATTGACAGTATAGTGGGGCAGGTTCAGAACACGGCCACGCAGACTGAAACGATAAATGATCACATGGGACTTACGAAAGATGTTGTGGAGCGCACATCAGTGAAGTTTATGTCCATGGTGACTGATTTCGAGCAGACCTCCGCAGGCTTGCAGAATATTTCAACTTCGCTTGACGATCTCACAAAGGTAAATGAGAGGATCAATGAGAATGTTTCTGATATTCACCGCATAGCCAATGAGGTGACTCATCGTATGGAGGACTCCAAATACTCAACTGATGATCTGAACGGCAAGATAGAGATAATTCAGGAACTCGTTTCACGGTTTAAAATAGGCAAAGGAACTTTTGAACAGATAATTCTTAAAGCATCAGAATACAGAGACACTCTGGAAACAAGGCTGGCTTCCCATGCGGCACAGGGGCAGAATATTTTTGACAGAAATTACCGCCCGATAAAAGACACAGAACCGCAAAAGTATTCCACAGACTATGATAAGAAGGTTGAGGGTGAATTTCAGAAAATTTACGATGATGTTCTTAAGGATGTGAAAGGATGTATTTTTTCTTTGTGTGTTGATACAAACGGTTATGCACCTACTCACAACAGCAAATATTCCAAACCCCTTACCGGAAACCATGAGACAGATGTTCTCACCAGCAGGGATAAAAGGTTATTTAATGACCACACAGGGTCAAGAGCGGCTAAGAATACGAAAAGGTTTCTTTTACAGGCGTATGTCCGTGACACAGGAGAGGTTATAAACGACCTTTCACTGCCGATATACGTTAACGGAAAGCACTGGGGAGCTTTCAGGCTGGGGTTTGACCCTGCTGTTCTTGCCGACTGATCTTAAGTATATCCAGCACAGCAAGGAGAAGGTTGTCTGTGATGATATCCGCACCGTCGGAGTTGTTTTCTGCTTCACGCAGCCCGTATCCTGTCTTTACGAGGTATGTGCGGCATCCGGTTTTTTTACCCAGTTTAATATCGCTCATTTTGTCGCCGATGATAAACATTCTGCTTTTGTCAATGGGCAGATCCTGTAAAGCCTTGTCCACCATGCCTGTACGGGGTTTACGGCAGTCGCAGTCTACGGCGTATCTGGGGTCTTTGGATGATGTATGGTGCGGGCAGTAATAAACTGCATCCAGCCTTGCACCGCCCTTTGCCAGCTCGGAGCGCATTTTTGCATGGAGAGTTTCCACGTTGTCCTCGCCGAAATATCCTCTGCCCACCCCTGCCTGATTTGTGAGGACTATTACCAGAAAACCGTGTTCGTTGAGAAGCCTTATGGACTGCGGAACAAAAGGGTAAAGATTAAAGTTGTCGGGATGATCTATGTATCCTGCTTCGATATTAATTGTGCCGTCACGGTCAATAAAAACTGCGGGAAACCTTTCCATTTTCATCCTCTGTCTTTTTAAATCTTTTATGGATTAGATACCACTGTTCGGGGTTCTGTCTGATAATTTCTTCAAAGGCTTTATTTATTTTCAAAGCGATGTCGTATATCCGCTCTTTCGGTTTAAGGCTGTTGTCAGGAAGAATCTGTTCACGGAAAACAAGTTCAGCGCCTTCTTTTGTGCGCTTCATAAACGCCGGGCGGATCGGAATATTTCTGCGCACTGCTATCAGAGGAAGACCTTTGTTAAACGTTGTATTTATACCGAAAAAAGGAACAAAAACGGAATCCTTTTCTGTGGAGGCATGATCAAGCAGGGCTGCGATATGGGCGTTTTCGGCCAGAAGTCTGTTTATACTTTCTGCGCAGTCACGGTGGTGAAGGTAAACAAGCTTATCGCAGAAACCTCTTTGACTCTTAACAAATTCATCTAATTTTTCATTTTTCATTTTTCTGGCGAGAAGACCTATCTTGAGAGGACTGAACGCCGCAAGAACCGGAACCGCCAGCTCCCAGCTTCCGAAATGAGCGGAAATAATTATTTCTCCGGTAGTGAGGTCGGGTTTCTCACATCTGCTTGTTATTTTAATATACTTTTCTATGAATTTTTTATCCACTTTTCCGATGCAGAAGGCTTCCAGATAGCTCATAAATGTGTGGCGGAATGATTCACGGGCGCACTTCACCGGATCATCAGCGCCGATTATTTCTGCATTGATTATAGCTGTTCTGCGCCTTTCCGGAAGGATGTACCAGAAAACAGTACCGAGAAAAGAACCTATATGTCTAAGAAAGCTGAGGCTTCTGCCTCCCAGGATAAAGTAAAAGAATTTAATCAGTAAGTGCAACTTTTAGTGCCTCCAGAAATTCATCAAGTCTTTCTTCGGCGGAGCTTTGTATCTCCGATTTTAAACCGGAAAAGTCGCCTTCAGGCTCTTCAGATGAAAAGAAAACGGATAGCTCGTCTTCGTTATTCACTGTTGTAACGAGGTTGTATTTGTTGGCAAGTTCATAAATTTCTTTGAAATTCTGCATATTCACACCAACGGCAACATGGCGTCCGAAGCGAAGCGCCTCGAAGATGTTGTGTCCGCCTGTGCTGACTATTGAACCGCCTATGAATATTCTGTCAGCCTGTTTATAAAGTGCCTCAAGCTGACCGAAGATATCCGCAACAACAACACGGCATGAAGGATTAAACTCTGTGAGTCTGCATGCTGTTAACCCTGCTGTTTTGAGAATATTCAGACATTCATCAGTCCGGTTCAGATGACGTGGTGCGATTACAAGTCTGCCTTCAAAACCGCTTTTCAGAAAAGCATTTACAATGGCGTTCTCTTCACCCCTGTGTGTGCTGGCAGCGATTATGAAAGGTTTGTCTCCAAGCGGGGAAATGAAAGATAAATCCGGTTCGCCGTCAAACTCGCTGAACTTTATGTTGCCCAGAGTGCTTATGTTGCCGGAGTCTCCTTTAATGGCGGCAAAGCGTGCCGTATCTTCATCGCTTTTAGTGAAAATATGTTCAAATTTGCCAAGCAGAGGCGATATGATGCGGCGTATTTTCATGTATCCGCCGAAGCTTCTGTCAGATATGCGGGCATTCACCAGAAAAAGCGGAGCATGTTTGGATGTGGATGTTATAAAGTTTGGCCAGAGTTCCGTATCTATGATTACTGTAGCTTTAACATTCATGCAGTAAAGGATGTATGATATCGCCACAGAGTTTTCGATGGGGAGCAGGAATGCAAAATAAGGCTTAAGCTCTTTTTCTGCTATTGCTTTGCCTGTGGCTGTGGTGGTGCTGATTATGAATTCCGCATCGGGGTATTTAAGTTTAAATGTATTTAGAAGCTGCTTCAGGCTGCGTACCTCACCGACACTGGCGCAGTGAAACCACACTGTTTTGGCGGGTGCTTCCGGAAAGCTGATGAAACCGAAACGTTGAAAATAGTCCTCATCCTCTTTTCTTTTCAAAGCAAAAAGAAAACCCACCGGAACAGCAAACGGAATTATTATAATTATTAAAAGATTATACAATATGCGGAGAATGAACAAGTGTTTGCTCCATTGTGGATTTCTCTATTTCTTCTGCTTCCTTCTTAATCGTTTCAGGATCTGCCGAATCCGAGACATAAACAGGATCACAGTAGTGAACATCTATTCTGGCGAAAGGATAAGGCAGGATGAAGCCGTCCCAGCTTGCGAAGCGTTTAAAGCTTGTGCAGTCAAATATTACGGGCATCATGATTCCGTGGGTATTTTTTGCAAGGAAAAGAGCGCCGGGCTTCATTTTATATTTAGGTCCCTTTGGTCCGTCCACTGCTATTGCTGCATGCCATGAGCCGTTCATCAGCTTCTTGATTTCGAGCAGAGCCTTAGAACCGTTGCGGCTGGATGAACCACGCACTGCCCTGTAGCCGAAGGACTCGGCAACATGCGCCATTATATCTCCGTCTTTGCTGCTGGAGATTATTATTGCAAGGTTTACTCCTCTGTTATAATGCAGAATGGGAAAAATCTGGTTGTGCCATGTGAAAAATACGACACTCTTGCCGCTTCTGAAAAGCTCGTCCAGCTTTTCTTTTCCGGTGACACGGTAACGGAATGTATTTCCATACAGAGTCATAAACTTGCCGAAGAGCCACAAAGCAAAGAGGAAAAGTCTTTTTTTCATCATCCGACCGTAAAAGTACGCATTTATACCGTATCTCCTAAAACCCCTGACTATACTTTTTTTCATGTTGAAAGTAAACCGCAGATTTGAAGCACTTTTTGAACATTAAGACATCCCAACTTTCTTTAAGTGCATATAACGGCTTGTCATCGGATGCCGTTTTTTGTACCTTATAAGGGCTCGTCAAAATTTTGGTAAAGGCTGATAACGGCAGGGAACATTTTATGGAAATCAGAGGAACTACTGTCATCGCAGTTAGAAAAAACGGTAAAACCGCCATCGGGGCAGACGGTCAGGTCACCTTCGGCAATACTGTGATGAAACACAACGCAAAAAAGGTAAGAAGAGTTTATAACGATAAAGTGATGTGCGGTTTCGCAGGTTCTACCGCAGATGCTTTTACGCTAATGGAGCGTTTTGAGGCAAAGCTTGAGGCATTCGGCGGACAGCTTCTGCGCGCTGCGGTGGAACTGGCAAAGGATTGGCGCACGGACAGATACCTTCGCAGGCTTGAGGCTATGATGGTTGTTGCCGACGGTGATTCGGTGTACATAATAACCGGAAACGGTGATGTGGTTGAACCGGATAAAGGTGTGGCGGCTATTGGCTCCGGCGGGGCGTTTGCGCAGTCTGCTGCTGTGGCGCTTGTGGAAAATACGGAACTTTCCGCTGCTGAAATAGTCAGAAAATCACTGGAAATTGCAGGTGATATCTGTATCTACACCAACAGGAACATAATAATAGAGGAAATATAAATATGAAAACCGATCAGCGTCTGATGGCGGAGCAGGGTGCGCTTACGCCGAAACAGATTGTGGAAGAACTTGATAAATACGTAGTAGGGCAGAGGAATGCCAAAAAAGCCGTTGCGGTGGCTCTCCGCAACAGATGGCGCAGACTTCAGCTTGAGGATAAACTTCAGGATGAGATCTCTCCCAAAAACATTATTCTCATAGGTCCTACCGGAGTGGGTAAAACCGAAGTGGCAAGAAGGCTTGCGAGGCTTGCCGGAGCCCCTTTTATGAAAATTGAAGCCAGCAAGTTTACCGAAGTAGGCTATGTGGGGCGTGATGTTGAAAGCATGGTCAGGGACCTTGTGGAAATATCAATCGCCATGGTTAAGGCTGAAAAGAAAGATGCTGTGCTTGAAAAAGCGAAGATAAATGCCGAGGAGAGACTCCTTGACATTCTTCTCCCCAAGAAACCCGGTTTTTCCGAAGAAAACTCCGATTCAAACACCCGTGAAAAATTCCGCAAAATGCTTAAAGCCGGCGAGCTTGATGAACGTGAGGTCGAGGCAGATGTTGAGGAACAGGGTCCGCAGGTTGAAGTGCTTACAAACATGGGCATGGACGAACTTGGGATGAATATCGGCGACATGATGAAAAACATGTTCCCTAACAGAAAGAAAAAGAGAAAAATGAAAATTAAGGAAGCCAGAACCGTTATCGAAATGGAAGAAGCGGCTAGGCTTATAGATATGGAAGATGTCAAAAAAGATGCTCTGCGCCGTGTGGAGCAGACAGGTATTATCTTCCTTGATGAAATAGACAAAATCTGTGCCCGTGAGGGTGCGGCACATAAAGGCGGAGATGTCTCCCGTGAGGGTGTTCAGCGTGATCTTCTGCCCATAGTCGAAGGTTCAACTGTTAATACCAAGCACGGTATGGTAAACACTTCGCACATTCTCTTTATCGCCGCAGGGGCTTTTCACATGGCTAAACCGTCGGACCTGATCCCAGAGCTTCAGGGGCGCTTCCCAATCAGAGTGGAGATGGATTCTCTTGAGATGGAGGATTTTATCCGCATACTGAAAGAACCGGAAAATGCGCTTACCAGACAGTATGAAGCTCTTCTTAAGGCAGACGGAGTTAGCGTGGAATTTGCGGACTCAGGTATCATGAAGATTGCGGAAATCGCCACGGAAGTTAACCGCACCCTTGAAAACATAGGTGCCAGAAGACTTCATACGATTCTTGAAAAACTTCTGGAGGAAATATCCTTTGAAGCTCCGGACACGGAAGAAAGAAATATTATAATAGATGACACATATGTTGAGAGTCACCTCAGGGGAATCGTGGAAGACAGGGATCTCAGCAAATACGTTTTATAGGATTACACATGAGAAAATTACTTGTACTTATTCTTATTCTCATCCCTTTTGCCGCTCAGGCAAGGTTTGAGAAAGCGGCTTCCGATGTCAACTCTCTTTTCAGCAGGATGAGCGGATATGTAGTCAGTGTTGACGGAAGCTCCGTTTATTCAGACCTTGGTTCCGGCGCAAATGTTTATCCGGGTCTTGTGCTTAAAATATACAGAGAAAGCGAAGAGATAATCCACCCGATCACCAAACAGGTGCTTGGCAGGAAAAAAGTTCTCATAAGCGATGCTGTTGTGAAAAGCGTATTTGAAGGCTATTCGGTTATGGAACTTTCTGACAAAAAATCTGAGCCCAAAGTCGGGGACGCTGTTATTCTGAACCCGCCTGTGGAAGTTGAAGTGAAAACAGTCAATGTGCCGACACGCCTTGAACTTCTTATAAAAGAAGACGTGGCAAGGGTTTCCAATGTAATTCTGAAAGACGGAGCGCAGATTGCTCTTGTTTTCACACAGGATGACAAAGGCGGAATATCTATGGAGGCAAAGGACACCAAGAGCGGAACGCTTATCGCCAGCGCATACTACGCTGATGTTGAAGCAGGTGATTCCACTAAGCTCACCAGAGACTCGCTGCAGAGTGACATTATCGAAACTGAATACACATCTCTTTCTGTCGGACATATGATAGATAAAGAAGAAATTTACGCTGCTGCATCAACAAAAAACCAGATAGATTTCTATAAATTTACCGGTAAAGCATTTGAAAAAACAGCGGAACTTAAACCTGAGGGGATCAACTTCATAGTCACTGTAGACAGCGCCGATCTCAATGGAAACGGTGTTGAGGAAGTAATTGTTTCATGGCTTGAGTATGATAAATTTGCCAAAACAAACATATATGAATACACCGACGGCAGGTTTGTTCTGAAAGCCGAAAAACTCCCCTATTTTTCAAGGGTAGCCTATGACAGAGGCAATAAGGTTGTCCTCACACAGAGGCTGGCAACAGACGGAACTTTTGTGGGGCAGATTCAGAAACTTGTTTATAAAGGAGATTATGTCAGAGGCGAAGGAATCTTAGGCTCTGAAAACAAAAAATTGTTCGGCTTCGGCTACGCTGATCTCAACAGGGACGGCACTGTAAACCCCGTGTATATCAATGATGATAACAAGCTCGTGGTTGAAAACAAAGGAAAGGAGATTTACGAAAGTATTGACCGTTTCAGCCAGACTCCGAATTTTATAAATCTCCAGAAAGAACAGGAAAACAGAAGAATCAATAAAAAAATTGAAGATATAGACGCCTTCGAGATCATCGAACAGAGGCAGTACATTAAAGGGCGTATCTTTGTTAACACCGACGGACGGATATATCTCATTAAAAATGAGTCCATGTCCTCTATGCTGCCGAATACATTCGCTTACAAGGGCTCCGCTTTTGCCGTTTACGGCTGGGAAGGAAAGAACATGGCGAGGATCTGGGAATCAGACATGAAAGAGCCTGTAATAGTGGATTACTACATGTATGAAGAGTACGGGCGCACATATCTTTTCATGCTCAGAAGCATAGCAGGCGGGCTTTTCCGTAAACCTACCAGTCAGATAGAGTACATTGAAACTAAATAAGCTGAAAATCCCCCTGCAAAGGGGGTTTTTTTGTGTTAAAGTTATCAAGACGCCTTCCGAACTGTATTAAAGCGTCTTTAATATTATGTTTTCTGATATATGCTGCGGTTTTACATTAATTTGAATTGCAGGGTATTTGAGTTTGGGGTAAACTCCTGCCTGAACACATGCCTCGGAAAAAAAAGTTGACTTACAAACGGCGTATGTGGTAGTTCTTGTTAGTGTTGACATTACTCAAATGCTGTGCTAATTTTTAACAGTATTTGAGTTAGTTAATGGTGTGGAAGTAAAAAGGGTAACCTTTTAAACAGTAAAAACCTACAGGAGGAAAAAGGATGAGAAAACTTTTAGTAGTTCTCATGGTTGTAGCTTTCGCTGCAACAGCATTCGCTGCTGATGTTAAACTCAGCGGTTACATGGAAGTAAAGGGTATCTACGTTGAAAACGGTGCCGCTCTTGAAGATTCCGATGGTGAAGATTCATGGTGGGAGCAGGATGGTAACGTTCAGGCTAAGTTCATCGTTGACAAAGGAACAGCCTTCACAGTAAGAGGCGATTTCCGCGATGGCACTTGGGGCACTCAGGACATGAAAGCTAAAACTAACGGCTACGGTGAAGAAGCTTTCACTATCCAGAGAGCTTTCCTTGAGCACGACTTCGGTAAAGCAGCTATCCATGCTGGTCTTATGGCTACTGGCGGCTGGGGTACAGCTTTCGGTAACAACGTTGAAGGCAACTACAGAGTTAAACTTATAGTTCCTGTTGCAACTGGTAAACTTACTTTCCAGACAACTAAAAACTATGAAGCGTCAGACTACAGCACTAAAGATTCTGAAAAAGATGACAACGATGGCTACGGTGTAGACTATGTTGGTAAAACTGGTGCTTTCACTTACGGTTTCAACCTTACTTATGCTGACAACTCTTATGTAGCTGACAGCTCTGGCACTCAGTATCCTAGCACTGTTAACAACAGCGACGGTACTCAGCAGGTTAAACTTGAAGTTATGCTTAAGGGCGACCTTGGCATGTTCGGCTTCGAGTCTGAATTTGCTTATGCTGATGTAACAAGCGACATCCTCGCTTCTGAATCAGCTACTGCTAGCGAAGACTACAACCTTTTCGGCGCTTACATCAACGGTTTCGCTAAACTCGGCAAAACTACTGCTGGTCTTGCTTTCGTTTATGGTTCAGTTGATAAAGACACTGGCAATGCTTTCCAGTATGCTGATGACTTCGACACAACTTTCATAGTTGACGAACTTGGCGGCGTAACCGGTGGTGATGACCTTCAGGGCTTTACTACTTTCAAACTGTATGCTGACTATGCTCACACAGATGCTCTTACTCTTGGTGCAGCGTTCGCTTATGCATTCTCTAACTATGATGATGACAAACAGCCTGGATTTGCTGACATTAACCTCTATGAACTTGATGCGTACGTTTCATACCAGATCAACAAAGCTCTTAACTACACAGTTAAAGCAGCTTACCTTCAGGTTAACGACATCGATGCTGGCGCTGCTCAGTATGACGCAGACCCCATCTACTATGCTTCTCACACACTTAGCGTAGGTTTCTAATCTAACTAAGTTTAAGAGAAACTTTTAAAGAATCCGAAGCCCGCTGTTTTTGCAGCGGGCTTTTTTTTACATTAAGCAGCTTTATTGTCATAGTTAACAGTATATTTTCTTGTTTAGTATCATTTAAGTCTTAAAAATGTTAATCTGCATTTCTTTATAATTATTTATCGCCATTTTCAGTTGTGTTAAGGTTCTTTATGGGCTAAATATTAGTTATTGCTCATTTCGGAGGAAACATGTTCGGCAGACTTTTTAAATCTATAATAGTCATATCATTAGTTTTTATTTGCTTTCTCAGAGTGTACGCCCTTGATTTGGCAGATGTCAGCCCTGAAACTCTCGAAATTATGCGTAACAACCCCAGCCTGATGGAGAAGTATCAGGAGCAGTTTAACTCAGCCCGAAACCAGAGTGATAACAAAACGGGTAAAAACAACATATCTGACAGAAATAATCTTATTAGAAATAATCAGATAAATAATTATGACAACCTTACAGAAGAGGACTACAGGCGGTATCCGCATTTAAGAAACCTTCAGCGTTTCGACAACGGAACGCAGTTCCCTGCACTCGATAATGAAACCACGATATTTCCTCCTAAACCTCCTGTATCAGATCCATTTGTAAAAAAGCAGCTTAGATATATGAGTGATAACGAAACCAAGATGATTGGCGTATTTGGTTTTGTTAAATATCCGAATAGGTACAAAGTAGATCAGAACTTTAATATTCTGGACTCTATAGCCGAAGCCGGCGGTCCCCTTGAACTGGAAAAATTACAGAAAATATCTGTGTACAGACGAGGAGCAGAGGTAGCTGATTTTACATATACACCTAAAAACACGTACCGTATGTCTCAGTATCCGCTTCAGGATAATGATACAATTATTCTTGAAGGCAGATATGAAGAACTGGAAGATAATAAAACAGAGGAAACAGAACCTCTTGAAATATTCGGACATAATATATTTAGAAGCACAGAAAACTTCATACCTGATCAGAATGCAATAAACTTTTCTGAATACGTCCTCGGTCCCGGTGACAGGCTTCAGGTGTACATGTGGGGACGTATATCTAAAACGCTCAGTCTGCCTGTTAACGCAGACGGCTCTGTAATATCCGCAGAAACAGGCAGGATTCAGGTGTCCGGCAAACGTTTTGAAGAGATAGCCACCACTATTAAGGGCATTCTTGAAAGTATGGAGGGTGTTTACTCTGAGGTTCTCGTAGAAAATGTTCGGAGCATCAGGGTTCTTGTGCTTGGTGAAGTGAGCCGCCCGGGGTATTACACTGTAAGCAGCTTTAATAATATCTCAAGCGCAATTGTTATCGCCGGCGGACTCACTGAAAGAGCTAACATCCGAAACGTTCAGGTTAAAAACAGCGGTAATACTGTCGGCACAATAGATTTTTATAACCTTATAATAAACGGTGACAGCTCTGCGGATTTCCTGCTGCGTCCCGGTGACACGGTTTTCGTACCCCGCACCACCATGCGTGTTACCCTTGAAGGCAAGGTGCGGACTCCTGCGATATATGATCTTAAAAACGGTGAAACACTTTCAGACTTGTTTCGCTTTGCCGGAGGGATAGAAGCAAGCGGATACAAAAAGAATATTTTTCTCAGAAGCATAAACGATGAAGGAAAGGTTGTTACCAAGTCTTATATTTATGGTACAAATCTGAAAAACGCTAAACTTCGTGACGGTGATAAAGTTTTTGTAATGGAATCTGACATTCCAGACTCCAATTCTGTTGAGCTGAAAGGTAATGTATATTTCACAGGGATGTATTCTATCTCTGAAGGTGCAAGGCTTTCAGATATTCTAAGCAGTAAGGATATGTTCAAGCGAAATACAGCTCTTGAGTATGGATATATTGAACGATACACAGGTGAAGGGAAAACCAAGCAGATAATCGGGTTTGATCTGGGTGAAGTGCTTAAGAATCCTCAGAATCATGGAAACAACATAGAAGTTCAGGCTATGGACGTGATAAATATCCTTACTGCTGAACAGGTTAAGGCACAGCATTTTGTAAATGTCAGCGGAGAGGTTAACGCAGCAGGGAAATACAAGATGCCTGAAATAGCAAATGTTATGGATGCTATTATGAAGGCCGGCGGATTTGCCGTGGATGCCTCTATGGAAAGTATAGAAGTCGTCCGTAAAATAGGTGGAAAATTTTATACAAGGTTTGTTGATGCGGAGACTGCCAGAAAACTTGAGCTTAATGCAGACGACAGCATTGTTGTGCATTCAAAATATGCCGATTCACCCAAGGGCTACGTTGAAGTGGACGGAGAGGTCAATAACTCGGGTTCTTATCTTCTCAGCGTTAATCTTTCCGTCAGTGACCTGATAAAGAAGGCAGGCGGACTTAAAAAAGAAGCATATAAAGATGTGGCACATCTTTTCAGGATTAAGGATGAAAGCTTCAATTATTCCCTGACAAGGATCTCTTTAAGCGAGGCCATGAACGGCAGTCCCGAAAATAATCTTATTCTCAGAGACGGAGATAAGCTCTTTGTCCATTCAGTTTTTGAGTTCAATCCGAAGAAAACCATCAGCATAAACGGTGCGGTGAATGTTCCCGGAAAATACATTTATGCCACTGATATGAACATCAAGGATCTGATAATTTCAGCAGGTAATCTCAAGGATAATGCCTATTATGATTCAGCCGAAATTGTGAGAATGGCAATTGTGGACGGAGTTACCAAATACAGCGTTATTGATGTAAACCTGAATGAAGTAATGAAAGACAAATATAATGTTAAGCTTCATCCCTATGATCAGGTTTATATAAAAGAAGTTTCCGGATTCAGGGAGAATATGCTTGTCAAGATTTCCGGAGAAGTTCTTTTTCCCGGTGAATATGCAATTGCTAAAGGTGAGCGCATTTCAAATCTTCTTAAAAGAGCAGGCGGTACAACTGACTATGCTTATTTTAACGGAATGAAGTTTTTGCGTGAATCCACAAGACAGATAGAAGAGGAAAATCTCAAAGAAATGAAAATAAGGCTTGAGAGCATGGTTACAGCAATGCAGTCACAGGATATTGCTGCGTCCCTTTCTGCACAGGATATTGCTGCCAATGAAAGCCTCTCCAAGAACCTTGAAAATACCATCAAAAAACTGGATGAGCTTGAACCCGAAGGAAGGGTTGTTATTGATGCTGCAAGCATAGCAGAGCTTGAAAAAAGCACATATGATTTTGAACTTGAAAACGGTGATGAGATATATATTCCCGCAAGAAAAGCGACAGTCACTATTGTAGGAGAGGTTTACCGAGCAACAAGCTTCGCCTACGATAAGAGTAAAAGCACTGTATCCGACTACCTGAACAGATCCGGCGGAATGACAGACATAGCAGATAAAAATAATATCTATGTTGTAAGAGCAAACGGAAGTGTGGTCTCTAATCAGTTCATAAAAAATAATTTTTGGTGGAAAGACATTCATGATGTGAAGCTGAATGCCGGGGATGTTGTTGTTGTCCCCAGACGATTGAAATTCCCCAGTTATATGAGAGATATAAAAGACATAACCCAGATATTGTATCAGATAGCAACCGCTTTTGCTGTCACAAAAGTAATGTTCTAGGGGGCTGGAATGAAAAGAACGGTTCTCATACTGATCACAGCGGTTCTGTTTTCCGTTTCGGCTGCACAGGCGGCAGGGAGATACGCCACATCTGACATTCCGCTCACGAACAGATATTTTTACCGTCTTGCCGAACGCAGCATGGCAATAAGCCCCAGTATTCACTATACAGACAACTTCAAACCAGTCTCAGTCCGTGAGGCGGAAGTTCTTTTCAGCACGAGTGAGGAAATGCGTGATCTTTTCGGAACGAATGCCTATACCGGATTTCTTTCAGAAAAAGCCGGAAAATACTATACCGAAAAAGATGTTTACGGGGAAGGATTCAGCATTGTGCCTTTACGTGAAATAAGTCTTAAAAGCAGATACGTTTCTGATGAAGGTATGCAGAGTACCGGAGATTTCGGAGAAGAAATCGGAGACGATTTTTTCAACAGAGTAAGCCTCAGCGGAAGCTTGTATCTTTCAAAGTTTTTTGCCGCTGACTACACCCTCGGAGTATATAAAAATTCAGAAGAAACAAAAGTCGAATTTGAGAAAGCAAAGCTGAAACTGGCAGGAAAGCATAATGCCTATGTTGGAGCAATTGATAATTTACAGATAGGTCCCGGCTATTTTGGTCAGCTTATTATCGGAGATAATATACGTCCGCAGAAATTTGCAATGATAAAAACAGAAATTCCATACAACTGGGGTTTTCTTGGACAATTCAGATATTATTTGTTTAATTTCTGGTTTGACGACGACGAACGCAAAAATAAAGACCCACAGCTTATAGGGATAAGATTTTCACTGAAACCTGCAAGCTGGCTTGAACTTGCCGTTTCACGCACAAGCTTTTACGGAGGCAGTGAAATGCCTTCATATGGACTGTCAGACTACTGGGATCTGATCTCTGCTGAGAATGAAAACAGCGGAGATGAACATGATACGGATCAATTTCTAGGTGCTGAGATGTCAGTATATATGCCGTTTTTCAAAAAAACAGGGTTTCTTAAGGGCGGCAAGTTTTACATAGAGTATAACTGGAACGACCTTCGTGCCCCATGGCAGGAAGATGATGACGGAAGCAGCTTTCAGCTTCTCGGAAGTTCTTATATTTACGGTTTGTTCCTCACAACAGGCAAAACAGACTTCAGGTTTGAATATGTAAGTATTTCAGAGAAGACATATCTGCACCATAACTATGCACCGGAAGGTTACAGTGTCGAAAATTATATCATCGGGCATCAGATGGGCAGAGACAGCAGAGGTGTTTTTTTTGAAATCTACACTGAACTTACCGATAGTATTCATCCTTATGTGAAAGCATCTTTTGTGGAAAAAGGCAAGAATGCCGCTTCACAGCAAAAGGAACAGCAGTATTCTCTGGGAGCCGAAGCTTTTATAGGTAAAAGCGTTGAGATGGATGTTTTTGCGAGATTCATCCGACAGGATAAAGAGGACAAAGATAAAAGGTTATTTTATTATAACTATACTGGTGATTCAGGTGAAAATTACCTTGTGGGATTAAATATTAAGTATATCTTTGAATAAGATCTTTGTTCATTATTTTAGAGGATAATTTTGCTTATATGATAAGCTGAATTTATATTTATGTATTTTTTTTGAGGGAAGAATGATTAGTAAACTGCATAGTACGGGCAGTGTGAAGATATGTGTAATAGGTTTAGGATATGTTGGTCTTCCGCTTGCTGTTGAGTTTTCTCTGAAATATACCACCTATGGATTTGACATTAATAAAGCGAGAATTAGTGAACTTGCTTCGGGTTTGGACAGGACATTGGAAGTAGGTGAAGACGAACTTAAAAACAGCAAAATCCGTTTCTCATCAGAAGTCTCTGAAATAAAGGAGTGTAACGTTTATATTGTTACTGTCCCTACTCCTATTGATGAACATAAGAATCCTGATTTAAGACCGATCCTTGGTGCGAGCAAAACTGTTGGTTCTGTCTTGAAGAAAGGTGATATAGTTATTTATGAATCCACAGTATATCCCGGCTGCACAGAGGAGGACTGCGTGCCTGTTCTCGAACAGGAAAGCGGACTTAAATTTAATAAAGACTTTTTTTGCGGCTACTCGCCGGAAAGAATTAACCCAGGCGATAAGAATAACCGACTGGTACAGATCAAAAAAGTTACAAGCGGCAGCACTCCGGAAGTTGCAGACTTTGTTGATATGCTGTATGCGTCAATTATCACTGCCGGCACACACAAGGCATCTTCAATAAAAGTTGCCGAAGCGGCAAAGGTTATTGAGAATACACAGCGTGACATAAACATAGCTCTTATGAATGAGCTGGCGCTTATATTTGATAAAATGAATCTGGATACTAAAAGTGTACTTGAAGCAGCTTCAACAAAATGGAACTTTCTACGCTTTGAACCCGGACTTGTTGGGGGACATTGCATAGGCGTTGATCCGTATTATCTGACATTTAAAGCTCAATCATGCGGATACATCCCCAATATGATTCTTTCCGGCAGAAAAATAAACGACGGTATGGGGAAGTTTATATCGGAAAAGACAATTAAGCTTATGATAAAAAGTGGTTTTCCTGTCAAGAACTCTAAAGTGCTGATTGCCGGTATTACTTTCAAGGAAAACTGCCCTGATATACGTAATACCAGAGTTATTGACATATATCATGAGTTAGGTGAATACGGGGTAAAAGTTGATGTGTTTGACCCTGTTGCTGATAAAAAAGAAGTCTTTGAAGAATACGGAATAGAAATGATTGAAAGAATAGATTCTGAATATGCAGCGATTATTTTTGCAGTTAAACATTCGGCGCTGGTTGATATGTTTAAATGTAGAAAATTCAGTGCTTTTACCGCTGATTGCGGAGTTATAATTGATGTAAAAGGATCTCTTTCGGAAGAGGAGTGTTCTAACTATACTTATTGGCGACTGTAGTAAGGAAGTTTAATGAGCTATTTACTGGCATTTTGCGTTTCCTTTGCTGTCAATTTGGCTGTGGTATTAATCGCAAAGAAATATAAAATAATGATGGATTGCAAGCAAAGCTGTAAACCTCAGCGGTTTCATTTTAAGGATACACCCCGTGTGGGCGGAATCAGTATTATGGCTGCCGCTTTATTTATGCTCGCTGATCCTGTCGGTAAAATGATTCTTATTTCTTCAGCTCCCGTATTTATTATAGGTCTCTTTGAGGACTTGTCCGGAGTTGTTTCACCTAAGGTTCGTCTTCTTTTTATGGTAATTGGCGCCGGTCTTTCTTTAATGACTCTGGATGTTCTGATAAGGCAGATAGACTTTGTATCATTTCCTTATTACTTTGCAATATTCTTTACCTTGTTTTCATTGGTGGGGGTAACTAACTCAATCAATATAATAGACGGCCTTCACGGTTTAGCTTCAGGGGCGTCTATTGTTGCAATGTTTGCATTATTTTATGTTGCTTTCTTAGTTGGGGACTACCAGCTTGGAAGACTGATCATTATAATGATATTTGCCGTTGCCGGCTTCTTCGTCTGGGTTTATCCTTGGGGAAAAATATTTCTCGGCGATGGCGGAGCTTATTTCCTCGGATTTCTGCTTGCTGTTTTCTCAACTCTGCTTGTTAACAGAAATGAAAGCGTTTCTGTTTGGTTTCCTCTTGGTGTGCTTATTTTCCCTGTTTGGGAGGTAATTTTCTCAATTTTCAGACGTAAAATAGTGCGAAAAGGTAACGCATTAATTGCAGACAGACTTCACCTTCATTCTTTGCTTTATAAAAGAACCAGATTCTCTAACTCTGTCGCTTCGGGCATCCTTTTGCTTATATATGCATCATACCAATTCCTGATCATTACATTTTACAAGTCTTCCCTTGTGCTTGTTCTTTTGATTATTGCCTTTATAATAGGCTATCATGTTTCGTATATGAAACTGGTCAGATTTGGTTTCATAAGCAAAAATATCAAATAAACCATCAGGAGCTATTAATTGATGCTTAAAAATAAAATTTTGGTTACAGGAGCAGCCGGTTTTATCGGTTTTAATTTGGTTAAAAAACTTCTCGAAAGAGGCGATGAAATCGTTGGGCTTGATAATATAAATGATTATTACGATGTTAATCTCAAATTTGGCAGACTTGCTGAGACGGGTATTAGCGTCAGTCATGATGACAGCTCTTGGGGAAAGAGTATAAAATCTGAGAAATACCCTAACTATAAATTTGTTCGGCTGAACCTTGAAGATAAGAATGCACTTGAGAAGCTTTTTCAAGACGAGAAGTTTGATAAAGTGTGCAATCTTGCTGCTCAGGCAGGTGTGCGTTATTCACTTACTAATCCAGATGCTTATATTAACTCCAACATTATTGGATTTTTAAACATTCTTGAGTGTTGCCGTCATTACAATGTTAAAGCTCTTTCATATGCAAGCAGCTCATCTGTATACGGATTAAATGAAACACAGCCATTCAGCACCTCCCATAATGTTGATCACCCTGTGAGTCTGTATGCTGCCAGCAAAAAGTCAAATGAGCTTATGGCACACACATACAGCCATCTTTTCGGTTTGCCAACCACCGGTTTGCGATTCTTCACAGTTTACGGACCTTGGGGGAGACCGGATATGGCACTCTTTATCTTCACTAAGGCGATTTTGGAGGGAAAGCCCATTGATGTATTTAATTACGGCGAGATGAAACGTGACTTCACTTATGTTGATGATATCGTTGATGGTGTGGTCAGAGTGATTGACAATCCGCCAATCGGAGACGCCGCTTGGGACGGTAAAACTCCTGACCCAGGTTCATCAAAAGCACCGTATAAAATATATAATATAGGAAACTCATCACCTGTAAAGCTGCTTGATTTTATTGAAGCTATTGAAAATAAACTCGGTAAGAAGGCAGAAAAGAATATGATGCCTCTTCAGGCTGGGGATGTGCCTTCAACTTATGCGAATGTCAGCGACCTTACTGCTGATTTGGGGTATAAGCCCTCAACTGATGTTGTGACAGGCATAAGCAGGTTTATAGATTGGTACAGGAGCTATTACAACATATGAGTAATGATATGAATACTGAACAAAAACATCAACTTGATGACGAAATAGATCTTATTGAGCTTGCAGCGATTATATGGAAGCGGAAGTTATATATAATCGGCTTTGTGTTTGTTGTTTCAGTGATTACTGTTATTTATACTTTGTCACTTGACAACATATACGAGTCCAAAGCAGTGCTAAAACCTACTGCACAGACATCGACTCAGAATAGTCTCGGTGGTCTTAGTTCTTTGGCAGGCTTTGCCGGTATAAACATCAACTCAGGCGGATCTGTGTATGCTGATATGAATGTTATTATCAGTAATAAAGAGTTTCTGGCTGATTTCATCAAAAAGAATGACCTGACCTCTAAGCTCCTTAAAGAACCTGAAATTGCAGAAACTTCTGAGTTTAAAGCAAATGAAAAATTCAATCTTTTTAAATTAATTTACAACGACCTTAAACTTACTGAGGATAAGAATACTCAGTATATCACTTTTTCATACAGTAATCCTAACTCCACACTTGCAAAAGAAGTTCTGACGCTTCTGCTTAATGATATAAGCGATATTCTCCGCGCAAAACAGCTTGAGAATCTGGACAAGCGTATTGAAAACTATAAACTTGAAATTGATCGTGCAGCTGATCTCACTTTGAAAGCTAAGCTCAGTGAAATGGTTGCCAGCCTTATTCAGAGTAAAGTCCTTGCTAATGCTGATGAGTATTACGGGTTCAGCATTATATCAGAGCCTTTAGTTGCTGACCCGATGGATAAAGTTGGACCGCATCGTTCACGAATATGTATTGTAGCCTTTGTAAGTAGTTTCATGCTTGCAGTGTTTGGTGTTTTAGTCATAAATTTCATTACGAATAACATAAGAAATCAAGATGAAGTAAGAGGAGATCAATGAAGACAGCTTTGATAACAGGAGTTACAGGTCAGGACGGCAGTTATCTTGCTGAATTTCTGCTTAAGAAAAACTACATTGTCCATGGAATAAAAAGACGCTCATCGCTTTTTAATACAGACAGAATAGATCACCTATACCAAGATCCTCATGTGGAAAATAGAAACTTTATTCTCCATTATGGCGATATGACGGACAGCATGAACCTTACCCGCATAATTCAGGAAGTTCAGCCGGATGAAATATATAATCTGGCTGCAATGAGCCATGTCCATGTCAGCTTTGAAACCCCTGAATATGTTGCTAATGCGGACGGCACAGGGACACTTAGAATACTGGAAGCGGTAAGGTTACTTAATTTGATTGAAAAAACAAAAATCTATCAGGCAAGTACATCTGAACTTTATGGAAAAGTCCAGGAGATACCACAGAAGGAAACCACACCGTTCTATCCAAGAAGTCCTTATGCGGTTGCAAAGATGTACGCCTACTGGATAACTGTAAATTACCGTGAAGCTTATAACATGTTTGCCTGCAATGGCATTTTGTTTAATCATGAAAGTCCTGTAAGAGGAGAAACATTTGTTACAAGGAAAATTACCAGAGCCGCAAGTAAAATCGCTCTAGGTTTACAAGATAAACTATATCTGGGCAATCTTGATGCAAAAAGAGATTGGGGGCATGCGAAAGATTACGTGAAAATGATGTGGATGATTCTCCAAGCTCCGGAACCGGAAGACTGGGTAATTGCAACAGGGAAAACTACAACAGTAAGAGATTTTGTCCGTATGGCTTTTGCTTACGCAGGCATTGAACTTGAGTTTAAAGGTAGCGGTATTGATGAGAAAGGCATAGTCGCTTCATGCTCAAACCCGCTTTACCAAATACCAACCGGAACGGAGATTGTTGCGGTTGATCCACGATATTTCAGACCCACCGAGGTGGATCTGCTTCTCGGTGATCCTACAAAAGCGGAGCAGAAGCTTGGATGGAAAAGAGAATTTGAGCTTCAGGATCTTGTAAATGAAATGATGGAGAGCGATCTCAAACTTATGACGAAAGACGTGTACCTTAAAGACGGCGGGTACAAAATAATGAGTTATTATGAATAAAAATAGTAAAATATTTGTTGCTGGCCACAGAGGTCTTGTTGGCAGCGCACTTGTAAAAAATCTTACAGAAAAAGGTTATAATAACATTATTACCAGAACCAGAAATGAGCTTGATCTTACTGATCAGAGCGCCGTTGCTGCTTTTTTCGCTTCAGAAAAGCCTGAGTATGTGTTTCTGGCCGCCGCAAAAGTAGGCGGAATAATGGCAAATAACACTTACAGGGCAGATTTTATATACGAAAACCTGATGATTCAGAATAATGTGATCAATCAGGCATATGTGAACGGTGTAAAAAAACTCCTTTTTCTGGGTAGTACATGTATTTACCCGAAGGAAACACCGCAGCCTATGAAAGAGGAATACCTGCTTGCCAGCCCTCTTGAATATACAAACGAACCCTACGCCATAGCAAAGATTGCCGGAATAAAGATGTGCGAAAGCTACAACATACAGCATGGGACAAACTTTATAAGCGTTATGCCCACAAACCTCTACGGACCTAACGATAATTTTGATCTGAACAGCTCTCATGTACTTCCGGCACTGATAAGGAAGATGCACGAGGCGAAAGAGCGCGGGGATTCTTCGGTTGAGATCTGGGGCAGCGGCAAGCCGAGGCGTGAGTTCATGTACAGCGAAGATATGGCGGATGCCTGTGTGTTTATAATGGAAAATGTGAATTTTGCAGATCTGACTAAGGGTAAAACTGAAATCAGAAATACCCATATCAACATAGGAACAGGACAGGATATAAGCATTAAAGAACTTGCTGAACTTATAAAACAGATTGTCCGTTATGAGGGCGAGCTTGTTTACAATACCGAAAAGCCTGACGGAACAATGGTTAAGCTTACAGATGTTTCAAGGCTCAATTCACTGGGCTGGAAGCATAAGACGGAGTTGGAAGAAGGGATTAGGAAGATGTATGACTGGTATATAGAGTACTTCGTATAGAGGTTCCGATGCGTTTTAACAAAAAGATTTATATTAATAAAAAAGAAATTTCAGAAAATTCCCCTGTATTTATTATAGCCGAAGCGGGAGTAAACCATGGAGGTGATATAGAGCTTGCAAAAAGGCTTATATCTCTGGCTGCCGAAGCGGGGGCGGATGCTGTTAAATTTCAGGCGTTTAAAACGGAAGAACTTATCCTCGACAAAGTAGCGAAAGCCCCTTATCAGCAGAAAACCACTGCTTCTCAGGAGTCTCAGTTTGAAATGCTTAAAAAACTTGAAGTGACTCTTGAGCAGAATTTCAAACTTAAGAAGCATTGTGCCGATGAAGGTATTGTTTTTCTTACCACGCCTTTTGATGAAACCAGTCTGGATGAGTTAGACGCACTCAATTTACCCGCATACAAAATAGCCTCCACCGATACCACTAATCTGCCTTTCTTGGCAAAAGTTGCACAAAGGAAAAAGCCTATTTTTCTTTCGACGGGAATGAGTTATTTGGTGGAAATCGAAATGGCTTTAGAGACAATCATAAAATATCATAGTGATGTGGTTTTGCTGCAATGCACTGCGAACTATCCGATCAGCGATCGTGAGGCGAATCTGTCGGTTATTAACACCTTTAAAAATAAGTTTGACATGCTGGTAGGCTACTCCGATCATACGGTGGGCGTGGGCGCTGCCCCCTTTGCTGTGCCTATGGGTGCAAAGGTTGTGGAAAAGCATTTTACATTTGATAAATCTATGGAAGGTCCCGACCATCGTGCGTCACTTTCTCCTGAGGAGTTTAGGGATTTTGTTGAAACGGTGCGCAGGGTGGAGGAATATATGGGAACGGCTATAAAGAAGCCTAACCTCTCTGAAACAGCTACTAGAGCTTCTTTGCAGAAATGTCTTGTAGCGAAAAATATTATCAAGCAGGGTGAAGAGCTTACTGCTGACAATATCATTGCCAAAAGGACGGGCGGCGTGGGTATTTCACCTATTTATTATGAGGAACTCATCGGCACTAAAGCCGTGAAGGACTTTATGAAAGATGAGGTGATAAGGCTTTGAAGGTTTTAGCGGTAGTCGGTGCGGGAAGCCATACCCGTTCCTCTTTTAATCTGCTGAAAAAATACTTCGGTGAATATACCGTGAGAGTGTACGACGATTCCTACACTCCAGAGAGGAAGGAGTATATTCACAACTCCGAGCTTGTTGGCAGGGTTGACGATATTCCTGCGGACAGTCTTGTTTTCATTTCTGTCGGCGACAACAAGAGAAGGGAGCATTATTTCAAGCTTTTTAGAGATCGGGTAATTACCGATAATCTTATTCATGAAAAGGCTTATGTTGAAGACTTTATAAAGATGGGCATTTCAAACCAAGTTTTTGCAGGAGCTTATCTTAATTCATATGTAGTGTTGGGTGACAATAACATAATCAACAGTAGTGCCGTGCTTGAACATGAGGTAGAAATCGCCTCACATAGTCATGTGTCTGTAGGGGCAAGAATCTGCGGACGTTCCAAAATCGGGAACAGGTGTCTCGTAGGCTCAGGATCTATTGTAATCGACAAGGTCTCCGTATGCGATGATGTAATTATTGGCGCAGGAAGTATTGTCATTAAGGATATAACTGAAAGCGGAACTTATGTGGGTAACCCTGCAAGGAAGATAAAATGATCTATGTTTCAAGCTCCTGTGTTTATTGTTCAAAAATAGGCGATTCCGTGGAGGAGCTTGCCTCAAAGGGCTTCAGGAATATAGAGCTTTCGGGCGGAACGGAGTATTACGACGGCTTTGAACAGGATCTGCTGGAGCTGAAGGATAAATATAACCTCAACTATCTGTGCCATAATTATTTTCCGCCTCCAAAGGAGCATTTTGTTCTTAACTTGGCGTCTCTTGATGACGGTATCTTTAATAAATCCATTGAGCATTTAAAGAAAGCCGTCAGCCTCTCCGCAATTCTGGGTGCGTCTAAGTTCGGTTTTCATGCTGGTTTCTTTATAGATATTAATACTGCGGAGATCGGCAGAAAAATAAGCAGAAAAGCAATTAACAATGCCGAAAAAGCATTGCATAGGTTTATAGAAGGATATAATGAGATTTTAAACTATTCAAAAGGAGTTAAGCTGTATCTTGAGAACAATGTTTTTTCAGGCGCAAACTACGCTACTTATGAGGGTGAAAATATATTTATGCTTTGCTGCAGCGAGGCTTATCATGAACTGTCAAAAAAGATCAGCTTTAATCTTTTGCTTGATGTAGCCCACTTAAAGGTAAGCTCACAGACCCTCGGGCTGGACTTTAACGAAGAATTGAACAATATGCTTACTTTGAGCGATTATGTGCATGTCAGCTCTAACGACGGCGTAAGCGACCTCAACCTGAGCTTGGTAAAAGATCCCGTTTTAATAGATATGCTTAAAAAGCACGGTATAGGCGGGAAGGATGTAACATTAGAAATATATGAAGACATCGGCTCCCTGAAGGATAGTTACGATGTGCTTAAAGAGTTGGTATTATGATAAATAGCCTGCTTTGCAAAAAGACCGACACAATTATAAGTGTTATGAAAATCATAAATGACAATGCCATGGGTATAGTTTTCGTTACCGATGGAAACGGAAAGCTCTGCGGAGTGATCACAGACGGTGATATAAGGCGTGCACTGATTAACAATGTCGGGTTCGACGAGGCAGTTGAAGGTTTAATCTCCCCTTCTTACGTTTTCGGTAAGATAAACGAGGACTACGCCAGCCTGCTTTCTAAAATCTCCGGCAAGGTAAAAATCATACCTCTTATAGATGAACAGGGGTGTGTGGTCGACTTTTTTGAATATAAACAGAACATTTTTTTCCCTGTTGCGATCCCGAATTTGGGCGGCAACGAGTTTAAATATCTGTTTGACGCATTTATGAGCACTTGGATTTCAAGCAGCGGGAAATATATCGGAATGTTTGAGAAGAATTTTGCAGGATATTGTGACTGCTCTTTCGGGGTTGCCATATCCAACGGAACTGTAGCTCTGCACCTTGCCCTTGTTGCTTTAGGTATAGGCGAAGGTGACGAGGTTATAGTGCCTGATCTTACCTTTGCGGCGACTATCAATACGGTTATTCATGCGAATGCTACACCCGTTATAGTTGATGTGGACAGGGAAAGCTGGTGTATAGACCCCGAAGCTATCGAGAAAGCTATTACACCGCAGACAAAGGCGATTATCCCAGTTCACCTTTACGGGCAGGCATGCGACATGGACAGGATTATGGAGATTGCACGCAAGCATAGCCTGAAAGTGATAGAGGACTGCGCCGAGGCTCACGGAGCCATGTTCAAGGATAAAAAGGTCGGCAGCTTCGGCGATATAGGCTGCTTTTCGTTCTTCGGCAATAAGGTAATTACCACCGGTGAGGGCGGTATGTGCGTTACTAACGACCCTGAGCTTGAGGCACGAATGAGGGTACTGAAGGATCACGGAATGAGCAAAACCAAGCGTTACTGGCATGATATAGTAGGGTACAATTATCGTATGACCAACCTTCAGGCTGCCATAGGCGTGGCGCAGCTTGAAAGAGTGGAAGAGATACATAAAAACAGGAAATTATACGAAGCAAGCTACAAAGAGGTCTTGGACAATAGTATATTCTCCTTCCAGAAGGATCTGCCTGAGAGAAAGAGGATAACTTGGCTTGTAAGTGTTTTACTTGATGAAAGTTTAAACAGAGACGACTATATGGCGAAACTGAAAGAAAACGGAATAGACGCAAGACCATTCTTCTACCCTCTCAGTGATATGGAAGTTTATAAACCCTATTGCAGGTTTGAAACTCCCGTTACTAAAATGCTTTCAAAACAGGGACTGAATCTGCCGACTTACGAAAGCCTTAAAAGTATTAAAGAGCTAAAGAGTATAATATCTGCTATGAAATAACCGAAGACAAAGAAGGACTGTATGTTTCAAAATAAATCTTTTCTTGCCATCATTCCTGCTCGCGGCGGAAGCAAAAGACTGCCGAATAAAAATATTCTTGAGCTTGCGGGAAAGCCTTTGATCGCTTGGACTATAGAAGCGGCTTTGAAAAGCAGATATATTGACGAGGTTATGGTTACCACCGATGAAGATGTTATTATTGACATTGCAGAAAGATTCGGCGCTGCTGTTCCTTTCAAGAGACCGCCCGAGCTTTCGAGTGATACGGCGGGCAGAACTGAAGTTATTACCCATGCTTTAGACTTTTATAAAACAGAATTAAAAAAATCTTATGATTATATAATTTACCTTCAGCCTACCTCCCCTCTGAGAACGGCAGAGCATATAGACTATGCCGTTGCGTATATGTTTGAAAAAAAAGCGGACGCAGTTATTTCCGTCTGTGAGGTTGAACATCCTGTGCACTGGAGCGGGGTTTTGCCGAACTCTATGGACATGAGCCGCTTTCTCAGCGATGTTGCTGTAAATTCCAGAAGTCAGGATTTACCCGTTTATTACAGGCTGAACGGGGCAATTTATATCTGTGACACCGACAAATATCGGAAAAACGGTTGTGTTTTTCTGAAGGAAAATATTTTTGCATATGTTATGCCACAGGAAGCTTCAATTGATATCGACACACTAATGGATTTCAAAATTGCCGAAGTATTTATGGAGCATAAGTGAAGAACATATTGTTTGTCGCCACGCAACCCCAGAGGTTTCTTGACCAATGTCTGTTTGCAGCTCAGCTAAGTAAAAGCGCTTCGGACAATATCAAAATCAAATTTTTCATAGGGGACAATGTTGCAGGCACTTATAAGAGAGAGGTAGGCGAGCTTTCTTTTTGTGTTATTAACCCCGTGCATGAGAAAACCCTGCATACTAGCCGTTTTAAGTCGTTAGTAAAGAATAAACTGAAATCGGCTATGTCGGAAAATATGATCAAGCTTGTGAGAAAGGGTGTTGCTTTTATCAAAACTACACCTTTGTTCGGCGGCAAGTTGAAGCGCAGCGAGGAAGCTTTCTATCACAGCTTTACCGCAAGGCACAAGCTCGTATCCGAATATGTAAAAAATGCAGATATTGATGTAATTTTCATAAATGGTGACAGGCACTTAGGCGATGAATGCGTTTTTCTTAAGGTGGCAGAAGAACTAAATATCCCGACCGTGATCCCCTATCTGGTCGATTTTGCCGACAAAGAACGTATTCTAAAGCTAGGCGGCGGAATCCCCGTTGTGAAAAGGAGATGGTTTGTTTCCGAATATGTGCGCAAAACACAGCAAAATCTTCCATACTCTTATGACGATTTATATTATTACCCTCACCCTATAGGCAATGTTCTGCACGATCTTGGGATACACGCGTCAAATCCGTTTGTTATGGGCAGCGGCAAAAGCACTGTTATCTGTCTTAACAATAAATATTCAGCGGATAAATACGCAGAATTGGGCGTTGAAAGGCAAAAGATACGCATTATAGGCGATATTTCCTATGACGGGCTGTACAGGCAAAACCTAAAACGAGAAGAGATCAAAGCGGAGTTTAGTGAAATATACGAGTTTGATTTAAAAAGAAAGATTATCGTTATCGCTCTTCCTCAGCTTGCAGAGCATAATATTCTGACATGGGATAAGCACTGGAAAGAAATAAAATTCCTTATTTCTTCCTTATGCAGCAGTGGTGCAGAGGTACTTATCTCCTTACACCCTAAAATGAGCCGTAAGAGCTACTCTTTTCTTGAAACGGCTTACAGGTGTCGCATACTGAACGAAAGATTATCTTACGCTTTACCCGCTGCCGATGTTTTTGTTGCAACTTTTTCCAGCACCGTGGTTTGGTCGGTCTTATGCGGAATCAATACGGTCGTTGTTGATTTTTACGAACTTAATTACAAAATGTACGACTTTCTTCAAAGTATCAGAATGGTCAGAGATAAAGCTAAGCTTATGTCTGCGGTGAATAATGCTTTGAACTCAGCAGGTGATTTCTCGGAAGATTGGGAAAGGCTGTCAAGAAATGAAGTTTTCGATGGAAACACGATCCGCCGATACGAAGAGCTTATTCTAGAGGTTTGCAGGAAATGAGCCTGAAAGTCTTTAAAAATTCGGCATATTATATGGCTGCTGCTCTGCTGCCTGCAGCAGTGAATCTGTTTATGCTGCCTGTTTACAGCCGTTACCTTAGTCCGAGCGACTATGGTATCGTTGCTCTGGTATTGAGCCTTCAGTCTTTTTTGCCTATTTTTTTATCGCTGAAAATCGAGTCGTCTCTTTCAAGGTTCTACTTTGAATATAAGGACGAGCAGCTTAAAGTTTTCGTGACCACGCTTTTTGCCGTCCTCACGGTTGTTTCTCTTGTTACATTCGCAGTTATTCTTTTTAGTCTTAATCATATAGTAAAAATTGTATTTCCGCAGACGGAGCATTCGTATTATGTGCTGTTTTATTTAGGTGCGTTGACGGCATTTTTTACTGTATTCAAGACGGCAGCCCTCTACCTTATAAGAGTTCAGCAGAAAGCAAGGCTTGCCATGAGTGTATCTTTTGCTATATTTATCATAGGTTTAGCCGCTAGTATTGTCGAAGTGATAATTCTCAAAAGGGGCGGGCAGGGAGTCGTAGAGGCTACGCTCATTACCGCAGGGGCAGCTTTTTTCATATATCTCTTTTTTATTAAAGAATTTTTTATATGGGAACTGGATATAAAAATGCTCAGAGAGCCTATCTTGTTTTCTCTTCCGATTATTCCGCACACTTTGTCAGGTATTATATTCATGTATTCGGATAGAATCATTCTCGAAAAGTATGTAGTGCTTTCTGCTATCGGTTTATATATGTTTTCCGACAAAATAGCCTCGGTCTTCAAGATGATTGTGAACGAATTCAACAACGCATTTCTACCTTATTATAACCAGCAGGCTAAGAAATCAGTAAAGTTTGCCCGCAGCGAATCGGACAAAATGTCACATATTTTTGTTTATGCAATTGTTCTCATGGTTGTTATCTTGGGTTTGTTTTCGGTTGAGATAATGAGCTTATTTTTTGACGACAGGTATTTTCCAGTATGGAAAATGATGCCGCTACTAGCTTCTGCCTATGTATTCAGATCCCTGTACTGCTTTAGCTCGTCCGCACTCTTTTTTGAAAAAAAAACAGGTATGGTGGCGTTGATTACCATATCATCTGGAATAGCTAACATAGTATTTAATATCGTAATGATACCTAAATTGGGCGCTATGGCTGCAGTTATGAGCACGATACTTTCGTTCATCATGACATATGTGCTTTCGGAGCTGCTTACTGCGAGAATGTACAAAATAAAGCCGAATTTCGGACGTAATATCATTATTATTTTATATATGTACACCGCATTAGGAGTTGCAATTTATATTAACGGCAATTTCGGCAGCTTTAATGTGTTGGATTATAGTTATAAATTTCTTATACTTTTGTTGGGGATTGCCATCGGCTATAAAATGCAGCTGCTTGATTTCAAAAAACTGGGCTTGCTCATGAGGTTGAAAAAATGAAAAAAACATACATCATAGCAGAAATAGGCAACACACACGAAGGCAGCCTTGGTCTGGCAAAATGCTTCATAAAGGCGGCATCAGAATGCGGCGTTGATGCGGTGAAGCTGCAAACCCATATTTTCGAGGCGGAAAGCCTGCCGGATGCGCCGAATCCTCCCTACTTCAAGGATGAAACAAGGAAGCAGTATTTTGAACGCACTGCGTTTACATTTGAACAATGGAAGGAACTCAAGCGTTACAGCGAGGAAGAAGCCGGGGTGGATTTCTTCAGTTCGCCCTTTTCACTTGAAGCAGTTGACCTTCTTGAACAGGTGGGTGTCAGTACATATAAAATAGCCTCCGGAGAGGTGAGCAACACACCGCTCCTTGTAAAAATAGCCAAAACAGGCAAGAGGGTTCTGCTCTCTAGCGGAATGAGTTCATGGAAAGAGCTTGACGCGGCGGTGGAGACCCTCCTTTCGAACGGATGCGGACAGCTTACCGTGCTTCAGTGCACATCGGAATACCCCTGCCCGCCGGAGGCCGCGGGGCTCAATATTCTCACAGAGCTGAAGCAACGATACGGCGACAGAATAGAAACTGGCTACAGCGATCACACGCTCGGATCGGCTGTTCCTATAGCCGCTGTTATCATGGGCGCCTCAGTCATTGAGAAGCACTTTACTCTTTCCAAAAAGATGTACGGCAGTGATGCAAAAAATTCCACCGAACCTGATGAATTTAAAAGGATTGTGGACGAGATACGCAGTGTTGAAAAAGCGCTTGAACATCGTATAGATAAGGATGAAAAGGTTAAGTCTCTGGGCAACATGAAGTATACTTTTGAGAAATCAATTGTGGCTGCATGCGATATAAAAGCGGGCGAGGTTATAACCGAATCCATGCTTGCTTATAAAAAGCCGTGTGACGGCATACCCGCTGCGGAATACAAAAGCGTGGTAGGTATGAAGATCAATAAATCTGTCAGAAAAAACCACAAAATTAAGCGGGATGATTTGATATGAGAAAAATATGTGTTTTTGTAGGCAGCAGAGCCAATTACAGCAGTATAAAATCTGTTATGAAAGCAGTGGCGGAGCATCCGGCTCTTGAGCTTCAGGTTGTTCTCGGCGCTTCCGCCCTTCTGGACAGGTTCGGGAATATTAAGGATCTTGTGCAGAAGGACGGATTCAGGATCGATTACACCTTCTTTAACATAGTGGAGGGCGAAAATCCGGTTACCATGGCTAAATCAACCGGGCTGGGAACTATAGAAATGGCTATGGTGCTTGCGAATCTCAAGCCTGATTATGTGGTTGTAGTGGGCGACAGGTTCGAGATGATGGCTGTTACGATAGCCGCTGCCTATATGAATATAAGAGTAGTCCACACAATGGGCGGTGAGGTCACCGGAACAATTGACGAGAGCATTAGGCATGCTATTACCAAGTTTGCCCATGTGCATTTCCCTGCGAATGAGGATTCAAGGGAAAGAATAATAAAAATGGGTGAAGATCCTCAGTATGTTTTTAATGTCGGCTGCCCAAGGACAGACCTTGTGGCGGAGGAGCTGGAGAAGGATTCCGCTGCGGAGCTCCGCAATCTTTTCAAAGACCACGGCGGGGTAGGCAGCAGTTTTGACCTGAGCGGGCAGTATCTCCTTGTTTCCCAGCATCCCGTCACAACGGAATTCGGCAGCAACAGAAAACAGATAGAAGAAACACTCGAGGCTCTGAACAGGCTGAAGCTTCCCACAATAATGCTCTGGCCAAACGCAGATGCAGGAAGTGATGATATTTCAAAAGGGATAAGGACTTTCAGGGAAAGAAATAAGCCTGAATGGTTATATGTGTTCAAAAACCTCCCCACAAATATTTATATACATCTTATGAACACCACTGCTTGCTTGGTTGGCAACAGCAGTTCCGGTGTAAGGGAAGGAGCCTTCATAGGCACTCCGGTGGTTAATATTGGCACAAGGCAGAACAAACGCCTCAGGACAGAGAATGTTTATCAGGCAGACTACACCGCAGACAGCATTGAAGCGGGCATAAGGCATCAGCTCGCCCATGGCAAATATAAAAGCAACCTGCTTTACGGCGACGGCAAATCGGGCATGAAGATTGCGGATATTCTTGCAACAGTCAACCCTCCTGTGCAGAAGGTGATTCAATACTGATGAAGATTCTGGGAATAATACCCGCAAGGGGCGGAAGCAAAGGGATTCCGAAAAAGAATATCAAGCTTCTGGGGGGCAGCCCTCTTATTGCATACACCATTGAGGCGGCTCTCGGTTCTTCCCTCGACAGAGTGATTGTTTCCACCGACTGCCCTGAGATTGCGGCAGCAGCATCTTCCTGCGGAGCGGAAGTTATGATTCGTTCGGCGGAACTGGCGGAGGACAGCACTCCCACTCTGCCGGTGCTTCAGGATGTTGTCAGACGCACAAGGGAAAGTTTTGATGCTGTTATGACTCTTCAGCCCACATCTCCTTTCAGGACTGCGGCGCATATAAATGAAGCAATAGAAATTTTCAGAGCAGACAGCGATGCGGATAGCCTTGTCAGCGTTGTTGAAGTACCGCACGCTTTCACCCCTCAGAAGATAATGACCTTTGACGGCAGATACGTTACCGGAAGCACAGAGGTTAAAAGGCGGCAGGAAACGGAGAAATACTACGCAAGAAACGGAGCCGCCATATACATCACGAGAACTGAAAAACTCCCTGAGTTTGTTTTCGGCGGGAAGATTCTGCCGTATTTCATGAAAAAAATAGACAGCTTTGATATAGATGATCCGGAAGACTGGGAAATAGCGGAGAGAATAATTAATAATAAGAGTACTGAATAATAAGAAATTACGGGGAAATAATGAATACTGCCGAAATAACTTTTTTTATTTCATCAAAAATTGCACTGCATACTGCACTGCCGTATATAAGCGACTTAAAACAGAGGAATATGGGTATTCATTTTGTTGTATCAGATGATATTATCAGTGATGTTAAATCTATAGCAAGGCCCGAAGATAGTGTAGCAAGGATAATTGATTACGATCACAAAAATAGATTTGCTAAAAATATCCACAAACTTCTGGTTCTTCTTATCACCCCTTCTGACTATTCGCAAATTTATCAAAAACTGCTTAGCAGACGATTTGATGAAACAAATCCTTTTGTTGCTCTGCTCTTGAAGTTTTTAATGTTTATAACACCTTCAGTTGAAAGGAAAAATGTAAATAAAACTGTTAAAAAGCTTGTTGAAAGTTTTATTCGCCATAAACTACCTACAGAAAAAATAATTGCCGTCACTATTCCTGTTTCTCCTTATCTTTTATGCGGCACTGGGCAGAAGGTTTATTCTATTATGGAAAGCTGGGATCATCCTGCGAAATGGCCTCTTGGTTATGTATCCAAAAAGGTTTTTTTGTGGAATAAAAATCTTGGAAATGATTGGGCTTTTTGTCAGGCAGACAAGGATATCGATTATGCTTATCCTATTAAGCTTCTATATGCTATAAAAGCTGAAAAACAACATAAGCCTAATGAAAACCTGATGATGTACCCTGCCATAACGAGTAAATGCTCCGATGTCGATCGTTATGAAGAAGAAATGCGTTTCATGGAGATGCTTGTCTCTGTCGAAAGCAGTCAAAAGTTATTAATTAAACCTAAGCCGAACACCGTCATAGGAGATTTGGATTATTTTACTAAATATGATAATGTCATGATCGGAAGTTATCAGGAAAATAACAGTCGTTCTTCCTACGGGCTTTCAGATGAATATAATAACAAAAGGATTGAAGAATTATCGAGATGTACTTCTGTTCTCAATCTCGGGACAACCTTTGCATTTGACGCCGCTGCTTTCGGATTGCCTGTGATACAGCTCAAATTTAATTGCCCCAAGCAGTTTCCGATTTTTTCAAACTTTGAGACTTTTCCTCACCTGCATAATCATCTTTTTAACAGGCGAGAGCTTATTTTTGAGATAACAGATGATGATAGTGTAGTTAATCAGCTTAAGAAAATTCTTTCTGATCCTGAAACCATCAATAAAGCAGAACGTTTCAGGGATTATTTGGTAAGCTGGCTTATCCCTGAAGACACCTCAGAATGCTCGGCTTCCGATGTGGTCGAGAAAATAATCAGAGATTAAGCACTGTTACAATTAGGGAGTGAGATATGAATATTGCGATAATAACAACGGTAAAGCATAACGTCGGTGATGATTTTGTCCGAGAGGGCATAAAATTCTTAGTGAAGAAGGCCTACGGGAATGACGATCTTTTATTTCATCATATACATAAACACTCTCCCATTACGGTAAGGAAGGGGTATGAAGATTGGCGTTTAGGACGTCCGTCCGTCTGGCTGGATAAGCTTATACCAAAAAATACAAAGAATGATTACATACTTCAGTCCGACCTTGTTATCCAGAGCGGAGCGCCCGTATATTGGTGTCATTCGGAGTCGCATTGCTACAATAATGAGTGGTTTCAGCCTCTTATTAGAGATCGTTTCAAAAAGAATAAATCTGCACGCATGTTTAATCTTGCAGCAGGTAGTTGTCAAAAATACCATTCCGACGGGTCGGAGTTTTGTGCAAAGTGCTATAAATACATAAACGAGTTCTACGGCTTATGTGAAGCGACTACAGTTAGAGACACTTTATCAAAAACCGTATTATCTAAAGTCGGAATTAATGTGCCTGTTATACCATGCAGCTCTATTTTTGCAGTTGATGAGTGGAGGCTGAAAAGTGAAGCCGAGGACTTTGTTGTAGTAAACTACATGAAAGGCGGATCTCACTATACCTTTGGTCAGCAGATCGATTTTGATAAATGGCACGGCGAGTTTAAAAAATTCTACTTCGATATGAAGAAAAGAGAAAAAGTCATCTTTTCATGTCACAATGACAAAGAAGTCAAAGAGGCTTTGGAACTGGATCCTGAAGCAGAGATCTTTCATGTAAAAGATGATTTTCTTGCTTATATGAAGCTTTACAGCAGGGCTAAATTTGGAATCATGAACAGAGTTCACGGTGCTTTTATGCTTGCAAGTCTCGGTAAGCCTTCAATTATAATCGGTAACGACAGCAGGGCAAGAATGGCGGAAGAAATAGGACTCAAAAGCTATTTCGTTAATGATGTCGATCTTGAAATATTGGAGAATAGCTACTCTTTCTTAAACGCAGGAGCTGATAGCTTCAGCGATAGATTCAGATTGATCAAGGAAAAAGCATTTACCGATTATCAGAATGCGCTGAGCTTTGGCTAACATTAGTCTACCATTTAAGATAGCGGGAGCATAAATGTATAAACTTTATAGTTGGTTGAGAAATCCTCTGTATCTAATATTTCTTTGTTTTGTTTTTTTCCCGTATATAGCTTTTATTAATTTCAATACGGATCTTCAGCCTTACGCTTTTCTTCTCTCCGCAGTTTTGTTTTTGACTTTTATCTTCAGAGTCACTCGTGTAGAATTTTATTTACTTATTATCCTTATCGTTAGTGTGCTCGTTCTTTTTATTTCTCCGATAACGTTTAATAGCATAAGGTCTTTCACAAACTACTTTTCACTCTTCTTTATATCTTTTGTTTCATTCAGAGTTTTGCGAAGTGAACGATTTTCGTTAAATAAAATAGTTGTATCAACTTTGATAGTTTGGTTTATTGTGTCGTTGATTCAGCAAATTTATTCAGAAAGTTTCCTGACTTCATTGGTCTCAGAGGCGAGAACAACTGCTAACAGAGGAGTTACCGGATTAGCGGTTGAACCCACTGCTCTTGGGATTGTATTCATTTTTTATATAATATATCTTTTACATCAAAAAATAAAACACAAGCAACTGTTGATTATTATGTGTATTATCGGAATAATTTTTTTAGCTAAATCCAGTATGGCTGTCTTATTTCTACTCATTCTGTTTATGTGTTATATCATTTTTTGTTTTAACTTTAGAGTTTTCATTCCCGTAGTTATTTTGTCTCTTTCCGGAGTAGGTGCAATATCCTTAATGACAGGCTCAAGGCTCAAAAATATTTTCTTTGCTTTGATTAATAACCCTATGGATCTGCTGTTAATCGATGCAAGTATTAATGCTCGTTTCTTTCATATTTATTTTTCAATTAAGGGATTCATAGAAAATTATCTTATTCCGAACGGTTACAATCGTTGGGTGGAATATGCTCAACAGCAAACCAGTATTTATGCTGATTATGTTATATATGAGTATTTCGGCTTTAAAGGGCGAATTATGTCCGGTTACGGAGGAGCTTTATATGAGTTGGGAATATTTGGTATATTAATTCCTTTATCTGTAACGATTTTGTTATTTAAACTTTACCGAGATAAATTAGGCAGCTTCTTATTTTTTTCAATATTTGTAAATCTTATAATGTTTACAACTATTTCTGTCGGTTTTCCATTCTTTGGATTTTATATCGGGCTACTTCAATATCTAGTATGGAAAAAAAATACTTCTTTAAAAACGGATAATATATGAAACATATATTTCTTTTACAGGCATTCGGCGATAATCTTGTCTCTTTGAGGCTGCTTAAGAATTTTATCGGTCAGGATATTAGGGTACATGGTACTAGCTTGACTGAACAAATAGTTGAAATAGTTAAAGTAGATGAATTTAAGATAGAGCAAATTTACGATGGTATTCCCGCTTTTTATAATCTTAGAAAAGAACCGTTGCTAAAAAGTGTGAAGGATTTTATTTTTCTTATTAAATACATCAAAGCAAATATACCGTCGAATGAGCCTGTTTTTTTTGAAAAAGATGATTTTAGATTTAAGCTTATGAAGCTTCTGTTAAACAGGCATATTCTAAAAGCAGCTAAGAAAGAAATAGGATTTTATGAGGATCGTGCAAAAGTCTTTGAAAGCTGTTTAAATACAAAAATAGAGTTTACCTCATCAAAAGATTTTAAACTGCAAGGGAGATCTGTCGTAATAAACCCTGTCGGCAGAAATGAAACAAGGCATCTTAATAAAGCAATATTAGCTTTTTTGGTAAAAAGCTTGAAAAGCTCCGATTTTACAATATCAATTATCGATCATTTGGGGCTTTATTCTGAATTTGAAAGCGAAGTCGATAATTATTACCGAAAAACAAGCCTTAAAGAAGCTGTAAATATCTTAAAAAGTGCAGACGTCTATTGCGGTCCGGATTCATTATTTATTCATTTGGCATATTATTATCGGAAACCATATTTCTGTATAATGAATTATGATTCAAGCTATTTTTTACCCCCTCATTCTGAATTCTGTTCGATTTGTATTTCAGGCGACGGCATGGAACTGTTGCCTTCAAAATTCGGTGCATGGCTTCAGGATTTAGAGAAGAAAAAGGTTATTTCATGAAAATATCCATAATCACAGCTGTCTGGAATAACAGAGAAACAATTAGAGACGCGATTGAATCCGTACTCTCTCAAACTTATAAAAACATTGAGTATGTTGTCGTTGACGGCGGCAGTACGGACGGGACAGTTGACGTTATAAAAAGCTATGGCGATAAAGTAACCAAGTTTGTCAGCGAAAAAGACAAAGGTATCTATGATGCTTTGAATAAAGGAGTTAATATGGCGACAGGTGATGTAATCGGTTTCCTGCACAGTGATGATGTTTTTGCTGATGAGAATTCTGTTGCAAAAATTGCAGAAGCCTTCAGAAAAAATACTGACGGTGTATACTCTGATCTTGTGTATACTCTTAAAAAAGATACTTCAAAAGTTTTGCGGTTTTGGAAAAGTTGCGATTTCACTCCTAAATTGCTTAGTCATGGCTGGATGCCTGCACATCCGACGCTTTATTTTCGACGTGAAGTTTATGAGCGTTTCGGCATGTTTGATCTTAATTTCCGTATTGCTGCAGACTATGATTTCATCCTGAGGGTTTTCACAAGCGGTATAAATACCGTTTACATTCCGGAAGTTCTATATAAAATGCGTCTGGGCGGCGCCAGTAACAAAAGCTTAAAAAATATAATACGTAAAAGCAGGGAAGATTATATAGCTTTGAGAAATAACGGTGTTGGCGGTCTTGGAACGCTTTTTATAAAGAATATCAGTAAACTTGGTCAGTTTTTCAAATATAATAAATGAGGGCACTTGATGATTAACCTTATCCTTTGCGGCGGTTCAGGAACAAGGCTTTGGCCTCTCAGCCGCACAATGCTTCCGAAGCAGTTTGTAAAGTTGTTTGACAATAAATCACTTTTTCAAATGACTGAAGAGCGTAACCGAAATCTTTGTTCTTCTTCTCTTATAGTTTCCAATGCAGAACAGTTTTTTTTGGCTTCCGATCAGCTTGAAGAGTCATCAAAAGCCGTTTTTCTCCTTGAACCTGTGGGCAGAAACACTGCTCCTGCCATTGCTTTGGCATGCATGCTTCTTGAGTCTGAGGAGATTGTTCTTGTTACAGCGTCAGATCACCTAATAAAAAAGCAGTCTGCCTATGCGGATGCAGTGAGAAAGGCCGAACATCTCGCCATTGAGGGATTTCTTGTGACTTTCGGTATTGCTCCCGGCTATCCTGAAACTGGTTACGGATATATTGAAGCGGATGGTGAAAATGTTGCGAGTTTTAAAGAAAAACCAGCACAGGAAAAAGCCGAAGAATATTTGTGTATAAACGCAGAGCAGGAAGCAAAAAAACTCCCTCCAAAATATCTTTGGAATTCGGGTATGTTTTGCTTTAAGGCAGGCGTATTCCTGGATGAACTCAAAAAACACTCACCAGAGATCTATAAAGCTTCTTCAGAGGCATTTGCTTCAAAGGTAGATATGAAAAGCCAGCAATATAGGATTAAACACGAAGACATGCTGGCTATTCCTGCGGACAGTATTGACTACGCAGTAATGGAAAAATCAGATAAAGTAAAAGTTGTTCCATGTGATATAGGCTGGTCTGATCTCGGCAGTTTTGACTCACTTGATGTTGAGACAGAAACAGATACAAACAGAAACTCCATAATACCTTATTCAGATAAAACTCCTGAACCTGTATGTGTTGACTCATCAGATAATTTTATTGTTTCCTCTGAGCGGCAGATAGCTTTGATCGATGTACAGGAACTACTAATTGTTGATACTTCCGATGCTCTTTTAATATCGAAAAAAGGCAGCTCTCAAAAAGTTAAACAAGTAGTTGAACTGATAAAGAAAATAAAACCTGAATTAACAGATGTTCATAGGTTGGTTCACAGACCATGGGGTACCTACGAGGTATTACTTGAATCTTCAAATTATAAAATAAAAAGAATAGTTGTTGAACCCGGATGCAAACTTTCTCTTCAGAAACATTTTCACCGTAGTGAGCATTGGGTGGTTGTCAGCGGAATGGCGACAGTAACCGTTGGGGATAAAAGCTTTTATATTCGTCCGAATGAATCCGCTTATATTCCTGCCGGTCAGATTCACCGCCTTGAAAACGAAGGTAAGGTCGAGCTTGCAATGATAGAAGTTCAGGTTGGAGAATATGTCGGTGAGGATGACATTGTGAGGATAGACGATATATATGGACGCTGAAAAACTTACATGCTTTAAGGCGTACGATATAAGAGGCAAAGTTCCTGAAGAACTTGACTCGGATCTTGCTTATCTTACCGGCAGAGCCTTTGCCCAAGAGAAAAAAGCAAAGTCTGTTGTTGTTGGTTTTGATGTGCGTCTGGAGAGCAAAGCAATTGCCGAATCCCTCACGCAGGGGCTTCTTTCTGCCGGATGTTCAGTTATTGATATAGGCTTGTGCGGTACAGAGGAAGTTTATTTTGCCACATTTCATAAGGAAGCAGATGGCGGAATAATGGTAACAGCCAGCCATAACCCAAAAGGTTACAACGGGATGAAGCTTGTCGGAAGGGGTTCAGTTCCGATAAGCGGTGATAGTGGTCTAAACGCAATAAAGGATCGTGTTCTGAAAACTCTGCCTCTTCTTAAAAGAGAGTTAGCAAAGGCATCTGTTAAACAGGAATATGATAAATCAGCCTACATTACCCACATGCTTTCATATATAAATAGCGAAGTATTGAAACCTCTTAAAATAGTTATGAACCCGGGTAATGGCACAGCTGGAGCTGTGGCGCAACTGCTGGCGGAAAAGCTTACTTTTGAATGTATTTTAATTAACGCTGAACCGGATGGCAACTTCCCTAACGGCGTGCCCAACCCGCTTCTGCCGGAAAACAGAAAATCAACAGCAGATGCTGTTTTGAAGTATGGAGCTGATCTTGGCATAGCTTGGGACGGTGATTTCGACAGATGCTTTCTTTTTGATGAAAAAGGCGAGTTTATAGAAGGTTATTATCTTGTGGGTCTTCTTGCGGAGATGATGCTGAAAAAAAATCAAGGTGCGAAGATAATACATGATCCAAGGCTCACATGGAATACTATTGAAACGGTGAGTGCGGCAGGTGGAATACCTGTTATGTCCAAGACAGGACATGCCTTTATTAAGGAACGCATGCGTGCAGAGGACGCTGTCTATGGTGGAGAGATGTCGGCGCATCATTATTTCAGGGATTTCGCTTACTGCGATTCAGGGATGATTCCCTGGCTCCTCATCGCAGAACTTATTTCAGTAAGCGGCAAACCTCTTTCTTATTTGGTTGAAGAACGCATACAAGCATATCCATGCAGCGGCGAAATTAACTATAAAGTGGAAAACGCTGAAAAGATTTTACAGGAAGTGTTGTTTAATTTTCAGGGAGAAAAACCTATTATAGATAAAACCGACGGATTGAGCCTTGAGTTTGTTAATTGGCGGTTGAATATCCGTTTGTCCAATACTGAGCCTTTATTGCGTCTGAATGTTGAGACTAGAGGTGATTCTTTGCTGGTTCAGGAGAAAGTTGAGCTGATTGAAAAAATAGTAAACAAATGATATCAGGAGCTGCGGATAACATGAAAATCTCCCTTGTTCAGCTTGATATGTGCTGGGAAGACAAAGCCGCTACGAAGTCAAAGATTGCCAAACTGCTTGAGTCTGCGAGTTTTGATACAGATCTGATGATATTTCCTGAAATGACTCTCAGCGGTTTTTCCATGAATACTGAAAAGACATGGTGCGATGAGGCAGATAGAGAGTTTTTTGCTTCCATCGCTGAAAGTTTCTCCTGTGCAGTTGCTTACGGTTCTGTTGAAGATGGCTTTAACTGCATGCATATATTGGATAAGCATGGGCATGATATTGCAGTATATAAGAAAAACCATTTATTCCGTTATGCGGGTGAAGATAAATATTATTCTAAAGGGGAGCAATCTATCACTTTTGAACTAAACGGCGCAAGGATTACCCCTTTCATATGCTATGACCTGCGCTTTCCCTATCTCTTCTGGGATAAAACGGCAGATACTGATATATATATTGTTAATGCAAGCTGGCCTTCATCAAGAAGCCAGCACTGGCAGACACTTCTTCGTGCAAGAGCCATCGAAAATCAGGCATTTGTTATTGGTGTGAACCGCGTTGGCAGTGACCCCAATGTGGATTACAGTGGTGATTCGGCAGTTTACAATCCTATCGGAGAGACTGTTCTTGAATGCGGCAGTGCTGAAGGCATTTTCAGTGTGGAGTTTGACGCAGGGAAGACATCTGAGGTCAGACAATTTTTTCCTTTTCAGCAGGACAGGCTGAGGTGAAGTAATGAAAAATATAATAGTTGCAGGCGGTGCGGGCTATATTGGCTCTCACATGGTGAAAATGCTTGGAGAGTCAGGTTTTAATCCTATAACTGTCGATAATTTATCCACAGGGCACAGAGATTCTGTTCTCTGCGGAGACTTTGAAGAATGTGACATAGCTGATTCTGCCGGAATGGGCAGAATCTTTGAAAAATATAACCCCTCAGCAGTGATGCACTTTGCGGCTTTTTCCCTTGTTGCCGAATCGGTAAGCAAGCCTGATAAATATTATCGCAACAATGTTGCCGGAACACTGAATCTGCTGGATACAATGCGTAAATATGCCTGTGACAGATTCATTTTCAGTTCAACAGCAGCAGTCTTCGGAAATCCGGAATATCTTCCTATTGATGAAGAGCATCCTAAAAAACCAGTAAATCCTTATGGAACAAGCAAACTCATAGTGGAGAGTATCTTACGTGACTACGGCAGAGCTTATGGCTTGGAGTATGTAATATTCAGATATTTCAACGCTGCAGGGCATGATGAATCAGGTGATCTGAAAGAACGCCACAACCCTGAAACTCACCTGATCCCGCTTGTTGTTCAGGCTGCAAGAAAACAGCGGGATTATATCTCCGTGTACGGAGATGATTACGACACGCCGGACGGAACATGTGTCAGGGACTATATACATGTTAATGATCTCTGCTCGGCGCATCTTGCGGGGCTTAGATATCTGGAAAACGGCGGTGATTCATCAGATTTTAATCTTGGCAACGGAAGCGGATTTTCAGTAAAAGAGATTATAGAGAAAGTCAGGCTTGTCAGCGGTGTGGATTTTAACGTAAAAACCGAAGAGAGAAGGGCAGGGGATCCGCCCTCATTGATTGCAGACAGTTTGAAAGCTAAAAAGATTTTAGGCTGGCAGCCGGAATATACTGATATTGAAGATATTATAAAAACCGTGTGGAAAACGGCTTAACGGGGGAAAAATGCAGGGAGCTGAAGTTACACAGTTTACATTAGGTTTTTTTATTATTCAGGCGCTCACTGTTTTTATGGTGGCGTGGGTATTTGTTTTCTTTCTTTTAAGAAGCAGAAGACGCAGGACAGAGGTTCTGAGACTTTTCAGAAAACTCGCTGCCTGCTGTTCAGAAGATTCTGTATTGGATACTCTGGTGAATGATTACACTGATAAATCTCTTAAGTATATGGAGTTTCTTGTTTCGCCCAAAGAAGGCGAGAATGAACCGGAGGAGCTTCTTAGATCCCTTGCCGCACTTGAGGCACATATAGAGACGAAAGGTTATACTCCTTTTATAAAGCCTTCTCTGACAGATAAGGGCAAACTGTATAAGTCTGCTCTGCTTATGAAAAATATTTACCACACAAAAGCGGAATAAAAACGAGGCCGCCCCGAAAGGCGGCCTTTTTTCTTACATATTTTCTTTAAGATAATCGTAGATATCCATGGGCAGTATTCCTGCTCTTTCAGCTATTTCTTTAACTTTTTCATCGCTCTTTGCCTCAATACCTTTGGCTTTAAGTATTTCAACTGCTTTTTCTGAGCTTATTCCGACTTTGCCTGCAAGGGTTTCAAGGTTTATTCTGCCCAGACCGGATACCGGTTCGGCGTCAGCAGGCTGAAATTCAGCGCTGCTTTCTTTTTTAGTCGTTTTAATTATGCCGTAAATCTCAGCAGGGCTTATTGAGTTTTCAGCGGCAATTTTTTTCAGAGTTGATGAAGGAGCGTCAACTTTTATTCCGTTTTTTTCAAGAAGGGCAAGTGACTGTTCAAGGTCAAAGCCCATCTTACTTATCAGTCCGTCCAGAGGTGAAAGCTCCGCATGACCGAAGGGAGGATTTTCTATGGTGTTTTCATAGTGGTCTTTGTAGTCGGATAGAGCTTTCAACCCTGTGCTGAAAGGAGGGAGTGCAGCTATTGTTCCCCATATTACCAACACTGTAAGCACAACTGACACCGCAAGCTCTGCGCTTGCCTTGGCTGCTGTCTTTCCTTTTATATATGCCCATATTGACTTCCAGTTGAGCCATATGTGCAGAACCATTGTGATAAAGAATAAACAGGCAACAGTGGTATGGATGTCAGTGTGCTGCTCTTTTGTGAGAGTAAAAACACGCCAAACTGTCCATTCTGCGAGGCGTCCGGCGGGCGTAAACATCAGAACTGCACCGCTGAATGCAAGAACAAGGAATGAGAACAAAGCTGTTAAAGAAACTGTTTTACGTAATACTTTTTTAAACATGTGTATAATCTCCTTGAGATGTGGTATGTCTCTCTATAAGCAAGATGCGTGCAAAAAGTTAAAATGTTCAACCATAAACAATTTTACTTAATATGTGTCTGATTTCATAGTGAATAAATGTCTCATGCGGGAAAAACCTGCACAGTTTCTAAGTTATATTTGTAATTTTAGTTGCCATAGACTATTTTATGGAGAATGTTGAATAATCCGGTGAAGCATGTATGAAGTAAGCGACCTTCTGGAAGAGATGAATGAGCGTAAGCCACTTGTGCTTATTGTTGATGATGTGCCAAAAAATATTCAGCTGCTTAGTCTTATCCTCTCCAGAAAAAATTATGAAATAGCCTTTGCCGTCAGCGGTGAACAGGCTCTTGAGATGCTGGACAGCATAAGCCCCGAACTCATACTCCTTGATATAGTCATGCCCGGCATGGACGGTTTTGAGGTGTGTGAGAAGATTAAGGCGAACCCTATAACAGAAGGAATCCCCATTATTTATCTCACAGGGAGAGCATCTGCCGAGGATATTAAGAAAGGGTTTCAGACCGGTGCGGTGGACTATATCTCTAAGCCTTTCAACTCGGAAGAGCTTCTCGCAAGGGTGAGAACACATATTGAGCTTAAACGAAATCAGGATATGAAGGATTCACTGATAAGCCTGCTTCAGAAAACTGTAGCCAGATTCAAAGATATAGCAGAGCTTGTGCCTGATTCTGACGAAGTAAAAGGAACTGATGATATAGCGGCTGTTATTGAGAATTTTGTCAGAGATAAACTTTAAATGCTTGATTTTTCCACAGATATAATAGCTGAAACCGAAAACTGGGTGGCGGTTCGCAAACCCCATGGTCTCCATGTACTCCCCGATAGATACGACAGCACCATTCCGACTATTACTGAGCTTATGCAGGAGCGTTACGGACGGCTGTATATTGTTCACCGTCTGGACTCCGGCACAGGGGGAGTGCTTCTTCTTGCCAAAAATGCCGCCTCTCACCGTCATTTGAATATGCAGATGGAGAACGGTAGTGTGCAAAAAACTTATCTGGCTGTGGCAAAGGGTATTTTTCCGCATCCTGTTTCATTGATGCTCCCCATCGCAGTCAAAAACCAAAAGGGGAGATACCGCATTAATTTTAAAAGCGGCAGAAGTGCCAGAACTTCTTTTATACCTGTTGAATACGGCAGCGGAGCATCGCTGGTTGCTGCAAAACTGCATACAGGCAGAACTCATCAGATAAGAGTTCATCTGAAGGCCCACGGGCATCCGCTTGTGCAGGATTGGCTCTACGGGACAAAAACAGAAGACAGACGATTAAGTCTTTTTGCAAAAAATATGAAATTTATTGACATAGACGGCACTCATGTTATCCTGAATGCCGAACTTAGCTCTTTTATGACTGATACCTTAAAAAAAATTGGAATTTGTAAAGATACCTCTTGCAAATTAAGGGAAGTTGTCTTATAAGGTTTGTTCTTTGGAGGAGTGTCCGAGTCTGGCTTAAGGAGGCGGTCTTGAAAACCGTTGATGGTGTGAGCCATCCGTGGGTTCGAATCCTACCTCCTCCGTTTTGTAAGTTAAAGGAAAGGAGTGGTGGCCGAGTTAGGTCGAAGGCGCTCGCCTGCTAAGCGAGTGTACGGTCTTAATACCGTACCGAGGGTTCAAATCCCTCCCCCTCCGTTACTTTTATAATAGGAGAGAGAAACTATGTTGAAAGCAGTCTATGTACTACTCATTTCGGCTGTTATCTTCGCTTGCTCACAGAAAGCAGAAGAAACAAAAACAGAGGAGCCGGCAGCTCCTGCAGTAACTCAGGAACAGGTAGCGGATAACTATACCACAGTTGACAACCTTACTACTGAAGCTCCTGCGGCAGAAGACAACGCAACAGTTGAAGGTGGAATGGAAATGGCAGATAACGCCACACCTGCAGCTGATAACGCTTCTGCTAACTAATTCTTGAATTAGCATAAGAGGGAAAAACTATGTTAAAAGCACTCTATCTTGTACTCGTTTCTTTTGTTATCTTCGCCTGCTCACAGGGAGTAGTGGATGATAAAAAAGAAAGCGGAACGCCCATGGCGCAGGAACAGACAGCAACTGAACAGCCCGCAGGTGATCCCCACGGAATAACTGTTCCCAAAGAAAAAAGGGTTTCTATCCCCAAAGAGATCGCTGACAAGTTCAAAAGCGTGATCATCGGCGTGAAGAACGAGAAACAAGGTATAGATGTGCAGACAGAAGTCCTTATCGGTCAGAAGTCTGAAATTCAGGGGACTCCCTTCACTATACTTGTAGAACACTACCTGCCCGAATTTGTTATTGACGGCGAAGGAGTGTACACCACAAGATCTGGTGAGGAAAATAATCCCGCTGTTAAAATTAAGGTTTTTGAAGGCGAGCAGGAAATTTTTGATGGCATGCTTTACAAAAATTTCCCCGATATGCACGGTTCATTTGCACATCCCGATTATGTGCTGACCCTTATCAAATCCGTAGTAAAGTAAGTTAACATTTGTTTGTTAACCCAGAGGGGTTTTGACCCCTTTTATATATGGAAATCCCCCGTCTCTGCCGAGGCGGGGGTTTTTTTATGCGGTCGAAGACAGAACACCACGCTTTTAAGCGTGGATGAATGAGCCTTTCGACGGTATACTTTTCTGCGGTCGAAGACAGAACACCACGCTTTTAAGCGTGGATGAATGAGCCTTTCGACGGTATACTTTTCTATGGAAATCATTAAGACCTCTCACAGTGCTTATTACTTGAAATATCATGTAGTTTGGGTTTGTAAATACCGTCGAAAGATCCTGAAGCCTGGTGTCTGTTCTTATATTCGTAAAACGTTGCCCAGTTTATTGAGAAGTATGCCTGGCGTTGAAATAGAAGCCATTGGCTTTGACTTAGATCATTTGCATATGGTTATAATTATTCCTCCCAAATATAGTATTTCAGATGTTATGGGTAGATTAAAAAGCCAATTGGCTTCCCGTATGCGAAAATTTTTTGATTGGTTAGAAAAAGTATACTGGAATGAAAATATAGTGTGGTCGCCAGGCTACTTCGTTAGCAGTATTGGTTTGAATGAAGACGTAATTAAAAATTACGTCGAAATGCAAGGGCAACAGGATTCAGGACAGCTCAAGATTGAGCTGTAAAAAACATGCGATAGCATGGCGAAAGCATAGAACCCCGGGTTTACCCGGGGGTATCTATGCGGTCGAAGACAGAACACCACGCTTTTAAGCGTGGATGAATGAGCCTTTCGACGGTATACTTTTCTATGGAAATCATTAAGACCTCTCACAGTGCTTATTACTTGAAATATCATGTAGTTTGGGTTTGTAAATACCGTCGAAAGATCCTGAAGCCTGGTGTCTGTTCTTATATTCGTAAAACGTTGCCCAGTTTATTGAGAAGTATGCCTGGCGTTGAAATAGAAGCCATTGGCTTTGACTTAGATCATTTGCATATGGTTATAATTATTCCTTCCAAATATAGTATTTCAGATGTTATGGGTAGATTAAAAAGCCAATTGGCTTCCCGTATGCGAAAATTTTTTGATTGGTTAGAAAAAGTATACTGGAATGAAAATATAGTGTGGTCGCCAGGCTACTTCGTTAGCAGTATTGGTTTGAATGAAGACGTAATTAAAAATTACGTCGAAATGCAAGGGCAACAGGATTCAGGACAGCTCAAGATTGAGCTGTAAAAAACATGCGATAGCATGGCGAAAGCATAGAACCCCGGGTTTACCCGGGGGTATCTATCTATTTATTTACTTTTGAACATGTGTCCACTCTTGCTTTTTGGTATCAGGTATTTATCCGGTTTCTTTTGACATCACTCTCATGCCTGTTATAATCACCCACCCGGAAAGCCTGTGGATTTACGGGATTATGTTTTAAAGCCCGTAAATCAGCAGAGCCGTTCTATTTGGGTATTTGGAGGTGAAAGTGGGCTTGCTGACAACAATAGGTGGAATGCTATTGATGGTATTAGTAATGGGTTTGATTTCTGTATATTTATACAGCAATGTGTTATTGATATGTAGGCTATGCAGGAAACTGTGCAGCTTTGAACCGGACAGGTATGCAGTTTTCAGGAAAATGACCCTGACAGCCGGTGGTTTTTATGTCGCCGGAGCTACTGCTGCACATTACTTCAAAAAACATATGGCAGGGGAAGACGTTTCTGAATATGCAGTAAAGGGTGTGATGCTCCTTACCTTTCTGCTCCTTATTCCTGTCGGTGGATGGATTTACGGCAGAGTGTTCAGCCATTCAGGTGATGATTCTCCCATAGGTTTTGGTAAAGGGCTTACAATTTATACCGCACAGTTTGCCTATGTAATTGCGGTGGTTATCCCCATAACCATAGTGACAGCGCATTTTTCTTCCTAGCTGTCAGCTATCTTACGGTTATAGGTATAACCAGGCTTGTTCAAAAAGCGGGTTCTTTTTATAAGAGCCCGTTTTTTTCCGTAAAAAAAGCCCTGACCACCTTAAGGTGAACAGGGCTTTAAAGCATATATTGTAGTATCTTCTACTTATCCATTAGCTCTTTAGCTATGCCTGCTGACATCTCCATAATGTCTTTATGAAGGCTTCCGCCGTGAGAGTCCATGGTTACAACACAAGGGAAATCCTCAACCTGAATTACCCAGAAGGCTTCGGGGGTTCCGAACTCTTCAAGTTTGTAAACCGTATCGACCTTTGTTACTTTCTTGGCGATAAGTGAGCCTGCTCCGCCGACTGCGTGGAGGTAGACCGCTCCTGTTTTTTTAAGTCCATCAGCTGTTTTAGGACCCATGCCGCCTTTTCCGATAACTGCACGTACTTTGTATTCTTCTATAACATCAGCCTGATAGGGTTCTTCTCTGGAAGAGGTGGTAGGACCGGCTGCAACAAAGGAGTAAGAACCGTCCGTTCCTTTTCTGACAACAGGACCGCAGTGGTAAATAACAGAACCGTTAAGGTGTTCTCTTATGAAGTCCGGTCTTTCCTCAACCATGAGCTTGTGTGCGGCATCTCTTGCTGTAACTATTGTTCCCGTAAGCAAAACCTCATCACCGACCTTGAGGCTTCTTGCTGTCTCTTCAGAGATAGGAGTTTGCAGCTTAATCATAGCTCACCTCGCTTCCTTTGATAATCATGGTTTTCCTGCGGTAAGCCCAACAGGTGTATGATATTGCAACATAATAGGTGGCGGGGTGTCTGTGCTGAAGACCGATATTTACTCCGAGAACAGTTGTTTTACCGCCGAAGCCCATGGGACCAATCTTAAGCTTGTTGAGATCTTCTATGAGTCCTTCTTCAAGTTTGGCGAGTTCAGGATTTTCGCTTCTTTCGCCCAGTGTGCGGAAAAACTGTTCTTTTGAAAGGGCATAGCTGGTAACTCTGTCACCGCCGATGCCGACGCCGATTATACCGGGTGCGCAGCCATATCCCTGAGCCTTATGAACAGCATCGATAATAACTTTGCGTACGCCTTTAAGGTCACGTCCTGCTTTGAGAGCAGCATCGGGGAGTCTGTACTGTGTTCCAACGTTTTCAGAACCGCCGCCTTTGAGCATTACTCTTACCCTGATTTCGGGCTTATCCCACTGGTGGAAGTGCATGTAAGGAGCGTTTATTCCGATATTGTTGCCTGTGTTTTTACCTGTGATGGGGTCAACCGCATTGGGGCGGAGATACTGAAGCTTTGTGGCTTCCATTGCTGCCCATTCAAGAGCCTCACGGTATTTCTTTTCGCTTTCGCCAACGGGGAAATCCACATAACAGATGATAGATCCCGTATCCTGACAGAGAGGCGTAGACGCTTCTCTTGCGAGTTCGATATTTTCGACTATTGTGCCGAAAACGTTTTTTGCGGATGTTCCCTCGTCCTCATTGTCGTATGCCTGCCTGATCGCCTTTTCCACATCCGGTGCAAGGTCTGTGGAGGCTTTGCGGAGCAGTTCCAACATAGCATTTTTGAGTTCCATAGCCACCTCATTATTCAGCTATTGAAAAAATTAATAGCGTTATTTTGCGCTTATACTCATATGTAACCCAAAAAATGTTATATTTCAATAACGGCTTTAAACAGGTATTAATTTATATTATACAGATAAAGCTCATAATGCTCACAGGTATTTTTAAAACAACGATTTTTTAATGTTAGAAGCATCTAAGTATGGTAAAATTATTACAAGGCTGTTAGATTTAATATAATGCAGAATAACTATCAGTAATTTTATAATAAAACACCGGAGGAAAAGAATGAGCTTCAGGATTGAGAAAGATACCATGGGTGAAATCAGGGTTCCAGACAGGAATTACTGGGCGGCGCAAACTCAGAGAAGTCTGGAAAACTTCCGTATCGGCACTGAAAAGATGCCGCCTGAGCTTATTAAAGCTTTTGCTGTTCTTAAGAGGTCACTGGCTGTTGTGAATAACAAGCTGGGCAAGCTTGATAATGATAAAACAAAAGGAATTGTGCAGGCATGCGATGAAATACTTGCAGGAAAGCTTGCGGACCAGTTTCCCCTTGCTGTATGGCAGACTGGAAGCGGAACTCAGACCAATATGAATCTTAACGAAGTAATAGCCAGCAGGGCAACAGAGATTATGGGCGGGGATTTCCGCACGAAAAGGCTGGTTCATCCCAATGACCATGTGAATATGTCTCAAAGCTCAAACGATACATTTCCCACGGCTATGCATATTGCTGCTGTCACTGAAGTGGAGGATCTGCTTCTTCCTGCTTTGAAAAGGCTCAGAGACACGCTTGCTGCAAAGAGAGATGAATTCGCCGGAATAGTTAAAATCGGGCGTACTCATCTTCAGGATGCAACTCCTCTGACATTGGGGCAGGAGTTCAGCGGATATGTGGCAATGCTTGAGACAAACTATACCCAGCTTGAGGGATCACTTGAATATGTCCGGGAGCTTGCCATAGGCGGAACAGCAGTAGGCACAGGGATAAACGCTCACCCTAAACTTGGCGTTATGGCTGCAGAGGAGATAAGCTCGTTTACAAAAAGACGCTTTGTTTCCGCCGCAAACAAGTTTCAGGCGCTTACATCTCATGATGCTCTTGTTTATGCAAGCGGAGCTGCAAAAGCCCTTGCTGCCAACCTGATGAAGATAGCCAATGACGTGCGCTGGCTTTCATCCGGTCCGAGATGCGGAATAGGTGAACTCAGGATACCTGAAAATGAACCCGGCAGTTCCATCATGCCCGGTAAAGTCAACCCTACTCAATCCGAAGCGGTGACTATGGTTGCGTGCCAGGTGTTCGGTAATGATGCGGCGATAGCCTTTGGTGCGAGTCAGGGGAATTTTGAGCTGAATGTTTTCAAGCCTGTGATAATCTATAACTTTCTTCAGTCTGTACGGCTTCTGGCAGACAGCATGGATTCATTTAATGAACATTGCGCTGTGGGTATAGAAGCGAATAAAGATGTGATTGATAGCTATCTTAAAAATTCTCTGATGCTGGTGACTGCGCTTAACCCTTACATTGGGTATGAAAATGCCGCAAAAATAGCTAAAACAGCCTACAAAGAAAACTCTACTCTGAAAGAGACTGCGGTAAAACTCGGTCTGCTCACTGCGGAGGAGTTCGACAAATATGTGATACCTGAAGAAATGGTTACACCTAAGGAATAAACATGGGAAAAGGGGCTTTAGCGAGCCCCTTTTTTATTTTGAGCAGTACTCTATCTTTTCAAACAGCATGTCTTTTATGACAGGCTTCACGATTGAATCAGTCACAGAGTGGTCGCTGTTGTCATATTCATATGCAGATATGACAATAATGGGGACACCCGGTTCAACTTTGCGTATTTCGGATATCATCTCCCATCCGTCCATAACGGGCATCTGGAGATCTGTCAGCACCATGTCCGGTCTGTGTTCCAGAAACATGGAGAGACCCTCTTTGCCGTCTTTAGCGGGATAAATCTGACCGACACGTTTCTGCAGGACACGAGTAACCGCCATTCTGGTGACGGATTCATCCTCAACATAGAGTATGCTCAGATTTGATAAGTCCTTTGCCATCCATCACCTCTGACGATATATTTCACAATTGTAATATGGAAAAGCGATAATATCAACGTTATTGCAACAAATAAAAATGTAGTTAAACTATTATATCTCTAAAAAGGCAAAAACGGTATTGTTCTCTTTTATACTGTCTTTAAAATTTTTAAAATTGCTGCTGCTTTTGCATATGAAGGATATGACTGCTGCATAGGGAACTAAAACAGGTTCTTTGAAAAAATCCCTCTTTGATGCCGTCAGGCGCAGAAAGAGATTCTCAAATAAACACGCTGTATTTACGGATGCGTGGTAGTCCTTAAGAGGCAGCCACAGGAAGTCGGACTTTGCTTTTGGATCAGCAGGGGCATATTTCAGATGTTTATCTGTCACCAGCCCCGTCCATTTTCCGTTTTTATAGTAGCCAAGGGATGCCTTGAGATTAACACATGTATAATATCCCGCATAGGCGATACTCACCGGAGGACGGTAGGACAGCGTTATGCGGACTGTGCCGTTAAACCTGCCGTTACAGACCATTTCAGGAGGAACCGGAACTGCTGATGTTTCAATGAATGAACCTTTTTTATATATTCCGGTGTGGATGATTGTTATTGTGTCATCATCTGTTGTCATCATTTTTTCCGGTGTTTCAGGAAGACCCCAGCCGGTATATATTCCGTCAGCTGCTTCACCTGCTGCTTTATGGATCAAAAGAGCTTTTACTGTGTCCACTGTGGCTGCTTTGTCCAGAAGTGTATAAAGTTTAGCGGCTGTTCCCGCCACAGAAGGCGAAGCATGGCTTGTTCCGGTGTCTTCTGCTATCTCGTTATATTTTCCTATTGAGAAAACTCCCTTAGGTATATTTTTTCCGAATCTGTACTCGTGAGTTCCACCGTAATAAACAAGTTCGGGTTTAACGGATGAAAATGCCCCCCTTCCTCTTCGGGTGAATAGTGAAGGGGAGTTGAACGGTGTGAGATTTGTATCAGTGTGGCTCACCGAGCCGACAGTCAGAGCAAACAGACTTTCAGCAGGTATGGTTATGATGTCTTCGGCTCTGGGTTCATCTTTATTCCAGTCTCTCAAAGGAGAATAGTTGCCGGCGGGGAGAATGAAGAGAACATCCTGTTCCCGCTGAATGCAGTCAAGAAGATAAGCGAACAGGCTTATGTTCTCTCCTGCGGTGATATTTGTGCCGAGTGAAAGATTCCAGATTTTAATTTTGTCCCTGTATTTAGGAACAACAGTTCTTAAAATCTTAGCAAGACGGGCAAGGTCGGGCGGTGTGCCGTTTCGTCCGGGCATAACTGTCACATCGAGAAATTCTGTTCCGCCGAAGCTCTCCCCGCAGGCAAGGGCACGCCCGGTTACAAAAGTTCCGTGAGCAGGGTCAATAAGTTCTTTCTCAACAAAAAGTTCTTTCCCTGACTCCCATTTGCGCAGGAAGGAATTTTCCGCAACTCCTGAATCTATTATTCCCACAGCAGGGTATGCTTCTCCGGCTTTTTTTTCCATCACGCAGTCTGAGAAAAGATCTTCATGTCGAAGGTAATGCTCTGTTATTTCGATCATCTCAGGTTCAGATATCTCACATATATAACTGTGGTTAAGAATGGTTGTCAGTTTAGGCTTGTAGTCTGAGAGATACGCCTCAATAAATATAGAATCAGCGATTTGCGGGTGAATTTTCAGGGAATGCGCACCGAGCTTGTTAAGAAAGCCTGCTACTGTTTCGGCTGTGTCAGGAAAAGGAAAGCATTTAAAACGGATTGTCTTGCCGGATGATTTGTCGAAAATAGCCTTCTTAACAAAATTATGAGAAATCTCAAGCTTTTCATTAGGATAAAACCCGCCTATATTTTCAATGTGAGTAAGAGATGCTTCAAAGGATTTGCTCCTGCTGAAACGCATCACGGAACAGATCCGTTCCAGCTCACTATCGTCCGAAACAGGGAACAGAAAGCCTGTGTTTCCGGCTGAACCTATGAGTGATATTTTTGCAGTTTCCAGAAAGCTGTAGCGCAGAGATTTCGCCAGAGAGTTTTCCCGCAGAACAAATTTTTCAACGACAGGAAGCCCCTTGTTATACTCAAAGTTTCTGTAAAATCCGAACCCTTCCTTGACCATGCGGACAATGGTTCCTCTGTTTATGGAAGGGTATCCTGATGTGCGGGGTTTTACCGGAACACCGGATACCGGACGTGCTTTTACAAAGTTTTCAGAAAACTCCATGAACAGTATGGGGTTTTTGAAGTTTTTCCCCATTATTTGGACTCCGGCAAAAATGCGGCTTCAAAGCGGCCGGATTTTATTCTTTTGAACCCTCAAAAACTTCCACCAGAGGCACAATTACTTTCTCAATATTTTTAATATTTGAGTAATTCAGGCGGTTTATCCGTTCCAGAAGCACCTCCCATCCTGCGGGGATGGGTATTCCTCCTGATGATGAGAGCTGTTGGAGTATTTGCCTGTTGGCATTCAGGTAATGTTCCAGAGGAGCTTTTTCGTAAAAGAATTTAATGTCCAGCCCGAAGTGGTCAGCAAGTATTTCGAGTTTTGCGGCGTCAATATTGCCGGACTTCTCATAATGCGATACGGCCTGCTGGCGTACGGAGAGGATGTCCCCGATGTCAGCCTGAGATATTTTAAAGTGTTTTCTGAGGGTTTTTAATCTTTCTGCTAAATCCATAAAAATTAGAATACATGAAACTTGCGTAAAAGAGTAACAAAAAATTTTTGTTGACTGATACGCACGATTTGTGTAATAACAAGTATTATTTGTTAATTTGGAGGCGGATGGTGTATAGGGAGCTGGAGTGGGAGGAGAAAAGCATTAGTAACGAACTGGCAAAAATTCCTCATGGGTTTTTATCTGTATCGCAGGCGGCTGAGGTTCTTCAGGTTAATCCGCTTACGGTTAAAAGATGGATATGGCGTGTTGAACTGCCTGCATGGAACACACGGACTGACGGCAAAGGGCATTGGAGGATAGCAAAAGAAAGTATTTCTGAATTTGTCCAGAAGCGTAATTCTATGAATATAGATTTTTATGACTGATTTCATATCAGAATTATCTTAGTGTAAAAAGTTGAGTAATAGTATTAATATCCATTAATATATTATGGGTTTATCATTGCAAGTGAGTATAAAACATAAATAATTATTTTATGAAGCTTGGTTTATCAATAAAATCAAAAGAAACGCCTTTAAGTTTTTTGAAAAATAATGATACATTGTGTGAGTTGGTCTTGAAAATATTTGGCGGTATTACTTATGACTGAACAGGAGTTTTTTGCAGTTCTTTCTGAAGTCATTTCAGAAATCCAAGCTAAAGGAGCAAATTATTTAAAGTCTTTAAGCGACTCTGATTTTGAGGAAGTGATTTATGATGCTCTCCTCGATAAAGGTCTTCTAGGAGTTGAATATAAAAAAGGTAGCTCTGTTTTTCCTGATATAACGTATGAAAACTATGGAGTTGAAGCCAAGACCACTCTAAGAGATGGATGGACGACTTTAGGTGGGAGTATAATGGAAGGCACTAAAAAAGAAGGAATTGACAGCATATATATAACTTTTTTAAAGAAAGGCGGAACTCCTGAAATAAAAATTGGCAAGTATGAAGAATGTCTGAGTGATATAAAGGTGACACATTCTCCGAGGTATGAAATAAATATGTTTCTTGACGAAGCAGATAATATTTTTAAGAAACTAGGAATTTCTTATGAAGAATTCGCATCCTCGGGTAACAAAGTCAAAATATTAAGGCAATACCACAAAGAAAAGCTTAAAGATTCTTATCCGTGGTGGATAGAAGAAGACGGGGACAAAACAAGCGATATAACAATAAGAGAGTTATCATCTTTGATTAAATCAGAACAAGCTCCAATTGAAATTGAGTTGGTTGCTTTACATCCAGAAATTATTGGTAGTCAATATGCTGCCGCATCAATATATCTCCTTACTAAACATAATCTCTTTGATAAAAGCATGAGAGACCGATTCACCGCCGGTGGGAGGGTAACTAGTGTGATTAATAGTAGGAGTTGCAATTATTCTCGTATTATAAAGTGGGTAATAAAACACTGGACAGAAGTGAAAGAATACTTGCGTGATAATAAAGATTTATTTTTTGTTATAAATAGTATTGAACCAACATGTAATATCGTCCAAACATGGATAAATATGGCTAACGATGCTTTTGAAAAATCAAGAAATTCAATTAAGGTTGATGGAGCTGATAAATCATTAAAATATTTTCTGACAAAAATACTTTAGAATCCCCAATGTATTAATGCCTTCTCCACAGACTCAGCTATATGCCATGCGAGTACCGGAGGGACTGCGTTTCCAATAAGTTTGTATGCAGCCGATGGGCTACAGTGAAAAATATAATTATCTGGGAATGATTGTATTCTTGCGCATTCCCTTATTGTGAGTCGTCTATTAAGCTCATAGTGAAATTCTATATTTCCGTGATGCTCTGCCCTGATTGTGGGTCCGGGGAAATCTCTTTTAATTTTTTTGTTACCTTGACAATGCTCACCATAATTACGGGCTTTGGAATATTGATTCTGATTAGGGAAATCTTTTTGCTCTTTAAGATCGTCTATTGCTTCTTCTGATGTTACCCAATTAGGTAGATTTGAATCACTGTCTGGTGAGTGCGTTGCGTGGGGAAAAGAGAATGCACTAGCGTCAAGATCATTTCTTATACCGACAATAAAAACTCTTTCTCTTGTTTGTGGAACACCATAATTTGCTGCATGAAGAAGATCGCTAAATATCTTATAGCCATGGAGTCCTGTATTAGAAAAATCTTCTTTGATAATATCAATAGCGTCCCCAAGGTTTGTAAGTCCTTTAACATTCTCAGCTACGAATATTTTAGGGTTAGCCATTGAGATCACTCTCTTCATTTGTTGGTATAAGCGTCCTCTGTGAGCATCAAGTCCTTTACGCTTGCCAGCTACACTAAAATCCTGGCATGGAAACCCACCTATGACAATATCCGCATATTCTGGGAATATGAACTGTCTGTCATCAATGGGTAAAGAAGATAAGTGGTCAAGAAAACTACAAATATCCTGATTAACCGAATTATGTCCTAAATTTTTTTTATATTCATCACAAGCATGATTAGAAATATCATTTGCAAACTTTATGTCAAAATTATGTTTTTGATATTTCTTTTTCAAAAACTCAAAACCGCCCATAAATCCTAAATCCATCCCGCCGCATCCACTGAAAAGTGATACAATAGAATAAGAGTTAACAGTTTTGTTAACAGGTCTAATGAATTCTCCGAGAGCTTGGTTTACTATGGTTGATATACTCATGTTATTCTCTTTTACATATTTGTCTAGTTTATCGGAAATATCAGGTTTAATATAAAATGTCCTACGGTTACCTTGTCTACACACGCTGTCAGACGATGGTTTTGGTCCTCTTTTTTTCATAACATAAACCCCGTAAACAATGTAAACATAATAGCATATACTGCTTAAACGTCAATGTCTATTATTTGCTTAAAATATCAAGAAAATTTGTACTTAAGGGCGCAATATAGCATAAGATTTGCAAATATCCACGAGGTGCCATAAGTGAAAGCAAAGCCTGAGTCCTCGGAGAAATGTCTTTACAAAAGCATAAGCCAAGCTTTTATTCATGGGCCGGAAACAGAGAAACATGCACTTTGTGTTTCTATTATGTTTCCGACAGCAGCAGGTTAACGAGCGTATATAGAATACTTTTTGGTTTTTGCCGGCATTGGTCTCTTTTTTAGTGTGTCTGAAAATCATTTATCTATAGGCTTTTACAAGCAAGCCGAACATTCTTTAATAATCATGCTTAAGTTTATATGTGCCTTGTGTGAAAATATGTTCTAAAATATTTTGACAAAAACCGTTCAAAATTGTATACCGTATACAATCTTGAGTTATGAACGGTTCATGCCCTGAAAGCCCGCAGGTCATGAACTGCAATACAAAAAAAAATTAGCGGATCTCCGGATTCCGTATGAATACCTCTATCAAGGAGAAATAATTATGATGCAAGACTACCTCAAACATGTAGAAGAAAGAAAAGCGCAGGGCATTCCTCCCCTTCCTCTTTCACCCGAATTTACCGCTGAAGTGTGTAAAATGCTGGAAAATCCGGCAAAGGATCAGGCAGATTTCCTTAAAGATCTTATCGCCAACCGTGTTTCCCCCGGTGTTGACCCCGCATCCGAAGTTAAGGCAGCATGGCTCGCTAAAGTTGCAAAAGGCGAAGTTAAATGTCCTGTTATCACAAAGAAGGAAGCCGTATTTTTCCTTGGTACAATGCTTGGCGGTTACAATGTAAAACCTCTGGTGGATCTTCTTGCTGATGCAGAACTCGGCGCTGATGCTGCTGAAGCTCTGAAACATACAATACTTGTTTACGGCGCTTTTGAGGATGTACTTGCTCTTTCCAAAACAAATGCTAATGCAAAGGCTGTTGTTCAGTCATGGGCTGATGCTGAGTGGTTTACATCAAAACCCGAATTTCCCAAATCATTCAAGCTGAAAGTCTTCAAAGCTGACGGTGAAACAAATACAGATGACTTTTCTCCCGCTAAACATGCGTGGAGCCGTCCTGACATCCCTCTCCATGCACTTGCCATGGGTGAAACCTCATGGCCGGAAGGAAATGCAACAATTGACAAATTCCGTGCTGACGGCTTTGAGGTCGGCTTCGTGGGTGACGTTGTGGGAACAGGTTCTTCCAGAAAATCCGCATGCAACTCAGTTATGTGGAAAATCGGTCAGGATATTCCGTTTGTTCCCAACAAAAGAAGAGGAGGAGTTATCCTCGGCGGCGTAATCGCTCCGATCTTCTTCAACACTACGGAAGATTCCGGCGGTCTGCCCATAACTTGTGATGTAAACAGCATCAAAACAGGCGATGTTATAGTTGTTGATACAGAAAAAGGCGAAATAAAGGATGAGTCCGGAAAAGTGATATCCACTTTTGAACTCAAGCCTTCCACAATAAAAGATGAGTACAGAGCAGGCGGACGCCTGAACCTTATCATCGGACGCCAGCTTACAACCAAGGCACGTAAGGCTCTTGGACTCCCCGAAAGCACAGTTTTCACTGCGACTGTGAACCCAGTTGCCAAAAAAGGTCAGGGCTTTACCCTTGCACAGAAAATTATCGGCAAGGCATGCGGTGTTGAAGGCGTTCTTCCCGGAACTGCCTGCGAACCCAAAATGACCACTGTCGGCTCACAGGATACAACCGGTCCTATGACAAGAGACGAAATAAAAGAACTTGCCTGCCTTGAGTTTCAGGCGGATATGTTCATGCAGTCATTCTGCCACACAGCGGCTTACCCCAAAAAAGCCGATGTGAACATGCACAAGTCTCTCCCTGATTTTGTAACATCCAGAAAAGGCGTTTCACTCCGCCCCGGCGACGGTGTTATCCACTCATGGCTCAACAGGCTTCTTCTGCCGGATACTCTCGGTACAGGAGGAGACTCTCATACACGTTTCCCCATAGGGCTTTCACTTCCTGCGGGTTCAGGTCTTGTTGCCTTCGCAGGCGCTCTGGGTTTTATGCCACTTGATGTACCTGAATCTGTGCTTGTTAAGTTCAAAGGCAAATTCAACCCCGGAATAACCCTTAGAGACGCTGTTAACGCTATTCCCTACTGGGCAATAAAACAGGGGCTTCTTACTGTTCCCAAACAGAATAAGAAAAACATTTTCAACGGACGTATCCTTGAAATGGAAGGTTTGCCCGAACTGACAGTTGAACAGGCATTCGAGCTTACTGACGCAACAGCGGAAAGATCAGCCGCCGGCGGTACTATAAAACTCAGCGAAAAGTCTGTGGCCGAATTTCTGAAGAGCAACATTGCTCTCATGAAAAAGATGATAGCGGCTGGGTATCAGCATGCTGAAACTCTGAAAAAACGCATTGAAGACGCTGAAAAATGGCTTGCTAACCCTGTTCTTCTTGAAAGAGATGAAAATGCAGAGTACGCAGCAGTTATAGAGATAGACCTTGCAGAAATAACAGAGCCTATCCTTGCATGCCCCAACGACCCTGATGATGTTAAACTTCTTAGTGAAGTTGCAGGAAATAAGATTGATGAAATCTTCATCGGCTCCTGCATGACAAATATTGGTCACTTCCGTGCAGCAGGCAAAATTTGGGAAGGCGCAGCTTATCCTAAAACAAAAATATGGCTGACACCTCCCACTCTTATGGATCAGATGCAGCTTATGGAAGAAGGATACTATTCAATATATGCAAGTGTCGGCGCAAGGACGGAAATTCCCGGATGCTCACTCTGCATGGGTAATCAGGGACGTGTTCAGCCCAAAGCGAATGTACTCTCAACCTCCACAAGGAACTTCCCCAACCGTATAGGGGACGAATCACAGGTTTACCTTGGTTCTGCGGAGCTTACGGCGGTGACTGCTCTTATGGGTGAGCTTCCCACACCGGAGGAATATTTTATGCTTTATAAGAGCAAAATCGAGCCTAAACAAGCTGAGGTATATAAATACCTTGAGTTTGATAAAATGGGAGATTTTGAGCTTTCATACATCGAAAGAGTGGCATTCTAAGTTAACATTTCCCAGGGGGACTTGAAAAAGTCCCCCTTTTTTTTGTGCATCTATAAGTCAAAATGATATGTTACAGTATAAATCAAATGGCTTTATGTTCATAAAACGGTATTTGAAAAAATTGATAGATAAAAACGATATGTTTATTGGGAATTCTAATCCGCTGATTACTGTTATTGTTTATGAGCATGCTAAGTTAAGTCATGGGTATTCACGCAGTCTTTTTTAAACCGTTATATCGGAAAATTACCAAGCTGCGTTTGTTTTGTTATTTACTCTGAATATGGCGTATTTAGGGACTTGTAGGGGTTCTTGAATCGAGTGTTATTTTTTTTGTCTTTTATAATATGCGAAAAACCGTATTTTCTTCTTTATCAAATTTAAAAAATGTTTTATTATCGGCGTTGCCAATAGATCTTGACAAAAATTTATGTATAATTATAACTGTATACAGTATACATCAGAAAAGAGTTCTAAAAACGTTTTTTCGGTGTATGGAATGGATGGCGAAACAGGCTTTTTGTGAGCAGGTTTTAATGAAAATTGCTGTTTATCGCCAGAAAAGCGTGTACTATGAGGAAATTGGAGCCTGACGGCTCTGAAACTATATCATATAGGAGTTTGATATGTGCTTTAACAGACCTAAAATAGCCTTGATCGGCGGCGGCCAGATAGGCGGCGTTCTTGCCCAGCTCAGCGCACTTAAAGAGCTTGGCGATGTTGTTCTTTTTGACATAGTTGAGGACATGCCTCAGGGAAAAACCCTTGACATAGCAGAAGCTTCCAGAGTTGATGGCTTTGATGTATGCCTTCAGGGTACAAATGACTACAAAGACATAGCAGGCGCAAATATAGTTATTGTTACTGCGGGTCTTCCCAGAAAACCCGGCATGAGCAGAGACGATCTGCTTACAACAAACGCTAACATTATTAAGTCTGTTGCGGAAAACATCAAAAAATACGCTCCCGATTCATATGTAATCGTTATCTCTAACCCTCTTGACGCTATGGTTACTCTCATGCAGAAAGTCACAGGCTTTCCCGCTGAAAGGGTTATCGGTCAGGCAGGCGTTCTTGACTCTTCAAGATTTGCTTCTTTCATCGCTTGGGAACTCGGCGTGTCTGTTAAAGACGTAAACGCTATGGTTCTTGGCGGACACGGTGATACAATGGTTCCCCTTGTTCGTTACGCTAACGTTAACGGCTGCCCTGTAATGGAGCTGCTCGAAAGAAAATACAACGACAAAGCAAAAGCTAAAGAAGTTATGACTGCTATGGTTGAAAGAACCAAACAGGCAGGCGGCGAAGTTGTGAAGCTTCTTAAAACCGGTTCAGCGTTCTATTCTCCCGCTTCATCTGCAATCCAGATGGCAGAAGCCATTCTGAAAGATGAAAAAAGAGTTCTGCCCGTATGCGCTCTTCTTAAAGGCGAATTCAGCGTAGATAATCTTTATGTCGGTGTGCCTGTTGTTCTTGGAAAGAACGGCGTTGAAAAAATTATTGAACTTGAACTTGATGCTGAAGAGCAGGCTCTGATGGATAATTCTGTCAATGCTGTTAAAGATCTTGTTGAAGCTATGACACGCCTCGGTTTCCTTTAGAATAACCGTTATATTTTAAGGCTATATTAACATGGCTCACCAATTAAGGCTTGAAGTTAGCATTGGTTTGGAATACTATTTTTGTGTTTTAAGCCCTAAGTAAAACAAAACAGCTGGAAGGTGAGCCATGTATTTACACGAATTTCAGGCTAAGGGTCTTCTCCGCGAGTACGGTCTTCCCGTACCGGACGGAGGAGTAGCATCCACAGCCAGCGACGCTCTCCGTGTCGCAAAAGAGTTGAAAGGAGAAAAATGGGTTCTTAAAGCTCAGGTACACGCAGGCGGAAGGGGAAAAGCCGGCGGCGTTAAGATTGTTCAGTCATTTTCAGACGTATACGACGAATCCACACACATGCTCGGTATGAAGCTGGTTACGCATCAGACCGGAGAAGACGGAAAAATAGTCCGCAGGATTCTCATTGAAAAAGCGACTAACATCAAACAGGAAATTTACCTGAGTTTTATGGTGGACAGAGATAATGAGCAGCACATCTTAATCGCAAGCGCAGAAGGCGGTACTGAGATTGAGACTCTCGCTGAAAGCAGACCGGATGCCATTATAAAGGAGAAACTCTCCGCTATAAAGGCAATGGGGGCTTATCAGGGGAGAAAAATTGCCAAGAAACTCGGGCTTAAAGGCAATCTCCTCAATAAGTTTTCCGCGGTAGTGGTTAAGCTGCACCAAGTCTTTATGGACTATGACTGCATGCTGCTTGAAATAAACCCCCTCGTCGTAAACAGTGACAATGAAATCGTCTGCCTTGACGCAAAAATCACTGTGGACGACAACGCACTCTTCCGTCACTCAAAGATAGAAGAGATGAAGGACTACGGTGAAATGGAGCCTCAGGAAGTCAGAGCCTCCATATATGACCTGTCCTATGTGAGCATGGAAGGAAACATCGGCTGCATGGTTAACGGAGCCGGTCTTGCCATGGCGACCATGGACATTATTAAGTCCTTCGGCGGGCAGCCAGCCAACTTCCTCGACGTCGGCGGCGGAGCAGACGAGAACAAGGTAAGGGAAGCATTCAGAATCATCCTTACCGACCCGAATGTGAAGGTTATCTTCGTAAACATTTTCGGTGGTATCGTTCGCTGCGACTTGATAGCCAAAGGCGTTTTGAAAGCGGCAAATGAGGTTCCGGGTGATAAACACGTAGTTCTCAGGCTTGACGGCACAAACGTTGCTGAAGGTAAGAAAATCATCAACGAGGAAGCCCAGACATCAGGACTGAACATCTATGCGGCAGATACGATGGCAGACGCCGCCCAGCTTGCCGTCAAACTCGCAAACGAACCCGCGCCCAATGCTGCTTCTGCGAAGAAGAAAGGGGGGAGCAAATGAGCATACTTATAAATAACAGAACCAAGGTGATTGTACAGGGCCTCACAGGCAGTCAGGGAAAATTCCATGCAGCCAAAATGAAGGAATACGGAACAAATATCGTTGCCGGTGTTGTTCCGGGCAAAGGCGGAGAGAGCGTTGACGGCACTCCGGTGTTTGACACTGTTGAAGAAGCTGTCAGAGCTACAGGCGCTAATGCGTCTATAATATATGTTCCGCCTGCGTACGCTGCTGATTCCATTATGGAAGCGGTGGACGCAAACCTCGACGTATGCGTGTGCATCACCGAAGGCATCCCCGTGAGGGACATGCTTGCGGTTAAAAGAATGATCAAGACCACAGGTTCAAGAACAATGCTCATAGGACCCAACTGCCCCGGCGTGATCACACCCGGCGAGTGCAAGATGGGAATTATGCCCGGTGAAATACATACCCCCGGAACAGTGGGGATCATCTCAAAATCGGGCACACTGACTTACGAAGCCGTTAAGCAGGTCAGCGCTTACGGTCTTGGTCAGTCAACTTGTGTGGGAATCGGTGGCGACCCTGTAATAGGGCTTAAGTACATCGACCTGCTTGAAATGTTTGAATACGATGCGCAGACGGAACTTGTTGTTCTTATCGGCGAAATCGGCGGCCAGGCAGAAGTGAAAGCAGGGGAATGGATAAAAAATAACTTTTCGAAGCCTGTCGTAAGCTTCATAGCCGGACAGACCGCACCCAAAGGTAAAAGAATGGGACATGCGGGCGCTATCATCTCCGGCGGTGATGATACAGCAGCTTCTAAAATGAAAAGACTTTCTGAATGCGGTGTTCACGTTGTGGAGCTGCCTTCGGAAATCGGCAAGAAAGTTGCCGAGGTTCTTGGGAAAATTTAGAAATAAGGACTGCCTGCCTTGGGGCGGCAGGCAGTCTGAATATAAAGGTAGAAAAGTATGTTTTCAGGTCAGATCTCAGCGGCTTAAGACCTGAAGCTGCTTTCAACGCGGTAATTTGAAGTTACGGCAATTACAAAAGGAGAAGTTAATGGGTAAGGCAGAAAGCATTAACATTATTGTAGAGTACTGCAAGGGTTGCGAAATCTGCGTAGAACTCTGTCCTACCAAAGTCCTTGATATGAAGGACTTTAAAGCGCACGTCGCCGACCTCGACAAGTGCATAGCTTGCATGCAGTGCGAGCTTAGGTGTCCCGACTTTGCAATCGAAGTTTATAAAAAAGGCTAACAGGAGGAATTTGTGGCTAGAGAAATTAGATTCCTTCAAGGAAACGAAGCAGTATGTGAAGGCGCTCTTTATGCGGGATGCAGATTTTATGCAGGTTACCCCATAACGCCTTCAACCGAAATCGCGGAAGGTCTTTCGGCTTCACTCCCCAAAGTAGGCGGACGCTTCATCCAGATGGAAGACGAACTTGCTGCTATGGCAGCTACAATAGGCGGTTCTATCGCAGGCAAAAAATCAATGACGGCAACATCAGGTCCCGGTATGTCCCTTAAAATGGAAAACCTTGGATACGGCTATCTCACAGAGATTCCCTGTGTTATCGTAAACGTTATGAGGGGCGGTCCCTCAACCGGTCTTCCCACAGGACCCGGACAGTCTGATGTTATGCAGGCTAAATGGGGAACCCACGGTGACCACCCGGCAATCGTTCTCACTCCCTCCACAGTACAGGAGCAGCTGAACGAAACAGTAAGAGCATTCAATCTTGCTGAAAAATACAGGATGCCTGTAATTCTTCTCACAGATGAAATTATCGGTCACATGAGGGAAGCTATCGAAATTCCCGAACCCGGCGAACTTGAAGTCATCGACCGCAAGAGACCCACATGCGATCCGAAAGATTATAAACCCTACAAACCCGAAGCAGACCTTGTACCCCCTATGGCTGATTTCGGTTCAGGCTACAGATATCATATAACTGGTCTTAACCACGCTGAAGACGGTTTTCCCTCAAACAACGGTAAGATGGCTCAGGCTGATGAAATCCGTCAGGAAAACAAAGTTATGCACCACTATGATGATATCGTGAAAGTGGAAGAGTTTGAGTGTGCTGATGCTGAAATTATAGTTTTTGCATACGGCAGCTCTGCACGCTCCGCTAAAGAAGCCGTTATCAAGGCAAGAGAAGAAGGTGTGAAAGTTGGTCTTTTCAGACCCCTTACGCTTTGGCCTTTCCCTGAAAAACACCTTGAAAAATATGTCGGCAAAACCAAAAAGTTCATCGTTCCTGAGCTTAACCTCGGTATGATCAAACTTGAGGTTGACAGAGTCGTGAAGGGACAGGCAGAGGTTGTCGGCATCAATAAGATAGACTCCGACCCGATCACGCCTGTTGAGATCATGGATGAAATCAGGAGGTCTAAGTAATGGCTTACGATTACAGCAAATACCTCAGAGCAGGTAAAATCCCTCATATATGGTGCCCCGGCTGCGGCTACGGTATAATCATGAAATCACTTATCAGAGCTATCGACGCCACAGGCATCGATAAGGATGATATAGTTCTTACATCCGGTATCGGCTGTGCCAGCCGTCTTCCCGGTTATATGGATTTCAACACGCTGCACACCACACACGGACGCTCACTTGCTTTCGCAACAGGCGTTAAAGTGGCTAACCCCAAGCTTAAAGTTATTGCCCTTGGCGGTGACGGAGACATGACAGCTATCGGCGGTAACCACTTCATCCATGCGTGCAGAAGAAACATTGACATAACATGCTTTGTTTTCAACAACTATATATACGGCATGACAGGCGGTCAGTACTCACCCACTACGCCTAAAAACTCCAAAGCGACAACCGCACCCTACGGCAACGCAGACAACCAGTTTGACATAGCCCAGCTTGCCATAGGCGCCGGCGCAACTTTTGTTGCGAGAACCACAACTTACCACGCTGTACCCATGGAAAAACTGATTAAGCAGGCGCTTGATCACAAAGGCTTCAGTGTTGTGGAAATCATGGCTGGCTGCCCCACAGGTTACGGACGCAAAAACAAACAGGGCTCTCCCGCTAACATGATCCTCTGGCAGAAAGAAAATGCGGTTCCCGCTAACAAAGCCAAGGAAATGAGCGAAGAGGAAATGGCGGGTAAATTCGCCATAGGCGTTCTGCATGAAGTTCAGAAAGCTGAGTACGTAGAAGCTTACGATGCTCAGGTCGGTTTGAAGTAAGGAGTGATTGAAAATGGCTAGAAGTGAGATAAGACTTAGCGGTTCCGGCGGACAGGGTATGATTACTGCCGGTATTATCCTTGCCATGGCTGCCTCCGTTTTCGAAGGCAAAAAAGCCATTCAGTCCCAGTCATACGGACCTGAAGCAAGAGGCGGCGCAAGCAAGGCAGAGGTTATTATCAGTGATGATGATATCTACTACCCTAAAGTTATGAACCCTGATGTTGTTGTGGCTCTTACTCAAGAAGCTGCAGACAAATACTGCAAAGACCTTAAAGATACAGGTCTTCTGATAGTTGACAACCTCATGGTTAAAAAAGCTCCCGAAGGGAAGTTCAAAGTTATCGGCCTTGACATAATTGTCACTGCCGCTGAAAAAGTGGGCAAAGCAATGGTTGCAAACGTTGTGACTCTTGGTGCGCTCAACGCTCTTTGCGACTTTGTTGATCATTCAACCCTTGAGAAGGCTGTTCTCAGCCGTGTTCCCAGAGGTACGGAAGAGCTTAACAAAAAAGCACTCGCAGCCGGCGCAGAACTTGCAAAAGCAGCGAAATAAGAATTACACGGATTAAATATCCTTAAAAGGCGCTCCTGCTTGGGGCGCCTTTTTTTGTGGGAATATTCAAATATCTCCGATGAATATCAAAATCAATACCTGTTAAAATTGTGATATCCACATAAAAGTTTTTCTTCAGTTTAAAAAATTCATTATTTGGAATTGAAAAGCCTGTACAATATATAAGATACTGTTATAATATTGTCAAAAAAGCGTTTGGGAAGGAACATTTTTTAATGATTGGTGAAAATTGTTCTTCGGGAAGCAATGCGGCACTGCTTATTTCCATTCTTGATTCGATAGGCAAGGGTGTTCTTGTTTTCAACGGTAAAGTTATTTACTGCAACTCCGTTGCTGAGGCTGCTTTAGGTTATCCGGCAGGTAATCTGGAGGGGCGTGAGCCGTGCGAGATATTCCCTGTGGATTCCAAGCTGCTTAATTCATGTATATTTGAAGAAATTTACGAGTGCAACATGGGCGGCGAGTTTAATTTCCGCACTGCGGATGGCTCTTTGATCCCCATGAAAAGTGAGATAAAAAGCATCGAATACGAAGGGAAGCATTCATGTCTGGTAATTTTCGATGCAGGGTCTTCGGCTGATAAACGTGTTAAAAAACTTGCTGAAACAGAGCAGCTTTTCCGTATCTTAACAGAAAATTCCTTCGCCGGTATTTATATCTACAAAGATAAATATATTTATGCAAACCCGGAATATCTCTCCAAAACCGGCTACACAATGGAAGAGCTTAAACTTATGTCTCCATGGGAGCTTGTTCATGAGGACGACAGAGCCTTTGTTAAGGAAAATGTGACCCGCAGACTGGCCGGCGAAGTTTTCGACCAGAAATACCATGAACGCAAAATAATAACTAAATCAGGGAAGATCAGAACCGTCAGAGTTGCAACAAATACTGTGATGATTGACGGTGAATTTGCCGGAATTGGCAGCACTATAGATATTTCCGACCTTAAAGAGCTTCAGAACAGTCTTGAGGATAAGGTAAAGGAAGAGGCTCTGAAGCGCTATGAGCAGGAGCAGCTTCTTATTCAGCAGTCAAAGCTTGCAGAAATGGGGGCTATGCTCCGTTCAATTGCACACCAGTGGAAGCAGCCTTTGAGTGCAGTCGGGATGCTCTTGCAGGATATGGTTCGTACTTATAATTCAGGCGAGATGGATAAAAAATATGTCGACTGGGTGCATGATACGGCATCAGAGCAGATAACTTACATGACAGAGACAGTTAAAGATTTTATGGACTTTCTCCGTCCTTCACAGGAGCGCAGCCTTTTCACAATAGAAGAAGCCCTGTGGCCAACGCTTAAGATATTTTCACATCAGGCAATTTCCCATGATCTCCACATCGAAATGAAGTGTGACTGGAAAGAGAATGATGATAAAGGCATATCTGCACATATTAAGAATATTGGCGACTCTAACATACATATAGACTGCAATAAATGCGGACGCAGCGACCTTCGTGTTGAGGGTTATAGAAATGAATTTATGCAGGTTCTGCTTAATATATTCAATAATGCCAAGGACGCCATTGAAGCCTTGAAGAAAAAAGGGGAACTGACGGAGAGCGGAAAAATATGTATCAGAATAACTGATTTTGAAGGTCGTGTCTCAATTGATATTGAGGACAACGGCGGCGGAATTCCTGAAGAGCTGCTGAAGAAAATTTTTGACCCTTATTTCACAACGAAAAGCTCTGAGCATGGCTCTGGAATAGGCCTTTATATGGTGCGTGCCATAGTTGAAAACAGCATGGGTGGAGAGGTGCGGGTCAGAAACGGCAGTTCAGGCGCTATTTTCAGTATTATTCTGGACAGACATATCAAACGGGACTCTGCGGCAGGTTCCTGTTAAGCTCAAATCCTTCCTCATTCCTGAAAATTATACCTATTTCCAAGAGACTTTTGATGTCTTTTGTTCTTTCATCTTCTGAATTACTTTCGTATAGCTTTGAAAAAACCGGATTTTTGAAAAGTTCCTCTTCGGATACTGTTCTGTCTGCTTCAAAAAGAGCATAAAGCAGTTTGTACTGACGTTCAGAAATCTTATTCTCCGATTTCAGCCACTTGAAGAAATCTTTGACAGCAGATATGCGTAAGCCGGCCAGTAAAATATCAGTGACCGTGATGAACGATCTGCATACCCCGGTCAGATAGAATATAATGAAGGGTGTGAGATCAAATCCGCCGGTTTTTTCACTTTTTCTGAAACTTCTGTAATAGTCGGATCTGTTTTCTTTATAATAAATACCTATGGAGCGGTAAAGGTATCTGTAACGGCTTTTTTAAGAATTGCAGCCTCAACGCTGCGTGCTGTCCGCCCGTTGCCGTCACCGAAAGGGTGGATGAGATTGAGATGATAATGCGCCAGACACGCCCTGATAAGCGGATGAACGGACTTTATTTCATCTCTGTTAAACCAGTCGCAGAATTCCTTTATGAGCTTGGCAATATCCTTTTCAGGGGGAGAGAAATATTTGATGTCTGCTGCTTTTGTTCTGAAACTGCCGGGAATGTTCCCCTCTGCACGCACATCGAAAGTTATGTGCATATGAAGTCTTTTTATGAAGTCAGGTGTGAGTATAAACGGTTCAGCAGAAGGGACTATGGAATCTACAAGCCCATAGACTATCCTGAGGTTTGCCAGCGCTTTTTCCGCCGCCGGGCGGTGGTAGCTGTCCTGAAGGATCCGCAGGAGGTTAAGGGCATCCTCGCTGTTCATATTATTTTTCTGAACTGTGAGGGATGAGTAAATGCACTTGTTGAATATGGTTTCAAGATATGGGTACGCATATGGAACAACAGGCAGACTGTTCAGAATGGCAAAGCGTGCATCGGCCTCCTTAAGAAAAGGAGCAACTGTTTTTTCATCGTATTTTCCGCTGAAAGTTACACGTTCAAGCCTGTCTGTTATAATCTGCCGAATCATCAGCCCCCCGTAAGAGTTACAAGTTTATAATTATAACAGAAAAAAACAGAAAAGCTTACGAAGGTTTTCGGAAACGCAGGGTAAATACTGCTCCGCTTTCATCGTTATCCGCCTGAATACTGCCCTGCATATGTGTTTCTGTAATGAGCTTGGAGATATACAGTCCGATGCCTGTTCCGTTGCTACCCTTTGTAGTGAAGTAGGATTTGAATATGGTGTCTTTAATCTCTTCGGGAATGCCGCCGCCGTTATCTTTTATTCTTATGACCACTGCATCTTCAGTTTCAGCGCAGCTCACATCAATCTTACCTCCGGCAGAGCCTTTCTGGCTTTCGGTAATTGCATCTTTTGCGTTTGCCAGAAGATTGAGGATAACCTGCTTGAACTCGCTTTTTGAACCGTAAATCAGCGCCTTTGTGCTGCATTCGAGGTTGTGGATTATTTCTATTCGGCTGTTTGCATAGTGGACGGATACAAGGTTTATGATCTCCTCAAGAGCTGAGGTTACTTCAAATTTATCGTCCGCCTGCCCGGGTTTGAAGAAGTTTCTGAAATCCTTAACTGTCTGGGACATAAACTCAAGCTGTTCCATAATTGAAGATGTGTAGTCATGGAGGTTTTCAATATTCAGATCATTGCTTTTAAACTCTGATTCAATGAGCTGGCTGAACATTCCAACTGCATTAAGAGGCTGCTGCCACTGGTGTGTTATCACGCCTATCATTTCACCCAGAGCAGCCATTTTCGACTGTTGAATGAGCATCGCCTCCTGTTCTTTCTGTTTGGTGTGCAGCTCGCTCAACTCTGTTATGTCGGAGGCGGTTATAAGAGTTACAGGGTCATGATCAGCCCGTGGTCTTGCCACACTTATGATCAGAATTTTCTCTCTTCCTGGCTGAAGTGTAAAAGAATATTCCAACCTGCTTATATCCTGATTTGTTCTTAAGGCATCACATAGAATATCCGCCTGGCTGCTGTTTAAAAGCTCCGGATAGGCATCTGTAAAAAATCTGCCGGGGGTAATTCTTTGTTCACGTCCGAAAATCTTGTTGAATTCAGGGTTAGCTATTTCCACACGGCAGTTTCTGTCCAGAACGCATATGCCGGCATTTGCTGAGACTAATATGGAATTAAGAAGCTTTTCGTGTTTTTCAATGCTTTCTGCAGCACGGATTCTTTCTGTCTGATCGTGGTGTATCCCGTTTATTCTGTGGGGTTTGCCTGATGAGTCAAAATCATATGAGTAGATTGAAGTGATGATTCTTTCCTCTCCGTCAGGGCGAACGATCCGGAAATTGAATTCTCTTTCAGGCGTATATTTAAAAAGTGCTTCCAGCCATCCTCTGACCTTGTCACGGTCTTCGGGATGAGTCGCGGTGAGTATTTCCTTAACTGTAGGTGCTTCCGGTCTGCGTTCTAAACCGAAAATAGTAAATGCCTCTTCAGTCCAGCGACCTCTTCTTGTCCGCATATCACGCATCCAGCCGCCCATTCTGGCGACTTTTTGGGTTTTGTTCAGCAGATCTCTGTTTTCTTTCAGGCGTGTGTAAGCTGTACGCAGTTTTTCAGTGCGTTTGCGGACTGTCTCTTCCAGCATTTGGTTGGACTCTTCCAATAGCTCCCTGAGCTTCTCCTGTTCGGTTATATCTGTTTTTATTCCGATAAAGCGTGTAATTTCGCCTTTTTCAGTAATAGGAGCTATTTTGGCAAATTCAACATAATTTGTGCCGTCTTTCTTTTTATTTATGAATTTCCCTGTCCAGATCTCGCCTCTTTGGATAGTATTCCAGAGGTTTCTGTAAAAGTCTGTATCGTGGACACCTGATTTTAATTCTGCAAAGCCATGACCGATGATCTCTTCTCTGGAAAAGCCTGTAAGCTCTTTAAAAAAGGGGTTAACGTATTCTATTATTCCGTTCCGGTCGGTAACTGCAATGGAAATAGGGCTGTGTTCAACTGCGGCATGGAGTGTTCTTAGCATTCTGACGTTATCACAGTAAAGATCGGAATGGGCAGAGCTGACAAGATTATCTGCCAGACAACCTTCAGTGAGTGTGGAAACATAAGCTGCTGCAGACTTGAGTCTTTTAATGGGAATGTTGTCATTGGCGTAGACGGCTGACAGGATTTTAGGGAAGTTATCAAGTTCTGTTGTGTTAAGTGCAAAGATTCCGCCGTTGTCGGTGCGCAGTATGCCTTTTATGATGTTTTCCGCACCGGCATCTTTTAAAACATCCGGCAGAAGACTTGCGTGGCGGTTTCCGTCTGCCTTGACGAGTATTTTGCCTTCAAAATCATGTATACTGGCAGGAAAACCGGAAAATTCCGAGAACTGCTCGAGCTGTTTTTTCAATTTGTCTGTATTTATAAGTTCATTTAACCGTGACATTCAACATCATAAAAATTGTCTATTTTTATAGATATAGTTCAGAATTATAAGTTTAGGAAGAAATATATTTTTTTAAAGAGAAGATTTACTATAATTATAATATCACAGACGTGATAAAGTCCTTTGCTTTTTTTTCATATAGTTTTAAACTCCTGCTGGATTCTTATATGATTTAATTGAATTATCAAGCTCCCTGACTTCCGTGTAAAGAAGTTCGCCGTGCGAAGCGAAGCCTTGCTATGCAAGGCGCGAGCGTGTGGCGAGAGTTTCCACGGAAGGTAAACACGAGCTGTAATATAAAGACTGACAGGCTCCCAACTTCCACGGAAGGAAGTTCGCCGTGCGCAGCGAAGCCTTGCTAGGCAAGGCGCGAGCGTGTGGCGAGAGTTTCCACGGAAGGCAAACACGAGCTGTAATATAAAGACTGACAGGCTCCCAACTTCCACGGAAGGAAGTCCGCCGTGCGAAGCGAATCCTTGCTATGCAAGGCGCGAGCGTGTGGCGAGAGTTTCCATGGAAGGCAAACACGAGCTGTAATATAAAGACTGACAGGCTCCCAACTTCCACGGAAGGAAGTTCGCCGTGCGAAGCGAAGCTTTGCTATGCAAGGCGCGAGCGTGTGGCGAGAGTTTCCACGGAAGGTAAACACGAGCTGTAATATAGAGGTGGCATTTGCTAAAACGTTTAAAACAAAAAATCCGCTCCCTTTTCGGAACAAAGAAGGCAGCGGCGATCCGTGTGAGAGAAATCACTATGGATGCGAAAAAAGAAGAGCAGCACCATAAACCTGCCAAACCATCAAAGGAGAAGGTAAGAACTGCACCTCCTAAAGAAAAAGTCAGAGTTGTACAGGCTCAGCCAAAACCCAAAAAAGAACCTAAAGTGTTTACACCATGGGATCCTTCCGAATTTCAGGTTGAAAAGGCTGAGGGTAAGGTACGTTTTCATGATTTGGATATTTCGGAACAGCTTTTAAGAGCAGTTTATGATCTTGGCTTTAAATACTGCACAGATATTCAGGGAGAAATTCTCCCGCAGGCATTTGAAGGAAGAGATGTAAGTGGAAAAGCGCAGACAGGAACAGGGAAAACAGCGGCGTTCCTTCTTTCTGCATTCAGGCATATTCAGAGAAACCCCCTTGAAAACCGCAAGCCCGGAACTCCCCGAGTGCTTGTTCTGGCGCCTACTAGAGAACTTGTTCTCCAGATAGAGAAAGATGCCCTTGGGCTGTCTAAATATCTTGATGCTGAAGTTCTCGCTGTTTTCGGCGGTATGGGTTACGAAAAGCAGAAAAGAGCCCTTGAAGAAAAGCTGGTGGACATTGTGGTTGCAACTCCCGGAAGGCTTCTTGATTTTCGTCAGAGCAGTAAGGTCAATCTCTCTAAGGTTGAGATACTGATTATTGATGAAGCTGACAGAATGCTTGATATGGGATTCATCCCCGATATCCGGAGAATAATCAACTATCTCCCCCAAAAGGAAAACAGACAGACAATGCTTTTCAGCGCAACTCTTACACCGCAGGTTGCAGAGCTTGCATCCAGATGGACAAAAGAACCCTTTGCTGTTGAGATTGAGCCGGAAAACATTACTAACACACGCATAGAGCAGCTTGCATATATTATAGAAAGTGACGACAAGTTTAAGATGCTCTACAACTATATCAAAACCCGTGATCTTAAAAGTGTTATAGTTTTCTGCAACAGAAGGGATCAGACCCGCAACCTGACAGACAGCCTCTATGCTCTCGGTATTGAGTGTAAAATGCTTTCAGGCGATGTCAGCCAGACAAAAAGAATCAACACTCTTGAAGAGTTCAGAACCGGTAAGATTCAGGTTCTTGTGGCTACAGATGTTGCAGCCAGAGGAATTCATGTTGACGGTGTCACCCATGTATTCAACTACAATCTTCCTGAAGACCCTGACAGCTATGTTCACAGGATAGGGCGTACCGCCAGAGCTGGCGCATCCGGTATATCTGTGATATTTGCCTGTGAAGAGGAGTCTATGCTTATTCCGGCTCTGGAAGAGCATACGGGTGTTAAGATGAACTACATTTACCCGGAAGAGGAACTTCTGACTGAACTGCCTGACCCGGTTAGGAAACCTGAGAAAAAAGAAAGACCGGTTATAAAGACATCCGGCAGGGCAGGGAGCAGACCTACCAAACCCGGCGGAAGAAAACCCCGCAGAAAAAACACTGCGGGAGAGGCTAAAGCTTAAGGTCGCTAAGGCGCACTGAGAGCATCTTGGAGACGCCCGGTTCCTGCATTGTTACTCCGTAGAGGCTGTCAGCCTCTGCCATGGTTTTCTGGCTGTGGGTGATTATGACAAACTGGGTGTCCCCCGAAAGGGTTTTTACCACTTTCATAAATTTATCTATGTTCGCCTCGTCCAGAGGCGCATCTATTTCATCAAGAAAGCAGAAAGGCGTGGGTTTGTAAAGAAACAGGGCGAAAAGCAGTGTGCATGCGCTCATTGCCTTTTCTCCGCCTGAAAGAAGATTCATGTTCACCAGCTTCTTGCCGGGCGGCTGAACAAAGATTTCCACACCGCTGGTGAGAAAATTATCCGGCTCACTGAGGCGGAGTTCCGCCCTTCCGTCACCGAAAAGTATATCGAAAACCTTTTTAAAGTTGTCACGCACACCCTCAAAGGTATCTCTGAAAAGTGCTGCCGTGCTGTCGTCTATTTCGCTGATAAGTTCGTGAATACTGGCTATGGCTTCTTCAAGGTCTTCTCTCTGCTGGGTAAGGAATTCATCTCGTTTGCAGACTTCATCAAACTCCTGCTCTGCCGCCATATTGAGGGGACCTAGTTCGTCTATGAGTTTAGTTACTGCATCAAGCTCGGCCTTTGCTTTATTAGGCTGAAATCCGGAAAGATCGGGTTTTTCATCATTTATATCTGCTTCAAACTTTTCCGTGAAATTTTCAGACAGGCTCTGCATCTCCGCAAGTACACGCTCACGTTTTATTTCTGAATCAGTGACAACGCTGCGGAGCTTTTCTACCTCACGGTTGGCTTTTTCGATCTCTTTTTTGAGGTCTTCCAGCTCTTTTTCTCTTTCAGCAACTTCCCTGTCTGTGTTCAGTGCGCTTGAGCGAAGCTCCTGCTGCTGTTTCATCAGAGAGGCATATTCTGTTTTCTTGATCTCCAGCCGTTCACGGAAATTTATTATATCTACAGTAAGAAGCTTGCTTAGGCGCTGTTTGGCATCGCCAGTTTTCTGAGTTGTCTCGCTTATTTCCCTGTCGGTGAAATGAAGCTCCCGTGCCAGAGCATTTAGCTGTTCGGTGAAGCCTCTTTCTTCTATTTTAAATGCGGAGAGTTCATCCTTTGCGTCTTCATAGAGGGTGTTCACATCTTCAAGCCTTTCATCCAGAAGCTGTTTTTCATCCTCTTTCTCACGCTGTTCATCGGCTGTCTTCTCACGTTCCTCACGCAGGGAGGCAAGTTCCTTTTCTGTGCGTTCCAGCTCACGGGCAACAAACTCGGTTTCTTTGTCTATTATCTCGCCTCTGCGGGAGAGTTTTTCTTTTACTGCAACAGCTTCATCAAGCATGCGTGAAGTATTTTTAGCTTCGGTTTCAAGGGTTGACTTGCGGTTTTCCTTCTCTGCCAGCAGCTCGGAAACTTCAGCGGTTTTGGCAGAGAGACCTTCGTATCTGGACTCTGCGGATTCAAAATCCGCCGCAACAGTTTCAAGCTTATCCTCTGCTGTTTTAAGCTCTGTTTTGAGTTTAAGGATTACAACCCCTTTATCATCATCACCGATTTTGCGGTAGAGGTTTCCTGTTTTGATAATGCTGTCGGTTATTTTTTCCTGCTGTCCGAGTTCTGCTATGAGTCCGTCAGCAGCATCGCTGAAAGTAAAACGGAGCGATCCGGTCATCTCCCTGACGGTGGCGAGAACCATTGACTTCTGCTCTGATTTGAAAACCACAATGTCTGCTGAGTGGAGCGGTGGTTCGGACTCTTCATCTAGCATATCAATAAGCAGTGATGACTCAAAACGTTTGAGGTACTCACCGCTGTCACCTATGGCGGCATTTTCTATCTGTTCACGGAGAACCGCTCTTCGGCTTTCCAGTGAGTTTTTTTCAAGACGCAGGCTGTCTGCCTCGCTTTTGGCGTCCGCTTCAAGGGTTTTTACCTCTGCAAGCTCGGCTTTTGCTTCCTTTATCTCATCTGTCAGGTGCTTGAGGGCGTCTCTGGTTTCTTCAAATTCTCTTTGAGCGTCTTCCGCTCTCCGGACAGATTTTGCGATTTCTGCTTCCAGATCATCTTTTTCCAGAGTGAAGCGTTTTCTGTCCGCTTCCAGACGGTTGATTGTCGTCTCTTTTTCAAAAACAGAATTGTTTACGGATGTAAGCTTTTGGGTGAGTTCAAGGTATTCATCCTCAAGCCCGTCTATATCGTATTTGAGATCATCCCGCATGCGGGTGTATTCTTCAATTTTTTCTTCAAGTTCCTCAAGGCTTTCAGTGAGTTTATTCTTATTTTTCTCCGTTTCTTCTTTGGAGGAAAGAATCCTGACCCTTGAGGCTGTAAGCTCTCTGAATTTACGTTCAAAGTCTTCTATTTCTCTATGAAGGCGCTCTTTCGTGCTTTCTGCTCCGGCTATTTCACTTTCCAGCAGGCGGACATCGCCGGATATATTGGCAATAGCATCACCCAGAAACAACATTTTTTCGTTGGTTTCCTTAAAACTGCCCCGGAGAGAGTTGAGCTGTCTTTCCTTTTCTGTTTCAGTTTTTACCAGCCTTTCAAACTCTGCGATGATACCGGACATGCCGATCTTTTCCTTGTTTATCTCCTCGGTAAGAGCGGACGAATCGTCTTTCAGTTTAATGTATTTGTGGAGGATTATGTTTTTATCAAGCTCGGTCTTTCGGGATGCAAACTCACGAAACTTTTTCACTGTTTCCACTTGTCTTGTGAGTGTTTCTATATGGCTGCGGATTTCGCTGATGATGTCGTTGACACGTCCGAGGTTGTCTCTGGTTTGGTGGAGTCTTCTTTCCGCTTCTTTTTTGCGTTCCTTGAAACGGACAACCCCTGCTGTTTCCTCAAGGAAAAGACGGAGTTCATCCGGTGTCGCCTGAATAATTTTTTCCACCTTGCCCTGTTCGATGATGGAAATACTTCTGGCGCCCATGCCTGTGTCATAAAAAATTTCACGGATGTCTTTAAGGCGGCATTTGCGGTTGTTGATTTTATATTCACGTTCACCGGTGCGGTAAAACTTTCTGGTTACTGTTACTTCGGAGAGAGTGCCCCATTTTGCCGTAACACTTTCCGGCAGGTCACTGACAGTGAGTGAAACCTCCGCAAAACCGGAAGGCTTGCGCTTGGAGGAGCCGCCGAAGATGACATCTTCCATGTCATTCCCACGGAGTTCCTTTGGGCTTTGTTCGCCGAAGACCCAGCGTATAGCATCCATGATGTTGCTTTTGCCTGAGCCGTTTGGACCGACCACGCAGGTAATGCCGTCGGGGAAATCCACGGCAGTTTTGTCAACAAATGATTTAAAGCCTTGCAGTGTTATGGACTTAAAGCGCATGAAACAATTTTATCTTAATTCCGTAACTATTCATATCTGAAAATTAGAAAGGGAGGCAGAAATTTATATTTTTTAAGCAGAATAAACGGGTGTCCGGTACTGCGCACTCCCTGCTTTTGAGGGAGTGCATCTGTATGTGACGGTTTAAAGCCTTGGTCAGACTTTGAACCTTGATATAAGCATTGTGAGATTTTCTGTCTGCACCTGAAGATTATTTACTGTCTGGGTTACTTCAGCGAATGCTACGGAGCTTTGTTCAACTGCGCTTGCCACTCCCTGAAGGTTTTCGTTAACGGTCATTGTGGAGTGTGTCTGCTGCTGAACCAGAGACATGACAGACGATGTTTCATCATGGATCTGTCCCGCTGATGTAACTATTTCATCAAAGACATGCCTTGTTTCCTCGGCAGCGCCGATTCCCTGATCAACGCTCTTTTCAGCCTGCTGCATGCCGGCTTCCGCCATTTCGGTCTCTTTCTGGAGGGATGTTATTATCTCTCCGACTTCCTTTGTAGCGTTCTGTGTGCGCTCTGCGAGCTTACGAACCTCATCCGCCACCACAGCAAAGCCTCTGCCGGCTTCACCCGCTCTCGCTGCTTCGATTGCTGCGTTCAGTGCAAGAAGGTTTGTCTGGTCTGCTATATCATTAATTACACTTATGATATTGCCTATCTCCTCAGATGATTTGCCAAGATTGGAGATGGTTTCGGAGAGTCCGGCTGTTGTGTCTTTTATTCCTGAAATTCTGCGTACTGTCTCTTGTACAAACTTTTTACCTTTTTCTGTCACTGCAAGTGCTTCTTCGACTCTTTGACCTGTGCTGTCAACATGGAGAGCAACCTCTTCTGCGGACTGGGTTACATCTCTCATGCCGTTTGCTATATCGTTCACCTGTGCCGACTGGGAATCTGCGGTTGCGGAAAGCTCCTCTGCGGTGCTGGAGAGTTCGTTTGTAGCGGATGCCACGGTATCTGTGGCGTCCTTAACGCTGAGCATGGTTTCTCTTATATTATCAACAAATATGTTAAACTCACGGGCAACTGTGCCTATCTCATCGTTTGATTTGACAAGGATTTTTTTAGTAAGATCGCCGCCTGCAATCTCCTTGAAGACTGTCACGAATCCGAGGAGCGGTTTTGTGATGGTTGAAGCTGCAAAGAAGCTTGTTATTATGAAAAGAGCGAGAATAAGGGGGCTCTCGATTACTATTATATTCCTCATGCGGTGAAGCGGTGCTTCAAGCTCATTTATATAGCTCCCAGCGGCGACAATCCAGTCAACCTCAGGCATATATTTGTATATAACTATCTTATCTCTGGCATGTGTTTCATTGGGGTTTTTCCACGGGTAAATGATTTTGCCGGACTTGTTCGCCATTATTTCTTTTATGAAATACCTGCCGTCTGCATCTTTACTTTCGGCAAGGTTTTTCCCTTCCATAGCAGGATGCACCATTAATGTGCCTGCTGAATCAAGAACATAACCGTAGCCTGTGTCACCTATCTTAACTGAGAGAATATAATCCCTGAAATCTTTTGAATTAAGCATTGTTTTAAAATCGGAGACAGGAACAGTACCGACTACTATCCAGTCCCATTTCTCAAAAACCCGTGCCGCAGCAAGAGATTTAATACCGTTCAGCGATACATGGGCAAACCCGCTGCGATTTTTTATAAGTTCAGAGAAGCCCGCGGTGGATGAAAGATTTTTTCCTATATCTTCTCTTACTCTGTCGTAAATAATTTCCCCTGAACTATTGAGGATGATGAAATAGCCTTTTTCCAGAATATCCTGTTCAAGAAGAGCCTGAGATGCGTCATACATAGCAACATCTTCGTTGTAGTCTCTCCGCAGCGAGTTCATGTATGTGAGGTTTATTGTGTTGATGCCCGAATCCACTGCTCCTTCGAGGTAGCCCTTAGCAGATGAGTTTATGGAGGCAAGCACAATGGAGGCAAAGGTATCTGTTGTATGGGAGAGATCATTTTCAATCATTGAGTAGGACATTTTTTTTGCATTGCTGTATGCAGTTATAGCCAGAAAGAGAATAGTGATGAGGGAAAGGATACTGAACACAATGATAATTTTGTATTTGATGGTGAACTTCATATGAACTCTCCGTTTAAGAATATCTATTAATTATGATTGATTTTTCAATACTGGCAACAGAAATATCTTCTGCCTGTCTCTTTATGTGCGTTTTGTAAACAACTAATACTAAAGCGTTCATGACTTTTAAACATCTAATTAACCTAATAAATCATATTGACAAAAAAGTGGCAACAGTTTTTACTTGTCTGGCTTGAGAAAAAGTCTGTGGAGCATGATAAAATGGCATTTTTTGATATATTCAGGAAGAAAAAGAATGAAACGTCCGTTCAGGTTGAACAGACGGAAGAAGAAACACCCCAATCACCCGTCGGGGAAACATCGAAAAGTTTCTTCGGAAAGCTGAAAGAAGGGCTTTCCAAAACTTCAGATAAATTTACCGGCGGTCTGGAGAATATATTCCTTGGGCGCAAAACAATAGATGAAGATCTCCTTGAAGAGCTTGAGGAGCTTCTTATTACCTCTGACATGGGCGTGCAGACCTCAATGAAAATAATCGACAGTGTCCGTGATGAGGTTTCCAGAAAGACTCTGAAGGACCCTGCGGAACTGAAGAACAGCCTTAAAAAGAAAATTCTGGAAATAATAAATCTGGACAACACTTTAAATCAGGTTGAAGAAAAACCGTACATGGTGATAGTTGTCGGAGTTAACGGAACAGGAAAGACTACGAGCATAGCAAAACTTGCTAAAATGTTTAAGGATTCCGGACTAAAAACTGTTCTTGCTGCCGGGGACACCTTCCGTGCCGCTGCTGTGGATCAGCTTGCAATATGGGCTGATAGAGCAGGGGTGCCCATAATCCGGCAGGCGGAAGGGTCGGACCCTGCTGCTGTTATATATGACGCTGTTCAGTCCGCCAAGGCAAAGAATTTCGATGTTCTCATAGCCGATACCGCCGGAAGGCTTCACAATAAATTTAACCTGATGAAAGAGCTTGAGAAAATATTCAGAGTCATCAAAAAAGAGATGCCTGCTGCTCCCCATGAGGTTCTTCTGGTTTTGGACGCCACCAGCGGTCAGAACGCACTTTCACAGGCTAAAAAATTCCATGAAGAAGTTGGTATTACGGGTATTATACTCACCAAGCTGGATGGAACCGCAAAAGGCGGCGCTATAATAGGCATAGTTGACGAGCTTAAGATCCCGGTTAAATTCATCGGCTTCGGCGAAGGGATGGACGATCTCCGTCCGTTTGATGCGGAAAGCTTTGTGGAAGCCCTTTTCCGTACGGATATAAATGAAGCTGATAAAGGCTGATTTCACTCCGGCGGAGTTCCGCTGGATAAACAGAGAAGCAGAGAACCCTTTTCCCCCTGTTGTTGCCGAACACGAAGGGAAAGCTTATATACTCAGCGGGTTTGAGAAGCCTGCGGAATCCTTTTTCCATGCCGGTGTTCTTTCTCTGGATGAGCTTTTTGAGCTGTCAGTAAAAATTCACGGCGAGCCAGACCCGGCTGACCTTGGACGCATGATCGAAATCGGTGAATCGTTCGGAAGAAAATACAGCGAAATAAACGTAATCAGCGCAAGGGTTAAGGGTGTCAGAAATGCCGAATCTCTAAAAATTCTATCCCGTTCGCCTCAATCTTTTCTTGAGTATGTAAAGACGAAACAGCCTTCAATGAAGACAGTGGGTATGTACGCTGCTCTGCCTGAATCACATAAAGAATTTCTCCATAAATATATATCCTCACAGCCCTCTGTATCTGCATTCAGGACAGCGGTTGAAACACTCACTGATTATGCTGACAGGGATATAAACCCAGATGATGCTATGCTTACCAAAAAACTTGAAACCGAGCGCAGAGAGACCCGCACAGAGTTTGAGGCGGAATTCCGAAGGCTTGGCAGAATACTCGGCGGGGACATATCGAGCCAATCAGGTTTTGAAACGGAAGAGGTGACAGTATCGTTCACCGCTTCATCATATGAGGAGTACCTGAAAAAGTGTGCCGAACTCTATGATTCCAGAGAGAACGCAGCAGAGCTGTTCAGGTTTCTGAAAGAAAATGATATATATTGAAAAATCCGCCGAAAACCTTCCTCTTGCACTCAAAGTGGCAAAAGAAAATGAGGTTGTTCTTGTTGATGACGGTTTTGTTCCCGAAGACATAAAGAGAAACATTCTCATATCTTCCTCCCGCAATAATTATGTTCACAGATGTCCCGCTACGAAGATATACCGCTGCTGCAATTATTACGTAACAGACGCTGCGGAGGGGTGCCCGTTTGACTGTTCATACTGTATACTCCAGTCGTATCTTAATCACTCATACATAAAAGTTTATGGGGACACGGACGCCATTGTCACGGAGATAAGAGAGCTTGCCTCAAAGGGCGAACGGGTGAGACTGGGGACAGGGGAGCTTTCGGACAGTCTGGCTCTGGATAATATTCTGGGGCTTAGTGAAATTCTTGTGCCTGTGATAAATGAGTATGACAATGTTCAGTTTGAACTTAAGACAAAGTCGGCTAATATTTCAAAACTGTTTAACTTAAATCCGAAAAATATAGTGGTAAGCTGGAGTCTGAACCCGGAACATGTTATAAAGCGTGAGGAGCATGGCGCTGCATCGCTTAAAGCAAGGCTTAATGCTGCTAAGGAGCTTTCCGCATACGGATACAAGGTTTCCTTTCACTTCGATCCAGTTATATACTATGAAGGGTTTGAAAAAGATTATGATGAGCTTATAGAGCTGCTTGCAGCTCATGTAAATGAATCTGACGTTCAGTTCATAAGTGTGTCTACATTCCGCTTTATACCGGAACTTCTTTCCTCCGTGAGAGAAAAATTCGGCGGGAGTATGCTGCTGAAAGGGGATTACACAAAGGGACTTGACGGCAAAATGCGCTATTTTAAGCCTCTTCGTGCGCATATGCTGCGGAGTGTGACAGGATCAATCAGGAAGAGATGGAAAAATGCTTTCATGTATTTCTGCATGGAACATTCATCTCTCTGGGAAAAGCTCATGGGGTTTGACCCCGGCGAAAGAGAAGAACTTGAATCTCTCTTTCCGTTTATCAGGATGAAATAATGAAATACGCCTGCTTTGACATCGGCGCCACCAACCTTAAAATGGGTGTGGTGGACGAAAACGGCATCTTTCTTGGATATGAATCCGAAAAAACACCGCAGGATTATGCTGAACTCACCGGAAAAATACGTGACTTTGCGTTGAATAACTCCTGCTCTGCCATAGGCATAGGCATTCCGGGCAATGTAAGCGGCGGCAGTGCATATTGCCCTAATCTCCCCGTGTTAAACGGATATCCCCTAGAAAAAGACATTTCTGAGATGACAGGCTTAACAGTCAGCATAGAAAACGATGCCAACCTTGCGACCCTTGGCGAATATATATTTTTTGAAGCGGAAAGCACCGGAAACATGATTCTGCTCACTCTCGGTACAGGCGTGGGCGGCGGGCTGATACTGGATGGAACACTGGTTACATCCGAATCAGCAGCTTTTGAAGTGGGTCATATAACCCTTAATTTCAACGGTGAAAAATGCGGCTGCGGCAAACGAGGATGCTTTGAATACTATTGCAGCATGAGCGGGCTGGTGCGGAGCTATAATGAATTAAGCGCCGATGTTAAATTTCTCAAAGCTGCTGATATTTATAAGCAGTTTAAAATGGGTGATAAGGTAGCGGAGCTTGCCTTTGAAAATTACGCCAACAGCCTTGCTCATGGAATGGCAAGCATCGCTAATCTGTTTGCACCGCTTAAGATAAAGATAGGCGGCGGACTTTCCGAGATGTCAGACGCTTATCTCCATACTGCTGTTAAGGTATTTTCAAAAATTGTCTTTCCGGCGCTAAAGGATAAGGTGGTGATAGAAACCGCTGCTTCCAAGAACAGGGCAGGGCTTCTGGGAGCCGCCGCCCTCTGTATGGTGAACAGCTAATACTCTGTATCGTGGGTCCACATATCTCTTGTAAAGCGCATTACCTTATTTCTGCCTGCTTCTTTTGCTTTATACAGCGATATATCTGCGAATTTTATCGCCTGCCAGAAGTTTTCCGTATCTTTAGGGAAAATGGAAACTCCTATGCTGAGTGTCTTTTTTAATGAGACAGTGGGGCTTATCCGCATTTCATGTTCTTCCATATTCCGGCGTATTTTCTCCGCAACGCTCATTATGCTTTCATCGTCTTCCGCATCTTTGATTATGATGAGAAACTCCTCGCCGCCGTAGCGTATTATGATGTCGGATGAGCGTACGGAGCCCTTCATTATCGTGGCAAGTATCTGAAGCACTCTGTCCCCGGTTTCATGACCAAGGTCGTCATTTACTTTTTTGAAGTAATCCAGGTCGCACATCAGTATGCCGATATTTTTCTGCCTGCGTTTAGCATCCGCAGTGAGTATTTCTGTATATTCTTCAAGAAATCTGCGGTTGTTTAGCCCTGTAAGGGGGTCTTTCAGGGTTGTTTCACGCAGGTTTTTAAGCAGTTTCTTACTCTCTATTACGGGAGAAGCATTCTTAAGATAATCCTGTAATAACGGCAATGCTCTCTTAAGCATCTCTTCGTTTTCCGGTTTCACCGTGACATGCACAACCTCGCCAACTGCACCTGCAATGATTATGGGCATGCACATGTGCTTCCTTCCTTTATCGTAGCCCAGAAATCTGGGGCATGATCTGAAATCTGCTGATCCGAAAACAGTCTGTGCAAGTCTCTTACACCTGCACTCTTCGGGGCTAATGAGTATGTCCTCCGAACAGGGCATAGGCTCAAGGGTACATGTATCACCGCATATTTCATGGTTAAGGTAGTTTATTCTGTTTTTTGCCTCATCCACTTCGTATATTGCAAAATCATGGAAACCGAAGCTGTTCAGCAGACCGAAAATACGGACATAAACCTCGTGTATATTTTTGTCCTCTTCTATAAGCTGCTTAAACTGCTCCATGTTAAGGCGCTTCTGAAGATAGTCATTAAAAGCGGAAATCATTCTGCCTATTTCATCTTTGTTTACCGCTTCAATTTTGGTTTCTATTATGCCTGATGAACCAAGATCCTCTATACTGCGGGTGATGCGGTTAATGTTTCCGGTCATTCCTTTGAGATACGTATAAAGAATGCCAACTACAACAACAGTGGCTATTAATCCGAGCAGGAGACAGATTACCACTGACTTTATTATCCGCATGCGTTTTTCCTGCAGTATGCTGTCTATGTTCTCTTCCGTGCGCTGGGTCTTGTCCAGAGATAGGATGTAATAGTCGAGTGGTTCAAAATACATGGTGTTTATGAAATAACTGACATTTTTTCCGTGTGATGAAAATTCCACAAATGCCCCGTGCATACGGGACTCAAAAGCTTTTTTGATCATCGCGTTCAGCTTTGTGCGGTTTGAGGGGGAAGCTTCCAGAAGTTTTTTGAAATCACTTCCGTTTGCCGCAACCAGACTGCCGTTAAAATCGAATATGGCGAAAGAATAGCTGTCGTCACTGAGGATAAGAACATTGCTTATGAACTCTTTTACGATGTTCTCTTTGTCTTTGGACGGGTCGCCTGCTGTGGAGTACAGCCGTGTGAGTATACCGTGGAGATCCATGGTATATTTCATATGACGGAATGATTTCTCCTGAAAGTATTTGCCCTGTGAGCTGAAAACAGCTTTATCCGTATAGTAGTTCTGTACTTCGGTATAGATAAAGAGCCCGTAACCTACTATCCCCAAAAGAATAAGACCAAAAAAATAAATGCCCAGAAGCTTAACCCTGAGGGAAACATCTCTGAAAAACTGCATTGCTTTGACCCCTGATTAAGATTGTGTTTTTCCTGATATATTTTTTACATAAAAAAGCTTATTTGCAAGGGAAATTAAGTATGTTGTTTTTTATAAACTTCTGCAAAACAAAAATAAAAGAAAGAATGATATAAATGTGATGAAAATTGTCTTTGATCTGAGACTTAAATGTGTGAAACTATTAGGTACTAATCAGCTTAAAGGTGTGAAATGAAACGTATTCTGATTCTCTTTTGTATTTTTCTGTCCGTTAATGCTTTTGCGGCAAACATATACAGCCTCGAGCTGACTTATACCGGTACGGAAATCAAGGGCAGGGCGGCATGGAAGTCTGATTCCCCTGCAAAATTCGATAGTGCCGGACTTAGCATAAAGGGTGCTGAGGTTGAAAACGGGTTTTTTACTCTCCCCGCAGGCAGAAGCGAGATAAGCTTTGAAGGTGCGCCGCACAGCATCTTCGGCGACTGGTTTCCCGTTGCGGAGGAAAAAGCATATGTGATGCTTAAGGTGACTGTTCCCAAAGGGTATCTGCCTTTGTTTGAAGGGGAGGAGACATCTGAGCCGTTTAATAATGTTTATACCTTCCACAGCCGGGGCGAGGCTGAAAAACCCCATCTTACCATAACAAGCGGAGTTGAGGTGAAGTCTGTTGAAGCGGCGGGGGTGACTGTACGCACAGCTTTTTCAAAGAAAAACGCAGGTTTTGCTGATGAATATATTCAAAAAAGCATTGAATATATAAAGATGTACAGTGAACTCATAGAAAAATATCCTTATGGCTCGTTAACCATACTGGAAGTTCCGTTTAATGCAGGTCTTTCATTTGATGGTTTTGTTGTTTTCGGCTCTGCTGTTATACCACTGCCGTTTATTACTGACACATCACTGGGGCATGAAATACTCCACCAGTGGCTCGGGGGTTCAGTAGGGATAAATTACGACAAAGGCAACTGGGCGGAAGGCATCACAACATATATGGCTGACTATTACTATAACGAGCTTAAATGGATGGGAAAGGAATACCGTAAGAATTCTCTGATCTCATTCGGTGCATATTCTGATAATGAAACCGATTTCCCCATGTCCGAATTTAAAGCACGTCACGGTAAATCAGGTTCTGTGGTGGGTTACAACAAGGCAATGATGTTTTTTCATATGCTCAAGCGCACCTACGGAAATGACAAATTTTTAGACGCTGTCCGGCTTTTTGTAAAAGACAACACAGGAAGAAGAGCCTCATGGGATGACTGGAAAAAAGCTTTTGTAGCTGTCGCAGGAGATGATGCGGCACAGCTTTTCGATACATGGATAACTTCAAAGGGTCTGCCTGCCTACTCAGCGGAAAAGATAAGTGTAAAATCAGTAAACGGCAGGTATGTAACCTCTTTTAACCTTGTGAGAAAAGGGGAAGGTTTTGTTGCCGATGTTCCCGTAACCGTGAAAACTGTCACAGGGCAGAAGGATTTTATATTAAGGAGCGATAACGGCAGCACAGGCTTTGACCTCGCCACAGAGACAGAACCGGTAAGCCTCGTTATTGATCCTTATTACGATGTGCCCCGTGCGCTTTATCCTGCGGAGATTCCTCCTGTGCTTTCTGCATATCTCGGTGCTTCAAAAAAAGTTTTTGTGACAGATTCCGAGAGGTTTAACTGCCTGTCCGGAGTTAGCGAACAGGGTGAGGTTAAGCAGGTTTCATACAAAGGGTTCAGGCTTGAGGATTACAAGGATTATTCTGTTATGCTTGCCGGAGTGCCGGACCATTTTTATGAAAAATACTTCGGACGTGCCCCTGAACAGGGGGACGGTCTGCTTGTTAAAACCTATAAAAACCCGTTCAGTATTGACAATGTTGTAGTTTCCGTCTCCGGCAGTCCGGATGGAATAGAAGGTGTATGCCGAAGGCTGCCGCATTACGGTAAATATAGCGAGCTTGTCTTTGCTAAGGGGCGCAATGTGAAAAAAGATGTTAACCGCACTGAAGACGGCGTTATTTATGAGATAAAAAACAAAGAATACGCTTTCAGGGTTTCCGCAGCCATGACTCTTGATGAAATAACCGCAGAAGCGGACAGTGTGCGGCTCATTTATATAGGCGAAAAGCATGATGAACACTCCCATCACGCAAACCAGCTTGCCATGATAAAACTGCTCCATGAAAAATACGGGAAAACAGCCATAGGTATGGAGATGTTTCAGCGCCCCTTCCAGAAGGTTCTGGACGATTACATCGAAGGTGTGATTGATGAGCGCACAATGCTTGAAAAAACAGAATATTACAAACGCTGGCGGTATGATTATCATCTTTACAAACCCATACTGACCTACGCCAGAGAAAACGGGATAAGGATAATAGCCCTGAATGCTCCGGCTGAGGCAACTAAAAAAACAGCCATGGAAGGGCTTGGAACCCTTAATGAAGAGGAGAGGTACTCCACCGCCTCGGAAATAGATTATTCAAACCCCGCTTACAGGGAAGATCTTAAAAGTATATTCGACATGCACCCCTCAAGGCAGGTTTTTGAAAACTTCCTTGAAGCACAGCTGCTTTGGGATGAAACAATGGCGGAAGCCGTTGCGGAATATATCAAAAACAATGACGGTGTGATGGTCGTTCTCGCTGGTAACGGACATATAAGAAGGGGCTACGGCATACCGGAGAGAGTGAAACGGCGTACGGGACTGAAGTATCTTTCCATTGTGCAGGACGAACCTGCGGAGAAAGGTATAGCTGATTTTGTCCTTTATCCCGATGGGCTTGACGGAGAGGCAGCACCAAAGCTGGGCGTTGCGGTGAAGGATTCGGATAAGTCTCCGGAGATCACTGAAATAGGCGATGATACCCCTGCCAAGAAAGCCGGACTTCAGGTCGGTGATGTGATTACCGGTATAGATTTCTTTGAGGTCAACAGCCTTTATGATCTTAAAGTAGCCCTGTTTTATATGAAACAGGGAAATTTTGTTAAACTTAAAATCCTTAGGGACGGGAAAGAAATCGTTGTAGATATGGAGCTTTAATGCGTCCGAAGATGCTTGTTCTCTCTTTTCTGCTGTTTGCTGCCGCATTTGCGGTGTTTCATTTCAGTGAAAAGAGAGATGTGCCGGTTCCCTATGACGGCGAAATGCCCGAAAGGTATGTCCGCAGAGGTTTCCAGCCTTATATCAAGGCTGTGAACAAAAACAGCCAGCAGCTGCGGGCGCTTGGAGCTAAAATAGCAGGGAACTGTCCTGATACAGAGTGTAAGGCTGCAAGGGTTTATGCCTTCGTGCAGAGGGATGTCCGCTACTTAAGCGATCCTGCGGGATTTGAGCTGATCCAGAAGCCGGAAGAGACACTCGCTTTGATGGCGGGAGACTGCGAGGATCTTGCCATACTCGTCTCTTCCCTTCTCTGGAACATAGGGGTTGAAACCCAGCTTGTTGCCACGGACAGCCATATGTATTCCAGAGTATGCGGAATCGACCGTCACAGGTTTGAAGGAATTTTGGAGGATGAGTACGCCTCAAGCCTCACTGTTACAGATACCCGTCAATATCTCCCGGCAAACTCTGCATGGGCAGTCTCTTTTGAGGGAACAGGGGCAGAAAAAGCATATGTTATTGAATTCAGCGCAGGCGAACCGGTGGATATTTATCTTTTTCCTGATAAAAATGAATTTGATAAGATGACAAAGGGCGGTAATTTCAGATATTATGACACATGCTCCGCCAAAAACAGCAGAGGTGAAAAGCTGTGGTGCGGCATTGAGCGTGGAAATGTAATAGGAGTGAAGACCCGGAAGGCATCCGTTTTGACATTTAAAGCGGTTAAATCCGCCTCGCTTTCGTCAGATCTTGTATTTGAAGAAGACGAGGAAGGTACACTCTGTGTTCCTCTTGATGCGGCAATCAAAGGCGCACAGGTTCTGCCCGGAATGGGCATGGACGAAGACGGTATAACAGAAAAATACGTGATTGATATAAGGTAAATGATTCATGAAAACATTCTGCTCAAAAGACTGCCCCGATCTGTGTGATTTTTATATTGAGGAACAGGAAGGGAAAATTACCTTCCGCAGCGCAGAGGAAAAAAACGGACGCAACGGTTTTGTATGTTCCAAGCTGAAAGGCTTTTATGAAAGAGAGATAACCTGCGGTGAAAAGTTTGATCCTGAATCCCTTAAAAATGCCGCTGAATTGATAAGATCATTGGAGGGACAGGAGTTTCTTTATATGAGAGGTTCCGGCAGTCTGGGTTATGCTATGGGCTGGTGGGATGTTCTGTTTTCCAATATAAAAGGTGCAGTTTTCATTGACGGCAGCCCGTGTGATATAACCGGGACCGATGCCCATGAATATGATTTTGGCGTGTGCGATACCCCGCCTGCCTCTAACCTTGCCGAAGCCGACAATATCATTATCTTCGGCAGAAATGCCAAAGTTGTGAACCAGCATCTTTTCGCTTATCTGCTTAAGTTAAAAAAAGCAGGGAAGAGAATTCTTTATATAGATCCGATCCGAACTGAGACTGTTTCTTCCGCAACGGATTACATCCGCATAAACCCCGCCTGTGATGGCTTGCTTTGTGAAGCTTATCTCACGGAGGATGCGAAGAAACGTGAGGAGTTTATAAAAATAGCAGGGCTCACAGAACAGCAGTTCATCCTGTTTTCTGATTATGTAAAAAACGGGAAAACTGCTTTTATAACCGGTTTCGGCTTGCAGCGATACAAAAACGGCATGGCTGCTGTCCGCTGGATAAACAGGCTTGCTGTCAAAACGGATAACGAGAAATACCTCTATTACGCAAGGGGTTCAAAGGGTGAGCTGAAACCTGTGCCGAAACAGACTGTAAGGCGCATTAATATATCAGAACTGCCCGAAGTAATAGATAAATTTCCACTAATGGTAATAGTTGGGGCGAATCCTGCTGTGACTTTTCCCAAGAGTGAAAAATGGCACAAAGCTCTGGAAAAGGTTAAGCTGATAAGCATTGATACTAATATCACAGAAACCTCAAAGCATGCGGATGTGTTTATCCGTGCCGGCGGAATGTTTGCACAGAATGACATTATGGGAAGTTATTTCTTCAACGAAAGACCGTCACTGAGGAAAAAGTTTGTGAATCTGCCATCGGATACTGAACTGGCAGAGGAACTTGCAGCTCTTCTGGACATGAAGCTGGGTGTTATTCAGTCGGAAAATGTTGAAAGAAAAACACCTCCTTCAAGAAAATACGAGGAAAAACCTCTGCAATCCGCCTTTCCTTATCATGGTAAAGGATACAGGTTTCTTTCCGGTTCGCACACAGCATATCTTAACTCGCAGGTGGCGCCATCTTTAGGTAAAAACGATCCTTTCGTATATATTTCACCCGAAACAGCCGAGAAGGAATCACTTAAAGAGAATGATTTTGTGGGTGTTTTCAGCGCCGAAGGTTCGTTTACAGGAATTGTCAGAGTGAGCGGAAACATATGCGAAAATACGGTTTATGCCTACAAAAGCCGTGAAATGGCGGAAGGTTATATAAATAATGCAACGTCCATGCTTCTCACTGATTCAGGAACGGGAATTGCTTATTATGATACTTTCGTAAATATAGTTAGAAAAAAAATGTAAATCTGTTAATATTTATTATCGTTTTTAATTTTGTTTTATTATTGCGGAGAAATATGTCTGTCGAAAAACAGAGAGAGATAAGCCTTCATAAGCTCTTGACAGTGAACTGCCTGCTTCTGGTCTTCGCTGCTGTGTCTTTAATTCTGGTTAATTACTTTCTGAATTACAGAAATTTTGAGATGAATGTGCGTGGCATAACTGCTGAAGCTGTGCGCATGGTGGATGAAAATATCGGTTATTATAAGGAGTTTCAGTCTCCTGCGAATATACATCTCCGTCGCCATATGCTTGAGGATCACAGGCAGCTCCATGACTTTATCGCCGAATACGGCATTCCCTCCTATGAATACCTTATGAATATTAAAACTGAACATGAGGCTGAACTCAATACGGAAATTGAAGTCGCACTTCTTACGGGTGAAGGAGTAATTTTCAACACAACCTACCCCACAGAGCTTGGGCTTGACATAAGCAAATTTCCGAATGCAAAGGAAACTCTGCGGCGGGCAAAGGACAGCGGGGAAATTTTGCTTGATTACCCTGTTTATGAACGTTCCGGCAGGGTGCTGCGTGCTTATACCATGTCATACATCAAAGAACGTGACATATATCTCCAGACTGCGCTTTTTCTTGCGGATCTCAAGGTGGTCAGGGACAGGCTGGAAAGGATTGTGGAGCTTTCCGCATATATAAAGTCTGTTGATGCGATTCTTGTTTTCAGCAACGGCGAAGCAGGCGAGAACCTGATCTTTAATATAAGTTCAGACAACCCTGAAAATGATACAGATTCAGAAGCAGTTCTCGACACCCTCAGAAAAGGTATAATGACTGAAAAAACATCGGGAAATCTGATCACAGGAACAAGCAAGAGCTACTATGTCATAGCCCGTGTTCCTGATTCTGTGTCAGGGCTCAAGGATCTTGACCACCGTATAGTTTACCGTATCAGCTTTGATACCACTGATGAAAGGCGATATGGTCTTCTAAGCTTTTCAATAAAACTCTTTTCAGTGATAATTGCTGTTTTGGCATTGGCTATGTTTTACAGGAGGCTGAACTCCCGGTTTGTTGTTCCTTTCAGGATAATGATTGAGAGAATTAAGCAGTCAGAAAAAATTACCGAAAAAAGCATACTCTCGGGCGAAAAGGATCTTTCCCGGCTCGCTGAACTTTATAACGGACATCTGGACAGGCAGACAGAACTTTTACTCTATGCCGAAAAGTTTAATGAAGAACTGGAAGAACAGGTCAGGGCGGAAGTTTCAAAAAGAAAAGCTAATGAGCAGTTGATAATTCGTCAGTCCATGCTTGCAACAATGGGCGAAATGACACATTCCGTTGCATATCTCTGGCAGTATCCACTTAAGGTTCTGGGTGAATATGTTGATAATATATCCTCAATGACGGAGGATTTTGAATACAACAGAGACAAGCTGGAAAAAATAACCTCCGACTGTATGGAGCAGGTGCTTTATATGTCCTCAACTATAGAAGGACTAAGGGATTTTTTCAGACCGTCACAGGAGAAGAAGCTTTTTGACCTCCGCCAGACACTGGAAGACACAATGAGCATGGTTGCTCCCCATATGCTTACAGGCGGGATAAAACTAAGCTTTACCTGCCGTCTGCAAGGCTACGGGGAACCTGTGGCAATTAATTTAATGAAAAATCTTAACCGATGCTGCGGCGCAGGGTACTCCGAATGCGCACCCGAATGCCCCTCCTTCGGGTTTACGATATGCGGTTTTCCGGCGGAGTTTAAGCTTGCTGTCCTGAGCATTTTTCATAACAGCAAGAGACTGCTGGATGAAAAATGCAAGTATAACAAAGAGTTTACCCCTGAACTTGCCGCTGATTTGTACGATGAAGGCGACTATATCCGCCTGTGTATTCATGACAATAGCTTAGGAATGACAGACGATGAGCTGAAAGCTGTATATGACCCGTATTCCCCGGATTCCGGCAGGGATATGCGGCACTTTAATCTTTATATGGCTGTTGAGCTTTTCAGTTCTGTTATGAAGGGTAAAATTAACATCGAAAGCTCCGGCAGCGGATTGGCAATTAATATCTATCTTGATAAAAACACCGCCTCCTGCGGGCTTGAAATGGGCGTGCCGAAATGAAGATACCGCTGAAGAAACTTCTGGTTCACAGTTTTGTTCTGCTGTTCTTTTTTCTGGTCTGCCTCGTGGCGGCGGATCACTATCTGAGCGTGCGTCTGGCTGTGGCAAAAACAAAAGACACATACAGAGGACTTGCCGTTCTCCTTGAAGAAACGGTAAAATCTACAGCAGATTCTTTTCACATGAGGCTGGATTCAATCTCAGATGTCACGAGACACCATATGCGTGATGTCCTGCATAACCTTCCCGCAGATGAGACTGAGGCGTCCGCTCTGGCGGAAAACTATTTCGCATCCACAGGAAGAGCATATGCCGTTATGATCTATGATTCCGAAGGACATCGGCTCTACAGAGGCAAAAGCGGCAATTCTTCTGAAAGGTGGTCTACTCTTCCAAATTCAAACGACTTTGAAAAGGCAAGGACTGATTCCGGAGGAGTGATCCGCATAAGATATTCCTATGAAAAATCCACATCAGAGATCATGTGCTTTGAATGGTCGCCTGAGCAGGGGAGATATGCTGCGGTTATGACTGAGTATTCCTTTGATGATGAAATATCTGCACGCATTCAGGGAATTCTCAGCGGAAGCAGCCTTTTCAGAAAGATTAACGTTTATTCCGTGGGCACGTCTGCCAAGGAAACTTCTGTTATTTACGGGGAGGAATTAACATCTGAAGATTTTGAAATACTTTCATCCGAGGCGGAAAACAGCACTGTATTTAAAGAAGATTTTGTTTATAAAACCTTTGAATACAGCGCCGAAGAGCTGCTCCCTTGGGGAAAAATAGGGATAAAAGCCGTGATAAGCCCTGAAGGCTTAAATCGAATGAAAGAAGGTTCCATGGTTCTTGCCGGTATGACTCTGCTCTTTTCCGGTTTGTTTATGTATTACGTTTTTAAGGTATTCCGCCGCCGGTTTGAAATACCATATTCCGAGGTTATGCGTCTGTTCGGTCAGTCAAGAAAAATCAACCTCAAAGAAGAGAATGACTATGTTACCGAGCTGAAAGAGCTTGTTCATGAATATAACAGACATCTGGAAAAAACAGAAAGGGTTATGGAAAACCTTGTTGAATACAAGGAAGAATTAAAGCTTAAGTCGGAATGGGAAGCTGAACGGCTTGAAAAACAGAAAGAATTTATGATCCAGCAGATGAAGCTGTATTCCATAGGGGAGATGGTGGCATCCGTATCCCATCACTGGCGTGAGCCGTTGAGCCTTGTGCATATAAACATGCAGAACATAAAGGAAGAGATCTCTTCCGGTATTGAAGATGAAAAGTACCTCACTGAATGTATCGCAGCATGCAGGGAGCAGATCAAACTGATGAAGGAATCTGTTGAAATGTTCCTTGGGTTTGTTTCGGCAGAAGAAAAGGAGGAGGGGAGCTTTGAAGTAATGCCTCTTTTGGATAAGGTGCATTCTTTCGTGTCAACATATTACGAAAAAGACGGAGTCGGTTTTGTCTTCTACAGCGATAATTCAGTGACGAAAGTTAACGGCTCTTCATCTGTTCTTAAGCAGGTTCTGCTTAATGTCCTTATGGTTTCCCGTGAGCTTGTGGAAACTAACGCCATCGGAGTTGGAACAATTGTTTTAAGCATGAACGAGGAAAACGGAGCGTGCGTAATCAGTATAGAAGACAACACAGGAAAATTCAGAGAAGCCTGCCGGGCTGCTCTCGAAGATCCGCTGAGTACCGCAAATCTTAAAAAAGGAATGGGGCTTTATATCTCAAACAAGCTAATGGAGAAAAACTTTAACGGCAGAGTGGAGGCTTCATCTTCTGAAAAAGGTACACTATTAAAAATAATCATTCCTTAAATATTCCTATCAGTCACACGGCGTAACAAAGCCGTATCCTTTATGAGCTATATTTCTTCACCTTACAAAAAGCGTATCCGGTGGGGAGATGGGGTTGAATTGGCTCAAAATCAGAGAAGAATACGAAAGCGGCAATACAGATGCGGATATCCTTGCGGATATGTTCGGCTGTAAGTCATCAACTATCAGAGAAAAAATAAGAAGTGAAAAATGGGAAAATACCCTTGAGGAAGGGCGTAAAAAACGCATCAGAATCTTTAAGGCTGTCCAGAATGTCGCCCTGCGGGGGATAGAAAAAGCTGACAGCATGCTTGATGAATGCGGCAATGTCAAAGATCTGGAGACACATTCCAAAGCAGTGAAAACTTTCCGTGATGTTGGGATGATTAAACCGGAGGAAGTGATCGGCGGAGTCAGAACCAATAACGCACTGGATGATATGTTTGACATAAGCCTTGAAGATGCCGCAAGAGTTCTGGGAGATGATGAAGACTGACCCCAGAGTGGAGGCATGCGCCAAAGCGAAGGACTCGTTAATAGCTTACTGCATGCTCAGTTACAGGGATTTTGTTCCGGGCTGGCACCATAGACTTCTTGCCCGTGAGCTTGAGCTTGTGGAAAAAGGCGAGACTGACAGGCTGATGGTGATGATGCCTCCGAGACACGGGAAAAGTGAAGTCACATCAGTGCGCTTCCCTGCGTGGTTTATGGGACGTAATCCGAAGCTTAATGTTATAGCCTGTTCATACAGTGCGGATCTTGCAGAGAGCTTCAGCCGAAGGGTCAGGGATTTAACAGCCTCAAAGCTTTTCAGGGGAGTTTTCGGAGGAAAAGGGCTTAAAAGGAATGTACGTTCCGCCGCAAGATGGGAACTGGAAGAAGGCGGCAGATACCTGGCTGCCGGCGCAGGAGGCTCAATCACAGGGCAGGGAGGGCATCTGATTATTATCGATGACCCTGTAAAAAACTCCGAGCAGGCATCATCAGCAGTTTACAGGGATAAATTGTGGGAATGGTACCGCTCAACCCTGTTTACAAGGCTTGAGAAGAACGGACGGATAATTCTGGTGCAGACAAGATGGCATGAAGATGACCTCGCCGGGAGACTTCTTGCCGAAGCTCCGGATGAATGGAAAGTTCTCAAGCTGCCCGCTGTGGCGGAGGAGGACGGCTTTTTCCGCAGGTGCGGTGAGCCTCTGTGGACAGAAAAATACGGCAGAGACGAACTCGGAAGGATAAAGCAGTCTGTAGGCTCAAGGGTTTGGAACGCATTGTATATGCAGGAGCCTGCGCCGGATTCAGGAACTGTGCTGAAGCGGGATTGGTGGCGCTATTACAAAACTATGCCTTCAGATGTGGATTATTGGTTTCAGTCCTGGGATATGAGCTTTAAAGGGAGCGAAGGAGCTGACTATGTGGTGGGGCAGGTGTGGGCTGTTAAAGGCTCAGGCAGGTATCTTGCCGACATGGTGCGCGACAGGATGGACTTTTCCGCAACAGTGAGGGCAGTAAAAAATCTAACTGCACTTTGGCCGCAGGCAAAGGCGAAATATGTGGAGGACAAGGCAAACGGTTCCGCTGTTCTTTCTGCTCTGCGTAAGGAGGTTCAGGGGCTGATAGCGGTAGAACCGAAAGGTTCAAAGATTGCAAGAGCATATGCCGTTCAGCCAATTCTTGAGGCAGGTAATGTCTATTTGCCGGAGGATAAGGCATTCTCAGCGGAACTGGTTGAAGAGGCGGCTGCGTTTCCTTTCGGCAGACATGATGACATGGTGGATGCACTCACGCAGGCGTTAAACGAAAGCGGGACAAGAGCAGTGCCTGAGGGTGCCTATTCAGGCACTTCGAGAAAGGCTGGTTATATATTCAAAGGATATTAAAAGGGGGGAGTATATGAATAATCTCACAAAAAATATTTCGGCATCATCAAGTTTTTCATCATTTTTAAATTTTATGCCTAATCCTGATGTAATTTTATCAAAAAATGGTCTGAGGCTTTCAGTTTTTGACGAAATGCTCACAGATGCACATATTTCAGCAAAGCTTGAACAGTTAAGGCACGGTGTCCTTGGAAACGAATGGAACATTGTTCCTGCGGATTCAACAAAGGAGGCTGTTAAAACTGCTGAGTTTGTACGAAAAAGTCTCAAAATGATACCTAACTTCTTTCAGGAGCTTGAGGAGATGCTTTCTGCTGTGGAATACGGCTTTTCCGTTACAGAGATTATCTGGAAAAAGGAAGGCGCCCACTGGTTTGCAGAAAAACTGCTTAACCGCAATCCTGCACGGTTTGTATTTGACGGGGAAGGAAATCTGTTCATGGTTGACGGCGGCAGAAACATCCGGCTTGATGAACAATATAAGTTTATTGTTCACAGGCACATGCCCAGAAATGAAAATCCTTACGGCAGTCCAGTTTTATCCAAATGCTACTGGCCGTGGATGTTTAAAAAAGCAGGATTCCGATTCTGGCTCACCGTTGCTGAAAAATTCGGCGTGCCGACTGTACTCGCCATGTTTGAATCTGAAGGCGGCGAAGAAACAAGGCGCAGGGCACAGATGCTGGCGGAATCCTTAAGCGGAATCCAGAATGATGCTGCAGTGGCCCTTGCTAATGTGGATAAAGTTCAGGTTCTGGAAAGCAGGGGCAGTTCAGATGATTTTGCAAAACTGGTTGAAGTCTGCAATTCTGAAATATCAAAGGCGGTCACAGGGGAGATACTCACAAGCGATACTGGTTCCGGAGGCTCTTACGCACTTGCGAAAGAACACTCCAAAACATTCGGGATCAAAGCCGCAAAGACAGCAGCATCACTCGCAGATTCTGTTAGTTCAACATTAGTAAGGTGGATGGCAGAGCTGAATTTCGGGAGCAGGTGCAAGCTTCCTTCATTTGTATTTAAAGAAAAAAAATATGCAGACTGGACAACTGTTAAAGAGGCTGCACAGTCTGGAATGGATGTTGATTTTGCTGAAGCGGCAAGAAGATTCGGCATTCCTTTGAAATAAACATGTATAAGGATATTTTTTCTTCACAATAGACCGCTGTCATGGTAATTTTGAATGAAATCGGGTGATTATGAAGAATATGATTATTTTTTCTGCGTTCGTTCTGTTTATATCGGCACAGGCGTTCGCAGATGTAAGATTTGAGAACAAAACGGAACTCCTGCTTGGAGTCCGTATGCAGAATCAGACTGACAGAAGGACAGAAAACTATGTGCTGATTAAACCGAAACAGTCCGCATCCGTACATAACTCACGAAGCGGACTGAATATCAGCGCACAGCTTATAACCGGAAGCTATGAGATTAATTGCTGTGAATGGGTAACAGTTCCAGATTCTAAAAGCCTTATAATAAGGTTTTACAGTGATAACAGCCAGCGCTGTTACTGTGAGATCAAGTAATCGGTCAGAGTCATGCACAGCAGGGGCATAAAACACGTATCAGGTGCGGTATATGATTGAAAGAAGACAATTCCACAGATTTGAAGATGTCCCTGTACGGGTGAGGCTCAGAAAGGAAAACTCCGGGGATTATATTGAAGCCGATATGAGAGATATAAGCATCGGTGGAATAAAAATACGCACTGATGAAGCCATAAATATTTATGAATTCTATGAAATATTAATAAATTTCAACGACTCTGCCGAAACAGCGGGAATTACTGCAAAGGCGAAGGTCTGGCGTATTGAACCGGATACAGAAAAAAATAATGATATTTCGAGATTCTCTGCCCTTGAATTTGTAAGCTTTGAGGAAGGGGATAGAAAAATATTCACAAAATTCCTTGCCGGCTTCCTTATGGGCAGCGGAACAGAAGTTATTTAAGGGGCGAAAGCCGAATAAATTATTTTATAAAGTCTTGTTTTGCCTTGTTTTTTTATTTCAACAGGCATTTCTGTTTTCATAAACGGAATAAGAATAGAACTCTTACCCTTTTCCAAAAACCTGTACAGTTCAGGTTTTTCGTTTCTAAAAATTAAAATACAATCTCTGTGAGCGACTTCGGCATAAATATCAGTATATATCAGGATACCTCTGCTGAAAGCGGGGGCGAATGAGTCACTGTCTATTCTTATCCAGAGTCTGCCTGATGATATAAGGGCTTTTTCTGTCAGACTTGTCAGGGTTTTAGGCATAACTTTAACGGCAGAATGCTCATTAACGAATGAATCAAGGTTAACAGAAAAATACCCTGCAATGAGAGAAAGAGTCTCAAGACTGGGGTTTCTCTGGTCATTAATGAAATTCGACATGTTGCCGGGCGATATGCTGAGTTTCCTGCAAAGCTCTGCCTGCGTCATGTTGTTTGAGGCTAACAATTGTCTTAGTCTTTTCCCTATCATTTTGGAATTATGAATCAGGATAGACTTTTTGTCAATTAAGATTCTCTTTATGTGAATGATTCGGGCGCAAAAAAAGGAGCCTAAAGGCTCCTTGATTTATTAATCAGGTTTTTTAGCCACCCAATGTATTTTGTAACAGCGGCTGCCCGGTTTCATGTCTTCATTTTTATTAAGGCTGATGGGTTCGCCTGCTTTTGATTCGGGAGCAAGAAGCACCGAATCAGGGTATTCAAAGCAGCGCATAAGCCTTAAGGTTCCTTCGGATGCAAAAAGAACCGATTCCCTGTCAGCGGGAAAGCCGTTGATCTTTTCAACAAAAATAAGCTCATTTTCATTGATTTTTGGTGCAAATCTTCCGTCTGTAACAACTGTCCAGAAAGGAGTTTTAAGCACTTCTGTTCTTCCCGAAGCTATGTCATCAAGATGATACTGGGTTTCAGGAGATGCAGGGAAGTAGTCGACAACTTCGTTTTCCATAACTGCGGAAAGCACTTCCTGATTCTGTTCCCCGCTGCCGATCAGTTCGTCAGCACCGTATTTGAGAATCTGTGCGATTGTCTCAATGGTTTCACGCTCAAATTCTCCGTGCCCCAGTTCCAGAGCAGCAAAAAAAGTGAGGTCGTAACCTGTGGAATCAGAGAGATCTTTTTTGGAGAGTCCTCTCATTTCTCTGATTTTTTTGATTTTTTCACCGATTTCCTTAGTGTTCTTGATTGAGTCGCCGAAAGCGAAATAATCAAGTTTAACTTCGAGGAAACGTGCGATTTTAGAGAGGGTTTCGAGATCAGGCTCACGGCTTCCGCTGAGATAGTTCGAGAGTCTTGACGGGGAAAGCCCCACAGCTCTGCAGACTTCAACCTGCTTGATTCCTTTTCGTTTAATTAGTCTTCTAAGTTTTTCTCCAATCATAGCCTAACATTACCTTATAATATTTTTCGTGTAAATATACTAGTTGTTATAGGCAGCTGATCGCATTCACATGGTGTAAACCATATTAAAGAACAGGCTGAAGATATCAGATAAACAAAAAAAAGTCTGTTGCTTACTCTGCCGATATCAAATATATATTTACACATAGTCTTTTCTTCGTATATATAGTTGCAAACGAAAGAGAAAATGTGCTAAGTTATCAGATGTACGGGATGTAGCGCAGCTTGGTAGCGTACTGGTTTCGGGAACCAGGGGTCGGGGGTTCAAATCCCCCCATCCCGATATTCCGTTATCTTCTGCAAGTTTAATCCGAGATCGTACCCTTCTCATTAAATTAACACAAAAAAATTACCGATACTTCTTCGATAACGCTTCCTGAAATGTGAATAGATTAGTACCTTTTCTCACACCGCAAGCTATTCTCTTGTAAAAGTTTTCATTTTGCAATAATATATCTTTTCACTATGGTGTTAATGTGTATAAGCTACACCCATGAGTGTAAAGTGTCAAGGAATAAAACGAATAAATGTGTAGAAAAAACAAAGAAATCGGAAAAAGAATTAAACAGCTGAGAAATTTTCTGGGGCTTACCCAGAGAGAATTTGCCGATAGGATATATTCATCTTACAGATCTGTTCAGAACTGGGAATCGGGCGACAGGTTTATCAGTGAAAGTAATCTGCGTCTTTTGATGGATGAATACGGGGTTTCGGCGGACTGGATTTACCACGGCACAGGCGAAATGTTTTCACCGCTTTTTCAGAAGTCGGATTCGGATATTTTCCTGCCTGCTGCCGAGATAATAAAAACGCCATTTGTTATTAATAATCCTGATCGGTATGCGCATATTGTTGTCAGTGACGAAATGGATCCTGTTATCTGCGAAGGCGATATTGCTTTGTGGATAAAAGAGGAAAGAATAAGGCACGGCAGCTTTGTTTTCCTTATCGGCACGGACGGAAGACCATTTATCCGTAAGTACCTTTTTAATGAAGGTCAGGGATTTCTGGTGCCTGAAAACAAGGACTACAAAGTGCTGAAAATTAATGATCCCGATGTGAGACACGTAGGCACGGTTACGGAAGTATTTACTAAAAAGTCCATGATGCCGCAGAAAATATAGTTTTAAAATATGCTCCACTCATCTATAATCCATGGAACTGTGTCTGAACGCAGTTTTATACAGATTATAGCGGCGGTCAAAATATATGGCGTTCAATATGATTCGCAGGAAGTTCAGAAAGCTTTTTCAGCTTGACTGTTCTCCTCAGGTTATTGCCGTCTCTTCGGCGGTGGGTGTGCTGATTGGATTTTCCCCATACGTGGGTTTTCACACTGCCCTTGCCATAGGTGTTTCTTTTATCTTCAGCCTTCCTATGTATCCGCTGCTTCTGGGAGCGTATATCACAAACCCTTTCACAATGGTTTTTATTTATGCGCTCTGCTACAAGTTCGGCAGATGGATTCTGCGTGATGATACTCCGATAGATATTGACTGGATGAATATTTCTTTGTCAGAAATTTTTGAAACCGCAAGGTCAATTCTATTTCCGTTTTTCATCGGGACTCATCTGATTGGATTAATATTTGGCGTTATAACATATTTTGTGATATATTATATTGCTGTGAGATACAGACAGAACACCTGAAATACATAGTTGCGGGGAGTTATGGCTGAAATAATATCCGTTGCCAGCGGTAAAGGCGGGGTAGGAAAGAGTTTTTTTTCCGCTAATGTTGCGATGTCGCTCACTGCGGCAGGGAAAAAAGTTCTTCTTGTCGATGCTGACCTCGGCGGTGCGAACCTTCATGATTTTGTGGGGCTTAAGCTCCCTGGAACCGGGCTTTACAATTTTCTTAAAGAAAGCTTCCGCATAGGGGATATTATACAGAAAAGCCCCGCAGGAGTTGATTTTATCGGAGGAACAGGTGATGTCCTCGGTATGGCTCATATTACCAATTACGAAAAACTCAAAATTCTTAATAGATTAAAAACCCTTGAATACGAATATGTTGTAATGGATCTCGGCGCAGGGACAAGTTATAATATGATAGATTTCTTTAACTCTGCCGATAAAAAAGTAATGATAATGAACAGCGAACCGACCTCGCTGGAAAACTCATATGGCTTTCTTAAAATAGCCCTCTACCGCAAAGTTGAACAACTTTTAAGAAAAGATTATAAGTTTGCCGATATATGTAAGAAAATACGCAGCAAGAGCATGAATTTTCCGAGCCTTGCCTCAATAAGAGAGGCTGTCAGGGAAATCGATCCTGCCTATGTGCATAAAACAGATGAGATAGCGGCATCATATAAAGTCGGCATAATTCTCAACATGCTTAAAACCAGAAAAGAACTTAATGTTTTTTATGGTTTCGAAACTGTTGCAAAAAAATACCTCAGTATAGATATTGAAAAAATAGGTTTCATACCTTATGATGTTAAAGTAAGCGAGAGCATTAAGCTCTTAAAACCTTTCTACACAAGCCTAGTCAGCAGGGATGTGAACTCCTGCATTGATGACGTAAGACAGCAGCTTATAGCAAAGCTGTAAAGGGGTGTTCAATGAGCAATCTTAAGCCGGTAAATCCTGCTGGATTGGACGAAGAGTTTGATTCACTTGAAGAAGGAGAGATCATCCAGCTGGTAGGTCTCAAACTCGGAGATGAAGAATATGCTATAGATGTTCTCAAAATACAGGAGATCATCCGTACTGTGGAGATTACTTCAGTTCCCCGTACAGATTCCTTTGTACTCGGTGTAATGAACCTCCGGGGCAAAGTTATACCTGTAGTGGATCTCAGGGTGAGGTTCAATCTCGATAAAATGGACTTTGACAAAGAAACAAGAATCATTGTCGTCCGCTTTGATAGTGAGCATATAGGCTTTGTTGTCGATGAAGTTACAGAAGTTATACGCATAAGTAAAAATATGGTGGAACCCACTCCTCCTCTTGTGGGATCTATTGGACAGGAATATATACTCGGCATCTGCAAATATGATGACAGACTTATAATACTTCTTGATATAGATACTGTTATTGCAGAAGGGAAAGCTGTTGCTGAGAGTGACTTGAGAAAGCGTTTTCTCGGACAGGCAGCAATAGAGGCAAAACCTGCGGTAAATTATGATGACGTGGCTGAAACAGTTGAGAGTGAAGAAACTGTTGACGCTGATGATTCAGCCGAAGAGGAAACCGCATCCGCTGAAGATGATGCAGGTGGTGATGAGCTTGATAATATTGATGAACTCATTGCAAAAGAACTGGCGAAAAGAGAGCAGGAGACTGACGAACTCAACCGAAAAAAGCAGACGCCCGAATTCCATGAAGCTGAGGGGGATGCGGACGTTGAAGATATTCTGAATGATGCACTCAGCCAGAGCGACCATGTTATTAACGGTGACGAAGGTCACGTTGTGCAGGATGAGCTTGATGCTTTGATCGCCATGGAACTCGCAAAAAGAGAAAAAGAAACAGAAGAACTCAACCGGGTTAAAAAAGAGCAGGAAAAAAAAAATGAAAAAATAGAGGAAGAGGAGATTGATGTATCCTCTTTCTTTGCTGAACAGGCTGCGGAAGTTGCTGATATTCATGATGAAATAAGTGACGCACCATCAGAAGAAGAGCTTTTCGGACCAAGCATGGAAGAACTTCTGACCGCAGGCAGCACTACTGTTGCTCTTGATGAAACTGAAGAAGTTCAGACGGATGATATAGAAGATATTCTCCGTGAAGCAGAATCATTTGAAACACCCGAATCTCCGGAACCTGTTTTGAATAATTCCGACGAATCTGCCAGTGACCCAATATCCGAACCGCAGAAAAAACAGCCTGAAGATACGCTTGCTCCTGCAAAGAGCGGGATGTTTATCGAGGCTGATTCCCTTGAAGAACTCAAAAATCTTTCACAGAAAATAATCAATGGTGACGCAGTCGATCTCGGTATTGATATAAAAGGTGAGATCGGCGAACTTTTAAGACTTATTCTTGATACAAAGAATAAAGTTGATGAGGTTGACCCCACAATTGTAATGTCAAAGGAAAGCATGCCGGTTGTTGTGCAGTCTTTGGAACAGGTTAATGAAAAAACCGAAGAAGCAACAATGAACCTCATGGAAGCTGCTGATAAAATGAGCGCTTTTTACTCGCAATTCCTTAATGACATTGAGGACTTCGAGGATCTTGTCTACAAAAAAGATACGAAAGGACTTGTTAAAAGTATAGATCGTATCGAGAGCGAAATCGCCCTTGCGGAAGATCTCGGATTTGGTATCCTGCACGCCCTTGAGTTTCAGGATATTACTGAACAGAAACTTAGAAAAGTGATAAGATCCATTGAGGATGTAGGAGCGAGAATAGGTGCTATTCTTGGCATTATTAAAGCTAAAAAAGACGAAACAGGCGAGACGATAAGCGGAGCAAGTCAGGACGACATAGATATGCTTCTAGCTGAATTTGGTCTCAATTAAGGTTTCTGGATAACAATAAATTATAAGCGCCGCAGGAAAAACACCTGCGGCGTTTTTTTTGTAATGATATAAGTCTCTCGAACGATAAATGATATATTTAACCGAATACAACCTATGGCAGCGTGCAAACCTCCCTGATAGATCGTGTACAGGCGTTTTAAGCAACTATTAGACTTATTAGACAGTCTATTGCATAGCCGAAGTAGTGCTGGACAGTTTACTGCCGCAACCTTTAATGCCGGATTTAAAACAATCCCGAATCTTTATAAAATAATTCTTAGTTCTTATGAACTGTCTAAAAAATAGCCAATCTTCCTGAACCCTTAATTCAAGCAAGACAAGGACGCAGAAATAATAGATTTAAACAACTATTCCACAAATCTGTGGAGAAAAAAAAGCTTGACACTCTAAACCCTCTGATAATGGGCAGGGGATGTAACTGTATGATACAGAAGGCTATTATTTGTGATATTCTGTGATCATTGTATACAAAGGCTTTTGGAGGAAATATTTTCAACATTCTTTCCACATAGTTTATGGGTAAATTTACCATTAAAAAAAAGTAACTAAATGACAAGAAGTATCATCAAAAAAACCGATAATATCGTATTATCTGAATATATGACAAACAAGGACAAAACTGTAAATTTTTTTTAAAGGAGTTTGTATGCGATTAAAAAATAGACACTTGAACTGAAAGCCATATTTGAAGGGGTTTTCATATTTGTCGAACGACTTTTTCACCTTAGATTCCACAAATCTGTTGAGAAAAAAGTGCTTGACAGCGAAAAACCCACATCAATAGTGGAAATGTTATAAGTGACGGATAACATGTGGAAAAATACAATGTTAAGGAATGTTAAGCAGAAGTTATTGAGGGCTTGGGCTTTTTTTGTCAACACGTTTTCCACATCGTAATTGTTGAAAACTATTCAATTTGGGACATAAGTTTCAGATAATAAAAATGACAGAAATGATGCATTTCTCTGATGCTTATCTGAAGAGGCTTTTAAAGTATTTAACAAATATTTCGTCATCCGCACAGTGTTGAAAAGCAAAGCAGTTTATCCTGATGCCTATATTAACTGTGTTGAAAACCATCGAGACAGTAGACGTTAATGGAGTAATGGCTTGCACAAGGGGAAAAACTGTTTAATCACACTAAGAGTTTGTTTGTGTATAAACGTCTATGTACCATAAAGGCACTTTGTGTCTCCACATTTATAAAGTGATTGGATTGCAAATTTTAGATTGTTATGAAAAGAGCTGAAGTTATTTTGATAAAGTAAGATTGTGTCCATAGTAAATACGATAGGGTGTACTGGTATATAAAAAAAAGGAGCCGTTTCCGGCTCCTTTTCAAAGTGCTGTATCTTGAAATATTGATTAACGTTTGGAGAACTGGGGGCTCTTCCTTGCTTTGGGAAGACCGGGTTTTTTCCTTTCCACAGCTCTTGCATCCCTTGTAAGGAATCCTTCCTTTTTAAGGGCTGCCCTGAATTCTGCATCGAACTCAGTGAGGGCTCTTGCGAGTCCGTGCCTGATGGCACCTGCCTGTCCGCCTTTACCGCCGCCTTTTACTGTTACAAGAATGTCGAACTTTTTCTCAACATTCAGTTTAGCGAGGGGCTGAAGGCTTATCTGAATGAGCGAATCCCTCTGAAAATATGCTGAGGGTTCTTTTCCGTTGATAGTTACGCTTCCGTTTCCGGGTTTGATGAAAACTCTTGCTATAGAGGTTTTTCTTCTACCGGTTCCGTAGTTGTATCCAGCCATGAACTGCCTCCTAAAGCTCTAATTTTTCAGGCTGTTGAGCCTCATGGGGGTGAGCGTCACCGCTGTAGATTTTAAGCTTCTTCAGCATGGCACTGCCAAGTCTTGTTTTAGGAAGCATACGTTTAACAGCGAGTCTTATTACTTCTTCAGGTTTTTTATCGAGCATTTCTTCAAGTCTTCTTTCTTTAAGACCGCCGATGTAGCCTGTGTGTCTGTAGTATTTTTTTGAAAGCATTTTTGTGCCTGTAACCGCAAATTTTTCAGCGTTTACAACGACAACAAAGTCTCCCGTGTCAATTGTGGGAGTGTACTGGGGTTTGTTTTTCCCCATAAGGATCATGGCTATATTGCTTGCGAGTCTGCCGAGAACAAGTCCGTCAGCATCTACAAGGAACCATTTTTTTTCGAGTTCATCAGGTTTTGCCCAATAGCTCTTCATTTTTACATCCTCTTTATTACAGCAGCCGGCAAACTAGGGAGCAGGCTTTTGTGATAATCCGTTAATTTTGGTCCAAGCGTACTGCTTAGAAGCCTTTCCTGCGTTCTTTGATTCTCGCAGCTTTGCCTCTGAGGTTTCTCATGTAGTACAGGCGAGCCTGTCTTACTTTACCTGCGCGTTTAACTTCGAGGCTTTCAATCCTGGGAGAGTAGAAGGGGAAAATCCTTTCCACACCGATGTCACCAACCATCTTTCTAACAGTGAAAGTAGAAGATGCACCGTTACGGTGAATTCTTATTACAAGTCCTTCGTAGGGCTGAACACGTTCCTTGTTTCCTTCCACGATTCTGAAGTTTACCTTCACAGTATCGCCGGGACGGAAAGAAGGAAGCTCTTTCTTTATCTGTTCAGCTTCGATAGACGCGATCAGTTTGTTTTTCACAACAGACCTCCTGAGTTCCTGTTCAATCTGTCTAGTATAATTGCCACAGCGCTCCGCACGGAAAGGTGATTAAATTCACCTGTGCCGTCAATCGGCTGGAGAATATTGTCCGCCATGCGGAAAATATCTTCCGTAAAGCCCCAACCCGTTCCGAACATGAGAAGGCATGGTTCATCAAGGGAGGCTTGCGCCAACTGCGGATAGCTTATATTGGCTCTATCGGTTCGTGCGGTAGTGGCAACAATGCGGGGTCGTTGTCCTTCCACACGTTCGATTTCTTCCAAAACTTCCATAAGGCTTTCTTTAAGGGCTGTGCCCATAAAAGCCTGTTTTCTGTTTGCGTTGTAAGTCGCACCGTAACCTTCCAGCCAGTGGTCTATGACCCTGGATGCGATTTCGCGCTGGGCTGAGAGGGGGGTGACTACAAAGTATTTTCTGACACCGTAGGTGGTGCAGCTTCTGGAGATGTCATGCAGATCCATATTTGTGATGGAGGTTGCAACAACATCCTTCTCCTTATCTTTCATCGGATAATGAAGAAGAGCTACATATAACCTTCTGGATTTTATTTTGTCAAGTGTTAGTTTGCGTAAAAAAGCTCTGTCTTGATCATTCAGCGGGGCTTCCTGAAGAAGATCGGGTCTTCTTTCAAAGGTAATTTTGAGAGACTGCTCTCTCCGCCAGCGGTCGATTTCCGCATGGTTACCGTTCATGAGAACTTCCGGCACGCTAAGTCCTTCGTATTCCGATGGTCTTGTGTAGTGCGGATATTCAAGAAGCCCTGTGGAATAAGAATCTTCAACGGAGGAGTTCTCATCACCGAGAACACCCGGAATGAGCCTCGCCACAGAGTCGATCACTGTCATTGCGGCAAATTCGCCGCCGGTGAGTATAAAATCTCCGAGAGAAAGTGATTCATCTACCACGAGATCATATATTCTTTCGTCTGCGCCTTCGTACCTTCCGCATATAAATGTGAGACTTTCATATTCAAGGAGCCTTTCGGCCTCTTTCTGATTAAATCTTCTGCCTCTGGGATCAAGCATGATAACCCTTGTTGAAGGGTCGTTTTTTTTGAGCGCCCTTACAGATTCCACAACGGGTTCAGCCTTCATTACAAGACCGTGTCCGCCGCCGAACTGGCAGTCATCTGTTTTGCGGTGTTTATCGTAGGCGTGTTCTCTTATATCAAATGCATTTATTTCGAGTATGCCTTTTTCTGCGGCTTTGGAGATTACTCCGAAGGAAAATGGGGCTTTAGCCATTTCCGGAAAGATTGTGAGGATGTTATATCTCTTCACTTATAAGTCCTGCGCTGTTGACTGTGATCCGTCTGTTTGCGGTATCTATTTTAAGCACGTGATGTTCATTGTTGGATACCATCCAGCTTTTACTGCCTTCGGTAATAATGAATACATCATTGCTGCCTGTTTCCATGTAATCGGTGAGCCTGCCTATGTAGTTTCCGTTTTCATCCACTACTTCGGCGTTTTCTATTTTATGCCAGTAGACGTTTCCTTCATCCTCTTCGGGAAGGACATCTTCAGGTATAACAACATCAAGCCCTTTGAGAGCCTGAGCCTGTTCCTTTGTTTCGATACCTTTGACCTGAACAAGGATCGCACTGCCGTGTTCGTGCATGTATTCTATCTCATATGAGCCTTTTATGACTCCGTCACGGGCTGTCATAAGGTACAGCATATCCCCGTAAAGCTGCGGATTATCCGTATTTGGGGCAATTCTGATTGTTCCGTCCAGTCCGTGTGAACCGGTTATGAACCCGACTCTTACAAAATTCATTTTTTACCTTGGAATATTCAAAGACTTTTTTTTATAAAAGAGGAAGCCGCTTTCTTTAAAGAAAAAAATTCAGCCGGAGTTTGCTCCGGCCGAATTTCCGGATTTTGTTCAAATGCCGTAACCCTTCTTATGTTTTCGATCCCGCCGACCAAAAAAAAGAAAGGGGGTTCGGTATTAATCTTCGAGGATTTCAAGAACCACTTTTTTGCCTGCCTTAACACCTGAGGCGTTAAGGATAGTTCTGATGGCTTTAGCGGTTCTGCCCTGCTTTCCGATTACCTTACCGAGGTCGCCGTTGTCCACGCGAAGTTCAATGATTGATGCTTTTTCCCCTTCAACTTCTTCGATTCTGACGGCGTCCGGTTTGTCCACGAGCGATTTGACGATGAATTCTACGAGTTCCTTCACGGCTTCACCTCTTCTGATATAGTTTTACTCAGGCACCGGTTTCGTGGAATTTCTTTATAATGCCTTCTTTTGAGAGAAGATTTTTAGCGGTGTCAGTGGGTATTGCGCCGACTTTAAGCCATTTAAGGGCTTTTTCTTCATCAATTTTTACTTCAGCGGGTTCTGTGATGGGGTTGTAGTACCCGAGGATTTCGATGAAGTTACCGTCTCTTCTTTCTCTGCTGTCTGCTACTACTATTCTGTAGAAAGGTCTTTTTTTGCGACCCATTCTCATGAGTCTGATCTTTGTTGCCACTAGATGTACCTCCGTGATTTACATATTTTTAAAAATATCTTTCATATTCATTTTGCTCAGGTCTTTGCCGGAGCCTAATTTTTTCTTCATGCGTTTCATCATCTTGTTCATCTGCTCAAGCTGCGTGCAGAGCTTGTTGATGTCGTTTACTGATGAACCGCTTCCTCTGGCTATGCGTTTTTTCCTGCTGGAGTTAAGAACTTTAGCATTTTTACGCTCATGAGGAGTCATTGACTGTATGATAGCCTCTATGCGTTTAAGCTGTTTATCGTCCACGTTCATCGGACCTGCAGCCGAGAGTCCGGGTATGAGCCGCATAATGCTTTCGAGGGAGCCCATACGCTTGATCATCTTAAACTGCTTCAGCATGTCTTCAAAATCCAGACCTTTTTTCTGGATTTTGCTTGCCAGATCGTCCGCCTCATCAGGGTCAATGGCGTCCTGCGCTCTTTCCACAAGAGAAACAATATCGCCCATTCCGAGGATTCTGGATGCCATTCTGTCCGGATAGAACTGTTCAAAGTCTTCCAGTTTTTCTCCGATGGCTATGAATTTAAGGGGCTTGCCCGTAACTTCCTTGATTGAGAGAGCCGCACCGCCTCTGGCATCACCATCCATTTTAGTGAGGATAATGCCTGTTGCGTCAAGTTTGTCGTTGAATGTCTTTGCGACAGTCACCGCATCCTGACCTGTCATGGCGTCCGCAACGAAAAGAATTTCATCGGGATTCACGGCGTCTTTTGTTCTTACAAGCTCGTCCATGAGTGTTTCATCAATATGGAGACGGCCTGCGGTATCTATGATCATAAGATCTTTTGCTGTTTTTTTTGCGTGTGCAAGGGCGTCTGTGGCGATTTTTACAACGTCTTTCGTGTTTCTGTCGGTATAAACATCAGCCTTAATTTGTTTACCCAGAACTTCAAGCTGATCTATGGCCGCCGGTCTGTACACGTCCGCAGCAACAAGAAGGACAGATTTGCCCGTTTTCATGAAAAACTTGGCAAGCTTGCCGGATGTGGTTGTTTTACCCGCACCCTGAAGACCCGCCATCATTATAATTGTGGGCGGCTTAGAGTTGAGGTTTATTTTCGCAGCGGGATCATCACCGCCGAGAACATTCACCAGCTCGTCATGCACTATTTTTATGAAAACCTGATCAGGGGTGAGGCTTTTGAGAACCGCTTCGCCGAGGGCTTTTTCACGGACATTTTCTATGAAGCGTTTAACTACCTTGAAGTTTACATCAGCTTCCAGAAGAGCGATACGCACCTGCTTGAGGGCATCCTGTATATTCTCTTCCGATATGCGTATCTGTTTACGCATACCTTTAAATACTGCGGTAAGTTTCTCATTCAAAGTGTTGAACATTGTCCGTTTTTACCTTCCTGACGCGCTAAAGCGCAAAAATACGCACCTTTCCCGTGTGGATGCGGGAACTAAAATTTATATGTGAAAGGGGCGTGTCTGTCAACCGTTTTTATAGGCTTCGCCGGAAGGAGAGAGGAAAGAGCGGTGCCGCCATCGGAGGAAGCACCGCCTGTTTTTTCAGTCTTTATTGATAATCTGTTCGGCTCTGACAAGAGCTTTTGATATATGAACTGTTACGTTTTCACTGCCTATTTCTTCGAGAAATCCCATTTTTTTCAAGGCTTTATATGGCTGTTCCTGCACTCCTGATAAAACAAGGGACATTCCGCTGTTTCTGCATTTATGGTTAAATTCTTCAAGGGCATGGATGCCTGTTGCATCAATGGCAGGCACTTTACGCATTCTTAGTATGAATACCTTCGGCGATTTCTGGAGAAATGCCAGCATTCCCGCCAGCCTGTCAGCTACACCGAAGAAGAACGGTCCATCAATTTCATATATTTCAACACCGTCAGGAACGTTGTATTTTGATATTCTGTCAGGATCGTACTTGTTTTCTGCATAGTTCTCTCCGGTGAGGTAGTCCACATGGGTGACATCACTCATACGCTTCATAAAAAGCAGAGCCGCAAGGACGACACCAACCTGAACGGCAACTGTCAGATCCACAAAAACGGTGAGAAGAAATGTCAGTACAAGAACCCCGCTGTCGCTTTTCGGTGCATTTAAAAGTCTGCGGAAGCTTTTAAGCTCGCTCATATCCCACGCAACAATGAACAGGACACCTGAAAGAGCTGCAAGGGGGATTCTTTCCGCAAGACCTGACAGGAACAATACAAATATAAGTACGGTAATGGCATGTATTATACCTGATACAGGTGTTCTTGCCCCTGTTTTAATATTGGTTGCTGTTCTTGCTATGGCTCCTGTTGCGGGCATTCCTCCGAAAAAGGCAGACATTATGTTTGCCGTTCCCTGCGCTACAAGTTCTGTGTTTGATCTGTGTCTGCTGCCTGTCATACCGTCAGCTACTACGGCTGAGAGGAGTGATTCAACTCCCGCCAGCAGCGCTATTGTTATTGCATCGGGAAAAACAGCACGTATTTTTTCTATGCTGAATGTAGGTATTTCAGGCATTGGAAATGTTGAAGGGAGCGAGCCGAACCGATCGCCCACTGTTTCCGCAGGTATTCCGAATATCCATGCAGCAGCAGTAAGACTTGCGATTGCAGCAACATGGGCAGGAATTCTCGGTGCAAACTTTCTCACAGAGACTATTATGGCGACTGTAGCCAGTCCGACACCGGTAGCATACGGGTTGAGAGTGCCGAAATTCAGGAAATAAGCCATCCATTTTTCGTGGAATTCAGGCGGCATTTTTTCGATTGTCAGCCCGAAAAAATCTTTAACCTGTGTTGAAAAAATAACCAGAGCTATTCCCGCTGTAAAGCCGGTGGTGACAGGATAGGGGATGAACTTGATATAAGAACCCACCCTTATCAGCCCCAATATAACAAGGAGAATGCCGGCTATTATAGTGGCAAGGATCAGCCCGTCGTAGCCGTGTTTTTCTATCACGGCATATATAATGATGACAAACGCTCCGGTGGGTCCGCCTATCTGATAGCGGCTGCCGCCAAGAAGCGAGATGAAAAAACCTGCGATAACTGCGGTGAAGAGCCCTTTATCGGGCGTGGTTCCGCTGGCGATTGCAAACGCCATGGCAAGGGGGATCGCAACGATGCCTACAGTGAGACCGGAGAAAAAGTCCCGTCTCAGTGTTTCTGCGCCGTAACCTTTTTTAAGTTCGGTGAGCAGACTGGGTTTTAGTGATGTACTGTCCATACCTGCACCTAATTAATAATATATAAGTTGTGAAGCATACTCCTCATTATACAAAACTGCAACATACTCTTAATGATAAATATCTCAAAACATCCATTGAAAAAGATAGAACAGGTGTTATTTTTTAATCTATGAGAAAATTCGCTGTAATTCCCTTACTGTTTATAATATTTGCATGTGCATCCTTTGAACCTGAAATTGTAAATCAGGGTGCAGTTTACGAGATGAGAGGCTTTGAACTGAGCCTTGAAGACAATGTTCTGACAGTTAAAAATACATATTCAGAGAAAGTTTCACGTCTTCAGGTAGATGCTGAATATATTAAGGACGATGCCGTTATAGGTACATTTGTCAGTGTGGGCATAGCTCTTGAACCGGAAGGAGTGAGAAATTACACGCTTGTAATACCGCAGGGTACTGATAAAGTGAAAGTCTCTTACAGGGAGTACCCCTACGGAGAAGAGAGTGGCTCTCTTTTTATTCCGAACACCGGCAGAGTTGGTAAAACCGGTGCAGTTTATTTCATTCTTAAGAATTAGTTCCTTTTTAGTTCTGTTTTTAGCCAGTTGCTGATTAAAAATTAATCAGCATTTTCCCTTCCATTTTTTTAAATATCTCTTAAATCTTTGTTGTTAATCGTAAAACACTTCTTGGCACATCTGTTGCTTTCATAAGAACATCACCGGAATAAGGAGGAGTTTTTATGAAGCTGATAAAAGCGATCATCAAGCCTCACATGCTTGAAGAGGTTAAGGAAGCTCTCGCTGAGCTTGGAATTACAGGTATGACCGTATACGAAGTTAAAGGATACGGCAGGCAGAAAGGGCACAACGAACTCTACAGAGGCGCTGAGTACCGTATCGATTTCGTTCCCAAAATTATGATGGAAGTAGTGGTTTCCTCCGACATAGCGGCGAAGGTCGTAAAAACCATAAACGATTCAGCTAAAACAGGCAAAATCGGTGACGGCAAAATTTTTGTTCTCCCTGTTGATGAATCCGTCAGGATCAGAACAGGTGAAACTGGAATTGAGTCGCTTTAATTCCGCAGACAGGTGCAAGGAGGATATATGAGAAAAATTATTATAATGCTCGGACTGGTGCTTATGGCAGCATCCGGCTTCGCAGACGAAGAACCTCTTACTCTTGAAGGGGTTCAGGCTTCAGTAGATGCGGTACAGGCTAACGCCGACTGGCTCTGGACACTTATAGCGGCATTCATGGTCTTTTTTATGCAGCTTGGTTTCGCAATGGTTGAAACCGGCTTCACCAGAGCAAAAAACGCCGTAAACATAATTATGAAAAACCTTCTGGATTTTTCCATGGGCGCAATCGGCTACTGGGCTGTGGGCTTTGCTCTTATGTTCGGTGCCACAACCACAGGCTTTTTCGGTACTGAAGGCTTTTTCCTTTCCAACTGGGATATGCAGGACCACTGGACACTTGCTTTCTGGATTTTCCAGACAGTTTTCTGCGCCACAGCGGCTACAATCGTTTCAGGAGCTATGGCAGAGAGAACTAACCTGAAAGCTTATCTCCTTTTCAGCCTTGTGATGACAACAATTATCTACCCCATCGCAGGCAGCTGGTACTGGGGTTCACTCTTCCACGGTGAAGGCTGGATAGAAGCATTCGGATTCATAGATTTCGCCGGCTCAACAGTTGTTCACTCTGTTGGCGGCTGGGCTGCTCTCGCAGGTGCTATAGTCGTGGGACCCAGAATAGGTAAATTTGCCAAAGACGGCTCCGTAAGAGCCATACCCGGACACAACATTCCCCTCGCTACTATCGGTGTTTTTATACTGTGGTTCGGCTGGTACGGATTCAACGTTGGTTCTGAAACTGCTGCCGACACTGCACTTCCCCTTATCGCTGTGAACACAACACTTGCTCCCGCTGCCGGAGTTCTTGTGGCACTTTTTACAACTGTATTTCTTTACAAAAAATTCGATGCTGGTATGTCTCTCAACGGCGCTCTTGCAGGTCTTGTGGGTATTACAGCGGGTTGTGCTAATGTTACCCCTGCCTACGCAGTTCTCATAGGTGCAATAGCAGGATGCCTTGTAGTGTTCAGTGTTATATTCTTTGACAAAATCAGAGTGGATGACCCGGTTGGTGCGATATCTGTACACGGTGTATGCGGTGTGTGGGGTACTCTTGCTGCTGGTCTTTTCAACTATGACTTTGAAGCAGGCGCACTCAGCCCTGTTATACTGCCCCAGATAATCGGTATAGTTGCCGCTTTCGTATGGGCATTCGGCGTATCATTCATCGTCTTCAAAATAATCAATATCTTCATAAAAGTGAGAGTTTCTGAAACTGAAGAGCTTGAAGGTCTTGATAAACACGAACACGGTGTGGACGCTTACCCTGAGTATGCAAAATCACTTATAAAATAGCAAATATCAATAGAATAGTCTGCCTAAGGCAGGCTACCTGACCGTTACATTGCCCTCTTTCCGCCACGGAGAGAGGGCTTTTTTTACTCTACGGGGAGTGTGATTGAAAAAACAGCGCCTTCGGATGAATTTTCGATATTAAGCTTGCCGTGCATCTTGTCTTCGATGATTGTTTTTGAAAGGTAGAGACCGATTCCTGTACCGCTGTCATTTTTTGTGGTGAAGTAGGGTTTGAAAAGCTTTTTCATTACATGGGGATTTATCCCGATACCGTTATCAGTTATGCTTATGCGGCATTTTCTTTCCTGCCTCATAACTTCGATATCTATTCGTCCCTGAGCGATTTTGAAAGATGGGTCGTTCTCACGCCGCTGGAGAATGGCATCTTTTGCGTTTACCATAAGATTCAGAATAACCTGCTTAAATTCATTCCGGTAGCCTGTGGTTTCGGCACATGTTCCGTCTGTATTCATGGATACAGAGATGTTGCATGCCTTAAGCTGCGGGCTGATAATTGATATTATCTCTTCAATAGAACTGGTTATTTTAAATGACCGGGGTGTCTTCTGCGGAATGAAAAAACGTCTGAAATCGTCCACTGTGGCACTCATGAAAAGGATCTGTGAGTTGATGGCATCTATGTGGTTTTCTATAATGGAGGAATTAAGCTCTCCGTGGTCAAAGTCATCACCTATGGTTTGGGCAATTATGGCGAGTGTATTAAGCGGCTGCTTCCATTGATGTGCGATGACACCGAGCATTTCACCCATTGCAGCCATCTTCGACTGCTGTATCAGAAGTTTTTCCTGTTTTTTCTGTTTTTTCTTAAGCTTGCTGATTTCGGAAATGTTTTCAAAAAAAACAATGAATAGATCTTTTTCACCCGCACTCTTTAATTCTGCTGCATCAGCCTTGAACTTGAGCTTTCTTCCTGCTGTATCAATGAATTTGAGTTTTTTTGTGCCTGAATCAGGCTCTGTGAGCATTCGGTTGAGTTTTTCAAAGCTTTTGGGAGTGAGCAAAACTTTAATATTATCAAAGGAAAGACTGTTTTCTTCATGATTAAATATTTCCCTGAAACTGGGACTCGAACGGAGAATGTTCCCCTCTTTATCCAGCATGCAGAAAGCAGGAGCTGATATGCGGAAATACTCATGAGCCGCCGCAGAGGCGATTTTTTCAGAGATATTTGCCGAATAGTCAGATTCATTTGTTTCTGTTTTGCTTTTCAATGAAGGGCTCCGTTAGCTATCGGATAGTTAGATACACGCTAACTTGTTATTTGTAAATACTATGTTTAAGTTAGTCAATATAAAGATAATTTGAAATTTAGCCAGTGTATAATTATTCTTTCTTTGAAAAGAGTAAAATCTGACTTTTTGATATAATAAAACTTGACACGAATAGACTAAGGTATATTTTGTATATTGTTAATACACTATACCTATGGAGGTGGAAAATGCTTAAAAGACGTGACGAAGTTTTCTTCTCTCCCTTCAGAAGCCTTTTGGATCTCAACAGGGAGATGAGCAAATTTCTGGACAGGTTCGGTGATGACGAATCCATGCCCGGCGGGTTCAAACCAGATGTTGATATCGTGGAGAAGAACGGGCAGCTGGTTGTAACGGCTGACCTGCCGGGAATGGAAGAAAAGGATATTGAAGTCACCATCAACGACGGCGTTCTCTCTGTAAAAGGTGAGAGAACCGAAGAAAAAGAGGAAACCGAAAAAGGCTTTCACAGGCGTGAAAGGGTTTTCGGAAAATTTGTGAGACAGTTCGCACTTCCCAAAGGAGCGGATGCCGATAATGTCAGGGCGGTTTTTAAGAAAGGCGTCCTTGAAGTTAAAATTCCTCTGAAAGCTGTTGCGGAAGAAAAGAGAGTTCAGATCGAAGCTAAATAACAAAATCCCCCGGAAATCCGGGGGATTTTTATTTTAAGATTTAATTCCTATACATTTTTTTCAGCGGGCTTTTTCTTTGCCGCTGCTTTCTTTGGCGTTGCTGCCGGTTTTTCTTCCACTGTTTTTTCGTCCGCAGGTTTGGGCGGAGCAGGAAGCAGGGCTATTTCAGCCACTTCTTCAAACTTCTCAACAGGGATAATCTCAAGAGAGCTTTTTACATACTTAGGCATGCTCACAAGGTCTTTCTCATTCTTTTTGGGAATGAGTACCTTGGTTATCCCGTGTCTTTTTGCTGCAAGCAGTTTCTCTTTCAGTCCGCCGATTGGGAGAACTTTTCCCGTAATGGTTATCTCCCCTGTCATGGCAACTGACTTATGGATTGCTCTGCCTGTGAAAACAGAGAGAAGGGCAGTCCCCATTGTAATCCCTGCGGATGGTCCGTCCTTGGGGATAGCTCCGGCGGGAACGTGTACGTGTATATCATACTTGTTGAAGTCCTCGGGATCGACACCGTATCGTGAGGCGATTGTTCTCACATAGGTGTATGCTGCACGGGAGGATTCCTTCATCACATCACCAAGCTGCCCTGTAACAAGGAGATTTCCCTTACCCGGATACTTGGTGCATTCGATAAAGAGGACATCTCCGCCTACAGGGGTCCATGCAAGACCTGTGGCAGTACCTACTTCATTATCCTTAAGCTCTTCATCGTCCATGAACTTTACTGCTCCGAGGAACTTCTCTGCGAGAGAAGGGGTAATGCTGTAGGTTTTTGAATGCCCTTCCACAATCTTTCGCCCGACCTTACGGCAAACTGTGCCTATGCAGCGCTCAAGGTTTCTCAAGCCGGATTCACGGGTGTAGCTTTTGATAATGTGCATTATTGCAGTCTTGGAAAACTTTATTTGCTCCGGTGTGAGTCCGTTTTCCTTTATCTGTCTGGGTACAAGGTATTTTTCTGCTATTTTGAGTTTTTCCTCTTCCGTGTAACCGGGAATCTGTATTATCTCCATCCTGTCACGGAGAGCGTGAGGGATGGGGTCAAGGTAGTTCGCAGTGGTTATGAACAGAACCTTGGAAAGATCAAAGGGCACACCGAGGAAGTGATCTACAAAGTTAACATTCTGCACCGGATCAAGCACTTCCAGAAGAGCTGATGCAGGGTCGCCTCTGAAGTCGCTTCCCAGTTTGTCTATTTCATCAAGCATTATCAGCGGGTTGTTGGTGCCTGCTGTTTTCATGCTCTGGATAATCTTACCGGGGAGAGCGCCGATGTATGTTCTTCTGTGTCCTCTTATTTCCGCTTCATCCCTCATTCCGCCGAGACTCATGCGGACATATTCTCTGCCCATTGCGCTTGCTATTGATTTGCCCAGAGATGTTTTGCCGACTCCGGGAGGTCCCACAAAGCAGAGTATGGGGCTTTTCATATCTTTTTTCAGCTTACGCAGTGCGAGGAAGTCGAGAATGCGCTCTTTGACTTCTTCCAGCCCGAAATGGTCGTCATTCAGGATCTTTTTAGCGGTTATAAGATCCAGCTTTTCTTTGCTGGCTTTACTCCATGGAAGTTCAACCAGCCAGTCAAGGAATGTTCTTGCCACTGTGGATTCCGCAGAATCAGGATGCATGCGTGCGAGTCGTTTAAGCTGTTTATCGGCTTCTTCTGCTATCGCCTTTGGCATCTTTGCTTTTTTGATCTTCTTTTCGTATTCTTCTATCTCGATCTGGAAGTCGTCTTCCTCGCCGAGTTCTTTTTTAATTGCCTTAAGCTGTTCCCTAAGGAAGTATTCCTTCTGGCTTTTATCTATTTCTCCCCGTGCCTCGTTCATGATTTTCTGCTGAACTTCGAGAATAGAGATCTCACGGGTAAGGAACTCGCTCACTTTTTTAAGGCGCTCAACTGTATCATCCTCTTCCAGAACTTCCTGAGCCTCTTCCATTTTGAGACCAAGGTTGGAGACTATGATATCCGCAAGCTTGCCTGAGTCTTCAATGGTCTCTATCACTGCAAGCAGATCAGGGAGCATTGGTTTACCGAGGCTGACAGCGTTGTGAAGCTGTTCTTTAACATGCCTGATCAGAGCTTCAGAGGCGAGGTTGCTTTCTGATGCTTCTTCACTGAAAGGTGTTATTTTCACTTTCGCAAAGGGCTTCATCTGTACGTATTCTTCAATAGTTGCTCTTTTAACACCCTGAACCAGTATCTTGATTCTTTCATCGGGCAGTTTCAGCATACGCAGAATAACAGCAACGGTGCCTACGGTGTTTATATCGCTTTCTTCGGGTTCCTCCTGCGAGGCGTCCTTCTGGCAGGCGAGAAAAATAAGCCTGTCTGTGCTGAGTGCGTCATTAACTGCGGCTATGCTGCTTTCTCTGCCTACAAACAAAGGCAGAACCATATATGGGAAAACAACTATGTCCCTTACAGGCAGCAAGGGCAATTGTTCCGGTATTTTTACATCCGATTCAAACTGTTCCACTTCACCCTCTCCTGTATCTTAGTTTTCTTCTTTTTTCAGGGTAACTGTAAGAACCCCGTTCTTAAGCAGTGCCTGTGTATTGTCTTTATCAACTGCGCAAGGAAGCTGCATTATTCTTTTAAATGGTGCAAACTCTCTTTCCGCACGTATGAAAAAAATCTGCTTGTCGGTGCAGTATCTTTTTCTTATTCCTTCTATTATAAGAAGATTTTCGTAAAGGTACACTGTAAAATCATTCACAGTCAACCCGGGCAGTTCCGCAGTGATGATTATTTCATCTCCTCTGATCATAACATCCAGAGCCGGAGTGCCTGTTTCCGTTATGGGGCTTTTGCTGCGCTCCATAAGTTTAAGAAGCTCCTCCACTTCCTTCTTCATAAGTCCGTGAATGAAGCGTATTTTTGAGATAGAGTCGCCTTCATTACTCATATGATCACCTTGTTCTGCAAAGAACCGACATTAAGTCCATCATGGCGTCTTTGGTGTCGTCCCGTGAGAGGGCAAAATGCACGGTAGCTTCAATCAGTCCGTGTTTGTTTCCGCAGTCGAACCTCTGCCCCTCGAAACGGTAGCCGTAAACGCCGCTTTTTTCAGCAACGGCATGTATTGCGTCCGTAAGCTGAATTTCGTTTCCTGTGCCTGCGGATGTGTTTTCAAGTTCGTCCATTATTTCAGGTGTAAGTATATATCTGCCTATAATAGCAAGATCGCTCGGCGGATTGTTTTTAGGTTTTTCCACCATGTAGCCCAGCTTATACAGTCTTTCATCTATCTGCTTTTCAACTTTTACTATGCCGTATTTATGGGCGTCCGCAAGGGGAACATGCATTATGGAGATTACAGGAGACTTAACCTTGTCAAATTCTTTTGTCATTTCGCCTATGACTGAAGACTTTGAAAGAATTATATCATCCGGCAGGATTACCGCAAAAGGATCACGCCCGACTATGTCTTTGGCGCAGAGTACCGCATGTCCCAGTCCTCTGGGTTCTTTCTGGCGGACATATACCACATCGCACATGTCAGAAATTTTGCGGACCTCTTTCAGCAGATCTTCCTTGCCGGCTTCCGCCAGCGCCGCTTCAAGGTTGGGATCACGGTCAAAATGATCTTCCATTGATTTCTTTGTGCGTCCGGTTACGAATATTATGCGTTCTATTCCGCCTTTTAATGCCTCTTCTACTCCGTACTGAATGAGAGGCTTGTCAATAAGCGTCACCATTTCTTTCGGGATGGCTTTAGTGGCCGGCAGAAGTCTTGTTCCGAAACCTGCAACGGGGAAAACCGCACTCCTAACTTTCATTGTATCATCCTTGATTTATTTGTGGAAAATAACTCCGGCATAGCCGACAACTCTGTCATAGTCACCGCTGACATATCCGCTGTGAGTATGCTCCACAAGTTCAGTCTCTGTGCATCCTTTAAGCTTGCAGTATGTTATAGCTGCCGCTGCGGGAACAGCCCCGCACATTGAAATATTCATCCCGGACACTGTTCTTGCAAGCTCTTTTTCATCAAGAGCAAGAACGGCTTGGAGAGCAGCATTGTCCTTACGGTCCGTAACGGACGCATTCTCAAAATGATTCATATCTGAGCTTATCACAACAAGGGTATTATCATCACAAACCTGAGCCAGAAGTTCGCCCATAGTTCTGCATGTTTCACTGCTCAGACCCATGACCGTCACGGGAGTAATCCTGATATCCGGATTAAAGTGCTTTAATATCGGAACAATAACTTCCAGAGAATGTTCATTGATATGAGCCATGGCGTCCTCTGAGCAGATGTGCGAGGATGTCAGCTTTTTTATCATATCCCCGTCCGTTTTGACATCGCCGAAGGGGGTTTCCCATCTTCCTTCCGGATAAACGGAAACACGGGCTCCGAGTCCCGTGTGATTGGGACCCATCAATATTACTCTGTCCGGAATTCTGACTCTGGAAGCTGTTTTTACAGCGGTGCTGCCGGAGTATATCCAGCCTGCGTGAGGCAGCATAACTGCCAGTGCTTCACAGGGCGGAGTGCCCGCAGTGTTTTCTGAAATAAATTTTTCCGCTTCTTCAGCGGAGGACGGGTAAAATAGACCTCTTACCGCAGCTTTTCTGAACATAACAGCCTGCCTGCTTTTTCATACCATAAGTCAGGCAGCTTGAGTGAAAGGCTGAAATAGCTGAAATCATTCAGCAGAACGATGCGTTTATCTATGACCTTATACGCCCACGGCTGCCTGTTTCTTGATATTACCAGTTCTTTAACCTTCTTAAAAGAAAACTGTTTGAGCATGGGGAAAGATTCCGCCAGAGTGTTGATATGTTCGGTGGTTTTGCTGCCGACGGTTATGAGCCTGTTTCCGTGGGCACAGACCTCAAGCCTGCTGTTTTTAGTAAAAACCACGAAAAAGTCGTTTCCGAAGGCATCCTTAATGCTGAAATCGGTATCGTACATCTGCATTTTTTCACTGCCGTTAAGTGATTCCATGTAGCCTGTGACAATAAAAGAATTCGGATACTCACTAAGGAGGGTCTGGTGAGCAACAGGTTCGCCCTGTGTGCTTTTTATATCGTGGGAATAAACCCCCAGACTGTTCATCAGGCACAAGTCGGTTATATTTCCGTTTTCAAAACCTTCGCCAAGTTCAGTGAGTGCTTTTTTTATCTTTCCGCCGTACATGAAGTTGAAAATATTTTTTTTCATTTTCATGCAGCAGTCCGCAGGAATCTCTTTCGGATTAGATGTTTTTCTTGCGGTAGAGTATGTGTTTTCATGGAAAATATGAAGATTTGCAGAGGTAATAGGCGGAAACTGATTGTTTGAAACAATACGCACACCTCTGCCGGAGAACTTTACATAATCAGCTACTTTCAGCAGGTTGGGGGTGGGGTTGAGGAATATGAAGTCAGCCATTTTCAGCTTATCGTCCTGTAGAAAGCGTCACGCTTAACAGGCTCAAGCCCCGCTGCGAGTATCATATTTTTCAGTTCATCCTCCGTAAGCCCCTGACTGCTTTTGGCTCCTGCCGCATGGGTTATGTTCTCTTTAATAATTGTGCCGTCGAGATCATCGGCCCCGAACCGCAGGGCAATCTGTGCCGTTTTCTCACCCAGCATTACCCAGTATGCCTTTATGTGGGGCACGTTGTCCAGCACAAGGCGGCTCACTGCCACTGTCATGAGATCATCCATTCCGGTTGCCGGCTTTATGTGGCTCAGGAAAGTGTTTTCCGGGTGGAAAGAGAGAGGGATAAAAGCCAGAAAGCCTTTGGTTTTTTCCTGAAGCTCCCTGATTTTTTCAAGGTGGCGCATCTTATCTTCACCAGTTTCGATATGCCCGTAAAGCATTGTTGCGTTGGTGAGAATCCCTTCTTTGTGAGCTGTTTCGTGTACTTCAAGCCATCTTTCGGCCGGTATTTTTTCTGGACAGATCTCTTTGCGGACTCTGGGCTCAAAAATTTCCGCTCCGCCGCCCGGCATCATCTCAAGCCCGGCGTTTTTAAAGCGCTTCAGAACATCAGCAACGGGCAGACCTGCGATTGAAGAGAAGTAATCTATCTCAACTGCGCTGAACGCCTTGATGGTTTTTTCAGGGAAAGCGGATTTCAGCCCTTTTATCATATCGATATAATAGCTGAATTTTTTAGACGGATGAAGCCCGCCCACAATATGCAGCTCACTGGCGTTTGCGGCTTTTGATGAAACATAGTTTATTATATCGTCTACATCCATGAACACGGCAGATTCATCACCTTCGTCTTTAGCGAAGGCGCAGAAACGGCATTTGCTCACGCATATGTCAGTATAGTTTATATGGAGGTTATTAACGTAAAAGACCTTTTTGTCCCATATAGTGCGGCGCAGCGCATCGGCCTTCTCGCCCGTAACCAGAAAATCTTCTTTGAAAAGATCGTACATACGGCTTAGATTTCCTTATCAGCAGATTATCTTACGGAAGAAAAAAATACAGTCTGAAAATTAACACACCTTGCCTTTTCGGGCAACCCTATTTATCCGACCTGTATTTAATTCCTTTCTCATACATTTCCTTCCAGACCCTTAACCCGTCTACTTCCACCAGATCCTTTTCTTCTGAAATACGTTCATTAATAAGTGAGAGCGCCTTCTCAAACTGGTCATTTTCGGCATATGCAGCAGCAAGCCGCACTGCGTTTTCATTGTCAGGATTGAGGGTATAGGCTTTGCGTCCGTAAACTACCGCTTTTGCTCCGTCTCTGTAGTATGGATCAGGGTTAACGGCAAGAATCCACGCCGCCTGAGAAAACGCCTTTTCCATGTTATGATCAAGCACCATGGCAGTTTCCAGATCTTTTATTCCGTCACCTGTCTTTGACACAGCAAAGAGTATCTGCGCACGGAGGTAGTAGCTTTCTGCGTTTTTGGGATTTATCTGTATAGCCTGAGTGACATCCACAACAGCCTGCTCCGGACTTCCGGTTTTAAGGTACGCCTTTGCCCTGCCAAGGTAGGCATCTTCATCGTTTGCACCTGCATCTATGGCTTTGTTAAGATAGAAAAACGCCTGCTTGCTGTCACCGGTTTCCATATATGCAAGCCCGATTAGTGTTCCCGCATGGGCAAAGCTTTTTGGTTTTTCTGTGAGCGCCTCATCCAGTTCCATGATTGCATCCTGATATTTGCCCCGGATAAAGAGAATTTCGCCTCTTTTGTAATGCAGGTAAGCGGTGTTCCTGTTTCTGCTGAGGGCCCGGGAATATTCATAAAATGCTTTATCATATTCCTTCATACCAAAATAAGTATCACCGAGGAGTGTTCTGTTCTCTCCTGAATCGTGTTTTTCAACTGCTTTTTCAAAATATTCTGCCGCTAAGGTCAGGTTCCCTGACTCAAGGGCGTTTTGTCCGTTTTTTTGTAATTCCACCGCCGCTTTCGGCGCACATGCCGCCACAGCGAAGGCAAGGATTAATACTGCCGGTTTCATAATATCTCCATGTTCAGCTTCATTAGTAATATTACCCCGCGTTCACAAAAATGAGAAGTTTTTTAAAATAACTAAAACAATATTTTTTTGTAATCATTACACGCTATAACAAGAATTATTTGTTATTTGTTTATATTCCCTCATCGGCTAAGGAGGAATGAAATGATTCTTGAGATGGCTAAAACAGGCAGATACGGCGAGGTGGCGCTCACTGAGGCGGATCTGGAGCAAATGGAAAAAAGTTTCGGTGGGAAAGTGCCGGTAACTGTGGGGCACGAAATATCCGGAAATATGCCTGCCGCCGGCTGGGTAAAGAATGTCTGGGCTGAAAACGGCGTGCTGATGGGTGAGGCGGAGCTGGGCGAGTGGCTTAAAAATGCTTACGAAAAAGGTGATTTCCGCAGTTGGTCAATCGGGGCGAAAAGGGACGCAGACGGAGGGCTGTATCTTCATCACCTCGCTTTTCTCGGTGCTATGCCCCCGAAAATAAAGGGGCTTGAAGTGATAGAGATGGGCGACTGCGGCGATGTTATCACATTCAAAGGCACTGCACCGGCTTATTTCAGCGAGCTTGAGACACTCCGGAGGGAGAAGAGGGAAAAAAGGATGAATGAGCTTAAGGAAGCCTGCGAGGGAAGAATACCTGCATCCAAACTTGAGCTTGTGATGGAGTTTGCGGAAAACCTCGAAGGTACATTCAATTTCGCTGACGGACATGAGGCGGATGCACTTGGGATTCTGAAGGATGTTTTTTCATCACTGCCTCATCCGGTGAAGGCGGGGAAAATGAATCTGCCCGAAGTGCTTGGTGCGCCTGAAACAAAGGGAATATTCGGAAAAATTTAAGGGGGAATGAGAAAATGGCAAAGTTTGACGGAGTAATCGACAGGCGTGAAATCGGATCAGAAGGGGTGATAGACGGACGTCACCCTGCTGTGGTGAAGGTTATGCCTTTTAAGCAGGACAACGGGAAAATTGCCGCAGGAGAGATAATCGCTCTCGGTGCGGACGGCAAGGCGGACTTTTACGACAGTGCAGATGCAGGAACTCTGGCAGTGCCGGTGGGTGTGACAATTTTTCCTGTAGATACCGGAAAAGACAGCCTCGGCAGTGTGCTTGTTCACGGAACAGTTATAAGAAGCGCTCTCAAGAATGAGGGGATCAAGGCGGATGCCGCTGCTGTGAAAGCGCTTGAGACAAATACTAATATATGGACGTTTTAAGGAGGTCTGAAACATGCTTCAGTTTGACATAAACAGCTTTTTTTCAAGAGATTCACTGATCAGAACATTAACAGATATGCCGGAGCTTGCATCTCCAGTGCTTGACTCCGTTTACAGAACGGAGAAAAGAAGAAACCATCCTCTGCCCACTGTGGCTGTGAGCGATCTTCAGCAGCCGATTACAAATATAGCGGTGAGCAGAAGAGGTTCGGCCCCAACACCTCTTTATGGCGACAGCGGGCAGATCACACACATTGAACCACAGCCGTTCAGACCTTCCGAAAGGCTTAACGGCGTTGAGGTGAATAATTTCAAGCTTCTGGACAGAACAGGAGTTCAGCTTCTCATAAACAATAAAATAGACAGACTCCGCAGAGTTGTGCGTGCTTCCACAGAGGCTCTTGCCGCACAGAGCCTTACAGGGAAAATCAGCTACCCCATGATGATGGACGGCGGCTACGGGGTTTATGAAGTGGATTTCGGCTCAACTCTCAGCTATTCGCCATCTGTTCTCTGGGATGATTCTCAGGTTGCCATAGATGACATACTTGAGACTCTCATAGAAATGGAAGCGGATATTCAGGAAACCAGCAGATACGGCAATGGGATAAAGTTCTGGGCGGGCAAGAAAGCATTCATGGCGCTCTCCAGACTTGTTCAGGCATTTGAAGGCAGAAGTGTTATCGCCTCAATGGATGAAAAATCAATACTTATCGGCGGCTATAAAATCGAGCTGATGAACTCTGCATATATAGACCCTGCAACGGGAAACCCCATAAAGGTTGTTGATGATACAAAGCTCCTCGCAGTGGCTATGGATGCTCCGTTTGAGCTGATATATGCAGTGCTGGACGATCTGGACAGCAATCTCGTGTCGATGCCTTTCTTCGTCAAACCTGTTGAGGATAAGCGTACATCATCCATCGAACTTGTGGCGGAGAGCAAGCCTCTTCCCGTGCCATACACCAGAGCTGTGAACTGGGCTACCGTTACGGGCTGATGTCATGGAAATAACAGTTGATGAACTCAGACAGCATATTCAGCCGGAAGACTATGACGCACTGACAGGCGGTGACGACAGCATAGCAGAAACCTTTGTGGAAAACGGCAGAGACAGAGTGAAGGCAGTGCTTGAAAACTACGGGGTTGAGTTTGATGAATCCGATTCAGTGATTCGTCTTGCAGTTATCAAGGCGGCGCTGGGGGAGCTGTATTCTTATTCCGCCGACTGGGTTACTGCGGAAAACTACCGTGACGAGGCTTCTTCGGTGCTGAAGCCCCTTGCTCCTGCTGTATATCCGGAATCAGTGTCCTCTGCAGGGTCTGACAACTGGAAAGGCTTTAACTGACAAATATTAAAGGAAGGTTGAGGAACTATGGTTTATGAAACGGCACTCATAATAGCCGGACTGTTAGAGACTTCGGGTCAATTCAGGCAGGTGTTTGTACATGGCGGAACGCCTGAAAAGGCGGCGGGGGAGATCCTTAAGGAACCGGGGGCCGCAGTGATTTACACGGGGGAGGAGGGCGGTCCGGCAGGCAGTGCTTTCAGACGTGAGCTGACTTTCACCATAGTTCTGAAAACCGTTACGCTGGGAAGAGGGGAACGTGCCCTTAAGGCTTCGGGTGATGCTTTGGACGGAGTGTTTGAAGCGCTTAAGGGGCTTCCCCTCTCCTTCTGGCGTGTTGCGGATTTTTCATCCGGCAGGCGTGAAAGCCTGTTCAGGATAGATTTCAGCTTCAGGCTGAAGGGATAGGGATATGGCTATTACTCTGAAAAATACCAACTTCGCTGTGAGTACCTTAGCATATGATCTGGACCAGAGGTGGCAGCCTTCGCATCTCATCGTGACTGACTATACGAACTTTGAATTGCAGGGGAAATTCCGTGCGGTGATCTGGAACGGGTCGGTGCAGTCACCGCTTGACGATCCTGAAAGGGAGATTGTGGAGCTTGAGCCCTTTGGTTATGACGGGTTTGAAGGAAACTATAACTGCTACGGCGGTATGGAAGGAACAGAGGCGAGGGACTGGGCAGCCGGCAGCAAGATCGCCCATGTGTTAACGGCTGGCAAGCTGGACGAGCTTGAGGCGGAAATTAATCTCAAGGCTGATTCTGCATCTGCTGAGAAGAAGGGAATCGTGGTTAAAAGAAGCTCTAACTACTCTATGACCGGGGCTGAGAGAGCTGTATTGGTTAACGCCGGTGTGTCTAATGTGAAAATTACTCTTCCTGCGCCTGCATCCTTTACCGGAAGGGTGTTTGTGGTCAAACGCATTGACGGCGGCAGTGCGGAGGTGCGTATTTCGCCCAAAGCCGGAGAGCTTATAGACACCCAGAGTGCGGATATCCTTCTTCCGTCACAGTGGGAGAAGGTTCAGCTTATTTCAGACGGAACAGACTGGCATACGGTGTGAGGGGAAGGTGATTACTCTTAACGGAATAACTCTGGACGGAATGATATGGATAAATGAATTTTCCGCAGATTCGCCGGCAGTTGCCGCAGTGCTTTGCGCAGACGGAACTTCGGTGCTGTTCAGCCAGAAAACTGATGTAATCGACATCGACCTCGAATCACCGGAGGACGCAGGCTGGCTGAGTCTTGACGAGGCTCTGAGACTCCGTGAGGCGGCTTCAAACACTGAAGGGGTGTACGTATTCTCATACAGAGACAAGGAGTACAGGGTGCGCTTCCGCCATGAAGATCCGCCTGCGCTCAAACTTACTCCGGTGAGTCCGTCCAGCGGATACGGACAGGCAGGCAGCTTCTATGGAAGAATAAGACTGAAAACAGTTTAAGGGGATAAACATGCAGAGTGAAAACATTAAATTCTACCGCTCAAAAATTGTCACCGATACGGCGGAAAACGGCGGTCATATTGATATATCAAGGGAAATAGTGAGCGGAGTGAAGTTCAACCTGTTTCCCAGAGTTACTTCATTTGAAAGAACAAACGGCAAAACCCGTTTCCGTAAGGCGTATATGGCTAACAGAGCGGCGGTGGCAGAGCCTGCTTTTGATGCCTCTGTGGCGCTCACTGTACCAAGCACGGGGGGAGACCGTTTTTACATTAAGGCAGCCTCAAACCATGGGGAAACGGAAGATAACCTTTCCACGGATGGATGGACAGGCGGCGGGAGGCTCTATGCTGATATCACGGCGGGGGATACATCGGTTCAGGTGCTTTTTGAAAATGATGATTATGCGGTTCCCGCAGGCGCTCTTTTAATGATCAAAGCGGACTCCGGCGCTATGTTTACAGCCAGAACCGCAGGAGAGCCTCAGTGGACGGGAAATGTTGCGCTGATAGGACTCGCCTCGCAGTCTCCGGATAATTTTGCAGCATCAGAGACATATGCAGGAGTATGTGTTGAACTGGGAAACCTTGAGGCAAAGGCAGATAATGTCACTATTACCTCTTCTGCGGGAACTTTTGTTACTGACGGAGGAATAATTGCCCTTAACGGAAGTACACCGGAAGATGACTGGACGCTGACATTTATTTCATCATCAGCATTTACAGTTGCCGGAGCGCAGACAGGGACACTGCCTTCCGGCACTGTATCCGCAGACTACAACCCCATGAACACTGCGGCAGGCGGCTATTATTTCAGCATAGGCAGCATAAACTGGGGAGGAACATGGCAGACCGGAGACAGACTGAGCTTCAGCACTGTGTCCTCTGCGAAAGGTTTCTGGCTGAAAGAGGTTATACCTGCGGGAACAGAAAGAGAGGCGGACAATTTTATCCGTCTTGACTGGATAACGGATTAAACCATGTACAGGGTAGCGGGGGCGTTTGTTCCCGGAACGGATGGTTTTACACCCGAAGGAGAAGGATTCACTCTGCACGGCTGGGTTACTCTGCATAATCTGATGGGCTGCGGAGCAGAGATTATTGCCCCCGCTGTTTTACAGACAGAGGGCAGCAACAGGGTGCATTGTTCTGCCGGGTTTGAAGATTACCACTTAATATCAGCTCAGTACGGCACGAATCTGAAAGGGCAGTTCATCTTTTACGGCGCAATTACTGACATTGCAGAAGGAAAACTGAATATCCCTTTTGCTGTTTCTGCTGATTCTTCTCTGAAAGCAGGTTTCAGCATATCAGGAGGCTCTTCGGGGGCTGTTTGCTCCCTTAATACCCTAAGCGAGGCAAAAAGGGAAGGCAGCCTGAATATCAGAGGAGAAATAGCCTTAAATCCTCTTTGCGGCTCATTGTTACTTAAATCAGCAGTTGGGGATAATAAGCCTTTGACGGAGTGTTCGTTCAGGTTTTTCCTTAACGGCAGGGATCTTACGGATAAAATCGCAGGTGCTGATATCAGTTTTTACGGTAAAGACACTTTTGCTTCATTTTCCGCCGTTATCGCCGCTCCCACCGTAAAAGGGGACAGAGCTGAATTTACTGTTGAAGGCATTTCTTATCTTTTTGTGATCGAAAAAACAAAAAGAGACGGAAAAACCACAGAAATCAGCGGACGGGCAGCACAGATACTCAATGAAGCGCCGTACAGCGGATATAGGGAAGTTTTTGAAACAAACACCTCCGCTGCTGCTTTGGCAGGGGATGCACTTTGGAATCTGCCTGATTTCAATGTGCATCTGGTGCGTGGAAATTATTCTGAAACTGAGCTTTTGAGTGAGCTTGCAGAGGAGTGCGGCGGCGAAGTCAGGGTGTGTGCCGATGGTTTTGTGCGTGCAGTGAACATCTACTCGCCGGAGAGCTGCGTTGTTTTAAAGAATTATTTTGAAGCGGAACGTATTTCAGAGCCGGCAGAGGCAAACGGAGTTTGTGTTGTTTGGGGTTCTTCGGCAGAGCCTGTTATTGAGCATGAGAAGAAAGCAGGTGCGGGAAGCTTTGCAGACGCTTTTGTTTATTCCGATTCAGAGATCAAGGTCAGCTCTGACGCTGATTTAGTGAGAGATCTGGGCAGAAGTGTTGCGGAGATAGAAGAAAAAGTTCTGTTCAGGGACGGTGAGGGCAGAACCTCATATCCGGTTTTCAGGCTGAAAAGCGGAGCAGATGCGGCAAAAGGCGGAAATGTTTATAAACGCACAAAAGACAGTCTCTCAGAAGCAGTGAGATACGAAACACTTAAGCATAGTTTCCAGCTTTACTGTGAAGCAGAGAAGGATGCTGTTTTAACCGCCTGCACAGTGAAGAACCTACACCGTGCAGGTTCGGGCGGTTTATTGAAAGAACTTGAACAGAAATATACCGCTGATGCGTGGGTGGCAGCACTCAGGGCTGAAAACACATACCGCAGTCTCGGCGGGGGCACTTATCTGGAGATCACCCATCTTTTTGACCCGGTGATTGCTTCGGGTGGTGCGTTATTTCTCCGCACTCCGGCAGGAGACGGCTGCTGTGTATCGTCTTCTGTAAATATAAGTGTTTACCCGCTGAAAATCATACAGAAGACCAGACTTCATATCAGGGAGAAATTAAATGGCTGAAGTTACTGTGAGTTTTGTCACCCCCTCGGCAGGGAGTGAAAAGGCAGTTATAGAACTGGATGAGGAGATGAATCTTGATTTATCCGGCAGTGCGAAAAAGGTTTTCCGTTATGGTGAAACAGCCTATTTCAGGGTTTATTCCCCCGTTCCGGCATCCGTCAGAGCGGTATCTTCTGACGGAACTGTAACAGAGCAGGGGATCGGAACAGCGACAATTAAAGGGGAATATATTCCGTTTACTGACTCTGCCGAAGGAAACACTAAATATCCCGCAAGAGAGATTGTTTCTTCTCAGTGGCTGGGCAAGTCGCTGGGAGAAATGAAAAAAAACAGTGCATACTCCGTTTCATGCGGTGTTCAGCCGGATGCGGCAGGAGAAAGCGGAGTAGGTCTGCTGGAGCTTTCCTATACTGCGGGCTTCAAACGCTTCGGCATAACTCTGCCTAAAAAGAATAAGGCTGAGTACCCGGTGCTGATTTACGTATTTCAGGAGTGATTTATGGCGTCTTTTGAAATCAGTTTCGTCAAGGTCAGGGATGAAGGAACGCTTATGCTCACTGAAGATTACGAAAGGGGCGGAAACAAAAGCACCCACACCGCAGGCGAAAAGGCATATGTGAGAATATATCCCTCCGGTTCGGGAGCTGCGGTCACAGCTTCCGGAGGCACATGGAAATATTCGGCAAAAGGGTTGAAGGAAAGCATCACAGAACACATAGCTTTTGCGGATGAGTCTTCAGGGAAACTGAAATATCCGGTGGCTGAGGTTATAAGCGTTTCCCCGGCTGTCGGCGGAACTGTTCCCTATGTCGGCGGGCGCTATGTAAGGTTCAGAGAAAGCAGGTTTGGCAGCGTATCTGTTACATATGAAACATCCTATGACGTGATCGAGGTCACGGGGCTGTCAACAGGACACTTAATCATAAAGGCTGACGGACCGGCGGGAACCGCCTACTGCAAAGTGGACTACACAGGCGATGAAACGGATCTTTCGGAAAGGATGGTAATCATTACCACGAGAGACGCTGCGTCAAGGGAGGCCGTTCCCTATGCGCAGGTGTTTATGAACGGCACTTTCAGAGGCGTTACCAACAGCAGCGGGATGCTGAATCTGGGCAGGCTGAAAAAAGGCATGTACAGCCTTCTGGTGCGTAAAGAAGGCTACCTTGATACCGACATGGATAATCTCAGAAACGATAGTTTCAGGATAGAATGATGGAGCTTAATGTTTATTTGAGTGCGGATAACTGGCAGCCTGCGGGGCTATGCACAGTAAGAGGGCGCAGCAAGGGTGCTGAGTTTTCAGAAGAGGAAGGGATATTGAGTGCCGTGTTCCGCTCTCTGGATGTTTATCTTGATGCGGACGGCAGCGCTCATGCTGATTCCATGACGGTTCTTCTTTCAGACGGAACAGAGAGCGAAGAATTTCTCCTTCATAATCCTCCATGTTCCAAATCTCCGGTTCGTAAAGGCTCTTTGACCTATTCCACAGAGGATGGGGAGGTTGTTTTCAGCTTTCCCAGACTTGGTTTCAGCGGAATGGAGAAATATGTAGTACGTCTCGGTGAAAGCTCTGTCAGTTATCTTGTTCCCGCAAAAACAGGCGAGATCTCACGGACAGTTCCGGAATACACAGGGTCAAGCCCTGAAACCTTTGTATTGAGGTTTAGTGATACCGGAGTCGTCCCTGGTGAAACTGTTTCTGTCGGTTTTATGGTACAGGGCGGAAGAGAGTTTATGTACAGATCATCGGTTTTTGAAACATCTGTCTGGACATCGGCAGTTATCAAAGGCTGCGGATTGTATAAAGACGGTGTTTTTTATGAAGGCGGTGCAGGAGCGGAGTTTGAGGCAGCAAGATTCGCCCATGAGGATTTCCGCTGGGCTGTGGAGTTCAGAGGTGAACCATATGCGGTTAAGCCTTCGGATTTTACTGTTTTCTCCATAGGTGAAAGGGCTGCTGTTGTGAAAAAAGGATTAGGCGGCAATGCTTCCACAACTGGGAAAGCTTCTTCTGCCTCTGTCCGTGACAGGCTGGAGGACGATGATCTTCTTGTTCCTTTCAGCTTTTACGGAGGAGTCTGATGGAAAGGTTTGCTCTGACGAATATAGGCGAAACTGTCTCGGGAACAGAAATCAGAAAAGGAATTATTATCTCTCTGAATGAAGAAACAGACAAGGCGGAGGTTGAGTCCGGCGGTGAACTTTATTCCTTTGTGCCAATTTTTTATAAATGCAGCGGAGAGGAGACAGCTGCACCGGACGGTTCTGTCAAAGGAGCGGCAGGCGCATTCTCGGCAGGTGATGAGGTGATTTTGTGTTTTGTGCGCGGAAATCCGCTTGTTATAGGGTTTACCGGCGGAGCTAAACCATGCTTCACCCACAGAGTGGGTTACAGAGCTGATGACGGGTGGTTTATAGCTCCCGAAGGAGAAATTATCCCCGATGAATTTATCAGTTCAGAGGATTTTGAAAAGCGTTATCAGATAGCAGAACCCTTGGCGGATAACGGAGGCTATACGCTCACAACGGAAACTGAAATCGTTGATGAATGCCTTAGTCATACCAAACATTTATTTAGTCTGGACGGGAACATTCTGGCGGAAACAGCCAGTTATACTGATGCCTGTAAAGTTGATGAATGGGGGCAGTGGTTCAGTCTGTACAGACAGGCGCTTTATGCAGGGTTCAGCCTTTGTTTTTATGAATACACGGATGTTTTTATAATAGACGGAAGAACTTGGACCGTTGACCGCTCATACAGGCTGGGAACAGGGACGGAATTTGACGAAGCTTCGGCATTTCATGAGCATTGGGAAATATATCCCCGATACAGCGGCGAAAGGATGCGTTCAATTAATCCTTTCTACGGGGGAAGAAACAGCGAGGGTGAATTTGTTCTGGGTTCATGCGTAACCGGAACAAATGAGGAGGATACGGAGTTTATAGTCTATCTATATGGAAAAAGCGGGTTGCTTAAACATGTTTTTCCATGCACCGGCGGACGGGCTGATTTGGGTATGGGTGAGGCTGCTGCCGTTGGAGTTATTGTTAAGGTCAGAAAGGGGGGAGAAAATGGTGTGGAAGAATCTTAAACATTTTTCTGAAAATGAGAACTGGGGGGACGCAGGCAGGATGAATCCCGCACTGCTTCTGCTTTTGGACAATCTCAGGGAAAAAATCGGCAAGCCTTTTGTGATTCACTGCGGTTATGAAAATGACGGACATGCCTCCGGCAGCAGGCACTACAGGGGCGATGCGGTCGATTTTCATATAGAAGGAATGAGCTTTGCCGAATCAGCAGACAGGCTGCTTAAGGCTCTGCATGAAACGGAACTGTGCGGTCAGGTGAGTGCCGCCTATGTGGGGCTAGGCATTTATCCTGACTGGAATACTCCGGGCTTCCATCTGGATATAAGAGGGTATTCCGCCCGTTGGGGGAGAATAGGCGGAGAGTATGTGAGTTTTGAAAAAGCATATAAACATGCGGGAGGGGGGAGATGATAACTTTGCTGGTAAAGATGTTTTCAGGTGCTATGCTGGGCGTTGCCAAGGCATTTCTGACAGAAAGGATAATAACGATAGTCGTTTTGGGTGTAATGCGGGAGCTTGCCGCATCCACAAAGACAACAATTGATGACCGTATAGTTAATGAAGTCGCTGAATCTCTCGGTATGGTTGATTTTGGTGAAGTGAAGAAGAAAATTGTAAGCGAATAAGTGTAGAAGGCTTCAGAGCTGCTCTCTGGAGCCTTTTTTGTCAGTCAAATGACATGAAAATTTAAGAATGTGGTTAGGTCAAAAACTCACTATCTGGACATTGTGGTCAATTTATCTCTGTGCAATTTTAATGAAAACTTTAAAGGAGAAAAATATGAGGCAATGTTCAATTACTTTTATTTTCCTGTCAGTGCTTTGTTTTTCCATAGCAGTAGCAGCACAGGAAAAGACTTTTTTAGCTGAAACACATAGTAGTGCAGGCATCGAATGTGTTGACTGTCACGAAACCGCTGAACCGGTAAAAAAAGCATCGGCTAAGAAATGCAAAGAGTGCCACGGAGATATGACAGATGCGGATGAGATAAATTTTAAAGATTCCGGCGGCGGAAGCCACACTCTCAATCCACATAATGCACATCCCGGGGAAATCAGATGCACTTTGTGCCACGCATCGCATAAGGCTTCGACACTTTACTGCAATACATGCCATAAATTTGAACTGCAAGTCCCCTGATGAATAAGGTATGCGTATAGTCGGCAAATATTTATGAGCAGCGTGATTGCAGATAAGAAACTGTTTCTGACAGCTTTTGCGATTAATTTTTGTATTAGTCTGGGCTTCTGCATGGCAGACAGCTTCTTTTCCATATATTACAAGAGCTTGGGCGCAGAAGCACTGCTCATAGGTTTTTCCGCCGCATCATATCAGCTTGCCAAGGCTTTGCTGGGACCGGTTCTGGGTAAAATTGCAGATTATAAAGGGTATATAAAAGTTATTGTCTCATCAGTTATACTGTATTTGTTTGTTGCAGCGGCTTTTCTTATAGTAACAAATATTTATTTCCTGATTGGGATAAGATTAATTCAGGGTATTGCATGTGCGGCATTAAGACCTGTTCTTTATGGCTTTATAAATCTGAAAATGAACAGAGCATGCAGAAGCGAGACTTTCGGAACATTTGATATAGCATTTTATGCGGCACTCGCTCTGGGACCGCTTCTCGGCGGTGTTGTCAGCAGGTATGCCGGCATTGCAGGCATATTTCACTTAACATTTATTTTGTGCATAATCGCTCTTGTGTTATGTATTCCTCTTATCAAGCAGGAATATGGCTGTCCCGCCCCGAGAACATTTTATTCCCGCAGTCTGCAATTTTCAAAAACAGAAATAGCAATGTATGTCTTTATTTTCGGGAAAGCTTCTTCTTTGGCGTGCTTTACAGTTTATTACCCCATATACCTTATCGGAAACGGCTTAAGCTCTTTTGAAACAGGAATTGTGCTTTCCTGTTCAGCTATAGGGATGTGTTTTTTCATTAAGCCTATGGGAAGGCTTGCGGATATTTCTTCAAAACCGCTTATGGTTTTTATTGGCGGATGCTCGGTTTCGTTGATGTATTTTTGGCTTCCGGAGCATATATCTTTTTATAATGTATCAGTTTTTTCATTTCTCTGCGGAGCCTTCGGCGCCATGTCGCAGCCTGCGGGAGTATCACTCTTAATGCAAAACAGATATCAGGGCAGAGATGCTTCTATGATGGGTATTTTTAACAGTGTGATGGGACTGGGATTTGCTTTTGGTGCGGTATTTTCCTCAGGCATAGCAGACAGATTCGGGATAAATGAAGCTTTTACAGCAAGCGGAATTATCGGGTTCATCTCCACTCTGTTATTTTTAACCATAATAAAAACTGAAACTGCTTTTCCACGTTTTATGAAAGAGAGCATAATACATAAAAATTAATTTTTGAAATAAAAAATATGTTCAAGCAATGACAGCCTCGACAGGTATTTCCTCCGTCATTGACCTTCCTTTGTATTACTGCTGCTTTACCGGCGGCAGTAATACATTGTCTGTCCTTTTGCTATTGACAATACATAAGGCCGGACAATATTTTTCATAAATAAACACAATGAGATGGTAGTGTATATGTTTGACGATTGGCGAATTGATGAGCATAGTGACAGCCCTATCTATGAGCAGATTGCAGATTACTTCCGCAAAACAATAAAAAACGGACATTTTGTTCATGGGGATGTTCTGCCTTCGCAGAGAGATCTCTGCAGATTATTTCAAGTGAGCCGTCCAACAATCTCAAAGGCTCTGGAAATGCTTGAATATGATAAACTTATAAAAATTGAACTCAGAAAAAAGGCTGTTGTTCAGGTTTGTCAGGATAATTGCGATCATGCTCCTATTAAATGGGATGAATATACCAGAGTTGCCTCACACGTAGAGACAAGCGAAATATACAAATTTATTAATTATATAAGAAGTGATGTCAATATTACCAACCTTTTTGAAAGTTATTTCGGGCATGATTTTGCACCATATAAACCTATGGAGCAGGCTATAGAATCTGCCCGCAAAAATATACACTCCATAGATCACCACAGCAATTTCGATATAAGAGGGATACTCCCTCTCAGACAAACTATATGCAACCACCTGGCAAAAGAAGAAATTTATGCCTCTCCCTCACAGGTGGTTGTTTTTGATAATATACAAACAGCCTATTACTCTATTTTTCAGGTAATATGCGGTCATAGCGTAAACTGTTATGTCGAGGAAGAATCAGTGTTTCTGCTCGATAAGATACTGCCTGCCTGTGTCAATTTTGTTCCTGTCCAAACGGATTCCAAAGGTGTTGTTCCTGATGCTCTTTTAAAAAAGCTGCGAACTAGGCGCAAGGGGGTCTTGCTGGTTGAACCTCACTTCTCTATGCCTGCCTGTGCAACTTACCCTATACAAAGGAAGAAAGAGCTGCTTAACATCGCATCTGAGTGGAGCCTGCCTATTATTGAGTGTGAAACAATAAGAGACTGCTGGCACAGGGAGAAGCCAGTTATCAGCCTTAAGGCAATGGATGTTAACCAAAATGTAATACATATCTTCAGCCTTGCCCGTCCGTTTATGATAGCCCCAATGGCAGCAATAATAGCTCCGGAGTTTCTCGTGCCCACTCTTCTGAATGTTAAACTGAAAAACAGCGTTTATTCAGATATCTTTTCGCAGATGATCATGGAAAAACTTCTCTCTGAAAACATTTATTCTGATTATATGGACAGCGTCAGAGAAAAGATAATTGAGCGATGTGATGAAGTGGATGTCTTGCTTCACAAGTATTTTGATGGTCTGGCAAGCTGGACAAAACCAACCTACGGCGTCACATACAGGCTTAATTTCAACCAGTCGGTAACAGAGTGCATAAACACTCTGAGAAAAGAAGGCTTACTTCTTTTTCCCCCCAGCTTTTTCGGAAGCGGGAAAAACTTCATATGGTTCTGCTACACTGGCGTTTCCGTTGAAAAACTGGAGCATGCATTAAGCAGGATTTCTTTTCATATGAGACGCACTGGTAAGCACTGATAAGTTAATCTGGTAATATCGCTACATATTCATAGATAATATTTTTTTAAAATATTTAACATTTCTCACAAAAAAAACAAGTTCTTGGTAAGCTAAGTTTCCCTGCTCTCTGTGCATTTTTATTTAAATCTCCTGCGGATATTTTTATTCAAACAATTGGAGGTTTATTTATGTGTTCATTTAGTTCCAAATCTTTGAAAACAAAGTTCAAAAACCTTGCAGTGCTTTTATTCGTATCTGCGCTCGTACTGTCTGCTTCCGTGGGAGAGGCCATGGAAAACGGCAACTGGTCTTACCCCGGCGGAAATAATGCATTTCCCGCAAGGCTCACTCCCAAAGGATTAAACATCCTTAATGCCACAAGTATTCGCCATAACAGCGAACTCAAGGACAATAACGGAGATGATGTACCCATAACCTATGATGTCAGAGCAATAACAAGTAGTACCAACTTCCTTTATAACACAGGAGAAAAAGTTCTCGGCGGTTATTTAGCTCTTTATTCTGTTGTTCCCCTGCTTGACTTGAGAGTTAAAACTCCGGCGGGTGAAGACAGTGTTTCAGGTGTGGGTGACATATCTGTGGGTATAAGCAACGCTTATATATCAAAAAACTGGCAGATTATCCCGTCTCTTGAAGTAATTATGCCCACGGCTCAATATGACAAAAACGATATAGTCAGCCTTGGCTTTAACCGCTTCATCTTTGAACCTTACGTAATGCTTAACTACATGAGTGATTCCGGTTTCATAGTCGGAACAAAGACCATGTTAGATTACAGCACAGAAAACCATGATACTGATTACAAATCAGGACAGGAACTCCACATGGACTACGCAATTGGTCAGAGAATCGGAGCCTGCACATTCGGCATAGCCGGCTATTTTTATAAACAAATAACAGACGATAAAATCGGCAGCCACACTGTCAAGGACAACAAAGCACAGGCTATAGGCATCGGACCTTCTTTAGTCTACAGCAGCAATAATATCGACTTTACCTTCCAGTACACAAAGGACTACGCAGTTAAAAACAAAGGCGAAGGAGATCAGCTCTGGTTCAAGACATATATCGCATTCTGAATAAATAATCCGGCTTAAACAGCCAAAGGAGAATAAAGTGTTAAAAAATATTATCAAAACAATTTTATTAAGTTTTGTACTGCTCTGCACAGCACTTCCTGCTATGGCAGAAGATATGACAACAGACGTTGTTGTTGTCGGTGCAGGTACTTCCGGAACAGCGGCAGCACTGGCAGCACTTGAAAAAGGAGCCAGAGTTATTCTGATAGAAAAAGCCCCCTTCGCAGCAGGCGCAGGAACATTTTCAGGCGGAATGTTTGCGGCAGACAGCCCCGAACAGATAAAAACAGGTAAAACTGTTGATAAAGAATGGCTTTTTAATGTTTTTATGGAGTCAAGCAGCTACCGTGCTAATGCAAGACTTGTTAAAAACTATATCAACAATGCTGGTCGTACAGTGAAGTTTCTTATGGATAACGGAGCAGAGTTCGCTTTGTCCGATGCCGGTCAGGATGGACAAATCTGGCATCAGGATATGCCGGCGACTCACCACGGCTACCAAAACGGCGGCGGAGCGGTTAACATAGGAAAGCTTCAGAAAACATTCCAAAAGAAGGGCGGAATACTTCTTTTTGAGACAAAAGGTATTAGCATTGTTAAAGACAAAAACGGCAAGATAGCCGGTATCATTGCTGAAAACGCAGATGAGGAAGAGTTTCAGATAAATGCTAAGGCTGTGATCCTTGCTACAGGCGGTGCGGGTGCAAATGCTGAGATGCTGAAAGAGATCTATAACTCTGATAATCCTCCTCTTGGCTTTATAGGAACAGCACAGGGTGAAGGTATAAAAATGGCATGGGAAGCCGGAGCCAGAAAAGGAGACATTATAGGCGAATTCTTTGCTGTCAACCTTATACCTGATGCGATGAGGTCACTTGAGTTCAGACCTTTTGCCGATGTTCCATTTCTGAAGGTAAACACTCACGGCAAGCGTTTTATGAGAGAAGACCACGGTCTCGGATATGCTCTTTATGGTAATGCTGTTTTTGAACAGCCTAATCACACTGCGTGGGTGGTTTTTGACCAGACATCAATGGATAAGTTTAAAAAAGGCGGGCTTCAGGCGCTTGTTGACCAGTATTCCAAGTGGAAAAATTCTGACAAAGAGTTCTATGAGTTCAATGAAAAAATGGCTGCAGCAGACAGCGCAAAGCAGGCTGCAACGCCTATAGACTATACTCCTCTGCTTAAATCAGTTGAAGGCAGAGACGCCATGATCGCAAAAAGCTTGAAAGAACTCGCCAAGAAAATGGATATTGACCCTGAAACATTTCAGGCGGAAGTTGCAAGATACAACGAACTTGCCAAAATAGGCGACGTAGACTTCCACAATGAGCCGCAGTTTATGTATCCTCTTGTCAAGGCTCCTTATTATGCGATCAGATTCGCCGCAAGAAGCCTTGGAACACTGGGCGGAGTTGTTGTGAATGAAAACCTTCAGGCAGTTGACAAAAACTATGACCCCATTCCCGGGCTCTACACAGTTGGTAATGATGCCACAGGCGCTTGGGGCAACAGTTATGTTGAAATTTGCGGAGCATCGCTTGGTTTTGCATTCACATCAGGTATGCTTGCCGGTGAAGATGCAGCATCTTTTGTTAAATAGAATTCCATACTAATCCCTTAAAGAGCGCCGCAAGAATCCTTGCGGCGCTTTTCCTATAGCCTTTTGCCTCTAATTATAAATTCTTGTTAAGTTTGATAAAAAAGAATTATGAACGGCTGAGAGAACGCAATTTTACTCATTGCTCGGTCGGTGTAAATTCCCGTTCTCGTCCCCTGTAAACAAAAAAGCCTCTGACAAAAATGTCAGAGGCTTTCTCGTAGTGCCGGGGGGGGGACTCGAACCCCCACAGGATATGCTCCCACAGGATCCTTAGTCCTGCGTGTCTACCAATTCCACCACCTCGGCGGGTGATAATCTCTCAAGCGAGAACGAATTTTTATCAGCTTTATCCTTTCGTGTCAACTATAAAATTTAAAAAACTTTTCAAATATTTATGACCCGCTTATTATTAACAGATTTAATAAAAAAGGATGCCGAAATACCATATAGGGTATACCTTTTGAATAAACCGAAATATTTCGAGGATTGAATGTCCGGGATACAGAAACTTATAGTTTTATTTTGTCTTTTAATCACTTCAGTTGCCTTTGGGGCAGAGATAAAAACAGTTATTATCGGAATGGATGAGGACTACCCGCCGTATGAGTTTGTTGATGAAAAGGGCGAACCAGCCGGTCTGTTGGTGGATCTTACCCGTTCCGTTGCCAGTGTAATGGGAATGGAGATACAGTTCAGAACAGGTGAATGGCAGGACATGGTTGACAGCCTGAACAAAGGGGATATTGATGTTCTTCAGGGTTTGTCATGGTCTGAAAGCAGGTCAGAGAAGTTTGTCTTTGCACCGCCGACAACACTTGTAAACCATGCGGTTTTCGCCCGCAGAAATACAGGAAAAGTTTCAAGCCTTGAGCAGCTTGCCGGAAAAGAGGTTATAGTCCACAAGGGCGGAATAATGAACGAACAGCTTGCGGCCATGGAAAATCCGCCAAAGCTTTTCTTTGCAGGAACACCGGAGGATGTTTTAAGGTTATTGTCCTCCGGGAAGCATGACTATGCCGTTGTGCCGTTGCTGCCCGGAACTCACATAATAAAAAGGAACAGGCTTACTAACCTTGTTCCTGTGGTACAGAGTGTAGCGGTTCATAAATATGGCTATGCAGCATTCAAAGATAATACTGACCTTATCGCTCGTTTTGCAGAGGGGCTTGCAATACTCCGTCAAACAGGAGAATATGAAAGAATAAGTTCTAAGTGGCTTGGAGTAATGGACGGCAGCTTCATTTCGTGGTCCACTCTTTTTCGTTATATGCTTCTGACATCTGTACCTATGCTTGGTGTATTTGGTTTTGTGCTGCTGTGGAGCTATTCTCTCAGAAAGAAAGTCACCGAACGTACCGCGTCATTAAGCCATGCTCTTCTTGAACTTCAGGATAACCAGCGCCAGCTCATGCAGGCGGATAAGATGGCTGCTCTTGGTGTTCTTGTTTCCGGTGTTGCCCACGAGATAAATAATCCGAACGGGCTGATCCTGCTGAATACACCGATTATTCAGCGGTCATTTTCAGACATTGCACATATACTGGAAGAGTATTATGAAGAGAACGGAGACTTTCCCGTAGGCGGAATAGCATATTCCAAAATGCGTTCCCAGCTGCCTATTATGATTGAGGAAACAAACGCCGGAGCCTTGAAAATAAAGCGTATTGTAAATGATCTGAAAGATTTTGCCAGAAGAGACGATACCGGGGAAAAAGCTGTTTTTGATCTGAATACATGCCTGTGTACCGCTTTGAGGCTTGTGGAAACAGAGATAAAGAAGTCCACAGACAATTTCTCTGTGACATATGCTGCTCATCCTGCTTATATTTATGGAAACATACACCGGATGGAGCAGGTTATAGTGAATTTGCTGCTGAATTCATGCCAGGCTCTGACTTCTGTGGAAGACGGCATCAGGGCGGTTATCTCAGCAGATAACGGGAGTATATCTCTGGTTATTGAGGATGACGGTACAGGTATTAAACCGGAAGATATGAACCGTATTACCGATCCTTTTTTTACCACAAAGAGAGATACAGGCGGCACGGGGCTGGGGCTTTCTGTCTCAGAAGGCATAATTAAAGAACATGGCGGAACAATGAGTTTCGAGTCAGTTTATGGCATAGGCACAAAGGTCAGCATATATTTCCCTGAAAAATCAGGAGGCGGTGAATGAGTCTTTATCCTTCTTTCGGAATACTTATGGTAGATGATGAGCCGGGTTGGCTTCGTTCCCTTTCTATTACTCTGGAATCCGCCGCAGGGATAACCAATACCGCTTCATGTACTGATTCCAGAGAGGTTATGGGGATGCTGGAAAGCGGTGAATACCGTATTCTGCTGCTGGATCTTAATATGCCTCATATTAAAGGCGATGTTCTGCTTGGAAGTGTAAAAGAGCGGTTTCCTGAGGTTACAGTAATCGTGATAAGCGGGATGAATCTTATTGAGTCTGCCGTAGAGTGCATGAAAAAAGGCGCATCGGATTTTTTTGTAAAAACTGATCCGGCGGAAAGAATAGTAAGCGGAGTGGTAAACGCTGTAAAAATAATATCTCTCGAAAGCGAAAACAGGGCTATTTCAAAGAAACTGCTGGAGAGGAGCATTGCCAACCCCGAAGCATTTGCCGATATAATTACTACAGACCCAAAGATGTTTGCTGTTTTCAGCTACACAGAAGCTGTAGCAAAAAGCCAGCACCCTTTTCTCATAACCGGGGAAAGCGGGACAGGCAAAGAACTGCTGGCAAAGGCTGCTCACGTTCTGAGCGGACGCACGGGAAACCTTGTAACAGTTAATGTCGCCGGGCTCGATGATGCTGTTTTTGCCGATACCCTTTTCGGACACTGCAAAGGTGCTTTCACAGGCGCTGATACTGTACGCAAAGGACTTATAGAGGAAGCGTCAAACGGCACTCTTTTTCTGGATGAAATAGGCGATTTAAGCATGGCGAGTCAGGTAAAGCTTTTAAGGCTCCTGCAGGAAGGAGAATATTTCAGGCTTGGCAGTGACTTACCCCGAAGAACAAATGCCAGGATAATAGCCGCAACCCATGCAGATTTGCAGATGAAAGAGAAAGAAGGATCTTTCAGAAGGGATCTGTTTTATCGTCTGAAGACTCATTATGTTAATATTCCTCCTCTGCGTGAGCATCCCTGTGACATTGCATTGCTTGCTGAACACTTTTTAGAAGAGTCAGCAGCAGAGATGGGTATGGGAAAAATAGTTTTTGATGCAGATGTTTCGGCTTTTCTTTCCTCTTACACTTTTCCCGGTAATATCAGAGAGCTGAAAGCAATGATCTATAATGCGGTCAGTATCAGCGGCGGCAATGCTGTTTCGGCGGAAAAGTTTTTTAAAGCAGCAGGTTTGGAAAACCCCAGCGATATTAAAAGAAACTGCCTTTGCGCAAACCCTTTCAGGCAGATGCAGAGTCTTCCCCGAATAGACGAGTCAACTGAATTTCTGGTTGATGAAGCGATGAGGAGGGCGGAAGGAAATCAGACAGTCGCAGCGAGACTTCTGGGTATTTCTCAGCCTGCTCTGAGCAAAAGATTGAAAAACCGCAGTGATGTATAACTAAGGTTATACATATAACTTTCATTATAAGCCTTATTTACAAGTGCTTTAATAACCAATATCCCAAATGTTATAACTTTTGTTATAGACCTCATTATATCTGTTTATTTCTTAAACTATTTTCGTATAAGAGTTTTATTTATTCTGTGACTTTGGCACATGCATTGCATTAACTCCTGAAAGCGGCTTCGTGCCGTATTTAATTTTCTTCAATTCTCAGGAGGAATAGATGAAACGTTTAATTCTGTTTATTTTCTGCTGCATTATGCTGACGGCTTTTGCTTCGTTTGCAGCGGAAGGAAAAGCTCTCTCGGACATCCATAAGGCATCCGATATCACATGTGCTGACTGTCACGGTAAAATGAAAAAAATCACTGTGGATGACAATGAAGTCAGCGTGAATTCTTCATGTGTGAGCTGTCATGGCGGTATGGAGGAAATGGCTAAACTCAGCCATGAGGAAATCAATCCTCACGCATCTCACCTTGGTGACATCAATTGTACCACATGCCATAAAGGGCATGAAAAATCACAGCCTTATTGCCTGAAATGCCACAGTTTCCCTATGGTTATTCCCGGTTCTGATGCTCCCGAAAAGAAATGGACGGAATACGACCCTAAAGCAAAAATAGCCCGCACAGAAACAACAGATGTTGTTGTTATAGGTGCCGGAGCAGCCGGTATGACTGCGGCTATCAATGCTTTTGATGCAGGTGTTAAAGTAATAGTAATAGAAAAAATGCCCCTCACCGGCGGAAACAGTATGCTTGCTGCCGGCGGTATGAATGCTGCTGAAACAGTTTTTCAGAACAAAAAAGGGATAGATGACTCAGTACAGCTCATGTACGAAGATACAATGAAGGGCGGAAAATACATGAATGTGCCCGCTCTTGCGGAAGTTCTCGCTAAAAACTCTTCATCATCAATAGACTGGCTTACCTCTGTAGGGGCAGACATGTCAGATGTAGGACGTATGGCGGGAGCAAGTGTCTACAGAACCCACCGTCCCACCGGCGGTAAAGTTGTCGGCGCTCATATAGCAATTGTTCTCCGTAATAACGCCAAAGCCCGCAATATGGACGTGCGCCTTAATACAAAAGCTGAAAAGCTGATTGTTGATGAGGCAGGCAATGTTACTGGCCTTATAGTTCAGGGTAAACATTCCGGCACATACGCTATCAAGGCAAAAGCAGTTGTGCTTGCTGCCGGCGGTTTTTCTGCCAATGCATCAAGAGTAGCTCATTACAAACCGGAATTCGCAGGTATGACAACTTCCAACCAGCCCGGCGCTCAGGGTGAGGGAATGGTTCTCGGAGCCAAAATCGGCGCTGAAATGTGGGGAATGGATCAGATACAGATTCACCCGACAGTTGCAGCAGGCAGCCGCATACTCATCACTGAAGCAGTGAGAGGCAACGGTGCTATCCTTGTTAACTACGAAGGCAAAAGATTCGTGAATGAGCTTACCACAAGGGATAAGGCTTCTGCTGCTATCCTTGCTCAGACAAATAAATCAGCTTTCCTTGTTTTTGATGACAATGTGCGCAAAAGCCTTAAACAGATTGACGGCTACTTCCACCTTGATCTTGTGAAAACAGGCAACACTCCTGCTGAACTTGCAAAAGCTATGGGTGTTCCCGCTGATGCACTTGAGGCAACAATAAAAACATATAACGATGCTGTAAGCGCTAAGTCAGATAAAGAGTTCGGACGTCCCGATCTTCCAAGGGATTTTAAAACAGCTCCTTATATAGCAATAGAAGTGCGCCCCGGCATTCACTACACAATGGGCGGTCTGCTTATTAATACAGATGCACAGGTTATGTCCATTGACGGAACACCTATCGGCAATCTTTATGCAGCAGGCGAAGTTACCGGCGGTGTTCACGGCGGAAACCGTCTTGGCGGTAACTCTATATCAGAAACGATAACATTCGGACGCATAGCGGGTACAAATGCCGCTAATCTTGTTAAATCCAAATAGACAACCTCCGTATAACACCATACCCGCAGGATCCTTAGTCCTGCGGGTATGCCCCTATAACTTTTTATTTTCAGGCGGGTTTCTTTATGACGCTTAAAGAGAGATTTCCTGCTTTTACAGGAAGAAATTACAGACTGTTCTGGACAGCGCAGTTTACATCCCTCACTGGGGTCTGGATGCAGTCTGTGGCACAGGGGTGGCTTATATACAAGCTTAGTATGTCTCCTGCTGCACTGGCTGCTGCTGCCATAGCTCTTTCTGCGCCGGTTTTTGTTTTCTCTGTATTCGGCGGACTTGCCGCAGATTTTGTTGACCGGAAAAAACTTCTTGTTTCCACACAGATAGCTGCTTCTGTTCCGGCTTTAATCCTTTACTATCTCACTGCAACAGATAAAGCCAGCGTGGAGTGGATCATAGCGCTTGCTGCAATGACAGGGGTGGTAAACGCATTTGAATACCCGGCAAGACACGCAATGACAGCAGAAATTGTCACCAGAGATAAGCTGACAAGCGCTGTAACTCTTCAGGCTGTTGCATTCAACGCCACCAGAATGATAGGTTCTTCCGCAGCAGGTTTCATCATTGTTGTAAGCAGCCCTGCCATATGCTTTCTTATCAACTTTGTGAGCTACCTTACCGGAGCTTTGCTGTATTCCATGATTGAGCAGGAAGCTGCCTCTACAGGGGGAGATTCTGTGAAGAATACGAGAAGTATAGCAGACGGAATAAAGTTTATCCTGAAAAGACGGGACATAACAGGCGTGCTTATCATTGTTGCCGCTGTCAGCCTTTTCGGAATACCTTTTATTCCGATGCTGCCGCTTTTTGCGGAAGGAGTTCTGCACTCCGGGGCGGACGGTTTGGGAATGCTTTCGGGTATAACCGGGGCAGGTTCCATGATCGCAGCCATAACCGTAGCCTGTATGCCGGAAATAAGGCACAAAGGGCGCAATATGGTTTTTTCTGCGTTCTTTTTTGCTTTTTCCCTTTTTCTGTTTGCCAGATCTACCAACCTGTATTTCTCCATGGCGGCATTGGCTGCTGCCGGGTGGGGTATTGTCTGTATCCTTGCCCTTGCTAACTGCTTTATTCAGCACAAATGCCCCAGCCATATGAGGGGCAGGGTCATGGCTGTTTTCTCTTTCGCACTGGTAGGGCTTGCGCCTGTCGGACATGCTGTTATGGGGTATTCCGCCGGTAAGCTTGGAGTCGCAGACGCTGTTTCGATGAGTTCTTTGATATGTATTCTGATTATTATTGCCGGAGGGGTGAATTTAATAAAAAACCCCGCCTGATGCTTTCATCAAACGGGGATAAAATTTTATCTTCTATTCATCTTAGGACCCAAATGTTTCCCGTATTCCTTATCTTCATGCATTATATGGTTTTTAAGCCAGTCCTGAAGGAAACTCATGAGGTTAAATCCGATAACCTCTTTTCCTTTTTTATAGTTGTCAAGGAACTGTCCCACGGCGGCTTTGAGTTTTTCGTGTGATTTTATGTGATTGTGGCTTTGATTATAGCCGTATTTCCTGAAGGCTTCCTCTTCTGAATCGAAGTGGTAAACAGTGTACTCAACAAGCTCATTCAGCGTTTTCTCAAGCATTTGTTTGCCTGTGTCCTGTCTTATTGCGTTGTACAGGTTGTTGATTATGCTTACGAGCTTCTTATGCTGTTCATCAAACTGGTTTACTCCTGTTTCGAGAACAGATGACCATTTGATAAATTCATCTCCGTTTGTAGTGGTGAATCCGGATACGCTTCCCGCCAGACCTTTTGTAACGTCCAGAAGGTTGTTGCCGGCTATTACTGATTCGTTTGCCATGTGGAGAATATTTGAAGACATGTCGGATATTTCTATGGTGCTGTTGGACACTTCGCTGAGGGCAATATTTTCTTCTTCCATTGCTCTCACTATGCCGTTGAGCTGGCTTGTAAGCTCGTTAATGCTGTCTGCTATAGTGTTGATGGAGCTTACGGATTCACCAGAAAACTCAATACCTTTTTCAACATTTTCGACCCCTTCCTTAACCTTGCCGAAAACATCGTTGATTTTATACTGAAGCTCTCTTATAACAGCGCCTATCTGTTCTGTGGAGTCTGTTGTTTTTCCTGCGAGTTTACGAACCTCATCAGCCACAACGGCGAAACCTCTGCCGTGTTCTCCCGCTCTTGCAGCTTCGATTGCGGCATTGAGTGCGAGCAGGTTTGTCTGGTCTGCAATCTCTTTGATTGATACTACTATGTGTTCAATCTCCTCTGACTGCTTAAGGAACTCTTCAACCACCGCAGAGATGGACGATATGCTTCCGGATATATTTTCCATGCTTTTCCGGTTGCTGGAAATTATGCTTATGCCAGTTTTAACTCTTTCGCTGCAGTCCTCCACAAGCTCAAAGGATGTTTTGCAGGTGGAAAGGACACTTTGTCCGGTTGAGGTAAGCTCTTCGGCTGCGCTGGACACATTGTTGACGTTATCGTTTATTGTATTGATCTGCCCGTTAACTTCAGAGTTAACTGAAGAAAGGTTGTCAGCAAGGCTTCTTATGTTGTTTGCAGCGTGGTAAAACTCGGCTATTGTTCTGTCCAGCTTATCAAGAAGCTGATTCAGTCCGCCGCCCAGTTCCTTCATTTCCCCTCTGCACTCGTCCACCGGAACTCTTTTGGTGAGATCACCGCTGAGAGCGGCATTAAGAGTGAGACCAAATTCCTTTACACCGCAGCTAACTCTTTTAAATGCCATATAAGGTATTAAAAATGCCGGAATAAGAGCTGTGAGAATACATATGATTGAGATTGTCAGACCGGTGGAAGCAAGCTGTATCGCCTCGATACTTGCCTTATCCCCAGGCATTATCTGCCTGAAAAAGAAGAAGTTTTTAATACCGATGAATCCTGCTGTAATACCGGGCACTACGGAAATAATGATAAAAATGATATGTTTCAGAGAAAGGCGCATATGATAGACCCCCGAATAATCTGCATGCTGAATGAATAAACCCCATTCTGTTCAGATTTTTCTTACATTCTTGCAAAAGAAAATTAAAAATAGCTTTATGTTTTCTTTAAAGCAATATAAATACCTGATATATTACTGTAAAAGAAGTTAATCCTATAGGGATTATATATATATTATTAATTGTTATTCCTATTCATAATCTTTGTCAATTGAAAAAAGACGCAAACTGTTCCGCAAAGTCAAGATAGTCATAGTTTTTATGGTACATTTTGTAGTCTTTTATACGGTTTTTAATTGCCTGAACATCGCCTGCGGCGAATATGTTTGAAGGGGGAATTATTTCGGGAATAACTCCTATGTCTGATCCGATTACAGGTACTCCGCAGGACATCATCTCCATACCGACACGGCACACAGCTTCTGAACCCAGAGAGGGGATAACGCCGAGATCCATGGCGCTTATCACATCAACAACGTCATTTCTCATGCCTGTAACAGCAGTGATATTTCTGAGCCCTCTGTTTTCCAGCATTATTTTGATGTCCGACTCATCCATCCGTGCGTCAACGCCGGCAACAATAAGGCGGATGTTATCCATTCCTTCTTTTCTTAATTCTTCAATGGCACGAAACAGAGAATCGTGCCCTTTCACCGTGTCATATCTGGCAAGGATGCCAAGAACAAAGTCATTATCTGTAAAGCCGAATTCACGCCTTACTCTTTGTCTGCCGTCTTCATTGCGTGTGAAATATTCTCTGTCAACGCCGCCGTAGAGTGTTACAACTTTTTTTTCAGGCAGCTTGAGTTTTTCCAGATGAAACCTGCGCATGGATTCGCAGGATGTGACAACTTTATCCACTGCATTGTGATACAGCCAGCGGGAGAGGGCATCCGCCTTGGGGGGTCTGCGGTCGCCCCTCACCCTGACCAGCTTCCACTTCGGTCTTTCCCAAAAACGAACATGGGTGAAGTAGAAAAAAAACTCGCCTCTGTGGCATACTACCACGTCCGGCTTAAATTCTCTGACAGCTTTCTTAAATCTGAGTGCCGACTGAAGAAGATTCAGAGGGTTCAGACTGTTCAGTTCCGCTTCAAAGGTCTGAATGCCCGCCTCTTTAGCCTTTATGACCGGAGGTGTGTCGGGAAGACCCATTACTGCTGTTTTGTGACCCAGAGCCTCAAGCCCCAGCGACAGCATGTGGGCGTACCATGCGGTAGCGTTATACCACCTTACATTAATAACATTCAGAACCTTCATTATATCTGCTTTTTCCCTTAATCCTGCTGATACCTGAGATACGCGGGAATATCAAATTCCTCTTCCTTGGCGTCGCTCACAGTTTTAAGGGAGTGATCTCTCTCGGTAATTTTAGCCACTTTCTCTTTAAAAGTAGAGACATGCTTGGGCTGTTTATTCAGAAAGCTTTCGAGTTCGGGGCTCTTAGCCTGCTTTTTTTCTTTTTTGCCGAGACCTGTGGCTACAACAGTAACTCTGATTGAGCCGTTGAAGTTGGGGTCAATAACCACACCTTCATAGATATTGGCGTTGTCACCAGCGCTGTCATGTATCTTGGTGGCGATGTTCTGCACCTCGTGCATCTTAAGGTCTTTGCCGCATGCGATATTAACAAGCAGACCTTCTGCACCGTGGATGCTGATGTCCGCAAGAAGGGGAGACTTAAGGGCACGTTCTGCAGCTTCTATATCTCTGTTTTCTCCGGACGCTTCGCCGATTCCCATGAGCGCCATGCCTTTTGATTCCATGATGGAGCGTATATCAGCAAAGTCCACGTTGATATATCCGCTTCCGTTAATGGAGTCACTGATACCCTGAACACCCTGTCTGAGAACATCGTCAGCCATTCTGAACGCATCTTCAAAGAGCGTGTTGTCTTTGCATTCAGCGGTGATTCTGTCGTTAGGAACAACAATGTAAGTATCCACATGGTTTTTCAGGAATTCAAGCCCCTGTTCTGCGTTGCTGTTTCTCTTTTTGCCTTCCCAAGTGAAGGGTTTTGAAACAACAGCCACTGTAAGCGCTCCGAGTTCCTTTGCAACACTTGCTATAACAGGTGCTGCGCCTGTTCCTGTTCCGCCGCCCATTCCTGCTGCAATGAAAACCAGATCAGCGCCTTTAAGCTGTGCTTCAATGGCTTCCATGTCTTCAATTGCGGCTTTTTTGCCCTGTTCGGGTATTCCGCCTGCACCGAGCCCTTTGGTCAGTGTTGTACCGAGCTGGATTTTATTCGGAGCCTTACTGTTACGCAGAGCCTGCTGGTCTGTGTTTGCTGCGATAAATTCCACGCCTTCGATACCGTGTTCAATCATGTTGTTAATGGCGTTTCCGCCCGCTCCGCCGACGCCGATCACTTTGATGCAGGCGCCCTGCTTCACATCTACAAATTCAAACATACAAACCCCCTGATATGTTTAAAAGAACTCTTTTAACCATCCTTTCATTCTCTGGAATATACTTCCGAAGACTTTCTCTTCGCTGCCTCTTGAGAGCTTTGCTCCTGCCTTTCCTTTTCTGGTGGCGTATATGGCAAGCCCGACAGCAGTGGCGTATCTGGGATCTGAAACCAGATCCGTCAGTCCGCCTATATTTATAGGTCTTCCCACCCTTACGGGTGTGTTAAATACATTGGTGGCAAGTTCTTCGATGCCCTCGAAATTGCTCAGGCCTCCTGTTACCACTATGCCTGCTCCCATGAGTTCGAGGAGTTTGTGCTTCTGAAGCTCTCCTTTGAACATCTGGAAGACTTCCTCTCCCCTTGCCTGAAGAATCTGTGTGAGAACAGGTTTGCTTATCTTGCGCGGCGGTCTTCCGCCAACTGTGGTCACGTTTACAGTTTCATCATCAGAAACAAGTGGCATCCACACGCAGCCGTGTTTGATCTTAAGCCTTTCAGCTTCTGATTCAGGCGTGCTTAAACCTATGGAGAGGTCTTTTGTAAAGTGGTTGCCGCCTATCTGAAGAATAGCAGTATGGTAAACCGCACCCTGTTTATAGACAGCCATATCGCATGTTCCGCCGCCGCCGTCGATGAGGCATACGCCTATCTCTGTTTCATCTTCGCTGAGTACAGCCTTTGCGGAGGCGAACTGCTCAAGTATTATATCATCAACCGTAATGCCTGCTTTTTCGCAGCATTTTACGATATTTGTTGCTGAAGAAACCTGCCCTGTGACTATGTGGACATCCACCTCAAGGCGGACACCGCTCATCCCCACGGGATATTTTATCTCTGTCTGTCCGTCAAGTATGTACTGCTGAGGTATAACATCGAGTATCTCCTCACCGAGCTGCATATTGTACGCAGAGGCGGATTCTATAACCCTGTCTATATCCTGCTGGGTTACTTCCTTGTTTTTGACTGCTATAGTTCCTCTGGTGTTGAAGCTTTTTATATGTCCGCTGGCAAGTCCTGCTGTGACGCTTTTTATTTCCACGCCGGACATCCTTTCTGCTTCTTCCTTTGCTTTCTGGATGCAGGCTACGGTTTCTTCTATATTGACAACAACACCTTTGCGGACGCCTTTTGAAGGAACGCTTCCTATGCCCAGAATGTCTATACTTCTGTCAGCGTTTTTTCTGGCGACAACCATGCAGACTTTTGTCGTCCCTAGGTCAAGCCCGACATAAATATTATTATCCTGAGACATTTTTCACCCCATTCACGTATATTTTTCCACGCAGCCTCATGTCAACGTAATCCACCCTTGCGTATTTGCCGCTTATCCTGCTGTTGTATATCCTGAACATATCGGTGACGCTTTCGTCATATCCGCATTTGTAAAGAACACCGTCAACCACAAGCTCAAAATGCATTGGCTTCAGCAGGGCACGGCTGCCGTGCATTTCGGGTGTTTTGTCGTATATTTTCAGGAAACTGACAAGCTGCTCTTTATCTGTTCCCCTGTACATTACTGTTTCCCCTCCTGTGCATTTATCAGGCACAAGAGTTCCGCTTGCGGCGGCTATATAACATTCCTTTCCCATCCTTACTGCGGCTATGGGTCTCTCCTCAAAGATTGTGACCTTAAGCGTGTCGGGAAAGATTTTTTTTATTTCAACCTTTTCCACCCAAATGTCATCAATCCGGTGGAGCCTGTTTTCATCAAGGTCAAACATGTTTTTTCCGGCGAGGCTTCTGGCAAAGGCGTCCACCTTGGCACGGTCAGTGCGGATTACACCCTGAACATTAACGGTTTTCACAAGGAAGTATTTGCTGCTTCCTGTCATTTTCACTATGCCGGCCGCAGCCCAGACGACTCCGCCTGTGAGTAATGCGAAAACTGTCAGAACAAGTGTGACTTTGAAAAAACCTTTCTTTTTCATAGCTACCTCAGCGCATCGCCTATCATTGCCGTTACAAGTTCGGGAAAGCTTATTCCCTCTTTTGCCGCTGCCTGCGGAAGAAGGCTTGTTTCTGTCAGTCCGGGGAGGGTGTTAATCTCCAGAACCCAAGGGGTTTTGCCGTCGTACATTATGTCAACCCTTCCGTAAGAGGCGCACCCCAAACTTTCAAACGCATGTAAAGCTTTGTCTTTTATGAGCTTTTCCTCATCTTCAGTGAGTCCGGTCTCAAATACATACTCGGTGGCTCCCTTTGTGTATTTGGACTGATAGTCATAAAAGCCCGATTTCGGTCTTATCCATATTATCGGCAATACTTTAGAAGACAATATGCCTATTGTAAGCTCTTTTCCGTTTATGTACTGTTCAGCTATGACCCTTTCATCGTAGATGAATGCTTCTTTTTTCCCTTTTTCAAACTCTTCCTCTGTTCCAGCAATGGTAATGCCTATGGTTGAACCTTGCCTGCAAGGCTTTATAACACAGGGCATAAAGGGTGCTTTGCTTTCTCTTTTAAGCTGTATGTAGTCCGGCGTGGGAACATTGTTCAGGGCGAATATCACCTTGCTTAAAAGCTTATCAAAGGCGATTGTGCTTGACTGGCTGTCCGACCCTGTACAAGGTATATCCATAAGTTCAAGCATTCCCTGTATACGTCCGTCCTCGCCGAATGTTCCGTGAAGACTGTTGAAGCACACATCAGGTTTAAGCTCAAGGAGACGGGCTGGAAGGTCATGCCCTGCATCAACAAGAGTCACATCGGTGAAACCTGCTTCCTGCAATGCCTTTGCCGCTGCTGCGCCGCTTCTTAAAGAAACTTCTCTTTCTGCTGACAGTCCGCCGTAGAGGACGGCTATTTTCTTATTTTTCATGTTTTTTCTCCAGCCATGCGGCAAGCTCGCCGGAAAATCTGGTCACGCTTCCCGCACCCTGTGTGAGTATAAGGCTGTTGTCGCAGCCGGACTCATCAAGGTATTTATAGAGATCATCAAATGAGGGGATGTAATGCACGTCCTTAAAGCCTCTTTCCTTAATCTCTTTAACAAGCGCCTGCGCTGTGACCCCCTCTATGGGTTCTTCGCTGGCGGCGTATATGTCTGTGATGAACAGCCTGTCCGCATCAAAAAAACATGTGGAAAACTCATTCATAAGTGTCTGTGTTCTGGAATATCTGTGCGGCTGAAACACAACCACTATCTTCCTGCTTCCGTATGCCTCTCTGATGGCTTTCAGAGTGGTTTTTATTTCTGTGGGGTGATGTCCGTAGTCGTCAAGTACAGTGCAGCATTCACTGTCATAGCGGACAGTAAGTCTTCTCTGCACTCCTTCAAACTCCTCAAGGGCTTTCTTACACACACGGAAGGGTATATCAAACTCCGTGGCAACGGCTATTGCCGCCAGAGCGTTCTGTACGTTGTGATCGCCTGGGAAGTTAAGGTTAATACGTCCCTGAGGCTTGCCGTTTATGACCACGCCGAATGATACTGAAAAACCATGTTTTTCAATGTCGGCGCTGTGAATGTCCGCCTGTGCGGAGAGTCCGTATGTTACAAACCTCCGGTCTATGCGTTTGATCAGCTCCGCTGTGTTGGCATCATCTATACAGAGTACATTGAGCCCGTAAAACGGCACACGGGAGGCGAAGTCACGGAAGCAGTCCTTAACCTCGTCCATTGTTGCGTAAGTGTCAGTGTGTTCAAAATCTATATTAGTGATCACCGCCGCTGTGGGCTGAAGCATGAGGAAGCTTTTGTCCGATTCGTCAGCTTCGGCGATCATTATATTACTGTTTCCTTTGAGAGCGTTTGAGTCTCTTCTGTTGAGGATTCCGCCCACAACAACAGTGGGGTCAAGCTCCGCCTTGTTGAAGATCTCCGCTATCATCGATGTTGTAGTGGTTTTTCCGTGGCTGCCCGCAACCGCAATGGAGTATTTCATCCTCATGAGTTCTGCGAGCATTTCGCCCCTTTTGATTACGGGTATAAAATTCTCTCTGGCATAAACCAGTTCGGGGTTGGTGCATCTCACTGCCGAAGAGAAGACAACTGCGTCTGCACCTTTTGCGTTTTCAGCCTCATGCCCTATGAAGACTCCGATGCCCATTGCCCGCAGGCGTTTACAGTTTGCACTGTCGGCAATGTCCGAACCTGTTATCTTAAATCCCATGGAGTGAAGGATTTCGGCAAGACCACTCATGCCGATTCCGCCTATACCTACAAAATGTATATTCCGTACTTTCCCGAATACTTCAGTCAAGTTCCATACCTCTTATAATTATTTCAGGGCTGTTCAGGTACTTTATACCTGCCAGCTTTTCTGCGACTTCCGGTTTCTGCGACCATTCCGCAAGCTCCATGAGCCTTGCAGGTGTCGCTCCGCTTTCGGTCATTACCTTTGCTATGCCGAGTTTTTCGGCAAAAAGAGCGTTGTAGAGCTGATGTTCATCCGCAGCCTGTGCGAACGGAACAAAGACCGCAGGGCGCCTTGCATACATGGTTTCAAAAACCGTGCCGGAGCCTGAGCGGGCTATCACAAGATCAGCCTTTTCGTATTCCTCCGCAACGTTTTCTATGTAGCTGCGCACATCTGCCTGTGCTGCTTCAGTGCCGTAGTCCTCAAGGGCTTCTTCATATAGCTTCGCACCTGCCTGATGGACAATACTCCATCCTGCTTCGGTGAGGCCTTTTGCGGATTTTGCCATGAGCCTGTTTAAAAACCTGCTTCCCTGACTGCCGCCGAGGACGAGGATACGCTTGGTGTTCACGCTTTTGGGCTTGAATGAGGCAAAATCTGCTCTTACAGGATTACCCGAATGAACTGTTTTACCCTTTGCCTTCAAAGTGCCTTCAAATGAAAGGAACACCTGCCTGCAGAAAACTGCAAAAATCCTGTTAGTAAGCCCCATTACGCTGTTCTGCTCATGGAGATACAGCCTTGCGCCTTTCAGTACAGCGGCTATAGCCGGCGCTCCAGCGGCAAAACCGCCTGTGAGAAGCACCGTATCGCTCTTCTTTATCTTTTTAAGCATCCCGAAGATCTCTCTAAAAAGGAGGACAATAGAACGGATTCTTCCGCCTATGCCGATTCCCTTAAGAGGTGTCTGCGGCTGCTCGTAAAACTTATATCCTTTAGTTGAGAGTATCTTTCGCTCGATCCCTCTGTCAGAGACCATGAAAAATACTTCAACACCCTTATCCTTAAGATAATCTGCAACTGCTATGCCCGGATAAAGATGACCGCCTGTTCCGCCGCCCGCTATCACAAGCCTTTTCTGCAAGGCGTGAGACTGTTCCCTTGTTTTCATGAACCTGCCTCTTCTGCGCTCCGCAGGAGAACACCGACCATGAAAAGAGAACTCATCATGTTTGAACCTCCGTAGCTCACAAGGGGAAGACCTATTCCCTTAGTTGGGAGGAGTCCGGTAACAACGGATATGTGCAGCAGTGCCTGAATGAACAGACTGAAAGCTATACCGAATGTAAGCAGTTTATAAAAAAGCTCTTTATGTTTCAGAGCCACCTTAACGCAAATTATAAAGAACGCAGTCACTATCACCAGTATGGCAAGTGAGCCTATCAGTCCGGTTTCCTCGGCAATGATGGCGTATATGAAGTCTGTGTGTGCTTCGGGGAGGAAGTAAAGCTTCTGTGATGAGTTGCCTATTCCCTTACCGAAGAAGCCTCCGCTACCAACGGCAGTGAGAGACTGCACAAGCTGATAGCCTGTTCCGTAGCGATCTTCCCAGGGGTCAAGGAAGCTCATTATTCTGCCCCTTCTGTAACCCATGAGAAGCCCTGCGGTTATAATAGGAGCGATGAACCCTATGACGCCGAGAATGTGGCGCATGTGCGCACCGCCTATCAGAAACAGCGTGAACGACACGCATATTATAAGCAGTGTTGTTCCGTAATCCGGTTCGCTTAATATAAGTGCGCCTATTATCCCCAGCATTATGGAAGCGGGGAGGAAACCCTTGGTAAAGTCATTTAGCCTGCCTTCCTTCTTGTCAAGGTAGTGGGCAAGGTAAAGTATGCAGGTGAACTTAGCCAGCTCCGAAGGCTGAAGGCTGAATCCGGGCAGAAGAATCCACCTGTGTGAGCCGTTCAGCTTAGGGAAAAAGAACACTACTATAAGAAGCGCCAGTGTCACAAAATACAGAGCCGGGACAAACTTTCTCCATGATTTCAGGGGAATGCTGTACGCACCGTACATAAGTCCCAGCCCTATAAACACTGCGAGAAGCTGCTTGTTGAAGAAGTAAAGCTCGCCCTTATCAAGCCTCAGAGCCTGAATTGACCCTGCAGAGAATACGAATATCAGCCCCGTGGTCATGAGGATGGAAGCGAGTATCAGAATTTGCAGCCTGTCGTCTTTTATCTCAAACACTTTATTTTCCGCCGAGTTCCTTTACTATCTGCATGAATCTTTCGCCGCGTTCTTCAAAGTTGTTGAAGCTGTCGTAGCTTGAGCATGCCGGAGTAAGTATTACATTGCCCCCTTTGTGAGCAACGTTGAGTCCTGTTTTAACAGCCTCCTTCATTGTGGATGAGGTGATGAAATCGCAGGTTAAAAGCCCTTTGAGCTTTTCTTTTATTATTCTTGCCGCTTCGCCGTAGGCTATCACAGTGCTTGCTGCACGGTTAAGCTCATCAGCCAGCAGACCGAAGTCTCCGTTTTTATCCCTTCCGCCCAGAATGATTACGTTCCCTGCTTTTGCTCCCTTGAGGCAGGCGAGGGTGGAGTAAACATTTGTCGCCTTGGAGTCGTTTATAAAGCTTATTCCGTTCACTGTGCCGGAATATTCGCACCTGTGGGGCAGACCTTTTAATTCAGCTATCTGCGGAGTAATATCTCCTGCAAAATTCAGGATGCTGTCTGCAGACACAAGGGAGAATGCAAGGTTAAGCAGGTTATGTGTCCCGAAAAGAGGAAACTTTGCCGTATCAAGGCTGTAGTTTCCGAAATCCATAACCTTTCCGGACAGTTTTGGCAGTCCGTTCAGGGCCTCGTTTATTATCACTCTTCTGCCTTTATAGTATTCAGCGTGTCTTAAAAGTTCTTGCTCATCCGGCAGAACGGCGAAACCGTCCTCTCTGACGAACTTAAGCACGTCCATTTTTGCTTTTATGTAGGCATCGTAAGTCGGATACCTGTCCAGATGGTCAGGAGCGAGGTTGGTTATAGCCGCCATATCAGCCTTAAAGTTGCGGAGAAGTTCTATCTGAAAGCTGGAAAGCTCCAGAACAAACACATCATAGCCGCCTTTCAGCACCACTTCGCCGAACGGAACGCCAATGTTTCCGCATGCAACTGCTTTTATTCCTGCGTTCTCAAGTATCTGCGCTGTGAGATAGGTTACGGTGGATTTTCCGTTTGTACCTGTCATCACCATTATTTTTCCTTTTCCTGCGAGAGCCTCATAGGCAAGCTCTATTTCACTGGTAAGGTTATCTATTTTCAGCCCACGCTTAATTATGTCAATTCCGGGGCTCACCGCCACCCTGTCGTATCCGTTTTTAAACTCGGATATGGATGGGTAGGCGTTGTTCTTATCTTCATAAATGTCAACCTGAACGGCACCCGCATGACGGAGAAGGGTCTCCGCTGCTTTGCCGCTTTTGCCGTAGCCTAAAACAGCCGCTTTCATAGTCTTGTTACCTCAGCTTCAGCGTACTGAGCGCAATAAGCGCCAGCACAAAGGAAATAATCCAGAACCGCACGGTAATCTTTGTTTCGCTCCATCCCTTCAGCTCAAAGTGGTGGTGTATGGGAGCCATTCTGAAAAGTCTTTTTCCGTGGGTTGCCTTGTAGAAGCCCACCTGAAGGATAACGCTTACCGTTTCGATGACAAACACGCCGCCCACTATGGCAAGGACAACTTCATGCTTGGAGATAACGGACACTATGCCCATTGCTCCGCCTATGGAGAGGCTTCCCACATCCCCCATGAATACGCTTGCGGGGAAGGCGTTGTACCAGAGAAAGCCCAGACCTGCGCCGACCATCGCACCGCAGAATACCGCAAGCTCTCCCGAACCCTTGACATACAGAATGTTCAGATAATGCGCAAACTCACTGTGTCCCGTGAAGTAAACAAAAAAGCACAGTGTGCCGAATGATATTACCGAAGGAGCTATGGCGAGTCCGTCCAGCCCGTCTGTTATGTTCACCGCATTTGACGTGCCCACTATTACAAAAAGAGCGAACACGAAATAGAAGATAGAAAGATCTATAACTGCGGTTTTAAGAAAGGGGAGGGCGACTACCGTTGCCGTTTTCCCTTTATCCACATATATGATAAGCGCAATGGCTATTATTCCTGTTATTACCTGCCCGAAGAACTTTGCCTTTGCTTTAAGCCCTTTGGGGTTCTTTTTCACTGTTTTTATGTAATCATCCACAAACCCTATTATTCCGTATGAAACAAAAGTGAAGATTGTTATCCATACATACGGGTTGGTGAGATCCGCCCAGAGAAGGGTGGACACCGTGCCTGCTATAACTATCATTATGCCGCCCATTGTGGGTGTTCCTTCCTTTACCTTATGGGTGGCGGGCTCGAACCCCTTTGACTTCATGGAGAATGCCATCTCCTTCAGCTTCCTGATTATGAACGGAGCTATAAGGAGCGTAATGACCAGAGCCGTAAGGGTCGCATACGCCGTGCGGAATGTGATGTAGCGGAAAACGTTTAATATTCCCCATACATCTGAAAAGGGGACGAGCAGATTATACAGCACGTTTTTTTCTCTCCTGTTCCATAAAGCTGATGAAGTCTTCAAACTTCCTTGCTCTGGAGGCTTTTATCAGAACCAGACCCTCTTCTATGAGGGCAACGGTTTCGTTCGCTTTTTCCTTTGTGGGGGCTATGGTTATGTTTGCAGTTTCTGCAAATTTGCAGTAGTTCTGCCCCACGAATATGAAGTTTATGTTCTCTGTACTCTTTGCAAGTTTATAAAGCTTGAGGTAAAGCATCTCCTCGAAGCCTTCTATCTCGCCCATTTCGCCTATTATGGCGTATTTCTTCGCTGCACCTATTTCAGCGAGGTTCTTAACTGCGCTCATTATGGACTCAAACCCTGCGTTATAGGTGTCATCTATTACTTTGATTTTGCCGACATTCACCATAGCACCCCTGCCTGTTACGGGTTTGAATGCGAGGATTCCTGTCATTACATCCTGATAGTCCAGCTCCATCTCAAAACCTATGCCTATTGCAGCCAGCGAGTTGGCAATGAAATGGTCATAGGGGTGATTCAGCATGAAGCAGTAGGGTATTCCCTTGTAAACAGCGGTGAAGTAAAACTGTTCCCTGTTGTTGCGTCCGGCGTCAGCCATTATCACATCAGCGTTCATGCCTGTGCCGAAGTATTTCACATCCACAGCGCCCAGTATCTTCTCATCCAGATACATGCGGCATGATTCATTCACCCAGAGGGTTCCGCCGTTCATGCCTTTTATTATGGAGAGTTTTTCCTCTGCCAGTTTTTCCATGCTCCCCATTCTGCCTATGTGAGCGTGTCCTATGCCCGTAAGCACGGCTATATGGGGTTTTATATAAAGCGAAAGCTGCTCTATCTCGCCCGGCGAATTTGTGCCGAACTCAAATACCGCACAGCTTGTTCTCATATTCAGGTTAGCGGCACAGATAGCCACGCCCAGTTCGTTGTTATAGTTGCCGTAAGCGGTGTAAACCTTTTTCCTTGTCCGCAGAACAGAGCTTATCAGCTCCTTCGTGCTGGTTTTGCCCATGCTGCCGGTTATGGCTATCTTAGTGCCTTTGTAGTTTTTAAGTTTGTATGCCCCAAGGGACTTTATTGCGCTTAAACCGTCACGGACAAGCACCTTATTCCCCGTAAGCTTTTCGTATATTTCTTTATCTTCCACTATTGCCAGTGAAGCTCCTGCGTCCAGAGCATTCTGTGCATAGAGGTTCCCGTCGGTGTTTTCACCGGAAAGAGCCGTGAATATATCGCCTTCCTCGACCTTTCTGCTGTCGATAACAAGTTTTTTCACAGGCAGATCATTCGGTGTATCCGCCTTGATTACGCCGCCGAGGGCGTTTACGATCTCTTTCAGCTTCATCCATTTCCCTCCGGGTATGTCCTAATTCTTATTTAAGGAATTTTCTGACTTCTTCCCTGTCATCAAAATGAATCTTCTCTTTTCCGATAACCATGTAGTCCTCATGACCTTTTCCGGCTATGAGGATTATGTCGTTAGGCTGGGCTCCTTCCAAAGCGGTTTTGATCGCCTCTCCTCTGTCGGGACAGATAACGACTTTTTCTGCATTTTCAAACCCTTTGAGAATATCTTCTATAATCTGCTGGGGGTTTTCTGTTCTGGGGTTGTCGCTTGTTACTATTATTATGTCAGAGTAGTTTTCGGCAGCTTTTGCCATGCGGGGTCTTTTTGTTCTGTCACGATCCCCTCCGCAGCCGAAAATTGTTGTTATTTTAGTCTTTTTAAAAGGAGTGAGCGCTTCAAGAACATTCACAAGGGCATCGTCCGTATGTGCGTAATCCACGAATACAAATGCTCCGTTTACTTCAAACTTTTCGAGCCTTCCGGGCACGTTTTTGAGATTCTCTATTCCTTTTGCGATTGCGTCATCGTTTATGCCCAGCGCTATTGCGGCGGACACAGCAGCAAGTATATTTTCAAGGTTATGGAGACCCACAAGGGTTGAGCTTATGTTGAAAGTGTTGCCCGGATAACGGACTCTGGCAGTTATGCCGTTCAGGGTGAAGGCGATCTCTTCTGCTGATATTTCCGCACGTTCGCTGACTCCGAACTTTATTGTGTCGATATTTTTTTCTTTTATAAGCCTTGCGCCGTAGTCATTGTCCATGTTTACCACTGCAATATTTGCATGGTCTTCCTGAAAAAGCCTGCGTTTGGCGGTGAAATATTCTTCCATGGTGTGATGATAGTCCAGATGATCCCCTGAAAGGTTTGTGAACAGGGCGACATCAAACTTTGTTCCGTACAGCCTCTCCTGATCAAGCGCATGGGATGAGACCTCAACTGCGAGGGCGTCACACCCGTCAGCAACGGCATCCGCAAGAACCTTGTAGTAATCATATGATGATGGAGTGGTCACATTAGACGGAACATCTTTCCCTGCATATCTGTGTCCGGTTGTTCCCATTCTTAAGGGCTTTTTTCCTGCGGCGGTCATTATGGACTCAAGAAGATATGTAACAGTGGTTTTGCCGTTTGTACCTGTTACACCGACTTTTTCCATCTTTTCATCCGGTCTGCCGAAAAAGTTCCTGCAAGCAAGAGCCAGTGCCTTGCGTCCGTCCTCCACTATGACAGTGGGGATGTTCTCCAGCTTTTTTTCAGCGGCTATGAACAGAACCTTCCCGGTTGAGTAAACCGCTTCGGCTACGCTGTGGGAGTCGAAAGTTGAGCCTGCATAGGCAAAAAACACACAGCCTTCCTGTATATCTCTGCTGTCGAAGCACACAGCCCTGACATCGGTCTCAAAATCTACATTCACGTCAAAACCGGTTATTGATATTCCGTCAAACAGATTAAATGCTTTCATCGACATCTTTCCTCTGTAAGCCGAGATAAAGCGAAGTAAGCTCTGCCATTCTTTTGAATGTAACTGCGGCTGTTGAACCGCCGTAGATGCTGAGCTTCGGGCTGTCATAAACGACAACCATCGCAACTCCCGGATTCTGTGCAGGGTAAAAACCGGCAAAGCTCGCCGTATATTCCCTGCTGCTGTACGATCCTGAGGCTTTATCAAACTTCTGCCCCGTACCTGTTTTGCCTGCTATCTCCACAAATGAGGATTTAGCCTTCTGTCCTGTTCCTTCCTTTACCACTTCGGCAAGGAGAGCCTGCATGGTTTTGGCTGTGGATTCGGACATGATGGGTGTTTTTTGTGATTCAGGCGCCTCGCTGCGCCCGTTTTTTTCCACCTTCTCAACTATGGAAGGGGTAACGAGAAAACCGCCGTTAGCCACGGCGGCGTAAAATCTTGCCATCTGAAGAGGTGTCACCAGTATTTCCTGTCCTATGGAAAGGGATGGTCTTGATAGTCCGGACCATTGTTTGTAGCCTCGCAGGAGTCCGTCCTCTTCACTTATTCCGGTTATTCCGGTTTTCTGACCGAAACCCGCGGTCCGCATATATTCGTAAAAATCTTTTCTGTCAACCTTGTCTGTTAGCTTTATCATTCCTATGTTGCTGGATTTGATAAGAACCTCGTTAGCAGTGACCACCCCTATAGGTTTGACATCTTTTATGGTATGTCCATATAGACGGAAGTGACCGTTTTCGCAGTTAACCTGCTTGGTAAGATCCAGCTTGTGCCTATCCAGAAGGTAGGAGAAGGCAACAGGCTTATATATTGAACCGGGCTCAAAAAGGAAGGTTGCAACGTCGTTCTTCCATGTTTTATCACTGTATCTGCTGTAGTTGTTCGGGTCATAGTTATCACTTGAAGCGGCGAAGATTATATCTCCGGTTTTAACATCAATGCCGACTGCTATTCCTCTGTCTGCCTTGAACTCTTCCACCCCTTTGCGGAGGAGGTATTCCGCTGTCCCCTGAAGATAAGTATCTATAGTTACATACAGTGCGCTTTCTGCGTGGGTTTTCGCTTTGTTGTCCTCAAAGAGGATCAGGTTTCCTTTGTTGTCCTTAAGTGTTACAAGTTTTATTTTTTCGCCCTTGAGTACATTGTCATATCTGTTTTCAAGTCCCCAGAGTCCCTGATTATCAACCCCTGTGAAGCCTATTATTGAGGCGGCGAGATGACGCTCAGGGTAGAATCTGTTTTCATTGAGGGTATATTCAATCTCCGGCACAAGCTCTTTTATTCTTCTTGCCGAAGCTATGTTCACATTTCTTTCCACCCAGACGAAGCCTTCATTCTTAAGGATTCTTGCCCTTGTGGTTTTGGAGATTTTGATTCCTGCTTTGTTCAGTCTGGTGATAAAGTTTCGTCTGTCTTTGAGGTTGGAAGCGAAGACATACAAAGAGGCAACTTTTTTATTTACCGCAAGGGGTTTGCCGTTTCGGTCGTAAATTATGCCTCTTCCTTTATACGCTGCATATTCGCTTTCAGCCTGAGAGCCTGCTATCTCGGCAAAAAAGTCGCCTTTAACAACCTGAAGGAAAAAAAGACGCCCCGAGATTATCACCCCGAGAACAATAGAAAGATAAATGAAGAATCTTATCCTGCTTTTTTCACTGAACATTAAATGTCCTGTTCATGTCCGGCAGAACCAGTCCGAGATCTTCCCCCATTTTATAGAGGCTTGCGGTGTCACGCATTTCTGACTGTTTCTCCTGCATGAGCTGATACTGGATTTCCATTTCGTTCAGGTCTGCCGCCAGTCTGCTTATGGCGTAGCCTTCACGCACGCAGAGGTGTCTGACATAGACTACGAGGAAAACCGAGATAATGAGCAAAGCCCACAAAAGAACCTTTCCGGTACTGAGGGTGTTTTCGCCGTTTGATTCGTATGCTTTGTCCCAGTAAATAGTTTTCGCTCTCATAGGTTCCTTCCCATGTCCTTAATTAATGTATGAAGTTTCTCCGGACGGCGTACCCCGCCCGGAGAAACTGCCTCTTCAATTCAAGAGGATGACACCCTTTTTGCTGCTCTGAGTTTTGCGCTTCGGCTCAGCGGGTTCTCCGCAATTTCTGCCTCAGCGGGTATCAGAGGTTTTCTTGTAAGCTGGCGGAAAGTTCTTGTCTTGCCGCAGTTGCATATAATCTGTTGGGTAGGGCAGATGCACTCTTTTTCAAAATAGCGGAATTTCTCTTTCACCAGTCTGTCTTCCAGAGAGTGAAACGAAATAAAGGCAGCTATTCCGCCCGTCTGCACTCTGTCCTCAAGTTTGGAGAGCATGGTTTCAATTTCCTCCAGCTCTCCGTTTACATATATCCTGACCGCCTGAAAAGTTTGAGTGGCGGGGTGAAAACCTTTTTTGTGGAACTTAGCCGGAACAGCCTTAAACACTGTGTCGGCAAGTTCTCTTGTTGTGGAGAAGGGCTTCTCATCCCTTGCGTTTACTATCGCTCCGGCGATTCTCCACGCAAACCTGTCTTCTCCGTATTTATCTATAATGGAGGAAATCTCCTCCCTTGAGAATGAGTTGACAACATCAGCGGCGGTTATGCCTTTTGAGTTGTCCATTCTCATATCCAGTGGTCCGTCCTCCCTGAAGGAGAAACCTCTGGCTCCGTCTCTGACCTGCATGGTGGAAACACCGAAGTCTGCCAGGATTCCGTCAACCTTTTCTATGCCAAGTTCGTCAAGCACTTCGTCAAACAGGGCAAAGTTTTTATGAAATACCTGCACATTTCCGCAGAGTTTAAATCTTTCTCTGAGCCTTTCCACAGACTCCGGATCTCTGTCCAGAATTATGTGCCTTGCAGAGGGCTTCAGTTTTTCGTTCATTGCGGCGGAGTGTCCGCCGAAACCGCCGGTGAGATCCAGAAGCACCCCGTCATCTTTTGCGGGCAGAAAGGATAAAACCTCGTTGAGCAGAACGGGCTTGTGCATTGTCCGTCCTCCTTAGAAACTGTCCGCGAACTTGGCAAACAGGGCGTCCGCTTTTTCGTCTCCGACAGTTTTCTCCCATGCTTCTTTTGACCATATTTCCATACGGTTGCGGAAGCCGTTTATCACGCAGTCCCCGTCAAGGGTGTTATTTTTTCTGATGTCCTGAGTTATTACTATACGTCCGTTTTTATCAATGGAGCATTCGTCCATGGAGGCGTACAGTTTGCGGAGAAACAGATTAAGATCGGGATTTCCCGCCTGTTCTTCCTCCCAGCGTGCTTCCTGTTTTTCCCATTCAGCCGCAGGGTATACTCTGAGATGGCTGCTCATTGAGATCAGAACGATATCGTCGCTCTGATATTTAGAGCGGAGGATATCCCGGAACTTGGACGGTATGCTTATTCTGCCCGTCTCACTGATTTTATGTTCGTATTTCCCTTTGAAGCTTCCCATCTTTTTATGCCAAATTAAACCAATTTAGGATCATATCGATCCAATCCATGCCAAACTTTAGCAGAACCATATATATGCGTCAAGGGAAATTAAAAAAAGATCGGCGGCTGAAAGCCTGTTGAATTGAGGCTTTCAGGTAATTTTCACATAGCGGAAGCGTGCGGACACATAAAAATAATCAGCCTGCGAACAAAAAAAAGTTGCAGACGGATAATCTGTAAACTTGGAAAAAATGTTCATATGGAATATGATAGGCTTTATCAAAGGTGAAAAAATGAAATTCGTCACAGAAGACAGCATTAAAATCAATGACGCCGGTATGGATGGAAAAATATTGCCGGACGGTCTTTTTCGTATTTTTCAGGAAGCAGCCATCAAACATTCCGACAGTATTGGCTTTACCCATCGAAGATATACGGAGATGAACAGACTGTGGATGCTGCACAGACTTTCCTACAAGCTTCACAGCGACATTAATCTTTATGATGTCATTAAGACAGAAACATGGTCCAGAGGAATGCAGAGGTTCAGAGGTTTCAGGGATTTTGTTCTTTCCAGAGACGGCGAACCTGTATGCACAGCCTCATCAGTATGGCTGTTTATTGACACACAGAAAAAGCGTCCCGCAAAGGTTGAACCTGAAGTACCGGAGGCATACCGACCTGTTAATGAAATGACAAACGGAACGGTTATTGAGGACTGGCAGCCGTCTGCCCCTTCTGAAAGCTCCGGTTTTTTTACTATACAGACCCGGCTCACAGATTTCGACATTAATGCCCACATGAATAATACGGTGTACCCAGCCTATGTGTTTCAGGCATTTACTGAACTTAACGGCGCAAAGAAAGACTTCAGCGAATTCTGTATAGAATATTCCCATGAGCTGCCCTACGGAACAAAAGAGGCTGTTGTGAAACTTGAGCAGCAGGGCAGGGAATACATCTTCTCCGTATCTGACGGAACACAGACAAACGCTCAGGGCTTTTTCAGAGTTTAGCTTATCTTCCGAAGAGTATGTCCCTGTTTAGGATGTACTCTTCCTCACCTCTTTCTTTTATCAGCCCAAGTTCAGCAAGCTTGACTATGTCTCTTCTTACCGTGGTACGGCTGACTTTGCCGTAAAGAGCAGTAAACTCTTTCATAAGCTGTAATTCGCTGTGACGGAATGAGTCCCTTGTTTTGAGAATATTTATCAGTCCGCAGAGGCGCTCGCTTATAACTTTTGCTTCAAGAAGTCTGCGCACATAGCTGTCAAACATCTCTTCAGCGATTATCTCAAGGCTTTTCTTCTGCATCTCGCCCAGTGATGAAATCACTATTCCGCACACAAAGTCAATGAACTCCGCAGGGTTGTTAGATTCTATAAACCTTTCAAGAATAGGGAAATAATCGGACGAATTCCTGTAAACAGTGCATAGCAGATACGGCATGTACCCTACGCCTGCTGTTTTATATACATAACTTTCCGCAAGGCGTGCCAGAGTTTCGGATGAGCCTGCATAGGGGTATATTCTCATAAGATAAAGGTGTGCCAGAGATGCTCTGGTGATCACGCCGGATGATATAATTTCCGGTGAGTTTATCCACTCATAAAAGGTTTTCATCAGAAGATTTATATCAAGCTTGGTTTCCGGAGGGCTGTATGGCTTTGAAAACTGTTTTTCAAAAGCGCTGACAGGAAAATTGCGGTAGTTCGCAGGTTCGCTGTTCAGTTTTCTTTCAAGGACGGTGTTGGATTCTGTAATGAATTTTTCATCAATCCTGAAACTGTCATCTTTTTTCTGAACTGCCAGAGCAGCATATGCTCTGCCGAGGTTAAAAAGCCTCACCGCACGGGAGTCTTCTCCAAAAAGAGATTCATCGCCGTTTACTATGCTTTCTGTTTCAGACAGGTTCAGTGTGTTTCCGGCAAGCTCAGACGCAGCATAAAGGGAGCGTTCTTCAAGGTTAATTAGAGTGCTTTCAGCCTCATCGGGAAAAACAGGCAGTTTTCCGGAGAGAAAGAGGATTCCCTCAGCTTCGGCAAGCTTTGAGCGGTTTGCCCCGCTGCCTGCGTCAAATATGAATCTGCCTATGTGGAAAGTGGATATTTCTTTGTTCATTGAGTTACCTGCCGAAAAAAAATAAGTTATTCAGATGTTGTTTTCAACCGTTTTCGCCTCATTCCAGAGTCTGTCCATCTCTTCCAGAGAGACATCCTCATAGGTGAGACCTTTTTCGGCGAGTTTCTTGCCTATATATTCAAAGCGGCTTATGAACCGTTTGTTGCATTTCCTTAAAGCTTCGTCCGGGTTTACATCAAGAAATCTGGAAACATTCACAAGGGCAAACATAATGTCTCCCAGCTCGTGTTCGATATGTTCCCTGTTTCCTTCTGCAACTGCTTCCTCAAATTCTGAAAATTCCTCACGGACTTTAGCCATACAGTCATCAGTATTTGCCCAGTCAAAGCCGACTTTGCGTGCTTTTTTCTGAAGTTTTTCCGCCCTGCGGAGCGGAGGGAAGGAGACTGGAACGCCTTCAAAAAAAGAGCGTGCCCGGTTTTTCTTCTCTTCTGCTTTAATCTTATCCCAGTTAACTATAACATCTTCTGTTCCGTTGACTGTTTCAGAGCCGAAGACGTGGGGGTGGCGTCTTACCAGTTTCTCGTTTATCTCATTTAAGACATCGTCAATGCTGAATTTATTTTCATCCTCCGCCATTACGGAGTGGAATACGGCATGGAATATTATGTCTCCGAGTTCTTCTCTTATATTCTCAATATCTTTATTGTCCAGAGCGTCCAGAAGCTCGTAAGCTTCTTCCATGAAATGTTCTTTTATGGAATATAAGTCCTGCTCCCTGTCCCACGGACAACCCTCAGGGCTCCTCAGTTTGCGGATGATTTCCACAAGTCTGTCAAAAGTTAAGCTCATAAAATAACGGCTCCGGTCTTAAGAATCACTGTTCAAATAATATTTGATACTAAATCAGCGTGTTTGAAAAATCAACGGAATAAGATACTAAGAGCCTCTGAAAAAAAATAAGTCTTTACTCCGTGTTAACTTAATTATTTATGAGGATGTGAAAAGCCGTATTTATAGGTTATAAATGTAGGAACATATGTTTAATAAATACAAAGGTGTCATAAATCTCTTGAAACAAAGGCATTTGGCATTAATACTAGAAAAAACAAGAACAATACAGTTCATTTGAGGATTTTATTATGAGGCTTATATCTGGGAACAGAGTACTGGTTTCGGTATCCGCCTTATCAGTGGTCATTATCGCACTGATAATAACTGGCTATGTCCGCATCAAAAGGATAGAGCCAGATATGGGGGAATTCAACCGTTCACGCAATCTCCTGCGTGCGTCTTCACTTATTTCCGATGGCTACAGCAGCTACACAAAGGCTTATCACCTTAATGACACAGTTTATCTGGACAAGTCAGTTAAGAGCTTTGACGGAGCGCTTTATCTTCTGGAAAAAACCGGTGACGGAGCCGACGGATGTATCGTTTCTGTCAGGGAGGGGCTTGGGAAGTACCTTGGAGACGTTTACAATGGAAGCAACCTGCTGACGGAGATTTTTTCACTGGAGCTTGGCAGGTATGTTGCTTTTGCAAACAAATGCCTTGAACGTTCAGAGCTTTCCGACTGGTCAGGAATAATGTCTTATATGACAGAAATACGCAGAGAGCATGTAAAAGCGGATAAGCTAATGACGGCATTCTCCCTTCTTATAGGTTTTATGCTTATTTTCACCATGTGGCTTTATTTTATGAACTTGGGCACGCTGAGAAAGCTTAAAGGGGAGCGTTCCTATAAGTATCGTCTTCTTGATATGCTTCCTAATATGGTGAGTGTAACGGATGGAAGTCATATGATTGCCTGCAACAAACGTGTTCTTGAGTTTGTGGGCTATCCGTCAGCGGCTGAGTTTTTAAAGGAGCATTCATGCCTTTGCGAATTTTTTATTGAAGAGAGCGGATATATCTTTCATCGGGAGAATGACCCATGGCTGACTCAGGTTCTGAATAATGAAAAGCAGGGCTTGGAAAGCAAGGTGAAAATGAGAGATGCAGTTACCGGAAAGGTGAAAACTCTGCTCATAAACCACAGCGACTTTGACACATCAGAAGGCACTCTCGCCATAACTTTTACTGATATAACCGAAATAGACAAAATGCGCCTTTATCTCAAGGAAAGCGAAAACAGATTCAGACAGCTTTTTAACGGACACAGCGCCGCTATGCTCCTGATTGATCCTGTTTCCAAAGATATCTGCGATGCCAATTCAGCAGCGGTTAATTTTTATGGCTACGGGCTTCATAAACTCAAATCCATGCGTATATGCGATATAAATATTGAAGATTCAGTGGAATGCCGGATGAATCAGGCTATTAAAGGAGAGTGCAATTATTTTGAATTCAGGCATAGGTTGGCTGACGGTAATGTAAAAGACGTAAGCGTGTTTTCCAGCCCTGTTCATATTGATGGGAAAGAGTATCTTTTCTCAATAATAACAGATATTTCAGATAAAAAGAATATAGAAAGAGAACTGGAACAGAGAACAGAGCTTCTGCGGGCGGTGCTGAAAAATGCTCCTGTCTGGATCTGGTTTGTTACGCCGGACGGAAGCCTTAAAATAGCCAATGATGTTTTCTGCCGTTCAACGGGGATAAAAGAAAGCGAAGTGTGCGGTCTTCGGCGCTATTATGAAAAGATGCCCTCAGGTTTTGGAAAACTCACGGAAGACGATATGGACACTCTTCTTAACTCTGGTTTTTCTGTGAAAGAACACGAAATCCGCCTTGCTGACGGTAAAAGCCACTTTTTAAGTGTTACAAAAGTCAGGGTGAAATGCCCCACAGGCTTAAACAACGGTCTTGTTTGTATTGCCACCGATATGACGGAACAGAAAAAACTGGAAAATGAGCTTCGCCGCATAAATGAATACCTTTCAGAATCTGTTGAGAAAGAGCTTGCTGTGCGTATGGGCAATGAAATGAAGCTCAAAGGCGTTTTCAACAGCATTAACGATGCAATGCTTATTTTTTCCATTGATAAAAACGGAGTTCCCGGAAAGGTTATTGATGTAAACAACAGACTTATTTCCCTGACAGGATTTTCAAGGCATGATGTACACAATATGCGTCCTGATGAGATTTATGAGGCTCAGGAGTTTGTTGCTGGTATGAATATCTCCACTCTGGTGTCCGAGGGCAAGCATTTTGTTTATGAAAGCAGGCTTAGTACCTCATCCGGAGGATATATCACTGTGGAAGTGAGCAGTTCGCTTGTTGAAATAAACGGAACTCCGGTCTGCATAGTTTCCATGAGGGACATAGACAGCCTTATAAGGCTTGAAAAAGAAAAACAGGACAGTGAAACACTCACAGAAGCCACATTCAATGCCGCAGGAATAGGTATATGCCTGTGTGATTTTGATGGATTTTTCTGCAAAGTTAACAGCACTTTTGCCAGTATGCACGGTTATAAACCGGATGAACTTATCGGACAGCGTTATGAAATAACCATTGCAGAAGGATACAGAGAGCAGGTTCACGGTGAAATCAAAAGATTTGTGAACAGCACCGCCGAGTATTTCACCAGCGAGCATCATGCAGCCACTTCCGGCGGCAGAGAGATGACCGTGTCTGTTTTTATCTCCCGCATACAGCTTGGCGGCAGGACAATGTTTGTAAGCAGCTCTCAGGACATCACTGAGCTTAAACGCCTTGAGGAGATCAGGGAGGTGCAGGAACAGATGCTTATCCAGCAGTCGAAAATGGCTGCAATGGGTGAAATGATCGGAGTAATTGCCCATCAGTGGAAGCAGCCTCTGAATGTAGTGTATATTCTTGCTCAGTATCTGGCTGAACTTGAAGAAGAACAGGGCATTGAGCAGGAAAAAGAGCTTGCTGAGATTTCTGACGGCATAATGAAACAGGTCGAGTTCATGAACGACACCATGAACGATTTCAGGAATTTTTTAAAACCGGGAAAAGAACCGCAGATTTTCGGTGTCAGGCAGGCTGTTGATGAGATTGTAAGTATGCTTCTGCCTCAGCTTCGCCAAAGCAATATTGATGTCAAAGTTACCTGCGAAGAAGAGTACATGGTAAAAGGTTTCAAAAATGAGTTTAAGCAGGTTGTGATGAATATTGTGTCTAACGCCAGAGACGCTGTTACGGAACGCCGTGGAGAAGAAGCAGGAAAACAGCTCAACGGCAGGATACAGCTTGATATACACAAAGATGACGGCAATATAGCTCTCACCATATGCGATAACGGCGGCGGAATAAGCCCTGATATTATGGAAAATATTTTTAAACCATATGTTTCCTCAAAGGGCGACAAGGGAACCGGAATAGGACTCAGTACAGCAAAAACTATCATAGAGGAAAAGATGGACGGGACTATAACAGCATTCAACACCGCTGACGGTGCATGTTTTACTGTTTATCTGCCGGAATACGGGGATACTCAGATAATTACACATTAGTTAAATGATTAATAGCACTGAACTTGATGTGGTTACATATGATTGTGGTAATACTTTAAATGTCTATGTATTTTAAAATAATGCTTGACTAGTAAATTGCTCGATGATACTTTTACTAGAAAGTATATAGCTAGGAGTAGTTGGAATGGATAAAGAAAATCAAGTGGATTCCATAAATGAAACATCAATAATACTCTCAAGGTCAACAGAATTGTCTTCATTTGAAAAAAATATGCTTGATCCGAATGATGTGTCTGTCACCATTCGTAATGGTAAACGTACAGTGGAGGGATACGATTTGAATGGGAACAAAGTTGTTATGACCACATACTTGAGCAATAATGCCGCAGCTGAAAACAAAGGGTTATATAGCCAGACAATGAGTGTTTGTGCCGGACTGTCTAAAGAAGAACGTGTACAAGAGGCTAAAAGGTTAAAAAAAGAAGAAAAACTGTCCCAAGTTGAGATCGCTAAAAAATTAGATGTGTCACAAAAAACAATTTCGAATGATCTTAAAAGTTAATACCATTTAGGTGAAGTATTATAAGAAAGATAAGCGTTATTAATTAGGTTTAAATTAGCCAAGAATGCTTATTGTTTTTTGGCTCTAGAGGTGAAATCAACAGTTTTGTTTATTACTTGTTATCTCGGATATGTGTGACATTGTCCTATTGAATATGCTATGAAGGAGGATTACTTATGCCTGAATGTAAAGAGTGTAAAGAATCTTATGATTTAGAAGATGTTATTGACCATAACTATTATGATGAAGATGAGAATTTATGTCTTGAGTGTCTGGATAGTTTAGAAGCTGAAGAGATGGAGTTGGATGATACTCCTGATTGCGAGTGTGACTGTTGTGGTAGTCCTGCTGTATCGAGAATTGGTGATAGAAACTATTGTGAATCTTGTTTGGAATATGCTAACCCATATCGAAATGACATGTAGTGAAATAGTTTTCATAAATTTTAGTACTATCCAGTGGTCAGACTACATATTATAGGTCTTTATCTGTCTTCAAGGATATGTTGGTGTTCTCTAAAGAGAACTATGGAGAACTTATTAAAATAACATACTGATAATGTGTTGCTTCCTCTTAATTGCTGACCGTTTCTAACCACTAATTCTCAATCAAAAATGTACCACGAGTGTACCACAAAAAAAAGACCAGTGCCGAAACACTGGTCTTTGTGCAAGACATTGATACCATTATAGAAATTGTACCCAGGGGTGGGGTCGAGCTATCGACACGGGGATGATCAGGCTCTTAATGCGGAGTAGATTATATCCGCCGCATTAGGGCAATCATTTAAAGGAATGTATATCATGGAGAACACTGATTAAATTTTATTGTTAAAGTTATCCCTGAATGAATTATATGCAGCTTCAAGGTGGCTGCATAGGACATTGTAATCACCGCTCAGGTTTACCCTTGCACATTTTTCTATTTTTTCGGCTGCTGCTGCAATGTTTTTCAGCCCCATATTTTTTGCTGCACCTTTGATATAGTGTGCTTCGGACGCAATTTTAAGCATATCTTTTTCTTTGACGGAATCAAGCAGGTAGTTAAGATGTCTGCCGGAATCCTCAATGAATTCGCCCAAAAGCTCCGTGACTATTTCTTCTTCCAGCCCAAGCTGAGTGAAGACATAATTTATGCAGGCTTCCACAGTGTCAGATTCCGGAGTGTCCTGCGCTTTTTCTTCCGGTTTTCTGCATCGGTTTATAATTGCTTCTATTTTTGAGATATTTACAGGTTTCGATATAAAGTCGGTCATGCCGCAGGTTTCAAGCTCTGCTGTCATGGTTTCCGAGTCTGCGGTGAGCGCCACAACGGGCATATCAAACCCCAGCCTGCGTATCTCCGCTGTGGCGTCAATCCCGTTCATAACAGGCATATTCACATCCATAAGGACTACAGCATATTCGCTTTTCTGAACCATTTCGACCGCTTCACGCCCGTTGGAAGCCACATCAACCTGAGTGCCCAGCTTTTCAACTATTTTCCGTGTAATCATTTGGTTAACTGGGTTATCTTCTGCCAGAAGAATCCTAATCATAATCAATTTCCTTTTGAGAAAAAATGTATTTAATAATACCATAGTATAGAAAAAATTATCGCCGAATGCAATTTTTTAACATAGTTAAGCCGGAGGTGCTTCGTTGAAAGACCGGGAAGAAAAAGCAGAGAAAATTTTCAGCAGCGGTTTTAACTGCTCTCAGGGCGTTTTTACAGCCTTTGCCGTTGATGAAGGCATGGAAGAGGCTGTGGCTTTAAGGCTTTCCACTCCCTTCGGCGGCGGTGTGGGCGGCTGCGGTGAAACATGCGGCGCAGTTTCCGGCGCTTATATGGTCATAGGGCTCAAGCACGGCAGGGCATCCCTTGATGATGCCGAAGCGAAAGAGGTTGTTTACAGCATCATGGCAGAATTCAGGAAAAAGTTTTCAGAAGAGTTCGGTTCTCTGAAATGCTCGGAGCTTGTAGGTGTTGATATGGGTAATTACGAGGAACGCTCGAAAGCGAGAGAGCAGGGCAGGCTTGAGCGGTGTAAAGATTTCGTGCGGGGTGCTGTGCGGATTTTAGAGGATATAGCATGAAAAAGTTTTTGTTAAGCGCCTGCCTTGCGGGTGAAAATGTGCGCTATGACGGCGGTAATACCAGAATAGAGTGTGAAACTTTCCGTAAGCTTGTGGAATCCGGTCTTGCGGTGCTTGTCTGTCCGGAGGTTGACGCAGGGCTTTCAGCTCCCCGCAGACCTTGTGAAATAAGAGGCGAGGGCGGCGGCGGATCTGTTCTGGATGGAAAAGGCGAAGTAATTGATGACGAAGGGCGAAACCTCACGGAACAGTTTGTGAAAGGTGCATATATGAGCCTTGAAAAGGCTTTGGAAAACGGATGCCGTGTTGCTCTGCTTAAGCACAGAAGTCCTTCCTGCGGTTCAACACTGATCTATGACGGTTCCTTCAGCGGCAAAAAGATTGAAGGAAAAGGCGTTGCAGGGGAACTCCTTGCAAGAAACGGAATAAGGCTTTTCAGTGAGGAAACACTTGAGGAAGCTATTAAATATATTGAAGAAGAGTAAGTTTTTTGGACTATGTTGATATATTAAAAACCGTGATGCCTTATTTCGGTGTATTCGGTGCAGGGTTTGCGCTAAAAAGGCTGTTCAGCCTGCCTCCTGCCGTTGATAAGGTTCTGTTCAGGGTTTTTATACACTTCTTTTTCCCCTGCCTTGTTTTTAACTTTATAATAGGGAATGAGAATCTTAAGGACATTGCGTCTTCGCTTGCTTTGCCCCTGTGGGGAATGGCATCTGTTGGGGCGGGGTTCGCTGCTGCTTATTTTACTGCACCGATGATCGGGCTTAAAGATTCCAGAGAAAGGCGTGCTTTCTCTTTTTCCATCGGTGTTTACAACTACGGTTTCTTTACTCTGCCCATTGTGGCGCATCTCTTCGGGAGAGAGGCTGCGGGTCAGCTTCTCCTGTTTAATTTCGGCATAGATTTTATATACTGGACAGTTGGTATAGTTATACTCACAGGCTCATACAGGGCAGGAATAGTGAAGCTTGCCTCAAGCACGCCGTTTTATGCGCTTTTCTTTTCTGTTGCGGTGAATTCTGTTTTTGCACCGCAGGGCTTCAGCGGATATGCGGGTTCTGTTCTGGACATTATATCCTTTCTCACAATGCCTTTGGGACTTTTTGTAAGCGGACTTGCATTGGGGGAGGGACTGCGTGGGGCAAGCCTCAACGGCACGCTGAAAATAGGCTTCAGTGCTGTCCTGCTGCGAATGTTTATTATGGGTTTTGTTTTTCTTCTGGCAGCGAGGTATATGACAGACAGCAGAGGGTTAAAGATTATCCTCGCTGCTCAGTCGGCTATGCCTGCGGGAATGATGAATCTTGCAGTTGTCAGGTATTTTATGGGAGAATCAAGAGTTACTTCCGCAGTTATAGTATTCACCACAGCCACAGCTCTTGTGACTATTCCTGTATGGCTTAAGTTTGCCTTCGGTCTTGCCGGTGTGTAGGGATTTAGTCGCTGTAATGTCCTGATTCCCTGTATTCGTTAAGCTTGTTGCGGAGGGTGCGGACGGTAATTCCTAAAAGATCCGCAGCTTTTGTACGGTTTCCGCCCACTTCATCAAGGGTTTTAAGGATAAGTTCCCTTTCCATTTCAGCTATTGTCACTCCCACGGAAGGCACTGAATGGGTTGATTTAATCTGTTCTTCTGTGGTTTCAGGCTCATTTGACGCAGGTGTCTGCATTGCGGCGGGCATCTCTTTCTGAAAGTCGCTCTCTAAAAGGAACTGCTTTATTGTAATTCCGTGGAGGAACAGATCCCGTTCACTTATTACCTTGTCACGGCAGAGAACAACCGCCCGTTCAACAGTGTGTTCAAGTTCACGGACATTTCCCGGCCAGTCATAGTCAATAAGAGCCTGAAGCGCTTTTTCTCCCAGTGAGCATGAGCCCTTGCGGTTTATTTCGGCGTATTTTGTCATGAAAAATTCTGCCAGCTCCCGCACATCCTCTCTCCGCTCCCGCAGAGGGGGCAGCTCGATTGCGATAACATTCAGCCTGTAGAACAGGTCTTCCCTGAAATTGCCCGTGGATACCTCTTTTTTAAGTTCTCTGTTGGTAGTTGCCAGTATGCGGACATTAATTTTATCTGGACGTATGGAGCCGAGGCGTTCCACCTCACGCTCCTGAAGCACACGGAGCAGCTTTGCCTGTAAATGGATAGGCACTTCGCCTATTTCATCAAGGAGGATAGTTCCGCCGTCCGCAAGCTCAAACTTGCCTGCCTTGCGGTTTATTGCGCCTGTGAAGGCTCCCTTCTCAAAACCGAACAGCTCGCTCTCAATGAGATTTTCAGGTATTGCGGCGCAGTTCACCGCAACAAACGGACCGTCAGCCCTTGAGCTGTTGTCGTGTATATATCTGGCGAGAACTTCCTTACCTGTGCCTGATTCGCCTGTGATCAGCACTGTGGCTTCGCTGTCTGCCACGTCTTTTGCCAGAGCAAACAGCCTTGCCATGAAGGCGCTGCGGAAAACAGCCTTATTCTTTCTGCGTTTGCCGCCTTTGGTGAGGCTTTCTATCTCGAATGTACGCCTTATCAGTTCTTCTATGGCTTCCGGCGGAAAAGGTTTGAGGATGTAATCTGATGCACCCAGCTTGAGCGCCTCCACTGCGTTTGAAACTGTTCCGAAAGCGGTTATGAAGCACACAGGGGTTTCTATGCCTGATGAGCGGATCATGTTGAACATGGAGAGACCGTCTATCTCCGGCATACGCATATCGCTTATGATCAGATCATAGGGGCGGGATGAGGCTTTTTCAAACCCTTCGCGTCCGTTTTCGGCTGTCTCCACGGCAAGTCCCATGCGTTTGACCGTTTCTCTGAGAGCTTCACGCATATTGTCGTCATCATCGACTATGAGAATTTTTTTATTATCGTGCTTATCGCTCATTATTCAACACCCTATGCCGGAACAGCCACACGGAATGTCGTGTAGGTTTTGCCGTCGCTGTCGGCTTCGATATTTCCGCCGTGCGCCTTTATAATCTTGTACACAATGGCGAGCCCAAGCCCTGTGCCTTTTGCCTTTGTGGTCTGAAAGGGCATGAAAAGCTTTCCTGTCATGGAGGGCTCAATGCCGCTGCCGTTGTCTGTTATGGTAAACCAGCTTTCAGTGCCGTCTGCGCCGGATTCAATGCGTATTTCACCGCCGCTCTTAACAGCATCAACGGAGTTGTGGACAATATTCATAACCACCTGTTTAAAAAGCTCCGCATCGCACTTTATTTTGCTTTCTTCACTGATATTGTTGATAAAGCGGATCTCTTTATCCCTCATAATATGCTGTAGATAGAGTATCACATCGTCTACTATGTCTGAGAGGAAATGTTCTTTTATCTCAAGCTGTATCTCCTTTGTAAAGAGGAGAATATTTGAAATTATAGAGTTTATGGTGCGTACGCCTTTTATTATGGAGTGAGTAAGGCGTTTTTTATCCGGAGAATCTTCAAGGTCACGACCCAGAAGTGATGCGAAAAGCTCTATTCCGCCCAGAGGGTTTCTTATCTCGTGGGCTATGTTTGCAGCCATTTCACCCATAAGCATAAGCTTTTCATCCCTGTGTTTTTCTTTTTCCAGAGCCTTGAGGTCGCTTATATCGTCTATAACGTAAACCGTGCCGGATAAACCTTCTGCGTTTAATTCGCCAAGGCTTATTTTAAGATACACTCCTCGCTCCGGTTCATGTTCATAAAGACCCGGCTCAACAAAAGAACCCAGCATTGAGAGAAACTTCTCATGCCCGAAGGATGAAGCCATCTTTTCCGATTCCTTGTTCATGGTAAGGATTGTGCCGTTTTTGTCTATGGCTATAATGGCGCTGCCGGAGTTCATGAGAACCCCTTCCAGAAGGTTGCTCAGCGCTGAAAGGCGTCGGTTTTTTTCCTCAACCTCTTCACGGAGTTTGCGTGCTTCCTCCTGAATAACACTGTAGGAGTCCTCCAGCTTGGTTGTGGCGAGGTTGAACGACTCCATAAGGAGCTTGAGTTCGTCTATTCTGCTGTCGTTCGTGCTTACCTTGTCAGACTTTTCCGCCACTGTATCTCCTCCAGTTCGGTGCGTGCAGCACTTGCGTAAACAGAGTTCGGCACGCTTTCAAGAAGCTCCATATAGTTTTTAACCGCATTATCGTTATCTTTAAGCTTCAGGTATGACTTGCCCATATAGTAAAGCCCTTCTGCTCTTTTTTCATCCCTTTGAGCGTGGTTCTGAAGAAACGAGGACAAAGCCTCCACGGCGGGTTTGAAACTATTTTTCTTATAATAGAGTATTCCCATATCAAGGGAAACCTCTTCGTAACCGTCAAACTGCTTGCCGGGATTTTTGTTAACATCCTGATATATACTGACGAGAAGCTGCTCTCTTTTGGCGTCATCGGAAATATTTTTTGATATTTTAAATTTCTGCTTTGCCGCAAGCTTAGGGTCTTTGGTGTATTCGTTAAGAAGCTTTATGGCGGTGTCGGGATTCTTTTTTTCCGCCTCGTCAGCAAGAAAAACGAGAGTCTCTGCATCCAGCGTATTCACCTGAAAATTTATGCTGCCGTCACCGATAAGAAGGTTGGTGAGCCAGTAAACCGGAGTCTTTGTGCTGCCCACTGTCGCCAGCAGTTCTGCTGCGTTGTCAGGCATTGACATCTTATAGAGTGAAAATGCAGCGTATGCTTTTACCGTATCTTTAAAAGGCTGCTGCTTTGAGCTGTCTATAATGTTCTGGTTTTCTGAATACGCCTGAATAACGTCAAGGAATCTGTCTCCCTCAAATCTGCGGCGGATAACTGTAAGCGTGAGCCTTTCCGCCATATTTATAATATCAGCTATGTGAGCGCCGTCTGTACCGAACTGGGCAATATACTGCTTTGCGTTCATGAGCGCCTGCGGAACTCTGGAGGCATCAAAATCTGTTTTGACCATGTTGTAGTAAGCATCGTCAAGAAGCTTGCTCCACTTTACGGGCTCAATAACTTCCGTTTCATCAGTGAGAAAGTTTTCTATATAGTCAATTACGCCTTTGAAATCCCCGTTTTTGAAACGAGCCTCGGTTCTGCCGTATGATATTGACTGGCCGATAGTTTTCGCCTCTCGTCTGTAGGGCGAATCAGGAAACTCTTTCAGGAGAATGCCTACATATTCCTGCGCCTGATCGTATCTTGTTTCGTCATATGCCTGTTTAGCCTGCTGGAGCCTTATTTTCTGTTTAATATCAAACACAATGCTCATCAGAGGAGAGCTGTAGCTCCGTTTGCCGAATTTATCTATTCGCTCAAGGGTTTTATCATAGGCTTTTTCATGGAACAGAGACTTAATGACCACCACGTCAGCCTGCTCAAGTATTTCAAAATCTTTTGAATCCAGAGCGTTTGTGAGGAATTTTTCCCAGTCCGCAGTGCTTTTTTCAGATACATGCGTATCAGCGTATTTGATTGATGCCAGCATTCCGCCGGGTTTCTTGGGATATTTATTTACAGTGTCAAGCAGCAGGGTGTCTGCTGCGCTTTTGTTGCCCATCTTTTCATTCATCTGCGCTGCGCGGTACATTGCCATATCTGCTTTTTCATATGAGGGGTAGTAGCCGTATGTCCTGCGGAAGGCGTAGAGCGCTTCCTCTGTTCTGCCACGTTTATCAAATACTTCTCCCATGGCGTAGAGAGACTCGGGAGAAAATTTTGAATAGTCAACTTTTCTGCCTGTCAGCCCCTGAAAGTAGCGGAATGAGGTTTCGTAGTCTCCTTTATCCGCATAAAGCATACCTATCATTGCTGTCTGCGGGTCACGGTCATCCTTAAAGCGTTTGACGTAGTTCTCTCTCGCCTCAATTGCACGGTCCGTCTGCCCCAGTGTCTGGTATATCTCAGCTATTTTCCTGTATGAGTTCTTTTGTATATTCTCGTTCTGCACCAGACGGATAATCTTTTCGTGGGCGAATATTGCTTCATAATACATGTCTGCTTTTTCCTTTGAATCAGCAGATTTTATAAGCGCATCCCTGAAAAGATATGAATCGGGGTAAAGGTTTGTGAAATCGTCGAATATCTGTGAAGCAGTGATATAGTTCTTGTATGATTTGCTGCCCATTTCATAATAGGCGCTGCCCAGACGGAACAAGGCTTCCTGCCGGTAGTAGCTGTTTATGCCCGAAGCGAGAAGCCCTTCAAGGTTTATCGCTGCCTGTTCATAAGTACCTTTTGCCATGAGTTCATCGGCTATGCCGAGCTGTTTTTCAGCCTCGGTGTTTTCGATTATTCCGCTTCCTTTTTTAATGAGAGCGTCTTCTATGCCGTAGCCGAGCTTTATGTCGTCTGCTTTTCTTTTTCTGGAGGCAACAATTTTGGCATCCACACCTTCGGTCATGAATGTGAAATCCGTATCAGGGGCGAAATCCAGCGTTATTGTATCTCCCTGAACGGTTATTTTTGAGATGAAGCGGTCGTCCAGCTTGCCTGAAAAGCCGGCTGTGAGTTTTCCCGCAAACATAAGAGTGACAGTTCTTTCTCCCTTTTTAACATCCTTAATATTTTCCGCGGCTCCGGCTATGACCAGTTCTGTAAAAAACCTGTTCTTTTTCAGGTAGATATCCTGAGCATGTGCGGCAAAGGCAATAAAAAGAGCAAAGATAATAAAGCCGATATTTCTCATTACAGTATTTTTAGACTAACATGCGCCTAATAGCAATCCGATTTTAGAATTTATGAGGTTTCTCCGCAGTTATCGCCTTCGGACTAAAAATGGGACGCCTGATGTTTCCTTTGCGGCAATAAAATCCTGTGTTTTCAGGGGTAATATCTCTTGATGCGGATTGCAAAGCGTGTTAATTTTTAGATAACCGGAGGAAATATGGCCCTTGATCACGGTATCCTGCTTGAGACAGGAACAAACGAGTTTGAAATTGTTGAATTTATTGTCCGTGCCGAGAAGGAACACCATTTCGGCATTAACGTAGCTAAGGTTCGGGAAGTAATCAGGTTTCCCGAAATTGTCAAAGTTCCTGACGCCCACCCGGCAGTCATCGGAACCGCAAATATAAGACAAAAGCTTGTTCCGCTGATCGACCTTGGCAACTGGCTTGACCTGAAGTTTGATCAGGATTATGACGCTAAAAAAATTATCGTCACCTTTTTCAATCATCAGTACAACGGCTTCATTGTGGATGAGGTTGTGCGTATTCACAGAATTACGTGGGCTGACATTAAAGATTATTCGGCGATAACCGATTTCAGTCTTGCGGAGACAGTTCTCGGAGTTATTGACATTGGCGGGAACCTTATTCAGCTTCTCGACTTTGAAAAAATTGTTTCGGAACTTAATCCCGCAACAGCACTCAAGGAGATGGTGATCGATTACTCCCTGAGCGCAGCACGCAGCAAAAAGCTTGTTTATCTGGCGGAGGATTCCACAGTGATCAGGCGCTTTCTGGCTACCAACCTTGAAAACGCCGGTTACAGGATAAAAGCGTTTGAAAACGGGAAGCTTCTTCTTGCTGCATGCGCCCTTGAAAAACCTGATATTATAATAACCGACCTTGAAATGCCGGTTGCTGACGGTGCATTTGTTGTGCGGACTCTCCGGGGCAAACCGGAGTTTGCGAAGATGCCCATACTGGTTTTCTCATCCCTCGCCAGCGAGGAGAATGAAAGAAAGGTGCTTAATATCGGTGCGAATATGTTCGTGGGCAAGCCCGATACGGACATACTTATCAACAGCATTGATGAATACGTGTTATAGGAGTCTTAAAACGATGAAAAAAACAATGGCGGTAATCACGCTCTCTTTTCTTGCATTTGCATGCTCGGATGAAACTCAGGTAATTAAACAGAGCATCAACAACATCAAAGATGAAATGGTCAGCATGCAGTCTGAAATGGCTGAAATGAAGATATCCATAGAAGACGTTGACCGTAAAACCGAAGCAAATAAAGAAAGCATTAACGCCAACGCAGGCGCTCTGGCTGAAATACGCTCAGAACTCAGCTTCATCGGAAACGAAGTTACAGTCCTTAAAGAAGGGCAGAAAGCCCCTGCTCCCGGTGCGTCTGCTGTTCTTGAACCTGCGCAGACGGCAGACGGTGAAAACCTTATCATAATAGAAGATGCGTTTACCGATAAAAGCAGCCTCTACAGCTACGCCTATGAGCTTTACAGGAACGGGAAATATGCGGAAAGCGAAGCGAAATTCAATGAATTTCTCGCCAAATACCCGTCAGATGAACTCTCCGACAACGCTGTTTACTGGCTTGGTGAAATTCAATACTCACAGAAAAACTATGAAGGGGCAGTCACTCTCTTCAACAAGCTTGTTTCAGACTATCCCGACGGTAATAAAGTGCCCGATGGACTTCTTAAAATGGCATACTCATACGGAAATATAGGTAAAAAAGCCGAGTCTGTTGTTACATTAAAGAAAATAGTCAACGAATACCCCGGAACAAGGGCATTCAATCTGGCTAAAAAGAAACTCGCCTCAATGGGGGAATAGCTTGAAAATTACCGGGGGTATAATTCTCTCCGCTATCATGCTGACGGCTGTGGCAGCCGCTGCGGAGAACACTCATGAAGTGAGAAAAGGCGACACCCTCTGGGATATCTCCCGTCAATACTACGGAGATAACTGGAAGTGGCCTATAATCTGGAAAGGAAATGTGTTCATTAACGATCCGGATCTCATTTATCCTAAAGAGAAACTTTATATCCCCGGTTTTCCCGAAGGCGGCGAATCGATCCGCATGGGTGAAGGCGGCTTGTTTAAAATCGAAGCTGACAAAAACGGAATGACCGCAAACTCTGCCGTGTCCGGCATGGAAGCGGCAGACAGTGTTAACAGTTTCACCGCTGATAAGCTGAACGGCTTTGACTCTGTTCTGGATGACGAACCGGAGTTTACAGTAATTTCTACTGAAAAAATGCGTGAAATGGTTTCAACCGGAGACTACATCACCCTTGATGCCGGTACGGAGAAAGGTCTCAACACGGGCGATACTGTGGTGCTTTACGAAAAAAGAAGCAGGATTGAAAAGGGCAGGTCGGTGTATACCTGTGTGGGATACGCAAAGATCGAAAAAGCCGGAGATGAAACATCAAGGGCAAAAATATACAGAGCCTTCAGCTCTGTGAGCAATGGTTTTAAAGCTGCTAAAAGTGAAGAAATAACAGTTAAGCGCCCGAGAGGCTTCAGAAGTATTGATTCTGATATTGCCGGAGAGGTCGTATACCTTGCGGAAAACCACAGGTTTTCGGCAGAGGGCTACTCTGTTATAATAAATATCGGTCATCCTCTTCCTGTTAAAGAAGGCGATAAATTCCTTGTTTTCCGCAGGCATGAGGAGAACGGAGTGATTAAAACAGAAACGATAGGCGAGGGTCAGCTTCTGCGTGTAAACGGAAGCTACTCCACAATGTACCTTGTGAATTCATCCATGGAAATAATGAAAGGCGATATAGTCCGCCTCAGTAAAGTAGCTGTTTACTGATTCTCAGCATTAAGGAAAACACAATCCGGATGATGTGTTTTCCCATGTGCTGAACAGCCTTTTTGTCGTTTTACTTACAAAATCCTTGCTTAAAATGTTCTTTTTCTCTAGGTTAAATATTGTAAGTTTTTTTACAAGAATTTACTTCAAAAAACCTGCTAATGTTTAGTGGTACTTGATTTTATTTAGTTTCCCGATCGCTGTTAACTCCTGATTTCCTTTTATCTTGACTAAGCCCTGGTCCTTAGTTAGTATTTACATTTATTCGGGAATAGACATGCGTCCTTTTCCGGATAAATTAACAAGAAAATTTTTTAAACGGAGAGGGTTTATGAAGAAGTTCCTTACGTTCCTGCTTGTCATGGTCTCCGCAGTCTTCCTTATGACCGCTTGCAGCCAGAAAGCTGAAGAAAAAGCGGCGGAAGCTCCCGCGGAAAATACTGAAGCTGCAGCACCTGCTGCTTCCACAGAACCAATCAAAATCGGTGTTGCCGGCGCACATTCCGGTGATCTTGCTTCTTATGGTCTTCCCACTGTAAATGCTGTTAAGCTTTATGTTGATGAAGTTAACAAAAACGGCGGTATTGACGGAAGAATGGTTGAGCTTTACATCGAAGACGATGTTTGCAAACCTGAAGTCGCAACAAACACGGCAAGCAAGCTTGTTTCTGAAAAAGTTGTGGCTGTTGTTGGTCACATATGCTCCGGCGCCACAAAGGCTGCGCTCGGTATATACAAAGATGCAGGTATTCTTGTTATCTCACCTTCAGCTACAAACCCTGAACTTACTCAGAGCGGCGAATACCCCAACTTCCTCCGCACTATCGCTCCTGACGATGCTCAGGCGAGACTCGAAGTTGACTTCGCTCTCAATACCCTTAACATCAAAAAATTTGCAGTTCTCCATGATAAAGGCGACTACGGCAAGGGTCTTGCTGAATTCGCAAAATCTTTTCTTGAGGCTACTGGTAACGGTGTAGAAGTTGTTCTTTATGAAGGCGTTACTCCAGGTGCTGTTGATTACTCCGCAGTTGTTCAGAAGATCGGACGTTCCGGCGCTGAAGCGGTTATATTCGGCGGATACCACCCCGAAGCTTCCAAAATCGTTACTCAGATGCGTAAAAAACAGATCAACATCCCCTTCATCTCCGATGACGGTGTAAAGGACGATACTTTCATAAAAGTTGCCGGCGAATTTGCTGAAGGCGTTTATGCTACCGGTCCTGTGGACACTTCTTCAAACCCTATCAACATCAAAGCAGTTGAAGACCACAAGGCTGCGTATCAGGCTGACCCCGGCGCATTCTTCATCAATGGCTATGCTGCAACTATGGCACTTCTTAATGCTATAGACAAAGCAGACTCAACTGATTATGACGCTGTGAGCAAGGCTCTCAGAACCGAATATGTTGAAACTCCCCTCGGAAATATAAGCTTTGACGAAAAAGGCGATGCTATCGGCGTGGGCTTCTCTATGTATCAGGTTCAGAACGGCGCATACGCCGAACTTAAATAATTTTCCAGATACAACTCAGGGGGTGCTTTCTTTCCTGCGCCCCCTTTCCATTTCAGGGCAAATAACAGGAGCAGTCACAGATAATGGATTATTTTCTTCAACTATTTTTAAGCGGCCTCACAAAAGGCAGCATATATGCGCTTATCGCTTTGGGCTACACCATGGTTTACGGCATTATTCAGCTTATAAACTTTGCCCACGGGGAAATTTATATGATAGGCGCATTTACGGCACTTATTGTCGCCAGTGTTCTGACGATTCTGGGCTTCAGCGGTCTCAGCATCCTTATTCTGGCGGGAATAGCGGCGGTGATTTACTCATCCGCCTATGGTTACACTATGGAAAAAATCGCTTACAGACCTTTGAGAAACGCCCCCAGGCTTTCACCTCTCATAAGTGCGATAGGAATGTCAATATTCCTTCAAAACTACGTACTTCTCGCACAGACATCCGACTTCCTCCCTTTTCCGGCGCTTATTCCGGAGTTTGAGTTTTTAAAACCTGTATCGCATATAATGAGTTCTGCGGAGCTTGTTATCATCCTTAGCAGTGCGGTGATAATGGTTCTGCTGACCTTTTTCATAAAGTTTACCAGAATGGGCAAAGCAATGAGGGCAACAGCACAGGACAAGAAGATGGCTCGTCTTGTGGGTATTGATGTTGATAAAGTTATATCACTCACATTTATAGTGGGTTCATCACTTGCTGCCCTCGGCGGAATACTTATCGCTTCACACATCGGTCAGATAAACTTTTATATAGGGTTTATAGCAGGGATAAAGGCATTCACTGCGGCTGTCCTCGGCGGAATAGGCAGTATTCCCGGTGCTGTTCTCGGCGCTCTTATACTCGGATGGACAGAGAGCTTTGCCACAGGATATGTGTCCAGCGACTATGAAGATGTTTTCGCTTTTGCCCTTCTTGTTCTGATACTTATCTTCAGACCTGCGGGAATCCTCGGCAAATCTTCGGCTCAGAAGGTGTAACATGCTGAATGAGCTTAAAAAATCACTAATTACAGCCGTATGGTTTATGTTTCTTACATTTCCCATTATGGTTATTAAGGTAAACACTGTTTATAACACCATAGTATGGCGCTGGCACAACCTTATATACATAGGCGTTGGGGCTTTTTTCGGTTCTATGATCTGGCGCTGGCTTCATTATAAAAAAACACACATCAGTGAAAGAAACATAAGGGAAAGGCTTAAAAACGGTCTTCAGAACGCCATAGTTGACAACAAAAAGGTGCTTTACACACTTATTGCAGTGGCAGTTGCATTCACCTTTGCGTTCCCTCATATGTCAAACGCATATCAGATCAATATTATGACCACAGCGCTTATGTACGTGGTGCTTGGGCTTGGTCTTAATATTGTTGTGGGGCTGGCGGGGCTTCTTGATCTTGGTTATGTTGCTTTTTATGCAGTGGGCGCTTACAGCTATGCTCTTCTGAACCATCATTTCGGTTTAGGGTTCTGGGCTGTTCTTCCCATAGGCGGCGCACTCGCCATGATGTTCGGTATAATTCTCGGCTTCCCCGTACTTAGGCTCCGTGGTGATTATCTTGCCATTGTAACACTCGGTTTCGGAGAGATTATCCGCCTCGTGCTTGAAAACTGGAACGCCTTTTCCTTCGGTCCCAGCGGTATTTCGGGCATAGACAGACCTTCTTTCTTCGGGCTTACGCTCAACCTATCACAGTCTATGACTGCGCTTTACTATCTTGTTCTCGGTTTTGCAGTAATTACGATATTCTGCGTGAACAGGCTTCAGAACTCCCGAATCGGAAGGGCGTGGCTTGCTCTGAGGGAAGATGAGATAGCGTGTCAGGCTATGGGTATTGATAAAACAAAGACAAAGCTCACGGCTTTTGCCCTTGGTGCAACATGGGCCGGATTCATGGGTGTTGTATTCGCAGCGAAGACAACTTTTGTCAATCCTGCGAGTTTCACATTCCTCGAATCTGCAATCATTCTTGCCATAGTTGTTCTCGGCGGTATGGGGTCAATTCTCGGTGTTATTCTTGCAGCGCTGATACTTATACTTCTGCCGGAATATCTCAGAGCTTTTTCTGAACTGCGCATGCTTATTTTCGGCGGTTCGATGGTTCTTATGATGGTTTTCAGACCGCAGGGACTTATCAGCAATGTGCGGCGAAAATACTTATTTGATAAGATGAATTTCGGCGGGGAGAAAACAAATGAAGCAAAATGATCAGACGCTTCCCGTTCTTGAGGTAAAAGGTCTTACAATGGATTTCGGCGGTCTCCGTGCCGTTGACCATGTGGATATGGAAATACAGAACGGTGAGATTGTGGCTCTTATCGGTCCCAACGGAGCGGGGAAAACCACATTTTTTAACTGCATTACAGGCATATACACGCCAACTTCGGGGGACATAATCGTCCATACCAAGTTCGGTGAAAAAAGAATAAACGGCAAGAAGCCCAATCAGGTAACAGAACTTGGACTTGCCAGAACTTTTCAGAATATCAGACTTTTCCCTAACATGACTGTTCTTGAAAATGTAATGATAGGAAGACATTGCCGTACCAAAGCAAAGGTAATCGGCGCACTTCTCCGTGACCCCGGAACCAGAAAAGAAGAGAAAGACGCAGCAGCGGTGAGCTATGGTATTCTGGAAAAAATCGGTCTGACTCATCTTGCCAATGAAATGGCAAGCAACCTCCCATACGGCGCACAGCGAAAGCTTGAGATAGCCCGTGCCCTTGCTACGGAACCTGTACTTCTTCTTCTTGATGAACCCGCAGCGGGCATGAACCCTCAGGAAACAGAAGAGCTTACAGGACTTATCAGGGAAATCAGAGATCAGGATAAAATCGCCATTCTGCTGATTGAGCATGATATGAAACTTGTGATGAACCTTTCCGACAGGATTTATGTCATGGATCACGGACAGCGGATAGCAGCGGGTACTCCCATGGAGATAAAGAACAATCCCGAAGTTATCAAAGCTTATCTTGGGGAGGAAGCCGATGCTTGAGATTAACAATATAAGCACATTCTACGGCAATATTCAGGCGCTTCACGATGTTTCCCTCAAGATAAACGAAGGTGAGATAATCACCCTTATCGGTGCGAACGGGGCTGGTAAAACCACCACTCTTCTTTCCGTAAGCGGGATTGTTCAGCCTAAGTCCGGAGAGATACTGTTCAAGGGTGAACCGATCCACAGGATGAAGCCTGACAAAATAGTTCAGATGGGTATCTGTCAGGTTCCTGAAGGGAGACACATTTTCCCTTATCTCACAGTGTCCGAAAATCTTGATATGGGCGCATTTCTCCGCAAGGACAGAGAAGGTATAAAAAAAGACCTTGAGCAGATATATGATCTCTTCCCCAGACTGGCAGAAAGAAGACATCAGCAGGGCGGAACTCTCAGCGGCGGGGAGCAGCAGATGCTTGCCATATCCCGTGCGCTTATGGCCAGACCCCGCCTTCTGCTTCTGGATGAACCTTCACTTGGGCTTGCACCTCTGATTGTGCAGCAGATTTTCGAGATTATTAAGAAAATCAAAGAAGAGAGCGGAACAACTATTTTCCTTGTTGAGCAGAACGCAAACCTTGCCCTTAAGGTGGCCGACAGAGGCTACGTTATGGAAACAGGCAGAGTGACTATGGAAGACAAGGCTTCAAGCCTGCTTTCCAATGAGGATGTTAAAAAAGCTTATCTGGGAATATAAGAATAAGGTGATGATGAAGAAAAAGCATTTACTTCTGATTGTTATTCTGTTTGCAATAACGGGGTGTCTTGGCGGACGCCCCGCACCGTACAGCGGTGGCGGACGTATTGAAGCATCTGATATTGAGAGAATGAAATACTCCATTCAGGTCGGTGCCTTCGGCAACGTAAGCAATGCTGCAAACTATACTGACAAACTGAACGCCGCAGGGGTGGATGCTTACTTTTTCCTTGATGATTCTGGTCTGTATAAGGTCCGCATAGGAGATTTCCCATCCTATGACAGAGCAGTTAGATACGCTGTCAACCTGCGGACCAGAAACCAGATAGATGATTATTTTATCATTCGTCCAGAAGATTATGACTATAACTTCCGCCCGGAAGACCTTGACCGTAAAGGCATAAGGACAAACCTTGTAAAAACGGCGCATAAGTATATCGGTGTCCCGTACCGATGGGGCGGTGAAAGCGCATCCGGCGGGTTTGACTGTTCCGGTCTCACAATGGTTGTCTATAAGCTTAACGGGCTGAACCTGCCCCGAAACTCCAGAGCCCAGTTTGATCACGGCAAATTCGTTCTTAAAAGCGAACTGAAGCCCGGTGATCTGGTCTTTTTTGCCACCGGCAGAGCCAAAAGAGTTTCTCATGTGGGAATATACATAGGCTCAGGCAAATTTATCCACGCTCCCCGCAGGGGACGCAATGTCACAATAGCGAACCTTAACGACTCTTATTTTGTGCGGACCTACATGGGCGCACGCAAATACATTTAGCTTTCTGCAAAAACTTCCCCTCATAACTGGCATCATCTTTGTTATTAGTAATGCAAGAGGTGTTGCATGAGAAATATTTTCAGCATGTCGAACATTGACAAACTTTCCTATGGTATGGACACCGCATCCGTTAAAAACAACGTGATAGCGGAAAACATCGCTAATAACGATACTCCGACATACAAGGCAAGCAAGCTGGAATTTGATGAGGTTATGGGTGATTTTCTCGGAACAGGGAAAAAACTTCCTCTCGCACAGACTCATGCAAAGCATTTTTCCACAGGCGGCTTCAGCGGAGTTCCTGCGGATTATGTCCGGTTTCAGAACAACCCCTCTCTCCGCAATGACGGAAACGATGTAAACCTTGACTACGAAATGAGTGAAATGGCTGCAAACTCAGTTCTTTTTCAGGAATTAAGCCAGCTTACAGCCGGAGCATTCACAAAACTTAAAACAGCTATTCAGGGGAGGTAAGGTATAAATGAGCTTTATGCACGTAATGGATGTCTCTGCAACCGGGCTTTCTGCGCAGAGAATAAGAATTGGAGCAATATCCTCAAACCTCGCCAACGCTCAGACCACAAGAACAGCCGAAGGCGGACCTTACCAAAGAAAAGACGTGCTGTTTGAGCAGGTTATGAAAGGTGAATATGCCGGAGGCGTCAGGGTTCAAAGAGTCATAGATGATGAAAAGCCTCCAACTCTTAAGTATGAGCCGGATCATCCGGATGCAAACGAGGAAGGCTATGTCGCCTATCCCAATGTGAACCCCATTGAAGAAATGGTAAATATGCTTGAAGCTTCAAAAAGCTACGAGGCAAACGCCACAGTGTTTGAAACAGCGAAACAGCTTGCTTTGAGAGCATTGGAAATAGGCAGAGCCTGATACCGAAACTTTAGAATCTTTAAAGCTCCGCAGTGCGGGGAGCTGGCTTTGAAAAGAGCCCGAAAACGGTTAAAAAAGTAGTAAAATGAAATATATAAAGGTTGTAAAATACCCCTGATATACTATATATTCAGTTAGGGAGATACTGAACATGGCAGAGATCAATAACATTAACTTCCTTTTGCCGAATAAGCTTGACGATACAGCGTCAAAACCTGCGGAAGCCAAAGAAGAGTCCGGTGCGGATTTTTCTGTTCTTCTTAAGGATGCTTTAAGCAGTGTAAATGATGCACAGCTTGAAGCCAGTGAAGCTGTGCAGAAAGTCTTAAGCGGTGAGACAAAGGATATTCATTCCACAATGATCGCTCTCCAGAAAGCAGATGTTTCCCTCAAACTCATGCTTGAGGTTAAGAATAAAATCGTTGAAGCTTACCAAGAGGTTATGAGAACTCAGGTATAGTATTACAGGGGCAAATGGCACTTCAAGACGTCGTAACTCAGTTTAAAGATATTTTTGAGAAACTGACTCTTGTTCAGAAAATTTCCATCGGTGCAGCTTTAGGCGCTGTACTTGTTACTCTGGGTGTCCTTCTTATTTGGGCAAACAGACCTGTCTATAAAACCCTTTATGCCAATATGAACGCTGACGATGCCCCTTTGGTTATTGAAAAACTCAAAGAAGGCAATGTTCCGTACAGGCTTAAGGAAGGCGGAGGAACGGTGGAAGTTCCGCAGGAGCTGGTTTATGACATGAGGCTGGAACTCGCCCGTGAAGGTCTGCCCAGAGGCGGCGGAGCAGGGTTTGAGCTTTTCGATAAATCATCATACGGAATGACGGAATTCCTTCAGGATGTCAATTATCAACGTGCCCTTCAGGGTGAGCTTGCCAGAACCATAAGCAGTCTCAATGAAGTTGAAGAGGCGAGGGTTCATCTTACCATTCCCAAAAACAGACTTTTCATCTCCGAAGAGGAGGCTGCAAAAGCCGCTGTTGTTATAAAGCTCAGAAGAGGGGCAAACCTCAACCAGGAGCAGGTTAAAGCGATAAGCTCACTGGTTTCGGGCGCTGTCAAAGGGCTGACCACAGACAGCGTGCAGATTGTGGATACCACAGGCAGACTCTTGAGCGAATTTCTCGATGAAGAACATTCCCCCGTAATGATGACCCAGACGCAGCTTGAATACCAGAGGCGCATTGAACGTGAGCTTGAATCAAAGCTATACGGCATACTCGGCAGAACTCTCGGCGAAACCGGAGCTGTGGCGAAGGTTACTGCGGAGATAGATTTTTCCAAGAGAGAAACCAGCAGAGAAGAGTTCGGGCGTGAGCCTGTAATCCGGTCATCGGAAAATATAGAAACCATCAGCTCTAACGCTCCCGGAGGTCCGCAGGGCGTCCCCGGAGTTGAATCCAACCTTGCAGAGCCGCAGGTACTGGGCGGCAACACAAACTCATCCTATGAACACACAGAAGAACGTTCAAACTTTGAAATAGACAAAACCGTCACCAGAGAAGTGAAAGCATTTGGGACAATAAAGAAAATATCCGTTGCAGTTGTTGTGGATAATAAGAATGTTTTCCGCACTGATAATACAACAGGAAATCAGATAACAGAAAGTGTTCCAAGAACACAGGATGAACTTAACTCCATCCGTGCCCTTGTTGCCACAGCGGTCGGTTTTGACCAGGCAAGAGGCGATCAGGTGGAGGTGACAAATATCTCATTCGATACCTCCGAACAGCAGCAGGAACAGCTTCTGCTCAAGAGAGAAAAAACAGTGGAACTCATAACCATAGCATCCAAATATGCCCTTGCAGTTATTATTCTGCTTCTGTTTTATTTTGCCGTGGTCAGGCGTATTCTCAAAAAACTCGACAAGACCGTCACCTACAACGACGACGGGACCATTACAGTATCCTCTGCGCTCGATTCTGTGGATGTCACCCTGAAAGACAGCGCCGGCTTCCCCAAAACCCTCGAAGAACTTGAAAGAGAGGTTGAGCAGGAGCTTGATGAAAGCATACCGATGAACACAGACGCCGTTAAGTCTAAGGTAATGCTGAAGAAGATAGAGGAATTCTGCGAAGAGGATCCCGAAGGTGCGGCAAATATTATAAAATCAATGTTGAAAGGTTGACATGAGTCTTTCCGGTTCAGGTATCAGAAAAGCCGCAGCGGTATTAATCGCCCTCGGTGAAGAAATTTCTTCATCTATTTTCGCTCATCTTGATGATGACGAGGTGCAGGAGATCTCAAAAGAGATCGCCATGACCAAGATCATCCCCCCTGAGGAGATGGACGAAACAATAGAAGAATTTTACAACATGATGCTTGCCAAGAAGTTCATCGCCAAGGGCGGTCTTGAGTACGCTAAAAGCGTTCTTGTTAAATCTCTTGGCCCTGAACGTGCAAGGAAGATTATCGACCGCCTTACCAAGATGATGGAACAGTCAAGCGGCTTTGAGTTCCTTACTAAGATTGATCCTAAGCAGCTTGCTAAATTCATACAGACAGAACACCCGCAGACAATCGCACTGATACTCGCCCACCTTGACCCCAGCCATGCGGCGGAGTCACTGGCGCAGCTTCCGGAAGAGCTTAAGGCCGAGATAACACTTAGAATCGCAAACCTGCAGGATATATCGCCTACGGTTGTAAAAACCCTTTCCAGAGTGCTTGAGGAAAGGTTTGAGTCTCTTTCTTCATACAATGTTGAGGTCGGCGGCGTAAAATCCGTTGCAGAAATTTTCAACCGTATGGACAGGGTAACAAGCAAGGCAACTCTGGAAAAACTGGAGAAGGAAGCACCGGAACTGGTTGCAGCAATACGGGATATGATGTTCGTATTCGAGGATATCAGAGAGCTGAACGATGTGGCTATTCAGGAAATCCTCAAAAAAGCAGACAAAAAAGCGCTCACCCTTGCCCTCAAGGGAGCAGACGACGATACCAAAGAACGCTTTTTCAGAAATATGTCCAAACGTGCAGTGGAAACTATGCGTGAGGAAATGGATTACATGGGTCCCGTCAAGCTCAAAGAGGTGGAAAAAGCCCAGCACGAGATTGTCGCCATTGTACGTGAACTCGACGAGGAAGGGGTTATTAACCTCGGCGGCGGAGAGGAAGAACAGTACGTTTAACTATTCCCACCGGATTGAATTATGTCCAGAAAAATTTACGGCAAAAACAGACAGAAACAGCTTACTGAAATGGATATCACCAGTTTCGGGGATGTGGAGCGTGGAGAAAAAGTCTTTGCGCTTGAAAAACTTAAAGATACCAATGCCGTCAATGGAGAGATCCCTTTTCTTTTTGCTAATTTCGATACAGCCGTAAACCTCGGTAAGGCGAGGATAGTCGGCGAATCTTCCGTTTTTCTTGAAAATTTTGATAAAAAGCAGGAGCCCGAACCTGAACCCGTGAAGGAGGAACAGAAAGAGTTTTCCGAAGCGGTATTTGAAGAGGCTGTAATTAAAGAGGAACCTCCTGCATTTGATGAGGAGAAGATACAGGAACTGCTGAAGGCTGAATATGAAAAAGCCTTTAATGACGGATATAAAAAAGGGATGCTTGAGGCGGCGGATAACGCCCGCAGTAAGTATAATAAAGAAAAAGACGATTACATCCAGATGCTTCAGGGAACTTACAAGGAAGTTATCTCCAAGGCGGGAGCGTTTGATTCTGCCGTAAAGGAGCTTGACAGTGCCCTGCCTGAAATGCTCACACACTTTCTGGAAACGCTAATAGGTGCAGAAAGAAAAACGAACGGGCGTCTGATTGTTTCTGTCATAAAAAAGAGCCTCTCAAGCCTTCATGAACTGAGCCGTGTTGTTTTCAGGGTGAATCCTGACGATCTTAATACTGTGCTTAAAGCTTTTCCCGATTATGAGGCGGTGTCCGACCCGGCAATTACGCAGGGCGGGCTGAAAATAGACACCAGCATAGGGGAAATGGACTACACCATAGAAACCATGCTGGAAAATTTTAAGAAGCTGATTTATGAAGAACTTGAATCGACTTAGACACATAAACGCAAGGGAAGAGATTGTAATATCCGGCAGGGTGACGAAGATAATCGGGCTCACCATCGAGGCAGATGGTCCTCTTCTCGGCATAGGAACAAGATGCGCCATAGAAGGCAGCGGGGGCGACACTGTTCTTGCTGAAATAATCGGCTTTAATGACAATAGAATAATCCTGATGCCCTACGGCGACAGCGAAGGAATCGCTCCGGGGAGTAGAGTGCATAACACTGCTCTTGGCAACACCGTGCGGGTATCTGAAAATATGCTGGGGCGTATTCTTAACGGTCTCGGCGAGCCTATTGACGGAAAAGGACCGGTTCAGGACTACGAACTGACTAAGGTGTATTCCCAGCCGCCTTTGCCTCTTGAGAGGGAAATAATCCGTGAATCAATATCCACCGGAGTAAAAGCCATAGATGCTCTCATGACCTGCGGTTCAGGACAGAGGGTTGGTATTTTCGCAGGTTCCGGCGTTGGTAAGTCGGTGCTTTTAGGCATGATAGCCCGAAATACAGAAGCGGATGTAAACGTTATTGCTCTCATTGGTGAACGAGGCAGAGAGGTGCGTGAGTTCGTTGAAAGAGATCTTGGTCCTGAAGGTCTGGCACGGAGCGTAGTCGTAGTCGCCACCAGTGATCAATCCGCCCTTGTAAGAAAACTCGGCGCTTTTGTTGCCACGGCAGTTGCCGAGTATTTCAGGGCAAAGGGCAAAAACGTGATGTTTATGATGGACTCTGTGACAAGGTTCGCCATGGCGCAGAGGGAAATAGGACTTACGGTGGGTGAACCGCCCACATCAAAGGGTTATACTCCGTCTGTATTTGCACTTCTGCCCAAGCTTCTGGAAAGGGCTGGAACAAAAAAAGGAGAAGGCGCTATAACAGGACTCTACACTGTGCTTGTGGAGGGGGACGACATGAACGACCCCATAGCCGACTCTGTCCGTTCTATTATCGACGGACACATAGTGCTGGACAGGCTGCTTGCCGCACGCAACCATTATCCTGCTATAGATATTCTGATGAGCGCCAGCAGGTTGATGAAAGAGATTGTAACAAAAGAAGATTTCGCATCCGCAGGTAGATTCAGAGATCTGCTTAGTGCATATCGTGAGGCGGAGGATCTGATCAACATCGGCGCCTATGTCAGGGGAAGCAACCCCAGAATTGATGAGGCGATCCTTAAAATAAACCGCATAAACGATTTTCTTCGTCAGGGGATTGATGAAAACTTTACTTACGAGGAAGCCCGAAACAAGCTGAATGAGATAACGGCGGGATGATGCTATGAACGCAAAATTCAAGCTGGAAAAGGTTTTGGAGCATAGAGAGCGGATCTATGAGCTTGAAAAAAATAAGCTCGGCGAGTTTCAGAACAAACTGAAAACTCTCACTGTGCAGCTTGAAAACATGCTTGAAACAGAAAAACAGAAGAACGCCGAGAAGGAAGAAGCCAAGCTGAAAGGACAGCTTCAGTTTGTGAGGATGTATGATGAGTATATCCTCAAACTGGAAGGGCACAGGAAAACCATGGAACGCATGGTGTATGATGCCCGCATCGTTGTTGAACGGCAGAAGAAAAAAACAGTTCAGGCAATGAACAATCATAAAATTCTGATAAAGCTGAAAGAAAAGCATGTAAAAGATTATGCGGCATATCTGGATAAGGAAGAGATGAAAATGATAGATGAGCTGATAGTATCAAGGAGCGGCAGAAATGAATAAACTTAAATTTGCAGTTCTTTTTATGCTTCTCACTGTGTTTACAGCACAGGCGGAAAGCATAGTGGACATACAGAGCCTTGCCGCACGGCTTGAGGCAAAGGAACAGGAACTCAAGAAAAAGGAAATGGAACTGGCGGATAAGGAAAAACGTCTGAAAGCACTTGAGGAAGAGCTTATCGCTAAAGAGAACGAACTCAACGGGATTAAGGACACAATCACCAAAAGGCTCAACGAGGTTCAGTCCAGTGAGGATGAAAACCTTGATGCTCTCGCCAGAATATATTCATCCACCAAACCTAAGTCAGCTGCTGAAATTTTTGTTAAAATGGACACTGACAAAGCCGTTCAGCTTATCCGCAGAATTCCTCCTATGAATGCAGGAAAGATTATGGCTGCACTGGGCAAAATCGATGCTGAAAAGGCATCGCAGATAACGGAAAAACTTACTCCCGAAAAAGTTAATCTTGGTCAGTAAATGAAAAACGATATATTAATACCCGGTATCCTTGAATACATCCGCTCCACTGTCGTGGCAAAAAATGAAGATATGCACGACTATGCCAAAAAACATGATGTTCCGTCTGTTGAACCTGAAACAGGGGAGCTTCTCCGCATACTTGCTGCTGTGCTTAAACCCGCATCCGTCCTTGAGATAGGGAGCGGAATCGGCACATCTACAACTTATATAAAACAAGGGTGCCCTTCGGCAGTGATTACGGGGATAGATCATAACCCGAACCGTGTGGCGGTGGCGAAAACTCTGTGTATCGAGCTTGAAAATGTCGAATTTATCAATGAATCCGCCTTCGATTACCTTAACCGCACAACGGATACTTACGATATGGTGTTTATCGACTCTGTTAAGCGAATATACCCCCTGATGTGGCAGACTGTTAAAAACAGAGTGAACAAAGGCGGACTGGTAGTGTTCGATGATGTCCTCCTTTTCGGCATGCTTGCTATGGAAACAGCGGAAGTCCCCAAAAAATACCGCCAGGGACGTGACGAACTCCTCAACTTCATCGAAGAGATCAAGGCAGATATGCCTGCATCGTCTACCCTGCTGCCTGTTGGTTCAGGTGTTTTGCTGGTAAATTTTTGAATGGTTTTATAATTATTATTTTCATGAAGAGAGAACCCTTTCTTTATACAAATAAAGTGTTCTCTTTAGCTCTCTCCCAGAGAAACTTAATTTGAGTTTTTGAGGGGGTGCGGGGGAACTTTGTTCCAAAAAGTTCTCCCGTGAGATAAAAAACCAAAAAAAGGAAAATAAAAAATAATGTCAGTCGAACTTTTAAGCCCTGCGGGGAATTTTGAAAAATTAAAATATGCTGTCCGCTATGGTGCGGATGCGGTTTATCTTGCCGGAACGGGTTACGGTCTTCGTGCGAAGGCGGGCAATTTCGGCATGGATGATTTGGCGGAGGCTCTTTCTTATCTGCATGGTCAGGGGAAGATGGGTTATGTTACTGTTAATGCTTATCTCCGTAATGCCGAATTTGATGGTTTGAGGGAGTATCTTTACAATCTTGAGTCTGTGAAGCCGGATGCGATGATAGTTTCCGATCCGGGAGTCTTTAAAGTTATCAGGGACATGGGGTTGAAGACTCCTGTTCATATCAGCACGCAGTCAAACGTTACTAACCTTGCCGCTGTTGATTTCTGGGCGGAGCTTGGGGCGGAGAGGGTTATTCTCGCCCGTGAGCTTTCTGCGGAGGAGATAGCCTATATATGCAGGAAAGCCAAGGCAGAGATTGAGGTATTTGTCCATGGTGCGATGTGCATATCTATGTCCGGCAGGTGTCTCATAAGCAATTATATGACCGGAAGGGATGCCAATGCGGGACTCTGCACCCATCCTTGCAGGTGGAAATACTCTCTTGTTGAGGAGTCCAGACCGGGTGAATATTTTCCGGTGGTGGAAGATGAGAGAGGAACATATTTCTATAACAGCAAGGATCTGTGCCTGATAGAATATCTGGGTGAGCTTGTGAAGGCGGGCGTAAAAAGCATCAAGATAGAGGGCAGGATGAAAAGCATAATGTATGTGGCTCTTGTTACGGGTACATACAGAACCGCACTTGACTGGGCTATGGCGGATGCGGACGGGTATGAAGTGAAGGAAGAGTGGATGAAAATGCTGACAAGCGTTACCCACAGAAGCTACACCGCAGGTTTTTATAAAGGCGATACGGACAGCGGCTCCATGAACTATGCCAACGCCAACTACATACAGGAAAGTGAATTTCTTGGCTCTGTGGAACAGGGTGAGATGCTTGCGAAGAACAAATTCCTTGCAGGAGAGGAGCTTGAGTTTGTGACTCCGTTTCTGGAAGTGATACCGTACAAAGTGACAAATCTGACTGATGAGCAGGGTGCGCCTGTTGAAGCCACAAGACCAAACTACCGCTACAGCATGGAACTGCCTGATGAACTGCCTGACGGGAGCATATTAAGACGATGGAAATAACAAAAGACCAGTACGACAAGCTTGTAGAAGAGATAAAACAGCACGATATAAATTATTACGTCAATGACGCTCCGGTAATCACCGATTATGAGTACGACCAGCTTTACAGAAAGCTTCTGGATATTGAGGCGGAACACCCCGAACTGATTAGGGAGGATTCGCCGTCCAAACGTGTGGGCGCTCCTCCTGTTGAGGGGCTGGAGAGCATACGCCACGAAGTGAGGATGATGAGCCTCAACAACACCTATAGTGACGAGGAGCTGGACAGCTTTATCGCCACTGTTTATAAGGAAACTCTGGAAAAGCCCCCATTTGTGGTTGAGCCCAAGATAGACGGTGCATCAGTCAGCCTTACATACGAAAACGGAAGACTCATCACAGCAGCAACAAGAGGCGATGGTGCGGTCGGAGAGGATATCCTTCATAATGTTAAAACTATCAGGGCAGTGCCCCTTGTTATAGATGTGAAAGAGCGGCTGATTGTCAGGGGCGAGATATACATGCCCGTGGAGTCGTTTGATAAACTGAATGAAAAGCGTGAGGCGGAAGGTCTGCCGCTTTTTGCCAACCCGAGAAACTCTGCTGCCGGAAGCCTGAAGCTTCTGGATTCCAGAGAGTGCGCCAAGAGAAATTTGAGCATGTTTGCCTTCGGTCTGGATAAGGGGCAGGGGGAAAGCCACTTTGCTGATCTTATGCGCCTGAAAAATATGGGTTTCAGAGTGAACGATATGGTGAAATTCTGTCGGACGGCAGAAGAAGTTAAAGCCCATGTAGAATTTATCCGAACAAAGAGAGAAAGCTTAAGCTATGATATAGACGGTGCTGTGATCAAGGTGGACAACTACCGCCTTCGGGACAGGTTGGGAGTGACTATCAAGGCGCCGAAATGGGCTATTGCTTATAAATATCCTGCGGAAAAAGCAGTTACCAAGCTGCTTGATGTTGAGTTTCAGGTGGGACGAACCGGCACCGTTACCCCTGTTGCGATACTTGAACCGGTAAAGGTCAGCGGAAGTACAGTTTCCAGAGCAACTCTGCACAACATGGATGAGGTAACAAGGCTCGGCATTAAAATAGGCGATTATGTGAGCCTTGAAAAAGGCGGAGACGTGATCCCCAAGGTTACGGCAGCTCTCACAGAGAAAAGAACAGGTGAAGAGAAGGATATTCCGTTTCCTGAAAAATGTCCGGTATGTCACCATGAGCTTGTGCGTGAGGATGTGGCGTTCAGATGCGTTAATCCGGAATGTACAGGCACAGCAAGGGGAGCGTTGAGGCACTTTACCGCCCGTAATGCTATGGATATAAGAGGGTTCGGCGAATCGCTCATAGACAGGCTTATGGATCTTGGAATGCTTAAGACCCCTGCGGATATTTATACAATGAACTATGATGCACTGCGGACCATGGATGGTCTGGGTGATAAATCTGTGGATAACCTCACAGCAGCTGTTGAGGCAAGTAAAGACAAGCCCTTTGAAAAGGTTCTTTTTGCTGTGGGTCTTCCTTCTGTGGGCGTGCGCACAGCGGAGATTCTGGCGCAGGAGTTCGGCAGTATCGAAAGACTTAAAACTGCAACCCTTGATGAGCTTACTGCGGTTTACTCCATAGGCGGGCTGGTGGCAAAGGACATCACAGAAGCCTTGCAGCAGCCGAAGTACATAAATCTGATAGATGCCCTAAAAAAAGCCGGACTCAAATTCGAGGCTGAAAAAAAAGAATCTGGCGGAATTTTTGAGGGGCAGACATTTCTCATAACAGGTACACTAAGCCGTCCGAGAGCAGAGTTTGAAGAACTGATCAAAAATCTGGGCGGGAAAATAGCAAGTGGAGTAAGTAAAAATCTGTCATATCTCATTGCCGGAGAAAAAGCCGGAAGCAAGCTGGACAAGGCAAACAAGCTCGGAGTCAGAGTTTTATCAGAGGACGAGCTGCTTGATATGGCAAGACGGGGCTGATTTTGAAGCGAATTTACATACTATCGGACGGAACAGGGCAAAGCGCCCTTAACATCATGAAAGCGGCGCTTCTTCAGTTTGAAGACCCGCAGGTTAAGTTCACAATCTATTCCATGGTGGATAAGCTGGATAAGCTTAAAGCTATTCTTGAACACGCAAGGGTGGATAATGGATTTGTGGCTTTCACCACTGTTATCAGAGAGTTCCGGGATACTATCCATTCATTCTGCCATGAACACGGCATACTGCATTATGATATTCTCGGACCGCCAATTGATAAGCTTGAAGAGTTTCTGGGCAGAAAAGCCACAGAAAGTCCCGGTGTTCTTCGTAAAGTGGACGAAAAATACTTCAAGCGGATTGATGCGGTGGAGTTCACTCTCAGCCATGACGACGGTAAAATAGTCGTGGGACTTGATGATGCGGATATTATTGTTCTCGGTCTTTCCCGAACGTCAAAGACCCCCACATCATTTTTCCTTGCCCAGCAGGGGTTCAAGGTGGTGAATATACCTTTAGTACCTGAAGTGCCTATTCCTGAAGAGGTTTTTAAGGTTGATCCCAACAAAGTAGTGTGTCTCATCATGGAGCCGGAGGTGCTGCAAAAAGTCCGCACTGCAAGGCTTAAGCATTATAAAACACAGAGTAAATACAATGATATGCGCAAAATTTTTGAAGAAGTTGAGTTCGTGTATGAGCTTATCCGCAAAAACAGAAGGTGGCATATTGTTGATACTACAAATAAATCCATCGAAGAAACAGCAAGAGAAATAATACATTCCGTCTTTGGGCGGGACATGGAACTATAAGTTTTATAAACCGCCATGAGCGCACATTGTGCGGTAAAAAACTCTTGACACGGGATAAAGCTGTCTATAAAGTTTGGTGTACACAGCCATCAAGGCATGTCTCACCCTATTTAACTTAGCGGAAAAATCACACAGGAAAATCCGGGTTATTAATTTAAAAAATCAAATTATTTCAACCTGAGTATTATGTTTAAAATTATATGAGGTGAATAAGTGAACCTTAACGATTTGAAGAAAAAATCGATCGAGGATCTTGTTGCCATTGCCAACTCGGTCGAGATAGAGAACTCAGCCAGCCTGCTTAAACAGGAGCTTATATTCGAGATTCTCAAAGCCACAAGCGCAAGGAACGGACACATTTTTGGTCAGGGCGTGCTTGAAATTCTGCCCGACGGCTTCGGCTTTCTCAGATCGACTGACTACAACTACCTGCCGGGTCCCGATGATATATATGTCTCGCCTGCCCAGATAAGGAAATTCGGTCTTCGCAACGGTGACACAATAGCAGGGGAGATCAGACCCCCTAAAGATAATGAAAAATACTTTGCTCTGCTTAAGGTTGAGCAGGTAAATTTTGAAGAACCTTCCAGACAGAGAAATCTGTTTGAGAACCTTACCCCTCTTTTTCCCGAAGAGAGGCTTGAGCTTGAGGCATTTCCCACTCATTATGATACAAGGATAATGAACCTCATCTCACCTATCGGTAAAGGTCAGAGGGGTCTCATCGTTGCCCCCCCAAAAACAGGTAAAACGATGCTTCTTAAGTCAATCACAAACAGCATAACCAAAAATCATCCCGATGTTTACATGATCATCCTTCTTATAGACGAACGTCCCGAAGAAGTTACCGACATGCAGAGATCTGTCAATGCAGAGGTTATCAGCTCAACGTTTGATGAACCGGCATACAGACACGTTCAGGTATCTGAAATGGTTCTTAATAAAGCAAAAAGGCTTGTTGAACACGGACGTGATGTTTGTATCTTCCTTGACTCAATAACAAGGCTCGCAAGAGCTTACAACTCCATCGAACCCCCCAGCGGTAAGGTTCTTTCCGGTGGTGTGGACTCCAACGCTCTGCACAAGCCTAAAAGGTTTTTCGGAGCGGCAAGGAATATTGAAGAGGGCGGCAGCCTTACTATCATCGGTACTGCGCTTGTTGATACAGGCTCAAGGATGGATGAGGTTATCTTTGAGGAGTTCAAAGGTACAGGTAACATGGAGCTTCACCTTGACAGACGCCTTGTTGAGAAAAGAACCTTCCCTGCTATTGATATTAATAAATCAGGCACCAGAAGGGAGGAGCTTCTCCTTAGCGAAAACGAACTCAATAAAGTATGGATTCTCCGCCGCTTCCTCAGCAGCATGAACTCTGTGGATGCCATGGAATTCCTTTTGGATAAAATGAAGGGAACGAAGAACAATATCGGTTTCCTTGAGTCTATGGGTAAATAACGCTCTAAGCCGCAGGATGCGGCTTGCGCAGCGGAGCAAGCCCGAAGTTTCTTCGGGCGAAGCGATAAGCAAAAACAGCAGGACGCTTGTTTTTGCGACTATGTCAGATAAAATGAAGGGAACGAAGAACAATATCGGCTTCCTTGAGTCCATGGGTAAATAACGCTCTAAGCCGCAGGATGCGGCTTGCGCAGCGGAGCAAGCCCGAAGTTTCTTCGGGCGAAGCGATAAGCAAAAACAGCAGGACGCTTGTTTTTGCGACTATGCCAGATAAAATGAAGGGAACGAAGAACAATATCGGTTTCCTTGAATCTATGGGCAAATAACGCTCTAAACCGCAGGATGCGGCTTGCGCAGCGGAGTAAGCCCGAAGTTTCTTCGGGCGAAGCGATAAGCAAAAACAGCAGGACGCTTGTTTTTGCGACTATGTCAGGTGTATTTGCGCTTTTGCGAATATGATCTTGAAAAGGGTTTGCGGTTGTGGTATAAATTGCACCCTTGACCCATAAGAGCGGTTGCCCTATTTTATATAGGCTGCTCTGATAAAAGAAATATATGCAGAAAACTACTGAATGTGGCTTTTTTGCATCATAAATATAGAGGTACGTAAGATGAAAAAAGGTATCCACCCTGATTACAAAGAAGTGGTTTTTAAATGCGCATGCGGAAACGAAATTAAAACTAAATCCACAGTTAACCCCGCTAAAGCAACTGTTGCTATTTGTGCTGAATGCCACCCTTTCTTTACAGGCAAACAGAAATTCCTCGATACGGCTGGACGTGTTGAGAAATTCATGAAGAAATACGGTAAATCTCAGGGTTAATTTCACAGATGTGCGGGCAGAAAAGCGGTTCTGCTGACTTGAAGCCGGCGGAAATAAATGTCCGCCTGCTCAACTGCACCGCAAACGGTGAACTCACGGCGGCTATGGCCGCCAAGCTCTGCTACTCCGATGCAGGTATCGATGATCTTTTTGAAAAAGTTTCTTCTACAGAACAGAAGAAATTCATTGAGAAAATCGTCTCCATCGGACACCATTCAGTCCTTGAACATGTCTCATTCACCTTCGGCATTGAAGGTGTATCCAGAGCCCTGACTCATCAGCTGGTAAGGCATAGAATAGCCAGTTATTCCCAGAAATCCCAGAGATACGTAAAGCATGGCGGCGGGTTTGAATACATCATACCTGAAACCATTTCGGCAGATGAAGATTCAAAGCGCGAGTTTGAACGTATTATGGCTGAGATCGCAAAGGCTTATGATCTTCTCGCTTCAAAAGGCATTCCGGCTGAAGATGCACGTTATGTTCTGCCGAACGCATGCGAAACCAAAATTATTGTTACAATGAATGCCCGTGAGCTTATACACTTTTTCCGTATTCGTTGCTGCAACAGAGCGCAGTGGGAAATAAGAAAAATGTCCGAGCTTATGCTTGTTGAGTGCGTCCGGGTTGCTCCTTCAATATTCAAGGACTCCGGTCCCGGCTGTGTTTCCGGTGCGTGCCCCGAAGGTGCTTTCACCTGCGGAAAGGCAAAAGAAGTCAGAGCGAAGTACAAGTCCCTCCTTTCAGAAAAAGATCGCTAGCGTATTTTTTTTAAACCTTTAAGTATCTTCAAAATCGTATATATTATCCCATGATATTTTTATAAGGAAGGCGTAATGGCAAAATTCGATGTAGGCGGACAGGCGGTTATTGAGGGTGCTTAGTCACACGGATGTGACCGCGGAGTGCGTACCACAGCGGATGCGAGGAACGCATAACGTAGCGTAAGCAGCAAGGAGCTTTGCTCCGCAGGCTGCGTGCGATAAAAAACTACAGGATGTAAGTTTTTTTGAGCAGTTTGATGTTGATATAAATGAGGAAAATATAATGGCAAAATTCGATGTAGGCGGTCAGGCGGTTATTGAGGGTGCTTAGTCACACGGATGTGACCGCGGAGTGCGTACCACAGCGGATGCGAGGAACGCATAACGTAGCGTAAGCAGCAAGGAGCTTCGCTCCGCAGGCTGCGTGCGATAAAAAACTACAGGATGTAAGTTTTTTTGAGCAGTTTGATGTTGATATAAATGAGGAAAATATAATGGCAAAATTCGATGTAGGCGGTCAGGCGGTTATTGAGGGTGTTATGATGCGTGCCCCAAGCAGATTTGTGATCGCTGTCAGGAAACCTGACGACAATATAATAATTAAAAAACAGGATGTCAGTCTCGATAGGAACAAATGGCTGAAAAAACCTGTTCTCCGTGGATTGATAGCTCTTTATGACGCTTTGGTTCTCGGTATAAAAGCTCTTAACTTCAGTGCGTATCATTCCTCCGGCGAGGGTGAGGAGCAGGTCAGCAAAACAGGCATGTTTTTCAGCATGGTCGGCGGTCTCGGTCTCGGTCTACTTCTGTTTGTTTATCTTCCTCTGCTGCTGACGGATTTAAGTAGGCATATCCTTCCCGCTGTGGAAACATCGTCCCTTCTGTATAACGCCATAGACGGTGTTATCAGGGTTATTTTCTTTGTGCTGTATGTGTGGATAATCTCATTTTTCAAGGATATTCAGCGGGTTTTTCAGTATCACGGAGCGGAACACAAGGTTATATACACCTTTGAAGCCGGTCAGGATCTCACTGTTGAAAATGCCCGTAAGATGGGAAGACTCCACCCCAGATGCGGAACAAGCTTTATCATCATTGTTATGGCGGTATGCATCCTTTCTTTTTCGCTCATACCGAATGATTCGCATTTTCTTATAAAGCTCGGCGCAAGGATCGTTTTTATCCCCCTTATCGCCGGAATATCGTACGAAATACTGAAATTCAGCGGACGCCATTGCGGCAATCCGTTGCTTAAAATATTTATAACTCCCGGACTTTGGGTACAGAAAATTACCACCAGAGAACCGGACGATAAACAGCTTGAAATAGCCATCATCTCCCTCAAGGCAGCCCTTGATCAGGAGCTGCCGGAGAATGTAGAGATTGTATAACAGCCCCAATGAAGGGGCTGCGCCGTGCGAAGTGAAGCCTTGTTTTGCAAGGTGCGAACGTGTGCCTTAATCTGATAGGACGTGCAGATTAAGGCTGTAAGTTGAGGTTGTATAAGCTGCAACACATAAATTCACCGCAGAAGATGCGGGCTTAAAATATATTCAGGAATAAACAATGTTCGACAAACTGGAAGAAGTAGTCATCAGGTATGAAGATCTCACCCGTAAAGTAAATGATCCCTCTGCGGCAAAGGATCCCAAAGCGTTTCAGAAACTCGCCAAAGAGCATTCGGAGCTTAGGGGAGTTGTTGAGAAATATGAAGAGTATAAAGCTGTTAAGGCATCCATAGCCGAAGCGAAAAGCATTCTTGAAACCTCAAATGATTCTGACCTCCGTGAGCTTGCGGAGATGGAGATAGAAGAAGGCAGAGACAAACTCGAAACCTTGGGTGAAGAGCTTAAACTATTGCTGGTTAAGAAAGATCCTTACGATGAAAAGAATATATACGTGGAAGTCCGTGCAGGAACAGGCGGTGATGAGGCTTCTCTGTTTGCGGCGGCTCTTTTCCGTATGTACAGCAGATATGCCGAAAATCAGCGCTGGAAAACAGAGCTTATTGACTTCAACGAAACCGGAGTAGGCGGATACAAAGAAGTCGTTTTCATGGTTAAGGGAAAAGGCGCATACAGCCGCTTGAAATATGAATCCGGCGGTCACAGAGTACAGCGTATCCCTGAAACGGAATCCGGCGGGCGTATACACACTTCCGCCTGTACTGTTGCTGTTCTGCCGGAGGCTGAGGATGTTGAGATAGATGTTAACCCAGCCGATATTAAGGTGGATGTTTACCGTGCCAGCGGAGCGGGCGGACAGCACGTCAATACAACCGACTCCGCAGTGCGTATGACTCACGTTCCCACGGGAATTGTTGTTACCTGTCAGGATGAAAGAAGCCAGATTAAAAACCGTGAGAAGGCACTTAAGCATCTTAAGTCCAAGATACTTGAGATCGAAATCCGCAAACAGGCTGATGAACGTGCTGAAAGCAGAAAGCTTCAGGTAGGTTCCGGTGACAGAAGTGAAAGAATCAGGACATATAACTACCCCCAGAACAGAGTTACCGACCACCGTATAAATGTAACCTCATACAGCCTTGACCGCTTTATGGAAGGGGAGATGGACGACATTCTTGACGCACTCTTCTCCTTTGATCAGGCAGAGCGTTTGAAAGAGGCCGGGCTTTAGAACAACCTCAGTAATTAACTGGTTTTGAGTATAAATAAAGAAGCGGGGCTTCGATAACAGCCCCGTTTCAAATATTAAAACCTGTAGCCTACCTGAACTCCTATTGTTCTCGGTTCAGCCGCAAGAAAAAGGTTATATTCTTCTACCGTTTCGGTAAAATATTCTTTATCAAACAGATTTCTTGCGTAAACATATGCTTCAAATCCGCTTTCAGTTTCCCAACCTATTTTAGCATTTACAAGAGTAATTTCATCTCGCTTAAAATGGTCTGAATTATTTTTGCTGAAATAGGTCTTGCCGAATCTGTGAATATCTGTCATGGCAAAGATTCCTGCTTTATTACGGTACTTTATACCTAAATCTGCAGTATAAGCAGGAGTATTGGTCATGTGGTTTCCGTTATAGTTTTCCAGGCCGCTTCCCATGTTTTCTTTATAATCATCGTATTTTGCTTCTATGATTCCCAGACTTCCGAACATGTGAATTTCTCTGGTGAGTCTGGCAGCAAAATCAGCTTCAACCCCCTGAGCATGCGCTTTACCGGCATTTGAAACCACAAATTTCATTGGGGCAGCTTCTTCTGATATTTGTAAGTCTTTGTATTTGCTATAGAAAAGATTAGTATTGAACATTAGTTTGCCATCCATAGCAGTTGACTTAAAGCCAATTTCGTAGTCTATGGATTTTTGCTCATCGAATGCTGCAAATTCTTTATTTGTTTCTGTATAGTTGAAACCGCCCGGCATATAACCCTGTGAGGCAGAAAAATAAAGGAGCAGGTTTTTGCTGTATTTATATTCCAATGCCGTTTTGCCAAGTACGGCGTTCCATGAACCATCTATGTCATAATTCTCTGAGGTTGTATTACTTAAATCATGGTAGGTAACTATGTACCCATGATCCATATCACGTTTGACATATTCATATCTTGAGCCGAGTGTCAGGGTGAGTTCAGGAACAAAAAGCGGTATGCTTACCTCACCGAACGCTGAATAGATTTCACTTTCGATCGAAACAGGATAATCATAAGTTACAACACCGTAACCGTAATATGACATATCAAATGTGTAGCCTGTATTCTTGCGTTTCATGTCTTCTGTTGAAGCAAACAAACCTGTAAGCCATTTAAAGCCGTTTGAATTATCATGTGATGAAAAACGGAATTCCTGAGTGAAGACATCTTCATCAATATTGTCAAATCCTCCGTAAACAGGCTGTCCGAAATACTGCTGAGATTCACTGTGTGTACTTCTGAAAGTGGTTATTGATGTTACGTCGAATGCCGGAGCGGCATAATCAGCCTTAAAAGCAGTGTTATGGGTGTGTGCTTTGAATTCAGGGTTTTTAAAGTCTGTGGTTATATCATATGTTATATTCCTTGTGCCTGATATGTAAGGAGCATTACCGGCGTCTGAATCGCTGTATGAATACTGGAGTGATGCCTTAAATGTTGTATCCTGCCTGTAGACTGTTTTCAGTGATATGTTTTTTGTCTCCAGATTGTTCCAGTCTTTTTCACCACCGGGTGTATGATCCTTCATCCAGCCTTTTGTTTTTTCGTACGAACCTGACATACTGAAAAATAGTTTATCTTCCACCGCAGGTGTGTTTATCCGAAAACCGGCTCCGAATGTGTCATGCTCCTCTGCGTGGGCTGTTACCTTGCCGGAAAATTCGTTGGATGTGTCTTTAGTGATAATATTGAGAACACCTGCCATCGCATTTTTCCCGTACAGAGTTCCCTGTGGTCCGCGCAGAAATTCCACACGCTCAACATTTCCGAAATCAGCACTGAGACCGAAACGGGATTCCTGCGGGATTCCGTCAATATTCACTACAACCGGACTCCGCTCTGTAAGTACAGACATGCCGAACATGCCGAGCCCTCTGTAATTAAATGAACCTCCGTCCAGTCTTCCGGAGCTAAGAAACATAAGATTAGGTATGTACAGTGAAAGATCTGATATCTTGTTTATATTGTAGTCTTCAATATCTGTTTCATTGATTACAGACATTGGTATTGCTGTCTTCTGTGCATTTCCTTCGCGCTTTTCCGCTGTCACTGTCACATCATCCAGCTGATAAATTTCATTATCGGCATATACAGCTCCGGTAAAAACAAATAAAAAAGCTGCAAGGGTTAAAGCTCTCATCAAACATTACCTCCGAAAAAAAGTTAGGGAAGTATAAGATGAGAAGATGACTTAAACTACCTCGCTTCAAACTTAAAATATACGAAAAGCTATATAATTTTACTCTGAGCCTCTGAAATAAGGTTTCCGGCGTTGGCTTTATATGTTTGAGTCAGAAACTGACCGGGTGTGATGCCGTAGTGTCTGCTGAAAAGCTTTATAAAATGACTGACATTTGTATATCCGAGATCCCATGCTGTGTCACTTACGCTGTATCTGCCGCTTTTCAGCATAAGTTTTGCTTTTTCCATACGTTTTGTGTTTATGAATCCATAAACCGTTGTTCCGAACATTTCTCTGAAGCCCTTCTGAAGTTTTGAAGGATTAAGGCCTGTTGCTTTTGAGAGTTTTGCCACTGTGAGGGGGGATATGAGGTTTTCAGTAATGAGCTTTCCTGCGGTCATCACTGAACGCAGTTCATATGGGCGGAGAAATTTTTGCTGTTTGGAAGTATCACCATGTGCAATGCTTTTAAAAACCAGAGTTATTATGTCGTAAAGAATTGAAACTTTTTGGATTTTAGGTGAAGATTTTTCAGTATCAAGTTGGGTCAGTTCGTCCAATCCTGCTAACATTTCCTTTGTTAAAAATTGTTTAGCAAGAAAAAGTCTGTTCTTTGATTTGCTGATTATTCCTTCAAAAAAATGTTCAAGTTCATAGCATCCGGAAGTTAGTTCTTTGAAATAGTCAGGATCAACAAAAATATTTATAACTTTGTATCCATTTTTTTTATCAGTTACTGATACGCCTGAACAACCTGGTACGTATGCAACACTGCATTCTCCCTGATTCAAGCGGTATTCGTAGAGTTTTCCGTTTTTCTTTAAAGTTGTAACCGATGAGCCTGAAAGACAGAAAAGAAACTCAAGGGGGCAGCTTGATGTATTAAATCTGGTTTTAAGCATTTTACCTGAAGGCACATCAAGAGAACAGTAACTTATGCCTGGAACAAGAGAGTGCTGTATAATATACCCTGAAAGTTCTGAGGCTTTTATGTCAATGACTGCACTGTTTATTTCAGAACCTGACTGCCCCAGACTCACTGATATTCTGCTGCTCATTATAGACCTGCGGAAATTTAGTTTATTCTAACTATTTTAGCTATAAAAATGCAGATGTCAAATTAAAAAAAAGGGGCAGCATATAGCCGCTCCCCTTTTTATTACAGTAAAACCTGACAGGTTTTGAAAGTTATCAGAAGTAGTAGGCTGCTCCGATTCCCAGAGTGCGCCCCTTTGAAGGCATACCTATGACAACCTGATCGCCGTCAACAGCGGATACTCCGTAATACCAGCCGAAAAGGTCATAGCGTTCATCCAGAAGATTATCTCCCCATGCGTAGATCTCAAAGCCGCCGTTCATTATCCCTATGCGGGCATCAAGTTTGTGGTATGAATCAAACTCGAAATTATCGGCGGGGTCGCCTGCACGGCTGCCCACATATCTGTCTGTGACTTTTGAGAAGAACACAGGTTCTTTCATTCCGAGGAATGAGGGCAGCTCGTGAAAGTACGATACAGACAAGGTTCCATTCCATTCAGGGGTATCGGGGACTTTGTTGCCTTCTTCCGCCCCTGATGTGCTGCTTGCGGGCACTGATTTTATTTCTGTGTCAGTATATCCCAAGCCGGCATTAATGAGAAATCTGCCGAGTTTGGCATATCCTTCAAGCTCAATACCTTTTGACTCTGTATCAAAGTTTTCAACATCGCTGGCATTTATTGTATAATTGTAAACAAGAACGTGATCATCCTTGTTGTCATTATAGAATACTGAACCGTTAAGTCCGAATCTGCGGTCTGCTGATTCATATTTGAAGCCCAGCTCATAGCTATCCACTTCTGTTTCATCATAGTAGCGGTCTTCCCTTGTTCCGGTAATGAAGCCGGTTGCCCATTCGTTAAAACCCGCAGTTTTATGTCCTCTGGCGTAAACACCATATATATTGACAGTTTTTGTGAGTTCGTAACTGAGAGCCGCACGCCCTGTCATGTAGTCGTCGTCAATTTCACCCTTGTCGGAAGCTGTACGCACGGGGTTGGGGTTGGATGGATTGGCTGCCCAATCTGCATCATATTCCTTTTTCTCCCAGGTGTATCTCAAACCGCCGGTGAGTTTGAGCTTTTCAGTGACGGGGTAGGTCATCTCGCCGAAAACACCCTGACTGCGGGTTTTGAAGTTTACATCCATTTCAGCGTTAAAGGTGTACGTTGGCTGAAACGTACTCCATGCGTCTTTATTTATAAGATCTCTGTCCATATAGTAGTAGCTGAAACCCGTCACCCAGAATATTTTATCCTTTGGTTTGGAGGAAAGGCGGAATTCCTGTGTGAAGGCAGTGCTTTGGTTTACCACAGTTCTGCTGCCGTCTCCGGTTACTCCTCTCAGTTTTCTGAAGAGTATGCCGTCATAGAGAAACTGCTTCTCGTTTGATTCCACATCAGTATAGCCGGTTATTGAAGTGAATACTGCCTTGGCGAATCTATGGTTTATTTCAAGTGAATATCTGTTTGTGTCCTTATCCGCATCTGATGCGCCTTCAGGTATGTCAACTTCCTGCTTGTCGTCATAGGGCATCATGACTCTGAATTCCGGTCTGTTGTTTACCTCTTCGTAGCCTGCAATAAGCGTGACATCCGTCTTTGATGATGGCTTCCAGAGAAGGGTTCCCCGCACAGCCATATCTTCAGGTTCGCTTACAGGTTTGTTTGTGCCGTAATAATGTATCTGGTTGTCATATCCTGAGTAGCGTGCTGCGAGCCTTGCGCTTAATTTATCAGCAAGAGGGCCGCTTACTGCGCCTTCAGTGAAGAATGTATCATCCTCGCCGTATTCTCCTCGGATGTATCCTTCAAACTCTTTGGTGGGTTTTTTGCTGATTATGTTTATTGCGCCGGACTGGCTGTTGCGCCCCATAAGAGTTCCCTGCGGTCCCTTGAGAACTTCCACACGTTCAATATCCATGGTGCTTAACGTTGCTGTTCCCGCATTATTCGGAACACCGTCAATATTGATTATTACAGATGTATCATCAGGGCTGACCTGCTGGAGCGAACCAACGCCGCGCATGCGTACAATTCTTGTATTAACGCCTCCGTATGTGCTTGTTTCAACACCGGTTGTCTGTTTGAGCATGTCCTCAAAGTTTTTTATGCCTCTGTTTGTTATTTCGCTGCCGTCTATCACAGAAAGGCTGAATGGAACATCTTTTGGCGATTCTTCCGCTTTTCTTGCGGTTACTGTGACATTGTCAAGAAAGATGGAATTTTCATCATTTTTCTTTTCTGCCGCATAAACATGTGCGGGTAAAATAACCGCTGCGGCGAGTATTGTGCCTAATAATTTTTTTTTGAACATAAAATATAACCTCTCCCGAAAATTGATTTTATTTCAGTTTTGCATCTAAACTGATAGTTAATTGGTTATAATAAAGTTAGATAATTATAAGATACGGGATGTTGAGGGACTACCTGAGAAGGGATTTAAAATATACGAAAAATTAAGTCAGGCTGTGTCTGGCGTTTGCTATTAACTTCGATGCTGACAGATTTCGCTGCTCGGAAAGCATTTTTCCGGGAGTTATTCCGTGTTGTCTCCTGAAAAGCTCAATAAAATGACTGACATTTGTATATCCGAGATCCCATGCGGCGTCGCTGACGCTGTACTTGCCGTTTTCAAGCATCAGTTTTGCTTTTTCCATACGCTTTTCTGTTACAAATTTGTTGACAGTTGTACCGAAAACCTCTTTAAAACCGTTTTTCAGCTTGAACATGTTAAGCCCTGTCGCTTTTGAAAGGGAGGGCAGGGAAGGCGGACTGGAAAGGTTTTCCGCTATTATTTTTCCTGCATTAAGGATAAGTTCCACATCCTCCGGCTGAAGAATATTTTTGGGTTTATACAGTTTGCCGGAGTTCAGGTTCTCCACAGTGGACATTATTATTTCATAAAGCTTTGACATATCGAGATTTCTGTATGAAAAACCCGATGCCTTTGTATTGACAAGTTCCTGAAGAATCCTAAGAATATTCTTTGTCATGACTCCTTTATGCAGGAAGACAGTATCATTTGATAAATCAGTAAGTTCAGCCAGAAAGCGTTCTGCCTGCGGATGTCCGAAGGAGTGATTACGCAGCCTCGCTGGAACCACAAACATATTAACCGCACGGTATCTTTTCCGGGTGTCAACAGTAGAGTTTCCTGTAGCATAAGGCAGGTAAGTGATGCTGCATTCCCCCTGACTTAATTTATATTCGTAGGTCAGTCCGTTCTTTGTGATTGAAAATACCATTGAACCGCCGAGGCAGAATATGAAGCCTACAGAACTGTTAGAAGTCTGAAAACTGGTTGTGAGATTTTCCCCTGCGGGTACATCCATGGCGAAATAGCCTATTTCCGGAGTGAAGAGATACTCACCGGCATATTTCAGATAAGGCGAGGAAGCCGGACGTACAGAATTTTTATCTGTGTTATTAACAGCTTCGTTCACAGTGGTGGATATTTCATTAAGCATAGCTAATACCGTTGTTTTGCACTTCTAACTATCTTAGTATTTATTTACAAAAGAGTCAATTTGATATATTACTCATTTTTTGTAAAAGTGAATTCCTTGCTATGTACGGCTCTTTAGGGTACAAATCAGTCATTAAGCGGAGCTTTTTTGATGATTACAGTTTCAACTCTTTTAAGAGAGATTTTAAACATTATACCCAACCGTTCAGATGCGATGGATATCACGGCATTTCTTCTTGATGTGGAATACGAGCGCATTCCCCTCCTTTTATCGGAAAAAATCTGCTTCGATGAAAAGGCAGAAGCGGTTATTTCAAAGCTTAAAGACGGTGTACCGCCGGCTTACATAACAAACCGCCGGTATTTTTACGGGCGTGAGTTTTATGTGAACGAAAGTGTCCTGATTCCGAGGTTTGAAACAGAAATTCTTGTGGAAAAGGCTATTGAACTTGCGCCCAAAAAGAACCCAAGGGTACTTGATCTCTGCACTGGTTCGGGCTGTATTCTTCTTTCCGTTCTTGCGGAAATGGAGGGTGCCACGGGAACAGGTGTGGATATAAGCCCTGATGCACTTAAAGTGGCGAAGGAAAACAGCAGAAGACTTTCTCTTGAAGACAGAGCGGAGTTTATTCAGGGTGATGTATTGGGTGAACTCCCCTTGCATGGCGGGTTTGATATGGTTTTGTGCAATCCGCCGTATGTTACGGAACAGGAGTATAAAGAGCTTGAAAAAAGTGTTATGTACGAACCTTTTCAGGCTCTGGTGGCAGAAGATGAAGGGCTTGTGTTCTATAAAAAACTGATAGACATAGTGCCTGAATTATGTAATAAAAACTGGGTGGCTCTTGCCGAGATTGGTGCGGGTCAATTCAATGCTCTCAGCAGTATTTTCAGCGGTTTTTCAGCAGGTTCTGAACATCGCTTTTACTGTGATCTGAGCGGGATGAAAAGGGTGCTTTTTTGGAAAAGCTGGTCATAAACGGGGGCAAGCCCCTCAACGGTTCTGTACGCATTGGCGGTGCTAAAAATGCCTGCCTTCCTATTCTCTCCGCAGTAATCCTTGCGGAAGGCTCATACAAAATATCTAATGTTCCCGATTTGAAGGATATAAGAACAATGCTCTCTCTTCTTGGTGAAGTAGGAGTTTCGGCAGAGAGGAAAAACGGTGATATTTTTCTTACCTGCTCTGATGATATGGACAAAATTGTCGCACCCTATGAGCTTGTTAAGACTATGAGGGCGAGTGTTCTGGCGCTTGGTCCTCTCCTTGCCAGAAAAAAGAAAGCGAAAGTTTCTCTCCCCGGCGGATGCGCCATAGGTGAGCGCCCGGTGGATCAGCATATTAAAGCGCTTAAGCTTATGGGTGCTGATATAAATGTTGCCCATGGCTACATAGAAGCCGAATGCGAAAGACTGAAAGGCGCTGAAATTACTTTTGATATGGTTACTGTCACCGGAACAGAGAATATTCTCATGGCTGCCGCTCTTGCGGAAGGTGAAACTGTTCTGTATAACGCAGCACAGGAGCCGGAGGTTGTGGATCTCGCCCGTTTCCTCAAAAAAATGGGGGCGAAAATTGAGGGTGAAGGCACAACCATTATCCGTGTCAAAGGCGTGGAAAAGCTTAACAGTAATGATTATATCGTTATGCCTGACAGGATAGAGGCAGGTACATTCCTTTGTGCTGTTGCCTGCGCAGGCGGAAAAGTTACTCTGGAAAACGCCCCTGTCTCCTCAATGACTGCTATAATAGACAAGTTGGTACAGACCGGTTTAAACATAAAAGTTGTGAATGACTCCACTATAACTGTTGAAAAGAACGGACGGCTGGAGGGAACGGATATTTCCACTCAGCCATATCCGGGCTTTCCCACGGATATGCAGGCGCAGTTCATGTCTGTTATGGCGGCATCACAGGGTGTCTCCGTTATTACAGAGACCATTTTTGAAAACAGGTTTATGCATGTATCCGAACTCAAACGCATGGGGGCGGATATTAAACTCAAGGATAAATCCGCAATTATCAGAGGAGTGGAGAAATTCACCGGCGCCCCGGTTATGGCATCTGATCTCAGGGCGAGCGCAAGCCTCGTCATTGCGGCACTGATGGCGGAGGGCACAAGCGAGATCCTCCGTGTTTATCATCTGGACAGAGGGTACGAGCGTTTTGATGAAAAGCTTTCTCTTCTCGGTGCTGATATTACAAGGACGGCTGAATAATGAACAACGATATAATAACCGTTGCTCTGCCTAAGGGCAGGCTGGCGGATGAAACCATTGAACTTTTTGTGTCTAAGGGCATCACTCAGGAAGGAGTGGTGGACGAGGAGAGCAGAAAGCTTGTTTTCCTTGATGAAAAGCACGGCATGCGTTATATGCTGGTGCGCAACATGGATGTTCCCACTTATGTTGAACACGGTGCAGCGGATCTGGGCATAGTCGGTCTTGACATTGTTAAGGAAACCGCAGCGGATGTTTACGAGTTTATGGATCTCGGCTTCGGCGGGTGCAGACTTTGCGTCGCAGGAGTGAAAGACGGCAACAGCAGATACAGACATGATATGGTTGTCGCTACCAAATACCCGAGAATGACTAAGGATTTTTTTGCTAAGAAAGGCGTTTTTGTAGAAACAATAAAATTATACGGTTCAATTGAGCTTGCCCCCATCGTTGGTCTTTCAGATATGATAGTCGACCTTGTCTCCACGGGGCAGACATTGAAAAAAAACGGGCTTGAGGTCATTGAGACAATGCTTGAATCCACAGCAAGGCTAATCGGAAACAAAAGTATGACCAGACTCAAACACGAGCGCGTTAAAGAAATAATTAAGCGGCTGGGCGGGATATGAATTTTAAAAAGTTTTTTATTAATTTTTTTTTTAGTGTACTCATCTTAACCTTTGCGGCAAACTCATACGCCGCAGTAATAGACCTTGTCAAAATAGAAGGGAACAGGCGTGTTCCTTCCGAAACTTTCCTCAGATATACTGTTAAAGCCGGTGAAGAGTTCGACATGAACAAAGTCAGCGCCTCCATAAAGGAGATTTTTGCCACTGACCTTGTTGTCGATGTTCAGGTGGACATGAGGGTGGACGACGACAAGCTGACTCTTGTCTATATGGTTAAGGAAAAACCCTATGTAAAGAAGGTTTATCTTGAAGGGAACATCAATGTCAGGGAAACTTACATCACCGAAGACATGATTCCGATGGAAGGTCAGATTCTTGACAGAGCTAAGATTGAAGAAAACATAAACAAGATTATAAGCGTTTATCATGACGAAAAATACTACTCAGCCTCCGTTAAGGCTGATATAGAAGACAGAAGCAATAACTCTGTGGATGTTTTCTTCCGTATTGAAGAGGGACCCGAAGCACGAGTATACGATATAGTTTTCTCCGGCAACAGCTTCTATACAGATAAAGAACTTCTTAAGATGCTTTCCACAAAGGAAAAAGGCTTTTTTTCATGGCTCACCGGAAGCGGCAAGCTCAAGCAGGAGCTTCTTGAGGTTGATGTCGAGAAGATCCGCGGCGAATATATGAAGAAAGGCTATATCAAAGTACGTGTCGGCGAGCCTGAAATTAAAGTTAACGATGAAAAGAAGAAGAAACTTACCCTGATTTTTCCCATAGAAGAAGGGGACAGATATAAAATAGACAAAGTCGCATTTGACGGTAATAAACACCGCACAGATAAAGAACTCGAAACTGTCACAGTGCTTAAACCCGGCGAATGGTTTAATGTTGAAGAGTTTCAGAATGATATAAAACGCCTTACTGACCGTTTCACGGAAATAGGATACGCTTTTGCAAACGTTGAACCGGTTACAAAGGAAGACAGTGCCGCAAAAACAGTATCTCTGACTTATAAGGTTGAAGAAAATGTCCTTGTTAAGATCAGCCGTATCAACATAAGAGGTAACGCCGACACTAAAGACAGAGTAATCAGGCGTGAAATGGATATAGCCGAAGGTGATATCTACGACAGCCGCAAAATCAAAAGCTCTAAGAAAAATATAGAATTCACTGACTATTTTGAAGAAGTGCGGCTCGATGAAAAAAGAGTGGACGATTCCTCTGTTGATCTTAATGTCGGTGTTAAGGACAAAAGAACAGGCTTTTTCAGCATAGGTATGGGTTATTCTTCAGTGGATGAGCTGATGTTCATGCTGAGACTTCAGAAGAAAAACCTGTTCGGTTCAGGCTACACCACAGACCTCAAGGCTGAGTTTGCCAGCAAAAGAACTGACTATACCATTTCACTTACCGACCCATGGTTCCTTGACAAACCCATCACTCTGGGTGTGGATCTCTATAAACTGAAAAGAAACTATTATGAATATGATAAGCATAATGACGGTGTGGCACTCAGACTCGGTCACCCTGTAATCGGACGTAAACTTTACGCCACATATAAACTGGCATTTGAAAACGAAGAGATCTCTGATATTGATGATGACGCTTCAAGGTATATTAAGGAGCAGGAAGGAGAGTACACAACAGTAAGTATCACTCCCATACTCAACTTCAGAACAACCAACCACCCCGTTGACCCCACTGAGGGTAATATCTCCAGAATCTATTATAAATATGCCGGCGGACCCCTCGGCGGTGATAACGACTATTACAAAACAGGTGTCGAAACTACTGAATTTATCCCGCTGTGGTGGAAATTCGTAGGAATGCTGCACCTTGAGGGCGGTTATCTTGACTCAAACGGTGAAGGCAGACTTCCTGTTGATGAACGTTTCAGGCTTGGCGGTATCTACAGTGTAAGAGGTTATAAATACGGCGACATATCACCCAAGGATGAAGACGGCTATGACTACGGCGGTAATAAGATGTTCCTCTTTAATGCGGAATTTATCTTCCCCATCGCTGCTGATCAAGGTTTCAAAGGAGCTTTGTTCTATGACGCCGGGCAGGTTAACGACACAGATGAGGATTATCTCAGCGGTGATTTTTATCAGGGTGTGGGTATCGGCTTCCGCTGGTACAGCCCCATCGGACCTATCAGAATCGAATATGGTATCCCCCTTGACCGTGATGACGGCAAAAAGTCCGGCAGATGGGAATTCTCAATGGGCGGTATGTTCTAAGCTCACACAGGTGCGCTTGGGGTGTAGCATGAGTAATGTAAGCAAAGGCATATAAACATATATACAGCCACAAGGATGTGACTGCGCCGTGCGTAGCGAAGGGCAGTGGGCTGCCCGCGAGCGTGTATCACAAATTTCCAGGAGGGAAAATTTGTGATAATCAAATATGGAGGCTATTTTAATGAGTAAACTTACGGCTTTAGTTGTTGCAGCGGTTCTTATGATGTCCGGTACGGCGTTTGCCAAGATTGGTGTCGTCAACTTTCAGAAAGTGCTTAGCACTTCGGATTCGGGCAAATCCGTCTACAGTAAGCTGAAAACCAAAGCAGCAGAGTTTGACACAGAGCTTGAAAAACTCAGCAAAGAGATTACAAAGCTTCAGAACGATTTTGAAAAGCAGGCAAACCTGCTCACTCCTGAAGCCAAAGACAAAAGAACTGCGGAAATCAATAGACTTGTAAGAGAGTTTAACGGCGCTAAAAAGGACTATTCCAACCAGCTCCAGAGAATAGAGGCACGTTATCTTAAGGATATAGAGTCAGAGGTTCTTGACATCACTGAAAAACTTGGAAAAGAACTTGCTTATGAACTCATAGTCGAGTTTCAGCATGCAGGCGTTATGTATTTTTCAGACAAAGTGGATATCACCGACATAGTTATCGAAAGGTATAACAAGGAATGGAACGCAAAAAAATAAGCGGAAAGCTTAAGCTTTCGGAAATTGCCGCAAAACTCGGCGGACGGCTTGAAGGAAAGGATGCTGAAGTTACAGGCATCCGTCCTGTTGACTCTGCTGAAAGCGGATGTGTGTCCTTTCTGTTTGACAAGAAACTGGCGGAGGCTGCTCTCAAAGGGGCAGCTTCCGCTTTTATCATTCCGGAGGGCAATTCATTTGCTGCAGACAGACCGGTAATTTATGTTAAAGAAGCCCGTGCGGCTTTGGCAATTGCCATTGATCTTTTCTATCCGGTTGTGGAAAGAGCAGCAGGTATAAGTGAGAAGGCAAATATTGCCCCTTCTGCCAAGATAGCACTCTCCGCCAGCATTGATGCCGGAGCTACGGTTTCTGAAGATGCTGTAATCGGTGCGGGAACAGTGATTTACCCCAACTCATTCATCGGTTCCGGAACTGTTATAGGCGATAATTGCGTGATTTATCCCAATGTCACGGTTTATCACGGATGCCGCATCGGAAACGGTGTTGTGCTTCATTCCGGCTCTGTTATAGGTGCTGACGGTTTCGGCTATTATCAGGACAAAGGCGTTTCTGTCAAGATACCGCAGGTTGGCGGAGTTGTTCTTGGCAATAATGTGGAAGTAGGATCCAACTCCTGCGTGGACAGAGGGGCTCTTGGTGATACCGTCATCGGTGAAGGCACAAAGATAGATAATCAGGTGCAGATCGGTCATAACACCAGAATCGGCAAGCACTGCATCTTTGTGGGACAGACAGGGATTGCCGGAAGTTGCGAAATAGGTGACTATGTGGTTTTCGGAGCGAGATCAGGAACTAAGGATCATGTCAGGATCGCTTCTAAAACAATTATCGCCGCTCAAGGCGGTGTAGACAGAGATATAGATGAAAGCGGAATATACGGCGGTTTTCCTATTCAGTCGAAGATGAAATGGATGAAAAACAATGCCGCTCTGCTGGAAATATCTGATATAAGAAAGAAAGTTAATGAAATCTCAAGGAGACTTAATGATGGATCTGAGACAGATTCTTGATATTCTTCCCCACCGTTACCCATTCCTCCTTGTAGACAAGGTTCTTGAAATAAGAGAAAACGGAATAACGGCAATAAAAAATGTAACATTCAACGAACCCCACTTTCAGGGGCATTTTCCCGGTTATCCGGTTATGCCCGGAGTGCTGATAGTCGAAGCTCTGGCGCAGGCAGCAGGGATATACGCACTGAACAAACAGGGAGAAACAGGGAAAAACAAATTTTTTCTTTTCATGTCCATAGAAAACGCAAAATTCCGCAAAATCGTTCAGCCGGGCGATACATTGACTCTGAGCTGTGAAGTTCTTAAGGCGAAGAGAGATCTTCTCAAGTCACAATGTGTGGCAACCGTTGATGGTGAAGTTGCCTGCGAGGCTGTTCTTACTGCGGTTATGAGGGAAGTGCAATGATAAGTCCTTTGGCATATGTTGATTCGGGCAGTGAAGTACACGAAACAGCGGAGATTGAACGTGGAGCTTATGTCGGCAAGGGATGCCGCATCGGTGCCGGCGTAAAAATCGGCGTAAATGCTGTTGTTGAGATGCACACCGAAATAGGCGAAGGAACATTAATCTGTGCCAATGCTCATGTGGGCGGAGCGCCGCAGGACACTGGCTACAAAGGCGAAGACACCAAGCTTAAAATCGGGAAAAATTGTGTTATCAGAGAGTTTGCCACAATCCACAGAGCAACGACGAAGGAAAACTGGATCACTCTTGTTGGGGACAACTGCTATCTGATGACCGGTTCTCACATAGCGCACGACTCTGTTGTGGGCAACAACGTTATCTTCACGAACTATTCCTGCACAGCGGGGCATGTTCATGTGGGAGATTTTACGGTGTTCGGCGGTTATGCCGCAGTACATCAGTTCACCAGAATAGGTTCAATGGTTATGCTGGGCAACAGGGCAAGCGTTACTAAGGATGTGCCTCACTTCTGCCTCTTTGCAGACGGCGGAATCCCCGGACTTAATGTCGTGGGGCTGCGCAGAAGAGGAATGACTAGTGAGGCGAGACTTGAATTGAAAAAAGCTCTGCATATATACGGCAATCTTTCAAATTCATGGGAAAGTGTGCCTTCACTCCTGAAGGAACTCACCCAGTTTGATGAAATAAAAATGTTTATTGACTTTATAGAAGCGCCTTCCAAAAGGGGCTTCTCCCGGAGATAAGAACAATGCTTAAAGTTGGTTTGATAGGACTCGGAAAGATGGGTAAATACCATCTGAACATATATGATGAACTCCAGAATGTGAATATGATAGGAATGTGCGATGTATCGCAGGCTGTGCTTGATGAACTCAAGCCAAGATTCAGATACGAGGCGTTTACTGATTATCGTGATCTGCTTCCGAAAGTTGATGCTGTAACTGTTGCCGCACCCACAAAGTATCATTTTGATATAGTTAAGGAATGTCTTGAGGCAGGCAAACATGTTCTGGTGGAGAAGCCTATTACCACTAATCTGGAAGAAGCGCAGAAGCTGTTTGAAATAGCTGCAAAGAAAAACCTTGTGCTGCATATCGGGCATGTTGAGAGGTTTAACGGAGCAGTTCAGGAGCTTCGCAAAATAGCCGATAATCCCTACCTTATTGAGTCAAGAAGGGTCGGACCATTCAACCCCAATTTCGCAAAAGACAGCATCATCCTTGATCTTATGATCCATGACATAGACATAATAGTCAACATGGTCAATGCGGATGTTGTGGAAATTCAGGCTTCCGGTTCAAAGGTTTACTCTGAACTGCCAGACTATGCGGCGGTTAACATCCGCTTTGACGGCAACACAACTGCTCAGATAGTTGTAAGCCGTGTAACGCAGAAAAAAGACAGGATAATGAGCATAAGCCAGAAGGATGCGTTCATTACCCTTGATTACACCAGTCAGGACATAAATATATACAGAAACGCCCAGAGCCAGCATGTGTTCGGTAACAAAGAACTTCACTACAGAAACGAATACATCCTCGAAAGACTCTTTGTCTATAAGGACAACCCGCTTAAACAGGAGATTAAACACTTTATTGACTGCATAAACGGCACTGTTAAACGTGTGGTTACTGTGGAACATGAGCTTAAATCTCTCAAAATCGCCCTCAAGATTGACGATATGCTCACCAAGGGCATAGGTGCTGAAGAGGTCAGAATTTGAACAAAGTCGGACTGATCGCCGGAAGGGGAGAGATACCCCTTCTGGTTAAGAGGGAGCTTGAAGCCGCCGGAAAGGAGCATATCGTAATTGCACTTGCCGAAGGTGTTGCAGACTTTCTCCGCCCATACTGCGGTGATCTCCCTGTGTTCTCGCCGCTTCAGGTGGGTAAGGTCATAAAGACACTTAAAAAAGAAAAAGTGACAGATGTTGTCTTCGCCGGAAAAGTTGATAAGGATGTTCTTCTGGGCAGGCTCCGCTTTGACGCAACACTGTTTAAACTGATTTTTAAATTAAAGGATTTCCGTGACGATACAGTTATGGGCGCCATAAGGGAAGAGTTTGAGGCAAACGGGATAAATGTCCTTAAACAGACAGAAATTCTCTCCCGTTTTCTTGCCCCTAAGGGGCAGATATCCTCCCGTGTGCCTGATAAAGAAGAACAGGATGATATCGATTTCGGTTTTCCAATAGCAAAAAAAATAGGCGAACTTGACATCGGGCAGACAATTATAGTACGCAAGCGTGCTGTAATGGCTGTTGAAGCGTTGGAAGGCACAGACAAGGCTATTGAACGGGGCTGCGGGCTTGCAAAAAGCAAAGCAGTTGTAATAAAGATAAAGCGCCCGTTTCAGGATGACCGGTTTGATATTCCGACCGTTGGTGTTGACACCCTTAAACAAATAGCAGATAATAAAGGAACTGTTCTGGCAGTTGAAGCGGGCAGCACATTTATTGTCGACTATGACGGATGCAGAGCTTTTGCTGATTCCAAAGGCATTTCATTTTTGGGCATCTGAATTATAACGTTAATAAATGCGCCGGATTTTTTGAGGTCTTAATGAAAGCAGAGCATATCAACCCTTTTATAATTTCCACCAGCGAAGTTTTTAAAACAATGGTGGGAGCGGAACCCAGGAAAGAAGAAGTCTATGTCCGTGATGAAAAAGAGTTTGTGAACGAAATTTCAGGCGTAATCGGTCTTGCGGGTGATGCTAACGGGTTTGTTATCATCAGCATGCCAGAATCACTCGCCCTTAAAATATACAAAAGTTTTGCAGGCGAAGAAAAAGACGCCATCGACCCCGATGTAACAGATGCAATCGGAGAAATCCTCAACATGATCGCAGGCGGCGCTAAACAGATTTTCTCACGTCTCGGTGTGAGATTTAAAATATCCATCCCTAACGTAATTCTCGGCAAAGACCACAAAATAGCAAAACAGAGAACAACCAAAAGCCTTTGTGTTAAATTCAGCTTGGAAGGGAGCAGCTTTGTTATAGAGGCGGCTCTTCAGGAAAAGAAAGGTTAAATTTTGCCCCTATTTACTCTTCTTTCTGTATATATTTTTGTCATAGGTCTTGTATTCGGAAGTTTTCTTAATGTGCTTATCGCAAGGCTCCCCAAGGGAGTTTCAATAACATTTCCTCCTTCAAGCTGTCCTGAGTGCGGGCATCGAATCAGATTTTATCATAATATTCCTGTTATCGGCTATCTTGTGCTTAAAGGAATGTGCAGGGACTGCGGCGGGAAGATTTCTGTTAAGTATCCTCTGGTTGAGTTATTAACCGGAGTTATGTTTCTGCTGATTTTTCTCAAATTCGGTTTAAGCTGGTACACTCTTAAATACTGTGTTTTTGTATTTCTCCTTCTCGGAGCAGGACTTACGGATGTATTTACCGCAGCGGATGAAGATTTTGAATGCGGCATAATCCCGGATACATATACGTTGGGCGGAACTTTAGTCGGACTGTTGTTTTCTTTCGTCACTTACCCTGATATCCTTACAGCTTTGATAGGTGCTGTGGCGGGTTTTTTGTCCTTGTGGATACCTGCATGGCTGTATAAAAAACTACGCAGACAGGAAGGCATGGGCGGCGGAGATATAAAGCTCATGATGATGATTGGGGCATTTCTGGGTTATGTCCCGATATATTTTATAGTTTTCGGCAGCGCAGTCATAGGCTCGGCTGTGGGGATACCGCTTGTAATACTGAAAAAGAATAAAAACTACATGATTCCATTTGGTGCTTTTATAGCAGTTGCGGCGATTGTTTATATTTTCTTTGAGCCGTACCTCATCAGCCTGCTTCTCCGTGAATCGGCTTAAAACAATACTTTACTTGAACTAAGGCGATTGATCGTATATATTGACTACGAATTTGCGCTGATTTTACACAGGCGTAAATCGGCGGAAAACCGCATGGAATAAGCGGTTTATCCGTATAAATTTGGAGGGCTAAGTGCTACCCGTACATCAGCAGATGGAGCTTATCAGAAGAGGGACGGAGGAGATCATCTCCGAAGAAGAACTCTCCGCAAAGCTCGAACAATCACTCAAAACCGGTGTCCCTCTCAGGATAAAAGCAGGGTTTGACCCCACCGCACCGGATCTTCATCTCGGACACACGGTTCTTATTCAGAAACTTAAGCATTTTCAGGAACTCGGACATCAGGTAATTTTCCTTATCGGAGATTTTACCGGAATGATAGGCGATCCTTCCGGCAAATCTGAAACAAGAAAAGCTCTCACAAAGGAAGAAGTTCTCAGAAACGCTGAAACCTATAAAGAGCAGGTGTTTAAAATTCTTGATCCAGAAAAGACCGAAGTTGCCTTCAACAGCAAATGGATGGAGGCTATGACAGCGGTTGACATGATCAGGCTCTCTTCTTCCTACACTGTTGCGAGAATGCTTGAAAGAGACGATTTTTCAAAAAGATATAAAGAAAACAGACCCATCAGCATACATGAGTTTCTCTATCCGCTTGTTCAGGGGTATGACTCTGTTGCGCTCAAGGCGGATGTTGAACTCGGCGGCACAGACCAGAAGTTCAACCTTCTCGTAGGCAGAGAACTTCAGAAAGATCATAAACAGAGACCTCAGAACGCCATCACAGTACCCATTCTTGAAGGGCTTGACGGCGTTAATAAAATGTCCAAATCTCTTAATAATTATGTCGGCATCAGTGAGCAGCCTTCGGAAATGTTCGGTAAGCTCATGTCTATCACTGATGAGCTTATGATGCGTTACTACCTTCTTCTTTCTGACCTCAGCCTTGCTGAAATAGAGCAGATGAAGAAAGATATAGCCTCCGGCTCACTTCACCCAATGGAAGCAAAGAAACGCCTCGCGGTGGAAATAGTTAGCAGATACTGGGGCGAACAGGCAGGGAAAGACTCACGGGAAAACTTTGAGAAAGTTTTCTCCAACAAAGAGAACCCTGATGATATGCCGGAGTTTAGTTCAGGCACAAAAAATCTGCTCGATATAATCAGAGAACTTGATTTTGCCCCCAGCAACGGCGAAGCAAGAAGAATCGCCAAACAGGGCGGTGTATATCTCGACAATGAGCGTATCGAAAATCTTGACATAACCCCTTCTGCGGGGGAACACATACTTAAAGTCGGCAAAAGAAAATTTGCCAGAATCTTAGCAGGCTAGGAGGATCAGGTGGCTATTGTAAAACCTTTCATGGGTGTGCGCTATAATCTTGAGAAGGTGCTTCTCAAACAGGTTATCGCCCCTCCGTACGATGTAATATCGGATGAAATGAAAGAGACGCTGAAAGGCAGATGTGCTGCTAATGTGGTAAGGCTTGACCTTCCGGACGGCGAAGGCGATGTAAAATACCAGAACGCTGCACATCTTTATGAAAACTGGAAAAAAGACGGCACACTCCTTCGTGATAAGGAGCAGGGCTATTATCTCTATGAGCAGATATACAGCTTCGGCGGTAAGGAATATGTAAGAACGGGCTTCATTGGGCTTCTCAAACTCGAGGAACTGGGCAAAGGCTCTGTTTTTCCCCATGAGAAAACTCTCTCCGGTCCTAAGAAAGACCGTTTCGAGCTTATGAAAGCATGTCAGACCAACTTCAGCCAGATTTTCGGTCTGTACATGGACAAGGAAAATAAGCTTGCGTCTGCTTTCACTAATGCAAAGAAAAATATGCCTGTTGCATCCGCTGTGGATGATGAAAGTGTTAAAAACACAATCTGGCAGATTACTGATACAAAAGTAATTGAAGAGATCGAATCTTTCATGAAGGACAAGGCTATTTACATAGCGGACGGACACCACAGATACGAAACTGCTCTGGACTACAAAAAGCTTAAAAGAGAGCAGAACGGAGATCTGGAAGGCAATGTTAAACCTTATGACTTTGTTATGATGATGTTTGTGAATTTCTATGACGAAGGACTCAAGATTTTCCCCACTCACAGAGTTGTGGAAGTTCCTGCTGATTTCAGCATCGATACTTTTCTTGAGAATGTGAGCAACAGCTATGATGCTCAGGAACTTGACTCATATGAAGCGGCAGATAAATTTCTTCATGTTAAAGGACCTGTGAGGAATTTTGTTGTATTCAACGGAGAAAAGTTTATCGGGCTCTCACTCAGGGACGAAGTGCTTGAAACTCTTCACCCTATTTACAGAAAGGTAGATCCTTATGTAGTGCAGGAGACGCTTATTAAGCCCGGAACAGGCATATCCGATGAGCAGATCCTCCGTAAGGAAGGCATATACTTCCTTCAGACAATGGAGCAGATAAAGACTCTTATGTCAAAGAAACCTGCACTGGCATTTCTGATGAAGGGTGTGGATATTGACGTTGTTAGGGAAATTTCTGAAAGCGGTCTTGTTATGCCGCAGAAATCCACATATTTTTATCCGAAACTTCAGACCGGATTAGTAATTAACGATCTTTAGGGATTGATTTTTTCTTCCGGTTATGCAATAAGTTTTTTCGCACATCGGCAGGCAGTGCTGTTGAAGGCTCAAAGCAGCCGATGGGCCGAAGAGAACCCGTAAAGGGCTCTTATAAATTTTAGGCGCGTAGCTCAGCGGGAGAGCATTGCGTTGACGTCGCAAGGGTCGGCGGTTCGAAACCGCCCGTGCCTATTTAAAATCACCAAAAAAGCCAGTGGGTTAACCACTGGCTTTTTTATTCCGTGATTAAAGATGATTTGCGCTGTCTGAGTTTCGTCATAAGCGGCTACTGTCGCTTCACCGTTTTCTTCAACAGAACCTAAAAGTGAGTAAACATTACTGCCGTTTGTTACTGCTCCCGAGATTTCATAGTCCGAATTGACTGCTAAGAGCCATTTCTCACCGTTATTACAAGTCCCGGCATAGTATCCCGCATATTCTGCATCAAAGTAACGTATCAGCGGGAAAATCAATAATTCATCTTTCACTATCTTTATTCTGGCTGGAGTTTACTTTCCAATAAAGAACTGATTTATAGATAAGCTCACAAAATATTGTGAATATAAAGGTAATTTAAGAAATATATAGAATTAGACTATGAAAGAGTATATGTTTCAGCTTTTTTGATTTATTGAAGACCATAATGAATTTATAAATATATCTATCTGTTTCTCAGTTACGGTCTTCGGGAAAAATGTATGCATCACAAAGTCATAAATAGGCATATAGCAAAAAAGAGTGGCTACTACCCCAAGTTCTTTTATAGTTTCATTTTTTTCGTTTAAGCTATCCAGAAACTCACATATCCGCCAGTTGCTAGTGGTTTTATAAAGAGCATCATCCCTAAGAGCTTCAGATAAGAATAAGTGTCCGATAATTGAAAATTGTCTCATAGTGCTTGCGTGGTTTATTTTTGAGCATAAATAATCGTAAACGAAGCGCACAAGGATTTTGAATTTTTGCTCGTCACTGGTGCATGAGTCAAGATCTAAACTGACTATTGCATTCTGCATTGTATTGTTAATATACAGAAGCGTTTGGTACATGAGGTCTTCTTTATTTTTGAAATAGTAATAAAGAAGAGCAGTATCCACATTTGCAGCTTTTGAAATTTCTCGCATGCTTACAAAGGCTAGGCTTTTAGTCGCTATTAAATCTATTGTTTTTTCAATTATTTCCTGCTGAGTTACTACAAACTTATCGGATTTCTTACGCATATTTAAATTTCTAGCACAGTGTTTCTTGTTATGTCTACAAAAAAACTTAGATATCTCGTATTAATTCATTCAACGTTTGTTTGAAAATTTATTGACAGTACTCTCATGGGTAGGCTATATAAATATCAACGATCGTTGATATTTAATTTATTTCCACAAAGGAGGAAGTATGCGCTACCTGTCGGTTAGTTCTATGCTTGCGTGTCTGCTGCTTTTCATTGCAGTTGGGGCACAGGCATTTGAGAACGGCGCGTCAAACACGCCGGACAGCTGGACGCAGCAGGTCTCTCCCGGACAGTTTAAGGAGAGCTACGAAGGTATAGGTCTTACAGATGACACTAAGGTCTACCTCACGCTGACGTCACGCTACAGACTGCGTACAAACGACTACGCAGACGATCAGGACTTTTATCAGTATCTGAGAGTCCACACAGATTCAGTTAAGCTTGGAGACGGAACGGTAAGATTTGCCGCTTTCGCAAGATTTGCTGATGACATTGACGGAGACCACAAGAAGAGCTGGGGCGATGATTACTACTATTATCACCGTGACGCTCTTGATACCCAGCTCGGCTACGATGACTGGGCTCCGAGACTTTACCACGGTTATGCTCAGTTCGACGGCGTAATCAAGAACACAGTCCTCAACGTAGGACGCTTCTATCTTTCCCACCAGAACACCTTCCAGCTTGACGGAGCAGATGCTTCAGTGAAACTCGGTGATATGGTTGAGGTCTATGCCTTCGGAGGCAAGCCCGTAAGCTACTATTACGATATTGATGACGACACTGTTTTCGGCGGCGGAATCAATGTAAAGGTGATGGAAGCAACTAAGATAGGCGCCGAGTATGTCCGTCTTGATGTAACAGACATAGAAGACGACTACACTAAGCTGAGAGTTGATCAGGCTATCCCTAACGGTAATGTTGTTCTTGAGTACACGCTTCTGAACGACGCAGCCACAGTGAACGCCGAAGGCGTGTATGAAGTAGCTGCCACAGGCACTATCGTCACGCTGAAGTATGAAGGTCTTCTTGACGAGATTGACTATGAGAACTCTTACGTAGTGAACCCTCTGACGAACACGCTTCTTGCTGCAAGCAAGTACAACAAGTATGAAGCGGCAGTTTATCAGTCATTTCTTCAGAACTTCGCAGCGGGTCTGGCCTATGAGGCTAAGGCAGTGGGCGGTAAAGAGAACTTCGACAACCGTGATTATTCGAGAATCAAAGGTAAATTCGACATTTTCGGACTCCCTTCAGAGAACACTTACATATCGTTCAGTGTAGACTACTGGGACATCAAGAACACAGCGGACTCCAACGACAACGAGCGTCTTCAGTACGGTGTTCAGATAAGCCAGAAAGTAGGACGCACTATGGATGTATGGGCAGGAACCTCCTTTAACCGTTACGAGTATGACTACGTAAACGACAAGAGGAAGGACTCCGTAAGAAGCTACTATGTCGGCGGACAGTATCAGCCTGTGCAGTACTTGAGCCTTATGGCTGACTTGAGCATGGAAGACACAGAATTCTATGATGATGTTGATTCCAGCCTTGATAAGAACTACACGGCAGAGCTGTGGGCTAACATTATTTTCTAGGGAGGAGATTTATGAAAGCGAAGATAACTGTACTCTCTATGGTAATGGGTATGCTGCTTATAGCGATGTATGCCTTTGCTGTGGAATCCAATAAACCCTCCAGCCATGACATGTCCTGGATGAACAGACACGGTTCAGCGAGTAAGGTAAACAAGCAGGAATGCCTTGAATGCCATACAGATCAGGTGAGCTGTATCCAGTGTCATCAGGAGGTATCTCCGAGAAACCATACGCCTTCGTGGACGAAGAAAGGTCACGGACTTGAGGCGAGGTGGGACAGAAGTTCATGTACGACCTGCCATAAGGAAGACAGCTGTATAGAGTGTCACAGCGTAACTCCCCCTGCGGACCACAGACCCGGCTGGGGCGGTTCGGGAGCAAGCCTTCAGAGACACTGTAACAACTGCCACTACCCTGTGCAGGACAACACATGCTTTGTATGCCACAAAACGGCGCATGCGCCCAATGCATACTAGTAAGGAGGATAATATGAGTCTTAAAGATAAATTAACAGAACAGAAACTGACAAGGCGAAGCGTACTCAAGGCGATGAGCGCTACTGTTGCTGCGGCTGCACTTCAAGGCTGCGGAGGAAGTGGTGATGGAGGAGAATCGTATTTCGATGAAATCGATCCTAATTTGCAACCACCTGAAGTGGAAACAAAATATGTACTTGGCTCTACTCCTCATAACTGCGGCGGCGGATGCCTTAGCAAATATCATCTTGAAGATGGTGTTGTAAAAAGAATAGTGACAGACGAAGATACTGTCGATGGCAATGTATTTGAAGGTAAAGCCCAAATACGCTCTTGCCTGCGTTGCCGCGCTAAAGTGGATTGGTGGTACAGAAGCGATAGGCTTACGAAACCTTTGAAACAGACAAAAGAAAGAGGAGATATCACTGGTTTTGTAGAAATTTCATGGGAGCAGGCTGTCACTGAAATAGCCGCAAAGATGCAGAATATATATAATACATATGGAGGGAATTCATTCTTTAATTGTCTTGCTCCATCAGACCGTTCTGATCAAAGCAACTGTATTGCGAATCTGACTAAGCTACTTGGTCCGGACTGTAGTCCTGTTCCGTGGGTATTAGATCTTAGTTACCCGCAGCATTCATATTCATGGTTTTTTATAGATCATGGAGGACTGCTCACTGAAACTGCCACATCCGCATCCCTGAGAACTGCAAATTATAGAGCTGATATTATCAATTCAAATAATCTGGTTTTGTGGGCATTCAACCCGATGGAAGCAAGAGTGGGAGCGCAGACAGGATGGTTTGTTACTCAGGCAAAAGAAGCAGGGGTTAAAATCACCGTAATTGATCCAAGATACACCAGAACAGCAGAGATTGCGGATGAGTATATAGGAATAGCGGGAACAACCGATGCGGCTCTTATGCTCGGTATGCTGCATTATCTTATTACTGAAACATGGAATCCTGACGGAACCCTGACTGCCAGTCCTCTGCTTGACGAGGCCTTTATAAGAAAATATGTACATGGCTTTTTTGATGATACAAACCCTAAACATTATTATGCAGATATAGATGCTTTTCCCACCGCTTATCAAGTGCCTGCGGGAGCGTCACTCTCCGCTTATATAATGGGGGAAGATGACAGGCTTACGAGGGCTGTGATGTCTGCTGGAGCTGAGGAATATACCAGGATGCCTTCCGGTACTACTGTCAACCAAGGCACTTCTGTTTATCCCAAAACAATAGGTTACAATGTTCCGACTACAGATGTCCTCTATGGTAAAACATCGCCTTTATACGGTCAGACTGCAAAAACTCCTGAATGGGCTGAAAAGATTACCGGAGTTCCTGCAAATAAGATCAGAGAACTGGCAAAAATGTATGCCACTACTAAGGTCACAACGTGGGTTTCGGGAGGGCTCCAGCGGCACAGCGAAGGCGAGCAGCCTGTTAACCTTGGACCTATTCTTGCTGCTGTTACCAAAAACTTCGGCACTAACGGCAGAAGCTACGGCTTTTCTCATGAAGTTAATTATAAATATCCGGGCACAATGCTTGATAAGGTTCATGTTTGCGGACCTAATCCGGGATCTGCGGATATATCCGGCGACACATACCAGTTTTCAAAACTTACTCTTGCAGGCGGTGAATTGGGACCTTTCGTTGGGAATATGGCAAGGACAAGCCCCTTATGCAACGCAATTATGATGAATGGTCTTTCCCTTACAGCATGGGTGGATTATGTCAGATGTGCTGGAACAGCAAATACATCAAAGTGGAACTACGGAAGAGCTAATGCCTCAACCAAGCCGGTCAAAGCTCTATTCGGTTTTGGCGGTAATTTTGTTAACCAAACAGGCAATACTGAAGAAATAGTCGATCTTTGTAAATCAAAGGACGGTAGCGGCAACTACAATATTGAGCTTATCCTCACAGGGGATCTCTTTTTTACAGCGAGTTCTCTTATATCAGATTATGTTCTTCCATGCGCCGGACCGGGAGAAAAGTGGGGAGAAACATGCGGATGGCTTACCGCAGAGGCAATGGTTATGCCGAAATTCACCGAAGCACCGGGTGAGGCACTGAATGAATTTGAAATTGCCAGAAGAATTGCTGCGAAGCTTGGCAAGGAAGAAGAGTTTAAAACCATGGCAGATGGTTCCGGTCTTGTAGTTGAGACAGACTATGAATGGTCTGAATACAACTGGAATAAGGGTTATAACGAAGGACAGATCGACCAAAACTGGGATGAAATTCAGAAAATCGGCGGCGTATTCATGATGGATCAACGTCCCGAAAAAGTGAAGTTTATTCCGAAGAAAAACTTTCGTGAAGATCCTGCCGTTAATCCTCTCAATACTATGTCAGGTAAAATAGAGGCATATTACCAGGGAATGCTTGAGGATTATGAGGCAGGTTCAATGGACAGCATAGACAGAGTTACTACCGATCCTGATGGTACTGATACTCTCTACGGCGGAAGTATTTTTACAGCTTCAACATCAGCCGAAGCTGCAAGAAGGAGATTCGTCTACCCAGTAGCAATGTATATTCCTGCTCTTGAGGGGCGCCATGCGGACGATTCTCATCCGGATCTTTTCGGGAGAGACGCTGCGGGCTTTAAGTTCAGAAAACAGGTTGGGCATTATAATTACCGTGCCCATTCAACTCTCGGAAATGTTGCTGTTCTCAATGAGCTTTATAAAAAAGATATAAACGGCAATAAGGCACATCTTTCCGAAGGCAGAAAATATTCCGACGGTGTATGGGATGACAATGTTTATGAGCCAATTTATATCAACCCTACCCATGCTTCAGAAATAGGAGTTTTAGATGGAGACAGGGTTCTTGTTTCAAGTAACAGCGGTTCTATGTACTGCACGGTAAGGCTTACAGGAAGGATTGCTCCTTATGATGCAAGCTTGGGAGACGGCGGCTGGTTCAGCCTTAATTCAAGCGGAAAGGACATAGGCGGTTCTTCAAATTCACTTTCATCCGGCAGACCGTCGCGTATCGCTTTTGGTATGACATTCAGCAGTGATGACCGTCTGAAAATTGTGAAAGCATAGGGAGGTATGATATGTCACAGAAAGGATTTTACTTCGATCAGACCAGATGCGTTGCCTGCGATACATGCCTTGTCGCCTGCAAAAGCTGGAATCTTCTTAATGCCGGACCTGCTTCATGGCGTAAAAGAGTAGAAAATGAAATAGGCGGTTATCCTGATCTGAAAATTTATCAGCTTACGATGAGCTGCAATCATTGTGCCGAGCCTTCATGTGTAAAGGTTTGTCCTATGGGAGCAATATATAAAAGAAAGTCGGATGGGGTTGTCATTGTTGACAGAGCTTCTTGCATTGCTTGCAAATCTTGCCTCGCAGCATGTCCATTTGGTGCGCCTCAATTTGCTGACGATGATCAGGAGCCTGTTAAAAAAGCTGAATGGAATGTAAAGCATCCGATGCAGAAATGCACAGCGTGTTGGGACAGAACAGCAATAGATAAACAACCGGCCTGTGTCGGAGCCTGCCCTCACAGAGCTATAGATTTCGGAGAGCTTACTGATCTTAACACAAAGTATCCTGATGCTGTGGAGGCTGTTATCAGTTTTCCGGATCCTGCTTATGGAGCTAACGGTAATAAACTGGATAAGTCCACAGGACCATCAATAATTTTTAAACGTAAATAATAACAATGTACAGGCGGGCCGCAATGCCCGCCTGTTTTGTCAAACTGGTAAGTAAACATGAATTTTGAAGATTTTAATTTTGATAGTTATTTAACTGACAGAGCAACGCTCTATGCTTTTATGTCGGGCTTGTTCAGCGAATGCCTTCGTTATGACGTTATACAGGTCATCCCGCATATTCTAAAGGGGTTTGAAGGTATATCAAAAAATATTGAACATAAGAAAGCTCTTATTGAGTCAGCAGAAAATGTTGATAAATGGCTGGTTGGCAAGCTTTCACAAAAGGACAGTGAAGAGTTGTGTCTTGAGCTTGCCAGAGAACATACCTCATATTTTGTTTTAGGCAGATTTAATATTCCTGATAATGCGTCCGCAACATTATCAATAAAAAAACTTATTAAAAGAGATGAATGGAAAAACTGCAAAAAGTTTTATCACCAACACGGCTACATCCTTAAAAAGAATAGCGGTAAACTGGAAGACTCTTTTGAGGTGCAGTGCCGTTTTATGGAGATGCTCATTCGTAAGGCTCAAAATGTAAAAGAAATACCAGAGTTTCTTACACTGATGGAAACCCAGCTTGAGTTTCTAAATATGCACATGCTCAACTGGGTAAGGCTATTTGGCAAAAAACTTAAGGATAGTACAGAGAAAGAGAGTATTTATAATTATTTGTCTGTATTTCCGGCTCTTATTATTGATTTAGATAAACAAGGTATTTCTGAATTGCTGGAAGAATTTTGGATTGAAGAAACAGCTGAATAAGATATAACCGACAGCCATCCTCCGGCTGTTGAACCCCGCAGGCACGGTAGGCGGAGATTTTTTGTGGTCTCTGTCTGCCGTGTTTTTCTAATCTTTAATTGCTTTCCATAGTGCATCTATGTAGGTATCAATCTGTTCTTTGCTTGTACTTATGTTGCGGATTGCATTGTTGATAGCAAAATCTGCTATTGTTCTTGTAATAAATGAAACATTTTCGAACCCAAGAATTTGGATTGTTTTGCTTGATTTACTCATGGATATAATAAGGTCAGTATAAAGGAAATTTGAATATATAGTGTCAAAAGTTTTATTAAAAATTTCCTTTGATATATGGTTGTCAGGCAGAAAGCAAAAAGATCTGTAAGCCATTGTAGGCTTAGGATTCTTATATGAATAGTCATAAAAAACATTCATAATGGCTTTAAACAATTCTTCATCGTTTTTTATATTATAGATATCCCTTGAAATTAACTCATTCTTAAAAAGGTCTGTAATATAGACCATAACATTGAAAATTAGATCATCTTTGTTCTTAAAATAATAGTAAATGCGTGAATGCTCCACGCCTACATGTTTAGCAATTGCCCGAATGCTGAGTCCTTCAATACCATTTGCAGCTATAATATCTATAGTACCTTCAATAATGTTTTGACGGCTGATTTCTGACTTTGTTTTGCTCTTTTTCATTCTTCTAACTAACACATATTTTCTGTTTAGTCGATTGGATTTCTTTTTGATGAATAATAAACCGACCATTCGGTTTATTATTGACATCCGGCAGAGGTGGCAGTAATGTTGCCTAATAAACCGAACGGTCGGTTTATTGCTTGTGAGAATTTTTTAATAAACAAATTTTATTAATCTGATTTTTTTTGTTTAAGTGCCATGTACTTATACAAAAAAAATTGGTGGATACAGCAGAACGTAAGTTTTTCTGTTCTATCAGCATATAACAATTTATTTCCACAAAGGAGGAAGTATGCGCTACCTGTCGGTTATGTGTATGCTCTTCTGTTTTTTATTGTCCACGCTGACAATGAAGGCGGAAGCATTTGAGAACGGCGCGTCAAACACGCCGGACAGCTGGACGCAGCAGGTCTCTCCCGGACAGTTTAAGGAGAGCTACGAAGGTATAGGTCTTACAGATGACACTAAGGTCTACCTCACGCTGACGTCACGCTACAGACTGCGTACGAATGACTACGCAGACGATCAGGACTTTTATCAGTATCTGAGAGTCCACACAGATTCAGTTAAGCTTGGAGACGGAACGGTAAGATTTGCCGCTTTTGCAAGATTCGCTGATGACATTGACGGAGACCACAAGAAGAGCTGGGGCGATGATTACTACTATTATCACCGTGACGCTCTTGATACCCAGCTTGGTTACGATGACTGGGCTCCGAGACTTTACCACGGCTACGCTCAGTTCGACGGCGTAATCAAGAACACAGTCCTCAACGTAGGACGCTTCTATCTTTCCCACCAGAACACCTTCCAGCTTGACGGAGCAGATGCTTCAGTGAAACTCGGTGATATGGTTGAGGTCTATGCCTTCGGAGGCAAGCCCGTAAGCTACTATTACGATATTGATGACGACACTGTTTTCGGCGGCGGAATCAATGTAAAGGTGATGGAAACAACTAAGATAGGCGCCGAGTATGTCCGTCTTGATGTAACAGACATAGAAGACGACTACACTAAGCTGAGAGTTGATCAGGCTATCCCTAACGGTAATGTTGTTCTTGAGTACACACTTCTGAACGATGCAGCCACAGTGAACGCCGAAGGCGTGTATGAAGTAGCTGCCACAGGCACTATCGTCACCCTGAAGTATGAGGGTCTTCTTGACGAGGTTGACTATGATAACTCTTACGTAGTGAACCCTCTGACGAACACACTTCTTGCTGCAAGCAAGTACAACAAGTATGAAGCGGCAGTTTATCAGTCATTTCTTCAGAACTTCGCAGCGGGTCTGGCCTATGAGGCTAAGGCAGTGGGCGGTAAAGAGAACTTCGACAACCGTGATTATTCGAGAATCAAAGGTAAATTCGACATTTTCGGACTCCCCTCAGAGAACACTTACATATCGTTCAGTGTAGACTACTGGGACATCAAGAACACAGCGGACTCAGACGACAACGAGCGTCTTCAGTACGGTGTGCAGATAAGCCAGAAAGTAGGACGCACTATGGATGTCTGGGCAGGAACCTCCTTCAACCGTTACGAGTATGACTACGTAAACGACAAGAGGAAGGATTCCGTGAGAAGCTACTATGTCGGCGGACAGTATCAGCCTGTGCAGTACTTAAGCCTTATGGCTGACTTGAGCATGGAAGACACAGAGTTCTATGATGATGTTGATTCCAGCCTTGACAAGAACTACACGGCAGAGCTGTGGGCTAACATTATTTTCTAGGGAGGAGATTTATGAAAGCGAAGATAACTGTACTCTCTATGGTAATGGGTATGCTGCTTATAGCGATGTATGCCTTTGCCGTGGAATCCAATAAACCCTCCAGCCATGACATGTCCTGGATGAACAGACACGGTTCAGCGAGTAAGGTAAACAAGCAGGAATGCCTTGAATGCCATACAGATCAGGTGAGCTGTATCCAGTGTCATCAGGAGGTATCTCCGAGAAACCATACGCCTTCGTGGACGAAGAAAGGTCACGGACTTGAGGCGAGATGGGACAGAAGTTCATGTACGACCTGTCATAAGGAAGACAGCTGTATAGAGTGTCACAGCGTAACTCCCCCTGCGGATCACAGACCCGGCTGGGGCGGTTCGGGAGCGGGCCTTCAGAGACACTGTAACAACTGCCACTACCCTGTGCAGGACAACACATGCTTTGTATGCCACAAAACGGCGCATGCGCCCAATGCATACTAGTAAGGAGGATAATATGAGTCTTAAAGATAAATTAACAGAACAGAAACTGACAAGGCGAAGCGTACTCAAGGCGATGAGCGCTACTGTTGCTGCGGCCACTCTTGCAGGTTGCGGAGGAAGTGGTGATGGAGGGGAATCGTATCAGGTAGTTAGCCCTTCTGATGAGCTTGTGTATGATAAAGATGTAAAAATATACCACACCACTGGTGCATATAACTGCGGTTCACGCTGCCAGCATTATGCACATGTGAAAAACGGCAAAGTTGTCAAAATGACTTCTATTGGGGATAAAAAACGTGGAGCAGCAGCCGATGCAGAAGCTGAGTATGACAGTTCCGAGCTCGGAAAACAGATGGAACTTAGAGCATGTGTGCGCTGTTATGGCGGTTATCAGGGGATATTATATCAGCCTGACAGACTGAAATATCCATTGATGAGGATTGATCCCAATAAACCGAAAGGGGACATAAACAACTTCAAACGAGTGTCATGGGATGAAGCTTTGAGTGCAGTTGCTGAAAAGATAAAAGCAGCTTACGACAGAGCAGCTCAGGACAATCTTTCATATGTTCCGATTATGACAAGATATTGGTTCTGGCTTATGATGTCATATTATATGGGGCAGCAACCGTGCGTACGAATGAACGGAAACGAATCCACAGGGGGAGCTGACCTCGGTAGCTTTGACACAGTCGGTTCCACTGTTTATGTCAACAGCCGAACAGACAGATATAACACGAAGTTTATGATTACTTGGGCGATGGATGTTACCAGAGGAACGTACTGGAATGTACACACTCATTTTATGAACACAAAAATGAAAGAAAAAGTCCACGGCGATATCCCGATGGTGGTGATTTCTTCAACTTATTCAGACGCCGCTGCGATGCTTACCACAGGAATACAGGGGTACCAGTATACAGTGGACGGTCACTCAAAAGTTGTTGATATCCCCGGCTGGATAGCATGTCGCCCGACAACTGATGCAGCTTTAGCTATAGGTATGATGTATGTCATATACAAAAACGGTAGAATGGATACTGATTTCATGCAGCAGACTGCACCTACAACCGTGGCTCAGGCTGATAGAAAATGCTTCGGATTCTGGAAAGGAGACACAGTCAAAAGTCAGGCTTCTTCAACGGGAGTAAGCCGAAGCGGTTATAAGATGATTGCTTATGCTGACATTCCTTCAGATGCTCCTTATAACGCAAGCGGAACAGCCATACCAAAAGGAACTTTCCTTAGTGGTTATGATTTTCAGGTTCCTGACGGAGAATCATTCGAGGAATATCTTTTGAGCAGAGAAGTTGAGTGGGGCGGAGCTGCTTCGTCACTTTCAACAGATATTAAATTCCGTGTACCGGATACTTCAGCCACACCGGGTGATGAGATCTATTATAAGGTTCTTGATTATATCGGAGCCTTAACAGGTGTTAATCCTGATGTTATCGAAGCACTTGCAATGAAATATTCTGAATATGCCGGACACCCGACAGATGCTGCGTTTATTGAAACGGGCGGCGGAGCACAGAGGGCATGGAATGCCGATGAATGGGTTTGGTCACTTGTCGGTTTGTCTGCTATGTGCGGTTACGTAAATAAAAAAGGCGGCGGTACAGCCGGCTTGTCCATGAGCCGTTTCTCTGAAAACTTATCATTCAATACCACAGGAAGCACTGATGCTCCTATTAGCGGAAGTAACGCTGCCGAGCCTACTTCATCATTTGGAATTGATGTCGAAGTAAGCGGATGGCAGAATACGATTTTAACGGGAAAAGATCACCGTAAAAGAGCAAACCTTATTGATGATATTAAGTATCAGACAGGCGGAAGAGTAGATTTATCAACTGCCGGAGAAAAACTTATTGATGTTGATGTTATCATCCATACGAACCTGAACAACATCAACACTCACCCGAATACTAATAAAAATATTCTGGCTGCACGTAAAGTTCCAACATTAATTGTTATGGATCAGGTGATGACACCCACAGCGCTGATGGCAGATATAATTCTTCCTGCTGCAACTCACTTTGAGAGTGAATCTTTTGCTGTGCCAGCTTATACCTCAATAAGCCACTTCTTCCATAGAGAAAAGGCAATAGACGTTATGTACGACACTCTTCCAGAGCACGAGCTTCAGCAGCGTCTCGGTGAAAAACTTACTGAAAATGGGCTCATTGGTACTCCATATGTATTTGCTCCTTTTGATACTTTCACTGAAGACGCATACAATAATGTCAAAATAACTGATTACTACAAACAGAAAGTTAGTTCTGATACCGCTTTGCCCTCTGCTGATGAGATGAGAGAAATCGGAGCTTTTACTCTTGAAGTGCCGAAAGACACACCTCTTGTTCCCATGATGGGAGATCTTATCCCTTCCGGTACACTTGACACCAGCACAGGGTTCCTGAACTTCTATTCTCTATTCAGAGCTATGCGCCCTGCGGAAAAGGTAACTGATCCGTATATCAGCGGAGATATTGATCCTCTTAATCCTGTACCTGCTGTTTACTACCCCGGCGGCTGGAGAAACGCTACTCTCTGCTATCAGCCTAACCTGCACGGGAGAGAAACATATTTTGACAACAGAAACCCGCTTACAGGAAAATACACCGGCTTCGTATCACCGCTTAGCGGACGTACTTACAAAATGACTTATATGACCAATAAGTCTCGTAACCGTGGTCATACAGTTTTTGACAGTGTTGCATCTATTAAAGATATGTTCCCGCAGGTAGCAAAGATGAACCCTGCAACAGCCGCAGAAAGAGGCATAACAGAGGGGGCTATGGTTTATGTATACAATGACCGTGGCTGCATGAAGATTCCTGCCCACCTTACACATGAAATCTTACCAGGAATCGTGAGCATAGAGCACGGTGCATGGTACAGGGCGCATCCCACTGAAAGAGTGAAAGTATGGATACAGGACGGTAGCGACCTTGCGAATCTTGAGGCATACCATGAAAGATCTGTTCCTGTGGATGTGGGCGGAGCTGACAATATTCTCACAAATGACTTTTTTGGAGAGGATACGATGATGTGTACAGGCGCTGTTCCTGCACAGTCAGGACCGTGTGAGGTAAGTCTTGTTAAACCTGAGAATGGAGGTACTGAAATATGAGCCAGTGGGGTTTTTATTTTAATCAGGACAGGTGTGTCGGTTGCCAGACATGCTCTTCAGCATGCAAAAACTGGAATGAGGAACGTCGCGGTGATGCAAAGATAAACGTAAGAGAAAACGCCGAAGAATATATGTCTGCAGTGGGCGAACAGGACAATGGAGAAAATTATATTAATCCCGATACCGGTGCTAATAATTACGAACTTTTCCGTAAATATTACATGAAAGAAAACTGGAGAAGAGTCAGCACTATTCTGGATGGTTCTGTTTCCGAAAGCAATACTGGTATTTTTGAATATAACGTGGATAAGCGTTTTCTCTCCATAAGCTGTAATCATTGTGAAGAACCCGCTTGTATCAAAGCCTGCCCTATGGGGATCATCACTAAAGATTCTGAAACTGGTTTGGTTCTTGTGGACAATTCAACATGTATTTCATGCGGAAGATGCCAGGGAGCCTGCCCGTGGGGAGCACCTCAGTTCTATGATTCCAAGTACAAGGAATATGCCATAGATAATCCTGCTAGACCAAAGATGACAAAATGTACGGGCTGTCTTGACAGGATAAAAGAGGGGTTACGCCCGGCTTGTGTAGCTGCTTGCTGGAACAGGGCACTTGATTTCGGTCCCATAGAGGAACTTAAGGCAAAGTATCCTTCGGCGCTGGAAAGTATCGTTGATTTTGATCGCAGCGGAATAGGCCCTAACATAATTTTTAAAGCAAAAAGCTGAAAGGTTATCATATGAAGACACTCTCGCAATATATGAGATTGAGGGCAGATCTGTATAATATTCTTTCTGCTCCTTTTAATGTGGAGTTCAAAGAATCAGACTTTGCCAGATTAAAAAAGTATGTCGCTGTAATGTCAGAAATGGCAAAGGAAAACGGTGATTCTTCTTTTGCAGCAGATGTTTCGGGACTAGGTAGATGTATTGAAAACCGAGTGGATGAGGACGTAATAGCTGGAGAGTTTGCGAAGCTCTTTTTAGGTGTGAACAAAGCTTCTTACACCGGCCACACTATCACTCCGCACGAGTCCGTTTATATGTCCGAGTCTCGGCTGGTTATGCAGGAACCGTGGGAGAATATATATGAAATATATTATAAACACGGCATTGGTAAGAATAAGGAGTTTAAAGAGCCTGAAGACCATATTACTGCAGAAATGAGCTTTATGGCTTTTTTGTCCCGTCAATGTATTGAATTTGCGGAGATAGGCAAATCTGAGGAGCTTACTGAGAATTTAGAAACGCAAGAGCTATTCCTTGATAAACACTTATGCAAATGGATACCTAAATTGGCTGAAGATGTTGTAAAGAACACATCGCTTGAATTTTACAAGTATCTTTCACTTGTTGTTCAGGGATTCATTAAGGCTGATTTTAAGTATATCTGCCAACTCAAGGAAGAACTCTCTGAAACTACTTGTTAACTCATTTTAACTGGCGGTGGGGTTATCCCCACCGCTTTCATTCTTTTTAACGGAGTCAATAATGCAGTATGGAATCAGTCTTTCTTCTGTACCGGTGAAAGTAGGCTCGGTGTTCTGCATTAATATGTACCACAAGAATGCCGGATGCCGTGACTGTCTCGACATATGCCCTGCGGCGGCAGTGCGCATAGGTAGACCGGGCACTGCATTGAGCATAGATCCTGAATTATGCATAGGGTGTGAAAGATGTGTTTCGGCCTGTCGTTACGGAGCCTTTCAATACAAAGGTTTATCTGAAATACAGTGGCTTGATTCACTCGCAGAAAAAGCAGAGAAAGGGAAACTTATCCTGTCGTGCGGTAAATCATCATACGGCGCAATAAGGCTGAACTGCCTGAGTCAGCTTAATGCAGTCGGTTTGCTGTATTTGGGTATAAAAGATGTCAGAGAAGTGATGCTGTACAGCGGGAATTGTACCGAATGTGCTTTTGGAGACGGAAAGAATTTTCTGCGTCTTCAGCTAAAGAGTTTAAAAAGGTTCAGCGGCAGCCTTAAGGGTTGCACTATTTCAACAGGCAGCAGTGAACATATTGTAATTAGATTTAGTTCCTTTCCACGTTTAAGCAGTATAGAAAAAAAGCAGATCAATGTCAGCAGACGAGGTTTTTTCAGTCTTTTCGGCCGGGAACTGGCTTCGGGTGCGTTTTCTGCTGTTGACGTACTGGTGGAGCAGAGCAGAGAGAGTGTGAATATTGGTGATTCAAAAAAGAAATCACAGAGAAAAGTATTATTTGAAAAAACAATTTCAATGCTTTCACCTTATATCAAAAAGCCGCTTCTTTTTGACAGAAATATCCCTTTCGGGACTATTCGCTATTCTGAAGAAAATTGTGATAAATGTAAACTTTGCATAACTCTTTGTCCTTCAACAGCTTTAACAAAGACAGAGGATGGAGTTATTGTACATGATTCTTTAAGTTGTACAGGATGCGGCGTTTGTATTAAAGCCTGCACCAACGGATGTTTACAAATTGAGCCGGAATCTGAATATCCGCAAAAATTAAAGTAAATAAAACAAGCAATCATCCTCCGGTTGTTTGTTTTAATGGGGGCACAGCGGATAAGTGTAAAAACATGTCCGCTGTGTTAATAGAATAATTAATGTCGTATTTTGACACAGAAGGCAGTATGTTGCCTCCGTAAGTCACTAATATGATTTGCTGAACAGATAGAATCTTTAAAAGGCGGGCACAAATGGAAATTAAGTTGAAAGGCATTAAACGAAAGAGATTCTCCAGTAATTTAATGCCTTTTTTATCGTGCCAAAATCGTGCCATTTTTTAATGAACATGAGTGATTATGGGTGATGAACAAGTTTTGCAAAACTTTGATTTTAAGCGTCTTTTATCACCTGTTGACATATTCCGAAAGCGGTTCGAAACCGCCCGTGCCTATTTAAAATCACCAGAAAAGCCAGTGGGTTAACCACTGGCTTTTTTATTCCGTGCCAAAATAAAAAAGTCAGCAGTTGGTTTTTCTAAACATAAGCAGCGGTCAATTTTTTAATTATCTATTCATATGTTTATATCAGTATTGCAGTAACACATAATCATGTTTTCGTGTGATAAAAACCTTGCATATTGTTTTTCGTGATGCTAGTGTTACGAAAATTTAATGTCGTGGCATGCTCCGTGCTTTATTTTGGGTAATACTGTGAGATTTGATAAGTATCTTAAGATTCTTGTATTAATAAGTTTTTTGGTTAATTTACACAGCGCGGCATATGCCAGGCAGCTGCGGATTGTTGTGCTTAACAGTGATGGATTTGAGATTATCCGTGCCCTTGGTGCAGAGGATATGGTCGTTGGTGTGGGTGATGTTATTGCCGAGGAGCCGGATTTCTGGGGGGAATATTCCAGACTTCCCGTTGCCGGCGGATGGCGGATGCCTGATTATGAAATGATTGTGAAACTAAGACCTGATGCGGTTTTGGGTTACAGGCGTTCACCTGATGATGAATCAGAAAAGAGACTGGCAAAGCTTGGTGTAAAGCTGTTTCGCTATGATTTCTACCGCATATCAAATTTTGAAAAAGAGGTCAGGGAGTTTGCGGCTTTTATAGGTAAAAGCAAAGAGGCGGAAGAGCTTCTTTCGTGGTGGAAGCCCCTTTACAGCCTTATAGAGAAGCTATCTTCAACAGTTAACAAACCTAAAGTATATATAGAAGGGTTCGGTAAATACAGGAGTGCAGGACCCGGTTCAGGCATTCATGAGATGGTAACTCTGGCAGGGGGAGATAACCTCGCCAAGGGCGCTTCTATTCCTTATCTTGAGGTCAATTCCGAATGGGTATTCAGCGGAAACCCTGACTTTATTGTAAAAACCGTTTCCCTGAGAGACTGCTATGGAGGAGGCTGTGAAAATTATCTGAAACAGGCTGTGGATGAGTTTGAAAACCGTCCGGGTATGAAAAGCCTTAAAGCTGTCAGAAACAAAGCAATACTCTCCATGTCTCCTGATATAGGTCCCGGTCCCAGAGGTATTATCGGTGTTATCGAGATAGCAAAGCGTCTGCATCCTGAACAGTTTGCAGATATTGATCCTATTAGAATTCATTCGGATTATCTGAAAAAATTTCATAACCTGGATTATAAAGGCATATATATTTATGAGCCACTGAGTGTCAGCCAATGAGCAGCGGACTGATTACTGCATATATCAAATACGAACGAAGAAGAGCAGCATATGTGGTGTTGCTTTTTATGCTGTGTATTCTTGCTTTTACAATTTCTCTTTCTTTCGGCTCATCAGGGTTGAGCTTAAAAGACTCGTACTCTGCTGTCTTCGGCGGAGATGAAACCAGCAGGCTGATAATATGGGAACTGCGGATACCAAGGCTCCTTATGGCTGTTTTGGTCGGCTGGGGGCTTGCCGTAGGTGGAACCGCCAGTCAGGTTGCGCTTAGAAATCCCCTTGCATCACCTTTTACACTTGGTGTGTCATCAGGTGCTGCGTTCGGTGCGGTTGTGGTCATAATGTCCGGCATGACATCATCATGGCTAATTGCGGCTGCTGCATTCAGCGGTGCAATTATAACCACGCTCATAGTCCTCGGAATAGGCAGGCTGAAAGGAGCATCTCCCGAATCTCTTGTTTTGGCAGGTGTTGCGCTGATGTTTCTTTTTTCCGCAATGACTTCACTCCTGCAATATACGGCTACCATGCAGCAGGTTCAGGCTGTTGTGTTCTGGATGTTCGGGAGTCTGGCAAATTCGGGGTGGCATCAGCTTGCTGTTACGTTCCCTCTCACGATTCTGCCGACATTGTGGCTGATTAAACATTCTCTCGATTTCAATCTCATGACTGACAGCGATGAAACAGCGAAGGCTTTCGGTATAAATACAGGCAGGCTGAGGATAACCGCTATGCTCTGCGCTGCGCTCATGTGTGCATCGTCAATATGTTTTACAGGGGTTATAGGTTTTATCGGGCTTGTTTCTCCGCATATAGCAAGGCTGCTTCTCGGCAGCGACCACCGATGTATTTTCCCTGCTTCGGCTCTTATCGGAGCATCAATAGTTACAGCAGCAGACACCTTCGGGAGGACTCTCTGGCAGCCGCAGGTTATACCTCTGGGTATAATGACCTCTTTCATAGGTGTTCCGTTTTTTATATGGCTTCTTCTCCGTAAAAAGATAGGAGGCCATCCGTGATACAGGCCGATTCATTGTCTTTTTCATACGGCAGGACAGCGATACTGAAGGATATTTCCTTTCATGTGGCAAAGGGCGAAACAGTGGCCCTGCTTGGTCCTAACGGTTCCGGCAAGACCACGCTGCAAAGGCTTGTGTTGAACATACTTAAGCCGTCATCAGGCAGTGTTTCCATAAACGGTGAAAGTGTCCCCAGCATAAAAAGGGAGCTTTTCTCCCGTTATGCTGCCTATGTTCCCCAGCATATTTCAAACAGGTTTCCCATGAAAGTTTTCGATGCCGTGCTTATGGGGCGGAGATCATATATGTACTGGTCAGCATCAGAAAACGATCTTGCCGTTGCTGAAAAAGTTATTACGGAGCTTGGGCTTGGGGATATAGCCATGCGTGATTTGACAACTCTCAGCGGAGGGCAGAGGCAGAAAGCAGCTCTTGCCCGTGCGGTGGCGCAGGAAGCTGATTTTATAATAATGGACGAACCTACAAGCAGTCTGGATCTGAGGCATCAGCTTGAGACAATGGAAACAGTGAAAAGGCTGCGGAATGAAGGTAAGGGCATACTGATAGCTATGCACGATCTCCAGCTTGCGGCACGCAATGCAGACAGGGTGTATGTGATAAACGGCGGTGCGCTTTATTCACAGGGCTGTCCCGCAGAAGTAATAAATGAAACCATGCTCCGTGATGTTTACGGGGTATGTGCAGAGATAGAAAACACCGGATGTTTTACTATAAATGTAAAGGGATTAAGCGCTTGATCCGTTTATCGGGAGGAAGTTTTAATGAAATTCTGTAAAGGATTTGCGGTTATATCAGCCGCTGTTCTCCTTGCTTTCGGTGCGGAAGCACAGGAGAAGGATATTTTTACCCTTGAGGAGACTGCCATAACAGCCACAAGAACGGAAATTGCGGTGGAAGATGCACCTGCAAGCGTTAGTGTTGTTACGCAGGAAGAGATAAAAAGTCTTGGTGCTACCACCCTTGATGAAGTGCTTCGGCATGAAGCAGGTGTTATTCTCCGCCGTGACAAGGGGATTGCAATGGCAACACCCCGTGTGAGTCTCAGAGGACTCGGAGGAGACAGCAGAACGCTCGTGATGCTTGACGGTATGCCTCTTAATGACGGCTACAGCTCAGGAGTTACATGGACTCAACTCGGTATAGAAAACGTTGAACGCATAGAGATAACAAGAGGTCCGGGTTCTGCCCTTTACGGAGGCAATGCTCTGGGCGGAGTTATCAACATTATTACCAAAAAACCTTCCGGAAGGGAGATAAAAGCCACAGTGGGCGCAGGCAGCGATAATACTCGTAAATACAGCGCCTCATACGGCGATATGTTTACAGATAAATTCGGAATGCGTATAGGCTTTGAACACGAAAAGAGTGACGGATATCCCGCCACAACCACAAGACGCTCGATTACCACTACTCAGCCGTCCACAGATGAACTCACCGGAGGATATCCGGGCAAGAGCGCATCCGGTTCAGACACTTATATTGTCGGTGATGCAGGCGATAACTGGGGTGAACGCAACAATGTAAACCTTCAGTCATATTTCACTCCGGACGCATCAAGTATGATAACTTTTAATGCCCAGTGGGGAAGGCATGAATATGGATATGACAGACCCCATACTTATCTGACAGATTCTAACGGAAATCCTTCATACAGCGGTTACGTTGATCTTGGTAACGGCAGATACGCTTCCGTCAGTCCTAATAATTTTATCTATTATATGGGTAACGGAGATGAGGAATACACAAGCCTTGCCCTTATGTATGACAAAGAGTTTGAAAACATTGTACTGAATGCTAAGGTCGGTTACAGCTATAAAACAAAATGGTACACAACTGCCGGCAGCTCAGGCACTTATGATAATGCTGCTGGTTCCCTTACGGATTCTGATCTCTACACATGGTATACTGATGTTCAGCTTTCAGGTAATATCGGGCAAAAACACAAGCTCACAGGCGGGATGACATACCGTACAAACGATTTTGAACAGGCAGGATACAGCCTTTCATTTTATCGTGATGAAGACAGCAAAACTTCCAAAAATGAAATAACCGAAGGAAAAGATCAGTACTACGGGGTGTATATTCAGGATGAATGGACACTTCCCGCCTCTTTTACCCTTTTCACAGGAATACGCTATGACTACTGGAGCGCATCTGACGGCAAGGCAGGACAGATAGGCAGTGAGGAAACTTTCTCCGAACCCCATGACGATGCCTTCAGCCCCAAGGTTGCTCTTGTATGGAACCCCATTGAGGATACTGTGCTTAGAACCTCATACGGAACTGCCTTTCGTGCGCCTAACATCTACGATATGTACCGTTCATGGAGATCAGGCACAACAAATTATCACTCAAACCCCAACCTGAAGCCTGAAAAACTGGAAAGCTGGGAAATAGGTGCTGATCAGTTTTTCTTTAATAAAAAGCTTAAAGTATCTGCAACTTACTACAACAGTGAAATAAAGGATGCAATAGAGAGAACCAACAGCGGATCTGACAGATATACTGATAACGTGGGTAAGGCAAGTATAGACGGTTTTGAACTTGCCCTTGAAGCACAGCCTGTAAAAGGGCTCAAGCTCTGGGCTAACGGCTCATGGGTTAACAGCGAAGTTCTTGAAAACAAAAACAAACCGGAAATTGAAGGCAAGGAACTTACTGATGTACCTGATGTTATGTATAACATCGGCGGAATTTATAAGTGGAAATTCCTGAGCATTGCTCTGGACGGAAACTATCAGGGACGCATTTATACCAGCGATATGAATGATGACATTAACGGTGTTTATGCTTCATATGACGAACGCTGGATATGGAATACAAGGATAACTGCGGAAGTCGGAAAACATGTTGAGGTTTCCGGTGCGGTTACCAACATCTTTGATAAGGAATATTTTGATTATTATGTGGGGCGTGAACGCTCATACATGTTGGAACTTACTGCCAAATTTTAGGGAGAGCAAATGCGGATAACAGCAATAGTATGGAGCAGTCATGCTCAGGCAATAGAAAAAGGCGCATCTTCGCTGCCGTTTATAGAAATGACTATGTTTGCCTCAAAAGAGATAGCACGTAATGAAGACCTGCTCAAAGAGGCGTTCAGGGATGCGGAAGGAGCAGACCTTGTTCTGCTTTACCGCTCTGCGGATGTTTTCTGGAACGAGGTTGAGGCGCACTTTAAAGAGAACAGACCCGAAAATATAGTCTGCCTGAGTCATGATCCTTCATACTGGACGCTTTCTTCCGTTTCGCCGTCTGTTCTGCAAAGGTGCATGGACTATCTGAGGATGGGCGGAGAGGAAAATGCAGGGCGTATGCTCCGCTTCCTCGCAAGTGAGACCAAAAAGGCGGACTGCGAAGTTCTTCCTCCTTACGAATACCCGTGGCAGGGGATTTATCACCCCGCTGCCCCTGTATCATACTACGAATCAAACCTAACTTACCTCGGCTGGTACGGCAGCTATGCGGAAAACAAAGGCATAGCCGCCGCACCGGCGGTGGGTGTTCTCTTCAGCAGACACTACTGGGTAAACGGACAGGCAGAACTTGAAAACAAACTTATATATGCACTTGAGGATGCAGGCATGCGGGTCATACCTGTTTTTTCAAACGGCACAAAGGACAGTGAAACCGGCTCAATAGGAAGCGGAGCCGCCTCCGAGCTTTTTTTTACCGAAGGCGGTAAAGTGCTGATTGATGCCTTTGTAAAGCTCCAGACCTTTTATCTTAACTACACACGGGGTTCTCAGCTTGCTGATACGGGTAACGCAAAAGGGGGCGTTGAGCTTCTGAAAATGCTGAATGTACCTGTATTTCAGCCTTTTGTGTCGTCATACAAAACAACAGACGAATGGATGAACGACCCTCTCGGTGCAGGTTCTGATGTAGCATGGTCTGTTGCCATGCCGGAGTTTGAGGGAGTTATAGAGCCCTTTATTATAGGAGCGCTCAAAAAGGATGAAAGCGGAATCATAAATGACCGTGAGCCCATTCCTTCCCGGTGTGCTGAACTGGCTGCACGGGTTGCGGAGCGTGTGAAGCTTAGAAATGTTCCCGCCGGGGAGAAAAAGATCGTGTTCATGCTCCATAATGCTCCTTGTTCGTCTGTGGAGGCAACAGTCGGTTCCGGTGCCGGGCTTGACTGCCCGGAAAGCGTGGTTCGTCTCATGAGGCTTATGAGTGAGCATGGCTACAATATAAACCGCATACCTGAAAGCGGAGAGGAACTCGCTCAGGAGATCCTTGCAAAAAAAGCGATCAGTGAATTCCGCTGGACGACAGTGAATGAAATAGTTAACAAAGGGGGCACGCTTGCCCTTGTTGAAAATGATAAATACCTTGAATGGTGGGATGAACTGCCGGAAAAGGTGAAAAACAGAATGGCTGAGAGCTGGGGGAATCCTCCCGGTGAAGCTGTCGGCGGAATGCCCCCCGCAATGGTTTATGACGGAAAAATTGCCGTGACAGGGCTGGATTTCGGCAATGTCCTTGTTTGTGTTCAGCCTAAGAGAGGCTGTGCAGGTGCAAGGTGCGATGGTGAGGTCTGTAAAATACTCCATGATCCCGATGTTCCGCCTCCGCACCAGTATCTTGCGACTTACAGATGGATAGAGAAAGTCTACGGCGCACATGCCGTAATCCATGTGGGAACCCACGGAACCTTAGAATTTCTGCCCGGAAAGGGTGTCGGTCTTTCCGGTGAATGTCTTCCAGAAATAGTGATAAATAAGCTTCCTCATCTATATATCTACAATGCGGACAATTCACCGGAAGGAATAATAGCCAAAAGACGCAGCTATGCTACGCTGGTGAACCATATGCAGTCTCCGATGATGCAGGGCGGACTGTACGGCGATTATGAAGAGCTGGACCGAACCATAGGGGAATGGGAACAGGCAAAAAACAATGACCCGGGCAGGGCGCACATGATTGAGCATCTCATAACGGGTCTGCTGGAAAAAATGAAAATGCAGGATGAGCTTGGCTTTGAGGATTTCAACTCAGCACCGTTCGCCGAAGTCAAGGAAGCTGCACATAATATGCTCAGTCGTATGCGCAATACATGGGTTCAGGACGGCATGCACATATACGGGTTTCTTCCTGAAACAGAGGAAAAAGAAGCCGGTTATGTTTACGGTATCCTCCGCTATGACAGCGGGGATGATATAAATCCAAGAAGACTTGCGGCATCACTTCTGGGATTTGAACTGGAACATATGCTTGCTAATCAGAAGCTTACAGATACTGAAAGCGGAAAAAGCTTTGGCGCACTCCTTGAAAAAGTTGAACAGAAGGCTCTGGAACTTGTTGAGCTGCACCTTTCAGGAGGCAGTGAACCGGAGCTTGCGGGAGATTTGAGCGCAAGATTCCGCAGCAGAGTGACCGATTTAAGAAACAGGCTGCGGGAATCAAGGGAAGACCTTGCATTAATGAACGCCGCTGACGGCGGTTACACTCCCGCAGGTGCATCAGGGCTCATTTACAGAGGAAAGGACGATGTTCTCCCCACCGGTCGGAATATGTTTTCTCTCGATCCAGAAAGCGTGCCCACAAAGGCGGCTGCGGTTCTGGGCAATGCTCTTGCTGTGAAGCTTGTGGAAAAATATCTGAATGAGGAAGGACGCCTGCCGGAAAATGTGGCAATTTACTGGATGTGTGCAGACATTATGTGGTCTGACGGTGAAGGCATGGCACAGATAATGTCCCTTCTTGGTGTACGCCCTGTATGGAAAAGAAACGGCAGAGTACATGACTTTGAGATAATTCCCATCAATGAACTGGGAAGACCGAGAATAGATGTAATCATAAGGGTATCAGGAATAACAAGGGATAATTTCCCTGACCGTATAGCCCTTGTGGACAGAGCCGTTCAGGCGGTGGCGGCGCTGGATGAGCCTGTGGAGCTTAACTATGTTCGCAAGCATACTCTGGCGTCCCTTGCTTCGGACGGCATCGAAAAACAGGACAAAGATGCTTTCCGCAAAGCGGCAAGGCGTGTCTTTTCCGCCGCTCCGGGTTCATACAGAGCAGGGGTAAATCTTGCTGTTTACGCTTCGGCTTGGAAAGAGGCAGGAGATCTGGCAGACATATTTGTAGCATGGAACGGTTTTGCCTACGGAGACGGATACGGCGGAGAGCCCGCATTTAAAGAGCTTGCACGTTCTCTTGCAACTGTTGATGTAACATTCAATAAAATCATGGATGACTCTCACGACCTTTTGGGCTGCTGCGGGTACTTTGGCAGCCATGGCGGTCTGAGCGTTGCCTCAAGCCACATCAGGGGTGAAAAGGTACGCAACTATTACGGCGATACAAGGGAAAAGAGTTCTGTCGAAGTCCGCACCCTTGCCGATGAACTCCGCCGCATTGCCCGCACGAAACTCCTCAACCCCAAATGGATAGAAGGGATGAAACGTCACGGCTACAAAGGCGCAGGCGATATTTCAAAAAGGGTAGGAAGGCTCTACGGATGGGAGGCTTCCACCGGAGAGGTTGACGATAAAATATTTGACGACATCACAAGAGCCTTTGTGGAGGACAGGGAAAACCGTGACTTTTTCGAGAAACATAATCCGTGGGCTCTTGAGGAAATGGCAAGAAGACTTCTTGAGGCGGAGAAAAGAGGGCTCTGGAATGCTGAACCTGAACTCCTTGAAACACTTAAGGATACTTACCTTGACATAGAAGGCTGGCTAGAAGAACGCACCGGAGACATAGAAGGCGAGTTTCAGGGCGGAACAATAGATATAATAGGTGCTGACGATGTTCAGGGCTGGAAGGACAAAATAGACGGAATCCGTAAAACTGTTGCATCAATCAGGGAAGGCAGATGAAAACGGTTCATCAGCCGGTTTTTCCTTTTACAGCGATAACAGGGCAGGAGGATATGAAGCTTGCCCTTATTATAAATGCAGTCAATCCCAGAGCGGGCGGCGTTCTTCTCCGTGGAGAGAAAGGAACTGCAAAATCCAGCGCTGTGAGGGCTCTGGGTGCGCTGCTGGATAAGCCGTTTGTTGAGCTGCCGCTGAATATCAGCGAGGACAGATTCCTTGGCGGGATAGATATTCAGGCGGCAGTAAAGCACGGCAGAAATTCCGTGAAAAAAGGTATAGCCGCCGATGCCCACAGAGGGTTTCTGTATGTGGATGAGGTGAATCTTCTGGATGATCATATAGTTGACCTCCTCCTTCATACGGCATCAAACGGCCTTGTTCAGCTCCAGAGAGAAGGTGTTTCCGCTGAATATCCGGCAGAGTTTGTTCTCTGCGGTTCCATGAACCCTGAAGAGGGTGAGCTTCGTCCGCAGTTTCTGGACAGGTTCGGTCTTGCGGTGCAGGTTTCCTCTTCCGGCTCTGTTGCAGACAGAGTGATGCTGATGGAGAATAGAGAGCTTTTTGATAATGAACCGGAATCTTTCATAAAAGCACATGAAGACAAAGAAAACAGCCTTAAAAAAAGGATAGCTGATGCCGGAGAGCTTCTGCCCTTTGTTTCTGTCAGTCAGGAAATAAAAACTCATATTGCCGAAACAGTGCTGGCTGCAAACGCCGCAGGACACAGGGCGGACATCATAATAACAGAGGCGGCAAAAGCCATAGCCGCATTTGACAAAAGAACGGAAGTTACAAAAGAAGATGCTGACAAAGCAGCAGAATTTGCCCTTCTGCATAGACGAAACGAAATGCAGGGTTCATCGCCCGAAGGCGGGGAAAATTCTGACAGCGGCGAAGATAAAGACAAAAAAGAACAGAGTGAACACAACGAACAGAAGAGTAAAGGCTCAAAAAACGAAAACAGCAGTGAGGCGGATGCCTCTCCCGAACAGAAACAAAACGAAGGCTCTGAAACCGAAACCGTTTTTGCTGCCGGTGAGCCTTTCAGGGTGCGCCGCATAGAAGCTCCAAAAGACAGAAGAATCAGACGCGGCAGCGGGCGCCGTACAAGATCCAGAACATCACTCAAACACGGGCGCTACGTACGCTCAAGTGATAACAGACGCTCAGATGACATCGCAATAGATGCCACACTGCGTGCCGCCGCACCTTTTCAGAGATTCAGAACAGCTCCGGACGGCATGGCGTGGGCATTAAAACCGGAAGATATAAGAGAAAAAGTGCGGGAAAAACGGACAGGCAGCTTTATCCTGTTTGTGGTGGATTCCAGCGGTTCAATGGGGGCTAAAAGCCGCATGAGCGCCGCCAAAGGTGCTGTGCTTTCCCTTCTCCTTGATGCCTACCAGAAGAGAGATAAGGTTGCGATGATAACCTTTAGGGACAAAAAGGCGGAAACCGCACTCAGCCCGACTTCATCTGTTGAACTTGCGGAAAGGAAGCTGCGTGAACTTCCCACCGGAGCGGCATAGCTCAAACTCGAACCCACTCGATAGTTTAATCCCGTGTTGGAGTTAAAAACTCCCTTGTTAATTGTAGTGAGAAGTTCGGAATCTAATTCAACTGGACGTTCGCCTGTATTGAAGATGATAATCATTTTCCCGTCGTAAAGATAGATCCTGTTAACAAAAGTGTTTATAAGGCTCCGGCGGTATTTGACAGTGTCGGTATTGCCTTTCTTGAGCTGAGAGAGAAAGAATTTTATCTGTGGAATTGAGAGATCCAGAAGCTGGGATTCTTCAATGGCGATCTGTGCCTCTATTTCAGACTTTTCTGTTTCCATCCGGGCGAGTTCATCAAAGATTGTCCGCCTGACGCTGTCAACTTCGCATAATTTCAGGGAATTGAGCAGATTGAGCTTTTGTTTGCCGCTATCAGTCAGAAGTTTTTGCAGTCTATCCAGGTTTGTTGCCTCTCTTTCCTGATCGCAGATAGCGACAACCTCATTGGCTATTGTATCAATATTCCTGTCAGTCAAGAGCTTACGACATTCGCTTACAACCAGATCTTCAAGCAGATCTCTTTTAACATACTTTTTGGCACAGGTTTTCTTCTTTGTATTGGAGCAGACATAGTAATAATGCAGTGATTTAGTTTTAGATGTGGCGGAAACTCCTGTAATCGTGTCTTTGCAGTAGCCACAGAATAACTTGCCGGATAGAAGGTACTCCGCTTTACGTCCCCTTGCGGGCGCAAGGCTTGTCATATAGAGCTTCTCTTGAACGCTGTTAAATAAAGCGTCAGAAACGATACGAGGCACAGCGTTCGGTGTCTCCTTGCCTTTGAAGGTATAAATACCTATATATTTCTTGTTCCGCAGAATCACCTTGAGGGAGCTTTTGTTGAAGTTAACCCCTCTGGAGGTTTTGAGCTGCTGGCTGTTCATGAACTCATTAATTTTGGCAATACTGTCGCCGTTTGCGTACATTTCAAAGATTTTCTTTACAAGAGGCGCTTTGTCGGGATCGATCAGATATTTTCTGTTCTCGTCAACCTTATAGCCAAGCGGTGGAATACCACCGGGGCTGAGAAACTTGCTGGCGCTTATTTCCCGGCCCCGTTTGATTTTCTGGCTTAATTCCACACTGTAATATTCTGCCATTGCTTCAAGCAAACCTTCGACAAGGATGCCGCTGGCATCATCAGTTATGTTTTCCCTTGCAGACAGGACACGGACGCCGTTCTTTTTCAATTTGGCCTTGTATGTGGCGCTGTCGTAACGATTGCGGGCAAAACGGTCAAGCTGATAAACCAGAACGAAGCTGAAATGCTTTTTTGCACTATCAGCAACCATCTTAAGGAATTGAGGACGGTTGTCAGTCGTCCCGGACAATGCACGGTCAATATACTCCCCAATCACAGTATAACCGCTTCTTTGAGCGAAATCATAACAGACCTTTAGCTGTCCCTCGATTGATTCCTCTCTTTGGCTATGCGAGCTGTAACGGGCGTATATTACGACATTCATTTGCTTTCCTTATCCAAATATTTCAAGTATTCTTCCTGATTATTTTTTATATAATCAATTATGTCAAATACAATATTAAAGGCTATATGGTGGGCCTGTTCCTTGTTCAGTTCCGTTTTGAGGTCTGATTCGACAATTACAGTGTCACTTACAGCTTTTTCTTCCATGCTCACCTCTCAGACGATCATTGCTTGCTTTGATCGCCAAAAAGCCTGATGGTAGCTTTTGAAGGCTGCAAGGTTTTTAAGATCTCAGGCATATAATACATCGTGCGCCCTTTCTTTTTGTGCTGTGTTGTATGCCTGTCGAATTCAAGCACACCTTCGTCAAGCAGCCTATCAAGAGATACCGGCGACATCCCCAATATCTTTGCACAATCTTCTCTGTTCGCAAATACAGGTATCGGGTGAATGTACCTGTCGGCCAGTGCTGCCGAAACAGCATTAGTAATACTTTTCTCAAGATCCATAATCTTATTCCTTTTTTAATTAGTTGGCACATAGACAGCCGAAGCTGAGGGTCGATAATAGGATCTTATTTACTATATATTTTTAAAGCAGTCAATATATATTTTAGATAAGTTTAAAATATATTTGAACTATTCGTATATAATTTAGTCTTGCATTTGTTCTGTTAATATAGTAAGAGATATGGTGAGGTAACTAATGTCAACAACGATAGGCTCCCGGATCAAGTCGATCCGGCTGAAAAATGGCGCAAACCAGACTGTTTTTGCCACTAAGCTTGGAACAACCCAAAGCTATCTTTCCGCCGTGGAAAAGGGCAAAAATGAACCCACAGAGTCAATAATAAACCTCTTATCACTCAATTTTGGCGTTAACAAAGAATGGTTGCTGACTGGAGCTGGTGAACCGTACAATGAAGGGTATTTAAACGAAGTAGATCCTGAAACACCTTTAAATGTAAGAATATCTGATTATGAGCTATTAGAGCTTATTATCATGAATATTGAAAGCTACCTTGTTGAAAAGAAAAAAGTGGTGACGCCCGCTGCGAAAGCCCGCTTTATCATGTATTTTTATAAGCATTTTACAAAAGACAACCCAAACTATGACGCCAAAGAGATTAAGAAGCGCATAGAGAACTCTATAGATGTGCTGGCAACAGTTATTGGTGATTAAGTATGGATATAACCAAAGGGCAAGCCCAAAACTTAAAGGAAGAAAAATTACACGATGAGCTGGTTCAGGTGGTCAATAAGTATTCAAAGTTAACGATATACTATATGATTGTGGCTTTTGTCGTTGGAGTGGTACTCAACTTCTTTATACACATTGGATTTGTATTTCTGGCAATATGCCTTATCTTTATCCCTCTGTATGTTATCGCATACAGGCATTCAAAAGATGAGATAATAGATAAGATTATAGCACTAGAGGATTTTGATACCTCATCTAATAAAGCTTTCACAGAGGAACTACGAAAGCGCAATGTTCTTTTTGCATATTTCTGGGGACTTCGTAGACGTCAGCAGCGCTAATCTTTAGCCCGCCAAAGTTCCTCTTTGGTGGGTCGTGGGGTTCAAGGGGCGGCGTTAGCCCCTTGGTAAGGGAAAGGTATAATAATTGCTAAAGTAAATTCAGGAGTGTGTAATGCTTTATCATAGACAAAAAAACTTACTAGAGTTGCTTCATGCAAGTGGTCCTGTAGGTAAGACTAAACTAATGAAACTTGCGTTTTATGCAAAAGAAAAGCTTATCAAGTCAAATCAGGCATTTTATGATTTTTCTCCCTATAAATATGGGGCTTATTCTTTCCAATTAGAAAAGGATCTGAGTACCCTCATTGATATGGAATATATTTCCAAAGATGATGATTTGTATTCAACAAGGGGAATTAATAGTGATACTTCCTTTATTAAAAGGCAAATGTCAAAATATTTTGAAATGAATGCAAATGACTTAATGTTTAGCGTTTATAATGAATATCCTTATTATACCATCAATAGCATAAAAACATCCAACCAATATGAATTTCCTGAAACACAATACAACAATTTTTACACTATTGGTTATGAAGGGCATTCGATAGACTCATTTGTTAATTTGTTAATAAAGAATCAGATCGATAGCATCATGGATGTGCGCGGCAATCCTATATCTCGTAAATTTGGCTTTTCAAAGAATATACTTGAAGACGTTTTGAGTAAGTTGAAAATCAAATATGTATCTGCAAGATCGCTTGGTGTGCCATCACATATCAGAACTCTGCTTGATACACATGGTCTAGAAAGATATTTTACAATGTATGAGGACTATTTAAAGGATAAAGCCGACGATATTGAACATTTTTCAAATATAATTAATGAAAGTAGAAATGTAGCGTTACTTTGCTTTGAACATAATGCAAATGAATGCCATAGAAGTGTATTAGCAAGTAACCTCTTAACAGATAAGGGAACTGTCAATTTATGAGTGAATGGGAAGAGCAAGAAGTTCTATTTACAGTAAAAACCTATCCTAGTCCTTCGACAAGCTATAATGAGACTGTATGTACAGCAGGTATCACTAGAGATGGCAGATTTATCCGTGTTTATCCTATTCCATTTCGATATCTAAATGAAATGCAGCAATTTAAAAAATATGAATGGGTAAGAGTTAAGGTTAGAAAAAGTGACACAGACCACCGTTTGGAAAGTTACAAGGTGGATTATGACTCTATAAAGCCTACTGGTGAATTTGTAAAGGAATGGAGTGAAAGATTGCATTACCTTAAACCATTTATAAGAAAATCTACAAATGCACTCGACAATGAGAATATGACACTAGGACTCATAAAGCCAGTCAAAATACATGATTTGATTTGTTCAGAAGACGATGGCGAGTGGTCAGCAAGGCAGCAGGCGTGTCTTTCACGATTAACGATAGATAATATATTAAACGAGCGGAAGCTATTACCACTGGAAAAAATACCTCATAAGTTTCAATTCCGTTTTGACGATCATGAGGAAAATCACACAATTATTGTGAAGGATTGGGAACTATATGCACTTTATTTAAGGTATAAAGGCAGAAATCCAACAGATATTGTATATGATAAGTTTTTTAACCAGATTTGTAGTGATAAAAATGATGTATACTTCATCATGGGAACAATGCACCGGTTCAAGAGTTGGCTAATTCTTGGAATTTTATATCCTCCAAAAGGTACAGATGCCATCAAAAAATATACAATAGAGGATTTTTAAAAGCTACTACACGTCCTTGATATAAATTAAAACCCCACAATCTACCATCACCATAATGTTACATCAAACTCTACCCTGTCCATATTGATTATCAGCGAATTTCCCTCATAATAACCTCATGTTTTCTTCGCGTATGCGAACTCTTTCCATCAGGTGGAAAGATCCAGCCACTACATTTTGCTTTTGGAGCACTGTGTGAAAGTGGGCAATCATTAATGAACGAGTAACCGGAAAAGGATGAAGGACGAACCTGGCACGTGTAGAGCGTGGTGAAATCCCAAGTAAGGCGAAAGTTACTACTATTTTAACGAGCTGATTTATTCGGCGGAAATCATTTTATCATTGTACATCAGCGGTTTATTTATAAACCGCGAACATTAATAACGAATTTGGTTCGGAAAAATTAATCACTTCATACAGCCTTTGCAAAAGGCTGTTCCGCTAGTATTTTTAGCGGATTCATTATTTAAAAGTCTGTGCAGACGCTGAGCCGTCAGCAGATGCATAGATGTAACCCTTTATTACCATGCAATGCATGATTACATAGATAGGACATAATCTAATTATTAAGTCCCGGCTCTGTGCCCGTAAGGGTGGCAGGGTGTTATGGCGCAAAATGATGAACTCACCACTCATCGACAGTAGCCATAACGGGCGTCGCCGGATGCAATGAGAGTTGCTCGTCCGGTGGCAACGAGGGCTGGAGCGTAAGAACTCCTTCTACTCAATGGGATAAAGACTTTGGGCGACAAGGAAATTGTTGGCGAAAGCCAGCACGATATATTTGAAGTGGTGAGGCTTGATATCCTTTCATTTTGGAGAAAAGCGTAATCCACCCGGTGGGATGGCAGTAATGCCATAACACTCGGCGCGGCTGGGGACGGTAGCGCGCAAGCGTTCATATACAGTAATGTATAACCGAAATAGCTCAACCAGTAGAGGCCCGTAGACCACGGTTTACGACCAAAGCGTCCTTTTGCGGAAGGATGCGACCGCGTGAGAGATAACAGAGAGGCGAGGCCAAACCGCTTTGAAGGCAATGTGTACTGAAATCCTCATTTGGAAAGTAAGACAGCGCTTCCAGATTCGGCTGTGGGCAACCGCAAGCATTGTCGGAGCAACCTGACTGCTATCTCGACGACTATATCTAACTTGGAAAGACCCGAACGGCACTCGAATGAGTGTGCGAGGGAGGATTAGCGGAATTGAATACCGTCAAGGTTCTTGGCAGGGCAGTCAAGAGCCGTTGTGTAGCTGGAGTGGTGTCCGGCGCTTTACACACGGGAAAGATTCCACCCTATGAGACTTAATAATTAGATTGAGATCCCCTTCGCGGGGGATCTTGTACCCAGAAGGTAGATTCTACCGTTCACTCGCGAGGTGACCTATGAATTATGGCTATTATCTATGCACATGCTGGCAAGCCTTTATCCAACAGATAGTACACAACGTATCGCATGGATACTATTACTATCATTACCACACATTAACCGAGAACCGGCGGCCCAAGCTCCCGGAGATAGACAAGAAGATTGAAACCCGCTTTGCAACCGATAGAGCAAAGGATAAGCGTTACCGCGCAAAGAAAAACGGCGAATGTAATTATTTTTACCTTCGCTATGGGCTACAGCTCATCATCATGCGGACGGACGGTAACGAAAGGCATGCAGCACGGCAGGAACAACGCTTTGACGACATCAGGGAAGTGCCGCTCGAAATACGCATTGAGGGCGACGGCAATCTGGTGTTGAAGCTGCATCGCAAGGCGGTCAACGGGATCTCGGTATGCTTAAGTAAGGCCTGTTACAGAGATAAGAAAGTAGAATTACTGGAGCTGGTGGAACACCGGCGTACTATGCAGGTAATATATCTATTTAATATGTTAAACGGTATTCCGGCCTACTCGGGAGTGACGGAACACAAGAAATTATTGCTGAAAGAGGTACTCAATGCGGCAAAGAAACATGGTGTCAAGCTTAGTAAGGATGATTTCCGCCTAAAGACTAAGCTGGTGAAGTATAAAGTATTTGTAAATGAAAAACCTCTGATTAAGCAGAGGAGGCGTCGGGCAAGCTGACCGCTAAGCGGCTGCGGGCATTGACGTCAAAGTGCCGGATGGCGGAAACGCTTATTTATTTGGAGGCGTTCCGGCACTTATACTCCACCGTTCCGTCAGTGTACGTCTTGGACTGCACTGGCGGGCGGCGGGGTTTTTAAAAACTGGTATCTTGATTTATATTGACTAATATGTCACGATTATTTTATGAAGTATGGATTAACCTCGATAGATAATATCCCTTATCTGAATAAAACCCAGCTTGAAGGTAGATTTGTCAATACAGTTTTCTATGATGATGACCAATGGCATATGTACACTAATACATCGAGCGGTCTTATAAAAATGCATGTTATTGATGCAAAAGAAACAATATATTTTGCTAAAGAACCTGCACTTGATACTGACTTTTACTACTACACGCTTGACTTTTTATCACAGCATGCAAACTACATGTTTATTCGTAAATCTTTTAAAGGACTTACAGATGATATTTACAACTTGAGTACATCACTTTATAAAATACGCTTTTTTGAAAATAGCGATGCTCTGGTAGGCTATCAGCAAGTAATTATAACCGAATTAGAATATTTTTTCATTGTGTGTCGTAGTCTTTTTGACTTAATGCAAGATGTGATTTCCCAGTTATGGCATAACATCAGCCTAAGTGATACGACAATAAGGAAATCAGAAATACCTAAATCTTTTAATAGTATGCTGAAATGTTAAACAATAGAAGAAATGATGTTAAAATATGGCTTACCTCTTGATTTAGCGCAATGTTATTTCAAACATAAAAGTTTTTTTCATAACTTAAAAACCCTGCGCGATAATATAGTCCATAATGGAAGCAGGCTTGATGTTATTTACAAAGAAGATACAAAAGGATTTTTTGTGTCAAAACAGTTCAAGCCCTTTGATAAATATCCAATATGGCTAAGTGACGAGGTCAAACCTAATGAGTTAGTTCCATTAATCCCTGCATTGGAATATTTTATTTACAAAATATTAGCTGCATTTGATAGTTTTTCTATAATATTAGGACGCGTTATCAAATGGCCAGCCAAAGTGACTAAAGATATGTATTTGTTTATGCGAGGTGATCACACCTATTGCTTAAACGAGTCTATACAAAGTACTACTTGTCGAATTAAAAAACAGGATATTATAATAGATATGGCTATTTCAAACTATTTGAAAAAATCCAAACCAAACCTTCACTACAATAACCCTAGATTAATATAACAGCTTCTTCTCGCTATCAATGCACTCTTGGCAGCGCTGGTAGATGCCATCTTTTAATTCCAGTTTCTTGGCAAAAGACGAACATTTTCCTGTAAATATTGGACAGCCGTAGCACTCTGTATCAGATGCCAGGATTTCTTCAATATGAAGTTCTGACGGCATATTAAAAATATCGCCTTCGTACCTGAACACTGCAATTTCTATATTGCGCGGACGAATACCCCTTGCTGCCAGCCATTCATCATAGGTCGGCAAAGCATTATACGCCTGTTCGCCCATTCTGGCTCTTGCCATATCATACAGAACATGAAGATGACCGCCGTCTACACGGATAACCTGTCTCAGACAGTAAGCGCAATAAGCGTTATCCCAATCGGGTGCATAGATGTTTTTAGTCTCATAGCACCCGCAATATGGGCAGAACGACTCTTCATCAAAGCCGTAACCGCTACGTCTTTTTTCAATGCGGTACTTCAACCTTACTAAAGCAATCTTTGCCGGAATCTCTATCTTTGGTACAAAAGACAAATGATTCTTCAAGTATTTCTTGAATTTGCGAGGAACACGCTTAAAAATGCGTGTGTTATATTTAGAGTTGTAGGTCATAAATCTGTCGTAATACTTATTATAGTCAAATAGCATAGATACATCCTCTCATCGTTCAGACCGCCACACCAGAGGCAAAGAGCGTCAGGCACGCTTAACAGCATTGCATAGTGCGGCAATCCATAATACTCAAGGGGGAGGCTCGCCCCTATAGTCCAATCCAAAACAAAAAGTTATTTACTTCACATTTTTTCCATATTTTTAGTCTTTTTATTGTTGCTGTCTTTGTTCAATCCTCCTTGCCATTTAATCTACAACCCTTCTACCCTGATCGTGCTGCAGCACAAGCAACCGCCGAGCCTCCAGCGGCTTTCTATCTCTTTTAATCATTTGTTCATCCGGTGTAAGCGTTACTATAACGCCGCCAGCTACTAAGAATAGTAGACCATCGTAAAAGTAAAGGCATTTCGAGCTTCTTTTAAAGCGTTTAACGGATTCATAATTCTGAAAGCCCTCAATAGTAATTCGCATTTCATATTTATTCTTATTTTCATCAATCGGAACAAGGAAAGCTCTCCCTTTAAGTCTTTGCATTATATTCTCCTAATGCTTTTTTGAATTTTAAAATCATAGATATTCTTTAAATACAGTACTTACAAACTTTTTAATAAAGAAGTTACACCTATTTTAAATTCATTTTTCATTTTGTGAATATTCATTTTTTCTTTATATAATTGATTTAATCAAGTGTCAATATTTTTAATACCGTAATCTGAAATATGTATAATTTGATATAGGTATAACTTGTTATAGCGGTTGTCTTTTAAGGCGTACGGTGTGTTAATCCTTCTAGTAAATAAAGGGGTTACACATGGCAAATAAAACCTTACGTGAGATTTATGCAAAGAATATGCGAACAATCAGAAGCAAATTAAGCTTGTCGCAAGAAGCGTTAGCCGAACGAGCAAAGATGCACCGAAACTATCCCGGCAAGATTGAGCGCTGTGAGCTAAATATAAGAGTGGAAATGATGAATAAGATCGCCAAAGCGCTGAATACAAGCATATGTGTGTTGCTAGGCGGCTCTGTTATCCCGACAAGACGTGTGAAAATCACAACAATTCTCGCTGAGAATACCAAAAAGATTAGACTTGAACAGGGTTTGTCGCAGGATATGATTCATAAACGTGGATTTCAAAGAACTTATATCAGTTCAATCGAGCAAGGACGCAATGTTTCAATAGATACAATCGAGAAACTGGCAAAAGTCTTGAAAGTAAAGCCGTACAAGCTGTTTGAATAAAAAACCCCCAACCTGAAAAGTTGAGGGTCTTTTCACCCTGTTCTATAAAACCTGCAACCCTACCACAAATTGCAGGTTTCTATGAGGAATAGGAGTATATCTTTGTTAACACTTAGTTGTTAAGAAAGTATTAAGATCATTTAACAAATCCCTTTAAATCGCCATATCCTTGTGCTTCCATATCGTCATAGGAAACAAAACGGATTGAGACACTATTGATACAATACCTCAAGCCGCCTCTGTCCTTTGGGCCGTCATCAAACACATGTCCCAGATGGGAGTTCCCGACACGGCTCCTTACTTCGATACGCTTCATGCCAAAGCTTTTATCTTCGTATTCCAGAACAGTTTCAGGATCAATGGGCTTGGTAAAGCTCGGCCAGCCGCAGCCGGAATCAAACTTATCGGCGGATGAAAACAGAGGCTCCCCGGTGACAACATCCACATAGATCCCCGCCTCTTTGTGATCCCAGTATTTACCTGAAAAGGCTCTTTCCGTCCCGGCTTTTTGCGTGACATTATATTCTTCTTTGGTCAGCATTTTTTTCAATTCCGCATCACTTGGCTTTTTATACTTTTGCGGGTCCACAATCCCTTTGTGCTCGACCTGCACCTCATCCAGGCTGTCAAAGCTGATATGGCAGTAGCCGTTCGGATTCTTTTTCAGATAGTCCTGATGGTATTCTTCTGCAAGATAGTAATTTTGCAGCGGCATCAGCTCAACTGCCAGCGGCTTGGAATACTTTTTCTGCACTTCTGCCATAACCGCCTCCAAAACAGGTTTATCAACAGGATCAACAAAATACATCCCAGTCCGGTACTGACTGCCGACATCATTTCCCTGCCGGTTGACGCTGGTAGGGTTGATTATCTTAAAAAGCTGCTCTGCAAGTGTTTTTAAGCTGATAATTTTAGGGTCATACTGAATGTGTACTGTTTCCGTATGCCCTGTCTTGCCGGAGCAGACTTCTCTGTAAGTCGGATTAACCGTTGTGCCGTTTGCATAACCGACGGTGACGTCATAAACACCGGGAACACGCGCAAAATATTCCTCAACGCCCCAGAAACAGCCGCCTGCAAAATAGATATCCTTTAAATTTTTTGTATCAATCATTGCTTTATACCTTTCGTTCATTCCGTCAGCCGTATTTGAACGCTTGTCTGCTCCTCCGGCCATAACGGCCACGGCGGCAAGAATCCCTGCAAGGATTATCAATATAATAATTTTTTTCATAATTTAACTCCTTTTATAAGATGTAAGATTTTTGTTTATCTGCTCGTTCATTTCATCACCGATTGTTGTTTTAATAGGGTTACCCGTTTTATCAAGGTAAACCGCTGTCGGGTAAGCCCTGACACCAAATTCTTTTGTTATTCTGCCTGATTCGTCAAAATAGACGGGAAAGGAAAGCTCCTGAGCGTTTGCCCATTCGATAAAATCCGTCTTGCTGACCTCGCCGTTCAGCCCCGGCGTCACAATCGAGATGACTGCCACATCTGTGGAGGCATTATATTGCTGCGCCAGCTTTGAAAAATCCTCCAGCCCCGCAAGGCAAAGGGGGCACCATGTTGTCCAGAATTTAATGTAGACCGTTTTTCCCTGAAGCTCCACAAGGGTCAATTCATCCCCCTGCAGACTGGTTAAACTAAGTTCATACGCCGGATTAGCTGAATACGAAACAGCTTGCGGCTGCACATGCTCTGCCTTCATGAGGTTCACCTGATTCGACAACATCCACACGCCCATCGCCATAATCAGAATGCCTCCCGCAATGCGAATTTTGCCGAAATGAGGATAGATTCCTTTCACCTTTGTCATAAGCTTGTGTGAGCCGAAAGCAAGGATAAAGAAGGGTATACTCAATCCCAATGAATAGACAAGCAACAATCCGCCGCCTGTCAGAGCGTTTCCCTGCTGTGAGGACAGGCCCAGAACCGCTCCCAACACAGGGCCGACACAGGGCGTCCATCCGAAAGAAAAGAGGAAGCCCAGCGCAAAAGCGCCTATCAGCCCATTATTCGGGTTAAAACGCACCGATAATTTCTTTTCTCTGTAAAGAAAAGGTATTTTTATCAGGCCTGTCTGATGAATACCAAACAGAATAACGATCACAGCACACACAATAAAGAAGGTATGGCTGTTGATAACATGTCCCAAGGCCCCCGCCGCAACGCCCAGAATGAAGAACGAGGCAGAAAGACCTGCTGTAAAAGCCGCAGCTTTTATAAAACTGGTTTTCACCGAAGCCTGACCTGCACTCTGCCCACCGGAGAGATACCCGATATAGACAGGCAGCAGAGGTAAAACACAGGGTGAAAAAAAAGATAAAAGACCCGCTCCGAAAACAGCAAGAACAAAGCCTATTGTGATTATTTCCATACTTACACTCCAAAACATATAATTTGCTGAGTCTACTTTACAATAGAATTGTTAAGAAATTATTTAGACAGAATTATTTCGAAAGTTGTGCCAATCCCTTCGTGGCTTGCTATATTCATCATCCACCCATGCTTGTCCACAATGAGTTTCACAAGATATAGGCCAACACCGCGGCTTGTTTTATAGGTGTCGGAATGATAGAAGCGATCAAATACACTGTTGATGGCATCCTGACTGATCCCTTCCCCGGTGTCGGCTATTGTGAGGGTTATTTTGCTTCCTGACCGTTTCAGAGAGATGGAAACCGATCCGCGAGCCGTATATTTTAGAGAATTGGAAAGAATATTTATGATCATTTGGGAATATCTGACCTTATCAAGCTTAAGGGTAATGCTGTCCTCGATATCACAGTGCATTTGAAGCCCTTTCTTCGCCATACTCCCCTGATAACCAATACAAAGCTTCTTTGTTATCTCAGAAATATCGGCAGGGCTTACCATAATATCAAAATTCTCGTTATCATACATCAGCCGGTCTTCAAGCTCGTCCAGCAGTTGCGCCAGCCGCGTAATTTCTGCGTGCATGGACTCCATGCGCTCGCTGTCCGCCGTATAAATCCCGTCAATAATGGCTTCCACCTGATTGAGAAGGATTTGAAGCGGCGTGCGCAGCTCATGGGAAAGCTCTGTGGTCAGGTCTCGGCGAAAACGCTCCTGATTGAGAAGTGATTCCCCCAAGGCGTTTATGGATGTGGCAATTTGGTTCATCTCCCTGACTGTGCTTTTTATTTCGATCCGGCTTGTGAGATCCCCTTTTGAGATGTCACCGGCAGTTTTTGCTATGGAATTGATCGGCTTAGACAGACGGTAAAAGAACAACAGCGAAATAAAGGCCCCGATCACACTGATAGCGAAAACAGAGAGAACGATCAAGAATGCGCCGCTCTTTCTAAAGGCTTCTTCTTCCGGCGAGGTGATATGGTTTGTAAAATAGCCTGCGGTAAGCGTTCCCACGGTTTTGCCGTCCACTGTCACGGGCAGGGTCATGTTGGTATAGACGTGGTTTTCATTGGCGCAGCACCGCTCGACATTGTCCTCGGTGGTGTAGACGACATGCCCGTCGTTATCCTTTAAGGTAAAGTAATCACCGGAAATTTTCGCGGATTCCCCCGTTTCTGTACCATCGTAGTCGTTCCATGTGTGATACATCATATAGTGCATGCTGACTTTGGTGGCGAGCATTTGTTGAGTTTCGGCATGGATCATATCCACATAGTGGGAGAAAAAGCGATCCATTATCTTAAGCCCCGCAAAAACAAAAACGATGACTGTTGCCAGCGTCACCACAATGAAGTAAGACATGAACAGCTTGATAAAAGGCTTGCCCTTGCTCATTCACGCTCCACGCCGAGTATATACCCGCTCCCATGAACTGTTTTCACAATTTCAGGGTTTTTCGGGTCCTCTTCGATTTTCTGCCGCAAATGCCTGATATGCACATCAATCGTGCGATCAGATGACTCAACGGATTTTATGTTCTCAATAAGCTTATCCCTGCTGACAATTATTTTTGGATTGCTGGCAAGGCACAGTAAAATGCTGTACTCATTGGGAGTCAGCTTGATATCCTCGCTGTTTTTCTGAACGGTGCGGCTGTCGGTGTTCATAATGATATGACTGCCGAGCCGGATTGTGTTTTCAGCAGGTTTGCTGCGTCTTAAGACTGCTTTGACACGGGCGGCAAGCTCACGGGGGCTGAAAGGTTTCGTCAAGTAATCATCCGCGCCGCATGAAAATCCGTTAATTCTTGATTGTTCAGTCTTTTTGGAGGTCAGCATGATCACAGGCGCAGAGAAATTTGCCACAACATATTCGCAAAAATCCTCTCCGTTGCCGTCCGGAAGCATCAGGTCGAGAATAATAAGGTCAACCCTGTCTGAAACGCTTTCCATCGCTTCTGTGACGGTTGTAACATGCGTGACGGTATACCCGTCACGCTTAAGGTATTCCATAACTGTTTCCGCAATTTTTACTTCATCTTCCACAATCAGGATATGATACATTGATGGCCTACATACCTTTTTTCATTGAGCCGCTGTCCATGCTGTCTTTCATGTTGCCGTCCGGCATATCTTTGTCCATCATATCATCTTTCTTCATCATGTCACCATCTTTTGACATATCGTCCATGCCGCCGGACATAGATTTATCCTTATTCATGGACATATCATCGTTCATCATGCCTTTATCCCCAGACATATCTTTTTTCATGGTATCTTCCGTCATGGGTTTGTCTTTAGACATATTGTCCTGAGACATTTTTTTGTCGTTGGCGCAAGCCAGGCAAAAGGAACATAACACGCAAAACACGACTAATGCTTTTTTCATAAAAAGCCTCCTAAATTTGATATTCAGGTTTATAAAGGAGAATTGTTAAGAAAATATTATGGAAATTACCATAATCTAAAAAGCAGACTCTGAGCGAGAAGCAAGTGATATTATTTTAGATAGATTGAAACCGCAAAGCCGCCTCTAAAGTAGATTACTTTAGAGTTCGACTTTGCGCCTACGGATGGAGGGCGAACCCCTCTTACTTCTGCTTTGAACGAGGGGAAAAAGCTTACGGACAGATATCTCCGCCATAACCCTGATGCAAAGCCCATCGTCATACTGCTTACGGACGGACGGGCAAACTTGCCCTTTGAAGAGGGGCAGAACCCCAGAAAAGAGGCGGCACAGGCAGCTGAACTCTGGGCGAAAGATCAGCGCATTCATTTTATAGTGATAGATGCGGAAAAGAAAGGGCTTGTGGATTTCGCCCTTGCCGGAGCGCTTGCGGAACAGCTTGGTGCGGACTTTTTTGAAATAAACGAACTAAGGGCAGACACTTTGCTGAATGCCGTTAAAAGGAGCATAAATGAATAGAAAAATTTACCCGTTTCCTGCCATCGTGGGTCAGGATGAGCTTAAAAAAGCACTGGTGCTTAATGTCATAAATCCATCTGTGTCAGGGGTTCTGATACGTGGAGAAAAAGGAACTGCCAAATCAACCGCTGTGCGCTCTCTGGCGGAGATACTGCCTGAAATTGATATTGTTCCTGAGTGTCCGTATAATCTTTCCCCGGAGGATTCAGCCCGTGTCTGTCAGATTTGCGGGCGTGAGGAATGTTCAGAGAATAAGAGTTCTGTAAGAAGGCGTGTTCCTGTTGTGGAGCTGCCTGTGGGAGCGACGGAGGACAGGGTAGTGGGCGCTCTGAACCTGGAGCATGCTCTTAAAGGCGGTGAAAGACGGTTTGAACCGGGACTTCTTGCCTGGGCAAACAGAGGAATTCTGTATGTGGATGAGGTGAACCTTCTGGAGGATCATATAGTTGATGTTCTTCTTGATTCTGCCGCTATGGGCGTGAACACTGTGGAGCGTGAGGGTATCTCCTTCTCTCACCCTGCCAGATTCACACTTGTGGGAACAATGAACCCGGAAGAGGGAGAGCTTCGTCCTCAGCTTCTGGACAGGTTTGGTCTGTGCGTGACAGTGAGCGGCATGAAGGATGCCGAAAAACGTGTGGAAGTGATCGAGCGCAGGCTTGCATTTGAAGAAAATCCGGAGAAGTTTATGGAAAACTGGCAGGCGGAATGTGACCTGCTGCGTGATAAGATAACAGCGGCAAAGGCTCTTCTGCCTCTCGTGGAGGCGGACAGAACATCTATGATGCGTATAGCGGTGATCTGCATGGAAGCCGAGGTGGATGGTCACAGGGCGGATATAATAATGCTCAAAACAGCCAAAACATTAGCTGCATGGAACGGAAGAAAAGCTGTTTCGGATGAGGATATCCTTGAAGCAGCAAAGTTCGTACTTCCGCACAGAATGAGGAGACAGCCGCTCCAGCAGGTAGGCAGAGCATGAATAATCTTACGCAGCTTATCGACTACGGCGTTATAGGGGTCTTGGGTTTAATGAGTGTTGCTGCTGTTGCGGTGGCTATAGAACGTTTCCGCTTTTTTGCAAAAGTTGAGCCTGATTGCTACAAAACAGTTCAGGAATACGAGGCTGTGCTGACCAGAAGACTTTATATAGTTGCGACCATAGGTACTAATGCGCCTTATGTGGGGCTTCTGGGAACGGTTCTCGGCATAATGCAGACATTTTACGCTATGGGGCTCACTGGCTCTGCGGATGTAACAGCTATCATGACCGGACTGGCACTTGCGCTCAAAGCTACTGCGGCAGGGCTTGTGACGGCTATTCCCGCTATTGTGCTGTATAACATTCTGCACAGAAAAGTAAACGAGCTGATACTCATGAAGGAGGCATCCCTTGCGGGAGAAAAGCTTTGACTCTATAAATGTTGTACCCTTCATTGACATCATGCTGGTTTTGCTCACCATAGTTCTTGCAACTGCAACCTTCATAAAAACGGGGGTTATACCTGTGAAACTGCCCGAAGTCAGCCATGCGGAAGCCTTCAGAGAAACTCCTGCTGTTGATGTGACAAAGGACGGTGTCTATCTGTTTGATGGGAAAGAGATCAATGCTGAGGAACTTAAGAGTATGCTTAGTACAATGAGTAATGAAACTGTTATTACTGTCCGTGCTGACAAAGAATCGCATATTCAGCCTTTTGCTTTGCTTATGAGTATTCTGAACGAAAAGGGTTTTGAGAAAATAAACCTCCAGACGGAGATTGAGAACTGAAATGCTTCGTTCTATTATGGAATCTGCTGTTCTGCATATTTGTATTATAGCTGCTTTTATTCTGATGTCTCAAAATCAGCTTTTTAAAGCCGGAGCTGAAAACAAACAGACTGAAAATATAATTATGTCCACATCTATTCTTGAGACTGTTAAGCCGGAGCCTCCCGCTTCGCCTGCTCAACCTGTTCAGCCTGTTCAATCTGTTAAGCCGAAACCTGCCGAAAACAAAAAGCCTGTAACAAAGCCGGTTAAAGCTAAAAAGGAAACTGTGAAACCAAAACCGGAAGCAAAGCCTATAAAAGAGACTGTGATAAAAGAACTTGTAAAGTCTGAGCCTGTTTCCTCTGCTCCGGCGGATACTGTTGCTGAAGCACATAAGGCATCTGAATCAGGGGGACACACACACGGAACAGCTTCCGTAAAATCGTCATCAAACTCACAATCCGGAGAAGCCTCAAAAGCAGCGCCGACCGATGCGGAGCTTACTGAAACCTACAGAACAGAACATTTCAGGTATATCCTTTCATCTATCCGCTCTAACCTTAGATACCCGATGATAGCCCGTAGAAACGGCTGGGAAGGCAGAGTGGATGTCTCTTTCCTGATAAAGAAAAACGGGCATATAGATGACCTCTCCATAAACCGATCCTGCGGCTTTAACGCACTTGATGAATCTGCTATGCAGGCTGTTCGTAAATCTGCCCCTTTTCCGCCTCCTCCTGTGGAAGCATATATTGTTGTTCCGCTTGTTTTTGGGTTGAATTAAGTCTGTGATTCTATTCTTCCGCCCACTTCGGCTTTGATTTTAAAATTCTCTGATATATCGGGCAATGTTCTGCATGCGCTCCCTTGAGATAGCCCGTACTCATGAGGAATTCGTTAACAATCTCACCGCCGGTAAATTTGAATGTTTTTTTAAACAGCTTGGTCCATTCCTCTTTTGAGAGAGGGTGGTTTTTATCCAGCCAGTTTTTGAATGAGCCGTGTTCATTCTGTATGTTGAGAATAGTTCTGGCGTTTTCAACAGCAGCATTGACTTTCAGTTTGTTGCGGATTATGCCTGCATCGGAGAGAAGTCTTTCCCTGTCTTTTTCTGTGTAGGCAGCAACCGTTTTTATATCAAAATTATCATAGGCTTTCCTGAACGCCTTCTCTTTTTTAAGTATTGTCTCCCAGCTTAGACCCGCCTGATTTATTTCAAGTACGAGTCGGCAGAAAAGCTCATTGTCATCATGGAGAGGAAAACCGTAGTGGTTGTCGTGGTAGTTGCCGTGGAGAGCTGCCCTCTCTTCGTTCATGGTTTTAATTGCGTCGCAGTAAGACATCCATCACCTGTTGCAGTATAGCAGTTTTGCATTATTCAGCACAGAATAGCCTTATGAAAGGCAGGCTGTAAAGAAATATAGCCATTATTGATCAGGATCAAAACAAAATATTCATTTTGTACTATTTTAGTATAAAAGATGGAGGAAAAATCATGAACGCATTTATAACTGAGCTAAAAAACGATCACATTCAGCTTCTCAAACTTCTTCAGGAAGTGCAGATAACAGGACTTGGCAATGAGGCAGGGCGCAGAAAACTCCTTGAAGGGAAAAGGCTGCTTTCTGCACACTTGCAGAAGGAGGACACAAGGCTTTATCCTTCCTTAAAAAATAACCCGGCTGCCAAAAGCATCAGCGAGCAGTTTGCAGGTGAGATGAAAAAGCTTACATCTGAAATACTTGACTTCATGAACCGTATAGAGAAAGCGGAGCTTAATATGGAGTACGCCAAAGAATTGGGCAGAATTATTACGACTCTCAGGCTCCGCATAAACAGAGAAGAAATACAGCTTTACCCACTTTATGATAAAGCAACAGTGTAGTTAAAAGGCATCGGACATTTTATTGTGCCCGATGCCTGATTCTTTTCAGGCTTTCACAGCGAGCCTTCTGCCAGTTTCAAACGCATTCTTCAGGTCGTTCTCAAAATGTTCTCTGCGGTATTGCATTTTTTCTTCTATTGTTCCCCGGAGTCCGAATCTTTTATAATCATTTTCCGTGCCCTGTAAAGTATTAAAACTGCACATTGTTTCGCATGAGCCGAAAGTTCTTTTCATGAAATTCTCGTTTGTTCGGAAATGGGTGTCATATTCGTACTCATTTTTTTCCTGTTCGGTTACGTTCATAGTATAAATCATTGCAGTCGAAGATTTCTTTGGAGCCAGACTGCTGTAGTCAGGATAGGATACAAACGGGAAAATAAGACGCTCCATAAATGCTGCAGTTTCTGCGCTGATTCTGCCCAGATAGATAGGAGCGCCGATTATAATTGCATCTGCTTCTGATGCTTTTTCCAGAAAGGGGAGTATGCCGTCTTTGTATGTGCATTTACCGTAGGTTTTGCTGTTACTCACCTTGCAGGCAAAACAGCTTGTACAGCCTTTGAAATCGATGTCGTAAAGATGAACCAGCTCCGTATCTGCCCCTACAGACTGTGCGCCTTCCAAGCTTTTCTGAAGCAGAAGAGAAGTGTTGAACTTTTTTCTGGGACTTCCGTTGAATGCTATAACTTTCATTTGTTCCTCCTTCTATTTGTGCCTTTTATAGTAACAATTATATGCAAAAAAAAATCAGGTTACTTTGTTTACGAGGTCAGCAAGGCTGGTTTCTTTTAACTTAGACTCAAAAGATTCCTGTGCATTGCTGAGAATATCTTCAAGAGCGGGCTTCATCTTACAGCTTACAGAGCATGATTCCTGAACCGGATAAGTGTGAAGGGCAAAGGTCCTCGGCGCTTCCACTGCTTTGTATATGTCAAGAAGGGTTATTGATTCAGGATCTTTAGCAAGGGAGCATGAACCGTTTTTGCCCCTTTCGGTATGCACAAGCCCTGCCTTTGACAATTTTGATATTATGCGTCTGACGAAGCTGGGGCAGGCATTAACACTTTCGGCAAGGTCGCATGAACACATATATTCACCTGCGTGGAAACCAAGCCCTGTCATAACATGAATGGCTATTGAAAACTGAGTATTTCGTGATGTCATAATTGTTATTTAAATCGTAACAAAATAAAATGCAAGAAAAATATTGATCGGCTTGAATAAATCAATCGATTGATTTATTATTGGAATATAAACATCCGGAGAAGATACCTATGAACAAAATATCTGATAAAACCAAAGGGGACAAAACAAAGCAGAACCTTATAGATGCAGGAATGGAGCTTTTCGGAGAGCATGGATTCACAGCAACCGGAACAAGAATGATAGTTCAGAAAGCCGGAGTTAACATTTCCGCTATTCAATATTATTTCGGCGGGAAAGAGGGGCTGTATCGTGCTGTGATTGAGCATATAGCAGAGAGGATCGGTTCGCATATAAATCCTTTGGCAGAAGAAATAAAAGTGGAATTTGAAAAAGGCGGCAAAAGCAGAGAGACTGCTGCTGTGTGCATTGGAAAAGCTGTGAGGGGTCTTTTAAACATGATGATTAAATCCCGTGAAGCAAGGAAGTGGTCGTTGATTGTTATGCGTGAACAGGCAATCCCGACGCCTGCTTTTGATATATTGTATGACTCTGTAATGGCTAAGGCACACGGACTTCTTAGCCGTATTATCGCCGCAGGAGCCTGCATAGAACCTGACAGTGATGAGGCATGTCTTCGTGCCCATGCTGTTATTGGAAGTGTTCTCGGCTTTCTTTCAGCAAAAGAAACAGTATTTCGCAGACTCGGCACTGCTGAATACACTAAGGAGCATTTCCGTATACTGGATGTGCTTCTTCCTGCCATGGCAGTATCATCTTTTAATGCAGAAGCAGATGGAGCAGCAAAATGAAAAAGAAAGTTATCATATTAATATTGTTTATCACAGCAGTCTGCTCCGCTTTTTTTCTGTACAGTTCAAAAAAGAACGGCAGTGAAAATGCGCTGACAATGTACGGAAACGTGGATATACGTGATGTCACCCTTGGTTTTCGTGTTTCAGGGCGTCTTGAAAAGTTAATGTTTGAGGAAGGCGACCGGGTGAAGGAGGGCGACCTTCTGGCTGTTTTGGATAAAAAGCCTTATGAAGATCAGCTTGCCGTGGCTGAAGCCCGTCTTGAATCTGCTGAATCGGTTTTTTCAAAAATGTTAAGCGGCTTGCGCCCGCAGGAAATAGAGGAAGCAAGGGCGCAGGTTCACGAGCGTGAAGCGACTCTTATTAATCTGGAACGCACATATAAAAGACAGGCGGAGCTTTTTAAGCTGAATGCTGTGTCAGCTCAGGCGCACGATGAGGCTCTCGCCGCAAGGGACGAGGCAAGAGCAAGGCTGAAAATGGCACGCAAATCACTTGAACTTGCCCTCGCAGGCTACAGAGATGAGGATATAAGGGCTGCCGGAGCGGAATATAAAGCTGCTGCCGCATTTGTTGAATCTGCAAAGACTTCTCTGGCGGATACTGAAATAATCTCTCCTTCCGATGGGGTTATACTTACCAGAGTGCGTGAGAAGGGTTCGATTATTGCTTCAGGAGCAGCAGTCTACACCATAGCTCTGGACAGCCCTGTCTGGATACGCACATACGCTGCTGAACCTGATCTCGGGCGCATTTATCCCGGTCAGAAGGCTGAAATATACACCGATACAAACCCCGGTAAACCATATGTCGGGCAGGTGGGTTTTATTTCTCCTCAGGCGGAGTTTACTCCAAAAAATGTTGAGACTACGGCACTGCGCACTGATCTGGTCTACAGGCTGCGTATAATTGTGGATAATCCGGATAAGTTTCTCCGCCAGGGTATGCCTGTTACTGTTAAGCTGTCTGAGTAAAAGAATGCTGACTCCACTGGCGGAGGTTACAAACCTCACTAAACGCTTTTCGCCTGATTCCCCGCCTGCTCTTGATAATATTTCGCTCAAAATCAGCAGCGGGCAGATAACGGGACTTGTCGGTCCTGACGGTGCAGGCAAAACAACTCTTATGCGTCATTTGGTGGGGCTTCTGCATTCCGATTCCGGCGCAGTCTCCGTATTGGGCATGGACACTGTGTCAAGCGCACCTGCCATAAGAGAACATGTCGGATACATGCCCCAGAAATTTGGTCTTTATGAAGATCTTACCGTGCAGGAGAACCTTAATCTGTACGCTGATTTATGCGGACTTACAAAAGAAAAACGCATCGGCAGTTTCCGGAGACTGTTGGAATTTACCTCCCTCAGCGAGTTTACATCAAGACTTGCCGGCAGATTATCCGGCGGGATGAAGCAAAAGCTTGGGCTTGCCTGCGCACTGTTGGGCGAGCCACGTCTTCTTCTTCTGGATGAACCCAGTGTCGGTGTTGATCCTATTTCCCGAAGGGAGCTATGGAAAATGGTGCAGGAACTTCTGGATGGAGGCATGGGGGTTGTCTGGTCAACCTCTTATCTGGATGAAGCGGAAAAGTGTGACAGGGTAATCCTTCTGAATGAAGGGAAAACTCTTTTTGAAGGAAAGCCTGCGGAGTTGCTGACTGAAATGAAAAACCGTGTGTTTGTTCTGTACGGTGCTGATGCCGGGGATAAACGTTCAGTGCTTACGGATCTCCTTAACAGGGCAGAAGTATCAGACGGTATAATTCAGGGAAGCGGAATAAGGATAGCCCTCCGTAAAGGTGCGCATATGCCTGACATGGCTGACTGTCTGCGTGCGGAACCTGTTTCTCCGTGTTTTGAGGACGGTTTTATAGACAAGCTCGGAGGCGGTCCGGGCGGGCACTCTCCGTTAGCGGACATAATAAATGAAAAACCGGATAGTGATGGCTCTGTTATAGAGGCAAAAGGGCTTACCAAGCAGTTCGGAGATTTTACGGCTGTCAAGGACAACAGCTTCAGTATAAAACGAGGGGAGATTTTTGGTCTGCTGGGGCCTAACGGAGCGGGGAAATCCACAACTTTCAAAATGATGTGCGGTCTTCTTCAGCCCACTTCGGGCAGTGCAGAGATTATGGGTCTTGATCTTAAAACAGCCGGGTCGGAAGCAAGATCTAAAATAGGCTATATGGCGCAGAAATTCTCCCTTTACGGTAATTTAAGTGTCCGCCAGAACCTGAGCTTTTTCGCAGAGGTTTACTGTTTGAACAAGGCGGAAGCGGGAAGAGCAGCGGATGAAATGACAAATGTGTTCGACCTGGGCAGTTATATTGACACAAATGCCGACACTCTTCCGCTGGGTTTCAAGCAGAGGCTTGCCCTTGCCTGTTCAGTTATGCACTCACCCGATGTGCTGTTTCTGGATGAGCCGACCTCGGGGGTAGACCCGGTTACACGGCGGGAATTCTGGAACCATATTAACAGTATGGTGAAAAAAGGCGTTACCGTTATGGTTACAACCCATTTTATGGATGAGGCGGAATACTGCGACAGAATAGGACTGATTTACAGGGGTGAAAACATCGCCTCCGGTACTCCGGATCAGCTTAAAGCTTCCGCAGTGACAGAATCGCTGCCTTCGCCTTCCCTTGAAGATGCGTTTATTGAACTGATAAACCGCTCTGAAGCAGGGAGGACACAGTGAACTTCCGCAGAATAACAGCCCTTGTGAAGAAAGAGAGCCGTCAGGTGGTGAGAGACCCAAGCTCTATCCTTATTGCCTTTGTTCTTCCTGTAATACTGCTGTTTGTCTTCGGTTACGGAATCAATCTGGATGCAGCAAAAATAAACATTGGTCTTGCCCTTGAGGAAAGAGGAGCTGACGGAGACCGCCTTGCCGCAGCCTTTATAAACTCTGAATTTCTCAATGTACGAACAGCGGCAGACAGACGTGAACTTATACCCGAAATGGACGCAGGGCACATCAGAGGCATTGTTGTTATCCCTGTGGGATTCAGCACCAGAGCGGCTTTTGAGTCTGACAGTGCAGTTATTCAGGTTATAACGGACGGCAGCGAGCCTAATACCGCTTCGTTTGTTTATAACTATTCGATGGGGATATGGCGGGCGTGGTTGTCTCAGTATGCCGTTGAAAAAGGTATTGAAATAAAGATGCCCATAGAAACCGAGCCCCGTTTTTTGTTTAATCCGGAGCTTAAAAGCCGCTATTTTCTGCTTCCCGGCTCAATTGCCATCATCATGACCCTTATAGGCACAATGCTGACCTCGCTTGTTGTGGCAAGGGAATGGGAGCGTGGAACTATGGAAGCCATGATGGCAAAACCGGTTACAGTTACAGAGATAATACTTGGCAAACTGATGCCTTATTTTCTTCTGGGAATGGGATCTATGACTATGTGTGTGGCTGTATCAGTATATTTTTATGATGTTCCTTTCAGGGGTTCGTTTGTTATTCTTGCTGTAGTATCAGCAGTTTTTCTTATTGCTTCACTTGGGCAGGGGCTTCTCATATCCACACTGGCGAGGAATCAGTTTGTTGCAGCTCAGATAGCTCTTATTACTGCATTTCTTCCTGCTTTTATGCTCTCTGGTTTCATATTTGAGATAAGCTCCATGCCGCCTTTGATCAGAGGGCTGACGTATGTTTTTGCTGCAAGATACTTCGTGGCTGACCTGCAAACTCTTTTCCTCGCCGGAAATGTATGGGGGCTGCTTATTACAAATACAGCCGCCATCGGTTTGATTGCTGCGGTTTTTTTCATCATAATCAGAATTAAAACAAAAAAGACTCTGGATTGAGAAGGATTTGAAGATATGAAGAGGCTGTTGCGGATAAAAGCACTGATGATAAAAGAAATACATGCGATATGGCGTGACCCGAAAAGCCGCATAATTCTCATTGCGCCTCTTACTGTTCAGCTCTTTCTGTTCTCTTTTGCGGCAACGCTTGAGGTAAAAAATGTAGCTCTGGGAGTGTACAGCCTTGACAGAGGGAAGCATGGTTATGAACTTGTTCAGCGTTTTGCAGGTTCAGAAACGTTCAGCAGGACTATTTTTTTCAATAATCCCGCAGAAGCGAAAAGAGCGGTAAACGAACAGAAGATTATAGCTGTAATAAGCATACCGCAGGATTTTTCAAGGGATATTGAGTCAGGAAAACAAGGAAAAATTCAGGTTCTTCTGGACGGCAGAAAGTCCAATGCCTCGCAGATTGTAATGGGATACATCACAACCGTGGTGAATACATACTCAGAGGAGATTACCTCAAAAGCAGGGGGAGCTGTGCTTCTTGCTGTTGTAAGCGGGAGAAATTTTTATAATGAAAACTTAATCTATATGTGGTTTAACGTGCCTTCTCTCATGGGTATTCTCACAATGGTGGGCACTCTTATCCTTACTTCTTTGTCTGTAGCAAGAGAAAGGGAGCAGGGCACATTTGATCAGCTTCTTGTTTCTCCTTTGATGCCGTGGGAGATTCTCGTCGGAAAAACAGTACCACCCATGGCAGTGGGTATGGCGCAGGGAAGTGTGATTCTGTTTTTTTCCTATTTTGTATTCGGCATACCCTTCAGGGGCTCGCTTGTTATGCTCTATGCAGCTCTCTTCATGTTTGCTCTTTCTGTCACTGGAATAGGTCTTTTTATCTCATCCCTTGCGAAAACCCAGCAGCAGGCGATTCTCGGAGCATTCGTATTCATGGTTCCGGCTATTGCGCTTTCCGGCTTTGCAGCTCCCTTTGAGAATATGCCCCAGTGGCTTCAGGGGTGCATGCAGGTCAACCCTGTTAAGCATTTTATGATAATTCTCAAAGGAATTTATCTTAAGGACATGAGTCCGGCGAATATTTTATCGAACACTATACCTCTTGTTGTGATAGCCGCAGTGAACCTTATTTCAGCCGGAGCCCTGTTCAGACGCCGGCTTGAATAAAGTCATATAATTGTTATGGTAAAAGTTGTGGTGTTTTTATCGGAAGTGCAGCGCAGTGTTCCGCCTAAAGATTTTTCCACAAGGGTCTTTGCCAGATACAGCCCAAGACCTTTATTTTGTCCCACCTCTGCTGTGGTGAAGTAGGGTTCAAAAATCCTTTCCCTTATTTCATCGCTGATTCCGCCGCCATTATTTGTTATTTCTATTATTTTACCGCTTTTGTAGTTGGCTATGCTGATTGTTATCTTGCCGTATATCTGTCCGGAGCGCTTTATGGCACTGACAGCATTGCTCAAAAGGTGCATCAGCACCTGTTTGAAGTTTATCTCGCTTCCTGATGCGAGTTTGCAGAATCCTCTGCACATGGGTTTGTAGTCGGGTGTAAAAGTCGTCTGTCCGTTCTCACAATTGCAGGTGACAAAGGTTGTAATGCCGGATTCCTTAAGCAGCGAGTCATACATGCCCATTGTCTGTTCAACAGCTTTAACTATGGTAAACCAGCCGTCCTCTTTGACTTTGAAAAAATCCCTGAAGGAGTCAATAGTTGCGGACATTTCCAGTATTATAGCCATACTGATTTTTTCAAATTCCCTAAACATCTCTTCATGCTCGGATGCGGAAAATGTTTCGGTGAGATTCTGTATATTAAGTCCCAAAGCATTAAGGGGTTGACGCCAGTGATGGGATATGGCAGCGAGAAGTTCGCTTACAAATTCGTTTTTGACATCAGCAGGGGAAGGAACAGTATATGCTGACATTTCTGCCGCAGGTGTTTTGCTGGGTTCAAGAAAAGCGTATGAGTGGCTGAAAGTGCCGTTCTCATTGTAAACAGCGAAGGACTGTATTGAAGTTTTCAGCTCTTCGCCGCTTTTTCTTATAAACTTCATCTGAAGGGCTTCCAGTTCTCCCTTTTCAGCGAATACGGAGAATACATTTTTTGCTTTGTTTTTATAATCAGGGTGAATAAACTCGCCGATGCACTTTCCCAGAACATCCGCTTCCATGTAACCGAAGAGGTTCAGCCATTTTGTGTTTACATATTCCAGTTTTCCTTCTGAGTCTATGGAGTGAACAGCTATCGGAACATCGTCAAATACTTTCCGGAGGTCAGCTTTAATAAACATTTTTCCCCTTCTCAAATTTAAGATAGATAGTTAATGTTGGTCGTCAGTTCCAATTTATACATATTAATAGTGATTATGACTCACTATTTATAATGATGCAATAAAACTAACATACTTGTTGCTTTGAGGCAACTGATAACAAAGCGTGGAGAAAAATATGTTTGAGAGAATAAAAAAAACGCCGCTTAAATTGCGGCGTTGTAAGTGCATTTTGCTCCGGCTGTAATTAGTGTAATGCCGGGCTTTACTGCTTCATCACGGTCAGAACCGGATTATAACGGAAATTTTTGTTTCAGGAGGACAAGACAGATTCAGTGTAGTCTGCTTCCTGCTCTTCTGTAGTGCCTCCGAGACCAAACTTGATTCTTTCAAGAATCCTGTTGAGGGACTCCAAATCAGCTTCCGGCATAAGAGTTCTTATATAGCTGTCAATATTTTCCCAGACTTCAATGACTTTCTCCGCCGACCTGTTCCCCTCTTTAGTGAGGTGAACACGGATAACTCTGTCATCGTGTTTGTCGCTGTAGCGTTTAACAAGTCCGCCTGTTTCCATTCTTTTGACCATATTAGTGACTGTGGCGGGGGATATGCCTAGGGTTTTAGCTATGCTTATCTGGATCATGCCGTCGTTTTTGTAAAGTTCGGCAAGAACTTTCCCCTGTCCGTGGAAGATACCCATAGGGTCAAGATCTTCACGGATACGGTCTTCAAGAAGCTTTGAAATGTTTAAAAAATGATGCAGAAAAAGTTTTCGCTCCATAGGTACCACCTTCCCTTTGCTTGCTAAAGAATAATATTGCACATTTATTAATACATGATTGTTAAGAAGTGCAAAGAGGGGTGTATGAGCGGGTTCAGGCGAGGATAACCGCCTTCTGTGTTTCGATATCCGAGTTGAGGAAGGCTCTTCCGCCAGTATCGTAAATCTTTATTGCATCAAGGATATGAGCATCTGCTTCTATTATTGTTTCTGAGATTTCCTTGAAGCGCCATATTTCATTAAAATTTATGCTGCTTTCATTTTTTTCGCTGAAGAGTGCCATGTAGAAGGTGCCGTTTTCCACAAGATCCTGAAAAAAGTGAGATCCGAATGACAGCTCAGGATAAAGCCCGCCTGCGTCGTATTCCATCTCGCAGATTGCGGCAAAACTGCTTATATCTGCAAAAACTATAGGTACTCCGAGTGAAGGGGTGCTGGTCCCCCATCTGCCCGGACCGAAAAGTACAGCATTTTTGCCCAGCGCACGGACACTTTTGTTCACCATTGATATTGCTTTTGCAGTGTTATATTTATCGTTTAGGCTCAGTGCGGAATATTTCTCCGCGTCAACAAAAACAAGCCAGTGAACGGGCATATGAACATTGCCGCCCATGAAGTGACCGTTTGATTCCAGTATTATGCGGTTGTGCTGGGTGTCCAGAAGCTTATACTCCGCCCCTTTTCGTGCGCTTTTCTGAACAGGACGGCACTGTAGGAGATTTATCACATAATCTGAACCTTCTGTGAAATTGAGAGTGAACTCTATCTCAACTGGGTTTTTGTATTCGGCTTCGATGCAGTTCATCATATTCTTCATTACTTCGGGAAATGTTCCACGGAGAAGCTTCTGGAATGTGAGTATCCAGATATGCTGTTTCAGCCGTCCACGCTCTTCAAGCCTTCTTTCTGTCTCAAAATCCCTTAGAGCAAATTCGTTAAGGTCAAACCCCAGCTCTCCTTTTGTTATCTGCATCAGGGATACGCAGTGTTTTCCCTCTGTTCGCACGTCAAGAACGTCTATATCTCTCTGTGAGTAGCGCATTTTGTTATGAATATCGGAAAGAGGGATCAGTTCAGGATCAGAGAGGGAAACAATTCTGGGGTAGTCACCCTCCACACGGTTGACAGCCCTTGTACCAAGCCCCATTACTATGCGGAGCATTCCCGCTTCAGGGTCAATATTTCTGTTCCACACATAAGTATTGTACGAAAGTCCGACCCCTGCTGCATGGGGGTAATAGTAATGATCCTGATAGCTGCCCGAAACTCTCTGCACCAGAAGAGACATCTGCTCATCCGCTTCCTCAAGCCCTCTGTTGCGTCTGTATTCAAGGGCGTCTCTGCTCATGGCACTGGCATATACCAGCTTCATGCAGCGGAAGAAATCTTCATATCTTTCCTCCGGTGAGCCCATCACAGAGCAGAAGAAGCTTTCGTATTTTCCGGCGAAGGCATTGCCGTATCCGTCTTCGAGAAGGCTGCTGGAGCGTATTACGATCGGATACTGACCGAAGTAGTCCAGCATTTCCTTTATTTTTGACTTTATCTCCGGTGGAAGCTTCCCTTCCGGAAAAAGTTTTTCCAGTTTCCTTCCCGCCTTGAAATAACCATGCGGGGTTTTCTGCTCCATAAAGTGATCCCACCAGCCGTTGTGGACTATGAAGGAATGGAAAACATCAGAGCCTATATAAAAAGAATCGTGCGGTTCAATATAATTATCAAAGGGTTTACCCCTTTTGTTGTCTAAAATTTTTCTTGCCAGAAGAAAGCCCACTGCCTTGCCGCCGATAAAGCCTGTGCCGATCATGCGGTTTTTTATCTCCAGAAGGTCAGCTAAGGTGAAGTGGCGGCTCACCATGAGGAGAATACGGTGATCCCTGCCCATCAGCATAAGGGCAAGCTTTTCCTTCATTGCGTATTTTTCTGTCTCTTTATTTGTACCGAGAAGAGCTTCCGCCTTTATGAACTCTCTGTCCCATGCATCCACCGCACGCCTTATCCCTGCGCCTGGTGCTGTGCAGAGAGTACGGAAAAGGCTTGTCGCCTCCAGGCTGTTTTTCACAGGGGTGAAGCTTTCTGCGCTTTCATATTTGTGGGGCAGAAACATGGTGGGGCTGGTGCGCTCAAATACTTTCTGCGGGTGAACATAAAGGCTTACGCCGTCATTGTACGCTTCCAGCATAACCTGCGTGGTTTCCCTGATTCTGTTGATTGTTTCAAAGGAGTGATGGTTTTTGTACACAGCAAAACATGCCACTGTGTCCAGCCTGTATAAAAAAGGGCAGATTATACGGAAGAAGTTTGCCACGGAATTATCCGAAGCCCATGAAGAAAGAAGGTAAGAGAGACAGTCAAAGATGTAGAAAACACCCTTGCCTTGTTCCTTGACTATTCTGTATGCGTGTTCGGCAAACTGACCGAAGCCTATGTCAGCTTCGAGGTTGAATACCTTTGCTTCTGTTTCCTCAACTATGGGGGGATGATCTGCAAAGCGGATATAGCAGAGTTTTCTGCCGTCTTCAACAGCCTGACGGGCAAATGGACGCACAAATGCCGCATATTCCGCAAATGACGGAACATTCCAGACTACATTGTCCCCCATGCGGAGACAGTCGATAACTGAGTCCAGACCGCTCAGACCGGTTTTGACCTTATCTTTTTCCGAGTGCATGTTTATTTATAAAGGAAAGGGGAAGCCTGTCAAGACTTCCCCGTGGGTGATTTGTTATATAACTCCCAGTGAGAGCATTGCGTTGGCAACTTTTTTGAAGCCTGCAATGTTTGCTCCGGTTACATAGTTTCCGGGTGAGCCGTATTCATCAGCAGCGGTCATAACATCTGCGTGAATGTTTTTCATGATGTGCTGGAGTCTCTCTTCAGTGTATTTGAAGCTCCATGAATCACGGCTTGCGTTCTGCTGCATTTCAAGAGCAGAAGTTGCTACGCCGCCTGCGTTTGCAGCCTTGCCTGGTCCGTAAAGCACTCCTGAGTCTAAGAATACTTTGACGCCTTCGGGTGTTGTGGGCATATTGGCGCCTTCGCCTATTGCCAGCAGACCGTTTTTAACGAGTATCTGTGCATCCTTTCCGTTAAGCTCGTTCTGAGTGGCGGAGGGCATAGCAACCTGACAGGGAATTTCCCATATATTGCCTTTATCACGGTAAACTGCATCTTTATGATAGGTGCAGTAATCTTTAATTCTGCGTCTTTCAACCTCTTTAAGCTGCTGAACAAGTTCAAGGTCTATGCCTTTTTCGTGGTAAACAACCCCGGCAGAGTCAGAAAGAGCCACAACTTTACCGCCGAGCTGGTGAATTTTTTCTATGGTGTAGATGGCAACATTTCCGGAACCTGAAACAACACAGGTTTTCCCTTCAAAGGTTTCTTTTCTGGTTTTGAGCATTTCATCAACGAAGAAAACCGCTCCGTAGCCTGTGGCTTCAGTGCGTACTTTTGAACCGCCGTAGTGAAGTCCTTTTCCAGTGAGAACACCTGATTCATAGCGGTTAGTGAGTCTTTTGTACTGACCGAAGATGTAGCCTATCTCACGTCCGCCCACGCCTATATCTCCGGCGGGAACGTCTGTGTATTCACCGAGGTGACGGTAAAGTTCGGTCATAAAGCTCTGGCAGAAACGCATGATTTCATTGTCCGATTTGCCTTTGGGGTTGAAATCGGAGCCGCCTTTGCCGCCGCCAATGGGAAGACCGGTAAGTGCATTTTTGAATATCTGCTCAAATCCGAGGAACTTGATTATTCCGAGATATACAGATTCGTGGAATCTGAGTCCGCCTTTATAGGGTCCGAGAGCGCTGTTAAACTGAACACGGAAGCCCCTGTTTATCTGCACTTCGTTTTTATCGTCGATCCACGGAACTCGGAAGATAATCTGACGCTCCGGTTCGCATATTCTTTCAATTATTTTCTGTTCGGCGTATTCGGGGTGCTTAACAAGCACGGGTCCGAGGGTATCCAGAACTTCTTTTACCGCCTGATGAAATTCAGATTCACCGGGGTTTCTGGCTATAACCTGCTTGTAAATAGATTCGATTTTTTCATGCATAACTATAGTCATTCAAATACTCCTGTATCCGTTACATTTGTTTTTAGGAAAACAATCAATCAATTTCCTCATAAAGTCATTATACATTAAATCCTGAAAATTGTAAGAATAATTACAAAAAATATTCATCTTAATTATCAATAGTTTACCTTTGCAGCCTAATTTGTAGGGAGAAAAGCAGTATTAAAAACTAAGGTCAATTAGAGATATTGCAATATAAAGTAACGTTCATTTGCCTGTAGCCTAATTAAGTAATTAATTCTTTTTTGGTTTATTTCTTTTCTCTTAAGTTATATTCTGTAGCCCATGAGATTTTACAGTCTGCATAAAAAAGTTCTTATAGCCTTTCTGGCTTTGTCTTTGCTTCCTCTGGGGGTTCTGGGCTTTTACGCCGCACGGAATCTCAGCTCTGTTGAGCAGTATCTACGCAAGAGCGCATCATCAGCACTGGAGGCGCAGGCTACCCGTTCCCTTGTTCTCAGTGCCCAGACTGTTGCGGACACTGTATCCATATTCCTGCGCAGTATAGAAAACGATCTTAACAGCTTTGTGCTGCTGGAAGCCGAAGAGGCAGAGTATATGGATTTCTATAACAGACACAGAGGCACGATGCGCATATGGGAAAACGGCAGTGAAAAGCTCAGTGACGTTCCCCTTTACAGCGAACTTGCTTTCATTGATCCTGACGGAACGGAGCGGATACGTATTGTTGACGGTGTTCCGGTTGATGAACTGAGAAATGTTTCTGTTCCTGCCAATACAACTTATAAGACGGAAGACTATTTTCGCCGCACTCTTGAGCTTCCCGACGGAATGGTTTACGTTTCGAGGGTAAGCGGGTGGTTTATCCATAGAAACGAAGTCGAGGAAAAGGGGCACGATACCCAATATAAGGGAGTTGTCCGTTTTGCCAGAGCTGTTTACAATTCAGACGGAAGCCTCCGGGGTGTGGCTGTCATTTCTCTTGATCACCTTCACCTCATGGAGTTTACCCGCCATATTTCCCCTGACGGAAAAGACAGCAGTAAAAAAGCCTCCTATGAAAGCGCTGACTACTCATTTATGTTTGATGATGAAGGCTGGATTATTACTCACCCTAAGCAGTGGGATATAAGAGGTTATAATAAGGACGGCACTCTCACCGGAACCAGAGGCGAATATAACGCCCGCAGGCTTCAGGAAGGGGACATTCCTTTTAACCTTTTCAAAACAGGGTTCATTCACCCCAATTATCCTGTTGCTGCCTCTGATGTACTGAGAAAAGGAAACGGTGTTGTGGATGTCACCAACGTAGGCGGTTCACGTAAGATCATGGCGTATGCGCCCATACGTTTTTCATCCGGTGTTTATGCAAAGCACGGTGTTTTCGGGGGCGTTACTATCGGTGCGGAAATAAGCCGCTTTCATATGCCCGCAGTTAAAATATCTGATGTGATAAGAGGCGAGCTTGATAAATTCATCAGCAGTATGGCTATATTTGTGTCTCTTATGGCGGTTGCTGTCCTTGCCGTTGCGTACAGGCTTTCATGGAGCATCACAAACCCCATCGGCAGGCTTAATCTCGCAATAAAAAGTGTAACGAGGGACGGAGCTGTCCCCAATGTTGATGTATCCGGCGGGGATGAGGTGGCGCAGCTCACAAGATCATTCAATGATATGGCTAGGGAGCTTGAACACAGACGGGTAAGCCTTATGGAATCAATGCAGAAGCTTGAGGCATCCAGAGAGGCTGTTATAAGGGAACAAAACTTCAAAACCACAGTTTTTGAAAATATAGAGACGGGCATCCTCACTCTGGACAAGGATAACCGCATAACATTCATAAACAAACCGGCGATGAACATCCTTCGGCTTGCTAAGGCGGCAGAGGGGGAACTTCTGGACGAGGCACTTGCCCATAAACCGGAGGTTATTGAAGTAATAAAAGAATTTCAGTCGGAAGGACGCACGAAGCGCTGGAGCAGGTATATCGACTCTGAAGAAAGCGGACGAAACATGCACCTGAGGATTGCCGGTCTGCCTATGGTAATGGAACATGCTGACGGCAACATTATTACTGTGGAAGACCTTACCGAAAGGGTAGGGCTTCGCAAGCAGATGGCGAGGATGGACAGATTTGCATCAATGGGAAGACTTTCTGCCGGTCTGGCGCATGAGATCCGCAACCCGCTGACGGGAATCAGCCTTATGCTGGACGATCTGCACGACAGACTGCTGAAAAATGATGCCGACAGACAGCTTATCCAGCGTTCGCTTAAAGAGATAGAGAGGCTTGAAGGACTTGTGGACGGGCTTCTGAACTTCGCTTCCGCTGTGCCTCCTAAACTGCGGATGGCAAACATCGCCGATGTGCTTTCGGATACTCTTTTCTTTGTTAAAAAACAGTGCGAGCGGCAGAAGATAGTCCTTGAAACTGACTTTGAGCCTGATTTGCCCATGATCAGCCTTGATCCGGATAAGATCAAACAGGCGCTTCTGAACCTCCTTACAAACGCTCTGGACGCCATGAAGAACGGCGGCAAGCTGCGTATTTCGGCAAAAAACACCAACGGCGGCATAGAACTTATATTCAGCGATACGGGAGTGGGGATAAGCCCTGCGGATCTGCCGAATATATTTGAACCGTTTTATACCACAAAAGCAGAAGGAACAGGGCTGGGACTCGCAATCACACATAACATAGTCTCCGAACACGGAGGGAAAATAGAGGCCGAAAGCAGACAGGGGACAGGCAGCCGCTTTATTCTGTTTTTCCCTTTTGAAGGAAACGGGAGATAATATATTATATATGGCGTAATTTCTCACCCTGCTGTATAGAAATTCTTTAAAGCTTTTCAGGGGAGAGAGGCATAGGGTAATGGAAAAAATACTGATAGTTGATGATGAGGTTTTTATCTGTGAAAACCTCCAGAGAGTTCTCAGCGCAGACGGGTATAAGGTTTTTATAACCCACAGCGGAGAGGATGCTCTTGATATAGTTGTTGAAGAGGAGATAGACCTTGTTCTTCTTGATCTTAACCTCGGTTCGACAAGCGGGCTTGATGTTCTTAAAGCTCTCAGAGATATAGACCCCGAACTTCTTGTAATAATAATAACCGGATACGGAACGGTGGAAAGCGCCGTGGAATCCCTTAAAATGGGCGCATATGACTACATCAAAAAGCCTTTTAAGGCGGACGCCATACATCTTATTGTCCGGCTTGCCCTCGAAACTCAGGAATTGAGGCGAGAGGTCCGCCACCTGAAAAGGGGAAGCGGCGTTTTGTCTGCATCCATGCAGATTGTGGGCGTCAGCGAAGAGATGAAGCGCATCTACTCCCAGATACAGGAGGTCTCAAAGCATGAGGCGGCAACTGTTCTGATCACCGGTGAGTCAGGCACCGGTAAAGAGCTTGTGGCAAAGGCGATTCATAACCTTTCCCCCAGAAACGACAAGCCGTTTGTTGAGATAAACTGCGGGTCTCTTCCTTATAATCTTCTTGAATCAGAGCTTTTCGGCTATGAAAAAGGTGCGTTTACCGATGCCAAAACCCGTAAAATAGGTCTCCTGGAGGAGGCGTCCGGCGGAACTCTGTTTCTGGATGAAATAGGGGAGATGGATATAAGCCTTCAGGTTAAGCTGCTCCGTGTTCTGGAAGACAGAAAGTTCCGCAGACTAGGCAATACCAGAAGTATAGATATAGATGTGCGTGTTATCGCCGCAACCAACAGAAACCTTAAAAAAGCAATAGATGACAAAGAATTCAGAGAAGACCTTTACTACAGGCTGAACGTTTTCCCCATACGCCTGCCTGCACTCAGGGAAAGAAAGGACGATATACCGAATCTTCTGGACTTCTTCATAAAAAAATTCAGCGCTGATTTTAAGAAAAAAGTCAAGGATGTGGCTCGTCCGGCACTCAATCTGCTTACGGAGTACCCTTGGCCGGGAAATGTCCGTGAGCTTAAAAATGTTGTGGAGCGTATCTGCATAATGACAGATGCGGAGGTTATAACAGAGGATGTTCTCCCGCAGGAAATAAGGGGGAGCCGTGTTAAAAAAGAGGCTCCCGCTGATGTGGCTATCCCTCCGGAGGGGTTGGTGCTTGAGGACGCAGTGTCAGGATATGAGGAAGGGATAATACGCAAAGCCCTTGTTATGACAGATGGAAACGTTGCTCAGGCCTCCAAGCTTCTTAATACTCCGAGAGGAACACTCCGTTATAAACTGGAGAAATATAAAATAGAGCATAACGATCATTAAAGCAGACATTATTATGTATATTCCGGAGTTTATAGGTCTTTAATGTAAATCATTTTACAACATATATCTTTATTTGTTCTATTGTTTTGAAAAGGCGAAAATTTGCCACTGGGGTTCGGAAAATCTGTTTTCCTTTATATTTCATGGATATGTGCAGTTTACCCGTAGATTATATGGCAGTTTTTCGCCCTTTATTGCGTCTATAATATGTCCGTATTATATAACAGAATTATAACTGAAACATGTCAGAATATCTCCAACCCCTTTTATAATAAGGGCTTCAAGCACGGATTCATAATATTGTCAGATAAATTTCATGAATTGGTATGATAGTTGCTCTTAATATGATGGTTTTATAACATTCATTTTAGGAGTGGCTTTTATGATGGCAGCATTCTGGAACAAACTCTGGGACATGCACGACGATACCAAAGCTCTCGTGCTTTACAGTCCTAAAGCAATGCTCAAAAAATTTATCAACACTCACTTCTCGTCTGCAACCGAGAAGGAGGAAAAAAGTGTTGATCTTGCGGATGAAATGTCCGATGCCCCTGCGGAGCATGCCCGCAGGCTCAAGTCCGGTCCCGGAGGGATAGAGGAGGGAGAACCGAGATCATACTCCAAGCGTCAGAAAATAGGCTTGTTTCTCGGACCTATCCTTTTCATCCTTATGCTTGTCATTCCCACACCTGCGGGAATGAGCCCCGAAGCGCAGAAAATGGCTGCGATAACTTTTCTTATGGCTACATGGTGGATGTGTGAATCTCTTCCCATACCAGCAACAAGCCTTTTGCCTATTCCGCTTTTTCCGATTATGGGTCTTATGTCCACCGGCAAGGCAACAGCGCCCTATGCCAATGATATAATATTTCTTTTTATGGGCGGTTTTATCATCGCTCTTTCCATGCAGAAATGGAATCTTCACCGTAGAATAGCAATGAACATTGTAAAGGTTGTTGGTTTCTCGCCAAACAGGCTTATCCTTGGATTTATGGTCTCCACAGGCGTAATCTCAGCTTTTGTTTCAAATACAGCCACAGCAGTAATGATGATGCCCATAGGTCTTGCCATTATCGCTCACGTTGTGGATGAAGGCAGAAAAGAAGGGCTTGATAAAGTCATAGACTTTTCGCCCGAAAAATTCGCTTTCGGTCTCAACCTGATGCTTGGTATCGCCTATGCTGCTTCCATCGGCGGTATCGCAACACTCATCGGAACTCCTCCCAACACTGTTCTTGCCGGTTATCTTTCAAAAACTTTCGGTTATGAAATAACCTTTGCGGAATGGCTTGTTGTCGGTGTGCCTTTTGTACTTGTTGCTCTTCCCCTCTGCTGGCTTTGGCTTATAAAAGTCGCTAACCCTATGAAGCTTAAAAAAGTTCCCGGCGGTAAAGATCTTATCGAAGCGGAACTCAGTAAAATGGGTAAAATGAACACCGGTGAGCGCTGGACACTGCTTGTTTTCACTCTTACAGCCCTTGCATGGATGTTCAGATCCAAACTTGCTTTTCTTTTCCCTGACCCGAAAATGGTTACAGATGCAGCCATCGGCATGGTGGGCGGGTGTATCCTTTTCCTTATTCCCATTAACCTTAAAAAGAGCGAGTTTGTAATGGACTGGCATTGGGCGTCTAAAATGCCTTGGGGTGTTCTTATCCTTTTCGGCGGCGGTTTGTGTCTTTCTGATGGTTTTAAAACCACAAAGCTTGCAGACTGGATCGGTCTTCAGGTTGGTTTGCTTGAGAACGCACCTATACTTGTGCTTATCATAGCGGTAACTGCTCTTATCATCTTCCTTACGGAGCTTACCTCAAACACTGCAACAGCGGCTATGGTTATGCCCATTCTTTCAGCCATTGCCATTGGTCTGGGTCAGAACCCTCTTCTGCTGGTTGTTCCCGCAGCGATTGCAGCGTCATGCGCTTTCATGCTTCCGGTTGCCACTCCCCCCAACGCAATTGTGTTCGGTTCGGGGTACGTAACAATCCCGCAGATGGCAAGAAGCGGCTTCGGGCTGAATATTCTTTGTATAATAATAACAGTTATAGCAACTTACATTCTTGTAATACCTTTCTTCGGTGTAGAGATAGGTGTTCTGCCTGACTGGGCAGTTATTGCTGAAGCTGTTACAAAATAGGACTTTTCCACATCACCTTGTTCCGGAGCTGTTCTTGCGCAGCTCCGGAACACCTCTTTTTGAGGTGGCGAAAATCTGCACCTCCGTAAAATAATAAGCATGATAAAAACAGATCAGACACTCCGTTATAAAATCTGACATGTTAAAATAAAACAAATAGATTTATTTTAGGCAAAATTCCTTAATTTTGGATTTATTTCTTAGTTTGAAAGTTAAATTCTCATGTTAAATGTGCCTGCTAATGTTCTATTTGTGATTTTAGGCGAATTTCCGCCATTTAATTGCATTTTGCATTTTTTATTGTTTATTAGTGTCTTGTTGTTATCAAAGTGCTGTGAATGGCGAATTTTCGCCGTATTTATTAACTTTAAACATGCTAAAAATTATAACAAGATTATAGTCCGTTATTTTTTTTAAATTTTCTATCCCTTTTTTATAAGGTATTTAGGGTGATTATCAATAAAATATCATATAATTATCAATTAATTGGTATGTTTGTTGCTTTATAGCCACTGTTCATTAAGTTTTGTTTCAGGAGTGGTTTATGATGACAGCTATTTGGAGCAGGCTTTGGGACTGGCACGACGAGACAAAGGCACTCGTGCTTTATAGTCCCAAAGCATTACTCAAAAAAATTCACAATCAGCACTTTTCATCCGCAGATGAAAAAGAAGAAAGAAGTATTGACCTTGCTGATGAAATGGAAGAAGCGCCTGCCGAGCATGTCCGCAGACTTAAATCCGGTCCGGGCGGGGTCGAAGAAGATGAACCCCGTGAATATACCAAACGTCAGCTTATAGGGCTCATCCTCGGACCTGTTCTGTTTGTTCTTATGCTCGTTGTTCCCACACCTGCCGGTATGGAGCCTTCTGCACAGAAAATGGCTGCGGTTGCATTTCTTATGGCGTGTTGGTGGATGTGTGAATCAATCCCGATTCCGGCTACAAGTCTTCTTCCCATACCGCTTTTTCCCATACTTGGGATTATGCCCACAGGCAAGGCAACAGCTCCTTATGCCAGTGATCTTATATTTCTTTTTATGGGCGGTTTTATCATTGCCCTTGCCATGCAGCGTTGGAACCTTCACCGCAGAATCGCTATGAATATCGTAAAAACTGTCGGCTTTTCGCCCAGCAGACTTATTTTCGGCTTCATGACAGCTACTGCTGTTCTTTCTGCCTTTGTTTCCAATACTGCCACAGCGGTAATGATGATGCCTATTGGTCTTGCTATTATATATCACGTTGTCGAGGAAGGAAAAAAAGAGGGGCTCGACAAGGTAATAGATTTTTCTCCTGAAAAATTCGCTTTCGGTCTTAACCTCATGCTGGGTATCGCATACGCCGCTTCCATCGGAGGTATCGCAACACTTATAGGAACTCCGCCCAATACAGTTCTTGCCGGTTATCTTTCAAAAACTTTTGGTTATGAAATAACTTTTGCTAAATGGCTTTATGTAGGCGTGCCCCTTGTTCTGGTTACGCTTCCCCTTTGCTGGCTTTGGCTTATCAAAGTTGCAAACCCTATGAAGCTTAAAAAAGTCCCCGGCGGAAAAGAGCTTATCGAAGCTGAACTCACCAAGATGGGGAAAATGAGTACGGGGGAACGCTGGACTCTTTTTGTTTTCACCCTTACTGCTCTTGCCTGGATTTTCAGAAAACAGCTCGGTTTTCTTTTTCCTGATCCAAAAATGGTTTCTGATGCAGCAATCGGAATGATCGGCGGTCTTATTCTTTTTGTTATTCCTATTAATATGAAGAAAAATGAATTTGTAATGGACTGGCATTGGGCAGCTAAAATGCCTTGGGGTGTTCTTATCCTTTTCGGCGGCGGTCTTTCTCTTTCAGCCGGTTTCAAAGTGACCAAGCTTGCAGATTGGATAGGCGGTCAGGTTGGTCTTCTTGAGCATGCACCAATTTTTGTATTGATAATTGCTGTCACAGCACTTATTATCTTTCTCACTGAGCTTACTTCCAATACCGCCACAGCGGCGATGGTTATGCCTATTCTTGCCGCAGTTGCTGTTGGTTTGGGGCAGAGTCCGCTTTTGCTTACTGTTCCTGCTGCAATCGCAGCATCATGCGCATTTATGCTGCCTGTCGCCACACCGCCGAACGCTATTGTGTTTGGCTCGGGTTATGTTACAATCCCGCAGATGGTAAAAAGCGGCTTCGGGCTTAATATTATAGGAATAATTATTACAGTTGCAGTCACGTATCTGCTTGTGGTACCTGTGTTCGGTGTTGAGCTGGGTATAGTCCCTGAGTGGGCTAAAGTTATCGCCGGACAGTAAATTTTAGCGCAACGCCGGAAGGTTTTTCTAACGGCTTTGACCTCTATAAAGAAAGGGCGCCCTGAAGGGAGGGCGCCCTTTTCTATGTGATATTACAGGAAGCGGGCGACGGGGATCGAACCCGCTGCCTACAGCTTGGGAAGCTGTCGCTCTACCGGTTGAGCTACACCCGCAAATGATATACTGATCTTTATACCTTTCTTTGGAAAAAATCATCAGAAAATTAAATAAATTTCATGGAATATGAAATGATTTGCAAGGGTGAAAGGGCGGTGATATAAAAGAGATTGTAAGAAAATTTACATTATCTGCCTTCGGGCTTATTGTTGATCCTTTCCGGAGTTATTTATGAAACAGGCATTTATAGCCCTTCATCTTTCCATATTTGTCGCAGGCTTTACTGGTCTGTTCGGGCGTCTGATAACTCTGGATGCCGGAGCCCTTGTATGGTGGCGTGTTTTTGTCGCTGCGTTATGCTTTTACATTATTCTTCAGGTAAGTGGAAAATTCAGACAGTACACCATTCAGGAGATGCTTCAGGCAGCACTGGTAGGTTCTGTGCTGTGTTTGCATTGGGTGCTGTTTTACGGAAGCATAAAAGCATCAAATGTCAGTGTCGGAGTGGTCTGCTTCTCCCTCATCGGATTTTTTACTGCGCTCATTGAGCCGCTCCTGCTGAAAATACGCATTAATTACAGGGAGCTTTTCTACGGTTGTTTTGCAGTGGCTGGAATATTGCTGATATTTCACTTTGACAGCCGCTTCAGGCTCGGTATCGGGCTTGGAATAGCCTCTTCATTGGTATGTGCTTTTGCCATCACGCTAAACAAGGTAGTGATACCAAAGTTTTCGTATATGCCCCTGCTGACGTTTTATGAAATAGCAGGCGGTTTTGTATTTCTTTCCATTCTTGCTCCGTTTTATCTGCATTTTACAGATACTGCGGTGCTTATACCGGATGCACGCAACTTGTTTTATATATTCATACTTGCTGTATTCTGCACAATAGGTTTGCAGCTTTTGCAGATTTATGCCCTTAAGCGTATCTCAGCTTTTACAGTGAATCTTTCTTACAACCTTGAACCGGTTTATACGATTATTCTCGCAGCTCTTATTTTCAGGGAAATGAGTGAGGTTAACGCATCTTTCTTTGCGGGACTGGGAATTATAATTCTTTCTGTTCTGCTTCAGATGAGAGATGTTGTAAGAAAAGGGACATAAACTGAAGCCCTGCAAAACAGGGCCTGAACCGGTGTATTAATGTAAGAACGGAACGCTTAGTCTTGAAAGCGCTATTGTTTTCATAATTATATAAACATCCATACCTGTTCTGATTCCCAGTTCGGATGCCGCTGAACGGGTGATTGTCGCATAAACCGGAACGCCTACATTCACAGTAACCGCAACTGCACCGTCGTCACTGTTTTCCACTGACGTTATAGTTCCTTTCATTATATTACGTGCGCTTATTCCGACAGGTTTACTCAAAGCAAGTGTCACGTCATCAGAATGGACTGCAACACGAAGTTCCGTGCCTGTAGCATATTTTGAGGTGGGTATTCGCAGCCGTCCGTCCTCAAACTGAATGCTTGAAGGTTCTTTTTCTGAAACAGCAGATGCACGAAGAACGCTTACTCTTCCGCTTAAGCCCAGAATTTCTCTGTTACCTGGTCGTGAAACAACCTCTTCAACGCTGCCTGAGTCGGTGCATTTGCCGTCATTCATAAGCACCACATTATCACATAAACTGAAAAGCTCATCCAGTGAGTGAGTTACGTAAAGTACCGGCAGTTTGAAGGTTTGCACCATTTTTCCTATGAAAGGGATAAGCTCTTCTTTTCTGTGAGAATCAAGGGCTGAGAGCGGCTCATCCATAAGAAGAAAGTCCGGTGAAGATAAAAGCGCTCTGCCGATTGCCACCCTCTGTTTTTCCCCGCCGGAAAGCCTGTGAGGTCTTCTTTTAAGGAGATCACCAATGCCCAGAAGTTCCACAACATCGTCAAAGCTTGCTTTATGTCCATTGTGGGCGCTCCTTTTCATTCCATAGCGCAGGTTAGCTTCCACAGTCATATGCGGGAAAAGCCTGCCGTCCTGAAAAATGTATCCTGAATTGCGCTCCGGAGAGGAAATGTTAATTTTCTTTCTGCTGTCGTATAAAACTTTTCCGCCAAGGGAAATGTAGCCCTCGTCAGGCTTAATCAATCCGGCCGTCAAGTTTATTATGCTGGTTTTGCCTGAACCGGAACGTCCGAATAGCCCTGTAACCATGCCTTCATTCATTTTGAATGATACATCCAGAGTAAAAGCCGGGTAGCGTTTTATTGCTGTAAATTCAAGCATTGGACGCTCCTTTAAGTTTCAGTGCCGCTCTTCTGGAGAGGTATTCGGATGCTGCTATTGCTGCAATTGAAAGCCCTATTGAGATAATACAGAGCCTTAAAGCCGCCGCTTCCGTTCCGGGAGTCTGAGTAAGGTTGTAAAGGGCAACGGGAAGCGTCCGTGTTTCACCGGGAATATTTGAAACAAAGGTTATTGTTGCTCCGAATTCTCCAAGGCTTCTTGCGAAAGCAAGGACAGTTCCCGTAATAATGCCCGGAACAGAGAGTGGAAGAGTGACAGTGAAGAAAACTCTCCATCTTTTCGCTCCGAGTGTTTTCGCTGCTTCCTCAAGCCCTCTGTCTATGCCTTCGATGGAAAGGCGGACACTGCGGACCAGAAGAGGCATTGACATCACAACCGAAGCCACGACGGCTCCCCGCCATGAAAAGGCTATCCCTGCTCCGAATAAGCTGTTAAGCAGCCTGCCCACGGGGGCATTGTCATTAAAAGTGATAAGAAGCAGGTAGCCTGTTACAACAGGAGGTATGACCAGCGGAACGTGGATAAGCCCGTCAAAAAGGAGTTTGCCCGGAAAGTTCTTACGTGCCAGCAAATAAGCGGCGGCAATGCCGGGGATTAGCCCGGCAAGTACCGCCCAAAGAGAAATTTTCATACTGAGATAAATCGCCTCAATCTCTATCGGCGAGAGTTCAAACATTCTTATTTCACCGCTATGAATCCGTATTTAAGGAAAACTCCAGCAGCATAATCTGTTTTGAGGAAATTGTAAAATGCTTCTACTTCGGATGTGCGTTTGTCTTTCACAATTGCCATAGGGTAGGTGATTTTACCTGTGAGAGAATCATCAACAAGGGCGAGAACCTTTACTTTGTCGCTTATTGCAGAGTCTGAGAAATATACAAAACCATAAGGTACTGCACGTTCAACCATCGCAAGAGTAGCTCTTACATCCTGCATTCTGGCTGCCTGTCCTTCGATATCGGTCCAGATTCCCATACCTTCAAGAGCTTTCTTCGTATATTTTCCTGCGGGGACATGTTCGGGGTCGCCCATTGCGAACTTACCGCTGCCGATGAGTTTCTTCACTGTAGCGCCGTCAAGGTGTTCTATTTTATCTGTTTTTGATGAAACAGGTGCAATGAATGCGAGTTTATTGGCAAGGTACGGGGCGTTTGTGCCTTCTTCGATTTTGCCTTTTTCAACAAGATAATCCATCCAGCTCATGTTTGCTGAAATAAAAATATCAGCCGGAGCGCCGTTTTCTATCTGTTTTGCAAGGGGTCCTGATGATGCGTAGGATACTATAACATTTTTGCCGGTTTCTTTTTTGTAAGTTGCAATAAGTTCATTCATAGCGTTTGTTACGGAAGCTGCACCGAAAACAGTGACATCTTTGGCGAAGGCTGAAACACTGATAAGCAAACACAATGCGATCAAAAGAATTCTCATAAGCTATACCTCTTTCATGTCGTTATGTATCAATGTATATAGCGAAGACGGGGTGAAAGTCAATATTTTTTGATTTGCATATCTTATAGCCAATGTAAAAAAATGTAATAGGCATTGAAAATATAACACAAATGTGCATAGTTATAATTTCTCAGGTGATTGAATGATAGCATTATTAGACATAAGCAAACACAAAGGACTCTACATAATTTTTCTGGCTATGATTGGTGCCACACCGCCTCTGGCAACTGATATGTATCTGGCGGCTATTCCGGTAATCGCAAAGGAATGGCATGTGGGGGAGCATCTCGTAAATCTCTCCTTAGTATTGTGGTTCGCCAGTTTCAGCACTTCGCTGCTGTTTTACGGACCTCTTTCAGATAAATACGGGCGGCGTCCTATTTTACTGACGGGACTCTTTTTCTTTGTAGTTTCATCTATACTCTGTACATTGAGTACAAATGTGTGGCAGCTCATTATTTTCCGTGTGATTCAGGGTATGGGTGCTGCTGCTCCCTCAGCCATGGTTATGGCAATATGCAGGGATAAATATGAGGGTGAAGAACGCAGGAAGGCTCTTGCATATCTGGGTACTGTGCTTGCTGTTGCGCCTATGGTTGCGCCGATGATAGGCACTTTTCTCCTTGGATTGGGCTCATGGAGGTACATTTTCCTCACTCAGGCGGCAATGGTGGCATGTACTTTCGTTGTTTCATTTCTTTTCAGGGAGACAATTGAGGATAGATTTACAGGAGACTGGTACAAGGTATTTTTCCGTTACAGGAATGTTTTTTCCAACCGGAAATTCATGCGGACCAATCTGACCCTTAGTCTTTCAGCCGGACCATTATACGCATTTATAGCTTTTTCTCCCATATATTACATAGGCATAAACGGTTTTGGTGAAACAAAGTTCAGTATTTTGTTTGCGTTCAACGCATTCGGTGCCATGTTCGGAGCCTTCGTCTGCACCAGACTCCTCAGACATTTTAAACCCAACAGCCTTATAACTTTCTGTCTTTCCGGTGCTGCCGTGGCTGCTGCCGGTCTGTGGCTGTTAAGCTTTTCCGCATGGTACTTTTTCACCTGCTTTACGTTTCTGACAACCTTCTTTATATGTATGAACAGACCTCTCAGCAATAATCTGATTATTGAACAGGTAAACACGGATATCGGATCTGCATCATCATTTATGGTTTTTTGCCAGCTTATGTTTGGTGCTTTATGCATGCTTATCGTATCAGGAACACATGGACACCAGCTTGCGGTGTTTAATCTGCTTGCGGCAGTTATAGCTGTTTTTGTTATTTTAAGCTGGCTTTTTCTGAGAAAGAAGCTTGTTTAGTTATTGAATTCTTCTGTTATCCTGTTTTCCTCGTCCTCTGTCAGAACTACCGGAGGCATGAGGGATGCGGGTTTAATCCGGCGGGGGTTTTTAACCCATTTTAACAGCATTTCCCTGTTCCACTTTTTCGCCTCTGACTTGATTGTGTCCGTCGGGTAAAACTCGGTAAAAAGCCCTGAAAGATTAGGTGCGGTATCTCCGTGACCTATGCCGCCTCTCTTGCGGGTGAGCAGTCTGTGGCAGCCGCCGCATTTATCTTCAAAAGCGCTTTTTTTGCCTTGGGTTATAAAAACCACGTACGGAGCGGTTTTTGAAGTGCTTTTCATCGAACCGCCTGAATTAAGCAGGTATTTTACTGTTTCATCAGAGACAGTATCGCTCATACGGAAGTCAGGCATGTAGTCAGTGGGTTCAGTGAGTTTTTCCTTAAGGGTTTCTGCTGTTTTCCGTCTGCTTTCCGTGTCCAGATCAGGGGCAATGTTGTTGCCCTTGCCCGCTGTTATATGGCATCTTCTGCAGTGGGCGTTTTCAATTGTTTTTCCGCCTCTTTCCACAGCTTTTTTATTTATTATGAAGTCAGCATATTTTTTGGTTATCATGCCGCTGTGGGCAATGTTTTTTCTGGATGTTTCCTCATTTCCCCTGTGGCAGACAGAGCATGAACCGGTTTTTTCATAATGAGGTTCGTGGCATTTTATACACATCGAAGCAAAAGCCGGAAAAGCGGGAACTGTAAGAAATATCAGAAGTAAAAGGGTACGAGAGACCAATTCTCACCTCTGAAAAACATTGCCACAGCCGTAAGGGCAATCACTGCCGCACACATAAAAAGCGTTATGCCCCAGACAGGAATGTCTTTTTTTGAAAACCATTCAGTTCTTTCCGGTTTATAGTTTCTGCGGAAATCAGGCAGAAAGAAAAAGAGTATGAACAATACGGCAAAAGGGTTGAACAGCCAGGCTTTCCAGCTCACTATCTCCTGAATCCACAGCAGGAACCATGCACTTTTCGCAGGGTTAGGAGGCAGTACCGGATCTGCGGGTTCTTCCAGCGGCGCACCGGAGAAAACTGCAAAAGCAGCGGGGATAAGTACAGCCGCAGCAGCTATGACCCATGTGAGATTAAAAAGATACGGATCGCTTTTTGTTTTTATGCTGTTCATCGGCGGATGAAGCCCGCCGTCTCTGCGTACATTATAGAGGTGCGCCGACATCAGAAACACGCACAAAAGCGGTATGAGGGCTATGTGCATGGCAAAGAAACGGATAAGAGTCAGCCTGCCGCCAACATCGTCAGGTGTGAGCAGTCTGCGGATAAACTCGCCGAAGGGGATAACATTCACAAGCTCCATTCCTGTTTTGGTTGCCCAGTAGGAGAGCTGATCCATAGGGAGCAGAACCCCTGTATAGGCTTCAAATACCAGAAGCCCGAAAAGGATGTAGCCCAGTTTCCAGTTGGAAGCTCTCACAGCGTAAGTCCCTGTGAATATTGTCCGTATCATATGCAGAGCAAGTGTAATGAGCAGAATATGGGAACTCCATAGGTGCATCGCCCTGATGAAGCGCCCTCCGAAGACCTTTTCCTCCAGATAAATTATGGAGCTGTAAGCTGATGAGCTTTCCGGAGAATAGTAAAAAAGCAGGAGAACTCCCGTTATACATAAGCTGATGAACAAAGCGGTTATCAGCCCGCCCATAAGGAGAGTTCCATGCACCGCCGGCTTACTGAAGGTTTTGGGATAAAGATGAACCAGATAACGCTTAATCACGCATTCACCTGTTTGAAAACGGTTATCAGCCCGTCTTTAGTTTCTGTTCTGTATGTGTCAAGCCTGCGTTCCGCCGGTCCTTTAATCACTGTTCCGTCAAGGGCGAAGATGCTGCCGTGGCAGGGGCAGGCGAACTTATCGCCGTCAAGCGCTATGGTGCATCCCAGGTGAGTGCATACGAGGGACATCGCAGTGAGAGCGCCGTCCATCCGCATCAAAGCTATGTGCTTATCAGGGAAAATAACTGCTCCGCCTTCCGGTATGTCCGCTTCTGAGGCTTGTATGAGAATATCCCCGCCTGAATCTCCCGGTGTGAGAAATCTGTAAATAAACCAGAAGGAAAAGACAGAAGCCGCAATTCCTGCGATTCTGCCGAGAAAACCCCTTCTGGAGAGGTTGTTCTTTTTTGTCATTAAAACAGTCCTGATTGATGATTCTGTGCCGAGACAGTGAAAAAAAACCGCAGGCGGGGGATGCCCGCCCGCAGTTTTCAGTTTTTAGTAATGAATCATAATATAGTCGGTAAATTTCTGAGTGTAAACACCTGCGTGAAGTATCAGATAACGCAGGAAGTATCCGCCCACGAGAACAAGCAGCTCAAAAAATACCAGCTTGCCGCCGCTTACGTGCATTTTGCCCGCCTCAACAAAGGCGAATACGAAAGCAGGTACAACCAGTCCGAGAAGAACAAGGAACACCCAGAACTCAACCGCAAACTCGCCAGTAAGGAGAGTAAGAGCGGAGAATTTCATTTCGGGCACGCCCTGAAGCGCTATGAGAAGCATACCTATAAGGAGGAGAATCTCAAGCATTATAAGGTAGAAGTGCGTAGTCTCAATCTTTTCGAGATGAGCCTCTTCTTTGAAGAAAAGTTCTTTCACCACCATTGCTCCTGAAATGCCCGTTGATGAGGCGGAGATGATGAAGAGAATAGGCAGTGATGTTTGGTGCCAGAAAGGAATAGCCTTCAAAACACCGAGAAGAACTGCCGTATAGCCCGCTGTGAGTATACCTGTGATAATCAGAGACCAGTTCATGAAGCGGCTTGCCGCAATGGGTTTGAAGATTTTTACAAATCCCATTTTTTTGATGAACCAGTCAAGTATGCCGAGGTTATACACACCGTACAGGAGTGAAAGCACTGTGAAAATAGTAAGTATCAGCGTACCCCACATGATGGCCGAAGTTGGGTTTACAAACAGCAGCAGAAGAAGCCACGGCTTGTACATACCCTGACCGAGGTCAATGTAGAGGAATAATATACCTATAGTGACAAGCGGCATGCCTATTACGCTTGCCGCTTTTATGAATGATATGTATTTCTGTCTGTCATAAATGTCGGCAAGGGACGCAACAACTATTGAACCGGCGCCGACACCCGCTAGGAACAGATAAACCGCTATGTACCAATGGAAACCTGTTTGAAATTCCATTTTGTCCTCCTACTTCTGGATGTAATAAATATTCGGCTCTGTGCCCAGATCCTTACGGAGTGTCCAGACCCTGTACCTGTTATCGGCAGCGTCTTTGAGAGCCTTTGAAATTTCGCTTTCAGGATCATTTATATCGCCGAAAACCCTTGCCTTACCGGGGCATGTGGTAACGCATGCAGGCATGAGACCGTCATAGATCCTCGGAAGACAGAATGTGCATTTGTCCGCAACGCCGAGTTCATTGTTGAAGAACCTTGCGTTGTAAGGGCATGAGGGGATGCAGTAGCGGCAGCCGACACACTTGCGGTTGTCTATGTCAACAACACCGTCCTCTCTCTTGTGACTTGCCTTTGTGGGGCATACGGTAACGCAGGGAGCATCGTCACAGTGGTTGCACTGATGGGGAAGAAAGTGCATGCTGAGTCTGTCTGTTGCTGCCGGAGCTATACCTGTATCGATATGAGTACGGAAATCGTTGTCCGGAATCTGCCATTCTGCCTTGCATGCCACCATGCATGCTTTGCAGTCCACGCATCTGTCCACAATATATGCCATTGCGAATTTTTTAGTTTTAGTTGCATTCATCTCTGCTGCCTCCTTAAGCGATCTCAACTTTCACAAAGCCGTTGTGAAAGCCTGCCGCACCGCTTATAGGGTCTGTCAGGTTGGATGTGAAGTCGGATGTTCTGGCTCCTTTACCTGTAATCCTTGTGAGACCTTTGGTTTCATGACCGAATCCGTAGGGAAGGAAAACCGCCTGAGGATGTATGTAGTCAACAACTCTTGCGGTACATGGGTTGCTTTTGAACCCTTCCTTTACGAGACGTACGGACATGCCGTCTTTTATTCCGAGTGCTTTCGCCTTTTCGGTGTGGATCCACAGGGGTACTTCCGATTTATGAAGAGCAAGCAGCCATGCGTTGTTCTGTGTACGTGCGTGGGTATGGAAGCTTAATCTGCCGAAGAGAAGCCTGAACTCACCTTCCGGCGGAACCGGGTTTTCCTCGTAGGAGGGCATTGGCGGATATGAGAAATGCTCACATATATTGCTGTAGAATTCGGCCTTTCCTGAAGGTGTTCTGAATGAAGGTTCTTCGCCTTCATCCTCAACAGGGTAGGGGGTGTTCTCATTGGCAACCCATACGCCATGCTTTTTCATGTATTCTTCTGTGATGCCGAGCGTTTCAAACGCCTGCCTGTTGTACTCCTGCACATCAAGGAATTCATTTTCATGTCCCATGGCGCCGGAGAGAATTTTTGCTATTTCCCATCCGCCTTTTGTATCAAACACGGGAGAAACGGCCGGCTCTCTGAACTGGATGTAGCCTTTCCTGCGTCCTGTGCTGATTACGGGGTCATACCGCTCAAGGTATGTTGATTCCGGAAAAATGACATCTGAGAGCCATGCGGTATCTGTCATATAAATTTCACATGTGACAAGAAGTTCAGTGTTCTCCAAAGCCTTTTTCACCATTTCTGTGCTGCCGTGGTGGTGAAGGGGGTTACATCCGTAAACGAACATTCCCTTAAGGGGGTAAACATCCTGATTTGCTATATGTTCCATGAGTTTATTGGCGAAGCCAAGGTTTTTGGGTCCGAGAGGAAATTCCTCAGAACCTGCACCGTCTGCTCTGTCTGCATAGGGTTTGTCAAAATGAACCATGTGCGGAGCATCGTATTTAAAGCCGATGGTGCGGTAGATTCCGCCTCTGACTTCCCAGTTCCCCATGAGCATGTTGAGACATGCAACTATTCTGGTGAACTGTGTGTCGTTGCCGTATCTTGTGAGCCTTCTGCCGGGGTGGATATAACAGTGGGGTGCAGCTTCACAAAGCTTTTCCGCAGCCTTGATTATTTCTTCCTGCGGTATTTCAGTTTCCTTAGATGCCCACTCAATAGTGTAGCCTGCTACATGTTCCTTAAACTGGTCAAAGCCGTAGGTGTAGTTTTCTACAAACTCTTTATTGTAGATCTCTTTCTCTATTATATAGTTAATCATTCCGAGAAGCAGAGCTGAATCTGTTCCGGGTTTAATCATCATGTACTGGTTTGCCTTTGCCGCTGTTTTTGTGAAGCGGGGGTCAACATAGATTACATGTGCGCCTTTTGCCACACCTTCCACAAAATCCTGCATTTCGCCGACGTGGAGTGCCTCAACTATGTTTCTGCCGAGAAGCATCATGCATTTTGAGTTCTGGGAGTCAACAGGTTCTTTACCGCCGACAGGTTTGCCGTAAGAAAGTGCCCAGCCGATGTCACGGCTGCCCGTACACTGTGCGTATGACGGGATGCAGTAGTTGGGTGAACCGATGATTTCAACAAGCTCAACAAATGAATGCTCGCCTGAACCGTGAGCGAATATGCTGAAGGTTTCAGGTCCATATTTTTCCTTAAGCTCGTTAACTTTTTGTGCCACATAAGCTGCCGCTTCTTCCCATGTGGCTTTTCTGAATTTGCCTGACCCTCTCTCTCCGTCTCTGATGAGAGGAGTTTTCAGCCTGTCAGGATCATAAAGCTGAAATACGCCTGCGTTTCCTTTGGCGCAGAGTTTGCCGTAGTTGCTGGGGCAGTCGGGCTGTCCCTCAAGTTTTCTCACTTTTCCGTTTACCACTTTTGCGGTGAGACCGCACTTCCAGAAGCACATTTCACACCAGTTCTGGGCAAATGTCACTCCCTGCTGCGGTTCAGCAACTGCTGATGAACCGCCGGTAAGCAGACGGAAAGATGACATGGACGCAAGCGCTGCGCCCACTGAGGCCGTTCCCTGAATAAAACGTCTCCGGGAGATTCTGCATTTTGTCATGGATTCCCTCGTTTGAAGTTTATATGCGAATTAACGCATGTTTGAACTGTAAATAAACATTAAAAGTAGATTAGTTCCGTGAGTAAAAAGTGTCAATAAAAAGTGACAAAATAATCACGATTACGGCAGGTAATAACTAAAATTGAACATGTCTATCAAATATTCTTATATTTTGAGGCATAACAAAATAATTGACTCTCCTATATATATATTATATAGAAAATACATGGCATTAAGAGACCTTAACGATAAAGAACTTGAAGAAGTGCTGGGTATATTCAAAGCGCTGGCAAATCCTGTCCGCTTACGCATAGCCAGAATGGTTTGCGAGAGACCCCGCTACGGATACGAAATCGAAGAGGCCTTCGATTGTGAAAGAACCAACATTACAAAGCATGTTAATCTGATGAAAGATGCCGGGCTGCTGAAAGCTTATAAGGAAGGCAGAAAAACGCTTTTTGTGCTTCAGACCGGGTACATCAAAAACAGTCTTCTGGGATGCGTTGAGCATGACAGAGTGGCTGAAAACTCAAAAGCTTAGTGATTTTATAGGTTTTTTTACTTCTTTGGCATTCTGATTCCCAATAACTGAACAACAGTTTATGCACTGAAAGAACACCCAGATTTAAAACAAGTATTATTAATTAATCTAATCCGCTGTTTCCCAATACTTTATCACTAAAAACAACTATGCTGCAGTATGTGTTATATACTTCGGTTTCTCTCCTGTTCGGAACTAGTTCTCATTAATATTATATTTTATGTGATATAAAGCTCACATATTATTTGCTGTTATTATTCCTGTTTCGTATGGTTGTTCAGCGGTTAGGTTTTATCTGTTTTCTATGTTGCGGGGAAGACGTGTGAACATTTTATGACCTATTCATAGACTATGTTTTAATTATTATATTTAGCTTCGTTTCCGTGTGTATATATTTGTCTATTGGTATTAGTAATTAACTACTTATTAGATATGAATTGAATATTTGACTTTTACTGTGTTCATTTTTTTCCAGAAATATAACCAGATTAACAGATGATGAAATGAATGCTGTGCTGTTGAGCGTTTTTTTCATTATCTTGTGTTGCGTATTAGTGCAATCCCATGATAATCATCATATAACACCTATGGAGGAAAGAACATGATTGAACTGCTGAGAAAGAGAAGAAGCGTCAGAAAATATACAGATAAACCAGTGGAGAAAGAGAAAGTTGAACTTCTTTCCGAGGCTCTATTAAGATCTCCCAGCTCCAGGGGCAGGAATCCGTGGGAATTTATTCTTGTGGATGATAAAAAAACCATTATCAAACTTGCAGAGGCAAAAAAGCACGGCTCGTCCTTCGCTGCGGAAGCAACGCTCGTTTATGTTATCACCGGAGACAGGGATGTGAGTGATATGTGCATTGAGGACTGTTCAATAGCTGCAGCCACTCTGCATTATGCGGCAGCGTCTCTCGACCTTGGAAGCTGCTGGATTCAGCTCAGGGGCAGGGAAAAGGATGATGCGACATTATCGGAGGATTACGTCCGCAGGCTGCTTGGCATACCGGACAGTTATCTTGTTCTTGCTATGATTGCAATAGGCTACCCCGCTGATGCTCCGGAACCTCACCCTGAAAATTATCTCCGTAAGAGTAAGATACGCCTCAACCGGTTTTGATAGTACGCCGGAGCATACATAAGAGTATGCTCCGTTAATCTGCTTATTGTTTTTTGCGAAGTTCAGTTATAGATTCTCCGCCCACTCCCCAGTTATCGGTTTCCACTTCGTCTATGATTACAAAAGTGGTTTTAGGATTCTTTCCCAGCACATCCACAAGCAGGTCTGTCACTCCCTGAATAAGTTTTTCTTTCTGTTCCTTGGTTGCTCCTTCCTTTGTGATTCTGATGTTTACGAACGGCATTTTTTCCTCCTTGTTATATATGCTGCTCCCGCAAGGGCTGTGAGAGCTGCCCCGGCGGCTACATTTACAGATGAAAAGATGAGCGGTTCGGCGAAGCTGCCGGATTTATATGCCATCAGTCCGCCGATCCATGGGCTGATTATCTGTCCGACTCCGTAAAAAACAGTGAGGTACGGAGCAGTATTTGCTTTCGGGAGCATTTGTCTTCCGCATGCGAATGCCAGTGCAACAGCACCGAGGAATGTTCCGCCGAAAATGACAGCGAAAATATAAGCTGCCCAGACTGAATTACTGAATGCAGGCAGAAGCATACCGGCCGCCTGAAGTATATAAAGAATCACAAGCACTCTGAACAGACCGAACCTGTGACCTGCCCATGACCAGATAAAGTTTGAGAAAACTGCGGCAAGCCCTGCCAGAGCCCACCCCGTGAATCCGGCAGAAACGGAGCCGGATGAAGACTTAATTATATCCACAAGGAAGGTTCCTGCAATTATATATCCCGAACCTTCAAAAAGATAAGCAGCAGCAAGCAGAAGAACCGGCAGGCTCCATATGCCTTTATTGTCTATATCTGCTTTACCTCTTGTGGCGGCTGATGTGCCTCCGGCAAGAAGGTATGAGACTGTGGCGGTTATAACGCTGACAGCGCCGATGAAATACCACGGTGTCTGCCAGCTTCCGTATGACGCAGCGAAGGGCACTGACCATGAGGAAAATGCTATGCCTGCGCCGACGCCGCTGAAGAGAAGACCTCCAAGGTTCTGTTTGTGGTTTGCATAAAGCGAGGTGTAAACTTTTTCTGCTGCGCATATAAAAACCGCAGCACTGTAAAAGCCGGAGAGCAGACGGATTATGCTCCACCATATCATTGTTTCTGAAACAGGCATGAGAGCCGTAGTCAGAACGCTTAAAACAAGCGATATTTCAAAAGTATGCTTATTTGGTGTTTTTAATGTGTAAAACAGCGCACCAAGCAGATAACCGGCGTAATTTGCCGATGCAATAAAACCTGCCTGTGCTGTGTTCATAACACCTGCTTCGAGCATGAATGTGATTGCAGGTGTATAGGCGAATCTGCCGATACCCATTGCGGTGAACATTGCAGCAGCACCGCCTAAAAGAACAGCTCCGTAATGCTTCATTCCCCGTTCCTCCCCTTTGTGTTGAGATATTATCATATACTGAAATCAAAACAACCTTTAAGAGTCTGAAAATCGTTTTCACCGGTTTCAGACTCTATGGAAGTATTTTTATTCTGTGCAGAAAAAAGAAAACATGTATGCCCTTTTTTGAAAAAACGGAGCTATACTTGTTCGGCTGCTAACAAATTATGCTGATATTCGGAAATATGAGATAAATACCGGATAGTCTTTCCCGTGTAAACGCTTGCCGTTGTGTTTGTATCTTTTTTGGTATGTTTTTTATTCGTTAATACAGCTTGCAAGGCTTTGCATAAAGTTCATTTTTAGCGATATTATCATATGTTTACATCAATACAAGTGATAACAATTATTACGCCATAGATATATCATATGTCACAAAATATGCTTATTTCATGGTGGTGTATGGACTTAAACGAGTTAAGGATTTTTCTGGAGGTTTACAGGACAGGAACAATTTCATCTGCAGCGGAGAAGCTGAATACTGTTCAGTCAAACGTTACTGCACGTCTCAAAAAGCTTGAGGATGAGCTTAATGTTTGTCTGTTTTACCGCAAGAGCAGAGGGGTGGAAATAACATCTGACGGCAAAAGGCTTTTGCCGTTCGCTAAAAAAATAATGTCTGCAGCAGCGGATATAAGCAGTGAATTCAAACTGAAAACAGCCGCCAAGGGTGAGATCAGAATAGGGCTGACAGATACAACATTTTCCGAGTGTCTTCCTGCTGCTATGTCTGCATACAAAAAAAAATATCCTGAAGTGGAATTGACAATCAAGACAGATTCTTCCGCAGCGCTTGTGGAGGATATAATGGCATACAGGCTGGATGGAGCATTTACAGGCGGTGTGGGTTTTAATGAGAATATTGAGTCGGTCAGGCTGGGTGAGGTTAATGCTGCTTTAGGCGGGATTAGAAAGGAGATAAGAGATCCTTCCGCTCTTATTGTTTTCCGTAAAGGCTGCTCATACAGAGATGTTCTGGAGAAGTGGGCGGCTTCTGCTGATTTGCAGAACGTCAAGGTAATAGAATTAAGCACTCTTGAGGGGATACTTGGCTGCGTTCGTGCCGGACTGGGAGTGACTTGCATGCCTGAGAGGTTACTGAAAAAATATGATGTTCCGTATGAAGAACTTGAGGATAACTACAGACTGGTGGAAACAAATTATATATACAGGAGAGACATAAAACAGCCAGCGGCGGCTGATGCTTTTGCTGCGCTGATCAGGAAAAACTTTTTGACTCAGACTGAGTGAATGTTGTTAAATAGGGCATAAAAAATTATACGGTGATGGCATGGGTTACAGAAATCTTAATGAATGCGCTTCAGACCTTGAAAAGAAAGGAATGCTTGTCAGGATAAACACTGAGCTTGATCCTCATCTTGAAATAGGGTGTGTTCAGAGAAGAGTATATGAAAACGGCGGTCCGGCACTTTTGTTCACTAATGTAAAAGGAAGCCGTTTTCCCATGCTGGGAAATCTTTTTGGTACCATGGAGCGGACGAGATATATTTTCCGGGACAGCCTCAGGATAATCGAGGCGATGGTTAAAATGAAAATAAATCCGAAGGAAGCCCTGCTTGATCTGCCCTCATTATTTAAGGCTTTTGCAGGTGCATACAGGCTGCTCCCCGCCGGGAAAAGTAACCCCGCCGTAATGAAAAACAGATGCTCTTTAAGAGAGCTGCCCCAGCTTGTATCATGGCCAATGGACGGCGGAGCTTTTGTTACTCTTCCCCTTGTTTACACAGAAAACCCCTCTTCAAAAGGTTTTCGCTCGTCTAATCTCGGCATGTACAGAGTACAGATTTCCGGCAATGACTATTTGGAAAACGAAGCAGGGCTTCACTACCAGATTCACAGAGGAATAGGAGTTCACCACAGAGAGGCTCTGCAAAAGGATGAGCCTCTTCCTGTGAATATCTTCATAGGGGGTGCGCCTGCACTTACTGTGGCGGCGGTAATGCCCCTGCCGGAGGGTATGCCGGAGCTTGCTTTTGCAGGTGTATTAGGCGGAAGACGGATAAGCTACGGCAGAACGCCGAACGGACTTCCTGTCCCTGCGGAGGCTGATTTCTGTATTTCAGGGTACATTTACGGAAATGAAACCAAGCCGGAGGGTCCATTCGGTGATCACATAGGCTATTACAGTTTGAAGCATGATTTCCCTGTGATGAAGGTTGACGCCGTTTACCACAGAGACGGAGCAATATACCCCTTTACCACTGTGGGCAGACCCCCGCAGGAGGATACGAGTTTCGGCGAATTTATTCACGAACTCACAGGAGGGCTGATTCCGGAGGTTTTGCCGGGGATAAAGGCTGTTCATGCTGTGGATGCTGCTGGTGTTCATCCGCTTCTGCTTGCAGTGGGCAGTGAAAGATATGCCCCCTACGAAGATAACCCACGCCCGAAGGAACTGCTCACACAGGCAAATGCAGTGCTTGGTCAGGGTCAGCTTTCTCTGGCTAAATATCTTTTTATATCAAATTATTATGACAACGAAGAACTTGATGTGCATGATGCTGAGGCTTTTTTGGCTCATATGCTTGAAAGGGTTGACTGGCGGAGAGACCTGCATTTTCAGACATCGACAACAATAGACACTCTGGATTATTCCGGCAGCGGGCTTAATGAGGGCTCCAAAGTTATTATTGCCGCCTGCGGAGCAAAGGTCCGTGAACTGTCTGCTGAGATAAAAGGCGGGCTCAGTCTTCCGGAGGGGTTCAGCGAACCCAGAGTTGCGATGCCCGGAATCCTTGTTGTTCAAGGTAAAAAAGCTGATTCTCCGAGGGGTGCGGAGGATGAGGCAATTCACTCGTTTGTTCGCTCGTTTAATGCAGAGCATCCTATAAACCGTTTTCCGCTTATTATAATTGCTGATGACAGCGAGTTTACTGCGAGAAATTTGTCAAATTTTCTGTGGGTTACATTTACCAGATCTAATCCTGCAAGTGATATTTACGGTATAGGTGCCGAGACCGTCAGCAAGCATTTCGGGTGCAGTGGTTCATTGGTGATAGATGCACGCATTAAACCCCACCACGCTCCGCCGCTCATAATGGACAGTGAAGTGGAAAAGAGGGTTGATGTGCTTTTCTCCGGAAACGGAGTATTAGCTGGGCTGGGTTGATAGGCAGTGTTATATGTGATTATGGTTGTTGTATATTTCAACTATCCGGTCTATGCCTTCCATAAATGAGTCAACCGCTTTGGGGTCAAAGTGTGTGCCTTTTGCATCTAATATATAGGCTACCGCATCCTCAAATGCCCATGCTTTTTTATAAGGGCGCTTTGACGTGAGGGCATCAAAAACGTCAGCCAAAGCAACTATACGGGCATCCAGGGGTATGTCTTCCCCTTTGAGCCCTTCGGGGTAGCCTGTGCCGTCATATTTCTCATGGTGGTAACGTGCAATTGCCGCCCCTCCTCTGATGTACGGGGAATCAGCGTTCTTCAGTATGTCGCATCCGAAGACGGTGTGCTTTTTCATTATTACAAATTCTTCGTCTGTAAGTTTTCCGGGTTTGTTCAGTATAGTATCGCTTACTGCTATTTTGCCTATATCATGCAGGGGTGCGGTGTGAAGTACCTGCTCACAGAAATCCGGTTCGCATCCCATGCCTTCTGCTATGATCCGTGCATAATTGCCGACACGGAGTATATGTTCGCCTGTTTCCTCATCTCTGTATTCCGCCACACGTCCGAGAAGGGCTAACGCCTCAAACTCTCTGGCACGGATAACTTCTGTGGCTTTTTCAACTTCAGACTGAAGATGAAGCGCCCGTTCACTGAGCATTTTCCTGTATTTTCTTATGGTGAGAATATTATTCAGGCGTGCTTTGAATTCTGTGGTGTCAATGGGTTTAGTGAGAAATTCCGTAGCGCCGGATTCAAAGGCACCTATTTTCACTGTATTGTCGTCATTAACCGCTGTTATCATGATAATGGGAACATCCGGCTGAATGCTTTTTATGGTTTTGGTAAGTTCAATTCCGTTCATGCCGGGCATCATGTAATCAACAAGAGCCACATCTATTTCATTGTTTCGGGTATATTCCAGAGCTTCCAAGGGGCTTGAGAAGCTTTTAACCTTGTGCCCTATTGCCCCTGCAAGGTGTTCTATGAGCATCAGGTTAACTTTATTGTCGTCAACAGCAATAATATTGAAGATAAAATCCATCCAAGATCCCTAGTATTAATGACTATTACACAGTATAATCTATGTATTGTTACATTAGAACTAGTCTTTTACAATGATTTTATGCTTGTGCGCCACTAAAAAGCGGACAGCCTCAGGGGAAAGTATGAGGATTTTCAATTTCAGCTGTACCGATGCCGTTGAACTTAATAAAAAGCTTAAAGATATTTCTTTTTATGAAAATGGAAACCGCCTTGTCCAGATTTTTGGCGGAAGCGGGAATACGAAACAGATAATGAGCATCGCCGCCGCAGCCGGGGAAATAGAAAACTCCTGTGTAATCGGCTGCACCAGCGCAGGTGAAATTCTCGAAGGTGAAATACTCGAAGGTTCTGTTGTTGTTTCCATAGCCGATTTTGAATTTTCCCATGTAAAATCTTTTTTCTTTTCAGGCAATGACATGGTACACGCAGCAGATGAGATAATAAAAAATATTATAACTGAAGATACAAAAGGACTGATTATTTTCTCCGACGGGCTCAAAAGTGATGGACAGGCTCTGATTACACGGCTGGGTGAGGCTGCTCCTCATGTTTTGATTGCCGGTGGTAAAGCAGCGGATGATTATTCATACTCTAAAACTTTTGTTTTTACTGATAAAGAGCTTGCAGACTGCGGTGTTGTCTGTGCCGCACTCAGCGGTGAGGAGCTGATACTCCACACTGATTATCTTTTCAACTGGGAAGCCGTGGGGGAAATGATGACTGTTACCCGCTCCGAAAGGGGAAGGGTTTACACAATTAACAATACCCCCGCAGTTGAAATCTACCGCAGGTATCTGGGACATGAAGTTGCTGAAAGTCTGCCGGATGCGGGGATGGAGTTTCCTCTTATCTTCTTCCGCAGAGGCATAGATGTCGCCAGAAGCCCTTTGGCAAAGTTTGATGACGGTTCAGTGCTTTTCGCAGGCGATATTGAAGAAGGGTGCAAGGTTCGCTTCGGCTTCGGTAATCTTGAGTTTGCAGACTCAGGCTCGCATATTAATTATGACGCCATGAACGGCGTTCCTGTGGAATGTATTTTTGTATACACTTGTTCAGGTAGACGTTTTTTTATCCGTTACGGTATGGAAACCGAAATACGCCTTTTGGCATCTATGGGAAGCTCTGCGGGTTTTTTTACATACGGCGAGTATTTTCACAAAAACCGATGCAATGAACTGCTTAACATAACCACAACATTTATGACCTTAAGCGAATCCAAAGATGCTGTCAGAATACACGAAATTAGAAGCAGACGAAAACCGAACAGATCACTGAAAGCCCTTACCAATCTGGTACGTACCACCTCTGCCGAGCTGAATTTTGAAAAAGAACTCACCACTGTGATACTGGATAATCAGGAAAGCATAGTTGTTCTCAGATCTGATGCTGAAGGCGATGTTAAAATCAACCGTACTTTCTTTGACCTGTTCGGATTTGAAAACCTTGAAGACTTCAAAAAACAGCATAAGTGTATAAGTGAACTGTTTATTTCGCAGGAAGGCTATCTGGATCAAGGCTGTTTTGATAATGTTGATATTATAATAAATGAGAAATGCAAGCTCCGTGATCCCAAAGGGCTCGTGCGTGTTTATAAGGTGCGTGCATCAAAGCTGGATTTTGTGGAAACACCCTATATGCTGATCACGTTGAATGACGTTACCGATCTTGAGAACGCTGTGAATACTGCGGTATTCGCCGAAAAGGCAAAGTCTGACTTTCTGACTAACATCAGCCATGAGATCAAAACACCTCTCGGCGGTATGCTTGGTTTTCTGGATATATTGGGACAAATGGAGACCACACCCGAAAAAAAAGAGCTGATTGCAGTGGTAAGGGAAAACGGTGCAAGCCTTCTTTCTGTTATCAACGACATCCTCGATTATTCAAAGATAGATAACGGGCGCATGGAAATACGCTATATGCCATTTAAGCTTGAGTATGAGCTTAAGGCGGTGATTTCCACATTTAAAACCAAAGCCAGAGAGAAGGATATCGAACTTACTCTCCATAGGGATGAGGATATTCCTGTTTATATGGTGTCTGATCCTCTGCGCCTTAAGCAGATCTTGTGCAATCTCATAAGCAATGCGCTTAAATTTACTCCCAAGGGTGGCAGGACGGAACTGAGGGCTGATTATCTTCCTGAAGAAAAAAAAATACGTTTCAGCATAACTGATAACGGTATAGGGATTCCTAAGGACAGCCAGAAGAAGATATTCCGGTTTTATGTTGATATTAATTCGGATATTTCCACAAAACCACAGGGCGGCACAGGCTTGGGGCTTGCTATCTCATCCAGCCTTGTAGATATGATGGGCGGCAGGCTTGAGGTAGAAAGCGATGAAGGAAAAGGGAGCAGGTTCTTTTTCTCTCTTGATGTGAATGATTTTCTTCTTCCGGAAGGATACGGCGGAACAAGGGGAGCAGAGCAGCCGGAAAGACTTACCGGAAGCTTTAAGGGCAGGATTCTGATAGCCGATGATAATGAAACCACTGCCAAGCTTGTGCAGCTTATTCTGGACTCCTACGGTCTGGAGCATGTCTGGGCAAAGGATGGAAGGGAGGCTGTAAAAGAATTCAGTGAGGATAGGTTCGATTTGATTCTCATTGATGAAAACATGCCTGTGATGAGCGGATGTGAGGCTGTGGCAGAGATAAGAAAGCTTGAGGCACGCCGCAATGCGGAGAGAACTCCTATAGCTGCCTTTACTGCTAATATAGGGCTTTTTGTTGATGAAAATTTCCGTAAATACGGTATGGATGAATTTTTGCCAAAGCCACTTGACTTTGCGGAACTGCACGGTTTGCTTCACAAATATCTTAGCGAGTCGGCTGACGGACTTGAGACCATGCGTCAGAAGCGTGCCTATCCCACAGCGGGGATGGGAGCAGGCACAGAGCTTATTGCAGACGTTATCGATGGTTTGAGGCTCAAAAAAGAAGACGTTATTATACTTCTGAGCAATTTTATAGAACAGTTCAAAGAACAGTATGAAAACCTTGAGCATGCGTTTACTGAAAAGGATTTCAACAAGATAGCAGCAACTTCTCACAGCATATACGGAGCAGCAAGTAACCTGCGTCTGAGGCGGATTGCAGAGAAAGCCAGAGAAATTTCAGAGTGTGCAAAAAGCAGTCAGGAGTGCGAATATCCCTTCATGTTTGAATATCTGGCTCTTCAGGTAAAGTATCTTGAAGCTGCACTTGGCTCAATTAAATAATTTGTTGATTTTATAAACCTAGTGTTTCTGTCGGGTTGTATCGTAATACAGATAAGAGGTATCGTGTTATTAACCTCTTGCTGAAATGAACGTAATATGACAATCGATTGACAATTATCTTATGTTTTAATCTCCGAGCCGAAAAAAATCATGTTATAAGAAATTGTTCTGATAATTTTTCTTCAATAAATTTACACACCTTTGTTCGCATCAAAAATTGGTCAGATGACTTAGAGGACTTGATAATTATTATTATCCATTTTCTGTTTTCCTGTTCATAATTTATTTCGTAACTCCCTTAGAAACATGATCTGTTTAGCTGGAATACTGGTGCTGCTCTTGCATGAGTCTGCTCATAATATGGGATCAAATGTTCAAAACAGGCAGGCTGCTTTTATGCCTGCTTTCCTATGGAAAAAAATTAAAACAGAATTTTGAGAAGCTATAGGGTTACTCTATGGCTTGCATCAAAAAAATTAGTATGCAACTATAGCGCGTTTTAATTCATTTATTGGGTATTCTGTTAAGCACTAGTAATTTGTACAGTGCTAACTTTTAGGTTAGGTTTAAAGAATAGAGGTGTAGTATGAGCAGAAACAGCCTTTTCGGGGCTAATGTCTCAAGACGTGACGTGCTGAAATTCAGCGTAGGGGTTACGGCTTTGATGGGACTTCCTTATTCAATGCATACGGCAATAGCAGATGCGGCAACGTCCGATAACCGTCCGCCCGTCATCTGGCTCCATTTTCAGGAGTGTACAGGTTGTTCAGAGTCGCTTTTAAGGTCTGACCATCCGACCCCTGCGGCACTTATTCTCGATATGATATCCCTTGACTACCATGAAACTCTTATGGTGGGCTCCGGACATCAGGCAGAGAAATCTCTCCATGATTCAATGGAAGCAAACAAAGGCAAGTACATTCTTATAGTTGAAGGCGCAGTGCCTCTTGCCGAAAACGGTATCTACTGCAAAGTCGGCGGTAAAACAGCGAAGGATTCTCTCCTTGAAGCTGCAGCAGGCGCCGCTGCGGTAATTAATATCGGAACCTGTTCATCATTCGGCGGTGTTCAGGCAGCTGCCCCCAACCCCACACAGGCGGTTTCAGCAGCAAGTCTTGTAAAGGACAAACCTGTAATCAATGTTCCCGGCTGCCCGCCCAGCCCTTACAACCTGCTTGCTACAGTTCTTTATATTCTCACTCTCGGCAAACTTCCCGAGCTTGATGACAAACAGAGACCTGTTTTTGCATACGGAAGAAAGATACACGAACACTGCGAAAGAAGACCCCATTTCGATGCCGGCAGATTTGCTGAAAACTTTGACGACGAAGGTCACAGAAATGGCTACTGCCTCTACAAACTCGGCTGCAAAGGTCCTGCAACTTTCGCTAACTGCTCCGTTCAGAGATTCAATGATATGGGTGTATGGCCTGTCTCTATGGGTCACCCCTGCATAGGCTGTACTGAGCCCGATGTTATGTTCCACCTTTCCATATTCGACAAGGTACAGGTACATAACCCCACTCCTCCTGATTTCTACCCCAATGCCAATCCTGAAACCAGAGGCAAGGGCGCTGACCCGCTCACTACAGGTATAGTCGGTCTTATTGGCGGTGCTGCTATAGGTGCAAGCGCTATGGTCGCTGCTAACCTTCCCAAGGAGGAGAATGATGAAGAAGACGAGGCGTGAGTTTATTAAGCTCGCGGCTCTCGGCGGCGCAGGCATTGCTGCCGCTCCGCTTGCGGCGGAAGCTTCTGCTCCCATAGCCGCTCATGAAGATGCCGTGGGTATGCTTTATGACGCCACGCTTTGCGTGGGCTGTAAAGCATGCGTAGCGAGTTGTAAAAACGTCAACGACATGGATGCGGCTCCCGCTCCCAATGACGCTGACAGACTTTGGGATGCTCCCGAAGACCTCGACTACAGAACAAGAAACATCATAAAACTCTATAAAGACGGAGAGGGCGATTTCTCCTACGTGAAGTATCAGTGCATGCACTGCATAAAACCTTCATGCGTTTCTGCCTGCCCGGTTGCGGCAATGCAGCAGGAACCTGACAGAGGAATCGTTTTCTACGATAAAGACATATGTATCGGCTGCCGTTACTGCCAGGTTGCCTGCCCGTTCAACATTCCCAAGTTTGAATGGCCCAAGGCTTTCCCTAAGATAGTAAAATGCGATCTTTGCAAGTTTACTAACCTTAAGGAAAAAGGCATTCCCGCATGCTGTGAGGTTTGCCCCACTAAAGCGGTGATTTACGGTAAGAGAGAATTCCTCCTTGCTGAAGCAAAGAAGAGACTCGCAGAGCATCCTGAAAAATATCAGAAGGAAATTTACGGCGAGTTTGAAGTCGGCGGAACAAACGTTATCTATATTGCCGGCGAAAGCTTCGACAACCTCGGTTTCAGAGAGCTTGAGTTTGACTCAAACGCTGCTTTCTCCGAGAACATTCAGCACACGATTTACAAAGGCTTCGTAGCGCCTGTGGCTCTTTACGGTTTCCTTGCTTTCGTAGCTCTTAAAAACCGCAAAAACCATGGTCACGGTCATGGACACGATGCCAAACATGAGGGTAAAGATGGTTCCGAAAAGTAATGAATATATGGCTCTGCACCGTGAGAAGATTCTCACCCCTTCGTTTTGGGTGCTTCTCACGTTTACGGTAATCGGCTTTTACTGCATTGGTCTCCGTTATGTAATGGGTATCGGTGCGGTGAGTAACCTTTCGGACGGTTTCCCATGGGGTATCTGGATTGCTTACGACGTTGCCACCGGTACGGCTCTTGCCTGCGGCGGTTATGCTCTTGCGATCGTGATCTATATTATGAACGGCTGGAAATACCACCCCCTTATCCGTTCTGCGATTGTTACCTCTCTTTTCGGTTATGCCCTTGCAGGCTTCTCCGTTATGGTTGACCTTGGAAGGTACTGGAACGCTTACAGCTTTTTCATACCTTCACGCTGGCAGGTAAACTCGGTAATGTTCGAGGTTGCAGTCTGCGTCATGGCTTATAACGTGGTTCTTGCGATTGAACTTCTTCCTGCAATTCTGGAAAGATTTGTTCATTCCACAAATCCACGTTTTCCGAAACTGAAAGAGTTTGCCAGAAAAATATACCCGAAACTTGATAAGGTGCTTATTTTCTTCATCATTCTGGGTATTACTCTTCCCACAATGCACCAGTCTTCGCTGGGCTCTATGATGATAATTGCAGGTTCTAAGCTGAACCCTATATGGCAGACGGGCTTCCTCCCGATCCTTTTCCTCATTAACGCCATGTACATAGGCTATTCTGTAATTATTTTCGAGTCTACCCTTTCGTCTGTTGCGTTCGGAAGACCCTTTGAGAAAGAAGTAAGGATAATCGCCAAAGTTATCCCCTACCTTACTGCTGCATGGCTCATAATTCGCTTTGCAGATCTCTACTACAGAGGTCATCTTTCAACAGCATTTTCAGGGGACTACTATTCCAAGATGTTCCTTGCCGAAACCCTGCTCATAGCAGGCGGTGCTTACATGCTGACATGGAAACATTTCAGAATGTCACCCAGATGGGTTTTTGTTTCCGCTGTAATGCTCTGTGTGGGCGGTTCATGGTACAGGTTCAGTGTTTACATCATCGGCTTCAACCCCGATAAGGGATGGGCTTACTTCCCCTCACTGCCTGAGTTTTTCATCACCCTCGGTCTCGTGGCTTTTGAAATTCTCGGCTACATGGTGCTGGTAAAAATGTTCCCGATCATGCCCAACCTTGAAGGGCACAAAAAGAGCGCTTAAATTTTTCAGGAGATTAAATAATGGGAAAAAGAATAACGATTGACCCTATTACCCGTATAGAAGGACACCTCAGAATTGATGTAGAGGTTGACGGCGGAAAAGTTACTAAGGCATGGTCCTCTGCACAGATGTGGAGAGGAATCGAAAAAATTCTTCAGGGACGTGACCCCAGAGACGCATGGGTTTTTTCTCAGAGATTCTGCGGCGTTTGCACAACTGTTCACGCAATAAGCTCAATCCGCTCACTTGAGGCGGCTATGAATGTTGATGTTCCTGTTAACGGTCAGCTTATAAGAAACATGATGATTGCACAGCACTCTGTACAGGATCATATTGTGCATTTCTATCACCTTTCAGCTCTTGACTGGGTTGATATAGTTTCTGCTCTTTCTGCAGATCCTAAGAAAACAGCTGCGATCGCTCAGAGCCTTTCTGACTGGCCCGGAAACAGTGTAACTGAATTTGCTGCTGTTAAGGAAAAACTTAAAAGCTTCGTAGCAACAGGTAAACTGGGAATCTTCGGCTCAGGATACTGGGGACACCCCGCAATGAAACTCAGCCCCGAAGTAAACCTTCTGGCTGTGGCTCACTACCTCAAAGCACTTGACTACCAGCGCAAAGCTTCTCAGGTTGTTGCTATCCTCGGCGGTAAAGACCCGCATATCCAGAATCTCTGCCTCGGTGGCGTTGCTACTGCTATCAACCCTGACGGTATGGCTGCACTTAATATGGAAAGGTTTGCCCAGCTTCGTGCGCTTATGGTTGAAACAAGAGACTTCGTTAAAAAAGTTCTCTACCCTGATGTTGTTGCAATCGGTTCCATGTACAAAGACTGGTTTAAATACGGTAAAGGCGTTAACAACTACCTTGCTGTACCCGAATTCCCTGTCGATGAAAAAATGACTCAGTTTGACATGAACGGCGGTATAGTCTTCAACAGTGATTTCAGTAAAATGAGAGTGATGAAAGATCACAAAGACTCTTACCTGCTTGAAAATACTACAGAGTCTGTTGCCCGTGCATGGTATAAAGACGACAAACCCAGAAATCCTTTTGATGGCGGAGATGAACCTCATTACACTGATTTCGATGAAAACGGTAAATACTCATGGTCAAAAGCTCCGAGATTGTCAGATCTTCCTGTTCAGGTCGGACCTATTGCGCAGATCCTTACATCATACTATAATAAAGATAAAGAAGTTGTTGACCTTGTTAACTCAACAATTAAGACCCTTGGCATCAGCCTAGGCGATCTTGAGTCAACTATGGGAAGACATGTTACAAGAGCTATACGCTCAGTAATAATGGCTGAAAAGTCACTTAAATATCTTGATATGCTCATAGACAACCTTGCAAAAGGTGAAACAGCATATGCTAACCACGTTGAAATGCCTATGGGTGAATACAGAGGCGTTGGCTTCCACGAGGCTCCCAGAGGAACACTTTCACACTGGATAGTGATTAAAGATAAGAAAATCGCCAACTATCAGGCGGTTGTTCCTTCAACATGGAACGCAGGTCCCAGAGATGAAAAAGGACAGGCCGGACCCTATGAGGCAAGCCTTGTTGGTAACCCTGTTGCTGATGCTCATCAGCCCCTTGAAGTTATCAGGACTATTCACTCATTCGACCCCTGCATTGCGTGCGCAGTTCATTCTGTTGACCCTGAAGGAAAAGAACTTACCAGCATAAAAGTTAGATAATACAAATAAAACAGGGCAGGCGGGTTCACCTGCCCTGTTTTTTCAGTTGCGGTTTATTCCGCAATGATTAATACGGAGCAGTTATGAACGTACTTGTATTCGGCGCAGGAAACATTTTGCTTGGTGACGAAGGTTTCGGAGTGCATATGATCCGCCACATGGAAGATAATTTCGAGGCATCGGAAAACGTGGAACTCTATGATGGCGGTACGATGGGTATTTTTGCCACTCATAAGCTGGAAGAAGCCGAGCATATAATTATTATAGACACTCTGGACACTGACGGTGAACCGGGGGAGATACGTACCTACGAGCTTGATGACATCAGGCTCAACAGGATTCCCGCCAAGATGTCTCCCCATCAGATAGGTTTGCAGGAAGTGTTGCTGATAAGCGAAGTGCGCGGTAAAGTGCCCGAAAGTGTTAAGTTTCTGGGCATAATCCCCAAATCGCTTGAAGGGAGTGTTGATCTCAGCCCTGAATTACAGGAAAAAGTTGCGGTCGTTGAAAAGCTCCTGCTTGATGAACTTGCCACTTTCGGCATCACCCTGAAAAGAAAATAGTCTCTTTTCAGAGCAATATAAGAACATAAAACGGGCATTCCTGAGGGGATGCCCGTTTTTGCGTTTACTGGTTTATAATCTGGCTCATCAGGTCTTTCATCTTCACCATATTAAGACCTGACGGAAGCTGAAATTTTTCTGAAGGTATGTTTCCTTTTTTTACGGAAGTGACTTCGCTCACATCATCTTTATTCCCTCCGCCAAAGTCAGGCAGGCGGCTCTTCTCAAATAAAGCGAACCCTTTGGAAGCGTATGAGGAGACCTCGTTTTCCACAACCTCTTCCGGATTCATAAAAAACGGGGGAGTGTTATTAACAATACTCAGAAATGATGTGATATCCACCTCTTTGGCTATTTCATCCAGAAGCTGCTTTGAGTAGCAAAGTTCTGTTGAAATATTCATTCCGGAGAGGGAGAGAAAAACACGTTCACAAGGGTAGCCCGCATAAATTCCTTTTCCTTTCTGCTCTGTCTTAACTTTGAGTTTTTTGATCTCTTCATTCTGCTTTTTGTAATAATCGTCCTTAGTTATGTCCAGAATTTGTGCGGCAGCCATTTTCTGCATCTCTTTCATGTCATCAAATGTGCCGAACATTACCATTTCACTTTCATAGTCTACTGTGTAGACGATTTTTTTTCTGATATCTATCAGCGTGTCCAGTTTTCCGTCAGAAAAAGAGGCGATAAGTCCGTTCTGGAAATAACTTACAGATTCTCCATCCGTGAGCTTTTCTGTTATAGTTATGCCTGCATGAGCCTGAAAAGTGTACAAAAGCAGGAAAACAAGGAGCAGCGTTTTTTTCATATATTCCTCCGCAAATGAGCGCAATATTTCATCATATACTGCGTATTTTTCAGGTGCAAGGGGATTAAGAGGGATTTTTTACGTTTCTTGCAGGTTTATTGACTGTAAAATAGAAAATTTTCAATTCTCAAAGCATCATCACTTCTTCCACCGAAAGTGAAGCCAAAACGGAAATTGTTCATCCTTTCGTCATCATTGTCCATGCAGTAAAATGCAGACGGCTGCTCCTTTGTGTAGCTTTTAGTGGTGTCCGAGCAGTTCTCACAGTCAACCCAGAGCTTCATAAGCATATAATTCCCATCTGCGGACTTTGATGTACAGGAACCCTCTGAGTAGCCGGGATGAATTTCAAGACGCACAGGATGCGATTCTGTATCTTCAAGCCAGTTGATTTTGCGGGGTGCAGGAAAAGCACAGCCCGGATCATCGGGGCATGATGGAATCGCCGTATCAAGGTGTCTCCCCAGACAGATCTTTTTGCCGCCTGAGGGGAAAATGCAAGGGACAAAAGCTATATGGTTTGGTGAAGGGGCAAGCATGTAATCCATAATTCTGTTCGGGAACAGATCCGTTTCCAGTATAATTCCGCTTCCGCCGAAACTTAAACCTCCATAACCCAGATCTGAGGAGCCGGACTGACCGCAGCCTGCATCCTCCGGCTTGTATTCGGCAGGAATAAAAGCCATGCCGAAGCCGGGAAAGGACGAGCCGAGGCTGTGGGGATCATTGTCAGTATAGAGCGTCCGTACCTCGTAGTAGAAGCTTATAATGCCATTTACAGCAAACTCCAATCCGTACCATACACATTCTGATTCGGAACTGAGTGTCGAGTTGACCTGAAAGCTTGTAACTTCATCGTCATCGTTGGTTTCCAGACTGATATTTTCGCCTATTCCGCCCGATTTGGTAAGCACAATCACATCGTTAATGTTCATTTTGGAGGCTTCTGCTGTTTCCTCTATTATAGCTTCAGGGTTGAATGGTACTGCAAAAACGGCGGTTGTCCGTCTGTCCCTCCTGAGTGCATGAACCTTGATTTCTCTGACTGACGGCGAGCTTATGTTCTGTGCAAAAGATGAGATGATAAATGATGGCGACTCCGTGAAATCAGATTCAGCGGAGCAGCTTGTGCTTATATTGAGTATTGCTGAAGTTTCCTGATCAGCTTCGGCACACCATTTCTCCGCAGGAGGCAGGGAATGGATTTCTGCTGTGTACATGCTTCCGCCGTTCACCGGAGGAATGTTCTCGGTTATAATTTTCAGCGGGCTGCCGCACCCTGCATAATTAATTACCTCATTAACAGATGTCCATGCGGCTTTGTCATCATTGGAACCGGGGAAAAACCTTACTGATGTCAAATCAGCAGACAGGGAAAATACTCCGTCCTGTCCGGCACTTATTGCAACAACTGCCGCATTGGTTAATATTTCACTGTCCGAGCAGTCTTCATTCTTACACAGTATAAGCGGTATGCCTTCAATGTTTGAGCAGATATCTGCTGAATCAGCGGTGACTATCTTTAGATTCCTGCCGTAACCATCCGTTGTGTCAGCAAAAAAGGATGCAGGGGGGATAATGCTGCCTGATGCCGCCTGTGCTGATGTTTTAAGAAGAATCTCACTGATAACTGCTTCGGTTTTTCTTTCCGCTTCAAAATGCCGTGCGCTGTTTATCATTGCGTAGCCAAAGGATGACAATGCTCCTATAACCGCAAGGACGAAAACCAGCTCTATAAGCGAAAAACCTCTGGCTGAAAAATGGTCGGCATTCATGTGAGCCTCATAGTGGATGACAGGAAATAAGAATTATTATAAAATTAAACATTATCAGTCAATTAACGTTACGGGATACTGGTTTTCAATGCGTTCAGAAACAAAAGGCTTCACGCTGATTGAGCTTGCGATAGTTTTGGTAATTATAGGTTTTGCCCTTGCTTCGGGGAGCAGTCTTCTTGCGCTCGCAGTTAAAAAGAAATCAGCAGAAACTGATTCTGCAAGACTGGTTTCCGCAAAAAATTCCCTTTTTTCCCACAGTGCCCTGAATGGAACACTGCCGGAAAAGGAAGGTTTCGCTCCGGCTGTTTCCTATTCATCCGACTTCGGCGGACGGGCAGTGGCATATATTTATGATGATACATTGACAGAGGAATCAGGCAGTGCAGAAGCCGTTTGCCGAAGAAGAACCTCAAAACTGGAACTAAGAAAATGCCGTGATGCCGGCTGCACAGATTACTCAGTTGTCCGCAATATCGCTTTTGTAACAGTAAGCGGCGGGGCGAATGCAAATATACAAACCGGTGCTGATGAAGCAGGAATAGTCCGTATTTATGTTCAGGGAGACACAGTGGACGATTATCCTGCTGACGGTGTGAAGAAGCAGGCTTATGATGATATTGCCGAATGGGTTACTCTGGGTGAGCTTCAGGCAAGGAGCGGGTGCGCCGGGTACAGGCTTAGGATTCTTAACAGCGAGCTTCCCGCTGCATATACCGCAAGAGCCTACAGGGCAAATTTTTTTGCTGACGGAGGTGTTCCCGCAAACGGACGCAAATACAAATGGTGTCTGGATGATTCAGGGCTTATGAGCGCCGGTGTTCTTAAATTTACATCTGCAAATCTGGACATAAAAATCTCCTCCGACTGCCGGAATGAAACTGAAGTCTCATGGACTTCAGGAGATAATGTCAGTATCACAGGGACTCCGCCCTCCGGCAGCGGCGGTTCATATTATATCAGCGTCTGGGTAAGAGATAATAATGACCAGAGCGGCAACGATGACAGCATCGCTAATAAAAGATTTGTCCTCACCATATCCGAATAAATCCTGACTTTTCACACAAGATTTCTGTTTATAAAATTTCCCTTACATGTTAAAAATCAAACAATAATTTAAATAATTGCTGGAGGAGATAGTATGAAAGCCGTACTCTTAAGTGGATTTGGCGGAGTTGATGTTCTTAAGGTGGGTGAAGCCGAGAAACCTGTTCCGAAAGAGAACGAGGTGTTGATAAAGGTGGCTGCCACTTCGATAAACAGACCTGATCTTGTACAGAGAGAAGGCAAGTACCCGCCTCCTCCCGGAGATTCTGAAATTCTCGGACTTGAAGTTGCCGGTGTTATAGAACAGCTCGGTTCTCAGGTCACTAGCTGGAAGGTTGGAGACAGGGTAATGACCCTTGTGGGCGGAGGCGGTTACGCCGAATATGCCGTTGCTTATGCCGAACACCTTATGCCTATTCCTGATAACATGAGCTATGAGCAGGCTGCTTGCGTCTGCGAATCATACATTACCGCTTTTCTTAATGTATTTATGATAGGCGGGTTTCAGGATGGTGAAACCGCAATTTTTCACGGAGGCGGAGGCGGTGTGAATACTGCTGCGATTCAGCTTTCCAATGCGCTTACTCCCAATTCAAAATACATAGTAACTGTTGCTCCTGATAAAGAGGCAAAGGTTAAAGAACTCGGTGCATCTCTCACGGTAAATTTCCGTGAAGTGTCTGATTTTTCAGATATGGTAAAGGAGTTTACGAATAAAAAGGGCGTTAATCTTATCCTCGATCATGTTGGGGCAAAGTATCTTTCTCCCAATATGAATTCACTCGCCTATGCAGGCAGGCTGGTTATAATCGGCGTTACCAGCGGCATCAAGGCTGAACTGAACCTTGCTCTTATGATGGTTAAGCGTCAGCAGATCATAGGTTCAGTCCTCCGCTCCAGACCGGTATGGGAGAAGGGTGATATAGTGAAGGAATTCACAAGAAGGGCTCTTCCCAAGTTCGCCGACGGTAGCATCGTTCCCATCATCTATAAGGTTTTCCCCATAGAAGATATTGTGGAAGCACATAAAACCATGGAAGAGGACAAGCATTTCGGTAAAATCGTCCTTAAAATAGCTGACTTATAAGGTGCTTAGCGTTATACATACAGCCCCATGGATGGGGCTGCGCCGTGCGTAGCGAAGCCCTGCTTTGCAGGGTGCGAGCGTGTGGTTAAAACCGACAGGATGTGCGGTTTTAACTGATAATACAGACAGGCATTTCGGTAAAATCGTCCTCAAAATAGCTGACTTATAAGGTGTTTAGCATTGTATATACAGCCCCATGGATGGGGCGGTCTGAACTAAAGCAATAAATAGAAGATTTTAACCCTCCTTTTTAAGGAGGTTTTTCTATATCACAATGGTGAATTCAGCGCCTTCAAAGGTGTTTTTCGCTGTAATTGTTCCTTTAATATTCTTTTCTATTATTATCTTGGACATATAAAGTCCTATCCCTTGTCCGTCTGGTCTGGTGGTAAAGTATGGCTCGAATATCCGTTCCATGGCGTTGTGGTCTATTCCGCCACCGTTGTCTGATATGCGGATCACTGTTTTTTCTCTGCCCGCCGTAATCCGTATTTCTATTTTAGGATCCGTTATCCGGCGGATGGAAAGCACATCTTTGGCATTCTGGATAATGTTCAGCAGAACCTGACAGAACTCATTCCTGTATGTTTTAAGACATATATTTTCCTGAACCTTCATTAGCACACGTATCCCGTGAAAACGGAGATTTGGTTCAATAATTGAAATAACTTCTTTAAGGGCGGCGTTTATACAAAATTCCTCAACCGGTTTTGAAGGGCTGAAGAAATTTTTAAAATCATCAATGGTGCGTGACATAAACTTGAGGGTGGAGAAAGCTTCATGGATAAGTGTTTCAGCTTCTTTTTTATCAATGAAACCCTGAAGAGTGCCCATTTCAAGATTTGTGAGGATGCCGGTTATCTTGCTTAAGGGCTGCCGCCATTGGTGTGCTATATTTGAGATCATCTCACCCATGGCAGCCATTTTTGACTGATGGATAAGCATTTGTTCCTGTTCACGCTGTTTTTTTTCGGTGGCGAGTCTTTGCGAAATATCCCGGGCGACATCAATTGAAAACTTTCTGTTGTCTTCAGTTATAACCGAAGCGGTAATTTCTGCCGGAACTATATCGCCCTGCTTGGTCATGAAATCCAGGCGTACAGTTTCTTTCAACCCGAATCCTTCACGCTTGCGGACTATGTAATCCTTGATTTTTTCGTACTCATATCTTGGATGGAGCTGTTCAGGCATTAACTCCCGAAGCTCGTCCAGACTATAACCTGTCATTTTTCTGGCTGCTGCATTGGCATCGACTATGCTTTTTGTTCTCAGATCAAAGATGAAAATGGAATCAGTTGCGGACTCAAAGAGTGCCTTGTACCTTGTTTCGATACCTTTTACCAGTTTTTCCTGACCTTCCTTATAGTCTGTGATGTCACGGGCGATTCCCTCAACTCCGATAACCGTTCCGTAGCTGTTTTTGATGAAATGTGCCGATGTGGATACCCACCATATGCTCCCGTCTTTTCTGTAAAGCGGTGCGTCAAAGGCAGTGACTCTGCCTTGTGTGCCCATAAGCTCTTTAAACTTAATTCTTAATTCAGGGTTTACATAAAGGTCATTGCCCAGATTTTTTCCGATCAACTCCTCCGGTGTGAAGCCGGAATATATAAAAATAGAAGGGGAAACTGCGGTTATATTGCCATAAATATCTGATGTATAGTATATATCGAACATGTTTTCAATGAATTCGGCAAAGCTGCTGAATGAGCTGCCGCCATCGGAGAGCAGGTTCAGATTCTTTATTTTTATTCCTGTTCTTCCTGCTGGCAGGGGTGCGGGGTTTATTTCTGTGAATATCCACTTGTTCCTTTCTGTAGGAATAAAACAGAAATCTTTTTCGCAGTTTTTAAGTGCTGCTGCAGCTCTACTTCTATATTCGGGTTTGAGGAGTTCAAGGAAAGATTTTGCCTGATCACTATTACCGCTGTATTGCAGTTTTTCTGCATATTCTGCGGAAATACTCAGGATATTGTAATCAGCATCCAGAATAAGGTCATATCCGCTTATCATCTCATACTTCCCGCCCTGTTATTCAAATTATTTATTTTTAATTTTACCGTAAAAATAACAATAAGTCTTTGTTGTTTTATAAAAATAAAAAAAACCGCCCCGTAATGAGGCGGTTTAAATATCAGGGAATTATTATAGTATCGGCTTCTGTTCCTGCCGGAAGCGAGCCTGTGTTTTCATCAATCAGCACAAGTGCGTTTACCTGTGCGAAGTTGATAAAATGAGATGTAAGCTGTGAACCGGGATCCGCTGCTGTGTAGCGGCCGTTCTCCACCGTTACGACAGCTCTGTCCAGATCCATGCGGCCTTTTCTGGCCTTCATTTCTGTTTTAAGAATAGCTTTATGAACCTTGTTTTCAAAGTCTATGATTCCAAGCGCCTTACGGAAAAGAGGAACTGCATAAAAAACAAAGTTTGTGAGAAAAGCAGCCGGATATCCGGGCATGCCCAGAAAAAGTTTATTGTCTCTTTTTGCAACCATAAGCGGACTGCCGGGCTTGATGCAGGTTTTTTCGATAAAGAGTTCAAAGTCATGCTCTTTAAAGACTTTTTTTACAAAGTCATATTTGCCCATAGACACTCCGCCGGAGGAGATGATAATGTCATGGTCTTTGCACATCTCTTTGAAAGCGTTTGCAACTTCCGCCTCTGTATCGCCTATGGGACCGAAGAAATCAGGCTTAATTCCCAAAGAGTTAAGGCAACTCTCCAGAATACGTCTGTTGGTGTCAAACACCATTCCTTCTGCGAATTTTTCTTCAACTTCAAGTATTTCGTCTCCGGTTACAAAAGCCGCAACACGGGGTTTTTTATAGACTTCGACTTCTGATTTGCCCAGATAAAACAGAGCAGGGTAGAGCCCCTTGTCTATAACAACACCTTTGCTGATAACGTGTTCACCTTTTTTAGCCTCTTCACCTGAAAGGTTTACAGAGTCACCTGCACCGACACTTTCAGGAATGGTGATCATGCCGTCATTATCTTCGCAGTCCTCAACTCTTGCTACAGTGTCTGCACCGTAGGGAACAGTTCCGCCTGTCATTACAAAGATTGTTTCATCATCTTTAACTGATGCACCGCTTTTATCACCGGCGGCAACTTCCCCTGTGAGTTTGTAGGTTTTGCGTCCGTGCTTAAAAGCATAACCGTCCACAGCGGATTTATGTACATCGGGATAATCTCTCGGTACTGTGATGTCTTCTGCCAGAGTTCTGCCCCAGCTGTCTCTCACTGAGACTTTTTCTGTTCCGTAGGTTGTTGTAAGGCTGTTGAGAATCGCTTTTGCTTCCTGCCAGCTTATCATAAGCCGCCCCTCCCGAACGGACAGACGGGAAAGTGACATTTCTCACAGAAATGACACAGACCGCCGTGACCTGAATTTGCTATGTATTCTTTGGTAATTTTCTCTTTTGCCAGTATTCTGGGCAGGTATATATCAAGGGCAGTGGCGTGGAAGAACAAGGCCGCCGCCGGTACGCATACCACAGTTTTTTCGCCTATATAGCCTATGGAGCAGTTATTGCCGGGCTGAATAGGATTGCCCTTGCATACAATTTCCACTCCTGCGTCTTTGATGGCGTCTGTGGTGACATCATCAGGGTCAACGCTTGTTCCGCCTGTTGTCAGAACTAAATCTGCCTTTTCCAGCATAGTTTTTAGTTCACGGGTTATGTGTTCTCTGTCATCAGGGGCTATTGCCGTTGCTGTCACTTCAACTCCGAGTGCTTTCAGCTTTGCTGAAAGTTTCGGGATAAAGCCTTCTTTTATGCGCCCTTCGTAGACTTCGTTACCTGTAACAAGGATGCAGGCAGTCTTTATTTTATATGGATTTACACTGAGTATAGGTTTGTCTAGGATCTGCTTAACCGAGTTCATCAGCTCTTCGCTGCAGACAAGCGGTATTATTCTGAAGGCTGCAACCTGTGCCCCTTTTTTAACAGGGAAACCGTCATGCAGTGTGGGCATAGAAGGAATTTCGAGGCTGTTTACTGCGAGCAGTTTTTCTTTATCAACATGGAAAATTCCGTCTGTTTCGGCGTAAAAGGATACTTTGCCTTCGCTGGTTTCCTTGTCGTACGTGATGTTTTCTCCTGCTGCAAGAGGTGCTGTCATCCTTGCTGCATCATCTTCATGGACATCCGTATCCTGACCGTCCATTACAAAAATATTTCTGCGTCCGAGATTTTTCATGTACTCTATGTCATTCGCACATATGACATGTCCCCGTTTGAATGCCCTGTTTTTAATTTTCTTTTCCAGACTTACTTCTGTGATGTCATATGCAAGAACCTGACCTTCTGCATTGTCAATACTGATTTTTTTCATTGCGACTCCGCTGTGTGTTCAATAAAATTTAGACGCTGGGGATGTTTTTGTCAAGCAGACCGATTGCGGTGGAACTTGGCATGGCATTCTGGTATATTTTTTTATAAAATAAATGATAATTGCCGTAAGGTAAATCTGAGGTAAAGGTCTATAATCCCGTTTTTGGAGGTACTGGCTTTGGATAGGGAAGAACTGAGCAAGTTTGACGGAAAAGAAGGACGACGAGCTTACATAGGCTACAAGGGGCAGGTTTACGATGTTACGGACAGCAGGCTGTGGAAAAACGGACAGCATGTTAAAAGACACTTCGCAGGCAGAGACCTGACGGACGATCTGGAAAAAGCACCTCATACGGATGAGGTTTTTTCCCGCATTACACCTGTGGACGCACTGACAGAATCCGTCCCTCAGGTGCCGTCAGCAGCGGAAGCCAGAAAAGATATGCTGAGAGAACTTTACCGGAAGCTCCATCCGCATCCGATGTTTATACATTTTCCAATGGGGCTTTTAAGCTTTGCCGTTTTTATGCAGGCATTGTTTCTGATTACCGGAGAACCAAGCTTTGAAACCACCGCCTTTCACTGCATGGCGGCTGGCGGTGTTGCTCTTATCCCCACTATTGCTTCCGGTTTTTTCAGCTGGTGGGTAAACTACCATTATGCAACATCCAACGTTTTTATAACGAAGATATCTTTTTCTGTCCTTCTGTTTTTGATGTGTGCTGCTGAAATGTGGCTTAGATTCAGCGAACCGGGTATATCGTCCGCAGGAACAGGCGTGGCGAATCTTTATAACGGTCTCTTGTTTTTAAACCTGCCGGTTATGGCTGTAATTGGTTTTAACGGCGGAAAGATTACATGGGGATGATACAGCGCATGTAGGGGCATTAAATGCCCCGGCTGTTTAGGCTTATTCTTCCGTGTCGTCTGTTTTGATATTTTCAAGCCCCAGAGAATCAAGTTTTTCAAGGGGTTTATCCAGCATTCTGCGGCGGGTTCCGCTTAATAACTCATACTCCTTGGCGGTGTCTTCAATCCTTTTGCCCAGAGTGTCCATTTTACCAGTAAAAAGATCCCACTGTTTGCGGAAAGTGCCCATGATTGTGAGAATTTCCGATGATGTCTGCTCCAGACGGAAGTTTTCTGCTGCCTGTCTGATTACTGCAAGCACTGAAAAAAGAGATACCGGAGAGGTCAGGGCGACCTTTTTCTCGAAGGCAAAATCCAGAACATCGGGGCATTTTTCCATCATAAACCCGAAAATCTGCTCATTGGGTATGAAAAGCATGGCAAAATCCAGGGTGTTTTCGGCAGGGTCGATATAGTCCCTCCCTGAGACTTCCTTAATACGTTCCTTGACGTCCTTGGAGAAGGCGTTTGTTCTTGCCTTTGCCGCTGCTTCTTCTGTTTCCTCTAAATATTTCAGATAGTTTTCCAGAGGAAACTTGACATCCATATTAAGAATGGCGCCGTTAGGCATTATGAAGGTATAGTCCGGTCTGCTTCCTGAGGTTTTCAGGGTTTTCTGCCTGTAGTAGTTGACATTCTCCATGAATCCGGCAGCTTTGAGGATATCTTCTGCCATGCGCTCACCCCAGCGCCCCCTTCTGCCTGTGGAGGAAAGAGCCTCTTTGAGGGATGAGGTGACTCTGAAAAGCTCTTCGGCGTTTCTGGAGGTGTGCCGTATCTGTTCGGAAAGGGCCGAAAACTTTGATTCACGGTCTTTTTCAAACTCTTTAACAAGCTTTTCAACCTCGGTGAGTTCCTTGGTCATTTTATCGAGCTGTGCGTCTATCAGGGCTTTTTTGCCGTCAAGCTGTGCTGCGCCCGCCTTGCGTTCGCTTTCGATATGCTTCATAAGCTCTGCGGTGGTCTTTGAAAGAGCTTCAAGGGAAAGACCGGAAAAACTCAGCTTGAGTTGTTCGGCAATCCCTGCCACAGTTTTTTCCGCTTCAAGCTTCAGCCCAGCCTGCCTACGGGCAAGGAGACTGAAAAAAACAGCACATACGCCTGCGCCTGCTGCGAATCCGAGAAGAAATATTATAATAACAGATGAATTTTCCATGATCTGAATTTATCAGAAAGAGGATATACGGGCAATATGGTTTGTTCTTTTACGGATTATGTTTTAAATTATATTCATCTTACAGGAGTGTTCCATTGGTTTATAAGGGTTTTACTTTTCTCATATGTGATGAGAGCGGGCTTGTTCCCCTGACAGCCGTTCTCAGAAGACTGACTGTCGGCGGGGAGAGTATTTTTCCGTTTGTCCCTGTTCCTTTTTCACCCAGAATGTCCCATTCTCTTTGCGGAACAGGGGTTCCCGCAGATGCTTTTATGTTATCCCTTGCCTGCGGTGTTAATGCGTCTCACCTTATGTCGCTGCGTATAAAAGCGGGTACAATACCCGATTCGGATAGCTATGAAGAGGCGGTATGCCGTCTGGAAGATATAGCAGGAAGTGCGGAGTATGACCGTATTGCTCTTGTTCTGGATGCCGACTGCGGAGAATGGGGTGAAGAGCTTGCGGGAATGATATGCGGCGGTATTTTTCTTTGCGGCGGTAGTGCGGCTGTAAAAACAGTGTGGGATGAAGCCTCAAACGAGCTTAAAGCTATTATGAAAGGCGCTTTGCTGTCGGAGAAAAACTGGAGCTTTCTTTCCAAACCCCCTCTGCCTGTGATTGCATCAGTTCCTGACAATATGCCTGAGGCGGAGATTTTGCCTGATCTGTGCATTTTCGGAAACTCCGACGGTCTGAAAACAGGTGTTATTAACCTTCCTTCAATGGCAGACTGCAACGATGCTGTGCCTTTTCTTATGTCAATGGACTTCAGCACCTCTCTGATATATGAACCTCATGAGGCTGATAACTGCGGAATAATTATTGTTCCTTCCAGCGAAAACCCGAAAAGCGATCTTTTGTTTCTGGAAAAGAGGGGCTTTGATAAGAAGCTGCGTGAACTTTTCGGTAAAACTCCAATTGTTGCTTTCGGCACGGGCTTTTCTATGATGGGCACCAGGTTCAGCTTTGAAAGCGGCACGGAATCGGGCATTTTTTCCGGTCTGGGGCTTAGTGATTATGAATCAGTTGTGCGTGGCGGCAAACGGCTTGCCTGTTCAAAGTTTCGCTTCAGCGGAGAAAAATGGCTTTATCATCCGATCAGCATAAGCGAGGAGTTTCTCTACGCCGGAATCCCTTTCCACGGGGAGACAGCCAGCGAGCCAGTGCGCAATTTACTTCATATGGCGCTAAAGATTAAGCCTGATTTCTCCGAATATATCATAGCTGACAGAGCGCTCAGTGTTCTGGCAGAAAGGTGTATGGTAAAAAACAATAATATGTTCTGACGATAAACCGGAGGTTGATGAGTGGTTCCGTTTATTTTTAATCTTACCGATAAAAAAATCCTTGTGGCAGGAGGAGGGGCAGAAGCGGAGGCTCTTCTTGTTTCGCTCCTTGGTCATGATCCGGAGATTGTGGTTATTTCTCCGTCATGCACTGAAAACATCAAGCTTTTCAAAAAGTTCGGACGCATAAAATATGAAGAGAGATGGATAGAGGAAAGCGATGTGGATTCCTCATATTATTTCATATTTGCACTTACCGGAGATACAGAGGTGAACACCGAAGTTGCATCCTATGCGGCAAGGGTTCATGTCCCTGTTTTTGTGCAGGATAATCCTGCTCTTTCAGATTTCTGTCTGGAAAAGGAAGAGGAGAGGGAAGAAAGCGATTTTGACAGAATAAAGGACCTGCTCCGCACAAGGCGAGGCTAGTCATGCAGAGTGGGCAGGCGGAGAAGGTAGAAGCTGACGCCTGCGCCCACGGCGGTGAGAATCATAAATACAGCGGCGCTGCCTGATATTACTGATGAAAATATCAGCGAAAACCACAGAAGGAAAAGGGCACGCATTTTAATTCTGCGGCTTATGCCCAGCCCTTTTTCATAGTTTCTTACTATATCGCCGAAATATTTGTTATTTAAGAGCATTTGGTGAAATTTATCCGAGCTGCGGGCAAAGCACGCCGCCGCAAGCAGAATGAACGGCGTTGTGGGCATTACAGGCAGAAAAACACCTATAATGCCAAGAAAAAGTGATATGAAACCAAAAAAAATAAGGATTATCTTCATCCGTCTCCCCAATGTTTACACTATAAAGAAAACAGATAAAAAAACAATATAAGTTTATTTGATATAACCAACTCTTGAGTTTATATCAATTTATCAGTATTTAAATTTTTCAACCGCCTGTCTCAGGGATTCCGCAGTGATTTCGAGGCTGTTAAGCGTTTCTGCTATTTCATCAACCGCTGCAGCACTTTGCTCAATTCCTGCGGATATTCCTGCAGTGCTTTGTCCTGTGTGCTGAATCGCTTCTGATTGTTCATTAACTGAAACAGTAATGACCGTGTTTTTATCAGAAGCGTCCATTACCGCTTTGTTTATACGGCTGAATGAGTTTTTGGTATTTTCAGATTGGCTGACACATCTGTCTATGTTAGCAGAGGTTTTTTCTGCACCCTTTGCTGCGTTCTCCGTCTCTGTGCGGAAAAGAGTGACAATGCTGATAATTTCACCTGTAGCCGACTGAGTTTTCTCTGCCAGCTTGCGTACCTCATCCGCCACCACTGCAAAGCCTCTGCCTGCTTCGCCTGCCCTTGCTGCTTCTATTGCCGCATTGAGGGCAAGGAGGTTTGTCTGGTCTGCTATTTCATTAATGACTTTGACTATATCGCCTATCTCGTGAGATGTTTCGCCGAGCTTTTTAATAGTCTGCGCCAGACTGTCGCTGTCGTATTTGACATCGGTTATGAGCTTAACAATACTGTCGAGTTCCTTGCGTCCATCGTCAATACTTTCTGCGGCAGATTCTGCTGCCTTTTCCACGTCTCTGATATTATCCTCAATGGAAACAGCAGTTGCGCTCATTTCATTCATCGCAGCAGCTATGCCGCTTATCTCTTTTGACTGTTCCCCGAAGGTTACAGACAATTCTTCAACCGAAGCAGCAAGCTGTGTGGTACCGGATGCCACTACGGATACTGATTTTGCAGCACCGCCGACTAAAACCTGAATATTTTCAATAAAGCAGTTGACATTATCGGCGAGTTTGCCTATCTCATCCCTGTTTGTAACTTTTATACGCCTTGTCAGGTCTCCGTCGCCTTCATTAAGCTGTGCTGTGAGGTTTATCAACATGCGTATATTTCCTATTACAGAAAGCAGAAGAACGTAAATAAGAGATGCAAAAGCTATGAATCCCACAACAGCGGCTGCGCCTGTGAGAATGAGCTGCCTTTTGGCGGAGCTGATCTGCCCGTTCATATATGACGTCATTGTAGCAGCAATGAGATCCTCTGTGTTTTTCATGGAATCAATTTTTTCTGTCATCAAACTGAACCACTTTCCGGCATCTTCATTCAAATCAGTTAACTTCTCTGCTGCTGTTTGCTCCATTTTTGCCGCTTCAATGCTGTACGGGGCATTTTCAGCAGTTTCGGCGCTTTCTCTGTATTGCTTGCGTGCAGTCCACACAAATGAGTCCATGTATGTTTTACGTTCGCTTGTGAGACGAAGATATTTTTCATACATACCATCGGTGAATTTGCCGTCCGCAAATACAGACGCCATAACAGCGCGCATCTGCCCTGTCAGTTCCTTTGCATTCATGAAGTTAGTGTAGGAAATTATATCTTTAACTAGCTGTTGGTCGTCCATATCAGAAGAAATTTCCGAGACCGAGTTTATGAACAACTTATTTATTTCCGTATAATAGTTTATAATATCAGGAGAATTTGCTGTTCTATCCATTGTACTCAACCGTATGGAGTCGAGGTTTTTCAGGCTGTTCATCGCTTTTACCGTATTTGAAGAACCGGAAAGCTTGTTGTTTAAAATATCTCTGACCTGAAGCAATGCTTTATCTGTGGATTCAAACTGAATTTCAAGATTATCTTTAAAAAGTGTTTCACCGCCGGACATATATCCGGCAGAAAGTCCCCGTTCCTTCTGGAGTTCATGCACAAGGGCATTGACGGACACGGAAAAATCCACGAATTTTTGCAGAGATACTGCCTTCCTGAGCAACCCGGAATCCCTTACAACATTTGATACAGTGTAAAAGGTAAGCATAATGAATGGTATCAGGAGTGCTGACAGCACTTTTGTTTTGATTGAAAAATTTTTCACCGCATCACCTTTATCAGAAAATAGTTTTTTGTAATATATATTACAAAAAATTAAAAGCAATTGATCAGTATCAATTTATTTAATGTGAGTCAACGGCGTATTTGGGGTTATTAGTTTTTCTTCATGATGCTGATATCTCAAATTCATGCCGTTTGAAGCGGTGTTTATCTCAGCGTGAGCGTGTAACCAAAATTTCTATGGAGAGCAAATTTTGGATTATCGGATAGATGGGAAGTCGCCGTGCGGAGCGAAGCGGTGTTGATCAAGGCGTGAGCGTGTATCTCAATACAGCAGGATGCACGGGTTGAGATGGTTAAAAAAGAAACAGGAAGCCCGAAGGCTTCCTGTTAACATATTATAGGTATTGCGTGAAGGATTGCAGTAATTATTTTTTGATTCCTGCTGCAGCTTCCAGCATGTCTGTGGTAACAGATTTCGGACGCTCAATGGGGTACCCGAGAGCCCTGTCCCAAGTGATGTTTGCAAGAACGCCGATCGCTCTGCCCACACCGAAAAGAACAGTGTAGAAATCGTACTCTCTGAGACCGTAGTACCACTGGATAACACCGGACTGTGCATCCACGTTGGGCCATGGGTTTTTAGCTTTTCCGTGTTCCATAAGGATATCGGGAGCAACTTCGTAAATCATTGAAACAACTTTGAAGAGTTCATCTTCAGGAAGGTATTTCTGGCAGTATTCACGCTGAGAAGTATATCTGGGGTCAGTTTTTCTGAGAACTGCGTGTCCGTACCCGGGGATAACCTGACCGCTGTTAAGAGTATCCCAGAGGAATTTTTTGAGATCTTCTTTAGTGGGAACTTTTCCGCCGAGTTTAGCGTAAACGTCCTGAATCCATCCGAGAACTTCCTGGTTAGCAAGACCGTGAAGAGGACCTGCAAGACCGTTGATACCTGCTGAAAGTGAGTAGTAAGCATCACTGAGAGCGGAAGCCACAAGGTGAGTAGTGTGAGCGGAAACGTTTCCTGACTCGTGGTCGGAGTGGAGGATGAAGTACATTCTCGCAACATCATCATAAGGAGCATCGATGCCCATCATGTGAGCAAAGTTGCCGCCGAAGTCGAGGTTTTTATCAGAAGCGATGGGAGTGTCGCTTTTGTATTTCATTCTGTAGATGTAAGCCGCTATTTCGGGAAGTCTGGCGAGGAGGTCACATGAATCTTCATACATGGGTTCCCATGCAGTCATTTTATTGAAGCCTTCTGCGTAGAATTTAGCGAATTTTGACTCACGCTGCATAGCAACTATAGCTGCGGAGAACATAGTCATGGGGTGAGAGTCTCTGGGCATAGCTCTGAGTATATCTATAACATACTGGGGAACCTGCGCTCTTTTTTTGAAGTCTTCAACAACTTCTTCGGCCTGAGCCTGAGTGGGTATTTCGCCTGTGAGAAGGAAGTACCAGAAACCTTCTACATAAGGATAGTCTTTTCCTTTGGGTCTGGGGAGTTTTTCCATAACTTCGGGTATTGTAAGACCGCGGAAACGGATACCTTCCATGGGGTCGAGATATGATATGTCAGTAACAAGGCACTTAACGCTTCTTGCACCGCCTATAGCCTGACCGATTGTAACTTCACCAAGTTTTACATCGCCGAACTCTTTTGTGAGTCTGGCTGTTCTGGGGCGATGCTCATCAATTTTCTTCTTAAGAACGTCCTTAAGTCCCATTAGTATGCCTCCTTGTTATTATAATAATCTTCAATTTTATACCGCTGTTTATTTTCTATCACTAAGACTATTCGATGTCAATAGGTAAATTGTATACAATGTACATTAAAAAAAATTAAAAAGTGTCATAATAAAATAAGTGTTTTAAGAGTTTAAAGCCTTTTGTATCAGTATTTAGAGGCAGATTAAAAGGGTCGGCGCCTGCATGATCCTGTCAGGATTAAATTATCTTTAGTTCAATTGTAAAAAATAAACAGAGATTTGATCACGGGTAATAAAAGAGGATTATCAGTATAGTTTATAGATGTGAGGAGCATGGTGCTAAAACCTATTAACAATATCGGGTTTTAAAGATAGATTCTATTTCAGATGCTTGAATATTTTTGAAAGTGCTGATAGAAATGGATTTCACAGGCTATGACGGGGAGGAGTTTTTGACAGGTTTTATTTTCATTGTTTTCAGCGCACTGTGCCACTCCATATGGAATGTGCTGTTGAAGCGTTCTTCTGATAAGTATGCATTTAATTTTTTCATGCACTTTATAAATCTGATATTCTTCACTGCGCTTTTCCCTATATTCTTCAGAGAATATATGTATTTTGACAGGAACGCCGTAATATACGGATTGATTGGCGGAACATTTTTTACACTATATCATCTTTTTCTATCAACAGCTTACCGTTACAGCGATGTTTCATCCATATACCCTATCACCACATCTTCACCTTTTTTTATATTAATATGGGCAACTCTTTTTCTTGGGGAAAAACTTACTTTTTTCGGTATAACAGGAATCATTATCACCGTTCTCGGCGGAATAACCCTGAATGGAACCAAGGGGCACCGCCTGAGGCTCACAAAAGGAACGGTGTTTGCATTGCTGGCAGCTTTCTCTTATTCCTTCGGAGCCCTTGCGGATAAAGGAGGAGTAGGCGGCGGGAATATGATCTTCTATACTTACTGCCTCTGTTTTTTTATGACATCATATCTTGCTGTTTACTCAATAAAACACAGACCATTCAGAAAAGAGTTTGTGAGAGCAGAAAAAAAATATTTCATAACGGCAGGGGTGATCGTTTTTCTCTCGTTTACCTCCTACAGATACGGACTTACTTTTATGGAGGTTTCCTACGCTGCCGCCTTAAGGCAGGTGAATGCTGTGTTTGCCCTTGCTCTTGGGGTTTTTGTGTTTAAAGAGGCATTCTCGCTGAGTAAGCTCACCGGAACTCTTGTTATTGTTGCGGGTATTATACTGATCAGATTTGGCATGTAATTTGTTAGTATAACTGCAGGTAGTGGAACAACCACGCTCACTGAGAAGGATCTCGCAAGGGCCGGCGTAACAGCCGGCTTCCTTGATCATGGGTACATATTATTCGCAGAAGCCTCTGACAGCCGTTTTCAATAAGATCGTTTTGCATTGTATAATATTTTCAGTCGGCTGATCGCAAACTGCTGATCAGGAAAAATTTTCTGATCTGTGCGATCATTTCCGACCGGAATAATATGCCGGTCTAAAGATTTTTTATGAATCCGTTTATGAAGGTGTGGTCAGAGAGTCCGAGGATTTCACGCTGCTCTTTATAATCTTTTACAGCCTTTTCCTTGGCTTTTTTTATCATATCTATCTTTTCTGCCGATTTCGAGAATTTCTCTTTGAGGCGTTCGAGGATGCACATGAGCTGTCTGCGCTTCCTGCGTTTCAGATTGCCGCTGAGTTCATGCTCAGTTCTTTCAATCATGTTTTCCAGCCGTTCATGAAATCTTTCTTCACTGCCCAGCATTTCACAGGCAATTTCAACCTTTCTGCCCAACCTGCTCAGGGTGTCTGACTTCATCTCAGCTATGTCATGCTCAAAACAGTTCATTCCGCTCATAGCGGAACTATACATTGTTCATATATTAAATTGAAGCGAAATGTGTTGCGTTTTGGTGCGTATGATATTAGGTTTCCAACTCGGTAAGGCGGTCGGGCAGTCGCCGGCGCAGCAATGTGCGGGAGGAAAGTCCGGACACCGCAGGGCAGAACGGTCGGTAACGCTGACGTGCCGTGAGGCAGGGAAAGTGCCGCAGAAAACAGACCGCCTGTTTCTTTAGGGGAGCAGGTAAGGGTGAAACGGTGGTGTAAGAGACCACCGCTCCGCCGGGTGACCGGAGGAGGCATGGTAAACCCCGTTCGGTGCAAGGTTAAATAGGTGATCGTTTAAGGGCTGCCCGCCCGACTATGCGTTCACGGGTGAACCGCTTGAGCATGCAGGCAACTGTATGCCTAGATTAATGACTGCCTCGGCTTTTAAAAAAGCTCAGACAGAATCCGGCTTACAGACCGCCTTACCGTTATCTAAAACCGTTGTAAAAACGGCGCAAGGGATGCAATATCCTCCACACAGTGACTTGCTGCTTCCTTAAGCTTAGTGTTTCCGCCAATGCAGACAGAATTTCCGGCTGTTCTGAACATTTCAAGGTCGTTTTCACCGTCACCGAAAACCCATGTGTTATCAGTTGAAAAACCGGTTTCTTTCAGAAGAGTTTTTAGTCCCTCTCCTTTGTTAATATGAGAAGGGGTGAAATCCAGACAATCAGAATGATAATACGCCTTGATAAAATCAGTCTCAAACTGCGGGGCAAAGGCATGGAGCGCACATATATCCTCCGGATTCACCGGATAAAATGTTACATTGAGGTGATTCAGCTGAATCCATATTCTGCTGCCGAATTCATTTCTGTAGGCTGCTTTTATGCTCTCAATATCATTTTCATGACCGTGAGGAACAGCCGCAAGGCGGAAACCGGAAGGTGGAAAAGATGCGTCCATGCTCACGGCGCCTCCGTTTTCGCCTATTACTGAGGCAGAAGTCAGCTCAAGCTGTCTGCAAAGACCTGTGATATAAGTAAAAGGTTTGCCGGAGGCGATGGCAACTTTATGCGAAGAAGAGAGCCTTTTAAGCTCGTTTGCCAGCTCCGGAGCCACAGGCTTGCCGATTTCGCATATGGTTCCGTCAATATCAAATACAAAAAGCATTTTTTTCATGGGATATATTATTACACAAAGTTCCGAAGGGATAAAGAGTAATGATTACTGTAACTCTCTGAAATCAAAGATTTAACGACATTTTGACACGGATTGCATTTTGTATACAATGTTCTGTTTGACGAAAAAGAAAAAATAGTTTAAATTGAATACAGTATACAGAATACAAAATGTTACCATTAGTAAAAAATATCTTCAAGATATTTATAGCATTCTGTTTATGTTACATCCATTTAATTGGACAGGAAATTAATTTCTTTAAATATACGGCAAAAGATGATTAGGGAGCCGGTTTTTGAAGCAGGAAAACGTATTGGAAAGCAAACCCCTGAGAGAGAAAATCGCCGATAAAATACGGGCAGATATCATAAAAGGCATTCACGCCGACGGCGAAAGGCTTGTTGAACCGAAACTTGCCAAAAGTCTGGGAATCAGCCGTACACCCATAAGGGAAGCTTTGCGGCAGCTTGAGACTGAAGGGTTTATTGAGATTGTTCCCCGTAAGGGTGCTGTTGTTAAAGCCCTTACTATTAAAGATATAGACGATCTTTACGCAGTAAAAGCAAGCCTTGAAGGTCTGGCTGCGAGGCAGGCGACTCCTAATCTTAATGAAAAGGACATTGACCGCCTCCGGAAGATAAATGAAAAATTCCGTGATATAGCATACGAAAATCCAAATGTTATGGATGAATACCTTAAGTATAATGTAGACTTCCATAATGTCTTCATAACTGCTTCGGATAACAAGAAAATTCTTGAAATTCTCGACAGTCTGGCAAAAAATTTCCAGAGGCTTAAAACTGTCCTGGTCTCAAACCGTGAGCGTGCGAAGCATGCCGTAGCGGAGCATCAGGAGATTATTGAGGCGTTTGCTTCCGGCGATCCTGATCTTGTTGAGAAAAAAGTGCGCTGGCACATACAGAACGCATGGGAATATCTGAAGCACAATATCAGAAAATAAAAACGCCCAATGAAGAAGCCTTTTGGGCGATAAAAGCAGAGGTTCAGGATGGGAGTCAGGGACATTAACATCGACAATACCCCATTAAGTGAAAGAATAGCCGAAACAATAAGAACAAACATCCTCAAAGGAGTTATAAAAGCTGGTGAAAGGCTTGTTGAACCGAAGCTTTCAGAACAGCTTGGAATCAGCCGGACTCCAATCAGAGAGGCTTTGCGTCACCTTGAGACAGAGGGTTTTATTGAGATAATCCCCCGCAGAGGTGCGGTGGTTACAGAAATTACCGATAAGGATGTCGATGAGATCTTTGTCATTAAAATAAGGCTGGAAGCACTTGCTGCAAGGCTCTCTACAGAAAGGCTCACCAAAGATGATGTAGAGAAAATGAAAGAGCTTGCCTCTAAGGTGAGGGAAGGTTCATCAAAAGTCGGTCACATGGTGAACTGGAATTCGGAATTTCATGATATTTTCATAAAAAACTGCGGAAACGAACGCCTTATAAAAATTCTGGCGGGACTTCAGCAGCAGTTTAAGCGTGCCACAGTTTTTTCTTTCTCTGAAACAGGCAGAACTCAGGAAGTTGCAAAGGAACACCAGAGCATTATTGAAGCTTTGGAGCTGCGGGATAAGGACAGGGTGGAAAAACTTGTTGAAACACATATCCGCAACGGTTGGGAGTTTATTAAGTCAAGATTATGATTACTTTCTGAATACTGTAAATGAACAGAAATAAGATAATACTGAATGATTCTCTGAAGATCGGTTCTGGTTCGGAGAGGGACTGCTACCGGCATCCCTCGGAATCGAAATTATGTATAAAAATCAAACATATCAACAGACCTAATAAGATGCCTCAGAACGAGGCAGACTTCGACTATTACGGTTTTCTTGAAAAAAAGAATATTTCATGGAGCAACCTTGCCCGCTGTTACGGCTGGGTTGAAACAAATATGGGACCCGGTCTGGTGTTTGATCTGGTTACAGACGCTCATGGAGAACCATGTAAATCATTGCAGTCCCTTGTTGACAGCGGGATACCTCTTTCAAAATTCAAACGGCAGATCGAGCTGCTTTACGGCTATCTTCTTGCTAACAACATAATCCCTGCGGAGCTTCAGCTTGACAATATCCTGTATAAGCCCGACTTAGACGGTGAGTGCTGTCTTGTTATAGTTGACGGGCTGGGGAACAGGAACTTTTTCTCATGGGCGGTAAACAGTATCAGCCTGTTAGCCAAATTGCGGATACGTAAGAAATACAGACGTTTCTTATTTAAGCTAAAAAGAGCCGGAATACACCTTTGAAACACTTATTCACTTAATCATTTTATTCTCAAGTTTTCCAATGACAATACGTTGCAAGTTTGGTATAACGGCTTAAAATTTCCGCCTTCCCCGTTTATTCTTAGCGGGGAGGCTGTTTTCGCCTCAGAAAATATCACGATATTCATAAATGAGCGGGGTTGTTTTATGAAAGCACAAGTATTTGTAAAGTTTAAGAACGGGGTTCTCGACCCTCAGGGACAGACTATCCTCGGAGCTGTGAACCGCATGGGACACGACTTTGTGAAGGATGTGAAGGTCGGAAAGTTTTTCGAGATAGAAATCGAAAAATGCGAAAATGTTGAGGAAAAACTCAAAGAGATAGCCAATAAGGTTCTTGCAAACCCAATCATTGAAGAATTCAGAATCGAAATAGACGGAGATAATTAATGAAAGCGGGAGTTGTTGTTTTTCCGGGCTCCAACTGCGATCACGACTGTTATCACGTTTTAAAGCATGTCCTCGGAATGGATACTGTTTTCCTTTGGCATAAGGATGCAGATCTCAAAGGAGTTGATCTGGTTGTTCTTCCCGGCGGTTTCTCCTATGGAGATTACCTTCGCTGCGGCGCTATCGCCAAACATTCACCCATAATGCAGGAAGTAACAGAATTTGCTGATAAGGGCGGTTATGTTCTTGGTATCTGCAACGGTTTTCAGGTGCTTACCGAATCAGGGCTTCTTCCCGGCGCTCTGCTTCGTAACAGAGAGCTGAAGTTTATATGCAAATATGTAAACCTCCGTGTGGATAACGCCGGAACAGCATTCACAAGCAGATATGCTGACGGTGAGATAGTGAGAATCCCCATTGCCCACGCCGAAGGAAACTACTTCGCATCAGAAGACGTGATAAAAGAACTTGAAGACAATAACCGTGTTGTTTTCCGCTACTGCGATGAATACGGCGAAACATCCGAAGGTTCAAACCCCAACGGCAGCATAAACGGCATAGCCGGAATCATAAACAAAAGCGGAAACGTTCTGGGAATGATGCCGCACCCTGAAAGATGCGCTGAAGAGATCATGCAGACTAAAGACGGTTTTCATATTTTTGAATCCCTCCGTAAAGTAATTAAAGGTGTTCTATGAGCATGTACGATACATTCAGATATCCCGAAGTGACCGCAGAGGCCGCCAGAGGCATGGGGCTCAAACCGGAGGAATTTGAACACGCCAAAAAGATTATCGGCAGAACCCCTAACTATATAGAACTGGGCATATTTTCCGCTATGTGGAGCGAACATTGCAGCTATAAAAGCAGCCGTATCCACCTTGCCAAGCTTCCCACAAAGGCTCCGTGGGTTGTACAGGGACCGGGGGAAAATGCCGGAATCATAGAAGTTGACGGCGATATATGTGCATGCTTCAAAGTGGAGAGCCACAACCACCCGTCATACATTGAACCCTTTCAGGGTGCTGCCACAGGCGTAGGCGGAATCATGAGAGACGTGTTTACCATGGGCGCAAGACCCGTAGCCTCCATGAACTCATTGCGTTTCGGTAAAATAGACAATGAAAAAACAAGGTCAATTTTTGAAGGCGTAGTCGCCGGAATTTCCTTTTACGGCAACTGCTTCGGTGTTCCCACGGTGGGCGGCGAAGTATTTTTCAATGACTGCTACGCCGGAAACCCCTTGGTAAACGCATTCAGCCTCGGTCTTGTTAATAAAGATAAAATTTTCCTCGCAAAAGCGGAAGGGGAAGGAAACCCCGTGATATATGTCGGCGCTAAAACCGGCAGAGACGGAATCCACGGCGCCACAATGGCGAGTGAAGAATTCTCCGCAGAAAGTGAATCCAAGCGTCCCAATGTACAGATAGGCGACCCATTCAAAGAAAAACTTCTTCTTGAGGCATGCCTTGAGCTTATGAAGGAAGACTGGGTTGTGGGCATTCAGGATATGGGTGCAGCAGGGCTTACAAGCTCCTCATTTGAAATGGGCGCCCAGTCAGGTGTTGTGCTGGATCTTGATAAAGTCCCCACCCGTGAAAAGGGCATGACTCCCTATGAGATAATGCTTTCCGAATCACAGGAAAGGATGCTCATGGTTGTACGCAAAGGCTGTGAAGACAAGGTTAAGGCTATTTTTGATAAATGGGATCTGGACGCTGAGGTTATAGGTCATGTTGCCACAGACGGTTATGTCCGCCTGCGCTGGCAGGGTGAAGAGGTTGCGGCTCTCCCTGCTGCTCCTCTCTCAAGCGAAGCTCCCAAATATGACAGACCATACGCCAGAGGCGAATACATGGACGAGCTGAACAAGCCTGTGGATGTTAAAGAACCCGACCACCTCAAGGGTGTTCTTCTTAAGCTTCTTGCAGCTCCGAACATCGCCTCTAAGAGATGGGTATATACGCAGTATGATCATATGGTGAGGGTCGGAACAACGGTTCTCCCCGGCTCTGATGCCTCTGTGATACGTATTCCTGACTCTAAGAAGGGCATTGCTCTCTCCGCAGACTGCAACAGCCGTATCTGCCGCCTTGACCCCAGAACAGGGGGAATGGCAGCGGTGGCTGAATCTGCCAGAAACGTTGCCGTAAGCGGCGCACGCCCAAGGGCATTCACCAACTGTCTCAACTTCGGCAACCCTGAAAAAGCTGATATTATGTGGCAGTTTGTAGAAGCTGTGGAAGGAATGGCTGATGCGGGCAAAGCACTCGATACTCCTGTTGTCAGCGGAAATGTGAGCCTCTATAACGAAACCGAAGGAAAAGGAATTTACCCCACACCCACCATAGTTATGGTCGGTGTTATAGATGATGTGGAAAAAGCTGTAACAAGCACTTTCAAGCTTGAAGGAAGCAATATTTTCCTTCTCGGTGAAAACACTGATGAAATAGGCGGAAGCGAGTATTTAAGTATTATTCATGGTATTGAAAAAGGTACTCCGCCTAAAATAGACCTTGCGAAAGAGAAGTCTCTTATCAATCTTCTTGTGGAAGCGGCAGAAAAAAGCCTGATGCTTTCAGCTCATGACACCGCCGAAGGCGGTCTGGCTGTTGCACTTGCTGAAATGTGCTTCGGCGAGAAACAAATGGGCGTCAGGATCAACCTTGAGGATGACATGCGTACTGATCATCTTCTCTTTGCTGAAACACAGGGAAGGGTGATTGTGGAAGTGGGCGGGCTTAACTCAGCAGCATTTGAAAAGCTCGCTGAAAAGCACGGTGTTAAATGCACGCCGATAGGAACAGTGGAAGGTGCCCACATCGTTATCAAGCATCAGGGCAGAACCGTTATCAAGGCGGAAGTTCAGGAGGCAGCAGACAAATTCCTGAACACTATCGGAGAGTGGATGAAATGATATTAGATAAATTTCACGAGGAGTGCGGCGTTGCAGGCGTATTCGGATGCAAGGAAGCCGCAAACCTCGTGTATCTCTCGCTTTACTCCCTTCAGCACAGGGGGCAGGAAGGAGCGGGCATTGCCGTCTCTGACCGTGACAAAATTGTATATGAAAAAGGGCAGGGGCTTGTGGCGGATATTTTCTGTGCAGACAAGATCGATGCCCTTGAAGGCGATATGGCTATCGGACATAACCGCTACTCAACAGCTGGAGAAAGCCATATCCGCAATATTCAGCCCTTTTGTGTGGAGATAAACGCCGGACCGGTGGCAATAGCCCACAACGGAAACATAGTTAATGCAGATGATGTAAAAAAGCAGCTTGTCAAAAACGGAGCTATCTTCAATTCAAGCTCTGATTCCGAAGTTGTGGTTCACCTCATTGCAAAAAGCGGCATAGACAACCTGATCGAATCGATTATAGCCTCTCTGAAAAAACTTCAGGGAGCCTATTCGCTTCTCCTTATGACAAAAGATAAACTCATAGGCGTGCGTGATCCTCTGGGTGTACGTCCGCTTATTCTCGGTAAGCTTGTAAACGGTTATATTCTTGTTTCGGAAACAGTTGCCCTTGACCTCATTGGTGCAGAATTCATAAGAGAGATAGAGCCCGGTGAAATGGTTATAATAAGCGACTCCGGCATAGAATCTCTCCACCCGTTTGAGAAAAAGACTCCGAAACCTTGTATTTTCGAGCATATATACTTCGCAAGACCGGACTCAATGATATTCGGCGAGAATGTTTACGATGTCCGCAAAAGAATGGGCAGAATGCTTGCAATACAGCAGCCGGCAGACGCCGACATTGTGGTTCCTGTGCCTGACTCCGGCATAATAGCCACAATGGGCTATTCCGAACAGAGCGGCACACCCCTTGAAATGGGGCTTATCAGGAATCACTACGTTGGCAGGACATTCATTGAGCCTTCACAGTCGATAAGGCACTTCGGTGTTAAGATTAAACTGAACCCTGTAAAGAGCGTGATCAGCGGTAAAAAAGTTGTGGTTGTTGATGATTCAATTGTCAGGGGAACTACAAGCCGCAAGATTGTTAAAATGCTCCGTGAGGCAGGTGCCAGGGAAGTACATTTCAGAGTATGTTCACCACCCACAAAGTTCCCGTGCTTCTACGGAATCGACACTCCCACCAGAAAAGAGCTTATTGCCTCAAGCCATAATATTGAGGAGATACGCAAGTTCATCACTGCGGATACTTTGGGTTATCTTGATATAAACTGCCTTGAAGAGTGTGCCGGCGGCGGCGAATTCTGTAAGGCGTGTTTTAATGGAGAATACCCCATGATGTCCCTTGACGGCGGCGGAGATAACCCAAAGTCAGGATGTTAGAAAAAGGTTAAAGTGTTTTAAGATTTCGGATATTACGGGGGAAGCTCTTTGGAAGAGGAGTTTCCCCTTTTTTATGCACGCTTATACAGTGCGAGACTAAGACCAAGCCCCATCAGAACCAGTCCGGCAATTCTGTTCATGAGCGTACCCGCTTTCTCATGACGTTTAAGATAATCGCCTATAAAACCTGCGAGGATGCCGCATATTCCGAACACAATGAACGTACACACTATAAACACCAGCCCGAACACTGCCATTTGTGATGCAGCTGAACCGTTTTCCGCTCTTACAAACTGGGGCAGAAAAGCGATGAAAAACAGTGCAACCTTGGGGTTGACTATGTTAGCAGTGATGCTCTGTATAAAAATTGCTTTAGGAGAAAGGATCTTTGCATCTTTTCCGTCTAATGAGGTGCTTTTAGCTGTAAAAGTCTTCCAGCCGATATAAATAAGATACGCTGCACCCAGAAGCTTTATGGCGGTGAAGATGGTTGCCGATGACATTACCACGGCAGAAAGACCAATCACAGCAAAAACAGTATGGGTTATGTTTCCCAGAGAAAATCCTGCTGCGGCTGCCATGGCTGACTTGCGTCCCTGTGTCATTCCCCGTGTGATTACGTAAAGAATATCCGGACCCGGAGTGACCGCAAGAATGGCAGAAGTTACTGCAAAAAGAAGAACCTGTTGAATATCCGGCATGCTGCACCTTTGTGATTTTTTTGCGATAGTGGAACAAAAGCGGGGCAGTGTCAAGAAAAAAGCCCCCGTGGAGATTACTCCGCAGGGGCTTGGTGAGTTATTTCAGTTTAATACAGACTAGAAAAGGTTCTGGTAAAAAGGGCTGACTTCGATTTTCGCATCAGCTTTTGCTGTATCAAGGTATGATTTAAGAGCCTCGTCAGACTTTGTGACTAAAAGCTCATTTTTAATCATATCAGCATAGTCCTTAAGCTCATCCATTGAAGGCTCAATGATTTCATTCACGTAGACAGCATATACTGTGCTTCCGTTAATGAAGGGTCTTGCTATAAACTTTTCAGCGCCTGCTGCGAAGATCATGTCATTAAGCTCAAGGTTCATGCCGATTCCGGGAATCTGCTGAACTCTTATGAACTGGGGTGTTGTGGTGTATGTTATTCCGGTTTTTTCCGAAGCGGCTTTAATATTAGCTTCTGCCATGGCTTCGGTTGCTTTTTCAGAGGCAATCTTAACTGCTTCTGCATTTACATAGTCTGTTGTCACAGCCTGACGGGCTTCGTTAAATTCAGGTATTCTTGACTCCTGAACATCTGCGACTTCAAATATGTAGCTTACGCCGTTTATCGTTTCAACCTGACTTACTTCGGACTTGGAAAGCCTGAAGAGCTTGGTCATTACATCAGGGTTGGCAGATATGGGCTCAACAATGTCTTCTGCGGAGAAAAAGCCTGTTTCTCTTACCGGAAGCTGTTTTTCTGCTGTGCTGTTGTATGCTGTGATATTTGCTGCCTTAACGATTTCAGTGTATTTGCCGAAAACATATTCCCTGAACTCTGCCTCACCTGCCTGAGCAGTGAGCAGTTTTCTTATGTCTTCCTTAACGTCTTCAAGAGATGCTTTGTTGGCTTCTTTTTTCTCTTCGGATTTGATTATATGGAAACCGTACATTGTTTTAACAACGCCGCTTATCTCGCCTGTGTTAAGAGCAAAGGCTGCTTCCTCAAATTCGGGAACCATCTGTCCTCTTGTGAATGTACCGAGGTCGCCCCCGTTAACAGCTGAAGAATCTGCGGAATATTTTTTGGCAGCTTCAGCGAAGTCAAGACCGCCTTTTATTTCATTCAGAACACTCTCAGCTTTGGCAAGGGCAGATTTAACCGCCTCATCGTTGTGCCAGTCTTCAACACGGATAAGAATGTGTCTTGCGTGTACCTGTTCGGGTGTATTGAACTGATCCTGATTGCGCACATAGTAAGATTCCACATCCTGATCGGAGATAACCGCTGTGGGGACAAATGTTGCGGGATCAAAGTAAGTGTATGTGACCTTTATACGTTTCGGAATGCGGTAGTTTTCAGAGTTTGCGGTAAAGTATTCCTTAAGAACGGCTTCTTCCGTTTTAACTTCATGGGCGAAGTTTTCGGCATGGAATGCCATGTAGGAAACTGATGCTTTTTTATTTCTGTATGTGTATTCTTTTGCAACTTCTTCATCGCTGACTGAAACTGATGCGGAGATGAGTTCGCGCATTTTTTCGGCTATTCTGTCAGTTCTCACTGATTCCTCAAACTGCTGGGGAGTCATGCGGCTTCTGGCGAGTATAGTCTGGTAAGCCTCTTTATTGAACTGTCCGTCCACCTGAAAGGAGGGGATTGACATGATCATTGCGAGAACCTCGTCATCAGAAACGGTTATACCGTTTTCTTCAGCTTTCTGGATGAGAAGATATTTGTTTGTGATGTCTTCGATGACCTTTTTCTCAAGTTCGCCGTCCTGCGCGAGAGAGTCGAAGTTGTCTCCGAATATGCTTCTCATGTAGTTACGGGTGTTTTCAAGGGTTGTGGTGTATTCATCGTAGGAGACAGTCTGACCGTTGATTTTCATGAGATAATTGGCGTTCGCAACTTTGTCACCCACACCCCATACAAGGAAGATTGTGACTACGAATGCAATGATGACAAACCAAAGAGCAAACTTGAGGACGGCTTTTTGTTTTCTGAAGCTGGTAAGCATTTGGTGACTCCGAAGTTTTTTAATTAAACTTAAAAAGGCTCGACAGGGAAACTCCGGCACATAATCGCAAATGTTACCGTTGCTCCCTTCCGGGCCTGGCGGGGTTCACACAGCAACCATTGCAGAGGCCCCATCGAGCCACTCTCTTGATCTTTAAAAAAACGGAGAAGGAGGGATTCGAACCCTCGGTACGCTTTCACGCACATACGAGTTCCAGTCGTACGCCTTCAACCTGACTCGGCCACCTCTCCATTAAGAGAGAACAGATATATCAGGCATATCCGCATATGTCAACAATAATCAATTAGTGTCTGAACCGTTTGAAAGCTATCCTCCTGCGAATGAAAATAGCAGTATATATTAAGGCTTTATCAGGTCTTTGCCTTCTCTGATCCATGCAGGAAAAAGAGGCTCACATTCTGAGCTTGCGTGACAGGGTTGACTGTGAAAGCCCGATAAGTGATGCAGCCTTTCTTTGGTTATTTCCTGAACGCCTCATTGCTTCATAAATAAGCTGATTGACAATTTCATTGACAGTGGGGAGGATGTTTTCTTCCGTGAAAGTGTTTGCAGGCATATTCAAACCGTTGTCCAAATGATGAAAGTCTTCTACTGTCAGTGTGCTGCCGCCCTTAAGCACTGCATTGTAAACAGCGGATCTAAGCTCACGCACATTCCCGGGGAAGTCGCATTTCATAAGGAAATATATTAATGTGTCGTCATAGTGCGGGATAGGCATTGCAGTTTCAGAGGATATTTCTTTTAAAAAATGCTCAAAAAGGAGCGGAATATCGTTTCTGCGCTCCCTGAGAGGCGGTATTGTCACACTGTGAGTGCTGATTCTGTAGAAAAGATCCTTGCGAAACAGCCCTGCTTCCTGTTTTTTTCTGAGATCATCATTTGTAGCCAGTATGAAGCGGGCTTCCGAATGCCTGACATTATCTGAACCAAGCTGCTGGTAAACTCTTTCCTGAAGCAGATAAAGCAGCTTAACCTGAAGAGACATGGGGAGATCTCCTATTTCATCCAGAAAAATCACCCCGTTTTCCGCCTGCTGTATCAGACCTGTTCTGGTGTGTTCTGCTCCTGTGAAGGCACCTTTGATATGCCCGAAGAGGGTATCTGAGAATATCTGCTCATCAAGCCCTGCGATATTCACTGAAACAAAGGGTCTGCCCTGCCTTGCCACGCTTGCGAACGCCTTTGCCAGAACACCTTTGCCGACGCCGCTTTCTCCGCATATAAGGACGGGCTCTTTGCTTGTTACTATTGCTGAGAGATATTTAAAAATGGTGAACATTTTCGGGCTGCATGTGACAAATCTGTCAAATTCGCCTGCGTGGTCGGAAAAGATGCTTTTTTTCAGAGCCTTATTCTCGGCAATGAGATCACACATGGCACCGACTCTTTTCACGCTGGCGATATGCTCTTCCACCGTGGCTGTTTTTACAAGGTAATCGGCAGCACCTTCCCGCATACAGGTCACTGCGGTGAAGATATCGTTCATCCCTGTCATTATAACAACGGTCACTTCGGGAAACTCACTGCGTATCAGTTTAAGAACATCCTCTCCGTGTTCATTTTCAAGAATAAGATCAAGGAATACTATATTTATGTTCCGATCAGACAGGATTTCCATTGCGGACGAACCGTTCCGGGCAGTGAAGATATTGTCTTCTGATGTTATTTTATAATTGGAAAGCACTTTCTTAAAAGATTCCATCCACTTTATTTCATCATCAATTAAAAGCACAGACAGCATTTAAACCTCGTTTTTACTCACTGAAGGCAGGTACAGCGATACTACTGTTCCCTTACCCTGAATGCTTGAAAGCTCATGATAGCCTTTATGTTCTTTTACAATTCTCGATATGATAGCCAGTCCGAGCCCTGTTCCGCCCTGATTACGTCTTGTAGTGAAAAAGGGGTTCCATATATCATTAATAATATCGTTACTTATTCCCCGCCCCTCGTCTGTGACGCTTAGTTTTACATATTTGTTATCTTCAGTGTTTTCAAGTGAGCAGATAATTTTCTGTTTTTTTTCAGTCAGAGCGTAGCAGGCATTCTGTATAAGGTTGATTACGACCTGTTCCATCTGAAAAGGGTTGGCGAACACTTTATTCAGATTATCACTGGCATTGAACACAAAGCTGTTTGTGTATTTTTTGGTAAAGAAGCCGATGAATTTAAGGGCATCGTTAACAATCTTTTTCATATCTATTATTTCAAATGTGTTCGGCTTTTTGACACTGTACGCCTTAAGCTCCTGAATCACTGTTGATATACGCCGCAGGCTTTCGCTGATATTTGTTTCCGCCTCTTCTACAGTTTGTTTTGACGACATCCACCCGTCAACATATTTGTCAAGATCGTTGAAGCTCTCTGGGTGGTCATCAACATAACTGTTTATCCCCTGATGGATGCGTTTCATCAGATCCATATTCAGACCGATCAGTGCGGTGGGGTTGTTTATTTCGTGTGCCATAGTAGCGGCCATTTCCCCGATTGCGGCAAGACGCACAGCCATGAGGGCTTCATCTCTGAGTTTAACGGTTTCTGTCACCTCTGACATAATTACCAGTAGCTTATCCTGCTCATTATCCAGAGTAACTGCCGCTATCCGCCACGAACGGGCATCGTTGGAAAGTCGGGTTAAGTCAAAGCATTTATTTTCATGTATTGCAGATTCTATTTCCTTCTGAATATTTTCCATTGGGTATGTTCTTTTCTGAGTATTATTAACGTTAGTCCATGAAACCTTCCCATCTTTGCTGATCAGGTATATACATTCAGGCATGGCATCAAGAACCATCTGAAAAAGCGAGGACAGGCTTCTCAGGCTTGCTGTTTTTCTCTGAACCTGTTTTTTGAGCATCTTATTCCAGATCAGTATTATAAATGCTGCGACAATAACGGCGGCAAGAGCTATTAGTGTGTAGTAATACCAAGAGGGAGTGGAAATATCTCTTATATGCCATTTTTTTATGATTTCAAAATACACTCCGCTGCGCTTAATTTCTTCCATCGCCACGAGCATTTTTTCATAAAGTTCATTGTTGTTTTTATTAACACAGAAGCCGTATATAGCTGGTATATTCGGTATGAAACTGCTGCGTATATTTTTAACGCCGATCTGGTAAGCGGAGTTTAGCGCCAGCTCCATTGTTGAGAGAAGTGCATCACCCTCGCCGTCTGATAAAGCCTGCATAGCTTCAGGGGAGGTGTCATAGGTGACAGTACGGATATTATATTCATCGCCGTGTTCAACAAGATATGAGTGGCTGTATGTGTTTTTTACAACCAGAACTGTTTTACCCCTCAGTTCGTCCATATTTGTCAGGTAAGGCATATCTGTTCTGGTGAAAATAGACCTGTAAAGCACTATTGATGTTGGTATGTGCGCTGCAAATTTGTTTGCGGCACGCACGGGAGAGATGGACATCATATCTATTTCCCCGCTTTCAAGCTTATGCAGGTTATCCTTATAATTGCCGGGAATAATTTCATATGTGCATCCGGCGGCGTCTGTCAGAGCTTTCAGCAGATCAACATTCATTCCCTTAGGCTGTTTGTGGTCATTAACCCATTCATAAGGTTTATATATTGACCACATGCCGTATATGATATGGCACTGATCCGACGGATATGCGCTAAAAGCTGTAACTGACAAAAAAAATGAAATTAATAAAATGAGTTTCTTCATGGCATAATTATAGCATAAATAGCTTATAATGGAAAGGATCCCTCCCAAGGGGGAGGGATTAACATTATGGAACTTTTACTGCAAAATTGTGGCACTGGTCACAGAGTAAAACTGATTGCCCGTGTGACTTATGGCAATTGTTGCAGGGAAGCGGTCCATAGTGGCTTGCATGAGGGTTTATTTCCTCCTCCGGATTTGCAGTCAGTGCTGCAAGATCTTCATAACTGCCGTGGCAGTCGAGACATTTTTCTGTTTCAGGAGCACTTGAAGGAGCATCGGTTGAGTGACAGTCCGCACATGAGTTTCCATATTCGGAAACATGGCGGTCTGCCAGTCTGTTGTCTCCTTCTGACGGTGATTTCTGCGCTGCTGCGAAAACGGAAAAAGCCAATATCAATATAAATATCAATAAGGTTGAGATTTTCATTATCCACCTTTAATAAATTTTAATTTGATTCCTCCCCGACTATGCAGGGAGGAACCTGATGCTTATTAGTTTTGGTACTGGTGCTACAGAGCTTTTTCTTCAGCGGCATTCCTGCCTGCTGCACGTCCCATTACCACACATTCTGTAATGTTACCGCCGCCCTGATAGACGAACTTAAGGGCTGATGATATTTCCCCTGCGGTATAGAGGCGTGGTATAACTTTACCTGTCCACTCAAGAACCTGACGTTTTGCATTGCATTTTATTCCGCCTTTGGTGTTGGGACCGCCGGCATAAAGCGGCATTGCATAGTAGGGTGCTTTTTCAACGGGCTTCAGAGTCGCTTTACGGCGTCCGAACTCTTTATCTTCTCCGGCAGCGCATGCTTCATTAAACTTACTCACTGCCATTTTAAGGTTTTCAGGTACCATCTGTTCTTTATTTTCCGGATGATTTTTAATCATTTCGGCAAGCTCTTCAAGAGTGTCTGCCTTCATGATCCATCCGCGTTTGATTGCATCCTGATTATCTTTTGTCCATGGCAGGAAGTCATAAGCTGATGTTGATATAGCCATATTTGTCAGAGGACCGGCGTCTATTATCTGCTGGTCCATGATCAGCCATGACGGGCTGTTGGGGTAACGGAGAGTGTCTATATCAAAGTGAACTGCTTCTTTATATGAAAAGTAACGGCTGGGGTCGTCTGTGATTTTTGTTTCAGCCAGATACCTGTTTCCGAAGGCGTTGACCATTATTGAGTGAGGACGTCCAACTGCGGGGGTGATAATGCCTATTTTAAGTCCGTTATGGCGTACAGGAGGAGCAGCGATCAGACGGGAAGCTGCTTTACCGACTTTGGCAAGACCGGCGCCGACTTTCATAGCCATAGATATACCATCGCCTGTGTTTGCTGTTGTGCCGTAGAATGCCCAGCCTTCTGTTCCCTGACCTTCAAGGAATGCTCTGCGCATTTCAAAGTTATATTCATAACCGCCGCAGGTAAGGATTACAGCTTTTTTAGCTTTGATGGATATCGCTTTACCTTTCTGATCCGCAATAACACCGACAATTTCTCCTTTGTCGTTTTGAACAAGTTCAGCAGCGGGTGATTCATAAAAGACTTTAATTTTGTCTTTACGATCAACAACACCTTTTTTGAGAAGGGCGAAGAAAGCTTCACCGTTTTCTTTCTGAAGATAGGGAAGATCTTTTGTAGCAGTCATTGAGCGTGTAAAACCGGAAAAAGAACTGGTATGAACTGAATAACCGCACTCCTTAGCACCGGGAAAGTCGGGGAATGATGCGCCTTTGCTCACAAAGGAGCCCATTGTGGGGCTGAATGCAGGGTCAATTGACTGGAACCAGGGAATGATGCTGGGGATATAGTCTGCCCAGAGATCAGCCAGACCGTCCGCAACTATAGGGTCTTCTTCGCTTTCAAGCTTCCACGGAAGGTTCTGACCGGAGAACAGGGCGAGAGCGTATTGTTTTAATGCTTCACGGTTATATTCTTTTTTGGTTGAGTGGAATATACCGCCTGACATACGGCTGTTTGAATAGTGTGTTTTCTCTACCTGTTTTTCGAGAATTATTACTGAGGTTCCGGCGTTCGCCGCTTCGATTGCAGCGCATGCGCCTGCGCCTCCGAATCCAACCACAACTATTTCTGTTTCATAATCCCACTTTTTGGGAACCTGAACGGGTGCTGCGTTTACTGCATCAGGCAGCATCGCACCGATAGTTGCCGCACCTGCAACTACTGTGGCTTTTTTAATGAAGTTTCTTCTTGAGATAGACATATATGTCCTCCTATAAATAAACTGAATTAATAGTAAGCAATCAGTGTGCCTAAATATAAGGGCTGTATTATCAATTATTTATCTGTAAGAAGAGAATGGCGTATTCAAAATGCAATTCATAATGAATCCGGCTGATTCAGAATGAATTGAATGGTTAGTTAAAAATTTTAATCTAATAAAACGAAAGATTTTGTTATTTGGTTTAAAAAGAGATAGGGTTCAAAAGAGGAAAAAGAAAGAAAAGGGCAGCCATTTCTGACCGCCCGTACTGTGTTTATGCGGTCGAAGACAGAACACCACGCTTTTAAGCGTGGATGAATGAGCCTTTCGACGGTATACTTTTCTATGGAAATCATTAAGACCTCTCACAGTGCTTATTACTTGAAATATCATGTAGTTTGGGTTTGTAAATACCGTCGAAAGATCCTGAAGCCTGGTGTCTGTTCTTATATTCGTAAAACGTTGCCCAGTTTATTGAGAAGTATGCCTGGCGTTGAAATAGAAGCCATTGGCTTTGACTTAGATCATTTGCATATGGTTATAATTATTCCTCCCAAATATAGTATTTCAGATGTTATGGGTAGATTAAAAAGCCAATTGGCTTCCCGTATGCGAAAATTTTTTGATTGGTTAGAAAAAGTATACTGGAATGAAAATATAGTGTGGTCGCCAGGCTACTTCGTTAGCAGTATTGGTTTGAATGAAGACGTAATTAAAAATTACGTCGAAATGCAAGGGCAACAGGATTCAGGACAGCTCAAGATTGAGCTGTAAAAAACATGCGATAGCATGGCGAAAGCATAGAACCCCGGGTTTACCCGGGGGTATCTATTTCATTTCGTATTTAAGACCTGTCATGCCGACTATTTCATCAACACTGCCGTTCATCATGCTGCTGAGCATTATCTGCTGAAGGCTTACAGGCTCTGCGGGGTTCATGGTGACTATTATCTCTTTTTTGCCTTCGAGTATAAAGTTCTTCATATCCTCTGAAAACTGTTTCTCAAAAGGAGATTCAATCTCGGCTATTTTTTCGTCAGCCCCTTCCATAAGCTTCTGTCTGCGTTCCTCAACAGTGGAGTTATCTCCTTCTTCGGGCTGAAGGAAAAGCTTTTCTATAAAACCCTTGTCAGTGAGTTCGACCTTAAGGCTGTTTATCTTAAGCTTAGATATATCTTCCTGAACTTTTTTGCTGAACTCTTCATTATTCTGAAGAGAATCAGGGTTTGCGGAACTGTATTTTGAGTAGCTTTTTATATCCACGCCGCTGAAAGTAAGGTTCATCTTCATGTCGCCCAGACCTTCTGCCAGAAAGTTAAGCTTGCTGTATTCATAAACCATATTTTTGAAATCTGCATTTGTGGAAATCTGGATATCCACTGTGACTTCATCTTTGCCAAGCTTGCTTTTTATCTCTTCATCACTGATGGGCAGGTGGAGAGCAGTAACATTTATATCAACGGATTTGGGCACTCCGTCCTCTTTTTCAAACTTAAGAATGTCGATTTCATCAATATTTATAGTTTCCTCACCGTTAGCCACAGAAAGGTTTGATATTCTGCCTTTGTTGCTGAGTACATTGAAGCTGAACTCATCTGCATTAAATTTGAGTTCGGCGTCATTAAAGGAAACCTGCTTAAGCTTACCGCTCATAGAGACGGGGTTTACGCTGAGAGATTCATATTTTATCTCTTCACTGAAGCCTGCTGATGCAGTGAAATCATTGATTTCAGAGACTATTCTCTGTTTGATATAAGCAGATGCCCCGACATAAAGGACAGCAAGAAGAATGATTATTGCAACCGGTATAAATTTTTTGTTCATAATATTATCAGCTCCGTAATTGATTAGCCTTTTCACAGCTTTTGTATAGTCTATTGATCCCTGTGCCAATATCAAGTAGAATAAATGTTTAGACAGTCTTTTTTTTGTAAAGACAGTAGAACGCCTTGCGATATTCAGACCGAAGGAATAAATTTTTTTTACGGCAATGAACTTTTAAAGCCGATGCTTATCAAAGTAAGCAGGAGGACATAAATGGGAGATGCTCTCGTAGTAGAAAAGGTAATAGGCGGGGACGCAGCGTCGTACGAGCTGCTCATCCGTAAATACCAGTCCAAGCTTTTCAGCACTGTTCTTCATATGGTGAAAAACAGAGAACTGGCAGAAGATATTGTACAGGAAAGCTTTTTAAGAGCTTTCAGAAAGCTGGATACCCTGAATAACCGCTCCCAGTTTTATCCATGGATAAAACGTATCGCCCTTAACATGGCGCTGAACCACTTTGAAAAAGAAAAGCGTGTTCTTGATGTGGAGTCGGATGATGATGAATCCAGCTTCTTTGAAAACATATCCTCCGGCGAAAGTCCGGAAGAGCTTACACTGAAAGAGGAGATGAAACGTTATGTCCGCATGTTCGTTGACTCTCTGCCGGACAGACTCAGGGTGGTGATTATCCTCCGTGAAGTGGAGGACATGAGCTATGAAGAAATAGCGGAAATGCTCAATATTCCGCTGGGAACAGTCAGAAGCAGGCTGTTCAACGCACGTAATATTATAAAAGAAAGACTCATAAAACAGGGGCTTGCAGATGGACTGTACAAAACATCGTAAATTGTTGTCAGCTTATGTAGACGGTGAATGTTCGCAGTTTGAGTCCGCCGCTGTGGAAGCGCACCTTAAGAAATGCGCTCCATGCAGAAACGAACTTTCAGAGTTTTACACTCTGGGTTCAATGATTACGGAAAGCTTTACAGTAACAGAAGAAGTGGACTTCACTTCCTCAATTATGGCTTCCGTGATGTCGGACTCCGGCGAGGCTGTTGTACCTATCGCCAAAGGCAGGAAAAAAGTCATAGGATTCAGTTCTGTGGCGGTTGCACTTCTTGCGGGGCTTATGGCTTTTGCAGTGATGAATCCGCTTGAGGCAGAAACTGTGGCATCGGGCAACGAAAAACTGGAACGTTACGTATTTGAGCATGTCGCCAGCACATATGACGGCTCAAACGAAGAATTCGGAGTAGTCAACTTCGGACAATGACAAAAATTATTTTTTTGATCCTTCTTATACCTTTTGTCTCTTATGGCGGCGATATGAAGGTTTTCTTCAAGATCGCCGTGGACGAAAGGGCTTATTCGACCTTTCTTCTTGAAAATCTGGGTGCGGGGCACTCCGCTCTTCATGATCTTGCGTCCAGACTCAAGGAAAAACATCTGGAACTGGATAAGGTGCAGAAGGACTATTACAACATTAAAATCGATTACGGCATGAAGTATAACGGGCATGATGTCGCTCAGTATGACATTACCCCTTTGCTGCCGGACAGGTTCAGGCACGTTCTCCTTGTTGATGAGAAGTGGGACCAGATTCTCCGCAGGGAGGTTTACGACCCTGACGGTAAATTGATCTACGCTTACAGCTTTGAGGACAGGGATGGTGAGCTTAAACCTGTAATCGAAAGACCGCAGCCCGCTTTATCCGCCGGAAGAGATGAATTCCCCGGTTTCCGGGCGGTGTTCAAAAAAGAACTGGATGACGGAACAATTCAGACGCTCTACTCTGACGGGTTAAACAAGTTTTCCGTTTTTATAAGTAAAACGGAAGCACAGATAAAAGATTCCGCCCGTATTTTATACGGGAATTATGTTTACAGAAAAAAAGTTGGTGACATCCTTTATACAGTGGTGGGAACAATACCTTTTCCGCAGATGGAAAAAGTTGTCGCCAGACTTGCCTTCAAGGAGGAACCATAATATGGTAAAAAAAATTACCGCTCTTTTGACAATGCTGATTGTTTTTTCAACTGCCGCAGCGGTTTATGCTGCGCCCGAAAGCTTTTCCGAGGTTGTTAAGAAAACCCGTGACGGCGTAGTGAATATATCGACTACAAAAACTGTGACCAGAAAAATGCCTGACATGTTTCATGATGACTTTTTCAGGAAATTCTTTGGAGACCAGTTTAATGTGCCGGACAGCGGCGGGAAGCCGAGAGAATATAAAACAAGCGCTCTGGGTTCAGGTTTCGTTATTGATGCTGCGGGGCTTATAGTCACAAATAATCACGTTATTGACGGCGCTGACGAGATAGTCATAAAGCTTAATGATAAACATGAATTCAAGGCTGAAGTTGTGGGAAAAGACCCGATGACAGACCTTGCCCTTATTAAAATTGACCCTAAAGGCGTTAAGCTGACCGCTCTTAAGCTTGCAGATTCAGATTCTGCGGAGATAGGTGACTGGGTTGTTGCGATAGGGAACCCCCTCGGGCTGGAATGGACAGTTACAGCAGGAATAATCAGCGGCAAGGCGAGGGCCCTCGGCAGCGGTCCGTATGATAACTTCATGCAGACTGACGCCTCCATTAACCCCGGAAACTCCGGCGGTCCTCTTCTTAACCTCAACAGTGAGGTAGTGGCTATCAACACCGCAATAATCCCCTCCGGTCAGGGGCTGGGATTTGCTGTTCCTGTGAATATGCTTAAAGACATTCTGCCTAAACTGAAAAAAGGCAAGGTTGACAGAGGCTGGCTTGGAGTTACTGTTCAGTCACTTGATGAAAAGATAGCTCAGGGGCTCGGACTTGAAAATGACGAAGGTGCGCTCATTGCTGATGTGGTTAAAGGCGACCCGGCCGACAAAGCAGGGGTGAAAGCCGGAGACGTGGTTGTGGCTATCAACGGCAAACCAATTAAAGATAACAGAGAACTGATAAATATAATCGGGGGCTATGAACCTAACACCACCGTTAAGCTCACTGTTATCAGAGACGGTAAAAAACGTGAGATTCCCGTTAAGCTCGGTGTGAGAAAAGACGGTGCAAGCGGAAGTGTATCACCTGCTGAACCTGATGTTTCCAGACCCATAGCCGTTAAAGAGGTCGATGAAGCCACTGCCAAAAAATTCGGTGTGGAAGGCGGTGTGGTTGTTACATCCATAGATGAAACAACAAACGCTTTTAATGCCGGTCTTCGTAATGGCGATATCGTTCTCTGGATTAACAGGCAGTCTGTGAAATCAGCGGAAGACTTCTATGCCAAATATGACAAAGTGAAAGAGGGCGACGTTGTTTTCCTCAAAGTTGTCAGCAGAGGCAGCGGAAGATTCATCGCTTTCGATAAATAAACAGAGTAAATCCCTTAGATATATAAGGCGGAGCTTCGGCTTCGCCTTTTTACGTTATCCGGTTATGCAATTATGTATTTGAAAATCATGGCATACACGGATATAATAAAGGGTTAATATATTTCGGAGGACATTATGCCATCTTTTGACGTGGTCAGCGAAGTTGACGGTCAGGAACTGGACAACGCTGTAAACATCCTTAAGAAGGAGATCGACAACAGGTACGATTTCAAAGGTTCTAATACAACAATTGAGCTTAATAAAAAGGATAAAAAGATTCACATGGTCACAAGCGATGACATGAAGATAAAGGCTCTCCGTGAGATGCTTATCGGCGCCGTGATTAAACGCTCCATAGACCCGGACTGTCTGGATTTTAAGGAACCTGAGCCAACCGGCAACAGGCAGTTTAAAAGGGATGTTGTTGTTAAGGAAGGGCTTGATAAAGAAGTAAGCAAAAAGATCGTTAAAATGATCAAAGACTCTAAGCTTAAGGTTCAGGCTTCCATCATGGATGATAAAGTCAGGGTGCAGGGCAAGAAGATTGATGACCTTCAGGAGGTTATTCAGTTTCTTAAATCTGCTGATATAGGTATGCCCCTTCAATATGTAAACATGAAGAGCTGATACCTGTGAAAGAGCTGTTTGACGGCGTTGTCCGCTTCCGTGACGAAGATTATGCTGATCACCGTGAGCTGTTTGAAAATCTCGGCAGCAGGCAGAGTCCCCATACTCTTTTTGTGGGGTGTTCTGACTCCCGTGTGGTTCCTAGTCTTATTACCCGCACTATGCCCGGTGAGCTTTTCGTTGTCCGCAACATAGCAAACATGGTTCCCCCATACAGGGAAACTTCTGACTATGTTGCCACAACAAGTGCTGTGGAATACGCCGTCAACATATTGAATGTTCAGAATATAATAGTTTGCGGGCACTCCAACTGCGGAGGATGTTCTGCTCTTTATCAGTCAGAAGAGTCTTTGGTGAATGTGCCAAAGGTTAAGAAATGGCTGGAGTTGGCTGCCCCCGTCAAGAAAAAAGTCGCTGAAATATGCGGTGATGATGCGGGCAGGCGTGAATGGGTCACTGAGCAGGTAAATGTAATCCATCAGGTGCGCAACCTTCTCACATATCCATATATCAAAGAAAGGGTGAACAAGGGTGAGCTTACTCTCTACGGCTGGTATTACATAATATCCACCGGGGAGGTATATAACTATAATTTTGAAACAGGTTATTTTGATTTGATAAGCAATGAGCAATAAAACCGCCGGGCTATATGCCGGTCTGGCATCATATATATTCTGGGGTCTGAGCCCTGTTTTCTGGAAGCTGTTTGACCAGTCTTCCGGCGTTGAGGTGCTTGCACACCGCCTTGTATGGTCGTTCTTTTTTCTTTTTCTCATAATTCTTGTTCAGCATAGGTTCGGTGAACTGATAGCTGTATTTACCGACAGGAAAACCTTCTTTCTTCTTTTCCTTTCATCCATTGCCATAAGCATAAACTGGGGTGTTTTCATAATTTCTGTGAATACTGGACACATACTCCAGGCGAGTCTCGGTTACTACATGAATCCGTTTGTCAGCATGCTGTTCGGCATTCTTATTTTTAAGGAAAAACTGAATAAACTTCAGGTTACAGCAGTAGTGCTTGCCGCAGCAGGGGTTATTATTTATGCTTCCGGTCTGAAGAGCTTTCCATGGGCATCAATAAGCCTTGCGTTCAGCTTTGCAGCTTACGGGGCGCTGAGAAAACATGTTAAGGTTCTGCCCGTTCCCGGTCTTCTGGCGGAGACTCTTATGATGTTTCCTGTCGCATTGGGTTATCTGCTTTACCTTGAAACAGTATCAGCAGGGAGTTTTGCTCATTTTTCAGGCATGTATGATTCCTTATTCATTCTTTCCGGAATAGTTACTTCTGCACCGCTTTTGGGGTTTGCATTTGCTGTGAAAAGGCTAAAACTTATAACAATAGGAATTTTTCAGTTTACAATACCGACTCTCCATTTGCTTATCGGAGTGTTTGTCTATTCCGAGCCGTTCACACCGGTTCATGGAGCAACCTTCGGGCTGATATGGGTTTGCGTGGGTCTTTTTGTGGCGGATGCCGTTATTAACATGAAAAAAAGCAGGGGATAACGGCGGGAAAAAGATTTTTTATATCCGCACGGCGCAGCCCCGCCGGGGGGCTGCTATTCCATGCGCTATCATTTACTATTTCTTCAGGAAAGCTATAAGCTTGTCGAAATCAGGGCTGGAAGTAACTTCCGGCACATATTCAACATAGGTTATGTTATCGTTCTCATCTGCAACGAAAACTGCTCTGGCAAGCAGGCGGAGTTCTTTAATAAGCACACCGTATGCAGTTCCGAATGCAGCTTCTTTGTGGTCGCTTGCAGCAACAGCGTTTTCTATGCCTGCGGTGGTGCAGAACCGCTTGATAGCGAAGGGAAGATCCATGCTGACATTTATTACTGCATATTTGTCGCCCATTGCCGCTATTTCACTGTTGAATCTGCGGAGCTGAAGATCGCAGACCGGCGTATCCAGTGATGGGGTAACACTTATTACTTTTATTTTTCCTTTATAAGTGTCAAGGGTGACAGGCTGCATGCCGCCGTCAAGCACGGTGAACATGGGAGCTTTGTCTCCGATTTTGATTTCATTTCCGACGAGTGTTACTGGGTTGCCTTTCATGGTTACGGTTCTTGCTTTGTCCATCAATTCCTCCGTTTCTGACTGAAGTGTACTGTCATACCGCTTAATGCTATAAATAGTATACCACATATTCCTATAAAATCAGGTATTTTATCGCCCGCCATTATGCCTGCCAAGGTGGCAAAAAAGAGACCGGAGTAACTCACTGAAGCGGCGATTGAGGCTCTGGCGAGGGAGTAGGCTTTTGTAAGAAAATACTGTGAAACAGTGGCAAGCAGCCCTACCATTATAATGCAGTACCATTCATAAGCACCTGACGGAAGTCTGTGAAAAAGCCCCCTAAGGGCTTCATTTCCCAGAGGAGTGTAATAAATTGCCGCATAAACAATTGGCGGACCTATTACTCCTGCTGCAGCGAATGAGGCTACAACTGCTCTGGGTGAGTAATACTCACGAAGGTTTCTGACTGTTGTGTAAGCGGCTGCGGCAAAAAGTCCGCTTAAAAGAGCGCTGAGGCTTCCCGCATTGATTCCGCCCGTTTCCGGTCGCATAAGCATGACAACGCCGAGGAATCCTGTTATAAGTCCTCCCCAGATCAAAATCCCCTGTTTTTCCTTAAGCAGGAAGAAAGCAAGAATAGCAGTGAAAATAGGATCAATCTTGGTGAGTGTCGCTGCCGTACCCAGAGGCAAAACACTTATGGAGTAAAAATAAAAAAACAGGGCGAGAAATCCGAAAACACCTCTCATGGCAAGCATGAACGGCTTTCCGCCCTTTGTTCCGGATGGACGTGCTATCAGGCTTGGAACTATTATCAGAAGCCCTATCAGGTTTCTGAAAAAAACAATTTCACCCGTACCGAGTGTTTGTCCGAGAATTTTAACATAGTATCCCATAGTGGAGAAAAACGCCGAGGCAAGAAGCATATAAATGATGCCGGCTTTCTCCGTGGATTGAAAATTTTCATTCATTGATGTTCAGTACAACTTCCCGATTAAACGGTCAATAGGAAGATTTTAAACGTGCAATTTTTAAAGCTAATGTTTAAAATCAATATTTTTGATGGTAATTTTTCTTTGATGTTAAAATTAACCATGTTATATTGTTAAAAATGATTCAATACAGCGTATTTATATAAAAGTGAGGAGGGTGTCCATGGCTCAAGTATCTGTTGAAGAGAACAGTGTTAAAATAAAAGGGAATATTAAAAGTATAGATGATTACCTCACCGTAAAAAATTCTCTTCAGGAACTTGTTGATTCAGGATGCCGCAGTATTGATATACGCTTCTTGGATTCAGTTTCCATTACTTCATCAATTATCGGGTACATGCTTAAGCTCATTAATATTGATAAGATTGAGCTTACGGTTGCCGCCGGTGACAAAAAACTGATAACACTTATGGAGGAGCTTGAGCTTCATAATGTTTTCAGCGTCAGAGAACTCTGAAATTCCATTTCCATTTCCTTAATTTATTGCCGTAAGAATTTTGCAGTAGTATAATATTATCAGATAAAGTGTTTTGATATAAGCTCAAAACATGATGGTTTTATCGGGCGGAAGGATTAAATGAAAGATATATCTGTACTTATCGTTGAAGATGATCCGGCAGTTGCCAATGCATTGGAGCTTAGATTGAAGCGTACATTCAGAAGAGTGCTGAGTGCACCTGACGGTCTTAAGGGACTTGAAACTGCGGTTACTGAAAAGCCTGACGTTATTCTGACGGATCTCCGTATGCCCCACATGGAAGGGTTGGCCATGATAGAAGAGATCCGTAAAACCCTGCCGGATGTACATGTTATAGTTCTTACCGCATCCAGTGACCGATTTGACCGTAACAAGGCTGAAGAACTTGGTGTTGAAGGTTATTTTACAAAACCTCTGATGGTGAATGAGCTTATAGCGAAAATTCAGGAGATGGTTTAATATGAAAGGGGCTAAGGCTCTCTTTCTGTTTGTTTTTCTCACCTCTTTTGCCGCATTTGCTGATGAACGGTCGTTTTATACTGTCTCCGAATACATGCTGAAAAGTCCTGAGCAGGCGTGGAAATTTGATAATTTTGCCAATATTGTACGCAGTGAACCGGTTCCTTTGAATTCCGTTAATACCACTCCTGTGAAAATAGCCGTTGTTTATCCTGCGCTTCAGTCCTCCGACTACTGGAGACGAAGCGAACGGGCTCTTAAAAAGCGTTTGTCAGAGCTTAATATAAACTATACCCTGCTTACTTATCACAGCAAACCTTCAGGGGATACCAGATTACAGGTTTCGCAGCTTGCTCAGGCAGCTTCCGCAGGGGCGGACTTCATTATTGTTTCCGCAGATTCCCCTCAGATGCGCAGTGCGGTGGGCAGGCTGTTGTTTGAAGGCAGACATAAAATAATAATACAGAACCTGACTACACCTCTTAAGGAGTGGGAACGCCGCCGTCCCCTTCTTTATACAGGGTTTGACCATATTTCCGGTTCGGCGGTTCTGGCTGATTCCGCCGCTTCGATGGCTGGGCAGAATGCATCTTATGCTGTTCTTAACTGCTCAGAAGGAGAAGTGGGCTATCTCAGGACAAAAGGCTTTGAGGAAAGACTTGCAGAGCGGGGGGAATATGCTAAAAAGGCAGAGTATATTACCGATTTCAATCTGGAAAAAGCACGGGCTGCCACAAGGGAAATTATAAAGAAATATCCGGATATAAACTTTATTTTTGCATGCTCAACAGACATTGCCCTTGGTGCGGCGGAAGCCCTGAAAGATTCCGGAGCGGAAAATGTTATTCTTAACGGATGGGGCGGCGGTGAAGCGGAACTGCGGCTGATAGAGAGAGGGGAGCTTGATTTTACAGTCATGCGGATGAATGATGACAGCAGTATAGCGGCGGCAGAAGCGGTGAAGCTTGTTATTTCCGGTATGGAAAAAGAGGTTCCTGTCATTTTTTCAGGAGACTTCAGCCTTATCACCGCATCAGACAGTGCAGAAAAAATAGAAGAACTAAAAAAGAAAGCCTTCAGGTACTCCGGTGAAAATGAATAGAATTAAATCAGTTAAGATATCGTCATTTCTTGCTCTGCTGCTGACGGGTTTCTCGGTAATCCTGTCCGTGGTTATTCTTGTTTGGAACAGCCTTGATGCAGGCATTATCATTAAAAGAGAGCAGTCCCGGCTGCTTAAACGTAATCATGACACTGCTTCAATGGTTTTTGAAAAAGAAATAGAGCATCTCAGCTGGGTTACAAGGGATCTCCGAATAAATTTAAAGCAGCTTCTGGAAAGGAATGCAGACATTAATTCGGATGATTTCAGGAGCGGTTTTGCATCCATATATGATTTAAGCGCAGGGGAAAATCTGGACATTATGATTTTCGTGTCATTTGACGGTACGAATGTTATTGATGTCGGTTCTATGTTTTTTGACACGAGCGAGATAGTCCGTTTTTTACAGACAAAAGGGAACAGCGTTTCTGCGGGCGGTTCGGTATATACAATCAGAAAGCCTGACAACTCGGCTCCTCTGAGCTTTATTCTGGGGTATTCATCCGTTAATCACCCCTCCAGCGGGCAGGTTCTCGGCAGGGTTTACATAGGCAAGATAATAAACGGAGCGCCGGATATTATACGCGAGGCGGAATTTGAAGATGGTTCGTTGGTTGCCTTTGTTTCAGAAGGCAGAATAATATCCTCTTCTGACGGATTTACTGCATCAAATTTTTTTCCGGAAGCCTGCGAGAAACCTGATACTGTTTTAAGGGCAACAGGCTCACTCACTGCGTACTGCAGACCTCTTCTTCTGAAAGGCAGCGAAACTCCGCTGATGATTTATCAGCTTACCGGAAGCCAGTCTCTTGCTATGATGAAAAAACAGACAGCAGGCAAGGCAGCCGGCATCATTCTGCTTGTTATAATAATGACCGGAGTTTCTGTTTACGGCTTTCACAGGGTGACCGCGCGTTCCCTGCATTATCTTATAGACTATACTCACAAGATAAGCGCTTCCGGCAGCACAGATGACTTTGAGCCGACTCCGGTGGAGGAGTTTAACATGCTCGGAGAGGCTGTTTCTGCAATGAACAGGGAACTGCGTGAAACACAGGCATATCTGGGCAATTTTCTGAGCTTCGCCAAAGTGCCTCTCATTGCGTGGGACACCGAAAATAAAATTGTAATATTCAACAAAGCCATGGGTGAGCTTTCCGGCATAAGTGAACAAGATGCTATCGGAGAAAGCCTTGAAATAATTTTTTCCTGCCTTTCCGGTGAAAAGCTTAAAGAACTGCTTCTGAAAGCGGCGGATGATGCAGATACGCTTTCTAATTTTGAATCCATAGTAAAGAACATAAGCACAGGCGAAATGAAATATATTCTTTGGAACCTCTCAATGGCGGGAACTGAAGGAAATAGTTTCGGCGTTGTGCTTCAGGGGATAGATATTACCGACAGGAAATCGTCGGAGGAAAAACTTCTGCTTGCTTCAAAAGTTTTTGAAAACACAATTGAGGCAATTTACATAACCAACACAAGAGGCGTTATTCTCAGTGTTAATAAAGCATTCCTGCGGATTACAGGCTTCAGTGAGGAAGAAGCAATCGGAAATAAAACCAGTATCCTCCGCTCCGGCAGGCATGCCAACCACTTTTATAAAGGACTATGGGGAGCGCTGAAAGAGACAGGAACATGGCAGGGTGAAATATGGAACAGGCGCAAAAACGGTGAACTCTATCCTGCACTGGTTAATATATCTAGCATTAAGGACTCAAACGGGAATATCTCACATTATATTGGCGTTATGCACGACATAACTGAAAGAAAAAAATATGAAGAGCAGATAAAGTACCAGTCTCACTATGATCCGCTGACCAACCTGCCTAATCGCTACCTGTTCCATGACAGACTGAGTATGGCTATATCCAGAGCTAAGAAAAACCACAACTATGTGGGACTCATATCCATTGATATCGACAGGTTTAAAAATGTTAACGACACTCTTGGACATAATGTTGGGGACATACTCCTTCAGAAGATAGCAGACCGCATAGTCGGCACTGTGGGTGACAGTATCACAGTAAGCCGCCTTGGAGGAGATGAGTACACTGTTATTGTGGAGGATCTTTCCGATAAAAACAGAGCCGTAACAATCGCCTATAACGTTATTAAGCAGCTTGAAAAGCCGTTTCAGGTGGATGATTACGAGTTGTTTCTCAAATGCAGCGCAGGCTTAAGCTTTTACCCTGATGATGGCGAAGATGTTTTCACTGTCGCCAAAAACGCCGATGCGGCAATGTACCGTGCAAAGTCAAAAGGGCGGGGCATGCTTCAGATATATACCACAGACTTTAATGACACAGCCAAAGACAGGCTCATTGTGGAAACAAAACTGAACAGAGCTTTGGATAACGGTGAGTTTGAGGTGTATTATCAGCCGAAGATAAACCTCCGCACACTTGAGCTTGTGGGCATGGAAGCTCTTATAAGATGGAATAATGCTGAACTCGGGAGAGTATTTCCTGATATGTTTATACCCATAGCAGAAGAAACCGGACTTATTGTTCCCATCGGTCAGTGGGTGCTGAAAAAATCCTGCGAGGACCTCATGAGATGGCGTTCGATGGGGTATAAACTTAAAGTGGCAGTGAATCTTTCACTGAAGCAGTTTATACAGAAGGATCTTTTTATGTCTGTGCGGAATGTGCTTCAGGAGACCGGCATGGAGCCGAAGCATCTTGAGCTTGAAATTACAGAAAGCACGATAATGGTTGATACCGACAATACAATGGATATTCTTGATAAACTCAGCTCACTGGGGATAAGCTTCGCCATTGATGACTTCGGAACAGGGTTCAGCTCCATAGGCTACCTTACCAGAATACCTATAGATACTATTAAAATAGATAAATCCTTCACCCAGGGGATCGATACCAGTGAGGATTCTCTCTCCATTGTCCGTTCTGTCATTCAGCTTTCTAGCAACTTAGGAATTGAGGTCGTGGCGGAGGGTGTGGAGAATGAGGACCATCTCCGCCTTTTACGTGAGCTTGAGTGTGATCTGGCGCAGAGATACTACTTCAGCAGACCTGTCCCCGCAGAGGAGTTTGAAAAACTCCTTGAAGGCTGGGAGGAGAGCTTTGCTCTGGAGATAAATTCAACAAAGCAGTGATAAGCCCTACAGTTTGGCAGGACCAGCCATTCCGAATCCCTGCGTGGTTCTTATGCCTATTCCTGACTCCACAAGCAGAGAGAGGTCATCAGGGTGTCCTAAAAGCTGAAAAGTTCCTGTTATGCCGGTAAGCATCATGAGCGACTTGCCGGTCTTTTCCCTGAACTTGTCTAGGGTGTGTTTAATAACTGTTTTACGCAGTTTGATTGATTTGAAAACAATGGGCTCCTGCGGGTATTTCCCTGTCATTCCGAAAATACGCATAGAAGATATCTCCGCCAGCCTGTCGGAATATTCCTTTTCAGTTACTTCCAGTTCGCTGTAGCCATCCTCAACCGGTGGGATTATAGGCTTTTTCGAGTTCAGCGCTTCCAGCAGCACAGGAGAATGCGTGTGCAGGGTTACTCCGGAAGATTCAATTGTAAAGGGCTTATTGAGAAGCTTTGTGTTCTCAAGCATGTAGGTAAGCTTTCTGCCGCCGACAAGGATTTGACCATTTCTGGAAAAGTCTATGTTTCTCTTTTTTTCAAAGCCGTTCTGTACAGCCTGAAGAAACTGCTCGTACGGACTGCTTACGTACAGAGTGATAAATTTGTTTTCCGGTATGTAGAACACTGTGTCATGCACTTCAAAGTTATTGTCGAACACGATAGATTCTTTTTTGAACCTGTCTCTGGAAAAAGCAAGATTGAACGTGAAAAACTTAAAACTTTTGTCCGTGAGTCCCATCCCCAGCGACTCATAGCCGATTTCTGCTGCGGATTTAATAACTTCGGCTATTCTGTTCCTGAAAATGACCGGTACTTCAGTTGCGGTAAGAGTAAGTTTCAAAAGCATCGGGAAGTCTCCTGTCAAAAAAGAAAATTCACAATTAAGTATGTTTGCATTTTTATATTAACATAAAGATAATGAAAGGACAATCTTAACAGAATCTTATATTTAAAATAATATTAACGGAATTTATGAAATGGCAATAAAAAAAATTGATAAAGGTAAAAAAAAAATCAGATCAAATGAGTATTAGGTTCATAAATATGCTTTTATATAAGTATGATAATCCTTATTGGTTTTATTAACTGTTTTTATTAATATGTTTAAGTAAGCCTTAACGGCAATCTTTTAAAGATTATTTTAATACACACCTTGTTTTTCCTTAGAAAGTTCTGCTTCATCTGTATTTGCATTTTATGTGAACAGGGAGGAATAGCTATCAGCAGAATTTATTCATAATACTGTATCCCGCTTTTTACAAGGTGTCAGGTAAAGATAAAAAATAGTTGTTAAACAAATTTAAGCGGCAGGTTTACGAGCCGCTTATTTGGTGATATAAAATAAGAATGGACGAAGCACTTATAATATCTACACAAAACAGACTAAGCAAAGAGTACGTAGCTTCACTGGAAGCAATCAGATTTGACGGGGAAATTGTAACGGTTACGGAATCCGGACACGCTGACGAAGTATGCAGGGAGCTTGGCTGTCAAAAAGAGCTGGGATTCGATACGGAAAGCAGACCCTCATTCAGAAGAGGGGTCAGTTATCCGGTTTCTCTTGTTCAGCTTTCCACGCATGAAAAGGCATATCTGTTCCAGCTGAACGGAGGGGGGCTGCCTGAGGGGCTTATAAATATTTTTTCTGATCCTTCTATCAAAAAAATCGGTGTCGGGCTCAGGGACGATATTAAGAAGCTTAAGGAACTTGCCTCTTTTGAGGAGAAAGGCTTTGTAGACCTCGGAGATATTGCTGCGGAAAAAGGGATAATACAGTTTGGGGCAAGGGCTCTGGCTGCCCGTTATCTCGGACGGAAAATAGTTAAGTCCGCTCAGAAAACCAACTGGGCGCGCAGAGATCTCACCGAGAAGCAGAAAAACTACGCCGCAACTGATGCATGGGTGTGCCTTATGATTTATCCCATTTTGCTGAAAGATACTAATGACTACAGAGAGTATCCCGCAGAAACTCCGGAAGATGCAAATGGATAATCCCTTTTTTCTTCAGAAAGAAATTGAAATTCAGGGGTATGACATTGATTACGGCGGTGTGGTAAGTAATATTGTTTACATCCGCTGGATGGATGATCTGCGTACAGCTCTTCTGAAAGATCATTATTCATTGGAGCTGATGGCTAAGAACGGTTTGGCACCGGTAGTGAACAAGACCCATGCACACTACAAACGTCCTGCCCTGTTCGGCGACAGTCTGATAGCTGAGATCCGCATCACGATGCTGGAAAAGATAAGGTGGGAAGTTCAGGTGGAGATAACCAAAAACGGCGGTGAAACAGTGTTTACCGCCGTTCAGTCAGGTGCTTTTGTGAACCTGAAAAATGGACGCCCTGTGCCTGTGCCCGCTATTCTGGCGGACAAATGGAAGGAGTATCAGACTGTACTCTGAACCGCACTCCAGACAATATTTCCATCACTGTCTATGCTCATGCTGGCGTTATATTTATTTGAATCATTGAAAAGATAAGCCCATTTCATGACTGCGGCTAACTGGTTTATTGCATAATCTTCACTGAATTTGACATGTGTGTCCAGTGCTGCGATCAGTTCATGATTGCCTGATATACCTCTGAAAAGGTTTTCAAATTCGGGATTATCAGAAAAAATTTCCTCTATTTCAGCTTTTGCCGGATGGTCGCCTTTAACATAAACATGACCGTCCGATGCTGTTGCAAGCTCAAAAGGAGGATCAGATTCTATCCCTCTTTCTTTCATTATGTCCTTCAGAGTCTCTTCAAATATCTTCTCCAGAGTAGCTGTGCGTTCCTGAATACTTTCGCCTGAAGAAGAGGGCAGGGTGTAGGGCATACGGAGATCCCCATTCTGCATTTTTGGTTGAGATGACTGAAGCTCATTGATAATACTTAGAAACTCCTGCTCTGCCGGGCTCTTGGCGGAGTTTGCGGCTGGCTGCAAATAGGGTTCTGTTTGTTTTTGGTTTGAGAGGTTATTGATGAACATTTTTTCCTTTCCTTGCGCCGAAAAAAAAATTTTATTATCTATTAGCAAAAACTATGCTCGAAGGAATAGGAAAAAGGGGAGCATGAAGCCCCCCTGTGTTGTTTTATTTCATTCCTTTGATCATCAGTTCCGCTGTTTTTCCTGCAAAGAGAGAAGGATCTTCCGGAGCAGAGCCTTCCACAATCAGGGCAAGGTTGAAGAGTATATCTGAATAGTCCTTAAGCACTGACGACTTGGCGTCTGTTTCATGAAGTTTTTTCATTTCGGTAAAGAGTGAATGTTCGGGGTTTATTTCCAGAATCTTCTTGGATTTAGGAATAAACTGACCCATAGCCTCCATCATGCGTGCCATGTGCGGGTCTATATCATTATCATCACCCACAAGGCAACAGACAGTGTTTTTAAGCCTTCCGGAGAGGCGTACGTCTTTCACTTTATCCTTCAGTGCTTCTTTAATTGTATCAAGGAGCCCGCCCAGCTCTTTCTTCTGCTCTTCGGTTTTCTCTTTGCTGTCAAGATTTATATCTCCTTTAACAGCAGAGTGAAGCTTTTTGCCTTTGTATTCTCCGAGTGATGGTATGACTATTTCATCAACTTCGTCCGTCATGAAAAGGACTTCGATGCCTTTTTCTGCAAATGATTCAAGGTAAGGAGACTTCTTCAGTTCAGCAATGTTGCCGCCTGTAATGTAGTAAATCTCTTCCTGATCAGGTTTCATGTTTTCGACATATTTTTCAAGGTCGGTGAATTCATCCCCTTCTGTTTTGTTTGAGCGGAACATCAGGAGTGATGCTATTTCCTCTTTTTTGGTGAACTCGTAGTGGAGACCTTCCTTGAGGATTTTGCCGAACTCTTTATAAAAAATGGCGTACTTGTCTGCCTCGTTCGCTTTCATCTCTTTAAGGGCATCCAGAACCTTTTTGGTGATGTTCTTTTTGATGACTTCGATCATGCGGTTGTTCTGGAGAATTTCCCTTGAAACATTCAGGGGCAGATCACTTGAGTCCGCCATGCCTTTAACAAAACGGAGATACAACGGAAGAAGCTGCTCGCAGTTTTCCATAATCTGCACTTTTTTTACATAAAGAGCCGGACCGAACTTAAAATCTTTATAGAGAATGTCAAAAGGAGCCTTGGACGGTATATACATCAGAACAGTAAATTCCGCTGTTCCTTCCGCACGGTAATGTATTGTTTTCAGAGGATCTGTGAAGTCGTGGGAGATATGTTTGTAAAATTCGTTGTACTCCTCTTCCGTAACCTCTGATTTGTCTTTCAGCCAGATCGCCTTCATGGAGTTGAGAGTTTCTTCTTTGACGGATGTTTCTGTTTTTCCGTCTTTTTCTTCCTCTTCTGCCACATCCATTACAACAGGATATTCGATATAGTCGGAGTATTTCTTGATTATGCTTCTGATGCGGTATTCATCAAGGTATTCTTTGCCGTCATCCTTGAGGTGGAGTGTAATTTCCGTACCTCTGGATTCCTTTTCGGCGGGTTCAACGGTGAAAGTTCCGTCAGCGGCGGATTCCCACTTCACAGCTTCTTTTTCGCCTGCTTTGCGGGTGATTACCGTAACCTTATCTGCAACCATGAATGCTGCGTAAAAACCTACTCCGAACTGACCTATGAGTTCGGGATTGTTTTTCACCTCTTCAGATTTAAGTTTGTTGAGAAACTCCTTTGTGCCTGAATGGGCAATGGTTCCGAGAGCCTGTACTGCTTCCTCTTTTGTCATACCTATGCCGTTGTCGGATACTGTGAGGGTATTATTTTCAGCATCTGGTATCAGCTTGATTCTGAAATTTCCGTCTCCTTCGAGTATTCCGCTGTCGGTGAGGGAAATGTAGCGAAGCTTGTCAATAGCATCGGATGCGTTGGAGACAAGCTCTCTTAAAAAGATTTCCTTGTGGGAATATAATGAGTTGACCACAAGGTCGAGCAGACGGCTTACCTCCGCCTTAAACTGAACAGTTTCCTGCGCCATGTAATCTACCTCCGTAAGTTCATTGATTATTGCAACTTACAAATATACAATATGCGTCATGAAGATCAACAGTTTTGGCGGCAGAAAATACACTCTGGCTGCGGCATTTTTTTTCTTAATTTTTATGTTGGCTGTCAGTGTTTTTGCAGATCAACGTATTGACAGTGTCTGTGAATCCGCAGTGAGAGACGGTCTTAGTGAAGGTGTCGTTATTCTTATCCGGCAGAATGGGAACAACCTGTATCTTAATGCCTGCGGCACAGCGGAGAAAGAAAGCGTTTTTGACCTTGCGTCACTCACCAAGGTTTATGCCGCCACACTCGCTGTGATGAGGCTCACTGATATGGGGTTGCTAGACCCGTCAGATAAAATAAGCAGTTTTTTCCCCCAGTACAGTGAAGGGGATAAGGCAGGGGTCACAATTGAGGATCTATTGCGCCACCGCTCCGGTCTGCCCGCTTGGGAACCTTTGTACTGCTTTGATGAGCCATCTACGCATCTGCTTAATATTCCTTTGGAGTATAAAACGGGAGCAAAGCGTGTTTACAGTGATCTAGGTTTTATGATTATCGGTCTGATTGTGGAAAGAGTCAGCGGCACAAAACTTGAAAAGTTTGTTAAAGATGAGTTTTATAAGCCGCTGGGGCTTAAATCCACAGGTTTTTTTCCGGATTCTGTTAATGTCATGCCTACATTCTTTGGCGGTTTTGAAGCGGACATGATTGAAAATGACGCATGCCGCATTAAGCAGAAAGAAGAGGTACTCAAAGGTCGAGTCAATGACGGCAACGCCCAGATGGCTTTCGGCGGTGCGGCGGGACACGCCGGACTTTTCAGCACGGCAGAGGAGCTTGCATCCCTCACCGAGATAATCACGGACGGCAGGCATATTAAGCCTGAAACACTGAAAAGATTTCTTACGAAAGATGCATCCGAGCAGGGGATGGGCTTTGCAATGACATCCGGCTCTCTACATGCGGGTAACATCTCTGAGCAAACTTTCGGGCATCTGGGGTTTACGGGAACGTCCGCAGTTTATGTACCGGAGAAAAAATTAACGGTTATTATTCTGACAAACAGGCAGATGAAAGGCATGAACGATAAAGGGCGTTACCCTGATTTAAAAGAATTCAGAAGAACTGTTTTCAGGAATGCTCTTCGTCTGGCTGATGAAAATATGTTAAAATAGATTTTTATGGTGAGGTCGGAATGAAAAAAATTCTTATAATTCTTTTTACGGCGGTTCTTGTTCCGCTGAGTATTCAGGCTCTGGATGCGCCTTTTATCGTTGGTGGAAACACTGCGTCACGCGGGGAATACCCCTTCATCGCTGCTTTGGCAAACAAAGGCGGGACACCGCTTTTTAACAGACAGTTCTGCGGCGGAGTTCTTATTGCTCCAGAGTGGGTGCTTACTGCGGCACACTGTGTTACAACGGAAAATCCTCCGGGTGCAGTAACCGATGATCCGGCAACTTTAGAGGTATATGTCGGAGAATATGATCTGGCTAACTCCACAGGAACACGCCGGAACATTTCAAACATATATGTCCACCCGTCCTATCTGGTTAACAGCACAACCGGCGGAGGCTCCAGAGATGTCGCCCTCCTTGAACTCAGTGAGGCTGTGGGTTCGGAGTACGTATCGGTTCTGAACACTCGTGATGCTCGATATTATGCTATTTCCGGCGATATAGCCACTGTCATAGGGTGGGGTAGTACAGACGGAGTTGTTGATGTTTATCCGGATCTGCTTCATGAGGTTGAAATCCCCATAGTTTCAAATGATACATGTTCAGCGGCTATGAGCCCTTACACGATTTATGACTATGAAGTCTGTGCAGGATACGCTTCCGGAGGCAAAGACTCCTGTTCAGGGGACAGCGGCGGACCACTTCTTGTTAATAAAAACGGAGGCTGGGTAGTTGCCGGAATTGTAAGCTGGGGCGGTGATGAATGTGCCAAAGCTGGAGAATATGGTATTTATGCCAGAGTTGCAGATAACCTTGCATGGATTGAAGGTTACACCGGTGAGCTTGATTACGGCAACAGCGCTTCATCAGGCGGCGGTGGCGGCGGATGTTCTGCTTCTGCAAACGGAAATATATCCCTTGTTCTGATGTTTGCAGCGCTGGCAGTTTTTATAAAGAGACGTAAAGTTTAATCATTAAAATAAGAATCCCCGCTTTATTCAGGCGGGGATTTTGTTTTCTATATCTTCCTTCTTTTCAGTATAATTCCTGCGAAAAGCATTATCATAAGCAGAAGGTAATCCGAAGTGCCCCCTGCGGCACATCCGCCTCCGCCTCCGCCACCGCCTGATGAACCGCTGTCAGTATTGTTGTCCTCATCACCAATGGGAGCGGCAGAAGACGTAACAAAATATGACTGCCCTGCGGAACTTAAAGCATTGCTCGCAAGATCAGTTACCCCTGTGGAGATGTTAACTGTGTATGCAGTTCCGGCACTTAAGTCTGAAGCAGGGTTAAAGGTCACTGTATTGCCCGATATTGTGAGATTACCGGAGGTCACAGGTTCAAGAGTTGAGCGGTTTATTAAAGACATATTGGATGCTGTGAGACTTGATGAGAGGACAGGCTCACTGAAAGTAATGGAAATATTTGTACTTCGTGAGATATTTGTTGAGTTGTTTTCTGGCGTAATACTCACGATGTAAGGAGCAACAGTATCCAGAATGATTGTGTCCGAGGCTGTATTGCTTATGTTGCCTGCGGTGTTCTTCAACCACGCATAGACTGTTTTTGTGCCGTCCCCTCCGCTTAAAACAAAGCTCACATTGGTCAGAAGACTTGTTGTTTCTGTTATTGCACTGAATTCTGACTCGTCCGGTATTGAAGTGCTTTCTGAAATATAATATCCATTGATTCCTAGGCTGTCTGTACCGCTTAATGTTACAATAATATTTGTTGATTTAGCATGGCTGCTGTCTGAATTTAAAGAAACTGACACGCCGGGTGCATTTGAGATAGCCGTGACAACATCATCCGCATTAATACGACCTTCATTTCCATATACAGCGCATACGTGAGTTACCTGTGAAGCTGTATTTTTCATTGCGGTAAGAAGCTGGCTAACAGAAGCCGTGCTGTTTTTTTGTTTGAAAAGGGCGAATGCCCCGGTGATATGCGGGGTAGCCATGGAGGTTCCGCTCCATGCCTCATAGTCTGAATCACCGCTTCCTACGGATGAATTAATCCCTACACCGGGAGCGTATATGTCCAGAACATCTTTCAGGTAGTTGCTGAAATCAGCCTCCTGATCAGTATAAGTGACAGCACCCACAGTTATTGCGTTCTGGATGCATGCAGGAGTTCCGACTGCACCGCAGTACTCTTCATTTCCTGCCGCAACGGCAACGGCTATGTTTGCATCAGTGAGGCTGTTAACAATTGTTGTGTATGAAGAATCATTTGCATCGCAGTAGCTGCTGTATTGACCTCCGCCGAGACTGAGGTTGGCTGCTGCTATATTATAGGTGTTTCTTATACTGTAGATATATTGGAGAGCCGCCTTCTGATCTGAATCATAAGAAAGAACGCAGTCTCTGTATAACGGCGCATTCCCTCCGCAGTTTTGTTCATGCTCAAATCTGGAAAACACCTGAATTGCAATTATGTCCGCATCATATGCCACACCTTTCTGAACCGGACCGTTACCGGCAGCAATTCCCGCTACATGGCTTCCGTGGTCGTAGGCATCATATGTGCTTTCATAATGAGCTGCGGCGCCGGAACCGTACATCTCATCACTACCGTCAGGGCAGTCATCACGCAGTGAGAAGCACGCTTCGATTATATTTTTTCCGGCAAACATTTCATGGGTGCGTCTTATTCCCGTGTCAAGTACGGCTACATACCAGCCTTCTCCGGTGTAACCAGATGTCCATAAAGTGTCGGCCCCTATCTGCCCTGTTGAATTAATGCCGGCATAAGGAGCGGACACCGTTTCCGGAAGTTTTCTCGGAACATCTTCAACTATGTATTCCACGAGGGGATTGCTTGAAAGTTCAGCAAGACCTTCGACTGTGATTTCCATTGCCGCTTCGGGGGTGTAGTCATAAGCTCTGTTTATAACAAAGTGCCTTGAATCCACAGCCTCAAGCGCCTTTTCTCTGCTTTTGCGGGTTTCAGCCTTCACTGCTGCATCGGCTTTTTCAGCCGCTCTGGCTCTGGCTGTTCCTTTTGTGTTGAGCCCTGCTCTGCGTGATGCTCCTATCAATTCCGGGTAGCTGTCAGACTTAAAGCCTACAATAACCCGAACGTAGCCGTCTTTAGCTGCTCTCATTGCCAGGGAAGCCTTGTTAAGCACTCTGGGTGAGCTGTCTGCATCTGAAGTTTGAGCAAATGCGGTAACTATTGTTAAAATAAGGAATAAAGTCAGGATCTTTAATTTCATTTTCCCCTCAGGTATGGATACGCAAACTTATTGGCTGTAATATATAACGGATAATTTAGGGTGTGGGTTTCAATTCGCAAGCTGATTTATTCGGCTCTTATGCAGAAAAAGTTTTTTTCTTCACCGATTCCCGCTGTACACTCCGCAGTTATATCTGAGATCATGTTGAGCAGACCGGAGGCATCGTCAGTTACTTCCGGCGTTACACTCATTCCACCCACATGAACACCAAGAAAACTTCCATATTCTGTTTCATGTTCAATAGCGAGATTATTTATGTGCTTTACAACAGTCTTTGCTATGAATTCTGCTCCTTTCAGGTCTGTTGACGGCAGAAAAAGGGCGAAGCTGTTTCCGCCTATTCTCGCAAGGAGATCTCCCGGGCGTTTTGCGGATTTTTTCAATGCGGAGGATATGCGGCGCAGTACCTTATCTCCTTCCAGAAATCCGTATTTTGCGTTGTAGTTCCTGAAATCAGTTATGTCGATACGCAGTAGAGAAATTGCGGATTTGGTCCTTATTGCACGGCTGATTTCCTCTTCAAGCTTGAAGCTGAAATAGCGCTTTGAGAGAATGCCCGTCAGTCCGTCAATGTTTGAAATGTCCTCAAGCTTTCGGTTGTTCTCTTCAATTTCTTTTTCTCTGGTTCTTCTGCTTATTATTTCCTGCCGCAGAGCAACAGCAGTTCTCAGACGTGCATAGATCTCTGTTTTGTCCGAAAAATCCTTTACATAGTCAAGACATCCGGTTTCCTGCATCGCCTTTATGATGTCATTGTCATCCGAGTTGTGGTAGGAGATCACAACCGTATCGGTGTATTTGCCGTCTGATTTTATTGCAAGCGTAACCTCATATGCTTCAATATTGTTCTCAAAACTGATAAGAACTATATCCGGCTGAACAATGGGTTTTGCAGGGCTGAGAATCGCCAGCTTGTCAAATGATTCAAGCAGTGTCATATTCTCGACCCATGAAATCTCCTCAATTCTGGAAAGAGCCTCTTTCAGCGGTTTCAGATCTGTCCGCACGTCATCTATGACGGCAAGAATCATAAATTAGCCTCTGCGACATCCTCGCTCACTGTCACTCTGTTGAGTTCCTCAATTGTGGTGAGTCCTCGCAGGATTTTTTTTAAACCGTCATAACGGAGGGTTTTATATCCGCCTTTTGCCATGGTGTACTCCTGAACCTGAAGAATATTTGCTCCTTCAGCGATCATTTTCCTCACTTCGTGGTCTATCATCAGCAGCTCATGGATAGCGATTCTGCCTTTATAGCCGCTGCCGTAGCATTTGGGACATCCTTTACCCTTGTAGAAATGGACTTTGGTTTTTCCGTCCCACTCGTAGAAATAGCGCATTATCTCTTCCGGTTTAAGCTCGTAGGGCTCTTTGCAGTGGTCGCAGATTCTTCTTATAAGCCTCTGAGACATAACGCCTATCATTGATGGAGCCACAAGGAACGGTTCAACGCCTATTTCAAGAAGCCTTGTTACCGCCTCCATTGCGCTGTTGGTGTGCATGGTAGCAAGGACAAGGTGTCCGGTAAGGGCTGCCTGTGCAGCTATTTTTGCTGTTTCAGTATCCCTGATTTCACCTATAAGTATGATATCGGGGTCCTGACGCAGAAATGAACGCAGGGTGTTTGCAAACCCCAGCCCCACAGCCGTATTCACCTGAACCTGTGTAAGCCCCTGAAGACGGTACTCAACAGGGTCTTCAATGGTCATGATATTTACGCCCGGTTCATTCAGATATTTCAAAAGGGCATAAAGAGTTGTGGTTTTCCCTGAACCCGTGGGCCCCGTGACGAAGAAAACTCCGTTGGGGTTCTCCATGAGCAGATTGAGCTTGCTGTATATGCTTTTGGAAAAGTTGAGGTCAGTCAGCGAGGGAACAGTCTTAGAGTCTTTCTGACCGAGTATTCGCAGAACAGCTTTCTCTCCGTATATGCTGGGTACTGTGGATATACGGAAGTCGATTGAACGGTTTTTAAGTTTAAGCACGCATCTGCCGTCAAGGGGGAGCCTGCGTTCAGTAATGTCAAGGTTTGACATAACTTTAAGCCTTGATATAAGACCTGTGAGAATAATCACATCAAACTTAAGCAGATCCTGAAGAACGCCGTCTATTCTATAGCGTACACGGACAAAATTTTCCTGAGGCTCAATATGTATATCTGATGCGCCTTCTTTTATGCCGATGAGCATTATGGCACGCACCAGTTCAATAATCGACTGATCTCCCGCCATTCTCTGAAGCTGACCGGCTGTGATCTTGCTTGTTCCTTTTACAAGTGAATCTACGGAGATCTTGGCGAGGAATTCATCAATTTTTGTACTGTCCTGATAGCTTATCTCAAGGGTATCCTCAAGATCCTCCGGCATGGCGAATACTGTGCTGACATTTGCTTCAAAGTATTTCTCACATGCACGTACCGCCTCCATGTTCTCAGGGTCAGAGACAGCAATAGTCACTGTATCACCGAACTTGTAGAGGGGCACAACCCTGAATTTTTTAGCAGTTTCGGAGGGGAGCATGGCAAAAAGATCATAGTTGATCATGGTTCTGCCGAGATCGACATAGGCTTTGTTTATTGAATCGCCCCAGAGTTTTGCCATGAGGTCTCTTGAGGCGGCTCCGCCCTCTATGAGATAGTGGAGTATATCAGCGGCGCTGCCGTTAAATTTTTTCAGAAGATTGTTTTTATCCTCTTCTGTGAGTACCCGTTCCTTAACCAGAAGCTCCATGAACTCGTCATTTCTTTTCTTCATGGTTATTCACCCTTTTTCAGCTTAATTTTATCTTTGCTGGTGATAAGCCTCTGTATACCGTCCTGCGTGAGCTTGCGCTGGGTCATCTTTTCAAATTCTTCGTCAGCCTTGATCTCCAGAAGAATTTCCCTCAGGTTGTACCTTATCCTCATCTTTGTTTCTCCTTGCAGTCAGGAAAGTGTTCCATGATTCGACTATTATCTGCCGTATTTCTTTTATGGGAGTGTCTTTTCTTATATAGTTGTATGCTCCGTACTTTATGCACTCATCAACAGTTTCCACATCAGCGACTGATGTAAGCATTATGATCAGCGCTCCGGGCTGAAGCTCTTTTATTGCTTTGATGGACTCTGTACCTGTCTGCTTGGGCATGTTGATATCAAGCAGGACTATATCCACCTTGTACTGCCTGCAAAGCTCAACAGCTTCAAGTCCGTTCTGGGCTTCGCCGACAAGTTCGCAGTTAATGCTCTGGATGACTTTTTTCATGATGAGACGGATATGCGCTTCATCATCAGCAATAATGACTCTCGGTGCAACACTCATAAGTTTGTCTCCGCAGGCAGTTTAACGGTGATTTCCGTCCCTTCGCCCTTTTTGCTTTTTACACTGAAGCTTCCGTTGTGTGCGTACACTATGCTTTTTACTATAAAAAGCCCCAGTCCTGTTGATTTTTCCCCGTCGGTCGGTTTGCTGTCCACTGTGCAGTACTCACCGAAAAGCTTGGGGATATCATCCTCGCTTATTCCGACACCCTGATCCGCCACTGTTATGGCGATATCATTTCCCTCTTTGTATAGTTTAACCTTTACTTCAGTATTTTGCGGAGAAAATTTTAAAGCATTGCCCAAAAGATTGTCCAGCACCTGATCGATTCTGTTTTTATCAACAGACACAATGCCCACATCTTCAAGCTCACGGGTAATTATGATGTTTTTCTTGACTGCTGACGGTTCGTTGATGTTTATGCGTCTGTCTATGACTTTTTGAAGGTTATGTTCATGTTTCAGCAGTGACATTCTGCCGCTTTCTATCACCGCATAGTCAAGCAGATCATTGACAAGCGACAACATTCCATGGCTGGTTTCGTGTATCATACTGAGCATTTCTGACTGATCGTCATTAAGTTTGTCTTCCAGTTCATCAGCCAGCATTTCGGCAAATCCTCTTATTGATGCAAGAGGTCCGCGGAGATCATGCGCTGCTGTGCCGAGAAAGCGGTTTTTTATCTGATTAAGCTCTTCCAGACGGCGGTTCAGCCTCTTAAGCTCCTCTTCCTGCTGGGAACGTTTATCCGTTTCAAGTTTCAGCTTAATTATTGCGTCCACTCTTGCTTTCAGAACCGGTTTTGAAACAGGCTTGAGAATAAAGTCCGCAGCTCCTGCCTCAAAAGCATCAGAAAGAGTCTGTGCATCGTTTTTTACAGATATCATAATAACAGGTATATGCTCATAGACAGGGTGTGTTTTAAGCCTCTGAACAGCTTCAATACCGTTCATCTGCGGCATCACTATATCCATAAGGATTAAATCAGGCAGTTTTTCCTCATGATTTTCTGCTTCACCAAGGATCTCGATACCCTCCCACGCTCCAGGGGCAGTGACTATATTACTGTATCCGCATGAGTTAAGTATCCGTTCAAGAATGTTCAGTGATGTTTCAGAATCGTCAATAATCAGAATTCTGCTGCTTCCATTCATTGTGTGTCCCCGGTTATAAGATTAATCAATCCGCAAATAAGCAGGATACGCTCCAGTAATAGCATGTTTAACCTCTGGTATTCAACACGAAATAGCCGCACTCAGGCTTTAATGCAGCGGGGTTTATGTTTTTGCGGCTAGTTTAAGATACCATTAAATAAGGAAAAAGTTGTAATTTTGTTCCGAAGAAGACAATTCTCCTTGAAGATTTATTTCTTTTAAAGGATAGTTCTTCTGCAAAATGATGAGGAGAGTAAAGGATGATATACTGGTTCGGAATTTTTCTTGCGGTTTTTTCAAATGTTTTTTATCACATAAGCCAGAAAACAATTTCTGCAAATGCAAACCCTGTTGTTTCTCTGGTATTTACATATCTTACCGCTGCTGCTGCCTCGTTATTTCTTATCCCTTTTTTCCCGTTTAAAGGCACAATCACAGAGGAAATAAGCAGGCTGAACCTGCCCAGTGCAGTTTTGGGTATTTCTATTGTGGGGCTTGAGCTTGGATTTCTTCTTGTTTACAGGGCAGGGTGGAACATAAATGTAGCCGGCATTGTTGTCAGTGTTATGGTGGGGCTTTGTCTTATTCCTGTCGGTTATCTGGTTTTTAATGACACTCTTACGGTGAAAAGTGCTATGGGCATTGCTTTGTGCATAGCAGGTCTTATTCTGATAAATTATAAATAATACCTAAAACAGGGGCAGCTCAACGGTAAAGCAGCTTCCGCCTTCCGGATTGTCCGTTACATAAATACTGCCTCCGTGATCAGTGACTATCTCTCTGCATATGGCAAGTCCGAGCCCTATGCCGCCTGCACCGGTTTTTGTTTTGGATGACTGAGTAAACTTTTCAAATATAAGTAGCTTTTCCGACTCATCCACTCCGGGACCAAAATCCGTAACAATAATTTTCACGATGGAGTTTTCGGAGATGATATCAGTTATGATAAGACTGTCCGGAGGGCTGAATTTTGCCGCATTGGAATAGATATTGAGAAACACCTGCCTTAGTCTGGCTTCGTCAGCGCAGATGAGTGTTCCGTTTTCGGGTACTCTTACCGCAATGTTTTTTTCAAGAAACACTCTTTCCAGATCCTTTACTACTCCTTTCAAAAGTCCTGTTACGTTAAATTTTGACACTTTATATTTTGTTCTGCCCGATTCAAGGTCTGAAAGATCTGTCAGGTCATTAATAAATGAGAGGAGGCGTCCTGCACTTTCTGATATTTTGATGAAATAGCCTTTCTGCCTCTGGTCTTTGGTATTTTCAAACTTTTTAAAACCGAAGGATGAATAGCTGAGGATCGCATGAATCGGTGTTCTTATCTCATGGGACATGTTTGCGAGAAACTCTGTTTTTACCATGCTCGCTTCTGTTGCTTTCTTTCTGGCGGCTATCAGTTCATTGTTCACTTTGGCAATCTTAAGATTCTCTTTACGCAGGTGGATACTTATATCTTTCAGATCTCTGATCCGCTCCTCCACAGTTTTTTCAAGGTTGTCTTTTATCCTGCCGAGTCTTTTTTCTGTGTTGATAACGTATAAATGCTCTTCTTCCAGTTTTTTGCCGATTAGCTTCAGTTCCTTTGTTCTGTTCTCCGCCTTAATGAATGAGTTTTCAAGTGATTTGACTAAGCTGCGTCTGCTTCTGGCTGTCAGAGTTATAACAAGGAAGATCAACGCAGCCGCCGCTGCGGCGGAAGCTGCGGTATAAGCGTAGAACTTGTGTTTGAGTTCTTTGATAACAGAAGATTTTACGTCTGCTCCTGAGGCTTCATCAAATCCGGCAGCTACAATCCAGTTCCATTCGGGTATTCTTCTGACGGCAGTCATGCGCAGGTGCTTCGTACTTTCGCTGTTTTGGGTTATTTCATAGAAAAAGGAGCTTGAAGCATCTCCCAGTCTGGATTTAAGCTTAAGTCCGTAGTCCTGATTCTCACTGATATTGCCTCCGGTACTGATTATTTCGGAATTGTCCGAAAACACAGTGAAAAAAGAGAGTGAACTCTGATCCTTAACAAGGCTTTCAAGCTGTTTGATTATATAGCTCTGAATCTTCTCAATGCTTTTTTCATGGCTGAATCCTGAAGCTATTTTCCAGCCGTGCGGAGGTATGCTTTTTATGTAGCTTGTTTTTCTGACAATTTTCCCCTGCTCAGTGAATACATTGTAGGTAACTACGGCAGAACCGCCCTCTGAAATTGCGTTAACCTTATTTCTTATTTCTTTAATTTCATCAGGAGGAATAATCGTATCAAGCTTATTCTTGAGAGGGTGAGTCGTCGGTCTGTTTCTTTTGTTCAATACATAAACATATTCGTCACCGGCTGATTTATTTACCGTTTCGAGATAGTCTGAAATGATGGAGTCATCGTTTGTTTCGGGCGTGGCTTCAACCTCGGCGACGGCTGCTGCAAAAGATTCCACTCTCTCCTTTGCGGCAAGCAGAGCCTCCTGCCTGTCCTGCCGTATTACAAAGTCTATTTCCGCCTCAAGCTGTTCCAGAAAGTTTTCAAGTCCTATCCGTTTGCTTTCTGCTGCTTTACGTGCTGCTGTTTCAGTTTCTTTATGGTATCTGTCAGAATAAACACTGATCAGAACAGCTTCAACGATTAGTATACCGGCAACCAGCACGGCTGAAAGCATTTTAAAGTTTTTTTCGATGGATGCCGCTGCGCCTTGCCTGTTCATTGTATATCCCCCAGATCAGGGATCACTACGGAAAACAGGCTTCCTTGTTCGGTTTCATTCACATAAAAAGTTCCGCCGCATCTCTTCAGAGCCTCGTTGAATATGTTTATGTTGATAAATGAGCTGTCTGAACCCGAAGGAAGGCTGAAAGGGTTGTGCCCTTTCATGATATCAAGTGATTCAATGTAGCCTGTTTCAATTGTTGCCGAGTCAACAAGGGTTCCTGAACGGAGTGATTTTGTGCGGAAATATCTCAAATTAAGTCTTGTTCCTTTCCGGCAGCTTTTCGCAGCGTAGCTCAACAGGTGGAGAAATGCGATTTCTGCATGGCGGTACCTTGTGCGGATAACAATGTTTTCGTCCGAAAATTCAATATTGACTGCACTTTCTGTGGCAGCAAAAAGGGGCGCTGTTTCGTAGCACAGTCTGGTGAACAGCTCCTTGAAATCGATTGATGATATTTTATCCTCTGTTTTGCCCGCTTCAAGCTTTGAAAGATCGATTATCAGACCGAGGAAGTTCATTAATTCCCCGCCTTTTGAGTGGATGCTGCCAAAAAGAGATGCAGTTTCCTCTGCGGTCATTTCATCAAAGCCTGCACTCCCGGTTTCAGAGCATTGCTTTATCTCTGTTACCATTGTTTTGAGTTTTTCGGATGTGTTTGTGAGAAACTCACGCTTCATAATATTTGCTGCTTCTGCTTTTTCCTTTTCGGCACGGAGAATCTGATCCTGCTGAGTACGTTCCATGTTTTCGGCAATGAGCATCTCGTTCATTTTGCGGTATTCTTTTGTTTTCAAAGCGAGTTTTTCTTCAAGCTCAAGTCTTGAGTCATTAAGTTTTTTTTCTTTTTCTTTATGTTCTTTTATGCGGTCGAAGACAGAACACCACGCTTTTAAGCGTGGATGAATGAGCCTTTCGACGGTATACTTTTCTATGGAAATCATTAAGACCTCTCACAGTGCTTATTACTTGAAATATCATGTAGTTTGGGTTTGTAAATACCGTCGAAAGATCCTGAAGCCTGGTGTCTGTTCTTATATTCGTAAAACGTTGCCCAGTTTATTGAGAAGTATGCCTGGCGTTGAAATAGAAGCCATTGGCTTTGACTTAGATCATTTGCATATGGTTATAATTATTCCTTCCAAATATAGTATTTCAGATGTTATGGGTAGATTAAAAAGCCAATTGGCTTCCCGTATGCGAAAATTTTTTGATTGGTTAGAAAAAGTATACTGGAATGAAAATATAGTGTGGTCGCCAGGCTACTTCGTTAGCAGTATTGGTTTGAATGAAGACGTAATTAAAAATTACGTCGAAATGCAAGGGCAACAGGATTCAGGACAGCTCAAGATTGAGCTGTAAAAAACATGCGATAGCATGGCGAAAGCATAGAACCCCGGGTTTACCCGGGGGTATCTATTTTTTCAGCCATTCTGAAGTTAACGGTGTGCAGATCGGTTAGTTCTTTTTCCGCAGGCGATAAAGCTTTATGAACAAACCCTGAATTTTTTATTAGTATGTATAGGGTGAAGAGCCCCATCGCAGAAAATACTATTAAAATCAAATAACCGTTTTGAAGATTGTTCGTTGCTGTGAGACTTACGTCAGGTTTTTCAATATGTATGCCGTCGTATTCAAAAAAGCGGCTTTTTGTGATATACCAATTCCACTCAGGATATTTTTTAACAACAGTGAGAGCTTCGGAATATTTTCCGAAAACCGGATCTTCCCTTGTGTGGAGTATTATCTCCCTGCCGCTGTAAATAAGCGGGGCAAATTCTGAACTTTTTTGACCGTCATTTTCCGGTGTGCTTTCAAGCTCTTCATTAAGAACAGTTTTGAGAAAACTTTTTCCCGTAAATGTGCCCATAGATTCAAAAAGATTTATTCTTCCGTAAGCCGGATAAAGCATGTAGAGGTTTGAGAGATCGTTTCTGACCTTACTTTTTGCAAGTCTTTCAGCTTCTGTATTATCAGCTTCAGCTATGGTGACAATTCCACTTTTGCTGTCGCAGACTACGTAGGCTTTCTTTTTTTCAGGAGACATGCCGTGCCTTGCTCTTAGGCTGTAGGTTATAAATTTATTTGTGAATCTTTCGGGCTTTGCGGCTATTTCGGCAAAGATGTTTTCGCCTTCAGACGTTCTGAAGCCAAGAAAAGACGAGTTTTCATACATAGGTTCTGCGGGAAAAATGTGTGCTTTGCCGTCGGGGGCAAGAACATAAAGATTGAACACGCTGTCTGCTCTGTTTACTGCGGCGAGGATAGAGACAGACATCTCCACCCCCTTTTCGGCGCCATACTCGTTTTTCATTTTCTGAATAAACTGCATGGTTGTTTCAGCCTTGTTTTTTAGTCTGAAGTTCAGGTTTTCGTCTTCCTGTCTGCGGATGTAGTTTATTCTGTTTATAATGTTATCAAGCTCATTGTTAAGGATATTCTCCGCTGCGCTGATTTTTGTGTCTTTCTCATGGCGTGTTTCCAATGGTCTGCGGGTGAAGCCGTCAGCAAAAAACATGAGAGTTCCCGCAGCAGCGAGAAGCAAAAACAATAAAAAGAAAGCTCCGTATTGTTCTATATTTTTTATTTTAAACCGTCCCTGTGAGGTATGAACATCCTGAAGACAGCGCCTCCGCAAGGGGAGTCCTCCGCTTCAACACTTCCGCCGTGTATTTCTGCTATATGTTTGACTATGCTCAAGCCTATCCCCATTCCTTTAATATGCCTGCGGCTGTCAGTTATTCTGAAGTCATCAAAGATTTGTTCTGTATTTTTTTCCAGTCCTTTACCGCAGTCTTCGACAATAAATGCAGTGTCTTTATCTCCGCATGCTGTTTTGATGTTAATATGTGATTCTTTTTCAGAGTATATCACCGCATTCTCAATGAGCATTGTCAGGGCTTCCACAAGAGTTTCCCTGTCTCCGCTTATCTGAAAATCCGGTTCATTGTATATTTTGATGGATATGTTTTTTGCTTCGGCTTCGGGCAGTTTTTTCTTAACAGCTTCATTGATACATTCGGATGCCTTGAATTCAGATACTCTCATTCTGAAGCCGGACTTCAGCCTGCAAAGCATTGTGGTTTTATGAACAAGATCTGCAATTTGCTTTGCCCCCTGCAGGATCAGTTCCGCCAGTTCTCTGTTTTCCTTTCCGAGAGCTTTATCTTCAAGAAGCATTTCCGCAGGACCGACTATTGCTGAAAGGGGTGTTCTTGTCTCATGGGAGAATATATTTATTATATCTCTTTTAACGGCATCCACTTCCTCAAGGCGTTTCAGCTTGAGAAATACTTTGATCTTTGCCAGAAGCTCATCATCGTTAAATGGTTTTGTGATATAGTCATCCGCCCCGGCATCGTAGCCCCTGAGCCTGTCTTCCGTCATTGATTTGCCTGAAACAAGAATTATTTTGGTAAACCTGTGGGTTTCCCCTTCACGTATTCTCCGACATACTTCATAGCCGTCCATTCCGGGCATCATTATATCCAGCAGTATTATATCTGGTTTGAAGTTTTTTTCTGCTTTAAGAGCATCTTCACCGGATGACACCGCAGCGCAGGAATATTCGGAAGCGAGTATTTCCATCATAATATCGAGATTTACAGGGTCGTCATCCACAATAAGGATTCTGTGTTCAGGTTTCATAAACTCCTCCGCCACGTTGAGACAATAATAAAGCGGTTTTTTCCTCACATCAAGGAAGCATTGCGGGTTGTTCTTGTTTATAGTTTTTTAGGATGCTATTATCCGTTTTTTCTTCAACAGGTGTAATTACTATGTACGCATTCCGCAATAAAAGCAGAATTGTCGTGACCTGCGCTAAAGGGATAAATCCCTTTCTTAAGGAAGAGCTTGAAGCTCTGGGTTACGGTATAAAAAACGAACTCACCGCAGGGCTTGAGACAGAAGGCACAATGAAAGACGCCATGCGCCTTAACCTCTTTCTGAGAACAGGCAGCAGGGTGCTTTTTCAGCTTGCCCGTTTCCGTGCTGCCGGACCGGATGAACTCTATAAAGAAGTCAAACAGCTTCCGTGGGAGGACATGCTTGATCCCAAAGGTTATTTCAGCATAACCTCCTCTGTACTCAATGATAATATAAGGGATACAAGGTTTGCGAACCTCCGGTGCAAAGATGCCATAGCGGACAGGATGGCATCAAAACTCGGTAAACGCCCTAATACCGGACCTGAACTTAACGCCGCTGTTCTTTTTCTTCACTGGAGAGAGGATGAGTGCGCCCTTTATATCGACACCTCCGGTGAAGCCCTTTCAAAAAGGGGTTACAGATATAATCCTATGATGGCTCCCATGACTGAAACCCTTGCTGCTGCTGTTATTATGAAAACAGGGTGGAAAGGCACAGATAACTTCATCAACCCGATGTGCGGCAGCGGAACCCTTGCCATTGAGGCGCTTATGAGCGCTCTGAACATGGCAGGAGGAATTATAAGACGCAATTTCGGTTTCATGCACATCACCGGTTTCAACAAAAAGGAGTGGAGCGACATGCGCAATGACGCTCTCCGTGTGGTTAAAAAAGATATAAAAGGACAGGTAATCGTTTCCGATCATGATGAAAGATGTCTGAAAGCTGTGGAAGAGAATGCAGGATACGCCGGAGTTGAAAAATATCTGGATTATCAGCTTTGTGATTTCCGAGACTGTACCGTTCCGGAAGGCGGGGGAACAGTGATTCTTAATCCCGAATACGGCAAAAGACTGGGGGATGAAAAACAGCTTGAATCTGTTTACGGAGCTATAGGAGATTTTTTCAAAAGCAGCTGTCAGGGCTACAAGGGATATATTTTTACCGGAAATATGGAACTGGCTAAACATGTTGGTCTGCGTACGGCTTCAAAGACGGTTTTCTTTAACTCAAAGATCGAATGCCGCCTGCTTGAATATGAACTTTACAAAGGAACAAAGAAACATCAGGATAAAGACGAAGCATAGACTTTAAGGAGCAGAAACAATGATTAAAAAAGTTCTTCTCTGCGCTTTCTGCGCGGTTTTTCTCAGTGCATGCCTCACTCCGAAAGAGTGTAAAGTGGCAAAAAATATCCTTATTATGCCTGCTGACTACAGCACATCACAGGGTGCAGGTGTTGATTTCGGCAGACAGTTTCAGGATACCCTCACACAAGACATAGCTGACAGATTCAAGGCTCTTAATGTTAAAGAGGGTTATGAGGGCGAGAACAGTGACATTATAATCCGTGTTGTTCTTGTTGAGTATTCTGATCCGGTTTTTACTGACAGTCTTGTTAATTCCGGCACGGGTAATGTTGAGGTGAGTGTGAGGCTTTTCAGTGGCAAGGGTGCATTTTTAAGGGAAACGTACATAATGAGAGACCTTAAGAAGGGAACAAAGGAAGATGTTCTCAAGAGCATTGTTGATGAAGCCGTTACTTTTATAGATAAGCAGTGTCTGTAGATTAATAAAGCTAAGGGGCGGATACACCGCCCCTTTTGTCGTACAGAAGCAGCTACAAGGGTTTTACCAGTGTCAGCCAGGCTGATGTTCCTTCTGTTGTGTCCTGTGCTTCAAATTCTCTGTAAAGCTTACATTTAAATATGGCTCCAAGTGCTTCGGAGAATATGTCCACCTCCGGTCCTATACCGAAAATTCTGTCATGGACGCTTTTGTCCCACGAGGCATCATTCCCCTTGTCGTCCGTAATTTGCCAGTGAGCATAACCGGCGAGCCCGATCTCAATTTTAGGAGTTACAGCTTTTGCTATTCCCCATTCAATATTTAAATCATCACCGTATGTTACATCGGTGTCATTATTCTCAAAGTGCTTCTCATAACGGCTGAGAACAGAGAGTGACCACTCTCTTTCCGGATCAGGATAATATGTTGCGCCCAGCGTAAGCATAAATGTGTAGTGGTCTTTTCCTATATTCAAAGGACTGCTTTTGTCATAGCTTCCTGTTGGCAGGAAAAGGGCAGTTCCCAAAACTGCTTCAAAGCGCTCCTCGCGCCATGAGAGAAACATAGGCTCAACAATTATATCTCCAAGATCCGTATCATCCTCATCCACTCCGGCAGCGCCGATGCTCAAATCTGCATATACAAGGGGAATAATGATATTCATCCCGTAGTATGCGCCGAGTATTTTCTTTTCTGTCACATACACAAACCTGTGTACGTTGGCAAAAGTGGAAATTTCAAAATCAATGTCCTGTTCGTTCCCGTTTTTGTCCATAGATTTGTCAGATGTGTAATAGTTGTTGTACATCAGATAATAAAATCCCGGACCGGGAGCCGTTCCTGCTTTTATTCCCTCTGAACCCAGTGAGTAATCCTGAGCATGTGCAAGCCCTGCAAATGAAAGTATGAATATAATAAACAGCTTTTTAAGCATACGGTTCTCCTTTATTTTATTTTCCAGCCTGCGGGAAGCCGCTCTTCCCATTTTGCATGATGACATTCCGCACATACAAAAACGGATGCCTGATGCACCTTATGGCATTCATAGCAGCCTATCTCACCCATATGGGATTCGTGCGGGTTGCGACCCCATTTTTCCATGAAGCCTTCAGTGCGTTTACGTATGGCTTGGTAGCTTTCATGGCATCTGAAGCAGAAATCAGGTTCGTATTCCCGTGTGTACATGGGTTCCTCATATTCTCCGTTTTTATACATTTCCTCTTCATTTTTACGGGTCTCATCAGAGTATTCGTGGCACTCCGTACATCCGATTCCTGCCTCAAAGTGTTTGCTTACAAGAAGTTTGCCGTCTTTGACTCCTTCTGTATAAGGTTTAATTATGTGGCATTTATCTCCGCATGCGGAGCTGCCTTCTGCAAAGGCAAGCCCCGCCGCAAGAAGAATCGGGAGCAGTATTAATGGAGGAAAAAACAGCTTCTGTTTCAGCATCTTCCGCCCTTAGATTTTTATAGAAGGTATGATTTTGTAGGGATCTTTACCGGCAGCTTTTATACCTGCCATTCTTCCAAAGGTGAGGCATCTGCCGTGGTTGATTCCGGGGCAGATTGTGGGATAGTCATTGGCAAAAAATTCACCTCCGGCAGAACCCGCAACATACAGCCCCTGTATGGGGTTTCCTTCTGCATCAAGAACCAGCAGATTGCTGTCTGTTCTGACACCTCCGGACATTGTGAGAAGCGTACTGAAAAGCTTGCCTGCATAAAACGGAGGATTAATGATTGGTGTAAGAAGTTCTTTTCTTTTACCGAAATCCACATCATCCTGCATTTTATAAAGTTCATTATACCTGCTGACAGTCTTAATAAGGTTTTCGACAGGTACGTTCATTTTGGAGGCAAGTTCTTCTATGGAGCTTGCGGTCACAACCTTACCGTCTTTTATGTGGGCTTCCTGAGTCATTTTCTCAACTTCCAGATTAAATCCGTTGCCCCATGGCTGCCACATCTGCCCGTAGAAAAGCCCTCCTGCAAGGTTGGCATCAACCTGTTTTTTAACCTGTGTGAGACCGTCACGGTCGTATATTGTCCAAGCTATTCCGCCCGGTTCCAGTTCTTTTGAGCAGCTTTTTGACTGTGTGTTGACATCTTCGTTTTTGAATCGGTTGCCCAAAGCGTTAACATGAAGAAAACCGTAGCTGGCGGCTCCGGCTTCCAGATGCACTGTTGCGCCGTGGGGTTCATGCCTCTGCATCGCACCGCCAACCTGCATCGCCATTATATGTCCATCACCTGTGTTGCATTTATTGGGGAAATATATCTGTGCATCAGCTTTAAGCGAAAACGGAGAGTAGCATCTCTTCATTTCGTCATTTGAAGCGTAATCACCGGTTGCTATGATGACACTGGGGGCAATAAATTTGGTGTATTTGCCGGGTTTGCCGGCGATAACTCCGTTTACTCTGCCGTCTGACCCTTTAAGTATCTGTACCGCAGGTGTTCCGTAGTTGAAAGCCACTCCTTTTGATTTTGCTTCTTTTTCGAGAGCAGGAACTAAGGTAACATTGCCTATTCCCTTTGAATTGCCGTAAACATATGATAAATCAGCGTCTTCTTCATGGAAAAAGTGAGTTACAGGATATTCAGTATAGTCAGGTCCTTTGTAATAGCCTTCCCACATAGTTACTTTAAGTCCGTATTTTTCGCCTATAGCCACAGCCCAGTCCATGCATGCGCCGCTTTTTTCAGCAAAACTCCATAAAAGCCTTTCATCCATACGCCCCTGAGCCCATGCAATCCAATCACGTATGACTTGTCTGTAGTTGTTTTTGATTCCGAGACGTTTCTGTATTTTACTGTCAAATGCTGTTATATGACCGCCTCTGGCAGCCCATGTGTTATTTTTTTCAATAAGCTGGACAGAAGCGCCGAACTCCGCTGCGGAAAGTGCGGCTGTTATACCTGCAAGCCCGGCTCCTATGACGACTACATCTGATTTGACAGTCTTCTTGATCTGCTTTTCTGGGATAGCCTTAACGGGTTTTTCCCAGCTCCATTGTGTGCATTCGTTAGGAAGCGGATGCCCTGCTGCTGTGTCTGCAGAGGCAATGCCTGGGAGGCTGACTGCTGTTACTGCCGCCGCCGCACCGGCGATACCGGTTTTAATAAAATTACGTCTTGATAATTTTGTTTTTTCGTCCATCTGACTCTCCTTAAAATATGTGATATTGGGAAAACATTTTTCCCGTCACGTTTAATAAAAATTAAACATGCAGATGCCGTTAGTGTGTTAGCTCATAAAATGGTTTATGAGCTAATAAACTTGTATTTTGTAAAGCATATAATGTGCCAAAATAATGATAGAGGATAACATATTTGTAAATAAGCTATTTATTTGTATATGTCTTTATGCGACTATCATTTTGATAGCTGTATCTATCAACATGATAAGTTTTGGTTGCGATTGTATCATGAGAAATGATACAGTGTTTATATTTGATTGTTTTATTGAGGATAAACTTTATGGATGTATGTAATTTGAAAACAGATGCCTATAACCTGAAAATTGACGATCTGCTGAAAGTGGATCCTGAGAGTAAGATCATTTATTTCATGAACCAGAGGGTTCTTATCGACGACTGTATATCCAAGGGACTTCTCCGAAAAGAAATTATACAGATTTTTGGTAAATACGGCGCAAAAAACGTTTTTACCAGATACGGTTATGCTCACGGGTGGAGAACGGCAGAAATGCTTAAAGAAAAATTTCCCCGGTTACTCAACAGCCCGATTGGCGGGGCACATCTGCATATTATTCTCGGTCTCTTCATAACTACTATGCTCGAACAGACGGACGGCAAGGGTGATAAACCGCTTATTCACTCCGTAATTCAAGATTCTCATGAAGCGGAGCAGCATATTATGCACTTTGGAAAATCAGATGAACCTGTTTGCTGGACACTGACAGGTTTTGCCAGCGGGTACGAGTCATTTAAGCATGGACGTGATGTTTATTTTATTGAAACAAAATGCGTAGGCAAGGGGGATGAACACTGTGAGATTGAAGGAAGATTCGCTGATAAATGGGGAGACAGACTTCAGGAACAGCTCCCGTTCTACGGAATGGATTCAATCAACGATATACTTGGTGAGCTTACCAACCGAATATGCAGTACAGAAAAAAAGCTTAAAAAAACACAAATGCATCTGCAAAATCTTGAGTTGAAAAAATATGCTGTCGAAGGAATGGTCATCAGAAGCAAAAAGATGCAGGATATTATCAACCTTGCCGAGCGTACCGCTAAAGTTGTTTCACCTGTTTTGATTGTCGGTGACAGCGGTTCAGGCAAAGAGGTTCTGGCGCGGTATATTCATAACAACTCACCGTGTGCTGCCTGCCCTTTTATTGCGGTAAATTGCGGAGCATTCAGCGATTCTCTTCTGGAAAATGAGCTGTTCGGGCATGCCAAAGGTGCGTTTACCGGTGCTGACAGAGATCATAAAGGGCTTTTTGAAGAAGCAGAAGGAGGGACTTTGTTTCTTGATGAAATAGGTGAAACCTCTCCCAGTATGCAGGTGAAACTGCTTCGTGTACTTCAGGAAAAAGAGATCAGGAGGCTTGGCGAGAATAAAACAAGAAAAATAAATGTAAGGATAATTTCAGCAACCAACAGATGTCTTGAAACAGAGATAGAAAAAGGTGCGTTCAGAAAAGACCTTTATTACAGGCTGAGAGTCATTGAACTCAATATTCCCCCTCTTCATCAGCGCAGCGAAGACATACTGCCTCTGGCTCATTTCTTTTTGAAGCAGGCTTCAGCAGAAATGAAAACCAATGTCACAGGTTTTTCCCCCGCTGCCGCAGAAGTGCTTTTAAGATATAACTGGCCGGGAAATGTCCGTGAACTTCAGAACGCAGTTCAAAGAGCTGCTGTTTTGTGTGATTCAAAACTTGTGAGTGCCGCAGATCTGCCCCCTGAGATTTCTTTAGCGGACAGCAGCGGGTATAACGGAATTAACTTAAGCACCCTTGCAGATATTGAGAAAATCGCTATAGAAAAGACCCTCGAAACTGTAAAAGGAAACAGGAAACTGGCTGCTGAAAAACTTGGTATAGGCATTGCAACACTGTACCGGAAACTGAAAAACTATGATATACAACAATGAGAAAAGGGACGGAAAACACCGTCCCTTCTGAATTTTTTGTGATTCTTTTATTTTAGAAGCCGAGGCTTAAGGTCAGGACGTGTCTTTCGTCCTCAAGCTGACCGGAGTAAGCGCCCATTTCTTCCTGATAGTAAGCGTAATCAAGAGTAACATAGCGGAGATCCAGTCCGAGCCCCATTGTGAAATATCCCTGATGGAGACCTGTTCTTACAGCGAGGGCTTTCCATGTTGCCTGTGCGCCGAGGTTGATTCTTTTGGGAATATCACTGTCCTGATCATTTGCCATGAGGACATCTCTGAAATCTGCCACAAAGTCGGTTGATATAGATCCGAATGTGGGAGAGTAAGCAACAGAGAGATTCACTGTTGTCTCAAGGTCTTCAGCATCGCCCATATCTGTTGTGCCGATATTGTTTACTGCTGCGCCCACACGGAGATTGGAGGTGTTTTTGGGCGTTATGTTGTAGATAACGCCAACGTTTGCAAGAAGCCCTGTTCCGTCTTCCAGATCATCTTCGATTATTTCATCAAATTCGTCACTGGCTATATCAGCCACGGAGTAGGTTTCACTGAGGCTGCTTCTGTTCATAAGGATTACACTGACACCAACATCAAGCCTGTCACTCATGAATGAACGGGATATTCCGCCGATTATTCCGTAGTCTATCACTGCGTCAGTATCAAGTTCCGGAAACATTTTGTTTCTTGCAATACCTGTAACCTGTGCGCTGGCGAATACGCCCAGAGAAAAGTTCTTTCTGTAGTAGGCGGGGAAGAATGTTCCGTTAAAGTTCTGATAATCTCCGATTATATCACGGAGAAAGTCAGCCACTTCGGCTTCATCATCCCAGTCTGTGTCGCTGTATGCGTTTTTATTATCCATGAGGTTATTATTTGCTCCAAGCTGAAGGCTGATGATGCTCCATCTGGAATTGTCTATTCTGGCAAGCCCTGCGGGGTTGTAGAACATTGTATATTGATCCTCACCCATTGCGTAATAGGCATCGCCCATTCCCAGAGCTTTTGTGGAGCGTACTATGGAGGGATACTCCAGAGACGCAGCAAAAAGCACAGAGGGGAGTATCAGGATTGCTAAAAGAATGACCAGCTTTTTCATTATACTACCCCCACTATTACGAAGTTAATGTAGTCTGCAATATCGCCGGCGTCATATACCTGGTTGTTATCATGATCCAGATCATTCAGGAAGTCTTCAAAATCTTCCTTAATATCACTGGTATCCCCGCCTTTGATGCTTGAAAAAACTTCAATTGCGTCTGCAATTGCGGTGAGGTTTCTGTTAATACGTGTGTTAGCCGCCAGAGATGTCTGTTCTTCGCTGGCGTTGTTTATTACATCACTTTCAGTTACAGCCGCTCCGTTAAGAGCTGTTCTGATTCCTTCTTCGGAAAGAGTGAGGGAATCTTCGTCTGCAACATCCATGACTGTTTTTGCCACAAGAATCGTGATGTCCATTGCACCCAAAACACCCTTCATTGTTCTTACATCCTTGTCGGTTGATGCTTCATCAAGGACATTGAACGCCGCCAGGATGGCTTCTTCATATTGCTCAATGGTGAGAGCGGCTTTTGCTCGTACTTTTCCTGTTACGGGTGTTGCAGCCGCAAGGACTTCATCAGCGCCGAATATTGAGGCGATAATATCGAATGTTTCAAGATCAGAATCTGCAACTTCGATAAGGTTGATGAAATCCACATTGACTTTGCCCAGATAGGCGGACGCAAGATAAACCTGCTGTTTGGGATCAAGGCTTGATTTGCCGAGATAATAAGCTATGACCTCGTCATAGTCCCCTTCATCCAGAGCGCGGATGGCGTCAAACTCTTTTGCTTCGCTGCTGCTGTCGTCCGCAACATCTTCAAAGAGATTGCTTCCGCCGCATCCCGCTAAAGAAAGCGTGAGCAGCAGGATACCTAGAAATACTGCCAGTTTTTTCATGTTAAACCCCTTGGTTATTGAATTAAAGAATATTACCATAAGCCTGATAATAATCAAAGCGGGCTTGAGGACAAAGGTCATTTTACCAATTAAATCAGAATTGCTTTATTGCTGTTTTTTCCCATTGAGGCTAATATTAAATCTATGTTTCGCAAAGTATTAATTACTCTCAGTTTTGTTTTTTTTCTATTCAGCAATTGTTATGCAGAAGAGTTGTCTGCAATGATCGGGCAGATGATCATGGTCGGTATTAAAGATACTTCGCCGGAAGGTATTTCTGTTGTTAAGAAACAGATAGAACAGGGTAAAATTGGCGGCGTGATCCTTTATAAATACAACATAGAAAGCCCTGAACAGGTCAAAAAATTTAATAAAGAACTCAAGATAGCAGCGGGTAAAAAACGACCTGTACTTTTTACGGCAGTTGATCAGGAAGGCGGGAAAGTGCAGAGGCTTGTTGCGGAAAAAGGTTTCAGAAGCTACCCTTCTCAGAAAGAAACGGCTGCGAAACTTTCTCCTGAGAAAGCGTACAGGCAGTATTTAAATATGGCAAAAGATATAGCCGAAGCAGGATTCAATGTTAATTTCGCACCTTCTGCCGATCTGGATGTCAACCCGGATTCCCCTGTAATAGGGAAACTTGGCAGAAGCTTTTCCGGTAAAGTTGACCAAGTTGTGCTTTACGCTGAAGAGTTCGTTAAAGCACATAATAGAGCAGGAGTAATTACTTCCATAAAACATTTTCCCGGTCACGGAAGTGCGCTTGCAGATTCTCATCTCGGATTTACCGATGTTACAAACACCTGGAGCAGAAAGGAGCTTGATCCTTTTAGGATTCTGATTAATAAGGGGCTTGCTCCTTCTATAATGACGGCTCATGTATTTAATTCAGATATTGATCCTGTGTATCCTGCCACTCTGTCAAAAAAACATATTGATATACTTAGAAAAGAGCTTGGATATGAGGGTGTAGTTTTTACTGATGACCTGCAGATGGGTGCTGTGAGAGATAACTATTCCCTTGAGGAAGTTGTTGTAAATGCTGTAAATGCGGGGGCGGATGTTCTGGTTTATTCCAACTTCTTTTTTAACGATTCTGAGTTCCCTGAAAAGGCGGCAGATATAATAAAAAAAGCTGTGGCAGACGGCAGAATAAACCTGCCGTCCATCGAACATTCATACGAAAGGATTATCAGGCTTAAGCGGAATCTCCGTTAAACATAATTCCTATGACACTTCCTGAAAGCAGCCACATAAGCATTGCCACTTCCGAATCTCCAAGATTGTTTTCTGTGAGTCCGCATATAAGAAACGCTATAAAGGCAGCTAAAACACCGTAGGAATAGGGTATCTTTCGTTTCACTGTTTTCATAATCTCCTGCCATAAAACTCCGAAAAAAATCATAAGGGCAGTCAGACCGGTCAGGCCGTATGACACTGCCTGCTGAAGAAAAGAGTTGTGGGCATGTGCCTTTGAGGCAAGCGTCTTGTCTGTGTATTTGTTAACTGTTTTTCTGAAATTGCCGTAACCAATACCGAACACAGGGTTGTCTCTGATGATTTTCAGGGAAGTTTTCCATAAAACAATTCTTGTCCCAATAGAACTGCTCGAGACTTTGTATTCATCTGAAATGATTCTGGAAAAACGTTCATTTATTGAAGGTGTGAAGGCTATGGCGGCAATTACTGCCGCTCCCAGAATGCATGCGTAGGCTAGTCCTTTGAATCTGAATTTGATTATAAGAAGAATTGCCGCTGTCATGGGAAGAGCAAGTATCGGTCCTCTTGAGCCGGATAAAACAAGAGAGATGATAAGTAGAGGAAGTGCTGTATAAAAAAAGATTTTTTCACTCCTGCTTTCAAATCTGTTTTCGGTAATTGTAAAGAGGCACAGAACTGCTATCATTACAATAGAGTTGCCAAAGGTGAGTGCATGGGTCATGAAGCCTATGGCTCGCTCAGAATCAAACAAAAAATACTGTATTATTGCATAAGAGGCGGCAAAAGCTCCTCCTGCCACAATAGAGTTCATTATCAGCCTCAGCTTGGTTTTATCAGTAACCAACAGAATTGCCGTGAAAAGGTAAGTCATGCCCCAGAAGATTTTAACGTTTTTTGTGATATCCGGTGTCGGGTTGGTAAAAAGCAGCGACAGCCCAACAGCGGCATAAAGCAGACAGAAGCAGACGAAGAGTCTTGTTTTGAAGATCTCAAAATCACCTTCTTTATAAATAAACCAGAACGAGCTGATTATCATTACTCCAAGCAGTATCTGTGAGGCGCTTATGGAGATAGATTGAGAGAATCCGGCTAAGGTAAGTATGTAGTTCACGGTAAAGTCCTCTTATATATTTATCCGTTAAGTTCTTCAAGAACACGGAGAATTTCAGGAAGAAGCTGTTTTTTCCTTGACAAGACCCCGGGAAGGTCAAAGCATCTGTCTTCTGTTTTGTTATAAGCAAGTATTTTCTCTCCTGCTTCAAAACCAGTGGTGAGCAAAATACTTTTTTCCATTATGATATCAGTAACAAGCAGCATCCCCCAGTCAAGGCTTTTATCGGAAGTATTTTTCTTGATAGCTTCGAGGAGAATATCTTTGACTTCATCCATTTCCTGAAGAGTGACAACTTCCACCTGACTGATGCCGACTTTTACTCCGTATTCCTCATATATTTTGAAATCGGTGTTGATGATATTCTGCGGATCCCTTGTCTTGAGACTGTCTGTGGCGGAGAAAATTTCCACTCCGTATTCTTCATAGTTCAGTCCTGCTGTCTCAGCCAGAGCTTTTACGGCTTTTCTGTCCTCCTCTGTGGTGGTGGGAGATTTGAGTATTACTGTATCAGAAAGAATACCGGAGAGCAGTATGGAGGCGGTGTTTTTGTCAATTTCTGTTTCGTTTATCATATACTGTTGATAAACCAGTGTGCATGTGCTGCCGACAGGTTTGGCAAAGAAGTGGATCGGCGTTTTTGTTTTGATTGTGCCTAGTCTGTGGTGATCGACTATTTCATGAATGACCGCTGTCTCTGCTCCGTCAACTGCCTGGGAGATCTCGTTATGATCCATCAGTATAAGCCCCTTCTGGGTTTTTTTGATAAGATCAGAGCGGGTGACTATCCCTATGAGTCTGTTGTCTCTAAGCACAGGCAGACCCTTGTGGTCAATCTGGAGGAGTTTATCTTTTACCTCTTCCAGATAATCATGTTCGTCAACGGATGGAATGTCCTTTTTCATTACTGCTTTCGTGGGGATACTGAGCTGCAGGCGGCGGACTGTTTCTGCTGTGTCAAGCTCAGAGATGAATACCCAGCCTTCGTATCCTGTGAAATCCAGATCCACATCATTTTCATCTTTTATTCCGGTGAGGATTATGGCAGGAAGCTGGCTTTTTACAGCGTATTCAATAATATCTCTGCGTTTTCCGACTATTAGGACTATCTCTTTGGACTGCTGTGCCTCCATGCGTGCTTTAAAGCGTTCGTAGGGCATGGCGCCTATCATTACCGATGCCTTGAATTCCTCTTTTTTACCGCGCACATAGCTGTAACCGCCTATGACTTTTTCAAAGTTTTCTGCTCTGAAATGGAACACAGGCTTAGTCGTTACATCTTTAGTGGCGAGAAAGTCTGAGAGTTCAAATATGCTCACTACACCTTTAAAAACGTTTCCGCCTTCCACAACAGGAGTAATGCGTATTTTGAGTTCGTCGATATTTCTAATAACACCGAATACCGGTTCATTTTCATCGATTGCAATGACTTTTCTGGTCATAACATCGCTGACTCGTGGGTAAACATCTTTTATGAAAACCGGCGGTGTAATGCCGAATTTGTCGAAAATAAATCTTGTCTGTTTGTTCAGGTTTCCGCACCTTGCTGCTGTGTATATGTTTTCCGGGTCAAGGGCGTTTTTGAGCTTTGCGTACCCGTATGCAGAAGCTATTGAATCAGTATCGGGGTTTTTGTGTCCCACAACGTATATTTCGGGCATTTTGTTACCTCATAAAAATAATTTTGAACGATAACAGGGAATATTGCTTAAAGCAACAAAACATCAGTAAAAAATTGTTTCGAGAGTTTTTCTCCTGTAATCAAAGATCTGCTCCAGCTTTTTGCGCACGTAAAAAGCGTGTGCGATCCTGCCCAGAGGTCCGAACGGAAGGATATAATCCACAATATCCGTCATTTCCGTCCCTTCACTTGTTTCTTTGAATATATGTTGATGATGCCAGAATTTGTACGGACCGAAGCGCTGTTCATCCACAAAAAAGTACGGCTTTTCTGCATGGGTAATTTCGGTTATCCATTGCACGGGAAGTCCGGCGAACGGTGTGATTGTGTATCGGATGATCATTCCTGCATATGTTTCAGGCGGAAGCTGGGTTTTAACCTTAAATCCCAGCCAAGGTGGAGTTATTTCCTCGAGTTTTGAGGGATCACCGAAAAATTTCCATGCCTTTTCAAGGTCAACAGGAAGGGTCTGCTTCCTCATGAGTGTATAGAGCTTCAAAACACACCTTCTTTCTGACAATTTTCTGACATTTTTGCCACAACACTATTAAACAATAACTTATTATAAGATGTATAATCAATAGTATGGTGAAAATACGGGAAGTACGTAAACCTGATTGATAAAACGAGGGGAATTCCTTTGATTATGGAAAAACCAGGCGGAAAATCATTATTTAATGTTAGAATAAATAAGGTGAATGTGATGAGGCAGTATTTTATCCGCCATGCCCATGCGGAAGAGAGGCATGAATGGAAAGAAGATGACATGCTCCGCCCTCTGACAGCCGCAGGCAAGTCCCGCATGGAAAATACAGTCCGGAAGTTCTTTTCAATCTATCCTCTGCCTGATCAAATAGTATCCTCCGAAGCGGTGCGTGCCGTACAGACAGCCGAGATAGTGTGCGGTGTCACAAAGGGAGGTTTTGTAAAAGAGCCTCTTCTGAACCCGGGTGCAGATATTGCAGACTGGCTTGAGGCGGTAAAAAAATTTCCCGGCAGCAGCACGGTGGCTTTTGTAGGGCATGAACCGGACATGACAGAATTTTTGTCCTTTTACATGGCGGGAAACGCAATCGAGCTTGTTCTCAAAAAAGGATCGATATGCCATCTGGAAAACAGACATCTCATAAATCTTGTTCAGCAGAAGCTACTTATAGACTAGGACTGATATTTTGAAAAAACGTATATTTGCTCTTAAAAACTTCTCTCTTGATGCTCTTGAGGCATTTGCCGGATTCACCCTTAGACAAAATATTACCGGAGTGATGAAAAAAGTCGAACTGCCCGATGAACTCTTCCCCCTTAGAGATCGTGTTGAGTGCTTGTTAAGGAAAGATTCATTCAGCCTTATAAACGAGGATGGGAAAACAGTGTGCCGCCTTAACCTGACGGAAATCGAAGTCTGTTCCGCAGGCGGTGTTTTCAATTTTTCTTTTGCAGAACTTATACCCCTAAAAGGGTATTTTGGGGAGTTTTGCACTGTTCAGGCCGCTGTTGAAGATCAGGGCGGCAAAGAAACAAAGAAATTGCCTGTTATTTACTCTGTGAGAAAAGCAGGGTTCAGACCTGATGCCGGCAAAGGTACTGTTGAGGCGGATAAGACTCCTGATGCTCCTGCGGCGGATGTTATACGTGATCTTCTGATAAGGCTCATTAATATAGCAGATGAAAAGGAGCAGGGGGTTATTGAGGATACTGATCCTGAATTTCTCCATGATTTCAGGGTGGCTCTGAGGCGTTCAAGGTCGGCTTTTTCGATGTTTAAAGGGGCTTTTCCTCCGGAGGAGCATGAGTATTTCCGTCAAAAACTTTCACCTCTGTTTGCCAGAACCAGCCTCGCCAGAGATTTGGATGTTTATATTAAGATAATGGGGCAGTACAGAGCTGTTCTGCCTGATAGTATGCAGGATGACCTCAAGCCTGTTGAAAAGTACCTGACGGCAATGAAGAATAAAGAACATGAGAAGATTGTCGGTTTGATAAACTCTGAAGAATATTCACTTTTTAAGAATGAATGGCGTGATTTTCTGGGCAGGGCTGTTTATGGTGAGAAAGGCATGCAGAGAGTCCGTGACGCCGCCTCTGAAGTTATAAAAAATGCTTATGCAAAAATTGTCAAAGACGGCAGAAAGCTTGATAATTCAAGCCCTGCTTCGGACATACACAAAGTTCGTATAGGGTGCAAGAAGCTTCGTTATGCTCTGGAGTTTTTCAGACCTATTTTTCCTTCAAAGCAGGGTGACGCTGTCACAAAAAAACTGAAAACTCTTCAGGATTCCCTTGGCGCTCATCAGGACTATGAAGTCCAGAGGGAAAAGCTTCTCCGCTATACGGAAGAGGCGGCTAAAGGGATGAAAGACAAGGTTAATCTGTCTCTTGCTTCCGGTTATCTGGCGAGGTATCTGGATGAACTTAAATGTTCTGAACGGGAGAGATGTCTTGAAATGATAGACAGTTTTATTTCAGATAAGGTGAGAGCACAGATAAAAGAAATGATAAAATAATATAAAAAGGTTGTAATAATGAAGATACTGGCGGTTTACAGCATAAAAGGCGGAGTGGGCAAAACTGCGGCGGCGGTTAATCTGGCTTACTGTGCGGCGCAGAGCGGTATGCGGACGCTTCTTTGGGACTTTGATCCGCAGGCGGCCTCTACCTTTTATTTCCGTGTGAAGCCGAAACTCAATAAAAGCATGAAAAAAGCAGTTAAGGGCAAGTCTGATCTGGAAGCTGAAATCAAGGCGACAGATTTTGATAATCTTGACATACTCCCTGCTGATTTCTCCTGCCGCAATATGGATTTATTTCTGGATTCAGAGGATAAACCAAAAAAAGCAGTAAGAGACATGTTCAAAAGCATCAGTGGAGACTACGATATAGCTATTGCAGATGCACCCCCCGGAATAACCCTTCTTTCGGAAGGGATTATGAGCGCTGCGGATGTACTTGCCGTTCCTCTGATTCCCACGACTCTTTCTCTGCGTACATGTGAAATGCTCCTGAATTTCATGAAGGATAATAAGATAAAAGATGTGAAAACCGCTCTGTTTTTCTCCATGGCAGACCGGCGTAAAAAAATACACCGTGACGTCATGGACGGGGCGGAGTTTGAAAAGGCAAAGCTCCTTGAAAACTATGTGCCTTATTCGGCGGATGTGGAAAAAATGGGGCTTCATCGTGAACCCGTGGGGGTTTTCTGCCCGAAGAGCAAAGCCGCTCTCAGCTATGAAAGCCTCTGGGAGGAACTTAACGTCCTGCTTTGAATATACTGTTTTTTAATTAATAATTGATTTTCGTAAGCCTACATTGAAAATGTCAGAAATATGTCAAATCTCCTTGCGCCACTTTTTTGTTCAGGGTATATTTTCTATTAAATAAGCAAATGCTAAAAATTATAATATTTAATATGCCGGCTTATTATATATGGAAAACGGAGGCGCTGTTGCTGTTTTAAAAGGCTGAAGGAGGTTTTCATGGGAATAAAAGTTCTGCTTAATCTCACTGGCGGAGTTGCTCTTCTTTTATGGGGTCTTCATATGGTTCAGAGCGGTGTGATCAGGGCTTTTGGTGCAGATTTGAGAAGATTTTTAAGTCGTGTTCTCAGAAACAGGATCAGTGCTTTTTTTGCCGGCATAGGCGTTACGGCAGTTTTACAGAGCAGCACGGCTGTGGCAATGATGCTTGCCTCTTTCTCCGCTTTCGGACTGATTCCCCTTGCACCTGCAATCGCAGTTATGCTTGGAGCGAATGTGGGCACAACTCTTATTGTTCAGCTGCTTTCCTTTGACACTTCTGCATTTGCTCCTGTTTTTCTTGTTATCGGCGTTTTGGCATTCAAGCGCAGCACAAGGACGTTAGTGAAGGATCTGGGGCGTGTTTTTATAGGTCTGGGGCTGATGCTTCTTTCTCTTCATATGCTTTTGGATGGGTTTGCCCCTGCGGAGCATGCGCCGCTTATGAAGGAACTGCTGCACAGCGTAACGGACGAACCGGTACTTACCTTGCTCATTGGCGCTGTCATCACTTGGGCGGCTCATTCCAGTGTTGCCACTGTTCTTCTCTCAATGTCTCTGGCGTCCTCAGGTTTCATAAGCGGAGCTGCGCTTTTTGCTCTTGTGCTTGGAGCCAATCTTGGCAGTGCGCTCAACCCGCTGCTGGAGGGTGTTTCAAAGGGGAATCCCGCAGAGAGCAGGCTGCCCGCAGCCAATCTTTTTACACGTATTGCAGGCTGCGTAATTTTCCTGCCGCTGATTGAGCCCTGCATAAGCTTTTTAAGCATGCTTGATCCTGATTCTGTACGGCTTGCAGCAGATTTTCATACTTTCTTCAATGTAATGACGGCAGCTTTTTTCATCATTCCTCTCAATGGCTTTGCAAAATTAACTGAACGACTTCTGCCGGAGAAAAAGGTCAGTGCCGACCCGCATGCCCCGCTTTATCTGGACGAGGCGAGCCTGTCTATGCCTTCTGTTGCGCTGGCTTGTGCGGCAAGAGAAACACTGCGCATAGGAGATATAGTAGAGAGCATGCTGAAAAACGGCATAAAGGCACTTTTCAGCAACGACAGGAAGCTGGCGGCTGAGGTGTGCCGGACAGACAATATAGTTGACAGCCTGCACGAAGCAGTGAAGCTGTATGCTGTCCGCATAACAGGGGGAGCTCTGGAGGACGGAGAGAGCAGGCGGGCGTTTGAGATAATGACCTTTTCCGTTAATCTGGAGCATATAGGTGATATTATCGACAAAAACCTCATGGAGCTTGTTCAGAAGAAGATAAAGCACCATCTGAGATTTTCGGAGGAAGGGGCATCAGAACTGAACGAGCTTTACCGCATGGTGGCTGAAAGCCTGCGGTTGTCCTTCGGGGTTTTTCTCAACGGGGATGTGAGATCCGCCGAAAAGCTTCTTGAAGAAAAAATAAAGGTCAAAGAGCTTGAAATATCCGCTTCCGAGAATCATATGCGCAGGCTGAGAGAGGGAAGGCAGGAAAGCATAGAAACAAGCTCTCTCCATCTTGATGTTCTGCGGGATCTGAGGCGCATCCATTCACATATATGCGCTGCCGCTTATCCTGCCCTTGAGGCTGCGGGAAGACCGTTTAAACAGGCGCACCAAGAAGATGCCACTGTTTGAATGGGTTAACCTTCCTTGCGGATAAAAGCTCAAAGGTTATAATTTGTTATGAGAGGTATGTCTTCTCTTTGTGCGGTTGCAAAGAATTTGTCAAATTGTGCTTTGAGGTATTACAAACTTTTCAGTTGTGTTGTAGACTCAAAATTGACCGGAAGGATGACAGCACGTCTCCCCGGAAACACGGAGTATTTTGATGCTGGGGAACGGAATAAACATAGCCGTGGTGGATATAGGAAGCAACACTGTCCGCCTTCAGGTTTCACAGGTTAAAGATAAAAGCTACAGAGTTCTTGAGGAATATAAGGAGTCTGTCCGCCTTGGTGACGAGGTTTTTGAATACGGCATGATCACAGAACCTGCGCTGAACAGGCTTTTGCAGAGTCTTAAAGAGGTGCGGGCAATCATTGATAACTGGAAAGTTCATCAGGTGAGGGCTGTTGCTACAGCGTCTTTCAGGGGCGCATCCAACTACAGTGAAGTGATTCAAAAGGTGACGGATGTCTGCGGTTTCGGCGTTGAGATGATTAGCGGCGAGGAAGAAGCCCGCTACACATTCATAGCCGCTTCGGCAAATTTTCAGATAAGCAAGTATCATGCTCTGGTGCTTGATATAGGCGGAGGAAGTGCCGAGTATTCCGTTGTGAACAAAGGCAGACTTGAAAAGGCGCACAGTGTTGAGCTGGGCTGCAACAGGCTTACCAAAAAGTTTATCAAAAGTGACCCTGTGACAAACACTGAGTATCAGACCCTCAAAGACTTTCTGGTGAAAGAAGTCCGGAAGCTGAAGCTCCCTAGAACAATAGATCTCCTGATCTGTACCGGCGGTTCAATGGGCAACCTTTCGACTATACATTATCTTGCCTGCGGACAGAGGGCTGACAGAACAGTAAAATATCTTGAACGCAAACATCTGAAAAAACTGATAAATGACATACGCAACAAAACCATAGCAGAACGCATACAGATTCCCGGCATGGAAGAGAAAAGGGCGGATATAATTCTTGCTGCTGCCATGCAGGTCGATGCGGTGCTTGAGGAAACAGACGGCGAAGGTCTTTACACCCTGAGCGGCGGTCTGCGAAGCGGACTTACTATCGATACTATCAACAAAATGGGGCTCGAGCTTCCTTTCCAGTCGAATATGGATAATGTGCGCCATTCACGCTTAATTGAGATCGGCAACAAGTTTTCTTTTGAAGAACGTCACGCAAGGCAGGTGACAAAACTTGCCCGCAAACTGTTTGACGGCCTTCACGCAGAGCTTGGGCTTGATAAAGCCGACTGGGCAGTGCTGGAAGCTGCGTCCCTTCTGCACGATATAGGTAACTATATTTCCTACTCAAGCCACCATAAGCATTCCCAGTATCTTATAATGAACTCTGACCTCATGGGATACAGCCATGACGAGATAATAATGATAGGCAATATAGCCAGATACCACCGCAAAAGCCCGCCGAGGCAATCTCACAGGTATTTCAGAATGATGACCGGAGACGGGCAGAGAAAGATAGCCGCCATGAGTGCTGTTCTTCGTGCAGCAGACGGTCTGGACAGATCCCATAAGTCTCTTGTTCGTGATTTAGAAGTTCTTGTAAAACCAAAGAAAATTGAAATAAAGCTTATTTCCGACCATAATCTCTCTCTGGAGAAAAAGAAGTTTGAAATGAAAAAAGATCTTCTGGAGGAGATAAGCGGGAAGGAGCTTATTATTTTATGAAAAACGGTCTTTTTGCCACGATCAACATAGGCGCAAGTGCGTTCAGAATGCAGATCTCTGAATTTAATGACGGGCATGAGCGGATTATGGAGACCCTTGTGAAGCCTCTGGGTCTGGGTAAGGATACTTTTACGAAAGGCTATATAACGCTGGACAGTGTGTACAAAGCAACAAACATTCTCCAGATGTTTCGTCATAAGCTTGATGAATACGGTATAAAAAAGAACTATAAATGCGTCTGCACCAGCGGGGTCAGGGAAGCCAGAAACCGCTATTTTCTCATAGATCATGTGATGAACAAAACGGGGCTGAAGCTTGAAATTATAGATCCGTCAGATGAGATATACATCAAATACATAGGCGTAAAGAACGATATAAAAGGCTTTGAAAGCTATGAAAAGAAAGGTGTTCTCTTTGCTAATATATCAAGCGGAAACGTGTCCATAAACATACTCAAGGACGACACCAGCATATTTTCCGGCTCTCTTCCCTACGGCAGTCTCCGTCTTCGTCAGCTTTTCAAAGGAATACCTATACACAGCCGCTACAAGGCATACAATCAGTATGTGGAGACTATGTTCAACACAATAAACTCCTCCCTTGGGGGAGCTTCAAAAATAAAGTATCTGGTTTGCTCCGGCAGCTCTGTAAATACATTGCAGTTTATTTTCAGCCCGAAGGTAAACTACTTTCACCGCACAGAGCTTGAGGAGCTTTATGAAAGAGTGAAGGACAAAACCTCACAGGAGAATATGACAGCACTGGGCATAAGGATAAGTGAGGCAAAGGTGCTTGTGCCGATGCTTGAAACATACCTGCGTCTGATGCAGTTTGTCGGGACAGATAAGGTGCAGTTCAGCCGTAAATCGTTCCCGAACGTGCTTACAAGGTATTATTCAAACAATATACGTGACAACGGCTTCCGCAACAGGCTCCGCAACACCCTCTACTATCTTGGCAGACGTTATAACTTTGATGAACCACATTCAAAGGTGGTTACTGATTACTCCGTGCAGATATTTGACGCATTGGGTGATCTGCACAATCTCGGAATGAACGAGCGGATGCTTCTTGAGGCGGCGGCTATTCTGCATGACATAGGCTATTATATTGATGCCAGAATGCACCACGAGCATTCCTACTACATTGCCAAAGCCTTTGATATGCCAGGACTTGATCAGGAGCAGATAAAGATAATAGCTTTCCTTGTGCTTATGCACAGGGTGGGAACAGATGAAAGCACAGAAACCAGACTTTCTTATCTGAATATGGAAACACAGCTTACCATCAGGAAGCTGGTGAGTATACTCCGCATTGCAGATGCGCTTGATACAAGCCATATGCAGCTTGTGGAGACTGTGGATGTGGACGTGCAGAGCAGTAAAATAATAATCAAGGCACGCACAAGAAAACATGCCTACCTTGAGAAACTTGGATTTGACCAGAAAAAAGATATGTTTCTGGAAACATTCGGCATACCTGTCGAGCTGGAAATGAAGGTGCTTTATGAGTGATTATAAATTTATTAACAGGGAGATAAGCTGGCTTCAGTTTAATGAGCGGGTTTTAAGAGAGGCTGAGGACAGCAGTGTGCCCCTCCTTGAAAAGCTGAAATTTCTGGCAATTTTCTCATCCAATCTGGATGAGTTTTTTATGATTCGTGTCGCAGGCATATATGACCAGATAGATGCGAAATACAGCATAAAAGATGCCTCCGGACACACCCCTAAAGAGCTTCTCGGAAAGATTTCCGAAACAGCACACAGGCTTGTGAAGGATCAGCAGAAGATATTCAGAAAAACCATAAAAGAATGTGCCAAACACCATATAGTGATTCAGCCGGAGATAGACGGAGAACTTTCGGATATTGTTGACTCAATATTTAATGACGAGATTCAGCCGTTGATCTCTCCTGTCACTCTGAGTGCTGCAAATCCTTTTCCGTTTATATATAACCTCCGTCAGTGTATTTTTGTTAAGCTGGAAAAGGGCGGAGAAACCCACTATTCGATCATTATTATTCCTGAAAATCTGCAAAGGGTGTTTAAAATCCGTCTCCACAGAACCTACTGTGTCACCAGTGAGGAGATAATAGCCCGCTCTCTGCCGCAGGTGTACCCCGGATACACCGTTGTGGACAGTTATATGCTGCGCCTTACCAGAAATGCCGACCTCACTGTTGAAGAGGACGAGGCGCAGGATCTGCTTAAGCTGATCGAGAAAAAGCTTCCTTCCCGCAAGAAGGGGAATGTTGTGAGAGTTGAGCTTGATAAAACAGCACCGGATGAGGTGCTTAAGTTTCTTCAGGCGCATATAGGTTTTGATAATGAGGATGTGTATATCGTTGATAAACCGTTGGATCTCACGTTTCTTTTCTCCGTTGCTGACAGTAACCCGGAACTTTTATATCCCGAACACAAGCCTTTTGTACCTTACGGGCTCACCGCAGATGAAAATATATTCGACAAGCTGAAAGAGCGGGACTATGTGTTCTACCGTCCTTACCATGATTTCGGCTTCAATTCTGCTCTGATACGCCGTGCGGCACAGGATGACAGCGTTCTTGCCATCAAAATGACCCTCTACAGGGCAAACAGAGGCTCAAGCATAGTGGAATCACTGGCAGAAGCTGCAAGGAGAGGCAAGCAGGTCTGTGTGGTTATAGAGCTTAAGGCGCGTTTTGATGAGGAACGTAATGTCGGCTGGGCAAAAAAGCTTGAGGATGCGGGCTGTATAGTCACATACGGGATACCGGGTCTGAAGATTCACTCCAAGAACCTTTTGATAATCAGGAAGGAGCCGCAGGGGATAGTCCGTTACAGCTATCTTTCAACAGGTAATTTTAATGAAGCCACTGCGAAAATTTATACTGATATAGACTACATAACGTCAGATGAAAAAGTGGGGCAGGAATGCTCAAATCTCTTTAATCTGCTGATGGGATATACCGACTATGCTGACTGGAACCGCATCAGTGTTGCACCCACCGGGCTTAAAAGCAAGCTTTTGTCTCTTATTGATTATGAAATAGAGAATGCCCTTGCAGGGAAAAAAGCTGAGATGATTATTAAGATAAACTCCCTGATAGATAAAGAGCTTATCATGAAACTTCATGACGCTTCCCGTGCAGGGGTCAAGATAGAGATGATTATAAGAGGCATCTGCGGCATGACTGCGGGTGTGAAGGGGTTAACGGAGAATATCAGTATCCGCAGTATCATAGGGCGCTTCCTTGAACACCCCAGAATCATCTACTTTTACCATGGCGGCAAAAAACGTCTCTTCATATCCACTGCGGACTGGATGGAGCGTAATATGCACTCAAGGGTTGAGCAGCTTTTTGAGATAACAGACAGCAATGCGAAAGACTTCATGATGACTATCCTTTCAAGCAACCTGAAGGACAATACTAAGGCGTGGGTTCTGGAAGGGGAGATATACAGAAAACTCAAGCCGGAAGCAGGAGAAGCCCATCACAATACACAGGAATTTTTCATAGGGAAGCAGATAGGGCATTGACGGTCTTCAAATTCTGTTGTCTTTTAATCGGGTGTAGTATATCTTAATAAGAGTAAAAATACCTTATTAAGGTTGCGGCTATGGCAAAGATGTGCAAGCTTTCAAAACAGGAACGAATGGAAAAACTGGACGGCGAAAAACCCAAGTTTATCTGCAAATGCGGCAAAGAAGCAGCGAAGGAAAAGCATTTGTGCAAGCCAGAAAGAAAGTAGAATCTCTGCAAAATAAAAGGGGCTTGATAACCAAGCCCCTTGATGTCATTTAAATTATTTGCCTGTTTTAAGCATTTCCCAATATTTTTCATAGATGAGTATAGCGTCACCCACATCTTCCTGAAATTCGCCTTTTGCAACAATAGCATCTGATGGGTAGGAGGTGGGGTTGTTTCTTACCTCTTCATCAAGGAGCTTTTTACCTTCCCTGTTGGGGATGGCGTAGCCTATCTCTTCACTGATTATTTTTGATATCTCAGGTCTGAGGACAAAGTTGATGAAGGTGTGAGCCTCATTTATATTCTGGGCGTTTTTGGGTATTGCAAAGTTGTCCATCCAGAGTATTACGCCTTCTTTAGGGTAAACGTATCTCATGGAGGGCATCTCTTCCTGTGCGAGGAATGCTTCGCCGTTCCAGTTCATTCCGATGGTAACTTCACCGTTGATGTAGGGCACTTTCGGTGATTCGGAGTTGAATGTGCGGACAGCAGGCATAAGCTTTTTAAGAAGTTCATATGCCTCTTTTATTTCGGATTCCTTTATAGTGTTGCCGGAGTAGCCGAGCTGAACAAGCGCCATCTGAAATACCTCTCTCACGTCATCAGTGAGGAGTATCTTGCCTTTGTAAGCCGATTTCCAGAGTATGCTCCAGCTATCAACTTTTTCCTTAACCTTATCAGCGTTGTAAGAAAGCCCTGTGCTGCCCCAGAGGTAGGGAATGCTGTAGTCATTGTTTGGGTCATAGGGTTTGTTAAGCAAGCTTTTTTCAAGGTTTTTGAAGTTTGGTATCTTGTTTTTGTCAATCTTAGTGAGGAGGTTTTCCTTCCTCATTTTGCTCACATAGTAGGTGGAGGGGACAATCAAATCGTATCCCTTGCCGCTTATGAGCTTAACTTTGGCGTACATCGCCTCGTTGCTGTCGTAGGTGTTGTAGATAACCTTGATCCCTGTCTCTTTCTGAAACTTCTGAAGAACCTCTTCAGGCATATACTCCGACCAGTTGTACAGGTAGAGTTCCTTTGCCGATGCCGCAAGGGGCATACACATTACAAGAAGAAGCGCAATAGTCTGAAAAATTCTCATTTTCTCTCCCTCATCAAGAATTGCGACGTCATTACCATGACGAGCGAAAACAGTAATATAATCGCACAGAGTGCGTTTATTTCAGGCTTAACGCCCAACCTAACCATTGAGAAGATACGAAGCGGCAAAACCTCGTACCCCGGACCCGTTACGAAGAAGGAAACAATCACATCATCAAGGGAAAGGGTGAAGCTAAGTAGCCACCCGGCGGCGACAGCAGGCAAGGACATGGGCAGGATTACGGATTTGAATATCCGCATCTCGTCCGCTCCCAGATCCTTTGCAGCCTCTATTACATTTTTGTCGAATCCGCTGAGGCGTGAGTAGACAGTTACAACCACAAAGGGGATCGAAAATGTTATATGCGATACAAGAAGTGTCCAGAAACCGAGTTCAATTTTTATGGAGGCAAACAACACCAGCAGAGAGATACCCATGACAATATCCGGAGACATAATCACAACGTATACCAGAGCATAAAGAAGCTTTTTGCCGAAAAAACTGTATCTGTAGAGTGTAACTGCGGTCAGTGTGCCGAGAACTGTTGCGGCGCTTGCCGAAAGAAACGCCACAGTAAAGGAGTTTATCGCAGCGTCAATCAGCATGGTATTAGAGGCAAGCTTACTGTACCAGTCAAGGGTGAAGCCCTTCCACCCCGTCATATACTTTGATGAGTTGAATGAGTTTACCACAAGGATAATGACGGGAATATAGAGAAACAGGTACACCATCAGCATGTACATGCTTTTGAATAATCTGTTCATATGCCGCCCCTCTCGCCTGATTTCTGCACAAGCTTTGTACTCTTGTAGTACACAAGGAGCAGAACAGCCATTATACCGGACAGAACAACACTCACTGCTGAACCGAAAGGCCAGTCACGGGCTGAGAGGAACTGATTTTTAATCAGGTTGCCTATCAGCAGCTCCTTTGCACCGCCCATAAGGTCCGGTATGTAGAAGAGGCAGAATGACGGAAGGAAAACCAGAATACATCCGGCAATTATACCGGGCATAGTCAGGGGGATTATAACTTTAATAAAAGTCTGTATTTTATTTGCGCCGAGGTCTCCCGCTGCTTCAATATACACCTTGTCCAGTTTTTCTATACTGGCGTACAGAGGAAGAATCATAAACGGAAGCAGGGAGTAAACCATGCCGATTGTCACCGCTGTTCCGGTGTAGAGCAGTTCCAGCGGCTCGCTGATTATACCTGTTGCAAGCAGAGTCTTGTTGAGAAGACCGTTGGTTTTCAGCACTATCATAATTGCATAGGTACGTATAAGCGAGCTTGTCCAGAAGGGGATTATGATCAGCATAAAAAGTATATGCTTCACCCTGCCTTTAAGCCTTGCCAGCCTGTAGGCGAACGGATAGCCCACTAAAAGGCAGATCAGCATTGAGATGAAGGCAAGCCTGAAAGACTCTGCAAATACTGTGAAATAGACACTTGTGAAGATTCTCTGGTAGTTCTCAAGGGTAAAGGAGAAAGTGACAAAATTGTTTTCATGCCTCTCCAGAAAGCTGACAGCGAATACAAGGATATTGGGAACGAAAACAAATATAAGAAACCACAATGAGATTATGGATATAACAATTGTTTTAAAGAGGCTTCTTTCATTCATTGACCAGAACCACCTCCCATCCGTCAACCCAGCTTATGGCAACATCCTGCCCGAGTTTATAGTCAAATTCTTCATATTCCTCGTCAAAAAACTCGCTAGCCAGAAGCTTCTTACCGGAGGGAAGCACTATGATCGATTCAAGGGTGGCTCCCTTGTATGTTGTTTCTTCCACACGCCCGAAAATGGAGCCTGCTTCGGGTTTTTCAGCCTTGGCGAGTTCCTCTACACGGAGATCCTCCGGACGGAGCAGAATGCTGACTTTAGAGCCCTCAGCAGGGCGTTTTTTTGAATGGATCTCGCAGGAGAATCCTTCTATTTTACAGGCAAATCCGTTATCAGTATGTTTTTCCACAACAGTATCAAGCACATTTATTTCACCCACAAAGCGGGCAACAAAAAGATTCGCCGGCTGTTCATATACCTGTTTCGGAGTACCTGACTGCTGAATTACCCCTTCCTCCATGACTATCACACGGTCAGACATACTGAGTGCTTCTTCCTGATCGTGGGTTACGAATATGAAAGTGATTCCCAGCCTGCGCTGAAGCTGTTTAAGCTCCACCTGCATCTGCTTGCGGAGTTTGAAGTCAAGAGCAGAAAGAGGCTCATCAAGAAGCAGTATCCGGGGCTTTTTCACCACCGCACGGGCTATAGCCACCCTCTGCTGCTGTCCGCCTGAAAGCTGGCTCGGTTTCCTGTCTGCGTAATCAGACATCTTCACCATACGCAGTGCGTCATTGACCTGGGCTTTTATTTCAGATTTCGGCATTTTGTCCATATTCAGCCCGAAAGCCACATTTTCAAAAACTGTCATGTGGGGGAAGAGGGCATAGCTCTGAAAAACAGTGTTAACGTGTCTTTTATTGGAAGGTTGATCTGTAATATCACTTCCTGCTAGCAGTATCCGCCCTTCATCGGGCTGCTCAAAGCCCGCAATTAAACGGAGTATGGTAGTTTTCCCGCATCCGGACGGACCAAGAAGTGTAACAAATTCCCCATCGGATATGGAGAGATTGAGATTCTTCAGAATGGTATTCTCGCCGAACGATTTTGTTATGTTGGTCAGTTCTATTACTGGTGAGTTCTGTTTCATTCCGCAGTATTTACAGGAAATGTATAAACTATGTCAAGTTTTTCAGTTGAGTCATTGTAACATATTGCAGTTTCTTGACAAAAACAGCGTGCAAAAATCCTGTTTCATGTGTGAAAAACTGCATTTAAGACTCCTTTATGAAGGTGGTTTTGTTGGAAAATGCTGTATTTTTAAAAATGATATGGTAAAATGAAGGCTAAATAGTGGAAAAATACAAAAATATTTAAAAATAATATTTTTAGAAGCAAGGGATTTTTAAAGAAAAAGCGCTGACCGAATATTTTCTTCAACCTGCGGTTAACTTTTGTCTGAAAATATTTAAAACATCGTTAATCTTTTTTGATGTTTCTGTATGACTGTGATTGATTTGGTGTTCAATAATGATTATAGGTGTTTTTAATAGTGTTTTTATTCTTTCTTTATCAGTTATTTAACAAAAATAAAACTGTTCTGTTTTTTGTATGATTTTATTGTTAAATTATACACCCATTATTAAATGGTAAGTGATTGTTTTAGTGATGAAAAAGTTTTAATTCTGTCTTGAAATGCCGTTGGAATGGTGTATTGTGAAGAACAAGAGGTGATGCAATATGGAACAGAAAACCCGTTACGGTGTGGGTGATATTTTCAGGATTTATGACAGAGCGCTGGAATCCTACAGAAATGTCATTCTTGTCAGGATAATTATTACGGAAGAACACTTTTATCTTCTGAGCATGCACTCTTTCGAGCCGTGGAGCGAAAGGGTTCTCAGTACAAAAGACATTTTTAAGAAGACTTCACTTACCATAGATGAAGTCAGCTACCTTGCCGATTCAGTGGATATTACATACCTCGGCAATGCTTATGAGCTTAAAGATGAGTTTGACAGCATGCTTCTGAATAAGGTTGCAAAGTAAAAAAATAAAACAATTTTTTTGAAGAATAAATAGCGGTTAAAAAAGCTGTCCCATGGGGTGGCTTTTTTGTTTTTATGCACAAAAAAAGGACTTAGGTACGTACCTAAGTCCTTTTTTAAATGGGATATGTAGGGCTCGAACCTACGACCTACTGATTAAGAGTCAGCTGCTCTACCAACTGAGCTAATATCCCGTAAAAACTCTTCACGTAAATGAAAAAAGGAAACTGTCGTTATGAAAACAGTTCCCTCTCAACATCTTATGGAGGTAATCGGGATCGAACCGATGACCTCGACACTGCCAGCGTCGCGCTCTCCCAGCTGAGCTATACCCCCGTTACGAGATTGGGATTATATTAAATTTTCATGGATTTGCAACAAAAAATATTCCCATGAAGGCAAAAAAACTTTTCAAGCTGCTCTCTGTCCTCAGAAATCTTCTCTTGCTATGCCCAGCTTTTCCATCTTGCTGCGAAGTGTGCTGGGCTTCAGACCCATTATTTCCGCCGCTCCTTTTTTGCCGTTTATGCGCCCGTTGGTGAATTTAAGTACTCTTCTTATGTAGGATGCTGTATTTTTATCCATTGTTTCCGGCTGGTTCTGTTCAGGTAAATGCTGGGTTTCAGGTTCGGAGTGTCCGCCTGTTATAGAGTCAAATGTGAGAACACCCCCCTTGAAACGGATGATCTCCCGCTCTATAACGTTGGAAAGCTCCCTGATATTGCCGGGCCATGGGTAGGAAGTGAGCTTATCCAGAGCGCCTACTGCTATGGCAGGCGGTGTGTGAAGACCTATTTCTCTGCTTGTTTTGTTCACAAGGTATCTTGTCAGAGCAGGTATGTCCTCTCTTCTGCTTCGCAGAGGTGGGATGTTGATTGGGAATACATTGAGCCTGAACCACAGATCTTCCCTGAAAGTTTTTTCTTCCACCATTTTTTCAAGATTTCTGTGTGTAGCGGCAATTATGCGAATATCCAGAGGGATTTGCTTTGAACCTCCCACACGTTCAAGCTCTTTATGCTGAAGGATTCTAAGCAGGCGCACCTGAGCCTGAAGGGGCAGTTCACCTATTTCGTCAAGGAAGATTGTTCCCCCGTTTGAGCGTTCAAAACGTCCTCTTTTGATGGCTGACGCACCTGTGAAAGCGCCTTTTTCATGTCCGAACAGTTCACTGTCTATGAGAGATTCGGGTATGGCTCCGCAGTTTACTTTGATAAAAGGTCCTCCGCTTCGCGGTGAGCCGTAATGTATGGCGTTTGCGATAACCTCTTTGCCTGCGCCGGTTTCTCCAAGGAGAAGCACTGTATTATTCAAAGGAGCGACCGAGCGCACCTGCTCCATTACATCCCGCAACCCGCTTAGGCTTCCTATTATATCGTCCGAAAACTGCGGGCTGAGTTCTTTTTGAAGAAATCTGTTGTCGTCTATTAGCCTGTCTCTGTAGCTGAGAATTTCCTGATGAGCCAGAAAATTGGCAAGGGCAATTGTAAAAGGTTCAATTATGCTTTCCACAAGCTCAAGGTGGTTTTTATTGTATATTCCGTCACCCAGTGAGCGCAGAGCGAGGGAGCCTATTTTCTTTCCGTCTATATGCAGAGGAATAGGCAGAGTGGACTTGCCTTTGTTATTTGTGATTGATGCCATTTTAACTGTCATCGGGTTGTGGTTTTTTGAATCAGCCAGAAGAGGGTTGAAAAGTGTCAGTTGCCATTCCCATATGTCTTTAGGCAGAGGGACAATTTCGTTTACTTCCTTTCGGGCGCTTTCCGGTTCGCAGGCGATAAGCCTGAGCGCTCCCATGCTTTCATCAATTGAGCTTAAAAAAAGAAAATCAAGAGGGAGGTATTCCTTCATATAATTATAGCAGCTTTTGAGTGCTGCTTTGATATCCAGACTGCTGCATATCCGAAGTGTCACTTCCCTGAAAAATTCATCTTTGCTGATGTTCATAACATCCTCTTTTTCTCTCGATATTTCGACACATTAGCATAGGTGTCGGTATTTAGATAGCAGAGTGTCGCTATTTCGTGACTATTTTTTGTCTGCCACCACCTAATTGCCTGATATCAAAGATTATGTTATTTACGGCACAATGATTGCATATATAACTCTGTAATGGAGGTATCCTATGGCAACTCTTCTCTATGTCACATGCAGTATAAAACCAAAAGGAAAGTCCAGAAGCATGATGCTGGGAGACTGGTTTTTAGAGAAATATTTGGAACTTAATCCGGATGATAGAATAGAAATAATTGATACTTATAAGGACCCTGTTCAGAAGTTTGACTGCGATGTAATGAATGGAATATGCAGAATGAGGGAAGGGGAGGCGCTGGGTTTTCTCTCTGATAACGAGCAGAACAAAATTGCAAAGATATATGAATCAGCTGATAAATTTGCCGCAGCTGATAAATATGTGTTTGTCACCCCTATGTGGAATCTGGGTTTTCCGCCTGAGCTTAAAATGTATCTGGACACTGTCTGTATACCGGGGAAAACATTTGTCCACACTGAAAACGGTCCGGCAGGACTTTTAAGGGGAAAAGGCAGAAGGTGTCTGAGCATACATTCCAGTGGATGGTACCACCACGGTAAAGAAAGTGATCACTCAGTACCTTACCTTAAATCAATAATGAGTTTTATGGGTGTGGAAGATTTCAGGACTGTGCTGCTTGAGGGTTTGGACGCAGAACCTCATATGGCAGAAATATATTTCGCAAATGCCATGAAGGCAGCAACAAAAGCGGCTGCGGAATTTTAGGAGAAATAGAATTATGATAAAAAACATCAAAGGATTTCATGTGCCTGCACTCGTACTGATGCTTATGCTCTTGGGCGGATGTGCCGGATACAAAGGAATCAGCACCTCTTCAAACATCAATGATGCTCCTGAACTACCGGAAATTTCATCGGAGAAAGGTATATGGCCGGATGAAAAATGGTGGGAGAAATATAACGACTCTCAGCTTAACAGACTGGTGGAAGAAACTCTGAACAATAACCCCACTCTTGGTGAAGCACAGGCGAGAATAAGAGAAGCCCGTGCCGCTGCGGGCATTGTGGATTCTGACAGATTTATTCAAGTAAACCTCGGAGCTGAGAGTATGTTTCAGAGGTTTACAGGCAACGGAAGTGTTTCGCCCGAATTTGCTGAAAAGACTGACACTGTGAACAGTCTGAAGCTTAATGCCGCATATGAGTTTGATCTCTGGGGAAAAAACAAAGCTGATTATGCAGCAGCGATGGGTATGGTGAAAGTTGCTGAAATAGACGCAGAAACTGCAAGACTTGCCCTCGCAGCAGAGGTTGTGCAGTCATACCTGCATCTGGATCTTGTTTGCCGTCAGGAGGCAATAAGCGTTGAGATACTTGGTATCAGCGAAAGGCTGACAGAACTCAGATCAAAGAGATACGCCGCCGGACTTGACTCCGAGCAGAGGGTAAAGTATTCGCAGAGGGATTCAGCAGCTGTTAAGGCAGACATCAGAGCATTGCAGGAGACTCAGGCTCTGCTGAAAAATAAACTGGGTGCCTTAACGGGAAAAGGACCTGCTGCAAGCGTTGATATTCATGCACCGGCAGTGTCCTATGACAAGGGTTTTTCTCTTCCTGCTTTTCTGCCTGTTGAGTTGATAGCAAGGAGACCGGATATAGCGGCACAGAAATGGCGCATTGAAGCTATGGAGAAGCGGATAGAATCAGCGAAGACCGATTTTTACCCGAATCTGAACCTGAATGCTTTTGCGGGCTTTGACTCAATAGGGCTGGAAAACCTGCTTAACAGGGGCAGCGGTGTGTTCGGCATAGGTCCGGCAATAACCCTTCCTCTGTTTAACGGAGGCAGACTTAAGAGCAGTCTGGCGGCAAGAAATGCAGAGTATGACACTGCTGTTGAAAGGTATAACACTCTTATAATAAACGCCGTGCAGGAAATAGCAGACTCAATTGCCTCGTGGAAATCCGCAGAAAGCAGGATCAGTGAATATGAGAATATTACTGAGAAACTGGCAGAAATCAAAAAACTTGCTGAAATAAGCTATCAGGGCGGACTTTCCAGCAATATCCCCGTGCTGGAAGCGGAGAGCGGGCTGCTGGCGGAAATGCTTTTTATGGAAAATATAAAAATACAGAAGGCTAATGCCGGTGTTGCTCTGATTACTGCTTTAGGCGGTGGTCTGACTCCTGCTGTACCTTCTGAAAACAAATAAACAAAACAGGTAATGATTATGGAAAAAACAGAAAAAAGTACATCAAACGGCAAAAGAACAAAGATGCTCATAATATTCACACTGGTTTTTCTGCTCATAGGGGGAGGATACGGGGTATATTGGGCACTTGTGGCAAGATATATTGAAAAAACAGACAACGCTTATGTTGCGGGAAATATTGTTCAGATAACTCCGCTGACTTCAGGAAAGGTCATCTCTGTTGAGGTGAATGACACTGACTATGTGGCAGAAGGCACAGTGCTTGCGAGGCTTGACAAGGCTGACGCTGAAATCTCCCTGAGAGAGGCCGAAGCGGTTCTGGCACAGACAGTTCGTCAGGTGACAACGCTTTATACTAATGACGGCGCTTTAAAGTCCGTGGTTGCCCAGCGTGAGACAGATTTAAGAAAAGCGGAGAAAGACCTCAGCAGGCGTCAGAGTCTCGCCGGAACTGGTGCGATATCCAATGAAGAGATAGAACACGCTAAAGATGCTGTCGCATCTGCGAGGAAGGCTCTTCTCACTGCGAAAGAACAGATGAAGGTTAACAGAAACCTGATCGAGAATACAGACCCTGATAAGCACCCGGAAGTGGAAAAGGCTGCAGCACGTCTCCGCGAAGCGCATCTGGCATGGGAGAGAACAGTAATAAAAGCGCCTGTATCCGGCTATATAGCAAAAAGAAATGTTCAGCTTGGTCAGTGGGTTAATACCGGTGAGCCGCTGATGGCGCTTGTACCTCTGGATCAGGTTTGGGTTGATGCCAACTTTAAAGAGACTCAGCTCAGGAATATGCGTATTGGTCAGCCTGTGGAGCTTGTAAGCGATATGCTGGGCAGCAGGGTGAAATATCACGGAACTATAGAAGGTTTTTCAGCGGGAACAGGTGCTGTCTTCTCTCTCATACCCGCACAGAACGCCACAGGCAACTGGATAAAGGTTGTTCAGAGGCTTGCAGTGAGAATCACTCTGGATAAAGAACAGCTTGCGGACAACCCGCTTCAGATAGGTCTCTCCATGGAAGCAGAGGTAAATACGGAAAATCTGGGCGGCAAGAGACTGACAGGGACAGAAACGGAACATTCCGGTAATTCCGGTACACAGACCGAAGAGGACATAAGCAGTGTCATAGGGCGGATTATAACGGCAAATACGGACAGACAGTAGTCTGCCGGAGGTTAAAATATGCAGAATAACACAGTTCAGCAGCATATTCCTTATACGGGTATGCGTCTGTTTCTTGCCACGGCTTCCCTTGGTCTTGCCACCTTCATGCAGGTTCTGGATACAACAATAGCCAATGTGTCTATCCCCGCAATATCAGGTGATCTGGGGGTGAGTACCACTCAGGGAACGTGGGTTATTACATCATTTGCCGTTTCCAACGCTGTGGCTGTTCCGCTCACAGGGTGGCTTACAAGGCGCATAGGGCAGATGAAGCTGTTCCTCGGAGCGCTTTTGCTTTTTGTTATTTCATCATTTCTCTGCGGGATTTCGTGGAACATTGAAATGCTCATTGGCTTCAGAATCATGCAGGGTTTTGTGGCAGGTCCGATGATTCCCCTTTCAATGTCGCTTCTGCTCCAGTGCTTCCCCAGAGAAAGGGCGGGGATGGCGCTTGCACTCTGGTCCATGACGGTGACTGTTGCACCCATAGCCGGGCCCATTCTCGGCGGCTGGCTTACCGATAACGTTTCATGGCCTTGGATATTTTATATAAATATTCCCATAGGGATAGCTTCGGCAGCGCTTACATGGGCAGTGATGAGGGAAAAAGAGACTCAGGCAGTGAAGCTCCCTGTTGATAAGGTGGGGCTTATTCTTCTCGCCGTGTGGGTGGGTTGTTTCCAGATTATGCTTGATAAGGGTAAAGAACTTGACTGGTTCAGTTCTCCTGCAATCATTGCTCTGCTGGTAATAAGCATAATAGCTTTTACGTACTTCATGATATGGGAGCTGACGGAGAAACATCCTATAATAGATTTAAGCCTTTTCAAGAACAGAAATTTCTCATCGGCGACCCTGACATTAAGCCTCGGTTACGGTGTGTTTTTCACAAATATAGTGCTTACTCCGCTCTGGCTTCAGACGAACATGGGTTACACAGCCACATGGGCAGGGCTTGTTACTGCGCCGTTCGGTCTGTTCGCCATAATTCTTTCGCCTGTTATAGGCAGAAATATGAACAGGGTGGATCCCAGATTATTTGTAACAGGAGCTTTCATATTTTTTGCATATGCTTTTTATATGAGATCAGGCTTTTCCACCTCAGTGGATGCACGGACAGTGGCGCTGAATCATCTTATTCAGGGTATAGGCATGGCAGCTTTTATGGCTCCTCTTAATGCAATAGCTGTTTCGGGGCTTACGCCGGACAGAATAGCATCAGCATCAGGACTCATGAACTTTGCCAGAATAATGCTTGGCGCTTTCGGTGCGTCCATCGGGACTACTGTGTGGGAAAACAGGGCGGCTATGCACCACTCTAATATAGCTGAAAGGATAACTCCCTACACCGATGCGGTGAAGATACCTCTTCACAGGCTTTCAGAAGCTGGGATCAACACTGATACCGCTGTGGGGATAATAAACTCAGAAGTTACCAGGCAGTCGTTCATGCTGTCTGTTGCGGAGATATATAAAATATCTGCATTTCTGTTTATCGTTCTGATAGGTGTGGTCTGGTTTGCCAGACCAAAGAAAATGCAAGCGAAAGCACCCGCAGCAGGACACTAAGGCTCACAGGGCGGGCATCAGCCCAGAAGCCCGTCCAGAACCTTTATCTCCCGCCTGGCGTATGCTGCCGTGGCGGGGTCATGGGTTACTACTATTATATTTTTCCCGCCATTGTTCAGCTCTGTTATCAGCTCCATTATGGATGCGGATGTTTCGCTGTCGAGCTGTCCGGTGGGTTCATCTGCAAGGATTATCTGCGGGTCGCTTATTAATGCACGGGCTATGGCTACTCGCTGCTGCTGACCGCCGGAAAGCTGGTTAGGACGGTTTTTTCTTTTATCTGCAAGCCCAACCCTGTCCAGAAGTTCCAAGGCTCTTTTTTCCATCATCTTCATGCTTTCTCCGCTGTAATAGGCTGGCAGAAGCACATTTTCAAAAACATTTGCGTGCTGGATGAGGTGGAAACTCTGGAAAACAAAGCCCACTGTGCGGTTGCGTATATGAGAGAGGGCGTCATCGTCAAGCCCTGCCACATCCTCGCCGTTAAGCAGATACTGACCGGAGGAAGGGGAATCAAGGAGACCGAGAATGTTCATAAGAGTGGTTTTCCCTGAACCTGAAGGACCTGTGACGGCTATGAACTCTCCTTTTTCGATCTCAAGGCTTATTCCTTTAAGCACCTCAAGTTCCAGCCCTTCCAGAATGTATTTCTTGCGTATATCAACAAGTTTTGCCAGTGCCATTAACTAAAACCCCTGTCTTTTTTCAGGAAGTATTATCTTAAGGGCAACCTCGTCGCCTTCGTTCAGTCCTTCTGTAATCTCAGTATTATTTTCGTCTTTAACGCCTGTTTTAACACTTACACGTTCTGCCGGATTTTTTTTATTTCCTGTTATTTTGTAGACAACACTTTCGGCTCCGTCCCACTTGACGGCACCGTTTTTTACGGCGAGAACATTCTCTTTCACTTCCTTGACTATGCGGACATGGGTGGTCATGTCTGTTTTAAGGAGAAGAGCGTCTTCCGGCGTTATACTTATCACAGCAGTGTAATAAACTATTCCTTCCTTGGTTTCGGGCTCAAGATATATCCGGCTTATTTTGCCCTGAAATCGTTTTTTGGGGTATGTATCCACAGTGTAGAACACATCCATGCCTTCGGAGATTTTCCCTATATCTGTTTCATCCACGTAGATCCACATCTCAAGCTTTTCCGGCTGAAGGATCGTTATCAGGTTTGCCACCTGCAAGCCCGCCACTATGGTTTCACCCTCGTCAGCGGCAACCTGTGTCACAACACCGGATATGGGAGCGTGTATTTCATAATAGGATCTTTGTACGAGAAGCTCCTGTAACCTGCCTTCCGTTTCTTTGATCTGATTTTCCAAAACCTGAACATCATTGACATGAGACGTTTTTATTTTGATTAATTCGGTCTTTGCGCTCTCAAGTTCCGCTTTGGCAAGTCTAAGCTCGTGGAGAGACTGATCAAGCTTTTCATCCGTGGATGCGTCCTGATCGTAAAGCTTTTTCTGTCTGTCATAATTACGCTGTGCCAGATGCAGATCCGCTTCACGCTTTTCTATATTTTTATTCTGAAGATCTGTGTTGACAGGGAAGAGGCTGACTTCTTTTTCCAGATTCGCCTTCATCGTTTTCAGACTGATGCGCATTGTTTCTATGTTTCGTTCAATCTCACGGCTGTCGATCTTGGCGATAAGCTGCCCCTGCTCGACTTTGTCACCAACCTTTACAGGCAGAGAGCTGATTAGTCCTGTAGCTCTGGCGCCGACCTCAATTTTAGCTCCCACCACAGGTTTGACTATACCCGTTGCCAGAAGCTGATCCTGAATAGTAGCTGTCTCTGCTTTAACTGTTTCAAGTATCTGAATCTTGCTTCCGCCACGCTTGGAGAAAAAAGCAAAGGCTCCTGCTCCAAGCAGTGTACAGGCAAGAATAATGGCAAAAGTTTTTTTCATCCCGTCAACCTCTTTTATGTAAACCATGAATATACAATTCTTCCGACAGTTCATAAACCTAAAAGTTTGTTTTCATAAATAATAATCTTTTGCTCCTTTTTTGAGCGCTATTGACAAGCCGGCTTTATCGTCATAATCTTAAAGGTTATATTATATAGGCACAAGACAGGAGACATATATGAATATTGTACTTGCGGACGGCAGTCAGAGGGTTCTGGACGAGGGCAGCAGTGTTCTTGACGCAGCCAAAAACATAAGCCTCGGACTTGCCAAAAAAGCTGTAGCAGGCGAAGTAAACGGCAAAGCAGTCGATCTCGGATATATTTTAAATGAAGGCGATAAGGTTAAAATAATAACGGAAAGCGATGCCGAAGGGCTGGAAATTCTCCGCCATTCCACTGCTCACCTTATGGCTCAGGCTGTGCAGAGGATTTATCCCGATGTGAAAGTGACCATAGGTCCTGTTATTAAAGACGGTTTCTATTATGACTTTGACACAGGCGAAATGAAATTCACCCCTGACGATCTTCAAAAAATTGAGAAGGAAATGGCTAAAATAGCCGCTGAAAAAATTGAAGTGCATAGAAAAGTCCTTACCAAGGAAGAGGCGAAGAAAGTCTTTAATGACATGGGTGAGAACTATAAAATCGAACTCATAGACTCCATAGAAGACCCCACAGTTTCCCTCTACGAACAGGGAGACTTTATGGATCTCTGCCGTGGACCGCACATGGACAACACTTCAAAGATCAAACATTACAAGCTTCTTTCCGTTGCCGGCGCATACTGGAGAGGGGACGAAAAAAATCCTCAGCTTCAGCGTATATACGGTACAAGCTGGTTTAAAAAGGACGAGCTTGAATCGTACCTCAATATGCTTGAGGAAGCGAAAAAACGTGACCACCGTAAGATTGGCAAGGAACTTAAGCTGTTCATGGTTGAGGATGAAATCGGAGCAGGATTCCCCATTTATCTCCCCAAGGGGGGCATACTTCGTGCTGTTCTTGAGGAATATGAGAGACAGGAACATTTAAAAAGAGGCTATGATATAGTCTATGGTCCTGCAATTCTTAAATCTGATATGTGGAAACGCTCCGGTCATTATGACAACTACGGCGAAAATATGTATTTCACCAAAATTGATGATGTTGAGTTCGGAATAAAACCTATGAACTGCGTCAATCATATTATGGTGTACAAGTCTGACCTGAGAAGCTACCGTGATCTTCCTCTTAAGCTTTTTGAGCTGGGAACTGTTCACAGGCATGAAAAATCCGGCGTACTCCACGGGCTTATGCGTGTCCGTGCATTCACTCAGGATGATGCACATGTTTTCTGTACACCGGAGCAGCTTAACGGGGAAATTGTTAAGATTATCGACTTCGTTACGGATGTAATGAATGTTTTCGGCTTTGAATTTGAGATAGAGGTCTCAACCAAGCCCGAAAAATATATTGGCAGTGACGATAACTGGGAAAAAGCAACAGAAGCTCTTTTTGAGGCTCTTAAAATTAAAGGTCTGCCCTATGAGATCAATGAAGGGGACGGAGCTTTCTACGGACCAAAGATTGACATCAAGCTGAAAGACGCCATCGGACGTTTCTGGCAGTGTGCCACAATTCAGGCTGATTTTAACCTTCCCGAACGTTTTGATCTCACATATATTGGCGAGGACGGACAAAAGCACAGACCAATTATGCTTCACAGAGTTATTCTCGGTTCTGTTGACAGATTTATCGGAGTTCTCACAGAACACTTTGCAGGAAGCTTCCCTCTCTGGATTGCTCCTGTGCAGATTAAGGTTATGAACATTACCGATGATTCTCTCGCAAGATGCAAAGAGATAGAAACTGCTCTCAGAGCTGAAGGTTTCCGTGTTCAGGGCGATTACAGAAACGAAAAAATCAACCTGAAAATCCGTGAGGCCCAGCTTGAAAAGATCCCTCATATGATCATTCTCGGCAAAAATGAGGTTGAAAACGGCACAATAACTGTTAGATTAAGGGACGGATCAAATAAAAATAATCTTGATCTTTCCGATTATATTAGTGTATTAAGAGGGCTTGACATTAATAAGTCACTCGAATTATGGAGGTGAGTCATACGCGGCAGACAGCAGCAATCGCTCGACAGAGAAAGGATCAACGAGGAAATAACATCCTCTGAAGTAAGGCTTATTCTTGATGACGGCAGTCAAAGAGGAGTGGTATCGATAAAGGAGGCTCTGGCATTAGCAGCCGAAGCCGGACTTGATCTCGTCGAGGTATCCGCAAGTGCGACACCTCCCGTTTGCCGTGTAATGGACTTCAGCAAATACAAATTTGAGAAGAATAAGAAGGATCGTGAGGCACGTAAAAAACAACGCCAGAATCAGATTGAGACAAAGGAGATAAAGTTCCGTCCAAAGATCGAAGATCATGACTACCAGACGAAACTGAGACACATCAGACGTTTCCTTGAAGAAGGAGACAAGGTCAAGCTTGTGATCCGTTTCAGAGGCAGGGAAATGATGTTTCAGGACAGCGGTACAGAACTTTTGAATAGAGTGACGCAGGACGTCACAGGCTTAGGAGTCGTTGAAAAGACACCTGAGATGCAGGGTCGTCAGCAGGTGATGATCATCTCGCCTGTTAACAACTAATTTTCGGAGGTAGGCTAATGCCTAAGATGAAAACCCATAAGGGCGCTGCCAAAAGATTTAAAGTTACCGGCAGTGGGAAAGTTAAGTACAAAAAAGGCTTTTTGAGGCACATCCTCACCTCAAAGAGCAGCGGAAGAAAGCGCGCATTGCGCCACCCTGGCATCCTTGAAGGACAAGACGCAGCAAACGTTAAAAAATTGCTGCCGTACGCTTAATGTAAGGAGGACGAACAGTGCCAAGAGCGAAAGGCGGGGTTAAAGCCCGCAAACGTCACAAAAAATGGCTTGAGGTCTCCAAAGGCTTTCAAGGCGCAGCGAACAATGTCTACAAAAAAAGCCGTGAGCAGGGCGAACGCGCACTTGCTGAGGCTTACAGAGGCAGAAAACGCAGAAAACGCGACTTCAGAACTCTTTGGATCATAAGGATCGGAGCCGCCGTAAGACAATACGGTCTCAGCTACAGCGCATTTATAGGTAAGCTGAAAGAAAAGAACATCACCCTCGACAGGAAATCGCTTTCTGAAATGGCTATCACAAGCCCCGAACAGTTTGAGCAGCTTGTTAAACAGGTAAATTCTTAAGAAAATTAAGAAAATTTATCTGTAGAAGGATACGAAAAAGGGAAATCTTAAAGAGGTTTCCCTTTTTTTATGCCCAAAACACAGGATGTGTTTTCGCCGTGCGTAGCGAAGGTTTGCTTTGCAAACCGCGAGCGTGTGCAAAAATCTGACAGGACGTGCGGATTTTTGCAGTAAGGTCAGATACGAAAAAGGGAAATCTTAAAGAGGTTTCCCTTTTTTTATGCCCAAAACACAGGATGTGTTTTCGCCGTGCGTAGCGAAGGTTTGCTTTGCAAACCGCGAGCGTGTGCAAAAAATCCGACAGGATGTGCGGATTTTTGCTGTAAAGTCAGATACGAAAAAGGGAAATCTTAAAGAGGTTTCCCTTTTTTTATGTCCAAAACACAGGATGTGTTTTCGCCGTGCGCAGCGAAGGTTTGCTTTGCAAACTGCGAGCGTGTGCAAAAATCCGACAGGACGTGCGGTTTTTTGCTGTAAGGTCAGATACGCAGCGAAGGTTCATCATTTCTGTTGTCATCAAATTAGAATGACTGTATCATAACATAGTTCTAATTGGAGGGCGTTTATGGATATGCTGGAAATTATCGCTGAAAAAGATGGGCACAAGGGCTATATAACTCTTAACCGCCCGGCAGAAAACAATACTTTTAATATAGAATTTGCATTACAGCTAAATAAAACACTGATTGATTTCGAGAAAGACGGCGATATTCGTGTAATCATCATAAGTAACAATGGAAAGCATTTTTCCGTGGGCATAGATCTTCATGTTCTTGAACAGATTACGGATGAACAGCTGTTTGAGTTTATTTCTTTGATGGATATGCATAATCACACAATAGCGAATATGAGTAAGCCCGTTGTATCTTCTGTGAAAGGATATTGCGTGGCAAACGGTGCAGGCTTAAGTTTCGCATGCGACCTAACCGTAGCGGCGGAATCTGCGGTATTCGGAACGACCGCAGTGAATGTGGGGCTTATATGCACAGGTCCCGGTATTCCTCTGACCAGAAATGTAGGCAGAAAGAAAGCTATGGAAATGGTGCTTCTCGGTGAGAGGTTTACGGCGCAGCAGATGTACGAACTCGGGCTGGTTAACTGGGTTGTGCCTGATGATGAACTTGAAAAGAAAACAGAAGAAATTGCCGATGCTTTGGCGCTGAAAAGCCCCCTTGCTGTTTCTGCCGGAAAACGTGGACTAAGCAAGTCTTATGATATGGGCTATCACGCTGCTGTAGACAATGGAACGAGGATTTTTGCAGAACTCTGCGCCACGGAGGATGCAGCTGAAGGTGTCAGAGCATTTCTTGAAAAAAGAAAAGCAGAGTGGAAGCTCTGCTGAGTCACATTATAACAGGCACATGCCTCCGCTGTTATGCGGAGGTACATGCTTGCTTTTTACACCTCTGTCGGTACAGGTGTTAGTCCATTCCTTTTACAGCTGCAAAATAACCGTTATAGTTTATTACTGCCCATACAGTGTTTGTGCTTGTGTCAACTCCCCAAGTGCCGAGCTTGTCATCTTCATGCCATGCTCTCTGAACAAATGTACTACCGCCGCCGAAATTCTGGTTTACTGCGTTAATCCATGTTCCGTCTTCATCGTTGGTTGCCAGACCGAACTTTCCGCCTGCAATTTCGTCTGAAGTCACTTTTGAGGGGTCGTAGCTCATTGAAAGAGTGAAAACATCCGTCTGCTCGCTCCCCATTGAATAAGTCATACCGTTAAGAAAAAAGATGCTGCCTAATGAATCCTGCGGCTCAAGCCATCCGGTATTAACGTGCATATTGAAACTTCTTCCGGAAGCGGGTTCTTTCTGGATGTTACCGTTTTTGCCGTTGATTATTTTTGCGTTTGTTCCGTCCGTTGCTGTGGAATCAACAACTGTGAGATCTCCGTTCTGGGCGATAATGTAGGATTCGCCGTTGAGGCTGTAGCCGAAGGTTTCTCTTTTGGAAAAGTTAAGTGTCGGAGTAGTGTTGAAGCTGTTGTCAGAGTATGCGGGAGCTGAATAGAAGTCCACTGTGACAACGGGACCATCGATAGTAAAGATATAGTAACCTATCGTATAAAGTTCCTGCGCTACCAGTTCCTGACGCTGTCCCTGCCATAACAGAGCGTCGTTGGATTTGTTTATAAGTGTAATACCGTAATCTGCGGCAGTATCCTCAACATCACTTGCCGGGGTATAAAATTTTGAGCTGTCAGAAGCAGTGACGATCTGCATTACCTTTGATTCGGAACCGTCCAATGATTTTACAAGGCTGCGGTCGTGCATGTGATCGTGCCCGTTTATGTGGTAGCGGACGCCGTTGTTTGCGAGGCTGGTAATATATTCATCAAGCCCCGGTGCGGCAAATGTGCTGAAATCTGGTGCAAGAACATTGTCAACAGTGTAGCCGAACATAACATCAGAGTGATCCTGCGTGAGCAGACCTTTGTGAGCAAAACAGAAAGCATGGGTGTTTGAGGCACGTCCGGAGAGTCTTCCGTCTATCCAGCTCTGCTGGTGCATAATCGGGTTTGCTGTTCTCTCAACTGCATTTGCATCCGGTGTTGTATCGTACGAGAGTCCGTCCTCAGCGGTGAAGTGATCAAGCATTACAAAGCGTGCGTTGTTGTAGTCAAAAGAATACGTAAGACCTGTCATGTCTCCGGTGTTCGGTGATGAGGGGCTTGAAAAAGCTGAACCCATTGAGAAAGACGATGTGTTTGTTCTGGGGATTTCAGGAAGCCACTGTGTATCAGGGTTCTGTACTGAGTATGCCGTTGACTGTATAGCCGGATTGTTCTGTTCGCCTGTCTGTGTCTGGGGGAAGAAACGGAGGAACTGGGTTGCCGCATCTGCGGAGTCGTCATGATTTCCTCTTAAGGGGAAGAAACCTATTCCTTCATTATAAAGTCTCTGTGCGTAGCGGGCTCTTATTCCGAAACCGTCTTCAGGAGTATAGCTGATCACGGAGCCGGTGGGTGTATGGTTTGCAGTGAAGTTATTTCTGGCGTCATCAGTGAGGTCGCCCACTGCCACAACGAATTTAACACCGTGGCTCACAAACTCTTCATTGACATTGTTGATTATGTCTATTGCTGTTGAGGCAGGGTTTTCACCGTCATCGTCTTTTGTCCACTGAGTGTCTGAGATAACACCGAATTTCCATGCCGAAGAAGTGGGCAGAACCGCCTTAGGTGTGGGATTTTCCTGAGTGTTATCAGAGCTGCTTGAACTTCCGCAGCCCACAGTCATACCGACTGCAGCCGCACTCATTGCCGTTGCTGAAAGTTTCAGGAACTGGCGTCTTCCCAGTTTAGTCTTATTTTCTTTTGACATTTAAATATCCTCCGAAAAGTTTTTGCAGAGGAAGAATGAACCCAAAATATGAAGAAAATATTATGTTAATTGATAATAACAGTCATATTCATGTTAAGTTTGTCAGATATCTTAAAATCAGCTTTTTTCAAATAATCCCTTGCCATTTTGCACCAGTTTTTAATATCATGTTTGCTTAACTGAATTTTTGAAATAAAGCGGAGAACGATAAATGCAGCTCGACATAAGCGGACTCGAAAGCTACAAGGCGGAGATTGCGGAAAGCAGCAGTCTTGATGCCCTGTATCAGGTGAAAGTTAAATATCTCGGTAAAAACGGGCTTATCAGTAATCTGAACAGACAGCTGAAAGATATTCCCAACGACCAGAAAAAAGAAGCGGGGATGAAGATAGGCTCCCTTCGTGCGGATTTTGAAACCCTGCACGATGCCAAGGAACTGGAACTTAAAAATGCGGAGAAAGACGCCAAACTTACTGGTGAGTCTCTGGATATTACCCTTCCCGGTCTTCCTTTTGCTGCTGGCAGCATCCACCCTGTGACCAAGGTTTTTGACGAGATAGTTGACATTTTCAGCGCCATGGGTTTTGAGGTTGCTATAGGTCCGGAAGTTGAACACGACTTTTATAATTTCGAGGCGCTCAATATTCCCAAAGAACATCCCGCAAGAGATATGCAGGACACGTTTTATATAACTGACGAAATACTTATGCGTACCCATACTTCTCCGGTTCAGGTGCGCACAATGCTCAAAAACAAACCTCCTGTAAAAATTATTGCTCCCGGAAAGGTTTACCGCTGTGACAGCGATATAACACATACGCCTATGTTTCATCAGGTTGAGGGGCTTCTTGTTGACGAAAGAACCACTTTCGGTGACCTGAAAGGTATTCTCACGGTGTTTATACAGAAAATGTTCGGTGACAATGTTCCTGTGCGTTTCCGCCCCAGCTTTTTCCCTTTCACAGAACCCAGCGCAGAGGTTGATATGGGCTGTGTAATCTGCGGAAGCAAAGGCTGCCGTGTGTGTAAGCAGACAGGCTGGCTTGAGATTCTCGGCTGTGGAATGGTAGACCCCGCTGTGTTTAAACATGTGGATTACGATTCCGAAAAATACAGAGGCTATGCCTTCGGTATGGGTATTGAACGCATCGCCATGCTGAAATACGGCATAGACGACCTTCGTCTGTTCTTTGAGAATCACCTTAAATTTCTGAAACAGTTTTAGGAGTACGCAATGAAGATCTGTATTAGCTGGTTAAACGAATTTGTAGATATATCAGGTATAGAAATAGACGACCTTTGCCACAGGCTCACAATGGCTGGGCTTGAGATTGAAGGAGTAGATAAACTGGAGAGAGCGGAAAACACTGTGGTTGCTAAAGTAATCCACAGAGAAAAGCATCCCGATGCTGACAAGCTCTCTCTTTGCAGGGTGACAGACGGCACTGAGGAATATCAGGTTGTGTGCGGAGCGCCCAATGTTGAGGCAGGGCTTACTGTTCCTTTTGCAAAGGTTGACGCTGTTCTGCCCGGTAACTTTAAGATAAAAAAGGCAAAAATCAGAGGGATTGAATCCTTCGGTATGATATGCTCCGAAGCGGAACTCGGCATAGCGGAAAAGTCAGACGGCATAATGCCTCTGCCGGCGGAGCTTCCCCTCGGTAAAGATATTAATGAGGTTCTCGGGCTCGGTGATACAGTGCTTGAAGTCTCCATCACACCTAACAGGTCCGACTGCCTAAGCGTTATAGGCATAGCCCGTGAGGTTGCGGCGATTTACGGACGTGAACTGAAAACCAAGGATTTTAAACTCGAAGAAACGGCAGACGCCGCTTCAAACTACTCATATGTTAAAGTTCATGATGAAGAGAAATGCCCTGTCTATTTAGGCAGAGTGATAAAAGGGGTTAAGATAGCTCCTTCACCTCTCTGGGTGCAGAACAGGCTGAGAGCTGTGGGTGTGCGCCCCATAAACAATGTGGTGGATGTTACAAACTATGTAATGTTTGAATACGGTCAGCCGCTCCACACATTTGACCTTCGCATGATAAAAAACGGAATAATTGTCCGCAACGCCGCAGAAGGCGAAAAACTCCTCACCCTTGATGAAAAGGAAAGAACGCTGAAAGACTACATGCTCCTAATATGCGATGAGGAGAAACCCCTTGCAGTTGCGGGAGTTATGGGCGGCGAGCATTCAGGTATAAGTGACGACACAACAGATGTTTTCCTTGAGTGCGCCTACTTTAAGCCGGAAAGCACACGCCTCACCGCCAGAAGGCTCGGCATGCAGACCGACTCATCCTACAGATATGAAAGAGGGATCGACTCTGTAAACACCATTCGTATGGTTGACTATGCGGCAAGCCTCCTTGCCTCATTCGCAGGCGGTTCGGTTTGCAGGGGTGTTCTCTCCAACGATTATAAAAAGGTAAGCCAGCCCGAAGTCGTGTTCAGTCCTGAAAAGGTGAATGAACTCCTTGGAACAGATATAAGCACTGAAGAGATGCTGAAAATACTTGCATCTGTCGGCATGGACGCTGAAAAATGTGCCGACGGCTATAAGGTAGCCTCTCCGTCATGGCGAGTGGATATAGAAAGATGGCAGGACATTGCAGAAGAGGTTGCAAGGCTTTACGGCTATGACAACATCAAAGCGACTGTGCCTCTGATCCCCGCTGACAGTGACAGGCTTATGCCTCTGCTTACTCACAAAAGGCTGCTCCAGAACAAGCTTGCCTCCCTCGGATTCTCAGAGGCGGTGAACTATTCATTCATGAGCGATAAGTATTTGAGCATATTTGACGACAAAGAACGCTTTGTAATCCTCAAGAACCCCATTTCAGAAGACATGAACGCTCTGCGTACCTATGTTTTTCCCGGTGTTGTATCCACAATACTGTATAACGTGAACCGTGGTGCAAAGGCAGCGAATATTTTTGAAACATCATCAGTTTATATAAAAGAAGGCGAGGGCATTCCATATCAGGAAACAAGACTTGCTTTCGGTATATACGGCGGCTACTGGGGTCTCTCATGGAACACCAAGCCCGTTGAGGAAACTTTCTACGCTGTCAAGGGCGTGGTGGAGAATATACTCGCCGGTTATAACCTCGGCAAATTGAGTTATGCTCATTCCGAAAGATCGTTCATGCACCCCGGAAAATCCGCTGAAATAATGCTGGAAGGCGAATCTCTCGGCTTCTTCGGTGAACTTCACCCTGATACCCTTGAGGCGGTGGACTCTGATCAGCCGATATGTGTTTGTGAAATCTTCCTTGAGAAGCTCCTTGAAAAGGGTCTGGAAAAAAGAAAATACTCCAAATTCTCAAAACTGCCTACAGTGTTTAAGGATTTTTCCATAGCTGTTTCCAAATCCGTACGTTCTTCGGATATTACGGATATGGTGTCAAAGGAAAGCAAACTGATTGAGAATGTTGCTCTTTTTGATACATATTCAGGGAAAGGGCTGGCAGATGACGAGATAAGCCTTGCGTTCAGAATTTTCTTCTCAGACCCTGAAAAAACACTTACCGATGAAGAAACCAATTCTGTTCTCCGCAGTGCCATAGCAAAACTGGAGAAAGAATTCGGCGCACGCCTGCGTTAAAATTTTCTTATCAGGATTCTTAATATTAAGAGAACCCTTTCTTTTACCGTAAAGAAAGGGTTCTCTCAAACTCTCTCCCTAAGAAACTGAATTTCTGTTATGCTGAACAAGTCCATGGATGGACTTGCGCCGTGCGTAGTGAAGCCTTGCTCTGCAAGGTGCGAACGGTTACAGCCGAACCACAGGATGTAGGTTCGGCGAAAGTAGTTCGGAGGTAATTTTGGTCAAAGTCGAATTCACTGACGGAAAGGTCGAGGAGATATCTCCTGCACCTGTGAAGGATATATTGAGAAAACTTAATCTGAAGGAATCCACAACTCTTGTCACCAGAGACGGCGAGCTGCTGACCCATGACATTTACGTGTATGACGGACAGAGCATAAAAATCATAAATGTGGTGAGCGGCGGCTGATGAAGTGTGTAAAATGCAAGGGTGATGCAGTTATAAACATCCGCCGTGCGAATGCTGCCTTCTGCAAGGAGCATTTCAACGAATATTTCACCGAACAGACGCTGAAAGCGATCAAACATTTCCGCATGTTCCGCAAAACAGATAAGATAATGGTATGTGTCTCCGGCGGGAAGGACAGCCTTGTGCTGTGGCATGTTCTGCATAAACTCGGCTGTGATGTCACCGGAATGTATATTGATCTGGGCATAAACGGATATTCCGACCGTTCAAAGGATAAGGTTAACAGCTTTGCCGAAAGATTCGGACTGAAAACAATCATAGTTGACCTCCGTGAGAAGGGGCATCCCATCCCGTTTGTAGCCAGAAAGGCAAAAAGGGAGGACTGCGCCGTCTGCGGTACAATCAAGAGATATTACTTCAACAAAACAGCCTATGACGGCGGGTTTGATGTTGTTGCTACAGGGCATAATCTGGATGATGAAGCCTCAAGGCTTCTGGCTAATATCATGCACTGGGACGACGAGTACATGAACAACACTTACCCTGTTCTGCCCGCAGGGGGGAAGATGCTAAAAAAGAAGGTGAAGCCTCTCGTCAGGCTCACCGAAAGAGAAACAGCGGCGTTTGCCATCCTCAACGGAATAGACTATGTGATGGAGGAGTGCCCCATGAGTAAAGGGGCGACAAGCCTTGTTTTTAAGGATGCCCTCAGTACAATCGAAGAAAATATGCCCGGAAGTGAGATTTTCTTTTATACTAAATTTCTCGAACGGGTTAAAGATATAGACCGCTCAAAAACAGATTCGGACGAAATGAAAATATGTCAGACCTGCGGAATGGAATCTTTCATGGATAAATGCACCTTCTGCCGTCTTGTGGAGAAAGTTAAATGAATACAATAAGCTACGGAACCAACGTTATACTGACTGACGAGGAAAGGGGCAAGCGCCACATGACCCGTCTCCGTGAGGGAATACGCTTTACCACGCAGTACGGCTTTATAGAGCATGATGAGATAGTTAAGGTGCTTGACGGAGGAATAATCACATCCTCCAAGGGTGTGCGCTACAGAGTGCTGAAGCCAACTTATATTGATTACGTAATGAATATAAAACGCCGGGCACAGATTATCTATCCCAAGGACACTGCTGCTATGCTTATGGAAGGCGACATATACCCCGGGCTTAATGTTCTTGAGGCGGGAGTGGGGCAGGGAGCTTTATCCATAGCAATCCTACGTGCCCTCGGCGGGAAAGGAACTCTCACAAGCTATGAACTTCGTGAGGATTTCGCCGGAGACGCAGCAGGGTTTATAGCCGAATTTTACGGCGATGCTGAAAATCATGATATTCAGGTTCGTAATATATATGAAGGAATAGACGGCGAGTATGACCGTGTGATGCTTGATCTCCCTGAACCTTGGCAGGTGGTTCCCCACCTTGAGACAGGTCTCCGTCAGGGCGGGCTGCTGGTTTGCTATCTTCCCACAATATTGCAGGTTAAATCATGCGTTGATGCACTGCGTGAGGCAGGCACTTTTGACGACATCAACTCCTTTGAACTCATAAAACGTCCGTGGAAGGTAGACGGCAGATCCGTAAGACCGGAGATGTGGACATTCAACCACAGCGCATTCATTATAACATGCCGCAAGGTTGAAAAAATGCTGCCGAAGGTAAAACCCGCTGATGCGGAAGAAACAGAAGAAACTGACGAAATGCCGGACGATGCTGACATTTAAAAAATTTGTTTTATAAGCCTCCATGCCGATAGTATAAATACTATGAGTTAAAGTTGCGGTGGTTTCTATGAAATGTCCATATTGCGGAAGCGAAGACGTTTTTACTTTTTATGAAATGGTTTATCCTGTGCATCTTTATGCTGTGCCGAAAGAAGTTGCAGCCAAGACACCTCTGATGCCTATTGTCCTTGATGTATGCAGGGGATGCGGGCTCGGTTATAATACCACACCTCCGGACAATGACACTTTGGAGGAGATATATAAAAATTATGTTTATATCAAACCCTCCCAGGGAATAGGCAGTACAAAGAATATTAATATTATTAATACAATAAAAAAATATGTGAAACCGGATGAGCGTCTTGTGGATATAGGATGCTCAGAAGGCTTTATTCTTAAAAACCTTAAGAACGAGGGCTTTACAAACCTGAACGGAGTTGAGCCCTCCGCAATGGCTGACAATATAAAAGACAGTGATATAAATGTCATACGAGGCTTCTTTTCGGCCGAAACATTTCCGGAAAAATCTGTTGATGTGTTTACGTTAAGTCATGTATTTGAACATTTCCCCGACCCCTTTCAGATATTTAAAGACATGCTTAAGTGTCTGAAGGATGACGGCAGAATAATTATACAAGTTCCTGATTTTGAAGGCTACCACCACCAGCATCTTTTTTATTATTCTCCTGAATTTTTTATGCGTTTTGCAGATGATCTGGGAGTAGCAGTAAGGGAGATTGCCGATTATTCCACAGGTCTGATGGCTGTATTTACCAAGAGTAAAACAGAGCCGGCCGAAATCAAATATACCTATGATCCTGTTAAAAAAGCACAGGAAACTGAAAAAAGGCTTAAATCAGCGTTTGAGAAGCTTTGCGCTTTCTTTGATAAGCATAAAGGAAAAACTGTGTACTGGTGGGGCTCTGGTTCATTATCCATAATGGCTCTTGCTTATCTTAAAGAGCTTAAACCCGAAGCCTCTGTACAGGTCATAGACAACGACCTTTCCCGTCAGGGCAATTTCATTCCGGGAACTGATTTGCAGGTGGCATCATCGGAAAATCTTGCCGGAAAAAATCTTGATGCTGTGGTCATTGCATCATCCTTTGTTAAGGAAATTATTGATGGCAACAAAAAGAAAGGGATTATTATAAACGACTTTTTTCCTATCTATGATTACTGGACCGGTAAATGACAGAAACCGGAGAAAAGATATACAATCTTGCGGCTGAATTGTTCCCCATCCCACGAAGCCTCACCGGAGAAGGAGTCAGGGAAACTCTGAATATTCTCCGCCGTGAACTGCCCGGACTGCAGATAAAAAGCGTGCCGAGCGGAACCAAATGCTTCGACTGGACTGTGCCAAAGGAATGGAACATCAGGGATGCATACATAAAAGCTCCGGACGGCAGTATCCTGTGTGATTTTAAAAAACACAATCTTCATGTTGTCGGTTATTCTGTTCCTGTGGATATGGAGATTAGCCTGGAAGAGCTTCAGGAGCATCTATATTCAATGCCCGAACTGCCGGAGGCTATCCCCTATATTACATCCTACTACAAGGAAAGGTGGGGGTTCTGCATCAAGGACAGTGAAAGAAAAAAGCTGAAGCCCGGCATGTATCACGTCAAAATAGACAGCAGCCTGACTGACGGTGTTCTTAATTACGGCGAACTCCTGATAAAAGGGAAAAGCGACAGGGAGATTCTTGTATCGACTTATATCTGCCACCCTTCCATGGCGAATAACGAAGTATCCGGACCAGCGGTTTCTGTTTATACGGCTAAATCAGTTCTGGAAAACGCAGAACGAAACTACTCATACCGTTTTGTTTTCATCCCCGAAACTTGGTTCAATTGTCTACTTATCCATGCACTATAAAGAGATGAAGGAAAAGACGGCGGCAGGTTTCATCCTGACCTGTATCGGAGACGACAGAGTCTACTCCATGCTCGCCAGCAGAGACGGAGACACTATGGCAGATGCTGCTGCCCGCCATGTGTTAAAAAATATCGACCGTAACTACAAAGAATATTCCTTTCTTGAAAGGGGCAGTGATGAAAGACAATACTGCAGCCCCGGTATAGATCTTCCGGTAGTTAATATTATGCGGTCGAAATATAATGAGTATCCCGAGTATCATTCTTCTTTGGACGACATGAGTGTTATAAGTCCGCAGGGTTTGTCCGGCGGGCTGAATGCGGTTCTGAAATGTATTGAGGCTGTTGAAAAAGATTGCCGTCCGAGAATTACCGTTCTTTGCGAACCTCAGTTAGGTAAAAGAGGGCTTTATCCGACACTCTGCTCAAAAGACAGCGGGCTGCGTGTCCGCAATATGATGAACTTTATTGCTTACAGCGATGGCAAAAGAAGCCTCATAGAGATAGCAGAAAAGATCGGTACGCCGGTATGGGAGCTTTACGGCTATATAGACTCACTGACAGATGCAGGGCTTATGGAGCTTGACTAATCTGCGTTTATACCGGCTCTTTGAGAAAAGAAAAGATATTCTCATCCAGCATTTTCATGCCCGTTTCAAAAGCATCCCTTGCTGAAACAGTTTTTATAGTACCCGCCCCAAGACCAATTTCTGTCATTTTTCCTTCCCTTAGGAGTCTTTCCTCAAAGAGAGCAGTATCAAGAACAACACTTTTATCCAGATAACGTACAAGGAAAGTCGATTCAGCGGGTGATACCTGACCTTTTTGAATTATATTTCCGCTGAAGGTTTTCATATATCTGTATGGTATGCCGTGCATTTGTTCAATATGGTGGATAAAAGTGATAGAGTGAACGCTTGCGCCGAAGAAAACCAGCTTGCCGTCAAGTTTTACAAGATTAGCAAACGAAGATTTTACCCCGAAGGAATCCATATCCGTATCGATCATTTCAGATGCTTTCGGACCCTCGGCTGCTACAGAAAATATCGGGTGAGAGGAACGTATGGTTTCCGGCTGCTTCCTGAAATGTTCTGTAAGTATGCCAACGGTTGAGGGTGTTTTCTCTGTCTCAAAATCCTCGCCTTTACAAAAGCTGTATGTGAATGCAGGCATTACAATAGTTCCTTCAGGTCCTGCTGCTTTGCGTATGCTGTTTAGTATCCCGTCAAGAAGAAGTCCTCTGTCTCTGCATTTCAGTTTACCGAAAACAGCTATATCTGAATGGATGAACAAAGTATCTCCTTCTCTTATTCCGCTTTTTCGGAGTGCTTCAGTTATATCTGCCCCGTATATATCGCTTTCATGCTGAAAAAGAGGCGTGGTTTCGTGTTTTTGGAATACAGCCATAACCGTTCCTGTTCCGGTAAACACTTTTTTACCGGAGTCGTTTTTAATTTCAGTCTTTATTTCCACAAACTTTGTTGCTTCGGATTTTGAGAGAACTTCGGAATACACCGTGAGGGTTTCCCCTATGTAAAACGGATTCGGGTAAGAGGCACTCTGCTTTATGCAAACTGAAGTCCCGCCGGGCAGATATTCTCCGTACATGCGTGAGAGCAGGGCATGGAGAAATCCTGCGTAACCTATTTTATTTCCGAATTTTGTGGATGCTGCAAAACTTCTGCTGGTGTGGATAGCAGAATTATCTTCGCTTATCAGCCGGAATGAATCATGCAGTTCTTCCGTCAAGGTAACGGAGAATTCAGCTTTGTCACCGATTTTTATATTATTAAAATCCATTAAGACATTCCGTATATTTCTGCTAAATCTTTAAAAGAATTGATTTTTTCCACATCAGACGATTTGATGGACTTCCCAAAAGTGCTTTCAATCTCTGAAATGATCAGCAGATGGTTAAACGAATCCCAGCCTTCACATTCGGAGCGCTGCAGATTGTCATTAATTTCCGGCACATCAGTTCCTGTTATTTCTGCAAAAATATTTATAAGTTTTTCCCTGTCAGTCATTCTGATTCTCCCGTATTACTGTCAGAATATCCGGAAATACCGGTGCTTTTTCATATACCCATTCCCAGAGTATTCCACTTTCTGTTTCAGTTCTTCTGCCATTCATTTTTGAATAAAAATCCTTCGCAGGGGCGTTCTTTGCCGATGGAATAAATTCAGCAGATAATTTATGTATGCCCTTCTGCACTGCGTCACTAACCAAGGCGACAAAAAGTGCATCTTCAACAGAACGCCCGATTATCCGGCAGCTAAGGAGAAAAGTATCAATACGCCTTGTATCTGTACTGTCTCTAACTATTGCTGCACCTATGATGCCGTAATCGCCGAACTTATCCTGAGCCCGCACGCTGTAAGCTGTTCCGCCTTCGCTGATAATCTTTTTAATATCGTCTTCAGTGTATCTGAAACTGGTCATATTAAACTGGTTTGTTTTAAGGGTCAGCTGTGAGACCCTGGGCAGATCCATCGGAGAATTTGATGCTACCGTCAGCTTCAAATCAAGGGAACGCACAAAATCATCCTGACTGAAAGATGTGTTTTGCAGACTCTTCCTCTGTTTTTCCGTATAATACATTTCACCTTTTTTATAATCTTCTTCGGTGAGGTTAAGTGTGTTGAAATGAACCATGTTTTGCAGCACAGAAGGATAGTAGGCAGGGTCGGAGGGCATCTCCGGAACCTCAACCTCCGGCATAAGTTCCCGCACAAGCTGCCTGTTGGCAGGGTCATCATCAAAAAAAACTAGGCTGTCTGTTCCGATATTCAGCTCAGAGGCTATCTCAGCAAGATTTGAAGCCTTGTTATTCCAGTTTATTCTCATAGCAGCAAAATGTTTTTCACGTAGAATCATATACGGATGGTTCTTTATGGCGTTTAGTGCGTCTTCAGGGTTGTTTTTGCTGTTGACTGCAAGGATTATGCCTCGCTTGAACAACGCAAGAAGCATCTGCTGAAACTCGCTGAAGCATCTGCCGTCGGGACTTGGACCAAGTTTTATGCCGCTTATTCCATCTTCACCTATGATTCCTCCCCAAAGGGTGTTGTCAAGGTCAAGGACAATACATTTTTTGTTTTTTGCCGCCCTAGGCAGAATATATGCCATGTATTCAGAGCTTATTTTTAAAATTGAGTCCGGAGATATCTTCATGTCACCAAGGTAGTACCATTTAAGCGAGAACAGATTTCCCCTGCCGTACTTCATATAAAATGAGTCAGTATCGAAAACAAATACGCCTGCATTTTCGTATGCAAACGATGTCAGCCTCTCATTTATGTAATCAACAGCGGTGAAAATTCCATATTTTTGTTTCTTTTCAAGTATCCCTATAGGTGAAAACACTGGTTTCTCAAGGGAATGGACAACTATGGCAGCTTTTGATCCGTTTTCTAATCTGCTTATCAGCGTCAGAAGATTCTCAGCAGTCTCTTCCGCCCATGCCCGCCATTCGTCTGCTGATTTGTTTAATGGATTGAAATAAGAGTCACCGGCAAGGCTGTGAGTGTCCAGCCAAAGAAATACAATGTCAGGTGAAAAAGCGTACAGTCCGCTTTCGGGATTAAGTATCTCCTGCGAATATGAATTGTAAGGTGCGGAATAAACGTCTGATTTAAGTGATTCTTTTGCGCAGTAAAAGCTTATGGCGGTATCAAAACCTCTCAATGTAAAAGAACATACGGAGGCTATTTTTATATTAACGGGCAGGGGTTCGAGTTCACTGCTGATTTTTTTATATTCTGAGATGCACTGAACAAGGGTTTCCGGGTTTTTAAGCAGAATCTCTTTACGGATTGATTTCATTTTCCCTCTTAACACATCTGTAGACTTGAGGGAATTTTATACTATATTCCTGTGATCTTCAATTGGGATTAGAAGTCATTCCTTCTGCCCGATTGGAAGCCTGTGACCAATTATCTGCCCCATAATCCCCAAAGCCAGAAACAACGGAGCAAATGCCCACGGAGTGTGGGTGCTGATCCTTATGATAGCTATAAATACAATAGGTATATGAATACAGGCAAACCACGCCAGAGAAAACCTTCTGGTAAAACGCCTTAAATAACCGAACGGCAGATTCAGAATCACCGCCGCAATACATATTACAACTATTATGCCTTGAATGTCTGTCATGGTTAATATATATGTGCATAATACGGATAAGTAAACGGAAATGTTGTAAATAAATTCAGCCGCTGGAACAGGCGGCGGGCAGGGTTCGTTGAAAGTTCTTCTTATCGGATTAGGCGGTTTTTTTGGTGCTATAGCACGTTACGGAGTTTCAAGGGCTTCTCTTCTTTTATTTGGAGGCAGATTTCCCTTGGGCACTCTTTTTGTAAACGTGTCCGGTTCTTTTTTCCTCGGATGCGTAATCGGAGCGCTTTTTTTTCGCAGCACCTCCGGGGAAAATTTCCGGCTTCTTTTGGGCACAGGCTTTTTAGGAGCATTCACAACATTTTCTACATTTAGTGTTGAAACAGTTCTGCTTTTTGATGAAGGCAGGTATCTCGCCGGTTCGGCAAACGTATTCGCAAATCTTTTTCTCAGCCTGATTGCCGCCCTTATCGGAATCTGGCTGGTGAAACAATAGGAGCATATATAATGGGTGGAAGTATATTCGGCAGAAATTTCAGGATAACAACCTTCGGTGAAAGCCATGGAAAATCGGTTGGCGTTGTGCTTGACGGTTGTCCGGCTGGACTGGAACTCACAGAAGAGGACATTCAGCGTGAGCTTGACCGCCGCCGTCCGGGGCAGAGCGATGTCAGCACTCCCAGAGATGAAAAGGACAAGGTGGAGTTCCACAGCGGAATGTTTGAGGGTAAAACCACAGGACATCCCATAATGATGCTTGTATATAATGAGAACCAGAGGTCCAAAGACTACAGTGAGGTTAAAGATCTTTTCCGCCCCGGTCATGCTGATTTTACTTACACTTCAAAGTACGGCTTCCGTGATTACAGAGGAGGCGGCAGAAGCTCCGCCAGAGAAACAATAGGCAGAGTATGCGCCGGAGCAGTGGCTAAAAAGCTTCTCGCCAAAAAAGGAATAAGCATCACAGGTCATGTTAAGCAGGTTGGAGATATTAAAGCAGTGGATTTTGATGCGGATTATATTGAAAAAAATCCTGTGAGATGCGCTGACAAGAATATTGCGGAAAAGATGAGAAGTCTTATATTAAATGTTTCAGAACAAGGCGACTCCATAGGAGCGGTTGTTGAAGTTATTATAAAGGGTGTACCCGTGGGAATAGGCGAGCCTGTATTCGATCGTATCGAAGCAGAGCTTGCAAAGGCGATCCTCTCAATACCTGCTGTAAAAGGAATTGAATTCGGCAGAGGTTTTGAGTCGGCTACGCTCAGGGGAAGCGAAAATAACGATGAAATATCCAAATACGGCTTCCTTTCAAATAATGCAGGAGGTACCCTCGGCGGTATCACCACAGGGCAGGACATAGTCTTCAGATTTCCTGTTAAGCCTGCTTCATCAATAACTGTTCCCAAGAAAACAATCGATCTCTTCGGCAATGAAAAGGAGATAATCACTAAAGGAAGGCACGATCCTTGTGTCGCTCCCAGGGTTGTTCCCGTTGCCGAAGCAATGTCAGCAATGGTTCTGGTAGATATGATGATGGCTGATAATGCGGGTCGTAATCTTTTTTAAATTTTTTTTAAAAAAGATATTGACTTAGAAGGCGGTATTTCGTATAACAACTTTCCCCACGGAGACGAACTTGATTGGTTCGGTATCGCAGGGGAGAGAGTAGAAGAGTTTGTTTGACAGAAGAATAAGTCGTTTGGGTTGTTAAAAACTTTTTAAAAAAGATGTTGACTTCCTTGGCGAAATTCCTTATAACAACAATCCTTGCGCTGCGAGCCTGAACGCTGCGGGGCGCGGGAAGAAAGTTGTTTAACAGAAGGATGTTTCGTTTTGGAGATTGGTTAAAAACTTTTTAAAAAAAGTGGTTGACTTCCTCTTCGAGATTCTTTATAAAGTTCTTCCGCCGGTTGAGAGACTGGCAGCAGAAAACAGAGTAGTTGTTCGACATTAGAATAGGCCGGTCCGAGAAAAGGAATATAAAATGAGTTTGGATGGAGAGTTTGATCCTGGCTCAGAACGAACGCTGGCGGCGTGCTTAACACATGCAAGTCTAGGGGAATTCGCTTTCGGGCGATAGTACACTGGCGAACGGGTGAGTAACGCGTGAGAAACCTACCCCGGAGATTGGGACAACACAGAGAAATTTGTGCTAATACCGGATAAGCCCACGGGTTTAGTTATTTGTGGGAAAAGGCGGGGCAACCTGTCGCTTTGGGATGGTCTCGCGTGTCATTAGCTAGTTGGTAGGGTAACGGCCTACCAAGGCAACGATGACTAGGCGGCCTGAGAGGGTGGCCGCCCACACTGGAACTGAGACACGGTCCAGACTCCTACGGGAGGCAGCAGTGGGGAATTTTGCGCAATGACCGAAAGGTTGACGCAGCAACGCCGCGTGTATGATGAAGGCTTTCGGGTCGTAAAGTACTTTCAGTGGGGAAGAACTGCATAATCAGTAACTGGGTTATGATTGACGGTACCCACAGAAGCAGCCCCGGCTAACTCCGTGCCAGCAGCCGCGGTAATACGGAGGGGGCAAGCGTTGTTCGGAGTCACTGGGCGTAAAGAGCTCGTAGGCGGCAGTGTAAGTCGGGAGTTAAAGGCAACAGCTCAACTGTTGTAAGGCTTTTGAAACTACATTGCTAGAGTGCCAGAGAGGTATGCGGAATTCCCTGTGTAGCGGTGAAATGCGTAGATATAGGGAGGAACACCGGTTGCGAAGGCGGCATACTGGCTGGTAACTGACGCTGAGGAGCGAAAGCGTGGGTAGCAAACAGGATTAGATACCCTGGTAGTCCACGCTGTAAACGATGGATGCTAGGTGTTGGATGTAACCACATTCAGTGCCGAAGCTAACGCATTAAGCATCCCGCCTGGGGAGTACGGTCGCAAGACTGAAACTCAAAGGAATTGACGGGGGCCCGCACAAGCGGTGGAGCACGTGGTTTAATTCGATGCTAACCGCAGAACCTTACCCGGGTTTGACATCTTCAAAATACGATAGAGATATTGTAGTGCTTACTTTCAGTAAGAATTGAATGACAGGTGCTGCATGGCTGTCGTCAGCTCGTGCCGTGAGGTGTTGGGTTAAGTCCCGCAACGAGCGCAACCCCTGCTTTTAGTTGCCATCGGGTAATGCCGGGCACTCTAGAGGAACAGCCGTCGACAAGGCGGAGGAAGGTGGGGACGACGTCAAGTCATCATGGCCCTTATGTCCGGGGCTACACACGTGCTACAATGGCGTATACAGAGGGCAGCAAGACAGCGATGTCAAGCGAATCCCATAAAGTACGCCTCAGTTCAGATTGCAGTCTGCAACTCGACTGCATGAAGTCGGAATCGCTAGTAATCGCAGGTCAGCAAAACTGCGGTGAATACGTTCCCGGGCCTTGTACACACCGCCCGTCACACCACGGGAGTCGACCGTACCTGAAGCCGGTGGCCTAACCTTTTAGGAGGGAGCCGTCTATGGTATAGTTGGTAACTGGGGTGAAGTCGTAACAAGGTAGCCGTACCGGAAGGTGTGGCTGGATCACCTCCTTTTTAAGGAAAGAATCAAATAGAAATCCTGATACTGCTCCATTGAGTATTAGGTTTATATGATAACAATCTCGGACCGGCCTTAATTATTTATATAAGGCGTATATTAGGCCTAATTAGTTGAACGGTGTTCAGTTGAACAACTTTCAGCTAATTAGGGCCTATAGCTCAGACGGTTAGAGCGCACGCCTGATAAGCGTGAGGTCGGTGGTTCGAGTCCACCTAGGCCCATGTGATTTAAGGTTTAAAGCTAATGCTGACAGTAATTGGAGTTGGTATTAGTTGTAAGTCTTACCCGGGGGTGTAGCTCAGCTGGGAGAGCACCGCCCTTGCAAGGCGGGGGTCAGGAGTTCGAACCTCCTCACCTCCATTAGATTTCTTTTATGGATTCTGATGGCGATGGGTAGGTAGATGTTTAAAAGTTTTTTGGTAAGGTTATGAATTTGTTTCATAATCTCATCGAGTAACTTGGGTGTGTTCGGCACATCTGTATAAGTTGTTTTACAATTGAATAGGCTGTAAGAGATAAGGGAAGCTCGAGTAGACGATGCATAAATAATAAAGTTAAGCTACTAAGGGCAAATGGTGGATGCCTTGGCGATGACCGGCGAGGAAGGACGTGGCAAGCTGCGATAAGCTGCGCGAAGCCGCTAACAGGCATTGATGCGCAGATTTCCGAATGGGGAAACCCTAAACACCCTCTATGAGGGAGCGAACTCAGGGAAGTGAAACATCTCAGTACCTGAAGGAAAAGAAAGTAATAACGATTCCGTAAGTAGCGGTGAGCGAAACCGGAAGAGCCTAAACCTAGCTTTCGGGCTAGGGGTTGTGGGGCCTGCAACATGTACGCATGAATCTAGTAGAACAGTCTGGAAAGGCTGACCAAAGAGGGTGATAGTCCCGTATGCGAAAGTGAATTGCGGCTAGCGGTGTCCCCGAGTACCACGGAGAATGAGAAGCTTTGTGGGAATCTGGGAGGACCATCTCCTAAGGCTAAATACGTGTCATCGACCGATAGTGAACCAGTACCGTGAGGGAAAGGTGAAAAGAACCCTTGTTAAGGGAGTGAAATAGAACCTGAAACCATTTGCCTACAAGCCGTCAAAGCATCTTATGATGTAATGTCGTGCCTTTTGCATAATGAGCCTGCGAGTTATCGTATGCAGCAAGGTTAAGCAGTTATGCGCAGCCGTAGGGAAACCGAGTCTTAATAGGGCGCAAGTTGCATGCGGTAGACCCGAAGCCAGACGATCTATCCATGGGCAGGATGAAGTAACTGTAATAGGTTATGGAGGTCCGAACCGGTAAACGTTGAAAAGTTTTCGGATGACCTGTGGATAGGGGTGAAAGGCCAATCAAGTTTGGTGATAGCTGGTTCTCCTCGAAATGCATTTAGGTGCAGCCTTATGCGTTCCCTGTTGGGGGTAGAGCACTGTTTTGGCTAGGGGGCATACCGCTTACCGAACCTTGACAAACTCCGAATACTGACAGGTTAGAGCATGGGAGTGAGACTGCGGGTGAGAAGGTCCGTAGTCGAGAGGGTAAGAGCCCAGACCGCCGGCTAAGGTCCCGGAGTGTATGCTAAGTGGTAAAGGATGTGAGAATACTGAAACAGCCAGGAGGTTGGCTTAGAAGCAGCCATCCTTTAAAGAAAGCGTAACAGCTCACTGGTCTAGTGTTTTTGCGCCGAAGATATAGCGGGGCTAAGCATACCACCGAAGCCGCGGACTAGTATTTATACTAGTGGTAGAGGAGCATTCTGCACAGCTTTGAAGGTAATGCGGCAAGCATTGCTGGAGCGTGTTGAAGAGATAATGCAGGCATTAGTAGCGATAAAAAGGGTGAGAAACCCTTTCGCCGAAAACCTAAGGTTTCCACCGGCAGGGTAATCCGCGGTGGGTTAGTCGGCCCCTAAGGCGAGGGTGAAAACCGTAGTCGATGGGAAACAGGTCAACATTCCTGTACCTGTATATGTGCGTTTGACGATGTGGTGACGGAGAAGGTTAGGCAGTCCGGGTGTTGGACGTCCCGGTTTAAGGTTGTAGGGAGTTCCGGTAGGCAAATCCGCTGGAATAATTCTGAGAACTGATGACGAGTCTTTGTAATGAAGATGAAGCTGTTGATACCATGCTTCCGAGAAAAACCTCTAAGGAGTACATAGCAGACCGTACCGCAAACCGACACAGGTAGGTAGGGAGAGAATCCCAAGGCGTTCGAGATAACTCCAGTTAAGGAACTCGGCAAAATGCCACCGTAACTTAGGGATAAGGTGGGCTCCTAGTAATTGAATGGACTTGCTCCAGTAGGTGAAAGGAGTTGCAGATGAGAGGCCCAGGCGACTGTTTATCAAAAACACAGCACTCTGCTAACTGGCAACAGGATGTATAGGGTGTGACGCCTGCCCGGTGCTGGAAGGTTAATAGGAGATGTCAGCGCAAGCGAAGCATTGAATTGAAGCCCCAGTAAACGGCGGCCGTAACTATAACGGTCCTAAGGTAGCGAAATTCCTTGTCGGGTAAGTTCCGACCTGCACGAATGGCGTAACGATCTGGGCGCTGTCTCAACTGGAATCTCGGCGAAGTTGCATTAGCGGTGAAAATGCCGTTTACCCGCAGCAGGACGGAAAGACCCCGTGCACCTTTACTACAGCTTGGCAATGATATTTGGTATTAAATGTGTAGGATAGGTGGGAGACGTAGAGACGTGGACGCTAGTTTGCGTGGAGTCGCCCTTGAAATACCACCCTTTTGGTGCTGAATATCTAACCTGGACGGTGTGTAGCCGTAGGGACATTGTCTGGCGGGTAGTTTGACTGGGGCGGTCGCCTCCGAAAGAGTAACAGAGGCGCGCGAAGGTATCCTCAGGTTGGTCGGAAACCAACTGTCGAGTGTAAAAGTATAAGGATGCTTGACTGCGAGACCTACAAGTCGAGCAGGTGCGAAAGCAGGCTTTAGTGATCCGGTGGTTCCGCATGGAAGGGCCATCGCTCAACGGATAAAAGGTACGCCGGGGATAACAGGCTGATCTCCCCCAAGAGTTCACATCGACGGGGAGGTTTGGCACCTCGATGTCGGCTCATCACATCCTGGGGCTGAAGTAGGTCCCAAGGGTACGGCTGTTCGCCGTTTAAAGTGGTACGCGAGCTGGGTTCAGAACGTCGTGAGACAGTTCGGTCCTTATCCGCTGCGGGCGCAGGAGATTTGATGGGATCTGACCCTAGTACGAGAGGACCGGGTTGGACAGACCTCTGGTGCGTGGATTGTTCCGCCAGGAGCACGGTCCAGTAGCCAAGTCTGGAATAGATAACCGCTGAAAGCATCTAAGCGGGAAACTAACCTAAAGATAAGATCTCCCCTGAGCGCACTTGGAGACTACAAGATTGATAGGCTGGGTGTGTAAGCACTGTGAGGTGTTGAGCTAACCAGTACTAATAGCGCGATGGGCTTAGCGTAGCGTGTCGAAAGAGTTTCCCTTATATCTTACAGCCTATACAAAAAATGAAAGGACACTGGATGTGTCCCACGGAGCGGACCGTAGCAGAGAATTCTGTGAGGTTTCAGCGAAGTGAGAGCAGCAAGGAGCTATGCTCCGCAGGCTGCGAGTGAGTAAAAAGTTCAGGACGAATCTTTTTACGAACTATAAATAGAATAAGAATTCCCTGGTGGTCTTAGCGGAGGGGTTACACCTGTCCCCATTCCGAACACAGAAGTTAAGTCCTCCAGCGCCGATGATACTTTGCTAAGAGAGAGCATGGGAGAGTAGGTCACTGCCAGGGATTAAATATACGGAAAGCCCGATATCAAAAGATGTCGGGCTTTCTTGTTTCTATTATTCTTGTGACATCCTCTCCCACGTACAAGGAGTGTGCGCTTCAGGAGCGAAGCCGCATTGTATGCGGCATGAGCGTGTGCGCAAACGGAACAGGATGTTACCGTTTGCAGGGTAAGACAGACGTAGGTCACCGCCAGGGATTAAATATACGGAAAAGCCCGATATCGAAAGATGTCGGGCTTTCTTGTTTGTGTCGTTCTTCTGACATGTTCTCCCTCGCACACAAGGAGTGTGCGCTTCATTTGTAAATTTAACTCCTACTTAATATTACAATATGTTGCAATTATATTATCTTCAAGCTGTTGCTAACAGTCCTCATTAAGGTATATCCTAGTTTATGTGTATGATCTATACGCATGACATAAGGAGGCAACTATGTCAAAAAAGTCTGAAATGACTCGCAGAAGTTTTTTGAAAGCAACGGGTATTGCTGCAGGTGCGGCAGCTCTGAGCGGGGGTATTCTTAGTGCTGCCCCGGTTGAAAGCCAAGCGGCTGAAACACATCATACTGCTCCTGTTTCATCTGAAAACTCCAAGACATCACCTAAAGGCAGAATGTTTTTTACCAACGATTTGGAATTTTCAACTTTATCAGAAGCTTCCGAAAGAATTTTTCCTAAAGATGAAAACGGTCCCGGCGCAAAAGAACTTGGAGTCCCTTTTTTCATCGACAATCAGTTAGCCGGTGCGTTTGGTAATAATGCAAGAGAGTACATGTCAGGTCCATTCTCTCAGGGTGCGCCCACCCAAGGTTACCAGACTGCATTGTTTAAAAAAGATTTATTTATACAAGGGCTGCTTGCCTTAAATAAACAGTCGCAAACTGTATTCAAGAAAAACTTTCCTGATCTGTCAGACACTGAAAAAGATCAGATCCTCAAAATGTGCGAATCCGGTTCGATTCAGACAGAAGGCTTTACTTCGTCCTACTTTTTCTCAGTGCTTCGCAGTGCTGTTATAGCCGGTGTTTACGCTGATCCTATATACAGTGGTAATAACTCTATGAATGGCTGGCGTATGAAGAAGTATCCCGGGGCTCAGATGAGCTATTACGATATTATGACTAGCGGCAAATTTGAAAACATCGCACCTATGTCCCTTTCGGATATGTATTGAGCAGTCTGAGGAATATTATTATGGCTAAAATTCTTAAAAATGTAAATGTTGTTACAATTGGAGTTGGTTTTACAGGCGGTGTAGTCGCCGCAGAATGTACTAAAGCTGGTTTAAGCGTTGTCGGGCTTGAAAGAGGTGGTTACAGAACTGTTGAAGACTTTATGGAGATCCATGATGAATGGCGTTATGCTGTTAACTACGGTTTAATGCAGGATTTGTCAAAAGAAACAATCACATTCAGAAATAACAAGGATATGAAAGCGTTGCCAATGAGAAAGCTTGGCTCGTTTCTTCTTGGAGACGGACTAGGCGGAGCCGGTGTTCATTGGAATGGACTTAATTTCAGATTTTCAGCTTACGACTTTCAAATTAAGACACTCACTAAAGAGCGCTACGGGAATAAACTGTCAGAAGAGTATCTTCTTCAGGACTGGGGGCTGAGCTATGACGAACTTGAGCCCTATTTTGCTAAATTTGAAAACGTTTTGGGTGTTTCAGGTGCTTCTGTCAGCCCTTTTGACGGTAAAAGATCAACCCCTTATCCTTTGCCGCCATTGATAAAAACACCGATAATGGAAAAGTTTGAGGCAGGTGCAATGAAGTCCGGCTGCCATCCTTATGTTCTTCCGGCGGGTATTGCTTCCCAATCATACACCAATCCAGACGGTGAAGCACTCAATCCGTGTGAATACTGCGGATACTGCGAACGGTTTGGCTGTGAGTATAATGCAAAAGCCAGCCCTATAAACACTGTTATCCCCACGGCGCAGAAAACCGGCAGGTTTGATCTGCGGTGCAATTCAAACGTTGTGGAAATCCTCATGAAAGGGGACAAGGCTGTGGGTGTGAGATACATTAATACTCTCACACAGGAAGAGTTTATACAGCCTGCTGACATAGTTGTTCTTGGAAGCTATGTTATGAATAATGCCAAACTTCTCATGGTTTCAAATATCGGCGAAATGTATGATCCTTCCACAGGAAAGGGCACTCTTGGTAAAAATTACTGTTATCAGATTACACCCGGAGCGACAGGTTTCTTTGACGAAGAAATGAATATTTTTGCCGGAGCGGGGGCCCTTGCGATCGGAATTGACGATTATAACGGAGACAACTTTGATCACTCCGGTCTTAACTTTATCCATGGAGGGCTTATCTCCATGCTTCAGAGCGGTAAAAGACCGATCGAAACTAACCCTGTGCCTGCCGGGACTCCTTCGTGGGGAGCTGAATTTAAAAAGGCATCTATCCATAACTTTAACAAAGCCTTAGGAGTTGGAGCTCAGGGTGCATCTATGCCGCACAGAGATAACTATCTTTCTCTTGATGACACTTACAAAGATGCTTACGGCTTGCCGCTGCTCAGAATGACCTATAACTTTACTGAGCAGGACAGAGCGCTTTTTGCCTATTTAACAACGAAAATAGAAGAAATCGTTAAAAATATGGGGGCAAAGTCAATTAATCTCAAACCGAACGGCAAGGACTATAATATTGTTCCTTACCAGACAACGCATAATACTGGTGGAACTATTATGGGCTGTAACCCTGATGAAAGTGTTGTGAATACATATTTGCAGCATTGGGATGCTGAAAATCTTTTTGTTGTTGGTGCCGGCAACTTTCCTCATAACGGTGGATGTAACCCTACCGGAACTGTGGGAGCGCTTGCATACAGATGTGCAGAAGGCGTAATCAAGTATCACAAAAAGGGCGGTTCACTGGTTTAACCGAAGTGTATTAAAATTAAAGCCCCGTTTCCGTTCAGGATTCGGGGCTTTTTCCTTATTTCTCAGCTATAACCCAGTGTCCGGAGTCATCATCTATGATTGTGCATGTTGCTCCAAGCTTTGTGAACGATTCTGCAATACTTTCCGGCGTATGTTCCCGTGTGAACTTCTTTCGTACATTCTCCCGCCACTGAGGGTTTTCCTTACTCATTTCTTTATCAATCCGCTCAAAAATCTCTTTTGTACCGAAACCGCCGCCTATATATATTTTCCCTTTCGGGGCGAGGATGCGGAGCAGTTCAGAAAATGCCTTTTCGTGATCTTCCCAGAACCAAACGGAACCACGGCTGATCACAAGATCCACACTTGCATCATCAACAGGCATGTCCTCAGCGGAACAGACAACTCCTCTAACTCTTGATGACATCCCTTTGTCTGATGCTCTGCTGATTGCAATCTCTATTGCATCCGGATTTATATCGGCAAAAATCATCTTCATTGCTGTCTGTTCAAGGATAGAAAAACCGAGCATACCGCCTCCGCAGCCGGCATCAAGGCATGTACCCTTCGTTATTCCGCATCTTTCAACTATCTGTTGTGCAACAACAGGATAAAGCGGTGCAAAAATTTCTGTGGCTATTCTGTCGAATTCCTGTGCTTTATTCATATCCAACCTTTCAGAGTTATTTAATCGTTATATACATTTTTATATAGCGCATTCAGGCTGAATGCAAACAGAAAAGTCAAAAATATTATATCCGTGATTTTATAAATTTATAACATTGCCCTGACACAGGGAGGATAAAAATAAATATCATTATGCTGATGACTGATCAGATATCAATGTATTTCATCGGAGGAGAGTTTATGAAAAAGCTTATAACAAGAATGCTGGTGGTTGCAGCTTTAGTAATTATGTCATTTTCAGCGGGACTGGCGGAAAACTGTCCCAGAGGTCAACTTGATAAAAAGTTCTGCGATCGCAACGGTGATCTGGTTGCTGATACTCCATCTGATACAAAAGGGCTTATTGACCCTTCCGTAATAATTTTCAGCTATACTCCTGTTGAGGATCCTGAAGTGTACAGAGGAGTGTGGGACAGTTTTCTTAAGCATATGGAAAAAACGACTGGTAAAAAGGTACAGTTTTTCCCTGTGCAGTCAAATGCTGCTCAGTTAGAGGCGATGAGATCAGGCAGGCTCCATGTGGCAGGTTTTAATACTGGCTCAAACCCTATAGCAGTTAACTGTGCAGGTTTTGTACCTTTTGCAATGATGGCAGCAGCAGACAATTCCTACGGGTATGAGATGGAGATTATTACTCATGTTGACAGTGGAATCAAAAGCGTAAGCGATCTGAAAGGCAAAACCCTTGCATTTACTTCTCCCACATCAAATTCAGGCTTCAAGGCTCCTTCTGCTCTTCTTAAAAGTGAATTCGGGCTTGAGGCTGACAAGGATTTTAAAACAGCCTTCAGTGGAAAGCACGACAACTCGATTCTTGGTGCTGTTAATAAAGATTATGACGCAGCAGCCATAGCCAACTCTGTAATGAAAAGAATGATTGACAGAAAGGTTGTGGACGGAACAAAAATTCGTTCAATTTATAAATCTCAGACATTCCCCACCACAGGTTATGGTCATGTTTACAATCTTAAACCTGAACTGGCGGAAAAGATCAAACAGGCATTTTTTACTTACGACTGGACAAATTCACCTCTGAAAGCTGAATTCAAAGCTGAAGACAAGTTTCTCCCAATTACTTTCAAGGAGCATTGGGATGTAATAAGAAAGATTGATGCCGCAAACGGTGTTACTTACGACTGCAAATAAAACCTGACAGGGGAAATAGGCGGCGGAGAGTTTCTCTCTGCCGCTTGTTTTTATGCGGTCGAAGACAGAACACCACGCTTTTAAGCGTGGATGAATGAGCCTTTCGACGGTATACTTTTCTATGGAAATCATTAAGACCTCTCACAGTGCTTATTACTTGAAATATCATGTAGTTTGGGTTTGTAAATACCGTCGAAAGATCCTGAAGCCTGGTGTCTGTTCTTATATTCGTAAAACGTTGCCCAGTTTATTGAGAAGTATGCCTGGCGTTGAAATAGAAGCCATTGGCTTTGACTTAGATCATTTGCATATGGTTATAATTATTCCTCCCAAATATAGTATTTCAGATGTTATGGGTAGATTAAAAAGCCAATTGGCTTCCCGTATGCGAAAATTTTTTGATTGGTTAGAAAAAGTATACTGGAATGAAAATATAGTGTGGTCGCCAGGCTACTTCGTTAGCAGTATTGGTTTGAATGAAGACGTAATTAAAAATTACGTCGAAATGCAAGGGCAACAGGATTCAGGACAGCTCAAGATTGAGCTGTAAAAAACATGCGATAGCATGGCGAAAGCATAGAACCCCGGGTTTACCCGGGGGTATCTATATGGAAGAAAAATGCTGGTATTAGAGAATCTTATAAAGAAATATGGAAGCGGAGATCTCGCCCTGAACGGAGTCAGCCTTAGATTTGACAAAGGCGAGATTGTAGCATTAATCGGACCATCCGGTGCTGGTAAAAGCACGCTGATTCGTTGTGTAAACCGGCTCGTTGAACCTACATCAGGCAGCATTGACGTCAACGGAAAAAACATAGCATCACTTAAAGGGACTGAACTGCGTAGGGCAAGACGAAAAATAGGAATGATATTTCAGGAATATGCCCTTGTTGAGCGACTGACTGTTATGGAGAACATACTCTCTGGAAGGCTAGGATATATGGGTTTCTGGAAGAGCTGGTTCAGGAAGTTTTCATCCGGAGATGTTGCAAAGGCTCTGAACCTGCTTGAGCGTGTGGGGCTTTCGGAACATTTTGATAAAAGGGCTGCTGCCCTTTCCGGCGGTCAGAGGCAGAGGGTAGGCATAGCCAGAGCGCTGCTTCAGGAGCCTGACCTGCTCCTTGTTGATGAACCAACCGCCAGTCTTGATCCCAAGACGGCAAGGCAGATAATGAGGCTGATAAAGGAGCTTTGCTCCGAAAGAAACCTTCTGGCTGTTATTAACCTGCATGATGTGGGGCTGGCTAAGATGTTTTCCGACAGGATCATCGGTCTCCGTAAGGGGAGAGTTGTTTTTGACGATACGCCTGATGAGCTGAATGATACAATCCTCACGGAAATATATGGTGAGGAGGACTGGAGCGGCAATGCTGATAAAAAGAAAGTGTCTGCTCAGGTGCGTGAACACAAGCATATGGAGAGCATGGATTATGCTCTGGCAAACGATTAGCGATGCCTCTTGTTCAGTCTGCCGGCGGTGTACGCTGGGAAAAAAGGAAAATTATTGAAAATACACCTCTCCGCATAACCTTGATCCTTGCGGGGGTTATTTATATAGCTTTGGCGCTGTCGTCAGTTGATGTCAACTGGGTCAGGGTACAGGAGGGAATGGGCAGAGGGCTTGCCTTTCTCGGCTCGTTTCTTCAGCCTGATTTCTTCTCAAGATCCGCAGAAATTTTTGAAGGAATATTGGAAAGCATCGCAATGACAGTTGTGGCGACTGCTGTCGGAATAATTCTTTCCATCCCTGTTGGTGTGGGAGCGGCGGGAAACATAGCTCCTTTTCCGGTTTACTTCATTTGCAGGAGCATAATCACTGTTTCCAGAACTTTTCCTGAAGTGATAATAGCGATTTTTTTTGTTGCGATGTTCGGCTTCGGGGTGCTTGCCGGAATGCTCACTCTTACATTTGCAACAGTGGGCTTTCTTGCGAAGCTTCTGGCTGATGATATTGAGGATATAGATCCCGTACAGACAGAAGCCATACGCTCCACAGGGGCGGGCTTTTTCCAGATTCTCACATGGAGTGTTCAGCCGCAGGTTATGCCGAGGCTCATAGGGCTTTCGGTTTACAGGTTAGATATAAACTTCAGAGAGTCTGCCGTTATAGGCATAGTTGGTGCGGGCGGAATAGGGGCAACTTTGAATACATCCATTGACAGATACGAGTATGACACAACGGCGGCGATACTTATAATAATCATTGTCATTGTTATGTGTGCCGAATATGTCTCCGGAATAATAAGAAAGAGGCTTCAATAGATATGCCGCTGATGAAAAAAAACGGGGCAGTGTGCTGGGTTCCTCGTGATTCAAAAAAACAGCTCGTTATCTGGTTCGGCTGGTTTATAGCCGTCATGATTGTTTTTTTCTGCTGGCAGAGTATATCAGCGAAAACCATGTGGGTCTTTGCAGCAGATGCACCCGAACAGCTTCGTCTGATGCTGATGAGGATGTTCCCGCCGAAGCTTGAGTATATGGACAAGCTTTGGAAGCCTCTGTGGGATACATTGAATATCGCCACTCTGGGTACTCTGCTTGGGGTAATTATTGCAGTGCCCGTGGCTTTTGCCGCTGCACTGAACACCACACCAAGCAAAAGGCTTGTCCGCCCGCTTGCTATGGTGATTCTTGTCTCAAGCAGATCTGTTAATTCTCTGATATGGGCGATTCTTTTGGTAACAATAGTCGGACCGGGGATACTGGCGGGCATCATAGCCATTGCCCTCCGTTCAATAGGCTTTGTAGGGAAGCTTCTTTATGAGGCGATTGAAGAGATAGATAAAACACAGGTGGAAGCTGTGACTGCTACGGGAGCAGCTCCGGCGCAGGTTTTTTCATACGGCATTGTACCGCAGATTATGCCTGCTTTTGCGGGGATAAGCCTTTACAGATGGGATATTAATATAAGGGAGTCAACGATTCTCGGATATGTAGGGGCAGGGGGAATAGGGCTGAACCTCAGCTCATCTCTGAGCATACTGGCTTGGTCTCAGGTATCCCTGATTCTGATAGCTGTGCTTATTACTGTTGTTGCGAGTGAGTGGATCTCCGCCAAGATAAGGAGCAGGCTTATTTAGGTTTCATGGGGTTGCGGCTTTCGCACGGCACACCCGCCTGACAAAGACCGCAGGCATTGACTTTGAATCCTGTGACCTTTTCAGTATATCTGACAGTTATTTCCCTGATATACTTCATGCAGATTTCTTTATCATGCCCTTCTTCGGTAATTGCTCCGGCGGGGCATCGTTTTATGCACGCCTTGCATTTTCCTTTGGCATGAAACAGGCAGTTGCCTAAATGGTGGTCGTATAACCTCACATCAGGCTCAAGTTTGGCTTCAATTATCACAGAGCCTATGCGGACGGCAATGCCGACATCGGTTATAAAACCGTCAGAGAGGCTGAATGTACCAAGTCCCGCTGCGTAGGCGGCGTGTCTTTCAGACCAGTTGGAGCAGATTCCGGCGGAGTCTGACTGCTGGTATGCCCATTCTTCTGCAATTGTGGGGGAGACAGCTCTGATTCCCTGCCCTTGAAAGAATTTCTGAATATCATCTCTTAACTGGTTATTGAAGTTTTCACCGTGGAGCCTCGAAAAAATCCATCTTCTCGATGGAAGGAGAGTGGCTTTTTTCTGCTCTTCAATTGTTTCATCAGTCTGCGGGAGAACCCAGCAGACCACAGTGAGGTTGTCAGGGTTAAAATCCGAATCAGGGTAGGCGGTTTTCATGGCATCAGCAGGAGTCCAGTAGAATTCACCTATCATTTCTCGGTATTTATCAAAAAGCGGATCCGCACCGGAAGCAAATCCCACAAGGGGAGATGCCCACGCTTTTTCGTTAATGGCGTGAAGATGATTTTCACCGGATGTTTCGGTGTATCTATGTATAAATTTAATAATACTGTTTTTAAGATCCGCATTTGCCATTTGTATTTCCTGCCTGCGAATATATTAATACAGCAATCTATTTAAGTCAAACAGCCTGTTTTCTGCCGTCAGTAAAACGGACAAAAAAAACCGCCCCCAGCAGGAGCGGTTTTTCAGATTGGTTCTTCTTCAGTCAGGTCTTATTTCCATTCAGGCTTCGGAGTGGCATCCGTTGAAGGAGGAAGCACGGGGTAATCCACTTTGGGCTGAACACCTGTAAGTGTTTTGAGGAAAGCAGTTATAAGCTTGCTATCGGAATCTGTGAGGGAAATGCCGAGCTGGGCAGAACCCATTATTGCCACAGCTTCTTCAAGGCTCCATACTTTACCGGAGTGGAAGTAGGGTGCTGTGTACTCTATGTTTCTGAGGCTGGGTGATTTGAAAACATATTCATCTGACGCTGTATTAGTAACAGAGAATCTTCCCTTGTCACCTGAAACTATTTTTGAGTCGGGTCTTTCAACAACGCCGAATGTGTAGTAGTCTTCTCCGCCCATGTTAACGCCGGCGTGACAGTCAGCACAGCCTTTGTTTATGAAAAGTTCAAGACCTTTTTTCTCGTCTTTGTTGAGGGCGTTTTTATCGCCTTTGAGGTAAAGGTCAAACTTTGAATCGGGAGTAAGGAGTGTTGCTTCAAAGGCTTCTATGGCTTTTGCCATATTGTCGAAGCTTACGGGGTCTTTATCGCCGGGGAAAGCTTTTTTGAAAAGTTCAGTATATTCGGGCATGCTTTTGAGAACAACAACAACTCTGTCGGGGGTGCTGTTCATTTCCACAGACGCCTGAACCGGTCCTTTTGCCTGTTCTTTAAGGTCAGCCGCTCTTCCGTCCCAGAACTGGGCAAGGTTGAAAACAGAGTTAAGAACAGTGGGAGCGTTTCTGGGTCCTTTCTGCCAGCCGTGACCTATGGAAGTTTCCTGATAGTCATCACCGCCGAAGCTGAGGTTATGACAGGTGTTACAGCTGAGAAGACTGCTTTTTGAAAGTCTGGGTTCAAAGAAAAGCATTTTGCCCAGTTCAACCTTGTCAAGAGTCATAGGGTTATCTTTAAGCGCAGGGGGCGCATAAGGAATGGGTTTGAAAATTCCGTTGGCATCTTCCTGAAGTTTTTCCGCAAACGCAGGACCGGATACAACGAGTGCCGCCATTAACACAAGCATAGATAAGAGTTTTTTTCTCATATAAATAAACCTCCTTAGTTGATGTTCGGACTATAACACAAAAATTTTTAAATGATAATATTTATTTTACGAAAAAAAATTTCGACTAAAATTGTGTTAATTTTAATTATTAATAGTGAAGAAGGAATCCTCTGAAAAAATTTTAACACTTTTTATAACTATATATGTATATTTTTTGCATAAAATTAATATGAACTGATTTTGTCAGTAATTTTCAGATACTTATGTGAACATTATGCTAACTTGAATTTTTCCGTGGTGGGAAACCAGTGCAGGCTGTATATTAATGATTCTGTGTTCGGGCGACACTCTTTTCCGGGGGTATGGGAATGTTTTCAGTAAAATTTTCTTCCGCTTGTTTTTTGCGGAGGTGCTTGCTTGCGGTTTTAATTCTGGCTGCTGCTTCCGGCTGCGGCGAGATGAAGAAACTATACAGCGGTAATATACCCATAGCCGAAGGAAGATTCACGTTCAAAGCCGCAGGAACAGATGTCACGATACCATATGAGGGAAATCTTAACGCTGAAAACACAGATGTACTCCTTATAATGATACATGATGATTCACTCAACCCTGTTTCATTCATGAGCAAGGGTCATTATGCTGCGGATGTGGCAGGAAACGGCAGAACTGCCGTAGTTGCGCCGCAGTTTCTGGAAAGGCGTGTGGTTGACAGAGAAAAGGGCATGCTGTTCTGGGACAGACGGTGGAGAGGCGGCGGCTATTCTCTCAGCAGCGGATTAAACAAAAATTTCCCATCAGTAACCTCCTTCAGCGTGCTTGAGATGATGATTGATTACTTTTACAGTAAAAATTCCGATACTCTGAAAAAAGTTATAATCGCAGGTCACGGCGGCGGGGCGCAGTTTGTAATTCAGTTTGCCGCTATGAATATGATAGAAAACCGGCTGGGTGCAAGGGGTGTCAAGTTTACTTATGTTGCGGCTAATCCTTCCAGCTATCTTTATCTTAACAAAGAACGTTTCAAAGATGAAAACGGACGTATAACCACACTGGCACAGTCACAGATAACCGGTTGTTTTTCTTATAATTCATATAAATACGGACTTGACGGTATATACGGCTATGGTGACGGAATACAGCAGCAGGACATAAGAAGCAATCTGCTGCACAGGCATATGGTATTCGTAGTCGGAAGACAGAATATCGGCAGGTCACTCTCTCTGGACAACTCATGCGGAGCAGAGATTCAGGGGAAAAACAGGTTTGAGCGGGCGCTGCTGTTCCGCCATCACCTTGAAAAAGTAAATGGCGGAGCATGTCCCAGCCACAAATGGCTGCTGCTTGACAGAGTGGGGCATAACCCTGATGTGGTTTTCTCAAACCATGATGTGATTAAGGCTATGTTTGCAGATAATTAGCCGTTTCTGCACACCTTGGCGGTTATCTTATCTGCTGTTTCATGATCCGGTTCAAAAGTGAATACGGAGACGCAGGAAACGGGCTTTGCGCCAATCATTGAGTTGAGAAAATAGCAGCTTTCAAAGTCTTCCAGTTCCCATAGGCGTACTTCACGCTCTTCAACGGGCAGAATCTCTTTTGCTATCTCAAGGCTTATGCTGTTCAGGCGGTTGTCGGGGAGAGTTGTGACGAACTTGTTTCCCTGCTTGAAAAGAACTGCCCCTGAAGCCGCCTCGTAGACCTCGTTATCCTCACTTATCAGCAGAGAGTTGTCATATCCGCCTTTGACGGCACGTTTCAGTGCAAGAAAAGGGTGTGCCCAGTTCATTGATTTATGCCTGTTAAGGTGTGAAATCTGGTGACGGTCATGAATATTCAGCCTGTATTCACTGATATCTGTGGTGTATTCATAGGCACTTATATCTGTTTCAGTGTCCCCTTCGGGGTTGATTTCAAAGGAGTATATGTTTATTTTGGCCCGCTTGCCGTTCAGTGAGTTAGCTTCTATAACGTTCAGCATATGCTGTTCGTAGTCCAGCTCTCTGAACCTGCATCCGTATTCCTCAAGGGAAGCTCTAAGCCTTTTCAGATGTCTGTCAAGGTGGCAGATTTCTTTGCCGTTATAGAGGATTGACTCAAAGAAGCCAAAACCGTATTTTGTGGCAGGCAGACCGAATCTTTCTTCGGGTTCAGTAAGTTTTCCGTTCCTGTATATAATCATCCGAAAACCTCCATAAATTTTTCCGCTTTGTTCATGGTTTCCTTATATTCAGACTGCGGATCCGAATCACTGACTATACCGCTGCCGGAATAAAAAGTGAATGTTTTTTCACTCGTATCAAAAATTCCGGTTCTTATGCAGATTGATGAATCCATATCCTTCTCACTGCTGATCTTTATCATACTACCGCAATACAGACCTCTGGAAAATGGTTCGAGAGTATCTATTATCTCCATGCTTCGTTTTTTAGGGCAGCCAGTTATAGAACCGCCGGGAAATGCGTCAAGGAGCAAATCGATAACATCCGAACCCTTTTTAAGTGTTCCGGTGACGTTGCCGTACATCTGGAGCAGGCTGTTTACACGGAAAACTGACTTAAACCCGCTGACCTGCACTGAGCCGAAAACGGAGTTTATGCTTATATCATTGCGGATCATGTCGATGATCATTGCCAGTTCGGCACATTCTTTAGGATTTTCGGTGAGTTTTGCTGTCTCCTCCGGTTCGTCTGTTAATGTGTACAGAGTTCCCTTTATCGGCTGGCTTAATATCTGTCCGTCTTTAACTTTTATGAATCTTTCCGGTGAACTGCTCAGTATCTTATGCTGTCCAGCGTCAAAGTATGCGGTGAATGCTGCGGGGGAGTCTCCGCTTAGGCGGAAAAACTCATTTACAGGTTCAAATGCAGGGTCTTTGAAGGAGTGGGACATTGTGTAATTGAGCTGGTATGTATTGCCGTTTTTAATCTCCTCAAGGGTGCGTCTGCACCCCGCTGTGTATTTAGCCATATCAGCAGATGAGGTAATTTTATTATTCCGGCTTATATGCCTATGCTGCGGCACTTGCGGGAGGTTTTTCAGCAGGTCGGTATCTCCGGTTATATCGTTATTGGAAAAGGTTATTTCCGATGAGTATTTCTTCAGTACACCGAAGGGAAAGTTACTTTTTTTAGATGATTTCACGCCACGCAGAAACATGCCGTAGTCATATGACAAAAAGCCTGCTGCTGTGCCTTTGTTGAAAGCAAAATTCTTAATCTCATCCTTTGGGGTGTGTTCATTTATTTCCAATGTACTGACAGGCTCGATAAAACATGTACATTCATCGCCGTTACAGAGGATATCTGTTTTGTATTTTGCTGATAACCGCCGGAGCAGATCACTTTGCCAATGCATATCTTATGAATTCCTCCCCTTTTTCGGTGAGAAAAGATTCCGGATGAAACTGGAATCCGGTGAACGGTTTTGTTTTGTGACGAATAATCATCGGCAGACCTTCGGTGTTTTCTGCCGTTATATCAAAACATTCCGCCACGCTGCCGCAATAGAGGGAGTGGTAGCGGGCGACAGTGTACGAATTATTCTGCCAGATTATTGTATCTGTTTTTCCGTGTACAGGTTCAGGGGCACGCATTGTCTGACCGCCGTGTATTTCATTGAGAATCTGCATACCCAGACATATTCCGGTGACCGGAACATGAAGCGCAGTTATGAACGAGTAAAGGGGATACTCAGCAGGGCAGCCGGGACCGGGTGAGATGAACAAGTGTCCGGCTTCCGGTAATTTGCTCTGTCCAAGCTTCATCCACGGGATAACCTCGGGCTCAAAACCTGAAACCCTGAAAACAAGGTGGGCAAGGTTATGTGTAAAGCTGTCATTGTTGTCTGATATGATTATTTTCATCTGCAAATAAATGAACGATATTACCGCAAAAATCAATATTTTCCGCAGAGAGAAGGTTTGTTCTTGATATTTTCCGCCCCCGCTGTAAAATTTCAGTTTCCGGTATAATTATATTGAGGGTTCTAAAATGAAAAAGATGCTTGTTACACTTCTTGCCGTAATCTGTGCGGCATCCGCTTATGCGGCTCCCGTCAAGGTTGGTATTTCTCAGATAGTGGAACACCCCGCTCTTGACGCCACAAGAAAAGGTATAATAGATGCTGTCAGCGCATGCGGATTTGCCGAAGGCAAAGACGTTATCTATGATGTGCAGATAGCGCAGGGCAATGTTGCCACTGCAAACCAGATTGCAAAAAAATTCGTGGGAGACAAGGATGATCTCGTTATCGGGATTGCCACCCCGAATTCACAGGCTCTGAAACAGGTTGTTGAAAAATCCGGGCTTAATATCCCCGTGATTTTTTCCGCTGTAACCGATCCAGTGGGTGCCAAACTTGTTCAGTCTATTGAGAAAACAGGCGGAAACATCACAGGCGTTTCGGATCTGACTCCTGTTAAGGCACAGCTTGAGGTTTTTAAAGAATTCGGCATCAAGGTTAAAACTATAGGCATTCTCTACAACCCCGGCGAGCAGAACAGCCGTGCCCTTGTTGATCTTGCTAAAGCTGCTGCGAAGGAGCTTGGAATCAAAATCATTGATGCTCCAGTGACAAACTCCAGCGGTGTTTACATGGCTGCGAAATCTCTCGTGGGCAGAGCAGACGGCATGTACGTTCCCACTGACAACACTGTGGTTTCCGCTTTGGAATCAGCGGTTCAGGTTTCCTATGAAACAAACATCCCTCTTATCATGGGCGATACTGACTCTGTAGTCAGAGGCGCTCTCGCTGCTAAAGGGTTTAATTACTATAAACACGGTGTTCAGACCGGGCAGATAGTCTGCCGTATTCTCAAAGGAGAAAAAGCGGAGAATATTCCCGTTGAGTTTCAGCAGGATCTTGAACTTTATGTAAACCTGAAAGCTGCAAAAGAGATGGGAGTAAAAGTTCCCGAAGCAGTGATAAAATCCGCTGATAAGGTTATCGAATGAGTTTATACGCGTTTTTCGGCGCGGTTGAGCAGGGACTTCTCTTCTCTATAATGGCTCTGGGGGTTTTTATCACTTTCAGAGCCCTCGATTTTCCGGATCTCTCCGTGGACGGCACTTTCCCTATGGGGGCTGCAATATCGGCGATCCTGATTTTCAACGGCGTCAACCCATGGATTACAATAGCAATAGCTGTGGCTGGCGGTGCGGCTGCGGGTGCAGTTACTGCCATACTAAATACACGGTTTAAGATTCTTAATCTCCTTGCGGGGATTCTCACTATGATTGCTCTCTATTCTGTAAACCTGCGTATTATGGGTATGCCGAATGTACCTCTTCTGGGGTTTGATACGGTTTTTACATCCCTTGAGAATACAGGTATTCCTGCGTATATGGCAAATGTTATCATTCTCGGTATTGTTGCACTGCTTGTGGGCATATTCCTCATATGGTTTTTTCATACAGAGGTGGGGCTTGCTCTCCGTGCCACAGGCGACAACATGAAGATGGTCAAGGCTCAGGGTGCAAGCACAAACCGTATGATTCTCATCGGCGTTGCCCTTGCGAACGGTCTTGTGGCACTTGCCGGAGCCCTTGCGGCACAGGTTCAGGGCTTTGCCGATGTCAGTATGGGTATAGGTACAATCGTGGCGGGACTTGCCTCGATTATCCTCGGCGAGGCTCTTATCAGCTCTGTCGGGGTTGTGCGTGCGGTGATCGGTGTTATTATCGGCTCCATTGCATACCGTATTGCCATTGCCATGGCTCTCACTATTAAAATAGGCGGCGTAAGCCTTTCTCCCAGTGACCTTAACCTGATTACAGCCATTCTGGTTGTTATAGCTCTGATGTTCCCCGGACTCAGAAGCAAAATCGGGGTGGTGGGCAAATGATAAGCATAGATAATGTAAAAAAAGTTTTTAATAGAGGCACTGTTAACGAAAACTGGGCAGTTAAAGGCGTTTCCCTCGACATAAAGCAGGGTAGCTTCGTGACTGTAATCGGCGGCAACGGCTCAGGCAAATCAACTCTTCTGAACCTTGTGGCCGGTTATCTCAAGCCTGATGAAGGCAGAATACTCATTGATGATGAAGATGTTTCTAATGTCAATGACTACAAAAGGGCATCTTACATCGGCATAGTTTTTCAGGATCCTCTGAGCGGTACTGCAAAGTCCTTAAGCATAGAGGAAAACCTTGCAATTGCAATGAAAAGAGGGAAGAAGCGTATGTTCGGCATGGGTGTAAAAAGCCGTGACCGTGACTTCTACCGTGAGCAGCTCCGCACTCTTGATCTTGGTCTTGAAGACAGGCTGAAGGATAAGGCAGGGCTTCTTTCCGGCGGACAGCGTCAGGCACTCACTCTTCTGATGGCTACTCTTGTGAAACCGAAAATCCTTCTTCTGGATGAGCATACTGCGGCGCTTGATCCCAAAACTGCGGATAAGATACTCAAGCTCACCATAAAGCTGGTTAATGAAAACAACCTCACTGCCATGATGGTCACTCACAATATGAAACAGGCTCTTAATCTGGGCGACAGAACTGTGATGATGCAGCTTGGCAAAAAGGTGCTTGATGTGGACGGCGAAGAGCGAAGTAAGCTTACTGTTACTGATCTCCTTGAGCTTTTCAGCAGGGAGCTGGGTGACGAAGCCTACGATGCAGGCATGCTTTGATATTGTTTAATATGTTTATATAGCACTGAAGGCGGTCCTAGTGACCGCCTTTTCCGTTCCCTCCGGAGCCCCCATGTCCGCCAGAACCGCCAGAACCAGAACCTCCGCCGTGCCCTCCGCCGGAGCTGCCGTTTCCGCCGCTGCCGTGTGAGCCGCTCATATCATGCCCCATCCTTTCTGCAAGAGATTCTGAGTTCATGTACCCGGCCTGCTCGGAAAAATTCTTTCTGTAGCCGTGTATCTCTGAACCGGAAAGGTTTCTGACTGCTTTTTCAGCAACTTCTGAGGCTTTTTCATCCGGTACTCCGTAGCGTACCATTTCCCTGTAAAGCATCATAGAGGCAACGGCGGTTTCGTTTTTTTCTGATTCTTTCACAGAAATCGCTTCCGCAGCTTTCATGAGTCCCTGCTCCTTTGCTCCGGCTGTTATGGCGTCTGCAACTGCGTCAGTTACTGTTTGCTCTGCTTCTGCGGATAGACCTGCTCTTCGTGTGATACGTTCCGCAGTTTCGTAACGGGAGCGAATTTGCTCCGCTGCTCTGACAACCGCTTCTTCCGGAGCTTTTTTGGCTATTCCTTCAAGCACCTTTTCGGCATATTTTTCAGGTGCGCTGTATTTTCCTGCGGCTATCATATCTCTTATTTTTCCAACAGAGTCTTCTGAATAGCCGCTTTTCCTTGTTTCCACTGCGAGTTTTTCTGCAATATTTTTCTCAACACGCATTTTTTGCGCTGTCCGGGCAAGGGAGTCATATACATCCTCTGCCTGTGCCGCCGTCAGCCCGCAGAGCATCAATATCGTGAAGAATATAAATTTTTTCATTCCTGCCTCTCATAAATACATATCTCTCCGCCGAAATCGTCCTGCTGCTTCATTTCGCAGTCAGGCAGAAATATACTGCCGTCAACGGTGAGAAAGTAGGTGAAGTGTTCGCTTTTCTTTATCATTGTCTGCCATTTACCGTCTTTAAGCCCTGTTTTGTTTTCCTGAAAACCGTCGGCGGAATGATACAGGCTCACCTGCTCCGCATCTTTTATGCGGAACGATGCTTCAAGCATTCCGTTTTTGGCAGTGAAGCTGTGCTGGGAACATCCTACACACAACATCAGGAAAAATACGGCAGTTCTTTTCAAATTTTTTCTCCTATGCTGATTATGGAGTTTTCACCACCGAAGTCATCAGCCTGCCTGGCTTTAACTGTCGGGTCAGGCATACGTTCCTTGCCATCCACAATAAATGAATAGGCATATTCACCATTGGTTAGAGGAAGCGATACCTGCCAGTATCCGGAAGAATCTGTTTTTTTCATTTCAATGGTGTTCCATCTGCTGAAACTGCCAGCCAGCTCAACCTTTTCTGCTTCAGGTATGTGGACAATGAATCTATATTCCGCTGGTGGTTGAACATTTTCAGCAGGTGCAGAGCCAAGTCGTAAAATCAGCAAAAGAACCGCTGCTGCCGCAGTCAGAGAAGATATTCCGAAGGGAATGAGGAAGTTTCTTCTTTTTTCCCTGAATACCGGAACAGGCGGAACAATAGTTTCCTGCTTTCTGAGAAGCTTTTCTGTTTCCAGCAGTTCAATTGTTTCGTCCGAAAAAGCTCTGTCCGTTCTAACTTCCTGAACAAAAGTGATTTTCTCATCCAGATTCAGCTCGTCATCAATAAACTGGCTGATCAGAACTTCTTTTTCGCTGTTCATTTTACGCTCTCCATGAGTATTGCTTTCAACTTTTTTCTTGCTCTGTGTATTTTGATTTTTATATTAGCTTCACTTAATCCGGTTACTGTGGAAATTTCGCTGTATTTTAATCCTCCCGCTGAACAAAGAGAGATAAGCTCCCTCTCGTCTTCCGCCAGCATTGAAAGGGCTCTGTTAAGAATAACTTGCTCCTCTTTCATGCTGTATAGATCTTCCGGGGTTTCAGATGTACTGCCTATATCTTCCGGCATTTCATCATAATTTTTCTTTTTTCTTTTCATGTCAATAAAAAGACTTTTTGCTACAGTATACAGAAGAGGCAGGGAAAATTTGTCAGGATATGTTCCTGCATATTTCAGAAAACACTCCTGATAAAGATCTTCTGCATCTTCCCTGCATCCGGAAATCTTCAGCAGATAGCCGAACAGTCTGGCTGAATTTTCTTCAAAAAAGCTCCGCAGTGAACTGTTTGAGTTCATTTGTTTCCCTGTTTATTATATCAGAGCGGAAGCTGTTTCTTCCGCCCATACGCTGTGAGAATGCTTATTCTGCTGTGCCGAAGCCTGTTCCGTCCTGCGGTGCGGGCTGTGTTCCGTCTCCTGCGCCGAGTCCTGTCCCGTCTTCAGGGTGAGTTCCGGTTCCATCTCCGTAGCCGCCTCTGCCTGATTTGCTGCTCCCGTCATTGCTGCTTCCACTTCCGTCACAGTCTCCTGAACCTCCGGAGCCTCCTGTGCTGCCGCCTGATGAACCTGAATCATGGGAAGAGCCGCCTTTCCCACTTCCGCCGGATGAACCGGATTCATGGGATGAGCCGCCTTTTCCATTGCCACCGCCCATCTTTGCATAGCTTACGCCTGCAATAGAGAATACCATCATAATTGCCACTAATGCTGAGAGAATTTTTTTCATGTTGTCCTCCTTAATGTTATGAACTCATAACGAAAGGGGATCAAAAAGGTTACAGAGTATTAAATGAAAAAGCGCAGTTTTTGTTTTTCTTTGCTTCGTAAAGTGCTTTATCCGCTTCAAGGAGAAGCTTTTCTTTTGTGTCTGTATTTTCGGGAATCATGGAACACAGACCGATGCTTACTGTCATAATTTTTTCTTTGAAAGAGATGGAATGAGGAACTGCCGCACTGCGTACTTCTGTTAATATATCATCTGCTATTTTGGCTGCACCTGCCAGATCCGTATCAGGAAGAAGGATAATAAATTCCTCTCCGCCGTATCTGGCTATTATGTCTGTGTTGCGTTTAAGGGATGACTTTATTATGTCTGCCATGTGCGCTATGCACTTATCGCCTGCGCTGTAGCCGTAGTCATCATTGTAAAGCTTGAAGTCATCCAGATCAACTATAAGCAGACCCAAAGGGCGTTTGATCCTCTTTGCCATGTTCCATTCATAAAGGAATATCTCATCAAAGAAGCGTCTGTTTGCGATTCCTGTAAGCTTGTCAGTATTGGATATTTCAAGAAGGTTTTTTTCCATTTTGTCATTTTTCTCTGCAATTTTCTTCATTGATGCTGAAATAAGGCGCATTTCAACAGGGTAAAACCGTTGATTAATCTCCTTAAGGAGCGGTTTCCCTTCCGCTGATTTGGCTGAATGCACTGCAAGTGTTTCAGCAGGTTCAATTATTATTTTTCGGAATACAAATGCAGATAAAATGAACACAAGGAGAGAAAAACTTGAAAAAATCAGATAAGACAAATGCAATGTGTGCGTTATTGCCATGTTTGATTCTCTTTTTATGGGGAAAAACAGACTCAAAACAGATTTTCCGCTTAGTTCCTTCAGAGTGAGGCTTATTTTTGCAGTATCACGGGAAAGAAACTCTACTGATATTATGCTGTTTACACTTTCCTTTACATAAGCTGATGATGCTGAAAGGCTGACTCTTGAAGAGCCTCTCTCAAACCCATAGCCTGAGTATATTTCGGTGAGGAACTTTTGATCGATGACATGTCCCATGAATATAAAGCCGCCGGCAGGTTTATCCGGATTTGCAGGCTTTACCGGACTTACACTTAATAAAACAGGGGTACCTGCGGAGGGCATGCCCAGTATCATGAATTTCCGTTTGCTGAAGGCGAGTTTTTCTATATAGCTTTTATTTTTGCGGATAACTCTTACAAGTTCCTCAACATAGGGGGCACACTCATCGGCATAGGCGGAGTAATATTCTGTGTAGTCTCTTCCTAAAAAAATCATGAACTGTGTGCCGATTTGATCAAAGATGAAATCGTTCAATCCGTCTTTCATGAAGGCGTCATTACCCTGCATAATGAATCTGTAGGTTTCATCCCTGCTTCCCCAGTCTGCGGTAAAGGAATGATAATAGGCGCCTTTCTGTTCAATTATCCCAGTAAGTATATCCGCCGTTCCTGCATAGTTTTGCAGTTCAGTCTTCTCTGACACTGAATACACCATACGAAGTGGAATAAACATAAAAATAACAGGTATAAGAGTGACAGAAACAATCACTGCGGCAATAATCGATTTCAGTCGCATTGTGTATCTCCGAACGGGTTTATAATACATTAAATTATCTTAGATGAAAACTCTATTTACTGCTTAACGACTTTTTAGAGGGCTGCGTTTTTTTTGCTAAGGCAAAATTTCCTGTTGTACAGGTAAACTGAATTTGGTAAAACTGGACTTAATTTATTGGGAATGTCCCATTACAGGAGATTTATAATGTCAACTTTCGAGATGATCACCAAAACATTCGGCGATTTTCTTAATGAAAAAGCCCGTACCCAGCCCGATAACGATGCGGTTGTTTATCCTTTCCGCAATATAAGGCTAACCTATAAACAACTCGATGACAAAACAGATCTCCTAGCAAAAGGGCTTCTTGTTCTGGGTATCAAAAAGGGCGACCATGTGGCTGTATGGTCAACGAATATTCCCGAATGGATAGACATGCTTTTTGCATGTACAAAAATAGGCGCCGTTTTGGTTACTGTTAACACTCTTTACCGCACAAGCGAGCTTGAGTATGTGCTTAAACAGTCAGACTCCACACATCTTTTTGTGATGGATGGTTTTAAAAATATCAACTACACGGACACAGTGTATGAGATTATGCCGGAACTTAAAAAATGTGATCCTGCTGAGGAGTTTATGTTCGATAAACTTCCTTTCCTTAAGAGAGTTGTGTACATCGGAGAGGACAGCAGGGAAGGCATGCTTCCATATGAAAAAATTTACGAACTCGGCGCAGCAGTGAGTTTTGAAGCGCTGGAAGCTGTTAAAAAGACCCTTGATATACATGATGTAATAAATATGCAGTACACATCAGGGACTACAGGTTTTCCCAAAGGTGTTATGCTCTCGCACTTTAACATACTTAACAACGCTTACGCCATAGGGCAGGGGATGAACTTCTCTAATGCGGACAGGCTCTGCATTCCCGTTCCTTTCTTTCACTGTTTCGGAGTTGTTCTCGGTATTATGGTGTGCATAAGCCACGGCGCAGCTATGATACCTGTTGAAGCCTTTAATCCTGTCACTGTTCTTCAGTCCATTGAAAAAGAAAGATGTACAGGCGTACACGGCGTTCCGACTATGTTTATCTCCATGCTTCAGCATCTTGAAGAACAGTCCTACGATGTAAGCACTCTCCGCACAGGCATAATGGCCGGTTCTCCTTGCCCTGTGGAGGTTATGCGTCAGGTTATTGATAAAATGAACATGACAGACATCACAATTGTTTACGGACAGACAGAAGCATCCCCGGGGATGACTCAGACAATGTATTCTGATGATATGAACAAACGCTGTGAAACCGTGGGCAGAGAACTGCCCGGAGCGGAGGTTATGGTTGTTGATCCTGATACAGGTATTGAATGCCCTGCCGGTGTGCAGGGAGAAATCTGGGGCAGGGGCTACAACGTAATGAAAGGCTACTACAAGATGGAAGAAGCCACCAGGAATGCCTACAGCCATGACGGCTGGCTTAAAACCGGAGATCTCGGGGTTAAAACGGAAGACGGCTACTTTGTAATAACCGGAAGAATAAAAGACATGATAATAAGAGGCGGAGAAAATATTTATCCCAGAGAGATAGAGGAGTTTCTTTATCTTCATCCTGACATTGAGGATGTTCAGGTGGTTGGTGTGCCGGATAAAAAATACGGCGAGGAAACCATGGCATTTATCCGCATGAGAACTCCCGAAAAGCGTCTGACAAAAGATGATATACATTCATTCTGCAAAGGGCGCATAGCCGATTATAAGATACCACGCTATATAGAGATGATCAGTGATTACCCCATGACAGCAAGCGGAAAGATACAGAAGTATAAGCTTCGTGAGCTGGCTGTGGAAAAGCTTAAGCTTGGGTAGTAAAGGGTTTTGTTAATGTAATGAAAGCCATGCAGTGTTACCTGCTGCATGGCTTTTTTTCTATTTAATCTCGATAAGCACACTGACGGGCTCTTTTACTCCCACTGATTTTCCGTAGTTGTTCAAGCGGTAAATACTTGCTTCGCTTAGTACCTGCCCCTTTTTGATAAGAAGGATACGGTCTGTTGTTTCAATATCCTCCATAACCACCATACCTTCTCTGAGATCCCTTATAAACAGTGATCTCTGTACGAAATTGTCTTTAGGCGAGACAACCTTCTCCAGTATTTCAATGAGTTTTATATCGTAAAGCTCCGGTTTTTCTTTCAATAGGCGTATTGCTTCGTAAACATCCGTTCCGCCTTTGGAAAGCATGTCGAAGTCGTTTATGATACGTATTATTCTTGCGCCGATGGGTATTTTGCTTCTTTGGGCTTCAGTAAAATTCTGTTTTTCGATCAGCTCCGCCACAATCTCCATGCGGGGAATATTTTTAATAAGCTGGGCGCCTATCTTAGGCACTTCGGCGTAGGCTGCTTCTTCTCCGGGGGAGAGTGGTTTGCCGGAGTATATCTTTTCCATTGTTTCCGCAGGCACGGCTGCGCAGCCAAGCTTACAGAGCATTGCGCCGATTTCTATCTGCCATTTATTATCGATATTCAGGTTGCGGAGCATCAGGTGGACAATACGCTTTATGCGCTCACTCTGACCGAAAGCCGCAGGGTTGGTGATTGCAAGCACATCGGTAAGAACTTTTATACTTCCCTGAAGTGTTCCCCGTAAAAGCTCTTTTTCTGCAACAATAAGCTGATAATGCTCAAGACAGGCATCGATATTTTTTGAGAGAATTTCCGGGGGGCATGGTTTGGTGAGAAACCGGAACACGTTGCCGTCGTTCACCGCAGAGATAGCTGTCTCCACATCAGCATAGCCCGTAATAAGCATTCTTACAGTATTTTTACTCAGCTCATATGCCTTGGTAAGAAACTGCACTCCGTTCATGTCAGGCATTTTGAAGTCAGAAATAATGACCGCAAAAGGCTTCTGTGTATTTTCTTTAATTATCTGCAGAGCTTCTGTCGGGGAAGGTGCTGTATGTACATCATACTTAAGCCTGAAAGAGCGTTTATAAGATGACAGAATGTTCAGATCATCATCCACAAAAAGAATTTTATTGTTCACCGTAAACCTCGTTACAGATTTTTCTGCACATATTTTCGAGTTCGCCCATTTTATTTGTGAGATTCATTCTGCTGACATAAATATCATCAATGGGGCGTATGGCGTAGTTTTCATTAAGCTTGACCAACCTGTGTTCAAAAACATTTCCCAGATACACCGAGGTAAGGACCCCTGCGTTTTCATCAACAGAAAGGTTAGGACAGTGGTGCAGATGTACCGCCTGAATAACTTCTTCATCAAAACCCCATAGGCTGAGAAGATAAGCCCCCACTTCTGCATGGGATGTGCCTATTACTTCTTTTTCCATTTCCCATATGGATTTGTTCTGTGTCCTTGCTTCTTCGATAACTACTTTGTAGGTTGTATTATAGTTTGTGATCAGAACAACTTTTCCAATGTCATGAAGCAGCCCTGCAATGGATGCCATGTCTGTGTGCTGTTTGCTCAGCCCGATTGATTTGGCTATAATTTTGGAAAGCCTCGCCACAAGGAGTGTGTGGTTGCGGAGCAAATCAAGGTTAAAATACTTTATCTGCCCTGTCTTGATTTCTGTAAAAATATGCTCGTTTACAATAAAACTTCGTATAGTGTCTGCTCCGAGAAGGGCTATGGCCTTTTCAGGGCTGGTTATTCTATTTATCAGTCCGAAAAAGGATGAGTTTACCAGTTTGAGGATGTTTGCGCTCATTGAGCTGTCTTCCGCAACGATACGGGCAATTGCCGCCACTGAATAGTCAGGGTTTTCCATCTCTTTGCTTATTCTCTGAAAAGTTACTGGCATAGTGGGCAGCATGGATATGCGGGAAACGATTCTTTTGGCTTCCTCGTTATGAAGAATCTGCCGGAATTTTAATGCCTGCTCAATAGTGTCCACAACCATTTCTGCATTACACGGTTTGGTGAGAAACTGATGCGCCAGTTTTGCAGCTTCCACAAGCATTTCATGTTCCGAGTGTCCGGACAAAACGACCCTGAAAACTTTGGGGTAATTGCTGCATACTTCTTTCAGCAGTTCAAGACCGTTCATTCCGGGCATAAGCATGTCTGTAATGATCACATGAATGTTATTTTTATCAAGAACTGCCAGAGCCTCTTTTCCGCTGGAGGCAAAGTGCATGTCCCATTGGTCTTTCATCTTAAAGAGCATGCGCTTAAGACCCTGAAGGACGTTAGGTTCATCATCAACGAAGAGCAGTCTGTATTTTTCCATAAAGCTTACGCCTCTGTAGCTTTGATTTTAATGTAGAAGGTTGTTCCTTCACCCACAGCAGACTCGAAATAGATCTGTCCGTTGTGTTTTTCTGCTATTATTGTGTGACATATTGAAAGTCCCTGACCTGTACCCTTGCCCACCTCTTTGGTAGTAAAAAACGGGTCAAAGACTTTATCTGCTATTGAGGGTGGAATGCCGCAGCCAGTATCCTTAACTTTTATCACTGCCATGCCGTTTTCAATTGATGTTGTAATAGTAATCAGTCCTTTTTTGCTCTCATCTTTATTTGCCTCTTTTATGGCGTGTGCAGCGTTTACAAGGAGATTGAGAAGAACCTGATTAAAATCAACGGAATTACCGAGTATTTTAGGGTTGAGGGGAGAAAGATTAAGCTGAACTTCGGCGTCATATTTCCATTCATTTCTGGCAACGGTGACAGTATTCTGAACTGAAGTGTTGACATCTATTATCGTTTGCTCCTCTGCACCGGGGTGTGAAAACATTTTCATTGCACGGACTATGGAGGACACCCTCTCTATTCCTTCAAGAGTTTGTTCAAGAGCGAGGGGAACCTCCTCTTTTATAAAATCTATTTCAAGCATGGGTTTCAGTATTTCAAATTTTTGCCTTGTTTCAGGGTCAACCTCATTAAGAGTGTCTTCAAAAGCCTTGTAGAAACGGAGAAAGCTTTCCATTACATCTTTGATAAAGTGGGTGTTGTCTCCTATGTACTGAATAGGGGTATTGATTTCATGGGCTATGCCTGCAGCGAGCTGACCTATTGATTCCATTTTTTGAGCTATGGCAAGCTGGCGTTCCAGCATTTTCTTTTCTGTAAGGTCAAAAAAGATAATTGCATAATGGCTTTTGCCCTGCCAGCGCACCTGAAGCACCGATTTGCTTACAGGAATGAATGTGTTGTCATCCAGAGTGATTATATAGTCGGTGTGGGTATCCGCCTTGTCTTTGGTGCTGCATATGAACTGCTCACAGTTTTTGCCTGTAAGGGGCAGATTCCCCTTCTTCAGCAGCTTGTCTGCTGTTGCGTTGGAGTAAACGATTGTTTGGGTGTCGGGATCAACAAGGACAATTGCCGCCTGAATCCCTGTGAGAATGGAATCAAGGAAAAGCCTGTTCTCCTCAAGTTCAAGCACAGACAGCGTGCGCTCTGTTATATCCTGAATTATTCCATTGAGCTCTGTGAATTTCCCGTTTGTAAGGACAGGCTCGGCAGATATGTTAATATATTTGACCTTACCTTCTACAATAAAACGTACGTCAAGAGAGTACGGCATGAAATCATTTCTGCTTTTGCTCCTTTTCTCCAGAAGTTTTTGCCTGTCCTCTTCGTGTATTATCTCCATAAGCTGATTTAAGGTTATTGTGTTGTTTGTAAACCCTGTAATGTTCATTGCTTCTGCGGAGATATGGTAAGCTTCCGTTCCGATCTTATGAATCCAGCTGCCGACTTTTGCTATACTCTGCGATTTGCTGAGAAGCCTTTCACTCTCCTCAAGCTTCATCTGCATTTTTTTATTTGAGAGAGTAATTCCAATGCTGACGCTTATTCGCTCAAAAAAGCGTATTATATCTTCCGTGAATGTGCCTTTGTCATGGGAGCAAATCTGCATTGCTCCTATGACACGATCCTGCGCAGAAAGAGGAATCAGTGCCAGTGAGCGGTAGCTTTGGTTGAGATCAATATTGACAAGACCTATGTTCTTGAAAATATCTTTATATTGTTCAACAGTACCGGGAAGGTCATTGCTCCAGAAACTTCCGCCGTAGGTCATAAAAGGCAGACCCTTAAGCTCATCTCTTTTATTAAGCACAACTTCGCATATACACGATCTGCACCTGCTGTTGGCAGGAGTTTCTGTTTCGTTGCCGCATAGAACATCACACTGATTGCTCAGTGTGTCTTCGGGGTTAACAGATTCAAAGAAGGAGAATCCCTCTTCATCCATCACACGTATAGCCACTTCGTCATAACCTGTATATTCTTTTACTATAAACAGTATATCGCTTGTAATGTTTCTGAATGATTCCTGCTGGTTCAAAAGTTCAAGAATCTGAATAGCAAGCTGAAGCTTATTTTTGTGGCTTTCGTGGAGTTTTTCTCTGGTTATGGCAGAAAAAGCAAGGTTAAGGTTAATTTTAAATACATCAGGCTGCATGGGCAGACGAATATAATAGTTCGGATTAACCTCTATTTTTGTTTCCGGATAAGCCCCGCATTCATCCACAATGATTACAGGTATGGAATTGAAATCACAGAATTTCAAAACTTCAAGAAGCTGCACAATGGAACAGTCCGAAGTGAAATAATAAATTATAACAAACGGAGATGTTTTCCTGAAAGTTTTCTCAAGTTCATCCGGAGAAGAAAAAACCTTTTCAGGCGTATGTCCCGCCTGCCCGAGAAGAGATAAAAAATCATTTGTTTTGGCTTCGTTATCTGATAATACGGCAAGCCTATATTCTTTGACCACTGCACACCGCCTGAAAGTGAACTCAATTTATTCTGTTTCTTCCGGTTTGTGTTGTGTTTATGTGTGTTGGTCATATTTTACTGCAATATATGCAATTTTCAAGGTGAAATAGGCACGGTGTGTATAACTCCTAACCCTATTTGAGTACAAAAGTGTGTTTTAACAAGTGTTTATATTTTGGATAAAATTTACTGCTGAAACCATCCGGTTTCAAATCACGCTAAGTGCATTTTACTGTGCCGCATGCAGCAGAAGAGTATTGATTACAATCCCCCCGGCAGTAAGCCAGATAAACATAACAGCAGCGCATATAAGAGGAGCAGCCCCGACGCTTTTTATCCGTTCTGTCCTTGTATCAATCCCCAGAGACGCCATTGATGCCGCCAGCATAAATGTGTCTGCTGTGTTGACTGCATTAAGCATGTTCGCCGGTATATGTACAAAAGTATTAATAACAACCACGCCGACAAACATAAAAGCAAACCATGGAACCTGTATTCTTGAACCGCTTTTACCTCTGCTTACAGCGGCGCTTAACAAAAGAAGAAACGGTGCAAGAAGCATGACTCTGCCGAGTTTTGTTATCACGGCTGTTTCCGGCGCATGTACTGCTTCTCCGGCAGCAACCGCCTGTGCAACTTCGTGAATGGTTGATCCTATATATATTCCGAATTCGTTGCTGCTTAAGCCTGAAATATTAAAGACAAGAGGGTAGAGAAACATTGCCAGTGTGCCGAAAAGAACCACTGTTCCCACCGCCGCCGCTGTTTTGTGAGGTTCTGGTTTGATCACAGCTTCCGCAGCCATTACAGCCGCAGCTCCGCATATGGAACTGCCTGCTGCACAAAGAATTGCAGTGTCTCTGTCCATCCTGAGAAGTTTGGCTATCGCCAGTCCAATGGCAAATGTAGTTGTAAGCATAATGATATCAGCAAGAATGCCTGCCGTGCCAATGGCAGCTATTTGAGTGAATGTGATTCTGAAACCGAAGAGAACCACGGCAAGGCGCAGGATTCTTTTCTGGCAGAATGCGAAGCCTGCACTCCATGAAGCGGGTATAAATCTGCCAGCGGTATTTCCCGCCACTATCCCCAAAACTATTGCTATTACAACGGGAGAAAGACCGGCTTTTTTTATAAAAGATATTTCTGCTATAATATATGCAGCTGCACTTAAAAGAGCTGTAAATAGTGTTCCTTTTATGAATCCGTGATTAAGATTAACTTTCATTTTTAACTCCGCTGTTAGATTATTCTTGAAATATAGTAAAAAAATAATATAAGTAAAATATAATGATTTGATTATATCGATAAGGAAAAGTGAATGAATGTGACATTAAGACAGATTGAAGTATTTCTGGCTGTAGCCAATTTTTCGCATGTCGGTAAAGCTGCAGAAGCGCTTAACATATCTCAGTCAGCGGTGAGTATGGCTTTAAGTCAGTTTGAAGAGGCTGTAAGCGAGAAGCTTTTCGACAGATCATCCAGAAAAATTTTTCTGAATGACGCAGGGAAAAAACTGCTTCCATTTGCACGTAAAGCTTACGAGGCAGCCGCTGAGGTGGAAAACTTCAGAAGTGACGGCAGAGTAAAAGGACGCCTGAAGATAGGAGCAAGCACCACGATAGGGAATTATCTTCTCCCTTTTATAATAGGAGGGTTTGCTGAAAAATTTCCCGATACTGAAATAGTAATGGAGGTGGGCAACACCGCTGTCATATCCAAAGGCGTTATGGAACATGAACTTGACCTTGGATTTACCGAGGGTCCTGTAGATGAAGATGAAATAACGGAGTTTTTTTGGCGCAAAGACAAACTTACCGTTTTTGCTCCAGTAAGTTTTATTGAAGAAAATTATAAGCCGGATAAACCTGTCTGGATCATCCGTGAAAAAGGTTCAGGAACCAGAGAGGTTTTTGAGTCCGCCATGGAGAAAGCCGGTATCGGTTTTAAAATTAAAATGGAACTTGGACACACCGAAGCAATAAAAAAGGCAGTGGAAGCAGGGCTCGGAATAGGGTGTCTGTCGGAGCTTGCCGTCAGCGGAGAAATAGGAAGAGGTGTTTTCCGGCGCCTTAATTTCAAAAATGCAGACTTCTCAAGAGATCTCAACTTTATATTCAGAAAAGACAAGCACTTTACTGCCTCAATGAAGGCTCTTATAGATTACTGTTTAAAAGAGGGCATAAAAACAGCCGGGTACCCCGATTAAGTGCCCGGCTGTTTTGTATGTAAGGGGAGAGAGAACAAGTTGCTAAAGCTTGTCCTTTCCTATGTTGACACTTATATAATATTTTAGTTCGGATTTTTTTTCAATTTCTTTTGTAAAAAAAATCTGTCCTTCTATTATCTGTTGACACGAAAAGAGATTGAACCGTTTTTATTATATAGATGGAGGGTGCCGATTAATATGGAATTTAATTTTAAAGACTTTATCCTCACGGAATCGGAAAGAAATATGCAGGAGCTTGAAAAAGCTTTTTATAATGCAGGATATCCTGAACTTGCCTCAAGAAAGCTTTCGGAGCGTTTAAAGCTTATCAGCGAATTGCTGGACTATTTTGACTCGCCTATGCCGTCCGGAAGCTCTTTTGCGGCTGGTAATGCTTATCGTGAGCCTGTATACGCAGATATACTCAAAACTGCCTCAAGCCTCCGGTCAGAAGGGGTTACTCTTAATACATTTATAGGTTCACTCAAGATTATTTTTGAGTGTTTTGAAAACAGTTTTGTCGCCAGAGAAGAGGCGTCTGCGGACTTTCTGCGATGTTTCAGGCAAAAAGCTGATAAACTGGAACACGCAATTATTACTGACTGGATGAACGCCGGCAGCAGAACCATGAACACAATGCTGATGGAGACCAACAGAAAGCTCACTGTGGCTCAGAACAGGTATGAAAAGATTATGGAGGCCGACGGGAGCATCATACTTTTCTTTGGCGAAAACGGCATTATAACAGACTCAAATTTCAGGGCAAAATATGCCTTCGAGGAAGATCCTGCGGGGTATAATGTCATAGAGTTTCTTGGAATAAATGAAAAAGACATACCCTCGTTTATTAAGAAATACGGAGCAGTAAAGCATGAAATAGTGATGGACGGACAGTATTTCTCGGTGCGTCTTATCCCTTTGGGAAGTGTGAGTACAGGCGTAATCGAATACATGTTCATTTTTCACAATATTACAGGGATGGTTGATGAAAGGCACTATCTGGAAGAGGAAGTGATGAGAAGAATAGAAGAGCTTGAAGGCTCAAAAAAATTCTTTGAATCTGTTTTCTCTTCTGCGGGTGACGGAATAATAATTTTTGACTCAAATAATAAACTGATAAAAGTGAATAAAAAAGCCTGCCGCATGTTCGGTGTAAAAGACAGCCAATCCTGCATAACAAGCGTTAATGATCTTTTCATTACAGGCAACCAGAAGATACTGTTCAGTATAATCAGACAGCTGAAAAACTCCGAAACATGGGACGGAGAAATGGAAATGACCGGAATAGACGGAAGGTTTCATGCCCTTGTTACTCTGAACAGGTTCGATGTGGACGAAACAATATACTACTCGCTTATTGTAAGGGATATATCTCCCCTTAAAGAGATGGAGCGGGAACTTGTGGATGAAAAGAAGCATGTTGAGGAAAAGAATATCGCTCTTAAAAATATTATACAGAGTATACGAGGTCAGGATGAAGACCTCCGCTCAGAGATCCTGTTTAAAATGGAGAGTCATATTCTGCCTCTTATGGAGCGTCTCCGCAGGGAGAAAGATGAAAATGAAAAAAGCATAATTTATGCAGATATCTGTGAGAATATTTCCGGCTTGCTGGATAAGGACAATACTAAAGGGCACGCCGGCGAGGTTTTTGCCAAGCTGTCACGAACAGAGGAACGCATATGCAGGATGATAGTCACCGGCTATACCACCAAACAGATAGCTGATGAGCTTTTTGTGACTCATGATACAGTCCAGACCCACCGCAAAAATATCAGAAAAAAACTTGATATTAATAATAAAGATGTAAATCTATATACCTATCTGAAAAACCTTTCATCAACAACGGAACAATAATCATTACTTATAACTAGATCGGGTATACTCTACCCGATCCCTACCCTCTTTTTACCCGATTATTAACAGCACCTTTAAATCTAATTAGCTTGTAAAGTAAACCTAAACATTTTGGATGGCTCCTAAATGTGCGCTTATTTAAAAAAATAGGAGGAAGTATGCGCTACCTGTCGGTTAGTTGTATGCTTGCGTGTCTGCTGCTTTTCATTGCAGTTGGGGCACAGGCATTTGAGAACGGCGCGTCAAACACGCCGGACAGCTGGACGCAGCAGGTCTCTCCCGGACAGTTTAAGGAGAGCTACGAAGGTATAGGTCTTACAGATGACACTAAGGTCTACCTCACGCTGACGTCACGCTACAGACTGCGTACAAACGACTACGCAGACGATCAGGACTTTTATCAGTATCTGAGAGTCCACACAGATTCAGTTAAGCTTGGAGACGGTACAGTAAGATTTGCCGCTTTCGCAAGATTTGCTGATGACATTGACGGAGACCACAAGAAGAGCTGGGGCGATGATTATTACTATTATCACCGTGACGCTCTTGATACCCAGCTCGGCTACGATGACTGGGCTCCGAGACTTTACCACGGCTACGCCCAGTTCGACGGCGTAATCAAGAACACAGTCCTCAACGTAGGACGCTTCTATCTTTCCCACCAGAACACCTTCCAGCTTGACGGAGCAGATGCTTCAGTGAAACTCGGTGATATGGTTGAGGTCTATGCCTTCGGAGGCAAGCCCGTAAGCTACTATTACGATATTGATGACGACACTGTTTTCGGCGGCGGAATCAATGTAAAGGTGATGGAAACAACTAAGATAGGTGCCGAGTATGTCCGTCTTGATGTAACAGACATAGAAGACGACTACACTAAGCTGAGAGTTGATCAGGCTATCCCTAACGGTAATGTTGTTCTTGAGTACACGCTTCTGAATGATGCAGCCACAGTGAACGCCGAAGGCGTGTATGAAGTAGCAGCCACAGGCACCATCGTCACCCTGAAGTATGAAGGTCTTCTTGATGAGGTTGACTATGAGAACTCTTACGTAGTGAACCCTCTGACGAACACGCTTCTTGCTGCAAGCAAGTACAACAAGTATGAAGCGGCAGTTTATCAGTCATTTCTTCAGAACTTCGCAGCGGGTCTCGCCTATGAGGCTAAGGCAGTGGGCGGTAAAGAGAACTTCGACAACCGTGATTATTCGAGAATCAAAGGTAAATTCGACATTTTCGGACTCCCTTCAGAGAACACTTACATATCGTTCAGTGTAGACTACTGGGACATCAAGAACACAGCGGACTCAGACGACAACGAGCGTCTTCAGTACGGTGTTCAGATAAGCCAGAAAGTAGGACGCACTATGGATGTCTGGGCAGGAACCTCCTTCAACCGTTACGAGTATGACTACGTAAACGACAAGCGGAAGGACTCCGTGAGAAGCTACTATGTCGGCGGACAGTATCAGCCTGTGCAGTACTTAAGCCTTATGGCTGACTTGAGCATGGAAGACACAGAGTTTTATGATGATGTTGATTCCAGCCTTGACAAGAACTACACGGCAGAGCTGTGGGCTAACATTATTTTCTAGGGAGGAGATTTATGAAAGCGAAGATAACTGTACTCTCTATGGTAATGGGTATGCTGCTTATAGCGATGTATGCCTTTGCCGTGGAATCCAATAAACCCTCCAGCCATGACATGTCCTGGATGAACAGACACGGTTCAGCGAGTAAGGTAAACAAGCAGGAATGCCTTGAATGCCATACAGATCAGGTGAGCTGTATCCAGTGTCATCAGGAGGTATCTCCGAGAAACCATACGCCTTCGTGGACAAAGAAAGGTCACGGACTTGAGGCGAGATGGGACAGAAGTTCATGTACGACCTGCCATAAGGAAGACAGCTGTATAGAGTGTCACAGCGTAACCCCACCTGCGGACCACAGACCCGGCTGGGGCGGTTCGGGAGCTGGCCTTCAGAGACACTGTAACAACTGCCACTACCCAGTGCAGGACAACACATGCTTTGTATGCCACAAAACGGCGCACGCGCCTAATGCATACTAGTAAGGAGGATAATATGAGTCTTAAAGATAAACTTAATCAGGTAACCCGCCGTGATTTCCTTAAGGGAGTGAGCGCAGTAGGTGCGACAGCAGCAGTTTACGGCTGCGGCGGCTCCGGTGACGGCGGAAAAACATATATGGAAGAAGACGAGGAAAACCGTCCGACACCCCCTTCCATTACAGAAACCACAATCATGAGTTCGACCCCCCATAACTGCGGCGGACGTTGTGTAAGTAAATATTACATGAAAGACGGAGCTATCAAAAGAATAGTTACTGATGAAAGTGAAGAGACAAATGCTCTCGGCACAACAGCAAACGATCCTCAGAGACGCTCATGTGTTCGCTGCCGTTCAAGAAAACAGTGGTTCTACCGTAAAGACCGTCTTCTTTATCCTCTGAAACAGACAGGAGCGAGAGGCGATGTCAATGGATTCGTAAGAATTTCATGGGAACAGGCGTTTCAGGAAATAGGCCAAAAGCTTCATGATATAGCTATGGATCCCACCAAAGGTCCCGAATCACTTCACAGAATATACGCTTCAGCAGATTCTACTGGATGGTCATCAGGCTCTGTAAGCAGGCTTTTCGGCATGTACGGAAGCTCTCTTGGTTACAGAAACGACTATAGCTGGCCTGCTCTTGACCACGTTGCTACATTCGTTGAAGCACAGGGCTACATTCCTCTTGGAAACGCTAGAGGTGATGTTGTTAATGCTGAACATGTTTTCCTCTGGAGCTACAACGGTATGGAAGCTATCTGGGGAACACAGTCAGGCTGGTATCTGCTTCAGGCTAAAGAAAGAGGCATTCCTATGACAGCAATAGATACCCGTATCTCTATGACTGCGGGCACTCTTGCTGACGATATGGTAACTCTTGCTCCATGTACAGACACGGCTCTTGTTCTTGGTATGCTCTACTATCTTCTTACTGAAAGATACGCTGACCTTGATATACCTTTTATAAAGGCTCATGTTCACGGATTCTTTGATGATCCCGCTGCGACTTCATACCACGCTTCAGTTGCAGCAGGTGAATACGGCGTGCCTGCGGGTGCATCGCTTTCAGCATACATCCTCGGTACTGAAAGATATCTCATTGACACAACAGGTGACAACCTTGAAACGTCAATCTATCCCGACACTATAGGATACAACGTTAACGCAACAGATCCTCTGTTCGGAAAGAGAACTCGCATCTACGGTCAGACTCCCAAGACCCCTGAATGGGCATCAGCAATAACAGGCATCCCTGTTGCGAAGATTAAAGAGCTTGCTGATACTCTTCTTGATAAAAAATGTACTATCTGGAACGGTTCAGGCTTCCAGAGAAACACAGAATCAGAGCAGATCGTGTGGATTCTCCGTATCCTTTCCGCTGTTACTGAAAACTTCGGTCAGTCAGGATGCAGCTACGGTATGCAGCCATGGAGTTCGCAGATCGGCGGACCCGGAAACTACATGGGAGCAGGCGTAACACCTATTGGTCCCACAAGACCCACGACCCTTGCCAGCGCATTGTATGATGAGACAGAACTTACTGTTTCCTCTGTAGGCGCCAAGACCAACAAATCAAGTATTCCTGTATTTATGTGGCTTGACGCCATCGAATACGGCGGAACAGGTCAGTCTCGCTGGAACGACGGACAGATCAAAAACCTCAGAACAGGTATCAAGTGTATATTTAACTTTGCAGGTAACATCCTCTGCAACCAGTCGGGAGACCTTAACCTTACAAGGCAGATCCTTGCTGATAAAAACAAATGCGAGTTGATTGTTACCGCTGATCATTTCATGACTACATCAGCAGTTATGAGTGATTATGTTCTTCCCGCTACAATGCAGATGGAAAAACCCGGAACATCAACCGGCTGGTTTAGTGAAGAAGTTGTTCTGATCAACCAGGTTCTTGAAAAACCGGGCGAAGTGAAGAGTGAGTTTGAAATCTGCACAGGTATAGCTGCTGCTCTCGGAAGAGAAGCTGAATATCTCGGAGGCTTTGAAGGAACAGAAGAAGACAGGGTTAAAAAAGGCTGGGACGACAGATATAACAACGGAACATATCCCATAACATGGGCAGAATTTAAAGAAAAAGGCATACTGAAAGGACCGGTACGTATGGTTATTCAGTATGACGGATTCTACAGTGATCCCGCTGCTAACCCGCTTTCAACTCCTTCAGGAAAATTCGAGGCATATTGCCTCAGAATGATGGAAGACTATCAGGCTCGCCACTACAGTAACTACGACTCGTTCGGCACCCTTGAAAACTCCGGAACCATCATTGATGCTAAAAATCCGTTGGGAACAGACAGCATGAGATTCGTTTACCCGATTCCCATGTATATACCCACAACAGAAGGCAGACACGCAGACGGCAGCCATCCCGATCCCCTTGGTCTTGAAGACGGCGGTCTGGACTGCTCACTGCATACATGGCACATAATGTACAGATCACACTCTACGCTGAACTCTGTAGCTTACCTTAATGAGCTTTACAAGTTCGACAGAAACGGAAACCCTGCTTTCCTTCCCGAATCAAGAGCAGCAGACGGCAACGGTGCTGTAACAACATGGGAAGACGGAGTTTACGAAAGTGTATGGATTAACCCCCTTCTTGCTCAGAGCAAAGGTCTCCAGACCGGCAACAGAGTAAAAATAAGCAACGGAAGAGGCTCTATATACGCATCAGTAATCGTTTCTGAAAGAGTGCCTGACAAAATAATATTCATAGGTCAGGGAAGCTGGCAGCACAAAGTCGGTGATATCGATGTGGGTGGCTGCGCCAACACTCTTATGCACACCAGACCTTCGAGAATTTGTCAGGGTATGACGCTGGCTAACGACTGCCGCGTCAGAATTGAGAAGGCGTAGGGAGGATTTTATCATGGCTAAACAGATGGCATTTTACTTTGATCAGAACAGATGTATGGGCTGCAACGCCTGCACAGTTGCCTGCAAAGACTGGAACGATGTTAAACCCGGTCAGGCACGCTGGAGAAGACTCAGCACAGTTGAATCAGGTTCATTTCCGAACACTAAAGTTTTCAACCTTGTGCTTTCCTGCAACCATTGCGCAAACCCTGCTTGTACGGCAGCTTGCCCCGTGGGTGCAATTTATAAGAGAAAAGAGGACGGCATAGTTATAGTAGACCGTGACAAATGCCAGAACATCCGTTCCTGCGCTGTAGCGTGCCCTTACGGCGCTCCTCAGTTCGGAGACGATGAGTCCGAACCTGTTAAGAAAGCAAGCTGGGCAGTAGCTCACCCTGTGCAGAAATGTACTTTCTGCTGGGACAGGCTTGATGACGGTCTTGCGCCTTCATGTGTGGCTGCCTGCCCGTGCAGAGCGCTTGACTTCGGCACAGTAGAGGAAATCAGCGCCAAATATCCCAGTGCAGTGAGAACAGCAGTAGGTATGCCCGATTCATCAAGGGATTCCAACGGTAATGTACTCGCTTCCGGCGAAACTGTTCCCTCAATATTTTTTAAACCTAAAAATTTCTAACTTTTTCAGTCGTTCCGGCATGCCGGAACGACTTTTTTTACCCTCGTTTTACGCAAGAGGTATTTTATCCATTTTTTATCTTCGATAGGGTAGTGCATACCCGATCCCTACCCGTTTTTTTACCCGCTTTTTCATGGTCACATTAAGTTCTTTTAATCGCTAGATTAGTATCAACATTCACTTGCGGGTGTTTAGTTTATTTCTACAAGGAGGAAGTATGCGCTACCTGTCGGTTAGTTCTATGCTTGCGTGTCTGCTGCTTTTCATTGCAGTTGGGGCACAGGCATTTGAGAACGGCGCGTCAAACACGCCGGACAGCTGGACGCAGCAGGTCTCTCCCGGACAGTTTAAGGAGAGCTATGAAGGTATAGGTCTTACAGATGACACTAAGGTCTACCTTACGCTGACGTCACGCTACAGACTGCGTACAAACGACTACGCAGACGATCAGGACTTTTATCAGTATCTGAGAGTCCACACAGATTCAGTTAAGCTTGGAGACGGTACGGTAAGATTTGCCGCTTTCGCAAGATTCGCTGATGACATTGACGGAGACCACAAGAAGAGCTGGGGCGATGATTATTACTATTATCACCGTGACGCTCTTGATACCCAGCTTGGCTACGATGACTGGGCTCCGAGACTTTACCACGGTTATGCTCAGTTCGACGGCGTAATCAAGAACACAGTCCTCAACGTAGGACGCTTCTATCTTTCCCACCAGAACACCTTCCAGCTTGACGGAGCAGATGCTTCAGTGAAACTCGGTGATATGGTTGAGGTCTATGCCTTCGGAGGCAAGCCCGTAAGCTACTATTACGATATTGATGACGACACTGTTTTCGGTGGCGGAATCAATGTAAAGGTGATGGAAACAACTAAGATAGGCGCCGAGTATGTCCGTCTTGATGTAACAGACATAGAAGACGACTACACTAAGCTGAGAGTTGATCAGGCTATCCCTAACGGTAATGTTGTTCTTGAGTACACGCTTCTGAATGATGCAGCCACAGTGAACGCCGAAGGCGTGTATGAAGTCGCAGCCACAGGCACTATCGTCACCCTGAAGTATGAAGGTCTTCTTGACGAGGTTGACTACGATAACTCTTACGTAGTGAACCCTCTGACGAACACTCTTCTTGCTGCAAGCAAGTACAACAAGTATGAAGCTGCAGTTTATCAGTCATTCCTTCAGAACTTCGCAGCGGGTCTGGCTTATGAGGCTAAGGCAGTGGGCGGTAAAGAGAACTTCGACAACCGTGATTATTCGAGAATCAAAGGTAAATTCGACATTTTCGGACTCCCCTCAGAGAACACTTACATATCGTTCAGTGTAGACTACTGGGACATCAAGAACACAGCGGACTCAGACGACAACGAGCGTCTTCAGTACGGTGTTCAGATAAGCCAGAAAGTAGGACGCACTATGGATGTATGGGCAGGAACCTCCTTTAACCGTTACGAGTATGACTACGTAAACGACAAGAGGAAGGACTCCGTAAGAAGCTACTATGTCGGCGGACAGTATCAGCCTGTGCAGTACTTGAGCCTTATGGCTGACTTGAGCATGGAAGACACAGAGTTCTATGATGATGTTGATTCCAGCCTTGACAAGAACTACACGGCAGAGCTGTGGGCTAACATTATTTTCTAGGGAGGAGATTTATGAAAGCGAAGATAACTGTACTCTCTATGGTAATGGGTATGCTGCTTATAGCGATGTATGCCTTTGCCGTGGAATCCAATAAACCCTCCAGCCATGACATGTCATGGATAGACAGACACGGTTCAGCGAGCAAGGTAAACAAGCAGGAATGCCTTGAATGCCATACAGATCAGGTGAGCTGTATCCAGTGTCATCAGGAGGTATCTCCGAGAAACCATACGCCTTCGTGGACTAAGAAAGGTCACGGACTTGAGGCGAGATGGGACAGAAGCTCATGTACGACCTGCCATAAGGAAGACAGCTGTATAGAGTGTCACAGCGTAACTCCCCCTTCGAGCCACAGACCCGGCTGGGGCGGTTCGGGAGCGAGCCTCAACAGACACTGCAACAACTGCCATTACCCCGTGCAGGACAACACATGCTTTGTATGCCACAAAACGGCGCATGCGCCCAACGCATACTAGTAAGGAGGATAATATGAGTCTTAAAGATAAACTTAATCAGGTAACCCGCCGTGATTTCCTTAAGGGAGTTAGCGCAGTAGGTGCGACAGCAGCAGTTTACGGCTGCGGCGGTTCAGGCAGCGGCGGAAAAACATACATGGAAGAGGACGAAGAAAACCGTCCCTCCGCACCGTCGATAACTGAAACTGTAATCATGGGCGCTACCCCTCACAACTGCGGCGGACGCTGTGTGAGCAAATATTACGTTAAAGACGGCGTTGTAAAAAGAATTACAACTGATGAAAGAGGCGACAAAGGCATCAGTAATGGTGACGACCCTGAATATCGTTCATGTGTACGCTGCCGTTCAAGAAAACAGTGGTTCTACCGTAATGACCGTCTCCTTTACCCTCTTAAACAAACAGGCGAAAGAGGCGACATAAACGGATTCGTAAGAATCTCATGGGAACAGGCGTTTACTGAAATTGCTCAGAAAATGCAGAGCATCAAAGCTCAGTACGGCGCAGCTGCATTCCACTCAATCTACTCTTCAGGCGATTCTACCGGCTGGTCAAGAAACTCTCTGCACAGAATGCTTATGCTTAACGGCGGCTATTCATACTACTACACCAACTACAGCTTCCCTTCGCTTGAGCATATGGCTAAGTTCATGGAAGGAGCAAACGAAGGTACTCCTTTGGGCAACGGACGTCAGGATGCAAAATTTGCCGATAAACTTGTTCTTTGGAGCTTTAACCCCAACGAAACAGTTTTCGGAACAAACACAGGCTGGTATCTTCAGCAGATTAAGGAACTCGGCAAGGAAATTATCTCTGTCGATTCCAGATACTCCAAAGCAACCGCAACCTCTGCTGACACATACATCAACCTTCTGCCCGGAACAGATGCAGCGCTTCTTTCCGGTATGATCTACCACCTGCTCACCGATCGTATTGCTGATCTTGACATTCCCTGGATCAATGCGCGTATGTACGGTCTTTTCGACAACGGACAGAGCCTTCTCCGTTCCGATGTTGATGTTGCAAGATATGCTATACCTGACGGCGGATCACTCTCTGCATTTATCCTTGGTGATGAAAACGACCTTGTAACAGCAGGACACAACAACGGCACTTCTATCTATCCTGATACCATCGGTTATGAAGTAAACGATGATGACCCACTGTACGGTAAAACAGTAAGCATCTGGGGACAGAGAGCAAAAACTCCCGAATGGGCAGAAAAAATATGCGGCGTTCCCGCTCAGACAATCCGTGACCTTGCTGATATGTACCTTGATAACAAGGTTACAACATGGATCGGCGGCGGATACCAGAGGCATACAGAAGGCGAGCAGGCTATATGGCTTAACCGTGTTCTTTCTGTAATGACTAAAAACATCGGCGCAAGAGGATGTTCTTCAGGAAGAAATGCTAACAACAAATCTGCTTCTCTTCCCAACGTTCAGATGTCAAGAGGCGTAACAAACCCTGTTAATCAGGAACCTGATATCTACGATGCAACGAGAGTTACTTCTCCCCTTACTTATGTACACGCAGTACAGAGAAAGAACCTCCCCGTGTTCGTAATTCCTGATGCAGTTGAAAACGCTGCTTATCCCGGACGCAAGTCTAAATGGAACGACGGTCAGGTAAACCACGTTACTGTTCCCTACAAAGCGGTATTTGCTACGGGCGGTAACATTATGGTTAACCAGTCCGGCGATGTTAACTACAACATGGCTATCTGGAAAGACAGAAGCAAAGCAGAGCTTCTCGTAAACTGCGACCATTTCCTTACTCCCTCAGCTGCAATAGCTGACTACGTTCTTCCCGCTAGTATGATAGGCGAGAAACCCGGTGCGGTTAATGCGTGGGGTACAGGCGAAGTTGCTATCAAGATCAATAAGCTTGTTGATGCTCCCGGCGAAGTTATCAGTGAATACGAAATCTTTGAAGGTATTGCAACAGCCTTCGGTAAAGGCGCAGAATATCTTGACGGATATGCTTCAGGTCAGGAAGGCATGGAAGCCCGTCTCAGAGACGGATGGGAATCTGGCAACCTTACAGCAACTTACGGCATGAGCTATGACGAATGGTGCGAAAAAGGCGTGGCTTCTCTCCATACTACTTACACAGAAGATGATTACTTTATCAAACATAAAGCATTCATTGAAAACCCTGTGCTTGCCAACGCACTTCTTACCCCCACAGGTAAAATCGAAGCGTACTGCATGAACCTTATGGAAGACTACGAAGCACGCTACCACGACAACGTTGATACTGTTACTTCCGATGCAGGCGGTCAGACAACTCTTTACAACGGCGGAACAATCTACTCTGCACAGCATGGTGATTCAACTGCAAGAAGATTTGTTTACCCCATCGGTATGTACATACCCACAATTGAGGGAAGACACGCAATAGATGCAACTAACCCCAATGATGAGCTTGCACATGATGACCCGCTGGGAATAAGGACTACATACCCCTTTACCCTGCACACATGGCACCTTATGTACAGATCACACTCAACTCTGAACAACGTTGCTTATCTGAACGAACAGTACAAACAGGATATTGATGGTAATGCTGCTTTCCTTGATCCTAACCGTGACTGGACAGACGGCGTATGGGACGACAACGTATATGAAACAGTTGTTATGAACCCCGCACATGCTGCTTCACTCGGTCTTGAATCAGGTGACAGAGTTCTCATCAGCAACGACAGAGGTAAAATATACGCTTCAGTTCGTTTCTCCCAGACTGTTCCTCCCCATACTATATGTATAGGACAGGGAGCATGGAGCAAACAGAACTCTCAGGGAATCGATGTTGGCGGTAACGCTAACACAGTTGTAACAGCCAGACCTTCAAGAATTTGCAAAGGTATGACTTCTGCTACAGATTCCAGAGTCAAAATAGTGAAGGCGTAGGGAGGATTAAACCATGGCTAAACAGATGGCATTTTACTTTGACCAGAATAGATGCATGGGCTGCCACGCTTGCGTTGTAGCATGCAAAGACTGGAACGATGTTAAACCCGGCAAAGCAAGCTGGAGAAAACTCAGCGTAAATGAAAGCGGAGCTTTCCCGAATGTAAAGGTTTTTAACCTTGTGCTTTCCTGCAACCATTGTGCAAACCCTGCTTGTACAGCAGCTTGCCCCGTTGGTGCAATTTATAAAAGAAAAGAGGACGGCATAGTCATAGTAGACCGTGACAAATGCCAGAACATTCGTTCCTGCGCTGTTGCGTGCCCTTACGGCGCTCCTCAGTTCGGAGACGATGAGTCCGAACCTGTTAAGAAAGCAAGCTGGGCGGTAGCTCACCCTGTGCAGAAATGTACTTTCTGCTGGGACAGGCTTGATGACGGTCTTGCGCCTGCTTGTGTGGCATCCTGCCCCCAGAGAGCGCTTGACTTCGGCACAGTGGAAGAGATCAGTGCAAAATACCCCACCGCAGTAAGAACAGCGGTAGGTATGCCTGATTCATCAAAAGACTCAAACGGTAATACTCTTACTTCAGGAGATACAGTACCCTCCATCTTCTTTAAACCGAAGAATTAGGAGCCGTAACAACCAAGGATACCGCCCCCTTACAGGGGCGGTATTTCTTTTTTTAAGGTCTTGATAAATTAGGCACTAAGCTTTATTTTGTCTCTGAATTAAAAAATTAATTAAAGGACATTTGAATGATTACAGACATAAATGATAAAACTCTGGATTTGATTAAAAATAAAACCTTCAGAGAAGACGCAGAAAGATATGTAAGGCAGTATGCCGATTTCATGAAGTTTGCCGAAGATTCGGGACTCAGTGCAGTCGAGGGAGCCTCCCCAGATAGAATGGCCGTGGAGCGACTCTCTAAAACGGGTCGGATTAAGGACTATAACGCAAAAAGCCTTTCATACGGCTATCTCTCCCCCGCCTGCATTGATTGCCGAACCGGAGCAAACTCTAAAACTGTTTTCCATACGCTTACGTGCAACAGAGACTGTTACTTCTGTGCAAATATGAATCAGGAAGAGTATGAATACTATACCAAAAATATAAATAATGCCGAAGAAGAACTGGATAAAACAATGGAAGGGAAGAAGGTTTCTTCTGTTGCTCTTACCGGCGGCGAACCTCTTCTTCTGCCTGAGAAGGCCCTCGCTTTTTTCAGGCATGTTTCCGAAAAATATCCGGAGGCTCATAAACGCCTTTACACCAACGGAGATCTGCTCACTGATGAGCTGGCTGAACAGCTTGCCGGGGCAGGATTGAATGAGATCCGCATAAGTGTAAAAATGGATAAGGACGGCTATCCTGCTGAAACTCTGGAGAAGCTGAAGATCGCAAAGAAATTCATTCCTGCGGTTATGGTTGAGATGCCTGTGATTCCGGGCACACTTGAGCATATGAAAGATCTGCTCATAAAAATGGAGGAGATAGGATGTGAGGGAATCAATATCCTTGAGTTTCTTTTTCCTTGGCTTGACCCTGAAGAGTATAAAAAATTAGGCTTCAGGATAAAAGAGCGCCCCTACCATGTTCTTTATTCCTATAACTATTCCGGCGGTCTTCCCGTTGCCGGAAGCGAAGATGAATGCCTTAAACTGTTAGAGTTTGCTGTTGAAAAGAACCTGAAACTCGGTGTTCACTACTGTTCACTGGAAAACAAGCTCACATCGCAGATCTATTCCCAGAATGCCGGTGTGAAGCTGATGCCATTTGAAATAATGTCTGATAAGGATTATTTTATAAAAATCGCCCGTGTTTACGGCGGAAACGCAGGCAAGGTTCAGAAATATTTAAGAAAAGCAGGAGTTCCTTTCCAGCGTATAGCAGGAACAGGGGCTCTGGAGTTCAACCCGAAATATATTTCTGAACTGAAAGGGGTGGACGAAGTTGCCCTCACATATAATGTTGTTGAGAGCGACGGAACAAAATCCCACATGCGGGAAGTTAAGATAGATTTAGTAAATCCGGAATTATTTGATTTTGATAAGGATATATGAGGTGACGTTATGAACGTTAATGAGATATGTGAAACACACAAAGGAAGAGACGTAACATTTAATATTTTTTCAAGAGTCTTTATCGATGTGCCGGATGAAGCTTCCGATAAGCTTTTTGCCGATACCTGTGAATATCTTTTGTCTGTTGCGGAATTTTCTGAAAACGGAGACCTGAAAAAAGGCGCACAGATTCTGAATACTCTTCTGCCGGCGGATAAGTCCGCTCTTGCAGGCTGGTTTGCCGAAAACAGACTGGAGAGAGCAAAGGATTACACTTTCCTTTTCGTTCTTGGTCAGGGGTCTGTATCCACTTTTGAGTCCGTTTACCGTTCTCCTGAAAGACTCATCAAGCAGGATCCATGGAGCGAAGTTAAGGCCGTTTACGCTGAAAACTGCTTCAAAAAAGCTGAAGGAAACAGGCAGCTTGAGGATCATGTTTCTCTGGAACTGCAGTTTATGGGATTAATGAGCAAGAAAATTGCTGAACTCTTCCAGAAGGAAGATTTTGACGCTGCGGAAGCTAAACTCAATGTTCAGAAAAGCTTCTATGACAGCCATATCTTTAAATGGATTCCTGATTTTTGCGACAGAGTAATTGCAAAATCAGAAAAGCTCCACTCTCAGTTTTATGTTGCATATGCTTATCTTCTTAAAGGATTCCTCACGGAAGACATGCTGTTTCTGGAAGACCTCCTCGGAGAATAATATATGGGTGTTGTGGAAGGTGTATTTGAAAAACTTTCCGAATACTTTGTAATAAACAGTGCTTTGTGTGTGCGGGTGCGTCATAAAAACGCAGCCTGCACCGCATGTACTGATGTATGCCCTGCTGAAGCGGTGCGCATCACCCGTGCAGGCGGCAAAGTGCTTGTGGACTGGTCATTATGCACTGACTGCGGAAAATGCGTAAGCGCCTGCATGAACGGCGTGTTTACTCTCCGCAGGGCTGATGAGGCACGTCTTAACGCTTCCATTCCTGAGCAGATCAATGCTGCAGGCAGTGTAAAATACTCCTGCGCCCGTTCCAAATCCTCTGAAAACACAGCAAAAGTTTCCGCACTTGCCTACATCAACCGCAGACAGATAATAAAAGCTGCCTCAAAGGGAGCAGAAAGGCAGGAGTTCATTCACGGAGACTGTGATACCTGTCCTGCGGGCGGATGTCTTGACATGCTTTCGGAAGAGATAAAAGCTGCCTCTAAAATACTGGAGCTTTGCGGAAAAGAACCCTCTTTTCTCATTCGCAGACCGGAAGAGGCTCCCATCTCCAAAAAAAAGAGCAGGCTTGCAGAGCGCCTTGGCGGAAAACAGGATGTTAAGCTTAGTCGGAGGGAATTCTTCGGCTTTATCCGGAAAGGTGCTGAAAAATCCATGGGGAAAACCTTACAGTATCTTGGTGAAAATGACGCTAACAGACAGAAAACAGTTCTTGAAGTAAAAGAAACCGCCGCTCCTCACAGAGAATACCTGAATTCTATAGAAACACTGGGCGGAGATATTCTCATACGCAATATGCAGAGGGAAGGACTGCTGAAACGTGCTGAAATTGATTCTGAAAAATGTGTGAAATGCGGCATCTGCGCCCGCATGTGTCCGTTCCAGATATTTGAACCTGTCGTAGAAAAAATCAAAGGGCGTGATGTTACTCAGGCTATAAATGTGAAATCCGTTGGCTGTACAGGGTGCAATCTCTGCACTATATCGTGCCCGTACGGAGCAGTAAGCATTCGCTGACTTTCTTAGAAATATCTATTAACTTTAAAGAAAACACGAATTATGCTAATTTTCTGCATGGAGGAAGTGATCCATGAGAAAAACCGCCGTTTTTAAATCTGTTCTGGCTGATGACGATTCACTGGACAGAGCCTGCAAAAGTATACCGGAAGAGGCGTGCAGACATTCAGCACGCAATTATAAAGCAAACCTATACAACGGTGCGGCATCAAAACTTGCGGAGCAGACCGCAGGACCTAATCTTGTTATCCCTTGGCTGCTTCAGGCAATAGGGGCTCCGGTGTGGATTCTGGGGTTTGCAATGCCCTTAAAACAGACTTTTTCACTTCTTCCGCAGATGGTAACAGCAGGATATATAAGAACTCTCGCCGTCCGTAAAACCGTATGGACAATTTCCGGCTTTATTCAGGCTCTATGCCTCATTCTGATGATTCCCTCAGCAGCTTACCTTAGCCCTTTTGAGGCAGGGGTCGCAGTGCTTCTTCTGCTTATTATTTACAGCACGGCAAGCGGTACTGCATCTGTGGCTTTTCAGGATGTTCTGGGAAAAACCATCGATAAAGGACAGAGAGGGAAGCTTCTTTCAGCAAGGGCATTCGCCGGCGGAGTGCTGACTATTGCCGCAGGGCTTATAATAAGCCGTGTAAAGGGCGGCTCCCTTACAACTCTGTATTTGCTTCTTGTTGCGGGAGCGGTGTTATGGATTATCTCATCTTTGTTTTTTCAGAGTATAAAAGAGGAGCCGGGTGCGGTAAAAGGCGGCAGAAATGCCATTAAGGAAGCGGCTGCCGGAATTTATCTGTTTAAAAGATATAAAGGTTTCAGACGTTATCTTTATGCCAGACTTTCTCTTAATGTTATAGAAATAGCAGTTCCCTTCTACGCTTTTTACGCATCGGAACTTCTGGGTACATCAAAGGCAGGTTTGGGGCTTTTTATGATGGCGATAGGAGTGTCACAGGTTATAAGCAGTCCGTTCTGGGGCAGGGCGGCGGATGAAACAAGCAGAAAGGTACTGATTCAGAGTGCTTTGATTTCTGTTGCTGCATCAGTAGTTGCTGTGGTCTGTTATTTCCTTACGGATCAGCTTGCTGTTTATGCAGGGCTTCTTGCGGCGTTTGTGCTTATGGGGCTGGCGGAAGCAGGCGTGAGGCTTGGGCGCAAAACATACCTGGTAGACGCAACTCCGGCGGATAATAAGTCTACATTCACAGCATTCAGCAACAGCTTAGTCGGCGTTCTTTCTTTGGCGGCAGGGGTTCTAGGGCTTATTGCGGAGAAAACAGGCGCAGCGGGGATAATAGCCGTGATCGGCGTTTTGTCGCTCATAGCGGTATTTGTTTCAGCCCATATGCCCGAAGCTGACGACATGCTCAAAGAATAGTACTTAAATTTATTTATAAAAAAATTCTCTTGACTTTCTGCTGTTCAAAAGTTAGATAATTTGAACAAATATAAATCAAACTAAAATTTATAGTTATCTATAAGTCATGGAGGAGCCAATGAGCAAAGTAGGTATTTTTTACGGCAGCAGCACCGGGGTAACCAAGAGCGCAGCGGAAGCAGTTGCTAAAGAACTTAAAAAATGCAGCATAGACGCCGATGTTCACAGCGCAGGCGATACAGATATTTCAACAATAACATCATACGGCGGGATTATTCTCGGTACATCCACATGGGGCATGGGAGACTTGCAGGACGATTGGGAAGCTCTTCAGAAACCTCTTGCATCTTCCGACCTTAAAGGCAAAACAGTGGCTATTTTCGGATCAGGGGATCAGGATGGCTACCCTGATACATTCGTTGACGGAATAGGTATTCTTTATGATGCAGTATCCTCCGCCGGTGCCAGTGTTGTGGGTTCTGTTGCCACTGACGGTTACACATATGATGCTTCTCTTGCTGAGAGAGACGGCGAATTTGTCGGACTTCCTATAGACGAGGATAATCAGGCGGATATGACTGATGACCGTATTAAAGCATGGGTTGCTTCAATCTGCGAATCATTCGCAGGCTGATATGCAGGTCTTCAGCCATCACCTGTATGAATACAAGAAGGGTCTGAGGAGTCTGATCCTTCATACCGCTAAGGCGGAACTCAAGCCTATGTTTGAAAAGAAACTGGAAAGAAATGAGATCGCCTATTTTATACAGGATATTGACAGTACAAGGTTTAATATTTTTTTCGGTGATGAAAACTGCGTGAATGTTGTGAGGCAGTTCGGCGTTTCTCTGGATAAACTGACTGATGAGCAGGACTTCATTCTGGGAGTCATGCTCGGCTATGACAGGATTCTTCAGTGCAAGCGTTATTTATCCCGGAAAAATGCCGTGAAGAAGTGCGGTAAAATGGCAGTGTGATTATTCGGGTATGGCTTTCTGCCGCCGTGCCTTTATGAAGTGATAGTGTTATTCAAACCCCTGAGGCGGACATTCTCCCTGTGTCCGCCGCTTTTTTATCTTTATTACGTTTAGCTGTAAATTATTTCCATATTATTTAAACCCCTGAACAGATAAGTGTTTTAGTATTAATAAAATCTAAAAACAGCTTGACAACAGTTCGTTCTTATTATACTAGAAGGTTATTATTTAGTTAGTCAGTTCTAAGATTGTTACGAAATCCTTTGGGGCTGCCGGTTTGTGCTTTCTGCAAATTTTCACAGGTTATAACACCTGTGTTTTTGCAAAAGAATTAAAAAAGTTCCGGAGCAGGTTTTTATGAAACTCATGCGGAGATACATCATTATTGCTGCTGTTTCGGTTCTCCTTAGCGGCATAGTTCCCCACCTTTATTCGGCAGTTTTTCCAAAGAACAATCCAGAGGCTGCTGTTAAAGAATATGGACTGGCGGAAACGGTTTATGAAACAGTTTTCCCATTTGAGGTAAATACAGGGAGTCCGGACAGGTATCGGAGTCTTCATATAAGGCTCAGTGAAAAGCTGCATGCGGCTTTTATTTTCTCTGCTGTTGCAGCGGTTATTTATGCCGCAGTGAAAATTTTAGGCGGGAAAAAAGAACGCACGCTGCCGTATGATACAGCATTTGTGCTTGCCGGCGGGGTTTACGCTGTCTGCGCTTTGCTGCTTCTGGACGGATTCAGGAGGAATAAAATATGAACAAAATTATTGTCACGCTGTGCGTGATGATTGCGGGCTCAGCCGCCTTTGCTGCGGATGCGGACAAAATTCTGGATTTGCAGAAGGATATCCATGATAAAAAAAGCGGATTCTACTCTGAAAATGAGAAATGGCAGGAAGAGAAGATTAATCTCGAACAGCAGTACATACACCTTAAAAGGGCGATTGCGGAAAAAGAAGCGTATCTTAATAGCCTGAAAACCTCTGCCGCAGAGCTTAAAGCAGAAGCTGAAAGAAGCAGAACACGCATAGCCGAAGGGCAGAAGCTTAAAACCGGTCTGGAAACGGCTCTTTCATATCTCCTTGAGAAACTGGGCAGAAAAGTGACTTCCGGCGATGATGCTGCCGTGCAGGAAAGACTTGAACGCATAGAAAATCTCACTGCATTTGTTGCCGCACCTGATGTTCTCCCTTCGGAAAAAGTCCGCAGGGTTATGGAGGCTTACAAGGTCGAGGCGGATATGTCAAGATATGCCGAAATCCGCAATACCAGCATAACTGTAGGCGGTGAGCAGCTCAACGGATATCTTCTCCGGGCGGGTGCGCTTGCCTCTTTCTTTACAACTCCGGACGGAACCACAGCGGCGTTTTATAATCCATCCTCAAAGCAGTTTGAAAAGCTTGATTCCAAGTATTCAGAAGAGGTTATAATCGCAGGTGAGCTGGTTAACAGAAAAAGAATGCCGGCTCTTGTTACTCTGCCCGTGGGGAGGATAGAAGCACAATGAAAAAAACAGCACTTTTCCTTGCGGCGGTCATGATAATTCCTGCCGTTGTATTCGCTAAAGACTTGAGAGTTATATATAAAGACCTTATTCAGGAATCAGAGACTGTTTCCAGAAATATAGAAAAAGAGCTACAGGCGCTCAGAAACGACAAAACAAAAATGAAGAGTGAAGTAGCTTCCCTTGAAAGGCAGCTTGCAGCACTTGATGCCGAAGCAGACTCTCTGCGTAAAGAGAGCGAAGGCTATATAAAAGCAATCAACGGCAACCGTGAAGCTTTGGGACGTGAAAACAGCAACTTCACCCAGATTGAAGCTTCTGTTGAAGCCTCTATGCAGGACTTTTTTGTAATGGCGCAGGAATATCCCGCTTATGCAGTTCCCGGCGGGCACGACTTTTTTATGAAAGGGGAAGAGCCTCTGACCAAGCTTAATTTTCTCGCCGACAGTTATCTGGATTTCATAAATTACTCATCCTCTGTAAGTCTTCGTGATATGTCAGTTACCGATACGGACGGAACGCTGAAAGATGTTCAGGTGCTTTCTGTAGGTACCTTCGCCGACCTTTACAGGGATGGCGGGGAATACGGTTATCTTGCCAGAAGCATGGAAGGCGGATTGCAGAAAGTTGCAGGAGTTCCTTCAAAAGAGAGAGGACTCATAGAAGATTATTTTAAGGGCGATACCGATGATATGGCTCTTGATTTTTCCGGCGGAGCTGTCTTTAAACAGTGGGAAAATAAAATCACGCTTGCCTCGCAGCTCAAAAAGGGCGGTCTGCTGATCGTGCCTATTATCCTTGTTGCGGTATTTGCCGTTCTGCTCATGTTTGAGAGGACATTCAGCCTGTATTTCAAAGGGTTGGGCGGTCTTAACATTGTGGATGAGATAGCTGAAAAGCTTGAAAAAGGAAAAGCAGATGATGCACTTAACTCTGCAGAAGGGATAAAATCGACCCCTCTGGGCAGAGTGTGCATGGCGATAATCCCTTACCGCTCCTGCACATTGCAGGCGAGGGAGAATATACTCAATGAGGCTCTTCTCAAAGAAGTTCCTGTAATAGAAAGAAACCTTTCGCTGCTCTCAACCTGCGCAGCAGTCGCACCGATGCTTGGTCTTCTCGGTACAGTTACTGGGATGATAGGAACTTTTCACGTAATAACCCTTTACGGCTCCGGTGACCCTAGGCTTATGGCAGGCGGTATCTCTGAAGCACTCATAACCACAATGTTCGGACTAATAGTGGCGATACCCGTTATGCTGGCGCATACCTTTTTCGCAAGACGTGCCGAAACTCTTCTGGACAGGCTTCAGGAAGCAGGAATGAAGGTTTTTAATTCTGCGGGAACTGAAAAATGATAGGCGAAATTTTCAAAGTCGCAACCGATAACACTGTTCAGACAATGATATTTTTTCTGAACATTTATATTTGGTTCTGCATTATAGACAGACTGTTTCTTTACGGTTGGCTTCTGCTCCCCTCAAAGGGGAGCGATGTGTCACGCATTACGGAAAAGGTGCGTGCGGAGCTTAACGCTCTTCATATAGTTTATGAAAATGAGAAACAGCTTTCCCCTTATCTGGGCAAATACATAAGGCTCCTTGAACACAGGCTCTCCGGCATAAGGATAGGCACAGCCGCAGCACCTATGCTGGGGCTTACGGGGACTGTGTGGGGCATGCTGATGGCGTTTATCGTAATGGCGGAAAGCGGAACAGGCGAACCCGCAATGATTGCCCACGGCATCTCAAGTGCGCTCTCCACAACAATGTGGGGGCTTGTGGCGGCGATACCCGGGCTTATTGCTCTTCCTTTTCTTCAGAGAATGAAGATAAGGCTTATCAACAAAATAAATGCTGAAAAAATAACATATATCGGAGGGCAGTCATGCAGCGTATAGCGAGACGTTCCTCAGGCAGTTCCACTGCTATAGATATGACACCGATGATCGACCTTATTTTCCTGCTTCTGATCTTTTTCATTGTAACCACAAGCTTTGTGAAAGAAACAGGGGTTGAGGTTGAAAAACCCGTAGCCGCTACGGCTCAGAAGAGGGAGGATTCCTCTGTGCTGATAGCCGTGACAAGCGAGGGGCGCATCTTTATGGATAATGAGGAAGTGGATATAAGAAGCGTAAGAGGGAGAGTCTCTGTTATGCTTTCCGACAACCCCAAAGCAGCGGCTGTGGTTATAGCTGATAAAAACGCAAGGGTTGAGACTGTGGTTGAAATAATGGATCAGTGCCGTCTTGCCGGTGTGAACCATGTGAGTCTGGCGGCGAAGGGCGGACAGTGAGCAGGGCTTCTGCAATCGGCATAAACGTTCTGAAGTGGTTTCTGGCGTTTGTGATGACACTCCTGATCTTTGCTGTGTTCATCACCGTTAACCGTGAACATAATTTTGACACATCAGATAAGAGTGATTCTTTTCGTGTGATGATGAGTGAAAAAGCAGCGGAAAATATTCAGCAGGAGAAACACGAACTCCCCAAAGAACCGGAAACAGAACGTATGCCCACACCGCAGCCTGTTATGCAAGATATTCCATTGGAGGCAGATGTTGATGCAGGTGATACGGGTATTGCTATTCAGGTTTCGGAAGTCAAGGTTAAACCTGCTGATCTTCCCAGTATAAGCGCTCCGGTTTCGGTGCCTTCCGATGCTGTTTATAATCTGAGCGATCTGGATAACAAACCGAGACAGACTGTAAACGTCAGACCGGATTACCCCCGTTATGCTGTGAATAACAGGATAGAAGGGAGTGTAACCGTCAGTTTTACGCTGGACAGACAGGGCAATGTGGTAAATCCGCAGGCAGTTAAATCAGACCCTCCCAATGTTTTTGAAAACTCTGCCCTTGCCGCTGTGAGAAAATGGAAGTTCACCCCCGCTATTAAAGGGGGCGAGGCTGTTAATGTACGTATGGTAGTGGTCGTAAACTTTACGCTGGAGAGATTCTGATGAAAAAGCTGTTAATAATCCTCGTAGTGCTGGCATCCGCAGGTGCTTTTGCTGCCGAAGCGGAAAAAGATATATCGCCGGCGGTTCGTTCTGCTTATAACAAAGCCCATGATTACTATGACAAAGGCGAGTTAAGCAAGGCTGAGGAAGCTGTAAAAGAATACAGAACCAAATTTCCCGATACTCCACATGGTCTTCTCAGCATGATTATGGGTAATATCTGCCTGAAAAAGCAGGATAAAAAATGCGCAATGAAAGAATTTGAAGACAGCGCAAACTTCTATGAAAACAACAGGCAGATGTGGGAAAACGCCTCGCTTCTTGCATACGAAAATAAAGAATATAAAAAAGCCGAACAGCTTCTCGGCAAACTTGCCTCCCTCGGCGGTCTGAATATGCAGGAAAAGAAAATACTCGTTTCTGTATACTTCGCACAGGAACAGTGGAGCAAAGCGGCATCTCTGTTTACTCCTGCGGAGTTTAAAAGCATGGATGATTCCGATGCCAGAGCTGTTCTGATGGCAACCCACAGAGCAGGAAGGAAGGATTCCTTCTACTCAATGCTCAAAGAAAGGATAGAAACATCGCAGAACCCTGAGTGGTGGAAGTTTTATGCCGCTTTTGCCCTTGATGATAAGAGAATGAAAGAGGGCGTATCTGCTATGAAGACATATGTAAGGGCAGGCGGTGTGACAGCGGAAGAAAAAGTAACGGCTGCACGTCTTCTCGCAAGAGCCAAGGTTTATGATGAGTCCGCAGAACTATTCAGCGCAGCTATGAAAGAAACCCGTCTGGAGTGCCGTGACATGGTTTTCGCCGGCAATGTAGCGAGAAAAGCCGGACAGTTTGAAAACTCCATTAATATTCTGGACAAGGCTGTAGCCGCCGGATGCTCAGACAGGGCCTTAAGTTCAAAGGCTGTGGCATACTTTTATAAAAAGGACTATGGAAGAGCAGCAGAAACATTTGTGAGAGCAACAGAAAAAGAAGGCAACAGAGCTTACGGCTCTTATATGGCTGGCTTGTCATATTATAAAGCCGGAGATAGTGTAAATGCCCGCCGTTTCCTTAAAATGGCAGGCAGAAACAGCGAATACGGCAAACGTGCCGCTAAACTCCTTGAATATATGGATGAAAACGGCAAAAACAGTTAAGAATTATTTACCTCATTCGATATCTTAAAAGCCGTCCGCATTTACCGGCGGGCGGTATCTTTTTATGAAAGAATCCTTTTTTATCCTAGCTAATTTTTATCAATAATAATGTTTTATTTTCTTTACAAGCTTTACATATATTAAATATCATTTTTAACAGTGTCTTATCGGCGCTATGTCCCAGAAATTGATTTTGATCAATTTATTCCTACTAATATCATATATTATTTGTTTAGAACATAATTCTAAAAGGTGTGATTGTTATGAGGAAAGTGATTTTACTTTTGTTCGCCGTCCTTGCTGCGGTTTTTACAGTATTTCTTCCTTCGGATTCTGAAGCAGGAATTCTTACTGAATCATCAGGGAGAGCCCCCGCATGTATTTCCTGTCACTCCGTTTCTGCAATGGGGCTTGAGAGAGGCTACCTGGCATCAGATATAAGCGGATTTATTGATGATTTCGGAGTTGAAGGTGCGGTTGATTTTCTCACGGACATCCCGATTGAGGCAATGGCTGCTGCATATGCGGCAAACCCGCTCACTGAAAGTGATATAGAGGGGCTTGCAGCGGATTTTGCAGAAGGGAGCAGGATGTCTCTGTTCAGCCATGTTGCGGTTGGTGCAGTGATTGCTGCTGTCTTAACGCTGTTTATGCGGTTTGTTTTCAGACAGAGAGGAGGCAGAAAATGACAGTAAAGAAATCCGAACACATGAAAGATATACATAAACCTGAAGAAAGGGCAGCAGAAGATTTTTACAGACTGCGTAACTGCTACGATAAGGTTGTAAGAAGTACCCACGGAGTAAACTGCACGGGAAGCTGCAGTTGGAATATTTATGTGAAAAACGGCATTGTCACTAACGAGCTGCAGGCAGTGGACTACCCGCAGATCGGTCACGATATTCCTAATTATGAACCCAGAGGATGCGCCAGAGGAGCATCTTTCTCATGGTATCTTTACAGCCCGCTGCGGGTAAAATATCCATATGTGAGAGGCCGGCTGCTTGATCTCTGAAGTGAGGCACGCAAAAGCTTTTCAGACCCCGTTGAGGCATGGCAGTCAATAATGGCTGACGATGCCAAAAGAAAGTCTTTCCAGCAGGCAAGAGGAAAGGGCGGACTCCGGAGAACAGACTGGGATACGGCTTTAGATATAATTACCGCTTCAACAGTTTATACGATTAAAAAATACGGACCAGACAGAATAACAGGTTTTTCTCCCATTCCGGCTATGTCTCAGGTCAGCTATGCGTCCGGGGCAAGGTTTCTGCAGCTCATAGGAGGCTCGTGCCTCAGTTTTTATGACTGGTACTGTGATCTTCCCGCTGCCTCTCCTCAGGTATGGGGTGAGCAGACAGATGTGTGTGAAAGCGCCGACTGGTACAATTCCATGTACACAGTGCTTATGGGCTCAAATGTCAGCATGACAAGAACTCCGGATGCTCATTTTCTTGCGGAATCAAGATATAAAGGCACAAAGGTTGTCGTTCTTTCTCCTGATTACAGTCAGGCGGTGAAACATGCTGATTTGTGGGTTCCTCTTAAAAAAGGTCAGGATGCCGCTTTCTGGCTTGCGGTGAATAATGTCATAATCAACGAATTTTACCGCAGCAAAAATACCCCGTATTTTACAGAATATGTAAAAAAATACACAGACCTCCCTTTTCTTGTGAAACTTGAGGAAACAAAAGACGGCTTTAAGGCGGGGAAATATCTTCGTTGTTCTGACATAGGCGCTTTTGCAGAAGAGGAGAACGCAGCCTGGAAAATGCTTCTTATGGATGAGGAAACAGGGACACTGTACTCTCCGAAGGGAACTATAGGTTACAGATGGGCAAAGGAAAAAGGGAAATGGAACCTTGAAACCTCAGATGGTATAGATGGCAAGGAGAGAACTCCGGTTCTTTCGTTTAATGAAGAGGAGATCACTCTTTGTACAGACAGTTACGGGTATGACGGCGAATATACGCCCGCAGGAAGAAAAACAGGTGCTAAAAAAATCAAGACTGACGGCGGTGATATTTATGTGGCGACTGTTTTTGATATTCTCAGGGCGAATCTAGGAGTCGGGGAGGATTATTACAAGGATGCTCCGTACACTCCCGAATGGCAGAAGAAATATACGGGCATTGATCCTGAAACAGTTATAAAAGTTGCACGGGAGTTTGCAGAGAATGCGGAGAAGACCCACGGGCGAACCATGATTATCATCGGTGCAGGTGTAAACCAGTGGTACAACTCAGATCTTTCCTACAGAGCTGCTATAATGGCGCTCATGCTGACAGGGTCAGTCGGGGTAAACGGCGGAGGGCTGGCACATTATGTCGGTCAGGAGAAAGTTGCCATGCTCTCATCCTGGTCTGCTCTTGCAATGGCAGGGGACTGGTGCAAGCCTCCCAGGCTTCAGAATGCGCCTTCGTTCTGGTACATACATTCGGATCAGTTCAGGTATGAAGGATCAGTTTTTGACTATTTTGCCGTGCCGGACAAAGAGAAGTTTAAAGAACAGCATTCCGCCGACTTCAACGCAAAAGCTGTCCGGCTGGGCTGGTTGCCCTTTTATCCGCAGTTTTGCGGAAGTTCCCTTGATATAGCTGCGGAGGTTTTGTCCGAAGCAGGAGGAGACAAAGGAAAAGCTGCGAAAATAACCGCTTCAAAATTAAAGAAGGGTGAAGTCAAATTTGCTGTTGAAGAACCTGATAATCCGGTGAATTTCCCCCGTGTATGGTACATCTGGCGTGGAAATGCAATCTCCTCCAGCGCAAAAGGACACGAATATTTTCTAAAGCATGTTCTGGGGACAGATCATTCCGTTCATGCGGAGGAAACCGGATATATGTTTGAAAATATAAAAGGTGTTAAGGGAGCAGAAGGCAAAGTTGATCTTATTGTTGATCTCAATTTCCGTATGGACACCTCTGCGGTTTATTCGGACATAATACTTCCCGCTGCAACATGGTATGAAAAAAACGACCTGAATACCAGTGATATGCACACCTTCGTACATCCTTTGACTCAGGCTGTGCCGCCCCTTTGGGAATCAGCCGGAGACTGGGAAATATTCCGCCGCATAGCACAGAGGTTTTCCGAAACTGCCGCCCCTCATTTTGACAAACCGGTTTATGACCTTGTTGCAACACCTCTGGGGCATGATTCACCTGATGAAATAGCTCAGGAGTGCATTTCAGACTGGAAATACGGGCATGAGAACCCTGTTCCGGGGAAAAATATGCCGAAGCTTGCCTTTGTTGAAAGAGATTACCGAAAAATACATGAAAAATACATAACCCTTGGCAAAAACATCAGAGACAACGGTCTGGGAGCCCACGGAGTAAGCTGGGAAAGCGGAAGTGAGTACGATGATCTGAAAAAAATAAACGGTGCGAGACTTCTGGAAGGTGAGGAGATGGCAGATATATTCACCGATACAAAAGCAGCATCCGCCATACTGCGTCTTGCACCCGAAGGCAACGGTCAGGTATCGGTCAAAGCGTTCCGTGATCTTGAAGAAAAAACCGGCAGACCTCTTGTCCATCTGGTTGAAGGCTATGAAAATTATTCTGTTACATTCGATGAAATCATACGCCAGCCACGCAGAATAATAAACTCTCCCTGCTGGAGCGGAAAGGTTGACAAAGGAAGAACTTACGCTCCTTACACCCTGAATGTGGAAGATCTGGTTCCTTGGCGCACTCTGACAGGAAGACAGCAGTTTTATCTGGATCATGAAATGTATATTCAGGCGGGAGAGAACCTTCCCGTTTACAAGCCGGAGCTGGACATTGCGGCTCTCAACGAAACAGAGAACGGTGAGGGGCTTGTTCTGAATATGCTTACTCCTCACGGCAAATGGAATATTCACAGCACATACTTTGACAATGAAAGAATGCTCACCCTTTCCCGAGGAGGTCAGTGTGTATGGATGAGTGCCGAAGATGCTCTTAAAGGATGCATAGAAGACAACGACTGGGTTGAAATGAGTAATCAAAACGGAAATGTTGTGTGCAGAGCTGTGGTAAGTGTGCGCATTCCGGAAGGTATGTGCCTTATGTATCACGCTCCGGAACGCACCATAGATGTTCCGCTGAGTCCTTCAACGGGAAAAAGAGGCGGAGTCCATAACAGTCTCTCCCGTGTGAGGCTGAAACCTACACTGATGGCGGGCGGATATGGGCAGTTTACCTACTATTTTAACTATTGGGGACCCATAGGAGTAAACCGGGAAACGTTTGTAAAATTAAGAAAACTTAATGAAGTGAGGTACTGATTATGGATATCAGGGCGCAGCTTTCGATGGTTCTTCATCTTGATAAATGTATAGGTTGTCACACCTGCTCAGTGACCTGCAAAAATCTGTGGACAAACAGAAAAGGCGCTGAATACATGTGGTGGAATAATGTTGAGACCCGTCCCGGAACGGGTTATCCGAAAAACTGGGAGGATCAGGAAAAATACAGAGGCGGTTGGGAGCTGAAAAACGGTTTTCCTGTACTGAAAAACGGATCAAAATGGGGGATTCTGTCACGTATTTTTCACAATGCTGATCAGCCTGTTATGAAGGATTATTATGAGCCTTTTACGTATGATTATGCAAATCTCACTGATGCTCCCGAAGGTGTTAATCAGCCTGTTGCCAGAGCAAAATCACGCATAACCGGAGAAAACATCAATATAGAATCCGGACCTAACTGGGATGATGATCTCGGCGGTTCATCTTCCTATGCGGCAAATGATCCTAATTTTACCGAAGAGGACAAGGCGCTGATCAGTGAGTTTGAAAAAGTCTTCATGACTTATCTTCCACGGCTTTGCAACCACTGCCTTAATCCGGCTTGTGCTGCGGCATGCCCCTCCGGCTCAATATATAAAAGAGGAGAGGACGGTATAGTTCTCAACGATCAGGAAAAATGCAGAGCATGGCGCTACTGTGTGAGTGCGTGCCCTTATAAAAAAATCTATTACAACTGGGACAGGGGAAAATCTGAAAAATGTATATTCTGCTATCCTAAAAGTGAAAACGGCGAGCCTTCTGCCTGCGCTCATTCCTGTGTAGGAAGAATCCGTTACACCGGTGTTCTTCTGTATGATTACGACAGGCTAATTGAAGTGCTTGATGCTCCGGAAGATACTCTCGTAGATGCGTTGAAAAGCTGTATTCTCGATCCTTCAGATCCGGATATCAGGAAAATGGCACTGAAAGCAGGCATTGCTCCCGATTGGCTTCATGCGGCTGAGGAGTCTCCCGTTTATGCATTTGTAAAGGAGTTCGGTCTCGCTCTTCCGCTTCACCCCGAATTCAGAACATTTCCCATGGTATTTTATGTTCCTTCTCTCTCTCCTGTTTTGCGGAAGGCGGAAACTGATATGACAATGGAAAACCTGCGTATCCCTGTGAAGTACCTTGCTTCGATGTTCACCGCAGGAAATACGAAAGCAGTGGAGGATACTCTTAGAAAGCTTCTCGGAATAAGGAATTTTATGAGGGGCAGGGAGCTTGGGGACAACGGACTTATGGAAAACGGAAAGTCCCTTTCAGGATGGGACGGTAATGTTCTGGAAAAGGCATACAGGCTTACTGCTCTGGCAAACTTCAACGGCAGGTTTGTCATTCCGAAAACCCGCAGAGAAAATAACTGCACTTATGATATGCAGGGATCGGAGGGGGTTTTAAACCATGAAAATAAGCGGAAATGAGATTTTTGAATCCTTCGCTGTCCTGACGGATTACCCCCGGAGCGCAGAGGAGATACGAACGTGCATAGTTAAGCTTGAGCGTGCAGGGCTGCTGGAAAACTGTCTTGAAATGTTTTCAGCAGATACCGATGGACTCAGGGAGGACTACACAAGGCTTTTTGACTTCAGCAAGGACACGGCGCCTTATGCGGCATTTCACATCTTCAGTGACGAAAGGCAGCGGGCATCTTTTATGTCTGAGCTTTCCGGCAGATACCGCTCAGAAAAATTTGTTCATAAAACAGGTGAACTGCCGGATTACATTCCTTCTGTTTTGTCTTTTATAAGCGTTAAGGGGCTTAACGGATGCGCAGACCTTTTAAAAGTTGTTTCCGAAGCATCCGAGCGTATAGCTGCCTCCCCGCTGCTGGAAGGTGAAGGGTACGGACTGGTTTACGGTTCTCTGAAAAAATTTACTGAAACATGTATTCAAGGAGGAGCAAATGAGCTGGAATACGGTTTTTAATATATTGCCATATGCAGCCCTCACAGCGGCGGTTTTGGGAACAGCAGCGGCTTACAGAAAAAACAGATACGGGATAAGCGCCCGTTCGGACGGCTTTATGGAAAACAAGAAGCTGTGGGGCTCTGTTCCGTGGCATTATGGAATACTGATTGTTCTCGCCGGGCACCTTGTGGGGATAATAATGCCTTCGGCGGTGCTGTCTGCAACTTCAAACCTTAAGGTGCTTGCGGCTGCGGAGTCTTTGGCTTTCGCTGCGGGTCTTCTTTGCCTGATCGGTCTGGGGTTTCTGATTATACGGAAACTTTCGGACCGTTATGCTCTCTCCCGCACTCTCAAGGCCGACTGGCTTGTGCTTGCGCTCCTTCTGTTCCAGATCCTGAGCGGTCTTTATATTTCCGCTTTCCATAAATGGGGGATAAACTGGTATGCCTCAAACGGGGCGCCGTACATCCTTTCCCTGTTTAAACTCAGTCCGCAGGCGGATGCGGTGGCTTTTCTGCCTGTTGCTGTGAGGCTCCATATTCTGAATATGTTTCTGATGATCGCCGTTTTGCCTTTTACCAGACTAATTCATGTTTTTGCAGTTCCTTTCAGGTACCCTTTCCGCCCTTATATTATTTTCAGATGGAACACTAAGGAGGATGTATGAGCATCACGGTTAAAGGTTCTCCCCTTAAAGGACTCTCAGGGGCAACAATGGGCTTTTTCTTCGGTTTTGCTGCTGTTGCCCTGTTTGGTCCAACGGCGAAAAAACTTCAGGTGATAATGGGCATAAGCCCGGCGCAGGTGGGGCTGCTGGTCGCGATACCTGCCCTTTCCGGCTCACTTCTTCGTATACCTTTTTCTGCATGGGTTGATAATGACGGCGGACGCAAGCCTTTCATGCTGCTTCTGCTTATAGCCCTTACGGGGATGATAGGTCTTTCGGGGCTCTTTCTCACAAGGTATCCGGATAATATGACAGCAGATCTTTACCCTCTGATTCTTTTCTTCGGTTTTCTGAGCGGCTGCGGCATAGCAACTTTCTCTGTGGGGATAAGCCAGGTAGCCTACTGGTTTCCCCAGAAGAAACAGGGTTGGGCTCTTGGGACTTTCGGCGGTCTGGGTAATCTTGCTCCCGGTATCTTTTCATTTCTTCTGCCTCTGGCGCTTTCCATGATGTCGCTTCCGGCTGCTTATGTTGTCTGGAGCCTTATCCTTTTCACAGGTGTATGCGTTTACTGGTTTACAGCTTTTAACGCTCCTTATTTTCAGGCAGTGGCAAACGGGGCATCAAAAGCAGAGGCAAAGCACTTTGCAGAAAATCTCTATGAGGAAGCTTCACAGAAGCAGGAGCTTTTTCCATCAGGAGGGGTTCTCTACACCCTTGCAAAGTCTGCTTCCAATCCCTATACGTGGATTCTTGTTCTTTTATATTTTGTGACCTTCGGCGGATTCATAGCGCTTACTGCATGGTTTCCCACATTCTGGCAGTCCCTTTATGGTTTTTCTGTGACTTCCGCAGGATTGCTAACAGCCTTTTATGCTGTCCTTACTTCTCTTTTCCGTGTTCCGGGGGGCAGTTTTGCTGATAAAATAGGGGGAACGGGTGCTTCACTCGCTTCTGTTGCTGTTCTCGGTGCAGGGGCTCTCATTGTTTTTTTCACAGGCAGCTTTGCCCTTACAGTTTTCGGTATAATGCTCATGGCCGTGGGGATGGGTGTTAATAATGCTGCGGTCTTCAAGCTTGTTCCGAAATATATACCGGAGGCTATAGGCGGTGCGGCTGGCTGGGTGGGAGGACTGGGCGCATTCGGCGGTTTTGTTCTTCCTCCGGTGCTGGCTTCCTATGTAAGCCGTAACGGAGATGCGGGGTACAGGCATGGTTTTGTAATATATGCTGTTATGGCTGTGCTTTCCGTTTTGCTTATACTTTATCTCAAAAAAGCTGAAAAAAGGGGCTGACTGTTATGAAGGATATAATTTTTCAGATGGCGGAAAAATGTGACGACGGCATACTGTATGTGGATGCTGACGGGAGTATACGCTACTGGAACAGAGGATGCGAAATGATTTTCGGTTTCAGTGCTGATGAAGTCACAGGCAGCAACCTTGATGTTATCATTCCCGAAAAGCACAGAAAAAGGCACTGGGACGGTTTTTACAGAGTTCTTGAAACAGGTCAGACAGCGTACAATGGCAAAATGCTGAAAGTTCCCGCCTTAAGGAAGGACGGTGCGAAGCTTATCATTGAGTTCAGCATGCAGCTCCTAGAGCTTAACGGAAAGAACGCAGGCTTTACAGCCGTGATACGGGATGTGACCCCTAAATAAAAAAAACGGGCGGAGCTGATCCGCCCGTTTATAAACGCCCTCGACATGATTCGAACATGTGGCCTATTGATTAGGAATCAATCGCTCTATCCTCCTGAGCTACGAGGGCGTGAGAAAAACTTCTATAACATGGCAAAATCATTGTCAAGAAATAATAAGGCATCGGTGCTTTTTTAATTGGATTAAACAGAAAACATTGCTTTTAGTGATAAAGCTGCTTTATTCGCTCATAATAAACTATGTCTTCTTTTTCAGAGGCTTAGAACATACTTATCTTGCGCTTGCAGCCTTCTGCATGGTATTATTCAGGCATTATGGGAGAAGTAATTACTTTTGCGAATAAAAAAGGAGGGAGCGGCAAAACATCTGCCGTTCTGAATATAGGAGCAGCCGCCGGAGGCAAAGGGAAAAAGATTCTTATGATCGACCTTGATCCGCAGGCTCACCTTTCCTACTGGTCCGGCGTAAATACCTACGATACATACCCTAATATTTACGGGGCAGTGCTTGGGGAGTACACTGCGGCGGATGCTGTTTTTAAACCGGCACACGGTTTGTATGACATTATTCCTGCCTCAACAGGCTTTTCTCATCACGATCTGCGCAAACTTCTTGATGGAGTCAGTGTTGAGGCGAAGCTGACCAGATGTATTTTCGATATTAAAGAAAAATATGACTATGTACTTATAGATACACCGCCAACTGTTGCCGTGCTTACCCTGAATGCCCTTGTGGCGTCCAGATTTGTCCTTATACCTGTTTTGCTTAACTTCCTTGCCATTGAAGGGCTGGCGCAGCTTGCACAGAATATCTACCGCATAAACATGGCGCATAACCCGGATCTGCGGATAATGGGTATAATTCCCAATCAGCATGATATCAGGAGCAACCACGCAAAAAAGGTGATGAAAGAGCTTTACGAGAACTTCGGTGAGGATATGGTAACTCCCCGCATAAGAAGCGATGTGAAAATCGCCGAAGCTCCGGAAGCAAGACTGCCTATGAATCTTTATGCCCCGACCAGCAGAGGCGCTATGGATTTCAGTATTCTGACCGATTACATCCTCAGTAAAATAGAGGAGGAGGCGGGAGTGAAAAGATGAAGCGCTGCGTAGGAATAGATTTCGGCACAAGCAACTCTATGATAGCCGTCTGCAGAGAAGGCGGCGGAATAGATATAATAAGCTCCGAAAGCGGCAAGAGGTATCTGCCGTCTGTTATATATTTCAAAAATGAAAATGAGGCTGTGATAGGCGATAACGCCAAGAGTATGCAGCTTCTTGAGTCTGAACATACCATTGCCAATATCAAAAGATACATGGGAACAGATATGCTGTTTCCTCTTTACGGCAGGGAGTACAGGGCGGAGGAACTTGCATCTCTTATCTTCCGCAAGCTTAAGAAAAGCTTTGTGGACTACTGCGGTGAAACCGAAGCAGATGCTGTGGTCACTGTGCCTGCTTATTTTGATCACTACCAGAGAGAAGCGGTGCGCTCTGCCGCTGAAAATGCAGGTTTTAATGTTCTGCGCCTTTTAAACGAACCCACATCCGCTGCCCTTTTTTACAACAACATCGGCAAAAACACAGGCGATGTCTGCATGGTTTTCGACCTTGGCGGAGGCACGCTGGATATAAGCCTTATCGAGATGAAGGAGGACTGCTGCAAAGTCCTTTATACCGGCGGTTCAACTGAAATAGGCGGTGTGGATTTTGATGTTGCCGTTGCTGAATACTTTATAGAAAACTTCCGCCGTCAGCATGATATAGACTTGAAAAGCGACCCCATAGCATACCAGCAGCTTTTGTTTCAGGCAGAAAAAGCTAAGATGGAGCTTTCCTCTCTGAATGAGGTAAACCTTGTTGTACCTTATATTACGGTTACTAAAAAAGGCGCCCTGCACTTTAAAGAGACGATCACCAGAGAGACTTTCGATGCGATCACTTCATCTCTCACTAAGGGGATCAGGAACATTATCGAAAACCTGCTTGAGTCAAACGGATTAAAGACAGATGATATCGCAAAGGTTCTGCCTGTGGGCGGAGCTTCAAGAATACACAGTGTGCGCAGGCTTGTGTCGGATATTTTCGCTGATAAAGTGAGAAAAGATATGAACCCTGAAGAGGCTGTCGTCAGCGGTGCTGCGGTTAATGCCGCCATGATTTCCGGCGTTATAAAGGATAAGGTCTTTTATGATGTTACATCTCACAACCTTGGTGTTGAGGATGATAACGGGAATTTTGAAGTTATACTTAGAAAGAATGAAGTTTATCCGGTGGAATTTAGTATGATTTTCACCACACCCGAACTGGAAAGGAAAAATATTACTGTTCATGTGCTTCAGGATATGGCAAAATCCTCATTAAATACAGGAAATTCCCTCGAAGAAAACCCTGAGCATTTTGCTAGTTTGGGCAGATTTTCGGTGGAGCTGGATGAAAATGACGAGAGTGAGCCTTTAATAGACATTTCTTTCATGATAGATGAAAGCGGTATTATAAACGTCAAAGCCAAGGATGTTCATACCGGAAAAGAAACAGATTTTACACTCAGGCTTAAAATAGAAAACGAAATATTGGATACATTGGAAATATTCTGAAATTATTCGGAGGAAACTATGAAGAAACTGGCTAAGCCGTCGAGCCTTGAAGGCAGAACCGGGCTTGTGAAGAAAGAGGGAGAAGAGCTTCAGAGAAAAAGAGATGAAGCAAAAAGAAATGCCGCTGAAAAAGCGCGCAGCAGAACCCTTGCCAAGCAGCAGGCAAATGCGGAAAGGCTTGCCACAGCTTCGGAGGAGATGGCTTCAGCCATTGAGCAGTCCAGCAGTGCGGCCACCCAGCTCGGTTCAGCCATGGTTCAGGTAACTGTGGCATCTGCACAGGTCAGCAGAACCTCCGACAATATCAAAAACGAAACAGTTCAGCTTGAACAGGTGAGCCGTAAGGTTTTTGATAACTCAATAAGATACGATGCAGCTGTAAGCCGGATGAACGACCGTGTTGAAAACACCGTGAACGCTGTGAAGGAACTTAGAGAAAGTGTTGATAATACGACTAATAAGGTTGTGGAATCCACTTCTCTTGTCGAACAGCTTAAGGAAAAAGCAGGCTCCATTGAGCAGATTGTTCAGGTTGTTAAAAAAATAGCCGACCAAACTAACCTTCTTGCCCTCAATGCCGCTATCGAGGCAGCAAGAGCAGGGGAACACGGCAAAGGCTTCGCCGTTGTGGCGGATGAGGTGCGTACTCTGGCGGAAGTTTCAGAAGGCGCAGCAAAAGATATTAAAATAGTCATAGACTCATCACTTGACCAGGTAAGCCGTGTGGTGGAAAAGGTCAATACCTTTACCAAACGCTCAAAGACAAACCTCTTCAAAGCTGATTTCATAAGCAATAAATGTACTGCCATCAATGATGCTGCCAAGGTTATGCGTGAGCAGGTAAGCAAAATTAAGACTGATTCAGAAAAGATTTGCATGGAATCGGGCAAATCCCTTGATATTGTAAACCGTCTTGCGGCAGCAACAGAACAGAATGCCACCGCATCTGAGGAAGTGAGCAAATTCACCGAAGAGCAGGCAAAGGCATTTGCCGAGCTTACTGCGGCGGCTAATGAAATTGCTGAAATGTCTGAAGAGCTTAAAAACTCCACTGATATGTCTAAATCATCCGAAGAGGTTGCAGCGGCAGCGGAAGAGCTTTCCGCTACGATTGAAGAACTCAATGCCTCTGCGGAAGAGATTCTTAAGGCAATTGATCAGATAGACACCGGAACACAGGAAATGGGTGAAGAACTTGGCGGAATTAAGTACGAGTTTAACACTATGCAGAAGCTCCTCGACGAAGGTAACGAGTGCTGGGCTGTTATGATGGTTGAAGGTGAGAAAATTCTGACAGATCAGGAAGATATAAAAGCTCTTGATCACATTGTATTCATAAACCAGCTCGAAGAAGCGATCAATAACAACACTGTATTTGAAGGACAGCTTGACCCCACAAAATGCCCGTTTGGTGCATGGTATCTTACATACAAGCCACACGACCATGACGAGGAAAAATGCTACCATGCAATCCGCGAACCTCACAACCATGTTCACCTCGGTGCGGGAGAAATAGTGCGTCTTATGGCTGAAGGAAAGCTTGGGGAAGCAAGAGAGATTTTTAAAAATAAAGTCCTGCCCGGCGTTGAAGGCTTCAAACAGGAATACAGAGGTTTTCATAACGGAATAGAGCTTGTGGCTCTTGGTTTTGTGAAAAGCATTGAAAGCATCAGAGAGATAAGCACAGAAGTCAAACAACTTTACAAGTCATTCAGCAGTATAAGAAAAATTGTTGATACAATAAATAATGTCGCTATACAGACAAACATGCTCGCTGTTAACGGAAGCATTGAAGCAGCACGTTCAGGTGAGTTCGGCAGAGGTTTTTCTGTCGTTGCATCAGACATACGCTCCCTCGCCAGCGAGTCGGCAGACAATGCGGATAAAATGAAGGATATTCTTGAGGAAATGTACGAACAGACAGACAATTTCCAGACGGAGCTTCAGGAGATAGGTCAGCTTATCCGTGTGCAGATTGAAAAATCGGAAGTTGCCGTTGTAAACCTTGTTGAAACAGTCAGACTCAGAACAGCCGCCGCAGAGACACGCAGAGTTTCTCAGGCATTCTTTGAAGAAGGCGAAAGCATGGTTGTGAGGGTGAACGAGGCATGCAATGAAAGCCTTGAAGTGGCGGAAAAACTTAAAAAACTCACAGATGAAGCCAAGCTTGCTGCTGATGAGCAGGTGAAAGGACTTAATGAGATTTCTGCCGCTGCGGAGGAGGTTGCTTCTCTTGCTGATGAGATGCAGGCTTACTGATTTTTAAGGAGCAGTTATGGCTAAATTAAGCCCCGAAGAGGTATTAAACGGGGCGGAGCATTCTGATAAAAAGTATGTTTCGTTTACCGTTGGTTCAGAATACTTCGGAATACCTATAGATGAGGTCAGGCAGATTATCCGCCTGCCAAAAGTTACCCGTGTACCTAAAATGCCGGCTTTTGTTTTAGGCATAAGCAACTTAAGAGGCAGTGTTCTCCCTGTTCTGGATCTTTCTCTGCGTCTTGGTTACATAAACCAGTGTGTCCACGGTGAGGATACAAGGGTAATTGTCACAGAAAAAAACGGTCTTGAGATTGGCTTTGTAGTGGAATCCGTAAGTGAAGTTAAGTCCACAGAATCCGGCTCTTATGAAGAACTTCCTGAAATGCTCAACGGCGGTGCTGATAAAAAGTTTATTGCCGGTGTTTTGAAAATGCACACAAAGGAAGGGACAAGGCTTGTACAGGTTCTTGATTCCGGTGAGTTGGTGAATATATCGGAATTTCAGCGCAGGTTTGATGAAGCCGCCGTTCAGAGAGGGATGCCGATCAAGGCTGAAGTGCCTGATAAAGAAATGTCCGACTACAGACGTTTTATAAGCTTTGAGATAGACGGACAGGGCTACGCAATTGAAATACATAAAATAAATGAGATTATCCGCCTGCCGGAATATGTTACTGTTCCCGGAATGGAAAGCTATGTCATAGGTATATTCTCCCTGCGTGAGCAGGTGATTCCTATGATCTCGCTTCACAAAAAATTCGGCAGGAAAGCCTCACCAGAAACCGAAGACACAAGAGTGGTTATAATTGAGATCGAAAACACGCTTGTGGGTTTCGTTGCTGACAAAGTCAGCGAGGTATTGAGCGTATCCGAAGCATCCATAGAAGAACCCCCCAAGGTATTTGCTGAAAGCGGAAACGAAATTTCAGCAATTATCAAGGCAGAGCAGGGCGAAAGGCTTGTTATGATTCTGGAAAGCTCTAACCTGCTCAGGAACAAAGAGATCGAAGCTCTAAAAAAACTAGCAAAACAGGAAGGAGGAAGTTTGGTTATGGCAGATTCATCAGGTTCTTCCGCCGAAGAAAAACAGATAGTGACCTTCACTATTGAAGATGAGGAATACGGCATCTTTATTGAGAAGGTTCAGGAAATAAACAGATATACCAATGTGACCAGAGTACCGAAAACCCCTGCATTCGTGGAAGGAATAGTAAATCTCAGGGGCGAGGTTATACCGCTTATAGACTTAAGAAAACGCTTTGAACTCCCCGTCAGGGATAAGGATGAATTCACCAGAGTGATAATAGCCAACCTTTCCAGCATTCGTGTGGGCTTTGTTGTGGATTTCGTAGATGAGGTTCTCCGTGTGTCGGCTGACAGTATAGACTCTGTTCCGGCTGTTCTCGGCGCAGGTGTTGACAGCCAGTTTCTTGAGGGTGTGGTCAATTTAAGCGGAGAGCAGAGGATGATCCTTCTTCTGAATGTTGATGAGCTTTTCAGCAAAGCGGAGAAGAAGAAACTCGAAAAGATAAGCTCTTAAAAAGTATTTCAGAGACTTTTAAAAACTACTGCGGGTACCGGATGATAAAAGTTCTTATAGTGGATGATTCCGCTCTTATGCGGAAAAAAGTCAGGGAAATGCTGGAGTCCGATCCGGACATAGAGGTTGTCGGCACAGCAAGAGACGGTCAGGACGGGGTTACTAAAGCCCGTGCCCTAAAGCCGGATGTCATTACAATGGATATAAACATGCCTGTAATGGATGGTCTGACTGCTCTGTGCATCGTGATAGAGGAGAATATCTGCCCTGTCATAATGCTTAGCTCACTCACGCAGGAGGGTGCGTCAACAACTTTTGAGGCAATGGAGCTTGGGGCTTTTGACTATGTGGCAAAACCCGGCGGAACTGTTTCCATCAATATTGATGAAGTCAGGGAAGACCTTATTACAAAAGTTAAAGCGGCTGTAAAGGCAGGTAATTCCAAACTACGCAGAAAAACAGCGAAACCTGTAAAAAAGAAGCTTGTTGTTGAGCAGGAAGAGGAAGAACCGCTTGAGCTGGATGAATATCCCGCTGTCTGCATAGGAATATCCACCGGCGGACCGAAAACCATTTTCGATGTCCTGCCGGAGCTTGAAAAAAACTTTCCCGCTGCGGTTTTCATGGTCCAGCATATGCCGCCGTCATTCACTGCCACATATGCCAGAAGACTTAATGAATACTGCCGCATTCATGTAAAAGAAGCGGAGGCCGGAGAGGAAGTGCGTCCGGGTGTGTGCTACCTTGGTAAAGGCGGTTTCCACATGACACTATACAAAAAACCCGGCGGTAAGATAATTATAAGACTCACAAAAAAACCGGAGCATCATTTTGTACCCAGTGTGGACGTTATGATGGATTCTGTACAGAGCTGCTTCGGGGATAAAACAATCGGAGTTCTCATGACAGGCATGGGGGATGACGGCGCCAACAGTATGGTAAAAATACGCAAAGGCGGAGGCTTTACCATAGCTGAATCCGAAGAAAGCTGCATAGTATTCGGCATGCCGAAGGAAGCTATCGCAAGGGGCGGGGCAGATGTTGTTCTCTCCAGTACAAAAATAGCCGGAGAACTCAGCAGGGTTGTTAAAAGGGGGTGGTGAAATGGATATAAGACCACTGAAATCAAAGCTTAAGATCGTTTTTCCCGAAGAGTGTGAAAACTTTATGGCGGAAGAAGCTTTGAGCGTGCTTAAAGAGACAAATCTTGCGGCAAAACCTGCTGCGGAAATAGATCTTTCAGCAGTGCGGACAATGGACACAACTTTTGTAAATATTCTTGTCTCTCTCCTTAATACATTGAAGGAGAAGGGAATAAAATATGAAATAACAGGGAAAAGCAGTGAAGTCTCAAGGGTCATGGGACTTTATGGGCTGGGTATCTGACAGGGGGAAAACTTGAAAAGGATACTGATAGTTGACGATGCCATAACCATGAGGCAGCTTGTCGCCGCTACGCTGAAGTCGGCGGGCTATGAAGTAGTAGACGCCCGTGACGGCAAGGATGCGCTGACTAAGCTTGAGAATGATAGATTTAATCTGATCATTTCCGACCTTAATATGCCCAATATGGACGGCATAACGCTTATTAAAGAAGTAAAAAATATGGCTAAACACAAGTTTACGCCAATTATCATGCTTACCACTGAATCTCAGGCGGAGAAGAAAGAGGAAGGCAGAAAAGCTGGTGCTAAAGCGTGGATTGTTAAGCCGTTTAAACCGGCTGATCTTCTGGCTGTAGTTAAAAAGATAGTACCCTGACAATTTGATGTGAGCGCACGGAGAAGCAGATGGATATTCAGAGCATAAAGGCATCACTCCTGAATGAAGACGAAACTGAAAGACTGTATGCTGTTGAGGATATAATAACTCTGCGTTCAGAGGAACTTATACCCGAACTTATATCTGCTCTTGTAAGAGAGGACAGCCGCATGGTTAAGGAACTGATGGTGGAAGGGCTTAAACTTCTTGATACAACACCGCATTTCTCTTCAATTGCGAAATTTTTTGAGTCATCCGACGCATTTATAAGAAACTGTGCTATTGAGATCTTCGGCTCAAAAGGTGAGGATGCAGTACCGTTTCTCACATCAATTATGGATCACTCCGATAAAGAAGTGCGCAAGCTTATTCTTGACAGCCTTGTTGCCACAGGATCAAAATACTGTATTCCTGCTCTGAGAGCTGCTTTGAAGGATAAGGCGCCGAATGTGCAGATAACTGCTGTTGAATATCTGGGCAAAATAAACGATGAGGAATCTCTGGGTGATATTCTGGAGATTTTTGAGACTTCAAACGAACCCATGCTCCGTATATCCTGTCTGGAAACTTTTACTCATTTCGCCAGACAGGAAGTGGTTGATACTGTTCTGGATATACTCGGCGGTGTGAACATGGACAGCTTTTATAAGCCGTCTGTCTTCCGCATGGTTGCTGAGTGCGGCACAAGGGAGCATCTGCCGTTTTTGCTGACTTTTCTTAATAATAAAAACACATTGTTTTTCAATGAGATATCAGGTTCAATCCTGAAAATAATGATAAGAGATGATGTTGACGTTCTTCCGTTTGAGTATGAAAAATATGTAATCAACGGAGTGAAGGATCAAAACCTTGATTCGGATAACCGTATCACCTTTATGGGAATAGCTTTCAGGCTGTGCCTGAAGGACAAAGAAGACATCTTTGAAGAGTTTGTCGGAGAGGAAGACATGAATGTAATGCTTGCCGCTCTTGATAAGCTTGCGGTACTGAACAGGGAGAGAGCCATTAAAATAATTGAACGCAGACTTAAGGTTGCTGAAGACGATGTAAAAGAAGAGCTTCTCAGCCTGAAGGCACTGATAGCGGAGCAGTAAATGTTTGTTGTTACCCTTGAGGACTACAAAGATCTTACTGCTTTTATCTATAAAAAGTCAGGGATAAATTTTGAAGATAAAAAGCGCTATTTTATAAATAAGAGACTGGAAAAGCGTCTTTTTGCCCTTGGCATAGAATCCGCCCGTGACTACATCCGTTTTCTGAAGTTTAAAGACAGGGAAGGGGAAGAGTTTCAGGAGCTTATGAACCTTCTCACTGTCAACGAGACATATTTTTTCCGCGAATTTGCAACTCTGGAAGTATTTGCAGAGTTCTGCCTTCAGGAAATAGCTGAGAAAAAAGAAAAAGAAAAAGACGACACGATCCGTATCTGGTCCGCAGGATGCTCCACCGGCGAGGAGCCTTATACCCTTGCCATCATTGTGCGTGAACTGCTGGATAAGCATGAGGACTGGAATGTGGAGATTGTTGCTACGGATATTGATCTCTCTGCTCTGGAAAAAGCAAAGAACGCCCGCTATGACGACAGAAGTGTGAAAGATGTGCCCGAAGAGTATTATGAAAAATATTTTAACTATATTGACGGCTCCCATGTTCCTGTGAAAGCCATAAGGGATATGGTGCGGTTTGAACATATAAACCTGAATGACAAAATGCAGATGAGAAGGCAGAGAGGCTTTGACTTTATATTCTGCCGTAATGTACTCATCTATTTCGATGAAATTTCCAGAAAGCAGGTTGTGGATCACTATTACATAGCCCTTAACAGGGGCGGCTACATCTTCCTCGGTCACAGCGAGTCTGTGGGACGCATTACAACCGCTTTCTCAATTAAAAGGTTCGGCAGAAATGTCGTTTATTACAAGGGGTAAGACAATGGCGTTTAAAGTTCTTATAGTAGATGACTCGGACATGGTGAGGCATTTTCACGCCAATATCCTCAAATCCGCCGGCTTTGACACCGAACAGGCGATAGACGGCATGGACGCCCTGGAAAAGTCTGTAAAAAATTCTTTTTCCCTTATTCTGTGTGATCTTAACATGCCCAGAATGGACGGTATAACGTTTATAAAAGAACTCAGAAAAACAGGGAAGGAAACACCTGTTATTATAATTACCACTCAGGAAGAGGCGGAAAACCGCAGAAAAGGCTATATGTCCGGTGCTAATCTGTACATAACCAAGCCTGTGAAACCTGAGGAACTGATAATAAACATAAAAATGCTTCTTGGTATTTCCTGACGGGGTGGGGTATGGCTGAAATAGATATGGAAAAGTTCCGCAGGTCTTTCCTTGACGAAGCGTCGGAACTTCTTGAGCAGGTTAATGAAGATGTTCTCAAAATTGAAGCTGTTGATGACCCTGAACTTGTCAACTCGGTTTTTCGCTCCATCCACACTATAAAAGGTAGTGCGGCTGGGTTTGGTTTTGACCATATATCCGCTTTTACGCACCACCTTGAAACACTGCTGGACAAGCTTCGTAATAAAGAACTCAGCGTAACCAGCGAACTTGTGGACAGCATACTCAAAGCCGCTGACGGTATCTACGAAATGGTTTGTGCAGCGAAGGAAGGCAGAGAATATGTTGTGGATGAAGAAGGAATCAGGCGTGAGCTTGAAGGCTATCACCTTTCTTCCGGCGAAGAAGATTCAGCCGAGAAACCTGATGTTATCTCAGATGAAACTGATGAAGTATCTGCTTATGTATCCTGCCCTGAAATACGCTCCAAGCTGAAAACAGCAGGGAGAAAAGGCGGAAAACCCTACAGAGCTGATTTCCACTTTACTTCAGAAATGCTTGAAAACGGCTATGATCCGCTCCCTGTTTTGTCCAACCTTAAAATGAGTTCGGCGGAATATTTCTGCATCGCATATAAGACTTCTGTTCCTTCTATAGACAGCCTGAATCCTTTTGAAATATATCTTCAGCCGGAAGTCTACGGTATAAGCGATCTTGAGCCGGCTGATCTTGCTGATTTCGGGTTCGAGCCCGGTGTTATTTCAGTTTGTTCAGCATCTTTGGATGAGCCTGAAGCAAGTAAAGAGGAACCTTCTGTTACTGCAGCCAATGAGCAAAGCGCCCCTGCATCCGCACCTGCGGATTATATAACAATGGAGGGGATAGATGCTGAACTTCTGGGTGAACTTACTGCGAGCATAGATGATTATTTTGAATCAATAGAATCAGTCACATTAAAGCTTGAAAAAGACGGAAGCGGCGGTGGACCGGGTATTGATGACCTTTTCCGTGTTTTCCACACCATCAAAGGTGACTGCGGTTACGTTGGTTTCCGTTTTCTTGAGGAGTTTGCTCATCTTGTTGAAAGTGTTCTGGATGATATAAGAAGCGGCCGAATCATGTTTGATAAGAAGGCTGCGGATATTATTCTTTCTGTTGTCAGCGATATCAGGGATATGCTTACAGGGCTTACAAGAAATGGAATGACCCCTGTTCCCGACTCTTACCGTGTGCTTAAAAAGCTTACTTCAAACCTTGAGAATATGAAAAGCTCAATGACTGTTGTCAATGAGGAAGTGAAGATATTTATCAAGCAGCTTGAACAGTTTATAGAAATAATGAATATGGCGTCCGAAGGCGGGGAGCTTGATGTCAGGCAGGTTCTGAGAGGAGCCGGCGGTCTGAAAAACGCCGCCAAGTTTATAGGTTTTGACGATCTCTTCGGCATAGCGGAAGAACTTGAAAAATGTATAAAAGGGTCAAAGCCTTTTGATGCTCATATGGAGCGTATTCTTAAGTATCTTGAAGATCTTAAGTCTCCGCCTAAAATGCTTGGAGAGCTTCTTGTTCGTGACGGTAAGATAACAGAAGATGATATTCAGGATGCATTAAGCAAGCAGAAAAAACTCGGTGATATCCTTGTTGAAGAGGGTAAACTCGGTAAGGATGAACTTGATAAAGCTCTGAAAAAACAGGAAGTTATGAAAGCTGTTTCCGGAACAGCGAAGGAAGGCGCACCCGCCTCCGCAAAACAGCAGGCTGCGGGTGTTGTTCAACAGGAAGTCGGCTCTCAGACAATGAAGGTGGATCAGGAGAAGATAGACAAGTTTACCAACACTATAGGTGAGCTTGTGGTAGCAAAAAATGCTAATGAATACCTCATTCAGAAGATAGCCCGTGCGTATGCGCTTCCTTCATCTCTCGTGAAGGAGCTTAAGGATAATGCAAATCTTATTGCACGCATTTCACAGGATCTGCAAAGAGATATACTCTCACTGCGTATGATCCCGATAAAACAGGTATTTCAGAAGTTTCCCAGAGTTGTCAGAGATATATCAAGGAAACAAAATAAACAGATCGACCTGCGTATAATCGGGGAAGATACAGAAATTGATAAAAAAGTTGCTGACCTTCTCAGTGATCCTCTAGTGCATCTGCTTCGCAACTCATGCGATCACGGCATAGAAACAGCAGAGGAAAGGCAGGCATCCGGCAAAACACCTGTCGGCACAGTTATCCTTAAAGCTTATCAGGAAGGCAGCTTCGTTTATATTGAAGTAATAGATGACGGTAAGGGGATAAACACCGTTAAAGTAAGGGAAAAAGCTGTCTCTAACAAGCTTGTGTCCGCCGATGCGGAGTTAAGCGAGAAGGAGATCATGCAGCTTATCCTTGAACCCGGCTTTTCAACAGCCGAAAAGGTTACCGACATATCCGGCAGAGGGGTCGGAATGGATGTGGTCAAAACCAGTGTCGTCAATCTCGGCGGCTTTGTAGACATACAATCAACCATGGGAGAAGGCTCAAGATTTGTTCTGAAAATACCTGTGACTATAGGTGTTTCCACTGCACTTCTGGTTAAGCTCAGTTCTGTTGTTTATGCAATACCCATTGAAAATGTTGCCGAAACAATCAAGCTGCCCAAGGAAAAAATCAAAGATCTGCATTATGGTCTTGCTGTGCATTACAGGGGGATGGTGCTGCCTCTCTACAGCATGAAAGGGCTTCTGGATGAAGAGCCCGGAGAGCTGCCGGATGAGGTCTGCATAGTAATCACCAATACCGATATGGGGAAAGTCGGGCTTATGGTGGACGAACTTATAAACCGCATTGATATCGCAATAAAACCTGTACCTGAATACTTCTCACACCTTTCTTATGTCGGCGGGATAACTATTCTTGGGGATGGTCAGGCGGTTTTGGTTCTTAATACGAACAAACTCATATAGTGCTACGGAGTGCCTGATGAAAATATTTATTGTTGACGACAATGGCCTGCACCTGAAAATGTGCAATTTCATACTGACAAAGCTTGAACATGAAGTTTTTATTTTCGACTCTTTGAAAAAATTGGATAATTTTTCTCACGAAAATAACATAATTCCTGATATATTATTTATAGACTTCAGGCTTGGACCCACTGAAACAGGTCTTGATGTTCTTGAAAATGTAAAAAATAAATACAAATGGAAATCAGCTAAGTGTATCGCCTTTACTGCGGATGTCTCGGAAGCTTCGCAGCTCAGGACAAGTGGGTTTGACAATGTTATTCTCAAACCTGTAACCGAAAATATGCTGAAGGAAGTTGTGGGAAAATACTCCAGATGATTCATCTCAATGAGCTTAAAAATGAGCTTACAGAATATTTTACTGAAATAGTCGATATCATAAACAGGCTGATGGAGCTGCGTGGCAGCAGCTTTGAGAGCATGCTTGAGATTAACACATATCTTGAAAAATCAGCAAAAAGCTTTACGGACGATACTGCTGTCCTCATTGCTAAAATATCTGAAGACTTGAACAAAAAAGTTGTGAGAATAGATATAAAAACAATGAAGGATGATATCACTGACGCTTCGGAAACTTTCCTTAAAATTACTGATGACCTTGAGCTTTTGTCTTATAATACAATCTGCACCACCATGTCGCTCGGCGCTAAGGGTGCTACAATTGCCCATATAAGCAAGGAAATTAAGAAAAACTCAGCAGTTGCCAAAAATCTTCTTGAAAATATATCATCAACATTTACCCTTATTTATGACGATTTTAAAGAAATTAATACAACTTTCAGCGAAAACAGCTCAAAAGTGGAGCTTATGGCAGGCGGTGCTGATGAGCAAAGCGCACCGCTTGAAGTCAGCTCTGATATATCAAGGCTCATTGAGTGCAGCCAGTTTCATGATATTATAATTCAGGAAATAGATGCAATCAGCCACGCTATGATAGAATGCACAGATGATGACAGCTTTTGCCTCGGTAAAAGTTATGGCGTCCATGAACTGGCAATCTCAAAGATGGATGAAGTAAAAACGAAAATAACTGAGATTTTTGAAGAAATAAAAGAGGTTATAAAAGAATTTCTTTACCACATAAATACTGATATTCAGAATATTGTCAGCCGTGCCAATCTTGTTAAGATGGAGTTTGAGCAGGCAAAGGAATACAGCGATTCCATTGAGAAGATAGTGGGCGGGCTGATCAGCATGATCAGGCAGACAGAAAAAGAACTCAAAAACGCAGGAAACGGAATAATCACTTTAAAGAAATTCGGCAAGTCATTCAGAAATCTTGTTGTTATTACCGCTGTGGAAGTTGCCAGAATTGGCGACACTTCTTTGGAAAGTGTTGTCGTTTCCATGAGTGAAACTGAACGTATTCTTATGACACTTGTTGATAAGCTCGCTGTCAGTCTTAAACTCTGGGGAGAACTGAAGGGTGATTTTGTTTCTGTTTTGAATGAGGCAGACACAAATATTAACCGCCTTCGTGAACTGCACTCTGAAGATCATATAAACGATCTAATGAAAAAATCCGGTGATCTTGACGGTGAACTTGAACATTTCAGAAACAATTTTTCGGGTGATGAGTTTATACAGCATCTTAATACCGGACTTTTTAAGATAAATGATTCCTTTGATGAGATCGACAGGCTTTTCAGAAAAAGTTTTGAAGCTCTCAAACGCAAGATTCCTCAGTCATTATACTCTGACCCCGATTTTGAAGCCGGGCGTTCATCTGCTTCCATTGTGGATGTCATGGCTAATGAAGAACAACACTCATCAATTGATTTCTTTTAGTAAGCTGTTCAGCCTCCACAGGTTTTGCAGTCGGGATTCCTTTTGAGTTCAATGTGTTTTGTTCTATAGTCGCTCATGTCCATATAAAACATTTTGCTGCCGAGAGTTTCGCCGAAGCCGGTGATTATTTTTACTGCTTCAATGGCTGACAGGCAGCCTATAGTGCCGGATACTGCACCAAGAACGCCGAAGCCGAACTCTTCCCAGTCGTTGACGTCTTTTTCAACCATACAGTCAAGGCAGGCAGTTTTATGGGGATTAACCGTGAACATGTAGGCGGTCATTCCATCCATAGCCGCTTCAATCATTGGAATATTCTCCTGAACGCATGCACGGTTAAGATTTTTTCTTTCATAAAATGTTGGTCTGGCAGATACCGCAACCTGACAGCCTTTGATCAATTCTGCTGTATTTTCAGGAAGCAGTCTGACGTTGTGCATTTCCAGTTCCATATCCGGGTTCAGTTTTTTAAAAGCGTCAACGGCTATTTCCACCCTTGGTTCGCCGATACGCCCGCAATCCATAAGTATCTGGCGGTTCATGTTGGTTTCGGTCAGGTTGCCGGAGTGGGCTATCACCAGCTTGCCGATTCCTGCCATTGCCAGGTATGCCGCAGTTGTTCCGCCCAGACCGCCTATGCCGCCTATGAAAACAGAGGAATTTTTCAGCTTAAGCTGTGCTTCTTCACCAAAATTATCCATTATCATCTGTCTTTTATATCTTCTGAAATAGCTTTCCATATATCCTCCGAAAAAATGATCTTATTACAATAAAGCATTTAGAGCAACCCCGCAGAAACAGCATAAAATTGTCCGTATTTATGTTCGGAATTTCTAATATGGGTATAATGTCCGAATAAGTGGGTAATTTATTGATAATCATGATTAATTTAATTCAGGATGAAAAATAATGATAAAATATAAAAAAAATATTAAAATTCCGATTGAACTATTATAGAAGTGATCTATCTTATCAATATAAAGAGACTTTCACGCGGGTAAAACCGCATATTTCCCCTGTAGGTTATATTATGGAATAGCAGGCCGCAAGGCCTGCTTTTTCATTTTAAAACTGCTGTTAGTCTCTTATTTTTTTAGCCCTGAATTTTGTCCCCACAGGGGTGTCAAGAAGTTCTATGCCTTTTGCTGACAACTCTTTGCGTATTTCATCGGCACGTTCAAAATTCTTTTCTTTTCTTGAGTCCTGCCTTTCTTCTATGAGTGCTTCAAGTTCGCTTACAGGGATTTCGAGATTAGCCTTAAACCATTCTTCCGGGGTTTTTACTATTACGCCAAGAACATCATTTACGGCGCTGAAAACTTTTTCCGCAGATTTCCGGAGGGCTTCGAGAGTGTCCTTATTAGGTTTATCTGCGAGTATTTTATTTATTTTGCGTACCACTTCAAATATTGCTGCAAGTGCGACCGGAGTGTTAAAGTCATCATCCATTGCACGTTCAAATTCAGCCACAAATTCAGATGCCACATTTTCCGCCTCATTTATGACACTGACACCTTTTTTCCCTGCGGTGAATCCGTACAGCTCATCAAGCATGGTGTATATTCTGTTCAGAGAGCTTTCAGCATCTTTGAGCTTTTCATCACTAAAATCCAGAGCGCTTCTGTAGTGTGTGGTGAGGAGGAAAAAACGGACTATCTCCGGATCAAATTTTTCTGTTACGTCTCTGATTGTAAAGAAGTTTCCGAGGGATTTAGACATCTTTTCTTCGTTTATGTTCACAAATCCGTTATGCATCCAGTATCTCGCGAACTCACATCCGCATGCTGCTTCCGACTGTGCAATCTCATTTTCGTGATGTGGGAAAACAAGGTCTTTACCGCCGCCGTGTATATCAAAGGGAAGTCCGAGAATTTTCTCACTCATCACGCTGCATTCAATGTGCCAGCCGGGTCTGCCCGGTCCCCATGGGCTTTCCCATGAGGGTTCGTTAGGCTTTGAGCTTTTCCATAGAACGAAGTCATATGGGTTTTCTTTACGTTCGTTTACCTCAACCCTTGCCCCCGCCATCATTTCATCAAGGTGGCGGTGCGAGAGCTTTCCGTATTCAGAAAAGCTTTCCACTCTGTAATAGACATCACCATCAGAAACATAGGCGTGACCTTTTGCTATAAGGTTCTCGCACATTGCGATCATCTCACTTATAAAGTCAGTTGCCCTGGGGGTCTGATCGGGTCTTTTGACATTGAGGGAGTCCATATCCGCATCATGGGCTTCCATATATTTTTTGGTGAGATCACGCCAGTCAACGGAGGATTCATTGCTTCTTTTGATGATTTTATCGTCAATATCGGTAAAATTTTTCACAAATGTAACGTCATAGCCTCTGTAAAGAAAATAGCGGCGGATAACGTCAAACACTACTGCGCTTCTGGCGTGTCCTATATGACAGAGGTCATAAACCGTAACCCCGCAAACATACATGCCGACTTTATTATCATTAAGAGGTTTAAAATCTTCCTTCTCTTTTTTTAATGTATTAAAAACTTTGATCATTTATCTGTCTCCTTGATAATCAGCGGTAAACACAGGCTTCCAACAGCTTTTTGGTGTATTCCTCCCTAGGACTGTGGATTACTTGTTCGGCTGTTCCTCTTTCCACGATTTTTCCTTTGTGCATCACAATCACCTCATCACACAGGAATGATACCACGGCAAGGTCGTGGGATATGAGGACAAGAGTTATATTATTTTCTTTTGAAAGTTTTTTCAACAGGTTAAGTATCTGCGCCTGAACAGAAACATCCAAAGAACTGACAGGCTCATCCGCAATTATAATTTCAGGATCAAGACTGAGCGCTCTGGCTATTGAAACCCTTTGTCTCTGACCGCCGGAGAATTCATGCGGGAATCTGTCCAGATGCTCTTTCTCGAGCCCCACCATCTCCATAAGAGTTTCACATTTCTCTCTTATTTCCGTTTTGGTAAGGGACGAATGTGCAGCTATTCCATCATACATGGCAGAGAAAACAGTGAGCTTAGGGTTCAGGCTGGTGTAAGGATCCTGAAAAATCATCTGAACATTTTTGCGGTATTCAGCGTACCCTTTGCCGAGGGCTTTTATATTTCTGCCCTTGTAAAGTGCTTCACCGGAGTCCGGCTGAATGATATCACAGATAATCTTTGCAACAGTGGTCTTCCCGCTGCCGGATTCGCCGACTATACCGAGGTTTTTTCCCTGTTCAAGAGTGATACTTATATCATCGGCAGCTTTAAAGCTTGTACCTGAGCCCGCAAAGAGTCCTTCAAAAGCTGTGTAGATTTTGGTTGCGTTTATAAGTTCCAGAAGTTTCATTATGATATATTACACAAACATTCGCCGCTGGAAAAGGCATTTTCCCCTTTGCGAAAAATCAGTATTCATTTATTATGCACACAGGCGGAGGTAATGAACAAATGGAAAAAATAAACATCATCGCAGAACTGGAAGATTTGTGCAAAGCATCAGACACTGTAAGCAGGGGAAGTTCCTTCAGACCCTTTAGATATTACAAGAATGTGCAGGGAAGGAATATTCCTGTATTTTTTGTGGGTGTACCGGGGCTTACTGTTGCGGTCGCCATGTCACTTCTGCTTATTATTACGGTTTATCTTATTACATTGCCGTTCAATGTCTTTGTGTGGACTGCCTATCTGTTTCTTGCCGCAATAGTTATACGTTTCGCCATGAAAGTGGACAAGGCAAAGCAGATCCGCTATATGGTTTCCTGCCTTTGCAGACAGTCTCTTATGATGCTTGAAAAAGCCAATGAAGAGCTTCACCAGAAGGAGAAACTCGCCGGACAGGCGAAATATCTCCTTGAGCGTGCCCATAAATGGGTTGACGAACCTTCAATCCACAAACAGATAGAGGAACTGAAGGATTATAAAAGTGTGGTTTTTGAATAAGTTTTTTTACAGCAGCTTACGTTTGTAATAGTTTGAATATATAGCGGCAGCCGGATTATGTGCCAGCACTCTGTCCTTCACAATAAAGGTTGTGCAGGGAGCCTTGGAGTATTTTGAAAATAAAATATCATGCCCCACGCATAAACCGACTATAAGGTTAATATCCGTGCCGATGCTGTTAAGCACCTCTGCCTGTCCCGCAGGATTACAGGTTGCCTCGTATCTTTCCTTTTTCAGGTGTGGAATGCCGTAATCATCCTTGTTTATTCCTCCGTTTTTGCAGCACACGGAGTGTACTTCAAATTCCTTAGACAGAATCTTTGTCAGGATATCCGCCTCAGCAGAGAGCCCCACACATGACGCTATGCCGATTTTTCTGTATTCCATCAGGCGGCAGAACTCCATTATCTCTTCCAGACGGGTGTATTTCATATAATGTTCAACCTCAATTCTTCCCGCAACAGTGAGGATTTTATTGTCTTCCTCCTGTTCGTAAATATTACGTGCCTTTGTGGCAGCATCACTGAAGTCGTACCCTTTTGCGCAATCTTTTCCCTGATAACACACATTTGATTTACAGTTTGAGCAGTTGTACATTTCATACTCCTTGAAAATAAGTGAGCAGACCCCCGTCAGGGAGTCTGCTCTTCAGATATATCACCTTACGTCAGATGAATGCAATGTCAGATGAACTCAATACATGACAGCGGCTACCAAAGTCCGATAACCTTCCACCATGCAAGACCGACTGTGAAAGTGATAAGAACATTAATGCTTACAACGACGAAATTCAGTTTATAGAACCTCGGGCGCTCATAATACCCCTGAGCAAAATAGATAGGTCCGGGTCCTCCGCCGTATTCTGTAAGACCCCACATAAGGTTACCGAAGATACCAAAGCATATGGCCACCATTACAGACGGCGCACCCGCTGTTATTGCTGTGGCGAGGAACATGGGGTACATGGCGGCAACGTGTCCGCTGGCGGTGGCGAAGAAATAGTGAATATAGATATAAATCAGACCCAGAGCTATAAATGTCCAAATCCATGACCAGCCTGAGAATATGTGTCCGAAGTAGTTTGTCATCCATGATATGAACCCGAGATCTGAAAGACCTGTTGCAAGGCTGATAATTGCTCCGAACCATATGACTGTATCCCACGCTGCATAGTCACGGAGAACAGATTTCCACTCCACAACTCTGAAAATAAACAGCAGTGCGACAACGCATAAACCGACGGTTGTTGCGCTGAGTTTGGTTATCAGGCTTGTTGCCCAGCCGAGCAGAGCCAGAAGGAATATGATTGTGAGGGCTATTTCCTTTTTGCTCATTGAACCCAGAGAAGCAAGGGACTGCCTGCCCATCTCTTTTCCTTCCGGTGTGCGTTTCATTTCCGGATTAACAAGCTTGTAAATAACATAAGGAGTAACGGCAAAACACAGAAGCATAGGCACAATGGCCGCTGCTGCCCAGCCAGCCCAGGTTATCTCTATACCAAGCGTCTTTTCCGCAAGGCTTGTGGCAAGGGGGTTAGCCGCCATACCTGTCATGAATATCGCACCGGTTACAGGGGTGATCTGAAAGCAGGAGAGGATAAGGAAGTCGCCTATTTTCTTGCCTGTCGGACCCGGCTTGGAATCCAGAGCATCATTTATAGACTTTGCGATCGGGAGAATAACTCCGCCGGAACGTGCAGTCACAGAAGGTGTGGCGGGTGCTATAAACAGATCCGCTATGCCGAGGGCATAGGCTATACCGAGACTGCTTCCGCCGAACATTGAGAGCATTTTATATGCTATGCGTCTTCCGAGACCGGTTTCCACGAATCCCAGAGAAAGCACATATGCGCTGAAAATAAGCCATACTGTTCCGCTGGCAAAACCGGAAAGGGCTTTAGCCTGCGACAGAGTGGTTGTTACAATTGCAACGCAAAGACCGATAAGCATTATTGCGCCGGAGGGGAGCGGCTGTGTGAGTATCGCTATGATAACGGCGATGAATATGGCAAACATGTGCCATGCCTGAGCCGTAAGCCCTTCCGGAGCGGGAATTAACCATAATACAGCAAGAACCGCAAGCGGAACTGCCGCTGATAATAAACTTTTCAATTTACCTGACATATTGACCTCCCGGTCCGATTGTCGTTAAATGAATTAAAAGCCTTGCTTTTTTGAGTAAGCAAGAGTGTGTTCGATCATCTCGGAAGTTACACCGAGATAGTTTGCCGGATTAGTAAGTCCCTCTATTTCCTCACGGTTAAGGTGAGCAGTAACTTCAGGGATATGAGAAAGTGCTTCCGCGAGACTTCCCCCTCTCTCATTCACTGTTCTGCACGCCGCATAGACAATATCGTGTGCCTGCTGCCTGCCCGTGTAAGGAGCCAAACCCATCATAACAGCCTCAGCCACTATCAGCCCGTTTGTTATACCAAGGTTTTTTCTCATTCTGTCTTCATCAACAATCAGCCCGCCAAGCATAAATTTTGCCTGTTTAAGCGCTCCGGCAGTGAGAACAAAACTTTCAGGAATTGCTATCCATTCCGTGTGCCACGGACCTGTTGCTCTTTCAAAGTCCTGAATCATGGAGTCGAGCATAAGCCCTGCGTGCTGTCTTACCCCTTTGGCGCAGGCAAGCATCAATTCGCTTGAAATAGGGTTGCGTTTCTGGGGCATTGTGCTGCTGGCGCCTCTTCCTGTGACGAATGGCTCAAAGACCTCACCGAATTCATTGGATGCCAAGATCATCACATCATAGGCAATTTTCCCCATAGTGCCTGTTACCAGACCAAGAAAATTCAGCGCTTCGGCAAAACCGTCCCTTGCCACATGCCATGTTGACTGCGGCACACCCAGACCTAGCTCATCCATAAGCGCTTTCTGAACTTCAAGTCCTTTATTATCAAGAGATGCAAGTGTTCCTGCTGCTCCTGCGAACTCTCCGGTCAGAACTCTTGGGCGTAGCTGTTTTATCCTTTCTGCATGTCTGTCAAACATTGCAAGCCAGATTGATGTTTTATGACCGAAGGTGATGGGAAGCGCATGCTGAAGGTGTGTGCGTCCCGCCATGATCGTGTCTTTATAACGTTCTGTAAGTGAAATTAGTATTTTGCGCAGCTCGTTGATGTCACGCTCAATTACTTCAAGCCCGTCACGAACCTGAAGAACAACTGCCGTATCCATTATATCCTGCGTTGTGGCTCCCCAGTGTATGTATCTCCCCGCTTCACCGCACTGCTTCACAAGCTGATGAACCAGAGGGAGGATAGGATAACCGACTATGTCTGTTTCCTGACGCAGAAAGTCAAAATCAAGCTTTTCAATGTCGGCAAGTTCTGTGATTTTCTTTGCCGCATCAGCAGGTATTACCCCGCATTTTGCCTCTGCTCTGGCAAGTGCCGTTTCCACCTCCACATAACGCCTGATCAGTGATAAGTCGGAGAAGATATCTCTCATTTCCGAGGTTCCGAATGCGTCTCTGTAAAGGATAGAATCCATTACTGTTGTTGATTGATGTTTGTTGTCCATCATCAGATCTGCTCCTGTCTGGACTGCGCATGTCCATACAATAAAATTTGTACGTACATAATATATTATATTATGGCTGGACATTATGTCAAGTTACTTGTTATCTTATTTCTCAGAAACAAATGATAAGGTGAAAACATAATGAAAGAAGCACTTTACGTGCAGACCGCACGCATTCTTGCAGAAAGAATTGCCTCCGGTCATTATCCGAAAGACTCTCTTCTTCCCACTGAAATGGAGCTATGTAAAGAGTTTCAGGTGAGCCGTCACACAATCAGGGCGGCAATAAGGGAGCTTCAGGAGCTGGGGCTTGTATCCAGAAAGAAAAAAGCAGGAACCAAAATAGAAGAAGCCCCCACGTCCTCTAAATACAGCTATTCGCTGGCGTCACAGGAGGAGCTTTCCGACTTCGGCACAAAGCATAAGCGTTCTGTTCAGAAAATAGAAACTATTGTGGTTGATCAGGCACTCAGTAAAGAGCTTGCCTGTTCTCCCGGCGTGCGCAAGCTCCGCATATCAAGCTTGAGGCTTGATGAAGGCGACACCCCGCCTGTGGGATGGACTGATGTTTACGTTGACCCTTCATACACCGATCTGCCTGCTATTATGGAGGAGTCTCCCGAAATGCTTGTCAGCTCTCTGCTGGAAACAAGGTACGGAAGAAGGATTACAGGCATAAAGCAGGACATATACGCAGTGACTGTACCGGAACATCTTATTGATGTCCTTCAGACAGATGCCTCAACTCCGGCGCTTAAGATTATCAGATATTATTATGATTCGGCTAACAAGGCTGCGGAAGTGTCGGTAACGATACACCCGGCGGGCAGATTTGTTTTTTCAACCAGACTTTCAAAGAAATAAACAGATAAAAAAAGAAGCGGGCCGTTAAGCCCGCTTCGTATTCATTAAAGTGCAGGTCCGCCTTTTGTGATTTCGGGGTCCATTCCTTCTTCAAACTTTTTAAAGTTTTCTGCAAACTTGGCTGCGAGGCTTTTAAGGGTCTCGTCGTATGCCTGTTTGCTTGACCATCCGAATGATGGGTCAAGAACTTCTTCCGGTACTCCGGGGATATGCTGTGGTATGCCGAATCCAAAAACAGAGTCTGTTTTGAAATCGGTTTTATTAAGCTCTCCGGTGAGGATAGCCTTGATAATCGCCCTTGTGTACTTAATGGAGAAGCGTTTGCCCACTCCGTAAGGTCCGCCGGTGAGACCTGTGTTAACAAGCCAGCACTGAACGTTTTTCTCTTTGACTTTGTCACCGAGAAGTTTTGCGTAAACGGAAGGATGCCATACCATAAAGGGAGCGCCGAAGCATGTTGAGAAAACTGCTTTGGGTTCTGTAACCCCTTTTTCAGTTCCTGCAACTCTTGCTGTGTAGCCTGATATAAAGTGGTACATAGCCTGAGGAATGCTGAGTTTTGAAACGGGAGGCAGAACTCCGAACGCATCGTATGTGAGGAAAATAACGTTTTTGGGGTGTCCGCCTTTACCTGATTCAACAATTTTAGGAAGCTGAGTCAGAGGGTATGACGCCCTTGTATTTTCCGTAAGGCTGTTATCGTCAAGGTCGATAGCTCTTGAAGTCATATCAACAGCAACGTTCTCAAGGATAGTGCCGAATTGTCTGGTGCATTCGTATATGTCGGGCTCTGCTTCTTTGGAAAGGTTGATAACCTTGGCGTAGCAGCCGCCTTCTATGTTGAAAACCCCGTCACTGTTCCAGCCGTGTTCATCGTCTCCGATGAGGTATCTTTCGGGATCAGTGGAAAGGGTGGTTTTTCCTGTTCCTGAAAGACCGAAAAATACGGCTGTGTCCCCGTCTTCGCCTATGTTGGCGGAGCAGTGCATGCTCATCACGCTCTGTTTGGGGAGGAGGTAGTTCATAACGGTGAAGATAGACTTTTTGATCTCTCCCGCATAGCTTGTACCGCCTATCATGACGATTTTTCTTTTAAAGTTAACTATTATGAAGGTTTCAGAGTTTGTTCCGTCCTCTTCGGGAACCGCATGGAAGCGGGGGCAGTTTACCACTGTGAAATCGGGAGCGAAGTTTTTAAGAACTTCCTGATCCCTTTCAGTGATGAACATGTTCCTTGCAAAAAGGCTGTGCCAAGCTGTTTCGGTGATGACACGCACTTTAAGTCTGGTGTTAGCGTCAGCTCCGGCGTAGCATTCCTGAACGAAAACTTCTTTCGTTTGAAGGTAGGAAGCCATTTTACTGAAGAGTTTGTCAAACTGTTCTTCTGTGAATTTTTTGTTGTCTTTTGACCAATATACATCATTGGTCGTAGTGGGCTCATCAACCACAAATTTGTCGTTAGGCGAGCGTCCGGTGTGGTGTCCGGTTCTGGCTACTACTGGTCCGAGATGAGAGAGGATAGCTTCCTTTCTCATGATAATCTGCTCATAAAGGGCGGGCGTAGGCAGATTCCAGTTTATGCGGGCCAGGTTCCTGAAACCGTACTCCTCAAGTCCGGTGTTTTCGGTCTTCATAAACCCCTCCAAGGTTGTTTTATAGCTTTTTGAAAAAGGCAAACGGATTCTAACGGATTACTTGTTTCTGATCTATAGGAAATCGTAATGATTTTGCATTTTTTTGGCATTTTTTTATGTGCAATTCTTAAGTAGCTGGAAATCAAAGGGTTTACTGCCTTATATCCTGTGTAATTAAGGTGTTGATAATGTTAATCCTCTATTATATACTCATCGACTACGTAAGAAGGCGCATGCGTACCTATGTGCTTTCGCTTCACTCCTGAGATACATGATGGATATACACTTTTTTGATACAGCGGATGAAAAACACATCCGGAAAGAGAAAGAAAAAGCCCGTGAGCTGCGGCGCAAACAATGGTGGCGGGGCAAGGTTGACCAAGGCATATGCCACTACTGCGGAAGGCAGTTTCCGCCGGAAGAGATAACTATGGATCACATTGTTCCCATAGCCAGAGGCGGAACAAGCACAAAAGGAAATGTTGTGCCTGCCTGCAAGGAATGTAACAGCAAAAAGAAATATCTGCTCCCGATGGAATGGGAGGAGTATCTTAACGGATTCAAAGATAAGGAGAACATAGATGACAGGCAGCGAGATCAGAGCTAAGTTTCTTGAATACTTTAAGGAGAAAGGGCATGAAGTTGTGACTTCGTCCTCTCTCGTTCCCCATAATGACCCGACGCTTCTTTTCGCAAATGCAGGCATGAACCAGTTTAAGGACACTTTTTTGGGACTGGAGGAGCGCAGCTACTCCAGAGCGGCGACATGTCAGAAAGTTGTCCGTGCCGGCGGCAAGCATAACGACCTTGAAAACGTGGGCAGAACCTCACGCCACCATACCTTTTTTGAGATGCTGGGCAACTTCTCCTTCGGCGATTATTTCAAAGAAGATGCTATAAAGTTCGGCTGGGATTTCCTTGTGAATAAAATGGGACTGCCCGCTGACAGAATGTTTGTTTCGATATATCACGATGATGAGGAAGCTTTTAAAATCTGGCGAGATGTCATCGGAGTTAAAGAAGAGAATATAGAGCGCAGGGGCGAGAAGGATAACTTCTGGTCTATGGGCGACACAGGACCCTGTGGTCCCTGCTCGGAAATACATATAGATCAGGGCGAAGGCACAGGCTGCGGACGTCCGGAATGCGACCGTGACTGTGAATGCGACCGCCATCTTGAACTCTGGAACCTTGTTTTCATGCAGTTCAAGCGCGATGCTGACGGCAAGATGACGCCGCTTCCCAAACCCAGTATTGACACAGGTATGGGGCTTGAGCGTATCGCATCTGTTGTGCAGGGCGTCACCAGCAACTACGACACAGACCTTTTTCAGCCTATCATCCAGTTCACTGCTGAACTCGCCGGAATAAAATACGGTGCCGACAATGACAGCGATGTTTCTCTCCGTGTTATTGCAGACCATGCTCGCTCAACCACTTTTCTTATATCAGACGGTGTTCTCCCCTCAAATGAGGGCAGAGGCTATGTTCTCCGCAGAATCATGAGAAGAGCAATGCGCCACGGCAAGATGCTCGGCTTTGAAGGAACTTTCTTCTACAAGGTGTGCGGTTTCGTGGCTGATTTCATGAAGGGGCACTACATAGAGCTTGCAGATAAAAAAAGCTATGTGCAGAAGGTTGTTACAACCGAGGAAGAACAGTTCGGCAGAACACTCGCCATCGGCATGAAGCTTATTGATGAGCTGTTTGTAAAATACAAAGAACAGAAGCTTATTCCCGGAACAGAAATTTTCAAACTTTACGATACATACGGATTCCCCACGGATCTGCTTACGGATATTGCCGAGGATGCAGGCTTTGAGCTTGATATAACCGGCTTTAATGCAGAGATGGCAGCACAGCAGGACAGGGCGAAGAAGTCATGGGCTGGAAGCGGCGAAGAAAGCGTTTCCACTATATACAGAAAGCTTAGGTCAAAAATATCTTCCGAATTTGTGGGTTACGATGAACTCGAAATGGAAGAATCTGTAAGTGTAATCATTAAAAACGGCGATACATGTGATGCTCTCAGTGAAGGCGAAGAGGCGGAAATTGTCCTTGAGAAAACTCCTTTCTACCCGGAAGGCGGCGGTCAGACAGGTGATAAAGGCGTTATCAGAACAGCCACATCCCTTTTCCGTGTTTCTAATACCAAAAAATTCGGCGACGGTCTCATTGTCCATCAGGGCGTTATGGAAGTAGGTTCCATCAAAACCGGAGACAAGGTTCTCGCTGCTGTTGATGATGAGGCAAGACAGGCTACGGAGCGTAATCACACCGCTACGCATCTTCTTCATAAGGCTCTTCAGATGGTGCTTGGAGATCATGTGCGTCAGGCGGGTTCAATGGTTTCCCCTGACAGACTCAGGTTTGACTTCAGCCACTACACTCAGGTCAGCGCAGAAGAGATTGAAAGAATAGAAGAGATAGTTAACAGACGCATCATGGAAAACAGAGACGTGAGCGCATCCATAGAAACAAAAGAAGCGGCTATGAAAAAAGGCGCTATGGCTCTTTTCGGTGAAAAATACGGGGATACAGTGCGTGTTATTGAGGTTCCCGGATTTTCCACGGAGCTTTGCGGCGGCTGTCATGTTGACAGAACCGGAGACATCGGGCTTTTTAAAATAATTTCTGAAACATCTGTTGCATCGGGCGTTCGCAGAATTGAGGCGCTCACAGGTGCAGGCGCTGTGGAGCATGTGAGCCGCAGTGAAAGGGTACTTAAGAATGTATCCCTCACCCTCAAGGCAGGTGTGGAAGGCATAGAGGATAAAATCAGCGAACTCTACGCCACCATAAAGGAACAGGAAAAAGAGATCCGCAAGCTTGCAGATAAACTCAACTCCGCTAAAGCCGGTGACTTGATGAAAAATGTTGAGGAAGTTAAGGGCGTTAAGCTCCTTGTTTCCCGCATGGACGGTGCAGATGTTGAATCTCTCCGCAATTTTGTTGACACAGCAAGAGATAAAATGGGTTCAGGTGTTGTTGTTGCAGCTTCGGCGGACAGCGAAAAAGTTATGTTTCTCTGCGGGGTAACAAAAGACCTTACAAATAGAATAAAAGCAGGCAGCGTCATCAAAGAGGTTGCCGCAATAGCAGGCGGAAGCGGCGGCGGCAGACCCGATATGGCGCAGGCGGGCGGTAAAAACCCCGCTAAGACAGACGCTGCGCTCTCTGCGGTGAAAGGCATTGTTGAAGGAATGCTCGGCTGAGGATATAAGAGAGGCTCTGGCGGGGTATAAAAGGCGTACTCTGCCGGAAACTCCGGTGCAGGCGGCAGTTCTTATTCCTGTTATTACGGGGGGCTGCTGCTCGGAGATTCTCTTCACCAAACGTCCTGTAATGCTGAATGCCCACGGGGGCGAGGTTTCCTTTCCCGGCGGAGTTTATGAAAACGGAGATGCGAATCTTCAGGAAACGGCTCTGCGGGAGACACTTGAGGAAGTTGGGATAGAGAGCAAACGGATAGAGATAGCCGGTGTGCTGGACGACCAGCTCTCCAAAGCCGGTTTCCGTGTGACCCCTTACGTAGGGCTGATCAGCAAGCCTTTTAATATGACTGTCTCTCCCGATGAGGTGGACAGAATATACAAAGTTCCGGTGGATTATTTTTTTGATCACAGGACATCATGGACTGAGCAGTGGGTTCGTGAAGGCGAGGTCAGAACAGTTTTCTTTCACAGATATGATGATGATATAATCTGGGGTCTTACTGCGAAGTTTATAGATAACTTTCTTAGATGTATAAAAGCATTGGACATTTAACCTTTTTTGAATTAACTTAATTCAAAAGCTTACGGAGGGGGAACCGATGAAGGCGGAACTTGTAAATCCCTTTATATCTTCAACAATCAGTGTTTTTGATACAATGGTAGGACTTGAAGTTAAAAAAGGGGATCTTTACATAAAGTCTGATGAACGCCTGTATTACGACATTTCCGGCGCTATCGGCGTTGTGGGTGATTTTATCGGCTTTGTTTCCATCAGTTTTCCTGAAGACCTCGCCCTTGAGGTCACAAGCAAGTTCCTTGGTGAACCCCTCACCGAACTCAATAACGATGCAGGTGACGCAGTTGGCGAACTTATCAATATGATAGCCGGCAGCACAAAAAAACACTTCTCCGATAAGGCAAGAAGATTCAACATCTCTGTTCCCAATGTAATCGTCGGTAAAGGGCATACAATCCAGCGCCCGGCAAACCTTATCTGCATCGGGGTTAAATTCCACCTGAATAACAAAATCTTTGTTCTTGAAGTGGCTCTGAAAGAAAAAACACAGTAAAGCTGTCTCATAAACATGCAGATTTCCTGAATTCCCGGAGTTTGCATGTATCCTTGCGGCGGTGGTTCTGTCTCCGCCATATTATCTCTTTTCTTTTTTTCTTAAATCCTAAATCTTCCAGCCGCCTTCATTTTATTTTCTTTTGTGTTATAATTGCCAAAATTGCGGAGGTTCATTATGGAGCTTGAGAAATTTCTTTCGGAATTGGAAGAGTTCGGGAACAGAAATGATTCATCCCAGACTGACAGAACCCAAAAAATGCTTAATATCACAAAAGACACAGGTGAATTTCTCACTGTGTTCATCAAAGCTGCAAAATCCAGAAGCATTCTTGAGATAGGGACATCTAACGGTTATTCAACCATATGGCTCGCAGTGGGAGCAAAATACACAGGCGGCAGAATAACCACGATAGACTTTTCCGAAGCGAAGGCTGAAATGGCAAAAGATAACTTTGAAAAGGCGGAACTCACCGGGCTTATTGAGCAGGTTGTTGATGATGCAGGTAATTTTCTGGAAAATGCTCAGGCGGATGCCTACGACTTCATTTTTCTTGATTCACAGAGATCGGCATACATAAAGTGGTTCGCTGATATTAAACGAATTATGAAAAGAGGCGGAACTCTGATAGTTGACAATGCCTTATCCCACAAGGACGAGATGGATGCCTTTATGGCTCTTGTGGACTGCGATACTGATTTTACAACATGCCTTCTGTCAGTGGGCAACGGGCAGTATATCGCTGTAAGAGAGTAATCCGCCTGTAAAAAATTGTATTTTTTTATAATAACAAATGTAAATTCATTATTCAGTTTTCTTTCTTATTAATTTTTATCTGTAATTATGCCTTAATCTTCTTTTGTGGGGATGAGTTTACATGTTTTTTTCAGGCGTTATGAACCAAAATGGCTAACAAGGGTGCTGAAAACCTCTTAGGTGTTATACTGTTTTCAAAGTAATCTCCTTGTGTTAACATATGCTTAGTGTACATGCACAGATAGGGCGTTTATGCGTCTGTGTCTTATTAACTCGATGTAACGGGGTGTTTTATGAACAGTTTCTCAACTATTTCCTGCCTCACCAGAAATGACCTTTCGAAATATAAGGGAACGCAGTTTGACCAGCGGCACAAAAAGGTATTTGCCGAATACAAAGGTAAGCCTTTCTATGAATTCGCAAAAGTTCTCATGAACCATCTGCCGCAAAATTTCGTGGGCTTTCTGTCTGATGAGGATATGGTAGGGCTTTATAAACACCTCTACGCAAAGCTTGAGGGACGGAAGAAAAAGAAGATTTCCGTTTGCGCCGATCTAACAGAAGAACTGCCGTTTTTTATCGGGAATTTCTGCATTTTTTCCATCGCAACGGACGACAGACCATTCATTTTCGATTCGCTCTGGGAATATCTTCAGAATATAAGAGAACATAAGATATTTGTAATTCACCCTATTTTTGGAATAGAAAGAAGCCGTGCAGGCGAGATAACAAAAATTACCGAATCCCGTCTCGGTGTAAGTAATGAATCATTCGTTGTGATATTCCTTGAAGGGTTGGACAAAAGCGAAGTTTCGGACATTAAAAAAGAGATAACTTCAATATATGAGAATGTTGCTGCTGCGGTTGATGATTTCCCAAAAATCAAAGAGGTCATGAGTTCCCTTTTTATGGAATACCGTGAGCGTAACGGAGATGTAGCTAAGTTTATTCAGTGGCTGATGGATGAAAACTTTATTTGTCAGGGAACCCGCATTGTGGAAATAGACGAGGCAATGGGTGTTAATACATACTCTGACACAGGGGTTTTCTCCCTGATTGGACAGGACCCTAATTATTCTCTTCTCGCCAAGTCTGTAAAAGACGGACGGCTTAACACCGTGGACGGTTATCCGGTTATTGTGGATAAAGCCGTCGGTATAAGCAAGGTGAAGCGCCGCACAAACTTTGACAGGGTAATGTTCCTTGACAGGCAGGGAACAAAAATGCGCCTGATTTATCTTACAGGGCTTTTTTCCAGTAAGGCACACAAATGCCCGCCCCACGAAATAAGCATTCTAAGGGATAAAATTAAGGCAACTCTGGATTACTTTAATTTTGTCACAGGCTCCCACGACTATAAATGGGTGCGTGATATTCTTGACGATTACCCTAAAATTGAGATTTTTAACCTTTCCAGCCGTGCGCTGACAGAGGTTCTTGAACTTATACTCACAATGCAGGGCGCAAACCAGATCCGTATTTCATATCACGATTTCCGTCCTCTGAAAAACCTCATATTCTTTATGGCCATGCCGCTTTCCCGGTATTCCTCAGAATTTGTGATGGATATCAAAGATTTTCTCGAAGATTATTTCGGCGCAAATATGATGGATATCTCTGTCAGGGAAGATCAGCATAAACGCAGTTTTCTTCATTTTCACATGATGCTTCATGATACATCAGTGCTTGAAAATATTGATGAAAGAGAGCTTAAAAATAAAATAACCTCAATGCTCAAAGACTGGGATTCTGCACTCTATGAGGTTCTCCGTGATCGTCTGGGTGCCGAGTGTGACGAGGTTTTTGCCGGATTTGAGTCCTATTTCGGTGAGGCGTACAAAAGCAAAAACACACCCGAAGACGCTTATCTGGATATAGTGCGTATCCGCAGATATGACGAGATATCTTCTCTTCTGCATCACAGCTGCGGCAAGGCGGTTCTGCGAATATATTCCAAAAAGCGCCTTCTGCTCACAGAGCTTATGCCTATTATCGACAACCTCGGTCTTAATGTTTATGAACAGGATATTTTTGAACCCTCTGCGGACGGACACGGGCTTTACATAAATGTGGTGTACCTCACAAATATTGAAGATCCCGAAGAATTCGCTGAAACATACAAGGTTATTCTTCCTGAGCTTGTGACTGCTGTCATAGGAGGAAGAGCTGAAAACGACAGGCTCAACTCACTCTCTGTTACAAGAAAACTCACATGGCGGCAGACAGATATACTCCGAACTTTTGTATATTTCGCAAAGCAGATCGAAAGCAGTTTTCTTATCAAGTCTCTTATGTCTGCTCTTATAAGTAATGCCGAAATAGCGGAAAAGCTTGTAAACTTCTTTGAAATCAAGTTTGACCCTGACAATAAAAAGACTTCCACTGCTGAAATAGAGCAGGATCTCCTTAGCCTGATTGAAGGTGTTATCTCCGTGAGCGAAGATAAGGCGCTGCGCTATTTTATGCGTATTATTCAGGGAACTGTCCGCACAAACTACTTTATGCAGCCCATGAGAGATTATATCTCCATCAAGGTTAAGAGCCGTGAGATGCCCATTATAGCAGAGCCCAGACCTATGTTTGAGGTGTACGTCCACAGTGCTGAGATGGAAGGCGTCCATCTCAGGGGCGGTAAGGTTGCAAGGGGCGGAATACGCTTCAGTGACCGTAATGACGACTTCCGCACTGAAATTCTCGGTCTGGTGAAAACCCAGATGGTGAAAAACTCCGTTATTGTCCCTGTCGGGTCCAAGGGCGGCTTTATCGTCAAGAAACGCTTTAAAGACAGAGAGCAGGACAAGGCAAACACCATAAAACAGTACGGCACACTGATCAAAGGTCTGCTGGATATAACAGACAACTACAAAGGCAATAAAATCGTTCATCCGCAGAGAGTCAGGATGTATGACGAGAGTGACCCGTACCTTGTTGTTGCGGCGGATAAAGGAACTGCAACCTTCAGTGATATAGCTAACGGAATATCCGTCAGCTACGGCTTCTGGCTTGGGGATGCTTTTGCTTCGGGCGGCAGCGTGGGCTATGACCATAAAAAAGTGGGGATAACCGCACGGGGAGCCTGGGAAAGCGTTAAACGCCACTTCAAGGAACTCGGCAAGGATATTCAGAAGGAAGAGTTTACTGTCATAGGCATAGGCGATATGGCGGGTGATGTTTTCGGAAACGGAATGCTTCTTTCTCCCAAAATCAATCTTCTGGCTGCGTTTAACCATGTGCATATATTCCTTGATCCGGCTCCGGATGCTGAAAAGAGTTTTGCTGAAAGGCAGAGGCTTTTCAAAAACCCCTCTCTGTCGTGGAAGGATTACAATAAAGATCTTATATCAAAAGGCGGCGGAATTTTTGACAGAACAGCAAAGCGAATAGAACTTTCTCAGGAAGTCCGGATGATGCTCGGCTGTGCTGAAACCATCGTAACCGGAGCGGAGCTGATAAGGCTTATACTCAAGGCGGAGGCTGAACTTCTCTGGAACGGCGGTATAGGAACATATGTCAAGGCTTCCTCTGAAACAGACAGAGATGTGGGCGATTCCATGAATGATGATGTCCGTGTGAATGCCGGCGAACTTCGTGTAAAAGTTGCGGGGGAGGGCGGAAACCTCGGTTTCACACAGTCTGCCCGCATAGAGTTTGCTGAAAACGGCGGGCACATATACACCGATGCTCTGGACAACTCCGGCGGAGTTGACATGTCGGATCATGAGGTAAACCTCAAGATCATTTTCAATCACCTTGTGGAAACCAAAGTGATGAAAGATGTTAAGGAACGTAATGCTTACATTAAAAAACTCACTTCTGCGGTTACCGATCATGTGCTTGCCACAAACTACCGCCAGTCACAGGCTGTAAGCTGCGATTTGATACGCTTCGCATCCAGTCCCGTAACATTCAGAGAAGCTGCCAAGCATCTCCGTAATGAGGGTCTGCTTGATTTCCGCATAGAGAAGCTTGCATTCCCTAATAAGGATAAAAATGCAACAGCGCCGGAACTTGCAGTTCTTCTGGCTTATATGAAAATATACCTCTACAACAATGTGGAGGGCTCTCTCAACCTTGATAACCCCCTTGTCAGATCCGAATATATGGACTACTACCCAAAGGATACTGTTGCAAAATATGGTGAAAAACTGTTCGGGCATAAACTGATAAGAGAAATAGCCGCCACTGTCACAGTGAACAGGGCGCTGAACCAGACAGGAATATCATTTTTCTATGAGCTTATGAAAAGCACAAACAGACCTCTGAGCGAAATTCTTGAGTGCTACCTTCTGGCGGAGCAGATTGTCGGCTGCCGCAAGCTTCGGGACGATATCTGCGCTCTGGACGGCAAAGCAGATGCGCAGGAACAGTACAAAGCACTTATAGAACTTGATAAAACACTTAAGGTTGCTGTTGAGTGGCTTATAGATCCTAGAAATATGGCGCTTTATAAAAAGAAAGGCGATATGCTGAAAGAAGTATTTCCTCTTGTCACCAAATATATGACAAACGGAATGAAGGAAAAGTACACTGCTCTGGTCGAGGAGTTCAAAAATGCAGGTCTTCCTGCACCTCTGGCAGCGGCAGTATGCGCAGTGCGTTATTCCAAGCCTGCGTTTGATGTTTTTCGTATTATGGCCGAAACAGGGGCAGAAGCAAAAAGTGTTCTCAAGCGTTACTATGAAATCGGCGGCAGATTCGGCATAAACTTCCTTACGCTGAAGATGAAGCATATAAAAATAAGGGATGAGTGGGAACGCATCAACCGTGACGGTCTTCTGATGAAGCTTAAAAAAATACAGATGAACCTTGCATTCGCCTACAGCGGGGGTGACAAGGGCTGGCTGAAAAATCTCCTTGACACAGAAAAGAGGTTTGTAGAAAACTATGATAAGTTTATAGATTCGGCCGCTAAAGACGAAATAGATTCTCTTGTTCCGTTTAACGTAATGATAGAATCCTTTGCAAATGTGGCTGAAAAATACGGAGCTGGTGGATGAAGAAACTCTTCTTCTTACTGATAGTCTTGATAATTTCGGGGGTGCGGGTGTTTGCCGCTGTGGATACTGTAAGTTTTGAAAACGGCGTAAAGATGGTTTACAGAAATATTCCCTCAACGGGAGTTGTTTCGGTACATGTATGGATGAAAACCGGTTCTGTGAATGAAAACACGGAAAATAACGGTATTTCCCATTTCCTTGAGCATATGGTTTTTAAAGGGACAGAGTCCTACGCTCCCGGTGCTATAGATGAGGTTGTGGAAAGTGCAGGCGGAAGTATGAACGCCGCCACCAGTAAGGATTACACATTTTACCACATAACTCTGCCTTCATATAATGCCGAAACCGCATTCAAGGTTTTGAGCGAAATGCTTTTCGAGGCAAAGTTTATCCCAGATGAGATAGAGAAGGAAAAGCCTGTTGTAGTGCAGGAGATTAAGCGTAAGTTTGATAAGCCGACCTACGACATGTGGTCTTATCTCTATGAGGCTCTTTTCAGGGACTCACCATATGAAATGGAAGTAATCGGCACTGAAGACACTGTAAACTCCTTTACCCGTGAAACACTTGTGGATTATTACGGCAGATACTATCATCCTCAGAATATGACCCTTGTTATAGCGGGGGATATAGATAAGAAAACCGCAGAGTCTCTGGGACGTAAATATTTCAGCAAAACCAAAGACGGACAGGGCAAGCGGTATGACGGCAATGCTCAGAAAAAATATACTGAAAATTATCGTAAGGATTTTCATCGTCAGGTGGTACAGGAAACAGGGGTCATTGCATTCCCTGCCGATGCGCTGAACGAAAAGAATATTTTTGCCTATGAAGTTCTGGGTGAAATACTGTCCGGCGGCGAATATTCTGTATTAAGCACAATAATTAAAAACGAACTGCGTCTTGCAAGCTCCATAAACGCAGGTTATCTGGGCATGAAGCACGGCGGTTCGTTCATATTCACCTATACATGCCCTGTCGGCAACAGTGATAAAGTTAAGGATGCTGTGCTTAAGGTTATCGCATCCATTGATAAATTTGTGGATAAAAAGAGCCTGGAAAAGTGTGAAAACAGGCTGAAAAGCCAGATAGCATTCCAGAGAGAGCGTGCCTCAAGCGAGGCAAGAGACATAGGGTACTCCTATACTCTTGACATTCCTGCTTATTATCATAATTTTCTTAATAAGATGAGCGGAATGCAGCCGGAGGAAATCACCTCCCTCGCCGCTGAAATATTCTCCCGTCCCTACATTGATTTAAGGACACTTCTGGAGGACGGCGGGAAAAAAGAGGAATAATGCGGGATTTTGAACTGAAGGGCATGGACGGGTTTATAAGCCCATTCCGTGAGTTTTTTGCGCTTAATAAAAGCGGCGTTGTGCGTATAAAAGGGGAAGGCGGGTCAGGCAAAAGTGAAATATTGTCAGCTTTCAGGCTGATGCCGGAAATAGCTGATCCTGCTGTTGTCAGCGCTTCTCTTGATTTTTCCCTTCAGGTAAATACCGACTGTGAGCTTGGCTTACTCGCTCTACGCAATGAACTTATAAGACATTACAAAATAAATTTCAGCTTCTTTGATGTTGCCTACGCACTGTATCTGGTGCGCACTAATCCTAATAAAAAGCTAGATCGTGATCTTGATCTTTACACCAACAGCAAGATTCTTAATGAGGTGCTGGGTGTTGCGGGTGCAAAGGGTGATGAGCTTGTAAATAAACTCTATTTCACAGTGGAAAGGGGCAAACCCGCTGTGACCGAATGGTGGAAAAATGAAGGCGGGGCAGAGCTTAACAGGCTTATGGAAGAAACTCCGGAAGCTGTCCGTAAAAATCTCACCGCTCAGTGGACAAAAGATTTAAAGCTTGCCCTGCAAGGCAGAAAATGCGTTCTCATGATCGATTCCTTTGAAAACATCTACGGAGATGATGAATCAGGCAGAAAACAGAACGCTGACGGCTGGATCAGAGAGCTTATTTCTCTTCTGCCTGAGGTTTGCTTTATCCTTTCCGGCAGGCAGATGCCGGAAGCTGAGGAAGGCAAAGCACCTGAACACCTTCTTGAGCTTGAGACAAGTGTTCTCGATAGGAACGGTACAGCATATCTTCTGGAAAAACATGAACTTAAGAACAAAAAACTGTGTGATGCTGTTTTCGCCTCTGCCAGAGGGGATAAACTGCTTACCACGCTTCTTGTCGCAGGGCTTGCAGCAATTAAGAAGGAAACAGGGAAGGAACCTTCCGCAGAACAGGTTGAATACGGCGCAAAAGAGATAATGCTTTTTTATAACGCCTCCTCCGAAGGACGTGAGGGTGATATGGCTCGTCTTCTTTCGGTTTGCAGGTTTTTCACGAAGGAAGTGTTTGAATATCTCGTGTATGAATTCATACCCGAAGGGGTCAACTTCACTTTCAGCGACTACTGTATGCTGCCGTCAGTGAGCCCGAATATAGGTCAGGATTGCGCCTGCCTGAAGAAACCCTTCAGGGAAGAGCTTTATTCTTCGCTTAACAGTGACCAGAAGGATAATGTCCATTTCTCTCTTTTTAACTTTTATCTCAAAAAGATAGACAGAGAAAAAGGGTCATTCAAAACATACGGCTTTTACCTTAACTTCCGTGAATGCTTCCACCACGCTAAATCCGCTCTGGACGGAGAGGGCTTTGTGGACTGGTTCATGGATTCACATGCGAAATATTTCTCAAATGATAAAATGGGCTTCTGGATAGGGCTTCACAGCGAGGTTGTGGAGTATCTCAAGGGGCTTATGGGGCTTATTAATCCATACACTGCCCTGTGCATGGAAAGACTGGCTCAGATGTATGTGAACATAGAAGACTACTCAAAGGCGGAGCCTCTATTAAAGAGGATGGTTAACATCCGTGAAAAACTTGGCGGAATTGACAGTCAGGACACTGTGAGAAGCCGCAACAAGCTTGCCTCCATGTACACCGCAAAGGGCGACTTCGCATCCGCAATGGATATTGTGGAGAAAAATGCCGAGATAAAGTCACGCACTGACGGACCGGATCATCCGGATACACTGAAATATCTTCAGAAGCTTGCCCTGCTCGCCATGAAGAATAAAGACTTCAAGACCGCAGCGGATGTTGGAGAAAGATCCCTCCGCCTGCATATACAAAGACTGGGCAGGGAAAACGCCGATACTGTAAGGGCGATGAGCGAACTCGCCTCCATTCAGGAGGTGGCGGGAGACTTTGACCGTGCGTGTGAGCTGTTTAAGGAAGTGCTTGAAATCAGAGAGAAATCTCTCGGCGGAAACCATCCTGAAACTGCAAAAAGCATAAGCCAGCTTGCCTTCTATTTTTACAGAAGAGGGGAGTACGATTCCGCAGAGCCCCTTTTTTACAGGGCTCTGGAGGCAAAAGAGGAACAGCTTGGGCGTAATCATCCTTTGATAGCTTCATACTGCAATAACCTCGGCTACATCTATTACTGCCGTGAAAAATTTGACAGGGCTGAAGCTATGTATGAAAAAGCCCTGAAAATAAAAGAGAAAAATTTCGGTTCATCCCACCCTTCAACCCTCACAGGTGTTGCAAACCTTGCCGCTCTTAAGTTCAGAAAAGGCGAGGCGGAGGAGGCAGAAACTCTTTTCCGCAAGGTCCTGGAGCAGAGTATCAGCACTTATGGGGGTAAATCGTCCGAAACAGCAACGGATATGGCTAACCTTGCTTACGTTGTTTCAAGAAGGGGTGAATTCGGTGAAGCAGAGTCACTGTGCCGCAGTGCCCTTAGTATGCGTGATGAAGATGATCCTCAGGATATAGCTGTAAACCTTAACAATCTCGGCGAGGTTCTTTTCAGGAAAGGAGAGATAAACGAAGCTTCAGAAGCTCTGGAACAGGCATACAGCGCTGCTGAGTCAGCCTTTGGGGATGAACACCCTGTTTCAAAGCGAATTCGGGCTAACCTTGAAAAAGTAAGGGACAGGGTTCATTAAGTTTTAAATTTGCTGATGTAACTTTCCACATCGAATTTGCGTTTCAAACCTGCGAAGTTCATGTAGCGAACCTTGCCGAATATGGCACGTTCCTGCCAGGGTCTGTCATGTTTGCCGAAACACCATAAAACTCCGGCAAATCCGTTTGGATCACGCCCGTCAAGGCTGTATTTATCATTCAGACTTATCGCTGTTCTGTACGCTTCCTCCGGTGTTTCTGTCCATTCAATAATTTTTTTGCCCCAGTACATACGCATATAGCCGTGCATCTTTCCTGTTGATCGCATTTCTGTCTGGGCTGCATTCCACGCCTCGTCATGTGTTTCTGCATTTTCAAGCTCTTCGTATGTATAAATGTATGTCCTGACATCCTTTACGTGTTCATTAAGTGTGTTTGCCGCCCAAGGGTGCAGATGTTTCAGGCCGTCATACTCCGCATTGAAATTAACCATATTCAGTGCCAGTTCTCGTCTGACTATAAGCTCTTCAAGAAAAGCAGCTGAGGCAGGATGATCCTTTACAGCCAGAGCTGTTTCAAGGGGTGATATGTTTCCGAAGTGAATGTAAGGGCTTAATCCGCTTTGGGCATCCTTCGTTGGGTCGTTGCGGAGTTTGTCATAGTCATCCAGCTTTTCATCAATAAATATTCCAAGCAGTTTTACAGCCTCGTCCTCTCCGCCTGTGAAGGACTTTACAGGTGAAACGCTTCTGTCTATGTTCAGTTTAGTTATATCAGGCACACAGCTTTCAAGATCCGGCATGAAGTCTTTTGTTTTAAGCTCCCGCTGCTCCAGAGGAACAAGGAATTTGTCAAGATTCCTGTTTATTTTAGGGCGTATTGTGTAGGCAGCGAACTCTTCCTTGGTGCTTGCTGTTTCCACAGGAACAACGGCGTCACTCTCCACCTGAACCACAGTGCATGGGGCTGTTCTTCCGATCTCACGTCTCCACTGCTTCTGTACCCGCAGGTAGCCTCTGTCCATGACAATCATTTCCGCATTTTTCCCCAGACTCACCACCTCTTCCGGAGGGTTCCCATAGCGGAAAATCAGGTTAATTCCCCGCTGTTTGAGGTTAAGTTTGAGGTTTTCAAGCCCTTCAAGCATGAAAGTATAATGACGGAGGTTTGCGTTCGGGAATCCGTCAGTTATCACAAAACAGGCAAACAGAGGGAGCTTAAGGGCATTTGCCTGATTGACGGCAAACTCAAGGGCATGGTTATATCTGGTTCTCTGCGACTGCTGTATCCAGAGCAGAACATATTTTCCGTTTTCTGACGGCTTGTTAAGGATAACTACCCGTTCGTCATGTATCATCATGCACCTATAAACAGTTGCCGTATTTTGTTTTATAATGATACTATAGTTTCCTTTCAATTTAAAGTGCGTGCGTATGCCAAGGAGTAGTTATGTTCAGGAAATTCGCCTCGGAAAATATTGTTCTTTTTGATGGTGCAATGGGTACATCCATACAGAACTTTGAAATCGGCGAAGATATATGGCAGGGTAAAAGCGGTTGCAGCGAATGGCTTAACATCGCCGCTCCGCATATTATAGAATCCATTCACAAAAGCTATCTTGATGCCGGTGCAGATGTTGTGGAAACAAATACTTTCGGCGGAACAGAGCTTGTAATGCGTGAGTACGGACTTGAGGATATGGTGGATGAAATCAATCTCAAGGGCGCTCAGATAGCAGTTAAAACAGCAACGGAATACGGAAAGTTTGCAGCAGGCTCCATCGGTCCGGGTACACGTCTCCCCAGTCTGGGACAGATATCATTTGATGATATGCATGCGATGTACATGCGTCAGGCTAAAAGTCTCATCAAAGGCGGAGTGCATCTGCTTATTATAGAAACATGTCAGGATCTGCTTCAGGTCAAGGCGGCTCTTCTCGGAGTGTTTGACGCTATGAAAGAGGAAAACGCAGATCTTCCCGTAATGGTTTCAGTAACCGTGGAAAGCACAGGCAGTATGCTGATGGGTACTGACCTCTCCGCTGTATGCACTGTTTTAAGCGGTTATCCCATTCATTCTGTTGGGCTGAACTGCGCAACCGGACCGGACATGATGTTCGGACCGGTGAAAACCATCTCTGAAAACTGGAATGGTGATATTTCGTGCATACCGAACGCCGGTCTGCCGGAAAATATAGGCGGAAAAACTGTTTACAGCATGACTCCTGAAAAGCTTGCTACCATAGCCGGTGAGCTTATGGATAAATATCCCGTCAATATAACAGGCGGATGCTGCGGAACAACTCCGGCGCATATCAAAGCCCTCCGTGAGGTTATCGACACCAAGAAACGAAAAGAACCTGTAATAAAACCATACATCGGCGTATGTGCCAGTCTTTACACTTCCATGCCCCTGAGCCAGAACCCTGCACCTTCTCTCATTGGAGAAAGGGCAAACTCAAACGGAAGTAAAGCTTTCCGTGAGCTGCTCCTTGGGGGAGATTCAGATGGAATGCTCGCCGTAGCCAGAAATCAGGAAGGTGAAGGCGCTCACTTTATAGATGCATGCGTCGCTTACGCAGGCAGAAACGAAGAACAGGATATGGGCAGGTTCATCTTTGAGCTTAATAAAACACTCACCGTACCTGTTGTTATAGACTCCACAGAGCCCTCTGTTCTGGAAAAAGCCCTCAAACTCTGCGGCGGAAAACCTGTAATCAACTCCATAAACTTTGAAGACGGCGGAGAAAAACTGCACACAATCCTTAAAATGATAAAAAGATTCCCGTCGGCTTCCATTGCTCTCACCATAGATGAAAAAGGGATGGCAATGACAGCGGAGGAGAAATTCTCCATAGCCGAAAAGCTTTATAATGTCTGGAGCGGTGAATACGGTCTCCCGCCGGAGGATATTATAATAGATCCGCTGACCTTCTCCATCGGCAGCGGGGATGAAACTTTAAGAATGGCTGCTGTGGAAACACTGAACGCCATAAAGATGATAAAGGAAAGGCTTAAGGGTGCGAAAACTGTTCTGGGGCTCAGTAATGTGTCCTTCGGTCTGTCCGCACAGAGCAGGCCTGTTCTTAACTCTGTTTTCCTCCACGAAGCTGTTAAAGCGGGGCTTGACATGGCAATTGTCCATGCGGGCAAGATTCTTCCACCTGCTATGATAAACGATGAGGATATGAAGCTCAGTCTGGATCTGATTCATGGGAAAGAGGGTGCGCTTACCGCATTCATAAACCACTTTCAGGACAGAACGGCAATTAAGGATGAACAGGCGGATGCACAGCTTCCCCCTGCGGACAGAATAAAACGCATGATACTCCGTGGTGAGAAAAAAGGGCTGAAAGAGGTTCTTGATTCTCTTCAGTGTGAGCGTAAAGCTATTGATATAATTAATAATCTTATGCTTCCTGCAATGCAGGAGGTAGGTGAGCTTTTCGGCAGCGGCAAGATGCTTCTTCCTTTTGTTCTTCAGTCCGCTGAGGTGATGAAAGAGGGAGTGAAGATCCTTGAACCGTTCATGGAAAAAAATGAGACGGAATCAAAGGGTAAAATTGTTCTCGCTACTGTAAAGGGCGATGTTCATGATATAGGCAAAAACCTTGTGGATATCATACTCTCCAACAACGGCTTTACCGTTTACAATCTTGGGATCAAGGTTCCGGTTGAGGAAATGATCAAAAAAGCCATTGAAGTCGGTGCTGATGCCATAGGGATGAGCGGTCTTCTTGTGAAGTCCACAGTTATAATGAAAGAAAATATTGAGGAGCTTAAAAAGCACGGGCTTGAGAAAAAGGTTCTTCTCGGCGGAGCAGCGCTGACAGAAGGGTTTGTGGCAAACGAATGTGATACCATCATGCCCGGACATGTTTTCTACTGCCGTGACGCCTTCGATGCTCTTAAGGTTCTGGACGGAAGAACACAGGCTAAAAAAGAAACAAAACCTGCTAAAGTTAAAACGTCATACGATACAGTTGAGGAAAAAACAGAACCGATTACTTACGGGGATATCCCTGTTCCGCCTTTTTTCGGCAATAAAATTGTTTTTGATATTGACCCTGCTGAAGTGGAAAAATACTTAAATAAAACAACCCTTTTTACAAACAGATGGTCATATAAAAAGAAGGGGCTCACTGAAGAGGAGTTTGACCACCTGATAATGGAAACCGCATTTCCTGAATACAGGGAAATTTATAAAAATGCTCTGTCGAAAGGTCTTCTGAATCCCGCAGTTTCATATGGGTACTACCCCTGCAATACAGAGGGAGATTATCTGGTCATTTATGAGGCAGATAAAAAAACTGAGAAAACACGCTTTCTGTTCCCTCGCCAGTCAAAAGGTGCGCAGCTTTGCCTTGCTGACTATTTTCTGCCGAAAGAGCAGGGGTTTGATGTGGTTGGTTTAAGCCTTGTTACCATAGGTAAAAGACCGGAGGAGTTCTCCGCCAGGCTGTATGCGGCGGGCGATTATAAGAAGTATTTTATGTATCACGGGCTTTTCACGGAGTTCACCGAGGCTCTGGCGGAATACTGGCACAAGGTGATGAGAAAAGAGATGGGTATCGGCGGCTTGGACGCAAAAACGCCGGACGGTATAATCTCCATGAAATATCAGGGGCGCAGATACAGCTTCGGCTACCCTGCGTGCCCCGATCTGGACGGAAACGCAGTGATGGCGGATGTGCTTGAAGCTGACATGCTGGGAATTCATGTTACGGAGAACGGCGAGATGGTTCCTGAGTTTACCACCAGTGCGATTATTGTTCATAACCGCCATGCAAAATACTTTGTTATAAAATAGATAGAAAACAAGATAAAATAAGTATTAATATCTTGCAAAAATCTTAATTGCGGGATAGGATGTTCTTACTAAGTTTAAGTGATATACTTAACAAAGCATATAAATTAAAAGGAGGCAGCAAAATGGCAATAGGACAATTTGTTAAAAGCGCAGACTTCAAAAGCGAGAAACACGTTCCGGTTATCGAACTCCCCGCAGGTGTAAAAGCCGGCGAGCCTTTCGTTGTTACGGTTTCAGTGGGTAAAGAAATTCCCCACCCCAACACCACAGAGCATTTCATTAACTGGATAGCGCTGTACTTCAAACCCGAAGGTGAAGGTCCCGTTACCCAGCTTGCCAAATTTGAGTTTGTCGCTCACGGCGAATCAACCAAAGGCGCAAATCAGGGTTCGGCTTATACAGAGCCTTTCGGCACTGCAAAGGTTAAACTCAACGCTCCCGGAACACTTCTTGCAGTGAGCTACTGTAATATCCACGGCTTGTGGGAATCATCAGCAGAAGTTAAGTTTTAAGGATTTTTTTTAACTTGAAAATACAAAAGGCGGAGCTTAAAGCCCCGCCTTTTTTTATGCGGTCGAAGACAGAACACCACGCTTTTAAGCGTGGATGAATGAGCCTTTCGACGGTATACTTTTCTATGGAAATCATTAAGACCTCTCACAGTGCTTATTACTTGAAATATCATGTAGTTTGGGTTTGTAAATACCGTCGAAAGATCCTGAAGCCTGGTGTCTGTTCTTATATTCGTAAAACGTTGCCCAGTTTATTGAGAAGTATGCCTGGCGTTGAAATAGAAGCCATTGGCTTTGACTTAGATCATTTGCATATGGTTATAATTATTCCTTCCAAATATAGTATTTCAGATGTTATGGGTAGATTAAAAAGCCAATTGGCTTCCCGTATGCGAAAATTTTTTGATTGGTTAGAAAAAGTATACTGGAATGAAAATATAGTGTGGTCGCCAGGCTACTTCGTTAGCAGTATTGGTTTGAATGAAGACGTAATTAAAAATTACGTCGAAATGCAAGGGCAACAGGATTCAGGACAGCTCAAGATTGAGCTGTAAAAAACATGCGATAGCATGGCGAAAGCATAGAACCCCGGGTTTACCCGGGGGTATCTATTGCCGCACTCAGGCAGCTTATTTCATATCCTTTACCTGAACCCAAATAACAGCATCCTGGCTAAGTTCTTTGCCTTTATACTGGTCATCAGAACCGACACCAAGAGCAGCGAATCCCCACCATCCGGCTTTAGGAAGACCGAAAGTGAATTTTCCGTTCTGATCTGCTTTGATTCCCAGAGTCACGAAGCTGTCCTGAGGAGCCTTGACCTTTGCTTTGCCCATGGCATTTTTAGCCAGATCAACTTCATGGTTAAGGTACTCGACTTCTATTTCAGCAAAAGGAACAGGTTTTCCTTCACTCATTACTATGCCTGTGAAGGTTGAGCCTGTCCAGATGGAGTAGGGTTTTGTAAGAGGAACAATTTCTGCTTTAAGTCCGAGGTCAGCGTCCCAATCAGTTGGTGCGCCGGCAACATTCACAACAACTTTGGTTATCTGCTGAATGTATGCCTCTTCATTTGCTTCATAGTAAGGAGCAGGAACGATTACAAGCACATGGTCGCCCATGCTTCTTGCTTTATATTCAGATGCAAAGCCTTTGCCGGAGTTTTTGTTTCCTTTGAATTCAATGGGTTTGAGAGTGCTTTTAAGGTCTGTTTTTTTCTCTTTGTTCACCACAAAAAACTCTTCCACAGGGGCAAGGGTGTCGCTGTCATGCTGTTTACCCATGTCCATTGTGTGTTCATCTGCAAAGGGGTGAGTGAAAACATGTCTGAGCTGAATTGTTTCACCTTTGTCAAGGGCTGATTCAGGGGTGTAAAGCATCTGAAAATGTGCAGATGCGCTCATTGCAGTAAAAACCGTGAGCGCAAGGGTAAGCATAATCGCTTTTTTCATCATTGACTCCTTTCCTTAATTAAATTTGTGCTTATTTAAACAAAAGCCTGCTCCGCAGCAGGCTGTTTGTCAGTTTATATCCTTGCTCTGAACTACAACTTTGTGACCTGCGCCTGCATCAAGAACAGCCTGATAATCGCCTGCTGGTTTTTTGAAGTTGATTTCACTGTTTTCGTTGAACTTCCCTTCAAAAACTGTTTTTCCGCCTGCTTCAACACGAAATTTAGTGCCGCTTGCACTGCTTCCGTCACTGAATCCGCCTTCGCATGTAACTGTTCCGTCACCTTCATCAAAGCAAGCCATAAGTGCCGTGTGGGCAAACGCCATTGATGCTGAAAGTACAACAGCAAGAACAATAATTAACTTTTTCATAATTCCACCTCTTTATTTCTTTCGCCGTTTACGGCGTTATCGCTTTTACTGGTTTTTTTCAAGATACCCGCCTTTCCAGTTGATTGATTTTCCTTTGACAAAACCTAGTATTATGGCTGAGGCAAGCATGAACAGATAAAATGCAAGCATGGTCTGAACGCCTGTGAGACTGAACAGCATGCCTATGTTAAAGAATACCGAAGCCATAACCACACCCAGAAGCATGGGAAAGAAGATGGCAAAAACCATCCATTTGTATGAACCTGACTGCATGCGGACAACTATCATTGTCGCTATGCAGGGCGGTGTGAGTATCATGAATATGAGCATGGCAACTGCATGCAGAGGTGTGTAGAGACCGTCTTCTGATATGGCTTCCTCTGCTCTGGCATCAGTTTTGCCCGATTCATATATTGAGCCGATGGTGGCAACAGCGCTTTCCCTTGCGGCAAATGAGCTTAAGAAGGCAACGTTCACACGCCAGTCAAATCCTGCAAACTGAGTCACAGGTTCCAGCGATTTGCCGAACATGCCGAGGAAAGAGGTTTCAATCTTTTCGGATTTCAGTTTGTTAAGGATAGTCTGGCTTGTTCTGGCGAGCCCTCTTACTTCTCTGTTGATCTTTTTCTGATCCGCATCATCCGGAGAGATGAATCCGAAAAGTACAGGGTTAGCTTCTCTGAACGCCATATCAAGCTTTTCTGCGGCCTCCGGTGAGGAGGCGATCATTTTTTGAGCCCTGTAGGAGTTATACAGATTTACCAGTTTATACACATTTTCTTTATCTTTAAGAGTTTCATAATATTGGGTTTTCTTGGCAGCTTGATCAAACTTGACAAGCGCCGCATCGGCATCTGCCCTCATTTCACTTACAACTTCGTCAGAAGCTCCGGGAAACTGCAGGAGAACAAAAAGCACCACCGCAACGGCAAGGACTATACTGCCAACTTTTTTGATGTAAAGCCAAACCCTTTGGAATGAACGGAGAACAACCCCTTTGAGTGTAGGAAGGTGGTAAGGGGGAAGCTCCATTACGAACGGAGCGGTTTCTCTGTTTTTAAGGAAAGTAAGGGTGATGATTCTGGCAACACTGAGTGCAATAAATATTGTCACTGTTGATATAAAAAACATCATTGTTGTCATCTGCCCTTCAAAAAAAGCACCGAGTAGAAGAGCATAAAAAGGAACTTTTGCAAGGCAGTTCATATAAGGCACTGTCAGAATAGTGGCAAGCCTTGCCCTGTCATCGGCTATTCCTTTTGTTGCCATTATGCCGGGAACGGCGCAGCCTCCGATAAACGCTCCTCCGAGGACAAGGGGCAGGGTGGATTGGCCGTGCAGCCCGAAACGTTTGAACAGCCTATCCAGAATGAAAGCTATGCGGGGCATATAGCCTATATCTTCTATTATCGCAATTAGAGCGAACAGTATAAGGAATATGGGAACGTAGTTCAGCAGCGCAAGGGCACTGTTAGTCATCCAAATACCGAAATCAGTAAGCATAGGTACATCGATGAACTGCGGTTCAGGCAGAATTGAGATTATAAAATTTTTGACCATAGCAAGATAAGGCCATGTGTAGTTTGTCAGTTTGTAACCCAGAACTATTGAAAGCTGATAAACCAGATAAATTACACCGGCAAGAAAAGGAAACGCCAGCCAGCGGTTAAGGATTATTTTATCTGCCTTGGAGGTGAGTGTCTCCTTTTTTTCCGATGCTTCCTTAACTGATTTATGATACAGGTAGTCTGCGCTCTGGTATCTTATTGCGGCAAGGAAAGAGTCTATATCAATGTTATGCTCGGAGTGAATCTTCTTGTACTGCTCATCCATCTCCTCTTTGGGTATTCCGGCTTTGGCAAGAACCGTATCATCGGCCTCCAGTGCTTTTATGGCAAACCATCTGGGTGCGATTTCCGATTCAATGCTGATCTTTTCTGTGAAACGGGCTATGTAGGGCTCAAGTTCTTCGTAGTTTATTTCAAAACCTGTTGCCTTGTGGGAGTTGGCTTCCAGAATGGATGAAAGAATATCTTTTTTGCCGATATTCCTTGAACCGACAGCCTCTACCACTCTGACCTTGAGCATTTCGGAAAGCTTGCCTGCATCTATATCCAGTCCTCGTCTTTTTGCCACATCCATCATATTAAGGACTATGACGACCGGTCTGCCCAGCTCCAGAAGCTGAAAAGTGAGGTAAAGACTTCTCTTAATGTTAGAAGCGTCAATAATATTGAGGATTACATCAGGGTTTTCGTCAATCAGATAGTTTTTTGCCACTCTTTCTTCAAGGGAAAAAGAACTGAATGAATAGGTTCCGGGCAAATCCACAACCTCGATCTTTTCACCGCCGTGGCTGAGGTATGCTGTTTTTTTATCAACAGTAACGCCGGGGTAGTTGGCTATGTGCTGATTAACGCCGCTGAGCATTGTAAAAATAGTGGATTTACCGCAGTTTGGCTGTCCTGCCAGTGCAACTTTTATCATATTACTTCCACTTCGATTATTTTTGCTTCGTCTTTTCTGATTGTCACAAAATAGTTCTGAATCATAACTTCTATGGGATCCATTAAAGGCGCTGTCCGCACCATGAGGATCTCAGAGCCCGGAATAAAGCCCATATTATACAGCTTCTGTTTCAGAAGCCCCTGAACGGAATATGTTCTGATTCGACCTTTCTGGTTGGTCTGCATCTCAGAGAGAGGCAGAATTTTCTTTTCGGACATACGCCACCTGATTTCAAATTATTGTATTAGACATGCTTAATAAACTTAGCTTTTAATACATTAGTTTTTTTTATGCAATGATTTTTTTGTTTTTTTACTTATTAAACGAGCTAACATTTTTATATAGACCGAAAAATGAAAACATATTAAGAACGGTGGTTAGAAAATAGATATGAGATTAACTATCAATTAAATATTCCCTATTGACATGCTAGGAACATAGTTATATATCGCTAATTAATTTTAGATTGCATAATATATATAGGTACTCTAAGTAAAATTGGAGGAGGTTAATTTGGAAGTCTTATTAAGAAATATGAAGGTTAACCAGAAAGGCAAGGTTACCAAAATAAACTGTGAAGGCGAAGTCTGCCGCCGCATACGTGACATAGGTATTTCCGTGGGTGCTGAAATATTTGTTACAGGCAGAGCGCCTCTTTATGATCCGGTTGCTCTCAAAGTTAACGACACGGTTGTTACCCTGCGAAACAGCGAAGCAGACAACATATATGTTGAAGTGAAGGGGTGATGATATGTCAGCATTAAAAGCAGTTTTGGCGGGCAACCCCAACAGCGGCAAGACAACCCTTTTCAACCTTATCGCCGGTACTCATTACAAAGTGGCAAACTACCCCGGAGTTACGGTTGAGAAGAAAGAGGCTAAAGTTCACTACGACGGCAACGAAATAATACTCACCGACCTTCCCGGAACTTACTCGCTTACTGCTTATTCACTGGAAGAGGTAGTGGCGAGAGATTTCATAACAACTACAAACCCCGATATCATAGTTGACGTTGTTGATGCTTCCAACCTTGAGCGTAACCTGTATCTTGCTGTTCAGCTCATGGAGCTTGATAAACCCCTTGTGTTGGCTCTCAACATGATCGACATGGCAGAGAAGAGAAATATCCGTGTTAACGCTGAACTTCTCTCTGAAAAACTCGGTGTTCCTGTTGTCAAAACTATAGCCAGAGACGGTGTCGGCAAAAAAGAGCTTCTTGAAGGTATACTGAAATTCAAAGCTCAAGGCAGAAAATTCAGAATCTCTTACGGAAGCGATCTTGATCCGGCTCTTGAGGAGATGGAAGAGATTATTACCGAAAATGCATTTCTCACAGAGAGCTACCCCGCAAGGTGGACCGCTCTTAAATATCTTGAGAATGATGCTGAGGTTATGAAAAAAGGCGAAGCCTTTACAGATGTTCACAGCAGGCTTTCTGCCATAGTTGAAAGAGTTGAAAAACACCTGAAAAGAACTCTTGATACATATCCGGAAACAATTATTGCAGACTACAGATACGGCTATTTGAAATCTGTTCTCAAAGATGTAGTAAAAAAAGAGAACGAAACCGAAAGGCTGTATCTTTCCGATAAAGCCGATAGACTCCTTACTAACAGAGTTCTTGGTCCTGTTATCATGATCGCTGTTCTTTACGGTCTTTATGAATTTACCTTCTGGGCGAGTGAAACACCCGTGGGCTGGCTTGAAAGCTTTTTCGGCTGGCTGGGCGGAGTGGCTGATGCTGCGCTTCCTGAAGGTCTTTTAAAATCCCTTGTGATTTCAGGCATCATTGACGGTGTGGGCGGAGTTCTTGGTTTTGCACCCCTTATTCTGTTTATGTTCTTCATAATTGCGATCCTTGAAGACACCGGCTATATGACAAGGATAGCGTATATGCTTGACCGTGTATTCCGTGCTTTCGGTCTTCAGGGAAGCTCGGTTGTGCCTTACATAGTCGCAGGCGGTATAGCAGGCGGATGTGCAATCCCCGGCGTTATGGCTGCGAGAACTATCAAAGGTACAAAAGAAAGACTCCTTACCATACTTACTGCTCCCTTCATGGCTTGCGGAGCGAAGCTCCCTGTTTATGCCCTTCTTATCGCCGCTTTCTGGCCGGGAAGCAAAGGCGGACTTATGCTTGGTATCACTCTGGCTAGCTGGCTTCTTGCTCTTATAATGGCGAAACTGCTCGGCATGACCATAGTTAAGGGTGACAATTCTGTATTTATTATGGAACTTCCCCCTTACAGAATTCCCACGCTTAAAGGTCTTCTGTTCCACGCATGGGAGAAAACATGGATGTACGTAAGAAAAGCAGGTACGTTTATCCTTGCTGTTTCTGTAATTCTCTGGGCACTTATGACATTCCCCGGCATGGGCGAAGAAAGAGCAGCCTACTATGAAGATCTGATAGCTCAGGTTGAAAGCACTGTTACTGATGAGGATGCTCAGGCAGAAGCAATTGCTGAAATTGAAAACCTTGCTGCCGCAGAAGAACTTAGAGGCTCATATGCAGGCATGATCGGTACTTCAATGGAACCTGTCAGCAAGCTTGCAGGGTTTGACTGGAGAACAAATATTGCCGTCATAGCCGGTATTGCCGCTAAAGAGGTTGTGGTTTCAACTCTGGGAACAGCCTACTCACTCGGCGAAGTGGATGTGGAGGAGTTTGCTCCCCTTTCAGAAAGGCTGGCAAACGATCCTGACTGGTCAAAAGCCACGGCGCTTGCTCTCATAGTTTTCACTATGATGTATGCTCCCTGCTTTGTTACTATGGTTGTTATAGTAAAGGAAACAGGCAGCAGAAAATGGGGTGCATTTACCCTGTTCGGTTACACAATAATAGCATTCATAGCGGCTGCGATAACCTACAACATTGCAAGCCTCATGTAAGAATATACTGAAAAGTCCCCGGAAACCCGGGGACTTTTTTCTATTTAATTCCTTCAAGTTCCAGCATTCCTTCAATGCCCGGTTCACGTCCGATAAAGTCTCTGTATAATTCCATTGCTTTGCGGCTTCCGCCATTTTTCAGGATAATGTTAAAGTATCTTTCCGCAAGCTCCTGATTGAAAATACCCTGTTTTTTGAACTCCATGAAAGCGTCAGCGCTCATTCGTTCTGCCCATTTATAGCTGTAGTACCCTGCTGCATATCCGCCGGAGAAAATATGGCTGAATCCGTTCTGGAATCTGTTGTAAGCCGGAGGCTTTATCAGGGACGTTTTTTCCCTGACTTTATCAAGAATCTCCTGGACATCGGCTTCTGTGCAGAGTTTCTGATGTATCAGCATATCAAACGTTGCAAACTCAACCTGCCTGATTATGGTAAGTGCTGCATGATAGCTGCGCACCTCTTTGAGTTTGTCCACCATTTCGGCTGGAATCGTCTCTCCTGTGCGGAAATGGCGGGCGAATATGGAAAGCACATCTTCCTCATATGCGAAAAGTTCAAGGAACTGCGAGGGAAACTCCACCGCGTCCCACTCCACTCCGTTGATACCGCTTACATCTGCTTCATCAACTTCACTGCACAGGTGGTGCAGAGCGTGCCCCATCTCATGAAACAGGGTTACCACATCTCTGTGTCTGAGGAGTGAAGGGTGACCGTCCTTTGATGCAGGAAAGTTGGCGGCTATTATAGCCGTTGCAGGTACAACCGTTCCGTCTTCAGTGTGCCTTGTTATCCAGTCATTCATCCAGGCGCCGTCACGCTTCTCTTTGCGGGCTTCCAGATCCATGTATATGCGGGCGAATTCTTTCCCGTTTCTGGATATATCGTACACAGCCACACTTTCGTGCCAAGCCGGTTCGTCTTTCTTTACAAATTCAAGGGAAAACATGCGCTCAAGGAATCGTATCATTCCGTCTGTAACGTTATTTTTTTCAAAATAGGGTCTGTAAAGCTCTTCATCAAAGCCGAAAAGGTGTTTTTTGTACTGCTCTGAGGCGAACATAAAGTCATGGGCTTCAAGCTCCTGACCAAAGAAGTTTTTGAGTTCTTCAATCTCTTTTTCAGCATGACCTTTAACTCTCTCAAGAAGGGTATTCAGCAGATTCAGCACATCCGCCGGACTATCGGCATCTTTTGATGCCAGCGAGTATTCTGCGTAGTTATTAAAGCCTGTAAGCTGTGCCAGCTCATGGCGCAGGCGCATGGTATTTTCGATAACCTGACCGTTTTCAGGCGCTCTTGTGCAGTATGCTTTGTAGAGCTTCTCTCTGATCTCTCTGTTTCTGCCGTGTGTCATATAGGCTATGTAGACGGGCATCTGGAGAGTAAGCTTCCAGCCTTTTTCTGTTTTGATTCCCGCAAGATCGCTCTCAGGCATTCCTTCAACATCGGCAGGATCGGTTATCTCAAGTTCAAAAGCGGCTGTGGCATTAAGAAGATTCTGAAAGAATGCGTTGCCAAGCTCACTTAATGCGAGTGATATTTCCTTTACACGCTGTTTTTTTTCTTCAGGAAGATCAACGCCTCCCAGTCTGAAACTGCGGAGAGTGTCTTCAACAGATTTACGCCTTGAAGGAGTGAGGTCTTCTCTCTCTGCTATTTTTTTCACAGCTTTCATAATTTCAGCATTCTGGCTGAACCATGTTGAATAGTCGCTCAGTATTGGAATGCAGGCAGCGTATAAATCTTGTGTTTCTTTACTGTTGCAGACGCTGTTTAAATGACCCACGGGGAAAAAAAGCTTTGATATTTCTGCTCCCGCTTTTTCCAGAGGCTTCATAAAACTGTCGTAATCAGGACTTTCCAGACGGCAGAGTTCGTTTGCAAGCTTCTTAGTGTTTTCAATGGCTTCTTTTATCTCATTTTCTTTGTTCTTCAGGATATCAACGGAGTATTGAGCGAACATCATAACCTCTTTAACTTATTTTGAATTACTGATAATATATCATCCCTGAAATCAGATACAAGGGGTCAGGTTTTAAAAAGATGAAAAGGATAAACTGCTACAAGTGCGAAGGCTACTATGTGACATGGGAAGAGAATATGCCCCACGGATGCAGAATACTGGGGTTTAAGTCGAAACTTATGCCGTCTCTTTCGGTGTTCCGCTCCTCCGGTATGCCCTGCCAGTATTTCACGGAAAAGTCTAATAAGGGTGGCAAGACTCCCTGAGATAGAGGTTGTCGCCTTTTATTTTGATATGCCCTTCAAGGTTAAGTATTTTCATACATTTGGTGACAGATTCTCTGGATGCTCCGATCATTGAACTTATTTCCTGATGAGTAAGCTTTTTTATTCTTGTATAGTTTCCGTTTTTGTCGCCGTTTTCCTTTGCTATGTCAAAAAGCTGTTTCAGTATCCTTTCTTTGACATTAAGAAATGCCAGTGATTCTATAAGTTCGTCCGATTTTCTGAGCCTTCCCACAAGTATCTGGAGCATTGTGATGGCAACTTCCGGTTCTTCTCTCATAAGTCGGAGAAAGGGTTCTCTTCCTATTTTGCAGAGGCTTGATTCCTCGTCTGCTATGATTGTTCCCGCACGTTCTTTCTGGTCGATGAGGCTGAATTCTCCGAAAATGTCATATTTTCCGAAACGGTGCAGAAGGATCTCGTCTCCGTCTTCATCAATGAGGACTGCACGGAAAGAACCGGAGAGAACAATGCAGAGTTCTGTGCCTGCGTCGCCTCTGTGGAGAACAGTTTCTTCCTTTTCAAACTTTTTGGTTTTCATTGTCTGCGAAATTTTTTCAAGTCTTGATATCTCCACCCTCGAAAAAAGTTCAACATTTTTCAGTTCCTCTGCAAGACTCATGACGCTCCTCCATGCCTTTTCCCACCATATAATTTTTAGCAGTGGTTTTCAACAGCCTTTACAAATTATTTGCACATAACCCTTTTAAAAGCTCTTGTGTTATTTTTAACGAATGATCGTAAATTATTCTTAAAGATCAGGATTATGATCGCCGATTGGATCGATCCTGGAAGGTGATTTCGGCGCAACCTTCCCTTCCGGGATATTTCAGGACAGTATTTAGAGGTGAAAAATGGACATACGGCTGAATCAGGCTGTGAAAGGTCTGAATCAGGACAAGCAGGGTAATGCTCCGCAAAAAGAAACTAAAGCGGAAGGTCTTGATTTTGAAGAGATACTGCTGGAAAAAGCAGGGAGCGGGCTTAAAGAGGCTCAGAATGCTGTTATTGCAGGAGCCGCAAGGCTCTTTGATGAAATGGCGGAAACGTGGTTTGCTTATGAGGATCTGCTTTCCGGCGGAAATGACAGCTATTTTGAAGATGAATATGGCTTTGGCGGTAATAATGAAGAGCTTGAACGGCTTGAGGACCTTGTTCGGGGCAGAGGCTACTACAGTGTAGATTCTGTAGCCGGAAGGCTGGTTGCCATGGTGAAGGACGCCTCAGGAGGCGGAAACGTTTCACCGCTTGCAGACGCCCTTGCATCAGCTCTAAAAGAAACGGAGAAAAATTCCGGTGAACTGCCGGAGGCTCTCTATGAGGCTCTGGAAGCAGCTTCTTACAGGCTCCGCAGGGGTTAAAAGCTTTTAAGAGTATTGTTTTCAAGAAGAGCAGGCGCTGGTTTATCGATAAAATAGCCCTGAGCATAATCCACGCCCAGCTCCTTGAGAGAGTTCAGAACTTCACCATTTTCAACAAATTCCGCCACTGTACGGATTTTCAGCTCGGCGGCAAGGGTCAGCGCACTTTTAACGAATGCCTTGTCCACATCATCATTGATTATATTTCGGATGAAGTCGCCTTCTATCTTGATGAAATCAATGGGGAAACTCTTGATGTACTGAAAGGAAGAGAAGCCTGAACCGAAATCATCTATGGCGAAAAGGAATCCTTCTTCCTTGAGTTTTGTTATAAAATGGGCAAGGAGGGAGATATTCTTAACCGTTTCTCTTTCCGTTATTTCAAATACGATGCGGGTTTTATCCACTCCATATTTCTCTACAAGCCCAAGGATTTGTGATGCGAACTCCTCCATCATCAATGATTTCGGGGAGAGGTTGACGAAAAGCCACCCCTCATAGCCTGCCTGCTTAATTTCTGCAAAAGCTTTCTCCATAAGCATAAGATCCATTCTGTGCATAACACCCATTAACTCGGCATCATCAATAAATTCCGCAGCAGGCATTATCCTGCCGTTCACAGGTATGCGCATAAGGAGTTCATGCACGGCGACTTTATTGTCAGAAAGAGACATGATCGGCTGAAAATAGGGGATAAGGCTTTTGTTTTCTATGGCGTTGAGTATTATCTGGTTTTTTACACCTATCTCTTTAAGACTGTTGATAATATCCTCACCTGTGGGAGCGCATATACGGTTTTTGCCTTCTCTTTTCGCCTTGTACATCATGTTGCTGGCGACAAGGAAAAGTTTTTTGTCCTCATCAGCGTGAAATGGATAGCTGGCTATGCCTATTGATGTGGTTGCTTTTATGTTTTTTCCGTCCGGTGCAAGTACGTTTACTGCATCCAGACTCGTTTTGATGCGCTGGACAACTGCGTATGCGTTTTCCTCGTCCGCTTCCGGCAGAATTATTGTAAATTCATCCCCGCCGTAGCGTGCCACTATGTCTTCTTCCCGCCCGGTGGTTTTCAGTTTTTCAGCGAATCTCTGCAGCAGTTTGTCGCCGAATGCGTGACCGTAGACGTCGTTTATAAGCTTGAAGTTGTCAAAGTCCAGCACCACCAGAGAGAACCATGATTTGTGCCTTTCCGCTCTTTTTGTTTCAGCCTTAAGCAGATCCCAAAACATGCGTTGGTTGTGCAGGTTTGTGAGAGGATCTCTGGTTGCAAAAAACTCAACATCCTTGGTGTAAAGGTGGATTGCTTTAACCGAACCAACAACATTCATCAGCGTGGTCAGGATGCTGTCCACAACTATTGACTGTGACCTGTCCTCGTTAAACGGTGTCTGAATGCCTATTCCGGTGATGTTTCCGATACGTCTTTCCGGAAAGGTTATATTTTTAAGCTGCGCTTCGATCTCTTCCTTGCGCATTTTCACCAGATCTTTGCCCACTTCCGCCACGTAGTGCTTTATTGAGGGTGGGCTGTCGTTGAAGATGCTTTTGAGCATGGGTATGTCAAAAACTGCTTCCTCAAAAGCCATCTTTGTTTCGGTATCTGGATTATGGTTCCAGAAGATAAACAGCTCATAGGTATTATCTGTTTTAAAAACAGCAAACAATGCCTGACAGTAAACAACGGAGTTTACGCTGCGAAGAAGCTTTTTGGTGTAGTCCACCCAGTCTGTTATGGCTTCAGCGGTTATTACAAGACGTTCCATGAGTCTTATCTGAAACTGAAGGGTATCATTGTCTGTGGCTATGCTTCGCAGTCTTCCCGCAAGTTCTTCAATTTCTTCGTTTATTGCCGCAACCTCTGTGAGATGAAAATCACTTCTCTGCATGCTCATGGAGCTTAGATCTTCAACCGAGTTTATGTTGCTTATGCTTGTATGGAGCTTATCCAGCATCTGTTTGAGTCTGCGTGAGACAAAAAAGGATATTACAACACCTATAAGAAGGGGGACAGGAAGGATAACAGTGAGAAGAAGGCGGATGTTCCGTGCAGTTTTATCCTGAAGGAAGAAAAAGTTCTGTGTTGTTCTTATTACTCCCATGATATCGCCTTCAATGACGTTGTCATGGCATTCGAGACAGGGTTTTTCCGCTATAACAGGCATCACTTCTGTAAGCGAATCGCTGGAATGCACAGTGTGCATGCTGCCTGTGCGGAAAGCCTCCTTAACAAGATCGTCCGGCTCGTGTTCTCTGATATATCCGAACATTTCGCTTACGGCGTAGCCTCTGTAAAGCTCTATGGACATATCACTGTTGCCAAATGATTTTGTGATATTTTCCATTATGTATTCAAGCTCTTCTCTGGATGCACCCCGTTCCATAGCGATGTAGAGGGTGTCAAACGCTTGTTCAAGCATTATGCGTGCTGTTTTATCCGCATAACCCAGAAGAAGCTTATTATAGGAATATGAGCTGATTGTATAAACGCCTGCGAAAACCAGAAACGCAGTCAGAAGTGTTGAGGCGAGTATGTAATGTTTTATACTTTTCATAAATGTCTTTCAGCCATATCCTGTCTGTTAATTAATAATATTATAACTATATATAATTATTTTTATGAGAAAAAGCAAAGAACGCTTAAGAGATATGCAAATAAACGGCAAGAACCTCTCGGTAAAATATATTGCTTCTGCTCAATGGTTATGTCGGGATAATGAATCTCAACAAACTATTTTACACCGTCTTCACGCAAAATGCTAAGAAGTTCGGGTAAAAGATTTTTTTCATCAACTTTTTTTACAATTTCTCCTTTTTTAAAAAGAAGTCCCTGTCCTCTGCCTCCGGCTATGCCGTAATCGGCTTCTCTGGCTTCACCCGGACCATTGACCGGACAGCCCATAACAGCTATGTGCAGAGGAGTTGTAAATGCGGCGAGGGCTTTTTCAGTTTCCTCCGCCAGATTTATGAGATCAATTTCTGCTCTGCCGCAGGTCGGGCAGGATATAACCTGAACTCCTCTCTGCCTGAGTTCAAGTGATTTCAGTATTTCCCAAGCCACTCTGACTTCCTGAACCGGATCCCCCGTGAGAGAAACACGGATTGTATCTCCTATCCCTCTGGAAAGAACGGCTCCAATGCCTGCTGCGGATTTTACCGTTCCGGTAAAAACCGTTCCTGCCTCTGTTATACCCACATGCAGCGGGTAGGGGAACTCTTCCGCAAAGCGGGTGTAGGCTGCTATGGAGAGATTAACGCTGCTTGCTTTAAGCGAAACTTTGAAATCAGTGAATGAATGTTTCTCAAAGAGTCTTACGTGTCCGGCTGCGGAGCGAACAATAGCTTCCGCACTGACACCGTACTGTTTTTTGATTTCTTTTTCAATTGAACCGGAGTTCACCCCGATGCGTATGGATTTTCCATTGGCTTTCGCAGCGTGGATCACCCTGACACATTTATCTTCCCCGCCAATATTTCCGGGGTTGATTCTTATGCAGTCTGCTCCGTTTTCAAAGCTTGCCAAAGCGAGCCTGTGGTCAAAATGTATATCTGCTATGAGCGGTATTTTTATCTGTTTTTTAATTGTTTTGATGGCGTCCGCCGCCTGAGCGTCCACCACGGCGACACGGACGATCTCACAGCCGGCTTCCTCCAGACGCTTTATTTGGGCGACAGTCGCTTCGATATCTCTGGTGTCTGTATTTGTCATGGATTGAACGGAGACAGGCGCACCGCCGCCTATTTTTATACTGCCGACAGAAATCTGTTTTGTATCAGTTCTATAAAACAATTTTCATCCCCGTAATTTTCTCCAGCAGAAGAATATAGCTCTCCATGGCTTCTTTGTCCAGTGCTTCAAAGCGTAAAACCACAGCCGGTTGAGTGTTGCTTGCACGCAACAATGCCCAGCCTTTTTCAAATGTTATTCTAACGCCGTCTATGCTGTTTATATCTTTAATTAAGTCGGACTTTTTACGCATATTCTCAAATTCTCTTTTGACTTTTTCCACAAAAGAAAATTTTTCAGCATCTGAAAAATCCAGCCGTATTTCAGGAGTATTAATATATTCAGGAAAGTTTTCCACCAGTCCGTCAGCGTTTTTTATTTCACCTGCCAGAAGCCTGTCCGTATATATCTCAAAGAAGCGAAGGGAAGCGTAAATACCGTCATCAAAGCCGAAAAAACGGTCATTGAAGAAAATATGTGCGCTGGTTTCCCCTGCAAGCGGAGCATTCAGTTCAAGCATTCTGTCTTTTATCATAGAGTGCCCCGCCTTCCACATGACAGCTTCTGCGCCGCACTTTTCCAGAATATCATAAAGCGCCTGCGATGCTTTTACATCACCGATAACCACAGGGTTTTTCTCACGTCGGCATAAATCTTCAGCGAAAACGGCAAGGAGCATATCGCCCCTGATTATATGTCCTGAGCATGTTACGGCTACTATTCTGTCTGCATCGCCATCATAGGCTGCTGCGAAATCCGCTCCATGTTCACTTATTGCGTCTATTGCATCTTTAAGGTTTTTGTCCACTGTGGGGTCGGGGTGATGGTTGGGGAATGTGCCGTCTTCTTCACAGAAAAGGGGAATTACTTCCGCTTCGAGCTTTTCAAAAAGCAGAGGAGCAATCCGTGATGCCACGCCGTTTCCGCAGTCGATTACAATTTTCGGTTTTTTGGGCAGGCGGCTGATTTTTTCCTTCAGCGTGATAAAGTGATTCAGTGTCCACTCAATATATTCAGCAGTCATATCTTTTGATGAAAATGAGCCCTTTGCGTCTTTATCGATATAACCCCGTTCAAGTATGCTGCGGTATATTTCCTGAATCATGTGAGAATGATAAACCTTTACATCGCTTCCGAACTTCATTCCGTTATATTCCGGCGGGTTGTGGCTGCCTGTGATCATTATATATCCGTCGGCGTCAGTTGTTTTGGAGGTGAAATAAAGTACAGGTGACGGGCATATCCCTGCGTCCAGAACATCTGCTCCGGCGTCAATGAGCCCCTGAACGGTGTGTCGGAATAGTTCTTCCGATGAAGGGCGGACATCTCTGCCCACTGCAACTTTACATTTTCGTCCCTTTTCTTTAAAAAGTTTTCCGGCAAACGCATTTGCCACCAGTGCCGCTGCATCGTATGAAAGTTTATCAGGCACTGTGCCCCTGACATCATAATCCCTGAAAATTGAAGCTTCGATCAAGGCATGCTCCGTTATGCTTTGTAACTATTATTGTATTTATTTTTGAAAAAACTGTGCTATAATCTTTTCATGAAGAAAATAGCCTGTTTTATCAATGATGACAGTTTCTTAGAGCGGCTTATGGATTTTTGTGCGGCCGAACGGTTCACCCTCGTTAATTTTAATGAGGAAAAATGCGAACTTGATGTTTCTGTCATTGTATTCATAACGGATTGTTTCGAGACGGTAAAGGCTTTTCGTGAGGATATTCCGCTCTGTTTTATTGGTAAAAGAGGCGATCTTCCCGAAGGTGTTTTAGCCGTTGATGAATGCTTTGACCATGTTCAGCTTAGGTATCTTGTTGATGCTGTTTGCCATAACGGAAATATGGAAAACAGTATTGCATCAGTCCGCCCGGTTTCGGTTGAAAAAACCTTCACAGTCGCCAACGATATTTTTAATGTCGAGCGTATTGTATATATACTGACAAAAGAATTTATCTACTTCCTTGATTTTAGCTCTCTGGAGAAAATCCGCATAGGTCTTGCCGAAATGATAACCAATGCCATTGAACACGGCAATCTTTCAATTTCCGGTGACCAGAAACTGGAAGCAACAGAAAACGGAACCTATTACTCTCTTATTGAAGAAAGACTCAAGGATGAAAAATACAAGGACAAAAGGGTAACTTTCACTTACTTTATTGACAGTTCCGAAGTAAGAATTTCAATTGAGGATCAGGGCAGGGGGTTCAAAGTTGATGATATCCCCGATCCAACCATGCAGGAAGGGCTTTTCAAGCTCCATGGTCGTGGTATACTTATTACAAGAATGTATTTTGACGATGTCCTTTATAATGACATCGGGAACAGGGTTGAACTTGTAAAGAGGTTCTAATGATTCGCTTTCTCGGAACTCGAGGTACTATTTCTGTATCAGGTGCTGATTTTGCCAAATACGGCGGCAACACTGCCTGCCTGATGGTTCCTGTGGACGACAAAAGATGTATCGTGCTGGACGGCGGCACAGGTATATATAACCTCAACAACATGGGAAACTTTGAAGAATATCACATTTTCCTTACACACCTTCACTGGGATCACATATGCGGTCTGCCGCTCTTCAGACCATTTTACACGCCCGGCAAACATATATTTCTGTATCTTGAGGATAAAAGCTCTCTTACATCTAAAGATTTTCTGAAAGTTCTGTTTAATCCGCCTTTTTTCCCAATTCCCCGGACAATGCTGAAGTCAAATATTCGTTTTAACCTAATCAGAGGCGGTCAGCATTTTGTCTTCGGTGCTATTACTGTTTTTGCTGCGGAGGGCAACCATCCCGACGGCGCTCTGATGTACAAAATTCAGGATGGAAACACCACAACCCTTTTCGCAACAGATTTTGAACACGGAACAGAGCGTGATGACTTCCTGATAGAGTTCGGGCACGGGTGTGATTACCTTGTTTTTGATACCACGTATACTCCCGAAGAGTATGAAGGAAAAAACGGACGCACACCCAAGATCGGGTGGGGACACTCAACATATGAAAAAGGCGCAGAGCTGGCGCTTAAGGGGAATATGAAAAACCTTGTTCTGTATCATCATAATCCAGACTATACGGACAAGGATCTTGATGCTATGTTTGAAGCGGCAAAAAAAGTGTTTCCATCCACAATATCTGCCTATGACGGCTTTGAGATAAAATAAGCTAGCCGATTACCCTGTTTTTACCGAACCGCTTTCCGTTATACAAGTTCTTGTCAGCACGCTCAAGGAGCGACTCCACGCTTTCGCCTTCCATATATTGAGCCACACCTATAGTTACTGTTATCACAAAGCTTTTTTCCTTCAGGGTGAAGTTTGTTGTCTCCACCTTTGCTCTTATCTGTTCGGCTATGCGGACGGCATTTTCAATGTCGGTATTAAGGAGAAGCACAAGGAACTCCTCTCCGCCGTATCTGAATGAAAAATCTGATTTACGTACATGAAATCTGACAACCTCGGCAAGATGCTTGATGACCTGATCACCAACTATATGTCCGTAAATGTCGTTGATATTTTTGAAATTATCTATATCCATAAGGAGAATGCAGAAAGGCTGCCCGTGTCTTCCGAACCGGACTATCTCCTCAGCCAGTTTAATGTCCATATATTTTCTGTTGTTGAGTCCGGTGAGGTGGTCTGTGATTGTTTCCTGACGGTATTTGCGTATATTTTCATTAAGCTGGGCGACTTCCTTTTTGTATTCCGTAAGTTCGCTCTCTATTTTGGAGTAGCTTTCGGTCATGCTGCCCAGCCTGTCTTTTTTGCCGGCAATTTTTGAGTCAAAGGCTTCCATAAACTTATTAAAAGGCTTACCCGGGAAAACTATTCCTTCCTCACGGAGTATCTGTTCAATCTCCTCTGCGTTGCCCATCAGTTCCTGATCCTGACTAATATCCTCTTCAACAAAACGGATGTTGTCTTCAAGGTTGTCGGACATTTTGTCCTGTGTTGTGAGGACTTTTTTAAAGAGAGACTCCACAAACTCAGTAAGGGTCGAGAGGCGTTTATCGCTTTTAATAAGCTGTCCTGACACTGCACTCAGAATGGTATCTATTACATCTTCAAGATCGGAGCCGTTGTTAATCATTAAGAATACTTCTGCCAGATCCTTGTCACTTACATAGCCTTTGAGCATATCAATATATGGAAGTATTCTGTTTGTTACTGATGTTTTGTAAACGGGAGTGCATGTCGCCTGAAAAAGCCTGTTAAAGTCCTCATCCGCTGTGAGAGCTTCGTTCAGTGATTTATCAGTGAGGTTGATTTTTTTTTCAGACATTTTTTTCAGTATGCCGCGTATGATCGGACTTAAACTTTCGGAATAATATTCAATGGTTTTGTCTGCCATCATCCACCCTTATGAAATAATGATTTATTATAATGCATAATGATGTATTAATAAAGCTGATTTAGTGCAGCAGAAAAACTGACTGCTTGATTTAAAATGTTAAAAAGTGTAAAAACATTTTCATAAAGGCGCATGTGTTGCATGTGTGTAAAATGAGGGCAGAACGCTGTATTAATGCGTAATAAATTGTATTGACAAGGGAAACAAGTTTTGATAACTTCCTTCCTGACTGTACACTGTATACAGTTCTGAATGTACTGCGTTCCGCTTCATACAAAGGTTTTAGCCAAACTTAAACCGGTTTTGGCCGGCTGTTTTACCGGTCAGACATGTTAGTTATGACGCCCTTACGGGGTTTCCGTTAAAGGACTGCCATTTTTTGGCTGTCTGTTATTTTGAAACTCCGGAGGAATCGTAACGCAGCAGTCTTTAATCACAAGCAGAGGTCATTAATGGTATACGTTGACTTTACTATCGCTATTCAGATCATTCAGTTTCTCCTTATCATCTTTATCAGCAAAAAACTGATTCTTGACCCGACGCTCAAAACCATGCAGGCGAGAGATTCCCGTATCAAGTCCCTTACGGACGAGGCGGAAGGCTTACGCGCAGAGGTAGAGGCGGGCAGAAAAAGTTACGAAGAAAAGATGAACGCAATGAGAGCCGAAATGGCTGAGTATCAGAGAAAAATCAGAGAGGAAGCCTCTAAGGAAGCAGCAGTTAAGGTTGCTCAGTCCAAAGCAGAGGTGGACGCAAAGGTTGAAGCAGCGCTGCTTAAACTCGAAAATGAGAAAGAAGTGGCAGCTAAAAACATGGACGCAATGGTCGGCGAACTTTCCGATCTGATAGTTCAGAAAATTCTTAAGTCTGCGTAGGGGGAGTGGCAGTGAAAAAACTTGTTTTAACATTGATCCTTGCGGCAGTTTCTGTCAGCGCTTTCGCAGCCGGTGACGGTCACGGAACAGTTGACATGGGCGCTATGCTCAAAAACTTTGGCTACAGGGTACTTGTTTTCGTTCTTTTTGTAATCATTCTCTTCAAGCTTCTTAAAAAGCCCCTTCTTGAGTTCCTTGACAAAAGAGCTAAGGATATTGAAAAGTCAATCCAGACGGCTAAAGAAGCCAATGAAACAGCTAAGACAGAGATCGAAAGCTACAAACTGAAAATGAAAGGATTCGAGAAAGACCTCGAAACCATGAAACAGAGAGCCCTTGAAGCTGCTGAAAATGAGAAAAAAGCGATCATTGAAGACGCCGAAAAGCAGATCGAAAAACTCGGTCGTCTCGCTGAAAGCAGAATTCAGGCTGATTACAAAAAAGCCTCCGAAGAACTCAAAAAACATGCTGTTGCTTCCGCTCTTGAGGCGGCTCAGGCTAAACTGGGGCAGGAACTTACTCCTGAAAAACAGAATGAGATCCTCGGCAATTACATAAAGAAATTAGGAGTGATCAGGTGAGAACACAGGTAGCAGCGAGACGCTACGCCACAGCCCTTTATGAAGAGGCAAGGGCGGCAGGCAGCCTTTCATCCGTTATTGAAAAGCTGGATTCTGTTGCAGCACTGGCAGATACTTCAAAGGACTTCGGCGTTTTTGTCAAAAACCCCGTTATCTCAAAGGAAGACAAAGCGGCTGTTATCAGCAGCCTTAACGATAAAGGCATGCTGGACGGCTTTACCTCTTCTTTCCTTGTAATGCTTGCCATGAAAAACAGGCTTGAGCTTCTTGACGAAATTACAGGTTATCTTAAAACACTCGCTATGGAAGAAAAAGGCGAAGCAGTGGCTGAAGTTACCTCTGCTTCTGAACTCAGTGCGGATGCAGTTAAGAAACTTGAGGAAGCACTCAGTGGCATCACCGGAAAGAAAATCACAGTGGTTGTAACTGTTGATAAAAATATTCTTGGCGGTGTTGTGGCGAAAGTTGGCAGCACACTTTATGATGCCAGCATTCAGGGACAGATTAATAAAATCAGAGATCGTCTGATCTCATAAGAATACAAGAACAATAATAAGGAGTTTGGCTGATGCAGATCAAAGCTGAAGAGATAAGCCAGATCATCAGAGACCAGATTAAAAACTTTGACCAGAAAGTAGAAATGCAGGAGGTCGGTACTGTAATCACCGCAGGTGACGGTATCGCAAAAGTTTACGGTCTTGATAAGGCTATGGCGGGAGAGCTTGTTGAGTTTCCCGGCGGAGTATACGGTATTGTTTTCAACCTTGAGGAAGACAATGTCGGTATCGTTATCATGGGTGAATACTCACACATCCGTGAAGGAGATACAGTTAAGAGAACAGGACAGATCGCATCTGTTCCTGTGGGCAGAGCCCTTGTAGGTAGGGTTGTTAACCCCCTTGGTCAGCCCATTGACGGCAAAGGTCCCATCGAAACAACTGAGATGGACGTTATCGAAAAGATTGCCCCCGGTATCGTTGACAGACAGTCTGTTCACGAACCCCTTCAGACAGGTATCAAGGCTATCGACGCCATGATCCCCATCGGACGCGGACAGAGAGAGCTTATCATCGGTGACCGCCAGACAGGTAAAACTGCGGTTGCTATAGATACTATCATCAACCAGAAAGGTCAGAACGTTATCTGTGTTTACGTTGCAATCGGTCAGAAACGTTCAACTGTTGCAAGAGTTGTTGACACCCTTGAAAAACACGGCGCTATGGATTACACCATAGTTGTTGCTGCAACAGCTTCAGACCCCGCTCCTCTTCAGTACATCGCTCCTCTTGCAGGAACAACAATGGGCGAATACTTCAGAGACAGAGGCGAGCATGCGCTTCTTATATATGATGACCTGTCAAAACAGGCAACAGCCTACAGACAGATGTCACTTCTTCTCAGACGTCCTCCCGGACGTGAGGCTTACCCCGGTGACGTTTTCTACCTTCACTCAAGACTTCTTGAAAGGGCAGCAAAATTCAGTGCGGAAAAAGGCGCAGGTTCTCTTACAGCTCTTCCCATAATTGAAACTCAGGCGGGTGACGTTTCAGCGTACATCCCCACTAACGTTATTTCAATTACGGACGGACAGATATACCTTGAAACAAACCTCTTCTACTCAGGTATCAGACCTGCTGTTAACGTTGGTCTTTCAGTTTCAAGGGTTGGCGGTTCAGCGCAGATTAAGGCTATGAAACAGGTTGCAGGACGCCTCAGACTTGATCTTGCACAGTTCCGTGAGCTTGCTGCTTTCGCTCAGTTCGGCTCAGACCTTGATGCAGCCACTCAGGCTCAGCTTAAAAGAGGTGAAAAGCTTGTTGAAATCCTTAAACAGGCTCAGTATGTACCCTTTCCCGTTGAGGAACAGGTTGCAGTCATCTTCTGCGGTGTTAACGGTCTGCTTGACGATGTACCTACTGCCGCTCTCGGCAAATTTGAGAAAGAGTTCATCTCTTACCTCAAAAACAGCAAAGGCGACATACTTAACAGCATAAGAACAGAAAAGGCTCTTTCAAATGAGCTTACTGATAAACTTAAAGGCGCAGTTGAAGAATTTAAAAAGATGTTCGCCGCTGGCTAAGGAGCTTTTAGATGGCCGGAACCAGTGATATAAAACGTAAAATTGCATCCGTAAAGAACACGCAGAAAATTACGAAAGCCATGAAAATGGTTTCCGCTGCGAAAATGCGCCGTGCACAGGACGCTATGGCTGCCGCCAGACCATTCGCCCACAAGATTACGGAGATGGTTCATGATGTAGCTCAGAGAGCTAACCCTGAACTTCACCCTTTTCTTTCAGGCAATGAGAACACCGACACCATAGGTCTTGTAGTTGTTACGAGTGACAGAGGGCTTTGCGGAGCTTTCAACAACAACATTCTGAAAGCTGTGTCCAGATTTGCTTCCGAGCATCAGGGCAAAAAGGTTAAGCTTGTCTGCATCGGCAAGAAAGCCTATGAGTTTTTCAGAAAGAGAGACTATGAAATAATTGAAAAATATGCCGATTTCGCAGGCAAAGTGCTTTTCAGCGATGCTGTAGGCATAGCCGATGTTGTTGTGGAGCAGTTTCTTAATAACGGAATAGGCGATGTTTATGTTCTCTATAATGAGTTCAAATCCACCGCCTCACAAACTCCTGTTACAGAAAAGATTCTTCCTCTTAAGGTTGAAGATGCAGGTGAGCAGCTTGTGGAATATATCTATGAGCCCAAACCTGAAATGCTCCTCAATGAGCTTATGCCCAGATACATCCGCTACAAAATTTTTCAGGCACTGCTTGAATCAACAGCGGGTGAGCATGGTGCAAGGATGATGGCTATGGATAATGCATCCAGAAACGCATCCGACATGATCGGTAAGCTCACTCTGACTTACAACAAAGTTCGTCAGGCTGCTATTACCAACGAGATTCTTGACATCGTAAACGGTGCCGAGGCTCTTAACGGATAATAACTACAGCCGTGTGCAGGACGTTGTTTTTGCGTCGGTAGTAAAAAAATAGGGCTGTCAAAGGCTCATAAATATTTTGGGGTGAATCAACAATGGCAAATAATGTTGGTAAAATAGTTCAGGTAATCGGCCCTGTTGTGGACGTGAAGTTTGCCCCCGGCAATCTTCCCGAAATCTACAACGCCATCGAGATTACCGATCAAAACGGCAGAGTGATCATCTGCGAGGTTGAACAGCACCTCGGAGAGGACACAGTCCGCAGTGTTGCCATGACATCCACCGAAGGTCTTACAAGAGGCACTGACGTGGTAAATACCGGAAAAGCAATTGCTGCTCCGGTTGGTAAAGGCGCACTTGGACGTATCCTTAACGTTACGGGACAGCCCGTTGACGAAAAAGGACCCGTGGAGGCTGATGACTACTGGCCCATCCACAGACCCGCTCCCACAATGGACGAGCAGGATACAAACTATGAAATCCTTGAAACAGGGATTAAGGTTATTGATCTTCTTGAGCCCTATACTAAGGGTGGTAAAACCGGTCTCTTCGGCGGTGCGGGCGTTGGTAAAACAGTTCTTATCATGGAACTTATCAACAACATCGCTAAACAGCACGGCGGTTACTCTGTTTTCGCCGGTGTTGGTGAGAGAACAAGGGAAGGTAACGACCTTTACGCTGAAATGAACGAATCCGGCGTTATTGATAAAGTTGCGTTGGTGTACGGCCAGATGAACGAGCCCCCTGGAGCAAGGATGAGGGTTGCGCTTACTGGACTTACAATCGCTGAATATTTCCGTGATGTACAGGGGCAGGACGTTCTTCTGTTCGTGGATAACATTTTCCGTTTCTCACAGGCAGGTTCTGAAGTGTCTGCACTTCTCGGACGTATGCCTTCAGCGGTTGGTTACCAGCCTACACTGGGTACGGAAATGGGTGAACTTCAGGAGAGGATTACCTCTACTAAGAAGGGTTCAATTACATCTGTTCAGGCGGTTTATGTTCCTGCGGATGACCTTACTGACCCCGCACCCGCTACTACGTTTGCACACCTTGATGCAACTACGGTTCTTTCACGTCAGATTGCAGAACTTGGTATATACCCTGCGGTTGACCCCCTTGACTCAACATCAAGGATTCTTGATCCCAACATAGTTGGCGATGAACACTACCAGACAGCAAGGGCTGTACAGGCTGTTCTTCAGAGATATAAAGAGCTTCAGGATATTATTGCGATCCTCGGTATGGAAGAACTTACAGAGCAGGATAAACTCACAGTTGCAAGGGCAAGAAAGATACAGAAGTTCCTTTCACAGCCTTTCCACGTTGCTGAGCAGTTCACTGGTCTTGCGGGTAAATATGTTCCTCTTAGCGAGACTATCGAAAGCTTTAAAAAGATACTTGCAGGCGACTGCGATGATCTTCCTGAGCAGGCTTTCTACCTTGTAGGAAACCTTGATGAGGTTTACGAGAAGGCGGAGAAACTTAAGAAGGGTGCATAATCATGGCTGATATGATAAAGCTTGAGCTGGTTACTCCTGAGCGTCTGCTTCTCAGCGAAGATGTGGAAGAAGTTATAGTTCCGGGAGTTGAGGGCGACCTCGGCGTGCTTCCCGGTCACACTCCGCTTCTTTCTGCTTTGCGTGTGGGCGAAATGACGTACAGGAAAGGCGGCAAAAACGAATATGTCGCTATTGAAGGAGGCGGTCTCATTGAGATCAGCTCCGACAAGGTTATTGTTCTCGCCGATGCCGCTGAGCTTGGTCGTGAAATTAACCTTCAGGAAGCCATCGAACGCAAGCTTCAGGCTGAAAGCGTTCTTAAAAATGAACGCCAGCAGGATGCACAGAATTTCAGAAACATGGAAGCGAGACTCAAGGTCGAGCTTACTAAAATTAATATTGCTGAAAAATATAAGTAATATAAATTTCTATGAAACAGAAAGGGCAGGTTTTTCACCTGCCCTTTTTTGTTTTCAGGCTTACATAATTATGTTCACTGTTTTCAGGATTTGCTTTACAATAAATTATGAATAAAACCTATGATTCCATTGTCCGTAAGGACATTGTTATATGCCAGCCGGAGGAGGGGTTTCGCTTTTCAGTGGATGCAGTTATGCTGGCTGACTTTGTGAAACCTTCTGCAAAATCAAAAACCATAGATATAGGCAGCGGCAGCGGTGTTATAGCTGCATTAATTGCAAAACTTAAAGGTTATCAGGATATAGATGCTCTTGAGTTACAGGAAAACATGTTTTCCTGCCTGACAGAAACAGTAAAAATTAACGGTCTTGAGGATATGGTGAAACCTGTTCTCGGAGACCTGCGAACATACAGACCGGATTTTCATTACGATGCAGCAGTCAGTAATCCGCCTTACAGAAAAGAAAGCTCAGGCAAAATTCCGCCGACGCTGACAGAAAGGACAGCGAGGTTCAATGAAACCATGAACCTTGATGATCTTTTCGGGTTTTGTAAAAGCTTTCTTAAGTCAGGAGGCAGCCTGTCAATTTGTATCGACAGTGATCTGCTTGCGGATGTCTTTGTAATTGCAAGAAAAAACAGACTAGAACCGAAGAGGATGCGTCTTGTGCATCCTGATGCGGGAACAGCGGCACGAACGGCGCTTATTGAATTCAGACGTGACGGTAAAGCGGAACTGCTGATTGAACCACCACTTATAATGCGACTGAACGGCGAATATACAGAAGAGATGAGGAGAATAACAGGTGCGCTTTGAAACAGAAATAAGAGACACAGCATACGGCGGGTACGGAGTAGGGACTTTCACGGACGGAAGAACCGCTTTTATTCCTTTTACAGTTGAAGGGGATAAAGTTATCGCCGAAATGACTGAAGATAAAAAAAGCTTTATTTACGCAGACCTTGTGGAAGTGGTGAAACCTTCTGAAAAGAGAGGGGAGAAATACTGTCCGCTTATAGGTGTATGCGGAGGATGCTCTTTCGGGCATATAAATTACGAAGCACAGAAAGAGATTAAAGTCAAAATAGTACGTCAGGCATTCAGAAACATAAAATTTGAAGTGCCTTCGGAAGTGGTATCAGCAGAATCTCTGCGCTACAGGAACAGAGCAACGTTTAAGGTTAAAGAAGGGAAACTAGGTTTTTATGCATTTAAAAGCCGTGACTTTATCGAAATTGCAGACTGTCCGCTCATAAGCGAAACACTCATTGAAAAATGCAGGGCGTTTGCTGTTGAGAACATTTCAGATGAAATCTACGAGCTTTACGCCGTGGAAAACGGTAAAGGCGGGTTTCTGGCTTCAGTGAAAGGGCTGGATGCGAACGATATAAAATTTGTAGCATTTGACGGAATTGCAGGAAAGGACTTTGTTCTCGGTGAAGAGGATATGGAACTTGATACTCCTCTGGGGGCTATGCTCATCAGCGGAGACAGCTTTTTGCAGAGTAACAGATTTCTCATGGGCGAACTCCAGCAGCGTGCTGTAACTGCATCAGGCGTTAATGCCCTTGAGTTATACTGCGGCAGCGGCTTTTTTACACTTGGTCTGGCTGAAAAATTCCGTTCAGTAACCGCTGTGGAGATATCCAAAGAAGCAGTGAGACTGGGGCGGAAGCTTGAACTTGGCAATGTAAGATGGGTTGCCGGAGATGTGGCAAAATTTCTGAAGAGCGATAAGGGCAGATTCGATCATCTATTTGTTGACCCACCCCGTACCGGTCTTGAAAAAAGTGTGATTAATTTTATAAAAGATAAGAAGCCGTCTTCTGTAACTTATGTTTCTTGCAATCCTACAACTCTTGCGAGGGATATAACCAGACTGGAAAGCATTTACGCTGTTAAGTCACTCACTATTATGGATATGTTCCCCGGAACTCATCATGTTGAATGCGTGGCAGTTCTTGGATTTAAGTAACAAAATTTCCGGCATGAAAATAAAAAATTGAGAGCATGCGGGAAACTGACGATATAATAAAAAAAGATAGATCAACTGATGCTTATTTCATAAAGTGTTTGCGGATTAAAATAGGGTATTTTAAGGGATAGTTATTGTACTTATGCTTTTAAAGAGTTAAGATGCTCTATTTACAGGGTTTGTTAGTTAAAACCCTGAAGGAAGATATGAATGAAAATTAGCCAGAAGCTGTCATTAATCATTTTTCTGATTGTGTTTTTCGGAATGAGTGCGCTTTTTTACGGAAGCTACGTTAAACAGAAGAATGACTGGATCAATTTTGAAGTTTCAAAAGCCAGAGCGCTTGTGCTTGAAGCAGAGGCTGTCCGTGAAGCTATTTCAGAAGCCGGCAGGGCTGGTGTCTATGACTATGATGCCGCTAAAACCAGCATTGAGAAGTTTCTTCATACCGTGCCCATAGCCGTTGCTATGAATGTTCTTAAAGCAAAAGCTGATGAAATAGGCGTTCAGATGAAAGTTCCGAAGGTGTCGCCCAGGAATCCTGTTAATCAGCCTGATAAAACAGATCTTGAAATTCTAGATATGTTTACCCGCATTGACAAAGGTTCGGGAAGCACTCCTGAGCATTTTATTATTGATGCTGAAAAAGACAGAATCCGCTATTATAAGGCTGTGCGCCTTACGGAAGAATGCGAGCATTGCCATGGGGATCCTGCAACTTCTCTGGAATTGTGGGGTAACGATCAGGGGCTTGATCCCACCGGCGTTAAGATGGAAAACTGGCGTGCTGGTGAGATACACGGCGCTTTTGAAATTATGATACCGCTTTCACCCATAATTCAAGGGGCAAGACTTGATGCTTTCCGCAATTACCTTGCCCTGATTGTGGTAATAGGAATACTTCTTGTTCTTGTGATAATGGTGAACAGGCTTTTGATATTCCTTCCGCTTAAGGATGTTAACAGGCGTCTTACAGTAATCGCCGCTGGAGATTTCAGCAGCATGCCTGAAACCAAACGCAAAGATGAAATAGGCGAAGTTTATACTTCGCTCAATAAAATGACAAATTCCGTGCGGAATATCCTCGATACGGTAATGGAATCTGTCAATAATCTCGCTTCCACATCCGCCGAGCTTTCAAGCACTTCCGAGCATATTGCTCAGGGTGCGCTTTTGCAGGCTGAGGAGGCGGCAGCCACTGCTTCTGCTGTGGAAGAAGTGAATGCCACTGTTCTTGAGGTTTCCCAGAACACTAAAAATGTTGCCGGAAGTGCCGAAAATGCCAGACACTCTGTTGAAGAAAGTCATAAAATAGTCCGCCAGACAAAAATTATGATGGAAAAAATAGCTGAAGCTGTTATGCAGACAGAGGCGACAGTGAGAGAGCTTGGCAACTCCAGCGAGCAGATCGGGCTTATAGTTCAGGTAATTGATGAAATTGCCGACCAGACAAACCTTCTTGCTCTTAACGCTGCTATTGAAGCTGCCAGAGCTGGTGAACACGGAAGAGGCTTTGCGGTTGTTGCTGATGAAGTTCGTAAGCTTGCTGAAAAGACCACAACAGCCACCAAGCAGATTGCAGAAATGATTCAGCATATCCAGGCGGACACCGGCGGTGCTGTGGCTGGAATGAGAGAAGGTGTTGAAAAGGTTGAGGAAGGCAAGGAAAAAGCTGAAAAGGCTTCCGAATCACTTGATAAGACCCTCCATGAAGTCGAGAATGTTTCTAACGAGGTTAAACTCATAGCCCGTGCGACAGACGAACAGGCTACTGCAATGGATATGATGACTCAGAGTATTGAGAATATTTCCAATGTTACTAAGGATAACTCCGTTGCCGCTTCCGAATCGGCAGAGGCTGTGGAACAGCTCAGTCGTCTTGCGGCTGACTTGCAGTCGCTGGTTAATAAATTCAGAGTGTAATAATCATGCGGGGGCTTAAACGCCCCCGTTTTCTATTTTAGTTTACTGTTTCTTTCTGATTAAGAAAAATCCCTGCCCAGCTGTTTATGTTATCCATGATTTTTGTCAGCTCAAATCCCTGTTCGGTGAGTGAATACTCAACAGAAGGCGGAACTGTGGGGAAAACAGTGCGGTTGATTATGCCGCTCTGCTCAAAAGCCTTGAGATTATCCGTCAGAACCTTAGAACTTACTCCGTTCAGCTCTTTTTTCAGCTCTGAAAACCGCTTGGGATTCTGACTTAACGACAGGATAATTCCCGTTCTCCATTTGCCTTTGATTATTTCCGTAAAACAGTTGAAAGGGCATTCAAACTCTTTGAAATTAAATATAAACATCAGGCTGTACCTCTTTATCTGTTCATATAAAAATTATGATATTTAAACACTGCAAGTCAACAGCCAATGTAAAAGTTACTTTTATGTAACCAGATAACAAAAATGTGCGGTCTTTTATTCTTATTAACTGTGCATATATTGATTAAAAAGATGAGGAGGATGCCATATGAAAATTGCAATAATAGGCGCAGCCGGCAAAGCCGGTTCAAAGATCGCCGCTGAAGCCCACGGAAGAGGTCATGAAGTTACGGCTGTTGTACGTAATAAGGCAAAGCTGGGGGACAAACCGTATGACATTATTGAAAAAGACCTGTTTAACCTTACCGCAGAAGAGGTGGGCAGTTTTGATGCCGTTGTCAATGCGTTTGCTGATTTTGTAACGGAGGAGAATCTTTTCCTTAAATCTGCGGAGTATCTGATTGAAAAAGCAAAACTCAGCGGAAAATTACCCTATGTTTTCTTTGTGGGCGGCGCAGGTACTCTATATGTGAACGGGCAGGAGATTTACACCATGCCGGATTTTCCTGCTGCATATTATCCTGTTGCGGCAAAAATGGCGAAGGCACTGGAATATATCAGAACAGTTGATGACGTGAACTGGATTTTCCTCAGCCCTTCAGCGGAATTTATAGACGGTGAAAAGAAAGGCGGTTTCAGACTTGGGCTTGAAGAACTTCTTGTGGACAAGGACGGAAACAGCAGCATAACCACAGGCGACTATGCTGTTGCCGTTCTTGATGAACTTGAAAATCCGAAACATCTCAGAAAACGTTTCACTGTCGGCTATTAGATAATCACTCAAGGCAGACGAAGTGCGTCTGCCTTTTTTCATTCAGGAACGCAGACTTTTCCTTCAACTGCTGCGGTTATGGTTTTATATATAACCATGAGTATCACCGCAGATGTCATGCTTAGAAATATCACAGACAATCCCTTGAACAGAACGTATCCGGTTAGTTTATACATAAGAAGCGTTGAAATTGTTAAAGCATCCATAGGAAAAGTATATGCCCACCAAGATACAAAAAACGGCACTTTCCTGAAATGTCTGAACATGCTGAACAGCATGAAGGCTGTAAAAAGTCCGAAGTAATAGAGAACACGGGCAAACGAATCAAGCCCTCCGGTGAGTTTAACATATGCAAGGAATCCTATTGCAGGCGGAGCTATAAGTATGAACAGAGTCGGAAGAAACTTTGCCATAAGCTGCTCGTGGAAAATGAGTCTGTAGAACACTATGGCAAAAAGAACAATCCATAAAATTATTCCGACAGAGAAGAAAAACCAGCTTATTTCAGCGTTTGCGTGTGTTACTCCCGCCACAGGAACCAGAATGTTCCCGACAACGGGAATAAACCATGCGGGGTTTTTTGTCTGGACCTTAAAGTCGTTAAAAAACCAGATATTCAGTATAACGAAAGTGAAACTTATGTGAACAAGAGAGCCGATGTGCCACAATGCAGAGGAGAGGGGCTGGTAGATACCGTCATAGCCGATGCTTAAAAGAAGCATAGAGATTGAGATCGTCGGGAAGAAATTTATTCTCACAGGATGGCGGAATTCCTCTTTAACCTCTTCAGGGTAGCGGACCAGTTTGTTTAAATATAAAAAAAGAATAAAAAAGAACCAAGCTGTCACTCCGAAAAGGATAAACTGACCTGCGTATGTGTGAGTATGCATAATATGGTCAAAGCGCATAAAGGCTATGGAAAGACCGGTAAGCCCCATAACTGTGGCAAAAAGGGTTATAGGTAGGTATTTCAGCCTGCTGCCTGAAACTGCATGAACTGCTTCTGACATTTCTATCTCCATGAAACTATATATTCAGAAAATAGAATATAGGCCCTATGTCTTAAAATGTCACTTTAAATTTTATCCGGAATTAAAGATTAATGTATTATCTTAGAACGTCTATTACATTTAAGTTTTGTATTATAAGCAATTATGTGTATTATTTATAATCAGACTTTTTTGAGGTTTGCATATGCCCTTTGAGAGGCTTTCGGCTTTTTCCGGTGAAATTTTTTATGAAACCGACCTTCAGCGCCGTATTTTGAAGGTTACGGGCGGAACAGAACGTGTTTTGGAATATTCCGCAGATGAACTCATCGGCAGAAATATTGACAGCATATACAAGTATCCGGCGGCAAGAACCGCAGTGGAGGATTCCCTGCTGCGCGAAGGTTTGGCGGAGGATATCTCCGTAACTCTTGTTTCTAAAAAAGGGCTTGAGGTCAATGCAACGGAGAGTGTTTTCATTATAAGGGATTCTCTTGGCAAAGTATCCGGCTTTGAAGGGATTATAAGCAAGGTGAACTGCCCTGACTACACCTCTTTTTCAGGCGGAAGCGGCTATCAGAAGGTTCTTCAGAATGTTATTGACAGTCTTCCCGCAGCAGTGTGCTGGAAAGATAAAGACCTCCGCTACACAGGATGCAACCGCAGCTTCCTTGACCTTGCCGGAGTTCTTGGCAGCGAAATGATAATCGGCAGAACGGACGAGCATCTTTTCAGGGATGAGGAGCTTGACAGATTCTCCAAAGGCGACCGTGAGATAGCCGCAGGCAGATGCTCCAGCTATAACTATGTTGAAACAGTATATGTGAAGAATACCGGCGAGTTTCGCTGGTTTGATATCACAAAAACAGTTGTAAGAAACGATAAGGGCTTTTTTGCAGGAGTTGTCTCGATACATGATGACATTACCACATGGGTAAATGCAGAGCTTGGCATTCAGAACCGGCTTTGGTTTGAGCAGCAGATAATGGAGATTTCCGCCGGATTTATCAATCTTTCAGCGGAAGAGGTTGATTCCGGTATAAACAGCGCCCTTGAAAAAATAGGCACTTTTGTTGATGCTGAAAGGTGCTGTGTTTTCAGCACTGATAAAGATAATATGAGAGCCTCTATAACCCATGAATGGACTGCGGCAGGTGTTCCAAGCCTTATGAAAAGGATGAGGTCTGTCTCGATGCTTGAAATGTCCCTTTTAAGGGATAAGCTCGCAGGAAGAGAGATCATTAATATAACCTCTTTAAGCGGCTACAGAAAATGTTCCGAATGCGAACGTGATCTGCTTAACTCGCTTGGCGTTAAGTCTCTCATTCTCATACCCATGATAAAAGAGGGAAAATCAATAGGCTTTATGTCATTCTCTTCATTGGGAAGTGAGCGTGAGTGGGATGACGATATAGTTTCCCTGCTCACAATCGTCAGCGAGATTCTGGTGAATGTGCTGGACAGAAAATACATGCAGGAAGAGTTAATGGAACTTTATGCACTGATGGAGGACAAGGTCAGGCATGAGGTTGAAAGGAATATGGAGAACAAAAAACTGCTTATTCAGCAGTCAAAACTTGCTGCCATGGGCGAGATGCTCGGCAACATAGCCCACCAGTGGCGTCAGCCTCTTAATGCGCTTAATCTGTCATTCTTTGAGCTGAAATACATAAAAGACTCCGGTGAGCTTACTGATGATAAGCTCAAGGATATTCTGGACAGAGTGAATGCCCTGATACAGCAAATGTCAGCCACTGTCGATGATTTCCGTAACTTTTTTAAGGAGAACAAAGAGCAGACAGAGTTTCTGCTTTCTGACTGTGTAAAAAAAGCCCTGTATCTTGTGCAGGCTTTTTTTGAGGAACACAGAATAAAGGTTGATCTTCGGGTGGACAGCGAACTGATAGTTATGGGGTATCCCAATGAATTGGCTCAGGTTTTCCTCAATATTCTCAATAATGCAAAAGATGCACTGAGCGAACAGAACACCGCTGAACCGAGGGTCACGGTGCATATATTTTATGAAAACGGGAAAGCTGTGGCAGAGGTTGAAGATAACGCCGGCGGCATAAAAGAAGATCTTCTTGAGAGGATATTTGAACCCTACTTCACAACAAAACCGGAAGGAAAAGGCACGGGAATAGGTCTCTACATGTCTAAAATGATAGTGGAAAACAGCATGACCGGCAAACTCACTGTAAGAAATACGGACAAAGGTGCATGCTTCCGTATTGAACTGCCGAGTATTCAGCAGTAATTATTGAACGAAGGGAAGAAATGGCGGATACGATACTGATTTGCTCTGAACGAAAGATTTTAAACTATTACAGCTCAATGCTTGAGATACTCGGGGTTGAACACGAGGCTTTCTCCCTTTTTACCCGTGGTTTTCGCAGACTCCTTGAAACAAGGGGTTTCCGCAATGTTTTTATAGTTCTTCTTGATAAAAACGAGTTCATAAGCTTCTCAAAACTTCAGGATCACATAAAGGATTCCACCCAGAGTATCTTCATGATTCTTGCAGATAAAGAGCTTGATAAATACTTCATGCATAAAAACTATGAGATTATTTACCATAATCAGGTCATGCGTCCGTTTGAACAGATTCTTGTTGCCGGTAAGGTGTGCAAGCCCATTGAGGCCGCAGCGTCACAGAAGAATAAGGAAGGAATCTTTGACTATATCAAAAGGATTCTGGACAAGGGTGATGTTATCCTCCCGATGAAAAAAGACGTGGCTTTTCAGATGCTGCCCGTTCTTGAATCGGATGATGTTTCCATTCAGGAAATTGCAATAATGTCCAGGACAGATCCGGGAATACACGCTGGTTTGATTAAACTTGCCAATTCAGTACATTACAGCGGTCTTTTTACTGATATCAAAGATATAGAAAGCGCTATAGTCCGAATAGGCACAATGAATATAAAAATGTTTCTTATCAATTATATAAATGCTGCTTTGGCTTCAAATAAAGAGCTTATTTTTCATAAAGATATAAGTGAAGCGGTGGAGGAGAGCATAAGAGTGGGATGTATCGCACATGTTCTTGCGGATGTCCTTAAATTCTCAGGTAAAAAGATAGTTTTTTCCATAGGAATGATCCACCGCATAGGTTATATCTTTCTTCTTGCTGTTTTGTCTGATTATCTGGAAGGAGAGAATCTTGAACCCAAGGACAGTGAGAATTACAAACGCCTTGCGGAGCATAATTCCATTAATGCAGGTATTGCTCTTCTTATGAAATGGAAGTTTAAACCTGAATTTTATATGCCTGTTCAGTTTCAGGATGAGCCCTTTAAATGCAAGTTTCAGAACGAAGCGAAGATTCTGAAGATGTCAAAAATTCTCTATAATTATTTCCGCATAGGGGATGCCGGCGCTGCTTCGGCTTACCTTATGAAGAACAGAATAAACCTGACAAAGAACCAGCTTGACAAGATCAGAGACGGTGCCGATGATTTTTACTTACAGACAAAAATGATCTTTGATTAATTTTTTTTTAAACCTTGTTTATCCCTGTACTGCCTGCTTTGTCCTTTCATTTTAAAACACATGGTATTGTTTTGTTTATTTTCAAGTATTTGGTAATAAATGTTAAAATTCTGATTGTAATAAACCTGACAATGGTTTTGCGTGTTTAGATAACTTTATAATTGTTTTTAAATATTATTTTAACATCTCTTATGGGTGTTTAACCTTTGTTTCTAATTATTGACATCTCTTTTATCTCATATTATAAGTTCTATTGACGGTAAAACACGAAGGGGAGATTTACCGCATTTTCCAAAGCGGATCTCATCCGCAGCGATACATAAAAACGCAGTTTATTAGGGGCAACGCTTTACATAGCAGAACCCTGAAAAAACAGGAAAACCTCTCTTTCGGAAAATTGTTCCGGAGCAGTTACAGTTCCCGAAATTCTTCCGCTGCCTCCGTTCGTCGGTTAGTTATTTATTTTTATAAGGCTGAACGGTCATTTTAACTTAGAATGCAATGCAAGTTGCTTTCATACAGGAGGCAGGATATGTGCAGAATAGGCGCAATAAAATCCACAGACTACTTCCACCCTTCTAAAGCCTTGCTCCTTATGCGTTCCCAGCAGAAGGGGCATGATAATTCAGGTTTTGCAATGATTATGCAGGATTTGGGCGGCAGATTCGCAGATTATAAAGATCTTCCGGTTCTTTCTATGGCGTGTACTGATAAGGGTATGGCGATAGCGGAAGACATTCTTCATAAGGAAGGCTTTGTAAGGGTTATGCAGTGGTCGCCGGAGATAAACTTCCGTGACGAGCTGGATATACAGCCGATGCCTAACTATGTTTTTCAGGTTTTTCAATATCCAAGAAGTTTTAAATATGCTCCGCAGGAGGAAAAAGAGGAACTCCTTGTGGATATGCGTCTTAAACTCAGGAAAATACTTGAGGAAAAAGACGACGGCTATGTATATTCCTTCTGGCCGGATGTTATTACTCTGAAAGAGATAGGCGACCCTACTGATATAGGCACATATTTCGGTCTGTGGCATGAAGACAGAGACTTCATGGCAAAAGTGATTACTGCACAATGTCGTCAGAATACAAACTACGACATTGTGCGTTATGCAGCTCACCCCTTTTTCCTTCAGGGGTACACAGCACTCGCCAACGGCGAAAACACTTTTTATGAAAAAAACAAAAACTTCCAGAAAGGGCTTTACAAAGGCTATATAGGCTTTGAGTCCGATTCACAGTGCTTTCTGTACACACTTCACTACATACATAAAATCCTTAAATGGCCTCTGGAATACTATAAACACACCATAACTCCGCTCCCTTTTGATGAAATGGCTAAAAGAGATGACGGACAGGCGCTTAACTACATGCGTTCCTCACTTTCAAACCTTGAGATCAACGGACCGAACACTATCATCGGTGTTCTGCCCGACGGAACACTGTTCAACACATGTGATGCTAAGAAGCTCCGTCCCACTGTGATAGGCAAACATAATGGAACTGTGGTTATAACTTCAGAGGTTTCCGGCATAAATGAGGTTCTTCCCGATAGAAACTGGGAAGAGGATATATATACCAATGAAAGAGAGACAGTTGTTATCACAAACAACCTTGAGGTGCAGAGATGGCAACAATGAGAGTAAACGAAATATCAAGGGATGACCTCGACTGGCAGATAAATTACTCCAGCGACAGATGCACAATGTGCGGAAGCTGTGTTGCGGCGTGTCCGTTTGAGGCTATAGAAGCCGGAATGGAGAAACGCAGAAAAGTTGTGAGCGATTATCTTACCCCTGAACCGAAGGTTGAGTTTAAGGCCGTACCTGTGATCAAGCAGAAGGTAGACGTTTATAAATTCTGCCGAGGCTGCGGAGTATGCGAGAGGGTTTGCCCCAATACGGCGATCAAACCCGTGCGCAATGAAGACAGCAGATTCACCATAAAATACAGAGGCACTCTGGCAGACCCTTACAAAAGAGGCGGCAGGGCAAACCTTTCCACAGGTGTTCGCACTCTGGATAAAATAAGGGTAGGGCGTATCAGCCAGATGACTGACCCCTCACTGGACGCATCCAGACACACCTTCGACATGCTTGCTCCGTTCGGCAGGGTTCTGCCCGCTGAGGAGCTGCCTTTCATGCTCGAAAACGGCAGGCTGAAAATAGATTCCGGCGCTCTGCCTCCTATGAACTGGATTTATCCTGTCATCATAGGGGATATGTCCATAGGTGCTCTTTCATGGAGAATGTGGGAGGCTATGGCGATTGCCACGGCTTATCTCAATGAGGAATGCGGACTTCCCGTGCGTATGTGCAGCGGTGAAGGCGGCGTGCCGATCAGGCTTCTTAAGTCCAGATTCCTGAAATATACCATATTGCAGATTGCTTCCGGTCACTTCGGCTGGAACAGAATAATAAATTCCATGCCCTATATGCAGGAGCTTCCCGGCGGAATTCTGATCAAGATCGGTCAGGGTGCAAAACCCGGTGACGGCGGTCTGCTTCAGGCCAAGAAAGTGGCAAGCCACATTCAGGAGATCAGAGGCGTTCCGAAAACGGATCTTCTCAGTCCTCCCAACCATCAGGGGCTTTACTCCATTGAAGAGAGCGTGCAGAAAATGTTTCTCACGTTCAACTCCGCATTCAAGTTCAAGGTTCCTGTGGCAATAAAGGTTGCGGCAAGCTCCACAAGTGTATCGGTTTATAACAACCTTCTGCGTGACCCTTACAACATAGTGGGCGGTTTTTTCCTTGACGGTATCCTCGGCGGAACAGGAGCAGCCAACGAAGTGTCCCTTGACCATACCGGACACCCCATAGTCTCCAAGCTTCGTGACTGTTATCTTGCTGCCACTCATCAGGGCAAACAGTCCCAGATACCTCTCTGGGGAGCAGGCGGTCTGGGGCAGACGGGAAACCTCGCAGCGGACGCTTTCAAGATGATAGCCCTCGGCGCAAACGGGGTTTTCACAGGAAAGCTTATGCTTCAGATTGCAGGCTGTGTGGGCAATGACCACGGAAAATGCAACGCCTGCAATACAGGACTCTGCCCTGTGGGAATCACAACTCAGAACCCGACACTCGTAAAGAGGCTGGATATAGATAAAGTCGCCGAGAACATCGTCAACTACTTCCTCTCTGTTGACAGTGAGCTTAAAAAGCTTCTCGCTCCCATCGGCAACAGTTCGCTCCCCGTGGGCAGGTCAGACTGCCTGATCAGCGAGGACAAGGCTGTGGCGGACAGACTTCAGATCCAGTACGCATGCTAGGGGGTGGAAAAATGAGCGGAAAAGCGCATATCAAAGGCGTAATAAACGACAAGAGGGTCTCAACCCAGAGCCTTCTTAAAGAAATATATAAAGACCTTGACGCAGGCGTTCGTGAGTTTGAGGTTGACGCATCCGGTCAGCACAACATAGGCGGCGCTTTATGGTCTGACAACGGCGAACATCTCACTTTTAAGGTCAAGAACCCCGGTCAGAGGGTCGGTTCAATGGGTATGCCCGGAACCACTGTGGTTGTGGAAGGCTCTGCCCCTGCTGATGTGGGCTGGCTCAACGCCGGAGCGGAAATTATTGTAAAGGGTGACGGCGGTGACACCACTGCTCACTGCGCCGCATCCGGGAAAATATACGTTGCGGGCAAAACCGGAACACGTTCCGGCGCACTTATGAAATATGACCCCCGCTACACTGCTCCTGAGTTCTGGGTGCTGAAAAGGGTAGGCTCTTTCAGCTTCGAGTTTATGGGCGGCGGTTTTGCCATAATCTGCGGATACGGTGTTACCGAAGGGGAATCTGTCCTTGGGGACAGAAGCTGTGTAGGCATGGTGGGCGGAACTGTTTATGTGAGAGGTTATGTAGGCGGTCTGTCTGATGAAGTCTGGATGCTTGAGCTTGATGAGTCAGATAAAGAGTTCCTCACACATGGGCTTGGTGTCTTCCTTGAAAAAATAGAGAAACCGGAGCTTTACAGAGAGCTTTCCGATATGGGGCAATGGCATAAAATAGTCGCAAAAACACACGAGGAAAGACACGTTGCAAAATACATGTCTGCAAGGGATTTCCGCCTGAAAAAATGGGTGGAAGGCGGAATCTTCGGTGATCTTGTACAGGAAGATTTCAAAGTGACCGACTATGTTGAAACAGGCGCAAGCAGACTCCGTATTCCCGAATGGATGAATGCAAAATACTCTGCCCCCTGCGAATATAACTGTCCTGTTTTTATACCGACCCAGAAGAGGATTGCTCTTCTCCGCCAGAATAAGGTTAAGGAAGCCCTTGAGCTTGTGCTTGAGCATAGTCCTTTTCCCGCTTCCGTATGCGGTCAGGTTTGCCCCAATCTCTGTCAGGATGAATGCAGCAGGCTTCATGTGGATGTACCTGTGAAAATAAAAGAGATGGGTATGCTCAGTAAGGATGTAACACTTCCTGCTCCCGCTGCTGACAACGGCTGTAAAGTTGCCGTGATAGGTGCTGGGGCTGCCGGTCTCACTGCGGGTTTCCACCTGAAAAGGATGGGATACGCAGTGGATATTCTTGAGGCAGACAGTGTAATCGGCGGTAAGCTGATGCAGGTTATCCCTGAAGACAGGCTGGCAAGGGATGTTCTCAACGCTGAAATAAAGAGAATACTGGATACAGGAGTAAACGTAAAAACGGATACCCTTGTTGATAAGGATATATTTGCCGAACTCTGCAAAAAATATGATGCAGTAGTAGTTGCCGTGGGCGCACATAACCCTGTTGTTATCCCGTTTGAAGGGCATGAAAGGCTTGTTAAAGGTCTTGATTTCCTCAAGGCTGTCAACAGGGGCGAGAAACCCGCAGTAGGCAAAAAAGTTGTGGTTATAGGTGCGGGCAACGCCGCTATGGATGTTGTTATAGGCGCTTATCAGATGGGTGCTGAGGAAGTTACCGCAGTGGATATTCAGAAACCCGCCGCATTTGAAAAAGAGATCGAACACGCTGAGAAACTCGGCGCAAAAATCCTTTGGCCTGTGTTCACAGAAAAAGTGACTGAAAAAGGGGTTCACTTCAAGGACGGCTCATTCATAGAGGCGGACACTGTAATAATCTCCATCGGTGACAGACCTGATGTATCGTTCCTCGGCAGGGAATACCTGAACGAAAGGGGCATGACCCTTGTGAATGAGTTTATGCAGTCTCCTGTTAATGAAAAGGTTTTCATCACCGGAGACACTATAAAGCAGGGGCTTTTCACTCACGCTCTGGGTGACGGACGCAAGGCGGCAATCAATATCGACAGACTGCTGAAAGGCAGACCTCTGGATGCTTTCAAGAAAGCTCCGATGATTCCGCAGGATAAGGTTAAGGATGAATTTTATCATCCGATGAACTCCGCAAAACTTGAGGAGATGCCGGCGGAAGATGAAACAAAACGCTGCATGAGCTGCGGTTTCTGCCGTGACTGCGGTTTCTGCCGTGATATTTGCCCCCAGCAGGCGATAACAAGGGTGGAGACTGACGGTAAGTTTGAGTATGTGTCAAACGCTTCCAAGTGTATCGGCTGCGGTATCTGCGCAGGTGTATGCCCTTGCGGTGTATGGACAATGACTGATAACTTAATCAAATTTATGGAAAGCTGACATATAGTTGCACTTTCTTATCAATTTATGTCGCAGAGGCGGGGTTTAATACCCCGCCTTTTTTAATATATAGGTTTAACTTTTTTCTGACATTTCCGTAATCAGAACCTCTTATGTCGCAGAGGCGGGGTTTAATACCCCGCCTTTTTTAATATATAGGTTTAACTTTTTTCTGACATTTCCGTAATCAGAACCTCACAAAAATGATTTTTTATATACCTGACTTCAAGAAGTCATTTTTCGGAGGTAGGAAATGAAAAGAACTATGAAGCTCATCGCAGTTGCCCTTCTTATGACGGCTCTTACTGCGGGTTTCGCTTTCGCACGCGATCAGATCAGAATTGTAGGCTCTTCCACAGTATTCCCTTTTTCAAGCTATGTTGCTGAAGAATTCGGAGCAACCACAAAGAACCCCACTCCCGTTGTTGAATCTGTTGGTTCAGGCGGCGGTCACAAACTTTTCGCTGCCGGAGTAGGCACTGACACTCCCGACATCACAAACTCTTCACGCAGAATTAAGAAAAGTGAGCTTGAAGCAGATTTCGCAGCAGGTATCAAACAGGTAATTGAAATTAAAATCGGTTACGACGGAATCGCCATAGCCCATAACAAAAACTCTGCTGATTTCAACCTTACCCTCGCACAGCTTACACTTGCTGTTGCTGATGAGATTCCCGTTGACGGCAAGCTTGTTAAAAACACTTACAAAAAATGGTCTGACATAGACAAAAGCCTCCCCAACGCTGATATCCTTGTGTATGGTCCTCCCACATCTTCCGGTACTCGTGACGCTTTTGAAGAACTTGTAATGGAAAAAGCTGCGGGCAAAATTGCAGGTTATCCCAAAGGATACAAGAAAATCCGTCAGGACGGCGTATATGTTCCCTCAGGCGAGAACGACAACCTTATCGTTCAGAGACTTGTTAAGGACAAAAACGCTATAGGTATATTCGGTTACAGCTTCCTTCAGGAAAATGCAGACAGAATCAAAGGCGTGAGCATAGAAAATGTTCTTCCCTCTCCCGAACATGTTCTCAACGGCTCATACCCCATATCAAGAAGCCTTTTCTTTTATGTAAAAGGCGACCACCTCAGCACAATCAAAGGTCTTGAGCAGTATGTTGACCTCTTCCTTACCGACAAAATGATCGGTGAAGGCGGTTTCCTCACTGAAATAGGTCTTATACCTCTTTCAAAAGCAGAAAGAGAAAAAGTAAGAGCAGACTGGAAAGCCCGCAAAGCTCTCACGCTTAACGACGTGAAATAATAGATATTTAACATGGCAGATAAAGCGGGTCGGAATACAAGCCGATCCGCTTTGCTGTGTAATAACATAATGTACATCGGAGCGCATTGCTGATGCTGATTACAATAATTATAATACTTGCGGTGCTGTCTGGTTTATCTTTTTCATACGGAGCTTACAGAGCGAAAGTATGGGAAGATACTAAACAGCGGCTTAGTTCAAGACCCGGTCACTACGCATGGTATGCTGTGATAAAGTTTACCCTGCCTGCATGGCTGCTTTTCGTTGCGGCACTCTTATTGAAAACAACAAAGATTGGAACAGTTCCGCCTGTTTTCCTGCTTGTATGCTGTTTCATTCTCGTTACAGCGGGTTTTATAATTTCTTCCAAAAAGTTTTCGCCTTTTTTAAATGCCAGAGTTGTGGTGGAGAAACACATCAGATATCTGCTGATAACCGCTTCTCTCGTTTCAATTCTCACAACTGTGGGCATAGTATTTTCAATCCTTTTTGAGGCACTCTTCTTTTTTAAGCATGTAAATATAATAGACTTCCTCACCGGAACCTCATGGAACCCTGATACGGCCTTCCTTGAAGGAGCGGGAAGAAGCACTGAGCATGCGGCAAAGCCCGAATTCGGTTCAGCTCCCATATTTGCCGGAACATTCATGATAACAATCATCGCTCTGTCTGTTTCTGTACCTGTGGGGCTGTTCGCCGCCATATTCCTTTCTGAATACGCTTCAAACAGATTCAGAAAGATTTTCAAACCTGTTTTGGAAATTCTCGCCGGTATTCCTACTGTTGTTTACGGTTTCTTCGCCGCACTGACAGTAAGCCCTTTTGTGGTCAAGCTTGCCGGTTTTTTCGGTCTGAATGCAGACTATACAAATGCACTGGCTCCGGGGCTTGTTATGGGGATCATGATTATCCCCTTCATATCGTCCCTGTCCGATGACGTTATCAATGCCGTTCCCCAGAGTTTGAGGGAAGGCGGTCTGGCTCTCGGAACAACAAAGTCCGAGACGATAAAACAGATAATACTTCCCGCTGCTATGCCGGGGATAGTTTCAGCCATACTCCTTGCCGTGTCCCGTGCGGTGGGTGAGACAATGATAGTGGTGATGGCGGCTGGTCTGCGCCCGAACCTTACGTGGAACCCGCTTGAAGGTATGACAACGGTTACGGTGCAGATTGTGGACGCACTCACCGGAGATCAGGCTTTCGATAGTCTGGCGACTCTTTCTGCATTCGGACTGGGGCTTGTTCTTCTTATATTCACGCTGATTATAAATCTTGTCTCCACGTACATAATCCGCAGATACCGCAAGATATACGAATAGGGAGGCGCTGATGGCTTATTCAAAAGAACACGACAGAAAATTAAGGAAAAGATACGCCGCAGAAAAGCGCTTTCAGCTCTACGGCAAGATGGCTCTTCTGCTTGCTACGGCGTTTCTTGTATTTTTCTTTTACGATATTATCAAAACAGGCTACACAGCCTTCAGCCAGGCAGAAGTAAGGGCAGAGGTCACTTTCAGTGAGGAAACCCTTCAGATGCCCAGTAAAGCAGTGTCCAGAGAAAACAGAGATGTTATATCAAGGGGTTTCCTCCGTATTCTTCCGCAGGTTGTGGAACAGCACCCCGAATTCATGAACACCACACAGACTATGTGGGTTGTGGCGAAGGGTGATGTTGACCAGTATCTGAAAAACAAACCCAACAGGCTTAATGAACGTGAGACAGAGTATGTGGAAAAGCTGAAAAAGGCTGATAACATACGTCTTGCGTTCAACAGTGGATTCTTTACTCTGGGTGATTCAAAAATGCCCGAAATAGCAGGGATATTTTCTGCAGCTATAGGAACGCTGTATGTACTGATTATTACGATGGTGCTGAGTGTTCCCCTTGGCGTAATGACTGCAATTTACCTTGAGGAGTTTGCGCCGGATAACAAGTTTACCCAGCTTATTGAAGTAAACATCAACAACCTTGCGGCGATTCCGTCGATTATCTTCGGTCTTCTGGGGCTTGCCATATTTATAAATTTCTTCAATGTTCCCCGCTCCTCGGCTCTTGTGGGAGGGTTTACTCTGGCGCTTATGACTTTGCCTGTGATCATAATAAGCACAAGGGCAGCCCTGCGTGCTGTTCCTGAATCAATACGCCACGGTGCTTACGGAGTGGGCGCCTCCCCGTGGCAGGTGGTCTGGCATCATGTTCTGCCTGTTTCCATGCCCGGAATCCTCACCGGTTCAATCATCGGACTTGCGCAGGCAATGGGAGAGACAGCTCCGCTTCTCATTGTGGGTATGATGGCTTACATCCCTGATGCACCCACAGGTATCACAAGTGCCACAACTGTTCTGCCGGCGCAGATCTACACATGGTCGGCAACAAGTCTCCGCCCCTATGTGGAAAGAACTGCGGCGGGCATCATTGTGCTGCTGACTGTTCTGCTTGCGCTGAACTTCACTGCTATATGGCTTAGAAACAAATATGAACGTAAATGGTAATTCCGGAGGTTTAACCCTATGAGCATACAGGCGGCTCCCGCTGAAAAAATCAAACAGATGAAAGACCTTAAAATGAAAATGTCCGTGCGTGATCTTGATTTTTATTACGGTGATTTCCACGCACTTAAAAACATTAATATCGATTTTCCCGAAAAGCATGTTGTGGCTATGATAGGGCCTTCCGGATGCGGCAAATCAACTCTTCTGCGCTGTCTGAACCGTATGAACGATCTTGTTCCGGCGATCAGGGTTGACGGACAGATACTTCTTGATGATACAGATATTTACAGCAGTGCAATAGATGTTGTTGATATACGCACAAAGGTTGGTATGGTTTTTCAGAAGCCTAATCCGTTTCCAAAAAGCATTTATGACAATATAGCCTATGCTCCCAAGATACATGGCAGAGTAAGAAAAGGGCGTGACATGGACGACCTTGTGGAGAACGCCCTCAGAAAAGCAGGGCTCTGGAATGAGGTTTCCGACCGTTTGGAAAATATGGCAACAACTCTTTCCGGAGGGCAGCAGCAGAGGCTCTGCATCGCCAGAGCAATAGCTATGGAGCCTGATGTTCTTCTCATGGATGAGCCCGCATCAGCCCTTGACCCCATAGCCACAGCAAAAATAGAAGAGCTAATCTTCGAGCTTAAGGAAAAATACACCATAATCATCGTTACTCACAGCATGCAGCAGGCTGCGAGGATCTCCGAATACACATCATTTTTCTACATGGGAGAGATGGTGGAGTACAACACCACTGAAAAGATATTTACCAACCCTGACAAACAGCAGACTCAGGATTACGTAACCGGAAGATTCGGTTAAGGAGGATGCGGAATGAATAACGCTGAAATTCAGTACATTGCCCTGAAAGATAACTTAAGCAGGCTGACAAAGCTTGTTTCAGGTATAGTTGAGGATGTGAGCGTTCTTTTAAACGGATATGACGAGGAGCTGGCACAGAAAATTGTTACAGACGGCAAATCAGCATTGAGGCTGGAAGGAGAAACAAGCAAGGTATGCATATCTCTGCTTGGTTTATTTGAGCCCAAGGCTAATGATCTGCGGTATGTAATTTCCTCTCTGAACATAGTCGGTGAGCTGGAGTCAATAGCCGGTTACAGCACAGATATAGCAAAAGAGGTTATGCGTGCAGGCGGACCATTGTATGAGTTTGATCTCAAGCGCTTTCCCAAGATGGTAAAGGAAACGGCAACTATGATCAAGGACAGCATAGATGCCTTTTACAAATGTGATTCCGAGCTTGCTCTCCAAATAATTGAGAGGGATGACAGGGTTGACAGACTCCACAGGAAAATACTTAAAAAAGCCGTTGAAAACATGGCTGTTTTCGGTGACAGGGCTGACAAAACAGTATCTTTCATTTTCATCACCAGATGTCTGGAAAGAGCAGCAGACCATGCTGTAAGCATTGCAGAGCATTCGTATTACTGCGCTACGGGCAAAGTTATCAGAAACGTGCCCGACGGCGAAATTAAATCAGATAAATAACACACCCGTACTCCCCCCCCGACAATATAGTAAGGCGGTGCAGAAATGCCCGCCTTTCTTTTTTTTATTGAATACTAAATATATCTTAATTATCAATATTTTGCATTTATATGACATTTCTCTGATATGTTTCGATCCCGTCTATAACATTGTAATAACAAATGCTTTTACGGGAAGGAATATACATGAAAAATGGGATAATCAGAAACCTGAGTCTGAAGGTTAAAATCAGTGCTATGCTTGTCTGCTCTCTTTTGCTGATTACATTTGTTTCATCTGCCGTGCTGATTCAGAAGGGGAAACGGGAGCTTACAAACAGCAGGATGGAACAATCCGAGATTCTTAAAAAAGTTATGTCTGAGCGTTTTACAAATTATCTCGGTTCTGTGGAAGGATTCCTGACAGGATTTGTTAAAAACGGATACGCCACAGAAGGTTTTTACAGTGTGGCATCAGCGTATTATAAGCTTTCCAGACGTCCATCCCTAGATACTGAGGTGATGGCGTCCGGTCTGCGTTCATTTTATGAAAAAACACACGACAGCCTTATGCTGAACTGGATGAACAAGGCAGGCTTCTCAAATAAAGATGATTTCAGGCAGCTTGTTCTGCAGTACACAAACATAGCCGGACTGAACGAAATGGAGAAGGCTCAGTTTCCCGTTGAGTTTAATTTCGTTCATTCTATGTATTATGACAGTTTCAGGCTTCTCACAGAGCCTTATCATATTTACTCAATGTACATAGTTGACAGCGAAGGTGTTATTGTATTTTCAACAGATAAAAACCGTGCGTTTGCCACAAACCTTATCAGCGGAGTTCATAAAAACAGTTTTTTAGCAAAGACCTTCCGGAAAACCCTTGAAACCCCTGTGACTGAAACCATTCTCACCGACTTTGAACAGTCTGAAATTGACGGCGGTAAGCCTGTGGCGTATATGGCGAGGCATATAAACGCTGATGATATACGCACAGGTGTTGTGATTGTGACATTAAGCAGGGATACGGTAATGTCCCTCCTGCCGGAGAAAATAGACGAGCATACGTACCTTCGTCTCATTGATAAGTCAGGTCTTGTCATGAATATGCCTGCGGGGAGCGGTGATCCGGATTCTGTTAAGTTTGCATCCCGTCCTGAAGATTCGGCCACGGATGAGATAACAGGCATAGGCAGAAACGGGTTTATCTTTTCCAAAGAGCGCACGGACTTTCTGGGAAAAAGCTTTGATGTGGTTATCAAGATGGACAGAAGCCAGATGCTTGCGCAGATTCACAGTCTCATCGGCGGTGTGCTGTTTTATGCGGGGTTGACATTTATCGTTATCCTCACTGCTCTGTACCTTATGTTTGACCGCATAGCATTTAAGCGGCTGAATTTTATAGGAAAAGAGATCAACTCCATAGGCAGTGACCTCTCCAAGAGGATTCCTGTTTTCTATAAAGATGAGATTGCTAATATCTCAAACCATATGAACAGTTTTCTGGAAAGGCTGGATGAACTTGTGAAGAAAATATACGAGATATCCGTACATACAGAAGAGGATTTCAGACAGTTTGACCGTAAGAAGACAGAGCTTATAGGTGTTCTGGAAAGGCAGGAGGATAACCTTTCGCTTTTGCTTAAAGAGATGGACAGAGTAAAAACCGCAGGGCTTGAAATGCATGAGAACCTTGACAGAACAAGAAAAGTTACGCAGGAAACGGAGAGCAGGACATCCAGCGGACGTGAGAATATGAATATACTTTCAAGCCAGATGGAAGGAATCGGCAGTTCTGTTGAGCATCTGGGCGGAAAACTGCTGCGCTTCGGCGAATCATCCAGAGAGGTGGGGAGCATTCTAAGCGTTATTGATGACATTACGGATCAGATAAACCTTCTGGCGCTCAATGCGGCAATAGAAGCAGCAAGGGCAGGGGAACACGGCAGAGGCTTTGCAGTTGTTGCTGATGAGGTGCGCAAGCTTGCAGAAAAAACAAGGAACGCAACAAAAAATATAGGAGATATTATCGGAGGCTTCAACGCAGACATCACCGGAATTCTGGGTGATATGCGAACCACCGAGGACAAAGTGGCGGAAGGAGCCGAGATAATGTCGAAAACAAGGGAAGTTTTTGAAGGAATAGTGAAGTCAGGCGAGTCTCTCAATGTAACATTTCTTGCTATGCAGCAGACACTTAATGAAAGAGACAGGGCTATCGGAGGAGTGAACGAAATGGTCCAAAGCTCCGGTGCAATGGTCAGCCAGAGTACCGCCACTGTGAATGATCTTCTTTCTATTTTTACTGAAATGAAAACCTCAATGGACAGGCTCCATGAGTCGGTGGAAGTATTTATCAGGAAATAAGTGCTTACCGGAGGAGACTTTTCTTCATTTTAAACGGAGAGTTTCCTCTGTATCCCGTTTTCTACCAGAAATAATGCAGAACCCAGTCAAGCCTGCCACGTTTGATGTGCCAGATACCGCTGAATTTCATTACTTCACGTATTTTTTGGCGCATTTCAGGCTTGTAGCAGTGGATTTTACAGTCTTTGCACTTGGGCTTAGGGTCAAGGGGGCATTTTTCATTGCGTCTCATTGCATAAGCAAGCAGTTCAGCACATGCGGGGCAAAGCTGATTCGTGCTTCCGTGGTTTTCACGGCAGAAAATCCATATGAAACGCCGTAATATTTTTTCATCCTTGATTATCCGCTTTTCTTTCTTCATATCCGGATGATACTACATTTCCATACAAAAGAACATTGAGCAGAATCAATTTTTTAAACTGTTATTTTTAATTGTCCATTAATATTTTCCCCGTTTTCAAAATGAACCTCTCCTGATATAATACGCTTATGACAATACCTTATATTCTCGACATGATAGGGACAGTAGCCTTCGCCGTCAGTGGTGCGCTGGTGGGAGTGCGTAAAGAAATGGACTTTTACGGGGTTACATTCCTTGCTCTTATGACCGCCGTGGGCGGCGGAACAACCCGTGATATAATGGTGGGAAAGATCCCGCCCATTATCTTTGCTGATTATAATTATCTGATAGTTTCTGTGATAGTTTCATTTGCAGTGTTTTTTTACCACAGGCATTTTGAAAGCAAGATGCACCTCTTTCTCACTATGGATGCTCTGGGGCTCGGCGTGTTCACTGTTACGGGAGCTTCGGTGGGGCTTGCTTATGATGTGGGCTGGGCGGGAGCAGTTATGCTTGCTGTGATTACAGGCACTTTTGGCGGCATGTTCCGTGATATACTGGCAAAGGAGATACCTCTTGTTCTTCAAAAGGAAATATACGCCAGCGCAGCCATGTTGGGCGGAATAATATACTGCCTCTGCCACTACGCAGAAGTTAATAAAAGCGTTAACTTTATTCTGGTTACATCATTTGTCTTCAGCCTGAGAATGATTTCTCTGCGGAGAAAATGGGGATTGCCTGTTGTAAAGATTAAACAATAAGTTTTATGTTATAATATCCAATGGATATTAAAATCAATTCACCAAAGGAGAGGTCATGAGTTCTGTTTACGTCTGGAAAATCGGCGGTCCCGCCGGATTCGGCATTATGACCACCGGACCTATGTTCGCCAAGGTTCTTAAGGCGAGCGGATACCATGTTCATGGTTATCCTGAGTACCCTTCACTGGTTAGAGGCGGCTACAACTGTTACCAGATCGCCTTCGGCGACACTGAAGTTACCGCACCTTACAAAAAGATTGACATGTACGTCGCGCTTTCCGAAGAATGTTTTAACCGAGAAAAATTTGAGGAAGGTACTTATGTTATAGGCGATTTCGCCAATCTGAAAAACGCCGGAGACATCAAGGCCAAAAAGATAGATGTTCCTTTCATGGACATCGTAAAGGAGCTTGACGGACCTGACATCATGAGAAACTCTGTTGCTCTTGGTGCTGCCGCTGCCCTTTTAGGGCTTGATTTTGCTCTTCTTGAGAAGAACCTCATGGCAGCGTACAAGGAAAAGATTGCAAAAATCAATGTTGATGCAGCTAAAAAAGGCTACGACTCTGTTAAGGAACGCTACGCTGTGGTCTGTAAGCCCTCACCCGACAAATGCGCTCCTGCTCTTTATGTTACTGGAAACGAAGCAACCGCAATCGGCGCCATCGCAGGGGGATTAACCTTTTTCAGCACATACCCCATGACACCCGCTTCATCCATCCTGCATTACCTTGCAAAAAGCACAAGGGAACAAGGACTTGTGGTTAAACACACCGAAGATGAGATCGCAGGCATCAATATGGCGGTAGGGGCTTCCTTTGCCGGCGCAAGAGCAATGACAGGAACTGCCGGCGGCGGTTTCAGCCTTATGAACGAAGGACTTGGGCTTGCGGCTATCACGGAAGTTCCCATAGTTCTGGCTGTTTCACAGAGACCCGGTCCCGCTACGGGCATGGCGACATGGACTGAGCAGGGCGACCTTAAATATGTAGTTAATGCGTCTCAGGGCGAATTTATAAGAGCAGTATATTCTCCGGGCAGTGTTGAGGAGTGCTATAAGTTTACATTTGATGCTCTCAACCTTGCCGATAAATATCATATTCCTGTTTTCGTACTTCTGGATAAATTCCTTTCGGAATCTCATTTCATGGCTGAAAAAATGCCTGAAACCGGCGAGGTCAACAGAGGATATATCTTTGAAGGCAATGAAGAAGAGCCTATGGCTTACTTCAACCGTTTTGCAGAGAAAAAAGACGGTGTGGGAGTCAGGGTAATCCCCGGCACTAAGGGCGGGCTTTACATAGCAAGCAGTAATGAACACACTGACGAAGGCTTTGTCAGCGACAAGGCGGATGTTCGCAAATATCAGGTTGAAAGGCGTTATAAAAAGCTGAAACCCCTCATCGAAGATATGCCGCATCCCGAACTCATCGGCAAGAAGGACGCTCCGCTGACATTTGTATGTTTCGGTTCCGTAAAAATGATGCTGCTTGAGGCTATGAAACACACGGACAAGTTTAATGTCATTTACTTCCCTGCCGTAAATCCTCTTAACTGGGACAAGGTTAAAGAAATGCTTAAGGGTAAAAACCTCTGTGTTGTTGAAAACAACTACACAGCTCAGCTCAGAGGCATAATAGCCGAGAATACAGGCATAGTTATTGAAAAAACATTCCTCAAGTATGACGGCAGACCGTTTTTCAATGAAGAGATTGTCAGTTTTGCAGAGGAGGCGGCGAAATGAAAGCACTTGACTACAACACAGGACAAAAACCGGTATGGTGTCCGGGCTGCGGAAACTTCGCCATCTGGAACTCAATAAAAAAAGCCCTCGCAGAAGCAGGGGTGGAGCCGCATAAACTCGCTCTTATTTCCGGAATAGGCTGTTCTGGTAAAATGATAAACCATATACGTGCATACGGCTTCCATGGACTGCACGGAAGGACAATGCCCGTGGCAACAGGGATCAGGCTTGCCAATCCTGATATGAAGGTGGTTGTAAACGGTGGTGACGGCGATGGCTACGGAATGGGTGTCGGGCACTTTGTCCATGCGATGCGCCGTAATGTTGATCTCACGTATATTGTTCATAATAACAAAGTTTACGGGCTTACCACAGGTCAGGCATCACCTACGAATGATATAGGTTCACCCAGCAAGTCCACCCCTTTCGGTGTTGTAGATGAACCTCTGAACCCCATAGCTGTTGCTATTGAAGCAGGTGCCACTTATATCGCAAGGGGGTTTTCAGGAGATTCTGAGCAGCTTGCAGAGCTTATTCTTGGAGCTTTGAACCACAACGGATTTGCCCTGATAGATGTTTTTCAGCCCTGTGTTACTTTCGGCGGAAAATATCAGTATGAATATTATCAGGAAAGGGTCTTCAGGATAGAAAACCACGATGTTTCGGATGCAGATGCTGCTCTCAAACTTTCCAAAATGAAGGATAAACTTCCTATCGGGCTGTTCTACAAAACAGAAGGACGTCCGGCTTATAATGAAATGCACCCCGAAATCGAAAAAGCGCAGGTGCGTAAAAGAGATGTAAGCAAGCTCCTTGAAGAGCTTGTATAAAAAAATAACATATTGGCGGAGCTTTCGGGCTCCGCCTTTTTTAATTGTTGACACACCAAAAATGGAATAGTATAGTTCTCTTCCCATTAACTTAATGGGACTGAATAATCGGGGAATAGCGCAGTTTGGTAGCGTACCTGTCTTGGGCACAGGGGGTCGCAGGTTCAAATCCTGTTTCCCCGATTTTTTTTACCCTTATTTATCAATTAGTTATGACGGTCATTTTTAATTTGGCACACTTTTGGCACACTTTCAGAGAAGATTACGCCTTTTCGTGTCCCATCTTGACGATTGATTTTGTTGCCATAACGTTTAAAAATCATTGACAGTGTTCTGTGCCCAAGCATGGATTTTATCCAGTTCAAATTCTCTCCTGCATCGATCATCATACATGCGAAGCTATGCCTCATTTGGTAAATCGTTCTATATCGAAATCCAAGAGCTTTTAAGCAAGGGGTAAAGTAGAGCCTATTAATATTCTCTGTCTTCATAAATGGCTGGTTATATAAAGTCGTTAAAACCCAATCTGATTTAAGAAAAGTGTATTGCTTATGGTTTTTTAAATATGCTTCAAGCGCCGGAATAATATCTATTGTTCTTGATTTTTCTGTTTTAGTGCTTTCTTTTATACGATTCTTAGTGATGGTTCTTTGTACAGTAATAGTATATTTTGAAAAATCAATATCACTCCATTTAAGCGCAAGCAATTCACCTGTTCTCATGCCGGTGTAAAAGCCAAGCGCAAAAAATATAGTCATCTGTGGATGGTGTTCCTGCATCCAATTAATTATTGACTCTGCTTCATTTATATTAAAGGGGTCGACTTCACTTGTTTCGACTCTTGGTTTTTTAATTACTTTTGCAGGATTTTTGCTTAACAGTTCATCGTTGTAAGCATTATCAAGGATTTGATGTAATACGCCTATAATATTTGAAATAGATTTTGGGCTAAGATTACATTGTTTTATGAACATTTGGATATGAGTTGGCCTTATCTTCCTTAACTCAACATTTCCAAAATATTGACACAATTTCGATACATCAGAAGAATAAGTCTTATGAGTTGAGTAAGCGATGGAGTCTTCTATTAAATCAAGCCATTGATTGGCATATGTTGAAAACCCTACATTTGCAGATGTATCAGCAAGCTTTAAATCGTTTAAGCTTTTCAAAGCTTTTGATTCTGGAAAAAAATCTCCATACTTAAATATACCTTCTGCGATTTTTCGTTCAATTTCCGAAAGTAAAGCCAGAGCAGAGCGACATTGGCGACACTTGCAATTGTTTTTGCCAGTTTCACAATAGTAATCTGTATTCTCAAATCTGCGAATACTTCTGTAAACGAAAGCAACCCTTATCCGGCGTTTTTTGCCTCTTATTTGTATAGTGCCCATTCCCACAGTATTACTCAGTAAAGCGCGCTGGAGCAAGCATTTCCTTTACTGCTGGATAATAAAATCTGAGAAAACGCTTACTCTCTTTAGTAAAATGTACTTCTTCTTTCAGTGTCCCTGTGCGAACCATTTTATCTATGTATTCCGGTGAACAACAAAGTTCTTCCGCAAGCCTTTCTTTTGTCATAAAGTCTGGCTTATTTGCGTGATAGTGTTTATGTATGATGATAGTTTCTGTTTCCATATTAGTTCCATGGAGCTCTTTTTTTAACATTTTTTTAACTCCTAAAAACCTTTGACTTGTTCTCTGACACTGTAATGCCCTGTTCCTTCATGATTGGCCACGTTTATGATAGAGAGTAGGCTTTAGCCCATATGGCAAATAGAGGATGTGTTTAGGTTCCCCTGTATTTGTTACTCCTAGGCACGATAGCTGAGGAAGCAACCTCTTTATTGCCTCTGATCTATTGTTATGTGCTCCATGATTACCCCATTTAGCGATTACGAGATGAGATTCAGGGGTAGAGCATATTTTTTCCAACCAGAAGTCATTATCTATGCCGACAGGATCCGGTTCAGCTTTCATCAACTTAGGGTTGGTTGATCTGAATGCAAAAATATTCAGCATAAACATTCCTGAGAATCCCCAGTTTTTGGCGTAAGCAATGCAGCGCCTTACTGTCGGGTCATCTATTTTCTCGTCCGCAGTAGAGGGGTTCAGTCCGATAAAAACTACACGTTTTTTCTCAACCCCCCAGTTTCGCCATAGTACATAACGGTATTTTCTGCACTGAGAAAAGATGGCGCCGGCAGGTGTCAGAAAATTGAATTTAAGAAAAGCTGTACGCATCAGACAGCAACCTTATATCTTTTTTATATTCGCAGCTCTCCCAATGGAATGAGAGATCGCCGGCAGCCATATCTATGAGATACCACTTCCCGTTTGCAGACTTCAGCATATCCACACTCCAGTACCCCTTAAAAACAGGCCCTATGCTCGCGAGGATATTGTCTATTTGTTTTTTGTCGTTCTCGTTTATCTCGCAAAGAGATTCATATACTGCGTCAAAGGTTGATGAGATCGCCGTCATTCCCTGTTTGATAGCCTCACTCGGCCAGTACGGGTGCACACATTGAACTGCGCCGTCTCGGATGAAAGCTCTTACTTCTTTCGATATAGGGAGATTACCGTACCGCTCTGCTACAAAATAACGAGTAACCGGCAGAACTTCTCTTACCGCCCATACATTTGTAGGGAGCCCGAATCCCGCACACATTGACATTTCGGTGATCTCAAGGACGTGCTTCAGCAAATCATCGGAAGTTTCCAGATAACATGTGTTGCGCCAGTTATGTTTGCCGGAAAAATGGCCGGTTTTAAGAAAAACAGGATATCCAATCCTGTTGCAGGCTCTCAGCAGCTTCCCGTAAAAATCAGTTGCCAGGAGTTCATCTTTTCTGTTGTAGTGTTCAACAAACTCTTCAAGATTAAGTTGCGTCCTGATAATCAAGGTCTCAGGCGTTGGAACAAGCCCTGCAACTTTCGGATACCAGTATGAAAGACAGTTATTCTCAAGCATCGTGAAATCCTCCTTTTGTTAAGGAAATCCTAGAATGAATCTCCGGACAAAAGTGTGTCTTTTTTTAAATTCCCGAAAAAAATGAAGCAATGATGGCGGAGACTCGAAAAGATGTATTGAGTTCCTTTCATGTCCTTCATTTTTTTGCTTAGAAGATCATAGAGGAAAAAATGAATGTAAAACGTGTCTTTTTTGATAATTGAGCTTTAAATCAGGATAAGATACTTTATCAGTTCCTCCTCCTGTAATCCCACGGCTTTGCCGGTGCTGCATTTTGCCATAATCCAAGTTTCTTCTTCCGGGCAACATACTGAGAGCGCATATATTCAAAAACAGTACACCTGTCATATGCCCAAGCGAGACCGTTTCTTACCATCTCAAGGTTAATGTTTTTCTTTTTCAGGCCGTCTATGGGCTCATAGATTACGCCAACAATTCGACCGTACTGATCTTTATCCTTCAGCTCCAAAGTAAACTCTTTATTCAGTGTCAAGTGCGTGAGTAATGCTTTAGACTCTTGGCCATACTCCTGATTGATTTCAGGTGCATCAATGCAATAGAGCCTGACCTTAAAAACAATATCGTCATACTGCATTGTGACGGTATCGCCATCAGTGACCTTAATTACTTTGGCAACAACATATTCTGCATAAGCCGTGTTGCAGAAAACAGACAGCAATAAAAGGATTGTACATATTGTTCTCATTTCGCACCCTCCAGAGCTCTTTTTCCCGGTTGTCCCTGTGTTTTTTCTAATTCAGCCGAATATCGAATGTAATATTGAGAGTTATATGAGAGGCTTCTTCGTGCGTCCTCATTAAACAAGCTGTCTGCGTCCTCTTTACAAAGTACCAGCTCATAATAATAAAGCAGATTCTCAAGAGCGATTGACTGCTCAAAATAACCGAATTCAGGAGAATCTGTGGAATGTCTAGGATTTGCCTTATTGAGTAATTCCTCTATTCTTTCAATCTGCTGAGAAGAAAAATACTCAATTTCGCCCTTTTTTGCACGATTGAGAATGTTCTCAAAGAAATTAAAGAGTTCATATGTCAGGACATGCTCATACGATCTCATGAACCTGATTTGAGCCTCCAGTAAAACAATCCTTTCTTTCATGCCACGTTCTTTCTTCCTGTAAAAAATATCTTTCAATCTTTTCATCATCTTCATAACAGCCTCTCTAATCTTCTTCTGAAAACTCGTTAATTTTTTCGGGCAGCACCATAATGCACTTCTCAATAAATTTTCCCGAAGGGCTCGTGATTGAGCAAATTGATTTATTACCGAATTTGCCTACACAGCCTGAGTCATGTAAGCTATTCACATAACCATATATAATTGTTTGCAGGTTTTCTGAATCAGTGTCAAAGAGCCCTGTAATGTTTGCGATTTCAATGAAACCATCAGGAATTACAACAGCGATATAACTGAGCTTGTGGATAGCAAAAGGGAAGATATTTTCGACCTTTCTGCCTGACTCAATAGTGAGATTTAGTGCTTTAAGGAATACCTGATATTTTTTTACATCATGGCCGCTTTTAAACGCTTCGAGCCGTTCGTAATATGAAAGCAGGTAGTTTTCTGCTTTTATATCATCTGGTGCATGGCATGTTTCTGGATGTATTGGAACGGGTTGATTTGTATCTTCAGTAGCCACTGCGTCATTATTTTCAGTTGTTTCATCCTGTTCAGATTCTACATCTTGATTGGCGCAACTGGTTTCATTATCTTGCGGCTGTTCAATTTGTTCTGCTGTAGGGGCAATCTGTTCTTTTATATGACTGAGTGTCTGCTTTTCTGTTTCTTCTTTTTCCGGGTCTTGTTGTGTCTGAGTGCTCATATCAACATTTGTCAGACTGATTTCACCTTTAAAATTATCTGGTTTTACAAGATATAAATATTTGTTTTTCACCGCGACGACACTAAGCTTGTTATCGCTGTCATCGTCATCTGAGTATTTGAGCCTTGCTTCAAGGAAATTACGTTTATCCGTAGTCTCCATTAAATACCCTGCTTTTGCGAGCACTGCCACAAGGTTGATACGGGTTGTCTTCATGTTGTAATTTTTAATCATTGTCTCAATGACTTTATTGAGCGTAGCGGGTGAGAGGAATAGCGTATGTGAATCCATGACAAAGATGTCAGCACCCTTGATGTTCATGGTAAAGCCTTGCTTATGGAATATATCGCTGAATGCTTTTTCAAAAGCCGTTACCAGTTTCTCTTCATCGTTTGGCTCGTGGATATTCATACTTTTGGCGAGATACTCGGTTGTGCTTTTTATGTCGGCGGATTTCACAAGATTTGATTCCTGAATAATATCCATACATGCTTTGAGCGTTTCTTTTGGATTATACTCCATAAAGTAGTCAACCATGATAAGGAGGTTTTCCTGCCCGATAAATGCTCTGTCTGCGTCTGACACCACGTCCATAAAGACCATGAAATTACGTCGGATGTGCGCATTATGGCGGTTCTTCTTCCATGTTATTTTGTATCCGGGGTTCTGTATGGCAAAATCAAGCAAATTATTATTAATAATGTCAAATTCAAGATTATTGCATGTGATTTTAACATCAAAGATTTTCCCGGCATCGTGTAGCAGTGCCTGAATTGCTGTCCGGAATAATATCCGTGCTTTATTCCTGATGTTGTACTGGCTGTCGAGATTACCGTTTACATCAAGCTTCAGGTCTAAGCGCTTATGCTGCTCATACAGAGATCCGGCGACGGTTTCGAGTGAATGGATAAAAAGACCGAACCTCTCTTTATGGTGGTGCTTCTCCGAAGCAGGAATATCCCAGACTTTTCGCAGATAACGCCGGATAACCATTTTAAAAAGCTTCCAACTCAAGTCATGAGTGGACGGCAATAGATTATCTATCCTGATCAGATGTTCTCTATATTCAGCAAGAACCTTATCTATCTCCTGTTCAGCCAGATGATCATTTGTTGTTTCATCTTGAGTCTTAAACAGTTTTCGGAGCTTCTGAAAAATAGTCATTACTGCACTCCTTCGTACCATGGCAAACGGACACTGAAAAAGCCGGCTTTTGTTTTAACTAGAGCCACCCCCCAGTCTTTGGCCTGACGAAGCAGCTCCTTGTCGTAAAGATTAAAAACTCTGCGCGCAACATCATAATCAGCTTCATTGGTTGTGAGTATTACCTGCATGTAAATGTTGCGGAGAAATTCGTCAGGCAGGTGCGCCGGAGATTGGACGGCGATGATTGTTCCGAGTCCGTATTTTCGTGATTCGGTTACGATCCTGTTTAGATAGCTGAAGGGGTTATTTTTCTCTTTTCCGCTGGGGATAATGAGCTTACCCTCATCGACTATCACGTATGTATCTGTTCTGGTCCCTGAAGGCTTATTGGCGAGCTTAGAGTATTCACCGCGCGCTTTGCACATACGAAAAACCTTGTTAATCAGGATATCAGACATAAACATCTGGATATCATGGCGGAGTCCTGAGATATTTATACGGTTTAACCCGCTTGTAAAAGGAGGCGTTTCTGAGTGAAAAACCTTACTCTCTATGAGATTCTCTATGTAAAATTGCAGGCTTTTAATACTCCTCATACTATCTTTTGAGAAGTATTTTGCAGGATCAATGTTATTGGAAACAAATAAATCAGATTTCCTTACACATGGAACCTCCTTGCCTTTTATGAATAAGCCGCTATTCCCTTCATGTCCGCCTTCATCCGGAGATCTGTATATTGCGTTGATATTCGCAACGCTTATAGGGGTGCTGCCCAGTGAATTGGATATGATTGCGAAGGCGTTTTCAACCTCAATAATTAAATCTCTCAAATCCTCGACACTCGGTAACGCATTTATCCAGGTTCGGTAATCGTCGTGAACAATTCCCTTCAGCTTGTATGTGTCAAGCAAAAGGGCCTTGAGTAATGATTCCTGTTTAGCTCCCATATTCTGTATAAAGTTCTTTTTAAAGATATCTATAATTTCCCGGATCTGCACAATGGGGCCCGAATTCTTGAGCGCTCTTTCCTGTTCATCCGAGAGCATAAAGAAGTTGCCTGAGCTCTCAGATTGAATTAATCCGAGCAGAGTGGTGTCGCTCACTCCTTTATCGAACTCAAACGGATTAATCCCGTATTTAGCGTCCCATGCTGTAAATTCAATATGGTTTTCATCAGGTAATTCAAGATCACCGTGCAGATCGATCAAATAGACATCTTTTCCTTTATTCTGAAGATATCTGACGAACTGCTTGAGCAGCGTTGTTTTCCCTGCGCCGGATAAACCGCAAATAAGGGCATGCGGATTCATTGTTTCAATCCTGTCAGGGTTCCATGTATAGATTTTATTTGGAGTTGTATGACCGTGCCCGAAGAGAAAGTCATCAGACAATACCTGGCTCTCTTTTGTAATTTTCAACTGAGTCGTAAAGCTCATACTATTTTCTCCTCTGTTTGCTACTGCCTTTTTCAGGAAAGGATAATCCCCAATATCCTTTATCGTTTTTCGCGACGACTACGGCAGCGGTAAACTTTTTTTGTTTTTTGCTTGAATACAGCTCAAACTGATAACCTGACTTTTTAGAAAGAACCTTTTTCAGAGCATCGCTGCGTTCATCGTCATCCAGATTTAAGCCAAAATTGGAAAAGAAACTGTCAACGGATTTGTCTGTCAGAAAGAGGCAGTTACGTGTACTGCAATGATAAAAGCGCCCTTTATCATTAGAAGTGGTCAGAATTTTGCCTCCCTTGCATATTGAACACCTGCACAATGCTTCTTTTTTCTGAGTTTCAGTGCTTACGGGAGGCACATACCCTTTCTCTGCTGCCAATTTATTTATGAGCTCCGTGTACTCGGCGATTTCTTTATCACAGTTCCTTATCTCACCTTTTTCAATCGCCTCTAACAAATCTTCAAAGTCTTTAGCCCGTTCAGCATCCACCATCCAAGGTGCGTGTTCTTCAATCCACTGATCTATTGCAAACCCAAGCTCGGTAGGTTTAAGCATCTGCTTGTTGATAAGGCTTACGCATCCTGTTTTTACAAGTTTTTCGTATATGAGGGCGAACGTTGAGGGTTTACCTATTCCCATGTGTTCAAGAGTTGTTATAAACCGCCCGATTCCATATCTAGGCGGACGGCGGGTATAACCGTCAATGACTTTTATGTCCACTACATTTAATTGCTCACCTATGTGCAGCCGCGGAATGACAATCTCTTTATCTTTCCAGTCTTCATCAGCTTCTCTTTCTGCTGTTTTTATGTAACTTCCCCGGAGCTTTTCCCAGCCCAATATTTTTTCGTCCCGCTCAAGCATGGGGTTGTACTCAAAGGCATGGGAATGAGCTTTTTCATGGAGAGTATTCTGGCCGCAGCGTATAGTAAGCTCTGAAACGTCATAAACTGAATCAACCATCTGTGTGGACAGTGTAATATACCAGATATACTCGTAGAGCCGCCTATGTTCTTCAGTGAGCTCTGCATCAAGGAATAGCTGGTGTTTCCTTATTCTTTCAGGGTTGAATTCGTCTTGGAAATATGTGGGGCGTATAGCTTCGTGTGCGGCTGAAGCTTCTCCTGCGTTTTTAGCTTTAAAGATCCTCTTTTTCTGCAAAACATCTTTTTCCGGGTAATAGGAGTTCAGCAGCCTGATCATCTCAATGACGGCATCGTTATCTATGTTGTAGCTGCTAGTACGATGGTATGTGATGAGACCTGCTTCAAAGAGATTCTGAGCCAGTTTCATTGTTTTATCGGGCTCATACCCCATCAGATAAAAGCCTCCTCTCTGCATACGGCTTGTTATCAGGGGAGGGAAGGGGGCTTCTTCTTTGGTGGACGGCTTATAAATCTCGACTATGTGAGGGTTATTCTTATTGCCCAGATAAGCAAGAAGAGAGTTCATTTCCTCTCTGGTATCATCTTTAAAAACAGTCTTGTGAAATATCTGAAACTGAACCCCGTCTTTGATGTAATCAATCGCAAGGCGGTATGTTTTTTCGCGTATAAAGTCTTCAATTTCCCGCTCTCTCACAGTAAGTAGGTGGAGTGCAGGGGATACCACCCTTCCGACACCGACGCCTCTTAAATCCTCAGAGTTCTTCTGAAAATCTTTTTTAATAATAGAGGATACCTTGTACCCGATTTCCCTATCAATGAGGCGGCGTGCGACCTGTGCGGCAACAATCTGTTCATCGATGAGCCGGGCATTTGCAATACCTTCTTTAATGGCTTTTTCAGTTATTGCAGGGAAAACAACCCGATAATACTGTTTCAGATTGATTTGTTTTACGATATCATCTGCTATTCTTTCGCCCTCACGGTCATTGTCTGTTGCTACATACACATTACTTGCCGTTGCTGCCAGTTTTCTCAAGTCCGCGATGAGGTCTTTCTTCCCGTCTTTAAAGACCCATTTGCCGTGATATTTTCCCTGAACAACTTCGACACCATGCTCATGCACCGGTAAATCCAGTATGTGCCCCTTAGTGGCGCGAACAAACCATTTCTGATTGCCCTTCGCAATGATTTTGCTGATTGTGGCCGCTTTATGAGGGGATTCGACTATCATTAAATTGAAGCTCATTTGAGAACTCCATCAATAGTTTCCTTGATCGTTTCAATGGCGTGCATTGCTATGGATTTTACGGTTTCAAGGGCTTCAGAGGGTTTTATACTCAGGAGAGCATCAATGTAGCCGTGCTCGGACATCCAGTAATAAGTTGTTATTAAACCGATAAACATAAATAATCTTCTCATCACACACCTCTATATTTTTCTAAATGGGAAATTTGCGACAATTTTTTGAGTCAACACAAACGCTACAATTCCAAAACTGTACAGTATGATGTAGGGGTTTACTGGCAGCGGAGAGAAAAGGTATGTAACGGATATTATCAAATAGAAGACTACGCAGCTTCTGTATGCGAAGTGAAAGAGCAGAGAACTCTTTAGTGTAAAGAATTCTATTTTTTTGTAATGCTCAACATACCCTTCGGTCGCGCCAAGTATTACTCCGAGCAATACACACGGGAGTGAAAACAGAAGAGTCAGCGTTCTCACCGTTGCGATCGTTACCGGAGCAACAATCACGTCCAGCATTTTATCAAAAAGCTTTTCATTGAATGAAAACTGATAAAAAAAATGCTGAATTTTTGCAACAAGCTCATAAATGATTTCAATGTTCTCCGCACCGACAAGTAGAGAAAAATTTCTCAGCTCAGCACTAACAATTTTTGAGCTGAAATCAGGAATGGTTTTTGTCATGTATTGAATCATTATTACTTCAACAGCAAGAATCAGTATCGAAAATAAAACAATAGAAAAAAACTTTGTTTTCATATAACTCTCCTTGCTTTATCAGAGGTAACGTTTTCCATGAAAGGACGTTTGACTACATCTTCAATGATCGGAAAACGCAGCTTATACGGCATGCGCCCTTTGACATATACAAACGCATGGCCCGTAGGGAGGCCTGTTATATATTCAGGGTTGAGGAGAGGTACTTCCTTGGGCATCTGACGGGTTCCTGATGATGTGGTAAATACGCTTTCGCCTTTAACATCAGCCGTCGCAGAGTCCGTGCTCATTTTCTGCTGAATAGTTGTTTTGCCGTATAAACTACAACAAAGTTCAGCTATCTCCGGCTCAGGTATTCGCTGGAATATTTTGATGTTTGTATTGGCGAGAATCTGCGCTGCTTTGGCCGCAGACTGAGTAACAGATTCAATGTCTTTTGATGTCTGCATAAAAAGTGAAGCACGCACCCCGGCTCCTCTTGATTTATTAAGCAGATCCACGTAGCCATCAAACATGACGTTGTAGAACTCATCAACAAACAGGTTGATAGGCGTTCGATCTCCTGACCCTTGGAAAGCATAGATAGTGCCGGCATAGTAAAGAAAATCCTGTAGAGCCATTCTGCCGACGTTTTGCGCCACTGTTGCGTCTAGCATTGAGCCGAGATACATGTAAACGACTTTATTTTTGTGGACAACATTTTCCCATGTTATATCCGAGGGGGTTTCTGATAAGAGCGAACCGACTTCGCCAATTGTCAGCGCGCGAAGAACGGGCATAAGGTTTGATCGCACTTTCTGAAAAAACTCATCGGGTTGTTTTGTGTAATATTCAAGGTTCTTGAGTGCCTCATTGATCATGCTTGATTCTTCTTTTGAAGGGTCCTGCTTCTCAAGAGCTTTTACTTCTGCGTAGAGAGTCTTTATGTCACCAAGAGCATATTTCTCAATTTTTTTCAAGGTGACAGACTGTTTCAGCACAATGAGCCCGTCTACCGCTGCGAGCACCAAGCCCCAGATGAAATTGTTGTAGAAACTGTCTCCGGAGTTATCCATGATAGATTTGATTCTGGATGCTATATCAGATCCTTTACTGAAATTACTTAGAGGGTTGTAGCTTACAGAGTGTTTCGGGTGTACAAGTGAAAAGAACTGCCAATCATTTTCTCGATTGCATGAGCAGCACGTGTCATAAAGGCGGTCCACTAATTCATTGTCTCCCTTGGGGTCAATGATAATAACCGGCTCTTCCCTTTTGACTGCCTGAACAGCAAAAGACTCAAGGGTGCGTGTTTTACCTGAACCGGTTCCGCCAATAATTGCTGACTGGAGGTTTAGATCGCCAGTGCTGATATATATATTTTCTTCATCTCTTTGACCAACACCGTGTATAAGAGGGTTTCCGTCACTCTCCTGTGATTTGCAATATGTCTCAATTTCTTTTACCTGGCTTAAATCAGACATTGCCTGTACATGCTTGTTTTGCCACAGGAAGCCTCTGCCGAGCATAACTTTCTTTTTATCTGCGTTTATATCATCGAGTTTGACTGTCAGTTTGCGCGAAAACGCCAAGGCATTAATATCGGTGATTTTTGATAGCATTTTGTAAAGACGGTGTGCGGCCAGAGCCAGCACACCTATGCCAAGTCCTAAAGCTACGTTCCCATGTATAAAGAGGTACTCGCCTTTTAAAAGGATAAATAGGGCAAGGATGAACTCAATAATAAACGGGATGACGTAATAGTTCTTCAGGAACATAACCCACCTACTTCACAGCTTTCTGGATGAGCTGGGTAATCATGTCTTTCTGGTAACCGCTGACAGGACTGCCATTTATAATTACGTGCGGTGTCCCCTGAATGCCTAGCTTTGTTGCCTGTGCTATATGCCTGTCGATTTTCCCGTTGATTTCAGGATCATTGATCAGTTTTCTGAAAGCAGGTACATCCTTCGGATTAAGCTTCTGTTCGAATAACTTTGTGAGAGATTCACTGTTCATTCCACCGTAATTTTCAGCGTACATGTTCCATGTATAGCCGAGCTTCTTCCCTGCTTCATAGAACACAGAAAGTTGTCTGGAATTAGGCTGGTATGGGAGATGTTTGTAATAGATTGCGATATTCTTCTCATGCTGTTTAAAGAACGGCTGAAGCTCTGTCATGAGTTTGACGCAGAAAGAGCAGTTGTAATCTGAGAAAATAACCACCTTGGCTTTCCCATTAGGATTACCGAAGTAAAGTTCATCAGGCGAGGTTTCCACGCTGACTTTTCTGGCGGTTGTTTCGTAATAAAGGGCAACGTTCTGTCCCGTTTCAAGATCAACGAGAGCGTTTGTGATATACCGCCCGTTTGTCACAAATGAAATCTCTTTGGATTCCTGCCCGATTGCGAAGTCCAGCAAGATAAACTTGAAATCAGTTCCGGGAATGACTGTTTCACTGATTACATTGATGCGCGCCTGTCCTTCTGACTTCTTCTGAAGGATACTGATGAGCTGCTTGGCTGTTTCCGATGGTGCTGCCATAACATTGCCGGCGAATACTCCGAAAGCGACGATGGCAACAAGAATTACTGCGATAAATTTTTTCATATCTGCCTCCTATGTGATGAAGTCAGCATAGGAGATATTCGGGAACAAAAACGTGTCTTTTTTTGTATTTGAGGATTTTGTGTCTGATTTGTTTTCAGATCTTAATCAATATGAAGGGACATATCAGTCTTTTGATGAGCTGCTTGAAAGCGGGGAAATTAAAAGATTATTTCCAAGCTTGGGGAATGCGAATATTTGTTCCGGGGATATTGTTAGGTAACAGACACTGTTGAAGCACACTCTCTCTGACGGGTTTCTTAAAATGCGCATGATGAATCAATTCTTGTGAAAAATGATGTTTGTGCGGATTGATCACACCAATCAACTTTTTCCGCTCACATTTTACAATTTCTAATGCTCCTGCAAGATCGCTGTCATTGGATATTAATACAGCACACTCATAAAGGTCTTTCCAAGCATCGTTAATCATGTGAATAGCGAGGTTAACATCTGAACCTTTTTCCTCTGTTTTTATGACACGGGCATACTTCATACTTCCATTTGGAGTTTCTAGCGGCATGGTTACAGGGTGAGAAAGAAATTTCCCTTCAAAGACTTCAATATTCGGGAGAAAGGATTTTAAAGCACGTATATAAGATTTTTGTCTCAATGGTTGGTCGGGGTCTTTTCTTCCGCTTACGATCGCAGTAAAATATTTAATCTTTACAATGTTATGTTTTGGCAGGAGCATTTGGCACATTTTATTTAAATCAAGCCATTTGTATTTAGTGTCTTTAACCGCTCCATAGTAAAAATTAAACCCATCAATATAGACATATGTATCCATGAATAACTCATAAAACAACTAGAGCCTACCGAAGTAGGCTCTGTACCCAAGGTCGAAACCATTGGGGGGATAACTTATTAATTGCTCTTGTGTGTACACTAGTCTGTAGTTCGTGATATGTCAATACCTTTTGCAACTACTCCACTGCATACCTTTTCATTACCTCTCTATCTATCCGGTCTTAATCAATATGAAGGGATCAGTCTTTTGATGAGCTGGTTGAAAAAGAGAAACCACAGCGCAAGAGGGCAAGAAAATGAACCCAATTTTCTTAATGTAACCTTCCATAAAATAGAGCCAGAAATACACCAAAGCCTTCAGCTTCTGTAATTTATTATCCTTGCTCCAGATATTTCGTATACCTCTTTTATTTTCTCTCCGTCCCATTTATATTTGAGGTATTTAGATTCGTTGCAGTTGCTTATGACTCCTTTAGGCCTGAAGACAGCTACGTTTATTCCTCCTGTATATCTAACACTGAAATAAACTATGCCGTATTCCCCTGCATCTTTTTGAGAACGTCCAAATACCTGAGATTCAGCATATGAGTTCAAAGAATAGTAGCCCATGTATTTGTCTGTATCTCTTATATCAACAAAGTTTCCTGATATTTCTACTGTATAAACGCGCATTTCAAGCTCACACGGCGGTTCGCTGACTGATTTATAATATGTTGCTCTGTGAAATGCTGTTTCATATATAGCGCATTCAAGCGAGTCCGCGGCATAGAAAGCTCCGAAGGTTCCGTCTGTGAATCTGTCACCTTCCTGTTTAACATGAGTAAATGCTGCCATAATGGGCGTTGACCCTTCCCCAAGTACCCATTCTTCTTTTGGAAGCAGAGCCATATCGCCTACATCAGACAATCTTGGATTTGTTAAAGACTCAAGCGCATATAATGCTTCAAAGTCCTCCGGCTCTGCGACATCTTCAAAAAGAGATATGGATGGGTAGCATGATGGTATAATTCGATATCCTGGCTTGAGAGTTATCAGCGAACGTTTTACCATCCTCTTTGTCCATCGAAGAATTGTCTGACACGGTATAAATCCATAACCCTGCCGTTAAGCATTATATCCAGAGGAGATCTCCCTTGAAAGAAACCATTTTGGATATTGCGTGTGACGACATTATACACAGAATCGTTACGGTGCAGTATCCTAAGGCTTTTATGTATCCCAAGGATATATGAGATACGCTCAAGTTTATCTTTGTCCAATTTGACATTCCCTTCCTTTTTCCATTTATGAAAGGTAGATTCGGGAACATCGCCAAGGAGCGTTCTCTGTTGTTGAACGCTGAGCCCCCATTTTTCAGTAATATTCAGAAATGCTTTAAAACCAGCATTTGCCATATCTGCTTCGGTGAATGTGCTGTGTTTTGCGAGATTAGCGGTCGCCATATCAGCCTCCATATATAGAGCATATTATAATAATATAGCAAAAGTAGAGCTTAGCAATATCTTTTTCGATTATTGTTTTATACTTAATCACATAAACAATTTATTTACCTAAATTGCTGTTTATCTATTTAGATAAATTGCTAAGATATTGACTGACTCCAAAAAAGTAGTTGCTCTGCAAACGAACTGCTTTAATGTAGGTAAGTAAAGCTCATTATAGCAACCTATATAGGCAACATAGAACGCTTTGCGTTTCATCTGGGAAGAAAAAAATACAAATTACCCAAGGAAGAACTATATGCGCGACAAATATGACTTAATTGAACTGTTTCCTGTAGCAGGTGAAATTTATCTGGATAACGAAGGGAATCCATGTTCACACCCTATAAATAAGCAAAAATTTGAATTATCTCTTGATGATTATCTTCAGGCTATGATGGAAAAAGGATCTTGTAACCGAAGGCTTGTTGAAGACAAGCTCCGAAGATGTCATGTTTATAATGCCATGAAGTTTTCTTTGTCTAATTCAGAAGCAATGAAAAATTATGTGCTTAACCACAAGCACTATAACGACAATACTGAGTTATCAAAATCAGCCGATGTTGTAATAAAAGAGGGTATCCGGAAAAGTTGATTGATTTCTCAGTCTTTCGCGTCGTTCTCCAGCATCCGAACCAGATCCGGAATGAAGGCGCCGTAATTCTTTTCGCTTGGCTCTTGATCGGGAGGAAGTCCGTAGCCAGCATCCAGACTCATACCAATGTGCACGTTTCGTCCTTTTGACACGACGCGGTGCGAAGGCTTGACGATCCGATGCGTTCCTTCGGTGTAAAGCACTTTGGCCCGTAGCGCATCAAAGCTATATCCGCGCCCGTTCCTGTTGATTACCCGGATCAGGCTGTTTAAGGATTCCGTATAGGCATTGGTAATCGGGTGATCAAAGTAAGCGAAAATTTCATCATGCCAGTTCTCGAAGGCGGTCAAGATCGGCTGGAAATGCGCCTCAACTTCGGGCGTGATTTTCACCTTCCATGCATCAAAAAGCACTTCCGCATCTTGACGCGTACTGGCGTTCTCCCATACCCCAAAAAAACCTTCCTTGAGTTCGTAAGCCAAACCCAGTGTTGGGAAGGCTTCGAACCATGGCCCCATCAAGTCACGTTCTTCCGTTGAAATCTCACTTGGCCGCTTCAACAGGATAAAACGGTCCCGCATGAGCTTGACCCGTTGCCGGCTGTTCAAGGTGCGCCGAATGGATTTCCGGTGCATTTCCAGCGCGACATTGCCCATACGGACGACGTGAAACTTGTCGACAACAATTTTTGCGTGTGGGATGTTTTCTTTGATGGCCAGCTTGTACGGACGCCACATATCCATCGCGACATATCGCACCGCCGACTTCTGTGTGCCAAGGTTCTTCAAATAGGCTGTGAGCGCCTGTTTTTCCCGATTCGGCAGCATATCAACCACGGTGTTGTGTTCAACATTGGTAATCACGCACCGGGGCTTCTTGATGATGTGGATTTCGTCGATTCCCATCCATTGAGGCAATTCGAAACGAACAGTCTTGTCCAGTTGCTCCGCGCATCGTTTGAAAATACTGCGAATGGTTTTTTCATCCACCCCGGTATCCGCCGCAACACTGGCGAATGTTCGACGCATGGACTCATGCTCAATGTAGCGAACCAGCCGAACCGTGGCGCGGCGGTGTTCGTGCATCGTGGCCAGTGGCTCATAAAACGTCACACCACAAGATTTGCACTTGTAACGTCTTCGGTTCACCGTGATGCCTACTCGCTTTCCGTGGATCGGCAGATCGTTGTAAAGCTGCGCCCGCTTTCCAAAGCCGACAATCTCTTTGCCTTGACATGAGATGCATGCCCCTGGGGCGTGCGCAGACTCCGCCGTGACATGGTAATCATGATCGGTTTCCTCAACCGAAAGAACGGTAAACAACGGAAGATTGATGAAATTTGGGACCGTCATTGAGGCTGCGCCTGCAAACTCGCTTTAACAACACCCAAGTAGTCTAGGTAGTCCTCAATCTTCTTTCGGTAGATGTTTTTGGCGTATTGCTCCATGTAGTCAAAATCAGGGCGTCCATTTCCATCAACAGGGAGCATGATTTTTTGACGCTTTAACCTCGCAGTCCCCATTTTGTATCCGTAATTGTATTTCCCCCGTTGAGCAGAAATTTGATTTGCCAGAAAAAACCCAGCGAAGTGAGTTCCTTCGGATAACGTCAGCTTTCTACAGTCATTTGAAAAAAGCCCGTTGTAGGGATGGTAAAAAGAGTAGCCAACGGAGCCATTTCTATTTACGGATATGCACCCAGAAGCAAGCGTCGTGTTTTTATTGTTTACGAAGTACCCAATTCCGTTGTTTCTGGCCGTTGACGATATATACGGCGTATTGCCAGCAATGCGCTCCGCATCATAAATATCCATGCCAGAACAAATCGCGCAAATATCCTCGATAAAAAAATCCGACCACTTTTTATCAGCAAGCAACGGCACTTCCTTGTACTCAACCTCGTCAAGCACCTCTCTTACGTAGTCTTCGTATTCGGAGATTTTTCTGGCCATCAATTGCTTTCCGTAAGCTTCCATGAAAGCATAGTCTGGTTCGCCGGAAAGGGTAACGGGGAGCATGATTTTTGTTTTTTTCAACCGAGACATGGAGACACCATATCCCCATGAATATTTTTTAATAGAATTTCTCATTGCACGAACAAGAAATAATCCATTAAATTTATTTAATAATTGATGACGAAAAATGAGAAAATTTTGAGCTGTATAGAAATTGAACGGCTGATAAAAAGTTGCTTGTGTTTTGAGAGTCATTGTAATGCAGTTTCCAATTTCAATCGGCTTGTTTTGATCTGCCACAATGTCAAGAACACCATTAGACATGTAGGTCTGACTTAAATACGGATGTTGCTTAATGCCAGACTTAATGTCGGCTTTGTCAAACCATGCTGACGATGATTTCATTGACTCAAAAACATCAGTAATAAAAATAGGTTTCCATTCCCTGTCTTCAAGCCTGAGCATCGTTTTCCCCTTCAAACAGATAGCGCCGACCTTGCATGATCATGGAGAACTCAAACGACAAATAATCACCGATGGCTTTTTCAAATTCCGCCTCTGTCGGGATTTCGTCATTGAAGTAATAGAAACTGTGCAGCCATTCGTCGTCAGCTTCAACCGTTGTTTTGACACAAAACTTGCTGTCCGCATCCATCCGATCAAACCAGACATCCAGGAGGTGCTGCTTCTTGTCTTTGGCTTGTTCGGTCTCGATGAGTCCGATATGCGGGCTGACTTTGTAGCCGTCATTTCTGAAATCAATGAACTTGCATTCCTTGTCGTCGGTGTGAGGTTCGCCTGCCGTAAAGATGGCAATGCAAGGCATTGTTCCTACGCCATAGAACGTATCCTTGTTCAAGGTGATTACGCCTTCAAGCGTGTGTTTCTTGAGAATATTGGCCTTGATGGCTTTTTCTTCGTTCGTTTTCCCGGTGACAGAGGACTGCGGAATAATGACAATCACCCTGCCACCGCTACTCATCGAGTCCAGCAAGTGCTCGGTGAATGACATTTCATACAAAGAAGGGTTGGCTTTGGAGCCCTGCGAGTACGGCGGGTTCATCATGCCAACCGTAGCTTGCTTTAACTGAAGCTTGCTTGGGTTTTCTTTCAGAAAATCACCATTGATTAAATTGCTTTTTCCGTCACCCCGCAAAATCATGTTGGTGGTGGCAATGGTGAACATGTATTCCTGGTCTTCAATGCCGTGCAACCGTTCCTGGCGGATTTTTTTCTTTTCGTTTTCGTTTTCCGTTTGCGAAAGCATGTGATGCATTGCCGCAACCAGAAAGCCTGCGGTGCCCGTACAGGGGTCCAGAACCACGTCATCTGGCTTGATTGCCACCAGGTCACAAAACAAATCGGTAATGTGCTTTGGGGTAAGAACAATACCCAGCGTCTGACCATCGCCGCCAGAATACGACATGAACTCCCCATAGAAGCGCCCAAGGTAATCTTCGGAGGATTTTGTGTACTTGATGCTTCTGTAAATTTTGGAATTCAAAAACTCTGTGAAATGTCTCAACGGCGTTTTCGCAAGCGTTGCATGAACCTCATTGAGTCGAACCGAATTCTTGAACAACGAGAACTGACTCAATATTTTGTCTTTTTTGACTTCTGGCGCGACTCGGGAGCGTGTCAGGTTGGCTTGAATGGCATTGAAAATCTTTTGCCCATCCGTGACTACGACATCGCCCGTCAGATCGTCAATGGAGAAGTTTTTTGACTCCACTTCACGCAATGCAAGCAATATCCCGGAAACGATAAGTGGTTTATCGATGTCTTTCAGGTTGCCATAATTTCTCAAGTCTTCATGAAGCGCTGCGGCATCCCTCAAAATCTCCGCCAACTCCTTTTCGGTATCGGTTTCTTCTTTGAGAACTTCTCGAACATAGTATTCGTCGATGTTCTCCGCTGAAAACGAAATAAAGGACTCGACATCGGGGAGTTCCCGGTAATACTCGGTTTCGTCGATGTACACCGGGCTGATTCGGTGTTTTTTTGAATCGCCCGAAATGCCAAAAACAAGAACCTTTTTGTAGGACGTGTTTTTAGCCAAATGTTTTCCGTAAAACACGGCGCCATTGATGGCGTAATTTTTGACATCGACAGGATCAAGGCTCACCACCCCGTTCTCATCCACTTTTACGTGGCGTGAGATGTCAGCCTTGTTTTCAATGACCAAAAGAAAGTCTTTCACGACACCAACGTATTCAGGAAAGCCAACCTTTCCGAAGCCGCTTTTTGACGCCGTTTTGAGTGCTTTGTCAATCTCAAGGATCGTACTGCCCTGGGGGTCAAGATGGATATTTGCTTCTTGCAGCAACCCATGAACCCACAAATCCGTTACCGCTTCTTTTTTGGCCATGTGGCACCTCTATGAAATTTGTATAGCGTTCAGCCTACACAAAAAGAGGTGTTACGTCAATCAAAAATGCCGCTTTTGAATAAATTGTCACAAGATATAACAATCCGACTCGCCGGAATTTGCATGCAATGTTACGTGGCTCTGGATTGCCGGTATCAATCAGGAAATCCGGATACCCATAAAAGATAAGGGTAGGGTGCTAGCGCCGGGGCAGATAGTTTTTCACGGGGGCGAGGATTTCCGCGGAGAGTTTCTTGACACAGACAGGATACTTTCAACAAGTTTTGTGCCTGATGTGGCTTATTGGCATGCTGGGCGCACTCCTATGAACTGCAAGCATCAGAAAGAGCCTTATGATACAGAATGCGATGAGTGTGGAAACCCACCAATAGGCAGCAAAGGCGCGATTTGGTGTTTGACGGTCAGTGAGAGTATGGCAGCGCCAGCATTGATTATTGGCCATGAAGATGGAAACCCGAATGAAGCGGAGTTGGCAATTGCTTCAGGAGTTCGGATAAAGTTTGAAAAGCGTATTAAAAAAGAAAACTGGAAATTCCCCTTGATATACGCAACCTTCAAATGCAAATAGCCCAAGGTTTATTATGGATGTTATAGTAGACGCTCTAAAGAATAAAACTCAACCTTAGATTGCAAATAGCCGAAATTTAAAAAAAGCGGGCAGAGTGTCCAGCTCCGCCCGCCAGAGGGTGAATTGCGTCCAGAGTTTAAGGAACGCAAACTTATTTCTTTTCCGCCAGACATTTTTTCAGTGCTTCTGTGCTGATGCTGTATTTCTTGGCCAGCAAGCCCACTCTTTCAGATACAATTATTCCCTTCTTTTCCAGTCTACTCACAACCTTTCTCAACATCGTTTCCGATTTGAAGGGAAACTCCTTAAACCAGTCGGCATATGTTGTTGTGATGCTCTGCGTTTTGTTTTCCACAAGCATTGTCCGGAGATGCCACAGCAGGATTGCATCATAAACACCCAGAGCGATAATGAGCTCCTTTAAAATATCATAAAATTCGCCCATATGTTCAGTAGTTATTTTTGCCGGCGCAGAGGGAGAGGCGGGGGGATTCCTTACTGGTATCCAGTCAAGAAGGTCGGGCATATCCATAAGACAGGAGTTTTCTATATCTCTCAGGCGTGCCAGTACATCGATTTCCTTCAGGCCTGTCAAAACTGCTATCTCGTTTATTGTCAGATCCTTCTGTTTATACCTAACAATCTTTTTCAGAATCTTGAGATCTTCTTTTGATTTTACCCCATAGATCGCTTTTTGATATGCCCTGATTGTGGTTCTTTTAAGCTCCTTGTTCTTCCTCTCCTGAAGCTCATCGAGGACGGGTTTTATCTGAGCGAAGAAGTCCAGCTTAACCTTTTCCTCTGTTGCCATGATGCCGGCGAAGTATATTCCTTCATCCCTTGTGTAAACATTACCGTCGATGGTTACAAAAAATCCTTTCAGGAAGCTTATCATCATAACCATATCGGAGAGCATGGAGAGCGAAAGTTTTTTCTCCGTGTTGATAGCGTTTATTATCGCCTCAAGAGAGAGCCAGAAGAAACCGTCTCTCTCTATAAATAAGTCGGCGGTGATCGGCTGCCTTATAATCAACACAGGGGCCGGAGCAGGAACAGGAGGGACACTTGCGCTACCATACTGACCTGTCTTGCGGATTGACGGCAGTACCTCGGAAGTGACCCATTTTTTAAAAATCTTCGCTTCCGGTTTGCTGCTCCGAAGGATAAGGGAATACAATCCAGACTCGTTTATGAGGGTATAATTATTTGATAACTCTGGGATATACCTAATAAGTATATCCTCATCGTCAACGTTGTCTTTGATGGTTCTGGCATTGTTGCCATAATCAAGAGCTTTCGTTATCTCTTGTGCAAAGAACCACGGCTCGCCATCTTCTTTGATAAGTGTCCTTACTTGTCCAAACTTCTCATGCTGAAAAGCTTGTACTGCCTGAGCCTCTTTTGGGCTTTCTGTTGAATTGCCCACAGGGTATTCCGGTGCTGCTTCTCCGGCTCTTTCGTGAATTGCTGTCTTGCGGATAGACGGCAGGACCTCGGAGGTGACCCAATCTTGAAATGCCTCGGCTTGCGGCAGCTTGGAACGGAGAATCAGGCGGTAAAGATCAGATTCAGGGATGATTTTAGTCAGCTGATTTCCGCCTTTTGAAGGGGTGAACGTCTCGTTCACCCCTTTACAATGGTCTCGTATAGCCTTCTGTGGATTAGTATATCCCAGAGCAACGGCAACCTCTTTTGCTACAAACCACGGCTCGCCCTTTTCATCCTTCATTGTCCGGATCTCTCCGAACTTCTCATGCTGAAATGTAGATAATGCTGTCGTTTCCATTTTATCTCTCCGGTATTCTTTTTCTCTTATTACAGCTAATTCAGATTGAAAAGTGTGTCTTTTTAACGAACCAGCGGTATAAGCTCAGATTTATGAGCTTCGATACTGTCCCTCATAAAGGCAAATACTGTTTCAAGCTCATACAAGGGTTCACTGGACAGTTTACCGGGTTCCTGCAAATAGGCCGCCGGAGGCAGTGCTTTACTCAGGCTGCCTTTTGCCAGCTCAAAATCGAGTGCACTGCGCATTCTGTCCATAAGGAGTTTCACATCCTGCTTTTTGTAGAGCTTACGCGGCTTTTTCTCTCCCTTCAGGGCCGGCCTGATATAGGCAATACCTTCGACTGTGCGTTTCCCCGGAGAAGCTTCATCGGGTGTTGATTTCTTCATGGAGGGCAGATCAACGACGGTTAAGAGCTCGTCTTCATCCTCCATCTCGTATTCCCACGGATCGATGATGACTTCTTTTGCCCATCCTGCGAACTCTCTGGCTCTCTCCGTGTCGATAAGAGAGCTGAGAAGGATAACCCCTTCCCGTGTCCAGAAAGTCTGCTTAGAACTCAAATTTGTGACTTGTCCTTTGGAATCTTTGACGTTGTTGAAGAGTTTGACGAAGTGGACTCCTTCAGCGAATTTGCTTTTGTTGGAGTTTTTCGTGTTTCTGATGGTATGAGGTGAGCAGTCAAAGCCCCGTGCAGCTTCCTTTGTAGATATGAGAAAGCCGTATTCGTCTGACGGGGCTATGTCAAGGTATAGGTCAGACATAGCTGTGCCTCCGTTGTGATATTCCGGAGGCTTCTCATTTTGCAGACAAAAAGCCCCGGTGTTGCAAATGGCTTCACAACGGAAGAGCCACCTCGGTCCTTACGGATTCGAGACACCGGGGGTCTATAACCATGACAGAAAATACGACTGTTAATCGTAAATTCGTCATAGTGATTTTGGCAGAGCTGAATGCCGTTCAGAACAGGAACAGCTACCGCCGTTGTGAGATTTCTTTGCAAGGTTAAAATAGTATCGGGGTGGAGGTTTTGTCAAGAGGGAAGAAGAGGGGAAAAATATTCATTGAAATGGGTGTAAATGGGTGTATAAATAGGTGTATGATCAAAGTCGATAGTCTTGAAATAAGCCAAGAGATACTTGGACTAATTGTTGAAATCGATGAATTTAAAGGTGCTTGGAGGGCTTTAGGCACACTTGCACCTGAACGTTTGCTGAGTCTCCGAAAAGTTGCCACCATTGAAAGTATTGGCTCTTCAACACGCATTGAAGGTAGCAAGCTTTCCGACAGAGAGATCGAAACTCTTTTATCCCACTTACAAATAAAATCCTTTCAAACCCGTGATGAACAGGAGATCGCTGGATATGCTGAAGTCATGGAATTGATCTTTCAGTCATGGGTAGACATTCCCATTACAGAAAATCACATAAAACAGTTGCATAGGGATTTACTGAAGTATAGTACAAAAGACGAACGCCACCGTGGACAATATAAAACCAGCTCCAACAGTGTTGCCGCATTTGATGAACACGGTCGTCAAATAGGTGTGGTCTTTGAAACGGCAAAACCGTTTGACACTCCACACCTGATGGCTGAGATTGTAGGCTTTATCAATAACACAAAAATCCATCCTCTTCTTGCAATAAGTATATTCATTGTCGTTTTCCTTGAAATTCATCCATTTCAGGACGGTAATGGACGTTTGAGCCGTATCCTTACAACTTTACTACTGCTTCGCAAAGGCTATGCCTATGTTCCTTACAGTTCGCTTGAAAGCATCATCGAGCAAAGTAAAGAAGCGTATTATCTTGCACTGCGCCAAACACAAGGCACAATCAGAACAAATAATCCTGATTGGCAGCCGTGGATATTATTTTTTCTTCGATCTTTACAAAAACAAAAGAGAATTCTTGAGCGTAAAATCGAACGGGAAAGGCTGATTGTTTCAGTAATGTCTGAGCTTTCCCTGCAAATTATTGAATATGCGAAGGAACACGGAAGAGTGACGGCAGGTGATATTATTAAGCTCACGGGGATAAGCAGAAATACGATTAAAGAGCATTTTCGCCAGCTTCAGGAAAAGGGTTATTTGCAGCTCAACGGAAAAGGTCGTGGGGCATGGTATTCGCTTCGTCAGATATTATAGTTTTCTGGGACTACCGCAAAAATCTCCGTAGTGCGCTGAATCATACCGTTTTTTACAAGAAATAGAGTATTTATCCAAAATATCAAACATATAGAACACGCGCCGTTTTAAATTTATTTCAACAAGGAGGTAGTTTCCTACTCTCTTGCCCCTTTCTCTTTCAGCCAATTATCGATCAGCATTCTGACCGTGTCGGAGATATTATAAAACGTTTCTGCTTAGCCATAACTCCATAAAAGGATCGACAACTTTTTTGCTATCGTCCAATACGCTTTCATCAATTAATTCTTTTTGTAGCTGGCTTCTATAAGACGGGTTCATGTCTTTTAATGTTGTTTCATCAATTTTAATGCCGATAATCTGCTTTAATAGTAGTCCTTTGTATTTTTTATTATTAATGTTATTCCACTCATTCTCAAAATATGAATTGTTATCGTCCAGAATTTTATCTACGCCGGAATTAATATGTGATTCGGAAACGGCTTCAGCTTTTTCTATCACAGCGAAAACAAAGCTTTCCTGAATAAGCTTCATCATATAGAAAGGATGTCCTTTTGTTATTTCTGTTATCTGTGCCGAAGCTTCTTGAGTAAACTTAACATCCTGAATCACAAGTTGTTCAATGAATTCTTTTACTTTATTCAGAGGAAGTTTCCCTAGTTTCATAATTGCCGCAAAATTAAAGAAAGCATTATCTTTTTGCAAAAAGATATTGTTCATTACACTCGATTGAGAGCCGGCAAAAATGTAAATTACTTCTGAATGTTGCTGGAAGTATGATCGGAGTTTTTTGATCAAATCATTTCCAAACCGATGAATATCACCGAATTCATCGAAGAATACGACCATTTTTTTCTTGTGTTTCTTCGCAAAAGTTTCAGTAAGAGAAAATGCTTTATTAATCATTTCATTTTCATCTTGTTCTTTGAGGATGTCATAACCGATCTTGACATCTTCCAACTCAAGCTTAAAGCGTGATAAAATGTCAAAAATGTTTTCTTTAGCATCTTTAATAAAACCCGTAACTCCTATACTGTGGTAGACTGCGTCTATAAGGAGATTACAAAGTTCCCGCACGGAAGATGCACTGAAAATATCGATTTTAACGATAAGATAATCCTTCTCTAGTGCAGAGAGGACATTGTTGACGAGAGTGGTTTTACCATAACGTCTTGGTGCTATAAGGGTGCAGTGTTGCCCTAATTCTATATAAGTTTTTATAGTTGAGATTTCCTTTTCTCTGCCTATGACGATAGATGAAAGTCCACCAGCGTTTATTCTCATGCTACACCTTTTATTATTTTATCTGAGCAGGTAAACTGTAATATAGGTAAATATGCCATTTATGTCAAATGCTATAAATTTTATTTATCAAAATCAATAAAAAACTATTGCATTAATATTGCAAAAGACTATCTTAGAAAGTATAAACAGGGTGGGAATACTGTTTGGGAGAATATCATGGATAAAATAACTGATGACAGAAAACCAAGAACTTTTATGGACGCTTCTGGAGAGGAAATATTTGATAAGTATGTCGATATTTCTATTGCAGGAATGACCAAAGGAAAAGCGTATGAAAAAGCAATGTGGTTGTATTTCATGAAGCTCCTTTTATATTTAGTTGTAAGTGGAGTGGTTATTTTATGTTTCTCTCTCTACATTGCCAAAGATTTTAATGAGGCTCTTGGGTTCGCTTTTTCATTATTTCTTCCCGCAGTTTTTGTCATTATATTTATCTGGGGAGCTAGAATGAATACTGTCCTTGCTCGTAATTTTATTGATATACGCCAGAAGCAAAAGAGTAAAGATTAAAAAAGAGGGGTAGCCTTCCACGGCTACCCTGTTAATTCATCCAGTATCTTATTTTAAGTCTGCAAGGGTTGCTTTTGTTTCAGGAGTCCCTGTGTCACTGCTTTCAGGGTCTCCGTGAGCTTGCACATCTTTATAGTTTTTGCCTACCTCTGAATAGAAATTGCCAGCTTCTTGGATAGTGTCCAAGCCTTTTTTGCCAAGCTCAATCAAGGGTGCATCTTTTGATATGTCACCTCTTATGTCGTTCATTTCGCTCCTAAGAACATCTGAGACAGTTTGTCCATATCTCTCAGTTGAAAAACCACCACCAATTCCTGCTTTTGTTGCTATTTTTTCCATATCATATACTGCATCCATTTTTTCATCTATTCTGGACACGATCTCATTCCGTGAGCGACCTTGATCGGCAGAACCGTGAACATCAATCTTAGCTCCAATGCTAGCACCCGCATTAACTCCTCCGACCACGGGGATTTTATCATTAAGTTTCTTTTCAAATCCTGCGTGTGCTTCTCCATATCCTTGTACTCCCATACCCATCTTGTAGTCACTGGATATTTTCCCTTCCTTCTCAAGTGTATCTGCGAGGTTTTGTTTTACTGCTGTTGTGAATATTTCCTGACGACCATCACCTGATGCTCCAAACTGGGATGCGAGTGATGCAAAGTGCTTACGGCCGTCCTCAGTAGAGAGCATGTTTGCCACAGCATTTTTCTCAAAGATGATCTGCTCCCCATTAATTTCATAACCGTAAGCTTCATTTTTGTATGAATCTTTTATTTGAATTTCGTTACCCGTTTTCAGTGTCGTTGAATCATCTTTCATTACGCTCCTATCAATAACAGTTTTCGCCGTATCAATATTGTCACGGTTCTTTTCGGTTTTAGCAGTGTCCACCTGATTGTGATTGCGTTCCCAAGAACCATCTTCCTTATAAGCCCCTTTATAAACGGTTTCTTTGTCACCGCTTACATCGCTTCTGTAGTTAATGCTTCCGTCATCATTGAACGATGCTGTAGTAGTACGATCTCCATTCGACCATGTGACATTAGCAAGTTTTTCTTGACGCATGAACCCGGCAATTTCATCATTATTCATATCGCTGAAATTCTTACCTAGAGTTGTTTCATATTTTTGCATAGATGAAGCTGTTTGTGCCGCATTGAAGCGTCCATGATCAGACGCAGTTACGCCCTGCTGCTCCAGATTCCTTATTTGTTTAGTTCCTGATTCAGCATCCCAAGCGGCTTTAGCGCCTATATCCTGCTCAGTAACTCCGTTTGCCTCTTTATTTATAGCTCCTGCATACTGCTCTGTTTTTTGACGAGTGGACACAAAGTTCATCATGTCTTGTTCTTTGCCGGGATCTAGGATGCCGTTCTGATTTCTATCCCACTGCCCTATCATATCTCGCATATTATCAGCCTTTTCAAAATGCTGCTGTGCTCGTCCTACATCCCCTGCACTGAGAGCTCGTTCGCCCATCTGCCTATGATAAGACTCTTCTTTCATCAATCCCTCAAAAGCTTTCTGAGGAGCATCCAGTGTACTTTTTGCACCCGCAAAACTGTCACTTGCTCCTGCCTTTGCCATTACCTGTGAATAATCTCCGAAGCGATCCATTCCTTGATTGGCGGCAATCTCACTTTCCGCTGCAAACCTGTTTGCCGCATCTATATTCCTTGCTGCTCCTGCGTTGTGCATATTCTGTATCATGAACATCTTCTCTATACCGCTTTCGTTGAGTGCTTTTTCTTCTGCGGTCAGATACCCTGCGCCTTTAACGGCGTTCGGGTCTACGCTCATTGCTCCGGCGCCCATCGCTGCCGATGCAAGCCCCTGACCGAGCTGAGCGCCCATGAATTTACCACCCCGGAGAACCAAGTGGGCCAGCATTGGTACGGAGATCATCATATACCCGGCAACTGCAAGATAAGAGTTCGAGAAATCACCCCAGTAGCCGAAGCTGTGTATTGTGAAACCGCCGATTTCCGTTACTTTCCCTGCTGCTGAGGCTTCCATTACCGCTGATAAGTTCATAACCATCTGCATAACAGCAAGAATAGGGTTCCATAACTGGAGCCATATGAGTGACAAGATATACTCCCATATCAGTTTGTAACCGTTTGGCAGAAGGAACAGGAGAAACACTATAGGCAGCGTGGCGATCATTAATATTTCCATCACATTCCGGAAAATGGGAATAAGCTTCATTGCGACTCTCGAAATGACTTCTCCCTGCTGTTCGAATTTAGCAATGCCCAGTTCTGCCATGAACTGATTATATTCCTCTCGTCCGTTTGCGAGACTGCCGCTGAGGCTTCGGATAGCCGTTTTTACCACTGCCGATTGGGTCATAGCGTTATATGTAGTAAGCGATTCGCCGGTAAAGAATGCCATTGAGCTCGACAAGCCTGACATATAATTCAGCAGTTTCGGTTCACTGCTTAAAATGGCCTCAGAACCTCCAATTGACGCAACTATACGGGGGTAAAGATTGGCTACGTAGTACGTAGCGCATTGGGACTTTACTCCGCCGATAGTTACCGGCACATAGAAGCGTGACGAGAGCCCATTAGGTATCACGTCAGGACTTGACAGCTTGAGGTTCTCCTTAAAAATCTTCATTTCTGAACTATTCAGCCCCATCACATCCCATTTTGCGCATTTTTTGACATATTCATAAAAGTCGGCCTGAATCTGCTGATCAGGGAGCTCAAAACTCCCTAAATCTTTGATCATTTTGAACGGACCTGCAAACCCTGACTTCGAGTATGTAAGATTTAATGGCATGGCGTTACTTTTTCCAAAAAGCAAGGTTGTTATGGGAACCGCAAAAGCTGTATCGAATTTCTCTGTAATGAAATGGCCGGCAGATGAAACGGACTCGCCAAGGAACCCAAAAGCCTTTGGGACATTATCCACAACGTACAGTTCATCCTGTATAACATCATGAATTACTACTCTGTCTTTTGAGTAAAGAAAAAGACCGAGTATAAAAAAGCTTATGATGGCATATTTGAGCACGTCCCAGCGTTTAAGAAACGCTGTCATATAAAAAGATGCCAGGAATGCCAGAATGAACACGAACCGAGTCAGGTTAATGAAGCCGCTGTCATTGAAGATCATCGCAATTGCATTGTATGTTGAATGCAGCATAGCCCCGTTACCGTAGGTGTAAAAATTATACTCTGCAAATGCTGAAGCAGGTACGACTGCCAGCATTATAAGAAAAAGTATTTTTTTCATCTTAAAACCCTCCATTAAGGGCATGTTTAACCCATAGGGAAATAGCACACGCAATTCCTATCAGAATACCGCTGTTGAAGATAAAAGAAGCAACCCCGTGATGAGTTGTTTTCAGCCTCAAAACGACAGATGAGGCGAGAGCAATGAGTGATACCACCGCTATAGTAATGTTTGTCTTAGCGCTGAAATCCAGCATGAACACAGTAAATATAACTATTGCAAACAATCCGAATGTAAGCGCTGCGAGCGCTGTATAAGCCGATTTGATTTTGTTGACTGCACTATTTTTCCCTTTTTTCTGCGGATTGAACGGAACAATCGTGAATATCAACCATGAGATCACATAGGCTCCTACTATGATGTAAGGCAGACTTATAATGAGCTTTTCCATATAATCCTCCTATCTCTGTCCGGCGCCGCTTAGGCTATTGCTAAAGCTGCCGGAAGTGAGAAAGTATCCGCTCTCAGAAGCTTTTATTTTGCCGAGTTCAAACTCTTTGTTAAATAATTCCATATCTTTAACGAAATCCATTCTGGCCTGATAGAATCTTCTATTCAGGCTCGAATAAGAGCCTTTAAAGTTTTCAAGCCACTCTGTAAGTGCTCTATTTACATTCTCGGTAGGGGTTTTGCGTTTTTGGAATTCAGGTACGCTGTAAGTTACTGAGTCCCAAAGATATGAAAGTATGTACTCAAGCAGAATGTAGCCATAGTGTGATGAAAGCACTTCAATATCACTCAAAATAGGCACACCCATTTTTTTCTGTATTGCCAGATACAGAATAATGTCCGTAATATTAGGGACAACTGCGACTTCAAGATATTTGATATCATCTGTGTCGATAGGATATCCGAGTACAAGCCGGTCAACTGCTTTAATTAACACTGTTTGTACATCATTTTTTATGCCTGTAACTGTTATTTCCCCGACGGAAAGATCAAGACAGGTGGTGTTGATAATACCTATGGCAGCGCATTTTACTCCACATAAATAACCAGTGATTTTTCCACCGTTTATGAGCTTATTAAGAGTGTCTTTTGCATCAATTTTTGCCGGATATACTGAAATTGATGCTGTGGCTTCAGAGACTTCAGTTGGAGACGGATTGCAATCCCCTGATTCATCTGTGCTGGGGTGCCACTCAATAGTGCCAAACAGCGCCATCATTGCCTCTATTGTTTCTTCATCCAGCGGCAGTCCCGGTATATCTGCTATTGTGTCGTAAACAATATTACCTCTTTGTTTTTTGACCATTCTTCCGGGATCATCGTATAAGTTTTTCAACGCCGTTTCGAACGTGCTTGAGCTTCCTGAGGCAACATCTTCACCCTGCTTTTCTTGCCGTGCATTACTCCACAGCTCGTCCCCGATTTTTCTTCCAAGGTTTTCGCCAATCTGGCACAGATTCCCTGACAATTCCTGCATCATGCGTACATACTTTTGAATTTTCTCAAAAACATTCGCAACTGTCGGGAGAGAGTAAGACAGCCCGATTAAGAGCCCCCATGCAAGAGTGGTTCCGCCTCGTGACAGCAAGTCTTGGATCACATCGAGACTAAGGATTGAAACGAGTCCAGCATTAAAATCCAGTCCTGAGCACGACACCCGCAACGATGGTGGCTGGAATGTGGCAATAGGCGGAATATTATTATTAAAACGCATGCTCAGGCTGCCGCCGCTGAATACATGTCTGCCTCCAGCTTCAAACGAACCCGGGGTTGTGATATTTGACATCACGCCCAGATCATCAAGAAAACCGTGCATATCATCACTCAGCCCAGCGTAAGCCGGCGCCGTTGTAACCGTTAAATATGTAAGCGTAAGCAGTAATGCTATTGTCTTTTTCATTGAACTATCCTCATTGATTTAAAGTTTGCTGATACTGCTGGAGGGCTTGCTGGAGGACCTCTGTGTCTTCTGTCCGCCAAATATTGATAAAATCATCCTCGGTGATGAGCTTCTGCTCCAGCAGAAAGGCCTTGAGATTCAATTCGATTTGGTCCGCAGGGGTGTAACCCTTGGCAATCACTCTCATCTGTTTTGTGACGTTGTTGAAGGCGCCTAAGGTGGGAACAGACGTTATTGTATGTTGCTCAAAGAGACGGGGAGCTACGCGCGTCTCAAAAGGCATATCCGCTTTTGCATCAGCGGCGTCATAAACTACACCGATAATTGTGAAGTTATATCTTCCCTGAATAACCTGAAGCGGACGTATGATTGCATCACAGTAATCGCACCCTTTTTTATAAAAGAAAAATAAGCCAACCCTGTCTGCTACGCTGTTGAACACATCTTTGTATTTCTTCTGTGCTACTCCGGCAGCCACAATCTGACCAATAGGCTGATCAGCCATGCCCTCAAAGCGGTAGACGATATCGCCGTATGTCAAATACGCATTGCGAAGGCTTCTCGCTATCTGCTCATTGTGCTTAAAGTATTTACCCTGCCATGCAAGCCACTCTTTTGCGTTCTCTTCTGTCGGCTCTTTGAGCCATTTGGCGAGAACCGGAATACTCTTTGCTTCGTCAGTCAGCGGAAACTCAAAATCCCTGACAGATGTGTTCACTGTAGGGGTCTTGTTATCCTGCTTGGGTTCCTCCGGAGCCTTTACAATTTCTTCTTTGGGTTTTTCTTCCTTTTTCTGAACAGGCTTTGTTTCGACTTCCTTGGCGGGATCATCATACCAATGCCAACCGCGCCTCGGATCATCCTTCGCCAACTGAGCGAATACCGAAGCTGCTACAAGGACGAAGAAAGCAACAAAAACAACTTTCCGCATAGTCCACCTCTGAATTTTTTTCAATTCAGCGTAGAGCACCGCGCGACTTTTTTTTGTGTCTTTTTTAAAAATAGGGGGGTGGAAGAAAGATTTTTTAGTCCCGTGCCCTGCAATAAGAAACAGGGCACGGGTGGAAGAGGGGGACTATGTCGCCTTAACTGCGTAAATCAGCAAGGACTCTCTGAATTGTTTTATCTCCGGGATTTGCTTTATAGATTTGCTCAACTAAGTAATCCAATCTACTGTCTCCATAAACAATGTAGTGGTAATCACAATTGACCGGCTGGCTGCTGCATGACGCATAGACAAGAGCCGGAACTTTTTTCACATTCAGATCCCTGAAAAAGAATGGATCCATTCTGACTTCTTGGTTATCAATCTTGCCTTTCTCAACCTGATGCTCAATAAATCTACGGAGATCTTTGTCTGTCTTGCCCTTAAATCCTCTTATGCAGCCAGTGAACTCCAGTGAGGTGATTTTTTTTGCCTGAGCAAAAACGTTTTCCATTGTGATTGCAGGAACACTGTCCGAAAAAAGATAAATCAATTGGGGTGTCTTTGTAGGACCTTCTTTTCTGAATTTATCCGTAAACTCCTGCATTTGCCCATAAACCTTGTCCATATCATATGTTATTTCCGGCTGCGGCATATTATTGAACTTAAAACCTTCGGAATATGCCACGGCAGTAAGGGCGGTTATCATAATTACACTTATTATAAGCTTTCTCATCTTGTGCCTCCTATTCATTATCTGTATCCGGATGAGCACCGCGGTCATCCATCTGCTCTGAAAAGTCCGTATAAAAATTACCTATTTTATCTTTTACTGAGTCCTGTAATTTTGTTGCTTCAACATCAATCTTATTTTCCAGTTCATCAATTATTTCAGACAAGTCCATTGCTCCGAAATCAAGATTGTTCAGATCATCCAGAGTCAGTCCGTTGCAACCCGAATCCCAGCTTTTCCCGAGCTGAAGGTAAGATTGCTCAACGAGAACTCTGGCGAGCTTTGAGTCATAGCAGCAAAACTTTTTAGTGTGTTCGAGGCAAACCGAACCAAAACCCATTTCAATGCGGTTTGTACAATCGGTTTTCAGGAAATGACATAGTCCCTTTTTATTTAACTCATAGGACTTTTGCTGTTCAGGTTTTTGCTGGAAGCACAGGAAACCGCCTTCTCCTGTGCAGTTATTGCAATAGACACCGCCAAGACCATTAACAAAGTATCCATAGGAGCATTTTTCATATTCACCACTCCAGATAGAGTTTATATCATCCAAAATACCCAGAATTCCGAGCGATTCAGAGAAACCTGTCATATTGTCACTTTCCAGTGCAACATTCGGCAGTGTTACTACCTGATCTCCGCATATAACTTCTTCTTCCCAATCTTCGCAGACTAAACGACTACCTGTTTCCGTGCAGTCCATATAAAATGCACTCTGTGTGCAAACTGCTTTAGTTATATCATGTATATCTTCAAGCCATCTTGTACACAATGGAGGCTCTGAGTTTTGAACACAATTAGAAGGGGAGTCCAACAAATTATAATCATTGTAACAATAATATGTTTCCTGTGTATTAATAGGAAACTCAAAGAAAGCATATCCTTCACCACCGCCTTCCACAGACACCCTGAGCAGTAAATTATTAACTCCTTCAGTCAGGTACTGCTTTACATCAACATTTGGCGAACGGGTCCAGCTTGTACTTGGTTTCCAACAACTGCCAGTTTCCGGCGGAAAATGTCCTTCGACTCTTGTTCCTTCGCCTTTATAAACCAAATTGTCATTAACATATATCTGTACAAAGTCATCCCACTTCACAGTCTTTAAAATTGCTTCGTGAATTCGTTCCAGATTAGTAATATTGATTGAGTAGTAAAATTCAAAAATTGTACAATTTCCTCTGAGGCTGTTATCATCGATCCTGCCAAGCGTCACTATAATAGAGTTTTGACCTGTAGATATATTACCCGTGCCTCCGATTATTTGCACGGGTGGGTTTGAGTCTGACTGAACAAGTACACATTGATTATTATTTTTATATTGCTCACAGCCGCCGTCCTCTACCGTACATTTGTTTACATCAAAGTTTCTGTTAGCAACGAGTGGCCGTGCAATCGTTTCAGTATATGTTTCAGTGATCTGTTTCAAGCAGGTTTTTTCAGTTTGGCAGATTGTTTCAGTTCCGTCAGGACAAACCATCTTGTATTCTTTATTTTCGCATGTACGCACGTCAGTGGCTTCGCACTTATAAGTTTCGACTTCGACATCATACAGCCTTCTGTCATCAGTGAGCGCCGCTATTTCATTCGGATCATCCGTACATATTCTTCCGCCGGTTCCGGGGTTAGTAACCCACACACAATCGGTATTGAGGATGGTTGCTTCGTCTCCTATCTGTGTCGCATCATAAATCCGTTCACAACGAGGATTGTTAGCCAAATCAGCACATTCATCGACATAACATGCCGCCGGGCGTGAGCCGTTCGCGAGCATAGATGTACAATCAGTATTCTCACGCGGGCTATAGTATTTTTGGCACGTTACCTCCCCTCCTCTCAGACTGAGAGTTCCTCCGCCTGTGAAGAAGCCATAATCAAATTTTGAGAGTGTGAGTGTTCCCGATTGTCCATAATTCGAGCAATCGACATCTCTTGTTTCTCCCGTCGCTCTGACATCATAGGTCGATGGGCAATTATCTTGATAAAGCCCGGGGAAGCACCCTGCGCCGCGCTCACATTGCCCCTGAATACTGATTTCATCCGAACATATGACTTCAAGATTGCAATGCTCCTGATTGATCATAGAGAGCACATTCCCTAAGTCGCACCCTGAAGAATATCTTGTGAGCTCACGTTCAGCTTTCTTGCAATATGTATCCGAATCAGCACAAACGCCATCGACCTCGTGCTCACATATAATATCAACAGGCTCTAAACACTGCCATGTTTCTGCATAAGCTAAAGTATTAATGCAGAGGAGCATAAGTATAATTATTCTCTTCATAAAAAGCTCCTAGTTGATTTGCTGTGCAGTTATGTTGTAACTGCACTCAGTATAGATGTTGGTAATTTTACGCTGGCACGTTCCATTGCGTTCATAAGTCCAGCAGATATTTTCATTTCTGAGGCATGATTCAGGCGGCGGAGTTTTGCTTACACAGGTATTTCTCCAATCAACGCACGCATAGGAACCAAATGTACAATTAATCAATGGAGCAAACGATTCAGGTTCCAGTCTGTATATCAAACTGGCCTCATAACGTGTGTGCTCTTCGAGAATCGGCATATCCGAGCAGGAAACTGTTTTAAGGCATGTATCATCATTTATTTTTACATATCCTGTAGGGCATGTGTAATTTGTAGTTGCTTGCATAGTACACATGTTTGTCGTGCCATTAATCGTTGTACCCGGTACGCAGTATGCTGCTCTGTAGCAAATGGAACCAGACATGGTGAAACCAGAGGGGCAGCTCGATGTTAATGAAATTGTGCATTTATTCGTGGAAGCATTGAATGTTCCGCCGTTGTTGCATGTGGGCGTTTTAACGCACATGCCGAGAGCTGCATCATAGGTAAAGCCAGAGGGGCAGGATGTAGAAGCCGTCAGTTCGCATTTATTCGCGGCAGCGCTGAATGTTCCGCCGTTGTTGCATGTGGGTGTTTTAACACACATCTGAAAGGCGGCATCGTAGGTAAAGCCTGTTGCGCAGGAAGGTTCCGGTTTCGGCGCAGTTTCAATGACTGTGCAGATATTGTAAGAAGCTTTTCCGCCGTTGGGGCATATATACGTATTATTTTCAACACAATTATGTCCATCAAGCGGAGCCCATGATGAACCATTACAATACCATGATTGGTGTGTTCCGGATTTTCTGCACTTATATGGACATTCGGGATCCAGTCCGTATGATGCACCATATGTAGTAGTTTTAACGCACTGATTTCCTGATTCCGTATATCCTGCTGGGCAGGTTGCCGGAATTGCTGCAGTTGTACATTTCTTCAGAGACGAATTGTATGTTCCAGTGGAACAAACCGGATTAGCCTGACATTTATTCAAGCTGCTGTTGTATGTGTACCCGCTGGGGCAGCTTGTATTGGCACCGATAACACACTTCTTCGCAGTCGAGTTGTATATCCCCGTGGAGCAGACAGGGTTGGCCTGACAAATTGAACCGTTTTTAGTATATCCAGTAGGGCAAGATGTCGTTACAGGTGCTTCGCAACGATCAGTTGTGGTGTTATAGCTTCCACCGTTGGGGCATGACGGTGATGTTTCGCACACTCCTCTTGTCGGATTATATGAGCCGGCAGGACAAGTATAAACTATATCTGTTGATTGACTATCTTGGCACTCATTTGCACATTCAGCTTGATTCTCATAAGTCTGGCCATTCAATGCACAACGATAAACAGTTTTTTCAGACCAGTAATTTTCAGCATCCCAGACTATTTCATCAAGGATTCTTTTTTGCACAACTGCCACATTTTCATAAGTATATTCAGTGCGATTATCACACACCAACTCTCTTGTTTCTCGTGTTGTGATCACTGTGCATGAGTTAGTCAGATCAGTTCCGTAGTCATAAAACTGCTGTGCTGCGTCATTATCACCTACATCAGCAGAATTGGTGCGGGATTCATCATATTGTGGAGCAGTGTCTTTCATTTCATTTATTCCGCTCTCAGTCAGATTCCCGCTGTTTTTTGTTTTGTTTTGCATGTCTTTATAGTAGTTCTTTGAATAATTACTATTCCAAGTTTCACGGTAATCAGCAAATGATGTAGTTGATACTGCTATCACACATAAGATTGCAGTAATCTTCTTTATAAGAGACAACATTCTCTTTTCCTCCATAGTACATGAACATAATCCTCAAACCCCGGAGCCTTAGCAAAAAACTCGGAAACAAGAGGAATTACACCTATGGGCAAGCCATATCTGACAACCGGGCAAGCTGGCTGAAGCCAGTATTGAGACTTTATGATTCGTGGAAACGGTACGGGGTTACATATTGAATCTGGTACACCTTCTCCGGCTATGGCCTCACCGGGGCTTGTTGCCCAGAGCATGACCGCGTTATGCAGCTTATCAATCATGCGTGTGGAGACAAGATGCGAACCAACCACATCATTGCGCTTCTGTTCCTGCACATTACCACTGTCTGGAAATATGCTACCCCAGCAACCGGCACACCAATAGAGAGGGTTAAGCGGTCTGTTGAACGATGATGCAACGCAATCTGCGATGCACGCAGCCTGAGCGACAGGGTTTGCAAAAAGCAATTTTTCAGGCTGGACCAAATGGTTTAATTCATCGAATTCATGGTATGGATCGAGCTCCGACATATATCCGATATCAATAGAGGTTGGGTCTACCTGCAAACACAGTACGCTGGATAAAATATTTAAAACCCACATCACTGGATACCAGAGATAATGGCTCTGAATAGTGGAGCCACTATCACTAACCTGTGAACCGACTTTGTATAAACCAGAAAATACCCCTAAATTTAAATTGAAGCTTGGGAAAAAGAAGGGCTTCTGAGTTGTTTCGATCAGTGCTATCGGCTCAGCATAGCGAATTTTAAATCCTACTCTAGGCACTGGTGTTGTGCATATGCATATGCCGAGAAAGCGGAACTCACGTATGAACATTGACCAGTCAACATTCGTGATCGGATTGAAAAACGGCACACAGCCGGCAGCATGGGCGGTTTGAAAATTCGGAACTGCTGTAAATAGCATTATGGCCACAAGAGTTGATGCGATGAGACGTTTCATTTTTTCACCTTTTCTGTCCTGAACGACTGAACGCGAACCATTTTCCCCTCCTGGGATATCAGAGAAGGAGCGCATGAAAGATTAAACTTTTTCAGCATCCCTTCATTTGCTTTTCCGGCAGGTACATTAACTCCGTTTTTCTGGCTGAGTTCGAAGAACACCTGAAGGTCTCCGTTTATTGCAATAGGCTGAATGGGGTGTTCAGGGTTAGCTTTCACTTTTGAGAAATAGACCTTGAGGTGTTCGTTGTTATCTACATCAAGAAACATGTAGTTTCGCTGAAGATTGAAGTAGTCTAGCGGATTTACAGTTGTTCCTTTTGAGTACAGAATGTTTTGTGAGGCATCTGTGATGTTTCTTTCGAGTACATAGGTTGGGTCGACCAGCCTTATACTGTTATCTGTACAATCAGATACGTTAAGCCCTTCAAGTTTCATTACTTGTCCTAATTTTTTGGATAACTCGTCTTTTCCGAAGCCTTTCACAAGGTGCTGCTTTTTGGAAATCTCGGACATTAGCCAGTCATAGAAATCATTCTCTTCGATCTGATAGGTCTTGCCGTGGGTGCCAAGGTCAGTTACCGCATGAGCTGAAGCTGTCAAAAGCATCATAAATGCCAGAATCAGGTTAATACATTTCATGATTGGCCTCTGCTAAAAAGCTGTATCCTTTCGCAACGAGTCTTTTCCTCAGCTCATCAGTAAAGTCATAAAAGCCGCTGCCGATTACCGCGCCCTGTTCAAGGAAAACAGCAATCTCGTACTCTTCCTGAATCTCGGTTACTGTTTTTGTCATATCTGCCAAAAACTTCTTTGTGTATTCCTCTGTTATAGGATTGTTCTTTGATGTTGCCTGATCGAAGGCCCATATTTTGTATTGCTGAATAAGCTGTGTGGTGTTAACCGTTTTGATACTGTTCCTGACATCTGTTTTTATATACAGAATGCGATACTGGGTAATCGTTATTGCCGATATCAGCACAGCGATAATCAGAGTGAAAATATAGATTCCTATTCCTGAGTTCTTTTTGTTCTTCTTGGCTTCTTCTGACATGGGGAACCTCCGCTTCTTATTCGTTCCCCTTCCATACATTTTTTTTCTGATGGAAAGTGTGTCTTTTTATGCAGAAGCGGACTATCTGAAGGATTATAGAGATATGTCGTAAGTTTGATGGCAGGAGGGTTCACTCTTGATGTTGTTCGGATTGCACCTCTTTTTCTCTATGAACTTGTGCGAACCACTCAAGGAATTCATCTTCTACAAGGTATGATACCCCATCAAATGCTACTTCATTAATAAAAAGTCTTGTATCATCTCCAATAGCATCATCATCAAGCAGTAAATTAGCTAGCTCATAAGGGGTTTTGTGAGTGTAGACATATATAGTGTTTTCAAGTTCTTTCAGTTTGTATGGTTTAAATTTCCTCCGTTTTAATATTCCAAATATACTCTTAGCTTCATTTTTATACAGGATACATAAGACCCTTTTTAATTTCTTGGTTTTCATTCTTTGCCTCTCAATTTCTCACACAGTCTCATTTTAATTAAAAAAGACACGCATTGCATTGAATTTCTATCCTAGTATGAACGCAAGGAGGTGTCCAAATGAATGAACTACTCGAATGTTACAAAATGCTGGAAGATATATTTAATCGCTTTGAACAGGTAAAAGCAGAGATGAAAGAAATAATCAATAATCAAAAGTCTCGCTACAAGACAGGCGCTCTTTATGCAAGCCTCCATTATTGCTCAAAAAAGAATACTGGCTGTCTTTACTGTCCGCATCATTTCGAATGGCGCATGAGAATCAGCAAAGAGAAAGCAGATACTGAAGGAGAAGGGAAGTTTCGCAGCATCAGAGTGGCAACTAAAAAAATTACTCACGCCGATCTCCGTAAGATAGACAAAGACCGATTATACCCAATGCTGAAAGAACTGGAAAATAAGCTGAGTCCACTCCAAGAGGAACGTGATTTCCTTGCAAAAAAAATCCGTCAGATTCAGACAATATTAAAAGCTACATCTAAAAAAATCTGATCCTCGTTTGCTAATAAGGGGGGGAACACATGGGCTGATCAAAAGGGTACGGTTTAAATAGCAAACGAGCTTTTTGTTTTTTCTGAAAATGAAGATTTATAAAATTCAGAATCACTGTTCTTTATGCTGAATTTTATTCGCCCTCGTTCCCAAGATACTCCCGCCGAACCCGCATGACACTCCGCATATCAATTTCCTGTCTGGAAGCTCAGTCGCGTCCGTGTAGTCCCTGTTTGGTGAAATGACAGACAGGGACTCGTGAACTGATAATATCAATTAATAATCACAATGTACTCGAATAAGATACAGTGTTTATCCGTTAAAGTAGTCCTTTAAATATTAAAGGGGAATTTGACGGGTCTTTAAGAATGGGAAAAATTAAAGCCTTAGCATTATAAATTGTTAGCACTAATCATATTTTCTACAAATCATGTTGATTCAATATTTTTGCCAGATAACAAAAAAGACACGAAAATGAGGTCGTAAGAAATGTATGCTACTCCTGATAACTCTTATCCGGAGGTAGAGATGAGCAATAAGCAAAACCATAAGGAAAACCCGCCGAGGTATTGTATTTGCGGTAAAGAACTCCCGCCTTACCGCAAGTCGGCTTGCTCAAAAGAATGTAGGCAGAAGCTTGAAGAGCAGCGGAGAGAGGAGCGTGGTCTGTATATTCACCGTTGTATCGTTTGCGGTAAAGAATTCAGTTCTGCGAAGAAAGAGCGCCTTCTATGCGGCAGCCGTGAATGCCGTAGTAAACACGCCAAGATGTGCTTGACGAATAATGAGCGTAACCAGATAAAAGAGCCCTCCATAACAAGGGTAATAAAGCACAATGACCCACTTCTCGACAATCAAATACAATGGTTACTCATTCAAGGCAAAGATGCCGAAGCAAGGCATATCTCTCAGTTCAAGGACTATGAGGAATATAAGGAATACGAACGCAGTATTAAAAAGAATGGCCTTCCATGCCGTTCGTCTATTCTGGGTACGAGGGTACTGAAATGACAAAAGAAATAGTAAAGGCAAAGACAATCATCAATGAAACACTTGGCAAGAGTGTAGATGTGGTCACTTTTAAGGGCGCAGTATGGTTTTTCGGACGTGACGTGGCGAAAGCCTTGGGGTATCGCGGCAGCCGTCTTGCTAGTTGTATTTATAAATACTGCAAAGAGTCAGTTATGGTCAGGAGCGGGAGGGATTTTGCTATTGAGCCCATTGAGCTCCAGAACAGATGGTTTATCCACTTGAAGGGGGTTATTGAGCTCGCCAAACACTCGCCAGAGGACCCTACACCAGTGCTTGATTGGATTAACTCTTTAGCGCTTACTGAGAGCGGCGACCAAAGATTACCTTTGTTGGCAAGAGAAACATTTTTAAACTGGATGTTGTTATTAGACAAGTTGTTGAAAGGCGAAAAGCTAGAGTCAATCACTGTTGAAGCTTGGTATAGAACCCTGTCGGATATTAACGATTCTGATTTTGAGAAAGCTGCAATGTGGCATCTTTATAATTCTGAATTTCGCCCTACGCCAGCAGAAATACGGGCAACGGTAACGAGGTTTTCAGAACCAGTCAAGAAAGCTATAGATAAGGTAACGGTATTGAGGTTTTCAGAACCAGAGGAAGAACAGTCAGTTGAGTCAGTAAAACCAGCGGTTCCATCCGAAACAGACTTAATCGAAAGCGACTCACCCGTGAAGGGGAACACACCGGAACACCCTGTAGGCAATTCAACAGAAAGCTCCGAAACACAGGTATTGCAGGCTTTTCAGCACACTCAGTTCGGTCAGATAAGGATTATCGACAAAGACGGCGCGCCGTGGTTTGTGGCCAAAGATGTTGCAGAGGTTTTAGGTTATAAGGATACAACCAATGCTATCAAAGCACATTGTAGGGGGGTGGTAAAACACCACCCCTATGAACAGCGGGTTTCAGGCAGTCAACCGATAAACATCATCCCTGAATCTGACCTTTACCGCCTTATTCTGCGTTCCAAACTGCCGCAAGCTGAAGCATTTCAGGACTGGGTAACAATGGAAGTTCTTCCTTCAATCCGCAAGACCGGCAAATACCGTATCGACGACAGGAATATTAACAATCCAGCGCAGAAGGAAGCACCTTACTGGTATCAGTCTTTGGATAAAATGCACCCCGAAGCCCTTGCAGAGCTTGAAGGCGTAACCGCAGGGTATATACACCGTCTTGCTCAAATAGCAGAAGAAACGGTGTACAGCATGAGCTTTCTTAACGATTACTTCCTTCGTCAGATGGGCGTCAAAGACATTATGCACATCCAGACAGTTCCATTGCAGGATAAGGCAGATTATATCCTTGAAGAGCTCTCCGAATGGGCTCTTAGGCGCATGAAGAATGCACGCCTTATTTGCGATATTCTCGAAAAAGCCAAGAAGGACAACAATGGCCTTTCTTCAGAAGAAATATTCAGAGCAACTAATTACGCAGTGAGCCTGAGAGATTGTTACAGCATTCTCAATCTGCTGTGCAGTAAGGGCTATGCCACATATCGAAACGAGAAGTCTGGAAAGAGGGTGAAAATCAGGAAGTACTTCCTGAACAAGCACATAGACACAGATTATTTTGAAGACGATATCCCTTTTAAGGAGTTCTAAATGAAGCAACATGAAATTATTCAATATATTCGCAAGGCTAGGGGACTTACACAAAGAGAACTGTCAGAAAAGATTAATGTTGCCAGTTCGGTAATGTCACGTGCAGAGAATAGTGCCGCTAACAAAGAAAATACTGAGGCAATATGCAGAGCACTCGGTATAAACAAGCTGGAAGAACTAGAATTTACAGATGAGATAATTTATTTCGAATTAACTGAAACAGTTAATTCGGATATAGACCTCGCTTTTATCTATTTTCTGGCGCAAAAAAAGTCAAAGGTGTATTTGCTGCACTCGGATTTGAATTTATCTTTAAAAAATAAGAAGAAGTATTTCGGTTCTACGTGGATCGGGTTTGCAATCGATTATAAGGGCTCTTTGCTTGTTTTTCTTCGTGAGGAACGAATGCCGTTGCCTTGCGCACTGGGAGACTTCTTGCGGCAGTTTGCTTTAAATAAACACCCAGAAACTGAATTATTTATTACAGAGATTCGAAGAGAGATAGATTCTCTTTATAACCATGCAAGGTCTGCTGATAGCTTACGTGTCGTGTTACAGGAGTGCCAATCTACTCAATTGGAAATGTCTCTGATAGGTGACGAAAGGGAAAGCAGACCATATCAGGCAAAAAAAGATGCGGACGGGTTGATATGAACATATTGAAGCAGTTATCCAGCAATCTCAAAAATATAAGCAAAGGCTTTTTTATTAACGATTCGGCTCAAGAAAAGACTGTCTTTATGGAATTGACTCACCTGAACGGTTTTTGGTACGGCGGTCTTACTGCTCGGTTAAGCGCCGCCCGTGTGAAGATGTCTGTTGCCGATGAGTTTTGCAATAAAATCTCAGAAGACACGCCAACCTTGGAACCGCATATCAAGTGGTGGAGAGACAAATACTTGCCTCAAGAACACGACTATATAGGAGAGATATTAGAGCGCTGGGAAAGCTTTATGTATTCTTTAGGGCAGGGGATACACGAAAATGCTGTAAAAGTTGGCTCAACAGCGAAATCTTATGACTGGAAAGCATTTAATAATCATTTATTCTTTGAGGCTCAGTATGCCTCGAAACTGGGATATATGCTTGCTCTGAGTCAAATAAGCGGAGAAATCATAAGTGCTTCCAGTGTGCTGAAAAGCAAAATAAGCACTCCGCATGAGCACGGCTACACCAACAGGTGGCGTGATTATCTGCAAGGATTACTCAATGTACAAAAACATGTACGAAAAGGACTGTACGGAGAACAACGGCTGGCCTACGAAGCAACCATAAACACTGTTGTTGAAAAAATAATAAAAAAAGAGATCGGAGATTGGAGGGGGATATGACAGGTAATACAATCTCAGTTGATAAGGATACGAGAGACCCCGTTTTCGATATGCAAAAAGTATTTAAGGATTACCCGGATTTTACAAAACAATTGAATGATTATATCAAAATACACGGCAGACAAGTTCCTTCTCATATTTTTATGCCCGATCTTTTCTGGGCATTTATACTTGTAGAGCGTCGTAAACAACAATCATTTCCTGTTCCTATAGACATAGAAGGGATACAGAAAACCCAAATAATTCTAGGTGCTTTAGGAACATGGCGTTTTTCCCAAGGAATTTACAAATTCGACAACACACTTTTAGACGAAATTCTGAAAACAAAAATGGATGGAGATATTCCTTTTTTTATTTTTGAACACCTGCCTGAATGGTGCATATATATTGAGACGCAAGGGGTGATGTTTAAACAAAAAGCACTTCTTGGCTTTTGGGTTTACCATACTGAATTAGGCTTGTGTTTGATCTTTAATTTTGAAGACTCTTATCATTATGAGCTTATTTACTCAGACATGAAAACACTTAAAGACCGAAATATCCCTCTATCTGGCTGCGATAGTGAAGAATATGAACAAGAGCTCGGCGGATTGCTGGCTTTAGTGTTGTATATTTGCTCTCAGGAGCCGGAAATTAAACCAAGCAGATTGTGGGCGGGGAAACCTGTGCCCAAAAGGACAAAGAAGGGTTTACGCTTTTTTCCTGCGGACAAACCTTTGATATTTACAGTCGGCGAAAGCATAGGACAAAAGCTCAGAGAGCAATCCTCCCCCACGCATGGGAAAGAGGGTAAGGCCAAGAGACCCCACCTCAGAAGGGCGCATTGGCACGGGTATTGGACAGGACCAAGAGACGGAGAGCGGTCATTTATCTTGAAATGGTTGCCGCCTGTGTTTGTGGATAGCGAACAATATTTATAAGTATAAAGAGGTTATTATGTCAACAAGCAGAATTATCACAAGAATAGTATTATCTGATTCTTGGTATTATATCAAGCTCGCTGGGATGGTGGAGTACGAGGGGTACGATTGTTTTTATGAATTTCCTTTCGATTTGCACATAGAGCAGGGCAGTGATATATTTTTGCCTTGTATAGATAAATACGAGGAAGATGCCGCAAAGCTCGGAAAACCTAAATATTGGGTGCAGAAAGACGGAACTGTTGTTAAGGTTTATTTGTTACATATTGACGGAGATCCAGAAGATTCGATAACATTTAGCTCTGAAGAACACCCAATGGTATGGGACGATTTAAGAAAAGCGGGATGGATTTTTGGTAAGGATTATAGATGGTTAGGGTGATAAATAAAGTAAGCATAGGAAAAGGTTGGGAGAGCAGTCATGAGCTTATTGGAAATTAAACGTGACGAAAATAGAGGGAAAATCTGGAGCCACGTGCGCAGTAAATGGCTGATAGAAACACCTGAAGAGACAGTGCGCCAAGAATACTTGCTGGTGCTGGTCAACGAGTACGGATTCTCCCTTGATCAGATCTCTGAAGAGATGGATCTGACTGGAAGAGGTTCCGCCTCTGCCCGCGCCGACTTTGTCCTCTGGCGCACCGCGCAGGATAAGACCGATGACAACGCCCCCTTCATCATCGTTGAATGCAAATCCGATAACGTCACCATCAAGCCGCAAGACTACAGCCAGGGTGAAAACTACGCTCGCATCTGCGGCGCACCGTTCTTTGTCACCCACAATTCGCGGGAAACCAAATACTGGCGGGTCAAAAAAGACAAAGTGCCGGGCTACACGGAGGAAATCGAGAATATCCCCCATGGCAACGCTTCGGATAAGGATATCGAAGAGCTGTTCTCCAAGCTCCGCGCCTTTAAGGAAAAAGAGTTCGCCGACCTGTTGCACAAGTGCCACAATATCATCCGCAACCGCGAGAAAAAAGATCCGGCGGCCGCCTTTGACGAAATCGCCAAGGTTCTGTTCATCAAGGTTTACGTGGAACGCTCCCTGCTCACACGGCGCAACAAGACCAACCTTTTTACCGTCGATGTGCTGAAAGGCCAGATCGCTGAAAACCCGTTGGACAACCTCTTTCAGGAGACCAAACGAGCCTATGCTGCCGATAAGATTTTTGATGACGATGAACGCATTAACCTGAAACCAGCTACCGGCGAGGCCATCGTCAAGGAACTGGAGAAGTACAACCTCTCCGATACCAGCGAAGATGTGAAGGGAGTCGCCTTTGAGCGCTTCCTTGGCCGCACTTTCCGGGGCGAGATAGGCCAATTCTTCACCCCTCGCACCATTGTTGAATTCATGGTGCACATGGTTGATCCTCATGAGGGTGAGATTGTCTGCGACCCAGCAAGCGGTTCAGGCGGCTTTCTAATCAGAGTGTTCGAGATTGTACGTGAAAAGATCCTCGCCGATGCCGATCGCGAGTATAACGCCTTCAAAACTGAAGTAGAAGCCGACAAGTCACTCTCCGAGGCTCAGTGTGCCAAGAAACTCCAAGATAAATTCACCGAGGTGCAGGCGCTCATAGACCAGAAGCGCGAAGGCTCTCGTCTATGGAATCTCTCCAATCGTTGCATCTACGGCACCGACGCCAACGACCGTATGGCTCGCACCAGTAAGATGAATATGATCATGCATGGCGACGGTCACGGCGGCGTCCACCACCACGACGGCTTTCTGAATGTCAACGGCATATTTGAAGGACGTTTTGACATCATCCTCACCAATCCTCCCTTTGGAGCCAATGTCGAGCCCACCGACAAAGTACTGGATGTGGATATCAAGGTCAATCCGGTCGCAGAAGAGCGCTATCTGAAGGAATACGGCGACCTCTACCGTGAAGCCCAAAACAGGGTGAAAGCTGCTATAAATAAGCCCATCGCCAGCCTGTTCGAACTTCCCAAAAGCGACAAGGCCAAGATTAAGACTGAGGTGCTTTTCATTGAACGCTGCCTAGATCTGCTCAAACCCGGCGGTCGCCTTGGCATCGTGTTGCCGGAAGGCATTTTCAACAATCCATCCCTTGCTTACGTGCGCGAATTCACCGAAGACCGCGCCTTCCTGCGCGCCGTGGTCAGTCTGCCGCAGGAGACCTTTGTCAGCTCGGGGGCCAGCGTGAAATGCTCGTTGCTCTTCCTTCAAAAGTTTACCGAGGAGGAACAGCAGAGGTTTGACGAGACCTACGCCATCGCTAAGACGGAAATCGAAGCCCTTTACGCTGATGAGATCAAGGTGGAGCGGGAGCGGCTGGAAAATGAAATAGAGGCGGCAAAGCTGGCCAAGGACGCCGAGCGGCGCAAGGCCCTGCAAAAGGAACTCAAGGACTACCTGAAGGCGATGGAAGTCCGGCAGATTACCGAGACTCGCCAACTGCTCAAGGAGCGGTTCGACTACCCCATCTTCATGTACGAGGCGGAAAAGGTCGGCATCTCCGCCACCGGCGAGGAGGATCAAAACGAGCTTTACCCCAACGACCGCCAGCCCGCCGATTGTGACAAGACCTGCCTGGAGTGGTATCGGGAGTTTCTCGCCGATCCGAGCGCCTTTGCTCAAGCGGGAGGGGCTGAGTGATGGGCGAAGTGGCCTTTCGTGTTATTCAATACAGTGAGCTTGAACGCTGGGACGTCAAGTATTTCGCTGGCCGAATCAAATCGCAATATCCGCTTGTGTCTCTGGCTGATTTTGTTACGGAACATAACGAAAAAATCCGGCCATTTGATAATCCGAATGAGACTTTTAAAATACTCGGTGTGAATAATGTTGAGGGCATTTTTCATGCGTATGACGCACTTGGTAAGGATATTAAACAACCTTATAAAAAGGTGAATGCCGGTGATTTCGCTTACAACCCTTACCGCATCAATATTGGTTCTATTGGACGAGTACCACCAGAGCATGACGGTGCATACATAAGTCCAGCTTACGTCGTTTTTTCAGTAAATAGCTCTGTCATTCTCCCTGAAGTCTTCTGGTTCATACTCAAGTCGGATTTCTTCAATCAAACGCTTCGTGCAGCTACCGCAGGTTCCGTTCGGATGAACCTGACTTATCCATTGCTTGAAACGCTGAAAATCCCCATCCCGCCGCTGCCGATCCAACGGAAGATTGTGGACCATTGGGAGGCGGCGCAAAAATCCATAACAGCTGCCAAAGCACGTGTTGCTGAAATTGAAAAGGAGACACAGGCGCGGTTTCTCTCAGACTTGGGACTGCCTAAACCAAAGCGTTCCGCTCCGCCCAAATGCTTCGCGGCGACCTGGGAAAGTTTCGAACGCTGGAGCGTCAGTTACAACCAGGCCGCCATGTCGATGATAGAACTGACGCGTGGGAGGTATCCGGTTGTTGAGCTGGGTTCCATTCTCGAAATGGTCCAGTATGGAACCAGCGAAAAGGCGAATACCTCTGAAAAAGGCACGACTGTTTTGCGAATGAACAATATCAAGGACGGCTACCTTGATTATTCGAATTTAAAACACGTAGTCCTTTCGGAAAAAACACGAGAATCCCTCTTGCTTGTTGATGGAGATATTCTCTTCAACCGGACTAATAGCAAGGAACTGGTTGGGAAGTGCGCTGTCTTTCATAGCGTCGATGAATATGTTTTTGCTTCATATCTCATACGGGTTAGGCCAAAGCCAAGTACCGCAAATTCAGATTTTGTCGCTTACTGCATAAATTCCGTAATTGGTCGTCAGCAAATTGATGCACTAAGTCGCCAAATTATCGGTCAAGCGAATATCAATAGCCATGAATTGCGTAGCCTCCGGCTTCCACTCCCGCCGCTCAATGTTCAAAAAGAAATCATGGCACATATTGAGGCTGGTCGTGACGAGATCCTTGGTCAGATCGAAATTGTCAACAAGCTGAATTCCCAAACTCAGCTTGATATAGAAAAAATGATCCTAGGTATCCGTAAAATGGAGGAATGCTGATATGTCCAGAGTCCGCCAATACATCGAGTTCGAGGGACTGTTTTCGGAAAGCGTGTTGGGCATCTATGGAGACGCCTTCTCCACTAAAGCTATTACCGCAGGTATAAGCGAAAAAATAAATCACTCAAGAAGTACCCCGTCTCTTATAGGCGGGGTTTTCTATTTAATTACCTTTTATAAAAGAATGCGTTAAACCACTTCACCTTTTAAAAAATAACATTAATAATCTCTATTAAATTTAAGCCTCAAATTACGGTTTCAAAGTTCCCATGCCCCGCTTCGGCGGGGCTTTTTTTATCTCAAAATAAATCTAAAAATATTTAGATTTAAGTGTTGACAATCTAAAAATATTTAGATATTATTATCTCATAGACAGGGTGGACGGGAACACCGCCCTGAAAAAAAAAGAAAGGAGAAAGAAAATGGCAACAGTTACAATCAAAGGGGTCACAGGTTTTTGGAACGGTAAAACGTACAAATCAGAGAAAGCAGATCATAGAATCTATGTAGGAGAACAGGAATTGCATGTAACAAAAGAAGAATATCAGTCTCTTCTCGATGAAAGCACAAGAGCATCCGAAGCGGCAGTAGCGGCAAAATGTCGTCAGATTCGGGAGCTTTTTGATAGCCTTCCTAAAGAAAAAAAATGGAGCATAATAGGGGATATGGCTATAGATGCTGCTGAATCAACAGGGGATGAGAATATAGAAAAATCAGCGTTTGATTTCGATCATATGTTTTTTGAACTGCTGACAAACAAAAAATAATTACACGCCCCGCTCCGGCGGGGCTATAAAAAGGCGGTAAGCGGTCAAATGAAAGACAAAGAATTGGCTAAAATGTTGGGTATCACACCCAACGCTGTATATCTTATGGGGAAAAATGACCCAGTAAGAAAAGAGCTGCTGAAACATGCAGCGGAGGATTTTATGAAAACTACGTATGTGATAGACTATATAAAATGGGAACTCGGAGAGGGCGGTTTCTGCATCCCCGCAGACTACAAAGAAAGGGAAAAAAAAGGTGAGGGCTGGTCAGCTATCTGCATGACAGATAGCCAACGTGACCGTCTGCTAAACGAAGCAACAAGAGCGGGGGTAGAAATGGTCTATTGCCCCTATTCTGTCAAAATCATGAGTGCGTCCGGGGCAACATTTTTTGAGCATTTCCCTACTTTTGAAGAGGGGAAAGACTATATAGAAAAACTTCTCTCTGAGGGTGCTATGTTCAATCATTGCACTCATAGTGATCTGATAGAAAGATATCCGAAGGTGAAGAGGGTGTCAAAAGAGCTTTGGGACGCTCTGGGCAGATGAAGCACCTGCCTGATCTACACCTGAAGCTTGAAAAGGGGGCGGTTTTGCCCCCTGTTTCCCTCGGTGTGCTGACCGCTCACAGGGATTCCGGAAAGGTTGTGATCCGTATTCCCGCCGATCTGGTGGAAATGCTGAAAGAGACAGATTCACTGAAGCTCTCCGGAAACTGTCTTGAGTCTGTGGGTGGGTTCGGCTGTGTCTATATAGCAATGGATGCAGAACAAAAAACAAAAAGAGAAAAAAACGAAAGCGATGTAGAGGGCTTCTTTGTCTGGAATTCTCCGGACGGGGAAAAGGGGTTCTATCCCCTTGCTGAAACTGATGAAGGGGTATCTATATTTCCTCTCTGCGGCTTGCCGAGTGATGATGAACCGATGCTGAATCATGTCCGCAGACAAGCGAGGGCTTTTGACCCGGCGGATTTTGAAGCGGCTGTGAACTGGATAGTTTCTATATATTTCTTTGTTCAGGAGAGCTTCAGGGCTGAACCTGTCTCTATAGAAAAGGAATATACCGAAGCGCTTCAGCGCAAATACACAAATCTGAAAAAACGGGCTGTGGCGCACGCAAACGCTTTCAACAGGGTTTATCTGCAAGGCTGGAAGTCAATATCGGAAAAGCGGGAAGCCTTCGGAATAGGCAGATCACTTCAGGGTGCTTGGATTGTCCGTGGACACTGGCGGCAACAGGCGCACGGAAGCGGGCATAAAGAGCGCCGCTTGACATGGATTGCGCCCCACTGGAAGGGCAGCGGGGTTGTCACAGGCAAGGAATATGTCTTGCCAAAGCCGAAATAGATATGTATTTTTTCTTATGGTTGGATTCTTTCTCCTTCCATGTTCCCAAGCCCCGCTTCGGCGGGGCTTTTTCTTTTGAATCCCACATAATACAAGCGGTGGCTCGGAGAAATAATAGATTTTGTGGATAAGGCCCTTAATAAATACGTTAATGGCGTATTTTCCTATTGACTAATATACGCTGATAACGTATATTATGAATATAAAGCGGAATAGTAAATTAAGCCCCTTCGGGGGGCTTTTTTATATGGAGCGGAATATGGATTTTAAAGATTTGAAAAAAGAGCTGAAGCTGACATCGCAGGAGATATCCGACTTAACCGGCACTCCTAAGAGGTCAATAGACAACTGGAGCGCAGGGCGGAATGCGCCGCCTGAGGTTATGATTGCATGGCTGAAGATGGAGCGGATGCGCCGCGCCGCGCTCGATGCGATAGAGGCGGGGGAACCTGACAAGGCGGCTGAAATTTTGAGAGCTCCTTGAGATGAGAGAGTTTGAAAAATATATCTCCCAGAGATATCCGCAATGTTGGCGGGAGCTTGACGGTTTTTTAAACGCGCCTGAGTTATCATGGCCGGATTGGTGTCTTTATCCGCTTGCGGCGGCAATCGCCGTTGCTTCACGCGGCGGGCGTGTTGATCTGCCTATTGTTGCCGATGCTCAGGATCTGGCTTGTCTTGCCGCTTGGCGGGTGACAAGGGGGGTGTATCGTTTTGATGATTGGCTTTATGGTGAGCTCGTCAAGACGGATATTAAGACCGATTTGCCTATGTCGGTCTTTTTTAACTTGCCTCAGCATTGTATTTATATTGAGCTCAGTGGTGTGCCGTTCTGCGGGGTGTTTGTCTGGCTTGAGTATGACGTTAATACTCAGGAGGCGGAGCTTAGGCTTGCTTTTGATGATGGTCGGTCTCTTTTGCATGTGCCGTTATCTCTGGTTTTTGAGCAGAGTTTAGAGGATGCGGTTAAATATGCTCTGCGGGATGCGGCGCAAAATGCGGAAAAACACGGTATAAAAATAGCTGATACGCAGGCTCTGATGCCTGATTTTGATGCTATGGCGCATGTGGTTAACCTTTTGCTGTTTATCTGCTCTGACAGTATAACGGATATTGCCGCTGCTGACGGCGGATCTCCCCGCAGGGCTGTAAAATCCAAGACTAAGCAGGGGTGGCGATATTTTCCGGCGGATAAAGAGACTTTGTTTTTTGTGGGCAATAAAATTGCCGCATCATTGCGAGCGGAGGCACAGGGGTCAGGGGTTGCGCCGCATGTTCGGCGGGCTCATTGGCATGGGTATTGGGTAGGGCAGGGGCGCACTCAGTTTGTTTATCGCTGGATTCCTCCGGTAATTGTGTCCGCTTCAAAATGACTTTTTAAAAAAAATACGTTAATGGCGTATTTTTCTATTGACTTATATACGCTGATAACGTATATTATGAATATAAAGCGGACGGGAACACCGCTAAAAAAGAAAGGAGTTAGTTATGAAATTGGAAGTGGGTAAAATTTATCTTTATACAAAATTATCTAATATGGCAATGCGTGTTATTGTACCTTTTGCTCTTGGAGCTTCTTATGATGAACTTGGAATCTGGTATATAAGTTATAAAGAAAAGGAATCTTTGTATGAACATGAATATAATGGAATGGTTCATACAAAGGGTAGAATTAGTGTTTTTAATACTTCTGACCCGATGAATACTTTTTATGAATCGTTAAAATCTGGTAATTTTACATTAAGTGAAATATCACCTGATGATTTTGTCTTAGAAACTTTTAATATCAATTTGCCTGTTTTATGCAATGAATATGCCGTTACGGATGATGATACTACTGTTCGCTTATTGGTTAAAAATGTTGGCTATTCGGTTGATTCTCGTGAGCCTGTTTTTTATATCGGGCTTACTCGCAATGTCTTACATCCTTCTACTATAATGCCGGTCTTTTTTAATAAAGAGGGTCGATTAATTGATTGCGGTGGCGGGTTTGCTGGAAATTTAGTTTAAAAATAACGATGAATGTATATAATTTTGCAGATTTAAAAAATTGAAGTCGGAATCTCCTTTTCCGATTTCAATGTTCCCGTGCCCCGCTTCGGCGGGGCTTTTATTGTTAAATACTTCTCAAAGGTAAATCAAAACAGACAAAGAGCATCTTGCCCCTATACTTAGTTTTTCTAAAAAGACACATTTTCCTCTTCAATTTTCTTTTAGAGTCATGTTGAGGTGAATGATGATTACAGTAAATATTGCATCCAGCTTAAAATCGCCGTTAAAGTGGGCCGGGGGAAAAGGGCGGTTAATCCCTCAGTTATCATGCTATCTGCCCGCAGAAATGAAGCACGGACGTCTGCCGGTCTATTTTGAACCTTTCCTCGGCGGTGGTGCTATGTTTTTTTATCTTGCATCGCACGGACTGATCAAATCAGCTTATTTGTCGGACGCAAACGCAGATTTAATTAATTTCTATACTGCCTTAATGAAGAGCACTCAACGCCTCATCACCGAGGCGGGTATACTTCAGGACGCTTATAACGGGCTATCTAACGAATTCAGGGCAGATTTCTATAATTCCCGCCGGGCAGATTTTAATTCCTACGGAAGCGTTTATGACGTTGAACGCGCAGCCCTGTTTCTTTTTCTGAATAAGACCTGCTTCAATGGTCTTTACAGAGTGAACAGCAGAGGGGAGTTCAACACAGCCTTCGGGAAATATAAATCAATCTGTCTTATAGATAGTGACCTTGCATTTTATTTCAGAGATTTAATGGTCAATTCCCGCGCAGAAATCTTTATAGGCGATTATTCCACTATTGATTATGCTCATGCTTTCATTGAGCCGGAGCGAACATTTGTTTACTACGACCCACCTTACCGCGCACTCAGCGCATCAGCATGTTTCACCAGTTATACAGAAAATGGCTTCAGTGATACTGACCACAAGCAACTTGCAGAGCACTTTTTTTTACTCAGCAAATACCGTATCAGGCAGATGCTCAGTAATTCAAACCCGAAAAACACAAATGAAAATGATCACTTCTTTGATGACCTCTACGCTTCCTGTCGTATCGGTTATATCGAAGCTTCACGGGCTATCAGCTGCAAAGCTGAAAGCAGAGGGAAAATTACTGAACTCGTAATCACCAATTACGTACCTGGGCAATAAAAATACAAATACAAGGAGACAGATGATGGGAAATAACAAAAAAGGCTCAAAGGAGAATAAAATGATACCAAAGAAAAATACATTCACAGAGGCAACGCCGGAAAAGGCACTGTATAGGGCTATTAGCGATTATCTTCAAACTATTTCTTCCGAAGATAATCAACTTGAATTTGCTCTTATAGATAAAACCCGTATGGCTGACATAAAAACATACTTTTCAGAAAGTAAAAAAAGTGAAGAGCTAGCGTATCTTTCGATACTAATTCCTTTCAATTTAACAGTTATGGATGAAGATAGAGATTTAAGCTGCTTTGATCTTGAAAAGGAGTTTGATAAGGAAACGAAAATATACAAGAAAGAAATAAAATCAATGCTAGTCGATCTATATTTGAAGACGATTGAAGATTACATACATCTGTTCCATGAAAGACTTAGCAATGGCCAAATTAGAGCCAACGATACACGCCTTCTTGATTTTTTGAATCGCAATGTGCTCAGGGTTACAATGCTGCAATCTGGCGGGTTATTCCAACCAAGCAAAGAACCAAGAATAAAAAGAGCAATCCGTACACTGGGTATCCTGAAGTATGTGGCATCTGGCTCTCCGGAACGAGACCAAAATACTCCTTCATTTGAAGAGAAAGTTTTGAGAAATAAAGAAGCTTTGTAGTCCGGAGATAAAAAATATGAACTGGATAAATATAGTTTGGTTAACATATAGATGCGTATGAATAATATTTTCTCATTATTACGAAGCTCTAAACTTGATATTACAAATGAAAAACGGCTCCAGAATGAAATTATGCAGTTATTCGAAAAGTACGGTGTCCAGATTATCAAAGAATATCGACTGGAGAACGGGATAATTGATTTCTTTCTCCCTGATTCATCCACTGGTGTTGAGGTGAAAATAAAAGGACGCCCTGTGGATATCCTCCGGCAACTCCAGAAGTACGCCGAGGATGATAAGATTAAGGTTTTGGTGCTCGTTACATCAAAATCTTTTGCAATGCCGACAAACATCATCGGGAAGCCTCTGTTCGTTCTGAATGTCGCCCGTGCATGGTTCTAAGGGAGGGTGCAAATGACGGCATCTACACTCATCCAGAAGACGTACGGTAGGCTCATATACAACAACGGTTGGGAAATACGTGAAGCCGCACCACACGTTTCAATCAAGCTGAAGAACTTGTTCAGAAAAATACCTGAATATGCAGTTCCCCCTTATTGTTTGGCAGACACTCATGAAATAGCCGCGGATCTCTGTTGGTTTATTCAGCGGTATCCTTTTCAGATGTCAGACTCTGATTATATGCTGCTTAAACAGAATAGTGACGCCTACGAGAGGAATATTGCCGAATCAGAACAAATCCTGCTTCCGAACTGGGAGCCCATGTATTCATCTGCTCTTCTTAAAGGCACACCAAGGCATTATCAGGAACAGTTTGCGCAAATAATACTGAAACACTACGTTGCCATTTGCGGTGACGATGTAGGCCTCGGTAAGACGTATGCCGGGGTAACTACTCTTTGCTCTGGGGAAATGCTGCCCGCTGCCGTGGTGGTTCAAACGCATAATCAAAAGCAATGGAAAGAAAAAATAGAGGATTTCAGCCACCTGCGCGCACATATTGTAAAGAGCAAAAAACCTTATAATTTGCCACCTGCGGATGTGTATATTTTTAAATACACTTCTCTTGCAGGTTGGACTGACATCTTTGCAAAAGGTATTTTCAAGGCAGTTATATTTGACGAAATTCAGGAGCTGAGGACCGGGACAAAATCCGATAAGGGAGTGGCCGCCAGTATATTATGCAGACATGTGACATATAAAATCGGGTTGAGCGCAAGCCCCATATATAACTACGCCGCGGAAATATGGAATATTTACGATATTTTACACGAAGGCTCCCTTTTCTCTTATGGAGAATTCATGAGAGAGTGGTTTAATGGATATAAAGACAAAGACGGCAAAGCTCTCTGTAGCGATCCTCAGGCGCTTGGTTCATACCTTCGGGAAAGGTATTTGCTCATCCGTCGCACAAGAGAGGAAGTCGGCCGTGAATTGCCTCCGTTGAGCACGGCAATATATACCGTTGATTATGATGAAGCTGCTGTTGCAAGTCATGAAGATATGCTTAAAAAACTTGCCCAGAAAACGTTATATGCTGAACAGTTTTTCGAGAGAGGGCAGTCTGGCCGCGAACTGGATATGAGGCTGCGGCAAATCACAGGAATATCAAAAGCAAGATATGTAGCTGAGTTTGTCAAGGTCATGCTTGATAATAACGAACCCGTCTTGCTCGCAGGTTGGCACAGAGAAGTCTATAACATCTGGCTGGAAGCTCTCAAGGACTACAAGCCAATGATGTACACCGGAAGTGAGACACCGAAGCAGAAAGAAATAGCTAAAAAAGCTTTCATAAGCGGAGAAACGAATCTTTTGATAATCTCTCTTCGTTCCGGGGTCGGTATTGACGGTTTCCAGTTTAACCGCTGCTCAACTGCCGTGTTCGGAGAGCTGGATTGGTCTCCGGAAGTACATAATCAAGTAACCGGACGGCTTCGCAGAGACGGACAAGAAAAAAAGATTCTACAAGTTTTTCTGCTCTCCGAATACGGCAGCGACCCTGTTATCACCGATGTGCTGGGTATTAAAGCTTCTCAATCAGATGGCGTTTTGAACCCTGAACGCAGCATATTAAAAACGACAAACTTCGATGATTCCAGAGTTCAGATGCTCGCAAGAAAGATTCTGAATGAAAAAAAGAATCAATAGAAGTGTTTTTTATGCTTAAAAAAAGACACGAACAAGGTGATACCTTTTCTGTAATATGCGGTTATAAATATTTCAGAGTTGGTGCATAACAATGAACAGTAGGTATCTCATAGATGATATTCCTTTATTCGTCTCTCCGACTCTCGCAAAACAAATTGGTTTTAACGAAGCGCTTGTCTTGCAGAAAGTCCATTTTTGGCTCAAGCACACAGACAACGTAAGAGATGGCCAGAAATGGGTTTACAACACGTATGCCGACTGGCAAAAACAATTCCCTTTTTGGTCTGATATGACTATACGCAGAACCTTCACTAATCTTGAAAAAAAGCAGTTCTTTGTTTCGACGACAAAGTACAATAAATCACACATTAATAAAACAAAATGGTACACAATTAATTATGAAAAACTATCAGAAACAACAGGCATATCTGTAATCGGTGAATTTCTAATTGATGAACCTCCCGTAATTGCATTACCGAAGCTCGCGGACGCAGTCGGACTGAACGAAGCTATGTTTCTGCAACAGTTGCATTTCTATCAAGTTTGCAAGGCTATAGACACCGATGATAACAAGCCAGACGGAATCTGGATCAAGCGAACACAGAAGGGCTGGTTAAGGATTTTTACCTTTTGGAGCAGAGCTACGCTGCATAGGGCAATCAAGAAACTACTCGACATGGGACTTGTGCAGTTGACAGATGCAGAGAAAAAATCAGAGTTGGATAACACTAAATCTCTGACCATTTGTTACGATGCGGTCAAGGCTCTCAGGGAGCAAGTTGAGAAAATGCCCGAAAGTCAGGAAATTCGCTTGTTGCAATCTGAACAGTCGATGTTGCAAAGTGAACAGTCGGACATATCGGCGATTTCATCTACAGGAAGAAGAATACGCCCTGAAAGTCAGGAAATTCGCTTGTTGCAATCTGAACAGTCGATGTTGCAATCTGAACAGTCGATGTTGCAAAGTGAACAGTCGATGTTGCAAAGTGAACAGATCATCTATATAGATCATATTACTAATACATATTATGATGATCATATTAGGGAAAAAGATAAAAGTGGAAGAATAGCAGAAACCCTGAATTTGCCCCCCAGTACCTGTTTTTCAGGGCAACTAAGCCCTGTGCCTTCTTTGACTCGCTATGTCGCGGCAGAGGGCGAAATAGAGCTTCTCAGTAAAGAGTTTCTCGTCTTCTTTGATAAAATAATCGGCGGTAAACGTTCAGCTGATGATTTTGCCCTGAGTGCTATACGTGATCATCTTCGGTATACTTTCGAAAAATACGGAAGAAATGTCTTAGACGATATCTTCGGTGCAATCAAAGAATCAGACTATCTGCTCGGCCAAACGGGTGTAGTGCCCACTCTGAGTTGGCTACTCGAGAACATAGATGCAGTGTTATGCGGAAAATACGCCGGACAGACAGAGAGTCTGTATATGCTTGCTCAGAAATGCAACGAGATAAACATTAACTGCTCTCCTTCTGATGAAAAGCATCAAAAATACTGCATTTACTGCCAACGTTGGGTTGAAAGAAAAAATAACACGGCACTCAATCTCGCTGATGAATCTGAAAAGTGCTACCAAAATTTTATGCAAGCACCAAACCTATTGGCAAAACAATTGCGCTGCCCGGTTTCCAGTGGTCGTGACACTGTCTTTCAACGCTGCTATATATGCCCGCAATATAAGAAGAAAAATATATTAACGGATTAAAACAAACCATATATTAAACTCTTTAAAATAACCTTTCAAAAATAACCAGCTATCGCTATCAAACGCTTCACGGCCGATAAAAAGACACAAAATTATCACGGTTTTTCAGATACAACATACCCGAGGTGTCGTGAGGTGTTGTATGGAGAATAACCGCAGGCAGAATATCCGTTCAAAAATCGTAACAAGAATGTGTGCTCTTGGCTTTATAGAAGAAAATGAACAGCGGGTATATCAAGACTGCTTCCCATTAAAAACCATTGATCTAAGTGAAGGTGGAGCGAGAATATTACACGACGGGCTTTTAAAGCCGGGAAATAAGATTGAGCTGCGTACTAAGGACAAGCTGTCGTTGCGCAGGTGTATTGACTGCAAATACGCCATGCAAAACAGATCCGCCCTTGTTCTTGAGCCGGCAACCGCAATCGTTGTCTGGACCAATAGACCGTATGCAGGCATACGATTTGAGTCTCTAAGCAATAAAAACAAACAAATCATCGGCTCTATCGTTTGGAAAAAGCACATTAAAGATGTCCGTTTACAGAGGGCTTCTTTATGAAATTCACATCACATAAGGCAATCAATGGTTCTGTAGCGGTTTTTCTAGGTTTTGATTTAATGGGAATCGTTACAATGACTCTCGGCAGCGTCCTTCCGGATATTATCGATAAGACATTGTCGGGAAACAGTGAAATAGTGTGGAGCAGGGTACATAGAACCCTCAGTCACTGGTGGTTTATCTGGGCACTTATTCTTTATTTCTCTCACAGAAATTCAGATATTTTCGTATTAAGTATGCCTGTTTTCAAGATAGTCAGCCATTTGGCATTCGGCAGCTTACTGCACATTCTATGTGACAGTATGACACTTGGCGGTGTGCCACTGTTTAACCCATTCCGGCAGTCTTTCGGGCTAAGGCTTTTTTATACCGGCTCTCCTCAGGAATATGTTTTCGTTACTATCATTGCATCGACATTACTTTATTTCGGGGTCGGAAAATGAAATTCAGTCTTTGTCTATTAATAATCATGCTTTACACGTGTGTGCATGCCGATGATGAGGTGCTGAAGTGTGTTTCCGAAGCATCAAAAAAGTATAATATAGCCGAGGAAATTATAGATGCGATTATTTCAGAAGAAAGCGGCTGTGTATATACTGCAATCAATATTGCAGGGACCGGGTATTATCCGATTGATGAGAACAAGGCGAAAGAACTGATTACGGCTGCAAGTAGTGATGGCAGAAGCTTTGACATCGGGGTTATGCAGATCAACAAGTGGTGGTTTGACCGCTTTCAGTATGAGTATTCATGGGGTCTGGATAAATGTTTTAACGTACATTTTGGTACGTGGATACTGGCTTATGAAGTGAGCAGACATGGATACACATACGAGGCAATTGGACGCTATCACTCTCATACTGATAAATATAAGTTAAGCTATGTAGATAAAATTAAAAAAAGGATTCGAAGTAGAATAAGTGCTTGTAGGCCTTAAAGTTGTCTCGACATCCAGACTACACGCCCGACAACCGGCGAGTAACTTTTTTCTTCTTCGAGATCGATTTGCATTACATCATGTGATGTGTTGATCGGTATCAGTAACAAATATCTATTTTTCATAATCTGTATTTTCTTGAGCGTATATCCTATCCCTAACCCATCATCAATCTGACAGAAATAAATACTGTGACGACTGTAGTTATTCAAATCGGGTGCTGTTTTATAAATGCTGACGCCGACAATATCAGCTTCTTCTAGCACGGGCGACATTGAGTCTCCTATCACTCTGAACGCTTCCATGTGTGGGTATTTCTGTGTAATTGCCCTCGGCATACAGACATAATCGTTTTTTTGCCCATCAGCAATATCCATGACGGCCGGCGTTGCAGCAGCTTTTGTATCATGCAATGGAATAAATTCATAATCACCTGGATTTACATGTTCTGGAGCAATGCTCCCGTAATGGATATGTATAGATGGAGGCTCAGGTGTCTGTATAATTTTATTGTCAGATATTTCAGATGAGTTGAGATCGAAAATCGTATTGAAATCACAGGCAAGGACAGGCGCCAGCTTCAGTAATTTATGAGTGTCGAAATTTCCCGTTTTTTCATGATACTGATATGTCTGATGAGTTATACCTAAGACGTCCGCAAGTTTTTGTTGCGAAATATTTTTAATCCGCCTTATATCCCTGATTTTTTCGCCTACATGTTTGTACATAAATCATATTATCACGTACGCATCGTCTCTTCTCTCAGAAAATATCTGAATAATCCCATTGACACACCGATACTATGCAGATATATTCTGAATTATGCAGAAAATATCTTCTTTATGTAATGATAAACCGTGAGGGTATTACCATGATGATTATTACTGATACTGCTTTAAATTCTTTTGCTGAAGAATTTGAAAAGCTATCACATAACAATCTCTCTTTTTCAGACTATGTTGATTTGCGGGTCAGAAAAATAAATATCAGCTTATATAGCAAGCCCTCCTCTAGGCATGGATTCATTGTTTTTTTTAAAAAGTTTTTTGTATTAAGGAGTAAAGCATGACTGCTATCAGATTGAAAAGTAGTGTTTTTTATAACATGCTCATTATTAATAATAAAGATAATATTTCTCACTTAATAAGTGTTTATCTGTAGGTTTTTGAGATGATTAACTCTACTCATACAACACAAATTCTTTCAAAAAAGCTTCTGACTATTATCAATGCAAGATTCAAAAGCTCAATAAAAGATACTATTTACCATCTTTCCCGCGTTGAACGTATGCTTAGCGCACGCGGGCTACACATAGACATATTCTGCGGTGGAGGTGGGGGAAGCCTTGGTTTTCAGCTCGTAACGGGTCGTAGCCCTGATATTGCTATTAATCACTCTGCGCAGGCTGTGTCAATGCACAAAGTAAACCACCCGCACACGATACATTATAAATGCGATGTGCGGGAAGTTGATCCTGTCAAGGTATGCAAAGGACGCCCAGTAGACAGTCTCTGGCTTTCTCCTGATTGCACACATTTCTCAGTTGCCCTTGGCGAAGCTCCTGTCGATAAAAATATTCGTTCTCTACCGTGGGTTGCACTTCTCTGGGCAGCGTCAGTTCGTCCGAAAGTAATTTTCATGGAAAATGTTCCTGAAATACAGACGTGGGGCCCGCTTGTTGCAAAAAGGAAACATGGCAAAGTCGTCAAGCTCGATGAATACCGCAAAGAAAAACTGCTTGCAGAAAAAGGTGAGTATGTTCCGGTGAATGAGCAAGCTCTTCGTCCTGATAAAAAGCGGCTTGGGAAGACATACCGTAGGTTTATTCAGTCTCTTGAGAATCTCGGATACAACGTAGAAACCCGTGTGCTTTGTGCCGCTGACTACGGTGTGCCGACAATCCGCACCCGTTGGTTCCTGATTGCACGCTGCGATGGGCAACCTATTGTGTGGCCAGATGCGACACATGCGCCGGAAGGCCATGCTGATGTTGTTTCAGGTAAGAAAAAGCCATGGGTGCCAGCATCAAGTGTGATTGATTGGAATGAGCCAGCATACAGCATTTTTTTAACGAAAGAAGAAGTTAAAAAGCGCAAACTCTCATGCCGTCGCCCGTTGGCAGACAAAACAATGGCGCGCATAGCGAAAGGACTCCGGAAGTTTGTAATAGAAAATCCCCGGCCGTTTATCGTCAAAGTTTTAAAGAAAGAGGATGTCAGTGCAACGGTGGCTGCGGCCCATATCGCGAAAAACTACACAGGCGTAACCGGCAGTTCAGTTGATGCGCCGCTAGGCACTGTTACAACTATTGACCACAACTCACTCATACTGACAGAGCTTCAGCCGATTGACTCAATCCTTCCTTTCATATCCACGTACTATGGAGGAGAAGCAGACAAAGACCGCGGGCAACTTCTTTCTGAACCTCTTAAAACAATCACTGCGGGAGGAGGACGTCACGGGCTCATAGTAGCGCATGTGAAACGGGATTTCGGGCAGAGTATTGGTTCCAGTATAAATGAACCGCTCGGAAGCATCACTGCGGGTGGCGCCGGTAAGGCTGATCTCGTCATGTCATACATCACAAAGCTGAAGGGAACAAATATCGGCGATAGTCTTGATGCGCCGCTTCATACTGTTACAGCAGGTGGCCTCCACTTCGGCGCTATTTCAGCATTTCTTGTCAGATACCACGGTGCGGAAAATGGCGGCCACAGTATTGAAAAGCCTCTCGGGACTATAACAACAAAGGACGAGTTTGGGCTTGTTATCGTTGTTGTAGACGGTGAACAGTACGTGATTACAGACATTTGTATGCGCATGCTTACACCGCGGGAATTGTACAGAGCACAAGGTTTCCCTGATTGGTACATCATTGAATACGGCCACGACGGTAAAAAATTCACAAAGGCAACTCAGGTCAATAACGTCGGTAATTCAGTGCCACCGTTATGGGCTGCTCAGATCTTTGGGCACAATGTTCTGAGCGCAGAAGAGATTGAAGAATTATGGCAAGAGGTCGCATAAAATATAGAGGTGAGTGATGGAAGTAATCATATTTAAAGTAAGCGCGCTGTTCATAATATCAATAATGATATGTGTAAGCATTACCGCTTTTTTTTATTACCTTTATCAGTATGACTTTAAGCTGACACCTGAACAGTACGCACTACTGGAAATAATATCACAGGACAGCAATGTACCAGAAAGCATGCGTGATGAAATCGATGAAATCAAAGACGGCGATGTCAGTCAGAATGAGTACAGATATTTTATTAAGAGGAGCTACGAATACAGCGCCGCAGTTAAAAACAGCTATGATGAGGAAAAATTGGAGTATATCAAAAAGGTCGTACCGATGTTGCTAGCAATGATTGTGAGCAGTTTAGCGGCATTGTTTATTGTCGCGGCAACTGGCGGCATAACCCATATATATTTAATCGTGCCGTTTGTTGTTATCCCGATTGTAATGGGTGTTCTCAACGCTCTACTGCTTGATAATATTATTTTGATGCTGATGTGAGTAGGTGATACATGAGCTATTTTGGAAACAAACTCAAACTCGTCATAAGAAACAGCGGGATGAAGCAGGTCGATGTTTGTCGCGAGCTCGGTATCAGCCAGTCTCGTTTGTCTAGCTATGTCGTCGGAACACGCGAGCCAGATTTTGAATTGATATGTAAAATTGCATCGTATTTCGGTAAGCCCATATCGTATTTCTCGGAACATTACAGCAAAATGAAAACATACGAATATGTATCTGACAGGGAAAAAATATTCACCGCTTTACGTTTAATGGCAGCAAGGAATCAGAATAGAACCATTATTGAAGGTTTGATTGAGCTGTTAGAACAACATCTCTGTAATAAAGGTGCTGAAGATGAAACCAACGCATGAGCAGAGTCTCATTATGAATGCACTTCCGAAACTGAGGAACTGCATGAAAATAAATGCGTTTGCGGGAACCGGAAAAACATCAACGCTTGTTCACCTTGCTGATGCGTTCCCTGAGTGCAAATTTCTCTATTTGGCGTTCAATAAAGCTATCTCAGATGAAGCAAAGGTGCGTTTCCCGATAAATACTGTTGCGAAAACTACCCATGCACTGGCTTTTCCCTTTATTGTCAAGAAAGGAGAGACGGTCAGGGGCGATTACGGAACAATGGAAATATCAAAAATGTTTTCATTGTCTTTCCAGATCGCCGATTTGACTCGTTCGTTTCTTAGTTCCTATTGCAACTCTTCATTTATAAAAATGGATGATATGCGTGATTATATTGCAAGCTATGGAACAAAAGTACCTGATCTGGCTTATAAACATGCTTACACGTTGTATGGAGCAATGCTAAATCGGAAGGTAGATATTACTTACAGCTTTTTCCTCAAAGAGTTCCAGCGCCGTCTGTATAAAATCAGGACAATTGATTTTGATTACATACTTCTTGATGAGGGCCAAGATACAAATGACGTGACCATCGATATATTTCAGAAACTACCAGGCAAAAAAATCATAGTCGGCGATAGCCACCAGCAGATCTATGCTTTTCGCGGTGCTGTTGATGCAATGCGAAGAATTCAAGCCGAGAAAGAGCTTTACTTGACAGAAACGTTTCGTTGTCGTCCTGGTGTTGTTAATATGGCAAATCATATATTATCAACATATAAGGGTGAGGAACGTAAACTTAAAGCTGTATTCGACAACCTTAATCACGTTGATACAATAGCCTATATTACAAGGACAAACGCTTCCTTGATTGATTATATTCACAAATTTGATGAGTTTAAGCTTACAAGAGACGCTAATGAGATATTTAAAAGCGCTCTTTCTGTATTTTATTTTCTTCGCGGCGATTACGACTCGATTTACCCCGAGTATAAATATCTCTCAGCATTCTCAAGGTCAGATTTAGAAAGCTATATCAGCGAAACAGGTGATCTTGAGCTTAGGAAAGCTTTCGAACAGGCAACAAAATACGGCACTGGTCTAATTAGGCTATTTGAGAAAGCAAAACAACAGAAAAACAGTAATGCTGTGATAACTCTTACAACTGCTCATTCAGCGAAGGGGCTCGAGTTTGATGCCGTGCATCTTTGTGATGATTTTCCGTCCCTTGACCAAATCGCAGGGATGGACGAGTTGTCTCAAATAGAAAAAGATAACGAGTACAATCTTTTCTATGTGGCTGTAACACGAGCAAAATACGCTGTAAGTAACAATACCCCGAATTATTTACCTTCTCAGGAAAAGCAACGTATTCAAACTATAGAAGATTTCATGGAGGACATGTAATGGAAGAAGTTGTAGAAACAATGACAGCATTGAATGGACGGATCGAAAGTGAAATCTCGCATGTGCTCGACGGTTTGAGTTGGCATATTTTTATGGGACAGGAGGTTTTGTCAGCTGCTGAAGTCGCCTTGCTTACAAAGTGGTCAATTAAGACCCTCAGGAGAAAAACAACTAAGTGTTCAATCCCTGTTTCTCAGATCGGAGGACGTAACTATTATCCAAAAGAGTCAGTGCGGCTGATACTTTTCGAATTGTACAATCTAAAAGGGTAGGTTGTGAGATTTCAAAGAGGCGGACAATATGTCCATAATGGTGGACAGGTTGTCCATATCACTCTCGTAAAGCAAAAAGGACATGTTGTCTATGAAGATGGACAGGTTGTCCTTAGGGGTCGGTTGACAAAAGGTGCTGTATGGAATTGATAGAAGTCGAAGTTAATCAACTTAAAGAACATCCAGATAATAAAAAATATTTCGATGATATCGTTGGTATTGAGTTTGAAGAACTCAAAGAAAGTATCAGGGAAAAGGGTTTTATGAATCCGCTTGTAATTGTACGTGAAAATAGTGGGTATTTAGTCATCGCAGGGAATCAACGTCTGAGGGCGGCACGGGAACTCGGTATTACTTCGGTACCATGTTTAATCAAAGAATTTCATTCAAAGAACGAAGAGATCCAGTTTCTTGTTGAAGATAATCTAAGACGGAGACATTTGACTCCTGTGCAGCGTATTAAAGCCCAATACGCTTTTTACAAAACAATAGATGGAAAAAACAAGACCGAAAAAGTCAAGCGTGCATCAAAAATACTTTCTGTCGGAAAATACGATCTGGATACCGTGGTTTCTGTTGAAGAAAACATGATCCCTGAACTAAAATCGATTTTTTATAAACTTAATTTCAAAATCAAGGATGTTAGGTTGATAGCTAACATGCCAGCAGAAGAACAATACAAGTTTTACGAAGCTGTAAAAGAATGTTCTTCTGATGATATTCTCAGTGAGCTAAACGCACTTGTAGGCACAATACGTTCATTGAACGCAAAACAAAAGGCACTCCAAAAAGAGAATATCCGACTTAAAACCGAAAATAAGAAGCTCCAGCGTCAGAACGAGGAAATGCACTTTGTCACGGTGCAATCTGTCAGCCGTACTGAAAAGAAAATGTCCGAGATCGTCGCGACTATTACAAGAATAAATTTATCTATATTTGAACTTTTGCGGTTATTAAGTGAATGCGATTTGTCTCTTAAAGAGCTTGCGTTAGCTGACTATGATAAGCTTGATGTTGGATTCTTCGACGATTTCTGCCCTCCACCAATGCCTATATTCCGCCTTGTCTCTGAAGATGTGATCAAAGACTATCTGAAGAAACGTGATAAAAAAGAAGTGGAAGAGATGCTCCAGACGTATATTTTTCGCTATCTAAGAGTATAAAATGCTGCTTGATGGGAAGATACTTAAAAGCTTGATTGATTCTGGATTAACCCCGATCAACGTATCCGAAATAACAAGAGTATCGAGAACGGTCCTTCAGCGTATTTATGAAGAAGAACATGTGACTTTAAAATGTGCACTTCGAGCGCCGACTGAACGCGAAGTGACAATTGCCCTCATGCTAATGAAGCGAGAAAATTTTGATACAGTGCTGTCTCGTTTTACTGATGTAGATCCGAACATTCTCTACGACATGATTAAAGACCGAGGTGTAATACCATTCATTGATATCAAAAGGGCATTTAGTTATAAATGCTCGCGCCTGATCAGAGAAGGGTTGTCTTTCCGAAACCTTTCATTGTTATGTGCCGAAATGAATGATGGCGTGGCTCCAGAACCCGCCGCCTTGAGGCGCCGTATACTAAATGATGGGTTCTCTATAAAAAAAGACAACGATAACAAACGTGTTCCAACTGACTTTGAAAAAGCGACATGTTTACGCTATATTCAACTACTCAAGTATCGCCCAGTTTTAGATGATTTTGTAAAAATCTATTTTTATCACAGCTTCAGTGAGTACAAGGCTAATAATATTTTTAGAATGCTCTTAAAAAGCAATGAGTTGCACATTCATGAGTGCTTAATCTGTAATAGCAGATTTATTGGAACACGCCATGTCCGGTTTTGTAAGAAACATCAAGATTTAGACTAATATCAGAGTTTTATTTCAAAAAAGTCTGTAAATTTTTCAACTTCAATTGTTTTAAAGTGCCCGCAGCTCATACAGCACAAAGAATACTTAATTTTATATATTTCATGCCACAAGGCCGTTGTTCTCATTACTGCTCCGCAATTCGGGCATGTATCATGTTTTCTTTTAATCTCTGGCTTATCCATTTCTGATCTCCAACTACATTTACGTTATTGAATACTACGATTTTTTTTTGTGTCTATTTCACCAAAAGACGTGAGCTAAAAAGACACAAAAAAAAGTCGTTCATGCCGCTACTTTCGTGGAAAGGAGCGGAAACATGGATTCAATCAATTTTGACTATGTACACGATTATGTGCGCGAACAGGCCGTCATCGTTGGTTCTCGGCAGTACATAATCTCTGAAAAACGTGACGACAGAGAAATTGAGAACCCTTTTTCTCTTAAAGTTACCCCAGAAGGTCCGGTAATCATTATCAATCCTGTTAAAGAAGAAGCGGTTCGCCATGACGGGAGCGAGAATAAGGAAATGCTGAAGCAGGATATCGTTATAGAGCCTGCCAGCGTAACACCATCACTGAATGATACTCCTTTGTTTTCAGCGGTTTCACTTGATTCAACGGCTGTATATTTCGCATTTGCATCACATTTCATCACGCCTGCTGGCTACGACATTCTCGCCAGCTTCATACAGTCATTCACAGGCAAAGAAAAACCAGAGTTACGCGTTACCGGCTACACGGATTGCATCGGTACACAAAATCAAAACGACAAGCTCGCACTGAAGCGTGCAGAAGCCGTCGCAAAACATCTCCGGTTTTTCGGTTTTGAAGCAGAACCCGTAGGGAAAGGTTTGTGCTGTTACGAGGAAACACGCGCGCTCTCGCGTAGAGCCGTTGTTGAAATAAAAAAGGAGGTTACAAATGAACAGAGTTCTGGCTGTGCTGAAAGCAGGTCTTCTGAATAAAACTCTGCTTGCCTTTTGCTTTGTGCTGCTGGCGCATATCGGCTTTGCGGCTGACGACCCATTTGAGGTTGGTACTGACACCATCACAGAATATGCAAAAGGCTCATTCGGTGTTCTGGTTGCAGTTATTGTTGTGCTTGCCGGACTGATTACGTCTGCGGTAACGAAACGGTTCGGTCCTCTGGGCTATGCACTGGTTATTGCTGTGTTTGCCGGCGGTATTGTTGACATAGCTCTCATGATGTTCAGTATCGGCAGGACAAGCTTCGGCGGCTAAGCCCACTACCCATGCGGTACTTTAATTACCGCATGGGTAATCTTATTTGGAGGCAGATTTATGGAAAAGGACTACCGTATTCCGCGCGATCTCGATGCAATGCCAATAATAATTTTTCTGGAAGCTGATGAATTTGTTATTTTCATCATTTTTGTTTTCTTGGGCATGTTACTGCACTACACCTTTACGGCCATCTTTGCTGCGGTTATTTTTCTGTTTACGTATCACCGTATTAAAAAAACTCGGCATAAAGGTTTCATTTTCCATTTGCTCTACAAAGCCGGGCTTTTATCTCCGAAGAAACTACCGCCTTATCATATGAAAGAATTCGGAGGTTAGAGGATAAATGAGCCGCTATATTAATGATTTCAAAAACTTACAGAATAAAGCAGATATTGCAATACGCACAGTCATATCCCTTGCGATATTAAATGTGCTGATGATGTGCCTTGTTATTTATGCAATTTCGACAAGAAAAACCGTTATTGAGCTACCGCCTATGCCGATCGAAGATACTCTCGTGTACTCTTCAACCGAAGTATCTGAGAGCGCATTCGACATGTGGTCACGCTTTTTTATTACATATGCAGCAAACTATGCACCGGAAAACATTGAAGATAATCATCATGTATTGTTGAAGCGTGCACACCCCGAGTACTACGCACCGATATCATCAAACTTATCGGAGCTTGAAGAACATGTCAAAAAGAACCGCATACGCCAATTTTTCCACCCTAACTGGAAAAAAACATCAATCGAAATCCGTAAGAATTTTGCTTTAGTAATTATCGAGGGCAAAGCAACGCGTGAAATAGGATCAAAACGTAATGAACTCACGATGATATATAAAATGAAGCTGGCTGCGGAAGATGGACGTATGTATCTAATAGAACTGAGTAAAGAGGAGAAGTGATGAAGAAGATTATATTGTTAATAACTCTTTTAGTGTGTGCAACTGTACCAGTATTTTCAGCAGAAAACGTACACGACATAAAAGTGCTTGCCGGAAATGAAAGGTTTTTCGATGTGTCATTGTCGGATATAAATCTGCTCAAATTCCCGTATGATGTCAAAGAGGTGAAGACGTCTAAAAAACTCTCAATGACAATCGAAAAGAGCAATGTCTTTTTGTCGATGGGCGCCCACAATCAGCCTGTCGAGCTATTTGTGGTTTTTAACACAAAAGAGCTCAAGACAGTGAATATAATCCTCGTCCCGAAGCGAATACCCAGCAAGACGTTGACATTTTTTGATTCAGACAAAAAAAACGATGCAATCGTTGATGCAGAGAAGTCTTTGCCCTATGAAGTTGCTCTGCGTAACATGATTCTCGCCGCGAAGGACAACTCTAACGACGGGTATTTCGCCAAGAAAATCCAAGGTAATCACAAAAAAACAAGCCAGCTTTTCCTCCAGCAAATCAAAGAACTTGCAGGTTATCGGTTCCGACTCGAGGTCTGGGAGGTAAAGAATATCTCCGGAGAAAATCTGTATCTCGAGGAAACCGATTTTTACGTGCACGGAATGCGCGCTTTATCCTTGGATACAAATAAGCTGGACATAGGCAAGTCAACAAAACTTTATATCGTCTATAGAACAAATGATTAGGAGACTGAAATGGGCAAATTAAAAACTTTTTTCAGTAAACTATTCAAAACAAAAGGCATAAAAACAAACGAGGATATACTGAAGCAGAAAAGAATGATCATTGTCGGTGTAATCGTAGGTTTTGCATTCCTTGGACTGGGTACATCATTTTATTCTTTTTCTCAGAAACAAAAGAAATTGCTGGCAAATCAGCCCATCAAGTCGCCGAAGCTGATCACTGAGCGCGACAAGGAATACGACTGGAAAGACAATATAGAGCAAAAAGTAAATACGCTTAAAACTGAAAATACTAATCTGTCTGAAGAAAACTCAGCGCTCAGGACAGAGATAAACGAACTCAAGAATATGTTTTCGGAAAAAACACTCACACGTGATGAGTTAGAAGAGTACCTGGCAGGACAGTCAGTTGTTCAAAATAATACAACAACTGATAATTCATCAAGCAAAGATGAACCTGCGCTTCCGGCTCCTCCGTTCGAAGAAAACGAGAGTGGCAAGCCAGTTGTTAATCTCGATTTGCTTCCGGCTCCTCCAAGTCCTTACCCTGGGTATTCCGCCCCGGGATATGTGGCGCCGGACGTCGCCAGAAAGTCATCTGAGACAGAAGCGGCAGTAGCACCTGAGTCAGGGTCCTCAATCCATGTGTACCGTCCAGAAAATCCTCCAGTCTCGGAAGAAGACAATGCCTCTGAAAAGTTCTTTCTGCCCGCAGGCACATTTATGTCGGGTGTGTTACTTGGAGGACTGAATGCCCCGACTTCAGCCGGAGGGAACACAAACCCCTTGCCGGTATTCATCAACGTCAGGAGCGAGTCATTCATGCCAAACAGCGCCATTTCAAATAATCTTGACTGTTTTGTTATTGGTTCGGCCATGGGCGAGCTTTCAGATTACAGAGTGTACATCCGTCTAGTCAAGCTCTCATGTGTCAACAAAGCACGCACGCATGCAATCTCCGCAGAAATCCAGGGCGGTGTACTGGGCGAAGACGGTAAGCATGGGGTTGAGGGCCGCGCGGTGTCAAAACAGGGAGCATTGCTGGCAAAAACATTTCTCGCGGGTTTCATGGAAGGGTTTGGAAAAGTTTTTCAGAACGCCGCAAGTTCGGTGTCCACCGACTCATCAGGCTCTGTATCGACTATTGACCCCGGAAAAAGCTTTGAAGCTGCGGGCTTCGGCGGACTGGCGGAGTCATTTGATAAACTGTCGGATTTTTATCTGAACATGGCAAAGAGAATTTTCCCCGTCATTGAGCTGAATGCCGGAAGGAAAGTAACTGTTGTTTTGCAAAATGAAAAAGAGGTTGTCTGGGAAAAACGCAATATTGTTCGTAACCCGCTTGATATGCCGATTGGAGGAGAATAATGAGAACACTTAATATAGCAGTAATTTTATCTTGTGCCATTCTTTTTGGCGGTTGTTCGGCAAAAATACTCAACCCTGTCGGCGAGTCCGAGTTCGGTTGTTCAATACAAGGTGAAGGAGGGGTGTGCGCCTCTTTTGAAGATGTTTATCACAATCGTAGTGATGTTGATGCGTTAAAGAGATCAAAAGAGCTCCCTGCAATAGACATATATATTGAAGAAAAGTGCACAATTTATCAGCTTACTGAAGAGCAAGAGCGCTATGACAACTGCGTTAAAGATGCAAGGAAAGCTTATAAACTTCAAAGCAAGAGCTCAACAGACATTTCTGTAGCTACGAAAAATGCTCAGACATTTGAAACAGCGGGTTCACTGAGAAACATCGTTAAAGCAAAAGAAGGTATACCTCTCAGGCAACCAGAATCTGTTACACGAATCTGGATAGCGCCCTACCAGAACGATATGGGGGATCTGGTATATTCGCACTTTATCTATGTTGTTCAGAAACGTCCTCATTGGCTGTTTGTTCCTGAGGAAGATGCATTGATGATTAAAGAAAACAGTAACAGGCTTTTCGGGGAGTAAGCTATGAGTGTCACCCGGAAAAACTTCGAAGCTATTTTCGATCGAGGATATCTACCCGATTATCTTTTTTGCGATGCCTACATCGGAGACGGGATATATGCCCTCGGAGAAAACTGGGGCTTGATTATTGAGTGCGATCCAATCCCTTATGCGGGTAACATGGCATCAGAAGCTCTTGAGTCCCTGTTTACGGCGACGAGAACATCTGACGACTGGTATATGAGCTTAATGATGTATGCGTCGCCGAACATCAAAAATATCGTTGATGAGTTTGTTGCGCATAAGTCCTCAGGTACGACAAATATTGACGATGATGTTATCCGCGAACTCTTCAGGCAGCGCGGCAAATTTTATCTGTCACACACAAAGAAATCTCTATTCAGTATGTTCGATTCCCGGATCAGGAACTTTAGGCTTTTTCTCTCTGTTATCATACCGATGCATAGCAGAGATGTGGATGACGAAATCTCAAATATAAAGAAAGCCAAAAATGAGATTTTCGGAGTCCTTGAGCCGGCCGGTTTTACTCCCCGTGTGTGTGGGCCTGAAACATATATAGAGGTTATGCGTGAAATCTTAAATGTGGAGACACCTGATTTTACTTACAACCCCTTGAAGTCCATATCAGCACAGATTGTATCGCCTGAAACGAGGTTAAAAATCCTCGATACAGGGGATATAGATATAAATGGATCTCCGCACAGGGTGTTTTCCATCAGAGACTACCCGCGCGAAATTGCATTGTTCCAATTCGGAGAATTGTTAGGTTCTTTCAAAGAGAATATGAAGCAGATTCCCGTGCCGTTCTGTGTCACGCTGAACATGCGTTTGCCAGACAGACTGAAAATGAAGGATAAATGTACTGCTAAAGCTGCATTTACGACATATCAGTTCGACGGCAACCCCGCAGGGAAGTACATCCCTGCACTGCATAAATCTTATCAGCAGCATCAGATTGCAATGGAACTGTACGACAAAGGTAAAATGCAAACCCCTTTGCAGCTCAGTCTCTGGGTACGCGGCGATAACCAATCACATGTTGATTACCTTGGCACCCAGATCCGCAACATGTGGCAGACAAAGAGTTTTAATATAGTTCGTGAGCTGGATGATGCGTCTTTCCCGACTTTTCTTTCAATGTTGCCACTGAATTATAATAAATATTTTGAAAAGCATCTGCGGCGTACAGAGCCGCTTTTTTCATCTAACGCAGCCAACCTCGCTCCTGTCACATCAGACTGGAAAGGTAAAGGTAGGCCATTCATGAAGTTTGTGTCTCGGCGCGGGCAGTTGATAAACTTTGATCCATTCGAGTCCGACGGCAATTATAACGTTTGTGTTGTTGCTGAATCAGGGAAAGGCAAGTCTTTCCTGACAAACGAGATGGTAATAGCTTGTCTGGCAGAAGGCGGCAAAGTCTTCCTTGTCGATGTGGGTCGCAGTTATGAAAAACTGTGCGAAGAAATCGGGGGAGAATTCATTGAGTTTGACCCGGATGCCAAGAATATAGTTATCAACCCGTTTTCATCGGCAAAAATTGATATTGACGGCAATCTGCATCCTTCGGAGTACGAATTGTTGATTCCGCTTGTTGGGCAGATGCTCGGGATTAATCTCTATTCGAGTAATTCTCACGAGCAGCAAACGGAAGATGCAAAACTCGCAGCCTCGCTGATTGAACAGGCGATTTATGTGGCTTTTAAGAAGCATCAGAACGATACGTGCTGGCATGAAGTCATTAACGAGCTTTTTAATCTCGAGAATGAGCGCGCAAAGAAAATTGCAATTACTCTGCATCCCTATAGCAGAGGCGGGCGCTATGGCCGCTACGTCAACGGTAAAGACACATTTAGCTACGAGAAAGACTTTGTTGTACTGGAGATGGATACTTTGGAGCAAATGGAAGATCTCAAAGGTATGTTTCTCATGATGATGATCTACCGTATTTCACAAGACATCTTCCTTGATTTTGAAAGACCGAAAATGGTTATTCTCGAAGAGGCGTGGGATCTCATGCGTCAGCAGTTGTCGGCAGCGTTTATTGAGAAAGGTTTCCGCCGATTCAGGAAGCATAATGCAAGCGCTGTTGTAGTGACTCAGTCAATCCTAGACTTCTTCTCATCGCCTGTAACTCAAGCGATATGGCAAAACTGCGAGTGGAAACTGATGCTTGGACAGAGACCTGAAGCGGTAGAGCAGGCTAAGCAGGAAAAGAAGCTCGCAATCCACGACTATTTCTTCGACCAACTCCTCAGCGTTCATACTGTAAAAGGTAAATATAGTGAGGTTATGGTCTACGGCTCTTCAGGTATTGTTATCGCACGACACATTGTCGATCGTTACACCTATTATCTATATACCACTAATGCTACAGACAAAAAGCTTATCAAGCAGATTCGCTCACAGCAAAATTGTAGTTTACGGGATGCTATCAGCTTCATTATTCACCAAGAAGAGAATGCGCATATCGACGAACAGATACAGCAACGAGAAACCATACGCAATCTACTGAAGGGGATTAATAAGAGGGAGGCTATCAAGTATTTATCTGAAGATGAAGAGGAGGGGGAATATGAAAGAACTTAGATTTCAACTCGAAGCTATAAAAAATATAAACACGTATGATACCATCGGTTTTGATGTTCTTCTGCGTGCAGGGATACCTAATCATCTTCTTTTCAGCGAATATTGCTCAATAAACCCAGATCTGGATGAGTATATTTTACAGAAGGCTCTTGAAACTGTCTGTAATTCGTATAGCTCAGAGCATATCTATCTTTTGAAAGTATCTCTGGCGCTACTCGTAAGATCCCCTGAGTATCTTTCGAAGGTGCCGACGAACTTTTTCTTTGATCTGAATTCAAACTGTTTTATTTCAAATGTCGATTATATTGAGGCTTTGCAAAAAATCAATGAACGCATTTTCATTGATGGCATGGCTCTCGGCCATTCGAACATCGATATACTGCGGCGGATCAAGCCGTATGGCATCAAAATAGATCGAGAGATTCTTGGCACATCCGACGATGACATGAAGCGTTATCTTGAAACAGCAAATAATATCGCAGAAATAGCGATAGTTAAACGCATAGAGAATCATCATGAGCTTGATCGTATTCGTTCTCTTGGAGCGTCCTATGCTCACGGTTATGTTTTCTATGAAGGAGGAGAATGATGTTTAAAGCTGAAGAAATATATGCGTATGACAGACAAAAACAGGCCTATATCGTTGTCGGCTGTGAAGTGCTTGCTGATACATCTATACCGAATCAATATCTGTTCTCAGCGGAAAACAACGCTCTTGAATTCTTTTTATTTAAAGAGTTAATGACAAAGCACAGAGCCTCATTGCCGTATATATATTCCTCTGATTTTTTCTGGACAGTTAATTTTTCACCTTCAACGATCTGTTTGCATAAACAAGATTTGATGAAGTTGCCACGAAATCTCTTTATAGAGATCACTGAACGCGGAAGCTTTGATGATTTTGAAGCATTCCGCCCTTTTGCAGATCGATTAATATTCGATGATTTTGGTACAGGCCACTCTAACATGGATGCTATACATCGCATCAAACCATACGGTGTGAAAATAGAAAAAGAGCTCCTCGAAAACTGTTCAGCAGCATTTCTTACATCTCTTGTCACAGAGCTAAGAAAATCAGTCAAAGTTGTCTTCGCCGAAAAAGTCGAAACAGAAGAACAGTTGTCAATGATGCAGAGCATCGGAGCAGATTTTTTTCAGGGATGGCATATGAAAAATAAAATCCTATGCCTTAAATAGTCCATAGACATAGGCATATAATCCATTTCACCGCGATAAAATAACCATAATAAACACTGGTATCGTTATACGTTTAAAGTAGTCTCTCAAAAATACTCATTTAAATAAAAAGACACGTTTTTGTTCCCGAATATCTCCTATGATGAAACATCATAGGAGGCAGATATGAATACAATTGCAGTTGATATCGGGTACGGTCGCACGAAAGTTGTTACAAGCAGCAAGACAGCTATATTCCCGTCTCATCTTGTAACATTCAAACAAAGCAGCGGGCTCGAAGTGCTCAAGAAAACTGATTTTGTTGAAGTTGACGGAGCCAAGTATTATGTGGGTGAAAAAGCAGTATCGGAAGGTTCGCCGCGCTCGTTGATCGGAGATGCGTTTCATGGCAGCAAAGAGTGGAAAGCTCTTCTCGCATACTCACTGTACAGTTTCAGGGATTTTTTCAAAGAAGGTAATGAGCATCGCCTAGTTTTAGGGCTCCCGTTTTCTCAATTTAATAATCAGCGCAGGCTGGCCATCAAAGAAGCCGCAAAAGACATCAAATGCTTAATCAACAATGAAAGTTATCACTTCCCTTTCACCGACGTGTACACGTTGCCTCAAGGGGCCGGCGCAATAATGGAGCATATCGGCGATGAAGACGGCGGTATTACTGCGATAGTTGATATCGGGTTCTACACTCTCGATCTCGTGGTGTTCGTGGACGCAGAATTCAGCCTCAGTAAATCTACATCGCTGAACTACGGCGTCGAACACCTTTACAAAGACGTAGGGAAGCTGCTGACGACAGACTACAACATAACATACGACGTGAACCGCATCGAAAAGGTTGTCAGAAGCGGCAAGATAACGTTTAAAGGCAGCGAAATCGACCTGCGCGAACCTATCGCCAGTCATATTTACTACTACTCAACAGAAATGATGAACAAATTGCAGGAGCAGTGGCAAGACGTTTTAAACGATGCGAATAAGATCATCTTTATCGGCGGCGGAGCAGAGATTGTCAGAAGCACATTGCCGAAACAATCCAATTTCTCAATACCCGAAAACCCGTCTCTTGCAAATGCTCTTGGTTTTCATTTGTACGGTGAGAACAAGAAATAGGCTTAAAGAAGGTCAAGATGAAACAGCCAGTTTGGAAAAAATGGGTTGAGAAAGAACGAAAAGAAGTAAAGCTGACTTTTACTTTTGCACTCAAACATGCAGACGACAAAGAGCTGATTGCTTTGTTAAAGAGTGTACCGCGCCGCCGCCGCGGGCAAGTAATACGCTATCTTCTTCTTCAGGGTCTTAAAGCTGAAAATATCACGAAAAACAGTAAAGATAATACTCCGGAGCAACCGGAACAGCAACAGCCCATTCCAGCTTCAACGGCAACGGATATTCCAGCAGAAAAAATCAATCGCTTATTTGGCGACATGGACTTATAGGAGGTTCAAATGAGTAAAAACAAGAAAAGGGAAAAGAGAGGTTCAGGAGGCAATTACGTAAATATCAGGACACTGGATTTTCGTAAAGAGTTTATGACGGGGACAGGGCTGCCAAAAGAAGTTGCCGACAAGGTCTTTGACTTTTTCACAAGAGACATTGATCGCAATTTCGCAAGATGCATGAAAGCGTTTCTTGCTCAGCAGGGTGGAGCTGTTATTATAACAACAGAAATACCGGCAATCAAAGCCATTGCACTCCAGAGCCAGGCGGCAGAAGGAACGGCACAGGCGATTACCCGGATGCGCTGGGCTACATCAAACAGGGTTGCTGAGGGCGACAAGGACACGGCCGTAAATGTACTTTTTGACAAAGCAAGCGCGGGGTATATAAAGCTCGCAAATGATATGGATGAGCTGACGAAGAAACTCCAGTCGGAAATCAAGAACATGTCAGTAAAGAAAACGGCGGATAAAAAATCGGAGGCGTCCTCCTCTGAAAATTCAAACGAACTCAAGAAAACGAAAGACCCTGAGAAGGTATCGGACGAGGTTGTTCCCGAGAAAAAGAGTGCCAAGAAAGCAGCAGAGCCGGTCTCTGTAGGAGATCCTTTGGGAGTTTAATCAGGCAAAGAAAAAAGGGGGTTTGCGCCCCCTTTTTTTGTTGGTTATATTAATGGATACAACGAACGTATAGTTCAGCGTTTTCGAAAGTGTAGCCTGTTACGCCTGTAAGGAAATTGACATAATAAGGCATCGGAGAGCCTTCACCTGTCCAGTACTCACCAAAAAAACTTACGGGTGTATATACAAATTCAGGGTGCAGATACCGATTTGGAGAAACATACTGAATAATTGATTCGAGTTCTGCTTTAGTTGGGAGTCTCCAGTTCAAATAACCTCCGAGTGTCAGTGATGCACAATATGCGTTTCCATCGCTCCATGTCATTCTTGTTGCCATCTGGTCATCCTGCCACATTCTTCCTGTAGATGACTGCACCACAATACCTGTTATCAATCTCGTGAATTCATTTGCTGATGAGTCTGTCACGATTATTGAAAAAGATTGGCTGTTGCTGCCACCGCGGTTATCACTTACTGTTATTGTTATGTTGAATGTCCCTGTCGCGGTCGGTGTTCCAGAAATACTGCCAGTGGTACTGTCAATGGATAACCATGCTGGCATACCTGAAGCACTCCATGTTAATACGTCTCCATCGAGATCCAACGCATAAGGCCTGTAAGAATATACTTCATTGACTTCTGCTACAGGAGCTGAACTGGCAATTATTAAAGGGTTGTTATTTGAGGACGTAAAGTTTTGTACAACATTGCTGATGGTTAAGGCAGCTTCTGAACCCGATACGCCATACTCTTGCCATGTACCCGTTGCCGCGCCCTGTGATATTATGATATTGAAAACAAGCCTCTGGACAGATAATTCATCTGAAGCAACAACTGTTGCTTCGCCGTTTTCATCGACCGAGCCTGACAGCGTGTACGTATCGCTATTGCTTGTTGCTGTACCTGCGACGTCATAATCGCTATCAACAGTAAACATCCAGATTTCGCCGTCATCATAATAGCCCGCATAATAACCAGCATAGGAAGATGAGGGCGGAGTAGAGGAGTCTCCGCTACTGGAGCCTCCACCGCCGCACGCCACAACTGTGGAAAGTAACACAAATGCCATAATAATTGTTGACCACTTTCTTCTCATAAGAGACCTCCTGTTGTAGTTAGTTATCACTAATACTATGCAACTTTTCGCATAGTGACAAGCCTAAGCCATGTGTGACGCTCTTTTTTTGTAATATTTGTGCATGAACGCCTCATCGCATAATCTTCAGCGACCATAATGAGCTTGCTTTTAGCTCTTGTGATAGCTGTGTAGAACCAGCGATTATCAAGCATTGTATAGTGTGATGCCGTTAAGGGTATAATAACTGTTTTGAACTCGCTGCCTTGTGCTTTGTGGACTGTTAATGTGTATGCTAGCTCAAGTATGTCGCCAATATGTATAAAGTCATAGACCACAACAACTCCTGTGTTCATTTCAACATATACAGTTTCATCATCATGATTTATGTTGGTAATAACACCGAGTGTTCCGTTGTAAATTTTTGTATCTTCCGCTGAAATACTGCTCCCAGACAACGTTTTCATATCTTTGTTTGAGGTGTGGACGACTTTGTCGCCGACGCAGTACACATCCCCCTTTCTTGTGACCATTTTTTCATTTGCACTTTTCTGTTCAGGATTGTTTAAGATCTCCTGGCAGAGTTCATTTAAAGATTTTGTGCCAAGTATGCTTTTATGCATCGGAGTGAGTATCTGGAAGTCAGTCAGTATATTGTCTATATTGTTTGATAAGTTTTTAACTATTTCCGCAATATGTTCAAATATATTGCGATTTACATCATCTCTGATTTGCTGTTTTTCGGCATCGGATGATGCGCTATTTCGTTTTGACCAATAGTTCTTATCTGTGCAGTCGACGTACTCCCAATCTTTAAAATTGTGATTACAGTTTTCGGGGATTTTGCCTTTCCTGACTTCCTGAGCAAATACATTGATTACACTTTCATCATTTTGCCTGAAGACCTTATCCAGCTTAATGGTTGTTGTTAAATTATTGTTGATAATATCTGCAAAAACGTTCCCTGCTCCGATTGGAGGCAACTGAGCATCATCGCCAATTATAATAAATATAGCATCGTCGGCGAGTGCGCTGATAAGTGCATGGAAGACCTCTATATTAACCATTCCTGCTTCATCAAGGACGACGACTTTGTACGGGAGTCTATTATCTTTATTGTATTCAAAGCCTTGTCCAGAGAACTTTAAAAGAGAGTGTATTGTATAGGCAGGATACCCGGAAACTTCTGATAAACGTCTGGCCGCAATACCAGATAAAGCGCAGCCAACTATTTGTTCAGGGTATAACTTATTAAGTATTGACATAAAGACTTTAGATACAGAGCTTTTTCCTGTTCCTGCATAGCCGGTCATGCTAAATATTTTCTTGGTACACGCATAAAAGATTGCATATTTCTGTTTGTTGGAAAATTCAATCCCTGATTCTTTTTCATGTTCTGTAATAAATCTTCTGACATCCTCTTTGTCGAAATAATTTAAATCAATAGCAGCGTTTTTTTCGATGTAACTGTAAATGTGATTTTCATAATCATGGTGCTTCTTGGTGCCAATTATTGGAGTTGCTCCAATAGAAGAAAAATGTAATTTATTATTGTAATGTCGCAGTTCCTGCATCACACTGCGACCTATTTCGATTTTCAGCAGATCCTGCATTAATCTTATGCAATGGTCCAGATTAATGAAAGTATGCCCATTAACCACAGCTTCTTCAGAGAGAACGTAATCACAGCAAGCGCTTATTCTCTCTATTGAGTATCTATCTATGCCCATTTTCAGAGCAATATTATCTGCTGTGGGGAAACCTATTCCGGATACATCTGCTATCCTATATGGGTTTTCGGATATAGTTGATACTGCATCGTTACCGAAACGATTATGTATCTTTGTTGTAAGAGCGGGCGATATACCATATTTGCTAGTGAATTTTGATAACTCTCTCAAATGTTTATGCCTTTCCCAAGATTCAACTATTTTTAAGAGCTTCTTTTCTTTTATCCCTTTAACCTCAAGTAATCTGTCCGGCTCTTCATCCAGTATTTTTTCGAGCTCTGCATCACCGTAGCGTTCAACAAGTTCATTTGCGAGCTTTTCACCAATGTTTTTTACAGTTTTAGTAAGGAAATAGATTATTTCTGAGGTTTGTATTTTAGCCGATTCCGCAATAAAAATTCTTCCATATTTTGAAGACTCCCACTCGCCAGTAAAAGAACACTGTAACCCTGACAAGTCATGATTGTCTGAACAGTAGTCAAAAATGCTACATTTGATATTGCCTGCATCCGTTTTCAGTATAAAAAAATTATCTTTATTGAAAATGACACTTTCGACAACAGCGGTGATAATCGGCATCTTTCCCTCGCAATAACTCTACAAATAAAGATATTAATCACAAGAATTATTTCAATAGTTATTTCAATGTTTTTTTATATTGTATTTTTAATTGACTAAGGGTCGTAGCCTATTATATTGACGATAAAGAATAGGAGGAATATTATGAAAATCAGCGATCATATTGTCTTGCTTATCGTTGTAGGGTGTACAATTTTCTCTCAAATACCGTTTGTAAAGCGAGGTTTTGAGATTAACCACAATCAGTATTCGGAGCTCTTTCAGTTAAGAGAACATGGCCACATTAAATTTGGGCACAAACGCTACAAGCTTAAAGACAGAGCAATATATAATGAGCACTTGTCACATATGCTGGACGATAATAAAATCACAATCTTTGAGTATGACCAGTTACTCTTTGTACATCTATCCGAGTGATTAAACCGCTTGATTTTGTTTATCTTTCGCACTACAAAACGATACGATAAGAGGATGAAACATAAATGGCAAAACAAAAAGATAAAGCACCGGTGCAGACTTTTATCCCGCTTTCAGTGCTTAACGAATATAAACGTATGTACCCCGCATATTCACATGGAATACAAGCAGCAGTTCTCGGCTGGATAGAACTCTCGCACGCCACAATTAAAGAAATATCAAATAAGCTTACACGCGAGGAATTACTGCTTTGCGCAAATTCTCTTGAGCTCAGAGAATACGATGTGTATTCATTTGTCGATTTTGAGTATTTTAAAAAAAGTCTGGAGTTATATCTCAGGCTGGAGAATGAAACTCATTTAGATATTGAGTCTTTGCTTGGCAAGATCCATTCTTTCACAGCCGCTCAGCGTGTGTTTTTCGCAGACTGGTGTTTTCAATACAATAAAAGATTAGATGCAAGGGACCAATTATTAAGCTTACTCCTCAATACTACGCCTTAACCAAATAGATAAGAACCTAATTCAATAAATAGTATATATGCTATAAGGTTATGGCGTTCACCCTTTAATCAACCTATTTAAAAACAATCGGTTAAAATGACCGTATATTATTATCAGTATTGATTTTTATCTGAAAAAACACTTGCGTAAAAACAAGAGCAGTGGTATTGTCTCCATAGAATATGTCTAAGAGCATATGCGATGTTTCACAATTGAATATATCTCATCATGTAGCGGTTTAACAGTCTCGCCGTTTAATGGTCACGGTCGGCAGAGTGCTTATTTCTCCTTGTTGCGAGAAGTGGAGGCTTGAGCGAAGGTAGACTTAGCTAGATAAGATGCAGTAAGCTGTAATGCTGTGGAGGCTACACTTTATTATGTGAACCTTGGTAGTCAAAGCGCATTCAAATAAATGACCATCCCCCCTTTTTTTTAAAAAAAGCGGGTCAGATAAGTTTAAATAGTTTTAAAACAAAGAACAAAGAACGCTTAAACGCGGTCTAGTATTACACCCACTGTTTCTTTAGGCAGTGTATAAAAATATATGATGGGGGTATCCTTCCCTCGAGAATAAAGGCTATGTATAATAGCGTCCTAAAACATCTCTTCTCCCTTTCTATGCAAGTTTCTTGCACAAACAATCAAATCTATGAGTTGAAGTCAAAGATAAGCATCAGTCATTATTAATGTTTGATTAAATATTTTGCAGGATATTTGCATATAAAGGTTTTTGGCATGTATCCACTTTTGGGTATTTGTCAGGTGTTGCATCAGGAACTCGAAAGGGTGAACTTGATGATAATACCAAAGTCTCACAAGAACTTGTTAGCGCAGGTGAACTTCGTGAGACAGGGGGTTCTTTTAGAACTGAAAGAGATAAGAAAAACACACCCATGAGGGTAGATTTATCCTCATGGAGGGTGGTCTGCCTTCTGGGAAAGAAATAGGAGGCAGAAATGTTTGAATTTCTCAAAAAACTTGCTGGTGTAAAAAACGACACCAAAGAAGATGATCGTGTTCTTTACGTAAAGCTGCTTCAAGCTTTCCGTAAAAGATATTCGCCTGACACTGGCTGGGATATCTCTTTCTCGTCGAAAGACAGGAAGGACGAATTTGGCAGCGATGTGATTACGGCAACGATCAGTAAAGGCGGCAAACCTCTCGCTACAGCTTCGGTCGAAAAAGGCAACAGAAGCCTTGTCGATGTTGAGCGGGAGGCGGCAATTGAAGTATTGCTGCGTTTCGGGATTTTTCTCGAAGCGGAAGAAGAGCCGAAAAAAGTTGAACTAAAAGAAGCTGCATAAAGCAGTTTCGCAGTACACACCCGGGTGGGGATGCGTTGTTCCCCTCCCGGGGAGCATTGTGTCTTCACCTGAAGGAGAGGACGCAATGAGTAAAGGTCTTGTTATGGGCAAAGAGACGACTCACTTCTGTGAGCGTCTTGCTCAGAGATTTGAGAAAGCGGATTATCCGCTTCTCAAGAAAACAGTCAAGAAGGCACTGGAAAAGTGCCGTATTGGTCAGACAATACGCTACACTCACCCTGTTTATGGGGTAACAGTGGTTGTTGAGAAGCTCAACAACTTGGGCGGTCACGAACTTGTGACTGCATGGAAAAACTGATGAAATATCTTATTATTGCTGTCGTTATGTATCTCTTAACGGCAGTCGTACTGACAATCTTCTCCGTAAAGAAATCGGAGACTTTCAAAAGCATGCCGACAGTAGCTAAGGGACTATTTATAGTCTTACTGCCGGTTTTGGCTATAAGGGAGTATATAAACTCTCTTAGTAACCGATAGCGATAAAGTATCGCTATGTACCCTTGCGGGGCGATTTCCCCGCAAGGGGAGAACTGCCTCCGCTTAACATCTCATAGGAGGCGGTCATGAAACACATATTAATTGCGTTTCTTGAGACTGTACGCAAAACTCTTGAGAACCTTACTTTTGCCGGAGCAATAGCAATATTGCTAGACGGCGAATTTACGTTCTTTAAAGTGGGGATAACCTTCACTCTCTTCCTCTTGACAATTCTCGTCAGGGTTATTATCTTGAAAAAAGAGAAGAAAGTTGAGAAATCAACTGAAAACAAGGAAGGAGGAGAATGATGTCCGCAGGTTTTGCATTTATAGGCATATTCGGGGTGGCGATTACCATCTTGGCACTCCTTGCCTCTTACGGTCTCGACAGAATTGAAAGGAACGAAAAGAGCCGTAGTTCTTAATCTACGGCTCTACGATAAGCGAAGCGATTCGCGCTGTATCCCGTCAGTTGGAAAAACGGGCGATCTGCAAGCATAAAGCTTGGCAGATTTTTTTTTTCAAAAATAACCCACCCAGTCGGGGGCAGTTCCCCTCGCTGGGGTTCTGTCCCCGGTTTTATCCGGAGGCAGTCATGGGCTTTGTCATCAAAACAGCGGTGTATGCCGCTCCTGTCATAGTCCCCCTTATGGGACTTTTCTACGCGGCCTCAACCTTTATCAAGTAGGCCGTTTTTCCCCAACGGGGGGCAGCTCCCGTGAGGGGTAGCCTGTCTCCTGTTCTTTTTTTGTCAGGGTGAGTCCGCACCCAAGAAAGAAATCAAAATAATCTCAAAGAGCTTTTGAAAGCTATCCCATATCGGGCTGTAATGGGTCGGTGAGAATCCGAATACGAGTATATAAGGAGACAGACATGGAAATAAATAAGGTAATCCTTTCAGGGTATCTCACAAGAAACCCTGAAGTAAAAACAGTCGAGAACGAAAGTAAAGAATTTGCCGTTGCATCTTTTGGTATGGCGGTAAATGAAAAAAGAGGGAACAAAGATGTTGTTTCTTTCTTTGAAGTTAAAACATTTGGCCGCTCTGCTGAAATATGCGGAGAGTTTCTGTCCAAGGGTTCTCCGGCCATCATAGAAGGTCGGCTCAAACAGGACCGCTTCGAGATCGAGGGTCAGAAAAGGCAACGTGTTTTTATCGTTGCAGAGAAAGTTAAGTTTATAGGCGGTATCAATAACGAAAAAGGTTTTGATGCTGAAAACGGCGACTCATCATTTAATGATGCCGATATCCCGTTTTAAAAGAACCCAAGAAAAAAGCCGTGATATTTAATCACGGCTTTTTCCAGATTCAGTAAGTTGGCACATTTCATCTGTCCAATAAGGAGGTGATGCCACTTGATGTTCAAGATTATTGTAGCAGTTGTTCTGGTCTTAGTGTTTTGCGGTAACGCATACTAAGCTAGAACGACAGGGCGTGTGACAGCACGCCCGCTACAATTAATCTAACATTTTTACTGGATTTGTCAATAAGTCTACCCGCTAAAGAAAGCGGGGCAAATATGTTATCCCGCTGCGGGGTTGCTCAGTCTTCCCCGTAGGGGATAACTGCCTCTTTTTGGAGAGTACCCTCGTGTCGGGTAAGCAAACCTTCCCGGTGGGGCGAAATTAAGGAGGCGTTTATGGCCGATGTAATTCAGATTGCTGACGTAAAATCTATGTCAGTTAACGATGTCAAAGCAAGAATTGACATCGTAAAAAAACTCAAAACTATAATGGAAGACGGTGTCCATTATGGAAGCATTGCCGGTTCCAAGCCTTGCTTATTCAAGGCGGGTGCAGAATATTTGCTCGTATTGTTCAGGCTTTGCCCTTTATACGAGCTGGTCGATGTCAAGAAAGACATTGAAAATAATTTCATTTCTTATGTGACAAGATGCTCTCTTGTTTATATGGGAGATGAAAAAAAGGTTGCAACGGGCATGGGCTCTTGCAACAACTTTGAAAAGAAATACCGGTATAAATGGATTAAGGATGATAAGCCATCTGAAAAAGATTTGCTTCGGATGAAAGCTGAAGGAACCGGAAAGTTTCTTGAAGTATGGGAAAACAACAAAAAGGTAAAAAGATGGCATAAAAGAGTTGTCAGTAACGAAAGTTGTTTCGAGCTTGACAATACGTTGCTTAAAATGAGCAACAAAAGGGCCCTGGTTGCAGCTGTATTGAATGCAACAGGTGCCAGTGCTGTCTTCACGCAGGATCTAGAAGATATGGAAGATCCTGTTGTCTTCGATACTAGAGAGACTGAGAAGTCTACTCCGAGTGGACAAGAACCGGCTACACCCACCAGCGATATTACTCCAGAAGCGTTAAGAAAGACCTTGGGGTCTCTGGAAGGCATAGACGTTGAAGAAAGGGACGGCTATATGCGCGTCTCAGGAAAGACGTGGCCAAGCAAAAGTATTCTTCTCGGACTGGGATTTAAGTACCGGGCAGACAAAAAAGACTATCTGAAGAAGATAGCATAACAACCCTTGTGGGGGTGGACAACTCCCACAAGGGGGATAAGTCCGCCTCCGCTTAATCAACTCTTAATGAGGCGGTTATGAGACTAATCGCAGATAAATTGTTGGATCTTGCCAACTTGCTAGTGACAGGTTATCTTGTTGCACGCCTTTTCAAGCCTGATTTTCAAGTTTTTTGGATGGTAGTAATGCCTATAAGTTTGATGCTGTACCTTATGGTAATCGGTTATCTTTTACTTGAAAAAAAATCCAAAAAGACTAAGTTAAAAGGAGAAAAGGACGATGGAGAATAGCATGATACCTCTTGTTGTTACTGTAGGCTTAATTATGATTGCATTTGTTTTTGGAGTCATTATTGAGCGTAAGATTGAAAATCATAAATAACTTGCTTTAGTCTTAAAGTAAGTTCAACTATCTCACCCTGCGGGGGACACTGTTCCCTCGCACAGGAGCAGTCCGTCCTCCGCTATTAATTGGAGGATTTCATGGACAAAGAATCAATCGAAAAATCATACGATGTGTCAGAAAGGAAGCTTTCTTTTAAAGAGGAAGTTCTGAGGACGGCTCGTGACCCCAAAAGGAGCATTTTCCCTAAATTCGTCGGCGAGCTTGAACGTTTGATCGACGCCATGGGGGAAAAGCAAATAAAAAACATGCCCCTTCTTTTTGGAGTGGCACTTGAAAATCTTGCAGAGTCTTTTATCTCTGAAAAGGGAAAAGACTACAGACTGCTGAAACACTTATAATTTCACCCCACGGGGGATAGCTCCTCCGTTAGGGGAAGTCTATCCTCCATTATTCAGGAGGAAACATGAAAAAAATTGAAGAAATTTTATCTTTGTGTAAAGCAAAGGGAGTTGAACTCTTAGCATTTCATCATGACTTAGAGTCTGGAGTAATAATCGTGCTTTGCCGTAGAATATCCGATTCGACATACATATCATGGAATGTCTTTGAGACTGCTCAGACTCCACAGGGAGTCTGCTTTGAGCATGGTCACTACCTTACGGATATGAAGCGTGCGTTCTCTGACTTCTACAAACGCGTGGAAGAGCAGTCAAACGGCATCTTATCTCACTATGAGACATCTGTTCTTGCAGAAAACCTTGAAAAAAGGGTTTCATCACTTAAACACGACAATGTGAGGTTCTTCTCTGCTTTTCAGTCATATGGCTGGACAGAAGAGGAACTGGAAGAGCTTGATGAGAAGATGATCGGAGAAACAGTAAGCTACGATGGCTTCATACAATGTGTTGTTGTTAATGTTTCTTTTCTTGAGGAGACTGATGAACAGCTTCTTGATGATGACATCCGCTCAAAAGTGGATGAAACGCTGAAATTGGCCAAGGAAATAGGCTTCCCACGTGTGGAACTTATACTTGGCTAAATAAAACCACCCTTGCGGGGGTAGACGCCCCTGCAAGGGGGAGAGGTCTGCCTCCGCTTAAAAATTACCCGCGAAAGAAAGCGGGGCGGAGGACAAAATGGTAGTTAAAGAAAAAAAAGATTTCATGGAGTATTTCTCTGAAAAACTCTCAGAAGTAGCAAAGCAGCAGACATTCGAAACACTCGGCGACAGGCGCACATATATTGGCGCTTCTGACATCGCAGGGTGTTTAAGGAAAGCTTATCTCGATAAGTTTTCCGATGTTGAGTACCCCGTTAAGAAGTTGATCCAGTTTTCTCGAGGCCATATGGCTGAGAGGATCGTCGAATCAACTCTCATCTCATTAAAGTACGAAAGTCAGTGCGAGATAGAGTCAACAACCGAGACAGGTTTTCCTGTCAAGGCACACCTCGACTTTCTGGTGTTCGGAAAAGATGAACTTGTTGTTCTTGAAACGAAAACAACGAGTACAGACGTAACCGAACCCTATGAAAGCTGGGTCAATCAGATTCAGTACCAGATGGGGAAAGTAAAAGAAAAATACCCTGATAAAACAGTCAGGGGATATGTAATTGCTATCAATTTAAATAGCGGTTACGTGAAAACATTTAAATTCGAGTTCGAAGAAGCTCGTTACTTTGTGTCAGCTAAGCGGGCAGACAAACTTGCGCTCGCTATTCAGAATAACGAAGAGCCCGAAGGCGAAGAAGAGTTTTATTGCTCTTCATGCCCTCATAAAGAAGGCTGCCCTGCTCTACAGAAAGGAGAGGTCATAGAACTCCCTCGGTCTTTGACAGAGAAGGTTATTCTGCTGGCAAAATTTAAGGACGCAGAACAAAAGGCCAAGCGCGTAAAGACAGAGCTTCAGGAATTCATGCAGTCTGCAAACGCCAGAACCGGCATTGCCGGTGAACACACTTTGAAGTATGTGAAGAAAAAAGGTGTAAAGAAGCTTAATATCTCTGCGCTGGCAAATTATATCAAGAGAGAAAATATAGACATCTCCCTTGATGACTTCAAGGATATAGGGGACTCGTACTCTTATGTGCAGGTGATATGATGCAAACATATACACTCTGCGACTCAACGGGTAAACCTCTGGTTGTAATTCAGTGTGAACCCGAGAAAAAGAAAGATGTTGTTAAAGGATTCCGCGCATTTTACGGCGCGGCGTTAGTTGTAAAGCCGGGGAACCATCTGCCGGAAAGCTGCAACTAAATAGACCCTGCGGGGGTGGACGCTCCCGCAGGGGGAGAAGTCTGCCTCCGTTTAAAAAATTACCCGCAAAAGAAAGCGGGACGGAGGATAAGATGAAATCAACAAAAGAAAAAGAACCGAAAAAGAATACCAATGAAATCATAAGAGAGATTGCTTATGATTTCATAAGTTCGGTGGCAAAGGGAGAACCTCAATTCCTGAAAGGACACCAGAACGCCTCTACTGGCGGGGTATACCAAGGTTATAACCAATTATCCTTGGCTATGGCAGCTAAGGATCGTTATTTAAATAACCGATGGTTGACCTACAAACAGGCTGAGGCGCTTAATGGCTTCGTTAATGAAGGGGAGACCGGCACACATTGCTTTAAATTCAGCGTTTCTTATAAGTACAAAGGGAATGGCGGAGAATTCAAAGTATATTGCGACTCTCGTAAGGAAGCGGATCTGAAAGCCAAAGAGAAAGACCCTACTGCGATTTTTCTCAAAAAAGATACACCTATCACGAGATTTGTCTGCTTTAATGTTGAGCAGACATCTTTTGCCGATACCGGTGAATTTCCGCCAATAATCAAAAACATGATCGATCTCCCCGCTGTTGAGGTCAGGAGACTGATTGAAAAAGATCTCTCAAGCGAACGAGATTATTTCGACAGAAAATTAATCTCACTTCTGGGAGCATCTTTTTTGACTCAGACAATTCCGGCCAAGGAGGATATTGAGCTCACTGAAAAGTGGCTTGAACGGCTCGAGGAAAAACCAACGTATCTTTATGCGTTGGCAAATGAAGCCGGCAAACTCTCGCGGGGTTTTGCTGAAAAGGCAAAATTACTGGCGGCAGCATAATGAGTGAAGAAATAACTCAAACAATTTCATACTGGGTTCAGAAAAAAGAAGAGATCATTAAACGTGCAGGTTTCCCTGTTGATGATGGGGAAATCGTAAAAGCTGTCCTTGAACTTCTAGGTGATGGCTATCAGGTTGATGAACTCACTTTAGAGCTTGTGTCTATTTATACCCAAGCGTAGTTAAAAAAAAAACATAACCCTGTGGGGCACTTCTCCCACAGGGAGATAAGTGTCCCCATGAATAATTTATGGAGGCTAAAATGGCTATTAACACAACAACCATTTTTTCCTGTGACATTTGCGGGAAAAACATAACAGGAGCTAATAGAGAAAATATGTTCTCAAAAATAACAGTGGAGATTCCGTTTCAGATGCTTGATAAACCGTCCAATTTCGGAGAACAGTATCCTGAACTTCTCGCTGGCAGAGAGCTAACATTAGGTATCGGTGAAGATGAATTCTTTAATGAATTTATGGTTTGCAAAGATTGCCTGACTAAAATAACCGGACTTCCTATTCCACTTCTCATAGAAGCCAGAAGAGATGAATCTCTTGTGGAAGGTTTCTGGGGGTGCTCATGCGCAGATGTCTATGTGCATTCGCATTATGAGGACGAGTGCCATGAATGCGGAACCATGAAAAATGACACCGCTGAATTCGGCACCAACGAAACGGAAGTTGTGAAGGGAGAATTACTCCTCAACGATAAGTTAGAAGAAGAAACTTACGGCTGGGTTAACTTTAATGATCTGACCAATATCGCAAGAAGCTTAAGGCAGCCCTATGACAAAGTGGCACTTTTTGCTTATGCGTGGGCTGTCCTCGAAGGACAGGTTGAGTATCAGAAAACCAACCCTGATGATGATTGGTCACTGATGGTCCAATATTTCATCAATAAGGTTGCTGACACAGAGATCTGCTCTACTGAAAAACAGTTATTTGAGAAAACTCAGCTCAAACTGGGGGATCTTAAAAAAGTAATTAAAGCACTAGGAAAAGAAAACTCAACTGAGTTTCTTTTGACTGTTGCCAAGCATGTCATAGCTGGTTTTGATGGCTATTACAGTAACTATCCGGATGATGATTGGACGGCAATGGTAGAAAACATGATCGATGAGATCGCAAATTAAATAACTAAGATATCCCGGAAGGGGGCTTTCACCCCTTTCCGGGGGATGAGTCCGTTTTCCGGTAAGGAGCAATAATGGACTCAAAGAAAAATAGAACCCCTCACGACATCAATGTTGCTGAGATGGTCGAATCACTTGAACGTCTCGGGGTTAAACTCAAAATCAGCCATCAGGCGCATGCGCTGCACACCACCTACCTGCTTGCAAGAGCAGGGGAGAGGGTCTTCGTAGGTAACTATGAGAATTTTCTCAAGTTCATCGCAGGCTTTTCTATCATCTGGGAAGCAATCGTATCGCTTAACAGGAAAGAGCTTGTAACGAAAGAGAACGAAGTCGGTGGTGCGGCATGATAAAAATCATAGGAGAATTTTCCGGTTCTCATGACGAAGCAGCGGAGTTTATTTTAACCCTTTCTGATGAGGCATGCTCACATATTGCAGCAGTTCGTGATTTTGTTGCAAAGAATAAATACGCAGTCTCTGCTGAAACAGTTATTCCTGTTTCTGATGTCGTATTTAATACGGAGTATGTGTATGCCAGCGAGATAGGCGAAGTCATCCTTAACGTGGATGATGCCAGTATAGAGATGACTGCTGTCATTCATGACGACGGTCACTATGTGAGTGTAGACACTCTGCCTTTTTTCTTCAAGGAGGCTTTTGATGAGTGAGGCAGAAATAAGAAATCGTATTGCAGAACTGGAACAAGAGCTTGAAAGCGTTAAAGGCACAACTTGCGATGTTTACAGCAGGGTTGTCGGCTATCACAGCCCAGTAAGCCATTGGAATGAGGGTAAAAAGGAAGAATTTGATAACAGAAATGTTTACGAATTTCATCCAGGCCGTTAACAGCCGTTAATACATGACCCACCCGGCAGGGGGAACCTATCCCTGTCGGGGGATAATTGTTCCTCCTGTCTGTTTTTGGTGGGCAAGCCAAAAAAAAGAACAGAAAAAAGCCATTCGTGGCACAGGAGGAATAAAATGAGTAGAATAATGGTTATGACCGTGACAGGTAAGGCATTTGTTTACCCTTCAATGGACGTTGCAAAACAGCTTCTGAAAAAAGTGGCTGAAAACTTCGGCCCAATCAAAGAAATCAAAAAAATAACCGTAACACATGGAGCACAGGGCGCTTGCCCCGAATGCGGCGCATCCCTTGCAATAGAAGAGGGGTGCCGCAAGTGCCACAGTTGTGGTTATGCAGCTTGCGGCTAGGCGGTGTTTTATGACTCGTCATAGCCGTACAGAGACGGCTATAAGGCATTTGATTAATGCCAAAAAAAGAGGTAAACCCCTGGATTTAGATTTGGTTATTAAAGTAGCCGAATCTAAGCGTGCTTCAGAGGCTCTTATTAAAGAGCTTGTTGATGAGGCGTGTGAACAACTTGAAATCAGAGAGTTTATCACACAGGGCAGGTACGTGGGTAACTCTTTATACCAGGTGGAGTGTGTGAGTTTTCGAACGCAAGTCTTTCAGGACTGCGGCTCACATACTGAAATTAAACAATGCTTCTGTGATGAATGCCCAATCGCAGAAAGCGGAATGAAAGGGCTTAAAAAGTGTTTCGGCATCGTGACCCAGAAAGATTTAATTGCTTACTGGGAAATAGGAAAAACTCCTGAAGGAGTGGCACTGAAACATAAATCTCCTGTATCTCAATACCTCTCAAAAGAAGAAGAGGCCAATAAGCTCTATGGGTTTATTGGAGATGAGAAAGAGAGAAAAGCCTTTTTGAAAACTCAGAAAACGCTGAAAAAAACAGCGTAAAGAACCCGGAAGGGAGACTATCTCCCTTCCGGGGAGAAGTCTGCCCTTCGTTAAGAATTCCTGCAAAAAAAAACAGGACGGAGGACATGATGAAAATAACAGATGTGATGCTCAAAACTCTTTGGGCAAAAACAAAAAATAAAGAAAACCGTAAAGAAGAGTTTGTAAAGCTCTTTAAAGTGGAAATTGCCACGATCAGCGGCAAGGAGGCGGCATGAATTCACCGCTGACTGAAGAAAAATTATTCGAATTATGGAAAGAGGCAAAGTCCAGAATGGCGTCTGCTCGCAGGTATAGGTATTGCCCAGCAGATTGCAGGGAAGCAGAGATCCTACCCCTGGAAAACGGTGGATTTGGTCTCGCTTATGTGCGACGCTTCGCTAGGAATAATTGTTGGTATTTCACAGCAATTGTTTTTGATGGAAGCCTTTTTTGGCTTATATCGGATCATGAAATGCTGAAGCTGAATAAAAAGCAAATTCAGCACTACGCCGAAAGCAAAGCGATTGAATGGCCCTCAAAAGGGTCCGCCTCCGATTTTGAAAATCTGCTTATCCGCACTGGAGAGTGGCTGAATGACTCTGAATATCCTACTCTTCCTGGGAAGAGTACGGATAGGCTAAGGACAATAGCGAGTTTGTTTATGGAGGATATAGTCCGTCTCAAGGAACAGTATTTTTGTCTAATCGCCACCAAGAATGTGGAAAGCGATACCGAATCACCCTTCCTGCTTAAAATCAAGAAATATGCTTTCCGTAAGCATGTGCTTGTTGAGGGCGAGAAGGGGAGCGGTAAAACCTATGAGATTGACAAATATGTCAAATCACAAGGGATTGCTTGCGAATTCATCGGTGGTCATGAAGGGGTCGAAAGCATTGACCTCCTCGGACACCTCGTAAAGTTTCAGGATAACTTAATTTGGAAAGATGGTCCTCTGGCGTCAGCTTTTCGTAAAGCAACCGCTGGAACAAAAACCGCTCTCTTTATTGATGAGATGCTTCGCATTCCTTCAAGAGAGCTGAACATCCTTGTTGCTGCTCTCACGCCAAATTCCGAAAATCAGTACGTTCTACGTACTGGTAACATTGTCGGGATCGAAAATGGCGTGGCTGTTGAGGAAACTCTTACAGTGAGTTGCGAAAACCTGTGGGCTGTCGGCACGACTAATGTCGGCGTCGGTTACCAAGTCGACGAGCTTGATGAGGCTCTTGCAGATCGTTTCAGGATTATCCGTAAGGATAATAACAGAGATGAAATCAAGAAAATCCTTATCAATGCTGCCGGAAAGACCAAAAAGGAATTAGTAAAGGGGCTGATGTCCTTTTACGATGTTTTCCAGAGGTTGCGTAAACAAGGACAGATATCCAAGGTGCTCAATCTTAGGCATCTGAAAGAAGTTCTTGAACTGTCCATGAACGAAGAAGAGTTGGTCGAAAACCTGTTTGATATGGCTCTTGTTTGGGTCGAGAGAACTCCCGAAGGGTATCCCGAACCCGAACAGATGCACATTATTGAAAAGGCGATCGGAGACACATTCCCATCTTTTGTATCCTGAGGCGCTTCGATGATTAATATTGTCAAAAGTATATGGCGTGAGATCCTCTTCGAGGACATGCTCGCCTTAGAGAAGTATAGTGTGGGAGTGCATCCCAGCCACAAAACAGCTTTCTGGAGCTGGGCTTTCAAGCCCGCTCCTGGGGAGCATAAAATATTCGTTGGAGCCAATGTTTCTCGGTTAGCCCTTTTTGCAAAGCAGGAACAGCTTGTCAGAGCCATGTTGTATCACGAAATATCTCACAGTCTTTGGACAGAGAAGGATATCGAAGGTACAGATAAATGGTGCAAGACAAATGATGTTCCCTTCCGGCTTTACAATCTTTTTGAGGACGTACGGATAGAAGAAAAGTTTCGCCGTATTTTCAACAAGGATTTTGAGTGGGAGTGTTGTTTGCAAAAGGGTGATCTGCATGTTTCTCCAGAAAACATTCTTTATCTCCTCAAATATTATGGTGGAGACAGGGGAAAGTTAGTAGAGCTCCGAAAAGGAACACTGGTAGAACTGGATCTGGAGGAAGATGTTTCGGGTTATTTCGCGCGCATAATAGCGTGTAAGACATCCGAGGAACTCAGACCCGTCCTCTTGGACTGGTGTAAAGAGTTTCCGGATTCCAGAGACCATTTTCAGCCGGACGAGCAACAGTCAGAAGATATCCTCTCTTCGAAAGAAGCAGAAAGGATGGAGCAGGAATCTCAAAACATATTCGAGGCTCCTGAATCGGATGACATAGGAGATGATATTGCTCTAACGTCATTCTCCGTTGGTAAAATCATGAGTGACAGAAACAGGGGCGGTGCAGCAGACGGTTATGAAAAGTATGTGCCACTTATTGCAAAACTTTTTCAGGAACGTAAAGGCTATCTGTCAACTGAATCGTCACAAAAACGATTAAGTCTGCGGGGATTAAACGGAACATCCGATAAACTCTACCGTAAGAAAATTATCAAGAAACCAGACAAAAAAACAATCAATCTGATTGTTGATACTTCTGGTTCAATGGGAGGTACGCCTATTGCGAATGCACGCGCATTTGCTCTCATTTTGAATGCCTTGGCAAACTCTGGAAAGATCGAAGGTCAATTGATCCTTACTCAGGTGCAGGGCACAAAAGGGGTAACGGAAACAGTTAAGTTTCCTGTCTCTGAAGAAAAAATCCTTTCTATTCCTGCAAACGGCAGCGCCGAGAACATTGCCGGAACAATCAATCTAACTAAACCATTGTTAAAGCGTGCCGATTACAATTTCTTTTTCACCGATGGGGATATCTGTGATGAACCAGTGGATAAGAAACGTCTGGCAAGCGAAGGGATCTATACGTTCGGACTCTATGTCGGAACAAAAAATGTCAATCTGGAACGATGGTTTGATAGAACGATTATTAAGAGCTCTCTCAAAGAACTTATTGATGAGCTTTTAAGAAGGATTAGATAGAGGCAGAAATGAAAACATTAATTTTCCCAACTCTTTTGGTCATTCTGATGGCTCTCTCGGCTATTATGTGTGGCATAGAGGGTAACATAAAGCAATGCCTATATTGGGCATTTGCTTGTGCCCTCAACGCTGTTGTAACTTATATGTAATACACACCCTTGCGGGGGTAGACGCCCCTGCAAGGGGGAGAGGTCTGCCTCCGCTTAAAAATTACCCGCCAAAGAAAGCGGGGCGGAGGATAAGATGGAAACAGTAAAATATACATACGATGTTAACTCCATTGTGGACGCAGAAGTTGAGTACCGCATTTCTGAAGGAGAAGAGGTGGAGCGAGATTCTCTATATGAGGATTTTTACCTCTTTGAACTCGCTATTGATGACTTAGAGGACTCAATTGCTTATGAGCTCAACCAGCGATTCCCTGGCTGGAGATACGGGATGTTTGTATCTCTTGCCAGTAATACCGACTGGCGCGGAAGAAGCGGCTTTAAATTAGTCGATCTTCGTGACAGCAGTGTCAGAGAGCTTCTTGAAAAGGCATCTGGTGGTTTGATCCACCATGCTGACCTTCACTGGTCTGTTGAATTTCATGAAGAAGGCTATTTTGACCTTCATGTGCCTCATCACGATGCAGATACTTGGTGTGAGGTGTGGTTCCTGCCGAAATGGATTGAGTGCGAATCATATTCTAAGCTCTTGTTCTACAGACGGGAGCTGAAAAAAGAAGGGTATGAGGTCGGCAGCAAGAGAGACAAAGCCTCTCTTGCGGAAATGCTCACCAAGGCCATTGAGGACGACTTCGCTTACGTCGGGTACGATAAGTACGGGAATGTTTCGTATCATGTTTATTGATGAAATCTAAATAACCCCTTCCGATGGAGGACGCTCAGTTCTCCGTCAGGAGGTAGTTGCGTCTTCTGTGGAATAGATTATCTAAGGAGATATTATGTATGACGCTATAGAACACAACTGCAACTCTTACGATGAATTTAAGACAGTAAATAAATTTCTTGACCATGAAATAGGCACGGAATACGAGACAGATTTAGAAAATCTTACAATAGTAGTATTCGATCTAACTCCCAAAGAGCTTCAGCAGTTTAATGACTTTTTGAAAAAGCAGGGTTATTTACCTTCAGGGAGAAGATTTCATGCCTAAATTTATTGTAAAGTTAATCCTAGAAGTTAGTGAAGGAGACCTTGAAGCAAAACAAGAACTTCCACCATTTTGGGAATACTGCTCTAATTGTAGTTCAGAAGTTGAAATGAACAGTACGCATGCAGTATGTCCTCATTGTCAAAGCGAACTAATAGGTTGCGCCATTTGTACAAAGGAAAATTGTGGAAAGTGTAGTGACAAAGGAAGTGGTCTTCGCATCGATATTGAAAATTTCGTTTGCTATCACATAATGAGGATCAGAGATTCATTTAAGAAACTAGAAATTGATGAAATAGAAACAACTATATAACCATACCCATCTGCGGGGAAGCAAAAAGCCCCGCATGCGGGCTTATGGTTCCTCCTGAATCAAACGGAGGATAATAATATGTCAATGTCATGGGAAGAAATAGCTGAAGAACGCATGAAAGAGATCCGGAGGCTAAGAGGTGTTGTAAGAGAACTTGAGGAAGAGATTAATAATCTCAAAGTTTCCACTTCTTCTCTTGAAAGCTCCTTCACCCTAATGGATATTGCCGATCGTTTAAACGTCCTGGGGTACGAGCCTTCTGATGGAAAATGCCGCATTGTGGATAAGTATATTACTGAAAACTTTGATGCAGACATAGGCGTTAACTGGAGCGCGATAGACAAGGCTATCATTCAATGTAAAGACAAACTTTAAAATAACCCTGCTGGGGATATTTCCCCGGCAGGGGCGATATCTCCGGTTATGGAAAGGAGGTATCTGTAATGGCTAGACTTCGGTCAGAATTAAAAATGGGGCACTACCCTACGCCCCTAAACATAATAAAACACTTGAAGGCTTTTCGATTTGAACCCACTGCAAAAATTTATGACCCATGCTGCGGTGACGGAAGCGCACTGGCAGCGCTCGCTCCTTCAACGACCATCACATACGGTGTTGAACTGGACTATGAGCGCTTTAGCTCAGCTTCAAAAAAACTTGATGTTGTGTTGAATTGCGACTCTGTCAATGAGGTTCACCTCAAAGGTAATTTCGATTTGCTTTTTCTCAATCCCCCTTACGATTATGATATAAGGGAGAGTGATGAGAGAGTAACACGCACTGAAACAAGATTTTTAAAAAAGAATCTGTCTGCGGTGAGGAAAAACGGGTGGTTGGTTCTGATCATCCCCATATATTCCTTGCAGTGGATGTACAAGCTCCTCTCTCAAAGGATCGAGGAACCTAGGGTTTTCCTTTTCCCTGAAGAAGACTTTCTGTATAAGCAGATAGTTGTTATCGGAAAGGTAGTCTCTGGAGAGGGAAATAATAAGCATTTTGATAGACTCAGAAAAAATATGAGTTTTCTTGAGTCTATAATAAAAAGGGCCAGAGATGATTACGGTTCTTTAAAAAACTTTATCCCTACAACAGAAGAGATAAACGAAATCTTTACTGTTGAAGCAAAAGCGGCTGTAAGTATTTTTGAATCGTTACACATAGATCCTGAAGAGGCTCTTGTGAGCGTTAAAAAATCAAGCTTGTATAACCTTCTTGACAAAATTGACAGTCAGTTCAATCCCCATTCTCGGGGCGCTATAACCCCTTTATCTAACCTTTCTGAAGGTCATCTTGCTATGCTGCTTGCAAGCGGTGTCATGAATGACCGGATTGAGAATCTTGTTCTGAAGGGCAGGGTAAACTCATATCAAAAAACAACGGATGAAGGGGACAAGAGAAGAAGCATTAAGCAATATCAAGTCATTATCAATGCTTTTGATCTTGAAACAGGTGAACTTGTCAAAATTGCTTAGGAGGCAGGGATGAAAAATTATAAGAACGTTAAGTTTGGTGGCACAAACTGCTTTTGCGATGCCTTTATTATGGATGAGCACACCCATTTTATCTCTCTTTACGGCTCGCAAGAGTCTGTAAAAGCCATTACAGCAGGCTTTCTCATCGAAAAAAATGTTATTACATGCGATGAGATACCGTTGAAAAGAGATGATGGAGCAAGCTATTTCCGTAGGCAAGTGCAGTTATCAAGGGCATTGTCGCACACTATCATCTTCAGTTCAGAGATTATCAGTTCAGCTGCAAAGTACCCTATTATTATGGGTTCTTACGATGAGGCTGTACAGAAGTCGTTCACTGTGCTCGACAGGATAACAGATATACCGTTGTTGCCCGGATGGATCAATGACCTCTCGACACTTTTTACAGTCAAAGAGTGTCAGGTTTTTGGTATTGAGAAGGCATTCAGGTTTGTTTTTCCTGAAGATGATGAACTGGTCGCTTTTTTAAAAGAAAACAGACATAGGCTCGCTTTAGCAGCGTAGTTTATGAAGATAACCCTTGCGGGGGTAGACGCCCCCGCAAGGGGAGAAGTCTGCCTCCGTTTAAGATTACCTGCGAAAAAAAGCGGGGCGGAGGATACAATGGCTCTTGTTTTCGACAAAGAAATCAAAATAAGTAATTTTCTCTCTCAGCATGGAGAGAAAATTAAAGCGACTGCATTAAGCAAAATGAAGCCGCTTTATGATAACAGCAATGAAGACCCTCAGGACTTTATGGCTAGAGACAGTCTCAAGAGGCTTAATAGGCTCTCTTATGAACCTCAAAACAAGGCCTCACTGGCTATGCTTAAAGGTTTTAAGCATCATAAAGCTCTTTTTATGGTGGGAGAAATGGGAACAGGTAAAACCCAGATCTCTGCGGCCGTAATTTATGGGCTCATTCAAAAAAATAAGCACAAAAAAGGGTTCAGGACGCTGGTAATGTGCCCCTCTCATCTTGTTGAAAAATGGAAAAGAGAGGTCATGCAGGTCGTACCAGGCGTAAAAGCAAAAATCCTCTCTTCTGTAAATGATATCGCAACAGGAAAGCCAAAAGGTAATGAAGTATGGATACTGTCTAAGGAGACAGCCAAACTTCATTATACTCAGAAGCTGTCCCTTGCAGAGTATGTTACCAACTCCGGTAGATATACAGGTTGCCCGCATTGCGGAGAACCTGTCTCGCTGGATGATGCGAAGGAGGAGCCTTTTTGCAAAGGAAAAATAAAAGTCTCTTCAGGTAAGCATAGAACATGCGGAACCACCTTTTATGCTCCGGCGGACTACCGCAGGTATGCTATAGCGAAGTTCCTTAATAAGAAGAAGGTCAAGCTCGACTTGGCCATATTCGATGAGGTGCATGAGCTGAAGGGGGGTGACACGGCTCAGGGAGAAGCGATGGCTCTGATTACAGGCCTTTCAAGAAAGGTACTGTGCCTAACCGGTACATTAAGTGGCGGTTATGCGAGTAATCTCTTTTACCTTTTATATCGTCTATTCCCTGAAAAAATGGAAAAGAAAGGATATAGAAGGAACTCCGTTTCTGAATTTATTAAGGACTACGGAGTTCTTGAGACGATTGAGACTTTTGTTGATGCGGGACCTGTTGCATCCATAAGAAAACGTAAAGGGGTGCGAACAGAAGAGAGACCGGGGATATCTCCTTCTCTCATTCCGGATTTTCTTCTTGAGGTAACATATTTTTTGAAACTTGAGGAGATGTCAGAGGAATTGCCACCGTTTACTGAAATGGTAAATATCGTGAACATGGATGCGGAGCAGGCTGGCATCTATAGAAAATTTGAAGACCAAATGCTATCACTTGTCAATGGTGGTTTTGGGCGCTCAAGATTTCTTGGTTCTATGATTAACTCACTCCTCTCACTTCCCGACAGAATGAGAGAGGGCGAAAAAATTACAGATCCAGATGATAGAGGCTATGTCGCCGCATCAACCGAAGAATATCATCCTGGAGGTGATGGACTTTTGCCCAAAGAGCGGGAGCTGCTAAACATCATCAATGCTGAAAAAGCAGAAGGACGAAAGGTCTTGATATACCTTGAGAACACAGGGAAACGAGATATACAGCCCTTGCTGTCTGGTATCTTATCATCTCACGGTATAGAAAACATCATACTTAAATCATCTGTTCCTGCGAGAAAAAGAGAAGGGTGGGTGAAGTCACAATTAAGGACTAATCCGAAAATTGATGCAATGATTTGTAACCCAAATCTCGTTAAAACTGGTCTGGATTTGCTGGAATTTCCAACAATTATATATTACCAGACTGGTTATTCGATTTACACTCTTCGCCAGTCGTCTCGCAGATCCTGGAGACTGGGACAAACAAGAGAAGTTCGAGTTATTTATATGGCATATAAAGACACGATGCAGGAAAGAGCATTGAGTCTGACTGCACAAAAGCTTGAAACTTCTCTTGTGTTGGAAGGAGATTTGTCCGATGACGGATTAGTCTCATTGAGCTCAAATAATCAGTCCATGGCCATTTCTCTTGCGAGAGAGCTCCTTGAGCATAGCGATACAGACCTTAGCCAGTATCGCAAATACAAGTATGCCGAGAACAAGAAGCAACCAGTTCCGCTTGAGGACGTTTCGTCGAAAATACCTATGACGGAAGTCAAATCAAAAGGTCAGGTTGTGTCATTCTATAGTGTATTTGATCTTCTGGAGGCCGCAGTATGAGACTCGATGTAATTAAAGAGCTTAAAGTGGAGAAAGAGTATGTGGAAAGTTGAGTTGTTTTATAGAAGCGGTAAGCATATCGTCAAATATTTCGAAAGTATGGAAAGGGCGCAAGCTTATTTCGATATGAAAGAAAAATGCTTAATCGTTTCAACCATAACGATTAATAGACTCTAAAAAACTGGTCAGCACTCATCTGGGTGCTGACCTTTAAACCTCCTATTTGTCGTGGGTACCCCATAGAGGGCGTGAACTTGAAAAGGTGATGGTCTGCCTCCAGCCTTTTCTCATGCCTTCTATGGGTTGCCCACCAAAAACAGATAGGAGGAATATATGGGACACGCAATCATTTCTGAAATGATGAAAAAAATATGGGCTGAGACGGCCGGCATTAAAAACCAAGAACAACGCAAACAAATTTATGCCAGAAAACTGTTTCAGTCTGTTGTCCGGACAAAATCCGGACTTTCGGTGTGAAAGTGGAATCTATGTATAAATACATGGACACAATCCATTTGAACGCCTTTCTTCTGAAAGACCCCGAACCCCTCTTACTGCTTTGCGGTAGGAGGGGTTTTTTTATTGATACCGCAGTATTTCCGTAGTATCTGTTTAACCGTATAATATTGAAACTTCTTGCCTGTAATGGTTTTATAGCCATCATTATTAATCGTTTTCGCTATTTCGGTCAATGAGCTGCCATTTTCATACATCTTACGAATTTGATATATAAGCGGTTTAGGATACTCTCTGCGCTTTTTGCCCAGTATGCGGTAAACGGTGGACGACTGGAATTCAGAGCCCAGTACAGTTTTATGCCCGGTATCATTGAGGAACAATGCAATTTCTTTGTAAGTCATTCCATTCTGCCTGAATTTCGAAGCCAGTTTTTTTATATTCTGGTAATATTCAACACTTTTTTTCTTCATTGCCTCATTTCCGCTTTTTCTGACAGGTTCAGGGACAGGAATTGAAGCACCTATCTTCTTTCCTTTAGCTCTGGCCACAGCGAGTCCTTCTTTGGTTCTTTTACTGATGAGTTCTCGTTCATGCTGCGCCATAGTTGCAAAGATACCAAGTGTTAGTGTATTGAGATCCGGCAGATCGCAACAGACGATACCAACACCAGCTCTATCGAGTTCTGCTTTTAAGTTAAATAGAAACGCTACTTCACGGCTAAGCCTGTCGAGTTTGGCGATAATCAAGTTTGCGCCAGTCTTTTTGCATTGTTCTATCGCTTTTTTAAGCTCAGGACGTTCCGCATTTTTACCTGACTCTTTCTCAGAAAAGACAGATACAATTTCACCACCTTTGGATTGAATAAAATTTTCAACGGCGGCTCTCTGAGCGTCAAGTCCATAATCCTGTTTTTTAGTTGAGACTCGGAAATATCCGACATATTTATTCATTTTTCACCATGAACGAGTCCGCAATTAACATATATTCACAGTCGTCAAAATCTGACCTGAAAGTTTTTAGATTGTAGTTTTTATTCTTTTCTACTACAGCTTTATAAAAGCATTTAATATCTTCGGTTTGTATATCCTCATCCCCGCTGTCTTTGCTCTCGACTTCTGATTCCGTGAGTGGACAGGGTTTTAAAATTATCTGAGGATTATCTTCAAGAATACGCTCCATCAGTAGAGTAGCTACTCCCTCTTTACGATATTTTTTGGACACTTCTAAGCGAGTTAAAAGGAATATTTCTCTATGTCTATTAATTAAATCAAGTGGAATAGCTACAGCTAATTCGTATTCAGACTGTCCAGTTTCCCCGTCTTCCCCGTCAAAGAAATATACAACTTGTTTTTTTAAGACTTCATCAAACATATAATCTGTAGCGACCTTGTATCCAGTCGCCTTTGCAACTATTCCAAGTTTTGCATTAAAGAGCGTGAATTTCTTTCTCAAAACAAAAAAGTAATCTTTTTCGAAAGTTTCGTTAACTGTTTTTAACCATAATACGTTATGGCTAAATTTATTTCTTTTTGCTCCTAACTGATAATCAGGGATACTATCAATGGTGATATTGACAGGATTGCCTGGAGACATTTCATCATCAATATTTAAAATATCTAAAATATCCTCGTTACGCTCTATTGAACCCGAAAGAAAAAAGTTCTTAGCTTCTCTTCTTAATTTTCTAAATTTCATATTAGCCTCCGTCTAACCATAAAATAATCTATAAATATAATATTTCAATACAAAAACGACCATTTCTGAATTGAAATATTACTTGGAAAATGATTACGATCTGACATTGTTAACCTATATTTTGCGTTCTAAGAGGATATGTTATGATTTAAAGGGGTAGAGTTGCGAGATGCGTTTCCCTTCGCTCTCAAGTATAATAAAAAGCCCATCTAAGATGACAGGCTATAGAGGGATATTTTTTATTTAATCAGAGAAATTGCGTATATCTTTATTCATCTTCTCTCTACCCAGAAGGATAACTTAATTATTGCAAACGCTGCAGCCAATGCAATGATTATCAGGCCATTAAAGAATAAGAAAATAGGTGCACTCCTCAGCACTGCTTCTTTAAATGAATTCGAGGCTGCGTATGTTCCTACAAATCTCATGAGAGTAGTGCCAAGGCAGGCACCCCATAGAATTAATGCCACATTAGTCAATAATGTTTTGATTAATTCCTTATTTGCAACAACCTCTCCTGACTCAAGTTCGATTGAATCAGTATCTCCATTGAGAGTGACAGATATTTTACCAATAACAGAATCTTGCTTAATACCATCAATAATAACTTCTCCGTCACCAGAGATAGATACACTATTTCCTCTGTACGATTTACCATTAATAACGATCGTGTTATTAGAGCCTTTCATATTACTCGTTAAAACATTAGAATTAATATTAAATTGTTTGCCTATCATCAGTTCAACTCCTGCAATTCAATTATGTGTTAATTGTTCAAATTTGCTCATTCATTCTCATTAATACTGTAGTTTTCTGAGTCTTTAGGAAACGGTGTCCAACGTACTACAGGATTATTCTCTGGGTGGTCAAAGAAAATCCACTGTTCTACCTCTTTGCAGTATCGTCTTTTGACTATATCTCCATTCTTATGTTCGACAATAACCTGTTCCCTTTCTGTCGGAATTCTTTCTGGATATTTGTGCCAACAAACAGCTTCTTGCAGAGCAATCTTCAGTTCTTCCACTTGTTTTTCAAGTAGGGTGTTTTTTAGACAAAGAGCATCATATGAGCAAGGATCAAGAAACCGCAGATTGATAGAAAAAGCCCAATATCCGAAATCCTCAGAGTCGTCTATCTCACCAATGCATGCAACATCGGGGTCATTGCCAATACGAATACTCATTCCATCGTCTTCATTGTGATTAACAATTATGCCGCCCAAATGGTTCTTATCTGACCACGTCATATCACACAGAGCAAGGATGTTGATATCTTCCCATAGGACTTGTCCGTCATGTTCTTTTATAAACTCCCCGATCATCTCCCATAATCTCTTATAATCCGTACTCCACGGATAATGGCCAAAATCTTTCATTATTTCTCTCCTTTATAGTCCGCAATTTGCCTTACCAAACGTTTTATGCGGGGTTCAAAGCTTACGGCTCCGGAATTCATTTCCTGCTGAAGCTCCTGCAAAACGCTGAGTTTGATTTTCAGAGCACTGATTTCGTCTTCTCTGAGATTACGCCCTTTTCGCTCCGTATCTCCGGTTCCCCAGCACTCATCGCAAACATCTGTGGTCATGGCACAACCGGCAATCGTTCCCGGGCGGCTTCTCCATGTAGACGTATTTGAATAAAGAAAAACGCCTGAGCCGCTGCACTTAGAGCATAAGGTATGCTTTGTGACAGCCTTGAAATGCTCTTCCAATCTTTTAAGATTCTCTATACCACCGGCATCAAGAAAAGCCTTGATATCCGGACGAAACTCCAATGTGTATGCTTCGGGATCACAAGCGTTTTGATGCAGAGTCACATATCCGAGGAACAAGAGATCAAATGTCCGCTCATGCTTCGACCAGTTTTTTCTGAACCACTTTATGAACCCTTTTACCCTTTCTTCATAGTCATAAGATTTGTTTTCAAAGGCATTTACCCATTTTGCAAACTTACGGATAAAATTATCAGCAGCAGTCAGTTTTTCATAATTCTTAATTGCAGGCATTTTCATGTCAATCCTCCAATGTCTCAAAGTGTAGCTACTCCCGTCTTTTTTGAGCTTCTTTATTAAGCTCTTCCAGCCGTCTATTGTATTTTTCTTCAATCATTTTGAACAAATCATCAGCCCCGTGCTTGTGTAAATGGTCTTTGAGCCAAAGCAAGCTTTCAACCGTATCGTGAGCGTTAACATCAAGGATATTTCTTATTTTCCATGTAATTCTCGCTGCTTTGAACAGAAGAATTGTGTCTTTAAATATATTAAACTGGAATCTATAAAAAAAATAGACTATGGATAAGGCTGCTACGCTTGAAAAAACAAACATAATACCTGTGCTTGTAAACATGAAATAAAGATCAAAAACAAACATGATTAACGGAAAATAACCCAACAAAATAGTTAACAAAAGTGTATTAAAAAAGCGCTTCGTTTCAGGTAGTCTAAAAAAAACGATCACTTTATTCTCTTTTAAACGCATTCTTCATTCTCCAGTTCATTGATAAAGTCTTCGATTGTAAGCCCTTTAGGACGTAAGTGTGGCTTTTCGCCTTTGAGACTCGCAACAATTTTTTCGCACTGCTCTGTGCTTTTCTCCACTATGACGGCTTTTCTGCCTGTATTACGGGCGGCCTTAGCCACATTACCTGAGCCGGCATATCCATCATAAACAGTGTCGCCTAATTTGGTGTGTGTGAGTATTAGATACTCGTACAACTCTATCGGTTTCTGGTTTGTGTGTATCCTATCTGAGCTGTCGTTGTTAACGACGGGGCAACTAATAAGGAGCTCCGGAAAGTCCTCAATAACATTGAAGGGGAAACGATCTTTAGCTCCAGTCCTGCTTTCTACCGGAACTGTTCTGTTGAAGATGTTACTTTCCCTTGAAACAGCAAAATTCTGAGGGAGACCCTCTGACATTTGAGGATAGTAGGGGGGCGTTGTGTTGCAAAAAACAGGAAAATGCTCTATCACCCTGAGAGGTTGGTTCTTTTTGTTCAGGTGGTTTGTTCCTTTGTTTTTCCGCCAATGCCACGCAAAACGGAAAGGCACTGTTGATGTAGCCATAGCTTCAGCGCAGCCGACAAGGTTTATACTGAATGTGATAACGGCTGTCTTTTTTGAACAATTGCGAATCATTTGCCAAAATTCATGCCAGCTTATCCCAATATCCCATTTTTGCTCAGTACACCCATACGGAGGATCAGTGAGAACCATATTGGCCTGCAAACCAAGCTCTTTAGCAATCTCAAAACAGTCGGCATTGTAGAGCGTAACGAAATCGTCTTGATAGAAGGGAACCGGCTGCCTCATGCTTTTACCCTGCAATCGAGAGTACGAAACGAATTCGTTTCAGGGCACCAATATTCACTACGGCCGGAAACAAGGTCTTCACCGCTTAAAAGAATAGGAGCCCATTCGAGATATTTCTCTCTCGTCCTGGGATCTCTGAAGAATTTCAGGAAGTCGCCTTTTTTATAGTTGGACAGGTTGTAAATTCTGTACGGCTCTGATTCATTTAAAGGGATTTCTATAGTCGCTCTTTTATCCGGTTCGCTCGTGTCCCACCAGCCACGGCAGTTCAACTTTCTCAGCCATGAAAAAACAATGGTCCTCCCGTTTTTACCGTTCCGCACTTTTTCGCAGGCTGACAGTACAGAAGGGCCGGGATTTCCCCTGTTTTTAAGCATACTGACGACCCACCTGTCTGTTCTTCTGTTATTAAAGTCCCATGCGCTTCCGGTCCTGTTAAGATATTTCTCGTATTCCTTCTCGACCCACATTTCGTACTGGCCGTAAAAAACATCTCCTGCCTTGACTGTGGAGTTGAGCCCTCTCAGATACTCTTTGATTGAAGGCGGCTCTGCACCGTTGTAAATAGCTCCGTGAGAGGTTATAAGATTGATATGCTCAAAGGCCTTAAGGCGTTTGAGGGAAATGCGGGGAATAGGCTGGAGCACTGCGGAGCGGTCAAGCAAACCCTGAAGGATTACAAAAAATGTATTTTCCTTTGAGAGTTCGTTAAACACGTAATCTGAAACCTCGTCGAAGTACAGATAGTCCGCATCGAACCTCTCATAAGTATCAGGACTGTAGTGGCCTTCTTCATAAAGACTTACCGTCCTCAGGTTTCCTCCATAATCATAAAAGAACTCAATTACTGCCTCTTCGTTCCAGCTTCTGTTCATCGCCGGACCTTCAGGCTCGTAACTGCCAAAAAGCTCTTTCTGGCGGTATACGGTCTTTTTACCTTCCCATGTTTCCCAAAGGTTACGGAGAGTTGTTTCATCTTTGAATTCAGCCTTCTTGACACTGCGCATCCACAACTCTGCCTTTACAAAAAGCTGAGAGTTTACATCCCAAGGGATCGTTCTCTTTTCATAGAGGAATTCACCGAATTCGAAATCAGTGCTCAACAGCCAGAGATTCTCACCGTTTCGGACATAAAGGAAGGTCAACTTATCCTGCTCTTCAAGTTCGATGCGCACCCAGAGGTCTAATTTGTATTTTCTTTCTTTAGTTTTTCTTCTTACCTGAAACGCAACTATAGTTTTCGGAAACGGTAGAATTCTTTCAAAGTTTTCCGGTTTGCAGAGCCACTTATTAAAAGCATGTATGTCTTTGAATTCCATGCCGCCGTCGCTGTAACTAAGCAGGGATTCCTCATCCATGTAAAGGAGCTGCTGAAAGATGTTGATTTTTTCGTCTATGTTGGCAGGCTTTCCTTTTCTGACATGGAGAAGCTCTTCTGTAAGCCCCGCATAAAGAGAGATTGTCTCCAGCTTGCCCTGTATTTTCTTTATCGACTCTCCCACAGGTTCTAACGATGCTTCAAGACCTATCATATTCGCAGACATCCATGCCGAAAGAATGGATATTTCTTTATGAATCAGTTCTTTCGTTGCAGGATATGTTTTATCCCTGAACTCAAGAAGTCCTTCTTTATACTCTTCAAGAACGGTATCAGTGGAATGTATGGCCAGCTCAGTTGATGCAGAATCGGACTGTTCCTGTTGACTGTCGAGCTTCATAAGCCCGAGCCCGGCACTTTTAAGCTGGAGCTTGCCTAAAGCTGTCTGTATCATTTCCTGCTTCCTTCCTACAAACTTCTGAATTATCTTTGCGCTATCTAGCTCTATGAAGCACCGCATATCAACTTCGGCAGTCATAAGGCGAAGGCTTGATCTTGAAGAAGTTGTGCGTGGGGCCTCAAAGTCCACCGCATTGCTGTTGATGTTCGTCACGGTGAACAGGGAATATATCTTTCCATCGATTACCTTGGTTACATGAGCATTGTATTTCGAGAGTTCTTTGGCGTTGCCTTCTGTGGGCAACCAGTACCAGTCGCCTACTTTGAACGGCGCCGGCTCTTCTGTGCCTATATCGAACTTTTCATCATGGGAAACTGTAATGTTTTGCTTTTCCATAACATACTCCTTACTGAGCAGTGTTTATAAAATCTTCCACAGTTAAGCTGTGAGAAGGCTGGTAATTCATTATTAAAAGCTCCGTCTGGCAGGGTGCTCATTAAATGGATATTTTCAAATTCCACGCTCTGCCTCCAATTTTATTTATAAGCTCATTAATTGCCCTTCTGAGGGCATCTTAATTCGCCACTGTCTGCCAGTAAGTCTGGTTAACCCGTTTGCTGTTTCTGTGAGAAACCTATGGTATTCAGTCGATTGAGGGATGCTTCCTTTAACCACAACACAAACAGTATTGTTTTCGTTATCTAGAATGATCGATACTTCACTCATGCGTATTTCCCTCCTTTGACTTTTCAGGCTTAAAATTCTCACAAGGCTTTTCATCATACCTAACCAAGAAGCCCTTATTGACTCCACTCCAACACTCTCCGCAAGATGATAAACGCTGCCCACGGAAGAGCATTGGATAGTAGTTTTCACAGTCGCAGCATGTCTCATTCATTGGCTTCTGTCGCAACTTCTGATATGTGGCCATAGTCGCCGGATTCCCCTACTTTAAAACCTTTTCCGCATCCAAAACACTCAACGAAATACGTTATGCTTGAATCTTCTATTGAATATGTATTAAAATCACCGTTATCGTCTAAGTCTCCGAAGGCTGAAATTATCTGCGGAGAGGAAATTTCACCGCCGCATTTTTTACATTTAAAACGACTCATGAGTGCTGCTCCTTGACGTTGTTTTTAAGCCATTCATTAAACTTAGCTTTATCAAGGTATCCTTTGTCGATATACCATTGACGGGCTTTGGGAATATTTCTTATAAGCCATCTCGCAACTGCGAGGTGAACTGTCGCTTTATTGCCATGTTTTCTGTATGCAACGCTCAAAACACGGTGACACTGAAAAAGATTGTATACTCCAATCCCTTGACCATCTTCGTATAATGAAATTTTTTTACCTTCCAGTACCTCTCCAAACGGTAGCGGTACTTCTTCAACTGTTGGAGCAGGGATAAGAGACTTTTCATTACCGAACAGATTTTTCCCACGCTCAATAATTTTCGGAGTTTCCTCTTTTTCAAAAGTGTCGGCGTTATTCCACTCCTGTGCCCAGTTGAATACACTCTCTATTCTCAACCCTATATCGTAGGCTTTCTTTGAGATTTCGTTGTTTGCAACTATCCTTTCAATCAACTCCACAGTGACCTCCGCTTATGTTTCTTAATTTCGTTTGATGTTCATTAAGAGTCCTAAGGCGGTCATCACAAACTCTGAACTCGTCCTTGAGTTCAAGGATTCTTCTTTCAGTGGACGTTATTCCTATTTCCACATCCTCTTGAGCCCACTTGATGACCAAATCCCTGTTTGTTGAATACATATTGTCGTACATCAAACAACCGTCGTGAGTTATGTTCGGCCAGCCGAGCGTTTCACACCTTTTTTCGATAATCTCACTCCCCTTATATGTGAAAACGGTAATAGAGTCCTCAAAGCTGTCGGAAACCTTAATAAGATCAAAAATTTCATCTTTGCTAGTGAGAAGCAGCGCAGGATAAAACCTCTCTAAAAACTCAGGAAAAGTTTTATGCACTACTATATTACCGATTTCCACATTGATGACTGCAAGTTCATGTACATATGGAGAACCGATACATATGCCTTTTGATGTTACCTGAACGATATGTTCTATTTTGAATTTCTCTTTTAATGCTTTCCACCCCATCATGTACCGTCCTGTGTTCACGAGGCTCATTGAACCAGAGCCCCGTTTTGCTTATCAACTTTACACTTGATTTTACTAGGTCAAACTTTTTGATTCTTCATCAGTTTTTACATTCTTATCCTCTGTTATCGCTTGTCCAATCCATTCGGGAAGACCCATTCCGGCAGACTTAAAAACTTCGTTCAGAGGGGGAACGCTCTTCATTAGACCACTGAGAAAATCAGGAACCGCGCCGTTTCCATTTGCTCCAGTACCGCCGTCCCACACGACAACTTTGTCGATTTTGATACCTTTTATAGCTTCAACCTGTATCTTTGTGAGTTCAGGCAGCTTATCGACCATCATAAGCATAAATGCCGCTTTAGGATCTCCGCCTGCCGCTTCAACTATCTTCTTCAACCCTTCAGCCTGTTTTTCAAGCATGGCTTTTACGCCATCAGCTTTTAATTCCAGTTCTTTCTTTGCAGCTTCTCCTTTACCTTGTCCGTCCAGAGCCATAGCTTCCGCCGCCGCTGTTGCATCAATGACTGTTTTTTGTTTGTCTGTCTCTGCCGGAATAATAGTTTCTGCTTTCAGACGAGCTTCTTCTTTGAGCGCACGTGCTTCTTCCGCTTGCTGTTCAGCTGCATATGCTTCTTCAAGAGCTTTCGCTGCTTGAACTTTTTCAGAGGCTTCTGAAGCTCTGAGTGCTACAGCTTCGGCTATTTTTCTTTCTGAATCGGAATTAGCAATCGTGATTTTTGCGGCGTTCTCTCCCTTTATTGCTTCTGACTCAGCTTCGGCTACGCTTACTCTTTCTTCACGTTTAGCTTCTGCCTGACCAATGGCACCGGTTTTTTCCTGATTTGCAACATCAACTCTGGCTTTATTGATAGCTTCTGCGGTGGCTTTCTTGCCTAAAGCATCAATGTAACCGTTGGCGCCGTCTGTGATATCCTTGATGTTGACATTGATCAGCATCAAGCCGATCTTATTGAGCTCCTTTTCAACGTTTTCAATAACAGCTTGTTCAAACTTTTCCCTGTCTTCGTTGATCTCCTCAATCCCCAGAGTGGCTATAGTTGCTCTGAGCTGCCCGAAAATAATTTCCTCAGCATTTTCTTTGATCTGTGCCTCGTTCATAGAAAGCAGCCTTTCTGCGGCCGCTTTCATTATCTTGGGTATATTGGAAATACCTATTGTGAAGCGGGAAGGCACGCTCACGCGGATATTCTGTTTAGACAGAGCTCCATCCAGGTTGATGTCTATCTGAATGGGTTTCATATCCAAGAAAGAATATTTCTGGATGACCGGAACGATGAATCTTGCGCCGGAGTGCTGGCATACTACAGTTTCACTGCCGCCGACTTTACCGTAGACAACAAGAATCTTATCGGATGGTACGGTTACGTAGTATTTGAGGAACGTGATTACGCCCACAAAAAATACAGTTGCGATAATTCCTATGATTATCGCTGCATAAGACAACATTTCAAAGCTCATAACTTAATCTCTCCTCTCTCTCTTTATTAAAACCGTTACGCCGTCTTCCAAAACTTTGGTAATAGTGATAGGCGTGTTGACTGCCAAGTCTTCACCGTTGGAGAGCGCAAAGTATTCTCTTATGATGTCGCCAACGGTTATTTTCACTTTGCCTATGGCGTTTTTCGATGTTGAAACAGTTACTATTCCGCTCAGTCCGACGATATCTTTATTGTGAAACTCATTCTTCTGCTGGAGTTTCAAGAGCGCCTTCATGGGAAGCATATTGATGAAAATTAAAACGATACCTACGAATATGCTTAAAATAACGATGACTGCACCCATGATGTCGGGAACGATTTTTATCAGCGCATAACTGCTCCAGCCGTAACCCATCATAAATACCACCAAGTTTTTGAAAGAAATGAATTCAAAAATACTTGAAGATTCCGTATCTTCTATGTCGGCGTCCAATCCGTCCACGTCGATACCGTAACCCAAAAGCATAGGGATAAGCTGCGTCAGCACATAAACTCCCGAAGCAATGATAGCTATCCAGAAATGGATATTTTCAAATTCCACGCTCAACCTCCAATTTTTATTTATTCGCGATTTTCATGCTGTTTCAAATAATCTCGTGATGACTGAACTCGTTCCATTTGTATATTTGATATATAAGACGTGTCTCGTAGGTTATTAATGAAAGCTAAGATTTCTTGTCTTTCATCGATATATTTACCTGTGATTTCTTGTCTTTCATCAACATACCCCCCTGTGTAGTACAAAATAGCTTCATGTATCTCAGGTTTCTCACTTATTTTGCCAGTCAGGATACTTTCACATGTCCAGTGAATCCCGGCATTCATACTCTGAAGCTCTTTGGTCAATTTTGCGCTCGTAAACCCCTTCTTTTTGCTCAATAGATAGTTTCCGACACACAGAGCTTCGCATTCTTCGATATTGCCCCTAACACAACGCTCTTTGCTGTCATTTAGGTTTTTAATAATGACAGGTTCGCTGTAAGCCTTTTCTGAACTGCCGTTTAGGAGCATATAGATCACAGCTGCTTTAAGGAGATGGTTTGTTTTAATACCGCTTCCTGTATGGGATTTTCCTGAACTAATTCTCGTGGTAAAAGACATTGTTCGGACTGAAGAACCAGATGATTTATATGAGCTGCTCTTTGAACTGGAGCCGCCTCTTGAACCGCCACGACTGCCACCACCTCTGGCATATGATTCAATAGCAATGAGGGTAACAAACATGGCTATAAAAACGATGACGGATATTTTCAAAGACATCTTCACTTCACACCTCCTGATTTCTCTTATCTGGATCATGATCTCAATACAGAATTTCTCTTTTATTGCTTTCCAGCCCATCATTCCCCGTCCTTTTCGAGATCCACAATCTCTTGTTTAGGTATTTCAACGTTGCTTCCAAAATTTAATTCAATGAAATCACACTCCCTGCCTTTGAACCAACTTCCAAATAATATTTCAGCAGGGTCGAGAAAACGAATATTGATAGACTTTGCCCACGCTTCGAATTCTTCATATCCAGATATATCACCTGAACATTGGCTTACAGGGTCGAATCCTATATGCAAAGACAACGGTTTTTCAGTAAACGGTTCCCACGGTGAATATAGGTAGGTTATATCAGAGAGATACTTTTCATCATAAACACAGACTAACCCTATATCAGGGAATAATTGACTCGGATTCTTTTGTTCAAATTCAATTTTATGTTGTATATATTTCCACAGTTTTTTATAGTCCGTGCTCCACGGATAGTTTTCAAAGGTCATGGCTTTACTCCAAGCAATTCAGGGTTTTCGTAAATATTCCCGACGACTGTAACGTCAATCTTCTGAAAAAGCCGATTATCAGCAAAATATGCGTCTTTATCGTGTTCTCTGTATAATATAAGCGGACTTGCTAGATAGTTTCTTGGTAAGACCGCCCCTTTTTCAGAACTTAAATATGAGGCAATCCATTGGCCGTTTCTGTAAACGACTTCATAGTCTGCCCACTTCCCGTGTAATTCTTGGTTTATTTCAACGGGAATACGAACAATATCAGAACCCCATATTTCCTTTTCATTTTGGTCGAACATGCCGGTAGATTTCATATACACAGGCTTTTCAGTATCAAAATGGTCGAACCGGAAACCAAGCATATCGTCAAACTGCTCTGTTTCTCCGTATGACATTTTTTCATGAAATCCGTCCCATGCTCTGAGTTTCATTTCTCCGCACATATTATTTCACCTGCTCATTACCTTGACTCAAGGTTCCTATTTCATCACCATGCTATTATTTGCATTTTCAATATTGACTTTTTTTTTATTTTCAGCCATTTATCAAAACCATACCTGCACCACGCCCACGCAAAATTAGCCCAACTCTGGAACTGACGCTGTAGCTGTGTAGACTGCTCTTTATCGTAGAGCATTACAAACGTGCCAATATCGTGTGCGTGCAGATATTTAACCATGTAAAAATCTTCCGCCATTAAAATAAACGGCCCTAGTAGGACTCGAACCTACACATCACGGAACCAAAATCCGTTGCCTTACCTCTTCGGCCATAGGGCTATTTAAATACCCGTAGTCGGACTTGCACCGAACCGAAAACAAATATGCGGGTAACAGGATTCGAACCTGCAACAACATGCTCCCAAAGCACGTACTCTACCACTTGAGCTATACCCACCTTAATAAGACGCTGGGGCCAAACAGAACCAGCGCTTTATTAAGGGCGGGGGCCCGCCCTGATTTTAACCGTACAGGTCTTGCAAGGCTTCGATGTGGCTCCCGATATCATCGAGTGCTTCAGCCATCTCGTCGTCAGATGCAATGTCCTGTAAATCATCGATAAGGGATTTGATTGCTAATATTTTTACGTCAAGCTCAGTCACCGTGTACCTCCTTAGCTGATGTATATTCTTACTTGGATTCCCGGGTCATTTTTGTGTCTTTTTTATCCAAAACTATATTTTCATAAAAAGATAATCGGTATTTTACTTTTGTCAATGTAAAATGTAGTTTATAAACTTTAAAAGGTATTCTGTGTTGCAGCGAGTTATTTTGTATTGTATTTAAGATGTACAGAGATAATTGCTCTGTTGTGTTTTGAAGGAGTTATGATGAAAGGTAAGAATACTCAATTTGATATAGAGGGAATTATAACAAGGCTGAAAGGGTCCCTGTCTGTTCAAAGGGATAATGAATTAGCAGAAAAGATCGGAACACACCCAAGAAGTATTTCTCAGTGGCGCATGAAAAACACGATCAGCATGGATCTGTTGGTTGGGGTATGCTTGCAGTGCGAACTTAGTATTGATTATATCGTGAATGGCAAAAGGGTGCCCGGACAGGATTCAAATATCTTTTCCCAAATATTCAAAACATTATATGGCGAGAAATATGAAAATATTTTTCATGCTCTCTCTGTGGATAAAAAGGTAAAACTAATAACCACCCTTTACGAACAATCCGGCAACGAAATTAGCGAAAAACTGGTTGATGATTTGATCAGACTCGTCTCCTAGATTCTGGAGCTTTTGTTCACATTAAGGGAATCATTAGCATCTATATCATTGTAAATTTGGCACACTATTTGGCACACTTTCAGAGGTATTATGTAATAGATGGTAATATCAACTCTTGAGTTTATAGGGTTTTTTGTATTACATAGAGCCATTTTTTTAGGTTCAAATCCTGTTTCCCCGATTTTTTCTTTTCTACTGCTCCCATGAGAGCAGTGTTCTTTTTCCTTCCAGTTTCCTTACTTCGGTTGCATCCTGCATAACTTCCAGAGTTCCCATATATTTTCCTTCTCCGTTTCTCACTGCGAAGTATTGTATATGCAGAAATCTTTCATTCAGAGTAAGCCAGAACTCAGCTTTGTCCCTTTTTCCGTTTCTGAAAGAGTCAAGGATCTCCATCACGGTTGCAACACTTTTCGGGGGGTGGCAGTATTTTACCTCACGACCTATGACATCCGGACTTCTGGGGAAAATCCTGTTTGGTGCAGCATTATAAAACTTAACCCGGTCATTTTCATCCACAAAAGAAATGTCAAAAGGCAGATGACTGAAAACAGCATTAAGCTGCTCCATAGACAACATACCTTCCCCAAGAACTGCAAATCCTTTGTGATCCGCTTTTGAGGAATCCTGATTACCTTCCCAACCTTCAGGTTGGTCTATGAAGCAGTATTGCAGCTCTTTTTCATTACTGCGTATCTGCCTCCATTCTGCTTCATCCAGCATCATAAGAGCTGTAGGGAAAAGGATTTTTTCTTCTTTAAATACCATTCCCTCAATTTCATCAGGTAAAAAGTCCTGAATTTTAAGAAATTCTTCTGTGCGTCCATGTTCAAGGTTTTCAATGCTGTCTTTGATTCCTTTTCTGACTTTGTCATGGAGTGTCCACATGACAGTGGTGGGTTTATCAAAACCTTTTTTCTCAAGGTAAGGAAAAAGCTGAGTTTCTTTTCGCACATAATGGAGGTTTACGTCTTTAAGAGTTTTGTAGAGAGAAAGCATCCTGTCTAGGTTAGGCTTTATTCTTCCCAGTTCTTCCCTGACTTTGCCTGTTAGGTTGAGGATTTCTGCATTTTCCCTGACGTATGTTGACACCGGATGTCCGGCAGGAAGCTCCGGAAGAGCTGTGTTTTCCAGTGAGGACCGGAAGAGTGATATTATTCCGCTTATTTCATTCTCAAACTTACTGTCCGGTACTCCTGCATCGGATATAAGCTGTTCCGCATAAGCAAACTCCTCCGCTGTCACCGGGGCTATTGACTCATATTCTTTTTGCAGGGAAGCTGTATCTGCCCCTCCGAAAAACTTATGAACAATTGCTGCTATTTTATCTGCCCTTTGTTTATTAACTTGTATATGGCGTTCCATTTCGGATGATTTTTCAAAATTTCCGCTGTCAGCCGAAGCATTATTAAGCTTAATCAGAAACAAAGACAGATCAACATTCTTCATTTTGCATGCGTTTTCAATGGTTATAACTTTTGCGACAGTATTGAACTTGATCGGGTCTGTAATACTTTTGAAGCCTGATTCTATAAAAATATCTTTCAGATGCGGATACTGTGAAACGACCTTATAGACTGTCATGTCTTTACTGATTTTCATACTGCATCCTCCGTAATGTCATAACTGAAAAATAACATTGTTGAGGACATATAAACTTGATCTGGGTTAAGAAAAGCGAATTTTTTTTGATGAGTCTAATATTGAAGGTCTGCGAAGTTGTTTTTTCTCCGCAGACCCGCCAGTGTTTTACTTTTTGCCCAGATCATCAAGCCATTTTTTGAATCTGTTAAATTCTTTTTCCGCAAACTGTTTAAAGAAAGTGGACATGAACTGTGCAGCAATATCCGTTGCCTGCCCTACAAGGGTAGGGTAAATCGCCAGAGCGAGGGTGTTGTTTATCTCAAAAACCACTCTGTCATATGAGATTTTAAGGTCAACTTTTTTGACGCCGCCGCATATAGTTCTTACATCAACTGTTTTCATATCAAGCTGGGCACGGTATATGGTGAGTGTTGATGCTTTGTCGTATGAGCGTATCAGCGTAAGAAACTGAAGGTTGTTCTCTTTTGTGGATGAGTTCAGGGCATCTCCGCCGGAATTTTTCAGTGCCTGAATAAATGCATTTTTTATATCTTCCGGTGCTTTTGCATCAATGCATGTGGAAATGAGATCAGCATTAACTGAGAGAGTGAAGTCATTTTCGGAAAACTTCTTGCTTTCCCTAAGCTGAAAGTTGAAGAGAAGAGGATAGCGGGCAAAAAACTGTATCCACACTTCGCTGTCGTGTGTGAAGTCCTGCCCTGCGGTGACAAGCTGGTTTGTTCCCTGCTGCTGTACCACCTGCATGATAAAGCGAAGCTTTGATTCATCAGACGCAGAAACCTCATTAGGGTTTTTGTTGTAGTCAAACTGAAGCTGGGCGTCATGGGTGGCTGTTGCAAAGTCTGTGTCTGATTTTTCCCATGATTCCACGCCGGTTTTTTCTCTTGCTTTTACCTGAGGTTGTTTTGCCCTTGCTTCGCTGAATGCTGCACTAAGTGTTTTTTCCTGTTCCGCAGTGAGTTTCATCTCTGTCCTCCTTAGACACGCTTTATGAAGGCTGCAACAGTGCCGACCGCCATGAAGTCATGATTATTGACTCCATCGAATCTGACGGCGACCTCGTCACCTGTATCCGCTTTAATGAGCTGCGCTGTGACTGCCGTATCTGGGCTTATATAATCTTCCTCTATCAGTTTTGATGTAAGATAGTGGGTGTAGCCTTTCTGGCTTTTGAGAATAATTGTGGCGTGTCCGACACCGATGATTACTCCCTCATATTCATTAAGCAGATTGTTCGCCTGATCCAGGGTTGCCTGAGAATCATCAGCGGGTCTGAATACTGTCCATGTGAAGCCTTCCATGGGTGTCTTATCGAGAAAAATTTCAATTTCCTCTGTAAGTACACCCATTTCATCAAGTGTTTTGCCTGTTGATTCCTGCTGAAATGTGTTCCACATGGTTTCAAATTCATCTGATGGTGCAAACCTGCTTTTATCCAGATTACGCAGTATCATATGAAGGGAACAAGGGAAGCATGAGTTTTGAAAAATCATATTCTTAACACTTATGCCGTATTGCGGGAAATCCTGCCATGCCATGAGACACCTCTTTAAATTCCGATAATGAAAAATAAAGGGTATACGGAAGGAAAACAATATAATATATATGATATGAAAAATAACTATACGATATGAAAATAAAATCATAAATTGTGATGGATATATCAATATTTGGAATATCAGAACAGTGCTGTATGCCGTCAGGATAAAAGTTTATTGTTTTTTTAGGTTTTAGAACTGGATAGAGATGCTCAGTGCGCCGAAATCCTGCTTATCGGAAGACTGCCTCTTAAATTCTCTGGTACGAAGCACTTTGGTGTATGCGAGGCGTATATTTTTCTTTGAGAGAACAACACCCATCTGGAGATCCCCGACAAATTCTTCCTTGTCCACACTTCTGCTTTCGGTAAAGGTGTTTCCGTCGAGGAATATATTTCGTATTACATATCTTCCTTCCAGACCGGCGAACAGATACCAGCTGAAGTTTTTCTGCTGTATGAAAAACCCTGAACCGGGCAGACTGGGCTGGATTCTGGGAGGACCGTAGTCAACGGGGAGTCCTTTTCCGTAGCGGAGTGTTGCGCCTGTGTTTGCGTAAGTGAACACATTGCCAAGAGCAAATCCGGCGTGGGGGGTGATGTCGTATTCAAATCCGAGGAACGATCTTGAGACGTAACTTCTCCAGCTTCTTTGGTAAGTGAGAACAAATCCCGGTTCATTATCAAGCTGTGTGTCCCAACCTTGTGGAATATCAAGACCTCTGACCTTGTGGACAAATTTCTGTGTTTGTTCTGCCATTGAAGCAGGACCGACAATGCCCAATGTAAATTCAATCTGGTCAAGCTGCTTGCCGTTTTCAGCGATTAATCCCACAGAGCCGTAGAGCCAGCCTGCGTAGGGGTGATCATCGGTGGAGGGGTTTTTAAGCTCGGTTTCTTTAGGCGTGTACATATTCTGCCCGAAAGCATAGTTTGTCCGCACAGAGGCATTGTCAGGGAAAAAAGGGAGCAGCCGGGCGGCTTTGTATGCCCATTCCGGTCTTTTATCGGCTGCTGTGGTCCATGAGGCACGAACTCCGTTGGTGTAGTAACGGTCGCTGTAGAACATGTCATTTTCTATAACGAAGCTCAATGTTCCGTTGGGTCCGTCGTCTGATGCGAATATTTTCAGCGGAATAAACGTAAGAAGCAGCGAGGTCAGACAAACTGCATTAATGAGATTTCTTACTGTTTTTTCCATACTTTGCACCTGATAACCGGATAGTAAAAGTAACTATAACCTTTCGTCTGTCCGGTTATCAAGGAGTAAAATATTTCTATATCTTTTTGATAAGCCTCATTCCGTTTAATGTAACAAGTATTGAAGCGCCGGTGTCGGCAAGTACCGCAAGCCAGAGGTTTACGAATCCGAAGAATGTGCCCGCTATGAACAGTGCTTTGACAGCTATGGAAAATGTTATGTTTTGCTTAATTACGGCAAGTGTCTTGCGGCTGAGTCTTATTACATAGGGCAGTTTACTCAAGTCATCAGCCATGAGAGCTATATCGGCGGTTTCCAGAGCAGTGTCTGAACCTGCGACACCCATAGCAATACCAACATCTGCCAGTGCGAGGGCAGGTGCATCATTAACACCGTCTCCTATCATGGCAACACTCCCGTAGCTGGCTTTGAGTTTCTTAACAGCATCTGCTTTGTCTTCAGGCAGCAGATCACTGTAAACTCCGTCGATGTTTAAGCTGGAAGACACAGCGGAAGCTGCTCTGCCGTTGTCTCCGGTGAGCATTGCGATATGGCTTACCCCTGCTTTTTTCAGTGCTTCAACCGCTTGTTTGCTGTTGTCTCTCAATGTATCCGCAACGGCGACTATACCGTAAATTTCGGTTTCGGTTCCTATGAAGATTACTGTCTTACCCTGCTGCTCAAGGGTGCTGACAGTCTGTTCATATTTTTCTGTATTAATTCCCGCTTCCCTGAACAGGCGTGCATTTCCCACGTAAACGACAGCACCTTCCAGATTTGCCATTGCACCCTTACCGGGTATGGCTTTGAAGCCTGTGACAGCAGGAATACCGTATTTTGATGCCTTTTCTGTAACAGCCTTTGCTATAGGGTGTTCAGACCACTTTTCAACAGCGGCGGCATGTATAAGAAGCTTTTCTTCTGTTACGGAAGCAAAAGGAATAACATCCGTGACATGGGGTTTTCCGTAGGTGAGAGTTCCGGTTTTATCGAAGGCAAATGCCTTTATTCCGCCCAGTTTTTCCATGTAGGCTCCGCCCTTTATAAGCACTCCGTTGCGTGATGAGTTGCCTATGGCTGAAACTATTGATACAGGAGTAGATATAACCAGAGCGCAGGGGCATGAAATAACAAGAAGAACAAGAGCACGGTAAAACCATACACTAAAACCTGCTCCGAAAAACAGGGGAGGGAACACTGCTATTGCTGCTGCTCCGAATATTACAGCCGGAGTATAATATCTGGCAAAAACATCCACAAACTGCTGCATAGGAGCTTTCTGCGCCTGTGCTTCTTCCACTGCGTGCATTATTTTAGCCAGAGTTGAGTCTTCTGCTTTGCGGGTGACAGTTATTTCTAGAGCCCCGTGGGTATTCACAGTTCCTGCGTAAACCTGATCTCCTGTGTTTTTATCCACAGGCATTGACTCACCCGTTATTGCAGACTGATTAACAGAGGATGAGCCGTTTGACACTATTCCGTCAACGGCGATTCTTTCTCCGGGTTTTACTATTACAAGATCTCCAGTGAGAATCTGCTCAACCTTCATGCGGGTTTCCTGACCGTTTCTGCGTACGAGGGCTTCCGGCGGGGCAAGCTCCATGAGTGACCTTATTGAGTTGCGGGTCTTGTCCATTGTGTATGCCTGTAATGCATTGCCGAATGAAAAAAGAAAGACAACTGTTGCTCCTTCGCTCCACTCACCGATGGCCGCCGCACCTGCCGCCGCTGTTATCATAAGGAAGTTCATGTCCAGAGTGAGGCTTCTAAGTGCAAAAAAGCCGCTTTTTGCCACATGAAACCCGCCAAGGAACATCGCCAGAGCATATAAAGGAACTGCGTTCAGACCTGCCTTATCCGCAATCATAGAAACAGTCAGAACAATCCCTGATGCGGCAACGGCAAGCATTCTCGGCTGTTTCCACCATGGAGTGAACACTGCCTTGTCCCCGTGTTTTACAGCCTGATAGCCAGCCTGTTCCACAGCGTTAATTATATCGGTGTCATTCAGGGAGTGGCTTATGGTCATTTTTGATGCTGAGAAGTTGACTTTAGCTGAACTTACACCCTTCATGGATGAAAGACGCTTTTCCAGTTTTGCTGCACAGTCGGCACAGTCCAGACCATTAAGCCTGAATATTGATGTCACTGCGTTTTCCGCTTTTTCAAATGCTCTGTAACCAAAGCCTGCGGCTGTTTTTATGATTTGTTCAATATCTGTGGCAGTCTCGTCGAATACGACCTTAAGCTTTGCCGCAGTGAAATTTATTTTAGCTTCCGCTACCCCCGCCATTTTTTTTACGGCGGATTCCAGCTTTGCTGCGCAGTCGGCACAGTCCAGACCTTCCACATGAAGTGATACTGTCCGGCATTTTTCCTGTTTTGCCTCTTCGGCTTCGTGGATGCTTATTCCTGAGCAGCAAGCGTCAGTGCATTTATTATTCAGATTTTTAAATTTTATCATTTTATTTCTCTTTAAGGTGCGAAATATGTTCTATGCCTTGGCACATAAGGGTTACGACATGATCATCATCCAAAGAGTACCAGGCTTCCTTTCCTTCTTTGCGGAATTTGACAAGTCTTGCACTGCGTAAAACTCTCAGCTGGTGCGACACAGCCGACTGGTTCATTCCCAGCGCTTCCGCAAGGTCGCATACGCAAAGCTCACGCCTTGACAGTGCATGGAGTATCTTTATCCTTGAAGGTTCGCTTATAGCTTTGAACATTTCAGAGAGGTCATACACCATGCTTTCATCAAGCATGTTTTGTTTTATAAAACATATGGATTGTGGGTGTATACACTTCTCATCGCAAAGGTCTTTTTCTATTTCCTTAACCATTTCTGACTCCGAATACGTGATAACATATGCTTATATGTTCATACGTTATGATAACAGCGTAATAGTAAAAGTCAAGAATGAAAAGACAGGTTATGGAAAATTGTTTGATGATCAAAATAGAAAAAGCCCCTGAGCTTGCTGTTTCAGGGGCTTTTATGGCTGATGATTAATTTTTGAGTCTGAATCTGCTCATAAGCTGGCGCAGGTTATCTGAAATATGTTCCAGACCGGATGCGCTTTCCGCCAGATGGTCAGAAGTGGTTTTAACTTCGTTTGATACAGATGAGATGGAGCTTATATCCTGCTGAATCTGTGAGCTTGTGGAAGCCATTTCTTGTGTGGCGCTGGAGATATTTTCAACCATCGACTGAAGCATAGCTACCCCTTGTTGAATCTCTTCAAGGACAGCGCTGATCAGGCGGGATGATTCCACACCCTGATGAACCTGCGATGTAACTCCTTCCATTGAGACAATAACATTGTTCATCTCTGTCTGAGTTCCCTGAACTAATGCCGAGATCTCTGTTGTTGCTTTCTGGGTGCGTTCGGCAAGTTTGCGAACCTCATCAGCAACCACTGCAAAGCCTCTTCCTGCTTCACCGGCTCTTGCTGCCTCGATTGCCGCATTAAGCGCCAGAAGGTTTGTCTGGTCTGCTATATCACTGATTACGTTGACGATATCTTTTATCTCCTGTGATTTCTCACCGAGGGAATGCACAAGCACTGCGGACTGATCCACAGTATCTTTAATTTTTTCCACCGCCCGTAAGGAATTATTAACAACTTTGTCTCCGTTTACGGCTTTTTCAGTTGTCTGCTGTGCGAAGGATGTTATTTCGGTGAGGTCCTGCGCTATGGTTCCCGTGGTCGAGTTCATTTCACTTGAAGCGATGGTGATAAGCCCTGAGCGTTCCGTCTGCTCCGTCATACCACTGGAAAGCTGCTGGGCTCCGGTAGAAAGATTACTGCTCGCCTCACGCAGTCTGTCAGCCGCATCGGTCACATTTTTTATCATTCCGCTTAAGCCTTCAACCATCTCTTTCACAGCGTAAGTAAGGCTTGAATTGTCGTTTTTAGCTGTTTTGATATCAGCAGTAAAGTCGCCGCCTGCTATTCTATGAACAGTCGCCACAACCTCCTGCGGTTCTCCGCCGAGCTGACGTATGAGAAAACCGACAATGACAAGTATTACAGCCATTATCACAATCACAGCGGCGATTGCAGCCACTGCTATTGTTACTGTTATTTCCTTTACAGCCTTCATTATTTCATCAACAGGCACACTTAAGCCTATGAAGTAGCTGTAGTCTGTCCCGTCGATTTCTATTGGAGAGTAAAGCGTGTAGGATGTTTTTCCAGTTTGGGATGAAACAGTCTCAACAAAATATTCTTCACCGTTGTCAAGATAAGGGCTGATGGTATCCGCAAGGCGTGCCCTGCTGCCGACAATTTCCAAAACCGGATGGACAAGAACAGTATAGTTGTGAGAAAGCATAAACGTATAGCCGGATTCATAAACGCTGACTCCGGAAAGCAGCTCATCAAAGAGTTCAACAGATATATCAACGCCTGCAACACCTGCTGTTTTACCGTTTACGGTAAACGGAACTCCTATTGACACAGATGTGACAGTTTCATCACCTATATTACGGGTGATTGGTTCGCCTATATTTGGTTTGCCGCTTTGAAAAGGCTTCTGATACCAGTCCGATGACCAGTCGGACTCATACATGCCGCCTGCTGCTGCAAGTCTCACAACACCGCCAAGCCTCACTGCGAAGGGGGCGAACTGACCGTTTTCGCCCGTGCCTGATGTACCGCTTCCGTCCAGCTCTTCATCCTGTCCGTCAAACATATCAGGTTCCCAGACAATCCATGCGTCAAAAAGCGTTGGGTTGTCCTCAACAGCCTTTTTAAGCATGTCTGCAACTTTTTTGCGCTCGATTGCACCGCCGTTCGCAGACATTGCCTCTGCCGATGCTGACAGAGCAAAAGAAGTGCTTAGTGCCTGTTCCACATAGCTTTTGATCAGATGACCGTATCTGTAAGTCATATTCCGCACATCGTTCTGTGCGATTATGACTGTCTCCCTGTTGACAGCCCGATAGGAGGCTATTCCTGTGAGGAGGAAAGCGATAACAACGCTCACCACCACCGGAAGCAGAATTTTCATTCTGAATGAAATTTTCATGAGCATCCTCTGTAAATAAATATTGAATAATATAACACTATTTGCTCTTTGTGCATATGATTATATTAATACTCATATGAAAATAATAATTCACATATAAGCAGTATGTTTTTATATTTTTATGTTTCACATATAACTAAAATATGTTTAGAAAATTGACAACTTTATTGACGAACTTATTGAAATGACATAACAAAGGTGCGATGATATAAATATTAAACAGGCATATAATCTAATCAGGTATATTAGGAAATGAGGTATATTTATGAAAAAATCATTGACCATTTTAATAATTCTGGCTGTTTTATGGGGATGCGGAAGCAACAAAAAAACCGTTGAAGAAAACTTTATCCCGGTAAAAACCACAGCAGTTAATATGGTTGATGAACATCTCAGAGTCTCGGCCGGGGGCACTGTCACATCACAGGATTCTCCGTCAAAACTGTCTTTCCTTGTTGCGGGCAGAGTGGTTCGCATTGTACCTGATGAGGGCGGCTTTGTGAAAAAAGGCTCTCTCATTGCAGAGCTTGACCCCGCTGATTATATAATAGCCGTCCGCAGATCCAAAGCACAGGCTGATATGGCAAAAGCGGCATTTGAAAAAGCCGACAGACCTGTAAGAAGTGAACAGCTTGAACAGGCTCGAATAGCATACGAACGCTCAAAGGATGAACACTCCCGAATGAAAATGCTTTATGATGCAGGGAGTCTTGCTCCAAATGATTATCTTAAGTTCAAGGCGGCGTATGAATCTGCCGAACGCCAATATGAAATGGCGCAGACAGGCGGACAGAAAGAGGACAAACAACAGGCAGCCGCTGCTTACAGACAGGCGCAGGCTGCACTGGCATATGAACAAAAAAGATTAAACGATACAAAACTTTATGCCGTAAATGACGGTTATGTGTCCAAACGCTTCATAGCAGAAGGTGAAACAGTTTCATCGGGCTATCCCGTTGTGGAGACTGTCTGCCTCGACCCTGTGGACGTGAGTTCAGGCATGCCGGAGAAGGATATACGGTTCATAAAAACCGGGCAGAAGGCTGAAATAAGTATTTCTGCACTCCCTGATAAGGTTTTTGAGGGCAGAGTCCGTGTTGTGAATGTTTCCGCTGACCCAGCCACCAGAACTTATCTTGTAAAAATAGAAGTTTCCAATCCTGACGGGCTTCTGAAAATTGGTATGGCGGCGGATGTAGCTGTCGTGGCAGATGAAAAAACAAAGATGCTCACGGTGCCGCTTAATTCCGTTGTCAGGGATACTCAGGGCGCCCCTGCGGTTTTTGTGCTTAAGGAAAACAGAGCCTACGCACAGAAGGTGGAGACCGGTAGATTGTACAATACTGATATAGAGATAAAAAACGGGCTGAAGGGTGACGAGCTTATAATAACGGCAGGTCAGGAAAGGCTGAGGGATGGAGCGGCGGTTAAGCCTGCTGCGGAGTAATCTCATGAAATTTATCAAAAGTTCCCTCAATCACCCCATAGTTACAGTTGTTATCACCCTTGCTGTGGTGATAGTCGGCATCCACGCTTTTCTTAAAATGCCCCGAACTGAAGACCCTTCCATAACCATACGCACAGGGCTGGTGTTTGCGGTTTACCCCGGTGCTTCCTCAGAAGAGGTTGAACGCCAGCTCACGGTTAAACTTGAAGAACACATATTTAAGTTCCCTGAAATAAGAAAGGAAAAGACCTACTCCACAAGCCGTCCGGGTATTGCCGTGGTGAATGTTGAGCTTGAGGATTATGTCACCGAGGCTGATGTATTCTGGGCGAAGCTCCGCAATGAATTTGCAGAGGCAAAGTCCGAGTTTCCGGAAGGGGTTTACGCAATATCAGTCAACTCTGATTTCGGTGATACTGTAGCCATGCTCATTGCTGTCCACGGAGACAACTACGGTTATCGCGAATTAAGCGATTATGCAGATAAGATACAGGACGGTCTGCGTTCGGTACGTGAGGTCGGCAAGGTTGTTGTCTATGGCAAACAGCAGGAACAGATAAAGGTTACTACTGATTCCGAAAGGCTTGCCGCATATGCAACTGATCCCATGAAGATTGCCCGTATGCTGAAAGAGAGAAATACCGTTGGTTTTTCAGGTAATTTTGAATCGGCAGAAAGCAAAATACCCATAAAAACAGCAGGTCTTTTTAAAGCGGAAGATGATGTGAGGAATACTCTCATTGATGTTTCCCGTACCACAGGTCATCCTGTTTACCTCAAGGATGTGGCTGATATAGAAAGAGTTTATGAAGACCCTTCATTTATGATCCGTTATGACGGCACACCTGCACTCCTTATTTCTGTTGAGATGCAGGAAGGGAAAAACATTGTAGAACTGGGTGAATCGATTGGTAATGTTTTTACAGGGCTGAAGGGGATTCTGCCGCCTGATATCTCACTTGACCTCATTGCTGACCAGCCCACTGTCGTAAAAGAGAGAATGAACACTCTAACCCATGAGTTTATGCTTGCCATTGCCTCCGTTATCCTTGTTACTATTATTCTCCTTCCTTTCCGAGTGGCTGTCATTGCGGCTGTTGCAATTCCGGTAACTCTTTGTGCTACATTGGGTTTGATGAACACTTTCGAGATAGCGCTCCATCAGGTTTCCATAGCATCGCTTATTATGGTGCTGGGCATTGTGGTGGATGATGCTATTGTTATTGCTGACAACTATGTTGAACTTCTGGACAGAAAAGTGCCGAAGGAAGATGTGGCGTGGCGTTCGGCTGGCGATGTATTTGTTCCCGTACTCACAGCGACTCTTACTATCATATTCTCATTTTTGCCGCTTCTCATTCTTTCCGGCTCAGTGGGCGAATTTATTTCCGCACTGCCGAAAACCGTTGCAATTGCTCTTTCGGTTTCGTTTATTGTGGCGGTTATGCTCACTCCGATTCTTTGCAGATTTTTTATCAAAAAGGGTCTGCATTCTGATACACCGGATAAAAAGCAGAGACGTTCTGCTCTGGACAGGGTGCAGGGCGCATACGCTGTTACGATCAATATATTTATGAAACGCAAATATTTAGCTGCTGTTGTGGGAATAGCGGGCATTGTCCTTGGCGGTTTGTATTTTAAATATATTCCACAGCAGTTTTTCCCGTCAGCCGAGCGCAACCAGTTTGTAATTGATGTCTGGATGCCTCAGGGAAGCAGAATCGAGGCAACTGATGCTGTTATGAACCGCATCGAAGGCAGACTTTCTGAGCATTCTGATGTCAGTCATTTTGCCGCATTCGTGGGCAGAAGCGCACCGAGATTCTACTATAATGTCAACCCCCAGCAGCCTGACACCGCTTATGGTCAGTTTATTGTCAACACAGTGTCTGAAAAGGCGACTGTGGGACTGGTTTATGAACTCCGAAAGTCCCTCGCCGAAACCGCACCGGAAGCACTTGTAATAGTTAAGGAACTTCAGCAGGGTAATCTTCTTGAGGCTCCGGTTGAGGTGCGGATAAGCGGATATGATATTCATAAACTTAAACAAATCGGGGCGGAGATAGGGGGAATAATATCCTCTGTGCCGTATTCTGATTTTGTGCATACGGACTATTTTAATGATTCTATGATGATAGATGTGGATGTGGACACTGACGCCGCCGCAAGGCTAGGTATTCCAGCTTCTGCCATAGCAGGATATCTCTATGGCGGATTTGACGGTATAACAGTAACCAGCTACAGAGAAGGGGAAAGAGTCATACCCGTGGTTCTTCGTCTTAATAAGGAAAACCGCAGCAAAATAAGTGATATAGGCGATTATTATATAACTTCTCCCACAACAGGTGCAAAAATTCCGGTACGCTCCGTTGCGGAAGTTAAAACGGAGTTTCAGACAAGCCGTATAGTCCGCAGAAACGGTGTGCCCACCCTCACTGTCAGAGCTTTTGTGAAGGAAGGATACTACGCCTCTGCGCTTCTTGACAGGGTTCGTCCGGAGATTGAGGCAATCAGTCTTCCTGCCGGATACAGCATAAGCTACGGCGGTGAGCTTATGAACAGAGATGAAACATTCCCGCAGATGATGGTTGCTCTCGGAATCAGTCTGATAGCTATATTTTTTGTTCTTCTTGTGCAGTTTAAGAATATCCGTGAACCGCTTATAATTATGGCGTCCATACCTCTTGCACTGCCCGGTGCGATGTTCGGGCTATTCATAACCGGAAACCCGTTTGGCTTTACTGCATTCATGGGGCTTATAAGCCTTTGCGGAATAGTGGTTAGAAACGCTATTATTCTGGTGGATTACATAAAAGAGAAAACGGCGGAGGGGCATAGCCTGGAGCGTGCAGCAACAGAAGCGGGGGAACGTAGACTGCGTCCAATATTTCTTACTACCATGGCGGCAGCTGTGGGTGTTACCCCTATGATCCTCTCCGGTTCAAGCCTTTGGAGTCCGCTTGCCAGTGTTATAGCTGTGGGGCTTATTTTTTCCATGTTTTTTACGCTTCTTGTGGTGCCTGTGCTTTATGTTGTTGTTATGTCAGAAAAAAGCAGTGCAAAAACAGCAGCGGCTGTCATGGCGTTTATGCTTTTTACAGGTACAGTACATGCTGATACGTTTACACTTAAGCAGGCGGAGGAATATGCCCTTAAAAACAGCCGTAATCTGAAGATTACAGAGGCGAGAATTCAGGAGCAGGTATCTGTGAAAAGAACCGCCAAAGCAAACTATTTTCCTATGCTTACTGTGGATTCAATGTACTCCGAAACGACCAATAACGGGCTAGTGACAATCGATAAAGGCGCACTGGGAACTGTTCCGGGGCTTGGAGGTTTTCCAACTGAGGATCTCGAAATAGATCAGGGAAGCGATTCTCTTTTTATTGTGAACACCACAATAAAGCAGCCGCTTACACAGCTTTTTAAGATAAATGAGGGTGTAGGTGCTGCGGATGCTGACTTGAAAACGGCAAAGACAGAACATAAAAAAGCGGTGAACGAAACAGTATTTGCAGTGCGCCGGCTTTTTTACGGTATCCTTCTTGCGGAGAAACAGACAGAAGTTTACGGAACCTACGTTAACGCCTTTGAGGAAACAGTTAAGGAAGCAGAGGATGCCTTCTCCGCCGGCAATGTTCTTGAATCTGCAGTTATGGAGGCAGAAACAGGGCTTTTAAACAGCAGACAGAACCTTAAATCTGCTGAAACAAGGCTTTCAGACCTGAAAGCGCAGTTCAGAGATTTACTTAATTTGCCCTCTGATACAGAAATTACCCTTGACGGTGAATCAATTACAGATGAGCCGGAGAGTATCAGCATTACAAAAACAGAGGCGGAACTCACCTCTCCTGATGTAAAAGCGGCTGAATACATTCTGGAAAAAGCAATGAGAGCCAGAGGGGCGGCGAGGGATGAATATATTCCTGATCTTGGGCTGTTCGCAAGGCATACATACCAGGACGGAGTCCCTTTTGTTGACAGCAGCATAACCACTTTCGGCGTGCAGGCGGAGTGGGATGTATTTGACTGGGGCAAGCGCAGAGGTGTTCTGGGGCAGAGGAACGCGCAGGTTATTCAGGCATCTGAAAATCTGCGGAATGCCAAGGGCAGGCTTGAAGTTGAACTTAACAGGCTGAACGGCAGGCTTGAATATGCTGAAAGTGTACTTAAAACTGCTGAAAAGGCTGCGGAACTGGCAGAAGAAAACAGCCGTCAGATGAACGACAGGCTCAAAGCCGGACTGGTCAGCGAAGCTAAGGTTAAGCGCACCGCAGCGGAGGCGGAAAAATCACAATATGATCTGAGAGCGGCAAAGCTGAATATTCTTCTTACCACAGCAGAAATCAGAAAAGTATCCGGAATCCTTGCTGCTGCGGAAAAAGCTGAATGAGCTTACACACTGGACAAACCAGTCAAAAAGGATAAAATAGATATTATTCATGTTATAAAACAATAAACATGTTTTCATTGAAAATTTAAACATATCGCTATATAGTTTAATACATAGCGATATCGTTCTTATTATGTGACGGATCAGGCTATATTACCCCCGTGCGGCTTTTATGCACGGTTTCAAGGAGGCTATCTTGAAAAATATCAGGCCTGAAATGAGTATTTCAGACATTTTAACCGATTTTCCCGAAACAAAAGAACTGTTCATGATGAACGGTCTCGGGTGTTTTGCGGATAACGGTGCGTTTCTCAAAACCCTTACTCTGTCTTCATTCACGAAGATGAGAGAGCTTAACCCCGAAATTTTCTATTCGCTTCTGGAAAAACGCATAGAGGCAAGCGAAGTTCCTATGCTCTACACGGAAGATGCACCCCCGGTTAAGCCGGATTTCCTCGGCTATATGGTGTGTCCGGTCAAGCACCTTTTTAAAGAGTCATACGAAGAGGCGATGATAAAACACCTTGAAAAAACAGGGGAAAAATTTGTCAGCTTCGTCCCTATGGGCTGCGGAGGGGCTGATCCTTATGAGGATATATGGCAGTCCTACAACATAGATGAACTGCCGGATATTGTCAGCTCCATTGGCTTCGGCTCTTTCTACAGAACCCAGTTTACATCACGATTTCTTGACAGCGGGCATTATGAAGCCTGCCAGATGAAGCCCATGCCCGAACCATTCGCCTCCGCAGGCATAGAAGACCCTCTGGGGGTTTACACTGTCTATGCTGTTTATACATACATAATGCTTGTGGATTATAAACGACTTAAAGATCTTTCCGTTCCCCGCAGGTGGAGCGATTTGATGAAACCGGAATATAAAAACAACATAATTGTCGGCGGAAGTGATGACTACATCAGTGAGGTTCTTCTTGTAAATATCTGGAAAGATTACGGTCAGGAAGGTCTTGATAAACTTCTGCCTAACATTAAGGACGGCTGGCACGCCTCACAGATGGCAAAAGCTGCCGGAAGTTCGATGTCAACCGGAGCTGCAATCTATGTTTTGCCTTGGTTTTTTGCCAAATCATGCCCGAATACCGAACATACGGAAATTATCTGGCCGGAGGACGGAGCAATGGCAAGCCCCATGTATATGCTTGTTAAAAAGAAGGAAAAAGAACGCCTGAAACCCATTATAGACTACATGACAGGAACAGAGCTTGCTGACATTATGGCGTCCTCTTTTTTCCCCTCTGTGCATCCCGAAGCTGACAATAAGCTTCCCGAAGGGGCAAAAATCAAATGGCTCGGCTGGGACTTTATCAGAAGCAGAGACATGAAAGCCTTTTCCGATGAATTAAATGATAACTTCATGGCAAAACTCAGAGAGTACAGAAAAGAGCAGGGTAAAAAACTGCACGTTATAATCCGCTGATATATAAAGGGTAAATATAAATGAAGCTTATTACTGTCGCAGGTCCCCCGTCAGCGGGGAAGACCTCGGTTATTATAAAAACCGCCGAATATTTATCAAAATACAAAGGCAAAATAGGCATTGTTAAGTTTGACTGTCTTTCCGCACTTGATCACAGGCTCTACACTGAAGCTGGACTTACTGTTGTTACCGGACTCTCCGGCAACCTTTGCCCCGACCATTACTTCGTAAGCAACATTGACGACTGTGTTCAGTGGGGCAGGGAAAAGGGATTTGACGTTCTGATAAGCGAAAGCGCAGGGCTATGCAACCGCTGCGCACCTCATATCAAAGGCGTTACTGCCGTGTGCGTTGTGGACTGCCTTTCCGGCGTGGACACACCGCAGAAAATTGGTCCAATGCTCCGTTATGCAGACATAGCCGTTATCACCAAGGGAGACATAGTTTCGCAGGCGGAAAGAGAGGTTTTTGCTTTCCGTGTGCGTCAGGCTAACCCCAAGGCTGCTGTCATGTTCGTAAACGGCATTACAGGTCAGGGAGCTTATGATTTGAGTTTTTCATTTGATGAAGCCTCTGAGGTTTCATCTCTTGAGGGGGCAAGACTGCGTTTTTCAATTCCCGCTGCTATATGCCCCTATTGTGTGGGTGAAACCGATATCGGCGTGGACCACCAGAAAGGAAATGTTAAGAAAATGACATTCAAAGAGGCGGTTCCAAATGGGTAAACATCTTTTAAAAGTGCCTTTCGGCAGGCTTCTTCAGGAACATCCGTACGCAGGAGACTATTTCCGCTCAATCGGCTTATCGTGGAAGGACAGCCTTCAGACTCCGGAACAGCTCATAGAATCTGTTGAAGAAGAAACTATGGAGGATGCGGGACTTTCCCATGAGCAGATGCGTACGCACTTTCTGGAATTTATGGCGCAGGCAGCGGAACTGATGAAAAACTCAAAACGCAGACTTTCATCACTGACCATAATCGGCGGAACAGACAAGAGCGGACGTGAGGAAAATGTTGAGATAGAGCTTAGACCCGGGGACATTATGTGCATTGTGGGTCCCACAGGTTCAGGCAAAAGCCGTCTTCTGGCTGATATTGAATGCTTTGCACAGAAGGACACTCCCACAGGCAGAACAATCCTTATTGATGGCAAAACACCCACGCAGAATGAGCGGTTCCGCTTTGAGAACAAGCTTGTGGCACAGCTTTCCCAGAACATGAATTTTGTGGTGGATTTGAATGTCGAGAGCTTTGTAGCCATGCATGCCTCAAGCCGCATGGTTGTGGATATAGATTCCACAGTTCAATCTGTTATAGAGTGTGCCAACGAGCTTGCCGGAGAAAAATTTGAGCGCAAAACTGCTCTTACCCAGCTTTCCGGCGGTCAGTCACGGGCGCTTATGATAGCAGATACGGCTCTTTTAAGCTCATCACCCATTGTCCTGATAGATGAGATAGAAAACGCCGGAGTAGACAGAAAGAAAGCCTTGGAACTTCTTGTTAGAAAAGAGAAAATTGTCCTGATGTCCACCCATGATCCGATTCTGGCTCTGATGGGTAACAGACGCATAGCGATCAGCAACGGAGGCATTGCCGCTTTGATCGATACAGAAGGGAAGGAAAAAGAAAATCTCGCTGTTCTGGAAGAGTTTGACGCTAAAATACTTGAAATAAGAAATATGCTGAGATCCGGCAAAAAAATAGATTTTGAACTGGGTGAGTTTCTCGGACTCGCAGAGAAAACCGTTTGAGGTGAATCAATATGCCGAACAGGGCGCATGAATTTGATGCCATAGCCGATGAGGTTTTTGCTCCTCTTTATCCTGTTGTTGCGGAACAGATTCTGAAAATCACAGGAAAAGAGAGCGGAACATGCCTTGATATAGGCTGCGGCGGCGGTCATCTGGGGCTTGAGATAGCTCGCATGGCCGACATGCGCCTTATTCTGGCTGATATCTCTGCTGATGCCATAAGCCTCGCACGGAAAAGGGTTGGCAGCTGGGGTTTTTCGTCTATTGCAGAAGCTCTTGTGGCAGGTGTTCACAGTTTGCCTTTTGCTGACGGCTCGTTCGATCTTATCGTGAGCCGCAGTTCTGTGTGGTTCTGGGAGGATCATCTGGGTGCTTTCGGTGAGTTGATGCGTGTTCTTGCTCCGGGCGGGATAATATTCATCGGAAGCGGCTTCGGCAAACAGAGGGTCAAACAGGCTATCATAGAAAAAATGCGGGAAAGAAACCCCGAATGGCCTAAGAAGGTCAAGAAAAGAACAGGCATTGACCACACTCCGCAGACTCTGGCTGACACATTCAACCAGCTCGGCGGTCTGACGGAAATTTTTCAGAATGACTGCGGCGGATGGGTAATCTGCCGTAAGTAGAAACTATTCACGGAACTTCTGTTACTGTGAAAAATGAACCCCTTTTTTCAAAGGGGCTCATGTCGATGAATTTTCTTATTTTACCTTTTTAATGTCGATCTTCATGGCTTCAGCTACGCCTTTTCCGTATGCAGGGTCTGCTTTCATGCAGTTTCCGATATGGCGGATTTTGATTTCTTCCGGTGCGTCTCCCATTGCCCTTGCTGTGTTTTCAAACAGCACTTTCTGCTGAGCGAGGTTCATAAGCCTGAAGAGTATTCCGGGCTGAGTGAAGTAATCGTCATCATCCTCACGGAAGTTCCAGTTCCATGCACCGCCCTGAAGCTCAAGCTCCGGCTCACGGAATTTGGGCTGTTCCTGCCATTCGCCGTAGCTGTTGGGCTCGTAGTGCAGGGTTGAGCCCTGATTGCCGTCAACACGCATCTGTCCGTCTCTGTGGTAGCTGTGGAAGGGGCATCTGGGTGCATTAACAGGGATCTGGTGATGGTTTACACCGAGTCTGTAACGCTGTGTATCTCCATAGGAGAAAAGCCTTCCCTGGAGCATTTTATCGGGTGAAAAGCCGATTCCGGGAACAATGTTTGCGGGGTTAAACGCAGCCTGTTCAACATCCTGAAAGTAGTTTTCAGGGTTTTTATTCAGTTCGAAATAACCTACCTCAATGAGGGGGAACTCCTTTTTGTACCAAACTTTTGTAAGGTCAAACGGATTGTAGGGCATTTTCTTTGCCTGTTCTTCGGTCATGACCTGAATGAACATTGTCCATTTGGGGAAGTCGCCTTTATCAATGCTTTCAAGTAAGTCTCTCTGGTGGCTTTCACGGCATTTGCCGATTACTTTTTCAGCCTCTTCATCTGTGAGATTTTTTATTCCCTGCTGCGACACAAGGTGAAACTTAACCCATACACGTTTGTTTTTGTCATTTATCATACTGAAAGTGTGGCTTCCGAAGCCGTGCATATGGCGGTAGGAAAGGGGGATACCTCTCTCGCTCATTGTAATTGTAACCTGATGGAGCGCTTCAGGGAGGGATGTCCAGAAATCCCAGTTGTTCTTTGCACTTCTCATGTTTGTTCTGGGATCACGCTTAACTGCGTGGTTGAGGTCAGGAAATTTCAGCGGATCACGCAGGAAAAATACCGGAGTATTATTGCCCACAAGATCCCAGTTGCCTTCTTCAGTGTAAAACTTCATGGCAAAACCACGAATATCTCTTTCGGCGTCTGCTGCGCCTCTTTCGCCGGCAACGGTGGAGAACCTGACAAACATATCGGTTTTTTTGCCTATTTTGGAGAATATTTTGGCTTTGGTGTACTTTGTTATATCATGTGTAACGGTAAAAGTGCCGAATGCTCCTGAGCCTTTGGCGTGCATTCTTCTTTCGGGTATCACTTCCCTGTCAAAATGAGCAAGTTTTTCGAGAAACCATACATCCTGAATCAGCATAGGACCACGGGGTCCTGCGGTCTGAACATTCTGGTTGTCCACAACGGGTGCGCCTGCAACGGTTGTCAGCTTCTGTTTTTTCTTTTTGTCCATTACTCTGCCTCCTTAATTTTCTCTTTTTTGCATTTCGGGCATACGCCTTTGAAATAAACATCTCTGTCTTTTATGGTGAATCCGTTGAGGTCATCAGCGGGAAAGTCATCTATATTGATACTGAAGTTGAAAATTTCTCCGCAGGATTCGCATTTGAAATGTCCGTGAGTTTTCATAACTATGTCATACCTTATTTCATTCTCCTCGATATTCAGCATACGTACCAGACCGGCCGCCAGAAAGAGGTTCAGTGTATTGTAAACTGTTGTTTTTGAGAGTGACGGAATTTCAGGATGAAGATCATTATAAATCTTTTCCACCGTAGGGTGGCAGAGGTTCTCTTTCATATAAGCAAGTATCCGCACTCTTTGTATTGAGGGTCTGATGTTTCTTTCCGATAATTCTTTCGCAGTTTCTTCAAGGCTGATTTTCATTATTTCCTTCTCGATTATAATGAAGATAAGTTTGTAATCATTATAAATTAATATTAATTGTTGATTCCTGAGCAGTCAAGCAAATCTGAATAAATTACTAAATTTATTTTACCAGATCAAAACAGATGTAACCCAGATAAAAGATTTATCGTCTAAACGGATATCAGGCAGGATGCCGAATAATACTTCAGGGAGGATGACAATGATAATTTCTGCTTCAAGCGGTCTTTATGAAAGCCTGAAAATCAGCGGACTGACACAGGTTTCTTCCGGTTCAAAAACAGAAGAAAACAGCCAGAACAGCCGTTTTGCTTCGCTTTTATCTGTTGATAAAACAGATATAAGTGTCATGGGAAGCTTTATGGTTAATATGCCCGATGAACTTCAGACCGACATGGAAGACTTCAGAAACTCTGTAAAGGAAGCAGCAGAAAGTGAAGAGGAGTTCGACGCAGAAAGCGTTGCGGAATCAGCCTCTGATGAACTCAAAGCCTATGCCGAGGAGCAGGGGATAAGCCTTGTTGAACTGGCGCAGGAAGGAAAGGAACTGTATGAGAATGCGCCTGCTGAAGGCATGTACGGAATGCAGGGCGGAAAACCTCCTATGGGCGGCGGAATGCCTCCGATGGGTGAGTCTGAGGAAAGTTCTGATGATACTCTTCTAAGCCTTCTGGAAGCTCTCGCCGAAGCCAGCGAAGAATCAGCAGCCAACACAACAGTAAGCATCGCCGGCACTGATGATGCTGAAGAAGCTGAAGAAACGGCTGAAACAGCCGCCGCAGAAAACAGTCAGGATCAAATGACTGAACTGCTTATGAGCGCACTGGAAAAGATGACCTCAACTGATGAGGAGGAAGGTTCTTTTGAATTCAGGTACTCAATGATGATGAATTCGCTTCTTTTCGGCGAGGCGTAAGGATTAATGACAGTTAAAGACACAGATTCGGACAGGACGCACACCAACCCGTAGGGGCGGCAGGAAACAGCAGCAGCCTGCCGCCCTGAAATAAACTTTATATTGACTGATAAGGGCAATAAGCGGAAGAATGATATATTGAATGAACAACAGCACTGTGCGTGATATTTCCGATGAGGAGCTGATAAAAAGGCTTATCTGCGGGGAATACGAATATTTTAAAACCTTTATCAAGAGGTTCGAGTCACTGGTTTTTGAAACAGTGGGAAGACATGTTCCGGAGGATATAACCGAGGATATTGCACAGGAAGTTTTTATAAAGGTTTTTAAGTCTTTGAAAACATTAGATAATCACGAAAAAATCAAGGGCTGGCTAAAAAAAGTGAGCATAAACTGCTGCTGTGATTACTGGCGGCGTGAATACAGAAAAAATGAAATGTCTCTCAGCAGCCTGAACAATGACGGCGGAAATCTTCTGGAAAAGCTTGAATCTGAAAGCGCAGGGGACGAGTTTGAGAGGAAGAGCAGGCAGCTCCACCTTAGGATGATTTTGGACAGGGCGATGCTTTCTCTTTCTCCGAAAGACAGAATATTGATGGAACTGGTATATTTTGACGGTGTATCCGCTTCTGAAGCAGCGGAAATGATGAACATGACAAAGGCAGGGGTAAAGGTCAGAACATTCCGTGCCAAGAAAAAACTTTCAGACGCACTTAAGAAAATGGGAATCAGGGACAGTAACTATGAATAATGAAAAATTGATATCAGAGCTTGGCGATGCCAGCAGAGCATTCAGGAAAACTGTTCCTGATGAATACTTTGCGGAAAAGACATACAGAAAAGCCATTGAAAGCAAGCAGGATTTACCATTTGCAGCTATGAAATCTCCGGCATTTGCTGTTCTTGTGCCTGTTCTGTGCGTTCTTGTGGCTGTTTTCTTTATAACAGAAAACTATATGGTGCAGGAAAAAGCGGTTTACCTTATGGAACTTCTTGTAACCGGTGTTTCCGGCGTTGTTATATAGGTTTGCCATGAAGAGAGCAATTTATATAGGCATTATTTTTCTGATAGGTTTTGTGACGGGTGCTACTGCAATGAATATATTCCGCATAGCGCAGTTTCACCACATGCGTAAGGAACCGCACAACATAGCGGAAAAGATACATTCTACCTTGGAAAGAGAGCTGAAGCTTAGTCCGGAGCAATCTGCAGAAGTCAGACGTATCCTTGAGGAGACACGCCCGCAGGCGGATGCTTTACGTGAAAAAACTAAAGCAGAGGCCGATAGAATTTTTGAAGAAACCTTCAGAAAGATGGAAAGTGTTCTTGATGACGGGCAGATGAAAAAGCTGATTCAGCTCCATGAAAGATTTAAAAATAATCCTCCGCCACCTCCGCCTATGGGCGGTTTTCCGCCTCCGCCGCCGGACAGACCCTAGGTTTTTACCGGCAGTTTTAATGTAACTTTGAGACCTTCTTCTGTGTTGGATGCTGATATTGTTCCTTCATGAAGATCCACGGCACGCTTGGCTATAGCGAGACCGAGCCCGGTTCCTCCGGTTTGTCTGTCTCTGTCGGCATTTTCCCTGAAAAACGGGATAAAAATTTTCTCAAGGTTATCTTCATGGACACCATTTCCGTCATCAGTAACTTCCACAGTGACAAAATATTCATCGGCGCTGACATTTATTTCAATTTTTCCTTTTGAATAGCGGAGAGAATTTCTCACAACATTCTCAATGGCGCTCGAAAGAAGCCTTTTGTTACCATATATTTTGTAGCAGATGCACCCGCTGTATAAGATTTTTTTCCCTGACGCTTCTGCTTCAAAGTGGAAATCAGGCATGAGGCTTTCAAGAAGTCCGCAGATATCAAAATGCTCAAACCTGATCTGTTTATCCGTACAGTCTGAAACTGCCTTGAGATCAGATATCATTGCCCCCATCCTGTTCCATTCAGTTTCGATGCGGTTCAGAAGTTTAGCGGTGGGCTGATCAGACTTTGCCAAAGCCAGTTCAATGGCAAGTCTCATCCTTGTGAGGGGTGAGCGGAGTTCGTGGGATATGTCTCTGAACATTCTGATCTGCTGCTGTCTGTTTTCTTCCAGACGTTCAGCCATCTGCATAAACTTGTGTGCAAGTTCACCGAATTCATCGTTTCTGTGCGCAACATTGCTTAGGGAAATATCAAACGAACCTTTGGCTATTTTGTCCGAAGCCACATTAATTTCCTTAAGAGGAACAGTAAAGTGCCTCGCCAGATAGAAACTGATTAGCGAAATAATGATTATATGAAGGAGAATTTCCTGTGAATATTCCTTTATCCATACCATAGCGACTGTTTTTCTTTCAGGGCGGCTGAAAACCAGAATAAGATACTTCACCTTGTCATATGAATTGCCGGCATCATCAAGGAGAATATATCCGTTTATAATTTCACTTTCATTTATCTGCCTTACGACACGGAGCTTCTGCTTATGCAGTGTTGTGACTGTTTCCTTAACTACGTCATGAAACGACTGCCCTGTCAGTTCTTCAAGGCTGCTGTTGAAAAGGTAGCCTTTAGTTTTAGAAGCGGCAGATTCTTTTGTGATATATTTTATGAAGCTGTCGGCATCCATTGACTTATATTTATCAGAGAGAAGGATGCTTAAATTAATTTCGTTTGAATGCTGTGCCTTTATGCTGAGGATTCTGACAAAATCCTTGTCTGACATTACATAAAGAAAAATGCTGAAAACACTGAATGCTATGAGGCTTATCCAGAAAGATATAAAGATCTTGAGGAATATTCCGCCTTTAACAAGTCTCAATTCTTAACCTCTGCGGTGAGAATGTAGCCTGCGCCTCTTATGCTTTTGATTGAATCCGTACTGCCTATTTTTTTCCTTATATTGCTTATATGAACATCAATACTGCGGTCAAATGAGTTAAGCTCTCTTTCAAAAACAAATTTGGAAATATCGTCCCTGCTGACTGTTTTTCCTGGATTCCGCATAAGCATTTCAAGGATCTGGAACTCTGCGGAGGTAAGGGGAACTTCCTCTCCGTCAACATAAGCATTCAGCAGAGCAGTGTTAATACGCAGATTTCCTGCTTCAATTATATCGCCGGTGGAGGAGCGTCCGGTACGCCGGAGAATAGCTTTAATCCTGACTATCAGTTCACGGGGGTTGAAAGGTTTAGGGAGGTAGTCGTCCGCTCCGTTTTCTATACCGGATATTCTGTCGCCTTCTTCACCTCTGGCAGTGAGCATAAAAACCGGAGTGTCATTGGTTTTCCGGAGTTTGCGGAGGATAGTGAAGCCGTCCATCCCCGGGAGCATCACGTCTAATATTATAAGAGAAAAGTTTCCGTTTGCGGCTTTTTCAAGCCCTTTTACACCTTCATGGACACTTTCCACAAGGAAACCTTCCTCACCGAGATAGGTTTCAAGAAGTTCGCAAAGTTCTTTATCATCATCTATGATTAGTATATTTGCATTTATAAAATTCATAAATACAATTATAAAAGTAAACTGCAATAAAATCACGTTAATTTACGTTAAGCGTGCTGACGCTGCTTTACAAAAATTTACCAAGCAGTTAAGACTTTTTTTCTTTAAATAGGTCAATGTAGTGTAAAGTTTTATTATTCCGCAGGGATGGGATGATTATGAAATATATGATTGCATGCGTGCTTTTTTTCTCTTTAGCACTCATGGGATGTGGGGTCAGAGAGCAGTCGGTCAAAATTAAGGAACTCAAAGCTGAAGTACCGGAATCATTTGTTAATGTTTCTGCGGGCTATGTTCCTGATAATTCATCGGAATGGTGGAGTATTTTTGACGACATTGCTCTGGATCGGCTTATTCGTGAGATGTTTGCAGAAAACTATGAGCTTGAAGATACTTACGTCGCTTTGGAAATAAAACGTTCAGGAGTGAAGTCCGCCCGTGCGGACAGAATGCCTGTTGTAACAGCCGGCGGCGGGATTAACGAGACTTCAAGGGAGTCCGGCGGCGAAAGGAAATGGCAGGATGAATATGAGCTTTCTGTCAGAGCCTCATGGGAGGCAGATATATGGGGCAAGGATGCAAGCCTTGTTTCAGCAGCAGAGTATGATTCTGAATATGCAAGAATGACCCTTCGGGGCAGATACATTTCTCTTTCTGCCGAACTGGCGGACAGATACTTCCTCTACAGATACGAAACTGAACATCTTCTGAAATTAAAAAAGCTTGAAAAGTTATATGAAAAGCTTGTCAAAGCAGACAGAAATTCTTTCAGATCAGGGCTTGGCACTCTTGAAGATATATACGAATCTGAAAAAAAGCTTGAAACTGTCAGAATAAACAGAGCGTTCGCTGAATCCACTGCCATGAGCCTGCGTGAAGAGATAGGGCTTCTTCTTGCCAGAAGGGGCGCAGAGCTGCCTGAACTGCCTCAGGGATGGCAGGTGCGTATTCCTGATGTGCCCTATGCTGTCCCTGCCGATGTAATAACCTCAAGACCTGACATCAAAGCCGCTGAATACGCAATATACAGAACAGACAGACAGCTTGCCTCTGCCATAGCTAACAGGTATCCGTCGCTTTCCATTTCTGCAGCGGGTGTTTACGGTTCTGACAGTGTTTCCGCACTGATACGCCCTGAATCCTTTGCATTTTCACTTATTGCTGATGCTCTTTTCACTGTTTTTGACGGCGGAAAAAAGAAAACAGCCGTAACTGTAAAGGAGCTTGAGCTTGACTCGTACATATTAAAATACAAACAGGCAGTGCTTACCGCTCTGCATGACATTGAGAAAGGGCTCCTTGAAAATTCCTACAGAGAAAAAGCCATTACCGAACTTAGGCGCACCGCAGAGAAAAACAATTCTCTTTATGAACTTGGCAGCCTCAAATTCAGAGGCGGTCTTATCCCCCTCAGAAGTGTAATATCCGCTGAAATAAGCATGCTTGAGCAGGAAATAGCGCTTCTGGGCGGTGAACGGGAACTGGTGAGCGCAAGAATAAGTCTTATCCGTGCCTTAGGGAATGGATGGGAGAATAAATATATAGCTGAAATGGAAAAATCAGGAGACGGGAAATGAGCAAGAACATAATTAAAATTATTCTGCCGGTGGCAATTATCGGAGTTTCGCTGCTGGTCTGGAAATACTATATGTCCAACATTCCCGTTCCTGAAAAAAATGACCCTGCTCGGATTCCCCCTGTTGTTATTACAGAAAAAAGCACAAAGACTTTTATTCCCCTTGAACGTGAAGGATACGGCAGAGTGCAGGCGGAAAAAACTATTGATGTTAAAACAGAAACAGGCGGAACTGTAATATATAAGAATCCTGCTTTTGATGAAGGCGGCAGAATAAATAAAGGCGATGTGCTTTTCAGGCTGGAGTCTGTTTCCTACGAAGCTGCTCTGAGTGAGGCTGAAACAGCCCTTGCCACCGCAAGACTGAATCTGGCGGAAATTGAACATTCTGCAGATATAACCTCCAAAGAATGGGAGCTGTGGAATGAGGGCAGAGAAAAACCTGAAATTCCGGGAAGGCTTGCCGATTACCAGCTTCAGAAGGCGGAAGCGCAGGCAAAGCTTGTTCAGGCGGAAGACAGGCTGCGTCTTGCAAAGAGCAATCTCGGCAAAATAGTCTACTACGCTCCATTTAATGCTGTGGTTGTTTCATCTTCAATTGAAAACGGAAGTGTTGTTAAATCAGGCGATGTGCTTGGTTCACTGGCGGGGAATGACCTGTACGAAGCTGTTGTTCCTTTTCCAGCTTCGGTTTCAGTGGATTTCCGTTTTGCTCTCACAGAAAAAGAGGCATCACCCGTTGCCGTAATATTAAAAGACGGACATAACTCATGGGAATACAGAGGTTATCTGGCAAAGCTTCTGCCTGCTGCTGACGAAACAACAGGCATGGTAAGAGCAGTGGTGAGGATTCCTTTAAAAGAAAGTAATATCGAAAACAAGCCTGCGCCCGCCATAGGAATGACGATTAAAGCTGTTCTCCGCACCAGAGAGCCTGAACAACGGGTGATCATACCCGAAGGGGCGCTCCGTGAGGGTTCGCAGGTCTGGGCTGTGGAAAACGGCAGACTCCGTGTTATTCATGTGGATGTTCATTCTTATAAGGAGGACAGGGTTATCCTTTCCTCTGGTCTTGAGGGAGGAGAGGAGCTGATAGTCTCCAGACTCCGCGGCGCAGTGGACGGTATGGATGTTACCGTGCGTGATGCGGACAATTCCACCCTTTCAGGGAGTCTTAAATGATCCGCAGGGGCGGTGCTGTGGGCTGGATGGCTAAAAATAAGGTAGCCTCCAACCTTCTTATGCTTTTCTTCCTTGTGGGCGGCATATTCATGATGCTGAACACCAAGCAGGAAGTTTTTCCTGACTCTGAAAAAGATATTATTAACATAACATTTGAATACACAGGCGCTTCACCCGCAGAAATTGAAGAGGGGATGATTCTCCCCACGGAAGACGCTGTAAGCAGCCTGCATTTTGTAAATAAGCTCACATCTGTTGCCCGTGAGGGTTCTGGTTCAGTGAGCATTGAGCTGATAAAAGGTGTGGACAGACAGCAGGCGCTTCAGGATGTTAAATCTGAAGTTGATAAAATATCCACCTATCCCGATGAGGCTGAAACACCGGATGTTGAGCTTGAAATAAGGCGGAGAGAAGTTCTGACCGTAAGCGTTTACGGTAATGTGAACGAAGAGGCGCTGCGCTATTATGCGGACAGGATAAAAAACGGACTTCTTGCAACAGAGGGTATTACCCAGCTTGAATACGTCGCTGTGAAAGACAGGGAAATAGCTGTCTGGATACCGGAAGAGACCTTACGTAAGTACAGCATAACCCTCAGAGATATATCAAACGCTCTCAGGGAAAACTCCATAGACTATCCGTCCGGAACCCTTGAAACCGAATCCGGTGATATTAAACTCCGAATGTATGATAAGCGCCGCACAGGGCAGGAGTTCAGGGATATTCCCGTTGTCTCATCCGCAGGCGGCGGCACTGTTCTTTTGGGTGATATAGCAGAAATTTATGATGGTTTTGAAGAAAAAGACATACTGGAACGTTTCAACGGCGCTCCGTCTATTTCAATAGATGTTTACAGGGTGGGCAAACAGACACCCGCCAGCGTATCAGAGCGGGTTCATGATACAATAAGCAAAATCACTCCGACATTTCCGGATTCGGTTAAGGTTACAATCTGGGACGACAGGTCAGAGCAGCTTGAAAACCGAATAAATCTGCTTATGAAGAACGCTGCTTTTGGTCTTTCGCTTGTTGTTATAATCCTTGCAGTGTTTCTAGAAACAAGGGTTGCACTCTGGGTAGCTCTGGGGATCCCCATATCAGTATTCGGATCTTTCTATTTCCTTAATCTGGCAGGCGCTTCCATCAACATGATAACAACTTTTGCATTTATAATGACTCTTGGTATTGCGGTGGATGATGCCATTGTTGTAGGAGAGAACATACACTCGCACTATAAATCAGGCAAAAGCAGATACCGTGCCGCAGTTGACGGCACAAGGGAGATGTTAAGCGCTGTTACCTTCTCTGTTCTTACCACAGTTGCCACATTTGCACCGCTTCTGTTTGTTGAAGGGAGCATGGGACTTCTTATGAACACCCTTCCGGTGGTTGTTATCTCTGTTCTTATGGTTTCTCTTGTGGAATCATTTTTTATTCTCCCCGCACATATGAACAGCGGGAGGGATACGGAGAAAAAAGCTTTAATCTCTTTCGGGATAAGGGAAAAAATAAGAAATGCCCTGGACAGGTTTGTTAACGGTCCGTTTGAAAGATTTTTGCGTCTTTCCATGGAATATAAATACGCAACAGTATCAGTCTTTTTTGCGGTTACGATTGTATTTGCCGCTATTGTCTGGTCGGGAAATCTGAAGTTCAGGTTTCTTGCCCCGCTTGAAGGTGACAGAGTCAGGGCGACAGCGGTTATGCCCACCGGAACAGCCTCCGCTGTATCTGAAAGAGTTATAAAAAGGCTTGAGGAAGCGGCGTTTCAGGTTGATGCGGATATGATGAAGCAAAGAGGCAGTGATAATGGCTTTATCGAATACATAAACAGCGGTGTCAGGGGAGACGGCAGCGTTGTTGTCAATGTTATGCTTTATGAATACGAAATACGAAAATTCCGCACCGGGCTCTTCGAGGAAAAATGGCGTGAGAAGGTGGGAAATATCAACTCTGCGGAATCACTGAGCTTTGATTCCCAGCTTAGGAACTTCGGGGCAAATATCTCCGTTCGCCTTGATCATGACAATGAGGAAACACTGCGGAGCGCAAGCAATATTATTAAACAAAAACTGGCGGAATACGGCGGTGTTTATGATATTGAGGACTCCTTTGCATCCAAACAGCAGGAAATTCACTATAAACTCAACAGCTACGGCAGATCACTCGGACTCACTAATGATATCATCGCCTCGCAGGTCTCTCCGGCATTTCTCGGCATAAAATCCCTGACCTATCAGAGAGGGCAGGATGAAGTGACAGTGAGGGTTAAATATCCCGATTACGGGCGGAAATTTCAGGGTGATATATTTGCACTGAATATAAAGACTCCTGCCGGTTCTGAAGTGCCTTTAAGTGCGGTAGCGGAGGTTTACTTCACAGAAGATCTCACCGAAATAAACCGAACAAACAGACGCAGGGTCGTAAACGTTATTGCAACAGCAGGTGTGACATCAAACCCGCAGGAAATAATGAAGGATCTCGCTGCGAACACTCTGCCGGAGGTTCAGGGTCTTTTTCCCGGTCTGGAATGGAAATTTGAGGGGCAGGAAGAAAGCAGGCGGGAATCTATGGACAGCCTTAAATACAACATGACATTTGCCGTGCTGATAGTTTATGCATTGATTGCTGTCCCTTTGGCAAGCTATGTGCAGCCGCTTATAATCATGTTTTCAATTCCTCTGGGACTCGTGGGTGCAGCAGCAGGGCATATGCTTCTGGGCTTGAGTTTAAGTCTTATGAGTATCTTCGGAATGGTTGCTGTGAGCGGTGTTGTTGTTAACAACTCTCTTGTACTTGTTGACTTCATCAACAGGTTCGGACGTGACAAAGGCTACGTGAATGACGAAGTTATAATCGACGGCGCAAAACGCAGGTTCAGACCGATTATCATGACATCTCTTACCACCTTTTTCGGTCTTGCGCCTATGATAATGGAAACATCAATACATGTGCAGTTTCTTATACCTATGGCTGTGAGCATAGCCTTCGGAGTTCTGTTCACAACTATTGTTGCACTTTTATTTGTTCCCAGCGCATATTCAATCATGGAGGATATTAAGCGTATGTTCGAGAAAGCCAAATAAAAGAGCTTCTCCCTGTATTTCATGCTTATTTTAATGGTATTATTTATTGTTAAGAAAAGACATGCATATATATTTAAAATATAGAGCTGTTTCGGCTGTTTTTCAGACAGAGACAGCGTTTTTGTTTTGAATATATCCGGGGAGTTTCCATTGTCTGTCACACGCCAAACGACACTTGGGGTCGTTCTGATAGTCTTACTGGCAATCTTCATGTTTACGGCTCTTTCCGTTATTCATGTCAATAAAGATCTCTCCTCCGCCATAGAATATAAACACAACAAAATAGATCAAATGCTCGCTCTTCAGTCTGAGGAGTTTGAAAGAGCTTTAAGGAGCAGGTTCAGGGCTCTTCTTTCAGATTACTACCTCCGTGAAGTGATGGCATCCAAGGACAAGGAAAGAATCCGTCTTTATTTCAATGAGAAGTACAGCGCTCTGGTCGGTGAATATCATACAGAAGTTGTGGTTCATATACATGATGAAAACGGCAGATCATTCATGCGTATGCACGCTCCGGGGCATCTGAACTATATGGGTTATCCCAGACCGATGATAAAGGAAGTTGCGGAACAGAAAGAACCCAGATTCGGTTTTGATTTGGGCTGTTACGGTCTTTATTACAGATATGCGGAACCTGTGTTTTATATGGGTGTTTTTGTCGGAGTGGCTGAAATAGGAATCGGAGTGGATTATCTGCTTTCCAGAATGAAAAACACCCTTGATTTGGAAATGGGGCTGTTTATTCCGGCAGAAAAGGCGGAAACTCTCTGTTTTGAACCCAGAGCTGAAAGTCTTGATGGTGAGAGGCTTCTTAATGTGTCCAATGATGAGTTTATCCATATTTTCAATAAAGCAGACTTCTCAAAAGGGGTCGCAAAAGAGGTAGAAGAAGACGGCAGAATATACCGTGTTCACATGGGGCATTATCTTAAAGGATATAACGGGCAGAAAATTGCCAGCATTGTTACCTTTCAGGACATAACTTATGAAAAAGACGCCATAGGTCACTTTCTGAAACTCGCCGTTATTATGGCGCTGCTTTTGATGGGCGTGACGGTTCTTTTGATGAAAAACTCCTTCATGCGGATAATAAGCGACTTGGAAAAAAAGTATAAGGAAAGCAAATCCAGAGAGAATTATCTGGGTGAGATAATAGCCAACTCGCTCAATGAAATATTTATATACGATATAGACACGCTTCGCTTTGTAGAGGTGAACAGGGGCGCATGCGAGAATCTGGGTTATACGCATAGCGAGATACTTCAGATGACAACTCTGGATATTAAGCCTCAGATGAGCTACAGCCAGTTGAGAAAGCATATGATGCCTGTTTTGCAGGGGAAAAATGCCACTGTAATGTTTGAGACAGTTCACCGCAGAAAGGACGGAACCCTTTATCCGGTTGAGATACATATTCAGAAAACCTCACTTCATGGACGGGATGTTATGATGGCTGTGGTGCTTGATATAACCCAGCGTAAGGACGTGGAAAACAGGCTTAAGGCTCTTAATGATGCCCTTGAAAAAAAGGTGGAGCAGGAAACGGAGCGCAGGCTTTTCAGCGAAAAAATAATGATGGAGCAGAAGAAGTTTATAGATATGGGGCAGATGATAAACGCTGTTGCCCACCAGTGGCGCCAGCCTCTTAATGCGCTGGGGCTGTATGTTCAGGATATGAGAGAAACCCATTACAGTCAGGGGCTTGATGATGTGTACGTGAATCAGATAGAGTCGGACTGTATGCACATAATCAACCATATGTCAGACACAATAGATGATTTCCGCCGTTTCTTTGCTCCGGATAAAAGCGCAGAACCCTTCGAGATAATTGTATCTGTTATTGAAACCATACGCCTTGTGAGCGCACAACTTACCTCATCAAGCATTAATTACAAGATAATATGCAAATGCGGTGAGCAGACATTCCTTTCTGAAAACTCTGTGGAAAGCCCGGACTGTATAAAACATAAAACTCTCGTGGACGGTTACGAAGGTGAGTTTAAGCAGGTGCTTCTTAATATTATTCATAACTCAAGGGACGCTATAGTAGAAAGAAAGCTTACTGAATCTGATGATTTTCAGGGCTTTATAGAGTTTGAGCTTGATGCGGGCGGTGAAAACATTCTCCTTCTCATAAAGGATAACGGCGGCGGCATACCTGAAAAAGTGATTCAGAAAATCTTTGACCCCTACTTCACAACCAAAGAAGAAGGCAAGGGAACAGGGATAGGTCTGTACATGTCAAAAAATATAATTGAACAGCATATGAAAGGTTCTTTAAGCGCAGAATCAAAGGACGGCTGCGCCGTTTTCAGGCTTGTTCTTAAACATGCGGTGGTGAGAAATGGCGGCTGAAATATTGAGGGCTAAGATACTTTATATCGAAGACGATGCCCTGACTAGAATGCTTATGGTACGGCAGCTTAAGCTTTATTTTTCTGATGTTTTCGAGGCAGCAGACGGTAGAGACGGACTTAAGGTTTTTTTCTCATCTGCGCCGGATGTAATCATAACTGATTTATCAATGCCTCATATGGACGGATTTCAGCTTGTGGAAAAGGTCAGAGCCTGCGGCAGCAGCACAAAGTTTATAATCACCACAGCCTTCAGAGAGGAAACCGCCTCCCTGAAAGACTGTGAAATTCTTTTTAAACCGATAAGCTTCGCGGATGTTTATGCCAGTGTTACAAAGCTTTTGAAACTTCAGTGACTTAACTGACCAAGCCTTTCCAGCCAGAACTGGTATTCTTCTGATGATACTTCCGACTGCCAGAAGCCGGTGAGTATTGCTGCTGTTATGCTTGCCCAGAATATTATGAATACAGCTAGGGTAATATATCTGTAGTCTGTTTTGTAAGTTTTCAGACATTTATCATTTGCCCGCACTCTCACGCAGTCGTGGCAGCCTATACACTCCGGTGAATGAACTGTTCCCGCCTTATGAACCTGAATATCCATCGGGCACACCTGAGTACACTTCATGCAGTTTATGCAGGCATCTTTATCTCTTTGTATTTTAAAAGGCGAAATCATTGAAATAAGCCCCATCAGCGCACCGTAAGGGCAGAGAAACCTGCACCAGAAATTTCGGAAGAGAAGTCCCAGAATCATAAGCACGGCAATAACTATAAGCGTGGTACGTGAGGGATCAGCAAAGAAATCCATCATTTTGGCATCGGATACTTTATTATAAGGAGCGTTAAGAAAGCCCTCTATTGATGGAAGAGACATCTGAATCAGGATTATATAAACAAAGAAACCGAGCAGAAGATATTTCAACAGGAACAAAGGGTAGGCGGCAAACCTGTGTATTTTGATATTTTTCCCCACGCTGCCTACTGTTTCGGAGATTAACCCTATCGGGCAGATGTATCCGCAGAATCCTCTTTTAAAAACGATACTGATTAAAAGAAAGACAATCAGCAGTGTGAGACCCGCCGGATGCACCATGTCATAATTTCCGCTCATAACAAATCTCTTAAGCCCCATCAGTGCGCTTATAGGGAGAAATGCTTCAACGCCGCCCGGTTTTACTGCGGATGTATCTCCGGCTCTTAATGCTCCAAGGAAAAAGAAAAACCTTATGCCGATGTAAATAGTTGTTAAAAGGAAGAAATATTGGATAACTCTTCGTACTGCAATGCTGTCCGATTTGAGAAATCCTGTTACTTCCCTGAAAATACTTTTCATTAAAATCTCCTTTTTAATAAAATGTTAGGGCATCATAGCCTTAAATTTTATTTCTATAATTGATCCCGAACAAAAAACAGCAAATTAGTTCCCTTAAATGTATAAAATATAACCAGTGGTTCTTGATGATAAATAGTTTATAGATAAGGAAATTTGTTTCAAAATAGAACAATACTGACAAAATTGTAAAAAATGTTGTGATAACCGCTTAAAATTTAGGCAGCAGCGTTGTAATAAATCTTCCAAAAGCTTGTTTTTCGTGGATTTATCAATGGCACAGGCATTGCTTATTAAACTCACATGGAAAAGAGATTAAGCTACTATAAACTTCTTTTGAATACAATATACGATATAAGCCTTGAACTGAACTCAAAGGTCAGTGAGAGTGCTGCGCTTCAGAATGTTATGAATATTATGAGCAATAACCTTAACATTCAGAACGGTACGATTCTTATCTTAGAGCCTGAAACAGGACTTCTTGCCCCTAAGGCGTCCCACGGTCTCAGCCGTGCTGCTTTGGCAGAGATGTTTTACAAAAGCGGCGAAGGCATGGTGGGAAAGGTGTTTAAGTATGGTTTTCCCATAATGCTTCACGATATAAGCCTTGAACCGGATTTTGAAGATAAGATAAAGCGGAAGGACAGCGAAAAAACAAGTTTTATCGCTGTTCCCATAACTAACGGGAGTATCAAAATTGGTGTTCTCGCAGTGGACAAACACTATCATGAGGTGGTGAGTTATGAAGCAGAGGTGGATATTCTCAAGATGATCGCCGCTCTTCTGGCATCTTTCATGCACAAAATGTCCCTGATAAATAACGAGAAAAAAGAACTGATAGAGGAAAAAGAACGTCTCCGCAGCGAGGTTGTCGGAAAATTTTCAGTGAAAGGACTCGTGGGCGGCAGCAAAGTGATGCAGGAAGTCTTTAAAAAGATCTCGCAGGTTTGCCGCACAAAAACCACGGTTCTTATAAGAGGCGAAAGCGGTACGGGAAAGGAAATGGTGGCAAAAGCCATACATTACTCCGGAGACCGGTCACAGAAAGCATTTGTAGCGGTAAACTGTGCTGCTATCCCCAAAGAGCTGATAGAGAGCGAGCTGTTCGGCTATAAAAAAGGCGCTTTCACGGGTGCCAATGCAGACAAAAAAGGCAAGTTTGAGCTTGCCAACGGCGGAACGATTTTTCTTGATGAAATAGGAGACATGCCTCTGGAAGCGCAGAGCAAGCTGCTTCGTGTGCTTCAGGAGATGAGCATCGAACGTGTGGGCGGCTCTGAACCTACGCCTATTGATGTGAGAGTGATCGCCGCAACAAACAGAAACCTTGAAAACGCTGTGCGTTCCGGCGAATTCAGGCTGGATCTTTACTACAGGCTGAATGTTGTCTCCATCTTCCTGCCGCCTCTCCGTAAACGCAGAGAGGATATACCGGAACTTGCCGGAACAGCCCTTGATAAATTCAACGCAAACTACGGAACAAAGCTAAAGATATCTCCCGATGTTTTCCCTCTGCTGATGAAATGCTCATGGCCGGGCAACATACGTGAGCTTGAAAACTGTATAGAGCGTGCTGCTCTTTCTGTAACAGGAGATGTTATCACGCCCGAAGAGTTCACCTGTTCCAGAGGTGAGGTCTGTCTTGCTCAGTTGATGGACAACAACGGGGATACCGGATGCGGTGAACATGCTGTCTGTATTGAGTCTTTGAACATGGATATGAACGGTGAGCAGAAGTTCTTCTGTGAGCATTTTCCTAAGGCCGGAGAAAGGCAGGAAACTGTGAACCACGCCAAACCTCAGTCAGAAATGCCCCTTGCTGTTGATGATGAAAAACAGATGGTGATAGACGCCCTTGAAAAAACAGGCTGGGTTCAGGCTAAGGCAGCAAGACTTCTTGGCATGACCGTACGCCAGATCAACTACCGCATAATGAAGTTCGGAATCGAAGTTAAGAAAATATAACAAACAGAACCCCTACAATTAATGTAGGTAAGCTTACAAAAACAGAACAAGAAATTCTCCGGTGCGTGTAAGTTATTGATAAAAATGGTGTTCATGACTGGCACGCCGCTTGCATTAGTATCTGTCAAAAGAATAAGGAGGATTTCAATGCCCTATATCACAGGAATTACCAAAGACGGCGGAACATGGACGCCTGAATTCGTTATGGCGGTTGACAACGAAAAATGTATCGCATGCGGACGCTGTTACAAAGCATGTAACTATAATTGTCTCAGCCTTCACGAAGATGATGACGATGATTCTGCAAAAAGATACATGGTTCTTGAAAACGACGGAGACTGTGTAGGCTGCAAGGCTTGTTCCGTTGCCTGTCCTAAAAAGTGTTTCACACACGCACCCATGGAGGCTTAATATGGAATTCAGAGAAAACCAGAAAGTCAGAGTTCTCGGCTGCACGAAGAGTGACGGAACCTGCGCAGGCTGCAACCGTGGTAAAGTGGTCGCCGAAGAGGGAGAGGAAGGTTTTGTCTGCCAGATTACGGAGTTCCTCTTCGAGCCTGTAGTAGTGGTTCATTTCCTTGAAACCAACAAAAAAGTCGGCTTCAGGAAGCATGAGCTTGAAATAATTGAAGATTACGATCCGGACTCTATGGTCTGGATAAAAATTAAAAAAGACGGTTCTCAGAATACGGTTTCAACATCGTAGCGCCCGCCGATTACAAGGTACTCCAGCTCTCCGCTGAAAGACCTTTTGGGAAGGGCTTCTGAGAAGTAGACTATCTTTGTGTAAGGCACTTCAGCCTTAATTATCTTACTGCCGAACTGTTCTGCTATTTCCTTTTCCGAAGTGAATGAGGAGAGAGAGTTCAGTTCGATGCAGTATTTTCTTTTTGAGAGCTGGCTTATGATTATGTGGTCGCTCAGGTCATTCACCCCTCTGTAAAGGGTTATGGAAGGAACATGATTTTCACAGTATGCCTTAATAATTGTCTGGGTATATGTATAAAGGAGGTCAAGCTGGGAAAACATGCTGTTTTTGTTTGTTCTGGAGTTCATCCACTCCTGAAGATAATCGTAATACTCCTTGGAGTAAAGACCGGGAATACTCTGACCATGATAAAACGGGATAAGTCCGAATCGGTTTTCAACCCATCCCTTCAGCACTGCTCCGGCAGAATTGTTGGAGTCAAAAAGCCAGCTTTTCAAAAGCCTTATATAGCTCCCCACCTTTTTGCCGTTTACACGTTCCTCCAGCGCAAAAAGCTCATTCATATAGCTTTCAAAAAATGCAGAGGCATCATTAATACTGCCTGCGGAGGCAACAATCTCGAAAAGCCTGCGGTGATACTCCACCACCCCGTCGATTATAATGGGCGTAATGCCGACATTATATTCCCTGCTTACAAAAAGTTTTGCAGGAATGTTTATTTTGTTTGTGCTGTGGTAATAAACACCTGCTTTATGGCTGTCATCAAGATTGATCATATCGAAATATGCCAAGACAAAGGAAAGTTTGCAAATGAAAAATGAAGTTTTTGAACGGTCGCTTGCTGCATATATCTGTTTTGCCATAGGTGATGCTCTCGGAGCAACAACAGAATTCATGCTTCCGAGGGAAATAAAAGAAAAATACGGCATACATGATAAAATAATCGGCGGCGGCTGGCTTCGTTTTAAACCGGGCAATGTCACAGATGATACGGAAATGTCCCTCGCCCTCGGTGAAAGTATTTTGGAAACCGGCGGATACTCTGTTCAGGGAGCTGCTGAACACTTTGCAAAATGGATGAAGAAAAAACCTGTGGATATAGGCAGCACAGTGAGAAGGGGGATTGTCAACTTTATTACAAAAGGTTCTGTTGTATCCCTTTACTCAACATTTTCTGCCGGAAATGGCGCAGCAATGCGGAATCTGCCCGTTGTGCTGTATTGTCTGAAGGACTGGAAATGGTTTGAGGAGATGACAATATCCCAATGTCACATAACTCACAATAACGAACTGTCCGACATGGCAACCCTTGTCCTTGGCGAAGTTACAAAGGTTCTGATAGAAACAGGAGACAAAAAAGCAGCTCTTGAGATTGTCTCGGAGCTTATCAAAAAAGACCCTTCATTCTCACATTCAAAATACAACGGCGAGGCATCAGGCTATATTAAGGATACGTTCAGAACTGTGATGCACTATTTCTTCGACTCTGACAATCTGTACGAAACAATTGTCAGAACCGTTAACCAGGGCGGAGATGCAGACACCAACGGAGCAATAGCCGGAATGCTTGCAGGCGCCCTTTACGGCATGGAAGGCATACCCTCCAAATGGCTCAAGGCGCTGGATCAGGATGTGGTAAAGCTTATAACAAAACAGACTGAAGATTTATTGAATGCGCCTATGGATGTGATTTTATTGTAACTTTTGTAAGCTTACCCCTTCAAACCATACAAAAACCTTACAAATCAGTTTTTATTAGATCTTACAAAACATGACAATTCTTTATTATTAATAATTTACCTTTTTGGCACACTTCTTGTTTATAAAGTTATAAGATAATAAACCGGAGGTTTCGGATCATGGGTAAATTAAGACAGATAGCTTTTTACGGTAAAGGCGGTATCGGTAAATCAACTACTTCTCAGAATACTATTTCCGCTCTCGCTGAAATGGGCAAAAAGATAATGATCGTAGGATGCGACCCCAAGGCGGATTCTACCCGTCTTATCCTTCACTCCAAAGCACAGGCGACAATTATGGAGCTTGCAGCCGAAAAAGGTTCAGTTGAAGACCTTGAACTTGATGATGTCCTGAAAGAGGGCTTCCTCGGCGTAAAATGCGTTGAGTCAGGCGGTCCTGAGCCAGGTGTAGGCTGTGCAGGAAGAGGCGTTATCACTGCTATCAACTTCCTTGAGGAAGAAGGCGCTTATGAAGATGAGCTTGACTTCGTTTCCTATGACGTTCTTGGTGACGTTGTTTGCGGTGGTTTCGCAATGCCCATCAGGGAAGGAAAAGCTCAGGAAATATACATCGTAGCATCTGGCGAGATGATGGCTATGTACGCTGCCAACAACATATCAAAAGGTATCCTTAAATACGCCAACTCCGGCGGTGTACGTCTTGCAGGTCTTATCTGTAACGAACGTAAAACTGACCGTGAAGACGAGCTGATCAGCGAACTTGCAAGAAGAATCAACACTCAGAGAATACACTTCGTACCCAGAGACAATGTCGTTCAGCACGCTGAACTTAGAAGAATGACTGTTATCGAATACGATTCAACATGCAAACAGGCTGACGAATACAGAGCCCTCGCAAACAAAATCAACGATAACAAAATGTTTAACATACCCACCCCTCTTACTATGGATGAGCTTGAAGGACTCCTTATGGAATTCGGTATCATTCAGGAGGATGACGCAGAGGTCGGAAAAGCGAAGAACGCTTAATTCCGCTATGGTTATGGCTTTCTTTTCAGCCGCTGCCGTTCATATCTTCCGGTGAGGATGCCACAGAAGCGGTGTGACCGCAGAAAAGAAGGCGGAAATTTTGAGACCTTTGACCGCAATAAAACGAGGTAAGCAGCATGAGCACATTAGATAAAAAACAGGCCGAAGAGTTTATAGAATCGGTCATCACTCAGTACGAGGAGAAAACCTATAAGGACAGAAAAACTCACATAGAGGTTGTAGAACCCGGACAGGAAAAATGTGCAGTTAAGTCCAACAGGAAATCCCGCCCCGGAGTTATAACCATGAGAGGCTGTGCATATGCAGGCGCAAAAGGCGTGGTCTGGGGTCCCATAAAAGATATTATCAACGTGAGCCACGGTCCTGTGGGATGCGGACAGTACTCATGGTCATCAAGACGTAACTACTATAACGGTACCACTGGTGTAGACAGTTTCGGTACTATGCAGTTTACGTCCGACTTTCAGGAAAAGGACATCGTTTTCGGCGGAGATGCAATGCTCAGAGCGCTTCTTCGTGAAGCCAACGAACTTTTCCCTCTTAACAGAGGCTTGAGTGTTCTTTCCGAATGTCCCATCGGTCTTATCGGTGATGATATTGAAGCAGTTTCAAGAGAAATCTCCAAAGAGATCGGCAAGCCTGTAATCCCCTGCCGCTGTGAAGGATTCAGAGGCGTTTCTCAGTCTCTCGGACACCACATAGCAAACGATACTATCCGTGACTGGATATACGAAAAAGACATTACCGGACAGAAATTTGAGAAAGGCCCTTATGATGTTGCCCTCATAGGCGACTACAACATAGGCGGCGACATATGGTCTTCAAGAAAAATCCTTGAGGATATGGGTCTTAACCTTGTTGCACAGTCAACAGGCGACAGTACATTCAGCGAGCTTGCAAACGTTGCGCAGGCTAAAGTGGTTCTTATCCACTGCTACCGTTCAATGAACTACATCTCACGCTATATTGAAGAGAAATACAATGTGCCGTGGCTTGAGTTCAACTTTTTCGGACCCACTCAGATTATCAAATCAATGCGTAAAATCGCAGAAATGTTTGATGACAAAATCAAAGAGAAGACAGAAAAAGTTATCGCTGAAAAATATCAGCCTTACTTTGACAAGATTGTCTCTAAGTTTAAACCCAGACTCGAAGGCAAGAAAGCAATGCTTTTCGTCGGTGGTCTGAGACCCAGACACACAATGCCCGCCTTCCATGATCTCGGTGTTGAGATAATGCTCACCGGCTATGAGTTTGCCCACGGTGACGATTATCAGAGAACTCTGGAATATGTGAATGAAACAACAATTATTGTTGACGACATGTCAGAGTTTGAGATGGACAACTTCCTTGAGAAGTACAAACCCGACCTCTTCGGTTCAGGTATTAAAGAAAAATACCAGACACAGAAATCCGGCATCCCTTTCAGGCAGATGCACTCATGGGATTACTCAGGACCCTATCACGGTGTGGAAGGTTTCGCAGTATTCGCCAGAGACATGGACATGGCAATTAACGGATCTGTGTGGAAAAACATTAAGGCTCCGTGGAAAGCTTAAGCTAACCGTATTAAGAGGTGCAACATGAGCAAAGATATAAAAATTAAAGATCATATAACTCTATTTAACGATGAACGTTTCTCTGAAATGTTCGACAGAAAGCGCGAGCTTTATGAAAACGCCGCAACTAAGGACGAGGTTGCTAAAACCCTTGAGTGGACACTTGGTGAGGAGTACAAGGATCTTAACTTTAAAAGAGAACACCTTGTAATCAACCCCCTCAAGTCCTGTCAGCCTCTCGGTGCGCTTTACGCAGCAATAGGTATAGATGACACTATGCCCTATGTACACGGTTCACAGGGCTGTGCAGCTTACTTCCGCTCGCACTTCTGCCGCCACTTTAAAGAACCTTTCCCTGCTGTTTCCGACTCAATGACGGAAGACGCTGCGGTTTTCGGCGGACACAACAACATGTATGTAGGTCTTGATAACGTTTACAAGCTCTACAAACCCGGCATGATAGCAATATGCACATCCTGCATGTCAGAAGTTATCGGTGATGACCTTAACAACTTTGTGAAAAACGCAAAGGAACAGGGCAAAATACCCGCTGATTTCCCCACTGCATATGCGCATACACCCTCATTCGTGGGTTCGCATATCAACGGATATGACAACATGATGCTGAGCCTTCTTTCTCAGATAGGCGAGAAAACAGGTGAGGTAAAAGACAGAATCAACGTTATTCTCGGATTCGACACTTATATAGGCAACTTCCGTGAGATAAAAAGAATCCTCGGTCTGTTCGGAGTGGACTACGTACTTATAAGCGACCCCTCCTACAACCTCGATTCACCCACTGACGGACATTACAAAATGTTCAACGGAGGAACAAAGCTTGCAGACCTTAAGGATGCACCTAACTCCAAGGCTACTCTTCTTCTCCAGAAATACTCTACTGCAAAAACAATAGAGTACATGGAAAAAGAATGGGGACACCCTGTGAAAGTGGTTAACCCCTTCGGTATCAAAGGTTCTGACGATCTTATGATGGCTATAGCCGAGCTTACCGGTAAGGAAATACCTGCTGAAATCGAAAACGAAAGAGGCAGATTCATAGACGCCATCGGCGATTCATACTTCTGGGTACACGGCAAGAGCTTCTCTCTTAACGCTGACCCTGATTATGCAATAGGTCTTACAAGATTTGTAATGGAACTCGGCGGGGACATAAAACACGTTCTCCTCACTAACGGTTCCAAGGACTGGGAAGCAGAAATTAAAGGAATACTCGCTGAATATCCTCAGGGTAAAGATGCGGAAGTTTACGCTAACAAAGACATGTGGCATTTCCGCTCACTCCTTGCGACAGACCCTTCCGACTTCATTATCGGAAACACTTTCGCAAAATATCTCATGAGAGATACAGGCATTCCGCTTATAAGAATCGGTTTCCCCCTGTTCGACAGACAGTTCCTCCACAGATACCCCACAATCGGGTACATGGGCGGACTGAACCTCCTCAACTGGATTGTTAACACTATCCTTGACGAGACAGACAGGAAAACTATGTACACTACAAGCTACGACGTAATTCGTTAGTATCTTAAAAAAAGTATAAATACCGCTGCGGGGCGGCGGCAAAAGTCCGCCCTCCGCTTTTTTTAACTCATTAATTATTATTTTTTGAAGGTAGGGCTATGAAAGTAACAGTTAGAGAAACCCCGAAAGGGCTTAATATTTATGTTCCCAAGAAGGACATCGAAGCGCACGTAATCAAAATAGAGCAGGCAGGGGCATGGGGCGGAGTGTTTGAACTTGACAATGGATGGGTTCTGGAATTTCCCGCACTTGAGGAAACACCGAAACTCCCCGCAACATTCGAGGCGAAAGTCCTCTCAAAATAAAGGAATGTACCATGGCTGCAAAATTTGACCACCTGACCGAAGTCGACAGCTGTTCCGAAAATCAGAAGAAAAGCACAGCGGAAAAAGTAAAGAAATGTGCTAAACCCACTCCCGGCGCCACAATGGGCGGATGCGCCTTTGACGGAGCGCAGATTGTGCTTCTCCCTGTCGGTGATGTGGCACATCTCATCCACGGACCTGCAACTTGTGTAAGCCAGAACTGGAACAACAGGGGCAGCAGAAACCTCCACGGTCAATACTATAAAATGGGTTTTTCCACCGATGTAACAGAAATGGACGTTGTATTCGGCGGAGAAAAAAAGATTACGGATAAATGCGTTGAGATAGCAGACAGATACCCTGTTAAGGCGATATTTGTCTACACCACCTGCGTTACCGCCATGATAGGTGACGATGTTCCCACTGCCTGTAAAAAGGCTTCCGAACTCACCGGACTTCCTGTCATACCTGTGGAGTCACCCGGCTTCATCGGCAATAAAAACTTCGGTAATAAAATAGCGGGCGATGCTCTCCTTGAGTATGTAATCGGTACGAGAGAACCTGAAAAAACAACTAAATACGACATAAATATAATAGGCGATTACAATATCGCAGGCGAACTCTGGCAGATGATGCCTGTTTTTGAGGAGCTTGGGATAAACGTTCTCGCAAGCCTTACGGGCGGTACATCTTTTAATGAGATTACATACGCACACAGAGCAAAATGCACCCTTGTGATATGCAGCAAGGCTCTGCTCACTCTTGCGGAAGGACTCAAACGTAAATACGGCATACCCTTCGCCGAAGGCTCTTTCTACGGACTCGGTGAAATAGAGAAAACACTCCTTTCCGTGGCAGATATGCTTGGTTCTGATGAGCTAAGAGACAGGATCCTCAAATTTGTTGAGAGGAAAAACGCAGAGGTTCTCGCAGAGTTAGCCCCTTACACGGCGCAGCTTAAAGGGAAAAGAGTTTTTGTCTACACCGGCGGGGTGAAAAGCTGGTCAACAATCTACCAGCTTGAAGAACTCGGCATGGACGTAATCGGCACAAGCACGAGAAAATCAACTGAGCAGGATATAGAAAGAATCAGGGAACATTTTGAAGGAACACAGAAAATGCTCCTTGAAAAAGGAGACGGACGGATACTTCTGAACATACTTCAGAAAGAAAAGGCCGATCTCCTCCTTGCCGGCGGGAGGAACATGTATACCTCCATCAAAGGCAGGTATCCTTTTGTGGATGTAAATCAGGAAAGGATACACGGTTATGCAGGATATACCGGAATGGTTGAACTGGCAAAACAGCTCGCTTACACCCTCACTTCACCTGTATGGAAAGTGGCAAAAAGCAAAGCACCCTGGGAGTAAGTTTATGGAAACAAAGATAAAAACCGGGCAGACAAACCCGCTTAAAAAGAGTCAGATTCTTGGCGGCAGTTTAGCCGCTCTCGGGATAAAGGGAGCTATGCCCCTCCACCATGGTTCACAGGGATGCACAGCTTTTACCAAGACGTTTCTTACACAGCACTTTCGTGAGATTGTTCCGATGCAGACAACAGCACTCACCGATATAGCCACGATAATGGGTGAGGACTGGAACTTGCTTGAAGGGATGAAAAATGTGATAGAGAAACACAAGCCGGAACTTCTGGTTCTTCTATCCACAGGGATTTCAGATACCAGAGGGGACGACTTTGAAAGAAGTATAAAGGATTTCCGCAAAAAGTATCCGGAATATGCAGTAACAAAAATAGTTTACTGCACAACACCTGACTTTGTGGACGATGCCCACCTTGGCTATACAAACACCTTGAAGGCTGTTTTCAAACAGCTTGCACCCACAAAAATGCAGACAGAGAAAGGGCGTGTGAACATACTCCCCGCATTCGGCATGACCGCAGGAGATATAGACGAGATAAGGGATATTATCGAATCATTCGGGCTCAGACCTGTATTTCTGCCTGATATATCGGACAGTATGTCCGGCAGTGCGGACTTTTTCTACAGCACCGCTCCCGGCGGATGCACAGTGGAAGAGATAGAAACCGCCGGAGCCGCCGAGATGAATATCGCCGCCGGCAGAACAATGGGCGAAATAGCTGAACAGCTTAAAGAACTTAACGGTGTCCCTTTCGTGACATTTGATTCTCTCATCGGAATCTCCGAAACGGACAGATTTATAGAGCTGCTTATGAAACTCAGCGGGAGGACGGATGTCCCCGCCAAAATCAAAAAGCAGCGCAAAATAGCAATAGACGTAATGCTTGACGGACACTTCAACTTCGGCGGCAAAAAATGTGCTGTCGCCATTGAGCCGGATCTTCTTCTCGGCGTATCAAAGTTTCTTCATGATGAGTTAGGCATTACGGTACAAATCGGCATCACCACCTTTAATTCCTCCTTCCTCGGAGAAATTCCGGCGGAAGAGGTTATCAAAGGTGATCTGGAAGATGTAGCCCTAAAGGGGGGAGGAGTCTCCCTTGTTATTTCAAACACCAATGCCCACTTAACCTCGGAGATGATACACGCTCCATTATTGAGGATGGGGATTCCGGTGAAGGACAGGATAGGGCAGTTTATCAAAGTTTACTCCTGCTACAGAGGAGCGGCTTATTTTGCCGCAGAGATCGGGAGCATCCTCCTTGAGCGTGACGAACACGAATCATGGGAGGAACAGACGGAGAACTACAGGAGGAGTTTATGAAGGTAGCGTTCTGTACGAACAGTTTAAAAGAGGTAGACGAACATTTCGGAAGGGCAACCTCTGTTGCAGTTTATGATGTAAACACGGACGGGGCAGAGTTTTCCGAGCTCCGCAGCTTTATCCCCATAGACGCAGAGGAAAACCACAAGGTTGATATTAATACAAAAGTCAGCGCACTTAATGACTGTTCCATACTTTACCTCACTGAAATAGGCGGTCCGGCTGCTGCTGTGGTTGTGCGCAATAAAATCCACCCCATTAAGGTGGATGAAAACGCTTCCATAGATGAGCTTCTGGAAAGTCTGGTGAACAAGCTGAATGACTCTCCGCCGCCTTGGCTGAGAAAAGCGATACAGGTAAAATGACATGGTCGGCATGTCTCTCTCCCAGAGAACAGGTTGGGAGGTCTCAGGCTTTACGGACACGCTTGTTAAGAAAATGAGAGCGTTTGACACATATGGCTCATGGAAAAAGCTTGATGATACTCAGGTTTTGAGCCGTTATGTGAAAAGCAGGGAAGAAAAAAAGAAGATTGACACCTCCGGAGCGGTGGATATTCAGACTGTGTGGCAGATACGCATGTTTTACGAAGCTGTTGCCATGATTGTTGAGGAAAATACCGGTAAGATGTGCTACGCCGCTCTGGATTTAGGTTATGAAGGCTTTGGAAGAGCATTTGTTATAACTGAGGATTTCATACTCTGCTGTGATACCCTCCGCAATGCTCATAGATACCCCCGGGTAAACCCGGGGTTCTATGCTTTCGCCATGCTATCGCATGTTTTTTACAGCTCAATCTTGAGCTGTCCTGAATCCTGTTGCCCTTGCATTTCGACGTAATTTTTAATTACGTCTTCATTCAAACCAATACTGCTAACGAAGTAGCCTGGCGACCACACTATATTTTCATTCCAGTATACTTTTTCTAACCAATCAAAAAATTTTCGCATACGGGAAGCCAATTGGCTTTTTAATCTACCCATAACATCTGAAATACTATATTTGGAAGGAATAATTATAACCATATGCAAATGATCTAAGTCAAAGCCAATGGCTTCTATTTCAACGCCAGGCATACTTCTCAATAAACTGGGCAACGTTTTACGAATATAAGAACAGACACCAGGCTTCAGGATCTTTCGACGGTATTTACAAACCCAAACTACATGATATTTCAAGTAATAAGCACTGTGAGAGGTCTTAATGATTTCCATAGAAAAGTATACCGTCGAAAGGCTCATTCATCCACGCTTAAAAGCGTGGTGTTCTGTCTTCGACCGCATAAATTTGCCTTCAGCTCCCTTGAGGAGCTTGCAGGCTCAGGCGAGAAAAAGACTCTCAAGGCATGTGAGAAGGCCGAGGAACTGGGGCTGATTTAGATATATTCTCTTGGAAACCGCATGGTAAATACAGCGCCTTTACCGCTGTTTGAGGCGGCTATACTGCCTTTCATGCGGTTTTCTATGATCATGCGTGACATATAAAGCCCTATTCCTGTTCCTTCGTCACCTTTGGTGGTGAAGTAGGATTCAAAAATCCGCTTGAGCGCATCTTCCGGAATACCGCCGCCATCGTCTTTTGTTTCAATAATCACTTCGGTATCGGTTTCGGTTATTATAAGGTCTATATTGCCCACGTTTTTTCTTTCCAGAGGGGGCATTGAAGCTCTTTTTGAATCTATGGCGTCACGGGCGTTACTCAGCAGGTTCACCATAACCTGTTTGAACTCACTGGCGTATCCGAAAAGAACTACACTGTCGGGGTCATTCCCTTCTGCAGTGATGTTAACGTTTATTCTGTGTTTTTCCAGAGATGATTTCATCAGTGCTGTTACATCATCAAGGGCTTTCTTAACAGAAAATTCTCCTAATGTTTTTGACGGGGTAAAGAAGGTTCTGAAGTCCTCCACAGTGTGAGCCATGAAATTAAGTTGGTTCATTATTTCTATAACGTATTCACTGAGCTTTTCTTTGGTCAGCTCATTAAAGTCGTAGTCATCTTCAATAAGCTGAACATAAAGACTGGCGGAGTTGAGAGGCTGCTTCCACTGGTGGGCTATTGCACCTATCATTTCGCCAAGGGCGGCGAGTTTTGACTGCTGAATGAGCATCTGTTCCTGCTCTCTGTGTATCCGCTCTATCCTGTTTTTTTCGGTAATGTCCGCTATTGAGTAAATAAAGTGGAGTTTTTCATCATCCATCTTCACAGCACCGGCAGTCACAAGAAGATCAAGGGTTTTGCCGTTATCTGCATTATGCTTCCACTCTGTGGTGTGCGGTGCTTTTTCCCTGTCTGCTTCGGGGAATATATCAAAGAAGTTGGAGTTTTTGAGTATCTTTTCCGGAATGGAAAGAATCTGGCTGAATTTTTTGTTGAATCTGACAAAACAACCTTTTTGATCAACAAGACAAATACCGAAAGAAGCAAAGTCGAATATAAATGAAAGAAGCTGTTCATTCTGGCGGAGGGCAGCTTCTGTGCGTTTTATTTCTGTAATGTCGTGAGCAGTTCCCAGAATATGTAGATTTCCGGATAAATCTTTCTTCACGCGGCTCTGTATGCGGAGAATACGCTTTTCACCGTCTATTCTGTTGATATGGATGTATTCGTCAAAAGTTCCCTTTGCTATTGTTTCTTCCGAACTCATAGTTTGAAGAAGGTTTATATCTTCCGGTGCTATCATATCAAAAAAGTTTTTCTGGGAGAGTATAACCTCCGCCTTGTCCACTCCGAAAATTCTGTAGAGTTCGTCTGAGCAGTCCAGCTTATTATCTCCGCCTGTCCATTCCCAGCTTCCTATTCGTGCGATCTGCTGCGCCTGCTCAAGCTGCTGGCGGCTGCTCTCAAGCATTCGGTTTGTTTTGCGGAGTTCCTCCGTGCGTTCGTTGACTATTATTTCCAGTATGCGGTTTGCGTCTCTTAATATTTTGTGGTAATTCTCTAAATCTGTTATGTCTGTGAGGGAAACTATGTATTCTCCGGCAGTCATAGGGAGAACACGGAAGCTGACCTGAAATGTTCTTACCGCTCCGAAGGGGTCACGCATTTTAACTTTGCTGTCCACACCCATACGGAAGTTCTGGAAAACCTCTTCAAGCCATCCCTGCTCATCATCACCGGTAACAAGCCCCTGTTCTTCCATGAAATAATCAGATAGTTCCTTCTTTTTGCTTTTAAAATCCTCAAGGGATTTTGACTGAAAGAAATCAAGGAAACTTTTGTTGCAGTTGAGCAGAAGTTCTCCGTCAGTTACTATGATAATATTTGACTGGAAATCCAGAATCTTCTGGACATACTCGCTCTTTTTCTCCAGCTCTATCAGAAAGTTTTTTCGTTCTGTAATGTCATCCATGACACAGACCACGTATTCAGCTCTGCCGTCCTGATCAAAGATTACCGAACCGGCTATCCTGCTCCAGAAGTTTCTTCCTCCGGGTGTCTGTATTTTGACCTCTTCCGTTACTGAGTCTCTCTGACCGGAAAAAAGCCTGCCAAAACAATCTCTGCAAACTTCAATATGTTCATCACAAAGAAATTTTTCAAAATCCATTCCTTTGAGTTCATTCTCATCGAGTCCGGTCATTTTACGAAAAGATTCATTTGTGATGAGAATCGACTTATCAGTATTCAGTATTACGATACCGCTGGCGCTTCTTCCAAACACGGCACGCTGAAATGATTCGCTTTCTTCAAGTTTTTTCTGTGTCTCAAACAGCCTTGTCTGGTCGTATATCATCACAAGAGCGTATTTAAGTTCTTTATCAAACGGGGATATTACAACATTCTGCTTCATGTATTCAAAAAGCGAATTTGTAAATTTTGCAGATTTAATCCTGAAAAGCCATCCGTCTGTCCCTGCGTCATAATAAGTATGGGAGCGGAGAGCTTTCATTGAGCGTATTTTTCTTTTAAGCTGCTTTACATTGATTTCAGGAAAAAAGTCAGTAATTTTTTTTCCTGTAACTTGTTCTCTGAAAAGGGAAGTATGCGCCTCAAGCCATTTGTTCCAGAAGTGAACCGTTAATTCATCGTCCAGAATGCAGGCGCCGTTGTATATGGAGTCAAGGAAATAAGAAGGATCGGTCTCAAATTTCATACTGTTCAATATATTTATCCAGAGCTATAAGCAGGTGATCGAAAGAACTCTCCTTCAGAAGAAATATAAGAAGCCCGTTGATCTCCTCCTGCCTGAAATCCAAAACAGTTTCAACTACTATAATTTTGCTGAAATTCTCGAAGTTTTTGTATTCCGCAATCTTTTCACCGCTTTGTTTATCAACAGCGGGCGGGTGGAAGAACACTTCAAGTTCAAGGAGTTCCGCTATTTTACCCACGCAGGCGGATGTAAGAATATTGGACAGCTCATGAATAGAGCTGATGATATCTTCTTCGTCTTCAATGGTTTCATCATTATCACTCATGAATATATCCGCAACTTTTCCTGCGGATTCATTGTCTATGATGAAAATGCTCTCTCCGTCCAGTTTATTGATAAAAACCTGAACGGAAACGTAATAGTTTTTGGTTTTGGATGTTTTGCTGTTGACGTAGTTTTCCAGACCTTCTGTACCTACAACATGAATCTTTGGTACATGGAGATTTGCGTGCGCCTCGATAGAGTCGGATATAATGGCAGTAGCCATACCGTAGGAAATGTTCATTATTTCTGTGAGCGCATCTTTCCTGTCTTCGTTAAGAACATTTATCATACAAATCAGCCGCTATACGAGTTTTGATATTATTTGTGATATTTTCTCTGCAGTTACAGGCTTGTTTAGTATTTCATCTGCACCGAGTTCAGCAACCATCTCGGTTGTCTTTTTCTGTATATCCGCTGTAATTATAACAACCTTTGCGGACGGATTCACTGACTTTATTTCCTCAAGCGCTTCCATACCGCTTTTCTCAGGCATGGTGAGGTCCATGAAAACAATATCCGGTCTGTATTCGGAGTATATTTCAACAGCTTCTGCTCCGTTAGATGCCTCACGGTAGTCAAAATCGTCGGTAAAAGCTGTAGACAGAGACTTAAGAACTCCCTTTCGGGCTATCTTTGAATCATCGGCAATTAATATTTTCATGTGTACCTGCTAAAAATTATTATTAATTTTATGTGATCATAACCTGAGAACGTCAAATGTCAAGTTCAAGATCCGTAAGCCGTTATTCAATCCATATACAGTGTTTATTGATGAAATTAATGTTAAGTTGCAGTTCCCGTTATGCAAATGTATAATAAATAGTGTTTTGGTATTGTTTAAACAGTTTGCTGTTTAAAATCCGTTTCTAAAAAGGTGGTAATGCTATGACTGTCCGCATGAGGGCAATGCTTCTTGTTATAATGCTTATGCTCTCTCTTTCCGCTATTTTTCTGTTTGCGGGCAATTATTTTAATGAAAAATACCTTGATTATTCTTTCCGCAGGTTTGACTCTCAGCTTGCACGTTCATTTGAGTTGTCAGTTGCGGATACCGAACGCCGTTATTTTGATAAGGCTCACAGCCTTTTGCAGCATGGGTCTGTTTTAAAGGCTATTGAAGAAGGGGACAGAGAAAAACTGTTTCTGGAGCTTATACCTTACTACAGGCAGATGAGGGAGGAAGACCCTTTTTTTCACGTTATGCATTTTATTGATAAAAACGGAGTGACATTGCTGCGAATGCACAGACCGGATTATTTTGGCGATAACCTCACGGAAGTGCGTCCTCTTGTAAAAAAAATGAATGAGACACGCACAGAATTATCCGGTTTTGAGCCGGGCAGACACGGAATATTCTACAGAATTATAGTGCCTGTTTTTTCAGGCGGAGACTATCTGGGTATGCTTGATTTGGGGCTTAGTTCTGACTTTGTGATAGAGGATGTTGCAAAACATTTTCAGTTCAGGAGTGCAATCTTTATTAAGAAAAATTTTGCCGAGATTATTAACAGCAGAGAAAATATGGCTGAATCAGGCGGTTACTATATTGCAGGCACCAGTGATCCTGCTTTCAGAGAACAGGAAGCAGATTTTACACCGGGGCGCGGAATGCTGCTTAAAAAAATCGACGGCACCTACTACAGCTTTCACACTGCTTATGAGTTGAAAGAATATTCAGGGGAACCGTTTGCCTATCTTGTTGTGGTGCAGAATATTGATGCGGAAGTGAAAGATTACCGCAATGCCAGATTTTATCTTGCTTTGGTGGTTGTTGCTTTTCTGGTTCTTGCCGCTGTTATTCTGCATTACAGCTTCCGGGTTATGCTCAAGGTTATAGAAGAAGGAAAAAGAACCCTCTCTGCACAGCAGAGGACAGATACCCTCACCGGACTACCGAACAGAAACGCTCTTCTGAATGATTTGCAGGGTCTTTCAGGCTCAATAATGATCCTGATTAATATTGACCGCTTCAAAGAGGTCAACGAGGTTTTCGGAATTGGGGCGGGGGATCATGTCCTTAAGGAATATTCTGCCTGTCTGCGGGATTATATTTCGACCCTTGAGTCAATTTATCCGGAACTTGAGGATATTAACACGCTTTACAGGCTCGGCAGGGATGAGTTTGTAATACTTCTTAAATCAAGGACTGAGCTGGCGGAAAAGATAGCTGAATACATATCATTAAGAACAGATTCGGAACTCATCGACTATCAGGGTATTGAGATTTCTATCTCTGTCAGTATAGGTATTTCAGGCAACAGGGATAAACCGCTCCAGTCCTCTGACATTGCTCTGAAAATATCCAGAGAGCGTAAGCGTGCCTATATGCACTTTGACGAAAGTATGGAACTGAGCCAACACCAGTCAAATAACTTTTTCTGGCTTAATAAAGTTAAACAGGCGATTAAAGAGGATCGTATAGTTCCGTATTTTCAGGGTATAATGGATAATAAAACCGGAGAGATCCGTAAGTACGAATGCCTTATAAGGATGCTTGAACCTGACGGAAGCGTGGTATCCCCCGGGCTTTTTCTGCCCATAATAAAGAAGACCAAGCTTTATCCGCAGCTCACTAAAATTATGCTCCGCAAATCTGTGGAACATTTTAATGGCGGCAGCAACGAGTTCTCCATTAATATATCAACAGAGGATATACTCAATAAAGATATAGTTCTTTACATACAGAGTCTGCTCAGGGAAACCGGTATTGCTTCCAATGTGATATTTGAAATCCTTGAAACGGACAACATCGGCAACTATGAAGAGATAAGGGAATTTATCAGTGAAGTGAAGAGACTGGGATGCAAGGTGGCGATAGATGACTTCGGTACCGGTTATTCCAATTTTACTCATCTGATGAATCTGGATTTTGACTATCTGAAAATTGACGGCAGCCTGATCCAGAACATCCACCGGGATGAATATACAAACAGACTGGTGAAAAGCATAGAAGGCTTCGCAAACGGCATGAAAATCAAAACTGTTGCGGAGTTTGTGAGCAGTCAGGAAATTTTCGATGCGGTAAACGCACTGGGAATAGACTATTCACAGGGATTTTTTATTGCTAAACCAAAGCCGGATACCAAGCCGGACGTCTTTACTTGACTCTGACGTTATTAGGATTATGCTTTATTTGTAAGCTGTTGTGTATTATAAGGCATAAACTGTCTTAATTATAGCGAGTAATGAGGGTGTTTTTTGAGCGGTATGAAAAAAGTAGTTCTTAAGAAAGGGATTAACCTTCCCTTGGACGGGGCTCCCGAACAGAAAATCTATGAGTCGGGAACTGTGAGCAGATATGCTGTCATAGGAGACGATCATATCGGTCTTAAGCCCACTATGAATGTTCAGGAAGGGGATTCGGTAAAGGCAGGAGATTTGCTTTTTACCGATAAAAAGAATCCGGAGGCGAAGTTTATTACGCCTTTTTCCGGCAAGGTTCTTTCTGTCAGCAGAGGTGAAAAGCGCAGGTTTCTTTCTCTTGAAATAGAGATCGACGGCACAGACGGAAAAAGCTTCAGACAGTACAGCCTTTCAGACATTCAGAAGCTTGGTGAAGAAACCGTGCGTAGTGCTGTCAACGAGGCAGGTTTGTGGACATCGTTTATCAGCCGCCCGTTCGGCAAAGTTTCTGCTGTTGATGCCGCTGCGGACTATATTTATGTCACCGCCGCAGACACAAGACCTCTTTGTGCTGATGTGAAGATTGCCCTCTCTGGAAGAGAGGAGTATTTCACGGCCGGAGTGGCTGCTCTTGAAAAGCTTGCAGGTAAAAAGCTTTTTGTGTGTGTTAATTCAGAAGACTCTGTGCCGGTTGTTCCGAGTGCAAAAACGGAATACGCATGTTTCATGGGCAAACACCCTGCGGGACTTGCAGGAACCCATATCCATTTTCTGGCTCCTGCCCACGCAGGCAACCGCACATGGGAAATAAACTGGCAGGACACAGCGGCAATAGGCGAGCTGCTCCTCACCGGTAAAATACCGACGCAGACTGTTGTCTCACTTTGCGGAACAGGGGCGGTTAAGCCGAGGCTTATCAGAACGGTCAGAGGTGCATGGCTTGGCGACCTCCTCAAAGACGAAATCTCCGCAGAAGATGTCCGTGTAATATGCGGAAGCGCTCTCTACGGACGTAAGGCTGTTGCTCCCACTGACTATCTCCACCGATATATAAATCAGGTTACACTTATACCCGAAGGAAGGGAAAGAAAGCTCCTTGGATGGGCTGGTCTAGGAACGGACATGCATTCTGTGAAACGCTCTTTCCTCACCGGGTTCGGCATAGGCAAACCTGTTTTCAATACGAATCTTAACGGCGGTAAGCGTCCCATAGTTCCGGTTGGAAGTTATGAGGATGTGATGCCCTTGGATATTCTGCCTACTTATCTTCTTCGTGCAATATCCGTTGGGGATTTTGAAACGGCGGAGAAGCTCGGCTGTCTTGAGCTTCTGGAGGAGGATTTATCCCTGTGTACTTATGCCTGCCCCGGCAAGCAGGACTATGCGCCTATGCTCCGGCAGGTGCTTGATACCATAGAGAAGGAAGGCTGATGAAAGGGCTGCGTAATTTTCTCGAAAAACATGAACATCACTTCAAAAAGGGCGGTAAGTTGGAAAAGTGGTATCCGGTCTTTGAAATGACCGACAGTTTTCTGTACACTTCACCGGAAGTGACAAAAGGGCACACACACATCAGAGACGGGCTTGATCTCAAAAGGATTATGACCACTGTTGTTCTTGCTCTCATACCCTGTGTGCTTATGGCGTTTTACAACACAGGTCTTCAGGCAAACTATGCCGCTGAAGCGGGCACTCTTTCCGAGGGCTGGCGTCTTGCTGTCATGACAGCATCAGGCGGTGCGGACAGCTCGTCAATCGGCTCCTGTTTTCTGCACGGGGCATTGTATTTCCTGCCTGTTTATATAGTGACACTGGCAGTGGGCGGTTTCTGGGAGCTTCTGTTCGCAGTTGTAAGAAAACATGAAATAGGTGAGGCGTTCCTTGTAACCTCTCTTCTTTTTCCGCTGATTCTTCCCCCCACCATACCCCTGTGGCAGGCTGGTGTTGCGATCTCCATCGGTCTGGTTATGGGTAAAGAGGTTTTCGGCGGAACAGGACGAAACTTCGTAAACCCTGCTCTCATCTCAAGGGCAGTGTTGTTCTTCTCATACCCTGCCGCCATGACGGGAGATAGAGTGTGGATTCCCGCAGATGCAATGACATACGCAACTCCTCTGGGCTCACTGGCACATGGCGGTGAATCAGGTATAACTTGGATAAATGCTTTTCTGGGGCTCATGCCCGGTTCAATGGGTGAGACATCAACGCTTGCGTGTCTTTTCGGAGCGGCAGTTCTGATAGCCACCGGCATAGGCTCATGGAGAATAATGGTTTCAAGCCTTGCGGGGCTTGTTTCTCTGGTGCTGGTGTTTAATGCCGTGGGCAGTGAAACTAATGTTATGATGAATCTTCCTCCCGAATGGCATATAGTTCTCGGCGGCTACGCCTTTGCCATGGTTTTCATGTCAACTGATCCCGTGTCCGCCTCAATGACAAGAACGGGGATGTATATATACGGATTTCTCATAGGTGCTATGACAGCGCTGATAAGGGTCGTTAACCCTGCATTTCCGGAGGGTGCAATGCTTGCGGTTCTTTTCGGAAACGTTTTCGCACCTGTAATAGACCAATATGTTATCAAAGCAAATATAAGAAGGAGGGGGCGCAGATATGCCGGATGTTAATTCAAGAAAATTTACATTTATAGTATCTCTCGTTCTTTCTGTTGTCTGTTCGGTGCTGGTTTCCGCCGCTGCGGTTTCCCTCAAACCGATTCAGGATAAAAACCGTGAACTTGACAGGCAGAGGAATGTTCTCGCTGCTGCAGGACTTCTAGGTGAAAATACTGATATTGAAGAAGCCTTCAGGGATATTTCTGTTCTGGCTGTGAATGTTACGGACGGCAGCTATGAAAAGGAAATTGGCTTTGATACCGAGTTCTTTAAAGATTTCAAGGCTCTCAGTACCGCCTCTTCAACATCTGTGCGTCTTACAAAGGAACAGGATATCGCTGGTATAGCAAGCATATCCAAAGAACAGCCGGTTTATGTTGTCATGAAGGACGGCAAGCCGGATAAAATAATTCTCCATGTTTACGGCAGCGGTCTCTGGTCAACCATGTACGGTTTCCTTGCCCTTGAGGGTGACGGCGAGACTGTGGCCGGGCTGACATTTTATGACCAGAAGGAAACTCCCGGTCTGGGCGGCGAGGTGGATAACCCCAACTGGAAGGCTCAGTGGGTAGGCAAAGAGGTTTACGGCGAAGACGGCAGGCTTAAACTTGGTGTCGGAAACGGTAAAGTTGATCCTTCAAACCCCGATGCAAAACACCTTGTGGATTCTCTTTCAGGAGCTTCCATGACAAGCAGGGGTGTTAACGGGCTGGTGCGTTTCTGGCTTGGTGAAAACGGTTACGGAAAATTTCTTTCAAAGATAGAATCGGAGGGGTTCAATGGCTAGCAGCACGGCAAAAATATTCACGGACCCCATTTTCAGGAATAACCCAATAGCTGTTCAGGTTCTCGGCATCTGCTCTTCACTGGCGGTTACATCAAACCTGAAAACCACTATGGTTATGGCACTCGCTGTTGTTGTTGTTCTTGGTTTGTCCAACTTTTCACTCAGCATAATCAGGAACTATATTCCCTCAAGCATCAGGATTATTGTTGAGATGACCATTATCGCATCGCTGGTTATCATAGCTGATCAGTTCATAAAGGCTTACTTCTTCGAGATAAGCAAACAGCTTTCAGTCTTCGTTGGACTTATCATAACAAACTGTATCCTCATGGGCAGAGCGGAAGCATTTGCCATCAAAAACCCGCCATTCCAGAGCCTTCTGGATGGTCTGGGCAATGGAGCCGGCTACGGTTTGGTTCTGATTGTCGTTGGAACAATACGTGAGCTTGTGGGGGCAGGAAAGCTGCTTGGTATTCAGGTGCTTCCCCTTGCTACCGACGGAGGATGGTACACACCCAATGGTTTGTTTCTCCTCGCTCCGAGTGCATTTTTCCTGATAGGGCTAATCATCTGGGGCGTTCAGCTTATTATTGCTAAAGGGGTGAAGGCATGATTGAGATATATTTAAGCCTTCTGGTTAAATCAATTTTTGTCGAGAACATGGCTCTTGCCTTCTTCCTTGGTATGTGTACCTTCCTTGCCGTTTCAAAGCAGGTCGAAACAGCGACCGGACTGGGTATAGCGGTAATAGCGGTGCAGACAATAACAGTTCCGGTAAACAACCTTATATATCAGCATGTACTTAAGGACGGAGCCCTCGCTTGGGCTGGTCTGAGCGATGTTGATCTTACCTTTCTCGGTCTTGTGACTTATATAGGCATTATAGCAGCTATTGTTCAGGTGCTTGAAATGGGTCTGGACAGGTTTGTACCTAAGCTATACAACGCTCTGGGGATTTTTCTGCCGCTTATCACTGTGAACTGTGCGATTCTCGGCGGAACTCTGTTCATGGTTCAGCGTGATTACACTTTCGGCGAAAGTGTGGTTTACGGCTTTGGTTCGGGAGCAGGCTGGGCACTTGCTATAATCGCTATGGCGGGCATAAGGGAAAAGATGAAATACGCCGATGTCCCCAAAGGGTTGGACAATCTGGGTATTGTATTTGTGATAGCGGGAATCATGGCGATTTCGTTCATGCTCTTCTCCGGAATACAGCTTTAAGGGGAGGCAGAACTTGATAGAAATAGTTTTAGGTGTTGCTCTTTTTACGGCGATAATCCTTTTTCTCGCTGGGTTCATCCTCACGGCTAAACAATGGCTTGTTCCCTCCGGAAATGTGCGTATTGTCATAAACGGCAGTGAGGACAAGGCTCTGAATGTACAGAGAGGAGGCAAACTTCTCAGCGTTCTGGCAGATGAAAAAATATTTGTTTCATCTGCATGTGGGGGCGGTGGTTCCTGCGGGCAGTGTAAGGTTGTTGTTAATTCCGGCGGCGGGAGCATCCTTCCCACGGAGAAAAGCCATATTAACAGAAAAATGGAACGTGAGGGCTACAGACTTTCATGCCAGCTTACTGTCAAAGAAGACCTTGACATTGAAGTTCCGGCGGAAGTATTCAGTGCCCGTCAATGGGAGTGCGAACTTATATCCAACAGAAATGTTGCGACTTTTATAAAAGAGGTTGTTCTCAAGCTTCCCGAAGGAGAAGATGTGAATTTCCGTGCCGGCGGCTATATTCAGGTTATGGTTCCGCCTTATGAGGCTGATTTCACGCAGATAGACGTTGGAGAAAAATACCACGCCACCTGGGAGAAATTCGGCATATATCAGTATAAATCAAAGGTTGATGAACCTGTTGTCCGTGCTTATTCTATGGCGAATTATCCGGAAGAGAAGGGCGTGATAAAGCTTAACGTACGTATCGCAACTCCGCCTCCTAAAACCAATGGCATACCTCCGGGAAAGGGCTCAACCTATCTTCACACAAGGAAACCGGGCGATAAAGTGACCATCACCGGTCCGTTCGGTGAGTTTCATGCAACGGATAATAATACGGAAATGATATTCCTCGGCGGTGGTGCGGGCATGGCGCCGCTTCGTTCCATAGTGTTTGATGAGCTTAAAAGAAAAGGCACAAAGCGCAAAATATCCTATTGGTACGGAGCCAGAAGCGTTGCTGAACTGTTTTATGATGAAGATTTCAAACAGCTTGAAAAAGAGTTTGAAAACTTCAGCTGGCATGTGGTGATGAGCGAGCCTATGCCGGAAGATAACTGGACAGGCTATAAAGGATTTGTTCACTGCATAGCCTATGACGCTTATCTTAGGAACCATCCTGCGCCGGAGGACTGCGAATACTACCTCTGCGGACCTCCTGTGATGATAGATGCAGTGCTAGACCTGCTGGATAAGCTGGGTGTTGAACCTGAAAATATATACTTTGACGATTTCGGCGGGTAGCTAATGAAGATATTCGCTGTCGCAGTTATAGCGGCATTAGTAGCTTTTGCGGTGTTTTTTCTCTCCGTGCTTAGTGCGAAGAGGAAAAACGCATCGTGCGGATGCGGGAAGGGGGCAGAATGCTGCGCCTCTTCCGGCGGGCACGCAGATAATGACAAGTGTGAAAACAGCCAGAACAACTGCGGGAAAAGTTAGGTTATTTGCTGTTCAGCTTTTCAACACATTTTTCGAGAAGCTCAAAAAGCCTTTTTTTAAGAATAGGTTTAATAAGAGAAAAATCGGCCCCTGTTGCTACTTCTGCCTGATCCTCAAAGGCGGTTATGATAATAATGGGGGTTTTTTCGTCTGTTTTTCTGATTAAGGAAATCATCTGCAGCCCGTTCATCACAGGCATATCCAGATCAGTAATGACTATATCTGGCTTCATCTCCCCGTGTATTTTAAGACCTTCTTCCCCGTTGACCGCAAGTTTAAATTCACCGACATGCTTTGCCAGAATCTTTTCGATGGATTTCTGCATAAGCAGCTCATCTTCCACGAAAAGAAGCCTGATATCCTTCAGCTCTTTCATTAGACACTCCCCTCAATAAGTTTTTCCAGTAAAATAGTGAATTCAGCGCCTTTTCCTGAATTAATTACGCTTATTTTCCCTTTCATTTTACCTTCAATAATTGTACGGCACATGTACAAACCTATACCTGAACCTGAGCCTTTTGTTGTGAAATAGGGCTCAAACAGCCTGTTCATTACCTCATCAGGTATCCCGCCTCCATTATCGGAGAAAATAATTCTGACCTGTTTTTCTGTGGATTCTATTTTTATACTTATTATTCCTGCTTCGGAATTCTTGAGAGTTTTTGCCGCTCTTCTTTCAGCTATAGCATCCTTTGAATTGGCTATCAGGTTGAGTATTACCTGCTTAAACTCATTGGGATAACCATAAACCTCCGATCCGTAAGTGTTTGTAGCGGAGTTATCCACGTAGACAGCTATGTAGTTTACTTTAAGCTGAGGCAGCATAAGGTTGACAATATCTGAGACAGCAGATGAAATTTCAAAAGCCTGCATGGTTCTGGCGGGTTTGAAGAAATTCCTGAAGTCATCAATTGTAGCCGCCATGAAGCTTACCTGCTTCAATATTCCGTTGACGTGTTCGTTTACGGCATCAAGCGTAAGCTCCTTATAGTCATAGTCATCCTTAAAGCATTGAGCTATCAGCGCTATGGCATTGAGAGGCTGTTTCCACTGGTGGGCAATTGCACCTATCATTTCACCCATAGCAGCCATTTTTGACTGCTGAACAAGCATTCTTTCCTGCTCTCTCTGCTTTTGCTGCAGTCTGTTTTTATCGGTTATATCAAGGTGGGTTGATATGAGGTAGCGTTTACCATCATACATAGTTACCCATTTTGTTGTCATCAGAATGTCAACCTGAGTGGAGTCAACTCTCTTAATTTTCCACTCTGAAGCTATGCGTTTAATATGACCGTCACGGTATTTTATAAATAGGCGGTGCATATCATCACGTAGAGTTTCGTGAAGAACCTCTCCGAAGTCAGAGTTTATTACATTGTGTTCCTTGAGCCTGTATATTTCACAGAATCGGCTGTTTACCCGAACGTAGCGCCCTTTGTCATCAACCATTGCTATGCCGATGCTTGCCATGTTGAAAATTACGGAAAGCATCTCTTCATTTGCGGCAAGTTTGCGGTAACTTTCAAATAGTTCTCTGCTGCGTCTGTTTATCTTCTCTTCAAGGGATATGTTGGTATTTTCCAGAAGCTTTTTCTGGTTTTCAAGTTCAGTTATGTCAGTGAATGAGACAATGTAGTAGTATTTTTCACCGGGAAACGGCTGTATATCCACCATAAAGAAGCGTATGGCTCCGGTTGCGGGGTCTTTTATGGCAACTTTAGTGTCACCGGAAGATGCTTTATTACGCAGGACTTTTTTGAGCCAGTGACCTCTTCGGGTTTCGGTGAGGTAGCCAGCAAGAGGGATGAATGTATCGCATATACAGGAGTTCTTTTCTTTGAAGCTGTTAATGTTTTCGTAGCTGAAAAAATTCAAAAGATTTTTATTGCAGTTGCGTATCTCTGTTCCGTTTGTGACCACAACCATGCTGTTTACAAAATCCAGCATATTCTGAAGCTGTTCCCTGCTTGTTAAAAGCTCTTCCCGGAGATTTTTTTCAGTTGTTATATCTCTTATAACAAACAGTATTCTCGGTTCAGAGTCTTTATACCCTGAGATCAGTGAAATAGCTGTATGCCCCCAGAAAAAACCATCACGGGTCATATACAGGTTTTCAGCTTTAATCCCCTCAGGGAAATCACCTTTGATAAGGCTGCTGTGAGCTTCTTTGCTGATAATTTTACGTCCGAAAGCAAGGGCGTTGATATTCTGGCGGGCAAGCTGTTCCGATTCCATCTCAAACATATGAACAGCGGCGGGATTAAAGAAAAGCACATTGTTTTTGAGATCTGTTATTATGACAGAGTCTGAGCTTTGCTCAAAAACTGAACGAAACAGAAAACAGCATTCATCATCCTGAGAAATGCTGTCAGCAGTCTTATACTGTTTTTTATGTTTGTCAGCTTTATCCGCACTCATACATTCACAGCCTTAACAGATTAAAAAACAAATTGTTTTATAAAACTATCATAATCTATCACTAAGTAAAAGTGCAATAGCACAGATTATCTGTTTTTATGATGCCGAATGAAGAAAAAAGCCGTAATTATGGTCACTGAAAGAACAGTGAGGGTCTTGACGGCGCTTTCCGAAATACTGCCTGCGTATATCGCCTGATAATTGTAAGTGCTATGCAGAGCTGCGGAAACAAAAATATATCCTGCGGCGCATTGAAGAAAGCCGCAGCGTGCAAATTTTGCAGCATTTATACCTGCTGCCCATATCAGCGCAAGGCTAATATGAAGTGGGGTGGAGATGCAAAGCCGCATAAGGAGCATTTCAGTGTTAAGCCCTTTCAGGTAGTATATGTTTTCAAGCAATGCAAAGCCCAGCCCCGCTGAAGCAGCGTATATATATCCCTGCACAGGGGTTTCATAGTTTTTGGAGTCTTTAATAATCAGAAAGGTTATGAGGCATTTGAGAAACTCTTCGTTAATGCCTACAAATGCAGAATATGCTGCTGTAGCAGATCGGGGAAGGTTTACAGCATTCATTTCGATACCAATGGTATCAAGAAAAAGCGTGTTCAGCCATGCAGCAGGGTGATAGGCGGCTGAACCGGCAGCAAAGGCTACAAGAAGGGACATAAAAACCGTCCGTTTCTCAAACCTGCCGAAGGCATTTATAATGCAGATCCACAACAGTGAACCGGCAGTCAGAATTAATACCAACTCCAATCAGCACCCGCCAAAGTATAATCAATCAAACTACCTCAGTCTTTTTTCATACGCAATATTAAAGTTGCTTAACTCCTTAATGAGCTTTTCTTTATGAATAATGAAATGAACGGTAACTCATAATGAAAAGAGAAGTAAGTAAAAATGTGTCAGAAAGAGGAATAGAGTCATGTTGATTTTAATAAATACTTGAAGGAGAGCCTTTTTAGAAAGAGGTTATTTGTTTTGCGCACTAAAGAATTATATTAACAAATAAACCGATGATTAACAACGTATTAGAACAATAAAACACGTTTTGTTCTGCGATCTGTTAAATAGAGACAAAAAATGGAGTTGTTTTATTTGTTTTAGGGTTTATTATTGCCTTATATACATAACAAAAAAGTTGAATGCAGTTTTCCTGCACTGTTTCAAAGGAAAACACATTCTTTTTAATGGAGGCAGAAATGGCTATATTTTTAGGCATCCTTTGTGTTTCGGCTATCGCAGGCTTTTGGACTGCGGTTTACTTTAAATCCCAACATGTAGACTAGTGTGCAGACTAGTTTTTCATAGCTACAGTTCCTGACTGAAAGCCATCAGGAAGGCGGGGGATGTCTGAAACGGCAAAACCCGCCTTCTTCATATCTTCCCTAACTCCCTTAGCACAAGAATAGGTTACCACTCTGCCGTCATCTTTTAAAACCCTGTGAAGGTTTCTGAAAACACTCTCTGTCCACATTTCAGCGTTTTTTCTTTTGCTGAACGGGTCGAAGTAAACTGCATCAAAAGGTGCCTGAATCCTGTCCAGACTATTTACCGCATCACCGTACATTACATCAAGACCATACCTTCCGCATGTTCCCTCATAAAGAAGCTTTCTTAAGATTCTGTATCCGTCGGGCGGGGTCAGAGAGGCTGTTTTCTGAATAAGCTGAACAAGGCTGTGATCTTTTTCAAGGCTGACTATCTGAAGCTTGTGTTCCTTCGGAATATCCAGTTTTTCAATTTCATGGAAAGTCACTGCGAGATTAGCGCCTATTCCCAGGCAGATGTCGAGAATACGCACATGACCTTTTTTCAGCTTCTCTATTACGCCTGAAGGGATTACAAATTTATGCAGGCTTTCGGTGAATGTACCAATACTCTTTGCGTGGTAAGCCTGCTTATATGTAAGGTTGTAGAATGATATGGAGCCGTCCCCCGTGGAGATCGGCTTCTTATCACCTGAAATGAGGATTAAATTCGGCATTTGTAAAATATACGTGATAGTCTTTTGTTATTTTTTCCGGCATGTCGTCACGGTAGTGCCCGCCACGGCTGCCTTCTCTGGCGAGGGCGGCATGAGCCATCAGCAGTCCGCTCTCTGCAAGGTTTTTAAGCTCGGCGGTTTTTCTGTCTGCCGGAGTTTTACCCTCAAATTTACTGAGAAACGATGCAAGCTCACTGATTGCTTTTTTCAGCCCTTCTTCATTTCTGGAAACGCTTACATACTTCCACATAGTTTCCTGAATGAACTTAAGTGCTTGGGCGCAGTCGGTTTCTTTGTAAGTTTCAGATACTTGGATCTCTGTTTCACTTATAAGCGTATTTTCTGTGTCTTTGACCGCAGCCTTTGCACTTCTTCCGCCGAACACAACACCTTCAAGGAGTGAATTGCTGGCAAGGCGGTTTGCTCCGTGTACCCCGGTGCATGCAGCTTCACCGCAGGCGTACAGCCCTTTCAGACTTGAGCGTCCGTCAAGGTCAGTTTTTATGCCTCCCATATAGTAATGAGCGGCAGGGCTGACGGGGATGTAGTCTTTGGTTATATCTATGCCATAGCTGAGGCATGTGTTGTATATCTTCGGAAATCTGTGAAGTATATGTTCTTTATCAAGGTGAGTCACATCGAGATAGACGTGTTTCGTTTTTGTCTTGTTCATTTCAAAGAATATGGAACGGCTTACCACATCCCTCGGCGCAAGTTCGCCGTCTTCATGGTAATTAAAACAGAATCTTTCTCCGGCGTTGTTCCGCAGTACAGCTCCTTCGCCTCTCATAGATTCGCTCAAAAGAAACGCTGGCGCTCCGGGGAAGTGCAGGGCGGTGGGGTGAAACTGGAAAAACTCCATGTCTTCCAGCTCTGCTCCTGCTCTGAAAGCCATAGCAGCTCCGTCCCCTGTGGAAACATCCGGGTTTGTGGTGCGGGTGAACAGTCTGCCTGCGCCGCCTGTGGCAACGACTACTGCTTTTGAATAGAATGATGTCAGTTCCCCGGTTTTTTCATCCAATGCAAGAACACCCGTGACTCTGCTGTTTTCCATTATGAAGTCCAGAGCGTAGGTGTAGTCCAGCCTGTATATGTTAAGGAATTTCAGGGAATATTCTTTCAGGGTGCGGACAATTTCATGCCCTGTGGCGTCACCGTGCGCATGGATTATGCGGTTAACACTGTGTGCCGCCTCACGGGTAAATGAGAGAGCTCCTTCTTTAGTGTCGAAATTTGCACCCCATGATATAAGCTGTGTTATATATTCCGGTCCTTCAGCCACAAGGGTTTTCACCGAATCTTTAATGCAGAGACCGTCACCAGCTTTCAGAGTGTCTTCGTAGTGAAGAACTATATCATCCTCTTCACTTAAGGCTACAGCAACACCGCCCTGAGCATATTCAGAGCTGCTTTCACCGAGGACACATTTAGTTATAAGAGCCACATCTCCGTGACCTGCAAGCTCAATAGCGGCGCGCAAACCTGCAACGCCGCTGCCGAGAACTATATAATCGAAACGTTTTTTATTCATCAGAAGCGAATGCCTGCCTTAAGACTGAGCTGGTTTATTTCTCCGATACCTGCTTCAGCATTGAATTTCAGGAAAGGAAACGGAGTAACCTGAATTCCTAATATACCTTTTGCTGTGTAAGCTGTTTCAGTGTCAAGATCAACTGCATCGGATTTTTCTTTGAGATAATTCATAGAGCCTACAATACCAGCATAGGGTTTGATGATAAGTATGCCTTTGCTGATAAAGACGCCGATGTTTGCGTTGTAGGCATCTATTTCATCATGACCCACTGTCTGAGAATATGCCGCTCTGACAGAAAGTGCAGGAGTCGCCATTGTGCCTTCCAGTATGGCGTATTTTATTGAAACACCAGCCACTGTGAGGTCGGAATTGGCAGACTGACCTATCATTGCTCCTATGTCAATTTTTCCGGGCAGACCTTTCTGGGCGTGCAGCCTGTACATGATGAGGGCTTCCTGCGAGTCACCGTCGGAAGCTGCGTGATCCCATACATCAGTATCAATTATGTTGAAAGATGCTTCAGCGGCTATATCAAAACCGAGGAGCCCGAGAGGGTCTGCGGGGCTGTTGGGGTCAAACGAAATTACAGAACCGAGTTCTTTGGCAAAGGTTTTAAAGTCGTTCTGAGTCATACCGGGACGGAGTTTGATGTCGTCTGCGAATGCGGAGCCCGCAAAGCAGATGATAAATGCCAATACAAGAAGCTTCTTCATGAGTTATCTCCTTTTAAGGTCAGGGTAGCCGAAGTCTTTAAAAAAGTTTTCCTTCGTGCGGTTGAAGTAACCGAACCTGACATTTTTGTTTTTACGTTTGATTAATTTTAGCATGTTTTTCAATCCAAGGATTTCTTCTGTTTTAAACTTCATTTTAGAGAACAGAAAGTCCGGATCTATATTGAGGTTACGAAGCTGGATAAGGTCTATATTGTACGCTCCGAGGAAGTCAAGGAGGGTATTCAGCTCGCCCTCTCTGTCATTAATTCCGGGTATTGTGAGCAGGTTGAGAGATACGTACGCTTTATATCTGTTTGCCAGTTCAATACTTTTCAGAACATCACCGAAGTCGTAATTAACCGGTGAATAGTACATTTCATAGGTTGTATGGTTGGCTGAGTTCATGCTTACTCTGATGCTGTCTATTCCTGCATCAAGGAGAAGTTTGAGCTTTTCAGGGCTTGAACAGTTGGAGTTGAAGTTTATTGTCATGTCAGGTGCTTTTTTCTTTATGACCGACACAGCCTTGGCTATAGTTTCGGCTTCTGTGATCGGATCTCCCTCACACCCCTGACCAAAGCTGATTATCGGTTCTTCCGCCGTTTCATAATGGTTCAGGGCAACTTCGATTATCTCCTTCGGTGAGGGAACAAAGCTGATGCGTGACTGCGGGGAGGGGCAGCACTCCGCAGGCTGTTTGGATATACAGCCCAGACATCTGCTGTTGCAGGTAGGAGCTGTGGGGATGGGGCATTCCCACCTGCCCATGAACACATTTTTCGCAGCCGTGCAGTGGTATTCAAGGGCGCATTTCGCAAGCTGCTTATATAATCTGTTGTCCGGATATTTACTAAGATATGCCTGAACCTTTGGTTTAAAGCTGTCTGTAAAATCATAGAGGCATGGATTCCATTTGGAATCATCGTCTATTTTTAGTGCGGGCACAACAAACTTCCCGTTCATCCATCCCACTGCTGTATAAGCGTAAAGAGGAAGAATGTCTTCACTCAGTTTTTTATATGCAGGAAGAAACAGGCGCAGAAACCCAGGGGCAAGAAATACGCTGACTGCCATTCCTCCTGTAAAAGTTTCCATATTCGCCGTATCCTGATTATAGGCTATGGGGTGCGTATCAGGCATAAAATACAGCCTTGATGTTTCGGGTAGTTCAATAAGCTCCGTCTCGTACGGAACAAAGTTATAGTTTTCACTTCTCACAGCCATTTTGAGGCTGGGGTGATCATATATATTTCCCTGTCTGTCCGCAAACAGCAGACTTGGTATATCGTACATTTTACCTGCCTTATTTTATGAACCCGTCTGAGTCAGACCTGAACGTAAACAGAGCCCTTTTGACGGGCAGACGGAAAACAAATCATATTGTATTTTCGCAATTTTTCAATATATACTTACGGCACAAAATAACCGGAAAGAAAAAAATATATATTCGGGAGCAGAAAATGACAGATATTATTGAGGTTTATGCACGGGAAATACTGGATTCCAGAGGCAATCCCACGGTCGAGGTAGAGGTCGTTACAAGCGGCGGATATTTAGGCAGAGCGGCTGTTCCTTCAGGCGCGTCCACTGGCGAGCATGAAGCTGTGGAACTCAGAGACGGCGACAAAAGCAGATACCTCGGTAAAGGTGTTCTGAAAGCCGTTCAGAATGTTAACGAAATTATTTCGGACGAGCTTGAGGGAATAGATGTTCTTGAGCAGAAGCTCATTGATGAAATCCTTATTGATCTTGACGGAACTGACAACAAGTCAAAACTCGGAGCAAACGCTATCCTCGGTGTCTCTCTTGCATGCGCCAAAGCCGCTGCGGACGCTTCTTCGCTCCCTCTCTATAAATATATAGGCGGAGCATTCGCCCACACTCTTCCAACTCCTATGATGAACATCATCAACGGAGGTCAGCACGCTGATAATAACGTGGATATTCAGGAATTTATGATTATGCCCGTGGGAGCTGAAACTTTCCGTGATGCACTCAGGATGGGAACAGAAACTTTCCATTCACTTAAAAAAGTTCTCCATGAAAAGAAATACAACACCGCTGTTGGCGATGAAGGCGGTTTTGCGCCTGATCTCAAATCAAATGAAGAAGCCATAGAGGTTATTCTCCGTGCCATAGAAAACGCAGGCTACAAACCCGGTGAGGACATCTGCCTTGCGCTGGATGCTGCAGCAAGCGAATTTTATAAAGACGGCAAATACTTCATGGCTGCTGAAAAGAACCCTGAAAAATCAGCGGATGATATGGTTGAATACTACTCTTACCTCTGCGGAAAATATCCGATCATCTCCATTGAAGACGGTCTCTATGAAAACGACTGGGACGGATGGAAAAAACTCACCGATGCTCTCGGAAGCAAAATTCAGCTTGTAGGGGATGATCTCTTCGTAACAAACGTTAAGCGTCTTCAGGAAGGTATCAGAAAAGGCGTTGCCAACTCTGTTCTTGTTAAGCTCAACCAGATAGGCACACTCACTGAAACACTGCATACAATAGAAACAGCCAAAACAGCAGGCTATACAAATATTATCTCTCACCGCTCAGGCGAAACTGAAGATACAACAATAGCAGATCTCGCAGTTGCCACAAATGCAGGGCAGATCAAGACAGGTTCAGCATCCAGAACTGACCGCATCGCCAAATACAACCAGCTCCTCCGCATCGAAGAAGAACTGGTTGATCAGGGTGTTTACAAAGGGCTCGGCTCTTTCTACAACCTGAAAAAATAATCGGCGGTTCTTAAAACCCGCAGGATGCGGGTTCGCCGTGCGCAGCGAAGGGCGGTTCATCCGCCCGCGAGCGTGTGTGTAAACACCGCAGGACGCAGGTGTTTACGCCATCAAGACGGTTCAGGGTGTCTATAAAGGACTCGGTTCTTTCTACAACCTGAAAAAATAATCGGCGTTTTTAAAACCCGCAGGATGTGGGTTCGCCGTGCGCAGCGAAGGGCGGTTTATCCGCCTGCGAGCGTGTGCGTAAACGCCGCAGGACGCAGGTGTTTACGCTATTAAGACGGTTCAGGGTGTTTATAAAGGACTTGGTTCTTTTTACAACCTGAAAAAATAATCGGCATTTCCAGAAACCCGCAGGATGCGGGTTCGCCGTGCGCAGCGAAGGGTGTGCAATTTTTTTAGTATTCTAATTATTTGTATTTAAACAAGTTTTATAAAGGGAGCTGTAAGCTCCCTTTTTTTATGCGGTCGAAGACAGAACACCACGCTTTTAAGCGTGGATGAATGAGCCTTTCGACGGTATACTTTTCTATGGAAATCATTAAGACCTCTCACAGTGCTTATTACTTGAAATATCATGTAGTTTGGGTTTGTAAATACCGTCGAAAGATCCTGAAGCCTGGTGTCTGTTCTTATATTCGTAAAACGTTGCCCAGTTTATTGAGAAGTATGCCTGGCGTTGAAATAGAAGCCATTGGCTTTGACTTAGATCATTTGCATATGGTTATAATTATTCCTCCCAAATATAGTATTTCAGATGTTATGGGTAGATTAAAAAGCCAATTGGCTTCCCGTATGCGAAAATTTTTTGATTGGTTAGAAAAAGTATACTGGAATGAAAATATAGTGTGGTCGCCAGGCTACTTCGTTAGCAGTATTGGTTTGAATGAAGACGTAATTAAAAATTACGTCGAAATGCAAGGGCAACAGGATTCAGGACAGCTCAAGATTGAGCTGTAAAAAACATGCGATAGCATGGCGAAAGCATAGAACCCCGGGTTTACCCGGGGGTATCTATTTACAATATCAGGTAATAATCACTAGATCTTGACAACATTGATGTTAAATTGTGCTATTATTAGTATTGATGATTATAATCTTGCTTTTTCATGGTGGTATCTTATGAATAGGAATGTACTTAAAGTATTGCTAGTACTTTTAGTTCTATTGTTTTCCCTGAACGCACATGCGTCATATCTGGGTGTTGCTAATTCCTCAAAAATTTCTCCTGATTTTTCTGAGTTTGAAAGCTCTGGAAAAACTGCATATCATTACGGATATGGCATAACAGCAGGCGGAAAAGTTGTGTATTCTGTTGGTCTCTATGATGCGTCATGGAACTTAAGCAATCTTTATGTTAAAGCCTATAATTTAGATGGCTCAACAGCCTGGACTTACGATGCAAGCACTCTTATGGGTTCAAGGGCAACGAATTATCAAGGTTCATATGTACAGACACTCTCCAACGGGAATATCCTTGTTTCATGGGACGGAACTGATTCCGGCTGCGGAAGTGATTACCAGATGATTATTCTTGATGAAGACGGAAATCTGGTTAAAGGTGTTACAAACATCTCCGAGACTTCATCTTCTTATAACTGCTACGGGAATTCCGTTGAGCTTTCAAACGGAAACGTGCTTTTTTACTGGCAGAATACCGGAAGTGAATATCTGATGAAAATTTTTGATTCCGCCGGAAATGTGGTGAAGAGTGCAACATCTATATCAAACACAGGCACAAGAGACGGCACATGCACATCAATGTACAGCCACTCTGCCGGAGTAATAGACGGCAAGTTTATGCTTGGCTACACCTGCTATACATCTGATAACTACTACGGAGTTATATATAATAATGACGGAACGCAGACTTCTGTGGGAGGATATAACCACTTTAAGGTTTCGTCAGTTGATAAAGGCGGTTCTGCACAGATATATATCCAAGGACTTTCCAATGATACATTCCTGACAATGTTCATGGGAGAACCAGGAGCAGATTATAACTCACGAGATGAGCGCAGAGCGTTTATCAGCAGCACAGGCATAGTCTCCGGTGAAACAATACTGCGTGTAATTGGTAACAACAACATAAGACAGCCTGCTAGTCTGAAGGGCGGTGGGTTTGTTATCGCTGGCGATGACGGAAGCTCATATGTAACAGCCGAATTGTTCGATAATAATGCAACGAGTCTCGAAGGACCTGTCAGAGCCGGAGAGACAACGGACAGTTACGGATTCTCTGTGCCCGGTTTTATTCCCGGTCCTGACAGCGGTTTTATATATGTGAATTATGATGATTCAAAAACATATGTTTACGGGGTTACATCTTCCACTCCCCAACCTTCCATAACAGAAGGTGCTTCAACAAATGTAACAATGAGCGAGGACGGAAGTCCTACTGCATTCAGCCTCACTCTGAATGCCACTGATCCCAACGGAGAAACTCTTACGTGGAGCATATCTTCAGCTGCTTCTCATGGTACAGCGTCCGCAAGCGGAACAGGTACATCCAAAGCTGTAACATACACTCCCACCGGAAACTACTTTGGTTCTGATTCATTCAAAGTTAAGGTAACTAACACCAGCGGCGGCACTGATGAAATAGCTGTTAATGTAACAATTGATTCTGTTGCAGACCCTGTTGCTATAACCAGTAACGGAGGCGGTTCTCTTGCAGCTGTTTCAGTTAATGAAAATTCTTCATCCGTAACGACTGTTTCCGTCTCTTCTGTATACGGAGAAACATATACTTACTCTATTGACGGAGGAGCGGACAGCGTCAAGTTTTCTATCAATTCCTCAACAGGGGTTCTGACTTTTACTTCAGCTCCTGATTATGAAAATCCTTCAGATTCCGGTGCTGACAACTCATACGAAGTAATAGTCAAAGTATCGAACGGAACCAATTTTGACAGTCAGATTATAACTGTCAATGTTCAGGATATTGATGACACTGCTCCTTCTTTTACAAGCTCCGCCTCTGTATCAGTGACTGAAAACACCGAAGAAGTTGTCGCCGTTACTGTCACAGACCCGGATACCGCTTCGGCGACCTTTTCAATATCAGGAGGGGCAGATTCTTCAAAGTTTAATATAAACGCAACGACAGGGGAGTTGGTATTTATTAATGCTCCCGACTATGAAAATCCCGGTGATGCAGACACTAATAATATTTATGTGGTTCAGGTCAGCGCAACAGATGGGACAAACTCCGCAAGCCAGACGCTGAATGTTACTGTCACCAATGTAGTAAATGAGAATCCTCCGGTTATTACAAGCGGAACGTCTTTTGCTGTTGATGAAAATCAGACCAATGTCGGTGTGATATCAGCAACGGATGCTGACGCTGATACTCTGTCGTTCAGTATAACCGGCGGTGCTGATTCAGGAAAATTCATTATAAACAGCTCCACCGGAGCTTTGTTTTTTAATTCCGCACCTGATTATGAAAATCCGGGAAGTGCCGGAGGAAGCAATTCCTACAGTGTGACCGTTACCGTATCTGATGGTCTTCATACAGCAAATTCCACAGTTTCTGTTAATGTTGGTAACATAAACGATAATCAGCCTGTTTTTTCAGGTTCAGGGTTGTATTCCATTGATGAAGGACAGACTGCAGTCGCTGTTCTTACGGCCACTGACACCGATGGCGACAATCTTACTTACTCTCTCGCCGGCGGCGTGGATTCGGGAAAATTTTCACTGAATCCATTCACGGGGGCTTTGACTTTTGCTTCTGCACCGGATTATGAAAATCCTCTGGATAATGATGGAAATAATGTATACAGCCTTGTTGTTATGGTTAACGACGGCTCTCACAGTGTTAACTTGAATGTTGCTGTTACAGTAAATAATCTTAATGATAACACTCCTGTTTTTACCAGCGAAGCAATAACAAGTGTTCAGGAAAACAGTACGGGTGTCATGACAATTACCGCAGATGATGCGGATGGCAACACCCTGATATTTACAATAGCGGGCGGGGCTGATGCGGCTAAGTTTTCACTCAACAGTGCCAACAGCGCTCTCTCGTTTGTCTCAGCTCCGGACTATGAAGAACCGGGGGATGCTGACAGCAACAACGTTTACCTTGTTGTCGTCAAAGCTTATGACGGTGTAAATCAGGCAACTCAAAACATAGCTGTGACCGTAACAGATGTTGACGAGCCTGTATTTGAGATAACAAGTGCCTCTTCCGCTTCTGTTGCGGAAAAACAAACTGCTGTACTTACTGTTGTTGCTGAAGATCCTCTTGCACGCAGTATTGTCTATTCGATAATCGGCGGAGCTGATGCCTCGTCTTTCAGCATAAACTCATCAAGCGGTGTACTTACATTTAACAGCGCTCCTGATTATGAAGATCCCTCAGATTCTGACAGTAACAACACATATGTGGTGCGTGTTAAAGCTGCTGTGGTTGTTGGAACGGACAGTGACGAACAGGATATTACTGTAACAGTCACCAATGTAAACGAAGCGCCTGTTGCTGAGGACGCTTCTGTGACAACAGAGGAAAATACCGCTGTTGCTGATAGCGTAGATGCCGAAGATATTGACGGCGACAGCCTTACTTACAGCATAAATACTCAGCCTCTCCATGGTACGGCTTCGGTGAATGCTTCGACGGGAGCTTTTACCTACACACCTGCAAACGGGTACATAGGAGAAGACAGCTTCAAAATCAGAGTTTCTGACGGAGTTCTTTATGATGATGCGGCGGTTTCTGTTAGCGTAACACTCTCATCAGATAAAACTGCTGACTCTGACGGAGACGGTATTCCCGATTACCTTGAAGGAACAAACGACTCTGACAATGACGGCAAAGCTGACTATCTGGATGATGATGCAAACGGTGACGGTAAAAAAGACTTCCCGTTTAATGTTACAAGTCAGGGTAGTGTGCTTAACTACACAAAAGTTCAGCTTAAAACAGGCAAAACTTTAAGCTTTACCCTTCCTGCGTCCGTAACACCTTCTGTAAGTGTTTACAAAGAAGGGGGAACTGCTGTTTATGAAGTTGTTCGCAACGGCACCTCATTTGACCTGAAAATAACTCCGGAAGGAGCATTTGCAGGTAACTACACAGTTAAGATTACCGATACTTTGACAGGCGAAGTTTCTGTTTTTGAACTGCATGTTCCCATGAATATTTTTGTTCAGGAACAGCAGATATATGAAAAAGACTCCACTAAAAAAGTTGTGCTTAAGGGCGGTGAAGTAAGCTCTGCAGCCGTGTTTACCGTTCTCGACTCTGACGGAGTTGAAGATACTTCCGGAAAAATAGCCGAGGTAACTTCAGGAACATTTGCAGCTGCGGATTCCGGCGGTAATACTGCATACGGAACAATTATTCCTGCAGATACCGATGAGTTCCTTAATTTCAGCATCTCAGCATTAAGCGGAGAAGAAACCGCTGCGACCGGTTCAATCCTTATGGTTCCTTCTGTAGTATATGCAGGCACTGTGGTGGATTCGTCACAGAATCCTGTTTCAGGTGTGAATATCTTTGCTGAACATGAAGTCAGGTACGATGGTGTGAATTATACCGCCTCCTCAGGTGCAGACGGCAGATTCTCAATGGAAATACCTTCCAGATTTGATAAAGCTCATACACTGACGTTTACAAAATCAGGATACGTGTTTACCAAGGTATCCGGCAGTACGCTCACCGGATACGGACAGACAGTTCCGCTTCAGGCCACTGTAAAAAGCCTTACAGCAAGGGTTAACGGATTGCTTCAGGGCGATACTGTTAATGTAATCCTTTGGGTAAAAAATAACGGTGTGCAGACCAAATATGCTTCCGTTACGATCACTGCAGGTGCAGGCGGGACTGCTGAAAATGTATTCTGGCTTGAAACAGGCTCAGAATTCTCATACCTTACTTGCGAGTCTGCAGGGTATGTAACCGGGACAAAAATCATAGGCGTATCCGACACAGAAGTGAACGTTTCAATGACTCCTAAGGCATATACCGGAATAAAAGCTTCTGCGGCGGATGGAGACAATGAGACAATAATCAGTTTTACCGGAAGAAACTTCAACGGGTTGACTCTGATTGTTAAGTCTGATAACGGCACTCTGCTGGATACTGAGTCTATGATTGGAACGGAATATGATTATACATACACCGGCAGCAGTAATCTTGTAATGAATGTCTCAGACAGAGGCCGGGTGCTTTATACATACACTTATCTTGCAGCAAATAAGGCTGTTGATAACGATGTACAGCCCGTTTATCTTAATGAGCAGATTAATGTGGAAGGCGGAAGTCAAGTCGGACAGGAAACTGCCGATGCTGAAAACGGAGACGGAATGACAGCAGATGAGAAAATAATTGTCGTTATTCCGCCCGCAGGTCTGAACACTGATAAGATTATGGAGGACACAGCTTCAGTATGCGGCAATACCGATTCTCTTACTGCAAATCTTGAGGTTCAGCAGCTCTACAGCGGAAATGGAGAGCTTAACGGCTCATACGCCAGCTTATATGATGTTTCGCTCTATATTTACGGATGCGAGGAGCTTAAATTCGCCACAAACGGGAAAGATAAGATCCTTGAGAGGATTGAAATTACTGTACCATTTAATACAGGGCTGATTGAACCGGGTGATATCGAAAGCGGAGAATACCGTCTTTTCAGTGCCAATTCTTACGAAGAGTTTCTTGCAGGAAAACTCACGGCAGTTCCGTTGAATAATATTATCGAAATTGACTACATTACCGGCACGGTTACTTTCTGGATCGATCACCTGACAAGCTTTGGAATAGTCAGTAAAGATTCATTACCTGCTGATAATTCCGGAGGCGGAAGCGGTCATGGTCACGGCGGATGCTCCGCAGGTGACGGCGATATGCTCATGAGCCTTATCTTCCTTGTATCTGCTGCTGTTCTTATTATGAGGAGAAGAAAAAGAACTTCCATATAAGATGCAGTAAAAAAATTATGTAATCTAAAGTGCCGTATCCTCTGGGGTGCGGCACTTTTTTCGTTTTACACATTCTCAGCCCGCCCTTTTTTTATTGAGCAAAATGGATTATGTTATGTCAGAAGATAAAACAACGGGGAGTACATCTATGAGTCTTGAAAAGAAATTAGCTAAACTTATATGCGAATACAGCCTTTCTTTAAGGAAAGGAGATATCCTTCTGATCCGTGCGGAAACAGTTAGTGAGCCTCTTATAAAGGAAATATATGCAAAAACGCTGGAGACCGGAGCTTATCCTGTTCTGCGTATGGCGTTTTCCGGTCAGCAGTCTGTATTTTATAAACACGCACAGAAGGATCAGCTTGAGTTTATACCTCAGAGCGTCTGGGCGGACACCCATAATGTCACCGCATCTATTTACATAGACGCTACAGACAACACGAAACAGCTCACCGGTGCCGATAAATCAAAAATAGCTGTTTATGCCAAATCCTATGCAAAGGTTCGAGAAGTTCTCATGGACAGAGAGCAGAAAGGTGAGTTCCGCTGGTCTCTCTGCCCTTATCCCACAGCAGCTATGGCGCAGGACGCTGAAATGTCTCTGGATGAATATACTGAGTTTGTTTACCGTGCATGCAGACTGCATGAAGATGATCCTGTTGCCGCATGGAAAGCGGTTGATGAGTATCAGCAGAAAATTGCCGGACTTCTGAACGGAACAAAAGAACTCCGCATCGTGGGCAATAAAACCGACATAACCTTCAATGTTGACGGGCGCAAATGGATTAACTGCAACGGACACCACAACATGCCCGATGGTGAAGTGTTTACGAGCCCTGTTGAGGATGGTGTAAACGGAACAATCCACTTTGATGTTCCCACATCATACATGGGTGTGGAAGCAGGCGGAATCACCCTTAAGATCGACAAGGGCAAAATAATGGAAGCTCATGCAGAGAAGGGGAATGATTTTCTCCAGTCTGTACTTGAGACAGACGAAGGCTCACGCTTCATAGGCGAGATAGCTTTCGGGCTGAACGAATCCATCACCAAGCCCACTAAGAATATTCTGTTTGATGAAAAAATCGGACGTACTATACACATGGCTGTGGGTGCATCATACCCTGAAGCCGGCGGGAAGAACAAATCCGGTATTCACTGGGATATGATAAAGGCTATGGAAGACGGCAAAGCTTACATTGACGGCAAGCTTGTTTTTGAAAACGGCAAATTCACAGGATTCTGATGTCATGAGCTTCATGTTTTCGTTCCAGAGCCCTGTGGAGGCTTTTTTCGGCTTCGGCAGCATAGAGAAGATTAAGGAAATAATGCGCCCTTATAAATCAATTGGTGTGGTTTCCGGGCGCACATCCCTTGAAACTATGGGGATGAAGGCTTTTCTTGAGTCTGAGCTTGCTGATAAGTCACTCCATTTCTTTCAGGAAGTGGAGGAAAACCCGTCCATTAACACCATAATCAGGGGCGGAACTTTCATGCGTAAAGCGAGGTGTGAGGCAATAATCGCCGTGGGTGGAGGAAGCCCCCTTGATGCTGCAAAATCCATGGCAGTGTTTGCCACTAATAACGACAGCTTCTACGAACTTCTCGCCAAAAAAGATATGCCCAATAAGCCTCTGCCTGTTCTCGCAGTCCCCACAACCTGCGGCACAGGGAGCGAGATGAATGCTTACTCAATTATTACTGACGTGGAAAAAACAGATAAAATAAACTTTTCCAAGCCCTGCATGTTCCCAAAATGGGCGGTGCTTGATCCGGGGCTTCTTAAAACTCTGAACGAAAAGACTCTTCTTGCCACAGTGTTTGATGCGTTTACTCATTCGATGGAAGGGCTGGTCTCACTACGTGCCAATCCTTTCAGCGATATGTGCGCAATGACCTCGCTTGAGCTTATACTTGCTACTTTGAGCGCTGCGGAAGACCTTAAGGGCGACAGGGTACTGGCTAATTTTATGTATGCTTCATCGCTGGCGGGTGTTGTTATTCTGCATACAGGAACAACATTGCTTCACAGCCTTGGCTACTACCTGACAAATAACAAAAAAATTCACCACGGCACGGCAAATGCAATGCTGATACCCTGCTTTATGGAAATGCTTCAGGAAAAAGGGGTTACTAAGGCCGGGGTTGTTCCGTCTTTATTTGAGAAACACGGGTTTGATCTCTCTTTCTGGCTTGAAAGACTCGGTGCAGATTCCTTAAGCAGTGTTCTTACTATGGAAGAGAAGCGGATTATGGCTGAATATGCGATAGGAAAGCCGAATATGAAGTCCACACCGTTTGAAGCGGATGCGGACTATGTGGTGAAAAAGCTTATCTAGTCCGGATCAGCGACCTGACTGTAGCGGTACATTATCTTTTTAACGTACCGCTGGGTCTCGCCGAAATCAGGTACTCTGTTACCTCTGGATGATACAGTGTAAGGTCCTGCGTTATAAGCGGAAAGAGCAAGCTCAGTATTGTTGAAGCGCCGTAGCTGTATGGAAAGGTATTTTATCCCCGCTTCAAGGTTAGTATCAATGTCAAAGGGGTCTTTGCCTCCCATGTCCTTGAACGTAATGGGCATAAGCTGCATCAAACCCATTGCGCCTGTCCGTGAGATGGCGAACTTGTTGTACTCTGATTCAACGTCTATAACAATTTTTACAAGTTTTGGGTCCACTCCGTATTTTGAAGAGTAGTTCTCAGCTTTTTCGTCAATAAGTTCATGGGGAATTGTTCTGAAAGCAACACCAGACACAAGTACGACATGACGCACAAGATGGTACACGCTGACCGTTCTTGTCTTTATATGAAAAGGGTTTATGAGCGCTTTTGGGTTCAAGGTGGTGAAAAATGTGCAGGTATTAAGCAAAAAAACGTAAACAACAAACGCTAAAAGTATTTTTTTATAAAGGGAAATAAGCTTCATCTGTAAAGACTATTTCATAAATATTTCTTGCAGTCAACGCATTCTGCGGTTATTTTTCATTAAACCTCCGGAGATGTCCACATGAAAATTATTGATATAATAAATTCAAAACGCACAATATCTTTCGAGTTTTTCCCCCCTAAAAAGGAGGAAGCGGAATCTGTCCTTTTTGACACTATTTCTCAGTTAAAAAAGTTTGACCCGGATTTTGTCTCCGTTACGTACGGAGCAGGCGGAAGCACAACTGAAAAAACTGTTGAATGGATACGCAGAACCCGTCTCAATTACGGGCTTGAAGTGATGATGCACCTCACATGTATTGCTGCAACAGGTGAGGTGATAGATTCCGTTACCTCAGAGCTTGATTCCATTGGTGTGAAAAATATTCTGGCTCTTCGCGGGGACATTCCGCAGGATATGAACCCGGAAGACATAAGCAGGGAGTTTGAATACGCATCTGATCTTGTGAAATTTCTGAAAAAGAATGGTGATTACAGCATTGGTGTCGCCTGCTATCCCGAAGGGCATATACAGACAAGAAATATAGATAAAGAACTGGAACATCTTAAACTTAAACAGGATCTTGGTGCAGATTTTGCAATTACTCAGCTCTTTTTTGTGAATGACTACTATTACAGGTTTCTGGAAAAGTGCGAAAAAGCAGGTATCACTATGCCTATAATAGCAGGTGTTATGCCTATTACAAATATATCTCAGGTGATTCGTTTTACCCAGATGTGCGGTGTTGAAGTTCCTTCCGCAATTATCAGTGAAATGGAAGGGAAAGGCGAGGATGACATGTTTTCCTTAGGTGTCGATTATGCCGTAAAACAGTGCGAATGCCTGTGGAAAAGTGGTGTAAGAGGTCTGCACTTCTATACTCTCAACCGCTCCGGAGCAACCGAAGAGGTGCTGAAAAGGTTGTTTTAATGCCTATGCCCCGCCACACAGAACCCCTTTACAGACCGCCCAGCGAGGCGGATTCGCTGATTTTCCAGATAACGGAAGGATGTTCATATAATAAGTGCGCCTTCTGCGGAATGTATATTGATAAACCTTTCCGTATCAAACCCTTAAACGATATTCTTGTCGAAATTAACGGCATTCCCGAACACTATGCCATACGTGTTCACCGTGTTTTTCTTGCAGACGGTGACGGTGTAATCTACCCCACTGATGATCTGGCTATTATTCTTGATGCTATCAGGTTCAAGTTTCCCGCTTTGCGGAGAATAAGCAGCTACGCCGGACCTCAGGCGCTTATGAAAAAAAGTGCTGGTGAATGGAGGCTTCTTCGTGAAAAAGGGTTGAAGCTCCTTTATTTCGGGCTGGAAAGCGGGAATAACGAAGTGCTGGCTCTGATGAACAAGGGTATGAAAGCGGACAAGATTCTCCCGAAAGTTCAGGAGATTAGGGCGCAAGGCATAGATTTTTCGGTCATGGTGATTCTTGGCGGAGGCGGAAGAAAACTCAGCCATGCACATATGCAGGACAGCACGGCGTGGCTGAACGCCACAAAGCCTAAGTATGTGTCGCTCCTGACTCTTTTCCTACGCCGGAAACGTGATTATTTTGACAGCATAGAAAAACCCTGCATAGGCGATCTGACAGACGAAATCAGAAGATTTCTGACCGGAATGAATGAGGGGAATATGATTTTCCGCTCCAACCATGTCTCAAATTTTGTGCCTCTTGAAGGAGTTTTGCCTAAAGATAAGGAAAAACTTCTGAAAAAGGTCAATGAAGCAGAGCAGATTCTCGCATCAAGGGGTATGCTTGAACAATACCCTGATTTTTATGAGGAGTTTTAATGCTGCTGCTCTTTCCGACTGTTAATGAACTCTATGGCTCACTGGGGAAAATGCCTTTATCTGAATGGAAATACGGAATCGTCTGCGGTGAGTGGAAGGGTATGAAAGCTTTTGTCACAGGTGTTACGAAGACAAATGCATCCTTTGCCTCTGCTTTAATATTTTCAGAACTCCGCCCCAAGCAGGCGCTTTTAGCAGGGATATGCGGTGCTTACAGGCAAAGCGGGCTTAAAACAGGCGATGTTGTGAGCATTGTTAAAGACTGGTTTGTTGATGAATCAGTCTTTGACGGCACTGAAATAAGGTTCTTGGGTGAAGAAGGTTTTCCTGTATGCGAAAATAATTTTACTTATTTTGAAAAAATCACCTCTCTGCCTGCTGCTGACTCCAATACTGTTTCGCTGCTCAGTTCCTGTGATATGCTTGCAAATATCTATTATAACAAAACAAATTCTTCTGTTGAGAATATGGAAGGCGCATCAGTGGGGCTTTCAGCACATCGTTCCGGTGTGAATGCAATGCAAGTGCGTAGTGTTTCAAATTATTGTGGTGAAAGAAAAAATCAGGAATGGGATATCAAGTCTGCATTCCGCTCTTTAAGCTCCTTTTTTCAAAGCTCATTCTAAAAGTATTGTCCGGTATCCAAACCCTCTTATTCAATAACTCCTGTGTTATTTTTTAAATCGTACAAATCATTTCCGATTATCATTATTTTCTTTTTTTCGGGTGTTAAAAAACCATAATAACAATTTAACTAATCTCTTTTCATAATATTGTTATGAATGTTTCTGTTCTATAAGTAACTAGTAAATAAGCAAAGAAAAAGTGTTCTGTTTTATTATAAATCATTATATTGCCAGTTGACACATATAATAAATTATGTTTTTATATTTGAGCCATATAAGAAAAAAATGGGGGACTTTATGAAAGAGAAGATCAAAAAGTTCCAGGAGCTGAACAGTATTGCAGAACTGGGAGGCGGTCTGGAGAGAATCAAGAAACAGCACGAGCAAGGCAAGCTCAGCGCCCGCGAAAGGATTGACAAACTTCTTGATAAAGGTACTTTCGTTGAGCTTGATAAGTTCGTAGTTCACAGATGTACCAACTTCGGTATGGAAAAGAATAAAGTTTTCGGCGACGGTGTTGTCACAGGCTACGGAAAAATCAACGGAAGAACTGTTTTCGTTTTTTCTCAGGACTTTACTGTTTTGGGTGGTTCTCTTTCCGAAATGTTCGCCAAGAAAATCTGCAAAATTATGGACAAGGCAATCGAACTCGGCTGCCCTGTTATAGGTCTTAATGACTCAGGCGGAGCAAGGATTCACGAAGGCGTTATGTCCCTTGCCGGATACGCCGATATTTTCCTCAGAAACACTCTCTCATCGGGTGTTGTTCCGCAGATAAGCGCTATAATGGGACCCTGCGCCGGAGGTGCGGTATATTCACCTGCACTTACCGACTTCACGTTCATGGTTAAAGACACCAGCTATATGTTTATCACCGGTCCTGAAGTTGTTAAAACCGTTACAAGCGAGGATGTTACAAAAGAGCAGCTTGGCGGGGCAATGACTCATAACTCCAAAAGCGGTGTTGCCCATTTCGCCACGGAAAACGATGAGGACTGCCTCCTTAAAATCAGAGAGCTTTTCAGCTTTATTCCGTCAAACAACATGGAGGAAGCTCCGGTTGTTGCCTCAAAGGATGACCCCAACAGGTCGGACACTTCAATACACGATATTATACCCGTTGACGCAAACAAACCTTACGATATGCACGATGTTATCACAAGGGTTGTGGATGACGGCAACTTCTTTGAAATACAGGAACATTTCGCAAAGAACATTATCATCGGTTTCTGCCGCCTGAACGGCAGAACAGTGGGTATTGTTGCAAACCAGCCGGCGATAATGGCAGGCGCACTTGATATTGACTCATCAGTAAAAGCTGCAAGGTTCGTACGCTTCTGCGATGCTTTCAATATCCCCCTTCTTACACTTGTGGATGTTCCCGGCTTCATGCCCGGCGTAGCGCAGGAATACGGCGGAATCATACGCCACGGAGCAAAGCTTCTTTATGCTTACTGCGAATCCACTGTGCCTAAGGTAACTGTAATTACCAGAAAGGCATACGGCGGTGCTTATGACGTTCTCAGCTCCAAGCATGTTAGAGGAGACATTAACTATGCCTTCCCCACTGCTGAAATTGCTGTTATGGGACCGGATGGAGCCGCTCAGATTCTCTATAAAAAAGAGATCACAAGTGCCAGCGATCCTGCTACCCTTCAGAAACAGAAAGTTGACGAATACAGGGAGACTTTTGCCAATCCTTACAGAGCGGCGGAACTTGGCTTCATTGATGAAATAATCCTGCCGGAATTAACCAGACCGAAAATAATTCAGGCTTTTGAGCTTCTTGCTAACAAAAGGCAGTCCAACCCGCCCAAGAAGCATGACAACCTGCCGCTTTAAGAGGAGGACAAAATGCCTGATATTATTAAAAAGATACTCGTCGCCAACAGAGGCGAAATAGCTATAAGGGTTTTCAGAACCTGCCGCAGACTGGGCATTAAAACAGTCGCTATCTACACCCATGCGGACAGAACGGCGCCCCATGTGAGATACGCTGATGAGGCTTACTGCATATCCGACACCGAAACGGATACAAGCTACCTGAAAGCCGATAAGATTATAGAAATAGCGAAAAAGACCGGAGCCGCCATTCATCCCGGATACGGCTTCTATTCAGAAAACCCCACATTTGTTCAACGTCTTGAGGAAGAGGGCATAATCTTCATCGGACCGTCCGCAGAGCATATCAAGCTCATGGGTTCTAAAACAGGGGCTAGAAACGCAATGGTTGAGGCGGGCGTTCCTGTTGTTCCTGGAACAAAAAACGCCATCCGTGACGTTGAAGATGCAAAGAAAACCGCAAGGGAAGTGGGGTATCCCATCATGCTCAAGGCTGTCCACGGCGGCGGCGGAAAGGGTATGAGGCTTGTTAACTCCGAAGAGGATTTCGACTCCGCTTTCCGTATGGCTTCTTCAGAGGCGGCTAACGCCTTCGGCAACGGAGACATGTATATCGAAAAATTCATTGTTGGTCCTCATCATGTTGAAATCCAGATTCTTGGTGACAAACACGGCAACGCTCTGCACCTGTTTGAGCGTGAATGTTCCATTCAGCGCCGCCATCAGAAAGTTATAGAAGAGGCTCCGTCTCCCTTTATCAATGATGAAACAAGGGCGAAGATGTATGAGGTCGCTGTTAAGGCTGTTAAGGCAATAGGCTACCACAGCGCCGGAACACTTGAGTTTATCGTTGGTTCGGATCAAAATTTCTATTTTCTTGAAATGAACACAAGGCTTCAGGTTGAGCATCCCATAACAGAGATGATCACCGGTGTGGATATAGTTACTGAAATGATCAGAGTTGCAGAAGGCAAAACCCTGACATATAAACAGGAAGAGATTTTCAGAAACGGATTCGCCATAGAGTGCAGAATATACGCAGAAGACCCCAGCAACAACTTTGCTCCTTCTCCCGGGCTGATCACTGTCTATGAAACTCCCGGCGGCCCGAACGTGAGGGTTGAAAGCGGAGCCTTTGCAGGTTATGAAGTTCCCCTTTACTATGACCCTATGATAGCAAAAGTATGCTCCTTCGGTAAAACCAGAGAGGGTGCTATCATTGCCATGAAAAGGATACTTACTGAGTACAAGGTATCAGGAATCAAAACATCCATACCGTTCCACCAGAGAGTGCTTAAAAACGAAACTTTCCTTGCCGGAAACTATGACACAAGCTTCATAGACACCAAATTCGACATGGAAGACCTTCAGCGCAAAGAGCAGAAAGATCCTTCCGTGGCTCTTATTGCCGCAGCGATCAAACAGCTCATAAGCGAGAAGATTTCGGCGCAGCGTTCCGTAACCAGAAGGGATGTGGGCGAAAGCAACTGGAAGCGTTTCGGCAGGCTGACAAGCCTCGGAAACAGGCTCGGATAAGGGGTGGATGATGATAACTAAAAGACAGTATTTTGCCACAGTTGATAAAGGTGAGCAGGAATATACTATTGATATAGTTGAAGAAACATCTAATGTTTTTACTGTAAGTATAGACGGAAAAACAAGCACTGTTGACTTTGCCCGCATGGGTGACAACCTGTACTCAATTATCATTGACGGACGTTCCTATGATATTGATATAACAGAAAAAGGCGATATTTTCTCAGTTCTCATGGGCGGAGACCATTTTGATGTGGAAGTTCTGGACGAGATGAAACGTCTGATGAAGCTCCGCACATCCGCCGGATTGGAAGGACGTCAGGTTATTGAGGCACAAATGCCCGGAATGATCTGGAAAGTTCTTGTTGAACCGGGACAGGAAGTCGAGGCCGGACAGCCGCTTATGATTCTTGTTGCCATGAAGATGGAAAACGAGATAAAGGCTCCCAAAGCGGGAGTTGTTCAGGAGCTTTTTGTTAAGCCTGATCAGACAGTGGGTGCCGGAGATAAACTCGCAGTTGTGGAATAATAATCAGGCTGTTATATTTTTAAATAAGTGTCCTCACCCCCGGTAACGGGGGTGTGCCGTTCATAGTGAAGCCTTGTTTATAACTGCGCTGATGATTTTGTCCGGATCTCAGGACGCAGATCCGGCGACAGCAAATCGGAGAATAATCATGTCAGGTTTTGAAAAGAAAACCATTCAGGATTGGGAAAAACTCGCCGCAAAAGAGATAAAGAAGGATGACACTTCGTCACTTATGTGGGAAACCCCTGAGGGAATACGGGTTAAACCCCTTTATACGCTTGAAGATCTTGAAAAGTTAGAAAATATAAATACCATACCGGGCTTTGCCCCGTTTATGAGAGGACCGAAGGCAACCATGTACGCCGGACGTCCTTGGACGGTTCGCCAGTACGCAGGTTTTTCCACAGCGGAAGAGTCCAACGCATTTTACCGCCGCAATCTCGCCGCAGGTCAGCAGGGGCTTTCTGTTGCGTTTGACCTTGCCACTCACAGAGGCTATGACTCAGACCACCCAAGAGTTGTGGGAGATGTGGGCAAGGCGGGAGTTGCCATAGACTCTATCCTTGATATGGAGATCCTTTTCAAGGATATTCCCCTTGGGGATGTTTCGGTGTCTATGACGATGAACGGCGCTGTTCTGCCGATTATGTCTCTTTACATAATAGCCGCTGAAGAGCAGGGCGTAAGTCAGGATAAGCTCTCCGGAACTATCCAGAACGATATTCTCAAAGAGTTCATGGTACGTAACACTTATATTTATCCGCCTGAACCCTCTATGAATATCATTTCTGATATCATAGAATACACCAGTAAATACATGCCGAAGTTTAACTCCATATCAATCAGCGGATACCACATTCAGGAAGCCGGAGCGAATAATGTTCAGGAGCTTGCCTTTACCCTTGCTGACGGTGTTGAATACGTTAAAGCGGCAATCGCCAAAGGGCTTGAGGTTGATCAGTTCGCCCCAAGGCTTTCCTTCTTCTTTGCCATAGGTATGAACTTCTTTATGGAGATTTCAAAGCTTCGTGCAGCAAGGTTTCTCTGGGCAGAGCTTATGAGTCAGTTTAACCCTCAGAAGCCTCTTTCATCCGCACTGCGTACTCACTGCCAGACATCCGGCTGGAGCCTCACAGAGCAGGATCCCTACAATAACGTTATCCGAACCACAATAGAGGCTATGGCGGCTGTTCTCGGCGGAACTCAGTCTCTCCATACAAATGCTCTGGATGAGGCGATAGCTCTTCCCACTGATCATTCTGCACGAATAGCCAGAAACACTCAGCTTGTTATTCAGGAAGAGACAGGCATTTGCAATGTTGTTGATCCTCTGGGCGGTTCGTACTATGTTGAGTCACTTACAGCCTCGCTCATAAACGAAGCCCGCAAGCTGATAAAAGAGATTGATTCTCTCGGCGGAATGACAAAAGCTATAGAATCAGGCATGCCCAAGCTGAAAATAGAGGAATCCGCCGCCAGAAAACAGGCTAAGATAGACATTGGCGAGGATGTCATTGTCGGTGTTAATAAATACAAACTGGCGAAGGAAAACCCTATTGAAGTTCTTGATATTGACAATACGGCGGTTCGTGAGGCACAGATAAAAAGGCTTCAGAAGCTCCGTGCCGAACGTAATGATGCTGAGTGCCGTGCGGCACTTGAAGAAATAACAAGAGTGGCTGAGACAGGGCAGGGCAACCTGCTTGAGGCTTGTGTGAATGCCGCCAGAAAGCGTGCTTCTGTCGGTGAAATGTCTGATGCTATGGAAAAAGTTTTTGGCAGGCATAAGGCTGAGATTAAGCTTGTATCCGGAGTTTACGGAAAAGTGTTTGAAGACAGCGAAGATTTCTCACAAATTAAAAAAGATATAGACGCATTCAGCGAGGAAGAGGGGCGCAGACCCAGAATCCTTGTTGCGAAAATGGGTCAGGACGGACATGACAGAGGAGCTAAGGTTGTTGCTACTGCCTTTGCCGATGCCGGATTCGATGTGGATGTGGGACCCCTGTTCCAAACCCCCGCTGAAACGGCAAAAATGGCTGTGGAGAACGATGTCCACGCCATAGGTGTGTCGAGCCTCGCCGCAGGTCACAAAACCCTTGTGCCGCAGCTTGCTGAAGAGCTTCGCAAGCTTGGTGCGGATGACATAATTATAGTCTGCGGCGGTGTAATTCCCCGTCAGGATTATGATGCCCTGTACACAGCAGGTGCTTCCTGTATCTTTGGACCCGGCACTCCGATAACAAAATCAGCCAGAGAAACTCTGGAAGCCATAAGGAAAAAGAAAGTCTCATAATGGATTTGGACTTACTCGTCAGTGACATTCTGAAAGGCGGGATCAGGGCTATGGGAAAAGGCATAACCCTGATCGAAAGCCGGAAGCCGGAGCACGGAGAACAGGCGGCGAAGCTTCTTGACAAGCTTCTGCCCCATACAGGAAACTCTCTCCGTATAGGTATTACAGGTGTCCCCGGAGTAGGGAAAAGCACATTTATCGAATCATTCGGCAGGCATCTCACCTCTTTGGGACACAAAGTTGCGGTGCTTGCCGTTGACCCTTCATCTCAAATCACAGGCGGCAGCATCCTCGGCGATAAAACACGCATGGAGGAGCTTTCCAGAGACCCTAACGCATTCATACGTCCGTCTCCGGCAGGTGACACCCTCGGCGGCGTTGCAAGGCGCACAAGAGAGACGATGCTTCTTTGCGAGGCTGCTGGGTATGACATAATTATAGTTGAGACAGTTGGCGTTGGGCAGTCGGAAACCACAGTTGCTTCTATGGTTGACTTCTTTATGCTTTTACAGCTTGCCACAGCGGGTGATGAGCTTCAGGGGATTAAAAAAGGGGTCATGGAGCTTGCTGATGCTGTCGTGATCAACAAGGCGGATATTGACCCTGTTAAGACAGATCTTGCCAAATCCCAATATATCAATGCTCTGCATATCCTCCGACCCAAAAGCCGCAACTGGTCTGTTCCGGTGCTTACGGTAAGTGCTTTGAAGAACGAAGGCATGGAAAGTGTGCGCTCTATGCTGACAGATTTTCGTGAGGCTATGGAAAAATCCGGCGAGTTTGAGGGAAAACGCCGCAGTCAGTCCGTTGACTGGATGTGGAGTCTGCTAATGGATGATCTTAAGGGGCTTTTTCTTAATAACAAAAATGTTAAAGGTATATTTCCGCAGGTTCAGGAGGCTGTCGCAAAGGGAATAACAACGCCTTCTGCCGCATCTAAGCGTCTTCTGGACGCCTTCAGGAAGTATTAGCCGCACCTCTTTAGTTTCCTTCCTATATCTTCTTTTGTTAAAATTCCTTAAATCTGCTATATTGCTGATTATTTTATCTATAAGAGGATTAAGACATGTCAGATTTACCTGTTACCCCTGCGATACGTGTGTTAAGGGCGGCAAAGGTTCCCTTTGAAGGGCATTTATATAAATATGTGGAGAAGGGCGGAACGGCGCAGTCGGCAAAAGAGCTCGGAGTCGATGAGCATATAGTTGTTAAAACAATCATAGTCGAGGATGAAAACAGAAAACCTGCTGTTGTTCTTATGCATGGGGATATGGAAATCTCCCTGAAAAATCTTGCGAGATTCATCGGTGTCAAAAACCTTGTTCCATGTGATCCGAATACTGCAAACAAGCACACCGGATACATGGTAGGCGGAACATCTCCGTTCGGCACAAAGAAACAGATGACAGTTTACGCTGAAGAAACTATCTTTGAACTCGATAAAATATTGATAAATGGGGGAAAAAGAGGGTTTCTTGTTATTCTTGATCCTAAGGATATGGAAAGAGTTCTGAAGCCTGTAAGGGTAAGCGTTGGGATTGAATAGGTAAGAATCAGACAATAACCCCGACTCTAAAAGCCGGGGTTTATATTATCTGAAACTTAACCCATTGCGTTAAGACGGACTGCGAGTCTGGAAACTCTTCTGGAAGCCTGATTTTTGTGAATCACGCCCTTAGTGGAGACTCTCCTGATGGTTACCTCTGCGTTTTTAAAAGCTGTTGCTGCCGCATCTTTGTCACCGCTTTCTACAGCTGTGAGGAATTTTTTAACGGCTGTTCTCATTTTTGATTTATTAGCTTTGTTTGCAAGAGCTTTCTTTTTGTCCTGTCTGATTCTTTTGTTAGCACAAAGTGTGTGGGCCACTTTTCACCTCTAGTATTTTTGTAAGAGGTGATGTATATCAAAAGAAACCTCTTTAGTCAAGGGGTTTAAACATGTTTTAGGGCTTAATTTTAAAATATTTTGATCACGGGGTGTCTTCTTATGAACAGAATCAGTTATCTTATTTGTGCATGTGTTTTTTTGGCGGCTTGCGGTGCCAAGGAGCCTAAGGTCGAAACGGGGCAGGCTATCCTTGCGGGTTTTTCCTCCGCCGGAGAAACTGAAAATTCAAAGCGTCTGGGAGAACTTGCCACAGACCTTAATGAAGTCAAACAGAACATAGAAATTATTAACCGCAGGAACGTGGCTATTGAAGATAAGTATAAGCAGATTATAGACCTTTTCGTTGCATACAGAGAAACTCTTACCGCTTTGAATTCTAAAGTAGATAATTTTACTCTGCAAAAAAATTTGGCTTATTCAAATAAAGGTGTATCATTGTATGGGAACCGAAACTTAACCGGCGAACCTGTGACGAACATTTCACAAAATTTTCTGGTTGAGGTTCTTGAAGGCGAAGCAGGAGTACAGGGCGTTGTGGCTGTTCGTTCGGCTGATGTTTTCGGATATGCCAACGGAACATCCTTTACCAAACTTGCTAAGTAGTTTCAATAGGTTGCATTTTTCTCCCGCTGAGAGGGAATGGAGGTGTTAATGAAAAGGTCAGCGTTTTACCTATTATGTGTTTTTCTGTTTGCATCCATCAGCGCATGGGCAGCAGCAGGGGGCGACACTGCGGAAAGGACTGCTAAAACGTGCGCAGGCTGTCACGGAACTTACGGCGCTTCACCGGGTGAATTTATACCTGTTATCGGCGGTCAGCACGCAGAATATCTTAAAAAAGTTCTTCTTGAGCTTAAAGGCAAAAAACGACCCCACAGCATCGAAATGACGCTGATGGCATCCGGTTATACTGATGAACAGCTTGAGGCTATCTCTGAGTGGTATGCCGATAAGAAATGGGCTGATTCAAAAGTTAAGGTCAATGAATACAATATGAGCGCCACTGTTTCTCTTATCGAAAATTACTCATGTTTCGGCTGCCATGTGGACAACGGCAAAGGGGAAGGTGAAACACCCGCAATAACCGGACAGGCGCCCGGATACCTTAAAAACGTGCTTATGAAATACAAGGCAGGACTTATCCCTTCAGACGAAATGGCTTTTCTTAAAGATGTCAGTGAGGTTGAGATTGATGCAATGGTATCTTATCTCACAGAGCTGGGGAGGAACAGATGAGCGGAATATCCAGAAGGAACTTTGTAAAAGCTTCAGCCGTTGTAGTTGCTGCGGCAGGAGTTTCAGGCTGTACCGGCAGTCTTGGTCTTAATCTGAATAAACAGCAGGATCAGGTTATTCTGCCGAAATCAGGTAAAAGAGTTGTCGTTCTCGGCGGAGGCTGGGGCGGAACCACGGCGGCTAAGTACGTTAAGCTTGGTGATCCATCCATAGAAGTAATTCTTGTGGAAAGACTCGATAATTTTGTTTCATGCCCCGCAAGCAACTGGGTCATAGCCGGGTTCAAGTCTTTGCAGGAAATAACATTTACTTATGATGCCCTCACAAAGAATTACGGTATTAAAATGTTAAAAACCGAAGCAACAGGGCTTGATCCTGCTGCTAAACAGCTTATTACTGCCGCAGGGCGTATAGAATATGATAAACTCATAGTTTCTCCCGGCGTTGAGTTTATGTATGACAAAATTGAAGGCTGGTCAAAGTCTGCTGAAGATATCTTTCCCCACGCATACAAAGCCGGCAGGCAGACAGCAATTCTCCGTGAGCAGCTGGTAAATCTTAAAAACGGTGAAAATGTTATTATGACTGTTCCCTCCGCTCCTTACAGATGCCCTCCCGGACCCTATGAAAGAGCGTGCCTTATAGCTTTTTACCTCAAAAATAATAAAAAAGGCTCAAAGCTTATCGTCCTTGATGCCAATGATGACATAGCTTCCAAGGGCAAACTTTTTCATGCTGCATGGGACGACTATTATAAGGACATAATAGAGTACGTGCCTGAAACTGTTGTGAAAGGCGTTGATGTTAAGAGCAGGGTAATTAAAACCGATAAAGGCGATTTTAAAGGCGGAGCGGCAAATATTATTCCGAATATGAAAGCAGGTTCGTTTGCTTATAAAGCCGGACTTCTGCCCGAAAGCGAGCGCTGGGTGCGTGTAAACTCGTTTACTCTTGAGTCTCAGGCGTTTAAAAATGTATTTGTCCTTGGTGATTCAACCCATGCCGGTACAGTTGGCCCTGTGCCGAAGTCCGGTTTTGTTGCCAACTCTATGGGCAAGGTTGCTGCTGCAGCTGTTGTGAATGAGCTTAATGGTAAAGAGCCCCTGAAACCGAACCTTGTCAACACTTGTTACAGCCTTGTGAATGACAAAGAAGCCATATTCATCTCCGGAGTTTATGATTATGATGAAAACACGAAGATGATAACCAGCAGGGGAGGCGGGCTCTCGCCTGAGCGTTCAGAGCTTTACGGCAAACACGCAGTGGACTGGACTCTCAGTATCTGGTCGGATATGCTTTCCTGAAGCTGTTTTCCAATGTTAAACTTTAAAAGCCGCTGTATTTTTGCAGCGGCTTTTTTTTGAACTTTGTTTTCATGAGAACCTTTATTCAAAAAACATAATATTTTGATTATTAGACTTTACTATCTATTGAATTAAATAGCAGTGATCATATTTTTTTCTGTGTTTTATTTCTGGATCATTGCTATGCTAAATGCTATTGTGACAAATAAGTTACGTAACCAAAAGGTGACATTTCGTCAAATAGATATTTTCAATTATATGGAAACAGATTATTTGACTATGATTTATAAGACGATGGAAAATGTATATTGTATACAAAAAACTCTTTACATTTTTTTATAGGCAGGTATAGTAGCTATATTCCAATCTTGGAATATGGTGAATAACAGATAGATAAAGTAGATTAATAAGCGCTCAGTCATGGAGTTTTTTTATTATGAGTTTAATGACGGGTCTCAAAACTGCCCTTGCCGAAAACAATTACGAAAGCGCAAAAAACGCGCTTGCTGATGCAACGCCTGATAGAGACGGATTAGTCAGTCTTTCAGCCGCTTTTATGTTTCTTTCACTTGTGTACAGGTATCCTGATAAACCTGTTTACGACACCCTTGAAAAATACATACCCGAATTTCAGTCATTTGTTGATGAGTACACAGCAGAACCTCTTTTGCTTACTGAAAGACGTGAAATGGAATATGACTATGTGCGCCTCTTTATTAATGCGCCCGGCGGAATGAAAGCCAATCCTTACGCTTCATGCTGGATGAGTGATGAAAAGCTTCTCTGGGGCGAACAGATGATACGCCTGAAAGAACTTATGGCTTCTGAAGGATTTGAGATGAGTTCTTCTGTAACAGAGCTTGAGGATCATATAGGTGTTGTTCTTGAGTTCTGCTCGGTACTTACGGAAAAACTTGCTTCGGATTCTCAGTCCTGCGGGGTTGGAAGTGTTTTCGCTCTGCTTGAGATAATGCGTGATTTCTTTCCTGTATTTGCCGGCAGCTTTGCTCCCAAAGTTATCGAAAATGCAGAGTTGGGATTCTATAAAACCGCAGGAATACTTGTTCAGGGGTTTCTTGCTGATGCTGAACATATTTTCGAGGAGCTGATCTTCGAAGGTCAATAAAAAATAAGGGGGCACATGCCCTGTTAATTTATGGAGGTTAACAATGAAAAGAAAAGCTGTTATGGCTCTCACCGTGGTTCTTATCCTCGCTTTTGCAGTTGCTACTGCATTTGCAGCAGGAAATGAAAGAAAAGGTAAAAGAACATGGAAAAAAAGCTGCCGCACTGCATGTCATGACGGAAGCCAGGCTTCCAACCTTTCACCCGTTTCAAAAACTCAGGCTCAGTGGAAAGCTCTTTTCGATGCTGAACACGCCAAAATCGATGCAGCTCACAAAGCTAAAAACGTTGCAATCGACGGTCTTCAGGCAAGCGACTGGGAAGATATGTTTGAATATCTGAAAGGTCACGCTCTTGACAGCGACCAGCCCGAAACCTGCGGTTAATAAATTTTTGTAAGGCAGATGCTCCCTTCGGCATCTGCCTTAAGTTTTTTAAATTCGGTATAAACGGCTGTTCCCTTCAACAGCCGCTTATATAAAAAGTTTCATTCTTTATGGGGGCAGTTTTATGAATAAACTTCTCGTTGCGCTTTTAACACTTCTCGTGTCTGCTTCCCTTGCCTTTGCGGCTGATCCTTCCCTTGAGGATCTCAAAAACCAGATAACCGCACTGCAGGGAGAAATAGACTCCATCAGCAAGCGTGTTGACGTCAATGAACGTCACACTGCGCTTGACAAAACAACTCTCGGCGTTGAGCTGAGAACAAGACTCGACTCAATCAGTTATGACGATGTAAGGGCACTTCCCGCATACGCCAATGACATGATGAGCCTCTGGCTTCAGGGAACACTGGTTTCCGGAGCAGGCGGTTCAGCATGGGACACTGACGGAGATATGTGGAACGATGCTTTTATGCAGAACTATGGTCAGGATTTTGGCGTCCTCTATAATGACCTTATGGGAACATCTGCGGTTGCGCAGGAATTTCAGATGAATTTCGGCGCTCTTGTAGGCATGGACGGCATGGGAGGGTTTGTTAACACTGAATGGCTTGACGGTATGATCGACTATGCCGGAATGACCGGAGTTGTTGCTGACGGCAACATGAACGGCGTCACTGATTATCAGGACGTGGTGATTACCGTGGCAACTTCAAACGGGCTTGACCTTAACGACCCGACTCAGGCTGCACAGGCTCAGATGATGGCAAACATGATGGCGTTTGCTTATCTTATGAATGATGGCACCCTTTCTTCAGCTGAAGCTGCTGTGGTTAAATCTATGTTCAAAGGTGTTAAACCCAGAAAATACAGCACAGAAAACAGCTCAATGTTCACCAACAAGCTTCGCCTTCGCCTTAACAGTAAGGTGAACAGCAACCTCAGCTTTGCCGGCAGGCTTGTTATGTATAAATCATGGGGCGATTCCAACAACATCAGGTTCTTCGACGGAACATTCAAGAGCATGTATCTTGACGGCAACTCCGCCGCTGTTCCCACAGATGACTCAATACATGTTGAAAGAGCTTATTTTGTTTACAAAAACAACATAGGCGATATGGGATACCACTTCTCATTCGGACGCCGTCCCTCAACCTATGGTCCCGGTTATGAAAACCATGAGAACTCTGTTCTTGGCGGTTCTCCCGTGGCTTCCATTATTCAGTGGAACTTTGACGGTGCTTCTCTCCAGTTTGACTTTGACGCATGGGTTCCCGGCTCCTTCATTAAATTCTGCTACGGTAAGGGTTTTGAAGGTCAGTGGGGTACTTCCAACGCTCTTTCCGCAAACAACGGGCTTGTTTCCAACCCCAATGTTGACGATGTTGAATTCGGCGGAATCATCCTTAAGTTCTATGACGATGAACAGTATAAAGTTTGGTACAACTACGCCAGAGGATTCGGTGTAACTGACGGCTTTACCGGTATGGTGGCTATGCCCTTCTATATAAGCGGCAAAGACTACAATATGGACGGTGAGTATGATGAATACTCATTTAATCCCAACTATGGCGGTTATGCTTCAAGGTTTGAACCCACAGCGGAAATCGGCGACATTGAAATGCACGCTTTCCTTGTTCAAGGTGAGAACTACGGCTTTAACTGGTTCGCTTCATACAACCTCAGCAAAACTCATCCGGACGGAAGATCCAACAACCCTATGTTTCAGTTCATGGATCAGGACAAGCTTCTCGGCTCTGACAGCAGCAAAAACGGTAATATGATATGGGTGGGCGTAACAACTCCCGAACTTCCTTTTACCGGCGGTAAGCTTGGCTTTGAATACAATCAGGGAAGCAAAAACTGGATAAACTTCACCGCAGCAGAAGATGATATCGTAGGCAGCAAGCTTGCGGTAAGAGGTAAGGTTTATGAAGTTTACTACCATCAGCCCATCGTAGGCAACAGGCTGTTCGCCACCCTCGGTTATCAGTACTTTGACTATGAATATACAGGCAGCGGCAACCCCATGGGTGCGCCCACTAAAATTGATGACGTAAACGGTCTTCATGCAATGATGCCAGTGGTTGATAAGGTAGAAAAATTCTACGGTTCTTTCACCTACAGTTTCTAAAAACTTTATGCGGGGGTTCGCACAGAACCCCTGCCTTTTTACAGGCTTAATATGACCTTTTGCGATTGTAAATACTACACATTTCCCGCACGCACAGATAAATCAGGTCATGAACTCAGAAACTTTTTTCCCAGTAAACAGATAGTAATTATAATACGATGTTATAAGGATAAATATTTATACTTGCATATATTATGAAAGATGGATATATATATAAATGTATATTGTATACAATATGCAGTCTTTTAGTAAACGAACATTGTCGGAAGAATTAGTGATATAACAGGAGGTCCATTCATATGAAGCTCAGTCGCAGGAAGTTTCTTGCAGCTTCCGGAGGGGCATTTGCAGCAGCGGTAGCGGCAGCAAATCTCACATCCCTTAAGGCAGTTGCAGAAAGCGGACACGGTGATGCACAGACAGGCGAAAAAGGCGAAAAACACATCGCCTCATCCTGTGAAATGTGTGTTAATAAATGCGGTTTTTATGCCCATGTAGTTAACGGACGCATCAAAAAGCTTAACCCGAACCCCCGCTTTTTTAAGAGCCGCGCTATGCTTTGCGCAAGAGGCAACGCAGGTGCGGAAGAACCCTATAACCCCGAAAGGCTTAAAACTCCCCTCGTAAGAGACGGCGAGAGAGGCAGCAATAAATGGAGAAAAATTTCCTATGAGGAAGCTTTTCAGATAGTTGCTCAGAAGCTCGCAGAAGCCAAAACAAAATATGAAAACCGCTCTTCAGTAGCCTTTTTCTCATCAGAAGGTCTTCAGGAAGGCAGCTTCCAGATGCTCGCTCAGACTTACGGATCTTTGAATACAGTGCGCCACCCTTCGCTCTGTCTTTCATCCACAATACAGGGCTGGTCATCTGTTTACGGAGTATATCCCGATGCAGATCTGGCTAACGCTATGTTTGTGGTTATGCCCGGCGCCAACAGGGCAGAAGCTCTGGTAACTCCCGATTCAATGGATTTTCTGCGTTACAGACCCAAGGGTCAGCAGCTTGTGGTTCTTGACCCCAGATTCACAAACACGGCAGCAAAAGCCGACAAGTGGTATCCTGTGAAGCCTGCAACCGACATGGCATTTATGCTTGCCATGATCAACGTGATAATAAACGAAGAACTCTATAACAAAGATTTCGTTGCGAACATGACAGAAGGTTTTGATGAGCTTAAGGCTCATGTTCAGCAGTACACTCCTGAATGGGCTGAAAAAGAGTGCGAAATCCCTGCTGATGAAATCAGATGGTGTGCCCGTGAGTTCGCAAAATACGCTCCCCGTTCCGTTATTTATCCGGGCAGAAGGACATCATGGTACGTGGATGATGTTGCCTTCCGCAGGGCGTGTGCGATTATACCCGCTCTTTGCGGATGCTGGGATGTTCCCGGCGGTATAGTTCCCAAGTCCGGCGTTCCGCTGAAAAACCCTGACATTATGTATCCTTTCTACGACATGGTTGAAGAGAGGCTTGATGTTGAATCATTCGGAGAGTTTGATAACAACCTTCCTGATGATGCAAGGAAAGAGGCGGGGCTTCCCACTGATTCTGTTGCATATCTCGGTGAAAAAGACGGAAGCTGGATAAGGTTCAGAGAAGCTGTGTTAAGAGGCGAACCTTACCCTGTCAAAATGATGATGATTTACAAGCAGAACTTTGTGGAAGCTGCGCCCAACAGGGCAAAGACTCTGAAAATGATGGAGATGATGGATTTCATCTGCATGATAGATATCCAGATGTCAGACACTGCTTTTTATGCGGACCTCGTAATACCTGAATCCACCTATCTTGAAAGATGGGATGTGGTTCACAGTCTTGCGGGAATTTGGCCCATAGCCACTTTCCGTCAGGCATGTATAGAGCCTGTTTATCAGACTAAGTCAATGTTTGAAATAACAGGAGGCATAGTTGATGAAATGCTTAAGATTCCCGAACTCTGGGATGACACAGACGAAGAGGAGCTTGAATACTTCAAGGAAGACTTTGTTGAGGCTATTCTCCATGCTCCCATACAGGACTACATAAAATATCAGGTAAGCGGATTTGAAAACGGCTACGAAAACCTGCTCAGAGACGGCGTGATCTATAAGACAGATCAGGGTGTTTACGGACAGAGCGCAAAACCCGGCTACCGTTTTAAAACCAGAAGCGGCAAGATTGAGCTTACTAACGTGAAATATCCTGATAAGGGGCTGGATGCTCTCCCCGTTTACAGAAGAGCAAGACAGCCGAAAGACGGTCAGTTCCGTTTTATCCTCGGCAGACACGGGTGGAACACTCATACAGGAACACAGAACAACGAATTCCTCTGGGAAATACAGAAGGAAAACACTCTCTGGATCAACTCCAAAGAGGCTCTTAAGCTCGGTATCAAAAACGGCGACAGGGTTGTTGTTAAAAGCTCCGTGGGCGAGCAGACTGTAAAAGCGGAAGTTACAGAGAAGATACGCCCCGACTGCGTGTTCTACGCACACGGTTTCGGACGTGTTTCCAAGGGAATGAGCCTTGTTTATCAGAAAGGTGCTTCTCAGGCGGCAATACTTGAAGACTACATAGAGCCCATCTCCGGCAACGCCGCTATGCACGAAACCTTTGTAACAGTAAGCAAGGCTTAATGGAGGTAATGGTATAATGGCTACTAAAAAATTCGGCATCGTCCTTGATGCTAAAAAATGCCTCAACTGCAAGGCATGTACCGTTGCCTGCAAGTTTGAGAACACGATACACCCCGGCGAAGACGACTACAGAATATGGGTTACTGAACTTGAACTTAAGGGTACGTATCCAAATATTTCGCAGGAATATCAGCCCTCACAGTGTCAGCACTGCGAAAACACACCCTGCGCCAGTGTATGCCCCACAAAGGCAACGTATAAGTCTCCCGAAGGTGTGGTTCTTATAGACTATGACAAGTGCATTCTCTGCAAGGCATGTATGACAGCATGCCCCTATGACGCCAGATACGAAAATGTTCATCTGCACGCCATAGATAAATGCACATTCTGCTACCAGCGCCAGCCGGAAGGCAGAGAACCCGCATGCGTTGAAACATGCCCCACAAGGGTCAGGGTTTTCGGTGATCTCAACGATCCCGAAAGTGAAGCAAGCAAACTCCTTGCTCGTAACCATACTTATCAGCTTAAGCCGGAAAGAAACACCAGACCCCGGCTTCACTACATAAAATAAGGGGGATATTCTGATGGCAGCACATACGGAAAACCACGGAAAATCTTTTTTGAAGTCCCTTATCGTTAATAATAAGGACATTCCCGCAATGCCTTTTATCATCCTCGGCCTTATTTTATGTGCCGTGGGCGGCTTTGCGGTTATCAGCGTGTTCGTGAAAGGGCACCATGAAGCATACGGCGTTACAAGACAGGTTCCATGGGGGCTTCTGATCTCCTCATACGCATATTTCGTGATTATATCCACGGGTATAGCGTTCATAGGCGGTCTGGGACATGCCTTCGGCTATGAAAAATATGCAAAAATCAGCAAGAGGATTGTGGTTCTCGCTACAATAGTTCTCCTTGCCGGATTCACGCAGATTCTTATGGAGATAGGCAACCCTCTCAGAATGGTTTACATGATGATAAGCCCCAATTTTAAGGCGCCTATTTTCTGGATGGGTATGTTCTACGGTATAGAGCTTGTTATACTTGCCTTTGAACTCTACCTTATCTTCAAACCCAATCAGACAGAGGCAGACCATAAACTTGCCGCTGTTGCCGGTTTCCTTGCTCTGCTTGTGGGTGTTCTTGCCACAAGTAACCTCGGTTATGTTTTTGGTTCGCTGAATGCAAGAGAATGGTATCACGGAATATACTTCTCCACTTTCCTTGTTGTTTCAGGCGTAACAGCCGGAGCAGCACTGCTTATACTGGTTCATACAATAGTTTATAAAGGCTCGCTTCCTGCAGAGCTGAAACCTTCAATGGTTTCCCTCGGCAAGCTTATGGGCGGCGGTATAGGCGTTATGATGTTCCTTTATCTCTGGAAAATGCTTTCATCAATTTTTACAGAGCCGGGCGATGCTTATATGTCTGTTATGTCACTGATAAACGGACCCTTAAGCTTTAACTTCTGGATAGGTGAAATGCTTCTGGCGGTTATTCTGCCCCTTGCGCTCATAGTGACTGCTAAGGGAAGCATAAAAAAACTCAGTATGGCAGGGTTCATTTTCCTCATAGGTCTGTTTTTCACAAGGTTTGACTTTGTGGTCGCAGGTCAGCTTCCTCCCATGAGAAAAGGGCTCGCCGGATCCGGTGTTATTACAGATGCAGCAGGATTTGCATTTTACAGTCCTTCTATGCTTGAGTGGCTTGTTTATATGTTTGGTTTCGGAGTTTTCTTCCTGCTGTATTTTTCAGCAGAAAAGTTTCTGAACCTTGAAACAGAGAGCCATCATTAATGAAACTTTCTTCCTGACATAAATATCTTTTCCGGCAGTCTTTTTATTGAGGCTGCCGGAGGGTATTTTTACAGTGAAGATGCGATATCGTTTTATTTATATATACTGGCTAATCGATAAGTTCTTGTCAGTATTATAGAAAATAACGATACATAAAATCATAGTTAATTACTTGGTAATTTGCTTTTTTAATATTTAATAGTTAGGAAGATAATAAGTATTCTGTATTTATTATTGAATTTTAAAATTGTAAATTTCGTAAAAAAATGTATAATAGAATAGTTGTTTGTTGATAATTTATTAAGTTAATTTTTGCGAAAATACATAGCAAAAACGAGGATAACGAATGCATCTTTCCCTCTGGAGAGTTCATAGCGGAAAGACAGCAGAGTTATAAATTTTAATTAACCCCGATGGAGGTATATTTAATGCGTATGGTAAACAGAATTCTTATGGCTGCCGTGTTCAGCATGGCTCTTTTTGTTGCAGGCTGCGGAACGGCGAAGAAGGAGGTTGCCACCCCCGCCGAGGCTGCGAAGGCTAAATCTGTTGCAGAGCAGATAGTCGAATCCGGTTTTGAAATGGTAAAATTTGACGAAGTTAAAAAAGTTGTCGGCAACGGCATGTTTAATGCGTCAAATGGCGTGATGGTCGACGCCAGACCCGAACGTGTTTTCGATCAGGGTCACATACCCGGTTCTGTAAACATCCCCGACAATAAATTCGAGGAGTTTTATCCTGTTCTTACTGAAAAGAAAGTAACAAAAGACACTTATATAATCACTTACTGCGGCGGCGTTGACTGCATTAAGAGTCTTCATAACGCAAAGTTCCTCAAAGATAAAGGCTACACTAATATAAAAATCTACCTTGACGGTATGCCCGACTGGACAAAACAGGGACAGGCTGTTGAGATAGGCTTCAACACTGCCCAGAAGCTTCATGCCGAAGGCAAAACTCTTTTTGTTGACGCACGCCCCGAAAGAGTATTTGCAAAAAGCACAATCCCCGGTTCTGTAAACGTTCCCGACAATAAGTTTGAGCAGTTCAAACAGTTCCTTCCTGCTGATAAAAGCGAAACCTTCGTTGTTTACTGCGGCGGCTATGAGTGCGTGAAATCTCATGTTGTTGCTGAACTTGCAATGAAACTTGGCTATAAAAAGCCCCTTATATATGCAGGCGGACTTCCCGAATGGCAGAAAATGGGCGGAACAATGGAAGCTGCTGCACCTAAGGCTGCTTCTGCCTCCGCTGCACCCGCAAGCGGAATCAAACAGGGCGGGGAACCCGGTTCTGTTGATAAGGACTACTTCAAAACACTTATAGCCTCAAGACCTGCAAATATTGTTATCGTTGATGTCAGAACTCCCGCTGAGTTCCAGAACGGTCATATTGAAGGCGCTATAAACATAGACGTTGATAAAATCTACAAAGAAGGATGCGAGGCTGTTACTGCTCTTCTTCCTAAAGAAGGCGATGTTATATTCCATTGCGCTTCCGGCGGCAGAGCAGGAGAAATGTATTTCGGACTCGTTGAAGACTGCAACTTTCAGCCGAAAGAAAGACTTCACTTCCTTGATGCACATGTGAAATTCAGCGATGCTCAGTGCATAGTTGAATAACAGAAGCAATTACACTTTTTCATAATCTTCTTATCAAAAAGGCAGTCCGGGGTTTTGCTCCGGACTGTTTTTTTTATGCGGTCGAAGACAGAACACCACGCTTTTAAGCGTGGATGAATGAGCCTTTCGACGGTATACTTTTCTATGGAAATCATTAAGACCTCTCACAGTGCTTATTACTTGAAATATCATGTAGTTTGGGTTTGTAAATACCGTCGAAAGATCCTGAAGCCTGGTGTCTGTTCTTATATTCGTAAAACGTTGCCCAGTTTATTGAGAAGTATGCCTGGCGTTGAAATAGAAGCCATTGGCTTTGACTTAGATCATTTGCATATGGTTATAATTATTCCTCCCAAATATAGTATTTCAGATGTTATGGGTAGATTAAAAAGCCAATTGGCTTCCCGTATGCGAAAATTTTTTGATTGGTTAGAAAAAGTATACTGGAATGAAAATATAGTGTGGTCGCCAGGCTACTTCGTTAGCAGTATTGGTTTGAATGAAGACGTAATTAAAAATTACGTCGAAATGCAAGGGCAACAGGATTCAGGACAGCTCAAGATTGAGCTGTAAAAAACATGCGATAGCATGGCGAAAGCATAGAACCCCGGGTTTACCCGGGGGTATCTATTCCTTAAGCGCCTTGTGGCAAAGTTCGCCCAGCCTTTTTAAATACATTTCCGTTTCATCATTCCAGACCACAGCGCAGTTTATGCGCATGCAGTTGTTGTATTTATCCTGCGATGAAAATACTGTACCGGGCGCAAAGCCTATTCCCTCGTGTGATGCACGCTGGTAGATTGCCAGTGTGTCCGCTGTTTCGGGGAGTTCCAGCCAGAGGATGAAGCCGCCTTTAGGGCGGGTGATTCTTGTGCCTTCCGGGAAATATTTTGATATTGCGTTAGTAAAAGACGCAACCAGAGAGGCGCATGTGCCTCTGAATTTTTTCAGGTGACGTGTGTATTTACCTGAAGCGAGAAACTCCGCCAGAGCAAGCTGTGTGGGGCGCACGGTGTCTACTGTTGTTGATGTCTTGTATTTAAAAATAGGAGTCAGGTACTTTTCAGAACACATCCATGCAACTCTGTATCCGGGAGCAATAGTTTTGGAAAACGAGGACACGTATATAACAGTTTCTCTGTCATACTGATACAGTGTGGAGGGGCGTTCCCCTTCGTGAGGCAGGTCGCCGTAGATGTCATCTTCTATAATGACAGCCCCGCTCTTGCGGAACATTTCTGTTATCTCTTTTCTGTCTTCATCAGGTATTACACATCCCAGAGGGTTATTAAAGTTGGGCTGAATGATTGCAGCTTTCACATCATCGCGCATAAGCGCACGACGCAGAGCCTCTTTATCTATCCCTGTTACAGGGTGTGTGGGGAGTTCAAGGGCGTATATGCCAAGAGCATGGAGTATATTCGTATAGCCGAAATAGCATGGTGATTCCACAATCACACTGTCTCCCGGTTTTGTAAGAATTTTCAGGGACAGATAAATTGCCTCTGAACCGCCGGAAGTTATTATCATTTTATCAGTGGGCATAGTGATACCGCTTGAAAGCATATGGTAGGCGATCTGGTTTTTCAGCTCCGGCAGTCCGCCTATTGTTTCATAGGATGAATGGTTAGGAGTCTGCGCCATTGCTTTCTTCATCATCTTAGCAAGTTCATCAGTGGGTAGAAGTTTTGAGGACGGTTCAGCAACTGCGAATGATATTTTACTGGTTTTGCCCATTGTATAATAAAGCTGCATAACAAGATCGAACTTGCTGACAGGGTTAGGGATAGGGGAGGGGGTTGTTGCTTCAGGCTGCGGGAGTCTCCTCATCTGCGTGTTTACAAGAAAATAACCTGATTTCGGGCGTGATTCAATGAAGCCTTTGCGTTCAAGCTCCATATATGCTTTCATAACCGTGGTTACACTTGTTTTCAGCTTTTGGGATGTCTCACGGAGAGAAGGTATCTTTCCTCCGGGTTGGAGCTTCCCTGTTTTAACCATTTCAAGGATCAGCTCCTGTATCTCTTCATAAAGGAATTTTCCGCTTTCCGCTGTCATTTATCACCTATCTGTTATACCTGATATTTCTGTTATCTGCATCTGTTATTGTTTATGGAAATTAGTATTATAATAAGCATAAAGAGTCAATGATTTTCGGAGGACTGACATGACAGGTAATTACAAAGTACGCAACGAACATAATGAAGTAAGGCTCGGTATATTCGCTTTCAGCCTCACAGTGCTTGGAATACTCTGCCTTATGAGTCTTTTCCAGTAGAGATAAACTGATGGAGCTGTTACACCCAAAACGGGTGTAACAGATACGGGCTATTTTATGCCAAATTCATTTATTTTGCTGTGAAGAGTTCTGCGGGATATTCCCAATACTTCTGCGGCTTTTGTCTTGTTGCCGCCTGTTTTCTCAAGTGCCTTTATTATCAGGTCTTTTTCGTTATCTTTCATATCCAGTGAACCGCAGCCGTTTTTGATATCCAGAGGTGGAAGTGTATCGGGCATAAGCCTATCTGTTTTTGCGAGAATTACGCTCCTCTCCACAATATTTTCAAGCTCTCTTATATTACCCGGAAACGGGTATTTCTTTAGTTTGTCAATGTAGTTTTTCTCGGCTCCTTTAATCAACTTTCCAAACCTTTCGGCATATTTTGATATAAAATAATTAACAAGAGGCTCAATCTCCTGCGTTCTTTCACGCAAGGGTGGCAGGCTTACGGGGAAAACAGAAAGTCTGAAATACAGATCTTCTCTGAATTCTCCTTTTTCCGAAAGTGTTTTCAGGTCTTTATTGGTGGCAGTAACAATTCGGGCGTCTGTTGTCAGGGTTCTCACGCCTCCGACACGCTCATAAGTTCTGTCCTGAAGCACCCGCAGCAGCTTTGCCTGAACCTGATGAGGGAGTTCGCCTATTTCGTCCAGAAAAATAGTTCCGCCTTCCGCAAGTTCAAAACGCCCCTCTTTATTGGCTGAAGCTCCTGTGAAAGAACCCTTCATATGACCGAAAAGTTCGCTTTCTATAAGGTTTTCATTCAGTGCGGCGCAGTTCACTGCTATAAACGGCTTGTTCTTACGAGGAGAATTTGCATGTATGGATCGTGCGATAAGCTCCTTGCCTGTTCCTGATTCCCCAAGGATAAGAACAGTTGCGTTGAGCGGAGCGACCATCTTAAGCTGTTCTATAATTTTCCCCAGTCCGTCAGCGGAATAAACTCCTTCAAAGCTGTATTCCTCAGCATATTCGAGAGGAGGTATAACAGTTTTTTCAACAAGTGTCTTTGCCACAGTTTCAAGCATGTGTTCTATGTCAACCGGCTTGGTGAGATAGTCTGCCGCTCCGAGCTTCATCGCCTCAACTGCTGTCTTAACGCTTGAAAAAGCTGTTATAACTATAACAGGTACACTGATTCCTCTTCTGCTTATATGACCAAGAAAAGTGAGTCCGTCCATTATATCCATCTTCATATCAAGAAGAATTATATCCGGTTCAAAATCATCAAGTTTTATAAGAGCTTCTGCCCCGTTAGACGCTTCCTCCGTCCTGTATCCGTTATCTTCAAGATGAAGCTTCATCATGAGTCTGTGGTTAGATTCATCATCAACAATAAGTATTCTGCCAGCCATTTTCTGTTACCTGCCGAATTTTATTTCTATAATAAATGGATTAATATTTTTTATTTCTGCCTGAAAGCCGTGCAGGGCGCATATCCTTTTCACCACTGCCAGTCCGAGTCCGGAACCTTTTGATTTTGTGGTATAGAAGGGTTTAAAAAGTTTATTTTTTTCAGGTACTTCTCCGGCAACATCGTTTTTGACTGTTATTCCTTTTTCGCTGTAGCTTATCTCGACCCTGCCGTGTTCCGGTGATGCCTGCAAAGCATTCAGCAGAAGGTTAAAGAGTACCTGAAGCATTTTATCCGCATCTGCGTTTATAAGCACATCATCACCGGTTATTACAGGTGTGATCGACTTGCTTTTGAAATCTGCGGAGAGAAGGTTAGCAGTTTTGTCCACCAAAGCACCTATGGAGATTCTTTGCAGATCTGCTTTCAACTCCTTTCCGAAAGTGAGGAAGTCGTTAACTATAGTGTTCAGCCTGTTTATTTCATCTGTAGTGTGAGATAAAATATCTTTTATATCAGGACTCTGTTCTTTTTTTGCGGCGAAGCTTATAAGTCCCGAAATTGAACTTAACGGGTTTCTTATCTCGTGTGCGAGGATATGGGACATTTTGCCCATTTCAGCTTCCTGCTCTGCTTTTTTAAGTTTTTCTATCTGAAGAAGATGCAGTCTTATAAATCTGATTACCAGAATATAAGCAACGATCAGAAATATCAGTATGACCCCTATCTGTATAAGTCCTGTGTACATCTGTCTTTTTGCAAGTGCAACAGCAGATGAGTCCATTACAAGTGCAACTGTTATATCCTGAAGGTTTTCCGGCGGTATCATTTCATTGAATTGTCTCTGCCCGGACTGACGCCCCATCATATGATTGTGATTATTGAATGTTTTGAGAGATGTGTATATTGTGATTGTTTCTTTTCCCTCAACAGTGGAATACCCGTTCACTTCCCCCATGTAAGCCGGAGTGTGTTCAGGGGATGGGTTGACGAGGATTTTACCGTTCTCATCAAAAACAACCATATTAAGAACGGAATTCTGGGTGCTGAGTTCCTCCACAAATCTTTTCAGTCTGTCGGAACCTGCAAATCTGTTTACCATGAAAGCCCGCCGTCCGCCCTCAAGTGATTTCAGCGAGTTCATCCCCATGTCTACAATATGATGTCTGTATATCTCTATGTTGCGTGTATATGATTTAATGTGGATTACCGCATGGATGAGATTCAGAAGAATCACGGCAATAAGCACAAGTTTAAGCTTTTCGGCGAATCCGTTTTTATTTTGTTCCATTTACCACCATTAATGTTAAATAATGTTAATATATCAGTTGCCTTGTTTAAAGAGAAGTGGTATCTCTTTTCGATGCTTTTGAATGTAGCTCTTCTTGCGGGAGGGCAGAGCAGAAGGTTCGGCTCCGACAAGGCTCTGGCTAATTTCCGCGGAAAACCTCTTATTGAGTATATCTCTGAAAAGTTTATCCGTGAAGGGTTCAATGTTTCTGTTATATCAAAGGATGTGACAAAATATCTTAACGTTCTCAGCGGCTCAGTGGAGCATGTTGAAGATATTTTTGAGCAGCAGTGTCCTCTTGCGGGCATAATAACCGCACTCCGCCATTTCCGTTCTCCTGTTTTTGTTATTTCAACAGATGCGCCTGCTGTTCCTTCTGAGGCAGTAAAAGCTGTGCTGAATGCGCTGGATGGCTATGATGCTGCCGTTCCTGATGCTGACGGAAAAATCCATCCCCTTATTGCTGCTTATGCTCCAAGCTGTCTGGATATCTTCATGAAGCAGTTTGAATCAGGTAACTTCCGTCTGAGAGACGCTCTGGCGTCACTCAACACCATCTATCTGGATGACTCTTTTTTTTCTTCATTAGGTTTTGACTCTTCAATATTTTCCAATATCAACCGCCGTGAGGACATGGAGCTGTTCAGGAAAAACATTTCTCTTTAAAGTTTTCATTTTTTTGAATTTTTACCTTGCAAAACATGTAAAAATTTATTAAATATATCTTCCTTGCTGCGCCCGTAGCTCAATTGGATAGAGTGGCAGACTACGAATCTGTAGGTTAGGGGTTCGACTCCCTTCGGGCGCATTAAAAAAAGGCTTCCCTTACGGAAGCCTTTTTTTGTTATATACACTGCGGTCTGTTTTATTAATTTCGGGTCTACTTCAGTTCTCTGTCTTTCAGAATGAAACTGTTCATACGTATTTCCGCTGCGTCTGCAAGGGTGAGATGAAATTCTTTTAAAAGAGGCATGGCTTCGTCCAGCTCATATCGTTCAAGCATTGCTGTCAGCTTTAAGAGTCTGCCGAGCTTATTGTCTGCACCCAGCACGGCTTCCTTTATGTCACCGCTTACATTAAACTGATCTATAAAGGCTTCAAACGGAGCTTCCAGAATTACATCCAGAAGAGACAGCAGCCCCGTGAGAAAAGCCTGCTCCTTCAGTTCCCTGCATGATTTTTCGGCGATTTTTTCCATCGTGGACGCTCTTTCGTGAGCTGTCTGCATCAATGGATTTTCGCAAGGATCCATGCTCCCCTTGGAAGCGTAAAGCAGCAGCGTGAGCCATTTGGAAAGATTGTTTCTGCCCAGAAGAGCTGCTGCATGTTTGATTGATGTTATGTCCGACTTAAGAAAGAATGCTGATGAATTTATAAATTTCAGGAGATTGAGGTTGATTGCCGGATAGTTTTTCATTTCTCTTGCTATAAACTCCATGGTGCTGTCTTCATCACGCAGAATATTTATAAGGTTTATAACCCCTGCCATTGAGGGGTCTATGCTTTTTTTTGCGGAAACAACAAGAGGCTTGGCGAAGTAATACCCTTGAAAATATTCAAACCCCAGTTTTTTGCAGAATTCAAATTCTTCTCTGTTTTCAACCTTTTCAGCAAGAAGGCGCACATTCATTGCCTTAAGGGAATCCATGTTCCGCACAATCTGCATTTTTGATGTGGCACGTATGTCAACCTTGATGAATCTGACATCTTCAAACAGAGGGCGGAAGTTTTTGGCATGGCTTTCTGTAAAAATAAAGTCATCAAGGGCAAAAGAATAGTTCTGCTTGCCGTAGTCTTTTACTTTTTCCACCAGAATATCTGTGACTCTTGTGGTTTCGAGTATTTCCAGAACAGTTTTTTCCGCAGGGAGGAGGGCTATTATATCCTCATCGATCACAGATTCATCAATGTTTATAAAGCCTTTTTTAGATCCGAGAAGGGTCTCTATGCCGAAGTTCTGCAAAAGATGCAGGAGTACCGATGAGGTGGCGGAAAGGTTATCATCAATTTTTGCCGCATTGGTTTCAGTATTGCGGAATAATATCTCATAGGCGAAAATATTTCCGTTTATATCCAGTATCGGCTGTCTTCCCACAAAGATTCTGTCGCTCATAATCCCCTTTTCCGTTTTCATACATAACTTAGCAACTATCTTAACGGATAATAAATATCAAGTGAAAAATACCGATGTAAGTGGTTATTAAATAATATATCATACAAAGTAACTATATTCAGTCTAAAGATATACCCGGTTGACGAATAAACAGGAAATGTTCATAATCAAAGAAAGACGCAGACGGTTGTGCATGGCTTAAAAGAGCAAAATTGAAAACAGTTTGCGTATATTCTCCATGATTCTCTTGAGGATTGACAAAGAGGCTCTTCTCTGACATAATTTTGATATGGAATTACTTGAGAAACTGAATATTTTAAGCAGTAAGATAGAACGTCTCATAGATGACAGAGAGAACCTGAAGAACGAGAACGAAGCTCTTAAAGCACGGGCTTCGGAACTGGAAGCGGAAATATCCGCTCTGATTGAGGAAAGAAAAACAGTCAGGGAAAAAGTGGAGAACCTTCTGTCCAGAATAGGGTAAAAGGCTTATGAGTCCTGATAGTAAGGAAGTTCAGATCACCGTTGCAGGTGTTCACTATTCCCTCAGAACAGAAAACGGAGAAGTGCTGGAAAAAGCGGCAGGGCTTCTTGAGGAGAAAGTTCAGGAATCGAACGACTCCTCCAAGATTGTCAATACTCACCGCGCTGTTGTTATGGCGGGTTTAAAAGTTGCTGTTGAAAGGGTCGAGCTTGCGGAAGCGGCTAAGATAGCCGAAGCCGAAGTTGACAGACTAAATGAACGGCTTAATGAGATAGATATATAAGATCCCCTGCGGCGTTCGTAAGATGGAAGAAAACTGCAGCCAACAATTTTAACCTGGGTGTTGATACTGGACGCAGTGTGCATGCCTGTTCGCAGGAAGCCTGAAGCGTTCGTGATACTCCCGCCCTTATTGTAAGGGCTACTAGGTTTCTTCCACAAACGGCGCATGCGGGGGTTGGTTTTATGAGGATACTGGAAGCACTCCGCCCGAAAGGGTTTGAAGATATAGCAGGGCAGGATCACCTTTTTAAAGAGGATGCGCTCTTTTTGAAGCTGGTGAAGTCAGGAAATTTTGACTCGCTGATCCTGATAGGTCCGCCGGGTTGCGGTAAAACCACTGCCGCAGAGCTGGTGGGAGAACATCTTGCCATACCTTTTTTCAGGCTGCACGCCTCAACTTCCGGTTCCTCGGACATAAAAAACATAATCGAATCCACGAAGCATTACGGCAGAGAAGCTATTGTCTTCATCGATGAACTTCACAGGTTTAACAAAACCCAGCAGGATCTGCTGCTGAAGGTCATAGATGGAAGACATGCGAAGCTTATAGGAGCCTCCACGGAGAATCCTTACTTCAATCTTACTCAGCCTCTCCGCTCAAGGAGTTTTGTGTTTGAGTTTCATTCCCTTGGTGATGAAGCTCTGGACCAGCTTTATGAAAAAGCTGTTTCCTACATAAAAGAAAGCTACGGGGTTGATGAGGTTATAGCCGACGAAGAGGGGATGACACGCCTTAAGCGTGTGAGCCTCGGTGACGGCAGACTTTTTCTGAATATGCTTGAATTGTCTGTTGTAAAAGGCACTTTCAGCGGACAGAGCGTTACTCTCGGTCTTCAGGGCATAGAAGACTATGTAACCGGCGGCAGTTATGACACTGATGAGCATTATGACCTGCTCTCCGCCATGATAAAAAGCATCCGGGGAAGCGACCCCGATGCGGCTCTCCTTTGGGGCATGAAGCTCATGGAAAGCGGTGTTGCACCTGAAACTGTTTTCAGAAGACTGCTTATTTCGGCCAGTGAGGACATAGGCAACGCCTATCCTGATGCCCTTGAGTTTGCAAACGCTGCTTATCAGGCGTTTACCAACGTGGGCAGACCCGAAGGGGACATTATCTTCGCTCAGGTGGTGACATATCTTGCCTCCTGCCCGAAGAGCAACAGGAGCTATATGGCTCTGCACAAAGTAAAAAATTACCTTCAGTCACACAACCCCAAGGTGCCTGAACATTTGAGAAGCGGGGGAAGCGGATATGTTTATCCGTTTGACCACGGAAGCTTTGTAAAACAGGACTACACAGAAGAACCACTTAGTTTTTACAACCCTTCCGAACAAGGTTTTGAGGCAAAATTTGCCGAACGCCTGAAAAGGCTTTGGAACGGCGTGAAAAAGTATGAATAAAGCCGTTTTGAGGAAGCAGATGAAAGAAAGGAGGGACAGTCTGTCCGATGCCTTTGTGGATGAAGCTTCAGCGGAAATATGCCTGAAATTCCTCGCCGAATATAATTCGGCAAAACGGGTACTCTTGTACTCAGATATAAATAATGAGGTGAAAACGGAGAATCTTGCGCTACAATTAATGAATAGCGGAACGGAAGTCTATCTGCCGAAAATAGAAAACGGCAGACTGGTGACCGGACCATATATCGGAGGATTACAGACGGGGTCTTACGGAGTTAAGGAACCGGTTGTGATAGATAACAGAACAGACTTTGACGTGGTTGCCGTGCCGGGACTGGCTTTTGACAGCGGGTTATACAGACTGGGCTACGGAGGCGGCTACTACGACAGACTACTGCCCGGACTGAAGCTTTCGGTCAAAGCCGGTCTGGGTTACGGATTTCAGATTGTCAGTACGGTTTACAGGGAAGAACATGATTTCCCATTGGATGCGCTGATAACTGAAAATTACATATACAGGAGGAGCAGATGACCAGTCTGCATGCGTTACTTGTTCTCGCCAGCCTTTTAGTAGGCGTATTTGCGGGACTTTTATATCAGAAAAGAAAAAACGATAATGAGAATATCAAAAACAGCAAAACAGCAGAAGACATAATAAGCAGAGCAAGAAAAGAAGCCGATGAGATAATCAAAGAAGGCAAACTTGAAGCGAAAGATTATGTTTACAAAGGTAAGCAGGAAGTTGAAAGAGATTCCAGAGAAAAGAAGAAAGAGATAGCTGCTCTTGAGAAAAGGCTTATCACCAAAGAGGAATCTATAGACAACAAGCTTGATCAGCTTACTAAAAAAGAAGACGCTCTTCTTAAAAAGTATGAGGAAGCGGAAGAAAAACAGAAAGACCTCGACAAACTCCGTGAGGAAGCTGAGGACATACGCAACAGGATGTTAGCTGAAATCGAAAAAATAGCTGCCATGACAAGGGAAGAAGCAAAACAGATGCTCATAGCCGAACTTGTTGAGGACGCCAAGATTGACGCCGCCCGTGAACTCAGGGAAATCGAAGAGCAGACAAAAACAGACGCCGAGAAAAAGGCGCAGAGCATTATTGCTACTGCTATCCAGAGATGTGCGCCTGAATATGTGGGTGAGATTTCTGTATCCGTTGTCAGTCTTCCCAGTGATGAAATGAAGGGAAGAATCATCGGACGTGAAGGAAGAAACATCCGTACGTTTGAAAGCGTTACCGGAGTTGACATTATAGTTGATGATACCCCCGAAGCGGTTATCCTCTCCTCTTATGACCCGTTCAGAAGAGAAATAGCGAAAATGACCCTTGAGCGCCTTGTGACCGACGGGCGTATACATCCGGCAAGAATTGAAGAACTTCACGACAAATGCCGTGAAGAGCTTGAAAAACATGTTCTCGAAGTGGGCGAGCAGACTCTTTTTGATCTTGGAGTCCACGGTGTTCACAAGGATATATCAAGGCTTATCGGCAGACTTAAATACAGAACAAGCTACGGTCAGAACGTGCTTGGACACTCTATAGAAGTTGCTAAGATATGCGGAACAATGGCTGCGGAACTTGGGCTTAACGAAAAAATCGCAAAACGTGCCGGTCTTCTCCATGACATCGGAAAAGCGATTGACTACGAAAGTGAAGGCTCACATACCGAAATCGGTGTGGAAGTTGCCAAAAAATACAAGGAAGACTGGCGTGTTCTCAACGCCATAGCCTCTCACCACGGAGAGGAGGAGTTCAAATGCGTTGAATCTGTTCTTGTGCAGGCTGCGGACGCAATGAGCGCATCCAGACCCGGAGCAAGAAGAGAGGTTCTTGAATCATACCTTAAAAGGCTCGAAAACCTTGAGACTATCGCTTCCTCGTTTGAAGGCGTCAGCAAATGCTACGCTATTCAGGCGGGAAGAGAAGTCCGCATAGTTGTTGAGCCCGACAAGGTAACTGATGAAAGGCTTGTAACACTGTCGAAAGACATCTCCAAGAAGATAGAGGAAGAACTCACATACCCCGGACAGATCAGAGTTACCGTAATCAGGGAAGCCCGCTCTGTGGGATATGCGAAATAAAGAGTAAATGAAGATACTTCATATAGGCGATATTATGGGCAAAGCAGGCAGAAGCCTGCTTCGCTCCGCCGTACCTCAGCTCCGTGAAGAGCTTGGGCTTGACATTGTGATAGCAAACGTTGAGAACTCTGCAAACGGCTTCGGGATAACCGAAGCCCTCTATAAGGACATTCTGTCCTATGGTGTGGATCTCATGAGTTCAGGCAACCATGTTTTTGACGTTAAAGAATCCGAAAAATTCATCAATCATCTGGACAAGCTTGTCCGCCCCGCAAACTATCCTGACGGCACACCCGGAAAAGGTTATATAACCATAGAAAAAAACGGCAGTAAGTTTACGCTGATGAACCTTATGGGCAGAGTTTTCATGCCTCTTTCCGACTGCCCTTTCAGGAAATTTGACACAATCTATCCTGAAATAAGCGACAGCTTCATCCTTGTTGACTTCCATGCGGAAGCAACCAGCGAAAAAAATGCCTTCGGTCTTTATGTTGACGGCAGGGCGGGAGCAGTTCTCGGAACTCACACTCACGTACAGACAAATGATGACAGACTGCTCCCTAACGGAACACTGTATCTGACAGATGTCGGAATGTGCGGAGGGCTTGACTCTGTAATCGGAATGAGTGCAGATGCGCCGATAGAGCGCTTTCTGGGCGGTGTTCCGAGGAAATATGAGGTTGAAAAAGCAGGTAAAATGGTGTTTAATGCCCTGTTTTTCGAGTATGATGATCTCGGAAAAATCGTCCGTTATTCAAAAATATCACAAACATCGGGGGAGTAAATGGACTACCGTAAAGAAATTAAACGTCTTGCCGCAGAGATGGACGCAGTTATCCTTGCTCACAACTACCAGCCTGATGAAATTCAGGAAATTGCAGATATTACCGGCGATTCGCTCGGTTTAAGCATACAGGCGGCAGAAACAGATAAAAGCACAATAGTTTTCTGCGGAGTTCATTTCATGGCGGAGACAGCTTACATGCTTTCGCCCCATAAAACTGTTCTCCTGCCCGAAATAAACGCCGGATGTCCCATGGCGGACATGATTACGGCGGATAAGCTCCGTGAGTTCAAAAAACAGCACCCTAACGCCGCAGTTGTCTGTTATGTGAATACCACCGCCGAGGTCAAAGCGGAGAGCGACATATGCTGCACATCTGCTAATGCTGTAAATGTCATAAAACATGTTGACGCTGATGAGATAATTTTCGTGCCTGACCGCAACCTCGGTCATTATGTATCACGCTTTACTGATAAAAAGATGATTCTCTGGCAGGGCTGGTGTCCCATTCATAACAGGACCACAGAGCTTGAAGTCAGAAAGCTTAAAGAAAAATATCCTGACGCACTTGTGGTGGCGCATCCTGAAAACCCGCCTTCTGTGGTTGATCTTGCTGACCATGTATGCTCCACTTCAGGCATATATACCTACTGCCGTGAAAGCAGTAATAAGCGCTTTATAATCGCCACTGAAGAAGGCGTACGTTATCTCCTTGAAAAGCAGAACCCTGACAAGGAGTTTATCTTTGCTTATGACGGGTTCATTTGCAAAAACATGAAGAAGACCACCCTTAAAAGTCTTTATGAGGCGCTGCTTTATAAACAGCATGTTATAACAGTGCCGGAGGATATAAGGGAGAAGGGCGTCCGCTGTATTCAGAAGATGCTTGATATACCCAGAAACTATTAGTGTACAGTAAATAATTCCGGATATTTTTAAGAAATATTCCGAAAAATGTTGAATTTTAGAACATAAGTGCTAGTATAGCGAACCTTTGTTCGGGAGATAATATGTGCAGCCGTATTTCAGTCTTTAAGAAAATCGCAATAGCCAGTGACCACGGCGGGTTTGAACTTAAGGAACAGTTAAAAAATTACATATTAAAATACGGGGTAGATGTTTTAGATTTGGGAACAGATAACGAAAGCTCCGTGGATTACCCTGATTTCGGCGCTGCGGCCGGTATAGCCGTTGCTGACGGTGAAGCTGACGGAGCCATAGTAATATGCGGTTCCGGCATAGGTATTTCCATTTCTGCAAATAAAATCCCCGGCATCAGAGCTGCCCTCTGCTGGGATACATATACCGCTAAAATGTCCAGAATGCACAATGATTCAAATGTTCTCGCCCTCGGCGGCAGAGTTATCACATTTGACCGTGCAGTGGATATGGTTGATTTGTGGCTTACAACACCCTTTGACGGCGGAAGACACCAGAAACGTATCGACAAGCTGGACAGACTTGCCGCAGAAAGATGGCGGAAATATTTATCTGAGGAAAAGTAACATGCTCAAGAATACTGGGAAATTCTCATTTCACGGGTTTTTCCTTTATGCGGGGGTACTGTATTGAGACCAAGCTGGGATCAGTACTTTATTGAAATAACTAATATCGCAAAACAGCGCTCCACCTGTTTAAGAAGGCAGGTCGGAGCATTGCTTGTTAAAGACAATCATATACTCGCCACAGGCTATAACGGTGTGCCTGCCGGGGTGACTCACTGCGAAGTCACCGGATGCCTGCGGCAGAAACTTAACGTCCCCTCAGGACAGAGGCATGAGCTTTGCAGAGGGCTTCACGCCGAACAGAATGCTATACTTCAGGCTGCTTATCACGGCGTACCGATCAAGGGCGCCACTCTCTACTGCAACACCAAACCCTGCTCCATCTGCACCAAAATGATCATTAATGCCGGAATCGTACGCATAGTTTACGAACTCTACTACGAGGACGCCCTTGCTGACGAAATTCTGGCGGAAACTAATATAATAGTTGAACAATTTAATAAAGGGTAGGCTCATGCCGTTTTTTGGATTCAGAGGAGGCGTTCACCCTGACTACAATAAGGGTGCGACGTCGGGCAAGCCAATTGAGGTTATGCCCGTTAAAGAGGGTGCGCTGTACGGGGTTCCGCTCGCACAGCACATAGGGGCTCCGGCGAAACCGCTGGTGGCAAAAAATCAGGAAGTAAAAGCAGGGGAACTGATAGGGCAGGCAGCAGGCTTCATCAGCGCTAATATACATGCTCCTGTTTCCGGCAGAGTGGTTGCTTTACAGAGCCTGCCTCATCCCGTTTCGGGTAAAACTGCTGGAATAATAATTGAAGCATCCGGTGAGCAGGACGAAATTCTCCCTGTAAATGTATCTGAAAAGTTTCAGGAAACAGTTCTGAACGCAGGAATAGTCGGTCTCGGCGGGGCGACTTTTCCTTCAAATGTTAAACTCAGCCCGCCTAAAAAGGTCGATACTCTCCTGCTTAACGGAGCAGAATGCGAACCCTATCTCACCTGTGACCACAGGCTTATGCTTGAGAAAACAGAAGAGATAATCAAGGGCGCTGATCTGATCCGCAGGGCTCTCAACATCGAAAATCTAATAATAGGAATAGAGGAAAACAAACCTGATGCTCTGGAAGCATTCGGAAAGTTTGCTTCATCATATAAGTTTGAACTTGTCCCCCTTGAGGTCAAGTACCCGCAGGGCGGTGAAAAGCAGCTTATTAAGGCGTGTCTCAACAGGACAGTTCCCGAAGGCATGCTCCCCCTTGAGGTGGGCGTGATAGTGCATAATGTGGGAACATGTCTCGCTGTTTATGACGCTGTGGAAAATAAAAAACCGCTCATAGAAAGAGTAGTTACAGTTACCGGAGCAGTTAAGGAGCCGAAAAACCTTCTGGTGCGTATAGGTACTCCGGTTCAGGATATCATAGATTACTGCGGAGGCTTCCTCGGTGAGCCCCGTAAGGTTGTTATGGGCGGACCTATGATGGGTTTTGCTCTGTCAAACCTTGATGTCCCCATGATGAAGGGCACAAGCGGGATTCTGGTTTTCAGGGAAGAAGACCTGCCCGATCTCAAACAGTGCAACTGTATACGCTGCGGGCGCTGTGTTGATGTCTGTCCTATGGGGCTTATCCCCTCTGTAATGGACAGGTTCGTAGTCAGAGAGATGTATGAATCACTTGCCGACTGGCATGTGATGAATTGTATAGAATGCGGATGCTGTTCCTATGACTGTCCGTCACGACGCAACCTCGCAGGCGGTTTCAAAACATCCAAACGTGAGGTTATGAAGGTTCTTAAAGCTAGGGAGGCGGAGAAAAATGGCTGATAATAAATTTCTGGTTTCCTTTTCTCCCCACACAAGAGACCCTCTTACCACTGATAAAGTGATGATGCTTGTGGTGCTGGCACTTGTGCCTAGCATTCTGGTTTCTGTGTATGTGTACGGCTTTTATGCAGTAAAAACTTATGCCCTTGCGGTTATATTCTGTCTTGGGCTTGAGGCTTTGTTTCTTAAAATACGCAAACTCCCTGTGACGGTGAGGGACAACAGCGCACTTGTTACCGCTGTTCTTCTCGCCATGAACATGCCTCCTTCACCGCCATGGTGGCTGATTCTTGCGGGCAGCTTTGTGGCTGTTATAATATCAAAACAGGTTTTCGGCGGTCTGGGGCAGAACCCGTTTAATCCAGCTCTGGTTGGCAGAGTGTTTCTGCTTATCGCATGGCCTGCGGAAATGACATCATGGATAGAACCTTCTACTCTGAAAAGCGGTTTCATGTTTGATGCAGTAAGTACAGCAACACCTTTGGGGCAGATAAAGTCTGAGATAATCAGCAGCGGACACATTGTCTCCACCGGAATGGCAGATATAAGCGACCTGTTCATCGGAACAGTGAGCGGATGCCTTGGCGGGGATTCCGCTGTAGCCGTGTTGGTAGGCGGTCTCTTTCTTATATGGAAGCGTATAATAAAATGGCACATCCCTTTTACATACCTTGCCACTGTCTTTGTTCTCACAGGGCTTTACTGGCTTATATCCCCTGAAAAAACTCTCAACCCCCTCCAGCATGTTTTTGCAGGCGGGCTTATGCTTGGTGCATTCTTCATGGCGACTGATTACGTAACCTGTCCCATGACAATCAGGGGACAGATACTCTTCGGCTTCGGCTGCGGACTTCTTACGGTTGTAATCAGGCTCTTCGGCGGATATCCCGAAGGAGTGGCATTCTCCATTCTTATCATGAACGCCGTTACTCCTCTCATTGACAATTACATGCGCCCCGCAAGCTTCGGTGAGGTGAAATCATGAACAGAAACTCTGTGATGATGGTTGTGGTACTCACTGTGATAGCGGGCATAGCCTCGCTTATCCTCGCATTTGTGTATGACTTTACTAAAGACCGCATAGCGGAGGAATACAGAAAGGATTTCCTCAAAGGCCTTAACGTGGTTCTGCCTGAGTTCGACAACGAACCGGACAAGGAAGCCGTTGAGGTGGAAGGCAGAATGCTTTATCCCGCCAAGAAGGAAGGAAAGCTGCTGGCTTATGCTGTTCAGAGTGTATCACCCAAGGGATACAGCGGTGACATAGTGGTGCTGATGGGAGTTGACCTCGAAGGAAAAGTTACGGGGATTGAGATTCTTAAGCATGCGGAAACACCCGGACTGGGTAATAAAATAGAAACACCGCACTTCAGGGACAGCTTCAAAGGGCTGACAAAGGAAGATAATATAGCTGTTAAAAAAGACGGCGGTAACATAGAGCAGTTCAGTGGGGCGACTATTTCTCCCCGTGCTGTCTGCGAAGCGGTAACTTCAGGGCTCGCCTTTATGGATAAAGCCCTGGCGGAGGTGGAGAAATGAAACTCGCAAGCCTTACTGACGGTATATTTAAAAATAATGCCGTGCTTAAGCAGGTTCTGGGGCTCTGTCCCGCTCTGGCTGTGACAACCTCCGCAGTAAACGGCATAGCCATGGGGCTTGCCACTACTGCGGTTCTCATCGGCTCAAACTCTGTTGTATCGCTTATAAAGAGCATTATTCCTGCGAAGGTGCGTATTCCCGCCTTCATCGTCATCATCGCCAGTTTCGTTACTGTTGTGGATTTGATGATGAACGCATTTGTCCATGATCTCCATAAGGTTCTGGGGCTTTTCATACCTCTTATAGTCGTGAACTGTGTTGTTCTCGGCAGGGCGGAAAGCTTCGCCTCCAAGAACGGTGTGGGTGATTCGTTCCTTGATGCTGTAGGCACAGGGCTCGGTTTTACCTTCGCCCTGTTTCTCCTTGGGGGAATAAGGGAAATCCTGGGAAACGGTTCATTCTTCGGCTTGAGTCTCTTTCCCGAAGGATTCAGCCCTGCTATACTTATGATTCTCCCTCCGGGTGCATTCATTGTTCTCGGTTTCATACTGGCTGCGAATAACTGGATAGAGGAAAGAAAGCGTGCGAAAGCGGGCAGGGTGGTGACACATGGCTGAACTTGCGCTGATATTTGTGGGAGCGGTACTGGTAAATAACTTTGTACTAAGCCGCTTTCTGGGTATATGCCCGTTCTTCGGTGTTTCCAGACAGGTTGACACAGCCATAGGCATGAGCCTTGCAGTAACATTCGTCATGGCTGTTGCAGGTGTAATAACATGGATAATCCAGTACACAGTGCTTAATAAATTCGGTATCGGATATCTCCAGACAATAGTTTTCATACTCGTAATCGCTTCCCTTGTTCAGTTTGTTGAAATGGTTATTGAGAAGACATCGCCGGATCTTTATAAGAGTCTTGGTATCTTCCTCCCGCTGATCACCACAAACTGCGCCATACTCGGTGCGGCGATAATCAACATACAGTCAGGATTCGGATTTGTCACAATGCTTGTTTTCACCATAGGTTCTGCTCTGGGCTTCGGGCTTGCCCTTGTGCTTTTTGCGGGACTGAGGGAGAGAACAGAACTTTCTGACATTCCGTACCTTTTCAGAGGTGTTCCCATAGCTTTCATAACCGCAGGAATCCTTGCTCTGGCTTTCATGGGCTTCAGCGGACTGGTTAAGTAGGTGAAAATATGACAGCAGCGATACTTACAATGCTTTCAACCGGATTTGTAGCCGGTTTAGGGCTGATGATAGCTTCAAAGAAGTTCCATGTGGAGAAAGATCCCCGCATAGAGCAAGTCGGCAATCTCCTGCCTGCTGCCAACTGCGGCGGATGCGGGTTTCCCGGATGTGCTGCCCTTGCGGAATCCATTGTTAATGGCAAATCCGCTCCGAACGCATGTCCTGTTTTGGGAGCCGAAAGCGCAAAAGAGATAGCAGCTCTTCTGGGGCTTGAGCTTGGCTCAAACGTAAAAAAAGTTGCCAGAGTCCGCTGTAAGGGCGGAAGGGCGGAAGCTCCTGAAAAATATGACTATTACGGACCGAAGGACTGCCACAGTGTAAATATGCTAGCTGGCGGAAACAAGCTCTGCTCATATGGCTGTCTGGGTGAGGGAAGCTGTGTTAAGGCATGCGGGTTTGATGCCATGTATATGGATGAAAACAGGCTTCCGGTTATTATAGAAGAAAAATGCACATCATGCGGTATGTGTGTTAAGGCATGCCCCAGAAGCATTATCACTATAATAGAGCAGGATAAACCATTTGTTGTCGCCTGTATGTCTAAAGACAAGGGCGGGGATGTGAAGAAAGCATGTTCAGTTGGCTGCATAGGCTGTAAGCTTTGTGCTAAAAACTGTCCGGTCACGGCAATTCAGGTGGATAACTTCCTTGCGGTCATTGATCCTGACATCTGCATAAATTGCGGAAAGTGTGAGGAAGTCTGCCCCACAAAGGCTATAAAGAAGTTTTAACAGCATTTTAAGCCGCCTTCGGGCGGCTTTTTTAATTTTTAGCTCAAGTATCGGCTGATTTTTTCGATGATCTGTAAGGAGATTCCCGGAGGCGAGCGATCGGCTATGACTGAGTTTTTTGATCAGGATCTTATACTGGAAAACAAAATTGCACTGTTAAACAGACTAAGCAATTTTTATAAAGTCAGCAGTCTGTTTTTCAGCCTGAAGACTGATCTTATAATCACTGCAAATGATCAATACGCAGAGGAAACTACCGCAGAAATAGGCGGAACAATGGGCAGAATCCTCGCTGAAAGGATTAAGCGCATAATAGAAAATACTAACCTTCTTGAAAACTCCACAGGTGACAGCCCCGAAAGCTTCCGGAAAAAGAATGAGTTAAAAAAGAAGCTTATTCGTCTTACACAGGAAACTGATTAAAAAGTACCTTGACGTAACCCTTTTCACTGACCTATCATAGATCGTTTTATCTGTCGCCGAATGGAGCATCTGTTTGCCATTCCGGCAGTAAAACCGACTCAGACTAATTCTTAAGCGGGTGATTGTGTGAAACCGGAAATTATTGTTGCGCTGGATTACAGCGATATTAAACCAGTAAAAGACATAGTAACTAAAATCGGCAATTCGGTAAGCTGGTACAAGGTCGGGCTTGAACTGTTTGTATCCTGCGGGCAGGAGGCTCTGGAATTCCTGAAGTCGGAAAACAAAAATATTTTTCTTGATCTCAAGTTTCATGATATTCCAAATACTGTGGCAGGGGCTCTGCACTCATCACTGAAATACGGCGTGGATATGGTTAATGTTCACGCCCAGGGCGGTGTGGAAATGATGAAAACCGCCGCTGATTCCATGAGAGAGGAATGTACAAAGCGCAATGTTAAAGCTCCTCTTATGATAGCGGTTACTCTTCTCACCAGTCTGGATGAAAAATACCTTCAGAAATATAATATAGGTTTCAACACCACGGCGGACTATGTTCTGCATCTTGCAAAAACAGTGCAGGAAGCAGGGCTGGACGGAGTAGTCTCCTCCGCCAAGGAAACCGGAATAATAAAATCAGCCCTCGGAACGGATTTCATAACCGTTACTCCGGGCATCAGACCTCTTGATTCTTCTGTGGACGATCAGAAACGGGTTGTAACTCCGGCTGACGCAAAAAGACTCGGTACAGATTATATTGTGGTCGGCAGACCAATAACCAAGGCGGAAGATCCGTATCTTGCCGCATGCAGAATAAGTGAGGAAATGGGAAAATGACAAACGAACAGATTCTGGAAGTATTCAACAAACACAACGCACTCCTTGAGGGGCATTTTTTGCTCTCGTCCGGTCTCCACAGTGACAAGTATCTTCAGTGTGCGCTGATTATGCAGTATCCGGCTATTGCGGAAAGGCTGATCAACGACCTTGTTCTTCAGACTTACCATCTGGATTTCACAACAGTAGTGAGCCCTGCCGTGGGCGGCATACGTTTCGGTTATGAGTTTGCCAGACAGCTCAGAAAGCGTTCTCTCTTTACTGAAAGAGTTGACAATGTTGTTCAGTTCCGCAGAGGCTTTATTGTAAAACCTAATGAAAAGATCGTAATCGCAGAGGACGTTGTTACCACAGGTAAATCAACAAAAGAGTGTATGCAGGCTGTGCGTGATGCCGGCGGAGATATTCAGGCTGTTGTCAGCCTTGTGGACAGAAGCAGCGGAGAGGCGCAGTTTGATGTTCCTTTTATCTCTCTTCTTCAGATAGATGTTCATACCTATGATCCTTCGGACTGTCCCCTCTGTAAACAGGGTCTTCCCGCTATAAAACCCGGCAGCAGAAATTTCAAGGCTTAGATTTTTTTCATACAGACCGATATGTTAAGGAGGAGAAGGCTTCTCCTTAACATTTTTAATTTACAAATAAATCATATAGATTAATATAAATCATACCGGTTTTGTTTTAAATTGACGGTGACGCATCAGTGGAAAAATACACAAACGTTGACAAATTTCTGATAATAAATCAGAAAATTATTCTTGATGTAAAGTTTGGTGAATATCCGGGAGTTTTTGACTCCCGCATTGAGGATATCACCCCTAAAACTATACGCATAACCATGCCCAGTGAGAAAGGATTTCCCGTTCCTCTGGCTTTGGGGATCAGTATTAATGTCTCATATGTGGGCGACGGAGGACGTTTCAGCTTCCAGTCCAAGGTTCTCTCCCGCCTGAAAGAGCAGATACCCATGCTTGAGATAGAAAAGCCATCAGTAGTTTTCAGAAAGGAACTGCGAGAATTTTTCAGAATCAATACAAGGGCAAGGGTAAAAATCCTTGCTTCTTATGAGGACGAAAAGGGGAGTCCTGTTGATGATGTCTTTGAAGCGTATGTTCAGGATATTTCCGGCGGCGGTATGAGAGTCACCGGCGGATACAGGCTTGAACACGGACAGGAAGTTGATATATACTTCGGAGACATGGTTCCTGAACTCAAGTCGACACGAGCCGTTGTTATGCGGAGTGTCGCCCATGAGGACCAGCGTTATGAGGCGGGGCTCAAATTCCTCGGCATGAACACTGTTGACAGGGACAAAGTAATTAAATATGTTTTTAAAAGACAGCTCGAACTGAGAAAACTCATAGGCTAGGTGCTACGAATGGCGTTCAGCAGAGAAGTAAAGGACTTTAAAGGAAAAACTGTGGAAGTGCTTTATCCGCTTCATGAAATAGACTCTTACAACGGCGAGGAGATGAAAACCTTCATCATTGAGCATGATTTCTATGACGCAGTTATAGTCAACTTCTCAAGAGTAAACTACCTCAACAGTTCGGGTCTCCGTGAGCTTATTCAGATTCTGAAGTTTCTGAAAGAAAGGGGAAAAATGCTTTTCCTCACCAACCTTAACGAAGAGATTAACAAAATTTTCGACAGTACAAACCTGCACAGACTTTTCAGCATCCATCCCACGGACGAAACAGCAGGTAATATTCTGGAAGGCTGATGCCGCAAATCAATACTGACTTAATAATGCTGGACTCCATGTCCAAAGAGCAGATGCGTGAATATTTCACGCAGATCGGCTTTGAAAAATTCCGTGCTGATCAGATTTTCGACTGGATACACAATAAACGTGTACTGGATTTCGATCAGATGACAAACCTCTCAAAGAAGCTGCGTGAAAAGCTTACGGCTGAGTGCGGGTTTACCCCTTTTGAGGTTATAAAGCAGCAGCGCTCCATGCAGGACGACTCCATGAAGCTCCTTTTCCGTCTCGGTGACGGAAACATGATTGAAGCTGTCACTCTGAGAGACTTTGACCGTGCCACAGGCTGTATATCCACTCAGGTCGGATGCCGTATGGGCTGCGCTTTCTGTTCCACAGCGAAGATGGGCTTTGTCCGTAACCTAACTGTGGGTGAGATACTGCTTCAGGTGCGCACAATGGACAACATGCTCCGTGCGGAGGGACGCAGACTCACTAACCTTGTTTTTATGGGTATGGGTGAACCTCTGGACAACCTTGAGAACCTTCTTCCCGCTATCACTGTTCTGCTTGATGACAACGGCTACGGCTTCTCGTACAGAAGAATTACCGTTTCCACATCGGGGCTTACAGACAAGCTCCCCAAGCTTTTTGAACTTGATAAGCCTGTTAACCTCGCTGTTTCAATCAATGCTCCCACGCAGGAAAAGAGAGAGAAAATAATGCCCATATCCAGAAAGTATCCTCTGGATGAGCTTATCCGCACCGTGAAAGCACTTCCTGTCAGCAAGCATAAAATGATTATGATTGAGTATGTTCTCCTGAAAGGCTTCAACGATACCGAAGAAGATGCCAAGGCATTTGCAAAGCTGTTCAAGGGAATGCCTGTAAAGGTGAATCTCATTGCTTATAACAACTCTGTTGACGGGCAGTTCAGAAACGCAGGGGAAAAAGAAACTTTAAAATTTCAGAATTATCTGATACAAGAGAGGATTGGTACATTTATCAGAAAGAGCCTCGGAAGCGACATTGACGGCGCCTGCGGGCAGCTTTACGCCAAAACGGCAAAGGAAAAAGGTGATTGATAATGGCTGAACTCAAAACGGGTGATCCTGCCCCGTGTTTCTCTTTGGAAGGGGATGACGGCGAAACTCATTCTCTTCACGATTTCAGCGGAAAAAAGCTGATTCTTTACTTCTATCCCAAAGACAATACCCCCGGATGCACAACTGAAGCTATTGAGTTTAATAAACTTGCGAAGGAATATGCAGGTGAAGGCTGTGTTATCGTCGGTGTCAGCCCGGACAGCGCTGAAAGTCATAGAAAATTTAAACAGAAACATAACCTTGACATTCTTCTTCTCGCAGATCCTGATAAGATTTGTGCTGCCGTCTACGGCGCATACGGAGAAAAGAAGAATTACGGCAAAACATACATGGGTATCATCCGCTCCACATTTATCATTGATGTTGACGGAACTGTACTGAAAGCGTTTAAAAACGTGAAAGCAAAAGGGCACGCTGAAAAAGTGCTGTGTGAGTTGAGATGAAAGAGACTGGTGCTTTTGAAACCAAGCTGAAAAGGCTTGAGGAAATAGTGGAAAAACTGGAAAACTCTGAGCTTGATATAGAAACGACCCTCGCTCTTTTTCAGGAAGGGATGCAGCTTGGCAGAGAATCACGCAAAATGCTTGATGAAATAGAAATAAAAGTTAACAAGGTTCTCAGCGCTGACAGCGAAGGGAACATACATACGGAGTCTGCTGATGAATGATTTTAATCTGAAAGGTTACGTTGAGTTCTGGGCGGACAGGGTAAATAAATTTTTTGAAAATCATATAGTTCCGGCTGATATTCATGCCGCAGGGCTTGTAAAGGCTATGAACTACAGCCTCAATGCAGGCGGAAAGCGCATGCGCCCTGCTGTTATCTTCTCATCATTCGGCATATTCGACAGCTACTTTGACAAGGTTACCCCTTATGCGGCTGCGGTTGAGATACTTCACACTTATTCCCTTGTTCATGACGATCTTCCTGCTATGGATAATGACGACTACCGCAGGGGTAAACCCACAAACCATAAGGTATTCGGCGAAGCGACAGCTATTCTCGCCGGAGATGCACTTTTAACCAAGGCATTTGAAATTATGCTCAACAAGGAAATCAATCCTGATATAGAAGCACCCCTCATGGCGGAAGCGGCTTTCAAGCTTGCTGCTGCGGCAGGGGATAAAGGCATGGTGGGCGGTCAGTTTGCTGATATGCAGGCAGAGAAGTCTGAACCGGAAGAGGTAACTGTGGACTACATTCACATGCACAAAACAGCCAGCCTCATATCATACAGCGCCGAGCTTGGAGCAATACTTGGCTACGGTGAGGATATTGACAAAGCAAACATGAAGTCCTACGGTAAAAAGATAGGGCTGGCATTTCAGGTTGTGGATGATGTCCTCGATGTTACCTCCACAGCAGAGGAACTGGGCAAAAGCATAGGCAAGGATGCAGCAGAGGGTAAAGCCACTTATGCGGCTCTCTATGGTGTTGAGAAGTCCATGAAGATTGCATCTGAACTCACTGCGGAGGCTATTGCCATAGTTGAACCATACGGCAAAGCGGCGAGACCATGTATTGAGATTGCCAAATACGTACTGGAGCGTAAAAACTAGATGGGAACAATCGATAAACTGAAGCTTCCCGACGATATAAAAAAGCTTGATTATCAGCAGACAGATGTTCTTGCCGCTGAAACAAGAGGAATTATAATCGACACTGTTTCCAAAAACGGCGGACATCTTGCTCCCAGTCTCGGTGTAGTGGAGCTTACCATAAGTCTGCTGAGAAACTTCTCACCTCTTTATGACCGCATAGTGTGGGATGTGGGGCATCAGTCATATGCTTACAAAATCCTGACAGACAGGAAGGACAGATTCCACACATTACGGACGTATAAAGGCATATCAGGCTTTATAAAACCATCGGAAAGCTCTTTTGACGCTTTCGGTGTGGGGCATACAAGCACATCCATATCCGCAGGTCTTGGTATGGCTGCTGCTGATTCCATACTGGAGCGTGACAGAAAAGTCGTTGCTGTGATAGGTGACGGCGCAATGACCGCCGGAATGGCTTTTGAGGCTCTCAACAACCTCGGACATCTGGACAAGCGCATGATTGTTGTGCTGAATGACAATGAAATGTCGATCAGCAGCAACGTGGGCGCCTTTTCACACTACCTTTCAAACCTTATGACAGGTAAAATGTATACCCGTTTCAGGAAAGATGTTCAGAACCTCCTGGAAAAACGTCCCCTCGGTCCGAGGCTTCTTAAAATAGCTAAAAAAGTTGAAGAAGGTATAGTCGGGCTTTTTACTCCTGGCATCCTTTTTGAAGAACTTGGGCTAAGATATATCGGGCCTGTGAACGGTCATAAGATATCCGATCTTGATAAGGCTTTCCAGAATGCCATGCTTCAGGACGGACCTGTAATCATACATGTTTCCACCAAAAAGGGGCACGGTTACGAATTTGCGGAGAATGATCCTTCCCGCTTCCACGGCGTTTCATCATTTAATATAAGCACAGGCTGTTCCGCAAAGTTGGGCAGTGCAGAATCATATACAGACGTTTTCGGTAAGGTTATTGCCGAAATGGGCGCTCAGAATAAAGAAATAGCCGCCATAAGCGCCGCCATGAAGGATGGTACAGGACTTTGCGAGTTTGAGCAGAAGTTTCCTGAACGCTTTTTTGATGTAGGCATAGCTGAACAGCATGCGGTTACATTCGCCGCAGGTCTTGCCATAAGCGGCATACGCCCTTATGTCGCCATTTACTCCACATTTTTTCAGCGTGCGTTTGACCAGATTATACATGATGTTGCAATCCAGAACCTTCCAGTTGTCTTCTGTATAGACAGAGGCGGGCTCGTGGGGGCAGACGGACCCACTCACCACGGTGTTTTCGATATTTCTTATTTCCGTATGATACCGAACATCTCCATAATGCTTCCGAAAGATGCCTATGAGCTTGAAACCATGCTTAAAATGACCATGGCGCTCAAAGGACCGTCCGCTGTGAGGTACGCAAGGGGCGAGGCACACCACTATACCGAACTGCCTGTTTCCTCTGTGGAGTACGGCAAGCCGGAAGTTATTGAAGCCGAAGGCAGCATAGCTGTGGTTTCTGTGGGACATATTTTTGAGGAGTCATACAAGCTCTGGAAGATGCTTAAAGAGGAATACGGCAGTGTTTCTCTTATAAATCTTCGTTTCCTTAAACCCCTTGATCAGGATTATCTCTGTAATGTCATAGGTTCCAAAAAACTTGTTGTTACAGTGGAAGAGGGATCGGTTAAAGGCGGTGCCGGAGAAGAGGTTCAGTCTATACTTATGGACGGCGGCAGCAGTGCAAAGGTTGTGCGCTGCGGAATACCCGATAAATTTATAGAGCATGGCTCAGTTAAGGAACTCAGACAGATTTGCGGGCTCACCGCAGAGCAGATGTTTGAAAGAGTAAAATCCGTTTACGGCGGATTATGAAAAAAGAACGCCTTGATCTGCTTTTAGTGGAATACGGGCTGGCAGAGTCTCAGGAGCATGCTAAACGCCTGATAATGGCGGGGCTGGCTGTTGCGGATGATCACCGGGTGGACAAACCCGGTCAGCTCATAAGCCGTGAGGCTGTTCTGAGGCTAAAGGAAACACTGCCGTATGTAAGCCGGGGCGGACTGAAGCTTGAAAAAGCTGTCAGTGCTTTTGGTCTGGACTTCACAGGCAAAACAGTTCTCGATATAGGCTCATCAACCGGCGGATTTACTGACCTTGCTCTTCAGAAAGGTGCGCTGAAGGTCTTTGCCGTTGATGTGGGCACAAACCAGCTTCATGAAAAGCTGAAAAAAGACAGCCGTGTCATCAGCCTTGAACAAACCAACTTCCGTACTATCTCTTTTGAGACTATCGGTGAGAAGATTGATATAATTGTCTCCGATGTTTCGTTCATTTCACTTTCCATGATTATCCCCTCATGTGTTCAGTTCTGTAAGGACGGAACGGAAGCTGTGTTTCTTATAAAACCGCAGTTTGAAGCAGCAAGGGGCGAGATCGGCAAAAACGGTATAGTTACCGATACCTCTGTACATGAGCGGGTGATACAATATATCGCCGGGTGTGCCGGGGAATCATCCTTCTTTTTCCACGGTCTGACCCAGTCGCCGATACGCGGTGCAAAAGGAAATCTTGAATATCCTGCGTATTTTGTATACAATCAGCCGTCAGACTCCGGTGATTCAGCGGAGATAATCAGACGGGTTGTGAATGAAAACTATATCTATAGTAGCAAAACCTCACGGAGAACAAGTCAGGCAGACACTTGAAAAGGTGTGCTATTTTCTCTCCGGAAAAGATGTGGACATCCTCTTTGAGGAAAAAGCGGCAAATGTTATGGGTGTCGCTCCTGCCGACCATGAAGAAATCAGAGAAAAATCAGATCTTGTTATTGTACTTGGCGGTGACGGAACCATGATTTCCGCTGCACGTCTCCTCGGCAGCAAAGAAACGCCGGTTCTCGGTGTGAACCTCGGCAGGCTCGGTTTTCTTACCGAAACGAGAGTCGATGAGGTTATCAACTCCCTTGATGATTTTCTTAATGATGACTATAAGCTTGAAAAACGAATGAAGCTTCATTGTCATATTGAGGAAGAAGGACTGAAGACTCTTGAAATTGAAGTTCTTAACGATGTTGTTATCAATAAATCCGACCTTGCGAGAATCATCGAGATGGATGTCTATATCGACGGTGATTTTGTAAACCGCTACAGGGCGGACGGGCTCATAATTTCCACCCCCACAGGTTCAACCGCATATAATCTCGCAGCAGGAGGACCCATAGTCCATCCTGAGACGGAAACAATAATCATCTCGCCCATATGCCCTCATGCTCTCACAAACAGACCAATTGTTGTCAATGACAGCAGCCATATTGAAATAAAGCTCAGGAGCAGGGATGAAAATGTTTCGATAACCTATGACGGTCAGGTATGGAGGTCCATTGACCCCGCAATGACCATATCGGTTAAAAAGGCAAAGTCGCCCACTGTGCTTGTTGTGCCTAAAAATAAAAACTATTACTCCCTTCTCAGGGAAAAACTCGGCTGGGGCGATTCCTGATGCTTAATATGCTTCGTGTTGAAAATCTTTCTGTTATTGAGTCCGCAACTGTCGAATTCGGTGAAGGTCTGAATATAATCACCGGAGAAACCGGAGCGGGTAAGTCCGTATTCATAGGAGCGCTCAAGCTTTTGCTTGGTGAACGCTTTACCAGAACACTTCTTCGTGATGAGGAGAAAAAGCTTGTGGTGGAAGGGCTTTTCAGCGGAGATTTCTCCCACCTTTCAGATGAAACCAAAGAACAGTTCGGGATAGAGGATGAAGTTATAATCCGCAGAGAGATAGACAACGCAGGGAAAAACCGTGTTTATCTCAATAACAAGCTTGCAACAGTAGTTCAGCTTAAGGAAGTTGCTGATGGATTTGCCGATATACATGGTCAGCATGAGCATCAGCGCCTGCTTAATCCCGCCTGCCATATCGAATTTCTGGATGCAGCAGTGGAGCAGCGCTTCAAGTCGGACTATACGGAGAGCTACGGCAGGTATCAGGAAAAGAAAAAGAAGTTTGAAAACATTCAGTCAGATATATCAAGAACACTCAAAGAGAAAGACATTCTGGAATTTCAGCTTAACGAAATTGAATCAATGAACATAGACCCGGCCGGAGATGAAGGGCTTGAGGAAAAGATAAAGATGCTGTCCCACATGGAGAAAATCCGTGAGGCGGCTGCAACCTCTCTTAATTACCTCAAGGACGGCGAGGTGAATGCCTCTGAGCTTATCGGGAGCGCATCATCCCTTATGTCATCCGTTGCGGATTACGGAGCGGAGCTTGCTTCTGCTGCGGACAGTCTGGCGGAGGTCGGTTACAAAATTGCCGATGTCACAGCATTTCTGGAAAAGATGCTGGACATGCAGGAGCTCGATCCGGAAGAGCTTAACAGGCTGATGGACAGGAAGTTCCGCCTTGCTAATCTAATGAAGAAATACGGCGGAACCCTTGAGGATGTTATCCGCCACGGGCAGGAGATCAAGGAGCGTCTGGATAACCTTTTTCTGGATGAAGATGCCCTCACCAAGATGGAAAAAGAGGTTGCATCGTTTCACAGCGATGCTGTTAAAAAAGCCGATGCCTTAAACTCTGCCAGAAGAAAAGCAGCGGACACACTTTCTTCAGAAATTATTAAGAATTTAAGTGAACTGGAGCTTAAGAATTCTGTCTTTAAACTTGAGTTTTTTCAGCAGGATGAACTTGACGAACTGGGCGGCGTACGCACAGAGTTTTATATATCCACCAACCCGGGTTTTCCGCCTGCTCCTCTGGCACGAGTTGCTTCCGGCGGGGAAATTTCAAGGGTTATGCTTTCGCTTAAAGATGTTTTTGCCGAGTCTGATCGTGTGGACACTCTTGTGTTTGACGAGATAGATACAGGCATAAGCGGAAAAACTGCAAAGCAGGTGGCAAAAAAACTGAGCAGCATCGCACGGGGTAAGCAGGTTATTGTTATCACCCACCTTCCTGTTGTTGCCGCTGAAGGAAGCAAGCACTTTCACATTCTAAAAGGTACCGCCGGAGATAAGGCGAAAACCGATGTGAAAGAACTGAATCCTGATGAAAGGGAAGAAGTTATCGCCTTTATGATAGCGGGAGAGAAGACTCCCTCGTCAATTGAGCAGGCACGAGAACTTTTAACAGGCAGGGGGGATAATGCTTAGTGCATTTGTTAATCTAGTTCTGGACGCCGTTCACGGTATGGGTTATGCGGGGATAGTTCTCCTCATGGCTCTGGAAAGCTCATTTGTTCCTTTTCCCAGCGAAGTGATTGTTCCGCCGGCGGGATACCTTGCGGCGCAGGGGAAGATGAATATATACCTCGTTGTTCTTTCCGGTATAGCCGGTAGTTTAATTGGGGCACTGGTAAACTACTTTATTGCTGTTTATATGGGCAGAGGGCTTCTTAAAAAGTACAGCAGATACTTCTTTCTCAATGAGGAAAAATTCGGAAAGGTTGAAAAATTTTTCCTTAAACACGGAGAAGTTACCACATTTACCGGGCGTCTTATCCCTGTGATAAGGCAGTATATTTCATTTCCGGCGGGTTTAGCAGGAATGAATATTCCCAAGTTCTGCTTCTATACAGGGCTCGGAGCCGGTATATGGGTTGTTGTGCTTGCATGGGTAGGTTTTTTCATCGGAAACAATCCGGAGCTAATGCACAGTAAATTAAAGACGATAAGTATTTTACTGCTTGTTTTTGTAGCCGTTATCCTTGTAGGCTACTTTTATTATCAAAAAAAGAAAAAGAAGGCTGTGTGATGTTAAAAAAACTTTTCTATTCCTTACTTACTGCCGTGCTTATTTTTACGGCCTCAGTTTCCCATGCCTCTCCATACATGGAAAGGACTGTCAAATTCGGTGAAACTCTCTATTCTATTCTCGGTGACATCTTCGATTCAGCTCAGATACTTGAGATCGCAAAGGAGATCAAAAGCCAGATTCCCGATTTTACCCTGAAAGCGGGCGCAACTCTGCTTACAGATGATAACTCCGTACTTTTCAAGCTCAGTCTTGATAAGGAGCTTCTTATTGAGAAAAACGGCGACAGTTTCAGGGTTGAAGCGGTGGAATACCCCGTGGAAACAGTTACAACCTATGTTACAGGCAACATAGAACACAGCCTTTATGAAGCAATAACATCTGTCGGCGAAGATTTTTCCCTGGCTATGAAGCTGGCGGACATATTTGAATGGGAAATAGACTTTTTTAAAGATATACGCACGGGTGACAGCTTTACCCTTCTTGTTGATAAGCGCTTCATTAAGGGTGAATTTGCTGGTTACGGTAAGGTACATGCTGCTGATTTTTTCAACAACGGCAGGCATATCCGTGCCTTGTACTATGAAAACGGTAAGACAAGAGGCTATTTTACCCCCGAAGGAAATTCTCTTAAGAAGGGTTTTCTTAAGGCGCCTCTGAAATTCAGCAGAATTTCATCTAAATTCAGCTATAAAAGGCTCCACCCTGTTCTTAACAAAGTAAGACCTCATCTCGGTGTAGACTATGCTGCTCCTGTCGGAACGCCTATCTATGCAACCGCTGACGGTTATATAAGCAAGAAGGGATACGGCAAATACAATGGAAACTACATAGGCATTCGCCACACTAATGACTACCATACACTTTTCCTTCATATGTCCAGGTTCGCAAAAGGTGTAGGCGTGGGTAAATTTGTAAGGCAGGGTGAGGTGATAGGATATGTGGGCAGCACAGGTATCTCCACCGGTCCGCATGTTGACTACCGCATAAGAAAAGGGAACACGTATATAAACCCGCTCACTTTCAAAGCTCCGGCGCCGAAGCTTCCTTCCGCCGAAGTTGCCGAGTTCCGTGTTAAAACAGCCTACTATTCCACAAAGCTGGATGACGCACTTGTGCGGATGGCATACGCTTCAAAAACTGTTCCGGTAATGTAAATAGCAAACCCTCCGAAAGGAGGGTTTTTTTATGCGGTCGAAGACAGAACACCACGCTTTTAAGCGTGGATGAATGAGCCTTTCGACGGTATACTTTTCTATGGAAATCATTAAGACCTCTCACAGTGCTTATTACTTGAAATATCATGTAGTTTGGGTTTGTAAATACCGTCGAAAGATCCTGAAGCCTGGTGTCTGTTCTTATATTCGTAAAACGTTGCCCAGTTTATTGAGAAGTATGCCTGGCGTTGAAATAGAAGCCATTGGCTTTGACTTAGATCATTTGCATATGGTTATAATTATTCCTCCCAAATATAGTATTTCAGATGTTATGGGTAGATTAAAAAGCCAATTGGCTTCCCGTATGCGAAAATTTTTTGATTGGTTAGAAAAAGTATACTGGAATGAAAATATAGTGTGGTCGCCAGGCTACTTCGTTAGCAGTATTGGTTTGAATGAAGACGTAATTAAAAATTACGTCGAAATGCAAGGGCAACAGGATTCAGGACAGCTCAAGATTGAGCTGTAAAAAACATGCGATAGCATGGCGAAAGCATAGAACCCCGGGTTTACCCGGGGGTATCTATCTAAATTTTCAGCTTGAACTTTCTTCCGAAAAGGCTAGCAGATATTGAATTGGAATACATGGAAAGTCTTCTCTTAAGCCATGATGTCGGTTTGTTCCCTTTTACCCTGATTCTTTTTATCATTCGAACATCTGTGTGCTTTGCATTTGCACCTCTGTCAAATGTGAATGCTCCTTTGTATCCGGATTCCTCCAGAATACTCACTGAAAGCCTGTCATACTGACCGCACGGCCAGCTCAAGAATCCGCAGGGGCGGGCGAGAATGTACTCAAGCTCTTTTTTGCTCTCTTCAAGCTCATAGCGGCAAAGTTTGGCACGCTCGTCCATTCCTCTTAATACGGGCTTGCCGTCTTTTATGGTGTACCCGTTGTAAGCAAGTGCCGAACCTACGTCATAAACTTTATCACCTTCCTGTATAACGTTGCATACGCTTTTGAAACACCAGTGCTTCTTATTTGGGTATGTTCCGGTGGCAGATGACGAGCGGAATATCATCGGGTAGGTCACAGATGCGCTGTATACTTCGTGTCCGAATTCATGGACAGTTTCATAAATTTCCTGCCTGCTCATAAAACCGGAGAAGTCTCCGCCGCAGAGGGCTTTCTCAAAGTTCTGCTCTCTTGTTAAACATTCAATTGCTGATCTTTTTGACCTTTTCGGAGTATCATGCAGAAAACCGGTTACACAGAAAAAAACTGCTTTGAAGCCGAATTCATCAAGGGTTGGTATAACATTAATCCAGTTGTCGAAAAAACATGCGTCAAAGGTGATTACCAGCGGTTTCTCAGGGATTACGCTGCTGTCTCCGCACATGAAGTCATGCAGGGTAACGGCGGTCACTGGTGTGTAGCCTTCCTGCGCAATCAACCTCATATGGTTTCTGAAGTCTTCCTTAGTTATGTCGCTTTTATCTGATATGCTTGTATAACTTATTACAGGTACTGATTTAAAGGTGGAGAACATTATTTATAAACCTCTTCAAAGCGGGCTTAACATCGTCCGCAGTCAGATCTTCCATGCAGGGTATATCCCCGCTGATTGAGCATACTGATTTTCCGCAGGGCTGACACTCCATCCCTTTGGTAATAAAGGTATGCTCAGGCGAATTGAATACCCAGTTAGTGTGAGATGAACCGATTATTATGAAAGTGGGTATCCTGAATGACGTAGCTATGTGATGAGGGGCTGAATCATTTCCGATATGAAGCTTTGCCCTTTTTATAAGAGACGTAAACTCGGACAGTGAGAGCTGCGGCATCAGAAAAACATTTTCAGGCATAACCGGTACGTTGCTTACTATATACTCCTTTTCACCCGGACCATAGGTAAGAATCACCTTTGCACCATATTCCTCAGTCATGAAGCGTGTTATCTCCATGAAGTGTTTAAGCTTCCATCTTCTTGTGTCCCGCTTATGAGTGGGTGAAACCGTTACTAAAAAGTCGTCATCTTTTATTCCGAAGCTTTTCAGAACTTCAGCCGCTTTATTGTCTGCAGCCTCTGATGTGAACAGTTCCGGTCTTGTATTATGGTTTTCAAGCTTAAAGCCTTTTATGAAAGGGACAGCCAGGGAGAGCTTTGTTTCCCCCGGGCTTCCTTCAATTCTGTCTGCGAGGGTGTTGTAAAAAATTTTCCTGCGGCTTGTGGCGTAGCCAACTGTTTGTTTTGCACCGCTGAAAAAGCATATAAGCGCCGTCCGGGGGTTATTCATAAAGTCCAGCACAGCGTCATACTTATTTTTACGCACTTCATATACGGTCTTAAGAAAGCCTTTGAAGCCGTCTTTCCTGTTAATAGTGAGTATATTCCGCAGATACGGGCTATTTTCCAGAACAGGTTTGTTTGCAGGAAAAGTGAGAAAATCTATCTCTGCATCAGGATAAATCTTTTTTATTTCTCTGGGGATATGTGTGGTGAGAACAACATCTCCGGTCTGATATAACTGTATTAGAAGAAATTTCATTTTGCACCGTATCTTAAAGATTTTGAAAGATAACAGACTAACAAGTTCCGGTCAATTTTTTAATAATCACAATTAACTATGACTATGTGCAGTTTTTGCGCAGGTGTGCAGGAAGTTAGCTTGCTTCTGAATCATGCTAAGTATGTTAGTCTTTGATATTGAAACAAAAATAATATTGGCACAAAAGGAACGGACTTTGCTTAATAATTTGTAAAGCTCATCTAAGGAGGCATGAAATGAGAAAAACAGTTATAGCTGCAGCAATGATACTTACAGTTGCAATGGCAGGTTCTGCATACGCACGCATGGGCGGCGGAATGTATGGCGGTATGGGATACGCTCAGTGTGCCCTGAATGGCGGTCAGTATTATCAGGGTGCAAATTTCCAACGCGGTCAGTTTAATGGCAGAAACATGATGGCTCAGGCGAATGTACAGAGGGGACCAAGAACTATTACCCAGTACACCGAAGCTGAAGCTGAAAAAATGATAAAAGACTATGCCACTGCCAACCTGAAAGGTTATGAAGTGGGCAAGCTTGAAGCGTTTACCTCACCCAGAGGATTTATAATATGGTCTGCTCCTGTTACTGATAATGCAGGCAACAAACTAAGCATTACTGTAACTCCCAACGGAATAAGAACCGGTCAGTATCCTTTTCAGCCTATGCAGGGCAGGGGCGGCGTTCCCGTCAAATAAACAGGCGATAAAAAAGGCGGACACAGTGTCCGCCTTTTTTATGGAACTTAAGCGATATAAATAATTATTTAGAGAATCGCCTTTTCAGGCGGTTTTTTGTTGTTTTGTGTGATTTTTAAGTTGTTCAGGGGTGAGCCCCAGCCCGTCACCCAGTCCGAAAACATACCATTTAAGCTGTTCTTCGGTGAGATCAGAAGCCATTACAAATACGTCGCCTTCTTTTTCACCTTTGAGGATTACATTGAAGTGAGATGATTTTCCCTCGACTTTCTTTTCAAGGAGAATGGACACATTACGTTCTATAGCCTGATTTATATGTCCGAGAACGGCAAAAACATTGCTCAGGAATTCTTCGCTGGACTTCATAAGACCTCCTAGTCATAAAACGGGCATCCATGCCCTAAAACCACCTGATATAGTTATCGTCCGTATGATTCGATCTTAAAGTATTTTTTTAATGAATTACAGTGAAATTAAGAAAAAAATAAAAAAAGCCGCGGATGTGTTTCCGCGGCTTAATAATTATTTAGTATAATTGCGGTTAGCTACAGTGAGAATAACCGCAGGAGTAGCAGATATCGCAGCCTTCAACATGCTCAATGGGACTGCCGCATTCAGGGCATGCGCCGTTTTTCACTTTGTGAGACTCATCATGAACACTTACAGTCTCAAGAAGTTTGTCGACACTGAGCTTTTCCTGTTTTCCCGTTACGGTTATTTCAAGAGCAGATGCCTTAAGTGCAAGTTCAAGGGCTTTACCCACAGCATCGGAGCAGCTAAGTACTGTGTTTTGTCCGAAGCCGTATTTCATGTGGCATGAAATTCCTTTGAGCTGTTTGATTATGAGATCTATATCTCCGCCGCTTCTCAGGTCAAGAGATATAAGTCTCCCGATAGCCTCGCACTGACTCTGGGCGCATCCGCCTGCCTTGCCCATGCTGGTGAAAACTTCAAAAGGTTCGCCGTTTTCATCCTGATTTATGGTTACGTAGAGTTTGCCGCATCCTGTCATCATTTCTATAGTGCGTCCCACAAGGACAGAGGGGCGGGGTCTGGGGGCTTTGGGAGCCTGCTCAATTACGACTGTTTCCTCTTTTTTGTCCTTAGTTCCCACATTGAGAACCTGACCAGTACGGCTGCCGTCACGGTAGATTGTTGTCCCTTTGCAGCCAAGTTTATATGAAAGCAGATAAGCGTTTCTCACATCCTCAACTGATGCCTCGTTGGAGAAGTTAACAGTCTTGCTGACGGCGTTGTCAGTATATTTCTGAAACGCAGCCTGCATTTTAATATGCCACAGGGGCGTGATTTCATGTGAGGTTACAAAAACTTTGCGCCATTTAGACGGAACTTCATCAAGATCGTGAACATGACCGGTATCTGCGACTTTTTCCATGAGTTCATCAGAGAAAAAGCCGTCCTTTTTGGCTATGTCTCTGAAAACAGGGCAGACTTCCGGAAGCTTGTTATTGTCCATTACGAATCTGTAGAAAGCTATTGCAAAATAGGGTTCAATGCCGCTGGAACATCCGCCTATGATGGATATTGTGCCTGTGGGGGCTATTGTCGTAACTGTGGCGTTACGCATGTTTTTAAAGCCCATTGCAGGGTAAACGCTGTCATTGAAAGTAGGGAAATTGCCTCTCTCTTTGGCAAGCTCTGCTGATGCTTCTCTCGCTTTATCACGGATGAATTTCATCATTTTTTCAGCAAAATCAATGGCATCATCACTGTTATATGGAATCTCAAGCATGGCGAGCATATCTGCCCAGCCCATTATGCCCAGTCCGATTTTGCGGTTTCTTTTAGTCTGGTTTTCGATCTGAACTATGGGGTATTTGTTCATTTCGATAACGTTATCAAGGAATCTGACGGCTATTTTTACTGTTTCTTCAAGGGTTTTCCAGTCAGTTTTGCCGTTTGCAACAAATTTTCCGAGGTTGATTGAGCCAAGGTTGCATGATTCGTAGGGGAGCAGGGGCTGCTCACCGCAGGGGTTCGTGCTTTCAATTTCTCCTTCTTTCGGTGTAGGGTTTTCGGCATTAATTCTGTCCAGAAATATTATGCCGGGATCACCGCCTTCCCATGCAAGCTGAACCATCTGATCAAAGACTTCCTTAGCATTGAGAGTGCCTGCTTTTTTCTTGGTCTTGGGGTTTATGAGGTCGTAGTCTGTGCCGTTTTCAAGGGCTGTCATAAAGGCTTCTGTGGCACCGACTGATATGTTGAAGTTTGTGAGCTTGGTTTTATCTTCCTTGGCGTAAATGAAATCCATAATATCAGGGTGATCCACACGGAGGATACCCATATTGGCGCCCCTTCTTGTTCCGCCTTGTTTGATGGTTTCCGTTGCTGCATCAAAAACGCTCATAAAGGATACAGGACCGCTTGATACGCCTTTGGTCGTTTTCACAACATCGTCTTTGGGTCTGAGGCGGCTGAAGGAAAACCCTGTCCCTCCGCCTGATTTATGAATAAGGGCGGTGTTTTTCACCGCTTCAAAAATGCCTTCTAGTGTGTCTTCCACGGGGAGGACAAAACATGCGGAAAGCTGCTGAAGCTCTCTGCCTGCGTTCATAAGTGTTGGGGAGTTCGGAAGGAATTTCAGGTCAATCATCTGATCGTAAAACTGAGCAGCTTTGGCGAGAACATCTGCTTTCTCGTCAAATTTCCTTTCGGCTTCCGCAATGTTCAGCGCAACCCGCTGGAACATTTTTTTCGGCGTTTCCGTTGCGTTTCCGCTATTATCCCTCTTCAAATACCTCTTTTTAAGAACGGTAACCGCATTTGCCGAAAGTTTCGGTTCACGGGAGAGAACCTTTTCAATCTCCTCGGTGTTAAGCATACAACCTCCGCACCCCGGTTTTTTTAAAAACCAAGGGTTAGCGTTTTTTTCAAAATAAGAGACGCATAAAGCGCCTGTACAAAAAATAACGCAGATCTTGCCCGATCCGCATTTTATTAAAATATAAGGGAAACTGTTTTTCCCAAGTATTTTTTTAATTCATTGTCTGATTAATCACTCTGAAAGGGAAAGCTGGATGCTTTTGAAGTTAAAAAAGGAAATACTTCCGACCCTGCGGTGATAAGCCACGACAACACCTTATAAATAGAAATGTTGATTTAAAGTTAACAAAACTGCCGTAATGCAACCTTGAACGCCGATAAAAATAAACAGGCTTAAAGGTAAAGAACATTTTAGCAGTGTCTGTTAATGGGGAGCAGAAAAAGAAGAAATGCACCGCCCATGTGATATATGTTAAAGCATGAAAGAGGGTTCGTCAAACAAAAAAATAATAAAAATTATTCATGCTTATCAGTGGTTTGGGTGTAGGAGTCTGTTTACAGCCGTTTATGGCTGAACATATTCCTTCTGACCTCTCATTTCGTCATCGGCAAGTTGTTTAAGGGTATAGGATTTAAGTTTCTGAAGCAGGCTGGACTGTATATCACCCCACATTTTATGGGCGGAGCATGTGTTAACTATGCTGCAAAAGCTGTCATCGAAAATACACTCGTTGAGACTTAATTCGCCTTCGATTGCTTTAATTATGTCATAAACAGTTATGTCTGAAGTTGGTTTGTTTAACCTGAAACCGCCTTTTTTCCCTCTTTCCGAGCTTAATATATCGGCTTTTGCGAGATTCTGGAGGATTTTGCCGAGAAAGCTGTCCGGTATATCGCATGCTTTGGACAGTTCAGAACGCATGAAGACAGTTCCTTCGGGTTTTTTGGCAATGTGAATGAGTGAGCGGATAGCATAATCACTTGCTCTGGTAACTTTCATATGTAGCTCCTTGTTATCATCAAAATTAAAGCCGTCGCAGGTCTTCTGTCTAAACTAAATAAAAATACTTAGATTGCGATTAATCATACAAACACAGTCTGGTTCAGTCAAGGCTTTTGAGAGCGGAAGCATCTTTTTTAATTTATTTTATAAAAATAGGTTGACACAGAAGCAAAAAAACTATAAATACGATTTCCCAATTACAGGGGTGTAGCCAAATGGTAAGGCAGCAGTTTCTGGTACTGTGTATTGTGGGTTCGAGTCCTTCCACCCCTGCTTCTTTTTTTCTCACTTTTTTTGTTAAAAATTCCCGCACGGAACCGTGCGGTGAAAAATATTGACAAAATCATTAAAAGCTTATAAATTTTTCTTCCTTACAGGGGTATAGCCAAATGGTAAGGCAGCAGTTTTTGGTACTGTGTATTGTAGGTTCGAATCCTTCTACCCCTGCTATTTTTTCATTGAATTCATCCGAAGCGCTGCCCTGATTTTAACAATATTTTACATATATTTCTGATTTCAGCTTTCATTAACCCTTGTTTATTTAAAAAAACTTAAATTAATCATGTATCAGGATATTTATTTTCATATTCTGTTTCTATTCTGCTTTTAACTTTGCAAATATTGAAAAACCCTATCCCTTGACTTCACTGTATGAGAGGAATATATTTTAAATATTAGAACTTAACAAACTTATGTCTGTCTAAATTTTGACAGGCTTATTCTGACGGCTTTCAGTGCGGCAACGTTGACCCCCCGTATAAACCACTTTGGAGGTTACTAATGGGAAAAATTTACGAAGCACCCGGAAATGCAGGAAGTATTGTATCATTAAAATCGCGTTACGATAATTTTATCGGAGGAGAATGGGTAGCGCCTGAAAAAGGGCAGTATATGCCTAACATCAGTCCGGCAACAGGGCAGCCTTTTTGCGAAGTTGCCAAGTCCACATCTGCTGATGTTGAAAAGGCATTGGATGCCGCTCACAAAGCGAAAGATGCTTGGGGTTCATCATCCCTTGCAGAAAGGGCGGCGGTGCTTAACCGCATAGCAGATGCTATTGAGGCTAACCTTGAAATGCTTGCTGTTGCGGAAAGCTGGGAAAACGGCAAACCGGTTCGTGAAACTCTGGCGGCTGATATTCCGCTGGCTGTTGACCATTTTCGTTATTTCGCAGGGGCGACACGCTCTCTTGAAGGAACCCTGACAGAAATCGACAAAGACACTGTTGCTTATCATTTTCATGAGCCGCTCGGTGTTGTCGGGCAGATCATACCTTTTAACTTTCCTCTTTTGATGGCAGCTTGGAAAATTGCTCCTGCTCTTGCCGCCGGCAACTGCACTGTAATCAAGCCTGCATCTCCGACCCCATGGTCTATACTTAAGCTTGCAGAGGTTATTGCTGATGTTGTTCCTGCCGGAGTTATCAATATTATAACAGGCCCCGGCGGGGAGATAGGCAAGGCCTTGGCGACAAGCCCACGCATATCAAAGATCGGCTTTACGGGTGAGACAGCAACAGGAAGACTTATCATGCAGTATGCCGCTCAAAACCTTATTCCTTCTACAACAGAACTCGGCGGTAAATCCCCTAACATCTTCTTTGAGGATGTAATGGCGCAGGACGATGCTTTCCTTGATAAAGCTGTTGAGGGTTTGGTGCTGTATGCATTCAATAAAGGCGAAGTTTGCACTTGCCCGTCTCGTGCGCTTATTCAGGAATCTATATACGATAAGTTTATGGCACGTTGCCTTGAACGCATTAAAAAAATTAAACAGGGCAACCCTCTGGATACATCCACAATGGTTGGACCTCAGGTTTCCGTTCAGCAGATCGAGAAAATAACAAGCTATGTTGAAATCGGTAAACAGGAAGGAGCAGAATGCCTGATCGGCGGTAAACGCAATAATCTCAGCGGCGAATTCTCCGGCGGATATTATTTCGAGCCGACTGTTCTGCGTGGAAATAACAAAATGCGTGTATTTCAGGAAGAAATCTTCGGACCTGTTCTCGCTGTCACAACCTTTAAGGATGAGGCGGAAGCTCTTGAAATAGCTAATGACACTCTCTACGGTCTCGGCGCCGGTGTTTGGACAAGAGACGGAAGCCGTGCTTACCGCATGGGACGTGCTATTAAAGCCGGACGTGTTTGGACAAACTGCTACCACTTGTATCCGGCAGGCGCAGCTTTCGGAGGATATAAAATATCCGGTATCGGAAGGGAAAACCACCTCATGATGCTTGAGCATTACACCCAGACTAAAAACCTGCTTGTAAGCTACAGCCCCAATGCTTTGGGATTCTTTTAAGGAAGATGTATTATGAAAACGCCTGACGGTGAGCCTGCGGTTGTGGCTACCCCCGCAGCCCTTGAAGCAATAGAAAGCTTACTGAAAGAGCGTGGTTCCGTCATCTTTTTTCAATCTGGCGGATGCTGCGACGGCAGTCTGCCTATGTGCTTTGAAGAAGGTGAATTTATGATAAGTGATAATGATGTTCTTCTCGGTGAAGTCGGGGGATGCCCCTTTTACATCGATTTTCGGCAGTATGAGGCATGGAAGCATACTCAGCTTATACTTGATGTTGGGGAAGGCGAACCTGAAGGGTTCTCCATAGCCGCAGGAGAAAATAGTCATTTCATCACAAGATCCCGTGTATGCAAGATACCCTCTGCTGAATCCTAGGCAGAGAAATAAGCATCACATATAATTTATAATTACGGAGAGGAGCAAAAACCTGCGCTCCTCTCCTTTGTTTTTATAATTCCCGTCTGCAAAACGTTTTTTCATATATTTTAAAAAGTGATATATAATATCCATTGTCTGCCGGACTGATTTCTTTTGATTAATCTGCCGCAGGCTCTCTTTTGACATCTTAATTACATTGCCGGAGGAGCTAATGTTTATCACCGTAGCAGTTCTTTGTGTTTGTATAGTGTTTTTCATCAACGGACGTGTCCGCTCTGATCTGGTGGCGCTATGTGCATTGATGATACTGATGCTTTCGGGGATACTCACTCCCGCAGAGGCTTTATCGAGTTTTTCCGATTCCCTTGTGATCATGGTCATAGGCTTGTTTGTGGTAAGCGGCGCTCTTCTGCGCACAGGGCTTGCTCAGATGGTCGGAAGCAGGCTTCTCAAACTGGCAGGAGCAAGTGAGGAAAGACTTTTTTTCCTTATAATTGCCGTTACCACAATGATCGGGGCTTTTATCAGCAATACTGGTACGGTTGCACTGGTTATGCCTATTGTTGTCAGCATGTCCATGCAGTCTGATATTAATATCCGCAGGCTTCTTATGCCTCTTGCGTTTGCAGGAAGCATAGGCGGAATGTTTACCCTTATAGGTACTGCTCCGAACCTTGTTATTCAGGGTGTGCTGGTTCAGCATGGTTATACAGATCTCAGATTTTTCTCCTTCGCTCCCACAGGGCTGGTTGTATTCTTTGTGGGAACACTGGGTTTTTGGCTGCTTTCAAAAATATTTTTATCGAAAAAAGTAGATATAAAAGAAAAACACCACAGCAAAAGCCTGAAAGAACTTGCCGAGGAATACCACATAATGAACAAAACATTCGTGGTAAAGGTCTCTGCAGGTTCTCCGGTTGAAGGAAAACCTCTGTGTGAGCTTAATATAACTGAAAAATACTCTGTCAATATTGCAAGAGTAATCAGAAAAGGAGAGCATGGCTTCATAATCCGGAATGAAGACACTGTGGAAACGGCAGGTCCTGAAACTGTGATACATGCCGGTAACATTGTGGAAGTTCTGGGAAGTGCCGAAAACGTTGAACGCTTTATAGATGACAACTCGTTGAAACTGATAAAAGGCGGAAGCGGAGAAATATCCGATACCGGCATTGCAGAGGCTGTCCTTTTGCCCAATTCCAAACTTATTGATGTTAAAATAAGCGAATCCGGTTTCCGTAAAAAATATAATGTTAACATTCTTGCTGTTAATCACCGCAGAAAATATAAGTCGGATAATCTGGCGGATGAGGTGATGAGAGCAGGCGATGCTCTTTTGGTGCAGGGCAGGTGGGAAGACCTCGGACGGCTTAACAGGGACTACGAAAATATTGTTCTTGTCGGTCAGCCCCTTGATGAGGCTTCAAAAGTTACACTGAACCATAAGGCTCCGCTGGCGGCACTGATAATGTTTATTATGATAGCATCAATGGTCACAGAGACTCTGACGCCTCCTGTGGCTATAATGTGTGCCGGGCTTGCCATGGTTCTGACCGGATGTCTCAGAAATATGGAGGAAGCCTATCATCTCATAAACTGGGAGAGCGTGGTTCTTCTTGCTTCTATGCTGCCTATGTCCATTGCTCTCAATAAAACAGGGGCAGTGGAGCTGGTTACAAACAGTATTGTCAGCTCTTTCGGAGAAATGGGACCGTATGCTCTTCTTGCGGGAATATACTTCAGTACATCTTTTCTGACTCTTTTTATCAGCAACACAGCCACTGCGGTGCTTTTTGCTCCCATAGCCCTTCAGGTTGCCGAAAGTATGAAGTTAAGTCCGTATCCGCTGCTTATGGCTGTGACAATTGCAGCCAGTATGTGTTTTGCAAGCCCCTTTTCCACACCTTCAAATGTGATGGTTATGACACCGGGCAGGTACAAGTTTGCAGATTATTTAAAAGTTGGTGGTCCGATGCAGATTGTTATGGGTATTGTGATGATATTTGTATTGCCGCTTATATTTCCTTTTTAGGTGTTTCTGTGAGGTTTGAAGTTTATTTAAAACATTGACAACAGAGGGATAGAATGATACTGAACATTAAATCTGCAGGTTCTAATCTGTATGCACCTGCTGCATTTTTGTATAGTGTTCCCTGAATGATTACGAACATGTGTCTGAAAGGGGGCGGCTGTTTTTCAGCATGCCGATATGCTTAAACAAAACCACAGGATGTATGTTTTTACATTAATAAAATATGAGACATTTACCTGAAATAGAAACCCTTGTTGTCAAAATAGGAAGCAATATTCTTCTCTGTGAGAACGAAGGGCTCAACTTAGACTTTATCCGTTCTCTTGCTTCTTCAGTCGCTGATGTTCAGAAAAAAATCAAAAATATAGTAATAGTTTCTTCCGGTGCTGTGGGAGCGGGTTTCAGACATTTAGGCTTTTCTTCCAGACCAAAAAACATCACAGACAGACAGGCATGTGCAGCCATAGGGCAGGCTCGTCTTATATGGCTGTATGAAAAAGAGTTTGAGAATTTCGGAAAGAGTGTGGCGCAGATCCTCATCACGAAAGATGATTTTTCCAACAGCCGCAGGTGCCTCAATGCACGTTATGCTATCCGGCGCCTCCATGAGTTTGGCGTGATACCGATTATAAATGAAAATGACACTGTAGTTGTTGATGAGCTTAAATATTTTGAATCATTCGGTGATAATGACAATCTCTCTGCTCTGGTTGCCGGGCTTATCGGGGCTGATCTTTTGCTCATTCTTTCTGATGTTGAGGGACTTTACGATAAGAACCCTTCGGTTTATCCGGATGCAAAGCTGATACACGATGTTCAGTATATAGATGAAAATCTTATGAATGCCGCCGGGGAGTCTGTGAGCGGAGTTGGCACAGGCGGTATGGGCTCAAAGCTCAAGGCTGCAAAAAAGGCTCTGGACGCCGGATGCCATGTGGGTATAATCAACGGACGTAATACAGAGAATATAACCAGGTTCATAAACGGCGATCTTGTGGGAACATACTTCTCACACACTGAAGATGTTTACCGTATCAGAAAATTCTGGATAGCTCACGCAGCAAGTGTTAAGGGGACTATTTCCATTGACGCAGGCGCTGTTAAGGCTATAGTAGATATGAAGAAGTCGCTTCTCCCGTCCGGAGTGGTAAATATCGAGGGACGTTTTGGTATCGGGGATATAATCTCCGTGACAGACAGCGCAGGGCTTGAAATTGCCAAAGGCAAAGCACGTTATTCCAGCAAGGATATGAGGCAGATTAAAGGCAGGAAATCCGCTGAGATCTTCGATATACTCGGCTATAAATTTTCAGATGAAGTGATACACAGAGATGACCTTGTGGTATCTCTTGAAAGGGGGCATGGATGAAGGAACTTTTTGAAAAAGCCAGAGCCACTTCCTACAAGCTGATGAATCTGAATACAAAAGTTAAAAACGAGGCACTCGCAGCAATTGCCCGTAAGCTTGACGAACACCGGGAACTGATTAAGGCTGAAAACGCCAAAGACCTGAAGGCGGGCGTTGAAGCAGGCTTAAGCTCTTCTCTCATGGACAGGCTTAAGCTGGACGACAAAGCCATAAACTCCATGATTAAGGCTGTAAACGAGATAAAAGAACAGACCGACCCTGTTGGTTCTGTTGTTGACGGATACAAGCGCCCCAACGGGCTTTATATAACTAAGATTCGTGTTCCCCTCGGTGTTGTGGGAATCATTTACGAATCGAGACCTAATGTAACCATAGACGCCGCTGCTCTCTGCCTTAAGTCCGGAAATGTTTCCATACTCAGAGGCGGAAAAGAGGCTATTCATTCAAATGCGTGCCTTGGCAGAATAATGGAAGAGGCGATAGCCGAAGCCGGTCTGCCGGAAGGTGTTGTGAATATTGTTCCTGACACTGACAGGTTCAGGGTTACTGAAATGCTTCAGGCAAAAGGATATATCGATATAATCATTCCCAGAGGCGGAGCAGGGCTGATTAAGTTCTGTGATGAAAACACCTGCATACCCCTTGTTAAGCATGATAACGGAATATGCCATGTTTACGTAGATAAGGATGCCGATATCGAAAAAGCGCTTAAAATAGCACGAAATGCTAAGGTTCAGCGTCCGGGTGTGTGTAATGCCGCAGAAACTCTTCTGGTACATGAAGATGTTGCGGGTGCATTTTTACCTTCCTTTGTTGAGTGTACCTCAAAAGACGGTCTTGAGATCAGAGGCTGTGAGAGAACGCTCAGTTTTGTAGATGTCAAACCTGCAACAGAAGAAGACTGGCGCACGGAATATCTTGATCTTATTATTTCCATTAAAGTGGTTTCCTCAATGGAGGAGGCTTTGGTACACATAAACAGATACGGCTCCGGTCATTCCGAAGCGATTATTACAGAAAACTATACAAGTGCGAGATACTTCATGGACAGAGCGGACGCTTCTGCAGTGTTTGTGAACGCATCCACAAGATTTAATGACGGCGGGGAGTTCGGATTAGGGGCTGAGATAGGTATCAGCACGCAGAAACTTCACTGCCGCGGACCTATGGGCGCCTTTGACCTGACAACTACAAAATATCAGGTTTACGGCGACGGTCACATTCGGGAATAAGATGCGTCTGGGACTTTTCGGCGGAACATTCAATCCTATACATCTGGGGCATGTGACTCTTGCAGGTAATGTTTTCAGGGATTTTAAGCTGGATCGGCTCCTGCTTATCCCGTCAAGCATTCCTCCGCACAAACAAGGAAGCGGGGTAATATCACCCGAACTAAGATACGAGATGGTTCAGCTTGTTGCCGAGAAATTAGGCAAAGGGTTTGAAGTTTCCGGCTACGAAGTCAATTCGGCGGAAGTGTCTTATACCTATAAGACTCTTAAAAAATTCAGAACAGATTATCCCGAAGCGGAAATATTCTTCATTGCGGGAACTGATATTTTTGTTACCATAGAAAAGTGGCAGTATTGGCGTGACCTTTTCAGGCTCGCTAATTTTATAGTCGTAAACCGCTCTTCAGTGAGTTTTGATGAGCTGATGAAGCGTATCCCCGTCAGCCTCAAGGAGATGGTTGTCAGACCTGATGAGTATAACGGGGAAAAATACGGCAGGATAATACTTTACAACATGCCTGAAATTGACATTTCAAGCACTGAAATAAGAGATATGCTGGATGCGGAATACAGAAAGGCAAATCTGCCTGATGATGTATATGAATTCATACGCACCAACAATTTATACAGGAGAGCCAATGGCTGAAGACACTCTTTTAAGAGACATAGTAAAATACCTTGACGACAAAAAAGCGGAAGACATCGAAATTTTTAAAATAGCGGAAAAAAGCAGTCTTGCTGACTACCTTGTGATTGCCACCGCAAACTCAAACACACATGCCAACGCCCTTGCTGATTTTATTCTGCAGGAGCTTAAAGGACAGCAGATTCAGCCTTACGGGCTTGACGGATACAAGGTTTCCAAGTGGATCTGTGTTGACTTCGGAAGCATCCTTCTCAACATAATGTGTGAAGATGAGAGAAACTACTACAACCTTGAATCAATTTGGGGCGGATGCACAAAAATAGACGCTTCGCAGTTTTTTGAGGCTCCTCAGAAAAACGCCTGATGATCAAAATCGCCCTTATCGAACCTGAAATACCCCAAAATACAGGAAATATAGGCAGAATTTGCGTGGGAGCAGACTGTGAGCTGCTCCTTGTTGGCAAGCTTGGTTTCTCTATGGATGATAAGTACATGAAGAGAGCAGGGCTTGACTACTGGGAAAAAGTGCGTCTGCAACGTATTGAAACTATTAGTGAATTTTTTAATAAATACGATACTCCGGAATACACTCTTGCATTTCTTTCCAAAAAGGCAGAAAAAATCTATACGGAAATACCCGCCAAAAATGACGGGACTCTGGTGCTTGTCTTCGGCAAGGAAACACTGGGGCTTTCCGATGATATTCTGCAAAAATATGCTGAAAGAAGCTACCGTATACCCACCACAGGAAATGTGCGCAGCCTGAACATTGCTAACACGGTTTCAATTGTTACTTTTGATGTTCTGCGGAGGCTTAATTTTGCAGGGCTGGAGAGAAAAATATGCTTGTAATCGGGCAGATAGACTACGCAAACGTCTACCCCATCTTTCATCAACTGAACAAACACAGCGAATACAAATTTGTTAAAGGTGTTCCTTCGTATCTTAATAAAGCTCTGAGGGAAGGGGTTATAGACCTTTCTCCGTGCAGCAGTATTGAATACGCCAAATCATTTGAAGACTACATCCTGATCCCCGGAATCTCCATAAGCAGTACAGAAAAAGTAAAAAGCGTGATGCTTTATTCCGAAGTTCCCATCGAAGAGCTTAAAGGGCGTAAGGTTTTTCTCACCGGAGAATCCGGCACGAGTGTTGTTCTGTTCAGGATACTGGTAAATGAAATGTACGGTTTTCAGCCTGAATTTACAGATCAGCAGGATGAGGCAGATGCTAAGGTTCTGATAGGGGATAAAGCACTTTTTGAGCTTTATAACGGGCAGAATAAGCATGTGTATGACCTCTGCACTCTTTGGAATGCTTTCACTGGTCTGCCGTTTGTTTTTGCTCTGTGGATAGCCAGAAAAGACTCAGTTAAAGAGAAAAGAACCGAGTTTGAAATGTTTGCAGGACAGCTTGATGAGATAAAAAAGGACAGCAAGTCAAACCTTGCTGCTTTGCTTGATCATTACTCAATGAAGGGGCTTACTTCATACCAGATAATCGACTACTGGGAAACAATGGACTACAGCCTGTCAGACAGACATGTTCAGGGACTTCTGCGCTTTTACAGCTATGCCAGAAAATACGGAGCCATAAAAGAGGTTCCGCCTATTAATTTCTTTATATAATTCTTGAAACAAGAAAGCCCCTGAAAGCAGATGCTCAAAGGGGCTTTTCTATGTAAAAATCCGGGTGATTTTTAAAGTTTGATAACCTGCTCGCCGTGAAGGTTAATATCCAGACCTTCTGTCTCTGTTTCTGCACTTGTTCTTATGCCCATTGTAAATTTGATTACCAGAGCAATGATAAGGCTGAGAACAAAGGAGTATATACCCGCAGCCATTATGCCTTCAAACTGAAGCCAAACCTGATAAGCATTACCTTTAACAAGACCTTCCGCACCCACTGTGGCAAATATTCCTGTTGCTATAGCACCCCAGAAACCGCCTATTCCGTGTATGCCGAAAACATCCAGAGATTCATCAAGCTTGAAGATGAACTTGAGACGGCAGCCGTAAAAGCAGAGTATGCCCGCTACAAAGCCGATCACTATCGCTGCCCAGGGCTCAACAAAGCCTGCAGCTGGTGTGATGGCAACGAGCCCTGCAACAATACCTGATGCGAGACCAATACCGCTGGGTTTTGACTTAAGAGCTTCCATAAGGAGCCAGCCGAGAGCCGCAGCACCGGGAGCAACAAGTGTGTTTACGAATGCTACACCTGCGCCTTCTCCTGCGGAAAGGGCACTGCCGGCGTTGAATCCGAACCAGCCGAACCAGAGTATCCCTGCGCCGATAAGTGTATAGCCAACGTTATGAGGAATTGTGGCGCTTTTCATAAAGTCTTTTCTGTTGCCGAGAACTATGGCAAGTGCAAGTGCCGCTGTACCTGATGAGAAGTGGACAACGGTTCCGCCTGCGAAGTCCAGCGCTCCTCTTTCGAGCAGCCATCCGCCAGCTCCCCACACCCAGTGTGCGATGGGTGCATAGACTATTGTTGCCCATACGGATATGAAAATAACAAAAGCGGAAAATTTCATTCTTTCCACAACAGCGCCGCTGATCAGAGCGCAGGTGATGATGGCGAACATTCCCTGAAACATTGCAAATACAGAGAGAGGTATTGTTCCTGAAAGCTCACTGGCAAATGAACCGCCCATAAGGACATACTGAAGGCTGCCCCAAACGGAAGAACCGCTGTCGCCGAAGGCAATTGAAAAACCTATCAGAACCCACTGAACACCTATCACCGCCATTGATATAAAAGAGAGCATCATTGTGTTAAGTGCGTTTTTCGCACGAACCATACCGCCGTAAAACATCGCCAGACCGGGCAGCATAAATAAAACCAGAGCCGCAGACGTGAGTACCCACGCCGTGTCGCCCGGATTAACTTCGCCTTCGCCCGCAAATGCCGTTACAGATAAAAGAAGTGTCAATACACCTGCTACAAATTTCATAACTCCTCCTGTTCGCCCTATTCATGCAAGAGACGTGCCAAAACGGTACTATGATTTTTTGCGGTTTCAGAGATATCAGGTGGTTAAAATTTCAGCAGTTATGCTTAAAAAAAGAACGTACATCTATCGGCCGTTTATGTGGCGGAAGGGAGAATAATTGTCAGAACAGCACCCTGAGAGGTGTTTTCCAAGGTTATGTGACCGCTCATGTTATTTTCTATGACAGTTTTGGACATATACAGTCCGAGTCCTGTTCCTTTGCCCTGTTCCTTCGTTGTGAAATAAGGGTCAAAAACTTTGGCGGAGTTTTCGGGGGCTACCCCGGTTCCATTGTCTATTATACGTATGATTATTTCTGCGTCATTTTTATCTGCTTCAATAGTGATGGAAGGTTCAAACAGAGCTTCGGAGCTTCTGCGCTCGTTTATTGAATCTGCTGAATTTTTCAGGGCAGTGAGTATTACCTGTTTAAAGTCGGAAAGATAACCCTGCACAAGGAACGAGCTGTCCTCAATGAGGACACCGGAGAGAATATCTGTATAAACTTTACTGTCAGTGCCTGATGTTACAAGGCTTAAGGAGATTCCGTCACTCATTATCCTGCCGGATATCAGCCTTGCGGCGTCTGTTGCGACGGTAACAGCGCTGAATATTGTTCTGCCGTCCATCGGTTTGTAAAATCCGCTGAAGTCATCTATGGTTTTAGACAGCATGCTTATCTGGAGCATGGTTTTCTGAACTGTTTCTCTGACATATTCAGGGCTAATTTCCTTATGCTCAAATGCGTCTTCCAGATCCTGAACATAGAGCCCGATGGTGTTTAGCGGCTGTCTCCACTGGTGTGCGATTGAACCGAGCATCTCGCCCATGGCGGCCAATCTGGACTGCGACATAAACATTATCTCCTGCTGGCGGTGTTTCTCCACTTCCGCAGCTATCTTGCGCTCAAGCTGGTACTGAACCTCTTTTATCTCTGAAATGTCTGTAAAGGTGGCAAGCGCAGCCTGTCTGCCTTCGTAGTTTATGCCGCTCAGGGTCATGAAGATGCTTTTCTGCACACCATCTCTGCGGTTCAGGCGTATATCCTGAAGCTTTTTTGTGGATCCTTTTGAACCTGTTACACTGAAACAGGAATTCTTGACAATACTCTGCTGTTCCGCAGAAACAAGCTCCCACAAGCTCACAGATTCCAGCTCCCTTAAAGAAAATCCGGAGATCTCACATGCCATCGGGTTAGCGTAGTGTATTTTATCGCTGAAAACAATTATGCCGACAGGAACTTTTTCCGAAAGCGCACGGAAAAGCTGTTCACTTTCAGATATTTTCTTCTGGAGTTCCACTCTGTTTGTTATGTCATAAATAATAAGGAATAGTTGCACATGTTCTTTGAATTTAAGCAGTGTGGAGTGTATTTCAGTTTCTCTCACGCTGCCGTCGGGCAGTTCCTGAGTTACAGTTCCCTGATGGATAAATCGCTCAAGTGAGAAGGAAAATCCTTTATCTTTTCCATGGATAAAGTCCATTATATTTTTGTTTATAAGCTTGTCTTTGTCCGTTTGGTAGAACTTTTCAGCGGCGTTATTTATATCGTGTATTATCCCGCTGACGGGATCAATCAGCATCATCACAGCGGTGTTTTTTATGAACACTTTTCTGAAAAGCTGTTCATTTTCATTAAACATATTCTCCGCTGTAACAAAACGGTCTATGTTTACCATTGAGCCTCTTATGCCATCAGACTGTCCTTGTTTGTTTTTGACTTGTTTTACAGTGCTTTCCACCCATATAACTTTACCGTTTTTCTTTCTGATTCTCAAACGTACGGGTTGGTTATCTGCTTCTGCGCCGTATTTATGGGTAAACCACTTTTCAGTGTCTGTGTCGTAGATTATTCTGTCCAGAACAGCAGGGGTTTTGTTTAGTTCCTCTTCTGTATAACCTGTAAGGTTTTTGCATCCAGACGATATGAACCTGAGGTCACCTTCGGCGCCTATCCAGTATTCCATTCCGTTTACTCCGCCGGATATGACCTCGGCAGAGTACAGCGACTCTTTGCTTTTTTCAGTCAGTTGTCTTATTGTACGGGCAAGACCCGCCAGCTCCGGTTCTTTTTCCATTTCTGAGAATTTATCTGCAAGATTGAGTGATTCAGGACTTATTGCCTCTGCGAGATCAGCCAGTTTTCTTTCAAGCCTTCTGTAAAGCAGGAACGAAATAAAGAAACTGCTCAGTAAAATAACGGCAGCAGATGGAATTACCTCTGTGAGTATCACTTTTCCGGCAGAAAAGACCGATGCTGATGGAACAGAAACTGTCATTATAAACCCTGTGTTTTCTATACGCTCAAAAAACAGAAGGTATTCTGTTCCGTTATAATCCGAAGTTAAAATACCTGATTTTTCCTTAAGCATTCTGCCGATAACAGGGAGTATATCAGGACTTGTCTTCTTAATTCCATTCTGTACATCAATGTTCTGTCCGTCCCTGCTGTCGTATATTGTTTTTCCGGCAGAGTCGGTTATTAATATATTTGCGGAACTTTTCTTAAGCAACGGAAGAAGAATATCCTCTGCCATCTCTTTACGGAAAGACGCCATACTTATTATTCCGCCGAACATTCCTGCTGTTCCGCCGCCATTGCCTATAATGGTTGAGGCGGCTACGAAATACTGCGTATCAGAAAAATAAAATTGTTCGGGAACAGATATGTAGACACTTTTGTGATCAGAATTTTCAACTACGGTGCTTTGCCAGAACTGCTTGTCTTTAAGGGTTAGCAGTTCGGAGTACGGGGATTTATCATCAATACTCACAAGTCCCTTTTTATGGGGGTTGCCGTGTCCGGTTGAATAGAATATTCCTCCGCTGGTTTCACCGCCGGCGAGTATAAAATTATCGTACCTGCCTATGCGCCGTCCAAGCTCATTCTGAAGAAAAGGGCTGATCTTTTTCCAGTCCATGCTTTTGATTACAGGAGTTTCACTGAGAAGGGTTATATCGTTGGTACGTTCTTTGAGATAGTTTTCAAAATAAACGGCAGAAATTTTCAGGGCACCTGAATATTCGTTTAAAGCGAGTTTTTCCTTTGCTCTTATGCTTTCTCCGAAGGCCAGGGCAATAAATATAAGAGCCGGAACCGAAGCAGAAAGCAGTATGTTGGCAAAAATATTTTTCTTTAAGTTAAGCATGGCGTACCCTGAATTTAGTGCCTGTTCATAAAATCTTCATGTTAAGTATGCATAATTGCAGATATATTTGTAAAGCCTTTTAAATAAATTAAGAAAATATTGAATGATCTGTACATTTATGTTAGGAGTCTCATGATGATTTCAATAAAACGGTACTTGCATCTATGAGCTTTGAAAATGCCGTTATTTTTGCCGGATTAATCGGTCAGGCCGTATTCTTTTCAAGATTCATAGTGCAGTGGCTTTCTTCCGAAAAAGAGAAGAAAAGCGTGATGCCTGTTTCTTTCTGGTATCTCAGTCTGGCGGGGAGCTTCATACTCCTTGCCTACGCAGTTATTGTAAAAGATCCTGTGTTCATAGCCGGGCAGTCTGCCGGTTTTATAATTTATCTGAGAAATCTTTACTTTATAGCTTTGGAAAAGGGGGTAAAAAAGTCTGTTTTTACCCTTTCTGCTGCAGTTTTTGTTATAATATACACAGGTGTTTCATGTACTTTGGCATGGTTTGCCCCGTCTTTCAGGCACGAACGTGAAACAAGCCATCTGCTGATGCTGTATATATTAGGCATGAGCGGTCAGTGTTTTTTCTTTTTAAGGTTTTTTGTTCAGTGGCTTTACACTGAAAAACTTCGCAGAAGCGTTATTCCCGATGCATTCTGGTATTTCAGTCTGGCAGGAAGCATTCTTCTGCTTATGTACTCTGTTCTGGTTCATGATGTTGTTTTTACAGCCGGTCAGACTATAAGCATACTTATTTATTTGAGAAATATGTACTTTATCCGTAAAGAGAGGTCAGATTCCATTGCTTAGTGAACGTAAGGAACGCAGATATTTATTTTATATTGCAGTTTATGTAATTCTCGCACTTATATCGTCTTATCACATGGCTCTGTTTGAATCCACAGAAGGGCGTTACGCTGAAATTGCCCGTGAAATGCTGGTGAACGGGAATTTTATGATCCCTGAATTCAACGGAATAACTCATTTCCACAAGCCTCCTGTTGTGTATTGGCTGATAGCCGCAGGTATGAAGCTTTTTGGTATAAACGGTCTGGGTGCAAGATTTTTCGGCATAATTGCTGCGGCTGTGGCTCTTATATTCACGAGAAAAACTGCCTACCTCCTCACCCGTGACGATAACACAGCCGACTGCGCAGTCCTTGCCACCGGTTCAAGCCTGTTATTCCTTTCTGTTTCAAGAGTGGTTGCAATTGATATTTATATAACTGCCGTGATTATTATTGCTCTTTATGTTTTGTTTTCTGCGGCAGGAGGAGAAAACGGCATTCTTGAGGGTGTGCTGTTCGGTTTGCTCCTCGGTGTTGGGTTCATGCTCAAGGGACCGATTGTTATTCTGTTCACAGTTTTGCCGGCTTCCGCTGCTGCGGTTTACAACAAAAACTACCGCAATCTTTTTAATCCGGTATTTTTCTTTTCCTCACTGGCAGTATTCCTTCTGGTAGGTTTGCCATGGTATATTTATCTTGTCTTTAATTATGACGGAATAGTCTCTTATTTCATTGGATATCAGCTTGTTGACAGGATGACTACCGAAGTTTTTAACCGTGCGGAGCCGTGGTATTTTTATCCCGCTGTGCTGTTCGGTCTGTTTCCTATGTTTGTTTATTCCCTCTACGGCATGATAAGTGAAAGGTTTGCCGGGCGCTACTCACTCTGGCTGTTTTTTATGCTGCCGTTTGCAGTCTTTCAGGTTTCCTCAAGTAAACTGGCTTCGTATCTTGTGCCTTTCAGTCCTCTTTTAGGGATACTTGCCGTGTCGGCAGTGATGCGTTTCCGTTCCCATATGCCTTTATTTTTTGGGCATTTGTACATGTCTGTTTTTATAATATTTCCGGCAGTCGCAGCTTATGCTCTTGATTTCCTGATGCCTTACAGAATGGTTCTGATGATGACCACTCTCATTGCTGCTGCTGTTTATATTACGATTCTTGGCGGGTACAGATTCGGCAGAGGTTTTGTGATAGCTTCCGCATGGACAATTCTCGTTGTCAGCATCCCTCTTTATGTGATTATTCCTATGGTTGAAGAAAATGTTAAAGGATTCAGACTGCTTTCTGCCGCATCCATGACAGAAAAATACGGTAAAAAACTTGAGGCTGTCTGCTACAAAGCATTCCTGCCCTCTATCAGTTTTTACCGTCAGGAGATTGTGCCGATGGTTCTTTCACGCAAGCGTGAGATCCAGTTTGAAAAGGATGAGGAATACAAAAAATACTATATTGAAGACCAAAAGGATGCGGTGAACTTTTTTGCTGAAAGACCGGAAGTTTTTGTTATTACTTCCGAACATAGCATAGGCGAAGTCGAGACAGGCTACGGTTATTCCTGTTCTCTTGAATATGAAACAACGAAGGTTAATCTGTATCTCTGTGCCCGCTGATTATGTTCATTATCAGTAAATGTCTTCTGATAGGCAGAACCCTGTGAAAGATTCTGCCTGTTCGTTTCTCTGCTCTGATACAAAATCTTATAAGTCTGTTTATTTAATCATTTTTCGCATGTTAAGACGGCGTTTCTCCCTGTTACGAAAGGCTAAACTTTGTTAAATTTGGTTTGACTAAACCATGTAAACCTGATAAAAAACAGACACATAATTTTGTTTTCATTATTAACCGGAGTTAAGCTGATGATCTGGAATGAAGAGTTTGAAACCCTGCCCAGAGAGGCATTGGAAGCATTACAGTTCCGCAGGCTGAAGTCACTGCTGGAAACTGTTTATGCGAGAGTGCCTTTTTATAAAGCTAAGTTTGACGAATGCGGCATCAGGCCTGAAGATCTTAAAACCCTCAGTGATTTGAACAAATTTCCTTTTACATATAAACAGGATCTGCGTGACAACTACCCGTTTGGAATGTTTGCCGTACCGCAGGAACAGGTGGTGAGGATTCACGCTTCCAGCGGAACCACAGGCAAACCCACTGTTGTGGGATATACCAGGCGAGATATTGACACATGGTCCGAACTGATGGCAAGAACACTGAGCGCAGCAGGCATAGGCAAGGGGGATATCCTTCAAAATGCATACGGCTACGGGCTTTTTACCGGCGGTCTCGGCGCTCATTACGGTGCTGAAAAAATAGGCGCCTCTGTTATTCCTATCTCCGGAGGCAATTCCAAACGGCAGCTCATGCTTATGAAGGATTTCGGAACAACTGCTATCTCTTGTACTCCAAGCTATGCCTTAAGCCTTTTTGAAGTGGCTGAAGAGGAAGGGTACGACATAAAGAGTATGCCTATCAAAGTGGGTGTTTTCGGTGCTGAACCCTGGACAAACGAAATGAGGAACGAAATTGAAGCCAAATGGGGCATTGACGCTGTGGATATTTACGGTCTGAGTGAAATTATCGGACCAGGGGTCGGCTTTGAGTGTGTGGAAGCAAAAAACGGAATGCACGTCAGCGAAGACCATTTCATAGTAGAAACAATAGACCCGGATACAGGAGAGGTTCTGCCCTTCGGTGAACCGGGCGAACTTGTTTTTACCACCATAACCAAAGAGGCTATTCCTCTCATCCGCTACAGAACAAGAGATATAGCTGTGATAAACCGCCAGCCCTGTAAATGCGGGCGTACATTTGTCCGCATGAGCAAAGTCATGGGCAGAAGCGATGACATGCTGATAATCCGCGGCGTAAATGTTTTCCCATCGCAGATTGAGGCTGTTCTTGTTGATAAAAAAGGAGTTCTTCCTCATTATCTTCTTGAGGTTGACAGGGTGGAGAATCTTGATACCCTTGAAGTTAAAGTTGAGGTTGAAGGTTCTTTCTTCAGTGATGAAATCAAAGAACTTCAGAGACTCACCAGAGAAATAGAGAAAGATATAAAAGACATGATCGGCGTCACCTGCAAGGTGCGTCTTGTTGAACCCAAATCGATAGCCAGAAGTGAGGGCAAAGCCCAGCGTGTTATCGATAAAAGGAAACTATGAGGTGCAGAAATGAAAATCACCCAGATTTCAGTATTTATCGAAAATGAATCAGGCAGGCTTCACGAAGTAACAGGGCTTCTTGGGGATAACAACATAAACATCAGGGCACTGTCCCTTGCGGATACTTCTGATTTCGGAATACTCAGGCTTATTGTAAACGAGCCTGACAAAGCTTACCGGCTTCTCCGTGAAAATGAGTTTACAGTGGGCAGAACAGAGGTCCTCGCAGTTGAGGTGCCGGACAATCCCGGCGGGCTTGCAGGCGTTCTCGGCACTCTGAGCAAGTCATCCATCAATGTGGAATATATGTATGCACTTGTGGAGAGAAGCACTGACTGCGCTGTGATGATTTTCCGTTTCGATGATACGTCCAGGGCTGTGGATGTTCTCACCGCAAGCGGTTACAAGCTTAAAAAAGGCGAACAGATCTACGAGATATAATATTTATCATGTGTTCTTGCGCCCACCTTTAAGGGGCGTGTAATGGTTGCCGTTATGATTGCGGCTATTATAAAAAACGGGGGCGGAAATGGTGCGTATTCTTGCGGTTATGGCAATTATCCTTTCATGTCTGACGGCATTTGCCGGAGAAGTGAAGCTCGGAGCTTTATTTGCTGAAACAGGTCCGGCGTCTTATCTCGGACATCCTGAAAAGCTTACTGCTGAAATGCTTGTGGCGGAGATTAATGCCGCAGGCGGAATCAACGGGGACAAGGTTGTCCTTGTTTCATATGACACACAAGGGGATGAGCAGAGAACAATCAACTATTTCAAAAGGCTGGCGACAAAAGACAAAGTTTTTGCCGTAATCGGACCCACAACCACAGGCTCAAGCCTTGCTGTGAAAGACCTTGCGGAAAAGTTTAATACTCCTCTCATAAGCTGTGCAGCCAGTGCCGCAATTGTCACACCCGTTAATAAATATGTTTTCAAAACTCCTCAGAGCGATATTCACGCTGCTGAGACGATATTTAAATACATGAAATCCAAAGGCATGAAAAAAGCGGCGATAATCACTGCTCAGAACGGCTTCGGAGTCACCGGAAGGGATGCTCTCATAGAAGGTGCAAAGGTTCAGGGAATAGAGATTGTTTCCGATGAAAAATTCGGCGACAAAGACAAGGACATGACAAGCCAGCTCAGTAAAATCAAATCCGCTTCACCTGATGCAGTTATATGCTGGGGTGTTGGTCCTGCTCCGGCTATAGTTGCAAAAAATGCCAAGGATTTAGGTATAGAAAACATTTTCATGAGCCATGGTGTTGCTTCCATGAAGTTTGTTGAACTTGCCGGAACAGCCGCAGACGGGCTCAAGCTCCCTGCGGGAAGGCTTATCGTGGCGGACAGACTTGCGGATAGTGACCCGTTTAAACCTGTGCTTATGAAATATAAAAAGGATTACGAGGGAAAGTTTAATATGCCTGTTTCCGCTTTCGGCGGACACGCATACGATGCTTTTTATCTGTTTAAGCTTGCTTATGAAAAATCCGGCGCAGACAAAGGGAAATTTCTTGCTGCTCTTGCCGGAATAAAAAACTTTAAAGGAACAGCCGGAGAGTTTAATATGACGGAAAAGGATCACAACGGTCTTACGTCCGATGCGTTTATTATGGTCGAAATCAGAGACGGAAAATTTGAGATAGCACAGTAATGCAGTTCTTATATTCGGGGCTCACCGGCGGCAGTATCTATGCGCTGGTAGCCCTAGGCTACAATATTATCTACAATACAACCGGACTTATCAATTTTGCTCAGGGTGAATTTGTCATGCTGGGCGGAATGCTGATCTATACGCTTTTTGCAGTGCTTGGATTGCCTTTTATAGTTGCCTTCCCTCTGGCGGTGGTCACCGCTCTTATTGTGGGTCTGCTGTTTGAAAGGGTGTTTATCAATCTTGTAAGAGTGAAAAGCGATATTAACCTGATTACCGTAACAATTGCCGCTTCCATACTGCTTAGGGATTTTGCCATGCACATATGGGGCAGGGATACGGTTACGGTTGGCGAGTTTATGCCTGTGAAAAGCATCGAACTCCCCGGAGGGGTTATCTCAAACCAGAGCATTATGGTTATTGCTGTGGGGGCGTGTATAGCTTTTATTCTGCATCTTTTCCTGAAAAGGAGCAAATACGGGCGTGCCATGCGTGCCTGTTTCGATGATATGACCGCCGCCGGAATCTGCGGCATAAACGCTGTGATGGTGCGTGTAATGAGCTTTGGTGTGGCGGCCGCTGTTGGAGCCGCTGCGGGCGTTCTTATCTCTCCCATAACATTCGTGACATATGACGATGGTTTGATGATTGGGCTTAAAGGCTTTGCCGCCGCTATTCTGGGCGGACTTGGGAGCTTCTGGGGCGCAGTGGCAGGGGGAATTCTTCTCGGACTGCTGGAAAGCTTCGCAGCGACTATAATGCCCTCCGGCTACAAAGATGCCATCGCATTTGTTGTAATACTGCTGATTCTGTTTGTGAAGCCTGCGGGTCTGTTCGGTAAAAGGATGGCGAAAAGAGTATGAGAAAGATCAATCCTTTTCCCGCTCTCATTGCGGCATTTATCCTCGCCACAGTTGGTCTTACGGTTGAAAATGAATACTACCTCGGCGTTGCTGTGATCATAATGATCCATGCTCTCAACGCCACAGGACTTAATATACTTCTCGGTTATACAGGGATAATTTCCATAGGTCAGGCGGCTTTCTTTGGCATAGGCGCATATATATCAGGAGTTTTATCCGCAACATACGGATGGAATCCTCTTCTGACTTTTCCTGTGGCATTTATGGGTGCATTTATCATCGCATACATCATCGGCTGGCCTGTTCTGCGTCTGCATGGTCATTATCTGGCCATGGCGACACTCGGCTTCGGTATGATAATCTACATACTTATGAATGAGATGGATTTCATAACAGGTGGTCCGTCCGGTCTGATGGGAATAGGGGATATTGAGTTTTTCGGACTCTATTTCGGGCTGGATCAAGCGTATTTCGTGCTGATGTCTGTCTATTTCGTGTTTGTTTTGTTCATGCTGGAACTGTTTGATAAATCGTTCCTGCATTATAAACTGAAATTTATCAAATCATCCGAATCCGCTTCAAACAGCTACGGACTTGATACAGTGCAGACAAAGCTTCTGGTGTTCGCTTTCGTTGCGGGTTTTACAGCGGTTAACGGTTCTCTCTATGCATTTTTTGTTCATTTCATAAGCCCTGTTTCGTTCAGCCTCAAGTACTCCATAGAGCTTGTGGCTATGGCTACTGTGGGCGGGCTGGGCTACATCACAGGCGGTGTTATAGGCGCAGTGATTCTCGGGCTTGTGCCTGAGCTTTTTGCCTCTGCGGAGGACTATGAAATGCTTATATACGGCGGTCTTCTTGCCGTTTGTGTAATGTTTGTTCCCGGCGGAATAGCCGGAACACTCTCCAGACTGAGGAAGAAAGATGCTTGAAGTAAAAGATATATCTGTCCGTTTCGGCGGAGTAAAGGCTCTTACTGATGTTAGCTTTACAGTAAAAAACGGGAGCGTTTCAGCTCTTATCGGTCCTAACGGGGCGGGTAAAACCACTATGTTTAACGTGGTCACAGGTTTTGTTGCGCCTGTTGCTGGCAGTGTTAAGTTTATGGATAAAGACATCACAAAGGCGAAGCCGCACAGGGTTTTTAATTCAGGCATATCCCGCACCTTTCAGAACCTTAATATCATCCCCGAACTTTCTCTCCGTGAGAATATGTATCTGGGGATAATCGGCAGAGATAAGCCATCCGTTATTAAAAGCGCTTTCCGGCTGAATAAACATTACTGGAAAAATATATCGGAAGAGATAGATACTTTCCTTGAGTTTGCAGGGGTGCAGGACTTTCAGCACCACAGACCGTCTTCAGTGCCTTACGGTGTTCTGAAAAACTTTGAAATGGCTCGTGCTGTGGTTTCAAAGCCGAAGCTCCTGCTTCTGGATGAACCTGCGGCGGGGCTGAACATGGCGGAGAAGGAACGTCTGGCGGGCATAGTGCGCAAGGTGTCTGCGGACGGAATCACCATCCTGATGGTTGAGCATGACATGCAGTTTATCTCAAGCCTTGCGCAATATGTCGTCTGCCTTAATTTCGGCGAAAAGATAGCCTGCGGAACTTACGATGAAATAAGGAATAACGACGCCGTCCTCAAGGCTTATCTGGGGGATGAGGATGCTTAAAATAAAATCCCTCTGTGTTTCATACGGAGCCGTGGAGGCCCTGACAAATGTTTCCGTGCATGTGAGCGAGGGTGAGTTTGTTTCGCTCATCGGCAGCAACGGAGCCGGCAAAACCACTCTGCTTAATTCCATAATGGGCATAGTTCCCGCTGCGCAGGGTGAAGCCATATTTATGGACAAGAGTATTTCGTCCATGAAGGTTCATCAGGCTGCTGCAAAAGGGATTGCTCTCGTACCTGAGGGACGCAGAGTTTTTTCAAATATGACCGTGCTTGAAAATGTGCTTATGGGCGGTTTTTCCAAAAGCTCGAAAGAAAACTCCGAGAAGCTTGAGGAGATATATTCCATGTTTTCGGTGCTTAAGGAACGAAAAAATCAGCTTGCAGGAATGCTTTCCGGAGGCGAACAGCAGATGCTTGCCATAGGCAGAGCGCTTATGTGCAGCCCCAGGCTGCTTTTAATGGATGAACCATCCATGGGGCTTGCGCCCCTTGTAATAAAAGATGTATATGAGAAGCTTGCTGCCCTTTCCAAAACGGGGCTTACGATACTCCTTGTGGAACAGAATGCCGCTATGGCGCTGAAATACGCCGACAGAGGCTATGTGCTTGAAAACGGGCGCATTGTCCTTCAGGGCAGCGCAAAGGAGCTCCTCGGCGATAACGAGGTCAAGAGAGCTTACCTCGGCAAAGAATACAAGGAGAAATGGGAGAGATAGAATGAAATACTGGCAGGAACGTGAAGAGACAATGAACGTTGAGGATAGGGAAGCGTTTCAGCTTGAGCGTCTTCAGTCCACCCTTAACCGTGCCTATAAAAATGTGGATTTCTATAAGAAAAAGTTTGACGAGACGGGTATTAAGCCTGAATCAGTCAAAGAGCTTGCAGACATAGCGAATCTCCCTTTCACCACTAAACAGGACTTAAGAGATAACTATCCCTACGGTATGTTTGCTGTGCCCCTGCGTGATATAGTCCGCATTCACTCCTCCAGCGGGACAACAGGTAAACCCACTGTAGTGGGCTACACAAGAGCAGATCTTGAAAACTGGAAGGATCTTGTTGCACGCATAATTATGGCGGGCGGAGCGGATGAACAGGATATTGTTCATGTAGCATTCACTTACGGACTCTTCACAGGCGGATTCGGACTGCACTACGGCGCAGAGCATCTTGGCGCATCGGTTATCCCTGTTTCCAGCGGAAACACGGCACGCCAGATAAACATCATGCAGGACTACAGAAGTACAGTTCTTGTCAGCACTCCTTCCTACGCTCTGCACATAGCGGAAAGCCTTTCAAAAATGGGCTTAACAAAGAATGACCTCCACCTGAAAACAGGTCTCTTCGGCAGTGAACCGTGGGGAGAAAAGATAAGGCAGGAAATAGAGGAAAAACTCGGTGTAGACGCTGTGGATAATTACGGTTTATCGGAGCTTATGGGACCGGGGATCGCCGGAGAGTGTCTGGAAAAGAGCGGTCTTCATGTGAATGAGGATCATTTTTATGTTGAAATAATTGACCCTGAAACCCTCAAACCTCTTCCCCTTGGCGAGAAAGGCGAGCTTGTCATAACCACCCTTAAGCGTGAGGCTATGCCCCTCATCCGTTACAGAACAAGGGATGTTACAAGGCTTTACAGAGAGAAATGCGGCTGTGGAAGAACACTGATCAAGATGGAAAAACCCAGAGGCAGAACGGATGATATGATAATTATTAATGGTGTAAATATTTATCCTTCGCAGGTTGCAGAAGCTCTGGAAACTGTAAGCGGGGCATCACCGCATTTTATGATGATAGTGAGTAAAAAAGGCGTTCTCGATGAACTTGAAATACAGATTGAAGTCAGCGAAGCTCTGTTCTTTGATGAAATGAAGAAACAAAAATCACTCATGGAAGAGCTTGTGAGGGTCTTCCAGCAGGCGATACTCATAAAACCCAAGGTTAAGCTTGTTATGCCGAAGACTCTGGAACGCTTTGAAGGTAAAGCAAAAAGAGTTATAGATAACCGCAAGCCGGAATAACATGAAGGACGATCAGCGGATAATCAATTTCTTTTTTGAGGCGGGTTTTCTTCAAAACCTTCAGCGAACAGGAATACCATACCTCGGTTCCGGAAAGCAGAGCGTTGCCGAACACAGCTACAGGGTTACAGTTATAGGCTACACCATGGCGTTTATACTTGGTGCGGATGTGAATAAGGTGCTTAAAATGTGCCTGTTTCACGATCTTGAAGAGGCACGGACAGGGGATCTTAACTATCTCCAGCAGAAGTATGTGGACTCTGATGATGAAAAAGCCCTGCGCCACGCATTGAAAGACCTTCCCATCGAAGGCGAGGTATCGGAACTGATAGAGGAATACGCAGAACAGAAAACTCTGGAAGCGAAGATCGCAAAAGATGCGGATGTACTTGAGCTTATTATGTTTCTCAAGGAACAGCTTGATAAAGGCAACGAACAGGCGGGTAACTGGCTGAAATCCGCAGTGAAGCGTCTGAAAACCGAAAAAGGTGTTCAGCTTGCGGAAAGTATTCTTGAAACAAGATATTATGAATGGTGGTACGGTGATGGGAACGGATGGGAAAACGGATCAAAAAACTGGTAATGTTGAATATCCATCCATTTTAGACACTCTTTATGTATCTGCCGGCGTTGTGCTTTTCAACAGACGTGCCCTGTATAATCTCATTCTCAACAAGCTGCATATATTTAATCTGATCACAATTATGCTGATAGCTTATCTCATCCCTTATAAATCCCCTTTCAGCGGACAGGTGGAGTATTTTAACTTCGGCAATATGATAGAAGGAATCCTCATGGCGGGTTTCTTTATGCTGTTTATGTTTATGCTTTGCAGGCGCAAGGCGGAATCGTTTCTTCCTTTGGTGCGCATTGTGCTTGCAATGGAGCTTACAGCAGTTATCAGTCCGGTTAGTTTTCTGCTTTCCGGAGTTGCCCTCAAGGTTTTCATGGGTCTGTATGTGGCGTGGTATCTCAGTGTGGGTGTGTTTGCGTTCAGCCATCTTAACAATGTAAACTATTATCGTGCAGGTCTTGCAGTTCTGACGGCTTTTTTTCTCACACAGCTTGTGCCTGCTTTTTTTGTCTAATCTTTGGGCAGAGGCGAAGCGGAGATAAAAATGACTCCGTTTTCCACTTTTAAATCATAAAAACGCAGGTCAGAGTATCCGTCAGGATGAGTGAGACACTTGCCAGTGGATAGATCATACTCCCACCCGTGGCGATGGCACTTTATCAGGCTGCCGCTCTTGGGCAGACCATTCGCCAGAAGATTTGCCTGCTGATGCTTGCAGCTTATCTCCATTGCGTAGAATGAACCGTCATCCCTTTTGAAAATGCCTATGTTTTTGGCAAGAATTTTGACTGTTTTCCAGTTTATGCTTTCAAAGTCTTCTGTTTTTGCAGCTTTAATAAAATCCATAGGGAAACCCTGAATCTGTATTTAAGTCGGCGCAGCCCATTAACATAAGCTGCACCTGTTATATTAATATGTTAATTTGCCTCAAGAACAGCCATTCCGAAATCACGTCCCCATGAGTAAGCTTTTTCAAGATCATCCTTCGAGGGAGTCATTTTTACTTTAAAGGATTCCTGCGGGAGCTTCATACGCATGCTTTTCATGATGTCTTCACTGACCTTTACGCCTTCTCCGCTCCACCCGAAAGAGCCGAAAGCTCCGGCGAGTCTGTTAACCATATTCAGCACAACAAAATACGCAAAAAGGTTGAGTATGGGTTTAGGAGCTTTGGCATTGAGTGTAGGCGTACCTATGAGCAGACCGTATGATATCTCAATTTCATCGATCAGTTCGCCCACAGGCAGCGCAGCAGCGTCCAGAAGTATTGCCTTAAGCCCGGTTTCCTCCACGCCTGCCTTTATGCTGTCAGCAAGCATTTTTGTATTACCGTAGGCTGTGGCATAAACAATTGCGACCCTGCGGTCCTGTATATTTTTGTAGTATCTGTCTGCCTGTTTTTTGTACCAGTCAATATATACTTCCGGTTTTTCACGGAGGATAGGGCCGTGAGAAGGGCAGACCATGTCTATTTCAATATCTTTTATTTTGTGGAGAGCCTTGAGTATATGCTCCTTGTAGGGACGCATAATCATGGAATAATAGAACCGGAAAGCTTCCATCGCTTCTTCTTTGTTGTCCAGCTCGTCATTAAAAATCTTTTCACCGCTGCAGTAGTGGGCGCCGAGAAAATCGCAGGGGAAGAGGATCTTTTCCTCCACAAGATAGGTGAACATTGTGTCAGGCCAGTGGAGAAACGGTGTATGGAAAAAGCGGAGTGTCTTGCCGCCAAGATCAATAACATCATCATCACCCACGGCACGTCCGTTATATTCTCCGTTTACTATATTATCCACAAATGTCTTAGCCGTCTTAGAGTAAATCACTTCTATATTTGGATTTTTCTCCAGAAGTACGGGGAGACAGCCGGAGTGATCCGGTTCGTTGTGGTTTAATATAATGTAGTCGATTTCTGAAATGGGGCAGATTTCTTCAACTGTTTCAACGTATATATCTTTAAAAAGAAGCTTGTTGGCTTCAATAAGAGCTTTCTTTTTTGTTCCCTGTACAAGGTAGCTGTTGTATGTAGTCCCGTGTTCAGTGGGGATGACAACGTCAAAAATTTCAAGTTCCGGATCTCTCACTCCGACCCAGTGGACATTGTCCGCTACTTTAAATGAATTCATAGTTCCTCCGTGATAAGAGATAATTTTTATCTTTTAAAGAATAGTTCATAGATAAGGAAAAAGCAATGGTTTTGAGAGGAGGTGCAAACGAAAAAGCCGCCCGGGCAAACCGGACGGCTGGTTTTTCGTTTATTAATCTTCGTAAGCCTCAAAGCTGTCTTTGCCTACTCCGCATTCGGGGCAAACCCAGTCTTCGGGGATATCTTCAAATGCTGTTCCGGGTTCGATTCCGCCATCGGGATCGCCGACTTCCGGGTCATAAATCCATCCGCACACTGTACATACATACTTCATAGCTGTCCTCCTTGTGGATTAGAAATGATAACTAAACTATAATAGGCAATTAGAACAAGTCAAGTCCGATATACAATTCGGAGTCCGATTTAAAGATATATGAAAAAGGTTTTCATTTTAGATCTTTTTGGTTTCAGCGCCTGTTACGCCGACCCTGTGAAGAAGGCGGGACTTAAGCTCAGGTACCACTTCCTCATAAGGCATTTTATCAAGGTTAATCTGTCCGCCTGCGGACTTCATGTGTCCGCCGCCTGTACCTATGCCTTTAACTATGCGGGTGGCAAGCCTTCCCACAAGCTGTTTTGCCGATTTACAGCGCAAAGAGAAGTAACACTGGTTGTCTATGCGCCCGATTACAAATGACCACTTAATGTCACGCATTCTTAAGATAAAGTCGCTAGTTTCAGCAATGAGGTCAGGGTTACGGACTTCACCGAGATCGCAGAATACAAGGTTATCTGCAATCTCTGCCTGTTCAATAGCTTTTTTCATTGTTTTGAAATAGTAGCGTGGAAGTTCGGGGTTTTCTATTTTCTGAAGCTTTTGGGTTGATATGTGGGGGAAGATGTACGCCATCATATCCATATCGTGCTGGGTGATGCTTCTGCCGGAGCCAAACGTGTCTGTCTTCATGCCGTAGTAAAGTGCTGTTGCTACATTGACATCAGGCTCAATATGCAGTGCTTTCATGTATTCGGCAATTATCGTGCTCGTGCTGCCGGTTCCGGGTCGAACATCGTAAATCTGTGTGGATTTTGTCTGCGCCCTGAATGTGTGATGGTCTATGACAACATTCGGCGTTATGTTCTTTGGTATAAAAACATTGCCTGCATTAGGCTGTGTATCAGCGACTATGAGATAATCATATCTGGCGAAGTTGAGCTTGGTTGAAAGGTGCAGATCAATTTTACATGTTTTGATAAGCTCTCTGTTTTCCGCCCTGCCGATAATGCCGTGGTAGGCTATGGTGCAGCGTTTTTTTAGCTTATGGCTCAAAATCATTTTCATCCCCGCAGCAGCGGCAATGGTATCCGGATCGGGGTTGTTGTGAGTGAGGATCAGCACTTTGCGGAAAGGCTTAACATCCAGCAGTATTTTTTCTATCATGCAATACTCTATTCGACCACAGCAGCAGAGAAATCAAGCATGAGTTCATCACCCTCGAACCTTGCGGAGTAGCCATACCTTCCTTTAAGTTCTTCAAGATTCCTTAAAAGGGAATCCCTGCTGAAAACTGTCTCAGCTTCAAATATAGCCTCCTCAAGAGAGAAAGTTTTTATGCTGTAATCTTTAAATATTTCTCTGCGTTTCAGAAAGTCCATAAAGTCTTTAACATCGGCAAACTTGCCGAAGTTTACTGCTGTTACTGTATATTTTGTCACGGTATTTACTGTTTCAGGCAGAGGAATAAGGTTTGTTCTTATATATTCCGCCGCAGTAAACAAGGAGCTTCTGAATGCTTCCGCCACACAGAGGTCATCAGTTTCCTGAATGGCTTTTCCGGTGACTTTCACAGCGGGGAACTCCTTATCTCTGGAGTAGGGCTTAATGTACACTTCCGTGTCGCAGCTGAAAATCTCACCTTCCTGCCGTGTATCCGGATTGACAGTGATGATAAAAAGATACTGCGCCGGAGTAACCGCAAAAGCCGCCATCATATCAGCAGGCTTGGGGCTGTCTGACATTTCAGCAAGAAAATCCTGATTATTGGACGCCGTAAATCTTTGCTGCTGTAAGACTTCTGCTGCGGTTTTGCGGAGCAGGGGCTTAATGTCGTCTTTGATGTTGCCGGCGACCTCAAACACAACTGAGTTTGTGGCTTCTCTGATATAGTAATTGAGGTTGCCCATTGCTATTTCATCCATATCAGCAGAAACAACATAAAATACAGTATTGTCCTGAACATAGCGGTTTATGATTTTGTATCCGGTGATGAATTTAAGAAACTCATTGGTTATTTCCGGTGTGGATGTGTTGTCAGCAGATGAAAAGAAATTTCTCATGGCGTTTTTCAGCGCATTTTCTTTTGCGTTCATATCCGCCGCTTTAACATTGCTTTCATGGATCACGGAACTTCCCCTGCCTTCGATAAACATGGCATGGGCTTTATCTGTGAAAGAAAAAAGAGCAGCGGCAATTAATAAGCAGATGATTGTTTTTCTCATATGATTCATTATTAACCTGTATTAATAGAAGTTGTCAACTCTATCCGAGGATCTTGTTGAAGACAAAGGACTTTTAAAAGTTCCCAGCCCCTGAAGACCGATTACGAAATAGATAATCTGTTCTCTGCCGGAGTAATCTCCTTTATCATCAATGGGATTATATTCTTTTTGAGTTAATGAGAGACCCATATGCCAGCAGCCTGACTTGTATGTTCCGTAGAATGAGTTGCTTATTGTGCGCAGATTATCCAGAGAAATGCTCTGGTTTTTTCCTGATGTTTTTGTTTCAAATGCGAATTCAAACTTTTTAAATTCGAGAGCAATACTGAACTCAAGTGAGGTATTTTCTGTTTCTTCCGTATAGTCCAGATCTTCATAAAGATACTCTTCACTGAATGTAACAGGACCTTTTTTAATATAAAATCTTTGGTTGAGGAGCGATGTATTAGCATCGCTGTGGTCATAGTCATGCCTTAGATACATTCCGGTTTTTTGGTCATAATTATAATTAATTTTTGCGATAATAGGGCGTAGACGGCTTTCACTGAGCATTGCATCGTAGGTTTGCTCCAGCGAGGCATCCAGATTCCATTTTTCAGCATCAAAGTAGTTTTTCAGAAAGTATGTGTAGCTTTTTGTTCCTTCTATGTAGTCACCTTCGATACGTTCAGGTATGGCTGAATGATCAAGTTCCGGTATTTGTTCGTATCTGAAAGTGTTGTATATGGAGTGAGAGAATTTTTCGTATTTTCTGTAGATTTCGTTCAGCGCTATTTCATAACCGACCTTGTAAGTAAGTCTGTCTATCGAGTTTTCATCGGCGTTTATCTGGGCTATGGTGCTGCCGTGGCTTCTGTGAACATTCGGTGCTTCGTCAATGTTATCCCAGCGTGTGACAAGAAGCTGTGCATAGGGCTTGAAAGTAGCTATCTGAAGGTTTATGGGCGTATATATCTCGCCTGTCAGGTGCATACGCTCATATTCATCTTCAACAGTGGAGTCTGCTCCGTCAATTGCCGGGTAAACTGTTTTTTCTCTGTAGAGGACATGGTCAAAGTCTGCTGTATAGTTGAATCCAAGAAATCCCTGACGCAGGTTTTTCCTTACGAAAATATTGGGCAGACGATTTACTTCCGTTTTTTTATAACCGTTGTCAACATCCGTAAACTGCATGTCGTTTTTAAAACGTATGCCGAAATCAGCATAATCTGTTCTGTGTATAAGTCTGAGATCTGCATAGAATTTATTGTCAGGGTTGTCGTAGTTGTCAACCATCTCCGTATCTGCAATATCTCTCAGGTATCTGTAGTCAGATACATAATCTGCTTCTATATAAACTTCTGTATTGTCGCCTATTTTAAAGTTTGAGTCCTGATAGAAGAGATACCTTGTTTCCTTGTCCGATTCGCTTTTGCTGTCATTCATGAATTCGCCGTACATGTAAAGGTTTTCATTCATGCCTTTGGCGTATCTGAATTCTCCCAGATAGTGAACATTACCTGAAGTGTATATGTTTGTGCCGATTGTGGCATCTTTATCAACGTTTATATCACGGAAATATTTAAGCCCCAGCATGCTTCCTCTTGTGGAGTTTGAGCCGAGCTTCGGGATGAGAAATCCGCTTTCACGGTCCTTTTTGATGGGATACACAAGGTACGGGGTGTAGAGGACGGGAACACTTTTTATCCAGCCCGTTGTGTTGGTGGATTTTATATAATGACCTATGTCCATTGTGGCACGGCTGGCGGTAAATGACCAGTCCGGCGCTTCTCCGGGGCAGGTTGTGAAGCGTCCTTTTTCTATGAGGAAGTTTACCTCTCCTGTCCGCTCAAACTTTTCCGCTTCGAGGTAATGATAAGGCTCAACAAAGCCTTTAACATCTATAAATGTTCCTTTCTCTTCTGCAAAATTATATAAAAGGCGGGAACAGTCAAAAAAGTTGTTTCCTTCACGCAGGCGTACATTTCCGCTGGCATCGAAAACACCTGTGGCTCTGTCGTAGACGACCTTATCTGCGGTGAGGGTGGCGTTATCCTTCATGATAACCACGTTCCCTGTGGCTTCGTATGTTATATTATCAGGGGCGAACATTTCGTCCGCTTCGAGGGTAATGTTGTCTGCTTTGGTATTACCGCCGCCCGGAAGCATAAGGTCTGCGGCGTTTGCGGAGATATATGAGATTAAAAGAATAATGGCTAAAAGTCTGATCACGCGAGTTTCCCTTCTTCAACACAAGTGTGCAGTTATGTATGTTTTTAGTTTGAAATAAGCTTCTTTACGCAGGCGCACAGATAAAGCGAACCGCTGACAAGTATATCAGCATTTCCAGCAAGTTCAACCGCTATGTTTAAAGCCTTTTCCGTATCTTTTTCCTGTATTGTTCCTTCAATATTCAGAGGCAGGCGGAGGCTTCTTTCATTGCCCGGTATTTCCGTTATTACAATATTACGGAACTTGGCGGAGAGAAGTGCTGTAAGTTTTGATATATCTCTGTCAGCAGTGGATGAGATAAGCACACTGCCGATTTTCTCCGAATCCATAGATTTGACAAGTTCATGCATTCCGTGCGGGTTGTGGGCTCCGTCAAGGATGAATCTGCCGATACGCTCCTGCCTGCAAGGCGGAAGAACCGGCACGAAATTTTCCGGCAGACGCCCAAGCAGATACTCCACAATGTTTTTCGCAAGCGCAAGGTTCTGCCCGAAAGGAGCAGGAACTGCGCCATAGGCCTTTTCAGTGGGGATAATACTTTTATCCGCCAGAGTCTTCAATATATAGTTCGTTATGGACGGGGTATTCATCCCAAGCATTACGGTTTTGTTCTCTTTGATGATTGCCAGCTTTTCATCAGCAATGCGGTAAATGCTGTTACCGAGAAAAGCTGCATGATCCTTTGCTATGGCGGTAATTACAGGGAGTTTGACATTCAGGACATTTGATGAATCAAATCTTCCTCCCATTCCCGTTTCTATGACGGAAAAATCAGGCTTAAGTTCTGAAAAATATAGAAAAGCACATAAAGTAAGCGCTTCAAAGTACGAAAGGCGGAACTTTTGGATTAACGGAATCGAGCTTTCAAAAATACGGTCGAAATCGGCATCGCTTATGTCCGCACCGCAAAAAACTATTCGTTCATTGGTTTTGAGTATGTGAGGTGATGTGAAAAGAGCTGTTTTATAGCCGCAGGCGTTCAGCATATCCGCTGTGAATCGGCAGGTGGAGCCTTTGCCGTTTGTTCCAGCCACATGGATGATTTCTCCGAGCGACTCCTCACGGAAGCCTGCTTCCTTTAATGCTCCTTCAATACGTGAAAGGGTGAGTTCAAGATTTTTGAACTCACCCGTATTTCTGAAATATTTTTCAAAAGCGTTAATGGCTTTTTCCTTGTCAGTTGTAGCCGAAGAAATCGAGAACTCTTGTGATGTCTTTTCTCCAGCGTTTTCTGTGGGACACTATGTCAACCATGCCGTGTTCGAGGAGGAATTCTGAACGCTGGAAGCCTTCGGGGAGCTTCTGTCTGATTGTCTGTTCTATAACTCTGGGACCTGCAAAGCAGATAAGTGCCTTGGGTTCAGCCATTATAACATCTCCGAGCATGGCGTAGCTTGCCGTAACGCCGCCTGTTGTGGGGTCGGTGAGGAGCGATATGTGTCCGAGACCTTCCATGCGGAGTTTCGCCAGTGCTGCGGATGTTTTTGCCATCTGCATGAGGGAGAGTATGCTCTCCTGCATTCTTGCTCCGCCGGAGCATGAGATAGTGATCACATGTCTGTGGTTTTTGATTGCGTTTTCCACCAGTCTGGTGATTTTTTCGCCGACAACACTGCCCATGCTTCCGCCGAGGAAGCCGAACTCTATGCCGCCTATATTTATTTCACGTCCGTTAATTTTTGCCATGCCGCCAACGAATGCGTCGTTCATGTCCATTTTCTTAACGGCTGCTTTTATCCTGTCAGGGTATTTTTTGCTGTCTTTAAACTTGAGAGGGTCGAGGGAGCGTATTCCGGTATCAAACTCAACGAATGTATGAGGATCAATGATGTAGTCTATTTTCTGCATTGCGGACACGGGAAAGTGGAAATCACACTTGGGGCAGCACTGGTAGTTGTCCTCAATTTCCTGACGGTAGCTTATCTCGCCGCATCCGGAGCATTTACTCCATATATTTTCCTTCATATCTTTTTTCTGTGAGCTAACTTTGGTGATTTTCTCCAACAAAAAGTCGGTTATTCCCATATGGGACTCTCCTTGTTTTTAATAATCCGAATCTGCACTTATGTTTGAAAAATCAAACACCGGATGTAATTTTATTGTTTTTTTGTATGTTTCGCAACATTAACTATTTTTTATCTTTATTGTCAGCCAGTTCTGCTTTAAGCATGAAATAGCGGCTGATAATTCTTTCTGCCTGTCTTTTTACACGTATTCGGTTAATTATACCGACGTGCAGGTGAAGCCAGCTTTTTATATCACGCTTGCGGAGTCCAAGACCGTCTATTATCACAAGCCTATAGCTGTTCTGCCCTGTTTTCTGCAGAAGAACATTGGTCAGGTAAGCATCAGCAAAGATTATTCTATTGTCTGTCAGGTAATCCGCCAGCTCATGAATTAGCTTTTCTTCCTGACTATCTGTCAGTAAACCTGCACTTACTGCATCGTACATATCTGTTATTTCAGAGCCGTCAAAATTTGCAACCCTGTCTGCCACAAGTCCCTGACCGAGATCAGTTTCAATCAGACCATAGCATCTGGTTATGTGGCTGAAGTTACTCACTCTGCCTTCTATAAGCCGGAAGTAATAGTCATCCAAAAGGTTGTCGTTCAGCTGTCTTCTTTTGTTTTCAGGCAGTTTCAGAATGTTTGATGAACTCTTGAGAACTTTGATTACTTTGCTGCTGTCCTGCGGGTGTGTGTACACATCACGCTCTCCGCCGGAGGAAAGAAAAAGGGATTTATCAACAGTTATCATCATTCCGCTATTGCCACTTATAAAAAAGCCGTCCCTGTTTGCCGTAAAGATCCTGTAATGTTCTCACGCCTTTTGCGTAGAGAGCTTCAAAGCACCGCACCGTAAGCAGGGCAGTGTGGGCCGCATCAAACAGCGCCCTGTGCCTGTAGGCGGCTGGAACGGGGATGTCCAGTTCTAATTGTGACATCAGGTTGTCAAGACTATAGCTTGTCAGCCCGGGAAACGCAAGTCTTGCGAGCCCTATCGTATCAATAATTTTTGTAAAACTATGTGAATGCTGGCATTTATCTAAGGTGTGATAAACGAATTTGCAGTCAAAACCCGCATTATGAGCTATGGCTATGCTGTCGCCCACGAAACCGATGAATTCGGGTATAACCTCTTCGGCCTTGGGCTTGCCCTTTGTCATTGCTCTGCTTATGCCGTGAACTGCGTATGCCTGATACGGTATGTCACAGCATGGATCTATTAGAGTTTCAAACCTGTTCTGAAGGTTAAGCGTAAGATTAGGCTCTATTTTGACTGCTGCTATTTCCACAAGTCTTGAACCCTTATCCGGTGACATGCCTGTGGTTTCTGTGTCAAATACAGTAAAAGTAAGCTCTTCAATGGGTTTATTTATCATTGATCACCTTAAAGAGGCGGATAAAATCCTCAAGATTCATCTCTTCCGCACGGATTGACGGTTTTAATTCCGCTTTTTCGATCATATTTTCTGGGTTTTCCACACCCATCAGGTTGTTGCGGAGAGTTTTGCGTTTCTGTGTGAAGCATCTGCGCAGGAAAGAAAGGAATTCTTTTTCATCACCCACATCCTCCTTAGTGTGAGGAGTAAACTTCAGTATGGATGAAAAAACTTTGGTGTTCGGAAAAAAGTTTCCGCCGGAGATGTCTTTTATCTTTTTCTTGTCATAGAAGTAATCAGTCATTACGGAGATTGAGGAATAAGCCTTTGAACCTGATTTGGCAGCGATTCTGTCTGCAACTTCTTTCTGGTACATGAATATCATTCTGTCCGTTATGCTGTGAAGTTCCGTACATTTCGCTGTGATGTCAACAGACACATTATATGGCAGGTTGCCGATTATTTTCAGCCTGTCTGTTTCCAGAAGCGATGTATCAAACTCCATGAAGTCAGAATGTATAACACGGAAGTTTTTATAAACGTGGAGATAGCGGTTAAGGAACGAAACCAGTTCACCGTCAATATCCACTGCGGTGACATTTGCGCCGGCTTCAAGGAGCTTATGAGTAAGCACTCCGCAGCCCGGACCAATCTCAAGCACATGGTCGCCTTTTTCTATTTCAGCGGAGCTTACAATGAGGTCGAGTATGTGAGTATTGGTGAGGAAATGCTGTCCGAACGCTTTTTTTGTTCTTCTTTGTTCCTCTTTAAAAAGTTTAAGCAGATCGAGCATTAATCACCATTTCTTTCGCCACCTGAACAGCCCTGAAAAGGGATGACGGTGCGGCAGTATTTTTTCCAGCTATATCAAAAGCGGTTCCGTGGTCAACCGATGTGCGTATGATCGGCAGGTTCAGGGTAACGTTGACCGCATTGCCGAAGGACTCCATCTTAACGGGGATCATCCCCTGATCATGATACATACAGACCACAAAGTCAAATTCTCCCTTAAGCACTTTGGGAAACAGAGAATCCGCAGGGTAGGGACCTCCGGCGTTTATACCTTCTTTCACAGCCTGTTCTATGGCGGGAGCTATGATATACTGCTCTTCGTCTCCCAGCGCTCCGTTGTCTCCGGCGTGGGGGTTAAGACCCAGAACAGCTATGCGGGGTGTACCTTTGCAGAAGAATCTGCCTGCGTTATGTGCGTTGCGAATTGCCGTGAGTACCGTATGTTCATCAAGCTTTGCCGTGAGATTGCAGAGGGGTACATGGGTGGTGGCGAGCAGAGTCCGCACCTTATCACCCACAAGGAGCATAGAGAAGTCCTTGGTATCCGTTAGGTATCCGAGAAATTCCGTATGACCGGGGAAGCTGTATCCGCCGAGCTGGATTGATTTTTTATTTATAGGGCATGTGACAATGGCGTCAATTTCGCCTGACTGCGCCATCTTCACTGCTTTTTCCACAAAAAGCATGGATGCTTTACCGTATTCACCCTTAATTTTGCCGTAATCGATGGGAAATTCCATTTTTTCATCCGGTTCGATGATTCTGATGTCCGGCATCTCTGTTTTGAGGATATTCCTGAAAGCGTCTTCCATTATGAAGCGGTAGCCTATGAAGACAGTTTCCACATCTTCCGGCTGATTCAGGGCATATTTGGCGGCAATTTCAGCGCCTATTCCGGCGGGGTCGCCGATTGTGATTCCGATAACTGTTTTTTTCATAGGCAGAAGATAATACCGAAGGGGAGGATTTATCAAGCTATACTTTACATTACCGTTTATTTATGGGGTTTTTCATCTGCAATGAGGAAAAATTTTACTCCATTTTTTTTGACACGGCGTTTTACGGATGGTACGCTTGTGCTGAAAGTTTAGCTTACAGATAATTTAAATATAATATTCTCCAAGGGAGGTTAGTCAATGAGGTTAAAGACACTGCTGGCAATACTGGCAGTGGCGGCTTTTCTGGGCGGATGCGCCGGGGGCAAAACCCCTGTTTCAGCAGGCGATGCGCGCAGTAAGGTCGATTCACTGTCTTCCAAAAAATTTGAAGTTTCCAAGGTTCAGCTTACTGTGGCTCCGAATCCTCCTGAGGCTTCCGATCTGATGTTTAATGCCCTTGCCCAGCCGTTTATGTTTGGTACAATGGGGCAGACATTTACAGACCAGCTCAGTATTCTGCTTAAACGTGATTTGGGTATAGATGCCGATTACAGGCAGCTTCACAGCACCTTTAACTACAAGACATCCAAAAAAGCCGGCTTTGTGTGGGATCCGGATCTTTATGCAAGGCAGGCAACCAAACAGTTTAAAACAGGAAAACAGACCATAGAGATAACTGCCTATGTTCCTAACCCGTCGGTAGCGGCTATAGAGACGTTGATCACGGTCTCCGGCGATGGTGACGTGCTTAAGCAGTACAAAATTCAGGCTGTGATGAGTCCAAATGTTCATAACTTGATGCTGCATGAAAAAGCAAAGGATTACTTTATCCATATTCCCGAACTCCTTAGTCTGGGAATCAACGGATATATTATAAACGAGGCTAGTGCGGCGGAATCCATTGCGGATTTCAAAGGCATGCTTGAACGTATAAGGTTTCAAAATAACCCTCCTGAAAATGATTTGAAGCGTCTGCGGGAAATGGTCACAGATATCGACCCTTCCTCCGGAATAGTTCTGGAAGAATTCGTTAAGCCGGATGAGGCGCAGGAAAAAAGCGGCAGCGGCGCAACGCTGATGGACTGATTTCCCGACCAACAGGAGAGGATTTATGCGATTCAAACTGCTGACAGCTCTTATCCTGATGTGTATCACCGCACAGGCAGGAATGGCAGAAAGCCCGTCTGCTAAGACTCCTCCGCTTCTTCAGGCGGATGTTCAGCAGCTTCCGGCAAATTATATGGACGGCTGGAGCAAACTGGGCGGAACACTTTTATCGGCGGCAGAGAGCCTGCAAAACGCTGACGGAGAGAAAATATTTGCCCTGAACACCAATACAAAACTTGGCTCTGTTCAGGTTTCTCAGGTTTTAAAGATCTATGACACCCTCAATGCTGTTTACAATAATCAGTGGAACAAAATAGCCGAACAGACAGGACAGGATATTATCAATAAGATGTGGCCTCTTTTCGGAAGCTACATGGCTCTGCACAGTGCTGTGAAAACATCTTTCGAGGCAGTTTTGGCTAACTGGTCGCAGGAACTGTACGCCTCCAATGCGTACCGAAATGTTGTAAATGTTCTGAATGACGCTGTGGTTAATCAGGCAAAAAATCAGGAACCTTACCTCCCTTCATTTTTTCTGAAACCCGGCTCACCAGCACATAAATCAATGCTTGCCATAGAGGACAGAATGTTCACTTTATGGATGAATACTTCGCCCGATATTGAGCTTGGAAAAGGGGATTACCCGTCCTTAATACGCCATGTATTCGGCAAAGACCCTAAAGATGACAGGGAAACTTTCAATGGTTTCTTACAGCGTGCGGTTATGGACCAGAAGGGGATGATTGTAGCAACTTATGAAAGAGTGCGTGAAGATTCTCTGCATGAGGCGATGCGCAGGTTTTATGAGCAGACTGCGGCGGAACTCAAACGCAAGCAGAAGATGATGTTTTTTGTAATAGGTACCCGTGATGACTACGGCGGCAGGCTTATTGAGGAACCTGTGGGCAGCGGAGATATACTTGCTTTTGAGTCGAACCCTTTTGTACCGTTTCTTTACAGCGGTGAATCGGCAAGGCTTGTATGGCAGGTTTACATGGCAGACGGCACTCCTGTGGAGGGTCTGCACAAAGTAATAAATATCAAAGACGGCGATAAAATTCATAATGCACGTATGCGCTTCCGGATAGATAACCTTCCGGCGGGCGATTATTACGTCATGCTTTCCCGCTGCGTTAACCAAAACTGCGAAAACAGACGTGATGTATTCACAGTCGGAGACTCTCTGAAGATAACAAGGGCTTACCTCAGTCTGGATCAAGAAGGATTAAGCAGGATAAACCGTGATCCCTTGAGCGGTGAGGCTCAGTTTTTTCAGGTTGATTACAAAGGCGGCGGTTCGCCTCTGCATGTTGAATTGGTAATTACCGATGCAGAGGGGAAGGATGTATTCAGTTCAAAGCAGGAGCATCCGTCATCCGGTGCAAAAGGGCGCTTTGGTTTTAGCCTCTCCGGCGTTTCTTTGCGGGAAGGGGAGGAATACACAGCCAAAGTGTCTGTATCTGTTGGAGAAAATGAACCTGAAATGAAGACCCTTACATTTACTCCAAAGTTTTACTCAGCAGAGATCACCGGTCCTGAATCCACGGATGAGAACAAGCGCACAGCTTATAAATTCAGACTTCCTTCTCAGATGATACCTCCTTTCAAAATAGACACAGTCAAAAATGCAGGTGAGGTTTCACAGGTTAGTGACAACAGTCTTTTTTTCACACCGAAGGCAAAAGGAGCAAGAACTCTCGCCGTTGTAATTGCGGATTCTAAAGGGAAAAAGGCAGTAGGGTTTAAAAAGGTTCAGGTCAATGCGGAAGTTTTGCCACCTCCGCAGCATATTGAAGTCGTTCAGCCGGAAATACTGGATGTCCCTGTACAGTCAAATCCTGTGCCCTATGCAGGGGTTCCCTCACAGCCTGCGCCTCCTGCCGGAGCTTCATCAAATCAGGGGCTTGCTGAAAAGGGGCGTGAATGGCTTAAGGACAGGCTTGGCATAATTAAAAGTGATCTGAGCTATCCATGCAGCGGCTACGTAGACAGCCTGATCAGCAAGGCATACAGCAATCTTTCTGACAGCCATGCAAGGCAGATAGCAGAGTGGGATATGTCCGGCGCATCCGGTCTTGGTGAGCTTACTGAACTTTATACAACACTTTACTACAATGCCCTAAGCAATCTGCTCAGTCATGTATCAGGCATGCCTTACTCCGAATGCAACCTCAAATGGATGAGAGGTTTCTGCGGCAAAAGCTCAAGGAACACCCTCGAAAAGGCGGGAATGCAGGGGTTTTATTCTGCATATATGCGTAAAGCTCCGCAAAGCGAGATCGAAAGAGACAGACAGAACGGGTCACCGTGTATCTATTAACGGTGACAGCTACTTTTTGATGAAGCCTTTCAGTCTTTCCTCAGCCTCGGTGAAGTCTCCGAGGCATGAGTATCCGTTGATAGCTTCAAGCCGCAGAGCATCGTCAATGGAGCGTCCCTGTATGTCCATTATTGTTTCTTTTACAGAGCGCACCGCACGCTGACTGTTTTTCAGTATCATCCCTGCGTATTCCTCGGCGGTTTTCATCAGCTCTTCAGCGGGAACAACTCTGCTCACAAGCCCAAGCTTCAGGGCTTCATCCGCCTTTATCTCTCTGCCTGTCATTGAGAGATCAGCGGCGACTGCCGTTCCTGCGACTGCACATAGACGCACAAGTCCGCCGTCACCCTGATGCAGTCCGAAGCGGGTTTCAAATACGCCGAATTTTGCTTTTTCGGATGCTATGCGTATGTCGCATGCGAGGGCAAGCTCAAACCCTGCACCTATGGCATGACCGTTAATGGCGGCAATCAACGGTTTATACATTCTGTGCTTTCCTCTTGTTATTCCTCCGGCAAGACCTTTTTCTGCATTTTGTCTCAGTGAATAGAGGTCCGCATTTTTCCATTTAGGTATGAATGTCTTAAGATCCGCCCCTGCGCAGAAAGATTTACCTGCGCCGGTTATGATCGCTACGTCCGTTTCAAGGCACGATGCAAAATCGTTCCAGACCTCTTCAAGTTCTCTGTTAAGCTCTTCATCAAGGGCGTTCAGTGCCTCCGGTCTGTTCAGGGTGATGCAGGCTGTTCTGTTTTTCTTTTCATATGTTAGCTTTTCCATAACCTTAACCTTATTGTTTTTTGATAAATTATGTCTTTATATTTTCGGGAGATCATCTATTATTATAGGTTACAGAACCCATAAACAACAGGAGAAACGATGCCTCAACTGACCAAAAATATTTTTGAAGAACTTTCGGAAAATATTAAGGGTGATGTTTACACCGATAAGATAAGACGATATATGCACTCAACAGACGGCAGTATATTCAGAGTCGAACCTGCCTGTGTTGTGTATCCCCTTGATAAAGATGATATCAGAACATCGGTGAAGTTCTCGTCCCGCTACGGGCTTTCCATCCACACCAGAGGTTCGGGAAGCGGTCTGTGCGGTTCAGCAATAGGTAAAGGGCTGATACTGGACTTCTCAAAATACATGAATACCCTTGTTGAACTTGATGAAAAAGGGAAGACATTTACCTGTCAGCCGGGATACCGCTTCGGTGAGCTTGAAGTTATGCTCAAAGGAAAGGGGCTTTTCTTCCCGCCTGATCCTTCCAGCGGAGAGTACGCAAGCTTCGGCGGAATGTACGGTACAAACGCAAGCGGTGCGCACTCTGTTAAATACGGCAACGTATCCGACTACATAGAAGATGCGAAGCTTATCCTTGCGGACGGCACTGAAACAACTATCAAAACCCTTGAAACAACACCTTTTGACAAGCTTCCGCCTAAGTTTAAAAAATTATATAAACTCTATGAAGAAAACATGGAAGAAATTGAAAGCGCCTATCCCTCAATACGCTGTAATGTTTCAGGTTACAACCTGAGAGGATTGATTAAAAACGGCGGGCTTCATATAGGTAAGCTTCTGGGCGGCTCTGAAGGCACGCTGGCGATAGTGACGGAGCTTACATTCCGCCTCCATGAAAAACCTGCGTTCGACAGTCTTGTGGTTGCTTATTTCGATGATATAGTCAAGTCCGCACAAGCTGTGCAGAAGGTTCTTCCTTCAAACCCATCGGGTATTGAGATAATGGACAAGTCCCTTCTAAATCTCGCCAGAGAGTCTGATACCAAGCTCAAAGAAGCCATACCCGAAGGTGTGGACAATGTTCTTATGATCGAATACGACGGTTATGATAAGGATGAAGTCCGCAGACTGGCGGAAAAAGCCATGACGGATGTTGAAGATCTTACCACATCGGCTTATGTGGCGGCTTCCGAAGAGGAGGCGGCTAAGTTCTGGGCCGTGCGTAAGGCAGCAGTGCCGATTCTTTACAAGCTTAAAGGGCGCAAAAAAATTCTTGCTCTCATCGAAGACGCCGCAGTCCCCACAGACAGACTTGTGGATTATTTCAAAGGCTTATACGCCATACTGCACCACCATAAAGCTGATTTCGTGATTTATGGTCATATAGCAAAGGGGCTTCTGCACACCAGACCTCTTCTTGATCTGAAAGATCCCCATGATATAGAGATGCTTAAAACTCTTGCTGACGAAGTGTTTGAACTTGTAAACGCTCTCGGCGGCGTTGTCAGCGGTGAACACGGAGACGGCAGACTCAGAACAGCTTATATAAGGGAGCAGTACAAGGATATTTATCCGCTGTTTCTTGAAACCAAATCCATTTTCGATGTTGAAGACCTGCTGAATCCTGACATTAAAACCGTCAGTGATGATGAGCAGATGATGAAATATCTCCGTTTCGGCTCCGACTACGGCAGTTCAGACCTCACAGGCAAACACCTTGTCTGGAACGAAGGCTTCACTGACGAGGCTGAAAAGTGCCACGGCTGTTCAAAATGCACCACAGTTACATCAGCCACAAGGATGTGCCCTGTGTATAAGGCCACAAGGGACGAAACCGCAGCCCCCAAGGCTAAGGCTAATGTTCTCCGTGCATTGATAAGCGGTGCCATAGACGGCGATTCGCTTTATGAGGAAGCTTTCCAGAACGTTATCAATAAATGCGTGAACTGCGGAAGCTGTGTCATGGAGTGCCCCTCTAATGTAAATATACCCAAGCTCGCAATCGAAGCTAAGGCAATGTATGTTAAGAGGTTCGGCGCCGGTATAGAAAATAAGATAGTTGCCAACTGCGACATACTCGGAAAATACACCCATAAGATCAGTCCTTTAATAACCAAAGCGATGAAGCTTAAGCTGAACCGCAAGGTTATGGAGATTATGACGGGTGTTACGGCAGAGCGTCCGTTTGTGGGTTTTAGCGGCAAATCTCTCTTTGAGAGGGCAAGCACCCGTGCTTTCCGTACCAAGGGCGAGCTTAAGGTTGTTTACTTCGCCGGATGCTACGCAAGCTACATGAACCCTGAACTGGGGCTTTCCACTATAGATGTTCTTGAGCATATTGGCTGTGAAGTTATTCTGCCTGAACAGTTCTGCTGCGGAATCCCTTTCCTTTCCAAAGGCATGACGGATGATGCCAAACTCAGGGTGAAAAAGAACCTCGCAAGCTGGGGTAAGAAGGCTATGGAAGAGGCTGATTATGTTGTTGTCTCCTGCTCATCCTGCGGGCTGTCACTGATGAAGGAGTGGAAATTCCTCATGAGCGATTCACAGGTGGAAGCGGTGAGCAAAAAGCTCATCCATGTCAGCGCACTTGTTAACATGAGAAGAAACCGTTTGAGAGTTAAGGAGAAAAAACTTAAACTTTCCTATCATAAATCCTGTCATATGAAAGTACAGGCTGATAACAACTGCTCAGTTGCGATGCTTGCTTCAATACCCGGAGTTAAGGTCACAGACCTTAACAGCAATTGCTGCGGAATGGCGGGAAGCTGGGGTATGAAATCAGAAAACTTTGAACTCAGCGCAAAAATCGGCAAGCCGATGATAGATAAACTTAACGAATCAGAAGCCGACTACGGCGTAACAGACTGCCCCACATGCACAATTCAGATGCAGCATATGGGAAATAAAAAGGTTAAACACCCGGTTGAGGTGCTGAAGGAATGTTTGGAAGACTGACAGCCTTTCTGCTTGTAAGCGTTTTTTGCCTTGTTTCCGCCCATGCGGATGAAGGCGATTACCTTATGGGTCTGAACGCATACAAAGACGGACTGAACAGTGTGGCGAGAATGGGCTTTGAGGCTTATCTCGCCGATTCTCCCGATCAGGCTAACAGGCACTACGCCGAGTATTTAATGTACCGTATTCTCCTTGAAGACGGCGACTTTGAAGGTGCATACGCATACTTTACAAAGATAGAAAAGGTTAACGACTCCCGCTTTGACCAGAACGTGATCAAAGGCGACAAAATGCGTTTTCTGGTTCGTAAAGATTGTGATGCCGCCAAAGCGGAACTGATCGCCGGCACTTCTTCCGCCGGAGCGGCGGTTTACACTGAATCATCCTGCGGAGTTGACGCCGCCGCGGCAAAGGCAATCGCCGCAGTGAGCAAAGATTCTAAAGTGCTTCTCTCTGCCGCTGCTAAGGCTCAGGGAGATCCCGAAGCCGCCGGGGCTCTTTTCTCAGGTATAAATCCCAAAAACCTCACCGCCGAACAGGCAAAGTATTTCGGTGTTCTTTTTTACAAAAACGGCAATTATGACAATTTCTGGAAAGTTTACGGGGTTTATAAAGACTCCGATATGGTAAGTCTCGCTCTGGATAGGCTCTGGAGTATTAAGGACTACAAAGGCTATATCTCAAGCTTTGAGGCAAACCGCAAAAGCTACAGCCTCGAATCAGCCGTTTTCTGCCGTGCAATTGAGTCATACAAACAGACCGGCTCAGATTTTGACTGTGAATTGCTGGATAGCTGCATAAAAGATAAAAACGCAGATTTTGCAAAAACAAAAACAGCATGCCTGATAAAAAGCGGCAAGAACCCCCTTGATGCTGATATTGACTCTTTCGGCTCTCCTGCTGTTCTGGGTGTGTGCGACTATGTACCCTATATGGTCGATAAAGGAATTTACAACGGTAAATCCTTTGGGGAATTTGCCTCATGCGCCAATAAGTTTGACATAGCGGAACTTCTATACCGCAAAAAGAATTTTGGCAAACTCCTTGAGATAGCCTCCAAAGGCAATGACGACAGGGATTATTACTATGTGACGCTTGCTCACATCGGTCTTGGCGACAGAGCGAAGGCGTCCGCCGCTGCGCAGAAGATCAAGGATGCTGAGCTGAAGGCTTATTTAAGAGGGCAGGTAAAATGAAAAAGTTTTTTATAGGATTCATCTTCATATCAGTTTTCTTTGCTGCTCTGCTTTACAACTATATGTCTGATGAGAGTCACAAGCTTTATGACGAAGCAGTCAAGCTCTATGATGAACAAAAGTATTTTGAAGCCCACGAAAAAGTGAAAGAGGCTATGGATAAAAATATGCTCAACCGCAAAGCGATCTTGCTGAAGTCAAAGCTTTACGAGATTGTAACGGGTGAGGAGAATTATCAGGAGGCGTCCCGCCTTTATGAAGAAGCTGTGAATCTGGCTATGAAGGGCAACGGTGAGCAGGCAAGGGTAAATATTGTCCGTTCCCTTGAGCTTCTGGATAAGGTTCCCTCCACCGCTCCGTCAAAGGAAAAGGCGGATAAACTCATCGAGCGTATAGCCCGTGATGCGGAACCTCTCTTAAGCAAGGCACCCGATGTTGCATACCGCAGGGCGAAAAGCTTTTATGAGCAGGGCAACTACCGCAGAGCCTATGAAAATCTTGTTCGGCTTCCAGCTCTTTCACCTGAGGGAAGAGCAATGAAAAGCTCTGCCGCATATAAGGCCGGGTTGGATGTTTATACCAGCATAAAAGACCTTCCTGACATCTCCAATGCTGAAATATATGACGCTATCTACTGGTTTGAGCAGGTGGAAAGCGGTCAGCCGGACTATATGGACGCAACAGAAAAAATAAACGAACTAAGGGCAAGGCTCAATTAATTTCATTGCGCTGATTCGCTGAAAAATGCTAAAAACGTGTCAGTATTCCAAGAGGTTATCTTCATGTCAAACTATGACTTCACAGGCGTAAAAGTTCTCGTTGTCGGGGATGTTATGCTTGATAAATATTATTTCGGTTCAGTCCGCAGAATTTCTCCGGAGGCTCCGGTTCCTGTGGTCAGGGTCAAAGATTCCAAGCTCACTCTGGGCGGTGCGGGGAACGTTTTAAGCAACATAACCCACCTTGGCGCAAAGGGAATAATGTTTTCCTCATGCGGTCAGGATGACAACGCAGTTACTCTGAAAAAGCTCCTTGATGAGCTTGGTGCCGACTGCGGGTTTATTGACCGTGATCTCCCCACTACCACCAAGCTGCGTGTCATAGGCGAAAAACAGCAGATAGTCAGACTGGATTTTGAAGAAATTGTGCCTGTCAGCCTTACTGATGAGCATAAACGCTTCATAGATAAGGCAGCGTCAGAGTGCGGAACTGTGGTTCTTTCTGATTACGGCAAAGGTGTCTGCACTGATGAAATGTGCAGATTTGTCATAGAAAAAGCAGCAGAATACGGCAGAAAAGTGATTGTTGACCCCAAAGGGAGCGACTGGAGCAGATACAGCGGGGCGGACATCGTAACCCCTAATGTTAATGAACTTGCAGAAGCGGCTGGCAGAAATGTTGAGAACGCCGATGATGAGGTCTGCGCCGCAGCCAGAGAAATACTTGGTAAATACGGCATAAAGTGCCTTCTTGTTACCCGTTCCCACAAGGGTATGAGCATAATAACGAAGGAAAGCGCAACGCATATCCCTACGGAAGCGAAAGAAGTTTTTGATGTTTCCGGTGCAGGGGATACTGTTGTGGCTACCCTTGCCGCCGCTCTGGCGAACGGTTATGAACTGGAAACCGCAGCAGTTACAGCAAACAAGGCGGCTGGAATAGTTGTAAGCAAAATAGGCACTGCGCCTGTTTACATAAATGAGCTTAATGAAGAGGGCAGAAGCCACGCAGTGACGAGTCTGGATTCCATGCTGCGTATTGTGGAAAACCTGAAAAGGTCAGGCAAAACTGTAGTGTTTACAAACGGATGCTTTGATATACTTCATAAAGGGCATGTAACCTACCTTCGTGAGGCTAAAAAGCTTGGTGATGTGCTTATTCTCGGTCTGAACACAGATGATTCCGTGCGCAGGCTTAAGGGTGAGTTCAGACCAGTAAACTCCGAGGATGACAGGGCAGAGGTTCTCTGTTCCCTTGAATCTGTGGATTATGTTGTCAAGTTCGGTGAGGACACACCCCTTGAACTGATCGAAAAAATACGCCCTGATATACTTGTTAAGGGCGCAGACTATAAAATAGAGAACGTTATCGGACGTGAATATGCCGGAAAGACTGTTTTAATCAGCTTTGTTGACGGATATTCCACAACATCTATTCTGGAGAAAAGCAAAGGCTGACAGCGGTGACGTTTACTATGCTGTGAGCGTGTATGTAAAAAAAACAGGATGTATTTTTTTGCATTATCAAATAAGTCCCATGGATGGGACTTCGCCGTGCGCAGCGAAGGGTTGTTTATCAGCCCGCGAGCGTGTATGTAAAAAAAACAGGATGTATTTTTTTACATTATCAAATTAAGGAAGGTATTCATTATGATAGCAGTAACAGGCGGAGCAGGATTTATAGGAAGCAACATAGTAAAAGCCCTGAATGACATGGGAGAGGACAATATTCTCATTGTCGATAATCTTGATAACCCTGCCAAGCACCTGAACATGAACAAACTCAAATTCAATGACTTTATAGATAAGCGTGACTTTCTGTCCGTTATGAAGGCAGATAAGTTTTTTATAAAAGCCTTTTTCCATGAAGGTGCATGCTCCAACACCATGGAGACGGACGGAAGATACATGATGCAGAATAACTATGAGTTCAGTAAGGAGCTTCTGCATTACAGCATAGAAAAAGGGACTAAGTTCATATACGCCTCTTCGGCATCTGTTTACGGAAACGGAGATGAAGGTTTCATCGAATCGCCCGAATGCGAATATCCGCTTAATGTATATGCTTTTTCCAAATTTGCTTTTGATAACTATGTCCGCAGAGTGAAGAACCCCGGAATACAGATAGCCGGACTGCGCTACTTCAATGTTTACGGACCGCAGGAGAACCACAAAGGTAAAATGGCTTCCGTTGCTTTCCATTTCTTTAACCAGCATCAGGACGGCAGCAGGGTTAAGCTTTTTGAAGGAAGCGAAAACTTCCGCAGAGACTTCATACATGTTGATGATGTTGTGGCGGTTAATATGTTTCTGTATGAAAACCCTGATGTGTCAGGTATTTTTAACTGCGGAACAGGAAACGCCAGAAGCTTTGCCGATATAGCCGAAGTTTTCAGAAAAAGATACGGCTCTGAATTTGAATCAGAGATAATCCCTTTTCCTGAACAGCTCAAAGGAAAATACCAGAAATATACACAGGCTGACCTCACTTCACTGAGAAAAGCCGGATACAGTAAAGATTTTCTCTCCCTTGAAGAAGGTGTGGATAGATACCTTTCTGTCCTTGAGAAGACCGGCGGCTACATAAAGTAAAATTTATGAAACAGCTCCGCACGGGTTCACTTCTCCGCATGGCCGACAGGTACGCCGGAACGGCTCTGCTGCTTGCGAAATCAATCTTTCATAAAAAACAGAAATTCGGCGGAGAAATCCGCCGTGCGGCTTTTCTGAAAACCGCAGCCATTGGCGATACTGTGCTTATTGCCGCAATAGTGCAGGATTTCAGAGCAGCTTACCCTGATGCGGAGCTTGTGTTTGTCTGCGGACAGGACAACGCCGCTGTGGTGCGGATGTTTATGCCTGCGGATAAAATTGTTGTAATAAATCACAAAAATCCGCCGGAAGCGGTAAAAGCTGTGAAGGCTCTGGGGCATTTTGATGCGGTGCTGGATTTCGGTTCTTGGCCCCGTTTTGATGCTTTTCTGGCATCCTGCTTCAATTCAGCTTTCACTGCGGGCTTCAACACAGACGGACAATGCAGACATTACTGTTATGATAAAGCTGTGAAGCATTCTCAAAGTGTTCATGAGCTTGAAAACTACCGCAGTCTCGCCCAGGCGGCGGGAATCACAACAGGGGCATCACCCCATATAGAGCTGTCTGATGATACAAAGTCGAAGCAGGTTGTTTTCCATATGTTTTCCGGCGGCAGGCGGTGGTATCTCAAGGAGTGGTCGCAGGAAAAGTGGCTCCAAGTGGCTGAAAAGCTCAGCAGATATGGCTACATGATAATAGTAACCGGCTCAAAGGCGGACTATGCGAGAGCGGCGGAGTTCTGCGCTTTATCCGGTGCTGTGAATGTTTCCGGCTGCATCCTTGGCGAAACGGCGGCTTTGCTTAAAGCATCTTCTCTTGTAATAAGTGTAAATACCGGAGTAATGCACCTTGCGTGCGCTCTCGGATGTTCCGTTGTTGATATTTGCGGTGCTGTGCGTCCGGAAAGATGGGGTGCTTTCTGTGAAAACTCTGTATCTTTGGCATGTTCCGAGCCTTATATCAGTCTTGGCTTTGAAGAAAAGGAAGGAAAACCAATGGATGAGATATCCGTAGAAGTGGTTCTTGATGCCGCGGGAAGGTTTCTGAAATTATGAGGTGGCTTTTTACTCCTGCTCTTATTCTTATAGATCTGCTTACCTATTATATTGTTCTTGAGTTTGCCGTCATAAGCAGAACCTTGGTGGATGTACTGTTCCCTGAAGTCACAAGATTCAATTTTTCCTTCACGTATTTCGCCGGTCTCTGGTGGGTTCCTGTGATTCTTATTGCCGTCACAGCATACAAAGGTCTTTATACCAGACGTCTTACAACATTTGATGAAAGCAGGGGGCTGATAAGCGCTGTTACGTTCAGCCTGATTCTGGTATTTGCCATAGTCTCCGTGGGCAGAATGACCGATTCTGTTTCACGCCTTACCCTTGTTTTCATGTGGGTTTACGGAATCATTCTCTTCCCTGTGATACGCAGATTCGGCAAGAGGTTTCTTTTCTCACTGGGCATAGGCACAGAAAAAATTATCATAGCCGGTACAGGCGCTGCGGCTGAAGATGCTGCTGCGGCTCTGCTTGCTGAAAAAAGTTATGGATATGAGCTTAAAGGGTTTTACCCTGTTGCAGACTGCACAGCGGAGAGAATAAGTGTCAAAGGCGTTTCATACCCTGTTCTCCGTGATGACATAGAAACGCTCCTTGATGATGCGGCAGCGGTTGTATTTGTGGAAGGAGAAACGGGGCATGATGAAATAACCGCTCTGACAACCAGTGTAAGACGCAGGGTGGGCAAAATAATCACCGTTCCGGAGCCTGACCGTGCTGCTATGATGAACAGCGAATTCCACTACCTCTTTAACAACAGGCTGTTTGTACTGAAATCGAAAAACAATCTTGCCTCCACGGCTAATAAAATCGCCAAGAGGCTGTTTGATATAATCTTTACCCTGCTTGTTCTCCCCTTTGCTGGGCTTATCATTATAACTGCGGCAATCGCCATACGAATAGAGTCCAAGGGTTCACCTTTTTACAGCCACAGGCGCATAGGCAGAGGCGGAAAGATCATAGGCGTTCTCAAGATGCGCTCAATGTACAAGGATGCCGATGAACGGCTCAAAGAGATTCTTGCTTCTGATCCTGTAAAAAAAGCTGAATGGGATACATCATTCAAGCTTAAGGATGACCCGAGGGTTACTAAAGTCGGCAGGTTTATAAGAAAAACATCGATAGATGAAATGCCTCAGTTTATCAATGTTCTTAAAGGTGATATGAGCGTTGTGGGTCCCAGACCCATAATAAAAACAGAGCTTGATGAATATTACGGTAAAGACGGTGAATATTACTGCATGGTGCGTCCGGGTATAACGGGCTTATGGCAGGTCAGCGGGAGGAGCGACACGGACTATCCTTTCCGTGTGGGGCTTGACAGCTGGTATGTTATGAACTGGAGCATATGGCTTGATATAATGATAATTTTAAAGACAGTTAAAGCAGTGATTAAAAAAGAAGGAGCATATTAGTTTTGAGCAGAAGTTTTTACATCAGCACATACGGATGCCAGATGAATGAGTACGATTCCGAAAGGCTGGCATCTTTTTTCTCCGCCATGGGCTTCACTCAGGCGGATACACCAGAAGAGGCAGACTATGCGCTTTTAAATACATGCAGTGTGAGGGAAAAACCTCATCACAAAGTTTCTAGCGAACTGGGCAGGCTGAAAAAAATAAGGAACAAAAACCCCGAACTTAAGATAGGCGTATGCGGATGTGTTGCCCAGCAGGACGGAGAAGCATTGTTAAAGCGCTACCCGCAGACTGATTTTGTACTAGGAACAGATGCCATAGCACGCATAGGCGAAGCTGTGGAGCTTGTGGAAAAGGGTGAAAAGGTCTGCTTCACAGAATTTACCGATGGCGAGCTTAAAGTGCCTGTTTTCGGGCGCCAGACAGGATGCAGCGCATTTGTGACAATCATGAAAGGGTGTGACAACTTCTGCTCATACTGCATAGTTCCTTACGTCCGTGGGCGTGAAAAGAGCAGGCACGCATTTGAAATTCTGGATGAGATAAGCTTCCTTGCTGATAAAGGGGTAAAGGAAATTACTCTTCTTGGGCAAAATGTGAACTCATATGGAAAAAACCTTGACGAAAACATCAATTTTACGGAACTTTTATATAAGGTAAACAATATAAGCGGGATTGAGAGAATAAGGTTTGTTACCTCGCATCCCAAAGATTTTTCAGACGAGCTTATATACGCAATGCGTGACTTGGATAAGGTGTGCGAAAGCCTGCATCTTCCTTTGCAGGCAGGCAGCAGCGCAGTTTTGAAACGCATGAACAGAAAATATACTTACGAAAAATACAGAGACAAAGTGCTGAAAGCAAAAGAGCTTATACCTTCATTGGCATTGTCTTCTGATTTTATTGTAGGATTTCCCGGAGAATCAGCGGAAGATTTTGAAATGACTCTTCAGGCAATGGAGGAGATACGCTATGAATCCCTCTTTGCTTTTGCTTATTCTGTTCGCCCCGGAACAAAGGCGGAAGAATTTGAGGATGATGTAAAAGCCGCTGATAAAAAAATGCGTCTGGCACGTCTTCTTGATTTGCAGAAGAAAATCAGTGCTGAAATATCAGCAGGTTACGAAGGCACAAAAGTTCAGGTTATGACCGAAGGCTTCAGCAAGCGTGACGGCGGCGTATATACAGGAAGAAACAGACAAAACAGAGTAGTAAATTTTACCAGTAAAAAAGTTTTATCTGTCGGTGACATCACTGATGTTATAATAAACAAAGCGAAACCTAACAGTTTTTTCGGCGAGGCATCGGAGGATTAATAAATGATAGAGGTCAGCTTAAAATGCGTCATGAGAGAACCGCTCACAGGCAGATGTATGATTCTGCTTGAGTCTGTTTCAGGGCTTGAGGTTCTTCCTATACCGGTAGGTGAGGAAAGCGCAGGAACTATCCATGACTGCCTTTGCGGACATAAGGCGGACAGCCTGAACATGCTGGGCATTACTGCAAGCGTAATAGCATCCCTTGACAACGCATTCCCTGAAAGAGTTGTTATAGACGGTTATGAGGACGGAGTATTCTCGTCCAGAGTATATATTATTGTGAACGGCGAAGAAAAATCTGTTGATGCCAGACCTTCAGATGCTGTGCGTTTCGCCCTTCTGGCAAATGTTCCTGTTTACGTTACTAAAAGACTCCTGCATGAAAAATTCAGGGATAGAAAACTCTGCTTTGAAAAAAGAGAAGGCGGGTGCTGCGGGTAATGCTTTGTACCCGCATTTATTTATTCATCGGGTGGGTAAGTTTGTGTTCTTTGACAAAGCTTTCTATTATTCCGTTAGTGTCCACCCCATAGCTGTCGCTTTTTATTGATGATATTATTTTTTTGTTGGTTGCATTAGTATTCTGGTTTTTCAGATCAAGCAGATAAGGAGTGATTCTTGTTCCTTTTTCGTTGCTTATCACAATAACCACAGGTTTGAGAATGTCTTCCTGCCTGCTGTCAAAAACAACCGCCATTTCGTGCGTGTCAAGCATAGTCAGCGTGCCAACAGGGTAAATCCCCATGATATTAATGAAAAATTTTACAAGTGTTTCGTTGAAATGCCTGCCGGAACCATCAAAAATAAGCTTAAGGGCTTCCGCAGGTGATTTACCCTGATGGTAAACCCTGTCGCTGGTAACAGCGTCATAAACATCGGCGATTGCAATAATTTTTGCCATGGGGTTGATCTGCTTCTCGTTAATTCCTCCGGGATACCCTGAACCGTCTGCTTTTTCGTGGTGCTGAAGAACAGAAAGAAGAACATCTTCCGGAAGTTTCGTGTAATATTTCAGCAGATCATAGCCCCTGACCGGGTGTTGTTTCATTATTCTGAACTCCTCATCTGTCAGCTTATCCGGCTTGTTGAGGATCTTTTCGGGAATTTTCATTTTCCCAAGGTCGTGCATAATTCCCGCCATGCCTATCAGATTAAGCTCGGACTGCGATTTTCCCAGCCTGCGTCCTATGGCGATGCTGATTATGCTCACGTTCAGCGAATGGGTGAATGTATAGTCATCAAAGTCTTTAAGTCTTGTCATGTTAGGAAAAACAGAGGGGCTGTTAAGGCATGTCATCACAAGCTCATTCACGACACTTTTGGTCGATTCTGTGTCAAGGGATTTCCCCATTCGTATATCGGTAAGAACTCTTTTAGTAACTTCTTTGCTCTTTTTGTGTATCGCCTCTGCTTTTATTACTTCGTCTATGGTAGGGGCAAATTCTTTGATAATGCTGAAGTCCGCATCAGGAGCTGTCTGTTTCTGGAGTTCAGTGATAATCACATTCTCCTGCTCCTGCTTTTTCTCTGCGGGCATGTCATTTACTTCAACACGGATAAAAACACGCTCAACCCCTGATTCCAGGAGGAGTTTGATGGGCTCATCATTTTCAATGGGAGTGCCGTAATAAGGGAAGTAGATCCCCTCTTTATCGGTTTTTGTTACAATCATTCCCTGTTTAAGATCTGCAACCTTAATGAGCAGATTTCTGATCATTCTGTGCCCTCAATGCGTAAAAAAGATACATTTTTATAGTAGTTTCAGACTATATTTCTTTTCTATTAAAACAATATAAGGAATTATACATAAAAAAAGTAAAATATAAAAGGAATGTTGTTCAAACATTTGATTGGAGCAAAAGTGTATTGTGTCTCTTTTGCGAGCGACAAAAAAATATTATTACTGTCATTAACAGTAAGAGAATCAGGCAATAGTCAGACAGAAACGTATATTGCAATCATTTTTATATATATTAAAATTAGCCATACTAAAAAAGAGGGTGCTTTATGCAATACAGGAAAATGCCGAAAACAGAAGACGAACTTTCCGCACTTGGATTCGGGTGCATGCGTTTGCCTATGAAAAACGGCGGAATAGATAAAGAAAGGGCGATAGCCCAGATCCGCTATGCAATAGATAATGGTGTGAACTATGTTGATACTGCATGGCCCTATCATGGCGGAGAAAGCGAAGTAGTTCTCGGCATGGCTCTTCGCAGCGGTTACCGTGAAAAGGTGAAAATAGCCACAAAGCTTCCTTCATGGCTTATTGAAAGCAGGGAAGATATGGATAAATATCTTAATGCCCAGCTTGAAAAACTCGGCACTGATAAAATAGACTATTATCTTATACATACCCTCAACGGAACACTCTGGGAGACTGTGAAGAAGCACGGAGTTAAGGAGTTTCTGGAGCAGGCTAAAAAAGACGGCCGAATTGTTAATGCCGGTTTTTCGTTTCATGGTCAGAGTGCTGATTTTGCACCTATTGTTGATGATTATGACTGGGATTTTTGCATGATCCAGTATAACTTTCTGGATCAGGAGTTTCAGGCAGGAACAACAGGGCTGAAATACGCTGCCTCTAAAGGTCTGGGTGTCATAGTTATGGAGCCGCTTCGGGGCAGTTATCTTGCCAATACTCCGCCTTCTGCAATTCAGGATTTATGGGATGAGGCGGATACAAAGCGCAGTAATGTTGACTGGTCGCTCCGCTGGATCTGGAATCATCCTGAGGTGAAAGTTATCATCTCCGGCATGAATGAGGAAACTCATGTTGAGCAGAATATCGCATATGCCTGTGACTCATTGCCGGATACTCTCACAGCGAAAGAGCTTGATATGATAAACCGTGTGGGCAAAAAGTATAAGGAGCTTATGAAAGTCGGCTGCACAGGCTGCGGATACTGTATGCCTTGTCCTGTGGGAGTTAATATTCCCGGTGCTTTCAATGCCTATAATCTGTCGTTCCTCACAAGCAAAGAGGGCGCAAGCTTCAGCTATATCTTCGGGTTGGGCGGTATCACTGCTGACGGTGAAAAAGGATACGCCTCAAAATGTATCTCATGCGGTGAGTGCATTGACAAATGTCCGCAGTTTATACCGATCCCTGATGTCTTGCAGGATGTTGCAGCCTGTTTTGAAGGTGACGGGTTTGAAGAACGAGCGGCGGGAATAACAAAAATGTTCGTGGATAACTTGAAAAAATAGATCAAAAGGGGATAGAGTGAAAATATTATATTATGATTGTTTTTCGGGTATCAGCGGAGATATGAACCTTGCCGCCATGCTTGACCTTGGTGTGGATTCGGATTTTCTCCGGTCGGAACTTGATAAGCTTGGACTGGGTGATGAATTTGAGCTTAAAATAAGTGCAGATATGCGCAAAGGTATTTCCGGAGTAAGAGTCGATGTTGTTCTTAAACACCACCACCACGGACACCACCATCACAGAAACCTGAAAGATATAGAAAATATAATAAACGGCAGCACACTGGACGGCAGAGTAAAAGCAACTGCTCTGGATATCTTTATGAAAGTGGCTGAAGCTGAATCAAAAATACATGGCAAAGGACTCTATGAGGTGCATTTTCATGAGGTCGGAGCTACTGATTCCATAATTGATATAGTCGGTGCGGCGATATGTTTTCATGCACTTGGGGTGGATGAGGTGTATTCGTCACCCCTTGAACTGGGCGGAGGAATGGTTAAGTGCGCCCATGGGCTTATGCCTGTGCCGGCTCCTGCCACATCCGAGATTTTAAAGGATGTTCCCGTTACCCTCGGAAAAGTCAATAAAGAGACCACAACACCTACCGGAGCGGCAATTATAAAGACTCTTACTGATAAATTCTGTACGGCTGCCGGGTTCTCAATAAAGAAAACCGGATACGGAATAGGGCACAATGATAACGAAGTGCCTAATGTTCTTCGTGTTTTCCTTGCTGATACAACCGGAGGAGTGCAGACGGATAAGGCTGTTCTGCTTCAATGCAATATAGACGACATGACACCTGAAATGCTTGGCGCCGCAATGGATATTCTTATGGAGCATGGTGCGTCGGATGTTCACTTTACTCCGATTATTATGAAGAAAAACCGTCCTGCGGTTACTGTTTCTGTTCTGTGCAGTGAAAAGGATGCTGATAAGTTCAGGAAGCTGATGTTTCTCCATACCACAACTCTCGGTATCAAAAGCACAGAAATCAGAAAGGATATGCTTGAAATCAGCTACGAAAAACTGGAAACTCCCCTTGGGGCAGTCACCATGAAAAACGCATTTATGGATGGAAAGCCGGTACGCTCCAAGCCTGAATTTGAAGACTGCAAAAGGCTTGCTTCACAGCATGGTATATCTCTTAATGAGGTTTACACAGTTATAGGAAAGTGCAGGCTGTAATGGACAGGCTTAAGGAGCTGCTGAACAGCATAAGGGAAGGAAAAACCGGTGTGGAGGACGGGATTGCCCGGCTTCGTGATCTTCCTTTTGCTGATGTGGGGCACACAAAATTTGATACACACCGCTTATTAAGAAATGGTTTCCCTGAAGTGATCTACGCTGAAAGCAAGACGCCGGAACAGGTAGCGGATATCTTCATTAATCTAAAAGAGAAATGCAGTGTTCTGGCTACAAGGGTTTCTCCCGATACAGCGGAATATGTGCTGAAAATATTGCCAGATGTCGAATACAATAAGCTTGGGCGCACTTTAAGCTATGTGAAGGATGAGATAGAGTATAAAAAAGGCGAAGTCCGCATAATCACTGCCGGAACATCGGATCTGCCGATTGCGGAGGAAGCCCTTGTTACATGCAGGATGTTCGGGTGCAGGGCGGAAATTATCTCCGATGTAGGTGTGGCTGGTATTCACAGACTTTTTGATAAACTGAGCGAAATCAGAAAAGCGAAGGTAATCATCGTAATAGCAGGGATGGAGGGAGCATTGGCCGGAGTTGTCGGCGGACTTGTTTCCCAGCCTGTAATTGCCGTGCCTACATCTGTGGGCTACGGGGCAGCGTTTGGCGGAGTGTCCGCACTTTTGGGAATGCTTACCTCATGCGCAGGCGGAATAACTGTTGTTAATATAGATAACGGTTTCGGGGCGGCGTGTGCGGCAATGAGAATTATAAATTCCGGAGATTCGTTTTAGCAGAAGGCAGCCGGCGGGATAAACCGGCTGCCTTGCATAGGAGGAAATGTACGAGGGGAGACTTCCTAATTCCGTTTTATCTTCTCTTTATGCCCGGCAATATTGAATTAGTCGGGCATTGTTCAACACAATCCATGCAGTTTGTACATTTTTCAATAAACTCTTTGTCTGCTTTTGTTACTTCTATTTTTTCTTTGCAGTTATTAGCACATTGGTTACATTGGAGCCCTTGCGTCAGAAGACATGTACTTTGATTTACTGACGGTCTTATTTTATATCCGGGAATTTTTGCAATCAGTCTCATAATGAGAGACACCGGACAGATACAGGAACACCATTTTCTGAAAAAAATAAGCTCAACAGTCAGAATGATGGGAAAAATAATTAAATTGGCACTTGGCTCAAAAACATGAAATATTTTTAATACAGCAAAAATAAACCCGAAGAAAATACCTATAGGGCATATCAGGCAGAACACCGGGAATTTTAAGAGAAAAGAGGCTATGACCGATACCGCAAGAACAGCATGAGGTATGTATTTTACAAAATAACCGGCAGTTTTGGCTGCCGCAGTGTTTTGAATGCCTGTTATTCGTGAGATAAACGAAGTGGGACAAAACCACGAGCAAAAGAACCTGCCGCCTAAATAAGCAACCGCAGTGAATACCGCCACACCGGTGAGCATTCCCTGTGGAATCGAACGGGAAGCCGCCGTAACCTGCACAAAACCAACAGGACACATATTGCAGAATGTGCCGATGCCTGTGTTTGTAAAATCTGCAGCCGCAACGGCAATAACTGCGCCAGTAAGAACAAAGTACCGAATTTTAGTCAGATGTATTTTTTTCAATGTTTTCTTCCTTTGTGCTTATCACAGTTTCAGCTTTTCTGGGCGGTGCATCTGAAGGTCTTTTTCTTACAATTATTCCTTTTCCCAGAATGGATGACCTCAGCGATATGGAGGGGCATTTAAGCTCGCATATCCCGCATCCGTTGCATTTTTCGGGTATAATGACCGGCCGCTTGTATTCATCCAGACAGATTGCTTTTGTCGGGCAGTTATCAACGCACACTGTGCATCCTGTCCAGTCCCACGCAACACAGTCTTTTTCAATTATTACCGCCAGACCTATATCAAGAGTTTCTTTTGTTACCGGCTGAAGGGCTCCTGTGGGGCATATTTCCGAGCATTTGAGGCATGAGTTGCAGTAACTTCTTTTAAAAGAAATTACCGGAGTATTTGCCTTAAGGAGCCCGTGTTCAAAAGATGCCGGGATTATAATATTGGTCGGGCATATCTGGACGCATTTCTGACAGCGGTTGCATCTGGCTAAAAAACTGTTTTCAGACAATGCTCCCGGAGGTCTCAGCAGAGTGTCCTCCTTGTTATCCGCAAAAAGGCTGTCAGGAGACACACAAACAGCCGCCGCTGCTGACAGAAATGTTCTTCTGGTAAGCTTCATGGCATTATTCCCGTATTCAGAATATGAATCTGTTGTTGATACTGTCGTTTAAAACGGGCATCTGGTTAATAAGCACACTGAGCAGAAAGATTCCTGCGGCAAATGATGCACAGCATATGACTGATGCCACAGCTTTTTTTCTCACTGACGAAAAGACAGTTATAGCTAAAGGGACTGCAAATGACAGCACCACCGTCATCCAGAAGATGGGCGCATAACTGCCGTAGATTAATTTTGCAAAGGAAAATATTCTGTCTTCAGGTTCAAGCCAGCCAACTCTTAAGCTGAAAATCAGCAGGATTAGTCCATAGACAGAGATAATGACAGCTCCGGCATTGGATGTCAGCGCTTCGTCAAGTGTCAGGTCTTTGTTGATACTTATTAGATTCCATGCAGCAAAGATGGCGGAAACAATGAGAAAGGCTGAAAACAGATAAGTATTCAAGGCCGGTCTGGTTATTATCATGTAATTCCTTGCTAAACAAAAAACCGCAGCAAGACTGACTATTACTGAAATGTTTCTCACTGCGGAGCTTGTTTTGCCTTTGAAAAAGAGCAGAAACGAGAAAAATGCAGCAGCAAGCTGCATAAGCAAAGCAGTGCTTAAGCCGGAATAGGGTCTCATCAGAATATTCAGCATTCTCGAGAATTCGTTTAAACCAAGCAAAATGATCAGTGATGCAGATGCACTGCTGATTCCCGCAGAAAGTGCAAAATATTTATGCTTGTCCCGTTTGTTAAAACAGGCAGCAAGTGAAGCATACAGCAGCAAAGCTGCTCCGGTGAGCCCCAAAAACATGAAAAATACCATATTCCATTTTGTATTCATGATATTATATCCTTGCTTTTTGATTAAGCTGTACAAGCAGTCCGTCAATTATGTTCAAATCCATTGTGAGAAAAGCAGTGGTTAATTCTGCAAGCCCGATGTAAAACTCTGTGCCTGCAACTTTTTTAACGTCATTGCAAAATGAAGGAACCCAGTTGACAAGGTGCTTATTTATAAATGATTTTTGTTCATCAAGATTAGAAACAACCTCTTCGGGGCTATCCTTATCGATTTTTTGTTTTAAACTGCTGCATAAATAAGCCATAAACTCAAGCTCAAGAGCTAAATGGTCTTCAGGAATATTATATTTGTCGTCAACTCCAAGTCCGTGCTTACGGTAAATGTAAAGCACTTCATCTCTGGCTTCCTGCATTATCAAACGCTTATCGCTTGTGTATACAGATTCGTAAGGAAATGCGCTTTGTTCGGTCTCAACCACTCCAGCACCGAGAAATATTCTTGCGTAATCCACTGCTAAATCTGTGATAGGATCGTGCCGTTTAACGCTAACAAAATCATGCATCTTTTCATATCCGGTCCGGAGTTCTTTTTCTTCGGAAAAACGCACATTTTTTATCATATCGTAAAGCTCCGGCGTGACCTCTGTTTTATAAAGAGTTGCCAGCAGTATATACATGTTTTCCCTTTCTTCCGTTATACTTGAGTAAACTGTTAACTCGCTCATGGATAAAACCTCATTAAATAGTGGAGAGCGGAATATTCTCCGCTCTCCGGTTTGTTATTGTATGACTTTGGTATTCAGGCTATCAGTCCTTCTCCGGGAAAAACACCCATGATTTTCTGTCATGCCATTTAGCAGTTTTATCGCTGAGAATATATTTTACAGTGGGCTTATTCCCTGCATCCGGAAGGGTGTGAATATTTTTTGTACCGACTTCCCTGATTTTTTTATTAATGTCGCTTTGGGGATCTTCCGCATCACCCACAAACCGTGCCTTCGCACAGCATGCTTTAACGCAGGCAGGTTTGTCCGGAGCTTTAAGGTGATCGCAGAGTGTACATTTTTCGATAACCTGATTCTTTCCGTTGAAGGATCTTGCCTTGTAGGGGCATGCGGATATGCATGCCATGCAGGCGATACATTTGTTGTGGTCCACAAGGATAACTCCCTCTTCGTTAATATACGAAGCTCCTGTGGGGCACACTTCAACGCATGGCGCATTTTCGCATGACTGGCAAAGTGCAGGCAGGAAATACATTTCAAGGTCAGGGAATACTCCGGTGGGTCCCATGGTGAAGACCTTGTTCCATTGAACACCGAGATCTATGTTGTTTTCGTTTTTGCATGCAATTTCACATGAAAAGCAGCCTATACAACGATCAAGGTCTATTAACATTGTTTTCTTTTTCATTTCACAACTCCGCTGACTCTTTTAGTAGGTTTAGATATTTCCGGCATCCACGGTTCAAAGTCTTCGGGTTTGGTCCATACCCCTTTGGGGGCCCCTTCGGCTTTGTATATTTTTACCTGATAGCCTCTGAGAGTGTATGTCCCTACCACTTCGTTGTACGGAGCGTCACTCCTGCTGAGAACGTTAACGTTCATCTCCTGCCAGCCGTGAGTTTTTTCGTTTATATTTTCCGGGTTCCAGAACCTTTCCATGTAAACGGTACCGGTTGCTATGCCCTCTGTGACAAGAGCCCGTGCATTGATTCGTCCTCTTTTTGACTCAACCCATACCCAATCGCTCTGTTCGATTCCGTATTTTCTGGCGTCAATAGGGTTGACCCATATGTCGGCCACAGGCTGTATCTCTCTGAGATAAGGGATATTTCTGAGCGTAATATGATGCCAGAATGGAAGCCTTCCATTTGTCATAACAAGAGGAAACTCCTTGCCCACAGGTCTGTTAGGACTTTCTTCCGGTTCGATGAAGAAGGGCAGGGGATTGTAATCGTGCGGAGCCGGAGGCAGAGGAGTCTTAACAAAAGGCGCCCCTGTTCTGCCGAGTGTGATAAGGGTTTCAAGGTATATTTCACACTTTTTGGAAAGAGTGTTAAAGCCTTTAGGTTTTCCGGTTTTCGGGTCTATCTGTTTGTAAACGTAGTATTCCTTCATTTCTGAGAGCGGAAATTTCTCAACAGACCCTTTTTTAAGGTCTTCCCATTTCATGTCATATGATTTGCACCACCAGTCAAGCTGATCCTGATAGTCAACAAATGTGGGGTGCTGGGGCGCTGTCTCTTTCGGATCAAGGGTGCGTTTGCACTGTTCATGTCCGAGTTCTGCGCAGCGTTTTACGATCCATGCCCATATTTCGTATTCGTTGACAGTCTCATAAAGATGCGTTGTCGCCTGACGAGGGAAAAACTTATTGAAGCAGTCCACAGGAAGGTCTGTCTCAAGCCATTCATTTGTCGGGAGCAGGAAATCCGCATAAGGCGAAAAGCCTGTGGGGTACATATACATATGGACTATAAGTTCAAGATTATGAACCACTTTAGACCATTCATAAGTGTTTGCGAGAGTACCCATTTTGTTTCCGGATCTTTCAAGCCATGCTTTAAGTTTGTATGGTTTGCCGGTTTTAAGAGCATTAAGGTGCTTGGCAACGTTACCTGTCCACCACTGCATCATTCCCTTGAACTCTGTTCCGCCGAGACGCTTTTTAAGCTGGTCAAAAGAAAGGAAATTCATAAGAGGGTCTGTGCCCACAGGGCTTCTGCATGCGTTTTTAAAGCGCTGGAGAGCTGCGCCGGGTTTTTCGATGTTCCCCATTATAATATTCAGTATGGCTGCACAATGAGCCATCTGTGTGGAGTTGGGGTTCTGATCTGTTGCAACGCCGAGAGACAGCCATGAAGGCTTCTCTGAATATATTTTTATCGCCTTAACAATGTCCGCTTCCCTGAGCCAGCAGGTTTCAGCAGCTTTTTTTATTGTCCACGGTTCTGCTCTTTCTTTGAGCATCTGAAATCCGGTTTTACATTCAGAACCGTTAACGCTGTATGTTCCTGCTATGGCAACGTCAAACGAATCATTCCACGGATATTCAAGAGGCTGGGCAGATTTTGTCTTTTTGTCCCAGACAACAAATACATCATTTCTGCCGCCTTTCTTGATATCACTTTCTCTGAGATACATTTTTGTTTTTGTATTAACCAGATAGGGCATATTTGTCCATTTAAGGCAGAAGTCGTAGTCATAAAGATTATTTTCGAGAATGTAGCGTATCCACGCCAGTCCGAGGGCAACGTCTGTTCCCGGACGAATGGGAAGCCATACATCCGCTTTGGAAGCATCAGGTGTGAAGCGCGGGTCAATTACAACAGTTTTAACCCCTCTCGCCCTGTTTTCCACAAGAACCCTTCCTGCTTGTGAAGGTCCGCTGTAGGAAGGAGCAGTACCCCAGAGAACAGCGGCTTTTGTTTTAAGGTTATTGTAATCGTATGCCTCATGTATGTTGTTGTCGCCCAGACTCGTATCACTGTTATAGAAAGTTCCTCCTCCGTAACAGAACATGAACATAAGGGTTCTGGGGAGATAACACTGAGCGGCTCCGGGTTCAAACCAGTTTGGGGTATCAAATGAGTTGCAGAACCTGCCGGGGCTCATGAAATTAGGGTTACCGCCGCCGCCTGTTGAGGCAAACACTGATTCAGCACCGTATTTTTCCCGGAATTCCATAAGTTTGCGGGCTATTTTGTCGATAGCTTCTTCCCATGAAACCCTTTTCCATTTGTTTTCGCCTCTTGCTCCGACACGCTGCATGGGGTACTTGTTTCTGTTTGGGTTGTACAGTGCCTGAATGCCGGAAAGACCTTTTACGCAGAGCGCACCTTCGCTTCGTGTGAATTCAGGATTACCCTCAAGCTTTATAACTCTTCCGTCTTTAACATGCGCCAGAACACCGCACTCAGCCGTGCAGTTACGGCAGCATGTAGTGATGATCTGCACACCGCTTTGTTCCTGTGCATTGGCTTTTTCGACAAGCATTCCGCTTCCGAATCCGCTGAAGGACAGAGCCGTGCCTGTTACTGCTGTAGCTTTAATGAAATCCCTTCGGTTCATTTTAAGTTGCTTCATTTTTTTCTCCTTGATTTTATTCTCAAAGCCTCTGTTTGGTTAAATCTGCGACTTGAGAAATTCAGCACCTTTGTCTGTTGTTTTCCATTTTCCGTTCCACTCTAGTCCGCCTGCATCTTCAAGCGCCCCGATGAAGTATGCAGGGAATATTTCCGTGTGTTCATCGCCTGTCACCGGTTCGATCACACTTTCAATTGTGTCCTTAGCAGAAGGTGTTATGCACATTTCAAGAATGCGGATGTACAGATCTTTAAACTCTGCATCATTAGTGAACAGCGCAGACAAAAGGGCAGTGGAATCCTGCTGCTCTGCAACCTGAATTCCTTCTTCAGTGCTAAACCAGATATCTTCACCTGTTTCTGATGACTCGGATTTCAAGCCGCCTGCATTCTTCAGCCAGGATATGATTGTTCCCGGCTCCTGAAGCACGCAAACTCCATTGCTGAGTTTTCCTATCTGCCCGATCAGTTCTGAAGTTGTGCGCCCTGAAGTACAGAATTTGAGCATCCCGTACATGATTGAATGAAGGTCTTGCTCTGCTTCGATCCTCTCTGTCAGGTTTTTAAAAATAGTTTCATCCGCCATTTTTCTTCTCCTGTTTACAAAATTGAAAAGGCGTATTTGAGACGTATGTGAAGTCTGGAGACATCGCTGGAATCGTCATTGCGCATGTCTGTGTACATGATATTCAGGCTCAGTCCTTCCAATGATTTGAATTCTTTTCCGAAGTCGTAAATTGCCTGATACTCAAACTGATCACCGTTGCTTGCATTTCCATCGTTATCAAATGTTGTGTAGTGGATTTTTCCGTAAAGACCGTTTAAACCAATCCTGCTGAAATCATAAGATGAAGAAATGGCGTAAACTTTTTGATTTGGAATAAGACCGGAGATAAACTCCTCTGTTTTTATTATTCTGCCGAATCCCCAGGGAGTTTCATAAGAATCATCTCCTGTCTGGGCATAGTAACCGGTTACATTAAAACCCTTATAGGTTACTCCTGTTTCAAAGCCCGCTTCATAGGTGTCTATGGAGCCCATGAATTCATCACCGGTTGATTTCTGTTTCACATACGAAGGTTTGAAAGAAGCGACAACATCATTAAACTGTTTTTCAAAATTAACGCTGATGTAACCGGCATTAAAGAAATTATCCAGATTATAGGCGAAGGCTTCGGTGAAAAGATTTACTACATCGCTGCGCAGATTATATTTGAGCCCGCCCACAAGGAGCGCTTCTTTATCCGCAGACGGATTAATGTATTGGGATATGGATTTAAAATCATCATCAGCCCAGTCCGCAAATTCTGTAATGTAGTATGCATGAAGCTCAAGATCTTTTATGCTTCTGTTTACTACTGTAAGCCCTTTGAATGTCTTCGGAAGAACTCTGCCGGGGTCAGGGTTTGCAAGGGGGGTGTACAACTGCTGGATACCGTATTTTATTGCAGTATCAAACCAGTTTCCCTGTATATATGCATCTACAAACCTGTTTAACCCTTTGTGTCCTAGTCTGAGTGCGCGGTCCTCATACTTGTCATCATCACTGTAAAAGTTATCAGCAGAACCGTAACCGAAACCGAAACTAATTCCTTTTAATTCGGCTGTCTGATAATAAAATAATGTACCGGCGATATTATCATTCTTATCAGAAAACCTTTCTGTGTTACCCTCCTGTTCAAAGGTTTGAGAAAAAGAGTAAAGCATCAGCTCTCCCCTTGCACTGCCTTCTTTGAACATGCCTGCAATATTATCTGCAGCCGGACACTTTAACGGAGCAGAAAAGGTGAACAAAACCAGCAACCCGAAGAGGGCAGCTTTCGCAATCAATTCAATAAATCTTTCTTTTGGCATACATGCTTCTCCTTATAGCGTTTTGTACTGCTGAAAGAGCAGTGCATGTGCCAAAGTATCTTTTTTTGTTATATCCAATTTATCAGTTATTTATAAAAAACAGTGTTTTGGTATTTTTTCCCAAAAATGACAAAAATGACAAAAATGACAAAAAGATATCGATTGAATGAAAAGGGTGGGCAGCTTATTCTGAATAACAGATTTCATTGTTGTATTTTTTATTTGAGGTGATACATAATGATCGCTAAATTGCAAACACCAATAATTTCATTCAGCACTGCTCCGCATATCTGGAATCAGATTGTGGAAGCGAAGCACCAGTTTATCCAGACAGGTATTTTACCGGAACCATCACAATATCTTCCTGAAGAAGTTCTGGCTATGTGGCAGCGTTCGAGAGACATGGGTATTGTTTGGGAACGTGAATTCCAAATCCCGCAGCTTCCGAAAGAAAAGTTTGAGGCACTTCTTAATAAGAAGCAAAACCTCATCAATCTATTTTTCGATTATGTCAAAAGCTACTCAAATATTTTGAATCACACTAAATTTGATATGAATCTGTGTGATGAAAATGGTGTAATGCTCACGCTGCCGATGTTTTTTAATAAATTAAAAGGCTGGGATTATGCGATAAACTCTACAGGTGATATATGGAGTGAGGAAAATGTGGGCTGTACTGCACATACCCTCGCTCTGAGATATAACCGACCGGTGCATATTGTTGGTCCTGCCAACTACATGACAGCTCTTGAAGAAAATGTATCCTCCGCCGCACCGGTGACCAATGAATACGGAGATATAATAGGATGCGTAATACTTAGTCAAGGTAAGGCTAATATATCTGAAATGCTTGAACATACTCTGGGGTGGACAACATCACTGGCTCAGGCTCTCTCAAGCCAAATCAGACTTTTTGGAAGAAGTAAAAGGCTTAAAATTATGGACTCAACCCTGAAAGCGGCTTTTGAGCATTCTGATTACGGGTATATCTCAATTGATAACGCAGGGTATATCATTAATATAAACAACGAAGCCAAAAGACTTCTGCGGATTGAAGGTACAAAAGCAAGGGCAAAACTTCAGTCTCTGTTGGATGATCCATCTGTGCTTATTCAGGCACTATATACCGGACGTGCTGTGAAAAATCAGGAAATAGGCATTCTGAACAATCAGTCAGATAAAGTGAAATTTGACATATCACCTTTTTACAACAGAAATGAAAGGTACTCAAAAGGCGCTATAATAAAGATGTCTCGTGTTAACAGTTCTTTTGATACTTGCAGACCTCATGTATGTCATACCACATTTGATAATATTATTTCCAAAAGCTCTGTTATGGACAAGCTGAAGAGCAGAGCAAAAATAGTTGCCGCAAAACCTGTTAATATTCTTCTCTTAGGTGAAAGCGGAACAGGAAAAGAGGTTTTTGCCCGTGCGGTACATAATTTTTATAATCCGAAGGCTCCGTTTATTGCAATAAACTGTGCGTCTATTCCGAGAAATCTCATTGAAAGTGAGCTTTTTGGTTACGAAAAAGGCGCTTTCACCGGAGCAGAAAAGAACGGTAAGAAAGGGAAAATTGAACTTGCCGACGGAGGAACACTTTTTCTTGATGAGATAGGAGATATGCCGAGCGAACTCCAGCCTGTTTTGCTTCGTGTTCTGGAGCAGAGAGAGGTTGTCAGGGTTGGCGGACATAAGGTTATTCCTGTAAATTTCAGAGTAATATCAGCAACAAACAAACCGCTTACTGCGGAAATGTTTAATGATAACTTCAGGCAGGATATTTATTTCAGACTTTCTGTTATTAAAATTGAGATTCCGCCTCTCAGGCAGCGTACAGATGATATATTGCTTCTTGCAGATCATTTTATTCGTGTGACATGCGAGAAATTTAATCTTCCTGTGTATACTCTGAGTCAGGAAGCAGAAGAAGTTCTGACAGATTATTGCTGGCCAGGCAATGTCCGTGAGCTTGAAAATGCTATTACATATGCCGTTACAGTTGCAAAGGGAAATGAGGTTAATGTATCTGATTTGCCGGGTGATATCTTTGAAATGCAGAACAGGAAGAAGTGTTCTGAGCTTGGCGATATAAAAAAGATGGAGAGGGAACTCATTTTAAAAACTCTTAAGAAAACAGGAAGTGTCAAATGTACTGCCGACTATTTAGGGATGAGCCTCTCAACTGTTTACAGAAAAATAAAACAAATACGCATAGAGGGTTCAGTTTTGTCATCTATGATGTAGTTATGGATATAATTTAAAGGGAACATCAATGCTGACAGTTGTTTTAATTCTTACCAGAACAATTTTGCATAAACACAGAAAAGCTATTGACTAACCTTATTCTCTTTGATATAAACGGATTCCCCAACAGTGAAGAGTAGCGGGATGTAGCGCAGCTTGGTAGCGTACACCCTTGGGGTGGGTGTGGTCGCAGGTTCAAATCCTGTCATCCCGATTTCTGAAAGGCGTTGAGATAAAAGATGTTTTTCTTTTGTC